>NZ_CP047357.1 GCF_030408835.1 Corynebacterium freneyi
TTGACCACGCCCAGCCGAGACTTCAACGACACCTGGACCCAGGTCGTCGACATGCTCATTCGCGGCACCGACGTGCGCGACGGAGAGCCGCAGCCGCTGACCACCCAGCACAAGGCTTTGCTCCGGTCCGTCCAGCCCGTCGGCCAGCTCAACGGGTTCGTGCTGCTGGCGACCGGCTCCGAGATGGTCCAAACGCTGGTCAAGGAGGAATTGTCCGAGCGCATCGAACGCGCGTTGGATGTGATCACCGGGCGTCCCCAGCAAGTCGTTGTGACGATCTCGGAGGACTCGTCGCACGCGGACAAATCGCACGCGGACACATCGCAGGCGGATACCTCGCACGCCGATGCCCCGCATCCCGGGCAGGCGGGACAGATGCCGGCCGGTCGCCCGGCACCGGCCGCGACCGATGGAGACGCCCCGAACCCCCCATACCCGGATGCCAACCGCTCCCGCGGCGTCGACCAGGCCGCCGGCCATGATTCCGGGGCCTGGCGCACCATCGAGTTCGAACGCGACGCCCGCGACACCGCACAGTTAGGCGATCCCCGTGGATTCACCGGCCAGGCTGCCCATGACCCGCGGTCGCCCCTGATGCCCCAGCAGGACCAGGGCGGGCAGATGCCGGGCACCCCGGGCGCGCCCCACCCCCCGCAAACCCCCCACCCGGGCCAGGCCCCCCAGATGCCGCACGGTGGCGGCGCCCAGACGCAGGGCACGGCCGCGGACCTTTTCGGCCAGAGCAAGTACCACCTCCACGGGATGAAAAACCCCATGTCCCAGCCGGTGGAGGAGCCGACGCTGAATCCGAAGTACACCTTCGAGACGTTCGTCATCGGCCCGCAGAACCGGTTCGCCGCCGCCGCGGCCGCCGCCGTCGCCGAGCAGCCGGCCCGCGCCTACAATCCGCTGTTCATCTCCGGCGGTTCCGGCTTGGGCAAGACGCACCTGCTCCATGCCATCGGCCACTACGCCACGGCGCTCGACCCGAAGCTGCGGGTGCGCTACGTGTCGTCGGAGGAGTTCACCAACGACTTCATCAACTCGGTGCGCGACGACGCCCAGGAGAGTTTCAAGCGCCGCTACCGCGACCTGGACATTCTCATCGTCGACGACATCCAGTTCCTGGAGGGCAAGGAAGGCACGCAGGAGGAGTTCTTCCACACGTTCAACGCCCTCCACCAGGCCGATCGCCAGATCGTGCTGTCGTCGGACCGGCCTCCGCGCGAGCTGAAGACGCTGGAGGAGCGCCTGCGCACCCGCTTCGAGTGGGGCCTGACCCCGGATCTGCAGCTGCCGGACCTGGAAACCCGGATCGCGATTTTGTCGAAGAAGGCGCAGCTCGACCGCCTCAACGTCCCGCATGACGTGCTGCAGTTCATCGCGGAACACACGGCGTCGTCGATCCGCGAGCTCGAGGGCCGGCTGCTGCAGGTCACCGCCCAGGCGTCGCTGCTGAAGATGCCGGTGACGTTGGCGCTGGCGGAGGAGATCATCGGCTCGGACAGCGCCGAGGTGGAGATCACGCCGGACATCATCATTTCGGCGACGGCGGAATTCTACGGCCTCACCGTCGCCGATCTCACGGGCCCGGGGAAGACCCGCCCGGTGTCGCATGCGCGGCAGGTGGCGATGTACTTGACCAGGTCGCTCATCGACATTTCGCTGCCGGCCATCGGCAAGGTTTTCGGCAACCGGGATCATTCGACGGTGTTGTACGCGCACCGGAAGATCCAGAAGGAGATCGCCGAAAAGCGGGCCACCCAGGACCAGGTCAACGATCTGACCACGCGCATCCGGGAGCGTTCCCGCACCATCGGCTGATTCGCGTCGGCGGCGTCGCCGGCGTCGGCGGACGGTGCGCGGCATGGGGCGGGCGTCATCGCTTTACGACGAAGCTCGCCTCACTGAAGCTCGCCTATTCCTTACTTAATGCGTGTAATTACGGCTGTGTAATTTAGAGACCCCGATCACACGGATCATGTTGGTAACCAGCGGTTTTTCGTTCACGGAGGTGTGGATGAACCGCGGTCTTCTGTGGAAGAATCCGCCGGCGGTCGATCCATCCACAGTTCGGGCGATTCATCCACAGGTCCATCAACTTTTCGCCCACACTCGGATTTCCGCGCCGACCAGCGGCGGACCGGTCATCCCACAGGATCCACAGCCCCTACTACTTCTTCCGACCATCCATCTCAATCAACGTCCGAGAAAAAGGGGCCTGTCGACAAACGGCGCGCTCGCCGCCGCGACCGGGCCGCGAATGACAGGAAGTCTCCGGACCGCCGACATCGGCGGCGGCAAACTGGGTTAAGGTTGTGATTCGAGGAAGCACCGGCGACGGCCGGACCGTCGGCTGCGCCGGCGGATCACAAATCGTGAAACTCATGGAGGGACGATGGAGCAGACGGACGTGCGTCTCCGCGCAGCCAAGGATGATCTCGCTGACGCGGTGGGGTGGGTCGCACGCAATCTGCCGACGCGTCCGACGCAGCCGATCCTTCGCGGCATGGTCTTCACCGCCGATGACGATGGTCTGGAGATCGCCGGCTACGACTACGAGGTGTCGACGCAGATCCGCATCGCCGCGGAGATCTCCGACACCGGTCGTTTCGCGGTCAACGGCAAGCTCGTCTCGGACATCGTCTCCAAGCTGCCGAACAAGCCGATCGACATGCATTACGACGGCACGCGAGTGCTGGTCACCTGCGGAAAGTCGCGTTTCGAGCTGCCGGCGATGACGCTGGAGGACTACCCGGCCCTGCCGTCGGTTCCCGCCGCCACCGGCACCATCGACCCGCAGCTGTTCACCGAGGCCATCGGCCAGGTCGCCGTGGCCGCCGGCAAGGACGAAACCCTGCCGATGCTCACGGGCATCCGCATGGAGACCGAGGGCGACACGGTCACCCTGGCCGCCACGGACCGTTTCCGCCTGGCGGTGCGCACCTTCCAGTGGAATCAGATCCCGGAGGGCAACGCGGAGCTGCTCATCCCCGCCAAGACGCTGGCAGACACGGCGCGTTCCCTGGACTCCGGTTCGAGCGAACCGGTGACCCTGGCGTTCGGCGACGGCTCGGATGGCCGGGCCGTCGGCGCCGATGGTCTGCTGGGCATCCTGGCCGACCCGCGTCGCACCACCACGCGTCTGCTCGACGTGGAGTTCCCGAAGTTCCGCCCGTTGCTGCCGAAGCAGCATTCGTCTTTGGCGTCGGTGCGCATCGATCCGTTGCGCGAGGCGATCCGCCGCGTGTCGCTGGTCGCCGATCGCGGTGCCCAGATCCGCATGGATTTCTCCGAGGGCCAGGTCGTGCTTTCCGCCCACGGCGACGAGGCCGGTCGCGCCGAGGAAGTCCTCGAGTGCGCGTTCGTCGGTGAGCCGCTGCTCATCGCCTTCAACCCGGGGTACCTGTCCGACGGCCTGTCGGCGATTCACACCGACCGCGTGGTCATGGGCTTCACGCAGCCGTCGCGTCCCGCGGTGCTCATCCCGGAGCCGGACGAGCTGCCGGGCGCCGACGAAGACGGCATGTTCCCGACTCCGGAGACGGAATTCACGTACCTGCTCATGCCCGTCCGCCTTCCGGGCTGACCGGCTTTTCCGGGGCGGAAGGGAAGCGGGGCGACGTCTCCGCGGTGCCGACATGTATTTGCGTTCGTTGAGCCTGCGCGACTTTCGGTCGTGGCCGGAGCTGAGCCTTGAGCTGGAGCCGGGCATCACGGTGTTCACCGGGCGCAACGGCTACGGCAAGACGAACATCGTCGAGGCCGTGGGCTACATGTCCACGTTGTCGTCGCATCGCGTGTCGACGGATGCCCCGCTGGTGCGGTCGGGGGCGGATTCTGCGCGCGTGTCGGCCACCGCCGTCAACGACGGCCGTGAGCTCACCGCCCATCTGCTGATCAACCCGCATCGTGCGAATTTGGCGCAGCTCAACCGCACGCGGCTGCGCAGCCCGCGCGAGTTGTTGGGCACGGTGCGGTCGGTGTTTTTCGCGCCGGAGGATCTGGAGCTGGTCAAGGGCGAGCCGGCCCAGCGGCGCCGCTATCTGGATGATCTCCTCGCCGTCCGTCGTCCGCGGATGGCCGGCGCGCGTCTGGAGTACGAGCGGATTCTTCGGCAGCGAAACGCCCTGCTCAAGTCGGCCGGTGGCTCGTTGCGTCGCGGGTATTCGTCGTCGGAGGGGCAGGCGGCGTTGGCGACGCTGGACACGTGGGATTCGCAGCTGGCCCACGTCGGGGCGATCATCACCGCGGCGCGCATCGGGCTGGTCCGCGATCTGGGTCCCCGGGTCGTGGAGGCGTATGCGACGCTCGCGCCGTCGTCGCGGCCGGCGACGGTCGAGTACCGCACGAAGTTGCCGGTCGACGATCTTCCCGACGACCCCGAGATCATCGAGGCGCTGCTGCTCACGGAGCTCGGCGCGCGCCGCAACCGGGAGATCGACCGGGGCATCAGCCTCGTCGGGCCGCATCGGGATGATCTGCAGTTGAATCTCGGCAATGATGCGGCGAAGGGGTTCGCCAGTCACGGCGAGACGTGGTCGTTCGCGTTGTCGCTGAGGTTGGCGTCGTATCTCATGCTCCGCGAGGAGGGCCCGGATCCGATCCTCGTCCTCGACGACGTTTTCGCCGAGCTCGACCGTCATCGTCGCGAGGCGTTGGTGGACATCGCGAAGCAGGCCGAGCAGGTGCTCATCACGTCGGCGGTCGGCGAGGAGCTGCCGGAGGGGCTTGCCGACGTCCCGGCGGTGAGCACGCACGTCGTGACGGTGCGGGACACCGATGACGGACGCATTTCGCTTCTCGACGCCGACGGGGACGCCGATCGATGAGCGAGGGCGACGCCCCGGATCTGGTCGGGGAGGTTTTCGGGCGGATGCGCGCCACGGCGAAGATGGGCGGCAAGCACCCGCCGTCGTTGCAGCGGCCGGCCCGGAAGAACTCGGGATTCACGCTGGAAGCGGGGCCAAGGGTGATCAAGCGGGACGATGACGGCGGCACCGCCGACACCGCCGGCAACGGCCGCGACCACACCGTCGCCCGCGACCTGGCGGGTACGCGCATTCCCGAACGGCTCCTGTACCGCGACGACATTCGCATTCGCCGTCGCCGCGATCGAAGTCCGCTGTCCTTCGGGTCCGTCCTCGCCCGTCAGGCGACCGAACGCGGCTGGCGGCGCAACATCGCCAACGGCATCATCATGTCCAAGTGGCCCGAACTTGTCGGCGAGGTCATCGCCGACCACACCGAGGTCGTGGAGTTCAAGGACGGCACGTTGGTCGTCCAGTGCGCTTCGAGTACGTGGGCGACGCAGCTGCGGTTGGCGCAATCGCAGATTCTGGCGGCGATCGCCGATGAAGTCGGGGACGGAGTCGTCGAAAAGCTGCAGATCAAGGGGCCGACGGGGCCGAGTTGGACGAAGGGTCGGCTGCGGGTCAAGGGCCGCGGTCCGCGCGACACGTACGGGTGACGTCGACGTCCGACGCGAATGCGGAGGCGAAATCGGGGATCACGACGACCCGATTTTGCGAAAATCGGCGCTGAACGCCCTTTTGGCGCGGCCTGATGCGTGTCCGGTGGGGGACTACGGGGTAAGATGGACGGGCATACCAAGCGCACAAGCAAAGGGAGACCGGGTCCACAGTGGCTGCCACCGAAAACCAGTACGACGCCTCATCGATCACCATCCTCGAGGGGCTCGAGGCCGTTCGCAAGCGGCCCGGCATGTACATCGGCTCCACCGGCGAGCGAGGCCTGCACCACCTGGTGTGGGAGGTCGTCGACAACTCCGTCGACGAGGCGATGGCCGGATACGCCTCCGAGGTCAAGGTGACGCTGCTGGAGGACGGCGGCGTCGAGGTCGTCGACGACGGCCGAGGCATTCCGGTGGAGATGCACCCGACCGGTGCCCCGACGGTGCAGGTCGTCATGACGCAGCTGCACGCAGGCGGCAAGTTCGACTCGGAGTCCTACGCCGTGTCCGGCGGCCTCCACGGCGTCGGCATCTCCGTGGTCAACGCCCTGTCCACCCGCGTCGAGGCCGAGATCGTCCGCGACGGCCACGTGTGGTTGCAGAACTTCACCAACGCGGTGCCGGAGGACCTGGTCAAGGGCAAGAAGGCCCGCGGCTCGGGAACCACCATCCGCTTCTGGCCGGATCCGGAGATCTTCGAGACCACCGAGTTCAACTTCGACACCATCGCACGTCGCCTGCGCGAGATGGCCTTCCTGAACAAGGGCCTGACCATCACGCTGACCGACAAGCGCGTGTCGGAGGAGGAGCTGGAGGCCGAGGCGCTGGCGGAGCAGGCCGAGAAGGAATCGGCCGCACTGGTCGAGGCCGACGCCGAGGACGGCGACAACGGCGATGCCGCCGAGGGCGCCGAAGACCAAGTGGCCAAGGCCAAGAAGCGTCGGGAGAAGAAGAAGGTCTACCACTTCCCGAACGGCCTGCAGGATTACGTCGAGGCCCTGAACAAGTCGAAGACCAGCATCCACCCCTCGATCATCAGCTTCGAGGCCGGCGGCGAGGGCCATGAGGTCGAGATCGCCATGCAGTGGAACAGCGGCTACTCGGAGTCGGTGCACACCTTCGCCAACACGATCAACACGATCGAGGGCGGCACCCACGAGGAGGGCTTCCGCTCCGCGCTGACGTCGTTGATGAACCGCTACGCCCGCGAGCACAAGCTGCTCAAGGAAAAGGAAGCAAACCTCACCGGCGAAGACGCCCGCGAGGGGCTGGCCGCGGTGATTTCGGTGCGCGTCGCCGATCCGCAGTTCGAGGGCCAGACGAAGACGAAGCTGGGCAACACCGAGATCCGCTCCTTCGTGCAGCGCATGACCAACGAGCACATCTCGCATTGGCTGGAGGCCAATCCGGCGGAGGCGAAGGCGATCGTCAACAAGGCCATCGCCTCGGCGCATGCCCGTGTGGCGGCCCGCAAGGCCCGTGACCTGGTGCGTCGCAAGTCGGCGACGGATCTGGGCGGCCTGCCGGGCAAGCTCGCGGATTGCCGTTCGAAGGATCCCCTGCAGTCCGAGCTGTTCGTGGTGGAGGGCGACTCCGCCGGTGGTTCGGCGAAGTCCGGCCGCAACTCGATGTTCCAGGCGATCCTGCCGCTGCGAGGCAAGATCCTCAACGTGGAGAAGGCGCGCCTGGACAAGACGCTGAAGAACGCCGAGGTGCAGGCGATCATCACGGCGCTGGGCACGGGCATCCACGACGAGTTCGACATTTCCAAGCTGCGCTACCACAAGATCGTGCTCATGGCCGACGCCGACGTCGACGGCCAGCACATCGCGACGCTGCTGCTGACGCTGCTGTTCCGTCTGATGCGCCCGCTCATCGACGAGGGCCACGTGTACCTGGCGCAGCCGCCGCTGTACAAGCTGAAGTGGGCGAAGGGCGAGCCGGGGTACGCGTACTCGGATGCCGAGCGCGATCAGATGGTCGCGGAGGGTTTGGCCGCCGGCCGCAAGATCAACAAGGACGACGGCATCCAGCGCTACAAGGGTCTGGGCGAGATGAACGCCTCGGAGCTGTGGGAGACCACGATGGATCCGGAGCGTCGCGTCCTGCGTCAGGTTGCGCTGGAGGATGCGCAGAAGGCCGACGAGCTGTTCACCATTCTCATGGGCGATGATGTCGCGTCGCGTCGTTCCTTCATCACCCGCAACGCGAAGGACGTCCGTTTCCTGGACGTCTAGGGCGGGCCTGCTCGGTCGGGCCCGGCGTGTTCAGGCTTTGACCAGCTGCTTTACGACGCCGATGGGGCGCCGACAAAGATCTCTGAACGAGATGATTATCGGCGCCCCATCATTGGTTTTAGGCCAACTGTTGGTGTACGCCCCTGGATTTCCCGGCGGGCGTCGTCAAGCAACGACCGCCGGGGAGGCGACCGCCGCGCCTAGGAGGACGACGGAATCGGGATCTCGCCGGAACCGCCCGGGATGTCGATGCCCGAGCACGCGCCGGCGCCCGACGCACCGTTGAACATGGCGAGGATGAAGCCGACGCCGAAGGGCGCGCCGCTGATCGCCTGGGCGAAGTGGTTGTAACCCTCGATCTTCGGCAGGATGTCGTCGCGGTAGAAGACCTCGCCGCCGTTGGCGCACCAGTTGTCCGCCAGATCGCGGGCCTGCTGGTACTCGACGTTGAGGTCATGGCGGCCCGACACGATCATCGTCGGCGCGGCCGGAACGCCATGGCCGATGAACTGGTCGTTCATGGCCTTCTGACCCTCGGGGATGTCGCCCAGGATCTCGTCGAGGCTCAGACCGCTGTTGGTCCACTGGCTGGTGCGCTGATGCCCGTACGCCTTGGTGATCTCGTCGGTGCACATGGTGGAAAGGTTCTGCAGCGTCTCCTTGCCGCCCTCGTTCATGTGGCGATCCATGGCCGGGGCCAGGTTCGGGTACCGCGCGGCCAGTCCGTTGATGGTGAAGCCGATGGCGCCGACGAGGTCGGAACCGTCGATGTTCCTCTGCACCGCGTCGAGGTCGGCCGGGGGAGCGGAGGCGTAGGCGGCCGCGACATCCAGATCCGGGGCGTAGGAGCTCGCGGCCTCGACCGCGGCGGCCGAGGCGCCGCCGCCCTGCGAGTGACCGTAGAACGCGACCCGGCCGTTGCCGCCCGACAGATTCCGTGCGGCGCGCGCGCCGTCGAGCATCGCGTGGGCCTGCTCGGCGCGGTTCATGTACGTGTGGATGCCCGGCGTGCCCATGCCGACGTAGTCCGTGACGAAGACGCGCACGCCCGCGGCGGCGAAAACCCAATCGTAGAGACCCTCGAGGTTGACCAGGCGACCGGAGGAGAACGGGTCGGCCTGGTTTTCCAGCGGCCAGTTGCGCGACGGGGCGCACTGATCGCCCTGGCCGACGGTGCCGCGGCCGATGACGACGGTCGGGCGCTCGCCGACGCCCGTCCACGGCACCGACGGCTCGACCATGTAGCCGCTGACCGGGACGGCGTTGCCGTGCATGTCGGTGGTCGAGTACAGCACCTTCGTCACCGACGACGGCAGCGGGTAGTTCAGCTCCGGAGGCATCGGCGCGGTCGGGGCGGCGGCGGTGCGCAGGATGGTGCCCGGGGCGCCGGCGGTGACCGTGGAGGTGTCGTAGAACGACTCGTCGATGGCTGGCGACTCGTCGGAGGAGCCGAGGGAACCGGTGCCGCCGGGAACCTCCGGCATTCCCTCCAGGCCCGGAACCTCGGGCATGTCGGGAAGGTTCGGTGCGGCGGAGGCCGGGGTGAGCAGACCCCCGATCGTCATCGTGCTGGCGAGGACTGCTGCGGCGGCGCGGCGCCTGATTCGAGAAGGGGATCGCATGTTTCGGATTATCGGCATTTGTCACGGGGCGCGAGCACGTTTTGGTGAAAAAATGGTATCCGCCGGTGAACGGCACGCCCGCGGGGGTGGTGAACCGGCGCGAATCGGTGCGGCAACACCGTTTGCCGGGCTGTTTCGGTGTTCGGGGAACCAAACCGGGATATCGTATCGGCCGTGAACGAACACGATGAACGGGCCAAGACCGCAGCCGACCCCGAGCGAGGCGCCGCCGACGCCGACGCCGACGCTGACGCCGACGCTGACGCCGTGGAAGCCGTGACCGAGGATCCTGCCGCGCACGCCGGGGAGCGCACGCGCTACGAGCCCGAGGTGGTCGAGCGCACGCTGTTCGACGGGTCGGTCACGCCGATGCAGCTGTACCGCCCGAAGGCTGCGCCGAAGGCGATCGTCGTGTTCTTCCCCGGCTTCGGCATGGGGGCCCGTTACTACTGGCCGATGGCGCAGGAACTGTGCGATCGCGGGTACGGGGTGCTCGTCTCCGAGCTGCACGGTCAGGGCGAGCAGACCGCCAAGCCCACGCGGCGCAATCAGTGGGGGTACAACGAGCTGGCCTCGAACGATTTCCCGGAGGCGGTGGCGACGGCGCGCGCCGAGTTCGAGACCTCCGGCGAGCGTCTGCCGGTCTACCTCATGTGCCATTCGATGGGCGGCCAGATCGGTTCGTTGTACCTGGCGCGCCCGGAGGCCGACGTCGACGGCATGATCACCGTCGGCTCCGGCACCCCGCACCACATTCGCTTCACCGGCGACGAGCGTCGGCGACTGCGGTTGGGCGGTCCGGTGATGTGGACGGTGTCGAGGCTGCTCGGCTATTGGCCGGCGGGTCCGTGGGATCTGGCGGGCTACGGGCGCCAGTCCGGCCGGCATGTCCGCGAGTGGGCGATGTTCGCCCGCAACGGTCGGCTGCGTCCGACGACGGCGGACATGGATTACGGGTGCGAGATGCCGAAGGTCACCACCCCCGTGCTCATGTTGACCTGCGACGGCGACCGGGATTGCACTCCGGAGTCGGCGATGGACCTGGCCTCGCGTCTGCCGAAGGCGGCCCGTTTCGAGTTCCTCGATCACCGCCTCGGCCACAACCGTTGGGCCCGCGAGCCGGAGGCCGTCGCCGACCGGTTCGAACGGTGGCTCGACGAGCTCGCCTCCGGGCAGCCCTGGCCTTGATGTCCGGGTGTTTTGCGTGACGACGGCTCGTCGTCAGCGCATCCGCCGTGCCGGGTCGCGCACGCCGGCGATGGCCGCGGCCCGGTCGAAGGACATGTGGGTGCCCGCCAGCCGTCCGTGCACCAGCACCGCCGTGACGGCGAAGGCGTCGTTGCCGCGATCGAGGGGTTTGAGGCGGCGAATGGTTTCGGCCTGCGCCCGGGCCCGATCCTCGAGGCGGTCGTCGCCGGGCGGATGACCTCCACCGCGTGCGCCACCGGGTCTTGGTCCGACATCGCCGAGATCGCGGTGCACGTCGACGGCGCCGATCATTCCGCCGCCTGCGGCACCGGCGGCCGCCAACGCCCACGGCCGCACGATGCGCACGCCGTCGTACTCGGGCAGCAGTTCGACGAGGACGTCGATGACCGACACCAGATCCTCGGCCGTCAACCCGGCCCCGGTGCCCCCGGGTATGCCGGTTGCCGAACTCATGTCGCCAACCGCCGCAGCACGGCCGCGTGGGATTCGACGGCCTCCGCCGTGAGCATGCGCACCTCGGAATCCCGCACCGCACGGGCCGCGGCCTCGACGATCGCGCGTTTGGCCGCCTCCTGCTTCGACGTGCCGCGCGTGCCGGCCAACAGGGTCAGGGCCCGATCCTCGGCTTCGCTGAGCCGCAATGTCATCGCCATGGCGCCAGAATAATCACGAAAGGGCGCCTATTGGTATCACGTTGATACCGGATATGGGCGGAAACGTCGTAAAGCACGCCCTTCACGGGCCGTTGCGGCCATCGGGGCGCGTAAGATGGGGGAGTAAAACCCTTGCACCCGCCACGCGCCGCCACCACCGGCGCGACACCCGCGCGGGACAACCCGGAGGTATGACGAGTGAGCGACGACAACGGAACCCTCTTCGGAGGCGGCGGTGGCGACGACGACCAGATCCGCCCCATCGACATCAACGACGAGATGCAGTCCAGCTACATCGACTACGCGATGTCCGTCATCGTGGGTCGAGCGTTGCCGGAAGTGCGCGACGGCCTCAAGCCCGTGCACCGCCGCATCCTGTACGCGATGTACGACAACGGCTACCGCCCCGAACGCGGCTACGTGAAGTCCGCCAAGCCCGTGTCGGACACCATGGGCAACTACCACCCGCACGGCGACTCCGCCATCTACGACACCATGGTCCGCATGGCCCAGCCGTGGTCCATGCGCTACCCGCTCGTCGACGGCCAGGGCAACTTCGGCTCACGCGGCGACGACGGCCCCGCCGCCATGCGATACACCGAGGCCCGCCTCACCCCGCTGGCCATGGAAATGGTCCGCGACATCCGCGAAAACACCGTCGACTTCCAGCCGAACTACGACGGCCGCACCACCGAACCGGTCATCCTGCCGTCCCGCGTGCCCCAGCTGCTGATGAACGGCTCCGGCGGCATCGCCGTCGGCATGGCCACCAACATCCCGCCTCACAACCTCCGGGAAGTCGCCGCCGCCATCAACTGGTGCCTCGACAACCCCGACGCCGACGACAAGACGGCCCTCGAAGCCGTCATGAGCCACATCAAGGGCCCCGACTTCCCGACCGCCGGCCAGATCGTCGGCGACAAGGGCATCACCGACGCCTACACCACCGGCCGCGGCTCGATCCGCATGCGCGGCGTCACCTCCATCGAGCAGGAGGGCAACCGCCAGTCGATCGTCATCACCGAGCTGCCCTACCAGGTCAACCCGGACCGACTCATCGCCAACATCGCCGAACAGGTCCGCGACGGTCGACTCGCCGGCATCGCCTCCATCGACGACGAATCCGACCTCAAGTGGGGCATGCGCATCGTCGTCAAGCTCAAGCGCGACGCCGTGCCGCGCGTCGTCCTGAACAACCTGTACAAGCACTCCCAGCTGCAGACCAGCTTCGGCGCCAACATGCTGTCCATCGTCGACGGCGTGCCGCGCACCCTGCGCATCGACCAGATGGTCCGCCTCTACGTGGACCACCAGATCGAGGTCATCGTCCGCCGCACCCAGTACCGCCTGGACGAAGCCGAGAAGAAGGCCCACATCCTCCGCGGCCTGGTCAAGGCGCTCGACATGCTCGACGAGGTCATCGCCCTGATCCGCCGGTCGGCCACCGTCGACACCGCCCGCACCGGCCTGATGGAACTGCTCGACATCGACGAGGTGCAGGCCGACGCCATCCTGGCTATGCAGCTGCGCCGCCTCGCGGCCCTCGAGCGCCAAAAGATCATCGACGAACTCGCCGAACTCGAAGAGCGCATCGCCGACCTGAAGGACATCCTCGCCAGCCCCGACCGCCAGCGCGCCATCGTCCGCGACGAACTCGCCGAGGTCGTCGAGCGATTCGGCGACGACCGCCGCACCGAGATCATCGGCGCCGTCGGCGACGTCACCGAAGAAGACCTCATCGCCCGCGAAAACGTCGTGGTCACCATCACCTCGACCGGCTACGCCAAGCGCACCAAGGTCGACGCCTACAAGTCGCAGCGACGCGGCGGCAAGGGCGTGCGCGGGGCGGACCTGAAGCAGGACGACATCATCCGCCACTTCTTCGTCTGCTCCACCCACGACTGGATCCTGTTCTTCACCAACAAGGGCCGCGTCTACCGCCTCAAGGCCTACGAGCTGCCCGAGGCCACCCGCGCCGCCCGCGGCCAGCACGTGGCCAACCTGCTGGAATTCCAGCCGGGCGAGCGCATCGCCGAGGTGCTGCAGATCCAGACGTACCAGGACTCCCCGTACCTGGTGCTGGCCACCAGCGAGGGCAAGGTGAAGAAGTCGCGCCTGGAGGAGTACGACTCCGCCCGCAGCGCCGGCCTCATCGCCATCAACCTCAAGGAGGGCGACTCCCTCATCGGCGCCCGCCTGTGCTCCGCGGACGACGACCTGCTGCTGGTCTCCGAGCGCGGCCAGGCCATCCGCTTCACCGCCTCCGACGACGCGTTGCGCCCGATGGGCCGCGCCACCGCCGGCGTGCTGGGCATGCGGTTCAAGGGCGACGACAAGTTGCTGAGCATGGTCGTCGTGGAGGAGGGCCAGCACCTGCTGGTGGCCACCACCGGCGGTTACGGCAAGAAGACCCCGCTCGACGAGTACACCGCGCAGGGCCGCGGCGGCCAGGGCGTGCTGACCCTGAAGTACGACCCGAAGCGCGGCCCGCTGATGGGCGCGCTGGTGGTGTCCAACGACGACGAGATTTTCGCCGTCACTTCCGCCGGCGACATCATCCGCACCCGCGTCAACGAGATCCGCGCGACGTCGCGTGCGACGAAGGGCGTGCGCCTGGTGAACCTGGCCGACGGCACCGAGTTGCTCGCCATCGACCGCAACGTCGAGGACGAGGGCGAGGAGACCGCCGTGAAGGTGTCCGAGACCGGCACCCTCGACAGCGTCGAGGCGCGCCCCGGCGGCGTTTCCGCGTCGGCTTCCGACGGCGGGTCCGACGAGGGCGGCGAGGAGTAGGCCATGGCCCACACGCAACTGTTGGTCCGGCGGATCAGTCCGTGGACCACGCTGCGGGTTTCGGCGGCGATCAGCGTCATCGGGTTCCTGGCCTGGATGGTCGCGGTTGCGGTGCTCTACCTCCTGTTCGAGGCGATGGGGTACCGCGATCGGTTCAACGATCTCCTCGGCGGGGATGCGGCCCTGGGCGTCGGCATGATCTTCGCGCTCGCCGCCGGCATCGGGGTGTTGTGGGCGGTGCTGGTGTCGGCGCTGGCCACGTTGGGTGCCGTGGTCTACAACGCGTGCTCGGATTTGGTCGGTGGCGTGACCATCACGCTCGACGACGTGGAGTAGCGCGTCGTTTGGCTTGACGACGGCCACGTGGTCGTCGTCAAGCCGCACCCGGGCAGGAGCGCCACCCGGCGATGTTCGGAGCAAGTGCCAAAAATGGTTATTGACCAGCCGATTTGGTTTCCTTCACGCGTCCGGGTTAAGTTATATCCCGGTTCAGGGGCCTATAGCTCAGGCGGTTAGAGCGCTTCGCTGATAACGAAGAGGTCGGAGGTTCAAGTCCTCCTAGGCCCACCACGAACGGGCCCCGCGCCGACGAAGTCGAAAGCTCGTCGACGCGGGGTTTCCCGTTTCCGTGAACCCGGGGCATTAGCTCAATTGGTAGAGCACCTGCTTTGCAAGCAGGAGGTCAGGAGTTCGATTCTCCTATGCTCCACGTTCAAGGCCCCCGTCAGTCCGCTGGCGGGGGCTTTTGCCGTTCCACGATCCCGGCGGATTCTAGGAGTCGTTGCAACACCAGCGGATCAAGACGCGTCCAGTAAAGCACTCATCCGCTGAGCCGGTGTGTCCCATCCAAGAGTTTTCCGGGGACGACCGTTGAGCTGCTGGGCGACGAACTCCAGGTCCTCCGGCGAATGCGCCGACAGGTCAGTTCCTTTGGGGAAGTACTGCCGCAACAGGCCGTTGGTGTTTTCATTGGTACCGCGTTGCCAGGGACTGGCCGGATCGCAGAAGTACACCGGGCATTCGGCTGCGACGCTGAACTGCTTGTGGCCGGCCATCTCCGAGCCTTGATCCCAGGTCAACGATCCCCGCAGGTGCGTGGGCAGCGAACCGATCGCCGCGGTGAGCCCATCACGCACGGCGGTGGCACCGTGACCGGCAGGCAGATGCACCAGGATGACGTAGCGGGTCGTGCGTTCAACCAGCGTGGCAATGGCGGACTTGTTGGCCGCACCCAGGATCAAGTCGCCTTCCCAATGCCCGGGCACCGCCCGATCCTCGACATCGGCGGGCCGCTGGCTGATCATGACCATGTCGTCGACGAAGCGTCGCCGCCGCTGGGCCGGGTCACCGTTGGGCACTCGCCGTGCGCGGCCGGTGCGCAGCGCTGCGGCGACTTGCTTTTTCAGCCCGCCGCGGGCTTGGACGTAGAGGGCCTGGTAGATCGTTTCATGGCACACGTGCCACTCCTTGGCGTGGGGATAGGCCCGGCGTAGCCATGCAGCGATCTGTTCGGGGGACCACCGCAGATCCAACTTTGTTTGGATCAGCTGCGCCAGCATCGCGTCACCGGCGATTTTGGGTTGTTTGGGCCGAAGCCTACGGGCCGCGGCTTTGCGTGCTGCGGCGATGGGCCGGTAGGGCCCGTCGGCGCTGCGGTTGTTGGCTAACTCGCGGCTGATCGTCGACGGGCTACGTCCCAGGTGCCCGGCGATGGCCCGCATGGACCATCCTTCCCGCCGCAGGTCGGCGATGGTTTCCCGTTCAGTCAGCGACAGGTAGCGCGGGTGGATCCGGTGATACGGGTCAATGGTGGGGTGATTGGCGGGATCGGGTTGCCGGCCGGGTTCGATGACGTCATGGTGCGTCAGCAAAGTGGTCATGAGTCTGTTGTACTGGGCGGCGTCGGCGCCGGTGGGGATGAAGCGTGTGCGCGGCCGGGTACCGGTTTTGGTTACCCCTTTGTCGAAGTCCAAGGCGGTGCGGGGGCTGATGCCGCAGGCTGCGGCGGCATCGGTGCGGGTCAGTGCTGATAGACGCAGCGTTAGATACTCGACTCGGCGAGTTGTCGCTGCGGCACCGCGAGGCATCGGGCGGGGTTGGTGGACGCCGGCGGCGCGGGCGGCGTTGAATACCGCCGAGATGCTGATGCCACAGTCACGGGCGGCTTGGGTCAGGGTGGAACCGGCCGCAACGCGGTCGACGGCCCGGTTGATGGTGTCGGCCGGTGGTGTTGGCCGTGGTGGTACCAGGCCATGGGTGTGGGCGAAGTTGAGGCAATGCCGGTAGTGCAGTCCCAGCGTGTGGGCCGCCGAGCGGATGGAAGTTCCCGGTTGTGACAGGGCTTGGGCAAGAGCCTGTTGGTCGGTGGGCGTCAGTGAGTAGAACGGGTGGCGTGGTGCCATGGTCGTTGGGTCCCCTGGTGGGTAGGGGTGTTGCAACGACCGATAGAACCCAAGCCCGGACCGTTCGCAGTTCCCGCCCGCTATCTTGGCTGCTCGTGGTTTCCGCCCGCTATCTTGGCCGTTCGTAGTCCTCGGCGGTCGGGGAACATGCGAAAGCGGCGCCCTCCCGGGTGATTCGGGAGGGCGCCGCTTCGTCTTCAGTGGCCGGTGGCCGGTGGCGATGACCGGTCCGATGCCGGTGCCGGCGGCTACTTCTTGGCGTTGCCCGGCTTCGGGGCCTTCGCGCCACCCGGCTTCGGGGCGGTGGTCTTCGGCGCCTTGACCTCGGACTGGACCTTCACCTCGGTCGGGGCCACGTCACCGTCGACGTCACCCTCCTCGGCGATCTCGGCCTTGGACTCCTCGGCCTTGTCCGCGGCGGTCTCGGCGGGCTTGTCGGCGGCGTCCTTGACCTCCTCGACCTTCTTGTCGGCCGCGTCCTTGGCGTCGGCGGCCTTCTTCTCGACGGTCTCCTTGGCCTCGGTGGCCTTCTCCGCGGCAACGTCCTTGGCCTCGCCGGCCTTCGCGGCGACGGTGTCCTTGACCTCGGCGGCCTTCTGCTTCACCGGGGCCGGGTCGACCGGCAGCTTGTCGTCGGACTTCAGCTTCCAGATGATCGCGGCGACGACCGCGGCGACCACGGCGAAGACGATCGAGCCGGTGGCGACGCGGCCGGCCTTGGCGCGACGCGCCTCCTTGCCGGACAGCTTGTCGGCGGTCTGCTGGACCTTCTTCTCCAGGTCCTTGCGGGTCGACTTGGCGCGCTTGGCGGCGTCCTTGCGGGCCTTCTTGGCCTCGCGGCGGGCCTTGCAGCGCTTCTTCTCGGCGTTCTTCTGCAGCTTGGCCGCCTTCTTGGCGGTCTTCTTGCGGTTCTTCTCGCCGGCCTTCTTCAGGTCGGCGACGCCCTCGGAGGCACGGTCGCGCAGGGACTCGGCCTCGGAGGTCACGTCGTCGCCGAAGGTCTGGAGCTTGTCCAGGGCGTCATCGGCCAGCGACGAGGCCTTCTCCACGGCCTCCTTGTTGCGCTTCTCGGCGACGGCCTTGGCCTCCTGCATGGTGTCGTACAGTTCGGCGGCCTTCCTGTCGCGGTAGTCGGCGTAAGCGTCGTACGCGGACTTGGCGCCCTTGAGAGCCAGCGAAACGGTGCTGGGGTACATGGTGTGGTCTTCTCCTCGTCGGTGGGGATAATCTCCGTGCCCGTGCGCCCAATGCGGGCGACCGTTGGCACGGCGTTCACCTTCCAGCGTATTCATTTCCGCCCGCTCCCGTGGGCGGGTCGGCGGATGTTCCCGGGATCGTGACCGCACCGTGGTCTTGTGATGCAGCCGACGCGCTGCGGCCGGCAAGAATGAGCACGCCGCAGGCGGGCCACCGGGAGCACGCTGCCGGGGGCTTCGTTGTTGCGGCCGCGCGGTCGGCGGTATCCTCGGCCAGGTGACTATGAAGACCGCCACCGCAACCGTCCACACCAACCACGGTGACATCACCATCGACCTGTTCGGCAATCACGCGCCGGTCACCGTCGACAACTTCATCGGCCTGGCCGAGGGCACGAAGGAGTACTCCGGCCAGAACGCCTCCGGCACCGAGTCCGGCCCGTTCTACGACGAGGCCATCTTCCACCGCATCATCGCCGGTTTCATGATCCAGGGCGGCGACCCGCTGGGCACCGGCACCGGCGGCCCGGGCTACAACTTCGACGACGAGATCCACCCGGAGCTCCAGTTCGATCGCCCGTACCTGCTGGCCATGGCCAATGCCGGCAAGCGCGGCGGCCGCGGCACCAACGGTTCCCAGTTCTTCATCACCGTCGTTCCGACCCCGCACCTCAACGGCAACCACACCATCTTCGGCGAGGTCGCCGACGAGGAGTCCCGCAAGGTCGTCGACGAGATCGCGCGCGTCGCCACCGACCACTGGGATCGCCCGCTGGAGCCGGTCGTCATCACCGGCATCGACATCGCCAAGTAAGCTCCGCGCCCCGCGAGGGGCATCTTCCCGGCAGTAGGCGCCGGCGGACATCGTGTCCGCCGGCGCTTTTTCATGCCCTTTTCGTGCCCTTTTCCGGTCCCGTTTCACGGTCCCTCCCGGGCAGTGGCCATGTCGTCCCCGCTTTCATGGCGTGCGATTCGCCGCCATGGGTCCCCGTGAGGCGGCCAACCCTCACGTGAACCCTCAATGTGTACTTAAGGGGGGTCGGGGGTGGGCGGGGTGATCCACATATCCACAGGGCTGTGGATGGATTCCCCGCCCGTTCATCCACCGATCCACCACCGATTCCGGGGCTTTACGACGCCTACGTGGACGTGAACCGCCGGTACACAAACCTCCACAGGGGTGTCCACACTTGTGGATAATTCCACTGTTGTAATTTACGAAAAGCCGTGCGAACCCTCCGAAAATCGGGTGAACATGGGGTCGCGGCGAGACCCTGCAGGGTATGTGGCGTTATTGTGCACAGAGTTATCCACAGCATGTGGAGGATGTGGACAGTTGTTTCGGCTCATCCGCGGGTCCCGTTACGGATGCGGCCATGAAAACCATCCACAGCTTTCCACAGCCGGCGATCCACATTCATCCACAAATTACACCGTTGATACACACCTTTCCGTGGATGAATTCCGCAGCAGCCCCCGACCCCTGGAACGGAGAATTCTGCGATACGATGCCCGAACCGGGGGTAGATCGCCGTCGTAAAGCACCCCCGAACTCGCGCATGAAAAAGCCCCGCGCACGAAGCGCGGGGCATTGGCCCAACGGAGGCCCAACGGAGGCCCCACCGGGCCCGCCGGGGTCAGCGGGAAGGCGTCAGCGCCAACCCATGGTCATCAACAGACCGAGGACGAACATGCCGAAACCGATGACGTAATTCCAGGCGTTGAGTTCAACCATGAACGGAATCGACGGGCCGGCGATGTAATTGACCACCAGCCACAGCAGCCCGATCACCATCAGGCCGAACATGATCACCTTGTACCAGGTGGGGGTCTGGGTGGTGTTGATCTTCACCGGGGTGCGGCTGACCCCGGAGCCCCCGGTCGGCGCGTTGGTCGTGCGATTCACCTTTGCCTTGGGCATCGGATCCCCATTCCATCTCGTTGATCGTGCTCGGTTGATCGTGCGCGGTCGGTCGTGCGCAGTCGGTCACGCCCAACCGGTCGTGTGCGGACGGCCCCGGAATGCGGGTACCGGCGCGGTGGCCCGGCAACGGCGCCCGACCATCATCGGCGCCCAATCTACCAGTATGATTCTGGCTCATGCGCATCCTCGTCGTCGACAACTATGACAGCTTCGTCTTCAATCTGGTCCAGTACCTCGGCCAGCTCGGCGAGACGACGACCGTGTGGCGCAACGACGACGACCGCCTCGCCGACCCGGCCGCCGTGGCCCGCGAGTTCGACGCCGTGCTGCTGTCGCCTGGGCCCGGCACCCCCGCCGATGCCGGCCGCACCCCCGACATGGTCCGCGCCTGCGCCGACGCCCGCACCCCGCTGCTCGGCGTGTGCTTGGGCCACCAGGCCATCGGCGAAGTGTTCGGCGCCGACGTCGTCCGCGCCGACGAGCTGCTCCACGGCAAAACCTCGCCCGTCTCCCACGACGGCACCGGCGTGCTGCGCGGCCTGTCCAACCCGTTCATCGCCACGCGTTATCACTCGCTGACCGTCGACGAGTCGACGCTTCCCGACGAGCTCGTCGCCACCGCCCACACCCCCTCCGGCATGCTCATGGCCATGCGGCACCGCGACCTGCCCATCCACGGCGTGCAGTTTCACCCCGAGTCGGTGCTCACCCAGTTCGGCCACCGCATGCTGGCCAACTGGCTGTCGGAAGCCGGCGGCACCTACTCCGAGACGCTGCTCACCGCACTCGAGAACGAGCAGGCCGGGTACCAGCGGGCCTTCGACGACGTCGTCTCCGGCTGATCGTCCGGCCCGGTCACCTGCCGGGGCGGGCGCCGAACGGCACGGGAAGGTCGATGCCGCGATCGTCCTCGGGCGGATTGCTCACGCCCAGGATGAACACCTCGAGGTCGACGTCGCCGTCCTTGTTCACCACGGCGTCGCGACCGGGCCGCTGGGTCTGAACGCGGTCCACGCGCGTCGGATCCAGCGTGGTCACCTCGCGCCGGTGGATCGTGCCGGTGAAGCCCGCGTCGCGCAGGGCGCGCTCGGCCTCCTCGAACGTGCGGCCCTCGACGTTGGGCATGTGCATCTGGTTGCCGCGGGAGACGACGATCTCCACGGTCGAGCCCGCGGGCAGGCGCTCGCCGGCCTGCGGAACCTCCAGAACGCGGCCCTCCGGCTCCGGCGAGTCGACCTCGGTGACGCGCAGGACGAAGTCGGCGGACTCCAGCGTCGCGCGGGCGGCCTCGAGGTTCTGGCCGGTCACGTCGGGCACGGTGCGGGTGGCGGGGCCGGACGACACCGTCAGGTTCACGCGGGTGCCCTTCGACACCTGCGCGCCCGCCGACGGCGACTGGTCGATGATGTGGCCGCGTTCGATGTCGGGCGACGCCTCTTCACGCAGCACCGGGTCGACCTGCAGGCCGGCTTCCTCGAGCAGGCGGCGGGCCTCCTCGGCGGGCTTGTCGCGAACGTCGGGGACGTCCGTGATCTCGCGGCCGGACGACACCTTCAGCACCACCGTCGAACCCTTCGGCACGCCCGAACCGAATGCCGGGTCGGTGCCGATGACGAAATTGCGGGCGATGTCGGGGTGCGGTTCGTCGCGGCGGTCGACCACGAAACCGGCGTCCTCGAGCATCGCCTGCGCCTGGTCGGCGGGCATGCCCTCGACCTGCGGGATGGCGACGGATTCGGACTGGCCGGAGTCGGTGAACAGGTTGTAGGACACCACGCCCACGCCGCCGAGCAGCAGCGCGGCGATGGCCAGCCACGCGACGACGGCGAGCTTTCCGCCCTTCTTCTTTTCCTCCCCGCGTTCGCGGGGGGCGGGCTCGTCCGCTTGACGACGGGCCGGCGCCGAATCGGAACGGCGTGCGGCGCCGCCTGCGGCCGCAGCGCCTCCGGCCGCGGCACCCGCCGCAGCGGCGGAAGCCCGGCGGGGTCGCTGCTCCGGAGCATCATCGTCGGCTCCGCGGACGTGGTGCACCGCGGCCAACGGAACCTCGCCGCGGCTGATGCGGCGCAGCTCCTCGGCGAAATCGGCCGCGGTGTCGTACCGCTCGGCCGGGTCCTTGGCCATCGCGGTGAGCAAAACGGCGTCCAGGGCGGTGCCCTCTTCGTCGGAAAGCCCCTCCACCAGGGTCGACGGCAACGGGGGATCGTCCTGCACGTGCTGGTAGGCCACCGACAGCGGGGTTTCGCCGGTGAACGGCGGCTGCCCGGTCAGCGCCTCGAACAGCACGCAACCGACGCTGTAAATGTCCGAGCGGGCGTCGGCCGGCTTGCCGCGCGCCTGCTCCGGCGACAGGTACTGCGCCGTGCCGATCACCGCCGCGGTCTGCGTCATCGACGTCGAATCACCCAGCGCGCGGGCGATGCCGAAGTCCATGACCTTCACCGCGCCGGTGTTGGTCAGCATGATGTTCGCCGGCTTGACGTCGCGGTGGATGATGCCCTGCTTGTGAGAGAAATCCAGCGCATCGCAGACGTACGCCAGAATCGACGCCGCACGCGCCGGGTCCATCGGGCCCTCGCGGCGCACGATGTCGCGCAGAGTCTCGCCCTGCACCAACTCCATGACGATGTACGGCACCGTGCCCATCGGACCCTCGGTCTCGCCGGTGTCGAACACCGAAACGATGACCGGGTGGTTGAGGAACGCGGCGTTCTTCGCCTCCCGGCGGAACCGTTCGAGGAAGCTTTCGTCGCGGGCGAGATCGGCTCGCATCATCTTCACCGCGACTTCGCGGCCGAGCAGCGTGTCGTTGGCCGCGTAGACGTCGGACATGCCGCCGACGCCGATGAGACCGCCGAGGCGGTAACGGCCGGAGAGGAGTTCGTCGCCGGTGGTCATCGGTGACTCCCTTCGATCGGTTGCTGCAGTGCCATCGCACATGAGTTGAAAATCATCGTGATCCGCCCATCATCCCGTCAAACCCGGGCGAAGCGGAATCCCCGGCAGACGGGGAGCGCCGTTGAGGTCGGAATCGCCGTCGCCGACGCCTGCACCGCCGCCACCGGTGCCTGAGTCGTTGCCCGCGCCGCCGTTCGAATCGCCGCCGCCGAGACCCGGGAGGTCGCCGAGATCGGGAAGCTCCGGAACGTCGGGAATCTCCGGCGAAATCGTCTCGTTCGTCGTGGGCGGCTGCGACGTGCGCGTCTCGGTCGGTTCGTCCTCGGTGGTGCCCGTCGGGGTCGTCCACTCCTCCGTCGCAGTCTCCGTGGTCGTCTCCGTGCTCGTTTCGGTCTCGCCCGTGCCGCGCTCGGACAGTTGGCCCATCAGAATCCACACCGCACCGGCCAGCACCGCGAGCAGCAGAATCAGCGTCAGCCACAGGCCGGCGTTGCTCTTCTTGCGCTGCGGCGGACGCTGCGGGCGCTGCGCCGGTCGAGGGGAACGCGGGGCCGGACCGGTGGCGGGGCGGGTGGCGGTGTGCCCCGATGCGCCCGTCGCCCCGACCGCACGGGTCTCCGGCGGTCGGCGCAGACCCGGCTCGGTGAGGGCACCGAGCTCACTCGTCGCCGGATGCGCCGCATCGGACTGGCGGTGCACCCGCGGCTGCACCCCGGCCGGCTGCGGCGGACGGTGACCCTGCCGCACCCGAGCCACCGCCTGCGCCAACTCGCGGCCGTCGGCGTAGCGCCGCTCCGGATCCTTGCGCAGCATGATGCCGATGAGCTCGCGGACGTGGGGATGCACCGACGACGGCAGCGGCGGCGGTGGCTCGTTGATGTGCGCGACGGCCACGGCGACGGTGGTGTCGCCCAGGAACGGACGACGACCCGCGACCATCTCGTACGCCACGCACCCCAGCGAATAAACGTCGGTCGCCGGAGTGACCCGCTTGCCCTGGGCCTGCTCCGGCGACACGTACTGGGCGGTGCCCACCACCATGCCGGTGCGCGTCAGGGGCACGGCCTCCGCCGCTTTCGCGATGCCGAAGTCGGTGATCTTCACGGTGCCCTCCGGGGTCACCAGAAGATTGCCCGGCTTGATGTCCCGGTGAATGAGGCTGCCGGCGTGAATCGCCGACAGGCCATGCGCCGTCTGTTCGATGACGTCCAGCGCAAGATGCTCGGGCAGCGTGCGGCGACGACGCAGAACGTCGGCAAGCGACTCGCCCCGGATGTACTCCATGACGATGTAGCAGGGGCCGTCGGCCCCGCGGCCCGGTTCCTCGTGGGAATAGATGGCCACGACGTTCGGGCTGTCGACGCTGCGCGCCGCCGACGCCTCATTGCGGAACCGCTGGCGGAACTCGTCGTCGTCGCCCAACTCGCGGTTGAGGATCTTGATGGCCACCTGCCGCCCGCCGGCCGACACGTCGTCGGCGAGCCAGACCGTGGACATGCCGCCGCGGCCCAACACCGTGCGGACCCGATACCGGGAAGAACCGAGCATCTCCTGCACGGCGGCCGCCTCGGAATCGAGGGGACCGCCGGCCGAAGAATGTCCGCCGTTGGGAGTGGTGCCGGAACTCATGCTCAACGCACCGCCCTCTCCACGGCCGCGATGATCTCCCGGCCGACCGGAGCCGCGACGGAACCGCCCGTCGCCCCCTGGCCCTGGCCGCCGCCGGACTCGACGACCACGGCGACCGCCACGTCCGAATCCGGGGCGAAGGCGATGTACCACACGTGCGGCGCCAACACGCCGCGCTCCGAGCCATGCTCCGCGGTGCCCGTCTTCGAGGCGATGGCCGACCCGTTGCCGCCGGAGTTGTTCTCCGACCCGCGCATCAGATCCGTCAGAATCGCCGCGGTGTCGGGGTGGATGGCCTCGTTGACCTCCTTGGGCTCGATGGTCTTCAGCGGCGACAGGTCCTGGCCCTGGATCGACTTCACCAGGTGCGGCTCCATGCGCTTGCCGCCGTTGGCGATGGTCGCCGCGATGATCGCGTTCTGCAGCGGCGTGAAGGACACGTCGCGCTGGCCGATGGCCGTCTGGCCCAGGGCCGCATCATCCGGGATCTCGCCGATGGTCGACGACTCCTGGGGGACGCCCAACCCGTCGAACTCCTCGCCGACGCCCATGCGGTCGGCGACGTCGCGCAGCGAATCCGCGCCGTTGTCGATCGCCAGCTCCGCGAACGCCGTGTTGCAGGAGCGGGCGAACGCCGTCCGCAGGGTGGTGGTGCCGCCGCACGACTGGCCGCCGTAATTCTCCAGCGTCGTGTTCGTGCCCGGCAGCGTGATCTCCGAGGCGCCGGTGACCGTCGTCTCCGGGCTCGCGCCGTTTTCCACGGCCGCGATGGTGGTCAGCACCTTGAACGTCGAACCCGGCGGCAGCGGACGCTGCGTCGCGTGGTTGAGCAGCGGGGCGTCCTCGTCGGCGTTGAGGCGGGCCCATGCGTCGGCGTCGTTGGCCGCGATGTCGTTCGGGTCGTACGACGGAGTCGACGCCATGGCCAGGATCTCGCCCGTCGACGGGCGGATGGCCACCGCCGACCCGACGTAGCCGTTGTCGGCCAACGCGCGGTACGCGGTTTCCTGCGCCTCCGGCAGCAGCGTCAGCTCCAGGTTCGCGCCTCCGCTCGCGCGGCCGGTGATGGTGTCGATGGCACGCGACGCGAACAGCGACGGGTCGGAACCGTTGAGGATGTCGTTTTGCGAACGCTCCAGGCCGGTCGACCCGTAGATGTCGGACAGGTAACCCTCGACCGGGGCGTACGCCTCCGGGTTGGCCTCGTAGCGGCGGGAGTAGAAGCCGTCGTCGCCCAGTTCCGAGCGGGCGAGGATCTCGCCGCCCGCGCTGATTTGACCGCGATGGCGGGACTTCTCCTCCAGGAACTGACGGGAGTTGCGGGGGTTTTCGGCGTACTGCTCCGTGCGGAACGCCTGCACCCACGTGAGGTTGGCCAGCAGCAGCACGATGAGCACCATCGTGAAGAGCATGACCTGGCGGATCGACTTGTTCATCGCGCCCCCACCTCCGCGGCCGGCTCCGGCGTCGGGGCGAAGGCGCCCCACGGGCGGCGGGCCGAGTCCGAGATGCGCAGCACGATGGCCAGCAGGATGTAGTTGGCCAGCAGCGACGAACCACCCGCCGACATGAACGGGGTGGTCAAGCCGGTCAGCGGCATCATCTTGGAAATGCCGGCGACGACGACGAACACCTGGATGGCGAGGGTCAGCGACAGACCGGAGGCCAGCAACTTGCCGAAGGAATCGCGCACCTGCATCGCCGCGTTCATGCCGCGGGCGACGAGGATGGCGAACAGCAGGATGATGGCGGACAGGCCGACGAAGCCGAGCTCTTCGCCGAAGGCGGCGAGGATGAAGTCGGAGTGGGCGACCGGCACCTTCTCGGGGTAGCCGTTGCCCAGGCCGGTGCCGGTGACGCCGCCCCAGCTCATGCCGAACAGCGCCTCCGACAGCTGGTAGCCGCCGGTGTCGTAGTGGGCGATGGGGTCGATGAAGTGATTCACGCGATCCTGGATCTTCGTCGACACCTGGTACACGCCGAAGCCGCCGATGGCGACGAGGATCAGGCCGATGACCAACCAGGATCCGCGCGCGGTGGCGATGTACAGCATGCCCAGCACCGTGCCGAACAGCAGCAGCGCGGGACCGAAGTCGTTCTGCAGCGCCATGATCACCAGGGCGATGCCCCAGACGACGAGGATCGGGCCGAGGTCGCGCAGGCGAGGGAAATCGAGCCCGAGGACGCGCTTGCCGGCGACGTTGAACAGCGAGCGCTTGTTCACCAGCAGCTGCGCGAAGAAGATCAGCAGCAGCACCTTGGCGAACTCGCCGGGCTGCACGGAAAATGGGCCGATGGAGATCCAGATGCGGGCGTCGGAGTTGATCGACGACGGCCACACCAGCGGCAGGGCCAGGAGGATCAGGCCGCAGAGCCCGAGGATGTAGGAGTACCGCGACAGCGACCGGTGGTCGCGCAGCAGCACCATGACGGCGACGAACATGCCGACGCCGAGCACCGTCCACATGACCTGGTTGCGCACCAGGCCGGTGCCGTTGGCCATGTCGAGACGGTGGATCATCACCAGGCCCAGGCCGTTGAGCGCCGCGACGACGGGCAGCATCACCTGGTCGGACCAGGGCGCGAAAATGCGCAGCACCACGTGCGCGACGCCGAAGACGAGGACGAAGCCGCCGACGATCCAGAGCATTTCAACGGTGGCGGTGTTGCCTTGGCCGAGCTCGGTGGATACCAGCGCCAGCAGGGTCACCGCACCGGCGAGAAGAAGCATCATCAGCTCACGGCTGTGCCCCGGGCGGGCGGGGGATTCGGTTCGGGAATCGGTCATCGCTGCACCTCCCGGCAGTTGACGCCCGGTTCGGAGCCGGTGCCCGGATCTTCCCCGTCGGCGCCGTCGGCGTTGTCGCCCTCCGGCGCCTCGGCGCCGGGCGCGCCGGGCGTGGTGGTCCCGTCCGCCGGGTCGGCCTCGTCGCCGGGGGCGACGGTCAGGCAGACCGGCAGCGCCTGTTCGGCGAGGCGGCCGACCTGGCCGCGGATCTCGTCATAGGAGTCGGCCGGCAAACCGTCGAGCTGCGACCGTGCGGACGGGGAGAGGTCCTCGGGCGTCATCAGGTGGCAGTCGAGGTCGCCGCGGTCCGACTCGGGGTCGGGCAGCGTCACGGCGTTGTCGTCGGACAGGCAGATGTACTGGTGGTGGGAATGCAGGGAGAAGCCGAGCACGCTGCCCGGGACCCCGTGCATCACCTGGATCACCCCGTCTTCGACTGCGAGGTGGTACATCGAATTGTTCTTACGCCACCCCCACAGGCCCACGGCGGCGGACGCCACCAGGGCTAGAACGACGAACGTCGCCACCAGCCAGCGGCCGCGCTGCTTCGGCGGGTCATCGACCGGGTCGGTGGTCACGGCGCGTTCCTGTTCGGCGGGCGGGCGCATCGCGGCGGCCCGTCCCGCCGAGGTGTTGGGCCGCGGCGCCTCGGAGTCGATCGCACCCAGGGCCCCGGCCAGCGCCGGCTCGCTCGGGGTGTCGGCGGAGGCCGCGACGACGTCGGCGATGACGATGGTGATGTTGTCCGGGCCACCCGACCGCAGGGCCAGCTCGATGAGCCGGTTGGCGGCCTCCTTCGGCGTGCCCTCGGCCAGCGCCTCCGCGATGGTTTCGCGGGAGACGGGGTCCGACAGGCCATCGGAGCACAGCAGGTACCGGTCGCCGCGGCGCACCTCGCGGTACTTCAGGGTCGGCTCCACCGGACGGCCGGTCAACGCCTTGAGGATCAGCGACCGCTGCGGGTGCATCGACGCTTCCTCGGCGGTCAGCGACCCCTCGTCGACGAGCGACTGGACGTAGGTGTCGTCGCGTGTGATCTGGGTCAGTTCACCGTCGCGCAGGAGGTACCCGCGGGAATCGCCCACGTGGCACAGTCCCACGCGTTCGCCGTCGAAAAGCAAGGCGGTCAGCGTGGTGCCCATGCCCTCGGTCGCCGGGTTGGCGTCGATCTCCTCCGCGATGGAGGAGTTGCCCTCTGCGCACGCCAGCGCGAGGGCATCGAGCAGGTCGGCGTCGGGCTGGTCGGCGTCGAGCTTGGACACCTGGGCGATCATCAGCTGCGAGGCGACCTCGCCGGCGGCGTGTCCGCCCATGCCGTCGGCCAACGCCAGCAGGCGGGGGCCCGCGTAGGCCGAGTCCTCGTTGTTCTGCCGGACCAGACCGCGGTCGGAAATGGCGACGTAATCGAGCGAATAATTCACGGCTGCAACCTCAAAGTCGTTCGGCCGATGCGGATCTCCATCCCGGGCTGGAGCTTTTCGGGCTGTTCCACGCGCTGGCCGTTGAGGAACGTGCCGTTGCGGGAATCCAGGTCCTCGAGGTACCAATCTCCGTCGCGGGGGATGAGGCGCGCGTGGTGCGACGAGGCGTAATCGTCGTTGAGGACGAACGCGGAGTCATCGGCGCGGCCGATGGTGATTTCCCGCTGGTTGGCCAGGTTCATGCGCGAACCGGCCAGCGGTCCGGCGGTCACCAGCAGCTGGTGGGGCGTCTGGGAGCGGTGGAACGGCCGGCTGCGCATCGGCGGCGCGGCGGCGCGCACCGGTCGCAGGCCCGACGCGGCGTTGGCGTCGGCGCGCAGGGCGCGCAGGGTCATCCAGATGAAGAACCACAGCACGACCAGCACGGCGATGCGGGACAGCAGGAAGACGATCGCCTCCACGTACTTACCTCCTTGTCGCGGCGCCTGTTCGGCGCCGGTTTCCCGGCCGGTGGGTGGATGCCCTCCCGGTGTCCGGGCCGG
This sequence comes from Corynebacterium freneyi, assembly GCF_030408835.1. Classification (NCBI taxonomy): domain Bacteria; kingdom Bacillati; phylum Actinomycetota; class Actinomycetes; order Mycobacteriales; family Corynebacteriaceae; genus Corynebacterium; species Corynebacterium freneyi. The sequence goes on from NZ_CP047357.1 coordinate 28,788, forward strand.
TGGGCCCGGTTAACGGATACGGACTTCGATGACGGAATGGCCCATCGAGATCACGTCGCCGTCGGCGAGCAGCCAGTTGTCGATCGGTGAATCGTTGACCATCGTGCCATTGGTCGAGTGCAGGTCCACCAGGACGGCGTCGCGGCCGTCCCAGGTGATCTCCGCGTGCTGCCGGGATACGCCGGTGTCGGGCAGGCGGAAGTCGGAGATGGTGCCGCGGCCGATGATGTTCGATCCGGGCTTGACCTCGAAGGTGCGGTTGGATCCGTCCTGCAGCAGCAGGGTCACGGTGAGCTGCTCCTGTTCCGGCGAGGCGGGACCCGGCGGGACCTGGACGGGTTGGTCGTAGGGGGAGTGGGCGTTGCTTTGCGACGCCCCGACGTCGGCACGGGAGTCGGCCGCACGGTCGTCGGCGTAGTCCCGGTCGGCGTATCCGGAGTCGCGGTAATCGTCGGGGGCACCGGGGTTTCCGTACATGCCCGGCTGGCCGGAATCGACCTGCCCGGAGCCGAACTTCCCGGGTGCGGGCCGAGCGTCGTCGTCGGGGGCGCGGTAGCGGGATTCGGTTTCGCCCGCGGCGCCTGCGGCGGCGGCTCCGCCCACGGCACCGGCGGCCCCTGCGGCACCCGCGGCTCCCGACGCACCGGCGTCGAATCCGCCGCCGAACCGGTGTTCACCGTCCTCGTTGCCGTACTCGCCACCGCCGAACCGGTTCGACGGTTCCTGCGGCGCGGAGGGCGAAGAGGTGGTGCGGGGGTCGTCGTCACGCGAAGAAGGCACTGCATCCGGCGTGACCGGCTGTCCGTCGCCGCCGATGAAGCCGGACTCGTCGCGGTAGCCCTCCGTGAACTGGCTGGCCGTCTTCAACTGGCCCGTGTGCAGCGAATCGACCTGCTGCACGCGCACCGTCACCGAGCCGGACATCGCCCACCCGTTGTTGCGGCAGTACCGGGCCATCCGGTCGGCCAACTCCGACGGCAGGTCGGGGCCGCCCGCCGACAGGTTGGCGAAATCCTTCGCGCTGACGCCGATGCGGAAGTCGTTCGGGGCCAGATAACGGCCGTCGGCGTCCTGCATCAGGAAATCCTCGATCTCCTGCTTCAGGCACTCCTCCAGCTCATTGGGCACGACCTTGCCGCCGAAAACGCGGGCGAAGCTGTTGTCCAGCCCGCGCTGCAGCGAGCTGTCGAGCTTCCTGATGCGTCCCAGAAAATCCATCTGCGGGTCGTTTCGCCTTCCCCCGGCCAGCCGGGGGCGGGCGCGGGCTATCGGGTGCGGACGCCGCCGGCCGTGACCGCCGTGACGGTTGCGACCGCGACGCCCGCGCGTGCGTATGTGCGAGCACCAGTATAGGGGCGGGGCAGCCCGAGAGAACGGTCGTTTGCTACCACTCGACCTGGGTCGGATGGGGATGCGGGGGCTGCTCACGTGCTTTTTCGGCGTGGGCGGGGCGCGCTTCCGGGGGTTGGCGCGTGGCGGATTCGGGTGGGTGCGGGCGTGCTTCACGACGTGGCGGTCGTATCGGTTCAGGGGCCCAAAAACAGCGTGTGGCCTGCGGGTTTGGTGTCGGTGGGAGTGCTGGTGTTATTGTATTCCTCGTTGCCACGGGCGAGTGGCGGAATGGCAGACGCGCTGGCTTCAGGTGCCAGTGTCCTTCGGGACGTGGGGGTTCAAGTCCCCCTTCGCCCACCACGGGAAAACCCCGGATTCGAAAGAATCCGGGGTTTTTCGCCGTTTCGGGGCGTTGGTTTCTAGCGGTCGTGGCGGGAAACCGCCGCCGTGCGCCCCAGCCCCCGGGTGAACAGCACGCCGTAGCCGAGGGTGATCGCGGCCATCCCGAGCCCGACCAGCGCGTGGACGATGTCGGCGGGGCGGTCGCCGTTGATCATCAGCATGCCGATGGCGCCGACGGTCATGCCGAGCACGGCCATGACCACGTGCACTCCGCCGCGGGTGGCGGGGCTGAGCTGGAAGACGAGGAAATGCGCGCCGACGATGAGCGCGATAGTGGGCTGGATCAGATCCGGGTTCGCGGAGCCCAGCCAGCGCACGGCGGCGAAGATCGCGATGACTTCCACGATGATGGCCGCCACCGTGATCCGCGATGCCCCACGCTGCTTTGGGCGGCGATGTGCGTCGTCAAGCACTGCTTCTTCCTTGCTTTGCGACGACCCGCCCCGCCCGCGGCGGCCCCGCAGGAGGGAGACGACGGCGACAACCGCAGCGGCGAGGGCGAAGGCGATGCCGGGGACTTGCAACAGCGGACGGGGCGATGGCCAGGCCCAACTCGACCACAGCACCGTGAAGACGGCCATGATGAGCGTGCCGATGCGAAGCATTCCCATGCCAACACTTTAGGGGAAACGACGTTCAGTGTCGTTGGTGCCCTCGTCGGTGCCGTCGCCGGGGCCGACCAGGCGGGCGGTGTCCATGACACCGATTAAACACTGGTCATCGCGGTGAGGCGCCGATGTTGTACGGGGCGCGGTCCCGGCTAGTCTCGGAAGGGAACGCCGCCGCAAAGAGACGGCGGTGCAGGATTGATCGCGGTGAAGAACCGGTCGTGAGGAAGGACGTGCGGTGAAGGGCAAGCGCGGCGGCGTCGGCAAGCGCTTCATTCCGACGTACGACCGGATGGCGCGCAAGGCCACCTCGACGGTCATCGACACGTATTCGTCGTCGTTTTCCCTGGCCACCCGACTGCTGGGCAAGCGCGAACGGCAGGACATCCGCAACCTGTACGCCATGGTGCGCATCGCCGACGAGATCGTCGACGGCACCGCGGCGGAAGCCGGCTGCACCGACGAGCAGGTCCGCGAGCTGCTCGACCACTATGAGGAACTGGTGCTCGGCGCGCCCGCCATGCCCTTCCACCCCGATCCGGTGCTCCACGCCTACGCGGGCACGGTGCGGCGTTGCGGCATCGAAGACGAGCACGTCCGCGCGTTCTTCCGGTCGATGCGCCGCGATCTGACCGAGACGACGTACGACCACGACGCCCTCGACGAGTACGTCTACGGGTCCGCCGAGGTCATCGGCCTGATGTGTTTGTCCATTTTCCTCGCCGACCACCCCGTCGACGACGCAGACCGGGAAACGATGGCCGCCGGGGCCCGCAGTCTCGGGGCGGCGTTCCAGAAGATCAACTTCCTCCGCGACCTCGCCGAGGACACGGGCGAGTTGGGCCGAACGTACTTCGACGAGCTCGACGGCCATGCGCTGACGGAGCCGATCAAGAACAAGCTCCTCGACGACATCGACGCCGACGTCGCCGACGCGCGCGTGGCCATCCCGTTGCTGCCGGGTGCCGCCCGCGGTGCGGTGCTGGCGGCGACGAACCTGTTCACCGAGTTGTCGAAGAAGCTTCGCGAGACCCCGGCGGAGCGGATCGCCGTCACCCGCATCCGCGTCGGCTCGCCGAAGAAGGCGTTGATCGTCGGGCGTGCGGCCGTCACCGCCGCGCGGACGGGCCGCGCCGGATTCTGACGGCGGCTCAGTCGATTTCGTCCCGCAGCCATGCCGCGAGCACCAGGGCGTGGTTGTGGTCGCGGTCCTTTGCCGCGTACGCCAGGTACAGGGGCTTTGCGACGGTCGCATCCGCCGCGGCGGCCAGGAGCTCCGCGAGTTCATCGTCGTCGGAGTCATCGTCGTCGGAGGAACGGTCGCCGGCGTCGGAATCCGGGCGATTGATCGCGGCCGCCCGTTCATCGAGCTCATGGCGGTAGCGGTCGGCGAACTCGTCGAACCGGTCCGGATCATGGCCGAACCATTTTCGCAGGTCGGGGGAGGGGGCGACCTCCTTGAACCAGTCGTCCAGGTCAACCGAGTCCTTGGCCACTCCGCGCGGCCACAGGCGGTCGACGAGGATCGTCCGGCCATCTCCGGCGGTCACGTCACCGGATCGCAGATCGTGGATCTTGACCACCCGGATCGGGCCGTCGCCGGTCGTGTCGCCGGAGTCCCCCGCGGGCTTCGCGTTCGTCGAATCTGACATGACACGACCCTATGCGAGGAGGCGGGCGTCGTTAAGCGAAGGATCCGGATGCCGGATCATGCCGTCGGCGCAGGCGAACGACGAATCGTCCCTGCCGCCGATCCCGATCCGGTGTTACCATTTTGTAGGCAAATGGAGGGCTCGGCGTGACAGTGGCCGCCGTCGTCGGCCGAGACGGTGGGCGGGAGCCGACCCCGGGAATGGAGGAGCGCCATGCAGTATCTCCTGAGCGTCCACGGGCGACGGGACATCAACCCCTACGACTCGGACGAGGACATGCACGCCGCGTTCGAACGCGTCGGCGTGTTCAACCAGTCCCTCCAGGACCGCGGCCACTGGGTGCTCGCCGGGGGCCTTGTGCCGCCGGAGGACGCCAGGACCATCCTGCCCGACGGCTCCGTGGTCGACGGCCCGTACCTCGACGCAGACACCTTCCCCAGCGGCTTTTGGATCATCGAGGCCGACGGTGACGAAACCGCCCTCAACCTGGCCACCGAAGCCGCCGAAGCCTGCGCCAACACCGTGGAAATCCGCGCCCTGGCCGAGTGACGCGCCGCCGTTTGCGCCTACCGTGGGGGCCATGACCCCGGACTTCATTCAGGAATTGCGCAGGCACGTCGGCCATGCGGAGCTGTGGCTCATCGGCGTGACCGTCATCGTCGTGCGCGGTGAAGCCGGTGCGGAGGAGGTGCTGCTGGTCAAGCGTGCCGACGACGGCCGGTGGACGCCCGTCACCGGAATCGTCGAGCCCGGCGAGGAACCCGACGTCGCCGGTGTGCGCGAAGCGCTGGAGGAAACCTCCGTCGCCGTGGAGATCGAGTCGCTGCTGGCCGTGCAGGTCACCCGCAAAATCGAGTACCCCAACGGCGACCGGGCGCAGTACCTCGACCACGCCTTCCTCGCGCGGGTCGCGGAGGAGGAGGTGGCGGCGCGGGACGATGTCGGCGCGGACGATGATTCCGGCGCCGACGAGCCCCGGCCCGCCGACGGGGAGAACACCGCGGCCGAGTGGGTGCCGCTGGCCGACGTGCCGCCGATGGGCCCTCGTTTCGACCGCACCGTCGAGCTGGCCATCCGGGCCCGACGCGACGGCTCCGGCGGCCCCGGTCACTCCGACGGTGCCGTCGAGTCCGGCCGCGCGATCCTCTTCGGCGCGGAGGAACGCCGCCGATGAGCGCGGGCGACGGCGCGGGCCGGTGAACTCGGCGCCGACGAGATCCGCGACGGCGGTCGAATCCTCGAGGACAAGGTCGCCCGGCAGCGGCGGCGGCGCGGCGGCCCGGAGATCGTCATGGTCGCCGGCATCGGGGCATTCCGCACGGCGTTCGGGGCGACCGGGCCGGATGGCCGGAAGGTGTGCGTCGGCAAGCAGCAACGCGAAATCGGAGGCGCGGAAACCTGGGTGGTGCCCAACCCGAGCGGGCTCAACGCTCACGAAACGGTCGACTCGCTGGCGCGGGCCTACCGCGAAGTGTGGGAGCGGCTGGGCTGATCGACGACCCGTCCGCAGCCGGCGCCCCTACCGGCGACCCTCGGGCGCGAGCTTCAGACCGGCCTCGGCGGCCCGGGCGACCGGCGCCATCGACGCCACGCACACCACCGCACCGAAGAGCAGACACAGGATGATGCCCGCGACGTCGCCCAACCCGGTGATCCGGCCGACCAGCGGCGCGACGAGCGACAGAATGAACGGAACGAAGAAACCGATGTACGACAACGCGTAGAACACGCCGATCATGGCGCCGAGCTCGTCGGGACGGGCGATGGCCTCGACCTCGCGGAGCCCGGCGACCATCATGATGCCGTAGCTCGAACCGAGGATCAGCGCCGACGGGAACACCAGCGCCGCATTGTCGAGCCACACCGTCGCCGCCGCGGCGAGCATCCCCGCGCAGGCGATGCCCAGCGCCATCACCGACAGCGGCAACACGCCCTTCTCCGCGACGCGGGCGGCCGCAGGCTGGATGAGCATGCCCGAGATCATCGCGACACCGGCCAGCACGCCGATGTAGGCGATCTTCATGTCGATGTCCTGCGCGACGTAAATCGGCAACGTGACGAACGAGACCGTCACCGTGCCGAACACCCACGGCGCCCACGCCGCCACCGCCCACAGGAACGTGCCGGTCAGCGCAGTCTTGGGGATCAGCGGGCCGCGCCGGGCGGCCGCGCCGTCGGAGGGGAATTGGGTTTCCGGGGTGGACCACATGATCGGGGTGGCCGCCGCCAGCACGCACAGGAACACCAGGTAGGGCACCAATTTAGGCTCGGGCGCGAACTGCGCGACCAGGCCGGCGACCAGCGGGCCGCCGCCGAAACCCGCCGACACGGCGACGGTTGCGCGTCTGGGGCCGGCGGAGGGCTTGTCGGCGGACAGCTGCTTGATCCACGCCGCCCCGGACGCCATGGCCATGCCCACCGACGCACCGACGATGAAACGGCCCGGAAACAGCAGCCATTCCGGGCCGAACGACGCCGACGCGAGGATGACGGTGCCCGTGGCGGATACGAGCATCGCCGGGCGCAGGACGGCACGGCGGCCGCGGCGGTCGGAGATCGGGCCGAAAATTAGCAGCGCCGGGACCAGGCCGGCGGCGTAGATGCCGAACATCGCCGTCACGGAGGACTGGCCGGTGCCGTTGAGTTCGCGGTAGACCTCGAGCATCGGGGCGAAGAGGTTCGCGCCGAAACCGATGGCGAACATCGCCAATGCGACGCGAAGCCAGTCGCGGTGACCGAATGCGGGGCGCTCGGCGGCGGTGGAGGTCGCCGTCGAGTCCGCAGGGTGAGGGTCGGCCGCGGGTGGCGGGGTGGGTTCGTCGGGCTCGCCGGGGCTCCCGTGCGTGTTCCGCGTCACAGTCATGCGGCAACCCTACCGATGGAACCCCCGCGGGCGAGCGGCCGTTAACGGCGTTGAGGGGCAAACCCCCCGAATGGGGCCGGGCGGGCTTTACGACGGCCGGCGCCTCCGACAGCGGCCTTCGTCCCCGCTACCGGCCTTCCGAACGCAAATACGCGAGCACGGCCGAGACCCGGCGGTCGGCACCGTCGTCAAGTGGAAGCTTGGAAAAGATCCCGCCGATGTGCTTGCGCACCGCCGCCTCGGAGACGACGAGCTCCTCGGCGATCGCGTGATTCGTGCGGCCCTCCGCCATCAGCGACAGAACCTCGCGCTCGCGGGGCGTCAGCGTCGCAATGGGGCCCGACGCCGCCGCACCGCCGACGAGCGCGCGGACAACCTCCGGATCGATGATCGTCTGGCCGGTCGCCACCTCCGCGACCGCATTGAGGAAGTGACGGATGTGCGCGACACGGTCCTTGAGCAGATACCCCAAACCGCGGCCGCCGCCCGCCATCAGATCATCGAGGTAGGCCACCGACACGTACTGCGACAGCACGATCATCGGCAGCGTCGGGCGCTCCCGGCGGATCTGCGCGGCGGCGCGCAGGCCCTCGTCGGAATGATTCGGCGGCATGCGCACGTCCGTGATCACGAGATCCGGGACGGTGGCGCGCACGGCGGCGACCAGCGCGTCGCCATCGCCGACCGCAGCGACGACCTCATGGCCGCCGCGGCCCAGAACGGCCTCCACCCCCGCGCGCAGCAGGGGCGAATCCTCGGCGAGGACGATGCGCAGCGGGGAGCGCGCGGGGGTGGCGGCGGTCATCGGCGGGAATCCTCCTCGGGAGTCGGGGCGGTGTCGTTGGCGGCGTCTGCCTGGACGGTCGCCCGGTCGGCCGCCGCGGGGATGATCCGCGTCGGGCAGATCAGCGTCACCGTGGTGCCGCGCCCGTCGGGGCTGGTCACGGTCACGGTACCGTCGACGCCCGCCGCGCGCTGGCGCATCCCGCGCAGGCCGTGACCGGAGCCGTGCAGCCCGGCGGCCCGTTCGACGGCACCGCCGCGCCCGTCGTCGGCGATGGTCAGCGTCAACGTGCCGCGTCGCTCACCGCCGGCACCCGCGGCCGGACCATCCGCGCCTTCGGCCGGTTCATCGATGGCCGCCACGACCGTCGCCCGCGAGGCACCGGAGTGCTTGGCGACGTTGGACAGCGCCTCGGAGGCGAAGAAGAACGCCGCCTCCTCGATATGGCGGGGCATCCGCACCGACGGGACGTCGACGTCGACGGGCATCGGCATTTCGGCGGCGAGGTCGGCCACCGCCGCCCGCAATCCGTGTTCGGACAGCGCCCGCGGCTGGATGTTGCGGATGACGCGACGCAGGTCGGCGAGCACTTCGTCGACGTCGCCATGCACCTCGGCGGCCAGCTTGCCGGTGGGGCCCTCGGGGTCCTCGGCCTCGGCCATGCCCAGCTTCATGGTCAGTGCGACCAGCCGATGCTGGACGCCGTCATGCAACGCCCCCTCGATCCGCGCGCGTTCCATCGCCGCCGCGTCGAGCACGTCGGCGCGGGAGGATTCGAGGCGGTCGACGTCGGCGCGCAGCTGCTCCTCGTCGGGCGCCATCAGGGTCCGGCCCAGACGTCCGGTCGCCCACGCCCACAGCCCGGCGGAGTAGAGCAGCGCGATGGCGAAGACCACCGCCGCGACGACCATCCAGACCACGAGCATCCACGTCGGCAGCGGCGCGATGACGGCGTCGTACACGCCCTGGCCGAACTCTGCGTCGGTGGCGTTCGGGTCCAGCGCCTCCACGGGCGTGCCGTCGAAGAACGGCCACGGGGAAAACAGCATGGTGAACATCACCGGCAGGAACGCCACGCCCACGGTGAACGGAAAGAGCAGGAAGATCACCAGCGCCAGGTGCGCGAACTGGGAGAACGTCGGGGTACCGCCCTCGTCGGCGAGTCGGTCGATGGGCGGCCCGATGGCGTCGGCGCCGGGCCGGTCGATCAGTCGCAGGCGCCACACCTCGACGCGCAGCAGCGCCGGCCACAGCAGATTCCGGATCTGCGGCACCAGGCTGATCACCAGCAGCGGCAGGATGACCGAGCCGAGCACCGACGACAGCGCGAGCCCGACGATGATGTTGCCCAGTGCCAGCCACGGCCATTTCGTGAACAGGTAGCCCGGCCGCCGCAGCGCCTCACCGAGGGTCGCCGCCGGTCCGCGCCCCTCGGGGTGCTTTGCGACGGTCCGCGTGCCACGCGCCTCGGCGCCGTCGTAAAGCGAAGTGTCGTTGGTGTACGTGGTGTTCATGGCGGGTCCTTCCGTATCCCGGTGACGGGGCCCTGTTGCTCCGTCTGACCCAATTTCACCGTTCCACCAGCGAAAATACAGTGGCTCCCGCGCCCGTTTCACGGTGGCGCGTACGCTACCCCCGCCGCCTGGGCGGGAACCATCTGGGGCGGCGGGGAGTTGTGCAGGGGTCCCCGAAAACGCGAAAATCGCTGGAATGCGGCCGGTCCCCGGGTCCGCGAGCTGCGACGAAGGAGCCCCGTGCAGACGATCATCGATTGGTCAGTGTCCCTCATGGGCGTCTTCGGTCCGCCGGGCATCGCGTTGGCGATCCTCGTGGAGACGATCCTGCCGCCGGTGCCTTCGGAGCTGTTCCTGCCGCTGGCCGGGTTCACGGCCACGACCGGCAAGTTCACCTGGTGGAGTGCGGTGGCGTGGGCGACGGGCGGTTCGGTGGTGGGCGCGTTCGTGCTTTACTGGGCCGGGGCGGCGCTGGGGGCGGAGCGCGTACGTGCGATCGCGGAGAAGCTTCCGCTCACCAGGGCATCCGACGTGGATTACGCGCTGGAGTGGTTCGGCCGACACGGAGAGGCGTCGGTGTTTTTGGGCCGCATGGTCCCGGGCATCCGGTCCATCATTTCTGTGCCTGCGGGACTGTGGCGGATGCCGTTGCTCAAATTCGCCCTGTACACGACCGCGGGGTCGACGATCTGGAACGGCGTGCTGGTGTACCTGGGCGTCATCCTCGGTGCGAAGTGGCACATCGTCGGCGAGTGGATCGACAGGTTTTCGGTGGTCATCTACGTCGCCTGCGCGGTGGTGGCGGTGGTGGCCGTCGTGCTGCTCGTGCGGCGGCGCAGGCGCGAGCGCGAGGGAGACCGGACGGCTACTTCAGGCCGTGGACCCGACGCATGAGGGCCAGCGTCGCCTCGGTGGGCAGCGCCCGCGTCAACGGCACGACCAGCCCCGCCCTCGATCCCCGGGCGACCAGGGGCAGCGGGCGCTCGGCGGTGATTTCGTGCATGACGGTCTCGGCGACGTCGTCGGCGGAGATGCCCTTGGCCTCGTTGGCGTCGAGGTTCTTCAGCATGGTCAGGGCGTCGTCGCGGTAGGGCGAGTCGATGTCGGCGCCGTACTTGGTGCGGCGGTTGGAGATGCCGGTGTTGATGCTGCCCGGCTCGACGACGGTGACGCCGATGCCGAAGCGCGACACCTCCCCGCGCAGCGACATGCCGAAACCGCGCAGCGCCGCCTTCGTGGCCACGTACGACGACCGGTGGGGCAGCGGCAGACCGCCGAGCATCGAGCCGACCAGGATCACGCGGCCGCGCCCGGCGTCGCGCATCGACGGCAGCAGGCGCTGAACCAGATCCACCTGTCCCAGTACGTTGACCTGGAACAGCCTGTTCAGGGCGTCGGCGGGCAGCTCCTCGAAGGGGCCGGACTGGCTTTCGCCGGCGTTGGCGATGACGACGGACGGGGCGCCGCCGGAGATGACTTCGTCGGCTGCGGCCGTGATGGAGGCGCGATCGCCCATGTCGAGGGCGATCATCTCGATGCCGTCGGGGTGCGGGGCGTCGGCGCCCTTGCGGGAGGTCCCGACGACGTCGAACCCGGCGTCGCGCAACGCCTCGGCGCAGGCCCAGCCGATGCCGGAGGACGCGCCGGTGACCAGCGCGCGGCCGGAAACGGCGGGGAGTTTGGGGCCGTGGGTCAACGTGGTGCGGGGCAGGGCCATGGCGTGGTCCTTTCGGTAGGGGCGGGGCGGGTCAGCCCAGCTTGCGGGCGCCGATCTTCATGCCGCCCTCGCGGAGGCGTTCGACGAGGGCGTCGCCGATGCCGGACGCGGGGGTGAGTACGCCGGTCCGGTTCGGCAGGCGGTCGCGGTCGAATGCCAGGGCCAGGGCGGCGGCGGAGATCATCATGGCGGTGCCGTCGTAGCCGGGGTCCTTCTCCAATTCGACGCGGCTGGTCCATTGGGCGCCCGACAGGGTCAGCGAGTGGACGTCGATGGTGAAGCGGCCGTGGGCGCGGTCCTCCTCGGACGGGCCCTCGCCGGGTGCGGGCAGCTTCTTGTCCAGCAGTTTCGCCGTCGGGCCGAACGTCATGCCGCCGATGAGCGCACCCATGGCGGCCTTGAACGCGCGGGCGCGGACGGCCGACTTCGGGCCGCGGCCGACGGACATGACCTCGCGGTAGCGGAAGCCGTCGCCGTAGCCGTCGGGGCCCTCGGCGTCGAGCAGGGCGGCGGTGCGACGGACGACGCGGGTGTTGTACGGCGCCATGAAAAACGGTGCGAACGCGCCGGTCTCGCCGAGGTAGATGTCGCGGCGAGGGACGATGGGTGCGTCGTCCTGGCGCCTGGGCCCCGGCCCCTCGAGTCCGGGGTTGAGCGAGTAGGCGGTGCCGGCGATGCGGGCACGGTCGGGGTCGGCCTTGACGTCGTTGAGCTGTTGGCGCAGCGAGTCGATGGTGCCTCCGGACACTCCGCCGCGCATGTGGGTGACCACGAGGGTGGTTTCGCCGAGGTTGCCGTCTCCGGCGGCTGCGGCGGCGTCGTGAAGCACCTTGACGCCGATGTCGGAGGGGATCGAGTCGAAGCCGCACGAGTGGACGATCCGCGCGCCAGTCGACTGCGCCAGTTCGTGGTTGGCGGCGATGGAGTCGTGTGCGAAGAGCACTTCGCCGGTCAGGTCGACGTAATCGGTGCCGGCGGCCGCGCAGGCGTGGGCCAGCGGGTGGCCGTAACGGGCGTACGGCCCGACGAGGGTGAGCACCACGCGGGTGGATTCGGCCAGTGCCCGCATGTCGGCGTCGGAGGCGGCGTCGGCGACGATGAGCGGCCAGTCCGCGGCGGTGTCCGGCAGGTCGTCGCGCAGGGCCGATAGTTTCGCGCGGTCGCGTCCGGCCAGTGCGATGGAGGTTCCGGTGGGCGCGTGCGCGGCCAGATGCTTTGCGACGAGCCCACCGACGAATCCGGTGGCCCCGAACACCACGATGTCGTGTGGGCGTTCGGTGCGGTCGGTGGCGGCGTCGCTGATCCGGTCGGTGCGGTCGGTGGCGTTGTCGTCCCGAGTCATGGTCCCACGCTATCGGGGCCGCGGGATTCTCGCGGGGTTTTTCGCCATTCGTTTGTAGACAGCTCGGTCTAAGGGCATAATGACGGGCACCCCGCTCGCCGTCGGCGGGCCGTGCCCGTCACGCGCCCGTCGGCGGCGTGCACCGATTACGAGCAGGAGAAGATCGCAATGAGCCAGGCCGACGCCGACCAGTCCCACGCCCCGAAGGACGGCGCCGACTACGACTCGACCCACGAGGTGGCGCATCCCGAGCGTGCCTTCGACACCGCCGCCGTGCGCGCCGGCTACCACCCGGATTCGCTGTACGGCCCGGTGAACGTGCCGATCTACGCCAGCTCGACGTTCGCGCAGGACGGCATCAACGTGCTGCGCGGCGGTTTCGAGTACACCCGTGTGGCCAACCCCACGTCGGCCGCGCTGGAGGCCGCGATCGCCGAGCTCGAGGGCGCCCGCTACGGCCGGGTGTTCGCGTCGGGCATGGCGGCGACGGACATCCTGCTGCGCGCGTACCTGCGCCCGGGTGCGCACATCGTCATTCCGAACGACGCCTACGGCGGGACGTACCGCCTGGTGGACACCATGTTCGGCGACTGGGGCGTGGAGTACTCGGTGGCCGACCTGGGCAGCGTCGAGTCGGTGCGCGCGGCGATCAGGCCGAACACGAAGATCGTGTGGATCGAGACCCCGACGAACCCGCTGCTCACCGTCGGCGACATCGCGGGCATCGCCGCGGCGGTCAAGGAGGCCAATGCGGAGCTGGGCGCGGACGCGAAGCTGATCGTGGACAACACGTTCGCCTCGCCGTACCTGCAGCGCCCGCTGGAGCTGGGCGCGGATGCGGTGCTGCATTCGACGACGAAGTACATCGGCGGCCATTCGGACGTCATCGGCGGTGCGGTGGTCACCAACGATGCGGCGCTGGATGAGGAGCTGGACTTCCTGCGCGGCGGCATCGGCGCGACGCCGAGCGCTTTCGACGCGTTCCTCACCGCCCGCGGCCTGAAGACGTTGGGTCTGCGCATGGACCGCCACTGCGACAATGCCGAGAAGGTCGCCGCGTTCCTGGAGTCGCGCCCGGAGATTTCGCAGGTCCTGTACCCGGGCCTGGAGTCGCACCCGAATCATGAGGTGGCGAAGTCGCAGATGAAGCGTTTCGGCGGCATGGTGTCGGCGCGCCTGGCCGGTGGCGCGGAGGCGGCGGCGAAGCTGTGCGAGTCGACCCGCGAGTTCCTGTTGGCGGAGTCGCTGGGCGGCGTGGAGTCGCTCATCGAGGTTCCGGCCGGCATGACCCACCAGTCCACCGAGGGCACGCAGCTGGAGATCCCGGCGGATCTGGTGCGCCTGTCCGTGGGCATCGAGGACGTCGACGACCTCATCGCGGACCTCGCGCAGGCTCTCGACCGGCTCTAGGAGGGCGGCCCCTGGTTCGTGCTCAAGCACCTCATGCCCACCGCCGACGTGCCCGTGGTGCAGCTGCCCATCAACGCCGAAAAGCCGCTGCCGCTGCCGGCCCGCCGGTCACGCCACCCAGCGACCCGCATCGGCCAGGGCGAGGATGTCGTCGTTCAGCGCGGCGACGGGCGGAGTCATGTCGACGGCGCGGCGGCGGATCATCCCCAGCTCGCGGTGGGCCGCCGGGGCGATTGGCCGCAACACGATCCCCGTCACGGAGAGAAACGGATCGTCGATGGGCAGCAACGCCACCCCCAGACCGGCGCTGACCAGGCCCGCGACGGTGGTCAACTCCATCGACTCGAAGACGAGGCGGGGGCGGAACCCGGCGGCGTCGGCAAGCGAATCCAGCAGCAGCCGCGTGCCGTAGCCGGGCAACATCGCGATGAACGGATCCTCCTCCACCGACCGCAGGCGCAGCGGCGCGGCCGACCCGGCTAGGCGGTGATCGGCGGGCAGGCCGACGGCCAGACGCTGGCGGGCCAGGGGCGTCCACTCGAGGGGGCCGTCGGCGAGGGATTCGGGGGGCTGCGGGCCGACGAGCGCGAGGTCGGCCTCGTCGGCCAAGACACGGTCGACGAGCAGGCGGGCGGCGCCCTGATGCAGGGAAATCGCCGCATCCGGCCTGGTGGCGCGGGCGGCGCGGAGGATCTCCGGGACCATCCACGTGCCCAGCGAATGCATGAAGTCCAGGCGCACGGGGCCCTGGGCGGGGTCGACGAGGCGGGCGACCTCGGCGGCGCCGGCGCGTAGGGCATCCGTCGCGGCGCCGGCGGCTTCGGCGAAGGCCCGGCCGCGGGCGTTGAGCTCCAGGCCCCGGCCATCGCGGTCGAAGAGTCGCGCGCCCAGCGTCGCCTCGAGTCTGGCGAGGCGCCGCGACAGCGTCGGCTGCGGGATGCCCAGATTCGCCGCCGAGTCGCCCATGTGGCGGGTGCGCGCGAGGTCCAGGAACCAGTCGAGGTCGGTGGGGATCATGAAACAACGGTATCCCACGAGGGGATATGCGCGACATGCAATGGATCATCCCGGACAATGCATTGGAAGTATCGAAGGCCCCGGCGCACCATGGTCGACATGAGCAACGAGCAGCACACGGTCGCATCTCCGGCGATTCCGGAGGGGCTGACGCCCGGAGCCCCGGGTTTCCGCCGCGCATTGGTCGCGGTGCTTTTCGCCGGCATCGCCTCGTTCCAGGCGCTGTATGCGACGCAGGCGCTGCTGCCGGTGCTGACGGAGGACCTGGCCATCAGCCCCGCGACCGCCGCCCTGACGGTGTCGGCGGCGACGGGCGGCCTGGCGTGCGCGATCATCCCCATGTCGGTGCTGTCCGAACGGTTCGGACGGCGCCCGATGATCCTGATCGGCGCGGTGCTGGCCACCCTCCTCGGTCTCACGCTCGCGCTGGCGCCGTCCGCGTCGGCGCTGATCGGCCTGCGCCTGATCCAGGGCCTGGTCATCGCGGGCGTCCCGGCGGTGGCGATGACGTACGTGTCGGAGGAGGTCCACCCGCAGCACGTGCCGCGCATCATGGGCCTGTACGTGGCGGGCACGACGGTGGGCGGGCTGCTGGGCCGCATCATCCCGTCGATCGTGCTGGAGTTCGCCGGCTGGCGCGTGGCGACGGTCGCCTCGTCGCTGGTCGCCCTCACGTTCGCGGTGGCCACGGTGTGGTTGCTGCCGCGCCAGCGGCGCTTCACGCCGAAGCAGCTGACGCCGGGCGGCGAGATCCGGGCGTTGGTCGGCCACCTGGGCAATCCGCGGCTGCTGGGCCTGTACGCCCTGGCGTTTTTGTCGATGGGCGCGTTCGTGTCGCTGTACAACTACGTCGGCTTCCGCCTGGGCGACACCTTCGGCTTGTCGGCCGCCGCGGCGGGGCTGGTGTTCCTGCTCTATTTGACGGGCACGTGGACGTCGGCGCGTGCGGGCTTCTTCGCCCAGAGCATCGGTCGTCGTGAAGCGATGCTCGCCGCGATCGTCGCCGGCATCGCGGGCCTGGCGCTGACCGCCACCCCGTGGTTGGCGACGGTGCTGCTAGGCGTGGCGGTGTTCACGGGCGGGTTCTTCGTGGCGCATTCGTTGGCGTCGTCGTCGGTGGGGCTCATCGCGACGGAGGACCGGGCGGAGGCCAGCTCGATGTACCTGTTCAGCTACTACCTGGGGTCGTCGGTGGTCGGGTGGGTCTCCGGCCACGTGCTGGGCTGGGGCGGCTGGGGGGTGCTGGTCTGCTGGCTGATCGGCCTGTTCGTCCTCGCCGGGGCGGCGACGGTGGTGGGCACGAGCGGCATCCGCGGCCCCCGGCGGCAGGCGTCTTAGCCGACCACCAGGTCGCCGTCGTCGGCGGCCATGGGGGCGGCGCCGGCGGGGTGGCGTGACGGGCCGGACACGACGTCGCCGGTGTCGATGTCGAAGTGGGAGTTGTGGTCGGGGCAGATCATGACGCCGTCGCGCACGGCGTTGATGCGTCCGCCCTGGTGGGGGCAGCGCACGGACCAGGCCTTGAACACGCCCTCTTCGGGCTGGGTGACCACGTAGTCGCCGACGACGGTGCCGCCGCCGACGGGGACGTCCGCCGCGGCGACGCGTTCGACGTCGGAGCCGGGCGCGCAGGCGGCGAGGAGGGCACCGGCGGCGGTGGTGGCGGTGCCGAGCAGGAATCCTCGGCGGGAGCAGGAGAACTGGGGGGCTGCCTTGTCGTTCATGCCCATCAGGGTACCCGGCGGGCATTGCTTGACGACGGCCCGTCGGCACGCGGAGACGGCAGCGTCGCGGGGTGCGCCGGGACCCCGATTCGCGGGCCCGGCAGTGCTCAGGGTCGGGGGCGTTCGCCGAAAATGGCGCGGCCGACGCGGACGGTGGTGGCGCCTTCGGCGATGGCGAGTTCGAAGTCGCCGGACATGCCCATCGACAGTTCGTCGAGCGTGACGCCGTCGGGGGCGTTCGGCGTGAGGCGGTCGCGCAGTTCGCGCAGGGTGGCGAAACACCGGCGCACGTCCTCGTCGCCGTCGGGGGAGGAGGGGTCGGCGATCATGGCCATGGTCATGAAGCCGCGCAGCCGCAGGTTCGGGTAGGGGCCGTCGGGGCCGAAGTCGGCGACGAACGCTTCGGCGTCGTCGGGTGCGACGCCGGCCTTCTGGGGTTCGTGCGACGTGTTGACCTGGATGAGCACGTCGAGGGTGCGGCCGGCGTCGCCCGTGGTGCTGCCGGGGTCGCCGGTGGCATTGGCGCCGCCGTCCAGTCGGCGTTGGAGTGCGGCGGCGACCTTGGGGCGGTCGAGCGCCTGGAACTCGTCGGCGAAGGCCGCCAACTGCCCGGCCTTGTTCGTCTGCAGCGGGCCGATCACCGCCCAGCGCGGCAGGGGAGTGATCGCAGTAGGGGGTGCATCGGCGGCATCGGTGGAGGCGGCTCCTGCGGCGTCGGCGAAGAACGCAGCCTTCGCGGCCGCCTCCTGGACGCGGTTTTCGGCGAGCGTCAGGCATCCGGCGTCGCGCAGGGCCGGCCAGTCGGCGAGCACGGCTGCGGCGGGCACCGTCTTGCTCACGGGCAGCAGGCGGATCTCCGAGGGGTCGCGGCCGGCGGCGCGGGCGGCGTCGCCGATGCGCGCCCGGATCGCGTCGTGGCGGGCGGTGACTTCCGCGGGGCTGGCGGGGGCCGCTCCCGCAGGGGCGGCGGCACCGGCGGGAGAAGCTGACTCGTTGTGCTCCATGGTCTCCACGCTACCGCCGCCCCGGTTGCCGCTCGCCCGCCGATCGGGCGCTGGGCCGTCTGCCGCAGTGGGGTTCGCGGCATCCGTGGGCCGCCGCGTCTTGCCGACGGGCGCGATCCGGCGGGTGCGGTACGTTCGATTCATGCTCCAGGATCGATTGATCGCGGTGCCCGATCGGTGGCGCCGTCTTGCGGCCGTCGTCGCCGCCCTCTTCGCCGTTGGCGTAGTCGGCTATCAGATGTACCGCGCGGCAACGTATTACATGATGGACGTCGAGGTCTTCCAGGACGCCGGCTGGGCTTTGCGCCGCGGTCGGGACCTGTATTCGGAGGACTTCCCCACGCGTT
This sequence comes from Corynebacterium freneyi, assembly GCF_030408835.1. NCBI lineage: Bacteria > Bacillati > Actinomycetota > Actinomycetes > Mycobacteriales > Corynebacteriaceae > Corynebacterium > Corynebacterium freneyi. Next base: position 46,504 of record NZ_CP047357.1, read on the forward strand.
CGGGGTACCGCTTCATCTACCCGCCGTTCGCGGCGCTGTTGTTCTATCCCATGACGTGGGCGGGGCCGACGACGCTGCAGATCATCTGGACCGCCGCGACCATTGCCGCAGTGTGGGCGATGGTGTGGATGGTGGCCACGCGCCTGCGTGTCCCGTCTCCCGCCCTGGTCGCGGGGCTGCTGCTGGGTCCGGCGCTGCTGCTTGATCCGTTGTGGGAGAACATCAACTTCGGCCAGATCAACGTTTTCCTGGCGTTGCTCGTCGTCGCCGACGTGCTGGGCTTTCTGCCGCGCAAGCTCCGCGGCCTGGGCATCGGCATCGCCGCGGGCATCAAGATCACGCCGGCGGCGTACGCCCTGATTTTCCTGGTCCGCAAGGATTTCCGGGCGGTGCTGTCCAGTTTCCTGTGGTTCCTGGTCACGGTCGCCATCGGTTTCGTCATGCGTTTCGACGAGTCCATCTACTTCTGGACCGACGAGTTCTTCGAGGGCAACCGCGGCGGCGCCCCGACCTACGAGGCCAACCAGGCGTTGTCCGGCCTGCTGGCGCGGGCGACCATCGAGGATCCGGCGTTGAACATCATCGTCATGACGTGCTTCGTCATCGGGGCGATCCTGGCGGGCATCGCCGCCTTCCGATACGAGCAGCGTGGGCTGCGCGTCGAGTCGCTGGCCGTCGTCGCCCTGGCGGTCTGTTTCGTCGGCCCGTACACGGTCAGCCACCACTGGTCGATCACCATGATCTTCCTGCCGCTGATCTTCACGCTGCGCCGCCCGTGGCAGGTCGCCCTGGCCATCGGCTTCTACGTCGCCCATTTCCTGGCGCCCTACGGAACGTTCCCCGGCAATCCCTGGGGCCACGCCCTCAACCCCGCCGAGTGGGTGTGGGGCAACCTGCAGGGCATCTTCGGCGGCATCGCCTTCGTCGCCTTCATCGTCTGCGCGCTGCGTCCAGCGGATCCGGAGCATGCGCTCGACGGGAATGAGGCGGACGTCGCAAAGCAGGACCCGGCCCGCAGCTGACTTTCCTGGGCTGACCGGTCGAAACCGATCGACACCGAACCGGCCGTCCGGAGCTGACCGACCGGGGAGAGCCGCCGCCTACCTGCGCCGGTTGGTGCGCTTCGTCGCCTGCGCGGTCCACGGGTCCTCGGGCCACGGGTGCTTTGGGTAGCGGCCGCGCATCTCGGCCCTGACCTGGGCGTAGGGGCCGTCCCAGAAGCTGCGCAGATCCTGCGTCACCGCCAACGGACGCCCCGCCGGCGACAGCAGCTGCAGCTGGACGGCCACGCGCCCGTCGACGAGGGCGGGCGTGTCCGCCAACCCGAAACACTCCTGCAGTTTCGCGGCCAGAACCGGCGGGGCAGACCCTTCCTCCGCCGCAGCACCAACCTCCGGGTAGTCGACCCGGATGCGCGACCCGCTGGGCACCTCCAGGCGTTCGGGCACGAGTTCGTCGAGGCGGGCGGCCTCCGGCCAGGGCAGCAGGCCGCGCAGCTGGTCGACGCCGATGGGCCGCAACGTCGGCTCCGTCATCGCCGTCCCGAGCAGTTCCTCCGCCCTCGCGGCCAATCCCGCGTCGCTGACATCCGGCCAGGGGGAACCGAGTTCGCGGTGCAGCAGGGCAAGCCGCCGACGCAGTACCTCGGCCTCGGCGCCGAACCCGACATGCGTCCGCAACGCCGTCGGGTCGGCGGCGAACAGGTCCCGCCACGCCCGTCGGCATTGCTCGGCGTCGGGGGCCATCGGATGCGCCCCCAATTCGATCGCCCCGAGCAACTCCCGGCGCCGCGCGGTGACCTTCGGTTTGCCGACGCCGCTTCGCGCCTCACCGGAGTGCTTTGCGACGCCGACCTCCTCCACTTCCCTCGCCAACCCCGCGGCGGCCCACGACGCCAGCTCGCGGGACGCCGGTGCGGCGGCGCGGATGACGGCTCCGGCGCGACCGGCGAGGCGCCCACCGGCCCGGCCGACGTCGGAGACGGCCAACCACTCGTGGCCGCGCAGCTCCGGGGGAGCGGTGGCGGCGGTACCGCCGGTGAAGAGGTATTCGTCGGAGTCGGCGGAACGTCGCTTCGCGATCCGATCGGGCCAGGCCAGCGCCGTGACCAGTGCGATCGCATCGGCCTTCGTGTGCGCCGGCACCGACTTCGGCAGCCGATCCATGGTCTCGGAAATTGCGGCCACCGCCGCCGAATGTTCCTCGACCAGGCGCTTCAGGCGCGAAGCGTCGGCACCGGAACGGGTGCCGCCACCAGGAGCGCGGGTGAGGTCGCCGCGCGGGGAGTCGTCGAGAAGCGACACCGCATCCGCCGCTTTCGCCGCGCCCAGCACCGACGCACCCGCCAGCAGCGCACGGCCGAGCCGCGGGTCGACGGGCAGAGCGGCGAGAACGGTGCCCAGGTCGGTGATGCGCGCGGTGGCCGCAGCCGACGCGGTGGAGATGGTGTTCGCGGCATCGGAGGTGGTCGCGGTCGTGGTGGCGGCTGCGTTTTCGTCCCCGAGGTCTATGGCCCCCAACGCCGCCAGCGTCGAATGGGCGGCGGCGACGTGGCGGGGCGGGGGAGCGTCGGGAAGCGGCAGTCCGACCGCACCGGGCGTGCCCCATGCGGCGACGTCGAGCATGGCGCGGGTCAGATCGGCGACGGCGATCTCCGGCGCGGGCCACGCATCCAGGCCGCCCCACTCCGACTCGCCGATGCACCGCACCGCCAGGCCCGGGCCCAGGCGGGCGGCGCGACCGGCGCGTTGCTCGGCCGACGACCGCGCGCACGACGTCGTGACCAGCCCCGACATGCCCCGCGACAGATCCAGACGGGGACCGCGCGACAGGCACGCGTCGACGACGGCCCGCACCCCCGGCACCGTCAGCGACGACTCCGCGATCGCCGTGGACACGATGATCCGCCGCGGTCCATCCTGCGACCCGCCCCGGACGACGCGATCCTGTTCGCCGGTGTGCAGCCGACCATGGAGGGCGAGGGCCTCGACGCCGCGCCCGCCGCCGTCCGGCGCCATCCGCTCCAACGCGCCGACGACGTGCTCGACCTCGCGGACGCCCGGAACGAACACCAGGACGTCGCCGCCGTCCGGCGCATCGGCCAACGCCTCCACCGCCTCGCGGGCCACGTGATCCAGAAACTCCCGGGTCACGCCGCGATGATTCAGGCGGGCCACCGACGCCGGCGCCCACCGCACCTCCAACGGGTGCAGCACCGAATCTGCGGCGACGACGGGCGCCGGCGCGCCGGGCGTGCCCAACAGACCGGCGAAGCGTGGCGCGTCGACGGTGGCGGACATGGCCACCAGCGTCAGATCATCGCGAAGCTCCCGCAGATCCCGCAGCATGCCCAGCAGAATGTCGGAGTCGAGATTGCGTTCGTGGACCTCGTCGAGGACGACGGCCGAGACGCCGGGCAGGTCGCCGTCGCGAAGCAAGCGCCTGGTGATCACGCCGGGAGTGGCGAATTCCACCGATGTTTCCCGTGAAACCTTCCGATCTCCGCGCACCGTGTAACCGACCGCACCGCCGAGTTCGACGCCCGCCAGATCCGCCAACCGCCGCGCCGCCGCACGCACCGCCACGCGCCGGGGAGCCGTCACGATCACCCGGCCGCCGCCCTCGCCGCCATTCGCCCCCGCACCACCGGCCGCCGCCACATGATTGGCCACCACCGGCGGCACCACCGTCGTCTTGCCCGTGCCCGGCGGAGCCTGCACGACGGCCACCCCACCGGCCAGAGCCTCGTCCAGATCCCCCGCCACCGCGGCGAACGGCAACCCCGCGCCGATGGCGGTGACGTCGAAAAGCAAAGAACCCGAAGAACGCTGGCAGGTCATGGCCCCAAGCATGCCAGCAGCCCCGCAAAGCGAAACCACCCCTTCACAGGGGCCCGGAAACGGACGCGGCTTTCACGGGCAAACGTAGAATCGGGGGCGATGGACATCATCGACAGCCACTTCCACATCATCGGGGCCCGCGACCTGCAGCCGGAAAAGGCCTTCGCGCCGCCCCCGTTCACCGTGGACCGGTACCTACAACTCACCGACCGCATGGCCGACGCCGACCGATGGTCGCGCGTCATCGGCGGCGTCGTCGTCGGCGGATCAGCGCAAACCCGCGAAGAAACCCTCGCCGAAGCCCTGGAGGAACTGGAAATCGAGGCCCGGTCGCGCGGATTCGCCCGCGACGAGGGGCGCAACTTCATCGGCATCATCACCGGCACCACCGACCTCGGCGCCGACCGCGTGCTCGAACTCGATGCGAAGGGCATCCGCGGCATCCGCTTCAACCTGTTCAAGGGCCAGGAAATCGCCGTCGGCGACCTGGAAAACCTCGCCCGCAAGGTCCACGACCTCGCCGGATGGACCACCGAGGTGTACTTCGACGTCTCCTCCCGCCCCGAAGTCGCCGACCTGCTGCCGGACCTGCCCGCCGTGGCCATCGACCACCTGGGCATGTCCGCGCCCGGCGTCGACCGCGTCGTCGAACTCGCCGGCGAAGGCGTGCGCGTCAAGGCCTCCGGGTTCGGCCGCCTGGAATTCGCCGTCGCCGACGCACTGGAACGCATCCACGCCGCCAACCCCCGCGCCCTGATGTTCGGCACCGACCTGCCCGGCACCCACGCCGCCCGCCGCTTCGACCGCAGCGACGTCGACGTCATCCTCGACGTCCTCGGCGAATGGGAGATGCCGCGGGTCATGCGCGACAACTCCCTGGCGTTCCACAAGTTCGACTAGGGGTCGCATTCCCGCGGGGCCGCGATCCGGGGCGGGGAGTAGTGTTCGTGGCATGCGTGACTTGAGTCGCTTCGCCTGGCTGTCGGTGGCGGCGGCGATCGTGACCATCGCTCTGAAAACGACCGGCTACTTCGTCACCGGCTCCGTCGGTCTGCTGTCCGACGCCGCCGAATCACTGGTCAATCTCGTGGCCGCGGTGGTGGCGCTGGTGGTGCTGAAGGTCATCGCCAAACCCGCCGACGACGACCACGAATTCGGCCATTCGAAGGCCGAGTACTTCTCCGCCGGGCTGGAGGGGGCGATGATCCTCGTCGCTTCCGGCTTCATCATCGCCGCATCGATCGGCCGACTGCTCGACCCGCAGCCCATCGAGCAGATCGGCCTCGGCCTGATCCTCAGCGTCGTCGCCTCGGTGGTCAACCTCGTCGTCGCGATCATCCTCATCCGCGCCGGCCGGACCCACCGGTCCATCACGCTGACCGCCGACGGCAAGCACCTCATGACCGACCTGTGGACCTCCGCCGGCGTCGTCGCCGCCGTGTTCCTCGTGTGGCTCACCCAATGGTGGTGGCTCGACCCAGTCATCGCGCTGCTGGTGGCCCTGAACATCCTGATCACCGGGTACAAACTGCTCATGGAAGCCGGCGGCGGCCTGATGGACAGGGCGATGGACGGCGCCGACCGCGCCGACGTCGACCGCATCCTCGACTCCCACCGCGACCCGGCCCGCAACATCGACGTCCACGAAATCCGCACCCGCGTCTCCGGCCGCCAGGAATTCATCGAATTCCACGTCCTCGTCCCCGGCAAATGGTCCGTCGAACACGGCCACGACATCCTCCACGCGATGGAAGACGACCTCCGCGACCGGTTCCCCGGCGTCCACATTTCCTCCCACCTCGAGCCCATCGAGGACGAACGCGCCTACGACGACGTCGACCTGTGACCGCCCCGGTCACGGGCCCCGCGACGGGGTCACCCGGCCCCGGGCACCACGGCGCCGCCGCCGACCCCGGTGCCGGGCCGACACGCGGAACGTCGCAAAGCAACCCCGTTTTCGCCATTTGCGCGAAACCCCTGTGACTGCGCTCACCCGGTCCTAAACTCGCGGACGGAACGCCCGCGAAGGGCCCACGAACAGTCATGCGCGCCCCGCCGCCACTGCGCCGCCGGGGCAGGGAAGGACGAAATGTACCCCGAGATCAGCCCCCAGGAGTCCGCGCCCCGGCCCCGCCGGGATGTGATCATCCCCGCCGCCGACGGTCTGCTGCTGCGCGGCACCGTTTTCCGGCCGCAGGACAACCCCGGGGCGATTCGGGGCGTCATCACGGTTCACGGCGGCACCGGCGTGCCGGAGGGTTTCTACCACCGCTTCGCCGAGTACGTCGCCAACCAGGGCATCGCCGTGGTCACCTACGCCTACCGCGGCACCGGCCGGTCGGGCATGAAGTCCGACCCGGAAAACGCCGACATCCGCATGTCCGACTGGATCACCGAAGATGTCCGCGGCGTCATCGGCTGGGCGCACGACGAGTTCGAGGGCGTGCCGCACTTCGCCGTGGGCCACGCGGTCGGCGGCCACGGCATCGCCTACGCCGGCCCGGAGGGCACGTTCGATGCGGCGGCGCTGGTCAACTGCCGCGGCATGCGCATCTCCAAGGTGCCGTCGCTGGTGGGCAAGATCCGCGCGTTCGCGCTGTTCAACATCATCGGCCCGATTTCGGCGACGCTGACCGGCCACATCCCTGCGTCGCGGTGGAAGCTGACGCAGGAGCCGCCGCTGGGCGTCATGCGCCAGTGGGCGTCGTGGGCGCGGAAGAACGACTACTTCTTCTCCGACCCGGAGTTCGACTTCGCCGCCCGTTTCGCCCGTGCGACGCAGCCGTTCCTGTCGATCCGAATCCCGGACGATTACTGGACGGAGGAGTCGTCGGCGGATCTGATCACGGATCGTCTGACGGGTTCGGCCGGCGTCGAGAAGCGTCAGGCCCGCCCCGCGCGCGGCCAGGGCGTCGGCTACGGCGGGTACTTCCGCAAGGGCCACGAGAAGGAGTGGGACGAGCTGATCGAGTGGTTCGAGTCGAAGGTGTAGTCCCAGGTCAGGCTTGTGCTTGACGACGCCCGGCGTGGTTCGCGCCGGGCGTTTTCCCGTCTTCGGCCCCGAGTGCGTTCGCCGCGCTATTCGTCCCAGAGGCCGGAGCAGCCGCGGCGCCACGATCCGGCGAGGTGGCCGTCGACCATGCCGATGGCCTCCATCAACGCGTGCGCGGTCGTCGGCCCGACGAACCGGAAACCGCGTTTCTTCAGTGTCTTCGCCAGCGACGTTGCCGCAGGTGAAGTGGCCGGAATCTCCTCGACGGTGGTGGGTCGCGGCGTCGTCTCCGGCAGGTGCGACCAAATCAGCGCCGGCAGGCCGCGGGCGGGCGGGGGGAGACCGGCTCGTCGTAAAGCGGTGCGCACATGCGGGGGCAGCTCGTCGGGCAGGGCCCGCGGATCGTCGGCGTCCCGGAGCGTGACGACGGCCCGCGCATTGCCCACCGCCGCCACGATCTTGGCCCTGTTGCGAACGATGCGGGCATCGGCGACGGCCGCGGCGACTGCGGCGTCATCCATCGCGGCGACGCGGTCGGGGTCGAAGCCGTGGAAAACGTCGCGGAACGCCGGGCGTTTGGCCAAGATGACGTCCCACGACAGGCCCGCCTGAAACGCCTCGAGGCTCAGGCGCTCGAACAGCCCCGTTTCGTCGAGGATCGGCTCGCCCCATTCGGAGTCGTAGTACGCCAGCAGGCGTTCGTTGCCCAGCGCCCACGGCGTGCGCGGGCGACCGTCCGGGCCGATGGCGGGGCCGGTGCCGGGGGAGGAGCCGGCCGCGTCGGGGGAGGTGCGTGGGGCGTCGTCGGGCATGGGCCGATGGTACGTGCCGGGACGGCGAACCTACGGGAGCGTAAGCTGTGAGCATGCGAACCGACGCTTCCGATGCCCGCAACGTGGATCCCGACGCCCGCCCCGGCGGTCGGCCTCGCATCGAGCTGCAGCCGCACGTGCCAACCGGCGGCTCGTCCGTCGCGTCCGAGCACGGGGCCGAGCAGGTGTCGGGTCGACGTCGCCGCCCGCCCTTCGACCGCGGACCCCGCCCGCTCATGCGCGGCGTGCTCCACGAACGATCGACGTGGGGCTTCCTCGGATCGGGCATCGCCCTGATCGTGGTCACCGCGGTGAAGCACGGGGTGGGCATCGCCACGTGGATTTCGGCGCTGTACGTCGTGTGCCTCCTCGGGTCGATGGCGGTGTCGGCGGCGTACCACCTGGTGCCGTGGCGCAGCGCGGCGGCGGTGCGCATGTGGCGTCGCGCCGACCACGCCATGATCGCGGTGTTCATCGCCGGCACCTATGGCCCCGTGTCGGTGATGGCGCTGCCGCCCGAACGCGCCGCGCTGCTGCTCGGCCTGTGTTGGGCGGGGGCGTTGTTCGCGGTGCTGCTCAACGTCGTGTGGGTCAATCACCCCAGGTGGTTGGGTGTTTCCGTGTACCTGTTGCTGGGGTGGCTGGTCATCTGGGAGGCTCCGAACCTGTGGAACGGGCTGGGGCCGGCCATCACGATCCTGCTGGCCGTCGGCGGTTTGATCTACACCCTCGGTGCGCTGGTGTACGCCCTGAAGTGGCCGAACCCGTCGAGCCGTTTCTTCGGGTTCCACGAGGTCTTCCACGCCGCGACGATCATCGCCGCGACGCTGCATCACATCGCCATCTGGTTGACCGTCGCAATGTAGGCGCCGCATCGCCCGCCGCGCCTACCCTGAATCCCATGGCAACCGCACTGTTCGATTCACCGCTCGGCCCGCTGGGGCTCGCGGCGTCGGCCCGCGGTCTGGTGGAGGTGTCGCTGCACGGGCGCGTCGCCCCGCACGGGCCGGAGGACGACCCGGCGGCGCGGGCGATCCTCGACGAGGCATGCCGCCAGCTGCGCGAGTACTTCGCCGGTGATCGCCGCGTGTTCGACGTGCCCTTCGACGTCGACCTCGGCGACGGTTTCCGCGGTCGCGCCCTGACCGCGCTTGGCGACGTCCCCTTCGGCCACACCATCACCTACGGCGGCCTGGCGGAGGCGGCCGGGTTCCCGAAGGCGGCGCGGGCGGCGGGCACGGCGTGTTCGACGAATCCGCTGGCGGTGTTCATCCCGTGTCATCGCGTGGTGCCGGCGTCGGGTGGAATCGGGAAGTATGGCGGCGGGGAGTCGATGAAGCGCGCGCTGCTGGAGCTGGAGGGGCTGCACATCTGACGAGTGTGCGCGACCGGGCCGGTGGCGCACATTTGTCGGGTCTCTCGGCCGTCGGGCCGTCGACGCTGACATATGTTGATGTATCAGCTAATATTATGTGCATGTTCGACAACGCCGATTCCGCCAGCAACACCACCGCCGCCACCACCGCCACCACCGACGCCGCCTTCCGCGATCGCTTCGACGCGATGGTCCGGTCGCGCCGGGCGAACCGCGAATTCCTCCCGGACGCGCTGCCGGAGGACGAGATCACCGATTTCCTGGACGTCGTCCTCAGGGCGCCGTCGGCGTTCAACATGCAGGCCCGGTCGATCGTGCGCGTCGAGTCCCCCGAGGTCCGCGCGGCGGTGCACGAGGCGGCCCGCAGTCAAAAGCAGGTCCTCCAGGCCCCGCTGGTGTTGGCGTTCATCGCCGAGCCCGACGGGTGGGAGGACACGTTCGACGAGGTCGCGGCGCAGTATCTCGCGTCGGGCCAGTGGGACGACGCCGCTGCGGCCGCCAAGCGCGCGGGCATCGCCGAGTTCCAGAAGGTCCGCCGCGATCTCGGCCGGTCCCGCGAGTACGCGATCCGCGACGCGATGATCGCGGCGTCGTTCGCCATGCTCGCGGCGGAGGCCCGCGGGTGGGCGTCGTCGCCGATGACGGGCTTCGACGAGGAGGCGCTCAAGGAGGCCCTCGGCGCCGGCGATGCCGCCCGGGACGTGTCGGTTGCCCTGCTGCTGGCGGTGGGCCGCCCCGCGGGTGCGCCGCGGGATCCGGGCCGGTTGCCGCTGGAGCGCCGCGTCTACGTCGACCGGTACCCGCTGTAAAAAGCGTGACGACGGCCCGCGCGTGGGCGGACCGTCGTCAAGCGGGAAACTAGCGGGACAACTCCGCGGCCAACTCGACGGCCTGGCGGATGGCGCGCTTGGCGTCGAGCTCCGCGGCGACGTCGGCGCCGCCGATGACGTGGATGCGGGGATCCTCGGCACCGGCGCCGAGGGACGACCGGTCGGACTCCTGGCCGGTGCAGACGATGATGTTGTCGACCTCGATGACCTTCTGCTCGCCGTCGATGGTGATGTGCAGGCCGTCGTCGTCGATGCGGTCGTAGGCGACGCCGACGTACTTGTGGACGCCGGCCTTCTTCAGCTCGGCGCGGTGCACCCAACCGCTGGTCTTGCCCAGGCCCTTGCCGATGGGCGTTTCCTTGCGCTGCAGCAGATGCACCTCGCGCAGGGGCTTTTCCGGCACGGGCGTGCCCACGCCGCCGGGGGCCTCGGCCGGGTCGACGACGCCCCACGCCTTGCGCCACTCCTCGAGGGTCTGGTTCGGCTCGCGGGTGAGGTACTCGGCGACGTCGACGCCGATGCCGCCGGCGCCGATGACCGCCACGCGCTGTCCGGCGGTGCGGCGGCCGGAGAGCAGCTCGTCGTAGAGGATCACCGAATCGTGGTCGATGCCGGGGATTTCGGGGACGCGGGGGACGACGCCGGCGGAATAGACGATGTGGTCGAACGGCTTGGTCACTTCGTCGGCGGGGGACGGCGCAAACGACGGGTCGGTGTCGGCGACATCCCGCTTTGCGACGTCCGCGGTGTCCCCGCCGGCGTCGTGAAGCTGATCCGCCGTGGCCCGGTGACCGAGGTGGACCGGCACGCCCAGGACCTCCAGGCGGCGGGTGAAGTAGCGCAGCGTGTTGGCGTACTCCTCCTTGCCCGGGATGGCGGCGGCGAGGCGGAACTGGCCGCCGACGGCATCGGACGCCTCGAAGATCTCGACGTCGTGGCCACGGACGGCGGCGGCCTCGGCGAAGGCCAGACCGGCGACGCCCGCGCCGATGACCGCGACGCGCTTCGGCGTCACCGCCGGACGGGGAGTGAGCTCCAGCTCGCGGCCGGCGACCGGGTTGACCATGCACGACACCTTCTTGTTGGCGAAGGTGTGGTCCAGGCAGGCCTGGTTGCACGCGATGCAGGTGTTGATCTCGTCGGCGCGGCCATCCCGGGCCTTCAACACGAAGTCGGGGTCGGCGAGCATCTGGCGGGCCATCGACACCATGTCCGCCTGACCCGAGGCGAGGATGTTCTCCGCGACGCCCGGGTCGTTGATGCGGTTCGACGCGCACACCGGCACGTCGACGGTGGCCTTCAGGCGGCCCGTGAGTTCGGCGAACGCCGCGCGCGGCACCGACGTGACGATGGTGGGCACGCGGGCCTCATGCCAGCCGATGCCCGTGTTGAGCAGGTCGACGCCCGCGTCGACGAGACGGCCGGCGAGCTCCTCGGTCTCCTCCCACGTCTGACCGTCGGCGACGAGGTCCTGCAGCGAAATGCGGTACTGCAGCAGGAAATCATCGCCGACCTCGGCGCGGACGCGGCGGACGATCTCGATCGGCAGCGACATGCGGCGCCGCGCGGACCCGCCCCACTCGTCGGTGCGGTGGTTCGTCGCCCGGGCCAGGAACTGGTTGAGCAGGTAGCCCTCCGACCCCATGATCTCGATGCCGTCGTAGCCGGCGCGTTTGGCCAGCTTCGCCGACCGGACGTAGGCGCGGATGGTGCGCTCGACGTCGAACCCGTACATGCGGTGCGCCTTGAACGGGGTGATCGGCGACTGCGTCGTATCCGCCGAACGGATGAACGGGTGGTAGCCGTAGCGGCCGGCGTGCAGGATCTGCAGCACCACGTGCGCGCCGTGCGAATGGACGGCGTCGGTGACGCGGCGGTGGTTGTCGGCCATGCGCTTCGACGCCATCATCGAACCGCCGGGCAGCAGCCAGCCCTCCACGTTGGGGGCGTAACCGCCGGTGACCAGCAGGGCGGCGCCGCCCTCGGCGCGTCGGGCGAGGTAGGCGGCGAGCTTCGGCAGGTCGCGGGTGCGCTCTTCGAAGCCGGTGTGCATCGAGCCCATCATGACGCGGTTGCGCAGGGTCAGGGGCCCCGCCTGAATGGGCGACAGCAGGGTCGGGTAGTCGGTCGTGGGTGCCGGGCCGGGCATCGAGGTGGACATGTATGTCAGTATCTCATTTTTTTGCCGAGAATGTGGTACGAATCACGAAAATTTCGCGGCGGTGAAGCAAGGCGGTGAGGCACGGCGCTGCCGCAGTGGTGAGGCGCATCGGGAAGCACCGGTAGCCTCGTCGGAGGAAGAGGAAGGGCCACGTGAGGCAGAAGAGGACGATGTGGGGTCGGCGCAGCATGTTGAAGCTGCTCGGCTTGGCCGCCGTGGGCGCCACGGCCGGGGTCGTCACGGGCCGTGTCGTCGACGTCGCCGACACGGGTGCAAGCTCTGATGGCCCGGCCTCCCGCGCGGTCGGCGGGTCCCCGTCGGCCGCCGCCCCGGCTCCTGCCCCGCCGGGCCCACGGGTGCTGCCGACGATCGTCGATTCCGGTTCGCCGAAGACCATGCGCATGACCTACGGTGCCGATCCGCGCCAGTTCGGCGACTTGCACCTGCCCCCGGCGATGGTCGAGGGGGTGCCGGCGCCGACGACGCCCGCCGCACCCGCGCAGACTCCCGCCCCGAACGCCGCGCGCGCGGTGCCGCTGGTCGTGATGATTCACGGCGGCGGCTGGATGGACTCGTCGACGGCCGCCGGCACCGCGCATCAGGCCGAGGATCTGGCCGATGCGGGCGTGGCGGTGTGGAACATCGAGTACCGCGGCACGGGCGGCGCCGGTGGTTGGCCGCGGACCTACGAGGACGTCGCCGCCGCCATCGACGTCATCCCGTTCCTCGCCGATGCGTCGCCCGTGCCGTTGGACCTGGGTCGCGTGGCGGTGACCGGGGTCAGCGCGGGAGGCAGTCTCGCCGCATGGGCGGCCAACCGCGAGGCGCTTCCCGACGGCGCACCGGGAGCCCGCCCCATATTCCCCATCCGCAACTGCGTGGCCATGTGCGGCGTGTACGACCTGGCCCGCGCAATCCGCTGGGGAGACCCGTACATCCGCCCGCTGCTCGGCGGCACGCCCGAGGAGTATCCGGACCGCTACCGCAACACCTCGCCGATCGCGTACATGGCGCGCAACGTGCGGATGGTCATCCTCCACGGCCGCAATGACTCGGTGGTCGACGTGCAGCAGGCCATCTCCTTCGAGGCGGCGTCGCGGAGAGCACGTCGGCCCGTCGCCATGCGGCTTTTCGACGATGCCGCCCACTCGTCCTGGAGCGACCTGGCCGGCCCGCAATGGCGCGCGGCGAAGGAGGCCATCCTCCACCTGGTGGCGTAGCGGGGGAGAGTCGCCGGGAGTTCCCGCGGGAGCTTCGGTGGGATGACGCGGTGGGATGACGCGGTGGCATGTTCCGTTCCGCATCGCCACGCGCTCGCGGGCGCGGGGGCTGGCGGCGGCCGCGGGCATCGTCGCCGGCATCGTCGTGTGGCTGGTGCTGACGCTGGCGGGCCTGGGCGCCCTGCTCGCCGCCGCGCCGTGGGTGTTGTCCGCGCTGCAGATCGCCGGCGGCGCGTACCTGATCTGGATGGGCGTGTCCGCCGTGAGGGCGGGCGCGCGCCAGTTGCGCTCCGGCGGCGGGTCGCCGCTTCCGCCCAACGACGCCCACCTCTCCGCCGATCCGCCCCCGCGTGGCCCCCGCCCGGAGTCGGCGGGCCCGGATCGACGGCGCCCCGGTCTGCACGGCGCGTTTTTGCAGGGCCTGTTCACCAACCTGTCGAACCCCAAGGCCGTGATCTTCTTCGGCGCGGTGTTCTCCCGCTTCGTCACCCCGGGGATGGGGTTGGCCGACCAGATCCTCATGGTCGTCGTCCTCGCCGCGGTGTCGCTGGCCTGGTTCGGCGGCGTGGCGTGGGGCCTGGGGCTGCCGCGCTTCGCCGATACGCTTCACCGCGCCGGACCGTGGATCGACGTCGTGTCCGGGGCGGTGTTCCTGGTGCTGGCCACCGTCATCATCGCCGAAGGCGTCGCCTCGCCGTAGGGGCCGCCCCGGGAACGCCGGAGGCCCCCGGACGCGCAACCATCCCCGGTGATCGCACGTCCCCCGCGCCACAGGGGCGGCGTTCGCCCGACGCACGCCGGTCACCCGCTGGTAGGAAAGACGTAACCGCCTTTCGGGGCGCGATCAGCCGTCGTCAAGCAGCACGAATCAGCACAAGGAGAAAAGCAATGGCACGACCCGTCGCAGTAGTCACCGGCGCATCCTCGGGAATCGGCGCCGCCACCGCCGTCGCACTCGCCGCCGCAGGGTACGACGTCGTCATCGGCGCGCGGCGCGTGGACAAGCTTCGCGACGTCGCCCGGCGCATCGGCGACGCCGGAGGAACCGCCACCGTCGTCGAACTCGACGTCACCGACCAAGCCGCCGTCGACGCCCTCGCCGCCGAAGTGGCGTCGTGCGACGTGCTGGTCAACAACGCCGGCGGCGCATGGGGCATGGAATCCGTCGAAGACGCCGTCGAAGACAAGTGGCGCTGGATGTACGAGGTCAACGTGCTCGGCACCCTCCGCGTCACCCGCGCCCTGCTGCCCGCCCTCAAGGCCGCCAAGGGCGCCGTGATCACCATCGGCTCCATCGCCGCCCGCCAGAACTACCCCGGCGGCGCCGGCTACAACGCCGCCAAGCACGGCGAACGCGCCCTGACCGAGGTGCTGCGCCAGGAAATCGCCGCCGACGGCGTTCGCGTCACCGAAATCGACCCCGGCCGCGTGCACACCGACTTCTCCCTCGTCCGCTTCGACGGCGACGTCGACAAGGCCGAGCGCGTCTACCAAGGCGTCGAATCCCTCACCGCCGAGGACGTCGCCGACGTGATCACGTTCGTGGCCACCCGGCCCGCGCACGTCAACATCGACTTCCTGCAGCTGACCCCCATCGACCAGGCCGGCAACGCCGCCCCGAAGCCGGTGAAGTAGGCGTGGGTGCGAGCGAAACCGGTGCAAGCGGAGCGGATTCGAACCGGGGAGGCGCGAACGGAGGCGATGCGACGGCGGCGCAGCGTGCCGGCGGCCGACCGATCGCCCTGATCACCGGCGCGTCCCGCGGGATCGGTCGGGCCATCGCGCGCGACCTGGGCCACGACCACCACGTGCTGGTCGGGTCGACGACGCCCGAAGGGGCGGCCGCCGTCGTCGCGGAACTGCCGTCGGCCGAGCCGTTCGCCGCCGACGTCACCGACCCGGAGGCCTTGGCCGCCGCGATCGACGCCGCCGGACTCGGGGGAGAGGTCGGTATCGACGTGCTCGTCCATTCCGCCGGTATCTGGGCCAAGAGCAACGTCGCCGACGCCGACCGCGATGAATGGTCGCGTCTGCTGGACGTCAACGTCGTGTCCGTCGTCGATCTGACCCGCCGTCTGCTCCCGGCGTTGCGACGGGCGCGCGGCACCGTCGTGGCCATCAACTCCGGCTCCGGCTACAAGTCCGGCCCGGGACTCGGCCTGTACTCCGCGTCGAAGTTCGCCCTGCGCGCCGTCACCGATGCGCTCCGCGAGGAGGAACGCGACCGCGTGCGGGTCTCCTCGGTCCATCCGGGCCGCGTCGACACCGACATGCAGGTCCAGATCATGGGCGCCGACGGCTACGACGGGACGAAGTACGTCCACGTCGACTCCATCGCCGCCGCCGTGCGACTGTGCGTCGACGCGACCGAGGACTGCATCGTGGAGGAAGTCACCGTCCGTCCCAGGAAGTAGAGCGCGTTGCGGTCACGCGCCCCCAAACCACGGGGTCCACACCACGGGGTCGGTCGTTTTTCGGCGCGAAACCACGGGGTCGCCACTGATCCCGTGTTTTGGACCCCGTGGTTTGGGGTGGGGTGGTGGTCCCCGTGTTTTGTCGGCCCCCTTCGGGCCGTTTCAGGCTTTACGACGGCCGTCGTCAAGCATCTCTTTCTTGGATGGTCGGCGGCGACCCGGCGGATGGAGACCGCGTGAGAAGCAGCCGGAAGGAGCGCGCCCGGGTGGCTGGAGACCGCGTGAGAAACAGCCGGCAGGAGCGCGCCCGGATGGCTGGAGACCCGATGGAGGCGTCTGGAAGCACCTGAATACGACAAATGCAGCCTCACGCCGGGTGAACGCCGGTATAACCCCAGGACGAGAAATCCAGAGGCTGCATTTGTCGACTAACTGCTGTGTGCCGGTAGATTGTGAACGTTTCCTACCGGGCCATCACCACATCCGGCGATAGCCACGGTCAGGCAGAAGAAAGGGCAGGCAGTCCCTGCGAAAAAGAGGGAAGGCCCCCACCTGCAAAAACAGGTGAGGGCCATTGCGGACCAGCAGGACATTGAACCCGCCTCGGGCGCTGCCCGACGGCGCGCCCCGGCGGTCGGCGTCGGCCAACCCACCGGGGCACGACGGCTAGTTCTGGTCCGGGACCGGCAGCAGACGCGGCACGACCTTACCGGTGGCGTTGCGGGGCAGGTCGTCGACGAAGTGGATGTGCTCCGGCACCGAGTGCTCGGCGAGGTTGTCGCGGACGATCTGGCGCATCTCGTCCGGATTCAGCGCCTCGCCGGCCTGGTTCTTCTTGCGGATGACGAACGTGTGCAGCTCGGCCAGCAGCGTCTTGGTGTTGTTCACGCCGACGGTGTGCAGGTCCTCGACGCCATCCAGGGCACCGAGCACCTCGTCGACCTCGCGGGGGAAGGTGTTCTCGCCGCCCTTGATCACCATGTCGTCGGAACGACCGCAGACGTAGAGGAAGCCGTCCTCGTCGATGCGGCCCAGGTCGCCGATCTCCAGCAGGCCGTCGAAGGTGCGGAACTTGTCGCGGCCCGCCGCCAGGTAGCCGGTGAACGACAGCTCCTGCGCGGTGTGGATGCGGCCGACCTCGCCGGGGGCGACCTCGTTGTCGTCGTCGTCGAGAATGAGCACGCGGGCACCGATGGCCGGGCGGCCGGCGGAATCAGGGCGCTCCGCCAGCTCGGGGCCGGTGGCGATGGACGTCAGGCCGGCCTCGGTCGAGCCGTAGAAGTTGCAGACCACCGGGCCGAAACGCTCGGTCAAAGCCGTCACCAGCCACGCCGGGATGGCGTTGCCGGAGGAGATCATGAACTCGAACGGGCCCGGGTTCGGGCGCGGGTTCTCCTCCAGGTGGTCGTTGAGGATGCGCAGGAAGATCGCCGCCGACACCAGGCCGTTGACGCCGTACTTGTCGAACAGCTCCAGCGCCTTCTTCGGCTCGAACTGGCGCTGGGTGACCAGCGTCGCACCGGTGGCCATGGCGATGATGACGTTCGCCCAACCCCAGGCGTGGAACATCGAGGCGGACTGGTGGATGACCATGTTGCGGCGCCACGGAATGCGGTCCGTGATGGCGCCGAGGGTCGCCGGGGTCTTCGGCTCGTTGCGCAGAACGCCCTTCGGAATGCCGGTGGTGCCGGAGGACATGATGATGATGCGGCCCTGCTCGGGGCGCTCCTCCAGTTCGGAGGTGCCGTCGGCGTCGATGAGGTCCTGCATGAACACGTAGTTGTCGGGCAGCTCCGGGCGGTTGTCCGGGTCGGAGACGTGCGTGACGACGATGGTGCAGTCGCCGATGTCCTCCGGCACGCGATCGAGGAACTCCTCGTCGATGAAGAGGTAGTCGGTCTTGGTCTCGTTGAGCAGGCCGGAGATCTGGTGGGCGGACGAGCCGATGTTCATGATCATGATCTCGGCGCCGAGCAGGCCCTTGACGGCCATGGGCAGGATGATGCCGCGGCCGTTGCGGGCGACGATGCCGAAGCGGGAGTGCGAGCCCATGCCGCGGTCCTTCAGGGCGCGGGCCAGCGCCCACGCCTGGTCGCGCAGCTCGCCGTAGGTCAGCTCACCCTGGTCGTCGACGAGCGCGAGGCGATCCGGGTAGCGGTGGGCGCTCATGGTGATCAGGCCGCCGACGGCGAAACCCCACCGCTTGATGCAGTTGACGCAGAAAGGCACCTGCTTGGGCGTCATGTACAGCGCACCCGACTTGATCAGGGGCCGCAGAGACTTCGCGATCGCCTGCAGCTTGAACGGCAGCGGCAGGCGGGGCGAGGCGTTGATTTCGGCGGTCATGGTCTCTGTTCCTCCAGTGGGGTTTGCGGGCTGGTCGCTTCGCCGGGGAAACGGCGTTGGTCAGCGGGGCGCGCGGGCGCCATCTAGTTAGTGAGTCAAACTAATACGGGTCCGGAGGGATCCGCAATAAGTGGCGCGGCACACACACGTGCTACAGGGGTCATCGGTTTGTGGACCGGAATGTTACGCCCCGGTCACGGAACGGGTGCGATTAGGGTCGGATTTGGGTAACTCTGGCCCCATTCGTCACTTGGGTTGCAGCCTAACGCACGACGGCACATCGGGCGACGGTTGGCCGAAAAATTCCGTTCCCCAACCGAAGTGATCTCGGCTTTCCGGGGTTCCCTTTCCGCTTGACTTCGGGTTCCTTTCCGCTTTACGACGAACCCACCCCCGGGCGGTTCGCTCCGGGGGTGGGACAGGCCGTGATCGGGGACGACGCTAGCGGGGGTCGACTCCGGCGTCGTCGAGCATCGGCACGGCCACCAGGGCATCGGGGATGGCGAAAGCGTCGACGAGAACATCCGCCCACGGACCCAACGAGTCGACGAGATCGTTGATCGCCGCGCGCACCGCCTTGGTCCGCTGGCCGTTGAGCACGTTCTGCTCCTGGTACCACCCCGAGTGGGCGTTGATGGTCGACAACGCGAACAGCGTACGGACCTGCTCGAACACGTCCTTCACCGGCGAGCCGTCGTCAAGCGAGGCCTCCGCCTCGACCAACGCTTCCAGGAGCATCGAGTCGACGCGCGCCCACCCGCAGGCGATCAGGTGATCCTGGGCGGCGTCGACGGCCTCGACCGCGTCCTCGACGTCCATCTTCTTCGCGCCGCTCAAACGACGCGCCAGGGACTTCAACAGGCTCGACTCGCGATCCCCGAAAAGCTTCACCTGGTAGCCGGCGTCGAAGATGTCGGTCTCCTCGCGATCGGTGACCCGATCCATCAGCGACTGCACCGAACGGGCGATCGGCGTGCGCCGGCGCAGGATGTCGCCGACGTTCTCCACTCCGAACCGCAACATGCCCATCGGATCGAGATCGGATAGGCCGCGGGCGTACGCCGTGATCAGCTCCTTGCCCACCATCTGGATCAGCACCGTGTTGTCGCCCTCGAACGTGGTGAACACGTCCGAATCGTCCTTGAACACGGTCAGCAGATTCTCCGCCATGTACCCGGCGCCGCCGCACGCCTCGCGGCACTCCTGGATGGTGTCCGTGGCATGACGGGTGGCGGCGGCCTTCACCGCGGCGGCCCGCGACTCCGTCTCCCGCTGCTTCCACTGCTGCTCGTCGGTGGGCTCGGCGACGTCCCACTCGCCGGCGGCGATGAGCTTCTCCTGGGCGTCGAGACGCTCGATGATCTGGTTCTGCAGCAACGCCAATGCGTAGGAACGGCTCAGCCGCGGCAGCAGACGCAGCCGGTGCGAACGGTGCTCGATGAGGCGCTTCTCCTGGTCCGGCACCCCCTCGAACTGGCGGCGACGGGTGGCGTAACGCAGCGCGATGGTCAGCGACGAACGCGTCGCCGCACCAGCCGCCGCACCGACGGAAACCCGGCCCCGGATCAAGGTGCCCAACATGGTGAAGAAACGACGGTTCCGGGATTCGATCGGCGACGAGTAATTGCCGCGCTCGTCGACGTCGCCGAAGCGGTTGAGCAGGTTCTCGCGCGGCACCCGCACGTTGTCGAACATCAGGGTGCCGTTGTCCACGCCGGGCAGACCGCCCTTGTAGCCGTGGTCGCCGATGGTCACCCCCGGCATCGGGTTGCCGTCCTCGTCGCGGATGGGCACGAGGATGCAGTGCACGCCGTGCGACTCCGCTGGATCGTGGTTGGCGTCGGTGGCGCTGCCCGGGGTGTGCAGCTGCGCGAACACCGCCGCCATGCGGCCGTGGCGGGCGGCGTTGCCGATGTAGGTCTTCTCCGCCGACAAGCCGGGGGAGTGGACGACGAATTCGTCGGTCTCGGCGTCGTAGGTGGCGGTGGTCTCCAGGTTCTGCACGTCGGAGCCGTGGCCGCGCTCGGTCATGGCGAAGCAGCCGAGCAGGTCCAGGTCGATGATCCGCGGCACGAGGTGCATGTGGCGCTCGCTGCCGAGGGCTTCGACGGCACCGCCGAACAGGCCCCACTGCACGCCGGATTTCACCATCATTCCCAGGTCGGCGTGGCCGACCAGCTCCATGCCGGTCAGCGCCGCCCCGAGTTCGCCGGTGCCGCCGTGGGCTTTGCTGAACACGCCCTTCGGCATGCCGGTGTCGCGCAAACGCTCGAGGCGGTCGAGGATCGAATCGCGGGCCTCGTCGAGCGGCAGGCCGATCTGCGGGCGGAAGAACTCGTCGTCGAGCATGGCGCGGACGCGTTCGCGTTCTTCGGCGTACGCGCCGTCGAGGATCTTCTGCAGTTCCTTCGCCACGGCGGGGTCGGCGGTGGCGGGCAGTTTCGCGGGGCCCTTGCCGACGGTGTCGGGTTTGTCCTTTTTATCTTTGGTCTTGTCTTCGTCGGTGCCGTTTACGGCGACGTCGTCGCCGTGCTTCGAGGGTCGGATGGCGTCGTCGGTGGTGTCCATGGCACCACGTTACCGGCGCTCGGCGATCGTGCCCTCCACCAGCGCGGCCAGCGCGTCATCGTCGACCGGTTCGCAGGTGCCCAGCCACCGGTCCAGCGCATCCCGTTCGGCCGGCGTCACCCACAGTCCGTAGCGGTGCTTCACGGCGATTTGCCGCGCCACGTATTGGCAGCGGAACGCAGAATTCGGCGGCAGCCATGTCGCGGCGTCGCCGTCGCCCTTGCGTTGGTTGGAGGGCCCGTCGACGGCGAGGAGGTTCAGCGGGTCGTTGGCGAATGCCCGCCGCGCATCCTCGTCGAGCCCCTGCGCGCCCTTCTGCCATGCGTCCGACATGGCCACGATGTGGTCGATCTGCACGGCGCTCGACGTCGCCGATCCGCGTTGGAACGGGATCGTCGCGCCGGTGAACGGGTCGTGCAGCGTGCCGGACAGTGCCACGCAGTCGTTGGTGTTCGGTTTGATCACCACGTCGACGAGGTCGCGCCGCAGGATGTCGTTGCGCGTGTCGCACCCGTTGTGTCCCAGCGTCACCGGCACGTCGTCGGACCAGCGCTGTCCGAACAGGTCCCGGTCGTAGCCGGTTTTCGGTGCGCGTCCCTTGACGGCGAGGGCGTCCAGTTGCGCGCGGATGTCGGCCAGCGGCCCCGCTTCAGTGCTTGACGACGCCTCGTCGTCTCCGCCATCCGCCCCGTCATCGGGTGCGGCGTTCGGGGCGAGAGGCGCGGGATCGACCGGCGCAGGGTCGACCGGATCGGAGTCGGGCGGTGCGGGGGCGTCCGCGTCCACGGCGGACGACGATGATGGGCCGAGAAGCTCCGGCATCGACGTCGTCAAGCCATCGTCGTCGACCATCGAACAACCCGAAAGAACCACGCCCGCCGCGGCAATGGCGACGGCCGCGCGGCGTGGGCCGACGAAAAAGCGGGAACGAGACGACATGTCGCGACCATAGGACACCGCCCGGATCGCATGGCGAGCGGGCGGCCGAACATCGCACGTATGCTCGGCGCCATGATCATGACCACCACCCCCACCATCGAAGGCCGTCAGATCGCCCACTACATCCGCATCGTCTCCTCCGAGGCGATCTCCGGCGTCAACATGTTCAAGGACATCGGCGCCGGCTTCCGCAACCTCGTCGGCGGCCGCGCCGAAACCTACGAAAAGGAACTCGGCAACACCCGCGAAACCGCCCTGGCCGAGCTCTACGAACGTGCCCAGGCGCTGGGCGCCGATGCCGTCGTCGGCGTCGACATCGACTACGAAGTCCTCGGCACCGACAACGGCATGCTCATGGTCACCGCTTCCGGCACCGCCGTGAAACTGGCGTAACTCCCGGGCTCGGGTCCCGGCGCATCGGGTCCCGGTCGTGCGGGGCCCGGCCGCTGCTCCACGATCACTCCACGATGACGTGGCCCCGCGCGCCCATTTCCGCGTGCACCATCTGATGGTCGACGAAGGTGTACGTGCCCGGCTCGGGGAACCGCGCCTCCACGTACCCGCCCTGCGCCGCGCCGAGGAACAGCGCCTGGCCCCCGCCGGCGCCGTCGTCAAGCGTGAGCGCACCCTCCTTGAACATGCGGTGGAACTGCGTGCCCACGATGTGGAAGCTCATGCCCTTGTTCGGGCCCGCGACGAGCAGCCAGAACCGCACGGACTCGCCCGCGCGGACGCGGATGGGGTGCGCGAGGTACTGGTCGGGGTAGCCGTTGAAACGGTACGCATCCGGGGTTTCCGCCATGACCTTGTCGGCGTCGGGGCCGGCCTCGCCCCAGTACCCCTCGGACTGGACCAGCAGCACCTCGTGGTCGACCTCGGGCAGGCCCGGCGGGTCGATGATCACCGCCCCGTGCATGCCCGCGGCGATGTGGTGGCTCATGGGCACGGTCGCGCAATGGTACAGCCAAATGCCGGCGTGCTCGGCGCGGAACCGATACTCCAGGCGCTCACCGGGCGCGATGTCGCGCATCGGCTCGTCGGGCGACACCATGCCCGCGTGGAAGTCCATGGAGTGGGACATCGATCCGTCGTTGATCAGCGTGACGACGAACTCGTCCCCGACCTTGCCCCGCAACGTCGGGCCGAGCGGAGCGCCGTTGAAGACCCAATGCTCCTGCTCGATCCCCGGCGCCGCGTAGCCGGTGAATTCGCTGGCCCGCAACGTGATCTCATGGACGTCCGTGTCGGGTGCGGCGTCGAGAATCGGGTCGATGGTCGGGGAGTCGGGCCCGGGGGTTGCGCCGACCCCGCCGAGGGCGCCGGGGGTCGCGTGGCCGGGGGCCGTGCCCGTGTGGGATTCGTCGGCGGAGCCCCCCGCGGAGCCACCCGCATCGACGACCAACGTCATGCCCATCTGCCGGTGGCCGGCAATGGTGCACCAACCGTCGACGTCACCGGGCACGACCGGAAGCTCGATGGTCGCGGATTCGCCCGGGGCGACGCGGCCCGTGTCCTGGCCGGTGGCCAACCGCAGGTCGTGGACCTGGGTGTCGGCGTTGACCATGGTGATCACCAGTCGGTCACCGGGATTGGCTTCGATGACGTCGGGTTCGTAGGCCATGTCGCGGGCGGTGACGGTGATTTCGACGGTCTCCCCGGTCGGCGTGACGTCCGCGGCCGCGGTGATCCCGCCGGAACCGCCCGCGCCACCGGACAGGGCGACGCTGACGGTGGTGACCAGCGCCAGCACCGCCAGTGCCGCCGTGGTCTGCGTTCCGAGGCGGCGGGAACCGGTCGACCGTTCGGTCGCGACGAAGGTGGAGGAGGTCTTGGCGACGCCGCCGGCCGCGGCCGTGTCACGCCGGATCAGTTCAATGGGCTCGCCACGGGTCGTGCGGGCTTTCAACGCCGTGAACTGCGCCTTCGTCGCCCGGGCGACGAGCGGCAGGTAAGACGCGAACGCGACACCGACGAGCAGCGAAAGAGCCACCTTCGTCCACGACGGCAGCGGCATCAGCCACAGGGCCAGACCGCCGTTGATGATCGCCCACCGGAACGCGCCCGCGCGGTCCATCTCGGCCATGCCGGCGCCGACCGGGCCGGAGCCGCCGCCGATGGTGGCGGGCAGGAGCTGGCTCATCACGCCGATGAGCAGCTGTGCGCCGAATCCGATGAGCAGGGGCAGGGTCAGCGCCGAGATGACGAACCCGTCGTCGAGGGCCATCACCGACGCGACGATGAGGGTGCCGATCAGCCACGCGACCGCCGCGGCCACCGACAGCGCCGGGTACGACAGCCGATCACGAGGGTCCTTCGCCACGGCGATGACGTTGTGCGCCCACGGCACGGCGGCGATGATCCACCCGGCGGCGACGATCGCCAAACCCGCCGACGCGGCCCAATTCACCTCGGTCAGCGCTCCCACGGTGGTCACCGCAATGCCCGTCACCTGCGTCAACAGCGACGCCTTCGGGTGGGAGTGCGGTGACATCCGGGTGCGCCACAGCCCCGGGAACATCGTGATCAGCGTGCCCGACGCCGCCAGGCCCAGGAAGCCGATGAGGTTCACGGCCTCGTGGGCGAGCAGCAGGCCGTCGTGAAGCGAATGGCCGGCAGGCGTCGCCAGCAGTGCGCCGAACGCTGCGCCGACCGGCAGCAGGCACGCCGATGCGACGTAATGCGCGACGGAGACGGCGAACGGGCGGTCGCGCCCGGCGACCAGATCGCGGCCCAGCGACACCGCGTGCCACGCCACGGCCAGGCCGACGATGGTCGCGCCGGCGGTGGTCACCGGCCACCAGTCGCCGAGCTTGCCCGCGATGGTGACCACGATGCCGCCGTTGAGCAGATAAATCCGCGCAAGTTGGACGCGCCGGGCCTCCTCCGGGACGTCGACGCGCAGCAGCCTTTCGGTGAAATGCCGGCCCCACACGAGGATCGAGTTGGTCACCGCTCCAAGCGTGAACAGGTGGACCATCAGCCAACGGCCCTCGGCGAGGAAGGGGTGGGTCATCGCGGCGACGATGATCGCCGCAAACCACCACCGCACCGGTCGACCCGCCTTGCGATGCCAGGAGACGCGGGTGGGGCGGGAGTTTTTCGGGCGCGGCGACATGCCTCAAATAATACGCAACAAAGATGCGGAATAAAATGTTTGCGATCACGCGAGGCCGGTCGTGCGGGGCGCGGCGTGGAGGGCGACGGGCGATCGCCTGTCAGTCGGAGTGAAGTATATTTACCTGGATAACGGGGATCGGCCCCGGACCGGCTGCGAAGGGGGGATTCGGTGGGCACGATGGGGCACATGGGCGAGATGGCCGCGACGATCGGGCGGACTGTCGTCGTCATTCCCGCCCACGACGAGCGCGACCGCATCGCGGCCTGCGTCGGTTCCGTCATTGACGCCGCCCGGGCGACGGGCCTGCCCACGGAGATCCGCGTCGTCCTCGACGCCTGCACGGACGGCACCGCCGAGATGATTCCGGCGGGGTCGGGGGAGGTGGGCGTCGTCAAGCGGGTCATCGACGCCCGCAATGTCGGGGTCGCCCGCGCGACCGGCGTGGACCCGCGCGACCTGCGCGCCGACGTGTGGCTCGCGCACACCGACGCGGACACGATCGTCGACGCGGGGTGGCTCGCGGCGCAGCTGGCGCACGTGGACGTCGGGGCGGACGCGGTGGTCGGCACCATCGGCGTCGCCGACTGGGAACAGCGGCCCGGCCCGGTGCGACCGCTGTTCGAGAAGCTCTATCAGGATGAGCCCGGGCACGGCCACGTGCACGGCGCCAACCTGGGGGTTCGCGGATCGGCGTACGGGCGCGTCGGCGGATTCCGGCCGCTGGCGGAGTCTGAGGACGTCGATCTGGTCGCCCGCCTCGTCGAATCCGGCGCACGCGTGGCGCGGGTGTCCGACTGCCGCGTGGTCACCTCGGCGCGGGTGTCGCGGCGCACCGGCGGCGGGATGTCGGGGTACCTCGACGCGCTGTCCGTCGACGGGGCGCCGACGGTTGCGCGGGAGTCGGCCCCAGCGTTGCGCGGGGTGATGGGCATGGACCGCGCGTCGGTGCGCGTCGCGGCGGAACGGCGCCTCAGCGTGACGGCGATGGCCGAACGTTACGACGGCGTGTACCGTCGCATCGTCGACGAGTTCCGCGACCGCCACGGCCGCTGGCCCATGGAGGGCTGGCTGCGGCGGTTCGAGGAGATGGGCCTCGTGCGCCGCGACGGCGGCGACTGGGTGCGCGCCGGCGGCTGAGCCCCGCGCTCCCTCAGGAACGGTCCGGGGCGGGGCCGAATTGCGTCAGCGCAGGCGCCACACGTCGATGCGGAAGTCCGCCTCGGTCCACGATCCGATGACGTCGAGCCGCGCCATCTCCGCGAGGCGCTCGTGCACGCCGTCGCCGTCGAGCTCCATGCCCTCGATCGCGTGGCGCCAGTGCACCGCGACGACGTCCGCGCCCGGTTCCGCCTGGTCAAGCAGCTTGTCGACGGCCCCCTCCAGCCGATCCGCCGGAAGGTAGTAGAGGACCTCGGACAGGACGATGAGGTCGATCGGGGTGCCGGGCAGCGGCTCGGCCTCGCCGAGGATCGCGTCGCGGACGACGACGTGATCCGGGGTGCGGGCGTCGGCGGTGCGGCGGGGCGCGTCGATGGGCTCCCACGCTTCGATGGCGTCGCAACGGCCCGCGAGATCCGCGGTGAGCACCCCGATGGAGCAGCCCGGCTCGAGCGCTCGGCGGTACTGACGGTGGGGCAGGGCGGCGAGAGTCAGGTCGTACTTGCGGCGCTCGTAGGCGCTCGTCTCGAAGCCCCATGGGTCGGGGCCGTCGGCGTAGATGCCCTCGAAGTAGTCGCGGTTCATGTAGTCGCGGGTTGTGTTGTCCCTGCTCATGGCGTGAACACCCACTCGTCGCCGAGGAAGAATCGCTCGACCACCGCCGGCGGCAGGATCACGGTGGCGTCCGGGGCGTCGGATTGCGACGCCAGCTGCGAGGCGTGGGCGGCCAACGCTCGCCGCTTGTGGGCGAAAGCATCGGCGGTCATGTCTTCTGTGCGTGAGCCGCCCGCCGCCGTGCTTTCGGATCGCGGCATCGACACCCGACGCAGCCGCTCCCACGGCACGTCCGGGTCGCCGGGCCGCGCCCAGTGCCACATCCATACGGGGAACTCGAGCAGCGTCGCGCCTTCCCGCGCCGCGATCCAGCGCTGCACGGATTCCGCGCAGACGTGGTGGTCGGGGTGCCCGTCGCCGGACCACGTCACCGCCACCGTCGCGGGCGCTAATTCGTCGAGCACGGGATGCAGCGCGGCATCGACGTCCGCCGCGTTCAGGCCGCCGTCGGGCAGATCGAGCATCCGCAGGCCGATTCCGAGTTCCCGTGCGCCGTCCTCGCATTCCGCTTGACGACGGCCCCTCATCACTTCCGGGGCGACCTCCCCCGGGTGCGACGCAGAACCGTCGGAGACGCAGACGACGACGTCGAGTGGGTCTGGTGAGCCGAGGGAATCGGCAACGCCGGAAGAGTCGGGCAGGTGAGGGGAATCGGGGTAGCGCGAAGTTGAGCGCGCGGCTGAACGGGCGGCCATCGTCGCCCCGAGGCCGAGGACCTCGTCATCCGGGTGCGGGGCTACGACGACCAGGCGGCCGACGTCTAGCGCGATCGTCCGGACAGCGTGCTCGGCGAGCGCCTCGCACCACTGGTCGGCTGTGGTCACGCCGGCATCGTCGGTGGCCGCCAACCGGTGCCCGTTGGGGACGGTCACCGGTTAATGCTTCCGCCGTCGCGGCCTTCGCCGTTGCCGGAGGCTCGATCGTCGGCACCATTCGCGGCCTCATCGGCGGCCAGGCGAAGCTCACCGAGCCATTGTTCGTCGCGTTCGGCGTGGCACTGGCGCGTGTACACGGCGACGTCGGCGAAGCGCTGCGCCACCTCCGCATCATGGGCCAGTGGACCGGCGCCGATGGCGCGGCCGACGTGCTCCATGACGTCGGCGCACAACCGGTCCGCCATCGTCCGCACCCGAAGTGCGCGGATTCGCGCGGCATCGGCGTCACCGGGGTCCGCGTCGATCTCTTCCGCAGCGCCGATGATCATCCACCGGGCTGCGGACAACGCCGCGTCCACCGCGCCCAGATGTGCCAGGGCATGAGGTTTGCCGTGGCGGGAGGCGGTGCGGGCCAGGACGTCGTAAAGCCCCGCGACGCCGCCCAACCAGCACGCCGCGACCCCGACGCCCCCGTGCCAGAAGCCGGGGCGGTCGAGGTAATCGCGCGGACCGCCGACCGTGACCGCCGGCACCTCGTCGAAGGACACCTCGCCGGTGGCGGTGGCCGCCATGCCGGCGTTGACCCACGCGTCGGCCGACCCGGTCACGCCGGGATGGCGCAGATCGACCGCGAACAGTCGGGGCGTGCCGTCGACACGGGCCGTGACCAGCGCATGCGTGCACCGGTCGACGCCCGAGCACCACGGCTTCACGCCCTCGAGGAGCCACCCGCCGGACTCGGAGTCGGCGGTGTCGGATTCAGCGGCATCTGCGCCGGCTCCATCCGAAACCGAGGGGTCGCGCCGGGCCTCCAGCACCGGGTGCGGGGGCTCGGCGGCCCACACGCCCCAGAACTCGCCGTCGGCGACGCGGCGGCCGTCGCCGATCTCGGCGAGGATCGCGTCGGCGTCATGGTCGGCCTCCGCCAACCGGCCCTCCGACACGTCCGCGCGGCAGCCCTCCCACAGGGCGAGGAACCGCGCGGCCGTGTCGCCGGAACCCGGCAACGGCAGGGTGGTGCGGGTCGAGCCGGGCAAGCGGATCGCGCTGGTCACGCGCGATCCCACACCCGGTGCTCTGGCATCAACTTCAGCAGCGCCTTCAACGCCTTGGCGCCGGAGTCGGCCAGGACGATGCCCGGGGCCTTCGAATCGACGTGACGCTCGACCAGCTTCCGGCCATCGCCGAACGCCGCGATGGCCTTCAGGTGGCGGAACGCCTCGCCGAGCAGCACCGCGATCTCCGGAGCGTCGAGATCGGCGGCCGCGATGACCGCGTCGAACTCGATGGAGCGGGTGTTGAAGGTGGTGCGCTGGACGGTGGCGCCGTCGCCCTTCTTCCCCAGGCGGCCGGCGTGGTCGGCGATGACCAGCGGCACCATGCCCGCCTCGTCGATGCCCTTGATGAGCTTGTCCAGGGCCTTCGCGTCGGTGGAGTCGTCGGCGATGATGCCCACCTGGCGCCCGTCCAGCGGGAACGCGCCGCGGATCTGCGACAACGCCGGAGAGGCGTCGGGCTCGGGCAGGTCCTTCACCGGCGCCGGCGCGGGCAGCCCCAGGCCGGCGGCCACGGACTCCGCCAACTCCTGGTCGATGTACGCCAGGACCTCGGCGACCACGCGGCGGCGGATGGTCTCGTCGAAGCACTTCGACAGTTCGAAGGTGTACGCGTCGACCATGTGGTCGCGCTCGACGGGCGTCAGCGACTTCCAGAACATCCGCGGCTGCGAGAAGTGGTCGTGGAAGCTCGCCGGCTTCTCGCGCGTCTTGATCGCCTCGGCGATCTCCTGCGGAACCTCGATGTACCCGCCGGCGGTCTCCGGATCGGCGAGGAACGGACAGCCGCCGTCGACCGAGTTCGGGTGGTACGCGCTCGCGCCGCCCGGCACCGCGTGCTGGCCGAAGCCGTCGCGCTGCATGTCGTTGACCGGGGCATGCGGCCGGTTGATGGGCAGCTGCGTGAAGTTCGGTCCGCCCAGGCGGTGCATCTGGGTGTCCTTGTAGGAGAACAGGCGGCCCTGCAGCAGCGGGTCGTTGGTCGTCTCGATGCCCGGGACCATGTTCGACGGGCAGAAACCGACCTGCTCGGTTTCGGCGAAGTAGTTCGTCGGGTTGGCGTTGAGCGTCATCGTGCCGATGATCTCCACCGGGGCGATCTCCTCGGGCACGAGCTTCGTCGGGTCGAGCAGATCGATGCCCTCGAAGGTCTCCTCGGCGTTGTCCGGGAACACCTGGACGCCCAGATCCCATTCGGGGAACGCGCCGGCTTCGATGGCGTCGGCGAGGTCACGGCGGTGCAGGTCGGGGTCGGCGCCGCCGGACAGCTGCGCCTCCTCCCACAGCTGGGAGTGGACGCCGAGCTTCGGCTTCCAGTGGAACTTCACCAGGGAAGTCTCGCCGGCGTCGTTGATCAGCCGGAACGTGTGGACGCCGAAGCCCTCCATCATGCGGTACGAGCGCGGGATGCCGCGGTCGGACATGTTGAACATGGTGTGGAAGGTCGCCTCGGTGTGCAGCGACACGAAATCCCAGAAGGTGTCGTGCGCGGACTGGGCCTGCGGAATCTCGCGGTCCATCTGCGGCTTCACGGAGTGGACGACGTCGGGGAACTTGATGCCGTCCTGAATGAAGAACACCGGGATGTTGTTGCCCACCAGGTCGTGGTTGCCTTCGTCGGTGTAGAACTTCACCGCGAAGCCGCGGGTGTCACGGGCGGTGTCGATCGAACCGCGGAAACCGGCGACCGTCGAAAAGCGGACGAACACCGGAGTTTCCACGCCCTCCTGCAGGAAGCCCGCACGGGTGATCTTCGCGGCTTTGCCGTTGGAGCGGAACACGCCGTGCGCGCCGGCGCCGCGGGCGTGGACGACGCGCTCCGGGATGCGTTCGCGGTCGAAGTGCTGCAGCTTCTCCTGGAAGTGGTGGTCTTGCAGCAGCACGGGGCCGCGGGGGCCGGCCTTGAGCGAGTGGTTCGTCTCGGCGCGGCGGACGCCCTGCGGAGTGGTCAGGTACTCGCCCTGCTGGGCGAAGTCTGTGCGGTCGGCGTGGACCGGGCAGCCGGTGGGCGTCGCGGGCTTCGGCGAGGTCTGGTCGTCCTTCGGCGGCAGTGGCGCGCGCGGGTCGGTGGGCTCTTCGTAGGCCACGGGCTCGGGGCCGGGGACGCCGGGGCGGACGTCGGCGGGGTCGTGCGCGACGTTCTTCGCCTTGGTCGCCTTCGCCTTGGCGGACTTGGCCTTGCTCTTGGTCTGCTTCTTGTCGCTGCTTGCGGACACGGCGATCACCGTCGCTTCCGAATTCGGGGCTGGTTGGGAGGCCGCCCCGTCAACCGTGGGTGAACGGGGGTTACGGCCTGTGGGCGCCAGCATAGCCCGCATCACGTGTTCGGGTGGGAAACCTCCATTGACGCCCGCGGGACCTTTGCTTTACGACGCCGACGCGATCCGTCGTCCGCCTCCTCACCACCAGTAGGCGGGGTACCGCAGGCGGCGGATGCGGTTGGCCACGAGACCCGCCGCGACGACCAGCGCGGCCGACGCGATGAGCACGGGCAGGAACCGCAGCGGGTGCTCCGGGGGCATCGTGACCAGCAACATCGCCGTCGCCGCCCCCGGGGAGTGGGCGCAGCGCAGGACGAGCATTGCGCCGAACGAGAGACCGGCCGCCAGGCCGCCGACCAGGATGGATCCGCCGAACCAGATGGCCAGCGCCAGTCCGATGAGCCCGCCGATGAAGTGGCCGAGGATGACGTTGCGCGGCTGCGCCAGCGGCAGGTCGGGGCCGCCGACGATGAGCGCGGCGGTGGCGGCCATCGGCGGGGTGAGCAGCGCCAGGTGCGTGGCGTCGGCGACGGCGCCGAGGATGAGCAGGGGAATGGTCACCGCGAGGGTGGCGGCGAGTATGTGCGGCAGCGGCGGCCGCGGTGGCGCCTGGCCGGACAGTGCCGCGAAGGCCCCGGCGATGCGATTGATCCGTGGCCGGGCCGCCGGTTTCCCCTCGCGCGACTCAGGCAAGGCTCAACGGGTCCGAGTGCAGCGGGTCCAGCGCCACGGCGCGGGCGGCATCGCGGGTGATGGTGCCGCGGGCGCGGGACACCCGAATGTCGCGTCGGACGGGGGAGACGTCCGCGATGGTGCGTGCGGCGACGCGCAGCCCCGCCGCATCATCGGTGAACGCCGCACCAGCCAGGATGACGTGCGCGGGATCGACGATGTCGGCGACGTTGGCCACCGCCAACCCCAGGATCCGCGCACGCTCGTCGAGGATCGCCCGGGCAGTCGAGTTCGTCTGCGCCGCGCCGATGAGGTCGGCCATGGACTCGGCGCGGACCCCGTGATCGCGGGCGGCGGCGAGCACGCCCGTGGCGCCGACGGCATCCTTCAGGGTTTCCCCGCCCAGCAGGTCGCTGTCCGGGGCCCGCAGGTGGCTGATCGACCCATCGCCGTGGACCGGACGGTGCACCGCCCCGTCGACGGTCCACGCCACGCCGATGAGTTCGCGGGCGTAGAAGTACAGCGACGTCGGCAAACGCTCGCCGTCGGCGCGCAACGGAGTCGCGGCCAGCTCGGACGCGGCCATCGCCGCCACGTCGGGGGCGGCCAGGGCGGGCAGGCCGAGGCCGTCGGAAAGCATGCCGACCAAATCCGTCCGCCCCCAGCCGTATGAGCGGGAGGTGACCGTGCCATCGGCGGCGACGTGGCCCGACAGTGCGGCGCCGACCGTGCGCAGCGGACGCGCGATGCCGGTGCGCAGGCGATGGATGCCCGCGATGATCGAGTCGATCGCCTCCTCTGCGGCGACGGCGTCGAGCGGCAGGTCCAGGTCGGTTTCACGCAACACGCGGCCGACGGTGTCGAAGATCGCGATGTGCGTCGTGCGCAGTCCCATGTGCGCGCCCACGTGCAGCCACCGCGACTTCGCCGGGGCCAGCGGGATGCGCGGGCGGCCGGCGCCGGTGCCCGTGATCAAGTCGGGGCGTTCCTCGATGAGGCCGACGTCGAGAAGCGCCGTCACCCCGCGTGCCACGGTCGGCTGCGACAGGCCCGTCGACGCCGCCAGCTCCGGACGGGTGATCGGCCACTGCAGGCGAATCTGATGGTGCAGGCGCGCGGCGGGGGAGGAGGGCAAGCGAAATGCGGCCGTCGGGGCGATGGCAGGGGTCGGGGAGGATGCGGTCGCCGTGGCTCCGGCCGTCGCGGTTGCCGGAGCGCCCACGCGGCCGCCGGGCGCGGGCGTGGCGTCGGCGGTGCGGGCTGCGAGGGGCGCGGAGAGGGCGGCTGACATGAACCTCATCATGGAATAGACCGAACGGTCTGTCAATTTTCCTGCCGTAATCGACGCGCGGAACTGCGCATTTGGAAGCGGGGGGCGAGGAGGTGTGGCGACGCGAACAGGGTGGTCTACTTTTTGTTGGGCCGGTTTGGCGTCGACTCCTCGGCAGCCGGTGATGGCCGTGTGTCATGCTGAGCCCATGGAGCCTTTTGACGTAGCGATTCGCGACGAGTCCATCCGCCTCGGCCAGTTCCTGAAGCTGGCCAACCTCGTCGAGACCGGCGGCCTGGCCAAGGAAGTCATCGCCGAAGGTCAGGTCCAGGTCAACGGGGACGTCGACATTCGCCGCGGTCGTCAGCTGCGGGCCGGAGACGTCGTGACCGTCGCAGGCGTCTCCGCCCGCGTCGCCCGCGCCGAAGACGTCGACGACGACTACTTCGACGAGGCCACCGCCGACGACGACTTCGACCCGGAAAAGTGGCGCAACGTCCAGTTCTAGTACGCGGGCGGTCGAATGCCGGTCGTGCGGCTTAGCTGACCCGCCACAATGCTTCTCGGTTCCAGCCCGGCGTGAAACCCATCTCGGTTTCGGGCGTGAATCCGCTTCCGGCGGGGAACTTCTTCATCAACGTCGTCAACTCACTGGCGAAACGCGAGTTCGGGTTGACGCGCCGGACGAGGTAGCCCGTGATTGCGACCAGAAAGTAGATCTTGTTCGGATCGGCGCCTTGCAGGTGGTGGAGCTCGGAGTCGACCATTGTGATGTTGATCTTCTTCGGCGGGTAGATGGTGCTGCGATTCCAGACGCGAGCATTGTGGGCGCAATGATTTCGGAGGGTGTTCAAAGCCTTGAACCAGCCCCGCAGGATCTGCTGGTTCTTGACGCCGTAATGGGTCGACAGTCGACGTGAGTCTTCGGGC
Source organism: Corynebacterium freneyi (assembly GCF_030408835.1). Taxonomy (NCBI): domain Bacteria; kingdom Bacillati; phylum Actinomycetota; class Actinomycetes; order Mycobacteriales; family Corynebacteriaceae; genus Corynebacterium; species Corynebacterium freneyi. The sequence continues at coordinate 79,954 of NZ_CP047357.1, forward strand.
TTCATCAGCTTGAAGAGGCTGACGAGGCTTCCCATCGTCATGAACTCGGTAGCGGCCCAAAGCGGGACCTCACCGCCATACTTGGCGTTGAAATGGGCCACGAAATCTTCCTTCTTCGCCTTTTGCTGCAATGAATCGTACTCATCGCGCCAGTACTCGTACTGGGTGCGGGATTCACCGGGGATCGTGGTCAAACGCCTGCACTCATCTTCGTTGAGATGCCGGATATCGAGATGGGCGAATGGGCTTCTCTTTCCCACGTGGTAGGCAACCTGAGTCCGGAGACTGACTTCGATTTCCTGGATCGTGGAAAGCAGCAGACGTCGCAGCTTGTGATCGAAATCGTGGAGGGCGACCGCGTCGGCGAAGCGCGACCCCGGGCGGAAGCGGTCCTGCCGACGAGGCCGGCCTGTGTTTGCGTCCGTCTGCGGGGCAATCTCGCGCATGGGGTACGTGTAGGCGGAGAGCCGGTAATACCCGATTCTCTTCAGTTGTCGGACCGCATCGCCACGGTCCTCTATGGCGAGGCCCCGGTCCGCGAGCAAGCCGACTTGCTCTTCATAGTTCAAGTGCTTCTTCGTGTACTGCACCGTGCCCCCGCCTGAAGATGAAAACCGACCCATCGCTGCAGGTGGCGCAAGCCGGTTGCAGTGAGCGGGGTCGGTGTTTATGGCTTGACCATACCTGAGAGCAAGGATCGTGCACAGGTGGACTCGCCGGGTGAGGGGGTCCGGGCGGGGAAGAGGAGATCGGATGTCCGTCAAAATTGGAGGCGGAGCACGCGAGTGACATCGATCGGCATTCGAAAAAAATTGGGGTGGGTCACGCGCCACGCGGGCCGTCGTCAAGCAAGCGCCGCCGGGCACCCGGAATCGCTCCGGTACCATGTCCCGACGTGCGCGAACCCCGCGCAGAAGTACGAGCATCACCCGTGGAGGACCTCATGCCCGCTTTCCCCGCCGAGTTCGGAATGCCCGTCCGCGTCGACCTGGTGTCCAGCGCGCCCCGCAAGTCGGAGCGTTTCTACCGTGAGCTCATGGGGTGGGAGTTCCTGGCCTCGGGCGAGGGCGAAGGCCGCCGCGTGGCCAAGCTGATGGGCATGCCCGTGTCGGTCCTCTTCGCCGCCGATGAGCGGGACGGTTCCGCCGCGTCATCGGCCACCGCCGACCAGTGGCGCGTGAACTTCCACGTCGATGACGTCGCCGGCGTCGTGGCGAAGGCCCGCGAGCTGGGTGCGGACGTGGCGCGCGAGCCGGTGGCGCTCGTCGACGGCGGTGCGATGGCGGTCATCGTCGACCCGGCCGGCGCGCTGGTGGGTCTGCTGGAGCAGCCCGGCGAGCAGGCGTTCGTCGCCGCCGGCGAGCCCGGCGCCCCCGTGTGGTTCGAGCTGGTCGCCGGCGACGTCGCCGACTTCGATGACGTCGTGGCCTTCTACCACGAGCTTTTCGGCTGGGACATTGCCGTGCGCGCCCGCACCGAGCAGGGCGTGTACGCCGTCGCGATGGAGGGCGGGGCACCTTTCGCCGGTCTCGTCGCCGGGCCGCAGGTCGCCGGCCCCGAGCAGGAGGGTTCCTTCATCGGGTGGTTGGCGTACCTGGGCGTGGAGAACATCGGCCGCGCCGTCATGCGCACCCAGGAGCTCGGCGGCGAGGTGATCGTGCCGGTGCAGGACACCGAGTTCGGGCCGCTGGCGACCATCGCCGACCCGTCGGGCGCGACGACGGTGCTGTGCGAGGTGCCGCTGCCGCCGGAGGACGACGCCCGCGAGTCGGATCCGCTGCAGAACATCGATCTCAGCCAGTTCCAGTAGGCCCGCACGCGTCCGGTCCGAATGCGCCGCCGCACCCGTAGCACCGGGTGGGGCGGCGCCTTCCGTTCATGTGGGGCTGTTTGGTTGCTTTACGACGTCAGCCGGGCGACCACGTCGCCCGCGAACCCGGAGGTGGTGTTCGTGCCGCCGAGGTCGGGCGTCGGGTTGGTTTTCAGCGTGGCAATGACCGCCGCCCGCAGGCGAGTCGCCCGGTGGCGAAGGTCGTTGGCCGCGTCGTCGCTGTGATTGCGGTCGTCGCTCCGGTGCGCGAGATGGTCGGCGCACATCGCGGCCGACAGCAGGAACGCCGCCGGGTTGGCGACGCCGCGGCCCGCGATGTCGGGCGCCGACCCGTGGACGGGTTCGAACACGGCGCGGTCGGCGCCGATGTTGCCCGACGACGGCAGCCCGAGCCCGCCCATCAGCCCGGCGCCCAGGTCGGAGAGCATGTCGCCGAGGAGGTTTTCGGCGGCGATGACGTCGAAACTGCGCGGCTGTGTGACCATTCGCATGGCCACCGCGTCGGCGTTGGCGATGTCGAAGTCCACGTCGGGGAATTCGGCGGCGACCTCTTCGACGGCGTCGCGGATGATCGCCCCGGATTCGCGCAGGATGTTTGGCTTGTCGGCCACGGTCACCAGCCGCAGCGACGGGTCGGCGGCCCGCCCGGTCAGTGTCGCCGCGGTGCGCAGCAGGCGCCGCCACGCGAAACCGGTGGTCACGCGCAATGCGACGGCGGTGTCCTCCGGGGTCGAGCGGGCCACCGTCGGGTCGTGCGCCACCGCCTCCCAGATCCCCGCCATCGCCGGATCCGCGGCAGAGGTGGAATCGCGTCCGGTGGCGCCGCGCATCGAGAAGTCGTGCGAGTAGAGCCCCTCGGTGTTTTCGCGGACGACGGTGAAACCGAAACGCGGCTCGGACGATGGGGCGGATGATGGGCCGGACACCGTCGAGGGTGACGCGGATGCGGCGGCGTGCGATGTCCGCGTCGGCTCGTCGTGAAGCACATCCTCCACCGGACGCACGTTGGCGAACAGGTCCAGCCGCTGGCGCAGCTGCAGCACCGGCGAACGGTAGGTCAGGCCGGTGCCGCGCAGGTCGGCGGCGAGTTCCGCCTCCGCCTCCCGAGCCGGCTTCGAGGTGATCGCGGCCATCAGCGCGGCATCCGAGGACTCCAACGCCCGCCACGTCTGCGGCGGGACCGGATCACCGCCGGTGCGCCAACACTCCCAGCCGATCGGGGCGTCGGTGAAGTCCCAGGTGGGAAACGCCGTTGCAAGAACCGGACGGCAGGCGTCGACGATCTCCGGGCCGATGCCGTCTCCGGGCAACAACACGATGCGGTGGCGGCCGGGACGAGTCGCGGCCGCGGGGGTTTCGGCGTCTGAATCGGCGGTGGTGCTCATGACGCCGAGCATAGGAGCGCCCCACGCGTCGAGGCGCCGACGCGGGAGTCCGGGGCATCGGCGCAACAACGCGGGCGCTGCGAGGCGGGGTTACGGCGCGAAGGTCACCGGCACGTCGACGATGTCCTCGAAACCCTCCGAGTGATCGCCGAAGACCTTCAGGGTGCAGGAATCCGTGCGGCAATCGACGCCCTCGCCGGCGGCCATGGCCGTCAACGTCACGGACGCCTCTCCGTTTTCCGGCACCGGCTGCGTTCCGCCGCGGTTGGACAGCCACGCCTGAGTGCCCGGCACCGTGCGGTCGCCGGTGCACGCCGGGGCCGGCGAACCCTCGGGGCGATCGCCGCAGATGCCCAGGTAGTAGCCGCCGTAGGCCGGGTTGAGGCCGGACAGCGTGACGGTGATCTCCGAACCGTCGGCGATGTCCTCGGCGGGGGAGACCTTCACGGTGACGCCGTTGGCGCTGACCTCGGCTTCGGTGGCGCCGGCGGTTTCGGTGGTTTCGGTGGCGGCCTCGGCCGTGTCGGTGGTCGAGGTGGTCGAGGTGGTCGTGCCGTCGGCGGGGGCGTCGGCCGCGTCGGTGTCCGCGTCGCCGCCGGAGCAGGCGGCGAGCAGCGCGACGGCCGCGATGGTCGGGGCGGCGAGCATGGTGCGGCGTGCACGGGCGGCGCGGGCGGTGGCGGCGGTGTGCTTCATGAAAGTGCTCCTCGATGCAGTGTCCGGTCCGCTGCGGGACCGGTCCGGGTCGTCGGTGTCGTTGTGCGCGGTCGCTTTGACCGCCAAGTGATGGCCGATGCTAACATCCATCGGCAAGGCAGGCCTAACTAAGCATAGGCTATGCGCAACCTAAGCGATTTGTCTCCGCCAACACCGAACAGGAGCCACATGCCGACGTCATTGACCAGGCGACCCGGCGCCATCGCCACCGTTCTTCTGTGCGTGGTGTTCATCGCCGGCCTCGCGGGATGCGCGGGTCCGAACGCGGGAGGGAACGCGGGCTCCGGCGCGGGGGAATCGGCCTCCGCGTCCGCCGACGCCGCTTCCCCGGCCCCCGCCGGCCATGTTTCGGCGCAGCTGCCGCCCGAGGCGCCGGAGGTTCTCCTCGACGACCCGCGCCCGACGCTGCCGGTCACCGTCGACTGGGACGGCACGCCGGTGGAGGTCACGTCCGCGGATCGGATCCTCACCCTCGACCGTGCGGGCGCGCTGTCGCGCATGGTGTGGGCGCTGGGACTGGGCGACCGTCTGGTCGGCCGCGACACCGCCACCGATTTCCCGGGTGCCGCGGACCTGCCGCAGGTCACTCCGGGCGGTCACACGATCAACGCGGAGTCGATCCTCAGACTGCGCCCGGACGTGATCCTCACCGATGGTTCGATAGGCCCGTCCCGGGTGCTGGACACGGTCGCCGCCGCGGGCATCGCCGTCGTCCGCATGCCCGACCAGCGCACGCCCGACACCATCGCGCAGTTGGCCGAGCAGGTCGCCACATCGGTGGGCCTGGGCGAGCACGGCGAAGAGGTCGGGGCGGCGATCGTCGGCAAGCTCGACGCCGCCACCCGCGCCGCCCGCGACCGCGCCGACGGCCGGCGCATGATGCTGCTCTACCTGCGCGGCACCACCGTCGCGATGATCGCGGGTCCGAACTCCGGCGCGTCGTCGCTCATCGAGCGACTCGGCGGCGTCGATGCGGCCGACGGCCTGGGCTTGGACGCCGCATTCACCCCGCTGACGCCGGAGGCGCTGGTCAAGGCCGCGCCGGACACGGTGATCGTCATGAGCGACGGCCTCGAATCCATCGGCGGCCCCGACGGCCTGAACTCGTTGCAGGGCATGGCGCAAACCCCCGCCGGCGCAAACGGCAGCGTCATCGACGTCCCCGACTCGCAGCTGCTGTCCTTCGGCCCCAACACCCCGCGCGTGATCGAGGCGATGGCCGACGCGCTCTACGGAAAGGCCGACTCATGACCACAGTGGTGCCCCACTCCGTCGGCGGCCGCGCCACCGGCTCCGGCGGCCGCGCCTCCGCTTCCGTCTCGGCCTCCAATGCCGCTTCACGGCGCCCCGCCGACCCCGCGGCAGACGCCGACCCCGTGGCGGCCGCCACCGAGCACGATCGCATCGACGCGGCCGCCCGGGCCAGGCGCCGCCGGGCCGTCATCGTCCACGTCGTCCTCGCGGTGGCGCTGGTGGCCACGGTCCTGTGGTCGGCGACGGTCGGCCAGTACGGCACCGGCGTGGCCGACTCGCTGAAGTCGATCGTCGGCGCCGGCGGGGAGGCCGGCGTGGTGATGTGGCAGGTTCGCCTGCCGCGCATCGCCTTGGCGCTGTTCGTCGGCGCGGGGCTGGCCATCGCCGGCGTGGCGCTGCAGGCGGTGTTCGGCAATCCGCTGGCCGAGCCGGGCCTGGTCGGCGTGTCCTCCGGCGCCGCCGTCGGGGCCGCCGCGGTGACCGTCGCCGGCGGTGCCGCGCTGCCCGCCGCCCTCGGCGCGACTGCGGCGAGCTGGGCCACCGCCGCCGGCGCCTTCGCCGGTGGCGCGCTGGCCACCGCCGTCGTCGCCGCCACCGCCCGCGGCGGCCGGGACGTCGCCCGCATCATCCTCGTCGGCGTCGCGGTCAACGCGGTGTGCGGCGGCCTTGTGTCGGCTCTGACGTTCATCGCCGAACCGGCCGCCCGCGACCGCATCGTCTTCTGGCAGATGGGCAGCTTCGCCGGCGGCGACTGGACGTCGACGGCCATCGTCGCCGCCGCCACCGTTCCCGCGGCCGCCGTGTTGTGGGCCCTGGCCCGACGCCTCGACCTGCTCGGTTTGGGGGAGGCCCAGGCCGGGCATCTGGGCGTCGACGTCGTCACGCTGCGTCGCGTCGTCATCACGTTGACGGCGCTGGTCGTGGCGGTGGGCGTGGCGTTTTCCGGCATCATCGTGTTCATCGGCCTCGTCGTCCCGCATGCGCTGCGGCTCATCCTCGGCCCCGGCCATGCGGCGCTGCTGCCGGCGTCGCTGCTCGGCGGCGCGTTGGTGGCCACGCTGGCCGATCTCGCCGCGCGCACCCTGGTCACCGGCGCCGATCTGCCGCTGGGCATGCTGACCTCCCTGGTCGGCGGCCCCCTGTTCTTCTGGCTGCTGTTGCGCGGCGGACGGGCGGTGCGGCGATGAAGACCCCGAGCCTGCGCGACATCCTGCCCGAGATTCCGTGCCCCGCCGACTCGCGGTCGAGGCTGTCGGCGCGGGGCGTGACGGTCCGCAAGGGTGGGCGCGTCTTGCTTGACGACGTCACCGTCCACGCACCCCGCGGCCGCGTGACGGCTCTCGTCGGGCCCAATGGCGCCGGCAAATCGACGCTGCTGGCGGCGCTGTCGGGCGACGAGGCACCCGATTCCGGGCGCATCGAACTCGATGGCGCGGATCTTCACGCCGTGCCGATCCGCGACCGCGCCCGCCTGCGCGCCGTGCTGCCCCAATCTCATCCGGCGACGGTGCCGTTCACGGCGGGAGAGGTCATCGAATTCGGCCGTTCCCCCTGGGGAGAGGCGGATCCGGAGCTGCGCCGCCGCGTCATCGACGACTGCGATGTGGCGCATCTGCTCGACCGGCCCGTCACAGTCCTGTCCGGCGGGGAACTCGCCCGCGTGCACTGCGCCCGCGTGCTGGTCCAGGACACTCCGGTTCTGCTTCTCGACGAACCCACCGCCGCCCTCGACCTGCGCCACGCGGAGGCGATGCTGAGGCTCATCGGCGCCCGCGCCCGCGAGGGAGTCGCCGTCGTCGTGGTCCTCCACGACCTGGCCGCCGCCGCAGCCCACGCCGACGACATCGTCGTCCTCGACGGCGGCCGCGTCGTCGCCGCGGGAGCCCCGGCCGACACGTTGACCGCCGACCTCATCGGAGAGGTCTACGGCCTCGACGTGGAAGTCCTCGCCGACTCCGGCGGCAACCCCGTCATCGTGCCCGCACGCGGACGGCACCCCACGCCGACCGCAACCGAACACCCGAACCACCGACACTGAACCACCGACACCGAAGGAGGGGCGACATGCTCCGGACGACCACCGAACGACTGACCATCCGACTCCGCGAAGCCACCGCCGCCGTCCACGACGACGCCGAAAACTCCGGATTCATGACCGCCCTCCTCGACGGCGAACTCACCCCCGGCGCCGCCGCCGACCTGGCCGGGCAGCTGTGGTTCATCTACGGCGCGCTCGAGGATTCCGTGCGCGCCGTCGCAGACACCCCGGAGGGCGCCGCGATCGCCGACGCACGTCTGGAACGCCATGACGCGCTTGAACGCGACCTGGCGTTCCTGGTCGGGCCGCGGTGGCGTTCGTCGATCGAGGCGCTGCCGTCGACCGCCGCCTACGTCAACCGCCTTACCGAACTCGGCCGCAACCGCGACGCATCGGCGCTGCTGGCGCACCATTACGTCCGCTACCTCGGCGACCTGTCCGGCGGGCAGATCATCGCCCGACGGCTCCGCGACCACTACGACATCGACGGCGACGGGGCGAGGTTCTACGACTTCTCCGCCGTGGGCAAGATCAAGCCCTACCGAGACGCCTACCGCGACCGGCTCGACGCCCTGGACCTCCGCGGCGACGTCCGCGACCGCATCGTCGTCGAAGCCGTGCTGGCGTTCCGCATGAACACCGCGCTGTTCCGCGAGCTCAACGCACGGCACCTGCCGGCCGGCGCAAACGCGGAGCGAGGAGGTTCGGCCGACGCGGATGCCCACGCGGTCGGCGATTCCCCGCACCGCCCCCACTCGGCGTAGTCGCCGGAGCGGGGCCGCCGAGCCGAGTGCGGCTACCAGATGGTCACGCGCTCGGCGGGATCGCGCCACATGCCGTCGCCCGGCTGAACATCGAAGGCGACGTGGAACTCGTCGATGTCGCCGACGATGACGTTGCAGCGGAACTCCGCCGGCGAGTGCGGGTCGATGGCGAGGTACTGGCGGCTCATCTCCGGGCGGATCGCCGTGCGCCACACCAGCGCCCACGACAGGAACAACCCCCGGTAGGCGGCCGGGTCCTTCTCCACGGAGGTCTCCCGCCCCTGGTCGGCGAGCCAGCGGCGGTACGCGACGACGGCGATGCCCAGGCCGCCGAGGTCGCCGATGTTTTCGCCGAGCGTGAACTTGCCGTTGACGCCGACCCCGGTTTCGCCGAGTTCGCGCAGGCCGGTGGGCACGAGGCCGTCGAACTGTTCGACCAGCTTGTCCGTCAACCCCTCGAACGCGGCGCGGTCGGCGTCGGTCCACCACTGGTTGAGGTTGCCGTGCCCGTCGTACTGCGACCCCTGGTCGTCGAAGCCGTGGCCGATCTCGTGGCCGATGACCGCGCCGATCGCCCCGAAGTTCGCGGCGGCGTCGGCGTCCGGGTCGAAAAACGGCGGCTGCAGGATCGCCGCGGGGAACGTGATGTCGTTGACCACCGGGTTGTAGAACGCATTGACCGTCTGGGGCGTGGCGAACCACTCGTCGCGGTCGGCCGGCTTGCCCAACTTGGCCACCTCATAGTCGTGGCCGAAGGCGGACGCGCGGCGGACGTCGTCAAGCAAGGAGCCGGTCAACTCGAGGCCCTCGTAGCTGCGCCACTTGTCGGGGTAGCCGATCTTGGCCTTGAACAGGCCGAGCTTCTCCAGGGCGCGCTCGCGGGTGGCCGACGTCATCCACTCGAGGTCGGTGATGCGCTCGCGGTACGCCTCGAGGAGGTAGTCGACGAGCTCGAGCATCCGTTCCTTGTGCTCCGGCGGGAAGTGCCGGGCGACGTACTCCTTGCCGACCTCCTGGCCCAGCGCCCCCTCGACGAGGCCGACGCCGCGCTTCCAGCGGGCGCGCAGCTCCTCCGCGCCGGACAGGGTCTTGCCGTAGAACTCGAAGTTCTGCTCGACGAACGCCGCGCCCAGGTACGGCGCTCGCGCCTTGAGCACCCGCCACAGGGCCCACAGGCGCAGGTCGTCCAGGTCGGCGTCGCGCCACACGCGGGCCAGGTGCTCGAGGTAGGTCGGCTGCATGACGACGATCCGGTCGATGTCCGCAGCCTCCTGGCCGCCCGCTTCGGCGCCGACGCCCATCTGCGCGAACCAACGTGCCCACGGGAACCCGGCCGGCAGGTCCGTCAGGGCGGTGAGGTTGTAGGTGCGCACGGCGTCACGGCTGGCGACGACGTCCCAATGGCCCTCGGCCAGCGTCATCTCGAAGTCGACGATGCGGCGGGCGGCGTCGGGCAGGTCGTGCAGAGGGAAGGAATCGAGGCCGTCGAAGCCCTCGAAGTCGCCGGCGCAGACCGTGGAATCCTCCAACAGCTGCAGCATCGACTCGACGTGCCCGCGGTAGGCGGCGAGCGTCTCGGCGTGGGCCTCCTCGCGGTAGTAGGCCTCGTCCGGCAGGCCGAGACCGGCCTGGACCAGGTAGAGCATCGCCTCGTCCGACGACGAGTCCTTCTCCACCCAAAACGCCGCCGGGCCGGTCACGCCGATGCGGTCGAGGGCGCCGAGCGCCTCGGCGAGATCGTCGCGATCATCGACGTCGATGGCGGCGATGTCGGGCGCCAGGGCATCGATGCCGGCCGCCTCGATCGCGGCTTCGTCCATGAAACCGCCGTAGAGAACGCCGATGCGCGAATCCGCCGGGGCGTCCTCGACGATCGCGCGGACCGCCTTCTCGGATTCCTCGCGCAGCTTGTGGAACGCGCCGTCGACGGCGCGGTCGGCGGGAATGACGTGCGAGTCGATCCACGCGCCGTTGACGTGGCGGTACAGGTCGTCGGCGGGGGAGGGCACCGGCTTGGCGGTGGCCCCGGAGTCGGTGGCGGAGGCGGCGGCGGAGGCGGCGGTCGTGGCGTCGGAGGAACTCGTGGTCACGTTCTCGTCTGTCATGCGGCCCAGTTTAGGGACGGCCCCGGATCCGGTGCTCGACGACGCCGTGGCCTTGAGGTTTCCGACGTGAATGGCGCTCGACTGCGGGGGCCCCGTGGCATCATGAGCGGATGGATCACAACCGATTCGGGGCAGGCGGGGGAAGCCGGGGTGCCGGGCGCATGGTCGCCGTCGTCGGTGCGGTGGCGCTTGCCGCGTCGCTGGCGCCGGTGGCTCTGGCGGCCGGACTGTCCGCGATGAAGGGCGAGGAGGCGGCGTCGCTTGAGTCGGTGCGCACGGTCGTCCTCGGCGGCGACGCCGCCCCCTTCGCCGCGTCCTTCGACGTTCGCGATGGCGAACCCGACTGCACGCGCGAGTTTGCGCTGACGATCGGCGCGCACCAGTTCACCTGTGGCGACGTGGTCATCGAAAGCCGATCCGCCGTGGACGTCGAGGACCTGCCGCGCTTCGGCGCCCGCGCCCTGCGCGCCGCGCTGTTCAGCGACGACCCGGCCCCGGACCTGCGGCCGGCCGAAACCCCGCACGCGCCGGGCCTGATCGCCTGGTCCGGTTCGCCGGTGGAGGACGTCTACGGCACCGTGTACCGGGTCATCGTGCTCGGCGAGGAGGACGATGACGACGAGGCCGGCGCCTCCGCCATCGTCGCCATCGTGTCGGGCGGCGGGGACGCTGTCGACGCCGCCGCCGCGACGATCCTCGCCGATGTCCGGGCGGGTGAGGAGTGATGGGTGCGCCGATGAATCCTCCGCCGCACGCCGGCAATCGTCATTGGTCGGACGCCGCCCCGAATTCCCGCCCCGGCGCGGTGCCGTCCCGCAACATCTGGGCCTTCCTCGTCATCGTGCCGCTCATCGCGGCGGGCTTTGCGGCCAACGTGGTGTCGTTGATGGTGTTCGGCCTGATCACTCCCGTGTCGCTGGGATTCGGTGCGGTGGTGTCGGCGGCGGTGATCGGCCTGGTCTGGTGGTTGCTGTCGCGCAGCGTCCTGTGGCGTCCGGCCGGTGCGTGGCCGTTGCTGGCGTTGGCGTGGGGTGCTGGGGCGTCGTTCGTGTTCGTCATCTCCGTCGCCGATTCGATGACGACCATCGCGACGGCACTGGGGTGGGAGGCCGCGGAGGCGTCGCTGGCGGGGGCGTGGCCGGAGGAGGTCGGCAAGTCGTTGGGCATCGCGCTGATCCTCCTGGCTCTGCCGCGCCCGTGGAACCGTCCGTGGGACGGCCTGCTCGTGGGCATCTTCGTGGGGTTGGGTTTCGAGCTCATCGAAACGATCCAGTACGGCGCCTCCGGAGCGCTCGACGACCCGAACTCCGACGTCGCCGGTCTGCTGGACACGTGGTTGGTCCGTTCGATCTTCGGCCCCGGCCTGCACGTGTTCTTTTCGGGCGTGGCGGGATTCGGCGTCGGGGTGGCGCTGTTGCATCCGCGCTTGACGACGCCTGCGCGGTGGGCGTTCGGCCTCGGCGGCCCGGGTGCGGCGTTCGCGATGCATTTCCTGTGGAACTACACGTGGCCGGACGCGTGGGGCGTGTGGTGGTACGCGACGCTATGGGCGCTGTGTGGTGTGGCGCTGGTCGCGTGCTGGCGTGCGGCGAAGAGGATGGAGAAGGCCTCCCGTCTCGCCGTCGACGGTGCCGGGCGGTAATCACCGGAGAATCGGGGTGCATCGGGCGAAAAGGGTCTCCGTAGGCGTCGTCAAGCAGGAATTCCGCTGGTTCAAGCACGAAAACCCCAGTAAAAATACGGTCCGGGGCATGTTATTGGTGTTACTCGTGTGACTAGAGAGGCAATTGTGCCGTATGGTGGTGAACCATGAACCTCCGCACCGTGACCTTCCCCGCGTCCCGGCAGCGTTCGGGGGCACGCTGTGGCCGCGCGAACGCACTCGTCGCCCTCGCCGCCGCCCTGCCCATGGCCCTCGGCCTCGTGACCCCCGCACCCGCCGACGCCTTCACCGCAACGTCGCCCACCGGCATCGACGTCTCCAAGTGGCAGCGCCCCAACGGCGCCAAGCTCAACTGGGAGCAGGTCGCCGCCTCCGGCGAAAAGTTCGCCTTCATCAAGGCCACCGACGGAAAGGAAGGCCTGAGCACCTACTTCGCGGAAGACTCCAAGGCCGCCCACGACGCCGGCCTGATCATCGGCAGCTACCACAAGGCCCACCCGGACCGCGATGCCATCGTCCAGGCCGACGCCTACGCCGAAGCCCTCAAGCTGCAGCCCGCCGACGCCCGTACCCTGCCGCCCGTTCTCGACATCGAGCTCGACGCCGGCATGTCCCCCGCCGCCTTGGAGAAGTGGACGGCGACGTTCCTCCAGCGCGTCGAACTGAAGACCGGCCGCACGCCGATGATCTACACCTTCCGCTGGTTCTGGTCCGTCAAGATGGGCGACACCAGCGCCTTCACCGGCTACCCGCTGTGGTTCGCCGCATACCAGAACACGCCGCCGACCAACCTGCCCGGCGGCTGGGACGAGCCCCTGTTCTGGCAGCGATCCAGCACCGGCCGCGTGCCCGGCATCAACACCCCGGTCGACCTGAACACCTTCAACGGCACGAAGGCCGAGCTCGACGCCCTCGCCGCCGGTGCGGCCCCCGAGGGTGCCGGCGCCACCCGCGACGAAAAGTCCGACGCCGTGAAGACCGGCGAGCGCCGCGCCGAAACCGAGGAAGACACCGGAGTCGACGCCGATGCCGTGTCCCCGCCGTCCGGCCGCGCCGCGCCGGGTGCGGGCAGCCTCGACACCGCCGGCATCTTCGGCGACGACGCCGCCGACGAAGACGACGCCACGACCGGCGGCGACGAGACCGCCGACGTGATCGGCGGCGACGACGCGACCGGGACCGACTCCCCGGTGGCCACCTCCGAGCTGGTCGACGCGATCATCGAGGCCGTCAAGGCCGGTTCCGCCAACGCCGACTTCAGCGAGAGCATCGCCGCCGTCCGCGACGCCGCCGACGCCGCCGGCCTGGACCAGGCCCAGATCGACCTCCTGATCGCCTTCCTCGAGCAGGCCATCGGCTCGGGCAACGTCCCCGAGGACCAGCTGGAGGAGATCGGCGAGACAGCGCCGGCCACCGACGAGGCCGAAGAGATCAACGACGGCAAGACGGATTCGCGCGAGGTCGTCGAGCTGGCCACCTACTCCGACGTGGTGGCGCTGCTGGCGGGCGCGACCCGCTAGTCGGTCGGCGGGCGCGGTCCGAACGCGATGCCCCACCATGTCACGGGGTGGGGCGCCCGGCCGCCACGGCCGTATGCCACCGCCGAATGCCACGGCCTTATACGACGGCCATGCGCCATCGAGGTCCAGGGGAAGGGACCTCGGTCCGGTGCGGCCGAATGAACCCGACGCGCGGTCGGGGCCCTGGGGAAGGGGCCCCGACCGCGCGTCGTCATGTCGGGGGAGTGGTGCCCCGTCGGCGCCGGAAGCACGTCGCGCCCCCGTGCCGGGCGGGTGTCGCGCCCACGGGGTGCGGGGGCGCTACGACCACTTCGTGCCGGGCGCGCGCCACGCGCACAACCGCGGCAGCAGCTCGGCGGGATCCTCCACGACGATGAGCGAATCCAGGTGCTTGCGGTGCACCAGGCCCCCGTCGACCAGCGACTCGATGAGGTCCACCAACGGCCCCCAGAACCCGCCCGGCCCGACGAGGGCCACGGGCTGCTGGTGGATGCCGATGTGCTGGCGGGTCCACACCTCGAAGAACTCCTCCAACGTCCCGGCGCCGCCGGGCAGCGCGACGAAGGCGTCGCCGAGGGCGTACATGCGGTCCTTGCGCTGGGACATCGTGTCCACCGTCTCCAGGCGGGTCAGGCCGCGATGGGCGATTTCCCGGTCGCGCAGCAACGTCGGGATCACGCCGGTGACGGCGCCGCCGGCGTCCAACGTGGCGTCGGCGGCGGCGCCCATCAACCCGATCGCCGCACCCCCGTAGACCAATTCGACGCGTTCGCGGCCCAACGTGCGTCCCAGCTCGACGGCGGCGGCCCGCCACGCCGGGTCGGTGCCGGCGGTGGAACCGGCGAAGACCGTCACGGAGGAGATCACGCGCGCCGGCGCCCCGTCGCGGAGCCGCGGCAGCGTGTGGTTGGCCAGCATCGGCGCGAGCCGACCGGTCGGCGCATGCGGATCCACCCACCGGATCTCCTCGATCTCCGCGCACGGCGACACCTCCGGCGCCCGCCCCAGATACCGCTGGTGATGCCCCACCACGACGCGACCCGGCTCGTTCGCCGCGGCATCGGCGGCGACGCCCCATTCGGACAGCTTGTCCGGGTCCAGCTCCGCGCCCAATTCTTCGCGGAACTCCCGGACCACGGTTTCCGCCGGTGCTTCACGACGCCCGCCCCCATCCGCGGAGACCACCTCCTCCGGCTTGCCGCCGGGGAGCATGAAACGATCCGTGCCCCTCTTGCGGACGGTGAGGACCCGCCCCCGCTCATCCGTGACGACGACCGCCGCGACGAGGATGGGCGGGCGGTCGCCGGCCGAAGCTCCCTCATCCGGGAGACCGTCATGTCCGATGTCGTCGAAAGTGCTCACCGCCCCATTGTCCGCGAAATGACGCCGCGCCGCCGCCCGCACCCGACGACCGCGCCGGAAAACGACGGAACCCGGGCACCCCTCCCGAAGGAAGGACACCCGGGTTCACCGGCCGGACGGCGGGGACGTGGACGTCGTCACGCAACGTCCCCGCCCGGGAGGACTAATCCTCCTCCACGATCATCGGCCCCGGAGACCACAGACCCGAACGGGTGATCTCCTCGTACTGGATCACCGCCGGCCCCGGACGCACGCCATCCGGATTCGGACGGGACTGCAGCGCCTCGACGATGCCCCAGTCACGGTTCCAATCGTCCTTCTGGTACGCCGGGACGGCCACCGACTCGTTGACCGCATCGGACATGCCCAGCACGCCACCCGCCGACAGCGACTGCCACGTATCCGTCGACGACACCTTCAGCTCACGGTCCGGGGTGATGCGGTACTTCGGATTCTCCGCCACACCCGCAAAGTGATCGAAAGGACGCTGGCACGGGAACTGGAACGCCACCGCCCAGTCCGGAATGGTCGGCACCGACGAATCGATGACCTCCGGCATCGGCTTCAGCTCCGCCAGGCGCGGCGGGGTCAGCGCGATCCACTCGTCCTTCGCCAGATTCTCGTCGGACACCACCAGGCGCACCGCCGTGGCCTCCTCCGGAATGTCGGCCGTCGGGAAACGCAGGTTGCGCCACGTCGGAGCCGGGCCGATGTCCAACGGCTCGGCCTCGTGCAGCGTCACCCAGTTTTCGCCATCCCACCGGCCGTACTCGGCCATCAGCTTCTGGCCCTTCTGCTTCACGCCGTTGATGTCGTGATGGTAGATGCGGCCCGCGGCCGACACCACCAGCAGCGGATGCGACTCGGAACGCTCCGGCAGCTCGTACCAGGACGTCGTCAGCGAACCCGGGACCTGAACGTCCTCCGAGTACGAACCCAACACCGGGATGCGCTTCGCATCGAGGTCGAACGGCAACGTCGCACGCGAACCGTTGACGCCGGCTTCGGCCTCGAAACCGCCGTCCGTCGACGCGCCCTCGCCGCCGGAGACCCAGTTGGAATCCGGGTTCTCGCTGCGGTCGGCATTCGTCTGGCCGTCGTTGACCCACACCGCGTCGGCCGTCATCTCGCCCGGCAGACCATTCGGGGTGAAGCCGCGGGCATTGCCCTCCGGATCGAGGGAATCGCCCAGGGAGACGCCGCCGACCGGGGTCAGGTACCCCTGGTTCGGGTCGGTTTCCATGAGCACGTCTTCGGCCAGGTTGCACGTCTTGCCCGTCAGCGCGCGGATGTTGCCCAGGCCGACGGAGTACGCCGGGTACTGGGAAACGAAGCCCTTGCCCAGGCTGAGCACCGAGAAAATGACCACCATGAAGCTGACCACCGCGAACGGCGACGCCGCGATGGTGCCCAGGCGCAGTCGCGCGGCCAGCGTCGACGGCTTGCGATCCTCGCCGCGGAACTCCTGCACGAACTGCAGCACCGCACCTGCGGCGAGCGTGAGCACGGCGATGACCATGACGATGTTGCCGGCCTCGACGCCGTTGAGCTGCACGGTCTTGTCGAACCACGGCACGCCGTACGCCGAGACGTACCACCAGCCGTTGATGCCCATCAGGGAAAACGCCAGCATGAAGATGGCCACGCCCGCGAACAGGACCTGGTTGCGGCGGGAGCCGACGGCCCAATGCGAGATCGCCATCGCCGCCAGGGCGGCCAGGGCGGCGCCGATGCCCGCGTACACGCCGAAGTGGTGGGTCCACTTCGTCGGCGTGAAGGTCAGGAAGAACATCGTGCCCACGAACATGAACACCAGGCGCGTCGCCGGCGCCGCCAGGGCGCCCGGCACCGTCCGGTGGCGCAGCAGCGCGGCGATGGTGATCGCCAGGGCCGTGAGCGCGGCCAACACGGCGAAGCGGCGGGTGAAGGAACCGTCGACCGACTGGAGGATCATCCAGTAGTAACGGATCGGCTCCTCGTACCACGGCATGGACGGGCCGACGATGCCGCGCACGCGGGTGGATTCCCGCACCGTGGCCAGCGTCTGGTCGCCGAAGACCGCCACCAGGATCGCGGTGCCCGCGGCGAGGAACGGCATGGTCTGCATCAGCGGGGCCTTGGCGCCGCCGCCGAGGGCCTCGTGGCGATCGACGACGATGCGCACCAGCATCGGCAGACCCGCCAGCAGCGCGGCGACGGCCATCAGACCGGTCGGACCGCAGCTCAGGGCGAGCGTGGCGACGATGACGCCGAGGGCCGCCGGGAACAGGCGGCGGGTGAGGATCGCACGCTCGATGAACACCCACGTCAGCAGGGCGCCCAGGGCGACGACCGGCTCGGGGCGCAGGCCGTTGTTGTACGGCAGCCAGAACGCCAGCAGCACGCCGGCCGCCGACCAGTACGCAACGCGACGCTCGGCGATGTCCTTGCCCAGGCGCGGGATGATCAGACGCGACAGCAGGAACCAGATGGCGAACGCGGCGATGAGCGCCGGCAGGCGCATCCACACCGACGCCGTGGACACCTTGACCATCAGGGCCAGCAGGTCGTAGTACGGGGCGCCGAACGGCGACTCGGGGACGCCGAACCAGCGGTAGTAGTTGGCCATGTACCCCGCCTCGTCGGAGGCGCGGGCCATGGTGAAGATGTAGCCGTCATCGGACGTGTTCGCGCCGATGAAGTGCCACACGAGAAGGATGAAGCCGACCAGGGCATCCAGCGGCTTGATCTGCCAGGCATCCTTGCGCAGCCACGGGGTCGGCGTCGAACCGTCGACCTTGTCGATGCGCCGCAGCGCCCACAACGACACCACGGCCATCAGCAGACCGAGCCACATGACGATGTACTTGATGATCGTCGGCTTCGACGTGTAGCGGCTGTCGATCTCCATGTCGAGGTTCAGGCCGGCGGCCACCGCCGCGGCGGCGTCGCCGTCGGCCGGCAGCGAGGTGTAGATGCCCACCGTCTGCGGCCGGATGTCCTCGTCGACGACGCCGCGCAGGGGTTCGCCCTCGGCGTCGACGGCGCCCTCGACGAACGCTTCGGTGCGCTCATGGTCCGAGCGGATGGAGATGACGCCGCCGCGGTTGGCCGCGACCTGATCCTCGTCGAGCGTCAGGATCGCCCGGTCGCGGACGACGACGTCGACCGAACCGTCGATGCGCCGCACCTGCAGGCCCTCGGCCGTCGGGTCCTTCGAATCCGGCGGCAACGTGCCGACCAGCAGCGAGCGACCCTCCGGCAGTTCGTCGGCAAGCGACAAGGGCACGTCCAGCGACAGCGAAATCGGGGCCTGCGCCATCAGGGGCGCGTCGACCGACTCGAGGCTGTCGTTCTGGGGCCAGTGCAGCGACGACTGGGTCTGGACGACCGGCAGGAAGGGCAGCGCCACGAAGCACAGAAAACCGATGATGCCCGCCGCGATGGCGGCGATCCGAACCCCCTTCGAGGGCTTCGGGCCGTCCATCGGCGGGCGTTCGATGCGGTCGACGGTCACGACGGGTTCGTCGGGATCCGGGGACCTCGTGATTTCACTGGTTTCGGCAGACACGGGAAAACAGTCTACGGAAAAGGCCCCTATTGCCTAATCAAGACGACGAAAGGCCCGATTTGGGTGGTCGTCCAGTGCCCCCGGAAAACGGCCGGGTCGAAGGCGACTCCGCGGAAGAGGACGTTCGGGTTGTTGGGGTAGATGTCGTCGGCCAGGTCGATGGTGTACCGCGAATCCGGGTCGGTGGAATCGCCGCGGACGACGATGGCGTCGGGCCCGCGCCACGGGTCTGCGTCCATCGCCGCGACGAGCTCGTCGGGGTCGGTCATCGTCGCCCATTCCTCGATGGCGGCGTTGCGACGGTCGAACTCGCCCAGCGGGTTGGCGTAGTGGCTGGTCAGGGCCTGGAATGAGTACCAGGGGAAATACGCCTGGAAGTTGCGTTCGTCGGTGAGGACGACCGATTCGGTCGGTTCGAGGCCGGCATCGCGCAGCGCGGCGTCGATGTCGCCGTAATGGACGCCGGCATCGGGGGCGAAACGGTCGGCGCGTTCGCCGTAGCCGTCGGTGTCGGTGTGCGCCAGGTCGATCGGTCCGTGGAGCCTGGTGGGGATCGACTGCGCGTAGCCGATTCCCGCGAGCAAGATCACGACCGCGGCGACGGCGCTGATCGTCCGCGCGATGGCCGGCCGCACGGCGTCGGGCCACAGTTTTTCGACGCCGTTGAGTCTCATGTCGGCGATGGCGAACACGCCGGCCGTGGCCAGCATGAGCGTGATCGGCGTCTCGAGGCGGAAGCCGAGCAACGTTCTCCCGGCCAGCGTCGCGATCATCGATGCGACGGCCCAGCCGTACATGACGGTCAGGCCGATGACGATGGCGCGGGTGTCGGGCTCCAGGATGCGCACCACCATCCAGATCAGCCCGAGCAGGCACATCAGCCCGATGACGGATGCGGCGAACATCGGCAGCGGCACGCGAGCGCCGTTGTCGGGCAGGTAGTTCATGGCTGTCGCACCCGACGACGGCGCGCCGGTCAGCCTGGCCCAGAGGTAGGGGCCCCACACGGTGGCGGCGATGAGCATGGACCCTGCGCCGATCAGCACGAGCTTTGCGACGGGCCGCCACGACCGCTCCGCCGCGCAGGCCGCGACGGTCAACGTGACGACGATGAGGGCGCCGACCGCGGTGTGCAGGGTGTAGAAGGTGGCGGAGATGCCCAGGAAGACGATGACTCCGATGGTCGCCGACCAGGCGCCGGCGAGCGCCCGCCGGGCCATGACGGCCAGCGCAGGCAGGCCCATGGCGATGATTGCGGCGTAGGGCTCGTCGGCGGTGGTGGACAGGACGATGGCCGTCGTCAGCAGCGCGATGCCGGCGGCGACGGGCAACGAGCCGGACAGCCGTTGCCACACCGGCACCAGCAGCGATCCGCCGGTGGCCAGGGTGATCAGCGCCCACGGCTGGAACACCTCCCAGCCGGGCAGGCCCAGCAGCGCGGCGAATCGTCCGCCGAGCAGGAACCAGCCGGCGGGGTAGTACGACGGGACGTCGATGTACGCCATGTCGTTCAGCCCGAATTCCGCGGTCATGCGGGTGAGGTATTCGGTGCGGAATTCCTGGTCGATGCTGATGCCGTCCAGGTACAGGCGGGTCGAACCCAGCGGGATGGCCAGAGTCGACACGACCAGTGCCGCCGGTGACAGGTAGGCCACGACGTAGGTGAGCAACTCGGCCCACCGCGACCGTCGTCCGGCGCCGCGCGTGGCCCACTGGTGGAGGAGCACCGTGACGGTGAGCAGCAGGACCACCGTGACCGCGGAGGAGACCGCGCGGGTGACCAGCGAGCCGCCGAACGCGGGCAGCGACATGCCGCGCAGCAGGAACCAGGCGACGAACGCGACGATTGCGCCGCCGACGGCCGCCGCCACCATGCCGATGGCGGTGTGCTTCAGCGACAGCTGATCGTCGGCGAAGATCTCGCCGACGGGGTCGGTGGCGAACGGGTCGGGTCGCCGGTCGCGGCCGACGCGCGCGGGGGCGTCGGCCGCGGCGTCGTCGGCCGGGGTCGCCGCGGTGGTGGGCGGCGTGGTGCTTTCTGCCATGCGACCAGTGTCGCACATGCGCCGGACCCCGACCGCGCCGCTTGTGCGACGGTGCCGGGGCTTCGCCGGGCCGTTGCCCGGACGGCGCCCGGGGGATCGAAACGAAGGCGCCGCTTTACGACGCCCCGCCGCCCGGGATCAGATCGGCAGCTTGCGGAAGATCGGGCGCGGGATGTGCTTGAGGATCATCATGACCCACTGGAACGTCGGCGGCGCCCACACCAGCGTCTTGCCGGCTTCGACGGAGCGGACGGCCAGCCGGGCGACGTCCTCCTTGTTCACCGTCAGCGGGGCTTCCTTCACGCCGGCGGACATGCGGGTGCGCACCTGGCCGGGGCGAATGACCAGGGTCTTCACCCCGTACTCGGCCAGCGCCTCGCCGAGGCACAGGTAGAAGCCGTCGAGGCCGGCCTTGGTCGAGCCGTAGACGAAGTTCGAGCGGCGGACGCGCTCGCCCGCGGCGGAGGACATGGCGATGAACTGGCCGTGACCCTGGGCCTTGAACTTCTGGCCGACGAGCACGCCCACCGACACCGCGCCGGTGTAGTTGACCTGGGCGATCTGCACGGCCTTGCGCTGGTTCTGCCACAGCTCCTCGGCGTCGCCGAGCAGGCCGAACGCGACGATGCAGATGTCGACGTCGCCGTCCCGGAACGCCTCGTCGACGACGTCCGGGTGGGAGTCGAAGTCGGTGGCGTCGAAGTCGATGACGCGGACGTCGCTGGCGCCGGCGGCGCGCATCTGCGCCTCGGCGGCGTCGCGGCCGGGATCATCGGGCAGGGCGGCGAGAATGACCTTGGCGGGGCCCTTCTCCAGGAACGCGGCGGTGATGGCAAGGCCGATTTCGCTGGTGCCGCCGAGCACCAGGATGGACTGGGGGACGCCCACGGCGTTGATCATGTTCGTTGCTCCTAATCGGGTCTAGCGCAGCTCGAGTCGACGGCTCATGTCGGACTCGAAGACGCCGTTGGGGTCGATGTCGTTGCGGATGCGGATCCAGTCGTCCATCTTCGGGTACATGGCGTGGAAGTTCTCCGCGGAGGTGCGGGACTCCTTGGCCAGGTACAGGCGACCGCCGAATTCCATGACGCGCTTGTCCAGCTCGTCGAGGAAGGGGCCGAGGCCGCGCTTGATGGGGAAGTCGACGCAGACGTTCCAACCGGGCATCGGGTAGGACAGGTGACCGCGGTTGCCTTCGCCGAACAGCTTGAACACGTTCAGGGCGGAGTAGTGCCCGGACTTCTGGATGTCGCGGATGATGTCCTTGAACGGCTCGACGGCGTCGGTGGGCACGACGAACTGGTACTGGAGGAAGCCCTTCTTGCCGTAGCCGCGGTTCCACTCTCCGATCAGGTCGAGCGGTTGGTAGAACTGCGTGAGGTTCTGGACCTGGTTGCGGTAGGTGCCGGACTTCAGCCACCACAGCTGGCCGATGGTGATCATGGACAGCTTGTTCATGGTGAACGACGGGAAGATGTCCGGGACCGTCACCAGCTGGGGGGCGTTGAACTTCAGGGGGTCCTTCGCCAGCTTCGGCGACAGTTCCCGCAGCTGGTCGAGGGTGGCCAGGGAGCCGCGGGAGATGGCGGCGCGGCCGAGCTTCGGCTCGGGGGAGATCGCGTCGAACCAGGCGGACGAGTACGTGTAGTTGTGCTCCGAGCCGTCGGAGTGGAACGCCACGGTTTCGTCGAGGTCGGCGGTGAGGTCGCCGTCGGCGATGAAGTAGGCGGTTTCCGTCTTGGTCATGCGGATCTTGGCCCGCAGGATGATGCCGGTCAGGCCCATGCCGCCGACGGTGGCCCAGAACAATTCGCCGGACGGGTCGTCGTCGGAGCCCTCGGGTTCGAGGTGGAGGACGCGGCCGTCGGCGACGAGGAGATCCATGGAGATCACGTGGTCGCCGAAGGAGCCGGCGGAGTGGTGGTTCTTGCCGTGGATGTCGGGGCCGATGGCGCCGCCGATGGTGACCTGGCGGGTGCCGGGCAGCACGGGGACCCACAGGCCGTAGGGCAGGGCCGCCTTCATCAGCTGGTCGAGGGTGACGCCGCCGTCGACGTCGACGACCGCGGAGTCCGGGTCGATGGAGTGGATGCGGTTGAGGGCCTGCATGTCGACGACCAGGCCGCCGGCGTTTTGGGCGGGGTCGCCGTAGGAGCGGCCCATGCCGCGGGCGATGACGCCGCGCTTGAGGTGCGCGGGCTTTCCGTCGTTCTGCTCGGCGACGGCGCGGACCGCATCGGCGATCTCCGCGACGTCGGGGGTCGACAGGACTTCCGCGGTCGAGGGGGCGGTGCGGCCCCAGCCGGTGAGGGTCCTGGCTTCTGTGGAGACGGCTCCGGGGGCACCGTTCGAAGCGCCGGTGCTGGACGTGCCGTTGGTGTGTGCAGACATCAACGATCAGGCTACTCCCGACCATGTATGTCCACAGGGGGGCGCGCCCCGGGAACGGGCGTAGAAAAACCTGAGAATCCCCGGACCCCCGGCGGGCGGGGAGGACCTACAGGTCCATGATCTCGCGGATCTCCTGCGGCAGTTCCTCCTGGGAGGTGATGGTGGGGCCGTCGTATTCCTCGAGGAGCTTGTACACGCGGGTGCGGCTGGCGCTGTCGAGCATCGGCAGCTCCTGGGCGATCATGCGGGTCATCTCCGATGACATCGGGGTGTCGGTGTGTTCCGCGGCGATGTACACCGGGTCTTGCTTCTTCTTCCTCAGGAATCCGAACATGGGTGCAACAGTACCGGGCGGCCCGGATCCGCCCCGGTGGCCGATCCGCGCGGACGGTTATCCTGATGCGCATGAGCGAGCAGCAGGCGACCACCGGCGACGAGCAGGCGACCACCGCGAACGGGGGCGCGGCCCCGACCACCATCGCGGTCGTCGGCGCGCCGGGCGGCGATGGCGGCGGAGACGGCGCCGGCGACATCGCGGTGTGGCACGTGCAGCTCGCGCCGCAGCTCACCGGCGATCGGCTGTCGGGGGCGTGGCTCGTCGACCCGGAATCGGAGGACGCGGCCGCGACGCTGGCAAACCTGTTCGCCGGAGTGGCGGTGTTGGCCGTGGGGGAGGAGGCCGACGTCGTCAAGCGCACGCCCGCCCCGCGCGTCGACGTGACCGCGACGACCCGGGCCCTGCGCGCGCACGTGAAGGAACTGAAGGCGCGCGTGGCGGAGGAGAAGGCGAAGCCGGGCAAGGACAAGCTCGTGGCGCCGCGGTTTCCGACCATCGGCGACGTCGAACCCATCGAATTCGAGCACGTCGGCGAGCCGGCGGCGGGTCCGGCGTTGGCGTGGGCGCGGGGGCTGGAGGAGCTGACGGCGACGTGGGCGGAGCTCGAAACGCAGCGCCGTCGACGTGATTACCTGCGGGAACCTTGGGGAGCCGAGGCCCGCCCGGTGCCGCTGGAGTACGTGGTGGAGTAGCTGACTCGCGGTCCGTGGGCGGCCCGCGGGCCGCTTGCGAGCGTCCGATGGGCGGCCGCCGGAGCCGGTCGAACGGGAGATCGGGCGCCGACGGGGTTTCGGGAGCGTCGGTACGCTTGGGGCCATGTCGACGGATACCGACAACGTCATCGCCTTTCCGGGCGTG
This sequence comes from Corynebacterium freneyi, assembly GCF_030408835.1. Taxonomy (NCBI): domain Bacteria; kingdom Bacillati; phylum Actinomycetota; class Actinomycetes; order Mycobacteriales; family Corynebacteriaceae; genus Corynebacterium; species Corynebacterium freneyi. The sequence goes on from NZ_CP047357.1 coordinate 103,774, forward strand.
CGCGTGGCCGCCGAACCGGCCACGCTGATCATCGGTGCCGTTTTGACCGAGGAGCCGCAGGTCGTGCACCGGCAGTTCGGCATCAACGACCGCCTGACGCTTCGCGAGCTTTCCGACGCGCTGCGCGTCATGTTCGGCTGGCCCGGCGAATCCGCCCCCACGAAGTTCACCCTCGACGGTGCCGAGGGCGACGACGCAGGGACGGACGCTCGCAACGCGGACGCGGATGCCGACGTCACCGTTCCGCTGGACACCGTCATCGGCGACGTGCTGCAGGACGTCGGCGACACCCTGACCTGGCATTGGGGGCTGTGGGATCATCGGTTGGACGTGCGCGAGGCGTTCGCCCGCGACGACGCCACCCCGGATGCGCTGTGCATCGGCGGCTCCGGGACCATCGACGGCCTGTGGCGCGGCGGCCGGGTGGCCAACGTCGCGGCACCGGTGGACTCCGACCCCGATGAACTGCCCGACGGGCCGGACATCGCGGCGATCAACGAGCTGCTCACCGGCGAGCAGTCCATCCGCAACACGTTGTCCACCGCCCGCGACGATGTCGTCGACCTCATCGAGCGGTCGGGCGTCTTCGAGTTCGTGCCGCTACTGCAGGCGCTTGACCTGCGGCGGACCCCCGGATGCACGTGCGTGGCCGACGATTGCCTCCGCATGCGCGCCCTGCCCGCCGAAGATCCCGACGACGCCGCCGGCCGGGATGCCGCGTTGGCGACGCTGCTGTGCCTGTCCGCGCTCACCGACGAGGACATCCGCCACGACGTCACGTCCCACGTCATGGATGTGCTGGGGTGGGTCGCCGACGACGGCACGCCGCTGACCGGCGAGGACGTCGAGGAACTGTGCGCCGACACGTGGGCTGTGCTCGAGGACGTCGGCGTGGTCGGCGAGGACCAGGTCGGCGTCGTCGACAAGCTCGACCTGCTGCGCGAGGCCCTGCGCCGCTGAACGGGCGTCCTTCCGCGCGGCCATTGGGGGTGTTCGCGCCGGTGGCGTAGGCTTCCGTTCCGTGCACAAGGCCCACGACGACTCCACCAGCGAAAACCGCGACGACCGCGCAGCCGAGCCGATGGTCGACGCCCCCGGCGTCCGGGCGGAGAAGTCCGCGTCCGCGCCGCTGTCCGACAAGCCCCGCGACGACCACGGCCTGATGGTCCAGATGATGCGTTTCATCATTTCCGGCGTCATTGCGGCGGTGGTCGACTTCGGCACGTTGATCATCCTGAACTGGGGCCTCGGCGTCGACCGCACGCTGTCGAAGGCGGTGTCGTGGGTGCTGGGCACGATCACGGCGTACATGATCAACCGCCGGTGGACGTTCAAGGCGGAGGCGTCGGGCAAGCGGTTGGCGGCGGTGGCGGTGCTGTACTTGACGACGTTCGCCGTGCAGAACGTGATTTTCTGGGCCGCGCCGTTCCTGCTGGTGGACCAGTGGGGGTGGGGCCGCGGCCCCAGTGACACGGTGGCGTTCGTGGTGGCCCAGGGCGTGGCGACGGTGGTCAACTTCATCGTCCAGCGCACGGTGATCTTCAAGGTGAAGTAGGGGAACGCTTGACGACGGCCACCCGTGGGCCGTCCGCCCGATGGCGCGAACGGCCCCCGCACGCGGGCGCGTCCGACGGGCGGCCGGGCGTCGGCTCGCTACCCTGGGGGCCGTGAACACCTCCACCGATTCCGTCAATCCCACCGCCGCGTCGTCCGCCTCCGCGGGCGCCGGGGCGATCGACCCGGCCGAGGGCATGGTCGTCCAGCGGGTGCTGTTCGCCCCGCCGGCCGATTGGATCGACTCGGACCTGTACTACACGGTCAAGGCCGGTTCCGGCGCGGGAGCCGGCGTCGGCGGCGGGGTGACGCCGTCGCGCACGGCCATCGAGCTGGCGCCGCACACGACGGTGGCCACCGACACCTACTTCGGTCGTTTCCGCGCCTCCCAGTGGCAGCGGTGGACGACGATTCCCGAGGTCACCATCCGCGGCCGCGTCACCGGCGACGTCCGCGTCCGCGCGTACACGGAGGACATCGGCGGCCACCTGCGCCTGGAGGCGTCGCACGCCCGGGCATCGGCGGCCGACATCGCCGCCTCCCCCGAGGCCGAGGTGGAACTGACCGTGCCCCTGGACCGCTTCGCCGACGGCGGCGCCATCCACGTGGTCGTCGACTCCGCCGACGCCGGCGGATCGGTCGCCGACCTGCGCTACACCGTCGCCGCCGACCAGGTGCGGCGGGACCTGCCGACGGACATCGTCATCTGCTCCTACAACCGCCCCGTCGACTGCGCCAACACCGTCGCCACCCTGGCCGACGACCTCGCCGCCCTCGACCGCGTGCGCACCATCCGCGTCGTCGACCAGGGCGACCAACACCCCGAAGACCAGCCCGAATTTCAGCGGGCCCGGGACATCCTGGGCGAGCGGCTGAACGTCGTCAAGCAACCGAACCTGGGCGGCGCCGGAGGATTCTCCCGCGGCATGCGCGACGCCACCGCCGCCGGCGACTGCCAGATCCTGCTCACCGACGACGACATCCGCCCCGAACCGGAAACCACCCTGCGACTGTCCGCGCTGGCCTGCTGCGCCGCCAAGCCCATGCTGCTCGGCGCGCAAATGCTGTTCCTGTACAACCCCACGCACCTGTTCCGCACCGGCGAGGTCTACGACTGGAAGACCCTCACCGTCCTGGAAAACGACGACCTGTACTCCAAGGCCGACGTCGACGTCCGCGACCACCACCAGCTGCGCCGCCTCGGCGTCGACTACAACGCCTGGTGGACCTGCCTGGTGCCGTCGGAAGTCGTGGAAAAGATCGGCCTGGCGCTGCCGCTGTTCTTCCAGTACGACGACATCGACTTCGGCTACCGCGCCGCCAAAGCCGGCTACCCCACCGACACCGTGCCCGGCGCCGCCGTGTGGCACGCCGACTTCTACTGGAAGGACGTCGAAAACGCCGCCCAGTACTTCGGCCTGCGCAACGGGCTCATCGCCACGTCCATCCACGGCCCGGTGACCGCCAAGGACATGGTGGGCACCGTCACCCGCCGCATCCTGTCGAGCATCGTGTCCATGCGCTACGGCCTGGCCTGGACGCAGATGGAGGCGGTCAAGGACATGCTGCGCGGACCGTCCGTGCTCGCCGAGGCCTCCCAGGGCGACTTCGGGCGCATTTCCGCCGGCCGCGCCGACTACCCCGAGACCAAGCTGCTGCCGCTGTCCGACATGCCCGCCGGCCTGACCCCCGTGCGCCCGCCGACGCGCGAAATCGCCAGCGAAGACCAGACCTTCGCCAAGCGCGTGGCGTACACCCAGCTGGGCAAGAAGCGCCCCGGCCCAGTCGCCGTCGCCTTCGAGGACGCCTTCTGGTGGCACATCTCCACCTTCGACGAAGTGTGGGTCACCGACGCCTCGCAGTCCGGCGTGCGCCGCCTCGTCCGCGACCGCGACCGTGAGCTGGCGCTGCGCTCGGAACTCATCGGCCTCATGCGCCGCCTGAACTCCGAATGGGATTCCGTCCGCGACCGGTGGCGCGCCGCCGTGCCGACCCTGACCGACGCCGACAACTGGGAGAAGTTCTTCGAAGGCGAGTAGCCGGTCGCCGGCCACCGATCATTGACCACCGATCGCCCGCCGACGATCGGCGGAGGCCGGGACATCCGCGGCTCCATGCTGTATTCATGTTTACTCAACGCAGTAAATCATGAATTTTCGGAACGGAGTCGTCGTCCGGCATGACCATTCCCACACCTTCGCCCGACACGGGTGACAAAACCCGCAAACTGCTCATCGCCGTTCTGGTGCTGCTGGTGCTCGTCCTGGTCCTGGCGCTGTTCCTCATCGTTCGGATTGCCGGGGACCGAAACGGAGAATTCGGAGCGGACGGGGGAGGGCAGGCGTCGTCAAGCGATGGCGACGCGGCGCAGACCCCGGAGGAGCGGGCCGTGGCCGCGTACAAGGAGGTGCTGGCCAACCCGGAGCCGCTGCAGACCGACCTCGGCGAGGAAACTCCCAGCGGAGTGCTGCGGTACGCGCTGGTGCATCTCGACGACGGAAACGTGCCGGAGTTGCTGCTGAACTACGGCAGCAGTCTGGTGAGCCCCGACATGGCCGCGATCGTCGTGTACGGCGTCGACGACGACGGCCGGAAGATCCAGTTCCCCAACGCCTACTACGACGGGATCGGCTCGAACGGTGCCGAGGTGAGGGTCACGTTGCGAGCCACCCGGCAGCCCGGCATGTTCTCCGCCAAGAGTTTGTTGCTTGAGGACGTGCACGAGCAGATGCAGGTGACGCGGCAGGGCAATGAGCTGGTGGAACAGCCCGCAGAGCCGGAGGTAGATGAATTTGAACAGCTGACGTGGACCCCGGCCGACGATCTGGGCGCCATCGAGGCCATTGCCGACGGCGGCGCCGCGCAGGGTTCGGATTCTGACGGCGCCGGTGCCGACGGAGCCGATGGCGGACCGAATCCGACGCCGGGGCAGCGGGCCCCGGGGGAGCGCCCGGGCTCGGGCTCAAGCTCGGAGGAGTCACGCAACGCCGCCAGCGGCGAGCAGACCGTGACCGGCACCGTGAAGATTTTCCGGAACCGAGCCGAGGTCGCCGACTACCAGCAGCTTCCGGACCCCAATCCGAGCACGCCCGACAACCGGAAATTCGCGATCCTGGTTCTCGACGAGCCGACCGACGTGACGGCCAAGGTCGTGGGCGGTGGGAGCGAAACACGGACGGTCGAGCACGTCGTCATCAACCCGGACCGTCACGACGACGGCGAGAAGGTGACCATCACCTTCTCCGCCGACGACACGTACTGGCCGTCGGACACGGGCATTCCCTTCGGGCTCGCGGTCGAAGACGGCGCGAAGGGCTGAGGCCGCGAACTACTTCGACGCCTTCGCGGGCGGCTGGTAGCGCTCGAAGTTCTCGCGGCGGCCGCGGCGGTGCAGCGCCCACCACCGGACGAAACCGGGGACGTCGCGGCGCTGGATGAGGAAGAACCACGCGAAACGCGCGTACTCCTGGGGCAGGAGCTTGCGCATGCCCGGCTGACTCATCAGGTAGCCGCGGTTGCGGTAGGTGAAGAACCGCTTCGCGTCGTCGTCCGGGTACTGCGTGTGCATGCGGCCGCCGAGAATGGGGCGGAACTCCGCGGTGCCCGACGGATGCAGGTAGGCGGTGGTCAGGCACGTGCCGAAGCGCAGGCCCGACCGGGCGAGACGGCGGTGGAACTCGACTTCGTCACCGCGGATGAACAGGCGGTAGTCGGGCACGCCCAGCCGCTCGAGGGACGCGGCGGTGAACAGGGCGCCGTTGAACAGGCTGGCGATGCCGGGCAGCAGGTCCCGGTCGGAATCGGTGCACTCCAGGTCGGCGGGCAGCGGCAGCCCGGTGGCGGCCTCCTGGTCGGCGAAACCGGTGAACCACACCTCGCCGTCACCGTCCTCCACGCGGGGCAGGTTGGGGTTGGCGCCGTCGGAAAGCAGCTCGGATCGGTTGCGGCGCCACGTCAGGCCGCGACGCAGCGGGAACGCGAGCTTCTCGGGGTCGTCGATGTCGCACACGACCGGCGACACCTGGTCGAGGTCGTGCCGGGCGGCGCAGTCGTGGAGCTTCTCCAGGACCGTGACGTCCTCGGGGCGGCCGTCGTCGTCGGCGCACCAGATCCAGTCGGCGCCGAGCGCCAGCGCGTGGAGCATGCCGTAGGCGAAACCGCCGGCGCCGCCGAGGTTCGTCTTCGACCCCAGGTAGACCGCCCGCGGGCCGCCGGCGGCCGAATCGTCGATGCCCTCCACCACGGTGCGCACGCGCGGGTCGGCGGCGTTGTCCACCACGATGATCCAGTCCGGGGTTCGCGTCTGACCGGCGATGACCTCCAGGGAACCGGCCAGCTCCCGCAGGCGGTTGTGCGTGACGACGACGACGGCGGTGCTGGTATTCGGTCCCTCGCTCATGGGCCCATCATCCCACACCGGCGCGGCGGCTACAGCGGCCGGTGGCCCCGCTCGCCGCGAATGCGGCGCACCGCGTCGGCGGCCTCCTTGCCCTCGTACGCCTCGACGACCTCGTCGACCAGACCGGCCTGTCGGATCTGCCCGTGGTCGATCCACAGCGCCGTGTCGCACAACTGCGCCAGGAACTCGTTCGAGTGCGACGCGAACACCAGCAAACCCGAACGCTCCACCAGAGCGGTGAGGCGATCGCGGGCTTTGGCCATGAAGGCCGAGTCGACGGCGCCGATGCCCTCGTCGAGAAGCAGAATCTCCGGCTCGATGGACGTGACCACCCCCAACGCCAACCGCACCCGCATGCCCGTCGAATACGTGCGCAACGGCATGTGCAGGTAGTCGCCGAGCTCCGTGAACTCCGCGATGTCGTCCAGCTTCTCCTTCATCTGCTTGCGCGTCTGCCCCAGGAACAGACCGCGGATGATGATGTTCTCCATGCCGGAGATCTCCGGGTCCATGCCCACGCCCAGGTCGAACACCGGGGCCACCCGGCCGCGGACGTCCGCCGTGCCGCGCGTCGGCTCGTAAATGCCCGACAACAGGCGCAGCAACGTCGACTTGCCGGCGCCGTTGTGGCCGACCAGCCCCACGCGATCGCCCTCGCGCAAATGCAGGTTGATGTCCTTCAACGCCTCGACGACCACCACATTGGAGTCGGTGCGGCCGATCGCACCGCCCGCGGCGCCCAGGAACGCCTTCTTCATCGAGCGGGACTTCGCGTCGAAAATGGGGAAGTCGACGCACGCGTCGTACGTGTCGATGCTGACCATGATGTGCCTTTCTCGTCCCTTCCCCGACTACACCCAGTAGCTCACGCGCGACCGCCACTGGCGCATCGCCAGCAGGGCGAGCAGCAGGCCCACCACCGTGCAGCCCAACACGATCCACCAGTGGTACGCGTCGAGCGGCTGGCCCGTCAACGGGGCGCGGATGATCTCCAGGTAGTGGTACAGCGGATTGAGCTCCGCGATGCGGGCTCGCTCCGCGACCGCGCCGCCCTGCTCGTCCAGCGTCTTCGTCGTCCACACGATCGGCGTCATGTAGAACACCAGCTGAATCATCGACTCCAGCAGGGGAGCCACGTCGCGGTAACGCGTGGCGATGATGCCGAAGAACATGGTCACCCACACCCCGTTGACCACCAACAGCGCCAACGCCGGAATCGACAGCAGGAAACCCCAGCCCAGATCCGGGCGGAACACCGCCACCAGGATCAGCCAGATGATCATGTTGTGCGCCAGGAACAGCAGCTGCCGCCACACCAGGCGATACACGTGGACGCTCAACGCCGACGGCAACTGCTTGATCAGGCCCTCGTTTTCGATGAACACCGTCGCGCCTTCGCGCACGCAGCCGGAAATGAAGCCCCAAATGATCAGGCCGACCGTCACATGCGGCAGGAAGTAGGACAGCTCCTGCTGGAACAGCAACGAGTACAGCAGCCCCAGGGCGACCGCCATCGCGCCGGTGGCGATGGTGATCCACAGCGGGCCCAACGTCGAACGCCGGTACCGCTGCTTGATGTCCTGCCAGCCCAGCTCCAGCCACAGCTGCCGCTGCCCGTAGCCGCGGGTCAGATCCGGCCACGCCGCGGAAACCGTGCGCGACCGGGACCGAGGTGGCGCCGCCACGTCGCCGGCGCCGGTCATCCGAGCGATGTCGGCCCGCAATCCGGTGGTCGGGTGACCTGGTTGTTCTGCGTTAGTCACGCCGTCCAACCTACCCGGCGGGACACCCGCCGCCGTACCCGCCGTCGTATCCGCGGGCGATCGGGGGCATACTGGTTGCCAGTTGAGCGGGCCCCCGGAAGGTTGTGCGGGGTCCGGCTGCGTCATCGGCGGGTGGGGGCGGTATTCTTGCCCAACCGCCGTGAATCGACGGCATCGGAGTACGCAACCGGAAAGGGTGGTCATGGCTTTCGACGTGCCCACGACCAGGGGCTACTACTCGTCTCTGTCCGATGGTTGGACGTACCTCAACGGCGGGGAACGCGCCCAGATTCCGGAGCGCGTCCTGTCCACCATGACCACCGCGTTCCGCGCCGCCCCGAAGTCCCTTCCGGGCGAGACCGCGACGGGCACCCACTCGCGCGGGCAGGAGGCCGGCATCACCGCCGGGCACCAGTTCGCGGCGATGGCGCGCCGGGCGTTCGCCGACGTGGCCGGCGGGCGCGTCGAGGGCGTGGTGCTGGGCCCGTCGCGTGAGGCGCTGGTCCACGTGCTCCTGCAGGCGATGGGCCGCCGCCTGACGTTGGGCACCGGCATCGTGCTCGCCCGCACGGGTGATCCGGTGTCGCAGGTACCCTTCCGTCGTGCAGCCGACATGTTCGGCGCCCGCGTGCGGTACGCGGAGGCCGACCTGTCCACTGGGGCGGTGCCGGCGTGGCAGTTCGAGAATCTCGTCGACGCCGACACCCGCCTGGTGGTCGTGCCTGCCGCCGACCCGTACATCGGTGCGGTCGCGCCGGTGGCGGAGATTTCCCGCATCGTCCACGCCCAGTCGCGCGCGAAGGTGTTCGTCGACGCGTCGGCGTATGCGCCGTACCGGGTGGTGGACATGCACCGCATGGGCGCCGACATCGTGCTCCTCGACGCCTCGGCGTGGGGTGGCCCCGAGGTGTCCGCCCTGGTGTTCCGCGATCCGTCGCTGCTCGACCGCCTGATGTCGATGTCCCTGGTGCCCGACGCACGCGGCCGCCGCCGCCTGGAGGTCACCCCGGTCGCCCCGTCCCTGCTGGGCGGCGTGTCGGAATCGGTGCGCCACCTCGCCGACCTCGACCCGACCGCGCGGGGCACGCGGCGGCACCGGATCGAGACGTCGATGCCGCAGGTGGGCCGTTACTTGACGACGCTGACCTCACGCCTCGTCGACGCGTTGGGCAACTTGGACCAGGTCCACATCGTCGGCATCGACGGCGAAGCATCCGACGAACCGGGCGCCGCCGACATCGACCGCATCCCCCGCGTGAGCTTCATCGTCGCCGGGGTCCCCGCCGCGACCGTCGTCCGCCGCCTGCTGGACAATCACCTGGTCACCAGCGTCGTCAAGCCGGGCGGGTCCGCCCTCCTCGAGGCGATGGGCGTCATGGAGGCCGGCGGCGCCGTCACCGTGGGCCTCCAGCCGTTCAACACCCCCCACGACGTCGACCAGCTCGTCCGCGCCGTCGCCTCCCTCGGGTAACGCCGGCGGGCCACTCGGGGAGCGGCCGTCGCAAAGCAACGACCCGCCCCCGCCCCCGACCGGCCGCTACTCGCCGACGACCAGCACGATCTTGCCGGTGACCTCACCGGAATCCAGCAGCTCGTGCGCCTTCGCCGCATCGCGAATGTCCATCGTCGCGTGGATCTGCGGCGAAATCGTGCCATCCTCCAACAACGGCCACACCACATCCTCCGTCGACGCCACGATCCGCGCCTTGTCCGCCAAATCGCGGTACCGCAGCCCCGTCGCCGTGATCGACCCCCGCTTCGACAGCAGACGCCCGATGTTCAGCTCGCCCTTCACGCCGCCCTGCATGCCGATGATCACCAAATGCCCGTCCATCGCCAACGCCTTGACGTTGCGGTCCAGGTACTTCGCCCCCATGATGTCCAGGATCACGTCGGCGCCGCCGTGCTCCTTCAGCACCTCCTCGAACGCCTCCTCGCGGTAATTGATCAGGATGTCCGCCCCCAACTCGCGGCACCGCTCCAGCTTCTCCGCGCTGCCCGCGGTCACCGCCACCGTCGCGCCCAGCGACTTCGCCAGCTGAATCGCGAACGTGCCGATGCCGCCCGCGCCACCGTGGACCAGCAGCGTGTCGCCCTCCTTCAGGCCCGCCACCATCACGATGTTCGAGTACACCGTGCACGCCACCTCAGGCACCGCCACCGCGCGCTCCAGCTCCCAACCCGCCGGCACCGGCAGCAGCTGCCCCGCCGGCACCGCCGCGTACTCCGCGAAACCGCCGCCCGACAGCAGACAGCACACCTCGTCGCCGACCTGCCAGCCGCCCGCGTCGGCGCCGACCTTCTCGATGACGCCCGCGCACTCCAGGCCCAGAATGTCCGTCACGCCCTGCGGCGGCGGGTAGTGGCCGCGGGCCTGCAGAATGTCGGCGCGGTTGACGGCCGCGGCGCGGACCTTCACCAGCACCTCGCCATCGCCGATTTCGGGGGTCGGGGCGTCGCGCCACTCCAGGGCTCGGGGGTCGTCGGGGTTGGTCTGGATGATCGCCTTCATGGAAGCCACCTTATCCACCGCGCGCCCGTTTGTGGTCGGGGTCACGAGGATGGCCGAAGGTCGACGCGAATGGGTGTGGCCGGGGCGTGGTTGGGGTGACGGCCGGTGGCGTGGCTACTATTGGGGGGTCCCGCGTGAGCCGCGGGCGGGGAAGTGTGGCAGAGCGGCCGAATGCACTCGCCTTGAAAGCGAGCGTCCTTCACCGGACCGGGGGTTCAAATCCCTCCACTTCCGCCGGCGGGAAAACCCCTGTTCATTGCGATCAGGGGTTTTCGTGCGTCTACCAGCGGAAACGGCCGATTCCCCCGGTCGCGCAGCACGCACTCGGCACGGGAAACGGCGCGAGAATCCCCGGTTTCGTCCCCGCGTCCCCGACCGTGTCCCCACGCGCGGTGGCTTGGCCGTCTCGAGGCCCGTTTCGGTTGCTTTACGACGCCCGCCGGTGAGTGCGTCGGCGTTATTCGACAAATGCAGCCCCTCGATTTCGCGTCCTGGGGTTATACCGGCGTTCACCTGGGGTGTGGCTGCATTTGTCGTATAAGGGCGCGCGGCCAAGTGCGTGTGGCTAAGGGTGTGTGGCTAAGCGTGTGTGGCTAAGGGTGCGCGGTTGAGTGCGTGGGCCCGAGTTCGTTTGGGCGAGCGGGTTCGGCGCAGGGTGGTGTGGGTTGGGTGGGCGTCGTCAAGCAAGTTTTGCTTTGCGACGCCTCCCGGATCACCTTCCCGCCGATTCAAGGGGTGCGGCCGACGCCGGCGAGCGGGCCGTGTGCAGGTGTGGGGTTCCGGATGCCGGTCGCGCGCAGGTGTGCGGTTGCTTTGCGACGCCCGCCGTCGAGTGGGTTGGCGTTATTCGACAAATGCAGCCTCTCGATATTGCGTCCTGGGGTTATACCGGCGTTCACCTGGGGTGAGGCTGCATTTGTCGGCTAAGGGCATGCGGCCAAGTGTGTTCGGCCGCGTTCGTGCGGCCAAGCGCTGCTGGCGATCCGGGCGGGAACATTTTCGGCCGGTGATGCATCCCATCGTCGAAGGCGGCGGGCACCGTCCGCCGACCGCAACCGACCACGACCCGGAAAGGCCAACAGTCATGAACGACCGGAACTACGGATACGGCGAAAACCCCGGAGACGACGGCGCCCCAGGCGGCAACGGCGGCCACGGTGGCAACGGCGGCCACGGTGGCTACGGCGGCCGCGGCGACAACCCCGGGGGCGAGGGCTGGTACGGCGGCGGGCCCGGCGGTTACGGGGAGACGGGCGACTCGAACTCTCGCGCCAGCGGTGGGCCGAACCCGTACGCGAACCCGAACGCGAACCCGAACGCGGGGTACGGCGGGCCGCATGGTCCTCAGGGGGCCGGCCCCGGCGGCCCGAATGCGCTCGGCGGCCCGCCCGGCCCGTACGGAGCCGGCCCCGGCGCGTACGAAGGTCCGCCCAGCTCGGAACCCGGTGCAGGTGCAGGTGCAGGTGCCGGTGGAGGCACCGGTGACGGCGGCAACGGCAAGGGCATTCTGATCGGCATCGGTGCGCTGGTGGCCGTCGTGATCCTGGCCGTGGGGACGTTCCTGTTCCTCGGCGGCGACGATGAAACCGAGGGCGCCGTCACCGAGACCACTGCCGGCGGCGAGGAAACCGGGGGCGAGACCACGGGCGTCGGCGACGCCACGGCCACCGCCGACGACGAAACCACGTCGACGACCACTTCCGAGGCGACGACGGAAACGCCCGGCGCGGGTTCGGCGGCGGGCGACGGGTCGATGACCTCGCCGTACGTTGATGCGGTGCCGGCCTACGTCCGCGATAACGCGGAGGGTTGCCGCGACATGGAGGCGACGATCACCTCGTTCGATACGAATGTCGCCGATCGCACGGTTCCGGGCATGCGGTGCCGGGGCGCGGACGGCAGTCTGCTGGACGGCAACAACATCGAGCTCATCGATGATGCCGAGTTCGCGAAGGTGGCGACGGACCAGGCCCGCACGATGGATTATGAGGTCATCAAGGAAGAGGGCGGCGTCACGCTGATCGCGGCGGCCTACAGCGGTGGTTCCAGCAAGGTCTTCTGGGCGGACGAGAACAAGGGCATCTCGCTGGAGATGTACCCCTATGACGATCTGGAGCAGGCGAAGGCCGCTGCCGAGCGATTGAAGTAGGGAGGGTGCAGGCGAAGGCGAGTGTTGGCGAGGGCCCCGGGTTTTCCCGGGGCCTTCCGCATGTTCGGGAGCGGGGGCCTGGGCCGTTGCTTTGCGACGGTGCCGGGTGCACCCGTTCAGTGAATTTGGCGCCGAAACCGCTGTGACGGATGGTGCTTAAGTGACTATTGGGATTTAATCAGGATGTGGCGATGTCATCCAATGCCGTTCGTGCCCGCGTTGCCGACGTCGCCGAAGTCGGTTCTGAAGCGGACAGTGAATGAGGAATCCCATGCGCAATCGAGTCACCATCGTCGGCCGCGCCGTGCGCCCGGTCGCAGTCGTCGGCGTCGTCCTCGGTCTCATGGCCGGCGCCGGCGCCCCCGCCGCGGCCCAGCCGGGCGCCGCGGGCTCGCCGAGCATCCCGCCGGGCGCCATCCAGGCGATTCCGGGCATGCCCGATCTGAGCCCGATCCTGCCGAGCCTGCCGGAGTCCACGGGCGAGCCCGCCGAGTTGGGCCGCGCCAACCTGTCGCTGCCGTTCGTCGGCGCCGTCTATGACGCGACGCTGAACAAGCAGGTCGTCGCCGGTCAGCGGGTCATCCCGGGCGGCTTGGTCACGGTGCGCCTGGAGGCCGCGGGCAACGGCGGCCACACCTTCGTCCGCGAGTTGCGCAACATCATGCCCGCCGGTTTCGAGCTCGTGTCGGTGATGCGCATGAAGGACAACGCCCTCGGCCAGGCGGCGCACGTCCTGGCGGAGGAGGAGTACGAGGTCGTCGAGCGCGGGTCCGACGGGCTGCGCGAAGTCGTCGTCTCCTGGAGCGAGGACGGTTTTCTGGGGCTGTACCGGGACAATCCGCGCATCGAGAAGGGCGGGTCCGTCGTCGTCGACTTCGTGTACCGCACTCCGATGGAGCCGGGCGACTATGAGCATGGCGGCACCATGCTCGTGAGCACCGTCGCCGGGGTGGCGCCGAAGACCGCGGGCGGCGACAAGGGCGGCGTGCCCGTCAATGTCGGCCTCGTTCCGGAGAACCTCTTCGGTTCGCTGGAGGGTTACGGCGGCGGTTCGATTTAGGGCGTTGTTTCAGGGCGTTGCTTGACGACGCCCACCGTGGGTGCGAGCCCCGTTTTAGTCGATTTCACCCCAAAAGGCGTGACAATCAACCCACTTATGTAACGTATGGGCGCGATTGTTCGACGTTCCAAACGGAAACATCCCCACCCGATAGGACACTCATGCGCACCACCATCACCCGCACCGCCGCCCGCGCGGCCATCGCCGGTGCGGCCGCCACCGCCATGCTCATCGGCGTCGCCGCCACCGCCGCCGCCCAGCCGACCCTGCCCGAGGTTGCCGGCATCACCGACGCCATCTCCCGCGCCACCGAAAACATCCCCGGCGCCGACGCCCTGGTGCCCGGCCAGCGCACCCAGCTCGGCGAGGTCTCCCAGTCCGGCATCTACTCCGCCGCGCTGTTCAAGCAGGTCATGGGCTCCCAGAACGTCGTCCAGGGCGAGGAAATCACCGTCCGCGTCGAGGTCGAGGGAGGCAAGAGCGGCCTGCTGTCCCAGGCCCGCGTCCAGGCGATCACCGACGTCATGCCCGCCGGCTTCCAGATCGCCTCCGTCGTCGTCAACGGCCCCGACGGCCAGGCCACCCAGCTGACCGAGGAGCAGTACGCCAGCGTCGAGCGCGACGGCCTGCGCGACACCCGCGTCGACTTCAACGCCAACGGCATCGGCCGCATCGCCATCGGCGAAGGCTCCCTGTCCGTCGACTTCACCTACGTCGCCCCCGAGGAAACCGGCTGGTACCAGACCGGCGCCGGCATGGAAGTCTCCGCCGCCGGCGGCACCTGGCCGCACGCCACCAAGGTCGACGAGGGCGGCCCGTCCGTCAACGTCGTGGCCCGCCCGATCATCCCCGACCTGCCCGGCATCGGAAACGACTCCTCCGGCTCCATCGACTGGGGCTCGCTGAACATCGGCGACACCGGCTCCGCCAAGTAACCCCACCGCACCTGGGCAACGACCGCCACCGCGGCCCGGTGGGCGTCGCAAAGCAAGAACCCGAACCACCGACCCGGACGCCACGTCCGCGCAGAAGCCCCGCGAAAAGCAGGAGCAACCATGAAGAAACTCACCCGCACCGCCGCAGCCGCCGCCATCGCCGTCGGCATGGCCATCGGCGCCGCCTCCCCGGCCACCGCCCAGATCAATCCCGTCCTCCCCGACTTCGGCTCCCTCATGCCGGGCATGGGCGAATCGCCCGCCGACAAGATCCGCCTCGGCGAAACCGGCGGCTGGATCTGGAGCGCCTCCGTGTACAAGCAGGTCACCCGCGGCGTCACCGTCACCGCCCGGCGGCCTGGTGACCACCCGCATCGAAATCATCGGCAACAACGACAACGGCGGCAAAGTCCGCGAACTCGCCGACATCATGCCGCAGGGCTTCGAGCTGGTGTCCGTCACCCGCATGAAGGAAAACGCCCTCGGCGAAGCCCTCCACGTCGTGCCGGCCAGCGACCGCACCGTCGTGCCCGTCGGCAACGGCATGCAGGAAGTCCGCCTGTCCTGGACCGAAGGCGGCTTCCTCGGCCTGTTCGAAGACAACCCCACCGTGTCCCCGTCGAAGTCCGTCGTCGTCGACTTCACCTACCGCGCCCCCAAGGAACTCGGCCAGTACCAGCACGGCGGCTACGTCCGCATGGGCTCCCTGGTCGGGCCCACGTTCCGCAAGGAAAACGGCGGCACCCCGATCACCGTCGAAAACTCCCTGCCCGCCGCGTTCGGGTCCCTCGGGTCCAGCTAAACCGCGGGAGGGGCGGGGGAGGAGGCGGGCGCTCCCGCCCTCCCCGGCCCATAACCACCCGCCCCGGCCGACGCCCACCCTCGCCGGCTCATGCCCACCCTCGCCGGCCCAAGGGGTGGGCGGGGTGGCGCCATCCGGGCCGTGTGCGAGAATCATCGCAGAACGTCCGGCGAGGAGTCACGAACACCATGAGCAGCCCTTTCGGCGATAATCGGCCCAACGGCAACGGGGCCGACGACGACCCCACCACCCAGTGGCACCCCCTTGACGGGGATGTCTGGCCGAACTCCCCCGGGGCATACGACGACAACCCGTGGAGCGCAGCGCCCACCGACAACCCCTTCGCCGACGGAGCGGCGGGCGGGGCCGGCGGGGCCGGCGGGTACGCCGCTGGTTCGGGCGGTTATCCGGGTGGTCCGGGCGGATACCCCGGCGGGCCGGGCGGTTACCCCGGCGGGCCGGGCGGTTACCCCGGCGGGGACCAACAGCCGCAGAAGAGGGGCGGCAACGGCGGCTTGATCGCCGCGATCGGCGTCGTGGTGGTGCTGCTCATCATCGCCGGCGGTGCGCTGGGGTACTTCCTCACGTCCGGCGGCGACGAGGGCGCCGAGCCGTCGGCCGAACCGCTCACCGATTCGCGGTCGACCGCCGCCCCTGCGGAGCAGACGACCGCAACCAGCACCTCCAGGCCCCGTGCCGAAGGGTGGACGGCTCCCGGCGATTGGACGAAATGCGGCGGTTCCGGCGACCCCGGTGACCTGAACCTGTACTACGCGGGAACGTCCGTGACCAGCTGCCCGTTCACCAAGGCCGTGCGCGACGCGCTCGTCGAGCACTACCTGGACACCGGCGAGCTCGACGGCGCCATCAAGGCCTACAGCCCCGTGACCAGGCAGAGCTACGACATGAACTGCTCCGACGACGGCGACGTGGTCACCTGCAGGGGCGGCGACAACGCGGTCGTCCACGTTGTCTAGGCGGGCGGAGCCGGGCGTCGGCCGGCCGGAATTCAGACGCTCGGCTCTCGCGGTGGTGCTGGCCGGTGGCCTGCTGCTCGGCGGGTGCACGCTCCCCGGCGGCACCGTCGTCAAGCATGACGATGAAGGCAGCGGCGGCCGAGGCGACCACGCGTCACCCACCGCCGACGGCGACCGTCCCGATCCCACGCCGCCCGACATGCCGGACGACGCGGCGCAGGGGGATCTCGCCGCCGAAATCGACGCCATCCTGGACACATGGGGTGGCCACGCCGGCGTCGCGATCGCCGTCCCCGGAGCCGACGGTGAGGCTGGTGCCCCGCAGGTGGCCGGTGACCTCGAGTCCGATGTTGCCTGGTCGACGTCGAAGGTGCCCGTCGCAATTGCCGCCGTGCGCCAGGCCGGTGCCGCCGACGCCTCCATCCGGGCCAACGTCAACGCCGCGATCACCGTCTCCGACAATGCCGCCGCGGAAACGCTGTGGGCGGGGCTCGGCGACCCGGCGACGGCGGCGGCCGCATCGACGGCTGTGCTTCGCGACGGCGGCGACGCGACCACGACCATCAACGCAGAGCGGACCCGCCCTGAGTACACCGCCTTCGGACAGACCCCGTGGACGCTGCCGAACCAGGCCCGTTTCGGCGCGCACCTGACGTGCCTCGACGGCGCGGGCCCGGTCATCGAGGCGATGGGCGCCATCGCCGACGACCAGCGCTACGGCCTGGGGACGATCCCCGGGGCCCGGTTCAAGGGCGGGTGGGGTCCGGACGAGTCGGGGATGTACCTGGTCAGGCAGTTCGGCACGATCGCCGTCGACGGTGGTGAGGTCGGCGTCGCCATCGCCGCCCGCCCCGCCGACGGCACCTACGCGACCGGGCAGGCGATGCTCACCGAGATCGCCGCAGCCGTGCAACGTCACATGCCGGCGGGCGGCAGCTGCTAAGTTGGCGCGCACAAGTCGCCGCCCCGATCCTCGGAGCGGCGAACGCGTGCCGACGACTCGCCCGACGTCCCCGCGGCCTGCTTCCCGCCGGCCGCCCGACTTTGACCGGACGACGGTCGGCGATGACCAGGGAGGCGGACATGGCCCGGAATCTGAACCGGAGCGTGACCCGAGAGCTGACCGGGGACGAGGCCCGGAACCCGACCCGTAGCGTGACCGGGGACGTGACCCGAAATCTGAACCGAGGCGTGCGGCGGGGTGCAGCGCGCCGTGCGGTGACGGCCGTGGCGGTGGGGGCGACCCTGTGCGCGGCGTCGTGTGCGTCGGCCGAGGAACCGGCGGCCCGGCCCGCCGAACCCCTCGAGGAGGCCTGGTCCATCGACGGCGCGATGGATCCGGAGCTGGCCGACGAGGTGGAGGCGATTGCGAAGCGTTTCGACGGTGAAGCCGCCATTGCCCTCGCGGTGCCCGGCGCCACGTCGAAGGATGGGCCGGTCAGCGCCGGCGAGGTGTCGGATGTGGCGGCGTGGTCGACGTCGAAGGTGCCCGTCGCCATCGCCTCGTCCCGCGACAACGAGTGGGTGGCGGACCTGGTGCCCACGATGATTTCCGAGTCGGACAACGACGCCGCCGAGACGCTGTGGGTGGCCATGGGCGGCCCGAATGATGCGGCCGCGGCGGTCAACGAGGTTTTGGCGGAGGGCGGCGACGTCACCACCGAGTTCGATGCGATGGTCGCGCCGGGCGACACGCCGTGGGAGTTGGAGGATCAGGCGGCGTTCGCGGCGAATCTGAGCTGCATCGATGGTGCGGAGCCGGTGCTCGAGGCGATGGGGGAGATCGTCGATTACCAGTCCTACGGGTTGGGGCAGATCGACGGCGCCCGGTTCAAGGGCGGTTGGGGGCCTGACGACGAGGGCGGTTATCTGAGCCGCCAGTTGGGCACGATCCCCGTCGAGGGTGGTGTCGTCGGCGTGGCGATCGCCGCCCGCCCGGAGGATGCGACCGACGAGACCGGCCGGGAGATGCTCGACGCCCTGGCGGAGGCCATCGCGGGTCATGCTCCGCGTGGCGGGGAGTGCGAGACCTCTCCGGTCAAGGGGTCGGAGGAATCGACGTCGGAGGAGGCCACGTCCGAAGAGTCACCGTCGGAGGAGTCGTCGGAGGAAACCACCTCCGAGTCGACCCCGGCGGGGAGGCCCACGTCCGAGACTCTCGCGCCGGAAGAGTCCGCGCCGGGGAGGTCGACATCAGAGCGGCCCACGTCTGGGGTGTCCGGGAAGGTCGGCGCCGCCAACTGACCGCAGTGCCTCTGGTCCGGCAACCCCACCTGTCACCTCCGCCGCCGCAATCACAACCGCAACTTTTGTCGCGGTGAAACTGGGGCGGCGCCCCATCAAATTCGTTAGATAACGACGAATCGCCCAAAACGACTCACCGCGATTGCCGCCGACCTGGGCTTTTGTGGCGGCGGGTTGAGTCGTTTCGGGCGACTTTCCAGAATCTGGGGCACGTGGGGCCAGAGTGGTTCCGGTGGCGAGGTTCGTGCGGCGGTGGGGCCAGAGTGGTTCCGGTGGCGAGGTTCGTGCGGCGGTGGGGCCAGAGTGGTTCCGGTGGCGAGGTTCGTGCGGCGGTGGGGCGGAGTCAGGTTCGTGCGGGGCCAAAGGGGTGGCGAGGGTCGTGCGGGCCGACGCCAACCGCCCGGCCGCTACAGTCCCAGCGCGGCGAGGAGACGGTCGGTCTCGGCCGCGTCGGTGACGGTGATGCGAACACCCTCGCCGCCGAAGAACCGCACGATGATGCCCTTCTCCGCCAAAAAAGCGCCGAAGGACGGGGAATCGACGACGTCGGCGTCGGAAAGCGAACCGACCCCGGCCAGCGCCGCCAGCCGATCCTCGGGCAGCCACACGAAGTTGGTCTGCGAATCGGGGACGACGACCTCGGCCCCCGCGGCGCCGTTGATGGCGGCGGTCACGCGAACCCGCTGGTCGCGGACGCCGGCGATGCGGGCCTCGAGCTCGTCGACGGCGCGCAGCGACTCCACCGCCGCGACCTGCGCCAACGCGTTGACGGAGAACGGGATGCACACCTTGTTGATCGCCTCGATGATCTCGGCGGCGCCGAAAACGTAACCGATGCGCAGGCCCGCCAGGCCGTAGACCTTGGAAAACGTCCGCAGTCCCACGACGTTGGGGTACTTCGCCACGGCGTCGATGGCGTTGGCGGTGTCGACGCCGGTGGCGCGCCCGCCGGTGCCGCGGTCGCCGTCGGCGGGCTGCACGAATTCGATGTACGCCTCGTCGAGGGCGACGAGCACGTTGGCGGGCACCTTCGCCATGAAGGCCTCGAATTCGGCGGCGGTGATGGTGGTGCCGGACGGGTTGTTCGGGTTGCAGATGAACACCAGGCGGGTGCGGTCGCCGATCTTGGCGGCCATGGCGTCGAGGTCGTGGCGATGGTCGGCGTCGAGCGGGACGGCGACGGGCACGGCGCCGGCGACGCGGGCGAGGATGGGGTAGGCCTCGAAGCTGCGCCATGCGAAGATGACTTCGTCGCCGTCGGTGCAGGTCGCCTGGATCAGTTGCTGGCACAGGGCGGATGAGCCGCAGCCGACGGCGACGTGGGTCGTCGGCAGGCCGAGGTGGTCGGCGATGGTGGTGCGCGCGTCGACGGCGGCCATGTCGGGGTAGCGGTTGATGCCGGCGGCGGCGTCGACGATGGCGTCGCGCACGGAGGGCAGCGGCCCCTGCGTCATTTCGTTGCTGGCCAGCTTCAGGGCGCCGGGCGTGGTTTTGCCGGGGACGTACGAGGGGATCAGGTTCAGATCTTCGCGGGTCGTCGGGCGGGCCTGGTCGGGGGTGGTGCTGCCGGTCATGGCGAAAACCTTACGCGTCCGGTTGCTTTGCGACGCCCGCCGGGCGGTGGTTCGCCGGGGTGGCGCCGTGTTTCGGGGGTGTCGGGTGGGGACGAAACGGAGGAGGGGCGGGGCCAATCGGGGGGAGGGGCGGCCGAATCGGTCCGGGTGCGGGGTGCGGTCGGAGGGTTTTTGCCTCGTGCGGCGGCGCTCGGCTAGAATTCCCGTGGTGCACGGAGGCGTGCCAGAGCGGCCGAATGGGGCTCCCTGCTAAGGAGTTGCCTGTCTTGCGACGGGCCGGAGGTTCGAATCCTCTCGCCTCCGCCACTAGCGCCCGTAGCTCAACGGATAGAGCATCTGACTACGGATCAGAAGGTTAGGGGTTCGAATCCCTTCGGGCGCACGATGTGACCCCGGTACGTGTTCGCGTGCCGGGGTTTTCGCATGCGGGGCCACCGTTGATGCGGTCGCCGTCGTTGCCGCACTGGCCGATGTTGGTGATGTGGCAATAAACGGCGGCGTCGGTGCGTTGTGTGGGTCAGATCCAGAAAAGCAGTGTCCCCGACCCGCTGAGGAGCGATCATGATCCGCACCGAGACCATCCTCGACCTGGCCACCATCGGCGGAAAGCAGACCCACGCCGAAGCCCTGCAGGGCTCCATCGCCCTGGCGCAGACCGCCGAAAAGGCCGGGTACGAGCGGATCTGGTACGCCGAGCACCACAACATGCCGTCCATCGCGTCGTCGGCGCCGGCAGTGCTCATCGCCGCGATCGCCGCGCGGACCGAGAAGATCAAGCTCGGCTCCGGCGGCGTCATGCTGCCGAACCACTCGCCGCTGACCATCGCGGAGCAGTTCGGCACCCTGGCGAACCTCCACCCGGGTCGCATCGAGCTGGGGCTGGGCCGCGCGCCGGGCACCGACCAGCGCACCATGCGGGCGCTGCGCCGCGATCCCCGTTCCGCCGACTCTTTCCCCCAGGACGTCCAGGAGCTGCAGGGATATCTCGGCGACGAAACTCTCGTCCCCGGCATCAACGCGATCCCCGGCAAGGGGACGCACGTGCCGCTGTACATCCTCGGTTCGTCGCTGTTCGGGGCGCAGCTCGCCGCGGCGCTCGGCCTGCCGTACGCGTTCGCCTCGCACTTCGCCCCCGACGCGATGCTGCAGGCGATGGAGGTGTACCGCGAGAACTTCAAGCCCTCCGAGGTGCTGTCGGAGCCGCACGCCTTCGCCACCATGAACGTCGTCGCCTCCGACGACGAGGAAGACGCGGCCCGCCAGCTGGTCGCGGTCCAGCGTGGCCTGGTGCGGTCGCTGCTCGGCGGCGGCCGCCGCTTCACCGACGAGGAAGCCGACATGATCCTGGACAGCCCGCAGGGCATGCGGGTCAAGAACATGTTCGGCCACGTCGCGGTGGGCACGCCGGACCGTGTGCGGGAGCAGATCGCCGAATTCGGCCGGTACTCCACCGCCGACGAACTCATCGTCGTCCACCAGGCCAACCGCCTCGACGACCGACTCCGGTCAGTCGAACTCACCGCGCGGGCGCTCGGCCTGGGGCGGTGACGGGAAGGGGAGGGCTCAGCGCACCTTCTTGCCGTAGGTCTCCGCTATCGCCCGCGCCGTCGCCTTCGCATGCGGGCCCAGGCCCGTGATCGTCGCCGACCCCGGGCCCGTCCAATCGCCGTAACCCACCAAATGCAGACCCGGGACCGCCGGTTCGCGGCCATCCAGCAGCGACCGCACGGGGCCCAATGCCGGCCGGAAACCCGTGCACCAGATCAGATGATCGAACCCGGCTGCGCCGTCATCGCCGTTGAGCTCGTCCATCGAGGAGAACATCGGCGTCGCCCGCAATCGCCCCTCGTCGCGGGCGGCGAGCACCTCGGGCAGCATCACGATGTCGCCCAACCGCGAATCCGGCCCCGGATCCTCCTCGTCACGCAGAATCGCCACCATTCGCTCCCGATTGCGACGGAACAGCACCCGGCCATCGACGTCGTCGGGCATCCACTGCGGCTCGCGGCGCGTGAACCAGGTGACGTCGGCGACCCTCGTCAACTCCGCCGCGATCTGCGCCGCCGAGTTGGCCCCGCCGACCACCGCCACCTTCGAACCCCGGAACGGCTCCACCCCCGGATAGTTCGCCGAATGCCACTGCTTTCCGACGAACCGACCCGGTAGATGGGGTACGAACGGCGCCGACCACGTGCCGGTCGCCGCGACGACGTGATCCGCCGCCCATGACCGGTCATCGGCGTGAATCAGGAACCGCCCGGCACCGGATCCCGAGGTCGAACCGGAAAGGGACGAGCCGTCGTCAAGCGAAGAACCGTCCCGCCCGCCGCGAAACTCCACCCGCGTGACGTGCACCGGGCGCTCCACGGGAATGGAATAGCGGTCCTCGTATTTGCGCAGGTAATCGATGACATGCGACGCCGGCGGGAAACCGTCGAACGCGGGCATCGGAATGCCGGGAAGGTTGGAGAATTCCGCCGTGGAAAACAGCGTCATCGACGGCCACACATGACGCCACGCGCCGCCCGGACCCTCCTGATCATCGAGGACCAGAACCTCGACACCCGCGCGCAACAGGTAATACGCCGTAGCCAACCCAGTCTGCCCGCCACCGATGATGACGACTTGATGGGAGGGGATCGGCGGAGAAGTCATGACCCCACCCTAGTTTGATGCTGGCCCAGTCGAGGGCTACCGTTTCTTGGCCATGGGGTGACCGCGCGCGTCGTGCCACGGGCAATGCAACCCCGACCGCGACGGCGCCGAATCGGAGCGCGCCACTTTCCGAAGGGAATCTCCGCCATGCACCGCCCCGACGTTTCGAAGGGATCGCCGCGAATCGACGGACAACCGGTTGACCGCGCCACTGCGGGAGCCCCGGCCGCGGGCCGCTCGAACCGCGTCGAATGGGCCGATGCCGCCAAGGCCATCTCCATCATCGGCGTGTGCGTGCTGCATTCGATCATCGCCGTGCCCGGCGGCGGCGACTCCACCTGGAAGGCCGTCTACCAGGTCCTCGACCCGATCCGGATGCCGCTGTTCTTCATGGTCTCCGGCCTGTTCGCCCACCGCGTGATCACCCGGTCACTGTCGGACTTGTTCCTCCGCCGCATCTGGTTCCTGCTGGTGCCGTATCTGGCGTTCAAGACGATCACGGCGGTCGTGCGGGAAATCTCCGACCCCGGCTACCAGACGATGCGCCAATTCCTCCGCTCCGTCGTCGTCGGCGACCCCGGATTGTGGTTCCTGTACGTCCTCATGGTGTTCAACCTGATCGCATGGGGGCTGCGGAAGGTGCCGCCCGCCCTGGTGGTGGCGCTGTCCTTCCTGCCGGGCCTGGCGTACGGGGTCTTCGGGCTCAACGAGTTCGAGAAGTACAATGAGATCAGCCACATCGTCCTGTACCTGCCGGCGTTCATGATCGGCCTGCACGCCCGTCGCCTGTGGCTGCGCCTGGGCGAGGTCGCCGACCCGGATCGCGTGCGTTCCCCGTTCACCGCCTACGCCGTCGCGGCGCTGGCCGTCGGCGCGTACCTGGCGTGGTGGGTGCTCGACGCCACGACGACGGGCCTGCCCGGCCACGTCATCGGCCGCCTCACCGGCGTGATCCTGGCGGTGCCCGTCGCCATCGTCGCCGCGGTGCACCTGACCAAGATGCCGGTCGTGTCGAGCATCCTGTCCGCGATCGGCCGCAACACCCTGCCCATTTACGTCTCCCACCCGCTGGTGATCTGGATGGTCGGCGCGCCGCTCGGCGACGCCGTCGTCGCCCACGGCTCCGGCTCGTTCACCGAAGTCGACGTCCGCATCCTGCTCAACCTGCTGCTGTGCACGATGGCCGGTTTCGTCATGTACGTGATCGGCAAGATCCCGGTGGTCAACTGGGTGCTGTATCCGCCGGCGCTGCCGCGTGGACGCGCGGACGGAAAGAGCGTCGACCGTCGTCCAGCATCGACGCGGGCTCCGCGAGGCACCGGCGTTCGCGCGACAAACCGCCTCCGCACCGACGGCGAGCGCACGCGACGCCGGGAAGCCGAGCCCCGGAACTAGGCACGGCAAACGGGGCCCGGGAAAACGGGGCGCGGGGCGATGTTCGCTTGCCACGGCTTTTTCGCCCCGTGACCAGGCAATTTGTTGCTTCGTGAGGCGCCGGTGTAATGTTCTTGTTCGTTGCAGCGGCACGGGCTCCGCCCCGAGCTGCGTTGCGGCAAACGCAGGAAATGCGCCCGTAGCTCAACGGATAGAGCATCTGACTACGGATCAGAAGGTTAGGGGTTCGAATCCCTTCGGGCGCACGATCACCCCGGCAGGCATCGCCTGCCGGGGTTTTGCGTTTGCCCGGACGTCGGGACCCGCGCGGCGTATTCTTTCGCCACGAAACTTCGATCGATCGACCGGCGGGAGAATCGCATGACGGAAGACAATCGCATGACGGACGGCAAACAGGAGCAGGGCGGGACGTGGGGCGGCATCGTCGCCCTCGTGCTGATCGGCGTGGTGCTGGCGGGCGGCTGGTTTTTCTTCTTCAAGAAGGACCCGGTGGCCGTGGGCAGCTGCATCGGGGAGGACGCGGTCGCCGAGGCCGACGGTTCGGGCGGTGAGGTGCCGGGCGCGGTGGACTGCGAATCCGACGAAGCCGCGTACCGGGTCCTGGCGATCGGCGAGAAGCCCGAGGACGTCAAGTGCATCGACGTCCCGGGCGCGACGACGGTGCTGAGCTTCATGTACGCCGACGTGTCCACGTACTGCCTGGCGGGCGTCGACGAGGACGTCGAGCGCAACATCAACGACATCGAGGTCGGCGAGTGCGTGGCCATGGAGGGCGACACGGCCCTGCGCACGGACTGTGGGGAGCCGGGCGCGTTGGAGGTGCTCGCCCTCGATCCGGATCCGAAGACCTTCGATGAGCCGGCTCTGCCCGGCATGCCCGGCACGTGCGAGAAGTTGGGTGCGCCGGAGGCCACGCAGTACTACAAGTGGGGT
Source organism: Corynebacterium freneyi (assembly GCF_030408835.1). Lineage (NCBI taxonomy): Bacteria > Bacillati > Actinomycetota > Actinomycetes > Mycobacteriales > Corynebacteriaceae > Corynebacterium > Corynebacterium freneyi. The sequence continues at coordinate 128,726 of NZ_CP047357.1, forward strand.
CTGCCGGTCACCGGGTTCAGTTCGGCGGCGAATTACGACAAGGGCATGTGCCTGGCCGAGGTTTCCTGACGCGGGCGGGAGTTTCCCCTGGGCAGAGGGTGTTAGCGTCGTCGGATTTGCTTGACGACGCCGCCGCGTGGTTGGTCACCGTTTGAGAACATTCGCCGGATTCGGCGTCCTCCGGGCTGACAAGCCGTCGCACCCGTTGTAATTTTCGCCACATGAATGACCAACGGTGGAACAATGGCGGAAGCGGCGGTCCGGGCGGTCATGGCCAGCCCAACCCCTACGCGGGTGGCCCCGGCGGCTTCGGTGGGCCGACCGGCCCCGGAGGCCCCGGCGGCCACGGTCAACCCAACCCGTACGCGGGCGGCCCCGGCGGACAAGGCGGATTCGGCGAGCCGGCCGGTCCGGGTGGGCCCGGCGGCCCCTCCGGCACCGGCGGCCTGGGCTACCCCGGCATGGGAAACGGCCCGGGCATGCCGAACGGCCCCTACGGCGAGCAGCCCCAGGGGCAGCCGGAGCAGGGGAAGAAGAAGTCGCCGCTGATGCCGATCCTCATCATCGCGGCGGTGGTCGTGCTGGTGCTCGGCGGCGTCGTGGTCGCCACGTTCTTCGGCTCGGACGATGACATCGTCACCGCCGGACAATCGTCGGAGGACACGGACGACGCTGACGGCTCCGGCAGCGGCTCCGATTCCGACGCCGACGCCGATTCCGGCGGTGGCTCGAGCAACGGATCGGACAGTGACTCGGGCACCGGCTCGGGCAGCGGTTCCGACCGCGATTCCGGTTCGAGCTCGGATGCGGACCCGGTGCCGGCCGTTGGCGATTGCGTCGTCAGGCTTGCCGAAGCCGGCGAGAGGATCGACACCCTCGACTTCCCCGAGGTCGTCGACTGCGACGACCCCGACGCCGTGTTCGAGGTTCTCCATGTGCGCCGTGATTCCTCGGGCCAACGGTGCGTCGACGTCCCCGGGGCGACGGACGCGCTGTCATACAGCCATGGCCCGGTCGAAGCGTTTTGCCTGGCCAAGGTGGGCGACGACAAGTCCCGCAACATCAATGGCATCAAGGTCGGCGAGTGCGCCGAGCCCGCCGGTGATGTCATGTACCGCACCGAATGCGGCGCCCCCGGTTCGTACCGGGTCGTGGCCACCTACGACGACCCCGGACCCATGCAGGCGGAGTACGAGGGAGCCATCCCGCAGTGCGTGGACGCCGGCGCACCGGAGGCGACGATGGTGTTCCAGTGGGGCGTCGCCGACACCTACGATTCCGTCGAGGAGTACCAACGCGGCATTTGCCTCGTCGAAGCCGGCTGACCCGGCGCCGCCACCGGGGCGGCGGACACCGAAAGAGGGGCCGTCGTCAAGCAGGAAACGCTTGACGACGGCCCCTCTCCATCGGGGAAACCCCTACACGTCGTTCTTGACCAGCTCATCCAGCGGCGTCGGAGACAGCAGGTACGGCGCGACCTCCAGGACGGTGCGGGCACCGCTCTCGCCGGCCTGGCGCAGACGGTACGCGGCGCGACCGTAGGCGACCTGCACGGCCGCCGTGAAGTCGGGATTGCGCTCCAGCTCCAGGGTGAAATCGATGACGTGGCGCGACGAGCCCGCCCGACCCTGCGTGACCACCGTGCCACCATGCGGCATGCCCTGGTGATCCCGGTCGAACTCCTCCTCGGAGATGAAGTCGACGATGGTCTCGTACCCCACGAAGTAATCCGGCATGGTCACGATGGCCTCGCGGATCGAATCATGGTCGGCCTCGTCGGCGACGATGTAGCAGTGGCGGATGTGGCACTTCTTCGCGTCCAGGTCGCCGCCCTCCCCACGCTTGACGGCGGCGATGGCATCCGGATTCGGCTTGGTGTACTGCACGCCCTTCTTCACGCCCGGCACGCGGCGCACCGCATCCGAATGGCCCTGCGACAGGCCCGGGCCCCAGAACGTCATCTGGTCCGACCCGGGCAGCGTCGCCGCACCGTACACGCGGGCGAGGGAGAAGAAACCCGGATCCCAACCGGTCGAAATGACCGCCACCTGGCCGCCCTCGCGAGCCGCGACGTCCATGTCCGCGCGATGCCGCGGGATGTCGCGGTGATTGTCGTACGTGTCGACGGTCGTGTACAGCTTCGCCAGCGCCGGCGCCTGCTCCGGCACGTCCGTGGCGGAACCGAGGCAAACGAACAGCACGTCGACGTCGTCGGCATGCTTGTCGACGTCCGCCGCGGGCAGCACCTTGGCGTCCGTGTCCAGGGAGTCGCGACGCGAGAACACGCCGACGAGTTCCATGTCGGGCTGATCGGCGATGACGCGCTCGACGCTGCGGCCGAGATTTCCGTAGCCGATGATGGCGGCGCGGATCATGGGGGGTCCTTTCGTCGGAGTCGCCCGTACGAGGCCGGTACGAAGCAACTCCGCCGCCGACTCCCGGGCGGTTACGGCACCAGCGTAGACCTCGCGGGAAACGGTGTCAGTATTTTTTTCGCTGTTTTTTTAGATTTTTCGCGCATGCGCCGGCCCACATGCGCCCCGCGGCGGTGGCCCGCGGTGACGGCCTGCGGCGGTGGCCCGCAGCGGGGACTAGAAGATGTCGATCCGCCCGCCCAGCCCCTCGGCCTGCACCAGGTCGCCGACCCAATCCCCGGTGCCGGGGCTGACGCGGATGACCGGGCGCAACGACAACTTCGCGCCACCGTCGACCTTTCGCGAACCGGCCCGCGCCCGGTAGCGGCCGTGGGCGCGGAAACCGGCGTCGGCCAGCGTCGCCGCCGTGCCACGCTCGCGGAGCTCGGCGCGGGCGGCGGTGAGCAGCTCGATGACCTCGTCGAGGGCATCGACGACGGGGGCGACGTTGTTCTCGCACCAGGACATCACCATGTCGGGTTCCGCCCCCGCCACCCGCGTGCCGTCGCGGAACGACCCGGCGGCCAACGACAACGTCAACGGCCCGCCGTCATCGCCGACGACCGCCAACGCATACGACAACAAGTGCGGCATATGCGAAATCCGGGCCACCGCACGGTCATGGTCGTCCGCCGTCGCGGGAATGACCTCGGACCCCACGAGCGCACCCAACGCCGCAACATCGCGGAACGTCTTCGTCCACTGCCGCGGCACCTCGGCCCCGTCCCGGCGTGCCTCGGCGGCCCGGTCGAAACAGACGACCCACGCCGCGCCGTCGTAAAGCCCCGTACGAGTCGCCTCCCACCCCGACTCCTCCGAACCGGCCATCGGATGCGCGCCGACGTAACGGTCGCCCATCCCGCGCGCCTCGACTTCATCGAGAATCGCGCGCTTGACGCTCACCACATCCGTGATGCCGCAATCCGGCGCGAGCTCGGCGATCTGATCCAGCAGGCCACCCACCGCGAACATGGGCACCCCGATGACGAGCAACGCCCGATCCTCCTGCGCCCGCCGCAGCACCGCCGCAAGATCCGTCGACGCGTCGAACCCCTCGGCGGCCGCAGCGTTCGCGGTCGCCGCGGAACGATTCCACCCGTACACCGGCGCACCCGCCGCCGCGAGATCGCGCATCAACGAACCCCCGATCAACCCGAGTCCGAGAATGCAGGTCGGCGTGGCGAAAGAGTCAATGGTCACCTGACAAGGATGACACACCACGACTAGCCTGGGGTGGCATGAGCACGACTTTTCCGGGGCACGCGGACCCCGACCAGGGCCACCGCGACGATGACGACGACCGTTCCTACGCCGTCGCCGTCCTCCTCGGCGACGACGGGTGGACCGTGCGCGAACTCGGCGACGAGGCGCTGGACTCGCTGGCCGACGCCACCGCCCAAATGCGCCGCCTGCGCGCCGAACGCGCGTCGTTCGCGATGCTCAACATCGACGACGACTATTTCATCCTCCTGCGGCCCGTGCCCGGCGGCGTGCGCGTACTGCTTTCCGACGCCACCGCCTCGGTCACCGACGACATCGCCGCCGACGTCATGGACGAAATCGACGAGGACATCCCCGACCTCGACGAAGACGAACTCGACGACGTCGACTCGTGGCCCGAGGGCGACCTGGAAATCCTCGCCGACCTCGGTGTGCCCGAAGACGTGCTGTCCGTCATCTGCGACGACCAATCCCTGTGGGCCTCCGAGCAACTGCACGCCATCGCGGCCGAGCTCGGCTTCGACGAAGCGCTTGCCGACGAAACCGGCGTCGACGTCGACGACCCGGACATCGACTACGCCCACGATGACGACTGACGGCCGCGCACTGCCACGACCCGAAACCCACGTCCGCGACGAAGAATGGATGCGCGCCGCCATCGACGTCGCCCGCCGCACCCCACCCGGCGACGTCCCCGTCGGCGCGATCATCGTCGGCCCCGACGGGACGGTCGTGGCGGAGGCGGCGAATCGTCGTGAAGCCGACGCCGACCCCACCGCCCACGCCGAAGTCCTGGCCATCCGCGCCGCCGCCCACGCACACGGCGACGGGTGGCGACTGGAGGAATGCACCCTCGTGGTGACCCTCGAACCATGCGTCATGTGCGCCGGCACCGCCGTCATGGCCCGCGTCGGCCGGATCGTGTTCGGTGCGTGGTCACCGAAAACCGGGGCCTGCGGGTCGATTGTCGACGTCGTCCGCGACCCCGCCCACCCGTTCGCCCCCCACGTGCGCGGGGGAGTGCTCGCCGACGAATGCGCCGAGTTGCTGCCGGAGTTTTTCCGCGGCAAGCGGTGACGGTGCGGTAACGGGGTGACGGTGCGGTAACGGTTCGGCCAAGAGGTGAGTACTTTCCTGGCATGTGGCGTGAACCGCGTTTATCGTCGTGGTTGAAGCTTCAAACGAAGAATCAACGGAACAATCCGCGAGCGTCGACCCGGGACGAAAGTCGGGAGCGACAACGCGGAACGAAAACCGGGAACGAAAATCCAGGAGGACGACATGGGCAACTTCCAGAACAAGGCCGACGAGCTCGGTGGCAAGGCGAAGGAGGCCGCCGGCAACGCGGTCGGCAACGACGACCTGGCCAACGAGGGCAAGGGCGACCAGGTCAAGGCCGACGCCAAGCAGGCCGTCGAGGATGCCAAGGACAAGGTCACCGAGGGCCTCGGCAAGCTCAAGGGCGACGAGTAAGTTCGCAGCGCTTCGAACCGGGTCTCCGCGTCAGGCGGGGCCCGGTTTTTGCGTGTGTTGGGGTGCGGCGGCTTGGTCGGGTGTCGGTGTTGGAGCGGACGTGATCCCGCGTGCTCGTCGCAAGGCGTGGTCCGTTCGGCAGTCGGTGTTGGAGTGGACGTGATCGTGCGTGCTCGTCGGAAGGCGTGGTCCGTTCGGCGGTCGACGTTGGGGGGCGTGATCGTGCGTGCTCGTCGGGAAGCCCCGTGACCTGGCGATTTGGTCGTTGAGGGGGGACTTCGATATGTTTTTTCGCGGTGGCGTGTCCGAGCGGCCGAAGGTACTCGCCTCGAAAGCGAGTGTTGGGTAACCCCCAACCGAGGGTTCAAATCCCTCCGCCACCGCCAACGGTCCCCCTACCTGTTAGTGCAGGTAGGGGGACTTTTTATGTCCGGGCCGGCCGTAAGCGTGTCCCGTCCGCCCGCGTTTTGCCCCCCTTGGCCCGTCAACCCCGTCTGCCGGGCTGTTTCGGGGCGGCGAATTCGACAAATGCAGCCTCGCCTCTGGTGAACGCCGGTAAATGCCCAGGATGTGAAATCGTGTGGCTGCATTTGTCGTCTAACTCCGACTGCTCGGGCCGTGATTGTGCCGCGTGGTGCGGGTGGGGCGCACGTGGTTGGGGTGCAGGTGGCTGCGTTGAGGCGGGGCGCGTGTGATTGCGGGAGGGGGTGCGGGTGGCTGCGTTGGGGCGGGGCGCGTGTGATTGCGGGTGGAGGGTGCGGGTGGCCGTGGCATGGATGCGGGGGGTTGCCGTCGCCGGGAGCTGCCTCGGCGCCGCTTCTTCGGTCCGCGCGCGCCGGCCGCTTTTGCTTGACGACGGCCCGTCTGAACGTCGAAGCGTCGTAAAGCAACTGCGAAGCCGGAACGCGACGGCGGCGCGGAAAGGACGGGGTGGGGCAGAAGGGATGCGAAGGTGGGGTAGAAGAGGCGCGAAAGGGAACGGGGAGGCGACGCGGGAGGGGCGGGGCAGACGGTGCGGTGCGGCGGGGCGATGTGCTTGCTGGGGCAATTGTTTCGCCTGTTGTCACGCGAGGTACATGCCTACACGTATCCTGGGAGGGTGGCGCGCGCGTTCTGCGGCAAAACTGCCGCCCGCGCGCTCGCGAAGCAACGCGAGTGATAGGGGAAGTTGAGCGATGGCCAAGGTCCTGTTCAACCTCGGCAGGTGGTCCTACCTGCACAAATGGACGGTCATCATCGCATGGGTGCTGATCCTCTGCGGTGTCGGCGGTGCGGCCGGCGCATTCCAAAAGGGATTCGACGACCAGTTCTCGATCCCCGGCATGCCGTCGTCGATCGCCTCCCACATGATCGAGGACAAGTTCCCCAACGAAATCAACCCCATCCGCGAACAAACCGTCTACGTCGTGTTCGCCGCCCCCGAAGGCGAAAAACTCGAAGACCCCGGGAACATGGAAGCCGCCGACGCCGTCGTCGCCTCCATCAAGGACAACATCGACCAACTCACCGCCGACCAGATGCTCGTCAACCCGGTGCGGCTCAACCCCGAACTGCAACGCACCATCATCGACGTCGGCACCAGCTCCGGCCTGCCGGAAAACGTCGCCAAGGCCGACGCCCACGCACTGCGCATGCTGTCCGAAGACGGCCGCTACGGCATCTCCCAATTCGCCTTCGACGTCCGCGTCCCCAAGGACATCACCCCCGAAAACCGCCAGGCCCTGTTCGACGCCATGCAAATCGGCCGCGACGCCGGGCTGCAGGTCGAAGCGATGGGCCCCGGCATGATGGACCCCGTGGCCGTCAGCGCCACGTCGGAGATCATCGGCATCTCGGTCGCGGCGGCGGTGCTGATCGTGACGTTCGGCTCCCTCGTCGCCGCAGGCCTGCCGCTGATCACAGCCGTCGTCGGCATCGCGATCGGCTCGCTGCTCGTCGTGTTCATGACGTCGTTCACCACCGTCAACTCCATCACCCCGGTGCTGGCGGTCATGATCGGCCTGGCCGTCGGCATCGACTACGCCCTGTTCATCCTGTCGCGCTACCGGTCCGAACGAGCCCGCGGGCTGACGAGAGCCGACGCCGTCGGCATGGCCACGGGCACGGCCGGTTCATCCGTCGTGTTCGCCGGCCTGACGGTCATCGTGGCGTTGGCGGCGCTGGTGCTGGCGAAGGTGCCGTTCCTGTCGCTGATGGGCATTTCCGCGGCGATCACCGTCGGCATCGCGGTGATCATTTCGCTGACGCTGCTGCCGGCGCTGATGGCGCTGTTCGGGGAGAAGATTTTCGCGGTGAAGATCCCGGGCATCGCGGGCAACCCGCTCAAGGGCAGCCGCCGCCCGCTGTTCGGGGGCAAGACGATGGGCCGCAGGTGGGTCGAGGCGATCCACAAGTCGCCGGGCCTGTTCCTGGTCGGCGCGGTCGGCATTTTGGTGGCGCTGTCGGTGCCGGCGGCGAACCTGCAGTTGGCGTTGCCGTCGGACTCGACGTCGCCGTACGGGTCGACGCAGCGCAATGCGATCGAGTTGGCGGCGGAGGGCTTCGGCCCGGGCCGTAATGCGCAGATGCTGATCGTCGCCGACGCGGATGACGTCAATCCGAATGCGGCGGTGCTGCAGCCGGTGGCGCGGGGTCTGATGTCGGGCGATCCGTCGATGTCGCCGGAGGATGCGGCGCGGAAGGCGGCGTTCAGTTACGCGTTGGATCATTTCAAGAACAACGTCGACGTTGAGCACGTGCAGATGATCGGCATGAACGAGGACGGCACGGGCGTGCAGATGATGCTCACGCCGAAGGCCGGCCCGCTTGATTCGGAGACGGGGTCGCTGATTGCGGCGTTGCGTGCGCAGCAGAATCAGATCGAGGAGGCCACGGGCCTGGTCACGGGCGTGACGGGGCTGATCCCGATTGAGCAGGACATCACGCAGCGGTTGTCGGATGCGATGCCGGTGTACCTGTCGGTGGTCATCGGCCTGGCGATCGTGCTGCTGTTGCTGGTGTTCCGTTCGTTGGTGGTGCCGTTGACGGCGGGGCTGGGCTTCCTGTTGTCGGTTGGTGCGGCGTTCGGCGTGACGGTGCTGTTCTGGCAGGAGGGCCTGTGGGATCTGGTGCATACGCCGGGGCCGCTGGTCAGTTTCATTCCGATTTTCATGATCGGCGTGACGTTCGGTTTGGCGATGGACTATCAGGTGTTCCTGGTGTCGCGGATGCGGGAGCATTACACGCATTCGAAGGGGGTGTCGCGGCCGGGTTCGCGGTACAACGCGGTGGAGGAGTCGGTCATCGAGGGCTTCTCGTTGGGGGCGCGTGTGGTGACGGCGGCGGCGATCATCATGATCGCGGTGTTCGTGGCGTTCATCGGGCAGCCGTTGGCGTTCGTGAAGGTGTTCGGTTTCGCGTTGGGTGCGGCGGTGTTGTTCGATGCGTTCCTGGTGCGGATGACGTTGATTCCGGCGTCGATGTTCCTGTTGGGGCGTGCGACGTGGTGGATGCCGAAGTGGCTGGATCGGGTTTTGCCGTCGGTGGATGTCGAGGGTTCGGCGTTGGAGTCGAAGGCGGATGAGCTCGCGGCGGCGGGCAAGGCGGAGCGTGAGGCGGCGGCTTCGTCGCTTGACGACGGTTCGTCGGATTCCGGGGCGGCGAAGGGCCGCAAGCGGCGGAAGGGCCGCAAGGGCGGCAAAAACGGCAAGGATGCCAAGGACGCCAAGGGAACCGAAGCCGCCAAGGGGACCGAAGCCGCCAAGGGTGCCGGGGCGCTCGGCGGTGGTTCGGTCATCGGCGGTGCGGCCGCCGCGGCGCTGTCGCCGACGTTCCGGGAGCCGGCGCGGTCCACGGATGATGAGGCGACGACCGAGTTCCCGCTCGTCGACGCCGAACTCGTCGAGGAGCCGAAGGGCCGCACGATCCGTGGCCCGGAGGTGCCGGTGACCTCGAAGCCGGAGTCGCAGCCGGAGCCGCACCGCACCCCGTTCAGCAGCCCCTACGCGGAGCGTCGTCTCAAGCGGGAGGAGGAGCGGGCCGCCCGTCTGAAGCGGGAGGCCGAGGAGAAGGAGGAGAAGGCGGCCGTCGAGCGAAGCGCGCAGCGGGTGTCGTGGCCGCCGCAGCAGCCCGCCGCGCCCGCCGGGCCGGTAGAGCCAGCCGAGTCGGCCGGGCCGGCCGAGCCAGCCGCGCCCGCCGAGCCGACCGAGCCCGCCGACGATTCGATCTCGGTCCAGGACCTCATCAAGCGCGAGGGCGGCCGCTCCCGCCCGCGCCGCCGCCGGGCCCTGTGGGACCCGCGCGACTACGACGAACTCGACGGAGACGACTGACCCCGCCTCCGGCACCACCACATCACCGGCTGGGGCGCCCCCACACCGCGCCCCGGCCGCCGACGCCCGACCGGAACCCCGGCCGGGCCCGCGACTTTTCGAGGAGACCACCCCGTGACGGATTCAACGGCGAACGAGAAGAACTTCACCGTCGTCAAGCAGATGGACGGCGAGCCGGGGCGAGCCGGAATCATCCGCACCCCGCACGGGGACGTGGAAACCCCCGCGTTCATTCCCGTCGGCACCAAGGCGACGGTGAAAACGCTGACGCCCGAACAGATCCGGGCAACCGGCGCGCAGGCCGTGCTGTCCAACGCCTACCACCTGTACCTGCAGCCCGGCCCCGACATCGTCGAAGCCGCAGGCGGCCTGACGCGGTTCGAGAACTGGCACGGCCCCACGTTCACCGACTCCGGCGGATTCCAGGTGATGAGCCTCGGCGTCGGCTTCCGCAAGACCCTCGCCATGGACGTCACCGGCCTGCAAAACGACGACATCGTCGCCCCCGGCAAGGAACGCAACGCCTTCGTCGACGAGGAGGGCGTCACCTTCCGCAGCCACATCGACGGCAGCTCGCACCGCTTCACGCCCGAGGTGTCCATGGGCATCCAGCACCAGCTCGGGGCGGACATCATTTTCGCGTTCGACGAACTGACCACCCTGATGAACACCCGCCAATACCAGGAGGCCTCCGTCGAGCGGACGCACCGCTGGGCGAAACGCTGTCTCGACGAGCACGAACGACTGACGCGCGAACGCAACCAGGTGCCGGGTCCGGTGGGCGACCTCGCCGAGGGGGAGCGGCCGCTGCAGCAGCTTTTCGGCGTCGTGCAGGGGGCCCAGTACGAGGATCTGCGGCGCCGTGCCGCGCGGGGGTTGGTGTCGCTTTCCGACGACGCCGAAGCCGCCGGGAAACTCGGCTTCGCCGGATACGGGATCGGAGGGGCGCTGGAAAAGCAGCGCCTGGGCGAGATCTGCCGGTGGGTCACCGACGAGCTGCCCGAGGACCGGCCGCGCCACCTGCTGGGAATTTCGGAGCCGGACGACATTTTCGCCGCCGTCGCCGCCGGCGCGGACACCTTCGACTGCGTCGCCCCGACCAGGCTGGCGCGCCGCGGCGGCGTGTACACCCTGGACGGGAAGATCACGCTGACGAACGCGCGGTTCAAGACCGACTTCGGGCCCATCGATCCGGAGGTGGAGTCGTACACGTCGCTGAACTACTCGCGCGCGTACATCCACCACCTGCTCAAGGCGAAGGAGTACCTGGCGAGCACGCTGTGCACCATCCACAACGTGCACTTCATGGTGAAGCTGGTGGAGAACATCCGGGCGTCGATCCTCGACGGGACGTTCGACGAGTACCGCGACGAGTTCCTCGGCCGGTACTACGCCGGGAAGAAAAAGTAGCGGCGGGGCGGCCGCGGATGGCCGCCCCGCCGGGGATTACCGCAGGGGCCGGGGGGGGTTTAGGCGGCCGCCGACACGTCGTAGTAGCCCTCGCGCTTCTTCACCCAGGCGATGACCTGGTACGTCACGGGCAGAACCACGACCTCCACGCCGGTCTTCCACAGGAAACCGACGATGACGAAGTTGATGAAGTCACCCCACGTGGAGATGCCGATCGCCGACGCCGCGATGGAGCAGAAGATGAGGGTGTCGGCGAACTCGCCGACCACCGTCGAACCGATCAGACGCATCCACAGCGACTTCTCGCCCGTCCGACGCTTGATGGCCGTCAACGACCACGCGTTGAGCAGCTGCCCGACGAGGTAACCCGCCAGGCCCGCCAGCACCAGCTGCGGGACGGTGCCCAGGACGGTCTCGAACGCCTCCTGGTTTTCGTAGAAGCCCGCCGGAGGCAGGTTGATGGCGATGAAGAAGCTGGCCATGCCGATGGCCAGCACCGCGAAGCCCGTGTACACGGCGCGGCGGGTGGCGCGGAAACCGTACACCTCCGACAGTACGTCGCCGATGATGTAGCTCAGCGGGAAAAGGAAAAACGCACCGTCGGTGACCAGGCCGAACAATTCGACGCCCTTGGTGGCGGTGATGTTCGAGATCAGCAGGATGCCCGTGAAGATGCCCACCAGGATGGGGTACATCGACCGCTGCACGGGAACGTGGCGCGGCGCATCGGCCTCGATGGCGTCGACGTATTTCGAGGCGGAGCCGGCCTTCGCGGCGGCGCCTGCTGCGGTGCTGGTCTTGTCGGTGCGGGGGGAGTTCGTGGGCGTGAACGCGGGGGTCGCGGCAGCGCCCGGCCCAGAACCGTGGGCCGGAGATTCGGAATTGGTCATGGGGCGTGAGTCTAATGCCCCGCCGCGCCACGACCGCATCCGAGCAGCGGAAAACGGCCGGTGGCCCCGCCTAGTTCGCGGCGTCGCCCGTACGCGGGTCGATTGCAACCGGGGCGGCGTCGACCAAAGCACGCAACTCCGACTGTGCCTTGTGGAGAATGCCGACCACCTCATCGACGTCCTTCGGATGTCGACCGTTGAGCAGCGGGTACGCGTCGCCCCACGTGTAATCGGTGGGCACCGTCTTCGCCTGCACCGTCACCAGCGCCTCGCGCAGCACCGCGATCGCGCCGATCAACGCCCGCGGCCCCGGGGTGAAGCCCATCACCAGCGACGGCTTGCCCATCAGCACGCCCGAACCCATCGGGCGGGAGCACCAGTCGATGGCGTTCGTGATCACCGCCGGCGCCGTGTGGTTGTACTCCGGGGTGATGATCACCAGCCCATCCGCGTCACGCACCGCGGCCCGCAGCTCGCGGACGATCTCCGGCTCCTGGCCCGGAACGTCGAGGTCCTCGTCGTAAAACGGAACGTCGCGCAGGCGGTCGAAGACGGCGGCGGTGTCGCCCTCCGGCAGATGGTGGATGAAAGCCTCCGCCAACTGACGGTTGGTCGAGGCCTTGCGGAGGGACCCCACGAAAATGACGTAGTTGCTCATGCGCCAACGATACCGCCGGACACCCGCCGCCGACACCACGGATTCGCGGCCGGAGGCGACGAGACGGGCGTCGTAAAGCAACCCCTTACCTAGGCTGGAAAACATGCACGCCGCCGCCGACACCCCCGCCCGCCCCTACGTCGGGCGATACGCGCCATCGCCGACCGGCCACCTCCACCTGGGGAACCTGCGCACCGCCGTCATCGCATGGGCGCGCGCCCGCGCCGCCGGCGGCCGATTCCTCGTGCGCATCGAAGACATCGACCGCCAACGATCCCGCCCCGAATACGAGGCCCGCCAACTCGCCGACCTCGCCGCCATCGGCCTCGACTGGGACGACGAACCCGTCCGCCAATCCGACCGCCACCCGCTTTACGACGACGCAATCCGCCGCCTGCCCACATACCCCTGCTACTGCTCCCGCAAGGACATCCAACGCGAACTCGCCGAAATCGGCGGCGCACCCCACGGCGCCCCCGGCGCATACCCCGGGACCTGCCGCGACCTGACCGACGACCAGCGGGCCGACAAAGCCGCAGCACTCGCCGCCGACGGGCGCGGACCATCCCTGCGACTGCGCTCCGACGTGCGCGAATGGACCGCCCGCGACGCCCTGCACGGCACCATCGCCGGCGACGTCGACGACATGGTGCTGCGACGCGCCGACGGAATGTGGGCCTACAACCTCGCCGTCGTCGTCGACGACGCCGACCAGGGCGTCACCGAAATCGTGCGCGGCGACGACCTGCTGAGCTCCGCGCCCCGGCAGGCGCACCTCGCGCATCTGCTCGGCGTGCCCGAGCCGATGTACGCGCATGTGCCGCTCGTCGTCAGCGCCGAGGGGCGGCGGCTGGCCAAACGCGACGGCGATGTGACGCTGCGCGACATCACCGCCGAGCAGGCGAAACGGTGGATCATCGAGTCGTTGCGGGCGGGGGCGGGCGTTGCGGGCGCGGGCGGTGCGGAAGCCTTGCGCGAGGATGCCGCCGGTGTGGGCGCTGACGCAGCTGGTGCGGGGGCGGGCGGTGCGGGCGCAGATGTTTTCGCCGAGGTCGACGACATCGCCGACCTGCCGGAGGTCTTCGACCTGATGGCGATTCCTCGGGAGCGCGTCGTCTTTCGCTGATCGGCCGTTATCCCGGTTCGCCCCCGCTGCTCACCCCCGCGTCCGCCCCCGGCCCGCCTTCCCAGCCCACGGCGTTAGACGACAAATGCAGCCTCGCGATTTCGCGTCCTGGGATTATACCAGCGTTCACCTGGCGTGAGGCTGCATTTGTCGAATTCGGGGGGGGATCCTCGCGCTGCGAAAACCTCCCGCGCGTGCCACGCTTCCCGTCATGGGGGAATCAGGGGAAAATTCAGGCATTCATCCAGCCGGTTCACGGTCCGATGCAACGGGGCCGGTCAACGCCACAAGGAAGCCCGGCGCCACGGGACCGGCCGACGCAACCGAGCCGACGCTGACCCGCGCCGACGTGCTCCGGCTGATGTCGGAACGCGACCTCCGGCGCGCGGTCGACAACGGTTGGATCACGCGGGTGCGCCGCGGCGTGTACCGGTTGAACGTCACCATGCTCCAGCTGCGCATGCACCTCATCGCCGCCCGCGCCCCGGAAGCGGTGTTTGCGCTGCTCATCGCCGCCCACGCATGGGGTCTGCGGAAAACCGTCCCCCGCGACCTCGACGTTTACGTCGCCCGCACCAGGCGGGGCGTGCGCGGGGCGAGGGCGCATCGTCGTAAAGCATTGCGGTACGTCCAACGCGACGGTTTCCGCTTTACGACGCTCACCGAAACCCTCGCCGACCTGGTCGACGTATGGGGCCCGGGGATCGTGGCCAACGTCGTGGACCGGCGGTATCCCACACTGGCGGGGCGGGCCGAACTCATCGCCGAAGCAGCGGAACTGCCGGCCGGAAAACGCGGCAAAATCCTGCCGATCCTCGAATGGGCGCCCGACCACGCCTACTCCCGCATTGAAGCCCGGATCGCGCGGGCGCTGCAACTGCGCGGCGTCGACATCGAACTCAACGTGCGCATCGGCGCGCACACCTGGGACATCGTGCACCACGGCGCGCGGCTGGTGATCGAATTCGACTCGCTGAAATACCACCTGGACAAATGGGCGTTCCGCGAGGATCGCGCGCGGCAAAACGCGCTGATCAGGTTGGATTACGCGATCTTGCGGTACTCGGACTCCGACGTCGACCTGCGTTTCGACGAAATGATCGACGAAATCTGCGACACCATCGCCTGGCGGCTCGGCGGGACGCGGACGCGATCGGCCTGGGACAAGTTCCCCTGCTCCGAGGTGTACGGGTGGCGCGAGATCGCCGCCGAGGAGGGGCCGTGGCGCTGAGGCGTGGGTGTGTGATGCGGCGGGTCGGTGCGGGGCGTGTGAGGCGGGCCGGTGGTGAGGCGACGGAGTGTGTGAGGCGGAGGGGTGCCGTGAGGGGGCCGCGCGGAGTTAGACGACAAATGCAGCCTCTCGATTTCGACTCCTGGGGTTATACCGGCGTTCACCCGGCGTGAGGCTGCATTTGTCGACTAAGTCGTGGATGCGGCGGGTGGCGTGCGGGGCGTCGAGCGCGCTGCGGGGCGTGCGGGCCGTGGCTAGCCTGGGGCCATGAACGCCACGAACGACCCCGAGACGACCGACGCCAACGGCGCCGACGCCACCCACGGCGCACCAGAAAGCGGGCCGACGCTGCTGGTCGTGCACCACTCGCCGACCCCACTGCTCCGGGCCGTCCGCGACGCCGCACTCGACGGCGCCCGCCACCCCGACATCGAGGGAGTCAACGTCCGCGTCGTCGAAGCCCTCGACGCCACCGCCGCCGACGTTCTCGCCGCCGACGCATACCTGCTGGGCACGTCGGCGAACTTCGGCTACATCTCCGGAGCGCTGAAGCACTTCTTCGACTCGACGTTCGCCGAGGTCAACGCGGCCACCGAAGCCGGGGAGATCCCCAAGGGCCGGCCGGTGTCGTGGTGGATCCGCGGCGGCCACGACGTCACCGGCGCCGCGAAGGCCATCCGCTCCCTGACCACCGGCTTCGGGTGGGAAATCGCGGCGGAACCCGTCGAATTCGTCGGCGCCCCCGACGACGCGATGAACGAACGGCTGCTCGAACTCGGCGGCACGATGGCCGCGCTGCTGATGGACGCCGCCGGCACAGACCAGGAGGCACCCCGATGAGCGCGCCCTTCGCCACCACCACCGGCTACGGAGACCTCTACGACGATCCGGCCGAGGCGGTGGACCGGCTGATCGAGATCTACGACGCGAACACGGCGTACCTGGTGGATCGCTACGCGAAGGCCTGCGCGGACGTCGCGGGCGGCGGCGACGCCCCTGCGCCGGTGACGGCGTGCTACCCGGAGCTGCGATTCACGGTGGACGTGGTGGAGGGCGTCGACGCGGCGCTGTCCCATGGTTTCGTCGACCGCGCGGGCACGTACGCGACGACGATCGCCCGGCCGCGGCTTTTCGCCCGCTACCTGCGGGGGCAGATCGCGGACCTGCTGGCCAACCACGGCGGCCAGATCGAGGTCCGCGTTTCGGACACGCCGATTCCGCTGCGCTTGACGCCGACGTTCGACGACGCGGCGCCGGTCGAGGGCCTCGACGCGGCTGATTTGGCGGCGATCGACCGTGGTTTCACGCCGGTGGATTCGGCGTTCGTCGACGACGTCATCGCGGATGGCGAGGCGGATTTCCTGTCGCTGCCGGTCAAGCCGCTGAGTCTGTTCGCCGCGCCGCGCGTGGATCTGGCGTTGCAGCGGCTGGAGCATTACACGGGTTCGAATGCGGGGCACATCCAGCGTTTCGTGTTGTTCACCAACTATCAGCTGCACACGGACGTTTTCCTGGAGTATGCGGCGTCGCTTGCGGCGGACGGCGTCGCGGGCGCCCCCGGTGGGGATGTCTTGGCCGAGGAGGAGGGGACGTCGTCAAGCCCGTACGTGCGGTTGGTCTGCCCGGGTGACGTGTCGTTTCCGATCGGGCGGGTGCCGGCGCCGGCGGAGTGTCGGGCGCATGCGTCGTCGGCGCAGATGCCGGCGTACCACCTGGTGCGGGAGGACGGGCTGGGCGTGACGATCATCGACATCGGCGTCGGCCCGTCGAATGCGAAGACGATCACGGATTGCCTGGCGGTGCTGCGGCCGCATTGCTGGATGATGGTGGGCCATTGCGCCGGGTTGGACGGCCGGATGCGCATCGGCGACATGATCCTGGCCAACGGCTACGACCGGTCGGATGGGGTGTTGGATCATTTGGTGCCGTTGGAGAAGCCGATTCCGCCGATCGCGGAGGTGCAGATGGCGGTGACGGCGGCGTTGCGGCGGGTGTCGGGCCTGGATGGCGATGAGCTGCGCAAGCGGTTGCGGACGGGCACGGTGTTGTCGACGTCGGATCGCAATTGGGAGTGGCGGGCGCAGTCGGACATTTACCGGGAGCTGCAGAAGTCGACGGCGATCGGGGTGGAGATGGAGTCGGCGACGATTGCGGCGAACGGGTATCGCTTCCGGGTGCCGTATGGGGCGTTGTTGAGCGTGTCGGATATGCCGTTGCATGATCAGCCGAAGTTGCCGAAGGCGGCGCGTGCGTTTTATCAGGCGTCGAAGGTGGAGCATTTGATGACGGCGGTTCGGGCGTGCGAGGCGATGTCGGCGAATCCGGGGGAGTTGCATTCGCGGAAGTTGCGCAGGCCGGTGGGGGAGGTGGCGTTCCGGTAGTCGGTGGCGGTCGCGCGTTCGGGGGTGCGCGTGTCGGGAGTGCGGGCCTGTTGGGGGCGGGCATTTTTGCTTGACGACGGTCGGTCGCCGCGCGGTTCGGCGTGGCGGTAGCGGCGACCGATTCGCCCTTGCGACATACCCCCAGTGGGTATAACGTCGGCTGTGTGCACGTGAGTGCATTCGATGGATGCGGCCGTCGACGCGCGGCCGGGAATGGGAGATCAAGCATGAGCATCAAGGCCAACTACATCGTCACGGGCATGACCTGCGGACACTGCGAGGCGTCGGTGAAGGAGGAGGTCGGCGAGGTCGCGGGAGTCACCGCGGTCGAGGTCGATCGCGCCAACGACGCGATGACCGTGATCTCCGACGAGTCGGTCGACCCGGCCGCCGTCATCGCCGCCGTGGAGGAGGCGGGCTACGAGGCTCGTCCGGCCGGGGCATGAGCCCCGCGGTTCGTCTTGGCGCGTATGCGCTGATTCTGGCGGTGGTGTTCGTCCTCGCCTACGTCCTCGCGGGCGTATTCGTACCCGAGGGCGTCGTCGAGGCGTGGCTGGATTCCGCGGCGACGAACACCCACGCGCACTGACACCCACGCGTACTGACACCCACCCTCATTAACGCCGCCGCGCCCCTTGCCAGCCGGTCGGGGCGCGCGGCAATCGGCAACCGGCAACAAGGAAGTGAATCGATGTCGACGCCCACGGACACCGCGGGTCGGCAGTTTGATCTCGATGTCGGCGGCATGACCTGTGCGTCGTGCGCGAACCGCGTCGAACGCAAGCTCAACAAACTCGACGGCGTCACCGCGACCGTCAACTACGCCACCGAAAAGGCGCACGTCACGGTGCCCGAGGGGTTCGATCCGCAGCAACTGATCGACACCATCGACGCCGCCGGCTACTCCGCCACGCTGCCGCCCCCGCCGCAACCCGAGGGTGGCGGCGGGCAACCGGGAGACGGGGCGTCGTCAAGCAATGCGGGGCAGACCGCCGCGGACCGTGAGCTGGAGGCCCTGCGCAACCGGCTGATCGGGTCGGCGGTGCTGTCGGTGCCGGTGATCCTGATCTCGATGTTCCCGGTGCTGCAGTTCACGAACTGGCAGTGGCTGGCGTTGACGCTGACCGCGCCGGTGGTGGTGTGGGCCGGCTGGCCGTTCCACCGCGCGACGTGGAAGAACCTGCGTCTCGGCGAGGCGACGATGGACACGCTGATCACCGTCGGCACGGTGTCGGCGTTCGCGTGGTCGCTGTACGCGCTGTTCCTGGGCACCGCGGGCACGCCGGGGCTCAAGCACGAGTTCACGTTGTCCGTCGCGCCGACGGATGGGGCGGCGAACGTGTATCTCGAAGTCGCCGCGGGCGTGATCATGTTCGTGCTGGGCGGTCGGTACTTCGAGAAACGCGCCAAGCACCGCGCCGGCGACGCGTTGCGCGCGATGCTGGACCTCGGCGCCAAGGACGTGCGTTTGCTTGACGACGCCGGCGAAAGGCTCGTTCCGGCGTCGACGCTGAAGGTGGGGGACCGTTTCGTGGTGCGGCCCGGCGAGAAGATCGCCACGGACGGGCGGGTCGTCGAAGGGGGATCGGCGGTCGACGAGTCGATGCTCACCGGCGAGTCGGTGCCGGTGGAGGTGCGCGTCGGCGACGACGTCACCGGTGCGACGGTCAACGCGTCGGGGCGGTTGGTCGTGGAGGCCACGCGCGTCGGCGCGGACACGCAGCTGGCGCAGATGGCGAAGCTGGTGGAGGCCGCGCAGTCGGGGAAGGCCGAGGTCCAGCGTTTGGCGGACCGGATTTCCGGAGTGTTCGTGCCCGTGGTCATCGCGATTGCGGTGGCGACGCTCGGCGCGTGGCTGGGGGCGGGTTTCCCGCCGTCGGCGGCGTTCACCGCGGCGGTGGCGGTGCTGATCATCGCGTGCCCGTGCGCCCTGGGCCTGGCGACGCCGACCGCGCTGCTGGTGGGCACCGGCCGGGGCGCGCAGATGGGCGTGCTGCTGAAGGGGCCGGAGGTCCTGGAGTCGACGCGGCGCGTGGACACCATCGTGCTGGACAAGACCGGCACGGTGACCAGCGGAGACATGGCGTTGGTCGAGGCGTGGGCCGGCGAGGGCGTCGACCGGGCCGAGTTGTTGCGCCGCGCCGGGGCGGTGGAGTCCGCGTCGGAGCATCCCATCGCGCGGGCCATCGCCGACGGTGCGCGGGCGGAGTTGGCCGGCGCGTCGCCCGTAGTGGGCGGGAATCTGCTGGTCGACGGCGGCGACGATCGGCCGTCGCTGCCGCCGGTGGCGGATTTCGTCAATCTGCCGGGCCGCGGCGTGCGGGCGAGCGTGCGCACCTCCGACGGGCCGGTGGAGGTGACCGTCGGGCGCAATCTCGGTGAGATGCCCGCCGACTTGGCCGAGCGTTTCGACGCCGCCGTGTCCGCCGGTCGCACCGCCGTGACCGTCGCGTGGGAGGGCGACATCCGCGGTGTGCTGGTCGTGTCCGATCAGGTGAAGCCGACGTCGGCGAAGGCGATTGCCGAACTTCGCGGGCTTGGACTGGAACCGGTGCTGCTGACGGGCGACAATGAGGTCGTCGCAAAGCATGTCGCCGATGAGGTGGGCATCGACGACATTCGTGCGGAGGTCATGCCCGCCGACAAGGTCGACGTGGTCAAGGAGCTGCAGGCCGAGGGACGGGTCGTCGCGATGGTCGGCGACGGCGTCAACGATGCGGCGGCCCTCGCGCAGGCCGACCTGGGCCTGGCGATGGGCACCGGCACCGACGCCGCGATCCAGGCGTCCGACGTGACGCTCGTGCGCGGCGACCTCATGGCCGCCGTCGACGCGGTGCGGCTGGCGCGACGGACGCTGGCCACGATCAAGGGAAACCTGTTCTGGGCGTTCGCCTACAACGTGGCGGCGATTCCGCTGGCGGCGCTGGGGCTGCTCAACCCGATGCTGGCGGGCGCGGCGATGGCGTTTTCGTCGGTGTTCGTGGTGTCCAACAGTCTGCGGCTGAAGGGCTTCCGCAGCAAGGCGGAGCATGTCGGTGATGGTGCCGCCGAGCATGTCGGTGATGGTGCCGCCGAGCGTGCCGACGACGGCCCCGCGGATCGCGTGAAGGAAGGGGTCTAGATGTCCGACGGAATCGAATGCTGCGGCGGTGACGCCGATGCCGGCGACTGCGGGTGTCACGCGCACCACGGGTACATCAGCGACAAGAAGCGCTACCTCGCGCGGCTCAAGCGCATCGAGGGGCAGGTCCGCGGCGTGCATCGGATGATCGACGAGGAGGAGTACTGCATCGACATCCTCACGCAGATCTCCGCGCTGAGCTCGGCGTTGAAGTCGGTGTCGCTGGCGCTGCTGGAGGACCACATGCGCCACTGCGTCGTCTCCGCCGCGCAGAGCGGTGGCGACGAGCTGGAGGTCAAGCTCCGGGAGGCCAACGACGCCATCCGCCGCCTGGCCAAATAGTCGGCCGCGCCGGGCGAACGGGGCGTAGGCCTCCGCGGCGGGGCGGCAGCATCCGGGGCGGGTACGGCCACTGACCCGGGGCGCTGGCCAGGGATTTTGTGGAAACTGGACCCCTTGGGTAATCTTCGACGCGGAGGATTCGCCTAGCGGCCTATGGCGCTCGCCTGGAACGCGAGTTGGGAGCAATCCCTCAGGGGTTCAAATCCCCTATCCTCCGCCAAAGAAAGCCCCCTGGTCCTGTGACCAGGGGGGCTTTCGCTATTCGGAGTGGGCGGGTTCGCGGATGAGGCGGGGCACGATCTTCACCATGATCACCATCGCCACCAGTTCCACCATCGTTTGCGTGACGACGGCCAGCGCCGCGATTTCCAACCCCTCGGGCAGGGACAGGGCCAACGGCAACACGACGAGGGAATTGCGCGTCACCGCGGAAAAGGCGACCGCGCGGACGGCCGGCACGTCGAGGCGCGCGAACTTCGCCGACGCGACGCCCAGCCCCAGGGCGATGGGCACGTAGGCGGCGTACAGCGGCACCAACCGCGCGAGATCCCCGAAACGCGACGTCACGTCGGCGATCTGCGAGGCGATGACCAACGCGAGCACCGCCATCATCAACGGCACCATCGCCGCGGCCATGACATCCTCCACGGTGCGCGCGACATGGCGGACGCCTCCGGGAGGGGCGGCGGGGACGTCGTCAAGCGAAACGACCCTGCCGCTGGCGGCCTGCACCACCGCCGCAGCCGTCAGCGGCACCAGGATGAGAAACGCGAACGACGTGATGAACGGGCCCGGATCGAGGAACCCCTCCAGCGCCTCGCCGGCGAAAAGCTGGCCCGGGCCGACGAACATCAGCAGGTACACCGGCAACGACACCATCTGCAACAACAGCAGCAACGGCGTCGCCGCCAGCAACCGCGCCCGCGCCCCGCCCGCCAGCCCCGTGAACGGAATGACGTAATCGATGCACGGCGCCAACAACACCAGCAGCATGCCGATGAGCAGCCCCCGGTCATCCTGGACGAACCTGGACAGGCCGAACACCACCCACGGCGTGACGAAGAAATTCACGCCCACGATCGCCGCACCGAAGCGAATGTCGCCGAACGCGCGGCCGATGCGGGTGATCGGCACCGACAGGAACGTGGCGAACAGCAGCAACCCCAACGTCGGCGTGGTCCACCACGCCAACGCCGCCGGCAGGCCCGGCAACCCGACGCGCTCCGCGCCGAGGCCGATGGCCGCGCCGACGGCGATGGCCGCGAAATACAGCGGCACCTGGTTGTCGTCCCACCACTGCGGCACGGACCGGCCGCGGCGCACTCCGGGGTTCGTCACGACGCCTCCCTTCGCGCGGTGTGCCGCCCCGCCGCAAACGCGGCGGAACCCGTCCCCACCGAATCTAGTGAAGGACGGGCTCCGGCGCGGATGCGCGAGCTTCCGCGGAGGTGACGCCGGGCAACGGCCGTGCAGCCGGTCAGCGCAGGTTGTCGGCCATGATGCGACCCATGGCGCGCGAACCCTCCAGCGTCGGGTGCAGCTTCATGTTGTGGTCGCTGGTCTGGTCGTAGATGCCGGAGACGTAACGCTGCGAATCCGGGGCGGCGCAGGTGCCGTGGCCGACGGTGGCGGCCTTCATATCCACGAACCGGATGCCGTTGGCCGCGGCGGCGTTGCGGATCGACGACTGCAGGCCGGTTTCGACGGCGGCGATGCCCGGCAGCATGATCGGCGACGGCTGGTTCGGAGTGACGTTGATCAGGCAGACGTTGTCGCCCGCGCCGAGCTCCGGGTAGCCGGCCATGACGATCTCGGCGTTGGGGGCGGCCTCCTGCACGCGACGCTTCATGTCGGCGATGGTGGCGTGGTAGCCGCTGGGCAAGGACCCCGCGACACCCGCGACGTGCGTGCCGGTGTCGACCCACTGCAGCACGTCGAGGCCGCCGTACATGACGGCGACCTTGCGGGTGCCCGGACCGAGATCACCGTTGGCGATGGCTGCGGTCACCGAGTTGATCAGGTCCAGGTAGGGGACGCGGCCGGTGCCGTTGCAGGAGTAGTCGGCCAGCGGCACGTCGAGGATGCCGGCGGCGACGCGCGGCCAGTTCTCGGGGTCCTGCGGGCAACCGCCGGGGCCGTGGACGGGGGCGCGGGAGCCGCTGTTCGGGGCCGTGCCCGCGATGATGTGGCCGGCGGGCAGCGTCGGATTGGCCGCGAAGGAGTCGCCGAAGACGACGAGCTCCGTGCCCGCCGGGTTGGCGTCGGCGGTGGGCGCCGCGACCGTGGCGCCGGCTGCGACGAGGCCGGTGGCGCAGGCGGCGGTGGCGAGGGCGATGGTGGAGCGGCGCAGCCCGGACAGGCGCGCGCGAAGGCTGAGGCTCATGGGCAATAAGTCTCGGTTCTATAACGACGGCTGTCAATCATGTTTCGCTTTCGGGGGCCAAAGCCGCCGACGGCGCGGGGTTGGCGCCGTCGGCACCGACTGGGTTATGGTGTGGGCCGGACCCCATGCGGCGTCCATCTCGTGAACTCCCCCAGGGCAGGAATGCAGCAAGGGTCAGCGGGCTCTGGCGGGTGCGTGGGGTCCCCTCATGTCTTGGGGCATGTCTCGGGGCCCATGTCTTGGGGTTTCGGCCGCTGCGCCCGGGGGAGGCGTCGTCAAGCACAACGACGGCAGGGCACCCGCGACGGCCACGATGCAGCGTCACGCCGTTGTGCTCTATTCTTTCCGTTGACAACTGCACCGGTCCACGGTGGCCGTCATCCCGGGCGGCCCGACCGGCGCCGTCGATGGATGAAGGATGCCTGCCATGAAGCTGGATTCGTACGATTCCCACGAGCTGGCGCAGCTCAAGGATGATCTCGCGAAGGAATACGCCGACCTCAAGGCCAAGGGCCTGAAGCTCGACCTCACCCGAGGCAAGCCGTCGGCGGAGCAGCTCGACTTCGCCAACCCGCTGCTGGGACTGCCGGCACCGGACTACGTCACGGACGACGGCGAAGACGTCCGCAATTACGGCAACCTCAAGGGCATCGCGGGCATCCGCGAGCTGTGGGCGGGCCTGCTGGACCTGCCGGTGGCCAACGTCATCGCCGGCGACGCGTCGAGCCTGAACATCCAGTTCGACCTGATCAGCTGGGCCATGCAGTTCGGCACCGCCGACTCCGAGCGCCCGTGGAACGAGGAGCCGGTGCTGAAGTGGCTGTGCCCGGTGCCCGGCTACGACCGCCACTTCTCCATCACCGAGCATTTCGGCTTCGAGATGATCCCGGTGCCGCTCAACGACGACGGCCCGGACATGGACATGGTCGAGCGTCTCGTCGCCGCGGACCCGCAGATCAAGGGCATGTGGAATGTGCCGGTGTTCTCCAACCCGACGGGCGTCACCTACTCGGAGGAGGTCTGCCGACGTCTCGTGGAGATGCCGACGGCCGCCCCGGACTTCCGCCTGATCTGGGACAACGCCTACATGGTGCACACCCTCACCGACGAGTTCCCGGCCAACCACCCGGTGATCACGTGGGCCGAGGAGGCCGGCAACGGCAATCGCGTGTGGGAGTTCGCGTCGACGTCGAAGATCACGTTCGCCGGCGCGGGCGTGGCGTTCTTCGCGTCGTCGGAGGCGAACATCGTCGACTACGTGCGGCATGCGTCGATTCGCGGCATCGGCCCGAACAAGGTCAACCAGCTGGCGCACCTGAAGTTCTTCGGCGACGCCGACGGGGTGCGCGCGCAGATGATGCGCCACCGGGAGTCGCTGGCTCCGAAGTTCGACCGCGTGCTGGAGCTGTTGAACGAGCGGCTGGGCGAGTACGGCGTGGCCGAGTGGACGACGCCGAAGGGCGGGTACTTCATTTCGCTCGACGTCGTCGACGGCACGGCCCGCCGCGTGATCGAGCTGGCCAAGGAGGCCGGCATCGCGCTGACCGGCCCGGGTTCGTCGTTCCCGCTGAAGGACGACCCCAACGACCGCAACATTCGCCTGGCGCCGTCGCTGCCGCCGATCGAGGAGCTCGAGGCGGCGATGGACGGCGTGGCCACGTGCGTGCTGCTGGCGGCGGCCGAGCGGTTCGCGGCTCGCTAGCGGGAGTTTCGTGGATCTTCGGGAGACTGCTTATTGGGCGCGCCGCCTTTTTCCGGGGGCGGTGCGCATCGCCGAGCGCGGGGCGACGTTGCCGGGTCGGCGTCGCGTCAAGTCGCGGCCGGGCATTCCGGTGACGGTCGCGGAGTTTTCGCTTTACGACGAGCCCGCCGACGCCGATGAGGTGCCCGAGGTCGTCGACGGCGTCGATGCAGTCGGGGTGGTCGGCGGCGGTGAGGTCGTCGAAGGCGGTGCCGGTGAGCCCGCCGGGGGTGCAGAGGCCGAGGCTGCTGGCGCCGGTGCCGAGGCGCGGCGTCGTGAGGTCGCCGCGTTCACGGTGGATTTCGGGCGCGTCGACGTGGGGCTGCGCACGCCGGGCGACGATGACGTCCGCGTCGAGATGTTCCTGGTCGCCTACCCGGATTCCGTGGGCGGCGCCGATTCCGGCGATGACTCGGCCATGGCCCGCATCGTCGCCGGTGCCGCTGCGGTGGTCGCCGATGATCCCGAGGCCGCGGGGCCGACGCCGGGGTCGGTGATCCCGGATGCCGTGCGCATCGGCCTGGATTCCGGGCCCGGGGTGCCCGGGGAGGGGTCTGCGGACGATTCTGCGGGCGATTCGGCGGGGGATCCCGCCGGGCAGTCGGGTTTCGCGGCGTCGGGCGCCACCACGCCGCACTTGTTGTGCGTCGTGCCGTACGTGTGGCCGGATGGCGTGCCGACCATCACGGAGGAGCCCGGCAGGATCTCGCTTCACCAGGAGGCGGGCGGTGTCGCCGACGCCGTCACCGGTGGGGCGCGCCTGACCACGGTGACGCAGTTGGTCCCGATCACCGACGACGAGTACGCGCATGCCGACGCACACGGCGTCGATTCGTTGATGCGGTTGCTCGCCGAAGCGGACGCGGACCTTCGCGATCTGCGGCGTGGGTCGGTGGCGCAGTAGGGGAAGGGGCCTTACGCTTTCCGTCATGAACGAAAGGCGGATGCGATGACCGACATCGGGGATTTCCTCTTTCATTCACGCCCCCTGTGGGGCGTCGATGGTCCGACGTGGCTGGTGCTCATGGGGGTCGGGCTCGGCGTCGGCTTCGTGCTGTGGCTCATCGCGGACATTGCCGGGAAGGTGCGTGCCCACAAGGGCATCCGCGAGGCAACCGAGCGGCCGCAGGGTTGGGCGGTGCACACCGCGGCGTCGATGCCCCCGCAGCATGCGGCGTACCTGTGCGGTGGACGCCGCCGCGTGACCGACCTCGCATTCGCCGAGTTGGAGATGGCCGGGGCGCTGACGACTCAGGAACACACGAACGACAAGATCAGGTTGTCCCCCGAGGTCACCGCGGGAACCGGTTCGTGGGCGCCGGGGGTTGCGGGCCCGGCGCAGGGGCTCAGCCCGGCGGCGACGACGATGCTCGAGGGAGCGAGGCCGCACGGGATGATCAACAAGAGATCCCGGAGTTTCGTGATCGGCGAGGTCGAGACGATCCGCAGGGAACTCGCCGACGCGGGTTTGGTGTCCCCGCACCGGATTCACCCCCATTCCGCCATGGCCCTCGCCGCGTTCGGGATGTACTTCCTGATCAGCGTCATCAGGACGATGATCGCGGCGGGCAACGGCCGCCCGGTCGAGGGGATGGTGGTCATTCTTTTCTTGGGTCTGCTCCTCGTCATCGGCATCGCGAACTTCCGCCGCTTTCCCCTGGACATCGGCGACCAGCTCACGGAACGGGGCATTCAGGTCCGCGGAGCGTTGGAGGCGGAGGTGTCGCGTCTGGGAGACACGGTGGTAATGCTCCCGGATCGCCGTCAGGGCCTCATGCTCGTGGCGGTCGGAGGATTGGCGGCTGCGGGCGTCGTGTCCCCGCTGTTGCTGGACGCGTACGACAAATTCATGTGGACGGGCACGATCGGCGGCGGGGACGGCTCATCGACGTCCGGCTGCGGCAGCGGCGGTGACGGGGGCTGCGGCGGCGGAGGGTGCGGGGGCTGCGGTTCATGACCGGACCGGCAGCCCTCACCGGACCGGCTGCCCTGACCGGCCCGACCATCGCGTGGCGTCCGGGCACGGCGGTGGCGGTGTCGGCGGCGGCGCCGGCGTGGACGGAGGTCGTCGCCGATTCGCTCTTCCCGGCCGACGGCGATGCCGCTTCCGCCGCAGCGCCGGTCACCGTCCCGCCGCCGTTGGCCGGGCTCATCGAGCGGGGCACGGCGGTGGTTCCGCATGGGTTGCGGTTGTCGTTGGCGTCGGCGGATCCGGACGACGTGGGCGACCCGTCGGTGCTGGCGCGGGCGGCGGAGGCGTTGGGGTCGCCGTTGGCCAGCGAGCACATCGCGTTCACCAGGGCGGGCGGCGTCGACGTGGGGCATTTGGTGGCGCCGCCGCAGACGATGGAGCAAGTCGGCGTCATCGCGCGCAATTACCGTGCCGTGGTGGATCGGATTCCGGTGCCGGTGGCGTTGGAGCATGTGTCGGCGATGGTGGATTGGCCGGAGTCGACGATGGCGGAGGGTGATTTCGCGGCGGAGGTGTGCGCGGCGACGGGGGCGGGGCTGGTCCTGGACGTGGCCAACGTGTACGCCAATGCGGTCAACCGTGGTCTCGATCCGGTGGCGGAGTTGGCGCGCTTCCCGGTCGAGCCGATCGCCTACGTGCACGTGGCGGGTGGTCACATGCGCGCCGGGCGGTACGTCGATTCGCATGTCGATCCGGTGCCGCCGCAGGTTCTGGAGTTGTTGTCGGCGTTGGCGGATCGGTGTCGGGCGGCGGGTCGTCCCGCGCCGCCGACGATGATCGAGCGGGATGGGGCGTACCCGACGTCAGAGGAGATGCTGGCCGAGCTGGGGGCGGTGGCTGCCGCGCTTGACGACGCCCACCGGCCGGACCGAGGGGCCGGCGGGTGAGTGCGGCGGACCACGCCCGGCTGGCGGCGAGGCAGGCGGCGGTGGCGAGGGCGTTGGCGTCGTCAAGCCAGGACGCCGCGGACGAAGCGCTCGCCGGGGATGCGGGGCCGGCGCTGGACGCGGCGCAGGTGGCGTGGTCGCGGACGCAGCTGCGGATCAAGAGGTCCGGCTCGATCGCGCACCGGGCGCCGTTGTTGGCGGAGTTCCTGTCGGCGTGGCGGGGCGTGACCGCGGAGTACCTGGACTGGGTCGAATCCGGTGGGGGAGCAGCCGGCGAATCGACGCGTGCGGAGGCCGCGGAGTTTTCGGCGCATGTGTGCGGGCGGATGGCGGTGCCGTCGGCGGTGGTCGATGAACTGCTGGTGTTGCGGGATCTCGCGGCGGGGTCGGCGCGGGTGCGGATGGTGCGCGACCATGGGCGGTGGATGGTCCGGGTGGGGAGTCGGCGGCGGTTCGGCGGCCGGGACCGGTCGAATGCGGGCGGTGCGTGATCCGGGGTGGCCGGTAGGCTGGGCCCGTGGCTCTGTACAGGAAGTATCGTCCGGCGACGTTTGCCGAGGTCGTGGGGCAGCGGCATGTGACCGACCCCCTGTCCGCGGCCCTGGAATCGCGTGGCGCGGACGGGACCCCGGACCGGATCAACCATGCGTACCTGTTCTCGGGGCCGCGTGGTTGCGGCAAGACGTCGTCGGCGCGGATTTTGGCGCGCAGCCTCAATTGCGCGGAGGGGCCGACGGCGACGCCGTGCGGGAAGTGCGCTTCGTGCGTGGCGCTGGGGCCGGGTGGCCCGGGCAATCTGGACGTGGTGGAGCTGGATGCGGCGTCGCACAACAAGGTCGAGGACATGCGCGATCTGCGCGCGAAGGCGATGTACGCGCCGGCGGAGTCGCGGTACCGCATTTTCATCATCGATGAGGCGCACATGGTCACGCAGCAGGGTTTCAATGCGCTGCTGAAGATCGTGGAGGAACCGCCGGAGCATCTGATCTTCATTTTCGCGACGACGGAACCGGAGAGCGTGCTGACGACGATTCGGTCGCGCACGCATCATTACCCGTTCCGGTTGTTGCCGCCGAATCTGATGCGGGGGCTGTTGGAGCGCATCGTCGGCGAGGAGCGGGTTCCGGTTGCCGATGACGTGTATCCGCTGGTCGTGCGTGCCGGTGGCGGTTCACCGCGTGATTCGCTGTCGGTGATGGATCAGCTGTTGGCGGGCGCGGGCCCGGACGGCGTGACGTACGACTTGGCGGCGGGTCTGCTGGGCGTGACGGATCAGTCGTTGCTTGACGACGCGTTGTCGGCTCTCTCTTCGGCCGATCGGGCCGCGTTGTTCGGGTGCGTGGACCGCGTGATCAGGTCCGGGCAGGATCCGAAGCGGTTCGCGGAGGATCTTCTGGGCCGGGTGCGTGATTTGCTGGTCATCGCGGCGGTGCCGAATGCGATGGAGGAGGGGCTGGTCGATGCTCCCGAGGATCGCGTGGAGGCGATGCGGGAGCAGGCGACGTCGGTGCCGACGGGCACGTTGACCAGGTTCGCCGATGTGCTGCAGCGGGGTTTGCCGGACATGTCCGGTGCGACGTCGCCGCGGTTGTTGCTCGAGGTGTTGTGCGCGCGGATGCTGTTGCCGGCCTCGGAGCAGACGGTGGAGTCGTTGATCCAGCGCATCGAGGCGTTGGAGCGCGGTGGCGTCGGTGGTGCCGCGGCGGGTGCAGCCGGTGGTGCGGGCGTCGCGCAGGGCCATGCCGGTCAGGCGCCTCAGCAGTCGCAGCCGCAGTACGGGCGGCAGCAGGCTCAGCAGCGGCAGCAGGTTCCGCAACCCCAGCAGCCTCAGCAGTCGGCGCCGGCCGGTGGCGTGGGCGGTCCCGCCGATGATCCCAACCTGTCGCCGTTGCAGCGTGCGCGGTTGGCGCGTCAGGCGCAGAATCCGCAGGCGGCCCAGCAGGCGCAGCAGCCGCCGGTTCAGCAGCCGGAGCCCGAGCAGTCGGGTCCCGCCCCGCAGCCTCAGCAGCCCGAGCCCCCGGTGCAGCAGCCGCAGGCTCAGCACGCTGCGCCCCAGCAGCCCGGTGCGCATGATGTTCCGGATCAGGAGGAGCAGGCTCGCAAGGCGCTCGAGATGCGCGAGATTTCCCGCCGCATGCAGGAGCAGGCCCGTGAGCATGAGCGTGCGGAGCGCGAACGTCTGGCCAAGGAACGCGAGGCCGCGACCCGTGCCGCCGAAGGCGACGAGGGTGCCGTGCCCCCGCAGCCCGAGGAGGCGGAGGCGTCGTCACGCGATCACCTGGCGTCGCTGCGCCAGGCGTGGCCGCAGGTCGTCGAGTACGCCGGCGAGAACAACATTCCCGTGCGGGTCATGGCCTCGCAGGCCGTGCCCATCGCACTCGACGATGGCGTGCTGACCATCGGCCACCACACCGGCGCGCTGGCCAACCGACTCAACGATGCCGCCAATGCCGCCGCGCTCGGTGCCGCCGTCCAGCGGGTGGAGGGCATCGAGGTCGAGGTGCGGTGCGTCGTCGGCACGGCGCCGCGAGGTGGCGCGGACCGATCGGGCGCGCGCCCGCGTCAACACCAGGCTCCGGCCGCCGAGGGTTCGGAGGACGCGAAACCCTCCGAACAACCGAACCCGGCGACCGTCGAGCAACCCAGCCAGGCACCCACTGAACAGCCGACCCCGGCGCCCGCTGAACCGTCGAGCTCGGCACCTGCTGAACAGTCGGGCCCGGTGCCCGCGTATCGACGGATCCTCGAGGAACGCCGCCGCGCCCAAGAAGCCGCGCAGCGAAACGCCGAAGACTCGAACGGTCGATCCGGAAACCGGGGTGGACCGGGCGACGGGACGGGCCAGGCGGCGCAGGGCGGCCACCCCGGCGTGTCCGACGCGCTCGCAGCGGCCCGCCAGGCGGTGCAGCAGACCGCAGCGGCCCGGGACCAGGGTGCGGGTGAGCCGAAGAAGTACGTTCCGCCGCCGCCGGCACCGGGAACGCAGGGCGTGGTCAAACGCCGCTACGACGACGTTCCCCCGCCGCCCGAACCGTACGATGACGTGCCTCCGCCGCCGGAGCCATACGATGACGTGCCTCCGCCGCCCGAACCGGACTTCGGCGGCCACCCCGACTACGGTGGCCGCCGCGGTCGTCACGACGTCGGCGGACCGACGCCATCGACGCCCACGGGCCCGTCGGGAACGGGCGGAGCGACCCCGCCGGCGCCCGGCGTCGACCGGGACGGCCTCGACGACGAGGAACGCGAACTCATCGACGCCGCCCGCACCCCGGGAGAGCTGGACCATCGCGACCAGAAAACCGTCGTAATGGAACTGCTGGCCAAGGAACTCGGCGCCAAGCCCATGTAAGTACCCGGGGCATCCGGAGGCGCCGCTACAATCGGCGGCGACATGGGCGAACAACGCCCGACCGGGCGGCGCGGCCAGGCCGCACCCCGGCCCCCGCCGCCCCGGCAACCCACCACCGAACCGCAAAGGACACCCCCATGAGCCAGCCCGACATGAACGCCATCCTCGCCCAGGCCCAGCAGATGCAGGCCCAGCTCGAAGCCGCCCAGGCCGAGATCGTCGCCTCCTCCGTCGTCGGCGAGGCCGGCAATGGCCTGGTCAAGGTCACCATGCTCGGCTCCGGTGAGGTCACCGACGTTCAGATCGACCCGAAGGTCGTCGACCCCGAAGACGTCGACGGGCTGCAGGACCTCATCCTCGGCGCGTTCGGCGACGCCACCAAGAAGGTCCAGGACCTCGCCCAGGAGAAGATGGGCCCGCTGCAGGAGGGCTTCGGCGGCCTCGGCGGCGACTTCGGCTTCTAGGACCGGCCACCGAATTGTTCGAAGGACCGCTTCAAGATCTCATCGATGAGTTCGCGCGCCTGCCAGGCATCGGGCCGAAAAGCGCGCAGCGCATCGCCTTCCACCTGCTGAAGGTGGAACCGGAGGACGTCGACCGCCTCCAATCGGCTCTGGCGCGGGTGCGCGACGGCGTGCACTTCTGCCGCATCTGCGGGAACATCTCCGCCGACGAGGTGTGCCGCTACTGCGCCGACACCCGCCGCGACCGCGGGCTGATCTGCGTCGTCGAAGAAGCCCGCGACATCCAGGCCATCGAGCGCACCGGCGAATACGAAGGCCGCTACCACGTGCTCGGCGGCGCACTCGACCCGCTGGGCGGCGTCGGGCCGAACGAACTCAACATCCGCACCCTCCTGCAGCGCATCGGCGGGGTGCTCGCCGACGTCCCCGCCCCGCCCGGCTTCGGCCCCGGGGACGATTCGCCCAACGGGGAGATCGACGCCGACGGCAACGTGCCCGCCCCGGAGATCACCGAGGTGATCATCGCCACCGACCCCAACACCGAAGGGGAGGCGACGTCGACGTACCTGGCGCGGCTGCTCCGGGACTTCCCGGGATTGGCGGTGACGCGGTTGGCGTCGGGCATGCCGCTCGGCGGCGACCTGGAATACGTCGACGAGTTGACGCTGTCGCGCGCCCTGACCGGACGCCTGGCCGTGTGACCCCAGGCCGGGCGCCTGGCAGTGGGACCCCGGCCGGACGCTTGGCCGTCTGACCTCCGCCGTCAGATCTCCTGCCACTCCGGCTTGCACTGGTAGGCGTACCGGTAGTACTCGGCGTTTTCCAGCTGCGATGCCGCCTGCTGGTCGACGATGACCGTGGCGTGCGGGTGGTACTGGAGGACCGACGCGGGGCACAGGGCGGACACCGGCCCCTCGCACAGGGCCTCGACGGCGTCGGCCTTGACGATGCCGGTGGCCAGCAGCAACAGGTGACGCGCCCGCCCGATGGTGGCGAGTCCCTGCGTCACCACGTGGTGGGGGACGTCGTCGATGGAATCGAAGAAACGGGCGTTGTCCTCGATGGTGCGGGGGTGGAGCGTCTTCACGCGGGTCCCCGACGACAGGGAGCTGCCGGGCTCGTTGAACCCGATGTGGCCGTCGGTGCCGACGCCGAGCAGCTGGATGTCGATGCCACCGGCCGCGGTGATCGCCCGGTCGTAGTCGCTGGCATGCCGGGGATCGAGGCCGTTGGGGGACTGCACGAGGGCGTCTTCGATGTCGACGTGCGCGGTCAGTTCGCGGCGGATGGTGGCGTGGTAGCTCTGCGGGTGGTCGGGGCCCAGGCCGATGTATTCGTCGAGGAGGAACGCGCGGCACTTCGCGAAGGACAGTCCCTCTTCACGGTGGCGTCGCACCAGTTCGCGGTATGCGCCGACGGGGGTGGATCCGGTGGCGAGGCCGAGCGTGGCGCCCTGTTTGACGTAGCGCGCCATGACGTCGGCGGCGAGCAGCCCGACTTCCTCGGGGGTGTCCAGGATGATGATCTCCACGTCAGCGTTCCTTTCGCTTTCCCGCCGTGATCACGGTCGGCGGAGTCGGGGCCCGTCCGTCGCGTGGGGCCGGGTTGCGTGCGGGGGCATCGTCGCAAAGTAGCAAATCGGCCCGCTTTCCGACGCAAATGGTCCCCCGATCAGCGAATCCGGCTGCCTTCGCCCCGGTGGACGACGCCATCTGCGCGACGTCGGCGGGGTCGATGCTGCGGTGGAGCATGCGCAGGACTTGGTCGTGGATGGTGGTCGTTCCGCCGGCGATGGCCCCGGGGGAGGAGGTGGAATCGCCGTGGTCCTCGGCGGTGGTCGTGGTGAGGCGGGCGACGCCCCCTGTGACGGTGACGGGGAGGGCGCCCAGGACGTAGTCGCCGTCGGGCATGCCGGTGGCGGCCATGGCGTCGGAGATCAGCGTGATTCCGCTCGGGCCGGTGGTCACGCGGACCAGGTCGACCATGGCGTCGGAGAGGTGGACGCCGTCGGCGATGAGTTCGACGACGGCCTCGCCTCGGGCCGCGGCCGCCAGCAGCGCACCGGCGGCGCCCGGGTCGCGGTGGTGGACGGGGGGCATGGCGTTGAACAGGTGGGTCGCGGTGACGGTGAGGCCCAGGTCGGTGGCGGCGTCGATGACGCGGGCGGTGACGTCGTAGTCGGCGTCGGTGTGGCCGAAGGAGACCGCGAGGCCGCGGTCGGCGCAGACGCGCAGGAGGTCGTCGATGCGGTCGGTTTCCGGTGCCAGCGTGATGGTGCGGACGTGGCCCCGTCCGGCGTCGAGGAGCATCTCCAGGGCGTCGGGGTCGCCCGGCACGATGGCGCGAGGATCCTGGGCGCCGCAGCGGCAGGCGTTGAGGAACGGGCCCTCCAGGTGAATGCCGTCGACGTGGCCGTCGTCGGCGACCTCGGCGAGTACCGCCACCTGGCGGGCGAGGGCATCCGGCAGCGCGGAGACGGTCGACGCGAGCAGCGT
Organism: Corynebacterium freneyi; assembly: GCF_030408835.1. Lineage (NCBI taxonomy): Bacteria > Bacillati > Actinomycetota > Actinomycetes > Mycobacteriales > Corynebacteriaceae > Corynebacterium > Corynebacterium freneyi. Next base: position 162,597 of record NZ_CP047357.1, read on the forward strand.
CGTGGTGCCCCACCGGCGGTGATGGGCGGCGGCGACGGCGGACCCCTCCGCATCCGAGGTGGGGAACCCATGCCCCGCCGCCCCGTGGTTGTGCACGTCGACCAGTCCCGGCAGGATCAGCGGATCCCCGTCCGCCTCGGGGTCGCCGGGCCGGGTGGGACGCACCTGGGTGATCACGCCGTCGGCCCACGCCACGTAGGCGTTCGGCAGCACTCCCTCCGGGGTGACCGCGCGACCGATGACGTGGTCGTCGCATCGCCCGGCGGCGGGGCCGTCGCTCGGCTCGGTCATGGTGCTACTCCCGCCCGTCGCGAAGGCGCATGCGCAGGGTGAAACGGTCCGGCCGATACGTCGACGTGCACACCTCCACGGGGCGGCCGCGGCTCGACGAAAGCCGGCGAATGCGCAGAACCGGCTGGCCGACGTCGATGCCCAGAGCGCGGCCGACGTCCGCCGTCGCCGCGGCCGCCGTGCACACCTGCTCGGCTTCGTCGATCGGGACGTCGAACTTCGACGCCAGGATCGAATACACCGACGTGTGCACCGGCCGCTCCAAAAGACCCGGGACGAGGCGGGCGTTGTACCAGGCGTCGTCGACGGAATACGGCAGGCCGTCGCCAAGCCGCACGCGGACCAGGTGCAGATGCGGGCCATCGCCGAGGAACTCCGCCACCGACTCCGGCGGCTCGGTCCGTTCGGAAACGAGGATCATCGCCGACGGTTCCGCACCCTGCTGCGTCATCTCGGCGGTGAAGCTGCCCAAACTCAGGTCGGAGCGCAACGGACGCTTGGCCACGAAGGTGCCCTTGCCGCGGAAACTCTCCACCGTGCCGTCGGCGACCATGTCCCCGATCGCACGGCGGACGGTGATGCGGCTGACGCCGAAGACCTCCTCGAGCACGCGCTCACCGGGCAGGGAGTCGCCCGGCCGCAGGTCGTCGTGGCAGACCTCGGTGAGGATCTCCTTGAGCTGCGCGTGTTTGGGGATCGGGCCGGGTTCGATGCTGTGGCGCGACAGCAGAGCGAGAGTGCGTTGTGCCGAGGAGGCCACCTTGGAGGCGGCCGGGGTGGGAGCGTCGGTACGGGCATCCGCCGGACCCGGTGCCGGGGCTGGGGCGGAAGGGGAGGTCATGCGCCCATTGTATGACCGGTCATGACAAGTGGCGTGGCGGCGGAGGCATGGCCGGCGTCACGCGCGCCGCACGACGGTCGCCGTCGCCGTCAGGCCCGCGCCGCCGGGCGGGTCGCTGCGGCTGCCGATGCCGTGCGACGGACCGTGCACGGAAAAGACTCGTCCCCGCTACCGCTCGCTCTTCGGCCGCGGCTTCGACGCGATCCGCTCGGCGCGCAGCCGGTCGATGACCGGCAGGTCCAGAGGCTCCAGCGTCGCGACGTCGACGCCCATCGCCCGCGCCAGCAGCAGGTCCGCCAGCTGCGGGTTGCGCGCCAGCACCGGCCCGTGCAGGTACGTGGCCACGATGCTGCCCTGCACCGCGCCTTCGTCGCCGCCGGTCGGGGTTTCGGTGGCTTCGTGCTTGACGACGCCCACCTTCCCACCGTCGGCCGCCCGCACCGGACCCGGCGCACGGCCAGGCTCGGGTTGACGCTCGGGGCCCTCGTTGCCGACTCCGCGGATGACTCGGCCCAGGGGGCGTGCGTCCGCGCCGAGCCGCGTGCGACCCATGTGGTTTTCGAAGCCCGTGAGCGTTGCGGTGAGCTCGTCGGAAAGCGATGCGGTGCGGATCTCGCCGATCGCCCGGGTCTCCATCGACGTGGTGACGCAATCGAGGAGGCCCAGCCCCGCAACCTCCCGGCCGCCGGCGCGGAAGGACTCGCCGAGGATCTGGAAACCGGCGCAGATCGCCAGAATCGGTCGTCCCGCGGCGGCGGCGCGCGCCAGACCGCCGTCCTTGGCCAGGTGCTCCGCGGCGATGGTCTGGGCCGCGTCCTCGCCGCCGCCGATGGTGTACACGTCCAGGCGCTCCGGCACCGCCTCGCCCAGCTTGATCGGGGTGATGGCGGCGTCGAAACCACGGCGGCGGGCGCGTTCCCGCAGCACCAGGGCGTTGCCGTCGTCGCCGTACGTGCCCAGCACGTCGGGCAGGATCAGGCCGATGTTCAGATCAGTCATGGGAGCCTCGCTCGTCCTCGGCCTCGGCGGCGGTGGCGACTGCGCCCCGCTCGATGGCCTTCTTCAGGTCGCGGAATGCGGTGTAGTTCGCCAGCACCTCGACGCGGCCGGGCGGGCACGCGGCGATGGCCTCCAGCGGATCATGCAGCAGACGGTGCTCGATGCCCGCGTACAGCAGGCGGACCGCCAGATCGGTGCCGCGTTCGCCCGACGCCACGACGGTCTGCCCGCCGAAGTTCTCGAACACGACGTCCCACAGCCACGACAGGTCCTCGCCGTCGGCGACGTGGCCGTTGACGGCGATGACCACCCCGTCGGCGGAACGGTCGACCATCGACAGCGCCTCCTGCCACCCGGCGGGGTTCTTCGCCAGCAGCATGCGCACCTCGTGGTCGCCGACGGTCATGGTGGAGTAGCGGCCGGCGACGTTGTCGACCGTCTCGGCGGCCGACGCGGCGACGACGGCCTCCGCGCCCAGCTCGACGGCGGCGGCGGTGGCCAGCGTGGCGTTGCCGCGGTTGGCGTCGCCCGGCAGCGCCAGGTCGAGGGGGATGGTCGTGCCGTATGGCGTGGTGATCCCTTCCGCCGTGATCGCCCAGGCGGGGGCGGGTCGTCGGAAAGCGCCGCCTCCCGGGAGGTCCTTCACCGCGTACCAGTCGTCGCCGTCGCGGATGATCGGCCCGCCGGTGCGGGGGCAGCTCGTCGCGTCGTTGGTCCAGCCGCAGCCGGCGGAGACCCACACGACGTTCTTCGCGTCCCACACCGCCGACGCGATGAGCGGATCGTCGCAGTTCGCGATGACCGTCGCCTGCGGATTCGCGTTGACCGCATCACGCAGCGACCGTTCGATCTTGTTGATCTCGCCCACCCGGTCCAGCTGGTCGCGCGACAGGTTCAGCATCACCAGCACCCGCGGCTCGAGGTCCGCGGCGATGTGCGCGACGTGCAGTTCGTCGACCTCCAGGACCAGCGTGTCCGCGTTCGGGGAGGCCATCAGCGCGGAGATGACGCCGGCGTCCATGTTGTCGCCGCCTTCGTTGGTGGCCACGGAGTCGCCAGCGGCGCGCATCGCGGCGGCGAGCATGCGGGTGGTGGTGGACTTGCCGTTGGTGCCGGTGATGATCGCCGCCGGCCGGCCGCCGCCGAGTTGCCCCAGGATGCCGGGGTCGATCTTCTGGGCGATGAGCCCGCCGATCATGCCGCCGGAGCCGCGCCCGGTGCGTCGCGACGCCCACGTCGCCGCTGCGGCCGCCGTCGTCGCGATGCGCGACCGGAGGCTCCTGCGGCGGGAATTGCTGCTCTTGGTCATGGGGGCATTCTAGGCCCTCGCGGTCGGCGGGCCGTGGTGCGCGCCGGGTTGCGCGTGACGACGTCCCGCCTTCCCGCGCACCGTCGCAAAGCAGGGGAACGCCGGTGCGCTACATGCTGGCGCTACATGTTCTCCAGCAGCCGCAGGAATGCCTCGTCGCTGACCAGCGGAATGTCCTTGCGGTGGGCGTGCATCGCCTTGCCGGTGAGCTCCTCGGGCGTGACGTCGGCGGGCCGGTTGCACACGAGCACGGACGTCTCGCGCGTGACCTTCTCCGAGTACGCCAGGCCCGCCCGGACGCCCGCGCCGATGATGTCGTCGGCGGGCGTGGCCAGCTCGGGGGCGATGGCGAATTCCATGCCGACCTTCAGTTTGCCGCCGGGCCGGTACGTGCCCGGGTTGGGGTTGGGGCGCGGGGCCTCCATCGCGTCGACGCGGATGCCGGATCGTTGCAGGCCGACGTTGTCCGCCCGCAGGTCGTCGGTGGGCCAGGTGGCGAAGGTGCTTGACGACGGCCCGTCTCCGGCCCGTTCGCCCTGGGCGCGCCAAAGGTCGACGAGCAGTTCGACGTCGGCCATGGTGCGTTCACGTTCGGGCACGCCGACGTTGTCGACGCTGGCCACCGGCGACGGGGCGTCCAGGCCGTAGGTGCGGGCGACGCCGCGCAGGCGGGTGTCGGGCAGATCGACGCCCTGGAGACGCGCGGTGGCCAGCGTGTCCGTCACCCGCGTCGGTGCCGGGATGCGGCCCGCCCGCACGCGACCACGGCCGCGGCCACGGCGGCCCCGGTTGGCCCGATTGGCGTGGCGACGCGCCCGCTTCGCCTCTTCGACGATGAAACCCCAGGTGCGGGGCAGGTCATGGGTGATCAGCTCACGGCTGTCGAGGAGTTCGCCCACCGTGCCCAGCACCGTGCCGAACCGCGGGGCGCCGTCGAGGTCGGACGGCTCCAGGCCGTGCAGGTGCACCGGGCCGGGGTCCTCGCCGATGGTGAACACGCCGTGCCACGTGCGCGTGATCTCGCCGTCGGCGGAAAACGTGGCCAAACCCAGCGCCACCATCCGCGACGACTTCGGGTGGATGCCCGTCGACTTCACCACCGCGGCGACGTACGGGGACCCCGCATCGGCGTCTTCCGCCGCAGCGGCGCCTTCCCCCGCCGACGACGCATCGTCGGACGGGGACGGCCCCGGCTGCGCTGACGGCGAACGATCCATCTACGCCTCGGCCAATGCGCGGTTGGCGGCGGAGGTGACGGCCTTGAGGGAGGCGTAGGTGATGGAGCCGGCGATGCCGCAGCCCCAGACCTTGGTGCCGTTGACGTCGGCGAGGACGTAGGCGGCGGCTTCGGCGTCGTCGCCGGCGGTGCGGGCGTGCTGGTTGTACTCCTGGACTTCGACGTTGACGCCGAGCTGTTCCAGGGCGTTGGCGTAGGCGGCCAGGGGGCCGTTGCCGTGGCCGGCGATGACGTGCTCGGTGCCGTTGTAGACGATGCGGGCCTGGACCTTGGTCTCGTCGGTTTCGTTCTGGGCGGCGTCGACGGTCAAGGCGATCTGTTCGATCGGGGCTTCGCGGTCGAGGTATTCGCCGGCGAAGATGTCCCACATTGCCTTGGAGTTGATCTCGCCGCCTTCGGCGTCGGTGACGGCCTGGACGACGGAGGAGAACTCGACCTGCATTGCCCGCGGCAGGTTCATGCCGTGGTCGGTCTTCATGATGTAGGCCACCCCGCCCTTGCCGGACTGGGAGTTGACGCGGATGACGGCCTCGTAGGAGCGGCCGACGTCCTTCGGGTCGATGGGCAGGTAGGGTACTTCCCAGGTCACGGCGCGCAGCTGGTCGTCGGTGAGTTCCTTGACCGAGGCACCCGGGCGCACCTTGTCGGCCATGGCGTCGAGGCCCTTGTTGACGGCATCCTGGTGGGAGCCGGAGAAGGCGGTGAAGACCAGGTCGCCGCCGTAGGGGTGACGCTCCGGAACGCGCAGCTGGTTGCAGTACTCGACGGTGCGGCGGATCAGGTCGATGTCGGAGAAGTCGATCTGGGGGTCGACGCCCTGGGTGAGCATGTTCAGACCCAGGGTGACCAGGCAGACGTTGCCGGTGCGCTCGCCGTTGCCGAACAGGCAGCCTTCGATGCGGTCGGCGCCGGCCATGTAACCGAGTTCGGCGGTGGCCACGCCGGTGCCGCGGTCGTTGTGGGGGTGCAGCGACAGGATGATGGAGTCGCGGCGGTTGAGGTTGCGGTCCATCCATTCGATGGAGTCGGCGTAGACGTTGGGGGTGATCATCTCCACCGTCGACGGCAGGTTGATGATGATCGGGTTGTCCGGGGTGGGGTCGATGACGTCGACGACGGCGTCGACGACTTCCTTGGCGTACTCGACCTCGGTGCCGGTGTAGGACTCCGGCGAGTACTCCCAGCGCCAGTTGGTGTCGGGGTAGTCCTTCGCGATGGTCTTGATCAGCTCCGCGGCGTCGGTGGCGATCTTCTTGATCGCGTCCTTGTCCTTACGGAACACCACGTCGCGCTGGAGGATCGAGGTGGAGTTGTAGAAGTGGACGATGACGTTCTTCGCGCCGGCGCAGGCTTCGAAGGTGCGGCGGATCAGGTGTTCGCGGGCCTGGACCAGGACCTGGATGGTCACGTCGTCGGGGATCATGTTGTTTTCGATGATCTCGCGGACGAAGTTGTAGTCGGTTTGGGAAGCCGAGGGGAAGCCGACCTCGATTTCCTTGTAGCCCATCTGGACCAGCAGCTCGAACATGCGGCGCTTGCGTTCCGGGCTCATCGGATCGATCAGCGCCTGGTTGCCGTCGCGCAGGTCGACGGCGCACCACACCGGTGCCTTGGTGATGCGCTTGTCCGGCCAGGTGCGGTCGGGCAGGCGGAAGTCCTGTACTTCGACGTCGTAGGGCTGGTAGCGGGTGGAGGGCATGGTGGAGTTGCGTTGCTTGTTCCATGCCGGCTGCCCCTGGGGGATCTCGCCGTCGGGAGTGTTGATGCGGGAGGGGGCGGAGATGAAGGCGTCAGTGGGGGACATGAGGTTGGACTTTACCTTTCGGTGCGATCGTGGTGGCGGGCCGGTTGGTGCGGGCCGGTTCGTGGGATCGCTGGTTGGGGTTGTTGCACTGTGCGGGCCGGCCCATCGTCGAATCCCGCGACGGGGTGGCCGGCCTGGCGTTTAGTGTCGAGCCCCGTCGCGGCACAGAAGGAGGAGTGCGCGCTGCATGTGACCTACCTTACCCCGTCGGCTTTTCGTTTTTCACGTTCCGGGGGAGTCGAGGGTGTGCCGGAGTCGGAGGGTGGTCGCGTGCGGCGGGCGTCGTAAAGCGGCGTGGCGGAGTGCGGCGGACCCCGTTTAAGTGGCGCGGCGGCGGGCGTCGGGCGTCGTAAAGCAGCGTGGCGTTATGCTCCGCGAGGAATTTTGTCGAAAACCTTGGAAGCTCTTAGGCATCCGTTTGGGTCGACTTATCTTTACATGTTCAACTTAGCTGTCACGAAAACGGACTTCGCGCCGCCCGCCACGATGACGTGCGGGCGGTGCCGACACGAAGCGCACGATTGAGCGTGCGCACACGGAAAGGCGGGATATAGGTGTCCTCACCTTCGCGCATCGTGGGCCTGGACGTCGCCCGGGGCCTCGCGATCATCGGAATGATAATCGTGCACATGGCTTCACTGCTGTGGAGCACGAAAGTCATCATCAACGGCGTGCCCTCGGCACTGTTCGCGGTCATCGCCGGCACGACCCTCATGGTGATCGGCCGCAACTACACCTTCGACACGCTCCTGCGGCTCATCGTCCGAGGCGGCGTCGTCATGCTGCTCGGCCTGGCCCTGCTGCCCGTCGGCGGCCAAATCCAGGTCGTGCTGGTGGCCATGGGCCTGACCATGATCATCGTCTCCTGGGTTCCGCCGCTGAACGTCTGGTGGAAGCTGGCCCTGTTCGCCGTCGCCACCGTCGCGGCCACCGTCCGGTACGCCCCGTACACCCTGCCGCAGATCTACCCGCTGCTCGCATGGATCGCGTATTTCATCGGCGGCATGCTGCTTTACGACGTCTACCTGAAGAGCTTCGTCACCGGATCGAAGCGGCGGGCGTCCCTGACGTGGGCCGTCACCGGCGTCAGCCTCGTCGTCGTCGCGATCGGCATGTACTTCCGCTTCCAGATGGACGTGCCCGGATGGCTGCGATTCACCGGCCACACCGGCGTCCTGGGGGAGATCCTGCTCTCCGTCGCCGCATCCGCCGTCATCTTCCACCTGTGCCTCATCGTCGGCGAGAAGGCACCGAAGGTCGTGTACCCCGTCGCCGCCATGGGCTCGATGTCGCTGACCGTGTACATCCTCCACGTCCTCACCGCCTACTGGTGGCAGCAGAACATCGCGCTGCATTCGACGCTGTCCGCGTTGGGCTTCGTCGTGTTCTTCCTGGTCATTGCCGCGCTGTGGAAGCACTTCCTGGGCAAGGGCCCCATGGAGCGACTCGTCGCCCGCATCATCGACCTCGCGGTTCCGGCCGGAAAGAAGGCTTGAAAGTGAAAAACGCAAAAGCAACTGCAGCGGCATTCGCGGTCGGATTCCTGGCCCTCGGCGCCACCCCGGCCCACGCACTGGAGCACGCCCAGGAGGCGCCGTCGTCGCCGGAGAGCAACGCGACCCTCTCGCTGAAAATCGGCCGCGCCGGCGGTTTCGGAGACTGCACCGGATCCCTGATCGCCGACCAGTGGGTGCTCACCGCGCGGCACTGCCTGGAGTCGGTGAACAACGAAGGGTCGCAGGCCCGCATCGGAGACGAGGTCTTCGACGTCGACTCGTGGGCGATGGCGCCGACCGCGGACATCGGCCTGATGCACCTGGACCGCAAGGTCACCTCCGTCGAGCCGGTCGAGCTCGCGGACGAGGTGCCGCAGCCCGGCGACATCGGCACCCTTTACGGCTGGAGCAGCAGCTCGTCGTTGGCCCGCAAGGGGAAGCTGCCGATGGCCCGCATGGAGGTCAGGGAAGTTCTCGGCGGAATGGCCCCGGCCCCCGGCGACGGCGAGATGGGTGATCCGGGCGAGGTCGACGGCGTCGAATCCATCCCGGCGCCGGGCGGTCCGGTCGTCGACGGCAGCATGCCGCCGGTGATGCCCGACGGCGACGTGCAGCCGTCGATTTCGCCCGACGGCACCGAGAGCATCCCCGCCTTCGGCGGCCCGCTTTCCGACGGCAGCGTCCCCGCCCCCGGCGGATCGGACGATGAAGGCCTGGTGATTCCCGCCCCCGGCGGGCCGGGCGCACCGGGCATGATGCCGGGTGAGCCGGGGGCGATGCCGGGTAACGGCGTTCCGGGCGATGACCCGTCGGTCACCACCATGATCGCCAGCGACATCATCGACGTGCATTCGCTCGACGGCGAAGGCACCCAGGGCGGCGACTCCGGCTCCCCGTTCTTCGTCGACGGCAAGGTCGCCGGCGTCGCCACGGCCGGCACGTCGAACGGCGACCCGGATCTGCCGTCGCCAAGCGCGGCAATCACCACCGTCGCCGGTTCCGCCCCGTGGATCCGCGGAGTGATCGACGGAACCGACACCGCCAGCGTCCTGGATGCCTCGAACACCCCCGAGCCGCCGTCGGTGTTCCAGACCAGCGGCGACCGCAAGGGCGTCTACCTCGCGATCGCCCTCACCGGCCTGATCGCGGCCACCGCTGTTGCGCAGGTGATGAGCCGCCGCAACCGCAACGGCGCGGACGGCGCCTGACCGCCCCTGAAACGGCCACTGCCGACCACGAATGACATGGTCGGCAGTGGCTTTTCCGCGATTCGGCCAGTGTGCGGTTGATCGCGTCCTTGTCCTCGCGGAGTCCTCACGGAATACAACGTCGCGATGCAACGTCGCGCCGGAGGACCGAGGTGGAGTCGTGGAAGTGGACGAAGCCGTTCCTTGCTCGTCGAAGCGTCGGCGTATGGGAAGCTGAGGCCCATGACATCCACCCGCGGCGAATCCCGGACGGCGAGATCGTCGGCAAGCGCGTCGACGGAGTCCCCGGCCAGGCGCCGCGACCGCGGCCCCCGCCGTCGGCGCGGCGCATCGGAGGCGTCCCGCATCCTCGCGGCATACGCGGCCACGCGGGTGCTGCTCCTCGCCGGGTTGGCGGCCACGGTGTTCGCGAACCGGTGGGCGATCGGCGGAGCCGCACCCACCTGGTCCGACACCCTCGACGGCGCCTGGGACGCGCTGACCGCCTGGGACGCCCGCTGGATGACCGACATCGCGGAGAACGGCTACTTCGGCATCGGCGACGTCGACGGCGAACCCGGGCACTGGCGCTCGCTGGCCTTCTTCCCGCTGGTGCCGTACCTCATCCGAGCGGTGTCCTTCGTGACCTTCCTGCCCGGCAACGCCGCCGGCATGGTCCTGTCGCTGGTCGCCGGGATGTTCGTCGCCTTCGGGGCGGCGGCACTGGCCCGCCGGATGGGGATGGGTTCGCGGGAGCGCGTCATCGCCTCGGTGCTCGCGACCACGGCGCCCATGGCCGTCGTCATGCTCATGCCCTACACCGAGGCGGTGTTCCTGGCGTTGGCGGCGTGGGGGCTCGTGGCGATCATCGACCGGCGGTGGGTGGCGGCCGGCGCCCTCATCCTGGTGGCGGGACTCGCCCGCACCACCGCGCTGGGCCTGTTCATCGTGTTGGCGCTGGCCGTCTTCGCCCACGACCGGCGCAACCCGAGGGCCTGGGCCGCGGCTGCCGTCGCCCCACTCGGCTGGGTGGCGTACCTCGTGTGGGCGTCATCGCACCTGGAGGACGCGGGCGGCTACTTCGGCGCCCAGCACCACGGGTGGAACTCCGCCGTCGACGGCGGCAAGGCCACCCTGCGCTGGCTGTGGTTCAGCTTCACCGAATCGCAGGAAACCGGGTACGCACTGTCTGCGGTGGTCATCGTGGCGGTCGCCGCGACCATGGCGTGGGCGTTCTTCGGCTGGGTGGGCGGTCGCGCCGGGATCGGCCTCGACCGGTGGGGCAAGGCCTGGCCGGTGCTCCTGTTCTCCTGCCTGGCCGTGGGGCAGATCCTCGTCAGCGATGGCCTCATGCACTCGCGGCCCCGCCTGTTCCTGTCGGGGGTGCTGGTGTTGCTGGTGTTTGCGCCGGTGATCGCGCGACTGCGCACCTTTGACCGCGCCTGGTTCCTCGCGGGCTGGCTGCTCGGCTCGGCCTGGGTCGGCTGGTACTTGCTCGTCCCCTTCGAATGGGCGATTTAGGCGTGGGGCCTGGGCGCGATGTGGGCGCAGAGGTCGTTTCGGTGCGGTTGTTTCGGCGCTGATTCGGTGTTGATGCGGCGCTGATTCGGCGGCGTCGCCCAAAACGACTCATCGGGCCCCTGTAAAAGCCCAGGTCGCCGTGAGTGCTGCTGAGTCGTTTCGGGCGATGTCCCGCCCGTTGTGTACGCATGTGGCCTGTGTGGCGGATGTGGCCGATGTGGATGGAGGTGTCGGGGCGCGTGGTGCGGGCGGGTCAGATGGTACGGGTGCGGTGAGGCTCCCGACCTAAAGCCCGTGCGGGTGTGGCGGATGTTGCTGGTGTGTGGCCAGTTGCTTGACGACGTCCGGCCCTCCGCGCGTACGGGCCCAGCATCGGGGCCATGGCCGGGTGGCCGGGCGTTGTTCCGGTGCGGTCGTTTCGGTGCGGTTGTTTCGGCGCGGATTCGGTGTTGATGCGGCGTTGATTCGGCAGCGTCGCCCAAAACGACTCACCGACCTTCGGCAAAAGCCCAGGTCGTCGCGAGTGCTGCTGAGTCGTTTCGGGCGATGTCCCGCCCGTTGTGCACGCATGTGGCCTGTGTTGCGGGTGTGGCCGATGTGGATGGAGGTGTCGGGGTGCGTGGTGCGGGCGGGTCAGATGGTACGGGTGCGGTGAGGCTCCCGACCTAAAGCCCTGCGGCGCAGGGCCCCTAAACGCTCTTGCGGGACAGTGCCACGGTCGAGGCGATCATCGCGATCAACGCCGCCCCCATCCAGATCCACTGCGTGCCCACCGCCTGGAACTTCTCGCCGAGCACCACGTACCCCAACACGAACGCCACCACCGGCTCCGCGCACGTCATGGCCGGCAGGGAATTCCGCAATGCCCCCGCATTGAACGATGCCTGCTGCACCGCCACCCCGATCAACGCCAAGCCGATCAGCGACCACGTCTCCCACGACGCCACGAACGCCGCCAAATCCTCGTGAACCCAAATGTCCACGACGGCCTTCGACAGCACGGCGACGAACCCGTACAACCAACCCGTCGCCAACCCCAGGACCAGCGCCTTCTGCGACCCCAGCCAGGTGGCGGCGGCGTGATACATCACGGCGAACACCACGGCGCCGACGATCAGCGCCGGAATCCACCGCGACAACGGCGGCCGCGGATCACCCGGCAACGGCCGCCCCAACAGCACCAGCACGGTGACGGCGATGGTCAGCAACACCGCCCACGCGGTCTCCGCCTTCGAGATCCTGCGCCCCGCGAACTTCGCCGACAACGGCAACGTGAACATCAGCGACATCACCAGCAACGGCTGGACCAGCAACAATGTGCCGAACGCCAGCGCCGCGACCTGCAGGCCGTACCCCGTCAACGCGAGCAACACGCCGGCCCACCACGTCGGGCGGGTCACGACGGACCACACGCCGGACATCGTCCCCGCATCCGCGGGCAGTTCGTCGGCCAACTGGTGCCTGATCACGGTCCCCCACGCGATCGTCAACGCGGAGCCGAGGCCCAGGATGACCGCGAGGAGTTCGTTATGCACATGGACAGATTACCGAGGCGGCGGCCGTCGTAAAGCACGTGCCCGCGCCCAACCGGCGCAGGGGAAGCAAAGGCCTGTTCGGCGGCGGAATCTCGGGAAGCAGCGGCGACGGCCACTGTTGTATCGTTTACGGGAAACCGGAGTGCGGCGCACGCACGACGGCAATGGCCCGGGCGGAGCGTGCCCGGGCTGACGGTCGAACAGGTCTGGAGGACGCCGACCATGGCATTGGTCGTACAGAAGTACGGTGGTTCATCGCTGGAAAACGCGGAGCGCATTCGCCGCGTGGCGGAGCGCATCGTGGAGACCAAAAAACAGGGCAACGACGTCGTGGTCGTCTGCTCGGCGATGGGCGACACCACGGACGAGCTGCTGGATCTGGCGAATCAGGTCAATCCGGTGCCGCCGGCGCGCGAGATGGACATGCTGCTGACCGCCGGCGAGCGCATTTCGAACTCGCTGGTGGCGATGGCCATCGCGAGCCTCGGTGCGTCGGCGCGGTCGTTCACGGGCTCGCAGGCGGGCGTGATCACGACGGAGCGCCACGGCAACGCGCGCATCGTCGAGGTGACGCCGGGCCGCGTGCGCGAGGCGCTGGACGAGGGCCACATTTGCCTGGTGGCCGGGTTCCAGGGCGTCAACCGCGAAACGAAGGACGTGACCACGCTGGGCCGCGGCGGGTCGGACACGACGGCCGTGGCGCTGGCCGCGGCGCTGGAAGCCGACGTCTGCGAGATTTACTCGGACGTCGACGGCGTGTACACGGCGGACCCGCGCATCGTGCCGAACGCGCAGCGCCTGGACACCATTTCCTTCGAGGAGATGTTGGAGATGGCCGCAGTGGGCGCGAAGATTCTGCAGTTGCGCTGCGTGGAGTATGCGCGGGCGTTCAACGTGCCGCTGCGCGTGCGTTCGTCCTACAGCAATGAAATCGGCACCCTCGTCAATGGATCAGTGGAGGATATTCCCGTGGAAGAAGCAGTTCTCACCGGCGTCGCGCATGATCGCTCGGAGGCCAAGATCACCGTTCTGGGCATCCCGGATGTCGCGGGCCAGGCGGCGCAGGTGTTCCGTGCGGTGGCGGATGCGGAGATCAACATCGACATGGTGTTGCAGAACGTGTCGTCGATCGACGACAACCGCACGGACATCACGTTCACGTGCCCGCGTGCGGATGGGCCGCGTGCGTTGGAGTTGTTGAAGAAGCTGCAGGCCGAGGGTGACTGGCAGGACGTGCTTTACGACGATCACGTGGGCAAGGTGTCGCTCGTCGGTGCCGGCATGAAGTCGCACCCCGGAGTCACCGCGACGTTCTGCGAGGCGTTGGCGGAGGCCGGCGTGAACATCGAGTTGATTTCGACGTCGGAGATCCGCATTTCGGTGCTGATCCGCGACAATGACCTCGATGCCGCCGTCCGTGCGCTGCACGAGGCGTTCCAGCTCGGCGGCGAGGAAGAGGCCGTCGTGTACGCGGGTACGGGCCGCTAGTTCGGGTGTCGGGGCCGGTTGCGGCTGGTCCCGGTCCGGGTGGCCGGTGCTTTACGACGGTCCGGTTGCGGCGTAGTTTCGCAGTTGCGCCGTGGTTTGCGGGTGCGTGTCCGGCCGCCCGTTTTCACGAGTTTTCACGTTTGACGTTTTCCGGTGTCCGCAGGTCGCGGGGCCGGTGACCCAGGAGGGTTTTTCATGACCACCATCGCCATCGTCGGTGCCACGGGCCAGGTTGGCCGCGTGATGCGCGGCATTCTCGCGGAGCGGGATTTCCCGGCGGATAAGGTTCGTTTTTTCGCGTCGGTGCGTTCGGCGGGCACGACCATCGAGTTCCGCGGCGAGGACATCGTGGTGGAGGATGTCGCGGCCGTGTCGGATGAGGACCTGAAGGGCATCGACATCGCGCTGTTTTCGGCGGGCGGCACGTTGTCGAAGGCGCAGGCGCCGCGGTTTGCGGCGGCGGGTGCGACGGTCGTGGACAACTCTTCGGCGTGGCGCAAGGACCCGGAGGTGCCGCTGGTGGTCTCGGAGGTGAATCCGGCCGAGGCGAAGAACACGCCGAAGGGGATCATCGCGAATCCGAACTGCACGACGATGGCGGCGATGCCGGTGCTGAAGCCGCTGCATGACGAGGCCGGTTTGGCGCGTCTTCGGGTGTCGTCGTACCAGGCGGTGTCGGGCTCTGGCCTGGCCGGCGTGTCGACGCTGGCGAATCAGGTTCGTGCGAACGAGTCCGTCATGGAGCAGCTGGCGACGGATGGTTCGGCCCTGAAGGCCGAGGATCTGGGCCCGTACGTCGAGCCGATCGCGTTCAATGCGCTGCCGGTGGCCGGTGGCTTCGTCGACGATGGTTCGCTGGAGACGGATGAGGAGCAGAAGCTTCGCAACGAGTCCCGCAAGATCCTGGACATTCCGGAGCTGGCGGTGGCGGGCACCTGCGTGCGCGTTCCGGTGTTCTCGGGCCACACGCTGGTCGTCCACGCCGAGTTCGAGCGTCCCATCGACGTCGAGCGCGCCACCGAGCTGCTGGGCCGGGCGCCCGGCGTGAAGGTCGTCGACGTGCCGACCCCGCTGGCCGCGACCGGCATCGACGAGTCGCTGGTCGGCCGCATTCGCGTGGATCAGTCCGTGCCGGAGGGCCGTGGCCTGGTGATGGTCATCTCGGGCGACAACCTGCGCAAGGGTGCGGCGCTGAACACGGTTCAGATCGCGGAGCTGCTGGTGTAGTTCACGCGCGTCGGCGTGGTTCGCGCACGCCGATGTAGTTCGCCGCGCGGTGCCCGGGTGTTCCGGGTGCCGCGCGGCTTCTGCGTCAGATGGCGGTCAGTCGTCGTGAAGCGGGGCCGTCGTCGTCGGAGGCTTTGTCCGCTTCTTCGGGGCCTTCGGCGGCGGCGACGAGGTCCTGGCGGGCGCGGGCCACGCGGGAGCGGATGGTGCCCACGCGCACGCCGGCGATGTCCGCGGCTTCCTTGTAGGTGTAGCCGAGCACCTGGGTGAGGATCAGTGCTTCACGACGATCCTCGTCCAGCGATTCCATGAGCACCCGCGCGTCGACGAGCTCGGCCCAGGAGGTGCCGGTCGACGATGCCTGGGTGGCGTCTTCCCACTCGACGGCGGATTTGCGGGGCCGTGCCATGTCGTGGCGGACGGAGTCGACCCAGGCGCGGCGGGCCAGCGACAGCAGCCATGTGCGGGCCGAGGAGCGGCCGGCGAATCGGGGCAGGGCCGACATGACGCGCAGGTAGGTTTCCTGCGTCAGATCGTCGGCGACGTCGGCGTTGGCCAGGTGGGCCAGGAGGCGCCACACGTCGTTCTGGGTGGCGCGGATGAACTCGGTCAACGCGGCGCGGTCGCCGCGGCCGGCCTTCAGGGCCAGGGCGGTGACGCGCTCGTCTTCGCGCTGCCGATCAGTCATGCCGCAACTTTAGCAAGTCGGCGTCCGCAGAGGTACATCTCATAAGCTGACGGCAATCAATAAGCGACTATATATAGCACGAGACTGATAAGTCCTGTATGGTGGGCGTCAACGCCTCCCCCAGAGCAAGAAGGAGCATCACATGACCTCCAGCAAGGACATCGCCGACCAGGGACTGGACACCGGCACCGGCAACGGCGGCACCACCCGTCTCAACGGCGCCCCCGTCTCCTCCGAACAGCACTCGGTGACCACCGGCCCCCAGGGCGGCGTCGTGGTCCACGACGTGCATCTGATCGAAAAGCTCTCCCACTTCAACCGCGAGCGCATCCCGGAGCGCGTCGTCCACGCCAAGGGCGGCGGCGCCTTCGGCGAGCTCACCGTCACCGAGGACGTGAGCAAGTACACCAAGGCGGGCCTGTTCCAGCCGGGCACGGTCACGCCGATGCTCGCCCGTTTCTCCACCGTCGCCGGCGAGCAGGGTTCGCCCGACGGTTGGCGCGACGTCCGCGGCTTCGCGCTGAAGTTCTACACCGATGAGGGCAACTACGACATCGTCGGCAACAACACCCCGGTGTTCTTCATCCGCGACGGCATCAAGTTCCCGGATTTCATCCACTCCCAGAAGCGTCTGCCGGACACGGGTCTGCGCGACGCCAACATGCAGTGGGATTTCTGGACGTCGTCGCCGGAGTCCGCCCACCAGGTCACCTACCTCATGGGTGACCGGGGCATCCCGAAGACCTGGCGCAACATGGACGGTTTCGGCTCCCACACGTACCAGTGGATCAACGAGGCCGGCGAGCGGTTCTGGGTGAAGTACCACTTCAAGACCCGCCAGGGCTGGGATTTCCTCACCGACGCCGAGGCCGAGGAGCTCGTCGGCCAGGACACCGACCATTCCCGCAAGGATCTCTTCGAGGCCATCGAGCGCGGCGACTTCCCGACGTGGGACGTCAAGGTGCAGATCATGCCCTTCGACGACGCCGCCGGTTACCGCTGGAATCCCTTCGACCTGACCAAGACCTGGTCGCAGAAGGATTACCCGCTGATTCCCGTGGGGCACTTCACGCTCAACGAGAATCCGCGCAACTTCTTCGCCCAGATCGAGCAGGCCGCATTCGCGCCGTCGAACCTGGTCGAGGGCGTCGGGCTGTCGCCGGACAAGATGCTGCTGGCCCGCGCGTTTGCCTACTCCGACGCTCACCGGTACCGTCTGGGCGCCAACCACGATCAGCTGCCGGTCAACCGGCCGGTCGTGCAGGTGAACACGTTCTCCCAGGACGGCGCCGCCACTCACCGTTTCGCCGATCCGTCGCTGCCGGTCCACGGTTCCAATGCTGCCGGTCGCGGCGCCCAGGAGTCCGTCGATCACGGTGATTTGGGCCTGTGGGCGGCCGAGGGCGAGGAGCCGTTCCGCGGCGCGTACATCCAGCACGCCGAGGACGACGACTTCGGCCAGGCGGGGACTCTCGTCCGTGAGGTGCTTGACGACGCCGCCCGCGACCGCTTGGCCGGCAACATCGCCCGTGCGATGGAGGGCGTGAGCCCGGAGGTCGAGGAGCGCGTGTACCAGTACTGGACCAACGTCGACGAGTGGCTCGGCGCCGAGGTCCGGGCGCGTTTCACCGCCAAGTAAAGGAAAACCCGCCCGCGGGTGCCTCGAACCGGTGGTTCGGGGACCGTGCGGGCGGGTTTCTGCTCGGCGGGAGAAGTGCTTCTGGCCGCCGAACGGCAGAATTACTTCTGCGCGCCGAACAAGAAGCCGACCGGGTCGAAGGCCGGCTGCTCGGGGGCGGACTCGACCGTAGCCTCGGCCTCGGCCTGCTCGGTGGCGGACTCGGCCTGTTCGGCCGGGGCGCCGGTTGCAGCCGGAGCCTCGGTCTCGGCCTGCTCGGGGGCGGGCTCGGTCGGAGCGTCGGCCTGCTCCGCGTCGGAGTCGGCCGGGGTCTCGGGCAGGATGACCTCGGGCTCCTCGGGCGCGGCCTCGGCGGGGGTCTCGCCGGACTCGGTCGGGGTGGATCCGGCATCCGGGGCCGAGTCGGAGCCGGAGTCGATGACCGCACCATTGACGGCGTTGACGTCCACGACGTCGGAGACGTGGGTGGAGTTGTCGTCCTCGACCTCGACGTCGAGGAAATCCTCGCCGAACGGCAGGTTGACGTCGCCGAAGGTGGAACCCAGGTTGATGTTGCCGCCGCCGATCTGCTCGAGGGCGGGGAACGGGGACTCGATGACGATGTAGGGGCCGTCCGGGATCGCGTCGACGACCTCGGCGATGGCGGAAATGGTGGCGGCGTCCATGATGCGCTTCCTCTGCTTCGGAGCTAAACGAGTTATCTGACGATTTGTGGAATTTAGGGGGACCGCCGCCCGCCACCGGCGTAAATCGCGGTGGGGGAGCGGGCCCCCAAGTCGTTGGTGCGGCAGGGTTCTGCACCGGTGGGGACAAACGGTGTTTCGGCGAAAAGCCGCCCCGGAACGCCGTGGCGTTCCGGGGCAGCCGTGTGAGCGGAAAGTCCCGCCCGCGCGAATGAAGCTGCGCGCGTGTTCCGGATCAGATGACCGGGAAAGAGGGGAGACTAGGCCTTGACGCCGTTGCCCGCGTTGATGTCCAGGATGTCCTCGACGTGGGTGGAGTTGTCGTCCTTGATCTCGATGTCGAGGAAGTCCTCGCCGAACGGCAGGTTGATGTCGCCGAAGGTGGAACCCAGGTTGATGTCGCGGCCGGCGATCTGCTCCAGGGCCGGGAACGGGGAGCCGACGGTGATGTACGGACCGTCGGGCAGGGCCTCGACGAGCTCGGCGGCGGCGGAAATGGTGTTGGCGTCCATGATGCGCTTCCTTTGCGTGGAGTTGAAAGAGTTGGTTGACGGAAATTCGGGCGGCGGTGTGGACGGGAACTTCCGTACGCGCGGACGGAACCGCACGCGTGGTTTCCGGATCAAATGACCCGGAGGGGGCTACTACTAGCCGGCGGCGACGCCGTTGCCCGCGGTGATGTCCAGGATGTCGGACACGTGGGTGGAGTTGTCGTCCTCGACCTTGATGTCGAGGAAGTCCTCGCCGAACGGCAGGTTGATGTCACCGAAGGTGGAACCCAGGTTGATGTCGCGGCCGGCGATCTGCTCCAGGGCCGGGAACGGGGTCTCGACGGCGAGGTACGGGCCGTTGGGCAGGGCCTCGATGAGCTCGGCAGCGGCGGAAATGGTGTTGGCGTCCATGTGAACGACTCCCCTTTTTTGGATGGCGTGGTGGCTGAGAACCGCGGCCCTCGGCGGGCTCCGGTGGGCGACCCCCTGAGGCCTCCCTGAATCTCTCGGGGTAGACACTAAGACCGCTCTTTGCTTTCCGCAATGGGGTTCACGGGCCCGGCGAGTACGGACAATTGTCTTCCGGCGCTTCGATTATCGGATTTATTGGCGTACCCCTAAAAGTGCAGAACACGCGTTGTTTACGTGGCGTTCATGTGCGCCATGCGAATGGCTAACGGTGTGAACCCGTTCTAATTTTGGCACTGCCAGCGGAAACGGTTGGGTAATGGCATTCATGAAAGTGAGCCTCACCTAAGAAACGGGCGTGGAGGGTGGGGTGCCGGGTGTTGTTCGGGACGCTTTTCGATCGTCGGAGTTCACGCCTTCGTTACCCTGTAAGATGTGAGCTAATGCACACTCTGGCCTGAGTCTCAGCCCGTGCCATTCGCCCCCGCTCGGGGGTAGTGCAGTAACCCGGTGTAACACGAATGCCCGACCTGTCTCGGTTACCCCGGCTGCGCCCCCACCTGCGCGATTCCACCTCCGGCCGGGTTCCGACGAGCCACGCGATCCGGTCATGCGACGTTGCCCATCGCCCCGGCCACGGCCACCTAGAGTGTCAGATCCCCGCCCAAACGCCACCGGGCCCCTCTCCCGCAGCAAGGTGGGAGAGGGGCCCGGTGGCGTCGCAAGGCAATTGGCACGGCACGCGCGACGCAACGCGCCATTCATGCCGCACACGCGGCGCACGACGGCGCCCGCGGCGATGACGCCTGATCCGCCGCGGCTACCCCGCGTTCGTCGGCCGCCGATCCGAATGGTCCTCGGCGGACCCGTCCCGCGCACCGAGCACGGCACGCGCCAGCACCTCCGACGCGACGGTGGCGACGACGAGCATCGACACGATCGCCAGCAACCCGGTGAGCACCTTGCCCACCGTCAACGTCCCCTGATCGAACTCGAGGATCGCATTGCCCACCACCAGCAGCGGCGCACCGACCATGACGCCGGCGGACAGCTGATTCATGCGCGACAGCGCATCCGGCGCACGCCACATGGCCACCGCCGCACCGAGCAGGTACAGCGACCCGCCGATGACGGTCAGGGCGAACAGGACCGTCGTGATCACTCCTCCGATGCCCATGACCTACCTCCTTCCCCGCGAAATCACGCGGGCCAGGCCGACGGTCGACAGAATGCCCAGCAGGCCCGCCAGCATGGCGATGTCGAACGTGATGGCCGTTTCCCGCAGCAGGGCGGTGGTCAGGAACACGCCGACCATCGAAAAGAACGCGACGTCGGACATCACCGCACGCGACACGTTTCCCTTGACGCGGAACACCTGGATGACGGTCAGCACGAACGCCAGCGAGCACAGCGCGACGCCGATGCCCGCGATGACC
The DNA here is from genome assembly GCF_030408835.1 of Corynebacterium freneyi. NCBI lineage: Bacteria > Bacillati > Actinomycetota > Actinomycetes > Mycobacteriales > Corynebacteriaceae > Corynebacterium > Corynebacterium freneyi. Next base: position 182,877 of record NZ_CP047357.1, read on the forward strand.
TGCACCACGGAGTCAGTCATGGCGGTTCTCCTTTCGGTCGGCGGGGGCCGGGTCATCATGCTTGACGACGCCGGCGTTCCGGTCGCCCGGCCCACCGCCATCGGTGGCCGGCTCCGGAATGACGTCGTCCTCCATCGGGTCGTCGACCACCGTGACGGAGTCGGGCAGGCTCGGCAGCCCCTGCGCGGTTTCGGCGGCGGTGCCGATGACCTCGTCGGGGTCGGAGTGCACTTCCGGGTCGTAGTCGTCGAAGACGAAGGCCTCCGGGCGGGGCAGATCGCGCACCCGCGGGGACATGCGCTCCTCCATGTCGTACAGCGAATCGCAGACGCCCTCGAAATCCGCGCCGAACACCGCGTGGACGATGAACATGCGGCGACCGCCCTCCAGGGCGCGGATGCCGCAGACGAGGGTGCCCGGCGTCATGGTGATCGACGCCGACAAACCCACGATTTCGGTGTCGGTGGTGATGCGCAGCGGCATGCCGATGAGGATCGGCTTCTGCTTTTGCCTGGCCCGGAACGTATCCGCGATCACCTCCGTCGCGGCGATGACGACCTGACCGGTCAACCACGCGCCGTAGGCGGGAATGTGCAGGATGCTCATCGGGTCGCCCCTTCCCGGGCGGACTCGGCCGCGGCCGAAACGCCCGTGTCGTTGCCCACGCCGTCGATCATGCCGACGCCGTTGGTGGCGGCGCCGCCCATGTCGACGTTGTCCAGGTTGCCGTAGGAGATCGCCGACGCCGGGTCGCCCAGGGCGGCCTCGACGTAGGCGGGCACGTCGACCAGCGCGTCGCCGGCCGCACCCGTCCACCCGGCGACGACGCCGACGAAGACGAACATGGCCACGCTGACCGCCGCCAGGAACACCGACGGCGCCGCCAGGGCCCCGCGGACCCGCAGCGAATCGTCGATGCCCTGCATCGGGCGGCCCCAGAACACGCCGCGCCACACGCGGACCATCGCCAACAGGGCGCCCAGCGACGCCAGGACGATGACGGTGATGACCACCGCCGACCGGGCGTCACCGCCCGACGCCGCCGCGACGACGACGCCGACCTTGCCCCACAGGCCCGAAAACGGCGGGAAGCCGACGATGGAAAACGCCATCGCCGCGAACACCCACGCCACCAGCTGATCCCGCCGGGCCAGCCCCGACAGGCGCGACAACGTGCCCGTGCCGTACGTTTCCTCGATCGCACCGGAGACCAGCACCAGCGAACCGACGGTGACCATGTGGTGCAGCGCGTAGAAGATGCCGGCGGCCAACACGGCGGAGGCGTCGCCGTCGGTGAAGGCCAGCACCACCAGGATGAACGGCATGCCGTTGACCATCTGGTACGCCAGCACCCGGCGCATGGTCGACTCCGCCAGGCCCGCGTAGGCGCCCAACAGCATCGACGCCGCCATCAGGACGATGATCGGCCACTGCCACGACGGATCCATGTCCACGATGACCACGTAAATGCGGAACAGCATGTACACGGCCACCTTGGTGTGCACCGCCGAGAAAATCGCCATCACCGCCGGCGACGTCGACGGGTAGGTGCGCGGCAGCCACGTGTGCACCGGCGCCAGACCCGCCTTCACGCTCAGCGCGATGATGACCAGACCCAGCGCCACCGCACCCGGCCCGCCGCCCGCGGCCGACCCGGCCAGCAGCGCGATGTTCACCGCGCCGACCGAGCCGTACACCAGGGCGACGCCGATGAGCAGCACCGTCGACGTCATCAAATTGACCAGCACGAACGACCGGCCGGCCGCGAGGCGATGCCACGTGCCCGTCACCGCGATCAGGCCGTACGACGGAAGCAGCATCACCTCCATGAACACGAAGAAGTTGAACAAGTCGGCGGTGAGGAACGCGCCGGCCATGCCCGCCAACATCATCAGCGTCAGCGACGCGAAGAAACGCGACTTGTTCTCGCCGGCGACCTGCGCGAACCACGCGCCTGCGAACACCACCATCGACGCCACGCCCAACATGAGCAGGGAAAACGCGTCGGCGACGAAGGGAATGGACACGCCGCCGGGGAACCCGCCGACGTTGTGGCCGATCGGGCCGGAGTCCATCACCCGGTACAGCAGCGCACACGCCACCACGGCCATGCCGGCCGGAGTGGCGATCGACAGCGCCATCCGCACCGGAGCCCACGGCAACACCGCCGCGACGCCGGCGAACAACAGCGGAAGAATCGCCACCAGGGGCAGCAGAGCGGAGACCGTCTCCGCGGACATGCCGGTCATCAGCGATCACCGTCCTGGGGCGATACGGGCGGGTAGTGCTCCATCCGAACCGCTCCCGCACCCGAACCGGCGTCGGCCGGGCGCAGGCGGCGGGCCTTGCGGCCGGCTGTCGACAACTGGGCATTGGCCTCCCGGTCCTCGCGGATCCGTGTGTCGTCGTCGCGGCCCAGGGCCGACATCGCCAACATGAAGGCCGTCACCGCCATGGTGATGACGATGGCCGTCAACACGAACGCCTGCGGCAGCGCATCCGCCGCCGTCTCCGCCTCCGCATTGCCCATCAGGGGCTCCTGCCGCCAGGCGCCCACGCCCGTCGACAGGATGATCAGGTTCGCCGCATGCGAGATGAACGTCATCCCGATGATGATGCGCACCATGCCGCGCTGCAGCACCAGGTACGCGCCGCCGCCGGCGAGCACGGCCGCGATGAGCGCGATGATCATGCCCGCACCTCCTTCTTGTCGGAACCGTTCTTCTCGCCGCCGCCGGAACCGCCGGGACCATCCCCGCCGGCACCGGACCCGGAGACCGGACCATGCCCCGACGAGCCGTCGTAAAGCTCGTCCGGGACGCCCTCGCCCGCCGGATCCCCGTACGCGGAATCCGCGGCGACGGCCTGATCCGGCTTCTGCTGCGGCGGAACGGCAAGCCCCGTGCGATGCACCACCGTCGGGCCAAGCTCATCATCGGACTTCGGCGACCCCGGACGAGTCGGCCCGCCCAGATGATTGAGCGCCGTGGCCACGATGCCCAGCACCGCCAGGTACACGCCCACGTCGAAAATCAACGCCGTGGTCAGATGCTGCCCGGCCACCGTGCCATGCAGCGGAGCCAGGAACGAGCCCTCCAGGAAACCGACGAAACCGATGACGATGGCCACGATCACGCCGAAACCGCTGAACAGGTACGGCACGTTGCGGCCCATCAGCGGGCGGTCATCCGGATTCGACAGGTACTTCAGCATCAGCGCCGACGAACCGATCAACGCCGCATTGAAGCCGCCGCCCGGCTCGTTGCCGCCGCGGTACAGCACGATCACCGACAGCACCAGCAGCAGCGGCGTCATCCACCGCACCAGCCTGCGCAACGGCAGCGAATTCAGACCCGGCTGCGGCAGCGGCCCCGGACGACCCGGGTGATGCGGCCACCGCGGCATCGACGCCACCACCGCGGCCATCGCGATGCCCGCCATGCCCAGCACGGCGAGCTCGCCCAACGTATCGAAGGCACGGAACTCGACGAGGATCGTGTTGACCACGTTGTCCTCCGACGTGATCTTCGGGCCCTCCTCGAGGTACCACTGCGCGATCTCCGGCTTGTCGCGGCGACCCGTCAGGGTCCACACCGCACCGAAGGTCGCCAGGCCCACGCCGACGCCCACCACCGCCGCGACCATGCGGCGATTGCGGCCCGTGCCCGAGAAGGCGCGGGGCTGGTGGCGCAGCACCAGCATCATCAGCACGACCGTTAGCACCTCCACCAGGAACTGCGTCATGGCCACGTCCGGCGCACCCAACAGCAGCACCTGCAGGGTCACGCCCGTGCCGGTGACGCCCAACAGCACCGCCGCCTGCAGGCGATTGCGGGCCTGCATCGTGGCGACGACGCCGATGACGACCACCGTCAACGGGATCAGGTCCATCCACGAATCGATGCCGTCGATCTTGTCCGGCAGCTCCATGCCGCCGAGGCCCGGCGCCAGCAGAACCGCACCCGCGTAGACCACGAGCACCGACAACATCGGCAGCAGGTGGCGCGTCGGCGCATGCGAATCGCCGATCGCCGCGAAGGAACGGCCCACCCGGCCGGCGGCGCGCGTTCCGAACGACAGCGCCTGCACGCCCGTGAACGGGAACAGCTTCCGGCCCGCCAGGGCCTCGTTCATCCGGCCGCGCATCAGCACCAGCAGCACGCCGACGACGAGCACGCCCACAGAAATGAGCAGCGGCACGTTGACGCCGTGCCACAGGGCCAGGTGCGTCTCGGCGTAGCCGCCGCCGAGCACCGTGCGGGACACCGAATCGAGCGGGCCGTCGAGCAGCGGGCCGACGAAGAACGCCAGCGGCAGCGACACGACGCCCGGGATCGCGGCGGGCAGCCACAGGGCGACGGGCGCCTCGCGGACCTCGGACATGTCGCGGGGGCCGTCGACGAACGCGCCGAAGATCAGGCGCGCCGAATACGTGAACGTGGCGATCGCGCCGATCGTGGCGGCCACCAGCAGCACCACCACGCCGGCGTCGGCCAGCGGGGCATCGGTGAACGCCTCGAGCATGCCCTCCTTCGACAGGAAGCCCAGCGTCGGCGGGATCGCCGCCATCGACGCCGCGCCGATCACCATCGACCCGAAGGTCCACGGCATGCGGCGCCACAGCGGGCCCAGGCGACGGATGTCGCGCGTGCCCGTCTGATGGTCGACCGTGCCGGCCAGCATGAACAAAGACGACTTGAACAGCGCGTGCGCCAGCGTGTGCACCACCGCGGCGACGATGGCGAAGTGCGTGCCCACGCCGATCGTGGCGACGATCCAACCCAGCTGCGACACCGTCGAGTACGCCACCAGGCGCTTCAGGTCCGTCTGCTGGATGGCGAACATGGCCGCGGACACCGCCGTGGTCATGCCCACGACGATGAGCAGCACCTGCCACGCCTGCACGTGCGAGAACGCCGTCGCGAAGCGGATGAGCAGGTACACGCCGGCCTTGACCACCGCCGCGGCGTGCAGGAACGCCGACACCGGCGTCGCCGCCGCCATCGCCTCCGGCAGCCACGCCTGGAACGGCACCTGCGCCGCCTTGGTGAACGCACCCAACGCCACCAGCACCGCGACGACCGTGGTCACCGTGGCGTCGCCGCCGGGACGCCACACCTCGTGGGCCAGCAGCTCGGTCAGGTTCGTGGTGCCCGTCGCCCACACCGCCACGGCCAGCGCGGCGAGCAGCAGCAGGCCACCCGTGAACGTCAGCAGCAGGGTGCGCAGCGAACCGGCCTCGCCCGACGACCCGGAGCGGGCGATGAGCAGGAAGGACGCCATGGACACCAGTTCCCAGCCGATGAACAGCAGCACCACGTCGTCGGCGAGGACGAGCAGCAGCACGGCCAGCATGAACCCGGTCATGAGGACGTAGAAGCTCATGGTGCCGCCCTTCGGCGGCAGGTACGCGGTGGAGTAGATGAACACCACCGAACCGATGACCAGCGCGAGCAGCGCGAACACGAGGGATAGCGGGTCGAGGCGGAGCGCGAAGTCCACCCCGGTTCCGCCCGGCAGCAGCGCACCGGCCCACGTCATCCCCCACGTGACCGCATCCCCGTCGAGGACGCCGCCGGCCAGGCGGACCAGCTGCACGATGGCGGCGACGAAAAACGCCACGATCGGCCAACCGGCATGCCTGCCGAGCACTTTCACGAATAAGGGGGTGAGGGCCAGCGCCACCGCGACCAGGGCCGGGACGCTGAGCAATGTCACGACGGGGTCGCCTTCCTGTATGGAGAGAATCGATGGGATCCGGCGGCCCACGGCCGGCTCGGATCGGGTATTTTGGCCGTTTTCCACCCTATCAACCGGGTCGGGCGCCGCTGACTTTGGGAAATGCGGAGAAAGGCGCGTTGTCATATATCTCCGCCCGGTGCGTTGCGACGGCCATCGGGTGCCCCCGCGCCGCTTTTTTCGCGCATCGGCGTCGGAAAGCCCGCGGTGCGCGACACCACCCCCGGGCCCTTCGGCGTAGCACCCACGACATCGCCCGCGCGGCCGATAGCTTGGGGGCATGGCTCCCCGGAAGGTCGGCGTTCGCCGCGCGTTTTTGTCTCTGCTTCTCATGCTCCCGCTGATCGTCGGCGCGGCGTACGTCGCCGGATCCGGCATGGGCCTGTCGTCGGCCTGGATCGCCGACGGCGCGGAGGAGGGGCATGCCCCCGGCCCGGTGCCCGGCATCGACGTCGCGCAGGTGCAGGAGGCGCGCCGGGCGATCGGAGAGGCCAATACCCAGGCCGGGTTCCTCGACGCCGGGATGGGCCGGGCGACGGAGGGCATCGGCGAACTGAAGGACGGCGGCACCGAATTGGTGGAGGGCACCGGTGCGATCCGCGAGGGCGCGTCCGATCTTTCCTCCGGGCTCAACGAACTGCAGGTCGCCACGGGCCGGCTCGGCGGCGGGGCGAGCGACATCGCCGGCGGGGCGGGGGCCATCGCCGACGGCATCGGCCTGGTCAACGTCGCCATCGGACAGGTGGAGGCGACGATCGGCCCGGCGAAGGAGTCGGCGCGCGCCGCCGGCGATCAGACGGCCGTGGAGAACCTGGAGGCCCTCGAGCGGCAGCTCGGCGCCGTCGACTTCGACGCATTGGCCGGGGAGGCCGAGCGTTTCCGCAGGGGCGCCGACGAGTTGTCGTACCAGCTCAACACGCCGGGCGCTCCGTACCGCGACGGCATTTTCAGCGCGGCCGCCGGCGCAGGCGAGTTGCGCACCGCCACCGAGGAGCTCGACGAGGGCGCCAAGAAGATCGACGGCGGCCTGAAGGAGCTCAACGACGGTGCCCCTCGGCTCGACGAGATGGCCCAGACCGTCGCGGACAAGGTCAGCGAGGCCAACCGGGCGATGCCCGTGCCGACCGGCGAACAGCTCGCCGCGGCGGGATTGATCGACGGCGAGGGCGACGAGGCCGGGGCGAACGCGACGCTCGCGCCGACCCTGGCGTTCCTGGTGTCCGCGCTGGTGATGCTGGCGGCGTCGGCGCTGTGGCTCATCGCGACTCCGGGGCGCAGCGGCCGAGATGGCCGCGGTGGCCGTGATGGTGGCGACCGTGATGGCCGTGATGACCGTGGTGGTGGCGATGCCGCGAGCCGGGGCGTGTGGTCGCGGGTGTTGCCGGGCGGCGCGTTCGCCGGTGCGTTGGCGGGCATCGTGGCGATCGGCGCGTTGGTGCTGTTCATCATGGCCGACGGCTTGGACCTGCTGCGCGGTGCGACGAGCGTGATCGTGTTGGCGTTGGCCGCGTTGGCTGCGACGGCGCTGGCCCGTGCCGTGTTGGCGGTGTTCGGGGCGTCGTGGGGCCGTTTCGTGATCGTCGTCGGCATGCTCGTCCAGGTCGGCGTCATCGGGTGGGTGTGGCGCACGGCCGCATCGGCTGCGACGGGAGGCGCCGAGATGGCGACCGCGTGGGGAGTGGTCGCCGCCCTGCTGCCGCTGCATCATCCGACGGCGGCGCTGACGGCGTTGGGCAACGACGGGTCGACCCTGATGTGGGGCTCGTCCGCCGGCGTGCTGTTGGCGCTGGTGGTCATCGGTGCGCTCGTCGACCGGTTCGGCGCCGGCCGCCGACGCGCCACCGTGACCGCGCCCGCCACCACCAAGGCGGCCAAGCCCAAGGAGGCCGAGACCGAAGCCGCCAAGCCCAAGGCCGCCGAATCCGAAACCACAGAGCCCGAAGCCGCCAAGTCCACGGCGGCCACGGCGGAGGCACCCACTCCCGACGCCGCCGACGACGCGGTTTCCGAATCCCCGGTCGATGACGATGCGGAGGCCCCGGACGCCGAACCCGCGGACGCCGCCGACCCGGACGATGGGGCGGACGGCGGAGACGAAAGCGTCGTCACGCAAGAATAGCCCTGACCCCGACCCGCGGCGGAAAAACCCGCCGCCGGGCCGGACCCGGAAACGAGAAAACCGCCGCCTGCTTTCGCAGAACGGCGGTTTATCTCACCTGGTCGGGGTAGCGGGATTTGAACCCACGGCCTCTTCGTCCCGAACGAAGCGCGCTACCAAGCTGCGCCATACCCCGGTAAAGAACGTCGCAACGGTTCCGGGCCGCGACTGCGGGCCAGCGGCGTGCGCTGCAACGTCGACAACTTTAGACCCCCGCCGTCGCAAAAGGCAAAACGTCAGCTCCGGCGGGGATTCCCGGGCACGTCACACCACGTCAGGCCGTGGCCGCGGTCCCGGGCCCCTCGTCGGCCGCCACGACCTCGATGAGCGTCGCCGACGGCGGACAGAACAACCGCACCGGCGCATACGGCGACGTGCCCAACCCGTTGGACACGTGCAGCCACGTCCGCTCGGTCCACCGCGACAGGCCCGACGCCCGCGACCGGTCGATCCCGCAGTTGGTCACGATTGCCCGCTCGAACGGCAAACACACCTGCCCGCCGTGGGTGTGGCCGGACAGGACGAGGTCGTAGCCGTCTGCGGCGAAGCGGTCGAGCACCCGCGGCTCCGGCGAGTGCGACAGGCCGATGGCCAGGTCGGCGTCGGCGTTGGGGGCGCCGGCGACGGAGTCGTAGTCGTCGAGATCATGGTGCGGGTCGTCGACGCCGGTGATCGCCAGCCGCACGCCCCCGGCAACGAACTCCAGCCGCCGGTGCGTGGCGTCGCGCCAACCACGCTCGATGAACGCGGCGCGCATGCCCTCCCACGGCAGCTTCTCCGTCGACGGCTTGCGCTTCTTGCCGGTCAGGTACCGCAGCGGATTCAGCGGCTTCGGGCCGAAGTAGTCGTTGGTGCCGAACACGAACGCGCCCGGCCGATCCAGCAGCGGCCCCAGCGCCGCGAGCACCGACGGCACGGCGTCCGCGCCACCGAGGTTGTCGCCGGTGTTGATCACCAGATCCGGATCCAGCGCCTCCAGGCCCGCGACCCAACGCTGCTTCTTGCGCTGCGACCGCGTCATGTGGAAATCGGACACGTGCAGAATGCGCAGCGGCTCATGCCCGGCGGGCAGGGCGGGCACCCGCACCCGCTTGACGCGAAACGCCGTCAACTCCACCTGATTGGCGTACAGGAACGTCGCCGCCCCGAGCAGGCCGGCACCTCCGACGACGCCGCCTGCCACCCGCGCCATGCGCTTGACGACGGACCCCGCCCCCGACCGTTCGCCCCCCGCGCCGAAAACCGCGGGAAGGCGGGACGGGGTGGGGGAGGGGCGTCGCAAAGCAAAATTCTTCAATCCGGGCACGGCCACCACGCTACCGTCCCCGCCCCCGACCACGGCACCGCCTCAACGCGCGGCACGCGCATGCCGCACCCGCGGCGGCGTAAAATCCGCGGCATGAGCGAACTGAAGGCAACCATCATCTCCGACATGACCGCCGCCATGAAGGCCCGCGACAAGGCCACCGTCGGCGCGCTGCGCATGCTCAAGGCCGCGATCCAAACCGAGGAGGTCTCCGGCGCCAAGCACGAACTGACCGACGCCGAGGTGCTCAAGGTCATCGAGCGGGAGATCAAGAAGCGCCGCGAGTCCGCCGAAATGTACGCCGAGAACGGCCGCGACGAACTCGCCGAGAATGAACGCGCCGAGGCCGAGGTTTTCGCCCGCTACCAGCCCAAGCAGCTTGACGACGACGAACTCGCCGCCCTCGTCGACGCCGCCATCGCCGAGGCGTGCGGTGACGAGCCCGCGTCGATGAAGCAGATGGGGCAGGTCATGAAGGCCGCGCAGGCCAAGGCGGCCGGCCGCGTCGACGGCAAGCGCCTGTCCGGTGCCGTGAAGGCGCGCCTGCAGGCCTAGCGCGGCAGCGGAATCCGACCGAAGCCCGGAATGGTGATCGCATCCGGCAGATCCGGCACGCCACCGCCGGGTCGCGGCGCGGGAGGCTCCGTCGTCCGGGGCGGCGGCGGGCGGCGCGTGCCATCCGACACCTCCAGGGTCACGGTGCCGCCGTCGAGAAGCAGACCCGGCACCCGAACACCCGTCACCGTGCCCCGCGGCCGACCCGTCTGCGACACCGAAACCGACTCGACCCGGTAGCCGGCCTCCTCCAACTTCCGGCGGGCGTCGGCCTCCTGCATGCCCTCCACCTGGGGCAACGACGCCCTGGCGGTTCCGGGCCCATACTCCGGGGCCATTTCCGGCAGCACCTTGCCGCCATGATCGTCGATGATCGGCGACACCGCCGAAAACCACGTCCGCGCCGGCTCGCGGCCACCGTACAAATCACCCGAACCACACTGGCGCAGCGGCGACGTGCACAACTCCGTCACCACCGGCGAATCGTTGTACGCGTACACCGCCGCGGCCAAACCCGTCGTGAACCCCAGGAACGCCGCCGACTGGTTCGACTCCGTCGTCCCCGTCTTCGCCGCAACCGGGCCATCCCACCGCGCCGACTTCGCCGCATCCTCGGCAGTGCCGTCGACCGTGTCCGACGACAACGCCTGCGCCATCGCATGGGCGACGCCCGGATCGACCGCCTGGTCGCACGCCGGACGGTCGACGTGCACCGGGTTGCCGTCGCGATCCGTGACCTCCACGATCGGATCCGGCTCGCACCACATCCCGTCCGACGCCAACGTCGCGCCGACGTTCGACAGCTCCAGCGCATTGACCGGCGTCGGACCCAACACGAACGAACCCAACGTGTTGTCGGACACGTACTCCGCCACCGACGACTCGCCGTCGAAACTGCCCGGCACCGTGTACGACCGCATGCCCAGGCGCACCGCCATATCCATGACGCCATCGACGCCGACCTGCTCGCTCATCGCCACGAACGGGGTGTTCGGCGACTTCGCCAACGCCTCCCGCAGAGTCATCGACCCCGGGAACGTGCCCGTGTTCTCCACGCAGTACAAGCCGGGCGGACAGCCGGCCGCGCCGCCGTCGCCCAACCCCGACGCCTCGTAGCGGCGCGGCACCGGCAGCGACGTGTCGATGCCCATGCCCTTCTCCACCGCCGCGGCGGCCGCGAAGATCTTGAAAATCGACCCCGCGCCATTGCCCACCGACGTAAACGGCTGCGGCTGAACCGTCTGCATCGCTTCGGCGTCGAGCCCGTACACCCGCGACGACGCCATCGACAGCACGCGGCGCGAATCCGTGCCCGGCTCGACGACGCTCATCACCTCGGCCACGCCGCCCGCCGTCGGAGACGCCTGCTCGCGCAACGCCCGCTGCGTGTTGTCCTGCACCACCGGATCCAACGTGGTGTGGATGGTGTAGCCGCCCCGGGCGAGCTTCGTGCGGTCCAGGCCGCGATCGGCGAGGTAGCCGAGGACGTAGTCGCAGAAAAAGCCCCGGTCCCCGGCGGCGATGCAGCCCTGCGGCAGACGATTCGGCTCGGGCAGCACGCCCAGGTCGGTGGCGATGGCGTCGTCGGCCTGCGCCTGCGTGATCGACCCGGTGGACACCATCGCACGCAGCACGTCATTGCGGCGGGCCATCGCCCCATCCGGATTCGTGTACGGATTCAACCCCGACGTCTGCTGCACCAGCCCCGCGAGCAGCGCCGACTGCGGAATGTTCAGGTCCTTCGCCGGAATGCCGAAATACGTCTGCGCCGCATTCTCGATGCCGAAGGCGCCGTTGCCGAACGGGACGATGTTGAGGTAGCCCGTCAGCACCTCTTCCTTGGACATCCCGTCCTCGAGGTCCTGGGCGATGCGGATCTCCCGCAACTTGCGGCCATAGTCGGTGGCGGTGGCGGCGCGGCGTTCGGCCTCGGTCTCCGCCTCCACCAGGAGCGTGTAGTTCTTGATCAGCTGCTGCTCGATCGTCGACGCACCCTGCTGCACCGACCCGGACGTGAAATTGGCCAACGCCGCACGGAACGTGCCCTGCCAATCGACGCCGGAATGATCCCAGAAACGGCGATCCTCGATGGAGACGATCGCGTCCTTCATCTCCCGCGAAATCTGCCACGACTCCACCGAGGTGCGGCGCTGATCGTACAGCCACGCCATCGGTTCGCCGTTGACGTCGGTGATGGTGGTGATCTCCGGGGCCTCGCCGCCGATGACCGAGCGGGACGACATCGCCAAATCATCGGCGGTGCGCGCCATCAGGTACCCGCCGCCGCCGGCGACGGGGAAGATCGCCGCGGCGACGATGAGCCCCGCGAGCATCACCGCCACCGCGAGCTTCAGCAGATTCCGACCGACATTCACGCGGTCAACCCTACTGCCGGGGTTTTCAAAGGGGAATCCCCGAATCTCCGAACTTCCCGGGCGCTGCACCGACACCACCACAGCCGCCAGCGTCGGCAACCTCCGGGGGAGGCGGGAACCAGATGAGCGTCGTAAAGCCCCCCAAGCCCAAAGCCCCCGAACCCCCTGAAAATGAGGAAACACCGCGCCCGGACCATCATTTTTCCTCCCTCCGTTACATCGCGGGGGTGCCGGGGGCCACCCCCGCAATCCGCGAGCCGGAAAACGTCCTACCTGGTGCTATGGGTCACCACCACCCCCGGGATGTGACCTAGGTGACATTGCTCAAATTGTGTGAATAGACTTACAACAACAAATCAGCACGGAATCAGCATCGGGAACCCTCCCAAGCTGGTAACGGACACGCCCGGCACACCCCACCGCGCGCCAGGCGACACCGCACCGGCCCCACACGCGGGCCGACGACCACCCCACCGCCCAACGCGGACGGGGACCGCGAAACACCGAAGGAGGCCATGATGACCGCCACAATCTCAGACCGGAACCGAACCGCCCGCGTGGCCGACCTCGTGGAAGAACGCGAAGCCGCCGCCGACAGCTTCCGCGACCGCCAAGAATGGGTCACCCGCGCCAAGTGCCGCGACATCGACCCCGACGAACTCTTCGTCCGCGGCGCCGCCCAGCGGCAGGCCGCCGTCATCTGCCGCCACTGCCCCGTCGTGCTGCAGTGCCGCGCCGACGCCCTCGACAACCGCGTCGAATTCGGCGTGTGGGGCGGGCTGACCGAGCGCCAGCGCCGCGCCATGCTCCGCGAGCACCCCGAGGTGACCAGCTGGGCCGACTACTACGCCGCCCAGATCGCCGCGCAGCGCGTCGCGCAGAAGGCCCGCCGCGCGTAGCGGGACCTGGCGACGGTGGGCCGTCCCGGCGGAGTGTGGCGGATGGGCCCGCCGCGTGTAGTGGGACCTGGGAACCCCGGTGGATCAGTGTGATCCGCCGGGGTTTCGCCGTGTCCGGGCGTCGGGAGCCGCTTTTTGACGCCGAGCCCCCTGGCCGCTGCTGGGGCGCGTGCTCGGCCACTCGGAGCCGCCTAAAAGTCTCAACCTCAGCTTTGATCCGCACTTAGTAGGCTGATTTGTTGCATTTCATCGCTCAAATCCTGAAAGTTCGCGCCGAAAATGCAACAAATCCGCCGACTAATTGCAGATCAAGTTCTATCGGTTGCGGGTGGGGCGCATGGGGCTGCAGGGGCCTGTGGCGGCGGGTACATGGGGCAAGGAGCGGGGGCCTGGCGGCGGATGGAAGGGGGAGGGGGACGAGCGGGGGCCTGGCGGCGGATGGAAGGGGGAGGGGGACGAGCGGGGGCCTGGCGGCGGACGGAAAGGGAGACGGCGAGTGGGCGTGGGTGCCTGGCGCGGGGGCCTGGCGGCGGGTGCCTGGCGCGGGGGCGGGAACCGGCGGCCGGTTCGGGGCGCGCGATCAGTCCAGTGCGGGGAGAATCCGCTTCGCCAGCGTGCGCAGGTCATCGATGCTGGTCACGCCGCCGCTCATCGACGGCACATGCGTGAGGGGAGCATCGGGGAACCGCCGGACGAAGCGATTGATCTGCTTCTCCTCGGCGGCGGCGAGCTCGACGCGGGACTCGTGGATGCGGCGCATCGCGGCCATGGCGCCGGGTGTGGGTGCTTCCGCTTCTGCCGCACCGCCCGGCCCCGCCTCCGTCCCGGCTCCGGCACCCGCCCCCGCCTCAACCACGCCACCCGCGGCATCGCCCCAGTTCAGCTCGCGGCCGCGCAGGGCCTCGGGCACCTGGTGGGTGCGGTTGACGACGACGCCGGTCACCGGCAGCCCTTGCCCGCCGAGGGAGTCGGCGAACGACCGCGCCTCTCGCAGCGCCTCGGCGGTCGGCGCGGTGACCAGGAGGAATTCGCCGGCGTCGCCCAGGCGGTCGCGCATGGCCCGCGATCGCACGAGCATGGAGTCGGCGACGGGCCGCAGTCCGCGGGCGAATGCGGCGGCCTGCGCGAGGGTTTCGCTGCCGACGATTTGGCCGAGCAGCATCACGCCGGTGCCGACGAGGCTGGACGAGGACGTCAGCAGCCGCATCAGGGGGTGGCGGACGAGGCGTCGCACGCGGTCGGCGGAGTCGAGGAAGTCGAGCGCGGACAGGGCGGGCGGGGTGTCGACGACGATGGCGTCCCATTCGCCGGAGTCGTGCAGCTTGGCGAGCAGGTCCATGGCCAGGTATTCCTGCAGGCCGCCGAAGCTGCGGGCGACGGTGGCGGTGACGCGGTTGTCGGCGAGTTCGGGTGCGCCGGCTTCGGCGAGGAGTGCGCCGAAGCGGGCGTTTTGGTCGAGCATCAGGGCGTGGAGGTGGTCGTGCCCTGCGACGGGTTGCGGGGTGTCGCCGAGTTCGTCGAGGCCGAGGGCTTGGGCGAGTCGTTTGGCGGGGTCGATGGTCAGGACGACGGTGCGCAGGCCGGTGTCGGCGAGTCCGAGGGCGAGTGCGGCGGCGGAGGTGGTTTTGCCGACGCCGCCGGAGCCGACCATGACGATGACCCGCGGGTCGCCGTTGCCCGCGCGGGCATGCCGGTCCCGATCCCGGTCCTGGTCCCGGCCTCGGCCCATCGCCTCGTCGGCGCCGCGTGCGGTGTTGTCGTGCGCGTTGTTGGTGGTGTCAGGCATTGGGCACCTCGCGGTGGTCGAGGCCGGTGAGCAGGTCGGCGATGTCGTAGAGGCCTTCGATGCGGACGCCGCCGGGCTGGGCGGGGATGCGGGTGATGGGGTGGGGCCAGTCGTCGGCGAGTTCGGTGAGGGAGCGTCGTTGGATGCGGGCGCGGGCGGCGACGTCGTCGAGTTCGGCAAGCAGGGCGGTGGTCAGGGTTTCGTTGCTTGACGACGGTCCGTCGCCCGCGTCGTCGGCGGGGGCCAGGGTGCGGGCGATGGCGGTGACGTCGTCATGGCGGAGGGAGAGTGCCGCGTCGCAGAGATCGTCGTCGAGGAGTCGGTTGACCACCACCGATCCCAGCGGCAGGTTGACTTCGGCCAGTTCGTCGAGGGCTTCGAGGGATTCGCGCACGGGCAGCGGTTCGGCGAGCGTCACCATGTGCACGCGCGTCGAACCCGACCGCAGGAATGCGGCGGTGTCGGCGGCCTGGCGGTGGATCGGCCCGGAGGTGGCGATGTCGCCGAGTGCGCGCGTGACGTCGAGGAACCGCGCCACCCGACCCGTCGGCGGGGCATCGACGACGACGGCCGACCAGCCGCCGCGCCGGGCTTCGGCGACGATGAACCCCGACAGCAGCACGTCCCGCAGGCCCGGGGCAATGGCCGTGGCGAATTCGGTCACGCCGAATTTCCGGGCCGCCGCGATCGCCAGCGACGACCCCACGTTGGACGACAGGTAATCCTCGAGCACGGCTTCGGCGTCGAGGGAACAGGCGTGGACCTCGCCGCCGCCCGACGCCGAGGCGACCTTCTCCGGAGACCGCGGAAACGTCGCGAGCCCCAGCGTCGCGGCGACCGCCGGCCGCCCCTCCGTCTCCACGAGCAGCACCCGCCCGCCATCGGCGGCCAACCGCAGGGACAACGCCCCCGCGATCGTCGACTTGCCCGTGCCGCCCTTGCCGGTGATCACGTGCACGGCCGCCGCCCCCGGTTCCGGCGGAGACGAAGGCCCCGACGACGTGGACGGACGCGCCGACGACGGGGACGTCGTAAAGCCGTCTCCCGAAACCGATCCCGAGCGCGCCCGGGCGCCGTCGACACTCACCCCACCAACGATAGACGCCGCGGGCGGCTACTGTGTGAGCATGAGCACAACTTGGGAATACGCCACCGTTCCGCTTCTCACCCACGCCACGAAGCAGATCCTCGACACCTGGGGCGAGGACGGTTGGGAGCTGGTCACCGTCCTGCCCGGCCCCACCGGCGAGCAGCACGTCGCCTACCTGAAGCGCGCGAAGGGGGAGTGACCGTGGCCGTCACCGACCGCCTCCGCGAACTGGGCATCGAACTGCCCGCGGTAGCCGCACCCGTCGCCGCCTACGTGCCCGCCGTGCGCGTCGGCGACCTCGTCTACACCTCCGGCCAGCTGCCCTTCGTCGACGGCGAACTCACCGCCACCGGCAAGGTCAGGGACGTCTCCGCCGCCGGCAGGTCCGACAGCGAGGGGTCCGTCTCCGCCGAGGACGCCAAGGCCGCCGCCCGCGTCGCCGCCCTCAACGCCCTGGCCGCCGTCGACGATCTCGTCGGCATCGACAACGTCGAGCGCATCATCAAGGTGACCGGTTTCGTCGCCTCCGCCGCCGGCTTCAACGGCCAGCCCGGCGTGATCAACGGCGCCTCCGAACTGTTCGGCGAGATTTTCGGCGACGCCGGCAAGCACGCCCGCTCCGCCGTCGGCGTCAACGAGCTGCCCCTCGACACCCCCGTCGAGGTCGAAATCATCGTCCAGGTCCGCTCCTAGGGCCGCGCGACCCACGTGCCCGCGCCGGGGTCCGCGCGGCGAAAGTCCACCGCCCGACACGGTCGGCGGCGAAACCCCCGGCCGGGCCACGTAGGATGGTGGGCATGGAGCATCCTGCGTACAGCCAACTGCGTCCCATCTCCGAGTCGGTCGGAGTCGTCCTGTGCCCGAACCCCAGCTACAGCTCGCTGGAAGGCACGAACGCCTACGTCATCAAGGCCGAAGGCGACGATCGCAGCATCGTCGTCGACCCCGGGCCGGAGGACGAGGGGCATCTCAACGTCCTGCACCGCTACGCCGGCGATGTCGCCCTGATCCTGCTGACTCACCGCCACGGCGACCACGCCGACGGCGCGCATCGCTTCCGTCAGCTCACCGGTGCCCCCGTTCGGGCGTTCGACGAGCGCTACTGCTCCGACGGTGTGGAGCCGCTTGCCGACGGCGAGCGCATCGTCATCGACGGCGTCACCCCGCAGGTCGAGGTCGTCGCCACCCCCGGCCACACCGCCGACTCAGTCTGCTTCTTCGTCCACACCGGCGACGGCGACGATGACGTCGAGGGCATCATGACCGGCGACACCATCGCCGGCCGCCACACCACCATGATCTCCGAGACCGACGGTGATCTCGGCGAGTACCTCAAGACGCTGCATCTGCTCCAGGACCGCGGCGAGGGCGTGCGCCTGCTGCCCGGCCACGGCGAGGATCTGCCGGACATCACGGTTATGACGAAGAAGTACATCGAGCGCCGCGAGCAGCGCCTGGCCCAGGTCAAGGCGGCGATCGAGAAGCTCGGCGAGGACGCGTCGGTGGGTGCGATCGTCGACGAGATCTACACCGACGTCGACCCGGTGTTGCGCCACGCAGCCGAGCAGTCGACCCGCGTGACCCTGCGGTACCTGGAAACCCGGTAGCGTTTCCGCGCGCCGCGGCGTCGCCGTGAGCGGCTGCGTCGCCGCGCACCGCCGTTCCGTCCGGGCCGCGTGGCCCGGCACGGCGTCGCTTCACGACGACGACAGCGCCGCCCCTTTCACCTCGAGGGGCGGCGCTTTCGTCGTCAAGCAAGGAAACGGGCGACGAAAGGAGCCCGGAAAGCCGAAACGCGCCAGACCGGCCGGCGCGAGGGCGGAAAGGCCGGTCGCGGCCCTAGCGGGCGCGGCGGGCCAGGCGCTCCGTGTCGCAGATGACCACGGACTTGCCCTCCAGGCGGATCCACCCGCGGTGGGCGAACTCGGCGAGGGCCTTGTTCACGGTCTCGCGGGATGCGCCGACGAGCTGGGCGATCTCCTCCTGCGTGAGGTCGTGGGTGACGCGGAGGTTCGGGCCCTCCTGCGTGCCGAAACGGTTGGCCAGCTGCAGCAGCGCCTTGGCCACGCGGCCGGGCACGTCGGTGAAGATGAGGTCGGCCAGCGAGTTGTTGGTGCGGCGCAGGCGGCGGGCCAGCATGCGCAGCAGCTGGGCGGAAATGCCCGGGTGGTCGTCGATCCACTGGTGCAGCAGGTCGGAGTTCATCGACGCGGCGGTGACCTCGGTGACGCAGACGGCCGAGGACGTGCGCGGGCCCGGGTCGAAGATGGACAGTTCGCCGAACATGTCGGAGGGGCCCATGATGGTCAGGAGATTTTCGCGGCCGTCGGAGGAGTGGCGGGCGAGCTTCACCTTGCCGTCGATGATGATGTACAGGCGGTCGCCGGGCTCGCCTTCGTTGAAGATGGTGGTGCCGCGCGGGAAGCGGACGGTCTCGAGCTCGGTCAGAAGGTTCTGGACGGCCTCCGGGTCGACTCCCTGGAAGACTCCGGCGCGAGAGAGGATCTCCTGTACATCGTCCACGGTTTTGTTCTCCTGTCCTGTCGCATGGCACATCGCGGCGTCGTGGTGGGGCTGGTGTGCCGCGTTTCGGCGGGCCGCCGTTGTGCGGCAACTGACGGCACTGTGTGTGACCAATCCCACTCTAGATGAATATCCTCTTTCGTGGGAGCCGGTCCGCGATGGAATCGGGGGATTTTTGCTTGACGACGGCGGCCGAAATGGCGCAAATGGCGTGGAACCCCCCGGTAACGGCGTTACCGGGGGCGTGGTCGGGGCGGTGGTTAGGATGTGGCCATGACCCCGAAATCAGCGCCGATGCCGCCCCCGACCCGACCGCAGGGGTCGCTGACGAGCACGCGACGCCGCAAGCCGGGGGCGCATCCGGCGGCGAAGGGGCAGGAGACGCGGCGGGGGATGGTGCGTCGGGCGCGGCGCGTGAACCGCACGTTGGCGGTGGCGTACCCGGATGCGCATTGCGAGCTCGACTTCCGCGACCCGTATGAGCTGACGGTGGCGACGATCTTGTCGGCGCAGTGCACCGATGTGCGGGTGAACATGGTGACGCCGACGCTGTTCGAGGCGTTTCCCGATGCGGAGGCGTTGGCGGGCGCGGACGTGGCGGTGGTGGAGGACATCATCCGGTCGACGGGGTTTTACCGGGCGAAGGCGGCGAACATCATCGGTTTCGCGCAGGGCGTGGTCGAGCGCCACGGCGGCGAGGTGCCGGGGACGCTGGAGGAGCTGACGGCGCTGCCGGGCGTGGGCCGCAAGACGGCGAATGTGGTGCTGGGCAACGCGTTCGGCGTGCCGGGGTTGACGGTGGACACGCATTTCGGGCGTCTGGTCCGCCGGCTCGGCTTCACGGATCAGGAGGATCCGGTGCGGGTGGAGCGCGAGATGATGGAGGTCATCGAGCGTCGCGAGTGGACGTGGTTTTCGCACCGCATCATCTTCCATGGCCGTCGGGTGTGCCATTCCCGGCGTGCGGCGTGCGGGGCGTGTTTCCTGGCGGCGGATTGCCCGTCGTATGGCCTGGCCGGGCCCGCGGAGCCGGAGTCGGCGGAGAAGCTGATCACGTCCCCGGACCGCGAGCATTTGTTGGCCATGGCCGGGTTGGGGGAGGATCCCGGGGCGGCACGGGAGCTTGACGACGATCGACGTGAGGACGTGACGGCGTGAACGACGACATGAACCGGGGCGACGGGGCCCGCGACGATGTGCGCTCCGATGAGGTGCACCGCGGTGACGTGCATCGCGATGGCACGGTGCGCGCGGGTGAACCGGGCGCGGCCGTCGAGGCGACGGGCCCGGTGTCGGTGCCGCGCGGGTCGGTGCGGACGTCGACGATGATCGCGGTGATCCTCGCGGTGGTCGGCACCGTCGCCGTGCTGTGGTTCGCCGTGTCGCAGACGATGGGCGGCGACGACGGGGCCGTCACCGGTGCCGCCGGGGAAGAGGAGCTCGTCGAAGAGCCCGTCGCCCCGCGCCCCGACTGCCCCGAGCCCGCGCCGGGGGCTACGGGGTCGGGCCCGCTGGCCGGGGTCACCCTGCCGTGCCTGGGAGCGGAGCATCAGGGCGAGATCGACGTCGCCGCCGCGCTGGCGGGCACTCCGGCCGTGGTCAACGTGTGGTCGTGGAACTGCGCCCCGTGCCGCGAGGAACTGCCGGTGCTCGAGGAGTGGGCGGCGGCCAACCCGGACGTGCGCGTCGTGGGCGTGCAGGCGGCCACCAGCGAGGCCCGCGGAGCGGCGCTGCTCGAAGACCTGGGCCTGGAGACCTTCGTGTCCTACCAGGACGGCTTCGACGCCGTCGGCCCGGCCCTCGAACTTCCGCGCGTCGTGCCCATCACGGTGGTGTTGCGCGCCGACGGCACGGTCGCTGCGGTGTTGCCGCAGGCGTTCGACTCGGTCGACGAATTCGACGCGGCCGTCCGAGGAGCGCTGGCATGACGGGCGGCGGCGCACCCGGCGCGGACCCGGCGAAGGTCCCCGGCATCGAACCCGTCCACCACGCCATCGAGGTCACCCCGCCGTGGCTCGCGCCGGTCCTCGGTGACGCCGAAGACCCGGGACTGACGGCGCTGCGCCGTGCGGCGTCGACCGTCGACAAGCCACTGAAGAACCCCGACGAATCCGCCGTCCTGGTGCTGCTCGGCGGCGACGCCGTGGCGGAAGATCGGCCCGAAGACGCCCTCGTGGTGCTCACCCACCGCTCGCCGACGCTGCGACGTCACGCCGGGCAGATGTCCTTCCCCGGCGGGCGCCGCGACCCCGGCGACCGCGACGCCGTGCACACCGCCCTGCGCGAAGCCGAAGAGGAAACCGGGCTGCGCCCCGACACCGTCACCCCGCTGAAGGTCCTCGACCCCATCGACATCAGTCGCACCGGCTTCGCCGTCCACCCCGTACTCGCCTACTGGCACGCCCCCCACGACCTGCGCGCGATCGACCCCAACGAAACCGACGCCGTGCTGCCCGTGCGCATCTCCGACCTCGTCGACCCCGCCAACCGCATCCGCGTCGGCTGGGAAAACTGGTCCGGCCCGGCGTTTCGCGTCGGCGACTTCGTCGTCTGGGGATTCACCGGCGGCGTCCTCGACCATATGCTCGACGCCGCCGGCTGGTCCGTGCCGTGGGATGATGGCACGGTGCTCGATCTGCGCGACACCCTCGCGGAGTCGGCGAACCGGGAGACATTCGGAATGGACGGGACGAAACGATGATGGCGGCGATCGACGGTGGACTCACGCTCGATCTGCTGCTCCTGTTCGTGGTGCTCGGCGCCATGGCGCTGGGGTGGCGGCAGGGCGCGCTGGCGTCGGGGCTGTCCATCATCGGCGTCGTCGCCGGCGGCATCGTCGGCCTGGAACTCGCCCCGGCCGCCATGGACCTGGTGGAGGGCCGTGCCGCCCGCGTGATCATCGGCGTGGCCACCCTCATCGGCCTCATCGTCGTCGGCCACACCGTCGGCGCGGTGGCCGGACAATCGCTGCGCAACCGCATGCGCTCGCCGATGGCCGTGGGCCTGGACTCCGGTTTCGGCGCGGTGGTGCAGGCGGTGGCGACGCTCGTGGTCACCTGGATGGTGGCGTTGCCGCTGGCCACGGTTTTGCCGGGACAATTCGGCGACGCCATTCGCGGGTCCTCGGTGCTGGCCACCGTCGACGACGTCGCGCCGGATTCGTGGGCGGGGCTGCCGTCGTCGATCGTCCGGCGCATCGACGACTCCGGCGTCCCCGCGGCCATCGCCCCCTTCGAACCGCGTCCCGCCCACGACGACACTCCCGCCGACCCCGCCGTCGTCGAGCAGGCCGTCGTCGACGAGGTCCGCCCGTCCGTGGTCCGCGTGCTCGGCGAGGCGCCGCAGTGCCGCCGCCTGCTGCAGGGCACGGGCTTCGTGGTGGCGCCGGACCTGGTGGTCACCAACGCTCACGTCGTCGCCGGCGTGGACACCGTCCGCCTGGAAACCGTCGCCGGCATGGCCGACGCGCAGGTCGTCCATTTCGACCCGCTCGACGACATCGCCATCCTGCGGTCCTGGGACCTGCCGCTCGCACCGCTGCCGTGGGCGGGCGCCGATGCCGAGCCGGGCGATGGGGCAGTGGTCCTCGGTTTCCCCGAGTCCGGTCCGTTCACCGCGACGGCGGCGCGCGTCGAGGAAAAGCTCGTCATCCGCGGCCCCGACATCTACTCGGCCAGCCGCCATGACCGCGAGGCGTACATCCTGCGATCCGACGTCCGCCACGGCAACTCGGGCGGCCCGTTGATCACCCCGCAGGGTGAGGTCCTGGGCGTGGTGTTCGGCGCCGGCGTCAACGACGACCAGACGGGATACGCCCTCACCGCCGCCGAAACGAAGGCGCACATCGACGCCGCCCGCGACCTCATGGAAGCCGTCGACACCCGGGAGTGCGTCGCGCAGTAATCGACGCGCTGGCGACCGTGCGGCAGTGGTCGCGTGGAGGTCGCATAGTGGCCGGTGCGCGATGGACGTCGCGAGATACCCGTCGCGCGGTGGCGCCGGGTCAGACCGGTTCCGGATGCTCCCGGCGCACGGCGTCGGCGATGACGTCGGCGACGGCGTCGGGGGCCTCCAGCGCGGGGAAGTGCCCCACGCCGGGCAGGGAGATCACGTCGACCGACCGTGAACCGGACAGTGCGCGTTCGGAGACCAGCGGATCATCCGCGCCGACGACGATCCACGTCGGCGGCATCGTCGCCTGCGACAGGATCCGCATCCAGCGGCGCCACGACGCGCCCGTCGGCTGGGCAAGCCATTCCAGGTGCCGCAGCGCCGGGGACAGCGCACCCGCCCGCAACGACCGTTCCATCAACTGCGCCGACTCGACGCCTTCCGGAGTCTCCCGGAAACCGGGGCCGGACAGCTTCATGGCGTCGGCGACGATGTTCGACGCCGCGCGGCCACCCCGACGGCCCAGACGCCCCAGCACCGTCGCGTATCTTCCGAACGACCACGACGTGCGCAGCGGCGTCGAAAACGGGCGGCGCAGCGCCTCCCGCCGCCACTCGTCCGGATGCGGCATGCCGCACGCGACGACGCCGGCGACGAGCGACGGCTTGCGGGCGGCCAGCGTCCACGCCACCAACGCCCCGTAGCCCTGACCCACCACGATGGCCCGCGAATGACCCAGCGCGCGGATCAGCCCCGCCGCATCATCGGCGGCCGCGTTCGGGCGGTACCCCGACGGCGTGCGATCCGACGTGCCGTACCCGCGCAGGGACACCGCCACCGCATGCACCGGCTGCCCCGACAGCAACGGCAGCACCCGTCGCCAATCGAACCACCCGCCCGTGGCGGAATGGATGAAAAGAACCAGCGGCGACGACGAAGCCCCGCACTCCGCGACATGCAGTCGCTGGCCGCGGACGTGGACCATGCGGTGGGTCCACGGTCCGTCCAGCAACACATCTTCGCGATGCGGGGCGGGGGCGCCGGCGCCGCCGGGAAATTCGCCGCTCACCGAGCCGTTCCTCCCGTCGAAGCCGAAGACCGCGGTCGGCGCGTCGAGCGTCCGCCGCGGTCGGTGTGGCGTGAATTTAGGTGTACAGGCCGCCGGACGCCGAGTGCGACGGGGCGGTGCGGGACTGGCCCGAGGACGGGATGACCGACTTGAGGTCCTGCACCGACTCGATGGTCTTCTCCGGCTTGCCGACCTTCTTCACCTTCTGCAGGCCCAGGAAGGCCGCGACGCCGGCGATGACCAGCATCAGGATGAAGACGATGAGGAACGCCGACCAGCGCGGCAGCCACTCGGCGATGAGCTCGGCCAGGAAGAAGAACAGGAAGAACGAGGAGTACAGGGCCACGACGCCCGCCACCGCGAAGAAACCGGCGCCGACGCCGGCCTTCTTCGCCTCACCGGCGAGCTCGGCCTTGGCCAGCTCGACCTCGGCGCGAACCAGCGACGACACCTGCGCCGACGCCGACTGCACCAGCGTGCCGATGCTGGCCTCGCCCGGGGCGTGGGTGTCCACGTCGCTCAGCGGCACGGCCGTCACGCGCGGCGGCACGCCCGTGCTGCCGTCCGTGAAAAGGCCCTTGTTGTTGTCGCTGCTCACGTGCGTCCTCCTGCGTAAATCGATGCGGTACTCGGTGGGTCGAAGCTGTTGGAATCCCGGCGGCGCACCCTTCGGGCATGTGCCGGAAAACCCGTCCCGCCATTGACAGCGGCGCAACTCTCCCGGCAATACTACCCATTCCCGCTGGGCTCGCGCGGCCGGTCGGCGATTTCACCGTGATTCACCCCGAAGTCGAGGTTCGAATCCGGGCCTTTCGACGACCCCGCCGGGCCCCGCCCCTACTGTTGTGGGCATGACCGACGGAACCACCCGCCCCGACCCGCTCGCCCCCCTCATGGAATTGGAGGGGGTCGCCGAGGCTTCCCGCCGCGCCGCCGAGGCGGTGTCGGGCGTCCATCGCCACCGGGCGAACCTGCGCAAATGGACGGTCACCGGCGCGGAGTCGGTGCTGCGCGGGGCCCGTGCCTCGGCGTGGCTGGAAGGCGGCGAGCCCGCCCTGCCGGCGGAGGGGGACGTCACCGATCCGATCCTGGCCGCCGCCCTGCGCGCCGCCGATCCCATCGCCCCCGAGGCGATCGAGGAGACCGTCCGCGTGTGGCGGCGCGCCCCGATCCAGGTGTTGGCGCGGTTTGCGCTCATCGCGTCGCCGACCGGCCCGGAGTTGTCCGACGCCCCCACCGACGCCCGCTCGTCCGAGGCCGGCCGCCCCGTCGGCGACGACAAGTTGTCGGCGGCGATGAAGGAGCAGCGTCTGCACCTGCTCGGCGACCTGGTCTCCGGCGGGACGTCGGTGCCGGACCCGGTGCTGTCCGCCGTGGTCCACGGCGAAATCCTGACCATGCGCCCCTTCGCCGCCAACAACGGGATCGTGGCGCGCGCGGCATCGCGCTTGACGACGATCGCCGGCGGCTCCGACCCCCGCGGCCTGGGTGTTCCGGAAGTCCACTGGACCCGCCATCGCGACGAGTACCGCGAGGCCGCCGACGCCTTCGCCTCGGGCACCCCGGAAGGCGTGCGCCGGTGGATCCTGCTGCACCTGGCCGGTCTGGAGGCCGGAGCCGCCGAAGCCCGCGGCATCGCCGACGCCGTCTAAACCGAACGGCCGCACCCGGGCGTTCCGGCTAGGCGGCGCCCCCGCCTCGTCGTGAAGCAATGATGCCCGCCACCAGCGCCGCCGCACCCGCCGCCACCGCGGCGATGCCCGTCACGCGCGGACCCGTGCGACGGAACAGGGGCACCGGGCTGCGGAAAATGCGGATCGGCCACTCGCGCTCCTCCGCGATCTTGCGCAACGCCTTGTCCGGATTGACCGCCACCGGATGCCCGACGACGGACAGCATCGGCTCATCCGTGCCCGAATCCGAATAGGCGTAGCACCGCGACAGGTCGTAGCCGCGTTCGGCGGCGATGCGGCGCAACTCCGTGGCCTTGTTGCCGCCGCGGCAGAAAAACGGCACCTCGCCCGTGTACACGCCGTCGACGACCTCCAGCCGCGTGGCCACGGTCTCGCGCACGCCCAGCTCCGCGGCGATCGGTTCGACCAGCTCCGCCGCCGACGCCGACACCACGTACACGTCGTGCCCCAACGCCCGGTGATGCCGGATCAGCTCGATGGCCTCCTTGTACACGTACGGCGAAATCACCTGGTGCAGCGACTCTTCGGCGATGCGGCGGACATGATCGGCGCGCCAGCCCGTCACCATCGCCGACAGCTGATCGCGGGCGGCCTCCATCTGGTCGTGGTCGTGGCCGCCCGAGATGTACATCGCCTGGCCCAGGGCCATCTGCATCATACCGGAGGCCGTGATCAGCCCGGATTCCATGAACTGCCGGCCGAACGCGTAGGCCGAGCTGCGGGCGATGATCGTCTTGTCCAGGTCGAAGAAGGCGGCCACCGTCGTCGCGGGACGGGGCGCGGCCGTGTGGCGCGGATCTTCGACGGTCACGGTTTCGAGCATAGCCACGTGACGAAAACGTCGTGAGCGTCCTCCGGAAGGCGTCGTGGAGCATCGTGCTCCGGTGCTGGTGCGGGCGGCGATTCGCCGCCGAAACCCGTGCGCGGGGACCATTCTCCGTTCGGGTTGGCAGCCTTCTGGTGTTGTGTCATACTTGTCCTGGCTGGCCCCGATATACAGTGCGGCCGCCCCCGGCTCACCCCCCCGAAGCCGGGTTAGACGCCCCGCGCCATCCCCCCCCCGGCGCGGGGCGTCGCTATTTCCGCAGGTGCCCCGTCGGCCGGGACTACGCGAATCCCGCATGCGCCCCGGCGTCCGGGACTAGGCGAAGTATTCCTGCACGTACCCGCGGGACGCGAGGCCGATCGCCTCGAAATGGCGCGCGAGTTCAACTTCCCCCTCGAAGAAGTCGATGCCCTCCTCGGGTTCCTCGTCGGCGGCCCGGGCGGCCGCCAGTTCGTCGAGGGCCGTCTGCAGTGCGTGGCTCTGCCATACCGAGACGCCGATGCCCGCGTACACGTAACTGGCGGGGGCCTCGTCCTCGTTGACATCGGCGTCACCATTGACCTCGCGCAGGTGGCGGGCGCATTCGATGGCGTCGAGTCGGGCGAGGTCGACGCCGCCGAGCTCGATGGCGGCACCGGGTTCGTCGGCGGCGAGTTCGATGAATTCCACTCCGCCGTCGCCGATGGAGACATGGACGAACGGTTCATCGAAGGTGATCCGCGATGAGCCGGGGGTCCGGGTGAAGTCCGGGCCCAGCACCGCGGCGACGGCATCGAGATCGTCGCCGAAGCGCACCATGCCGGTACCGGACGGGGTGGGGAACTCGACGCCTTCGAACGGGTGCAGAACGATCGTTTTCGCCATGATGGGTCTCCCTATTTGGAAATGTGGTTTTGCTTGCTCGTCGACCCTATCGACCGCGGTGACGCCCGGCGACCCGAGGTTTTCCACAGGACGCGATTCATCCACAATCCGGGCTTTTCGACGGCCCTTCCGCAGTGCTGCAGCCGGCGTGCCCGGGCATGGTTCGGGGCATGGACGAGCAGACGACCGGTCCCGCCGGGCCGGAGGACGTGATCATCGCCGTCGGGGATCCCGAACTGGAGCAGGAGGCGGCGACGATCATCGCGGCGACCGGGCGGCGGGCGGTGCGAGTGGATGCGCCCGACCCCAGTGACGCGGCGTGGCGGCGGTGCGCGGCGATCCTCGTCGATGAGGGACGGGCGGTGGGGGTGCTCGACGTGGCGGAGGCGGGCGACGGCGCCCGGGTGGCCAGGGAGGGGCTGTACCTGCTGCATTCCGACGACGCCGATCCGCCCGATGAGGTGGCGCGGCGCCTGGGGTGCGGCGGCCCCGTGGCGTTGCCGTCGTGCGGCGTGGAGTTGGTGGGGTGGATCGGACGGCCGGGAGTGGTCGGGGCCGGTCGCGTGATCGCCTGCGTGCCGGCGGTAGGGGGAGCGGGGGCGTCGACGGCCGCGGCGGTGCTGGCGATGGCGGCGTCGCGGACGTCGGATGCCCTGCTCGTCGACGCCGACGAGTTTTCCGGAGGCGCGGACCTGCTGCTCGGGGCGGAAGCGGAACCCGGCGTGCGGTGGCCGGACGTCCGCGCCGAGGCGGGGGCGCTGGACGCCGGGGCCCTGTTCGGGGCGGTGCCGAGCGCACGCGTGCGCGGTGCGCTCGGCCGCGCCGGCGCCGGGTTCCTGCATGACGACGACGGCCCGGGCATCCTCACCGGCCCCCGTTCCCGCGCCGACGACGGGTGGTCGATCACCCCGCGTGCGGTGTCCGCCGTCGTCGATGCGGTGGTCGGATCCGGTGGTACCGCGGTCGTCGATCTGCCCGGTGCGGGCGCGATCGCCGAGGTCGTCGCACCCCGCGCCGACGTGTTGGCCGTCATCGTCCCCGCCACGGTGCGCGGGTTGGCCGCCGCCGCACGCCACGCCGCCGTGCTCCGGGGCATGGGCGGCGATCCCGTGGCCGTCGTCCGGTGGCCCGCACCGGGCGGGGTGACCATCGATGACGTGTGCTTCGCCACGGGCCTCGACGTCATCGCGGAGATGCCCCACCTCCGCGCCGTGCCCCGGGAAATCGAGGTGGAAGGGTTGGGGCGGAGCGTCGTCAAGCTCATGCGGTCCCTGGCCCCCGTCCTCGACGCCGCCGACGGCGCCCGCGCCGGGGACCCGGGCCGGGGATTGCGGTGATCGGAGTGGGGATCGACGCGGGGATCGACGCGGCACTGCTGGACCGGGTGCGGCGCAGGCTCGTGGAGTCGGCGGCGGGAGTCGGAGCCGATGAAATCGCGCGGGCCGTGCGGGAGGAGACCGGCGGCGTCGTCGGCGATGCCCAGTTGCTGGCGCTGCTGCGGACGTTGCGCGGCGAACTCGTCGGCGCGGGTCCGCTCGATCGACTGTTGCGCATGCCCGGGGTGACGGATGTGCTGGTCACAGCGCCGGATGAGGTGTGGATCGACCGGGGCGCCGGACCCGAACCCGCCGACGTGGGTTTCCGCGACGACGCCGAGGTGCGCCGCCTCGCCGTCCGGTTGGCGTCGGCGTGCGGGCGGCGCCTGGATGACGCGCAGCCCTTCGTCGACGGCCACCTTCCCGGTGGGGTGGGGGATGCGGGCGTGCGCGTCCACGCGATGCTGTCGCCGCCGGCCGATCGTGCGACGCTGATCAGCCTGCGCGTCCTGCGTCGGGCGGCGATGGGCCTCGATGACCTGGTGGCGTCGGGGTCGGTGGCGGGCGCGGCCGCGGACATGGCCCGCCGGGTCATCGCTTCACGACGTGCCTTCGTGGTCGTCGGAGGAACGGGCGCCGGCAAGACGACGTTGTTGTCCGCGCTGTTGGGGGAGGTGCCGCATCGCGAGCGGTTGCTGTGCGTGGAGGACACCCCGGAGCTGCACCCCGATCATCCGCACGTGGTCAAGCTCGTCGCACGGCCCCCGAACATCGAGGGGGCGGGTGAAATCACGCAACGCGATCTGCTGCGGCAGGCGCTGCGCATGCGGCCCGATCGGATCATCGTCGGCGAGATCCGCGGCGCCGAGGTGGTGGACCTACTCGCCGCGCTCAACACCGGCCATGACGGCGGCGCCGGGACCGTGCACGCCAACACCGCCATCGACGTTCCCGCCCGATTCGAGGCGCTCGGGGCGTTGGGCGGCCTGGGGCATGCGGCGCTGCACGCACAGCTGGCGCCGGCCCTGCGGGTGGTGCTCGCGGTGGAGAAGGTCGCGGGCCGGCGGCGATTGGCGCAGGTCGGGGTGCTCGACGGCAATCCCGTGCGGGTGCGCACCGCCTGGCACCACCGCGACGGCGAGGGGGAGGCGATGGGGCTGTTCCGTCAACTGACCCGCGGGGCGGAGCAGGGACGCGGGGCGGAGCCGGGATCCGGGGAGGCGGCGTCATGACGCAGGCGTCGATGACCGCCGGTGCGCTGCTGCTGGCCGCAGCGGTGTGGGGTTGGCCGGCTCCGTCCCCGCGGGACCGGATTCCCGAGTTGGACGCGGCGGCGGGGCGAAGCGGAAGCCGAGGGGGCGTCGTCACGCTTCCCGGATGGGCGTGGTTTCTGGCCGCGGCGCCGTTGTTGTTGGCCGGGCCTCATGTGGCGCTGGCGGCGGTGATGGTGGCGCGGACGGCGATGTCGTTGGTCGGCCAGGCCCGGAAGCGGCGGGAGTTGGATGCGGGAACCGCGTCTGCCGCGCGGGCGGCGGAGGTGCTGGCCGCGGACCTGCGGGCCGGGGCGACCCCGGTTGCCGCGTTGACCGCTGCGGCGGAGGAAGCCGGGCAGCCTCTGGCCGGGGCATTGGCGGAGGCGGCGTCGCGGGCCAGGCTGGGCGGGTCTGTCTCGGCGGCGTTGGAACGGGCGGTGGAGGACGCCCCCGCGATGCTGGAATTGCGCAGGCTCGCCGGCGCGTGGCGGGTGGCGGAGACGCATGGATTGCGGTTGGCCGACGTCATCGACCACGGGCGCGGGGACATCGTGGCGCGCCGGGCGCATCGGTCGCGGACCGCCGCGGTGTTGGCGGGGCCGCGGGTGACCATGCTGATCCTCATGGCGCTGCCGGTGCTGGGCGTGGCCATGGGACAGGCGCTCGGGGCGGGGCCGGTGGGATTTCTGTTCGCCGGGAGCCTGGGTGGTGTGGTGCTCATCGTCGGAGTGGGGCTGACCTGCGCCGGGGCGCTGTGGGGCAACCGGATTTTGGCGACGGCGGAGGGGACGCGATGATCCTTGCCCTGGTGCTGATGGCGGCGGCCGCGCTCGTGCCCACGGGAGTCCGGGCCGCCGAGCGATGGCCGGAACTCGCCGCGGCCGACGGCGGGACGACGGGCGCGGCGGGCGCGACGGGTGCGAAAGACGGGGCGGAACCGCTCGTGCGGTCGCACATCGGTCGGTCCATCCGCCAGTTCATCCGCCGTCGTTTCGGCGGGGGCGAGCGGGCGGTCGATCCGATGCAGCTGCTCGACGCGGCGTCCGCGCTGGATCTTCTCGCCGCCTGCTTGAGCGCCGGCATGCCACCCGGGGACGCGGCCGCCGCCACCGCGACAGCCGCGTCACCCCGGTTGTCGGCCCCGCTTCACGACGTGTCGATGCGCCTGGCCCTCGGCGTCGCCTCGCCGTGGACGGTGCTCGAGGATCTGCCCGAACTGTCCGATCTGGTGGCCCTGGCCAGGCGTGCCGGTGACTCGGGTGCGGCGATGTCGGCGGGAGTCGCCGAGCTGGCCGTGGCGCGCCGGACGGAGGCGGGTGACGGGGCCGAGGCGACGGCCGAGCGGGCGGGCGTGCTCATCGCGGGGCCGTTGGCGCTGTGCTTCCTGCCGGCGTTCGTGGTCCTCGGGCTCATTCCGACGATCGCCGGCTTGGCCGAATCGATGCTCGGATCGCTGACGGTGGGGCCGACGTGAGGGGCGGGTGGGAAGCGTTGGCGCGGGGACCGCCGGGGAGACCGCGCCACCACCGCGGGCAACCGACGCGGCACGACATCAACCACGTCAACCAGCTGAAACACATCAATCCAACCAGGAGGAACCATGATCAACGTCGACCCGGACATCTGGCTCGAAAACCCCTACGACACCAATTCCCCCGCGGCCACCGCCACCGGCGGCACCGCCCGCTTCGGCGCACCCGCGATCGCCGACACCGCCGATCGGTGCTCGCAGACGTGCATGTGCGCCGATGCCGACGACTGCGCCGACACGGGAGGGGCGGAACGCACGTCGGACAATCCCGTCGCAAAGCTGTTCCGCACCATCCGCCGGCGTGCGATGGGCGTGGCCGTCGACGACCGTGGGATGAGCACCGTCGAATACGCCCTGGGCACGGTCGCCGCGGCGGCGTTCGGTGCGTTGCTCTACACCGTGGTCACCGGCGGCCAGATCACCGATGCGCTGACCGACATCATCGAGCGGGCGCTGAACACGCAGTGATCCGCCGCGTGCGTCGTCTGCTCGCCGACGATGACGGGCAGGCGACGGTGGAGACGGCCTTCGCCCTGTCCACGCTCATCGCCGTGCTGATGGTGGCGCTCGGGGCGATTGCGGTGGTGGCCATGCATGTGGCGGTCACCGACGCCGCCGGGCACATCGCCCGCGCGGAGGCCCGGGGCGATGTTGCGGCGGCTCAGTCGGCGCGCGGGGCGATTTCGGGTGCGGCGGTGAGCGTCACCACGAGCGGCGAGACCGTTCGGGTCACCGTCACCAAACGCCTTCCGCTTTACGACGTCGTCGGCCACGCGACCGCCCTGGTCGAAGAATGAGCCGGAAGGACATTCGCCCGTGGCCGGGTGATGAGCGCGGTTCGACGACGGTGACCGGGGCGTTCATCACCGCACTGGTGTTGGCGCTGACGATGGCGGCCATCCAGGCGGGTGCGGTGCTGGTGGAACAGCGTCGGGCGGCCGTCGCCGCGGACCTTGCGGCGGTGGCGGGTGCGGTCGACGCGCAACGAGGGGGAGGAGGATGCGATGCCGCGGCCCGGATCGCGGCGGCCAACGGCGCGACCGTCGACGGTTGCGTCCGCGATGGCGAAGATGTGCAGGTCACCGTCATGCGCGGGCAGCGGTCGGCCGTGGCGCGGGCGGGACCCGCGGAGTCGGCGGGACCCGAGGAATGAACGGGCCCCGAGGAAAGCTCGGGGCCCGAAGGAGGAAAGGAGGTGACGTTTACTCGACGGCGGCGATGGGCAGGTCGTGATCCTGGGCCCACCGCAGGACGGTGGCGCGCTTGCGGCTGCGCAGGTAATCGGCCAGCGACTCCTGATCCGTGGCGCCGGTGAGATCGTGCAGACGCGAGTGGAAGTGCGGCTCCAGGGCGGCGACGGCGACCCACCCGTCCTCGACCTCGTAGAGACCGTAGGTGGGCACGGCACCGCCGAGCAGACCACCCTCCGCCGTCATGCCGTGACGGTGGCCGGCGGCACCGGCGTCGGCGGCCTGACGCAGGCCGATGCGGGCGTGGCCGCCGTGACCGGTCTTCGCGCGACGCAGCAGCAGAGCCAGCGCGGCCGACACCGCGCGCTCCGCGCCGAGCAGATCGCCGAGCAGCACGCGCGGCATCGTCGGCGGCGCCAGCGTGCCCGCCGCGGCCTGGTACGTCAGGTCGTGGCCGGGATGCTCCGGGTCCTCGGAGTCGCCGACGATCTCCACGTGGCACAGATGCTGGTGCGCCTCGACCGCATCGGTCAGCCCCATGCGCGCCAGCGCCGACGGGCGAACGGAGGTGATGAGGACATCGGCGCCGTCGAGAAGCTCGTTCAGACGCTCACGGCCCTCGGCGGTCTTGGCGTCTACGCGCTCGACGGTGGCGTTGGCCGCCATCTCGCCGTACCAGGACGGGCACCACGTCTCCAGCGCATCGCCCACGGGCGGTTCGACCTTGGTGACTTCGGCTCCGAGCATCCCCAACCGGGCAGCCGCCCACGGGCCGGGGACGTTGACGGCGAGATTGAGGACCTTCAGGCCCTTCAGGGCGTTGGTGGGGATCTGGTCGGCGTCGATCATGTTTCCGGATACTAACGGTCGCATGGCCCGCCCGCCCGCGGATCGGCCAAAAGAAGGCGCCGTCGTCGGCGTCATTCCTCCGGTGCCGCCGGCCTCGTCCTTCCGACGACTCCGGCCTCAGCGCCTTCAGTTCCCTCCGGCGCCGCCGTCGGCCTCAGCCTTCCAGCGCCGCCGCCAGCCCCGACAACACCTTGATCGCGCCCGCCTTGTCCAGCGGCTCGTTGCCGTTTCCGCACTTCGGGGACTGGATGCACGACGGGCAGCCGGTCTCGCACTCGCACGCGGCCACGGCGTCGCGGGTGGCGCGGATCCACGCGGCGAAGGCCTCGAAACCACGGTCCGCGAACCCCGCCCCGCCCGGGTGGCCGTCGTAGACGAACACCGTCGGCTGGCCCGTATCGACGTGCAACGCGGTGGACACGCCGCCGATGTCCCACCGGTCGCACGTCGCCACCAGCGGCAACAGGCCGATCGCCGCGTGCTCCGCCGCATGCAGCGCGCCGGGCACGTCCGCGACGTCGACGCCCCACCGCCGCAGCACCGCCGGCGACAGGGTGTACGCCACGGCGCGGGTCTCCAGCACCTCCGGCGGATAATCCAGCTCCACCGAATCGAGGACCTCGCCCGACGGCAGCCGCCGCAGATACGACGTCACCCGGTGCTCCACCTCCACGTCCACCGACGCGACCTGGACGCCGGGCGCCACGTCGCGCACGACGTCAACCTCCAGAATCCGAATGTCGGTGTCCATCCGCGAATGCGTCGACCACTCCGGCTCCTCCGGGTGCGCCAGCGCCAGCAGCGAATCCAGATCGAGGTGGTCGATGACGAAACTCTCGCCCCGATGCAGGTAGACCGCCCCGTCATGGACCTGCTGCATCGCCCGGCCGACGTCGATCGTGCCCAGCAGCCGCCCGTCGGTGCCGTCGACGATGGCGACGTCCTGCCCACGCCCGCCCCGCAGATCCACGGCCTCGTGCGCGCCGGACATGCGCGGCCCCTCGTCGCGGTCGGTGGGGTACCAGCGGTCGCGGCGCTTGCGCAGCCAGCCATCCTCGGACATCTGCTTTGCGACGTCCACCGCACCCCATGCGGCCAGAACATCATCTGTGAGCGGCAATTCAACCGCCGCGCAGTAGACGTGGCCCCGCAAGACATGGGGGTTGGCGGGGTCGAAGACGGTGGCCTCCACCGGCCGACCCAACAGCGCGTAAGGATGGTGGACCAGGTAGGTGTCCATCGGGTCATCGCGGGCGACCAGGATCACCAGCGCCCCCTGGCCCCGACGGCCCGCACGTCCGGCCTGCTGCCAAAACGACGCGACCGTGCCGGGGAATCCCGCCTGCACCACGGCGTCGAGGCCGCCGACGTCGATGCCCAACTCCAGGGCGTTGGTGGTGGCCACGCCCAGCAGATCACCGTCGTCGAGGCGACGCTCGATGTCGCGGCGATCCTCGGCCAAATACCCGGCGCGGTAGGACTCGACGCGTTGTCCGATGTCGGAGCGCCCGCGCTTGTCCAACCGTTCGCGCACGCCCAGGGCGATGGTCTCCGCAGAGCGCCGCGACCTGGTGAAAGTCAGCGTGCGGGCGCCGTCGTCAAGCAAATCCGCCATGATGTCCGCCGCCTCGACGGTGGCGGGACGCCGCACCGGGGCACCGTTTTCACCGGTCAGATCCGGCAGCAGCCCCGGCTCCCACAAAGCGATGGTGCGCTCGCCGACGGGGGCGCCGTCATCGAGCACCGACTCCACCGGCTCGCCGATCAAACGCGCCGCCTGCGCGGCGGGATCGGCCGTCGTGGCGGAGGCGAACACCACCGTCGGCTCGGCGCCGTAATGCCGGGCCATGCGCAGCAGCCGCCGCAACACCAGCGACACGTTCGCCCCGAACACCCCGCGATAGGCGTGGCACTCGTCGACGACCACGTACCGCAGCTTCCGCAGCACCCGCGCCCACCACTGATGCCGGGCCAGCATGCCGATGTGCAGCATGTCCGGGTTGGTGAAGATCCACCGCGCCCCTTCCCGCACCGCCCGCCGGACGTCCTTCGGGGTGTCGCCGTCGTACGAGGCCACGGCGACCGGATGGGGGCCCGCATCCGCCGGGCCACCCGCGATCGGGACGCCGACCGCATCCGTCAGGTCGCCCGTGCCGTTCTTTCCGTTCGCGCCGTCTTCGCCGCCTTCCCGCCCCCGCCGCACCGCGTCGACGGCGATCTCGCGTGCCGCAGCCAACTGATCCGCGCCCAGCGCCTTCGTCGGCGCCAGGTACAAAGCGGTGGCCGTCGGATCGGCCATCAGCTCGGTGAGCACCGGCAGCAGATACCCCAACGACTTGCCCGACGCGGTGCCGGTGGCCACGACGCAATGCCGCCCCGCCCACGCGTGATCCGCCGTCTCGGCCTGGTGCGTCCACGGCGCGTCGATCCCCCGCTCCGCCAGCGCAGCCAACAGATGCGGCGGCACCCACGCCGGCCAATCGGTGGTTCGGCCGACGCGCGCCGGCAAATCCGCGATGTGCGTGACCGTCGCCCGGGGGTGGGCCGCAATCACCGGTTCGAGAAGTTCCCGCCCGAAACCATGCACCTGACCACCCCCTCCGTCATTTCGGCGGCCGCCGGGCCGCTCCGCTCACTCGTCGTCGCCTAACCCCGAAAGCAGAACATTCGGGCGATACGTGGCAGACTGACGGATTGAATCGTCGTCTGCATGGCGGCGCGCTCACGTCCAACAACCTAAAGGGGTACATCAACAATGGCACAGGGCACCGTTAAGTGGTTCAACTCGGAGAAGGGCTTCGGGTTCATCGCCCCGGCCGACGGAGGCAACGACGTCTTCGTCCACTACTCCGAAATTCAGGGTACCGGCTTCAAGACCCTCGAGGAGAACCAGCCCGTCGAGTTCGAGATCGGCGAGGGCCAGAAGGGCCCGCAGGCCCTCAACGTCCGCGGTCTCTAAGCGACGCATCCGAAGCGTCGCATCTACATCGGTTGTGGGCGTTCGCGCCTGAGCTGAACAGACGCCGGCTCCGCTGAAGTTCAAGCGGAGCCAACGGCCCGTCGTGGACGCCACCGCAAGGTGGCTTCACGACGGGCCGTCGTCTATTTCCGCGGCCCCCGAACCAGGACTCTCCGTCGCAGGTCACGCCCGGGTGAGGGGGGAGCGGCAGCCCCCGTGAGGGGGATTCCGGTCGCACCCCTACTCGACGATTCACCGTCCGGGCATGTGTACGGTGTCCCAATAGATTCAGGTGAAGGCATTGCGCCGGACCCGGGGCCCGGCACGAAGGGCCTCGAACCGACCCCGAAAGTTGCAGGGCAGATTCCAGGTGGCAGACGACAAAGCAAAGAAGCGACTCGTCATCGTCGAGTCGGCGACCAAGGCACGGAAGATCCAGCCGTACCTGGGCGACGACTACATCGTCGAAGCTTCCGTCGGCCACATCCGCGACCTCCCCCGAGGCGCCGCCGACATCCCCGCCAAATACAAGAAGGAACCCTGGGCCCGGCTCGGCGTCGACGTCGACCACGGCTTCCAGCCCCTGTACCTGGTCAGCCCGGACAAGAAGAAGAAGGTCACCGAGCTGAAGCGGCTGCTCGCCGGCGTCGACGAGCTGTACCTCGCCACCGACCCCGACCGCGAAGGCGAGGCCATCGCCTGGCACCTGCTCGAAGTGCTCAAGCCGAAGGTGCCCGTGCGCCGCATGGTGTTCCACGAGATCACCAAGCCCGCCATTCTCGAGGCCGCCAACAACACCCGCGAACTCGATCAGAACCTCGTCGACGCGCAGGAGGCGCGCCGCATCCTCGACCGCCTGTACGGATACGAAGTGTCGCCCGTGCTGTGGAAGAAGGTCATGCCGCGGCTGTCCGCCGGTCGCGTGCAGTCCGTGGCCACCCGAGTCATCGTCGAACGCGAGCGGGAACGCATGGCGTTCATCTCCGCCGGCTACTGGGACCTCGGCGCGACGCTGGACACGGGGTCCGAGCCCGTCGACTCCACCCAGCCGCGCATGTTCGACGCCCGCCTCACCGCCGTCGAAGGCAAGCGCGTCGCCGCCGGCCGCGACTTCGACGACCGGGGTCAGCTGAAGAAGCCCGAGGGCGTCACCGTCCTGCGCGAGGCCGACGCCCGTTCGCTCGCCGACGGCCTGACCGGAGCCACCCTGTCGGTGGCCTCCGTCGAGGAAAAGCCCTACACCCGCCGGCCGTACCCGCCGTTCATGACGTCGACGCTGCAGCAGGAGGCCGGGCGCAAGCTCCACTTCACCTCCGAGCGCACCATGCGCATCGCCCAGCGCCTTTACGAAAACGGTCACATCACCTACATGCGAACCGACTCGACGACCCTGTCGAAGTCGGGCATCGAGGCCGCGCGTCGTCAAGCCCGCGACCTGTACGGCCCGGAGTACGTCGCCGACGCTCCCCGGCAGTACCAGCGCAAGGTCAAGAACTCCCAGGAGGCGCACGAAGCCATCCGCCCCGCCGGCGAGCGCTTCGCCACGCCCGGCGAGCTGGCCGGAGCACTGGACGCCGAGGAGTTCAAGCTCTACGAACTGATCTGGCAGCGCACCGTCGCCTCGCAGATGTCGGACGCCCGCGGTACGTCGATGAAGGTCGTCGTCGCCGGCACCTCCGCCACCGACGGCGGCGCCCGCGAGGTGGAACTGTCCGCCACCGGCCGCACCATCACCTTCCCGGGCTTCCTCAAGGCCTACGTCGAGGTGTCGCAGCTCGGCGACGGACGCAACGTCGCCGACAACGCCGAACGCCGCCTGCCGCGCCTGGAAACCGGCCAGTCTCTCGGCGTCGACTCCGTCACCCCGGAGGGCCACTCCACCAACCCGCCGGCCCGCTACACCGAAGCGTCGCTGGTGAAGAAGATGGAGGACCTCGGCATCGGCCGCCCGTCGACCTACGCGTCGATCATCAAGACCATCCAGGACCGCGGCTACGTGTACTCGCGCGGCAACGCCCTGGTGCCGTCGTGGGTGGCGTTCGCCGTCGTCGGCCTGATGGAGGATTCCTTCGCCGACCTGGTCAACTACGACTTCACCTCCGACCTGGAAGACGAGCTCGACGAGATCGCCGCGGGCTCCGAGGACCGCACCCGCTGGTTGACCGGCTTCTACTTCGGCGACTCGGAGGAGCACGGTTCCGGCGGCGCCGACGCCATCGCCGCGCGCGGCGGCCTGAAGAACATCATCGACGTCAACCTCGAGGCCATCGACGCCCGCCGCGTCAACTCGCTGCACGTCTTCGACGACGCCGACGGAAACCCGATCGTCGTGCGCGTCGGCCGCTACGGCCCGTACCTGGAGCGCGTGCGCCCGGGCGCCGGCGAATCCGGTGCCGACCTGGTGCAGCGGGCCAACGTGCCGGAGTCGATGACCCCGGACGAGCTGGACCTGGAAACCGCCGAGAAGCTTCTGGCCATGCCGCAGGGCGGCCGCGAGCTGGGCCTGAACCCGGACAACGGCCGCATGATCGTGGCGAAGGACGGCCGCTACGGCCCATACGTCACGGAGATCGTCACCGACGAGGAGAAGGCCGGCGTCGAGGTCAAGGCCGAGCAGATCGTCGCCGAAGAGCGCGCCGCAGAGGACAAGCAGCGCGCGGCCGACGGCATGCGCAAGAAGAACTGGGAAACCAAGACCGCGGCGAACCAGAAGGCCAAGCGCATCGCCGCGATCGTCGAGGAGACCCTGAAGCCGAAGACGGCGTCGCTGTTCGCGTCGATGGAGCCGTCGACGGTGACGCTGGAGGAGGCGCTGAAGCTGCTGTCGCTGCCGCGCGAGGTCGGCGTCGACCCCACCGACGGCGAGGTCATCACGGCCCAGAACGGCCGCTACGGTCCGTACCTGAAGAAGGGGTCCGACTCGCGTTCGCTGGCGTCCGAGGAGCAGCTGTTCACGGTGACCCTCGACGAGGCCCGCCGCATCTACGCGGAGCCGAAGCGCCGTGGCCGCGCCGCCGCGAAGCCGCCGCTGAAGCAGCTGGGCGACAATGACGTCTCCGGCAAGCCGATGACGGTCAAGGACGGTCGTTTCGGCCCGTACGTCACCGACGGCACGACGAATGCGTCGCTGCGCAAGGGCGACAACCCGGAGACCCTGACGGACGCCCGCGCCAACGAGCTGCTGTCGGAGCGCCGCGCCAAGGAGGCCGCCACGGGTGGACCGGGGGCCAAGAAGACGGCCAAGCGATCGACGAAGAAGACGACCAAGAAGACCGCCAAGAAGGCCACCAAGAAGTCGACGAAGAAGACGGCCAAGAAGACCACCAAAAAAACGGCCAAGAAGACGACGAAGAAGTCGTAAAAGTCCGAAGGTCGTCGCGCCTCCGGGCGGTCCCGTTCCGCCGCCTACGAGCGGTCGGCCATGGTGGGGCGGATCGGCCGCGCCAGCTGGGTCATGTGCGTGCGGCCTCGGAGTTCGACGGACTTCAGGGACGTCCAGCGGGCCTGCTCGTCTTCGTTGGCCAGGCGGACGGTCGACGCCGTCGCGAGCACCTGGCCGGGGGTGTCCTTGGCCAGGTCGGTCAGTCGGGCGGCCTGGTTCACGGCGTCGCCGATGACGGTGTATTCGAAACGGTCGTGTGCGCCGATGTGGCCGGCGACGACCCGCCCGGCGGCGACGCCGATGCCGGCGGACAGCCTGAGGTTGCGCAGTTCCTGGCGCAGTTCGCGGGCGGCGGTCAGAGCGTGCCCGGCGGTGTCGTCGAGGGGCAGCGGGGCGCCGAACACGGCCAGCGCCGCGTCGCCCTGGAATTTGTTGATGATTCCCTTGTTGCGGTGCACGCAGTCGACGACGCGCTCGAAGAACTCGTTGAGCTCGCGGACGACGACTTCCGGCGGGTTCTGCACGGCGAAGGTGGTCGATCCGATGACGTCGACGAACAGCACCGCCACGAGGCGATCCTCGCCGCCCAGCGTCGGCTTCTCCTCCAGCGCCTTGCGTGCGACTTCCGACCCGACGTAGCGGCCGAACAGGTCGCGGACGCGTTGGCGTTCCTGGAGTCCGCGCATCATTTCGTTGAAGCCGGCCTGCAGGACGCCCATTTCGGATCCGTCGTAGATGGGCACGCGGGTGTCGATGTCGCCGCGGCGGACGCGGTTGACGGCGCCGGTGAGGTCGCGGATGGGGTCGACGATGCTCATGGCGGCGAGCATGGTGCCGGCGTATCCGGTGACGAGCGCGAGCACGGCGAGGGCGAGGATGGCGGGCAGGATGTCGTCGAGGTCGTCGGTGAAGTAGCCGAGGCGCTGCGCGAGGAACATCAGCAGGATGGCCACGACGGGCAGGCCGGAGGTGAGCACCCAGGTTTGCAGCAGGCGTTGGCCGATGGGCGGTTCGAGGGAGGAGTCGGGGGCCCGTCGCGCGAGTGCTTCGGCGGCGACGGGGCGGACGAGTCGTTCGGCGATGAGGTACGTCATCAGGGCAACGATGGCGCCGCCGAACACGGCGGTGATGACGACGACGAGGCCGAGCCTGGGGGAGTGGACGAGTGCGACGATGCCGAACACGAGCACTCCGACGCCCCAGATGATCGCGCCGAGTATCGCCTGGTAGGAGGGGATGCGCATGATCAGGTAGCGCACCCTTCGCGGGTCGTGGCGGTCGGGGTTGCGCTGCCATCGCAGGACGGGTTTGAACAGCAGCCAGGTGGTGCCGATGCCGGCGGCGACGGCGGCGGCGAGGTAGAC
Organism: Corynebacterium freneyi; assembly: GCF_030408835.1. Classification (NCBI taxonomy): domain Bacteria; kingdom Bacillati; phylum Actinomycetota; class Actinomycetes; order Mycobacteriales; family Corynebacteriaceae; genus Corynebacterium; species Corynebacterium freneyi. The sequence goes on from NZ_CP047357.1 coordinate 223,496, forward strand.
CACGAGTCCGATGAACGCGGGTCCGGGCAGTTCGGTGAATCCGGACAGTCCTTCCAGGGGCAGCAGGACGCCGAGGAAGAGCCCGACGCCTACGGCGCCGATGAGGTTGCACAGGAACACCGCCGCCGCGTACGCGGGCCAGGGCGTGCTGCGCAGCCACCGGAGGTTCCTCCACAACCGTTGCATGACGTCCACCTTATCGCCCCGGGCGGAGGGGCGGGCCGGGTCCGGGTGGAGTCGACGGGAGGGTGGCTTTTTGCTTTGCGACGGTCGATCCGCGTCGCCAGCTATCGTGGTGCCCATGGAACAGGCCAGCGTTTTCGACCGTGTGACGGAATCGGGGGGCGTGCGGGCGACGTTGGTGGCCGCGGCACGTGCGGCGCGGGCGATCGTGCGCGCGGGGGATGACCCTGCGGCGCGGGCGGCGGCGGACCCGAAGGGGGAGATGACGCATTCGTGGTTGTTCACGGGGCCGCCGGGTTCGGGGCGGTCGACCACGGCGAAGGTGTTCGCCCAGGCGTTGTTGTGCACGGACCCCGAGATCGTCGGCTGCGGTCGCTGCCGGGGGTGTGAGACGGCGAAGGCGGGCACGCACGCGGAGATTCAGATCGCCGAGACCATGGGCGTGTCCATCGGCGTGGAATACACGCGCGAAGAGCTCGTCCGATGGGCATATGCGCTGCCCACGACGGCGGACTGGCGGGTGGTGATCATCAAAAAGGCCGATCGACTGACGCCCGAAGCCGCCAATGCCCTGCTCAAGGCGGTGGAGGAACCGCCGGCGCGCACCGTGTTCCTGATGTGCGCCCCGACGACGGATCCGGCGGATTTTTCGGTGACGCTGCGGTCGCGGTGCCGTCACGTGTACGTGCCCACGCCGACTTCGGAGGAGGTCGTCACCGCGCTGAGGATCGAACATCCGGAGCTGACCGTTGAACAGGCCGAGTGGGCGGGCACCGTAGCCAACGGTCACATCGGGCGAGCCAAGAAGCTGGCCACCGATGAGGGGACGCGGGAGTGGCGCGGGCGGGCGCTGGATCTGGTGGAGGCGGTGTTCGATCCGGCCACGTCCTATCTGCGCACCCGTGAACTCGCGTCGAAGGCGGAGGCGGAGTCGAAGCGAAAAAACGAGCCCATCGAGGAAGTCGAGCTGGAGAAGCTGAGCAATGCGCTGGGCCTCGGTGCGAAGGGCAAGGGCGCGCAGGCGGCGACGCGAGGAGCGGCCAAGGAGATCAAGGACCTGGAGGCAGATCAGAAGCGCCGCCGGAAGCGGGACACGCTCGAATTCGTGGACATCGCGCTCATGGACATGATCGGGCTGCTTCGCGACGCCCTTTTGGTGTCCTCGGGAATCCCGGCCGATGGCGGCGATGCGGTGGCCGGCGGTGCCGGTGGCGGCGGTTCGATGCCCACACCGATCAATCCGGACCGTCGGCGCACGGCGGCGGAACTGGCGCGCCGGGTCCCCGCGGAGGGGCTGGTGGCGAGCATCGATGCCGTCATGGACGCCCGCCACGCGATGGCCCGCAACGTCCGCCCCGCCGTCGCCCTCGACGGAATGATGGGCGCGATGCAGGTGGCGTGCCGGGTGGGCCAGCGGTGACGCAGCCGTCGTAAAGCACACGCGCACGGGCCACGGCAACCGCGTTTGGCCCGGTAGGCGGCGGATTTTGGGGTGCGCGGGTGGTGCGATAGGATTTCGTCGGTAACCACGCGTGTCGTGGCGACTACGCCGCCTTAGCTCAGTCGGTAGAGCGCTTCACTCGTAATGAAAAGGTCGCGAGTTCGATTCTCGCAGGCGGCTCCACCAAAACCCCAGGTCAACCAGCCGGTTGGCCTGGGGTTTTCTCGTTTCCGCCGGACGGGGCCCGACGTGGCTGAGCTTGGGCCGTCAAACGCCGAAACCCGCCGCCCCAAGGGGAGGGGACGGCGGGTTTGCTCGGACGACGTGCGCGGCCCGCTCAGGGGTGCGGGACCGCGGTCACGGGGTGCGCGCCGGCATGGGCGGCGTTGAAGGGGCTTAGGCCTCTTCGTGCTTCAGGTTCAGCAGGTCGCGCTCCTCGAGGCCCTTCGGGAGCAGGAACAGCGCGATGAACGCCGGGATGGTCAGTGCGATGAGGTAGACGCTCACCTTCCAGGTGTCGCCGACGTACGTCTCGGTGGAGGAGGCGTCGAGAATCATCTGGGTGATCATCGGGGCGAACGCGCCGCCCAGGATCGCGCCGAGCGCGTAGGCGATGGACACGCCCGAGTAACGGACGTCGGCCGGGAACATCTCGGCGTACATGGCCGGCAGCGGGCCCAGCGTCAGGGCCAGCGGCAGCGCCAGGAAGGCGAGGGTGGCCAGGTAGATCGCCGAGTTGCCGGTGCCGATGAGGGTCCACATGAAGATCTCGCCGATGATCAGCAGCACGTAACCGATGATGAACGTGCGGGCGCGGCCGATCGAGTCGGAGATCATGCCCGACAGCACCATGAAGATCATCCAGCACACGCCGGCGACCAGGGTGCCGGTCCACGCCATCTCGGGGCTGATGCCGGGACCGCCGTTCTCCTTCGGGATCTGGGCGAACTTGCCGAAGAACGCGATGACCAGGTATCCCGGGGCCTGCTGGGCGGCGAAGATCAGCGCGCCCTGGATGACCTTGCGCCAGTGGTTCTTGAACAGCAGCGGCAGCGGTGCGGAACGCTCGGCGGACTCCGACTGCATGGCGCGGAAGACCGGGGACTCGTCGACGGCCCGGCGGATGAGGTAGCCGATGATGATCAGCACGAAGCTGAGCAGGAACGGAATGCGCCAGCCCCACTCCAGGTACGCATCATGGCCGATGGCGGCCTGGACGATGACGAGCACGGCGGTGGACAGCACCAGACCGGCCGGCACGCCGACCTGCGGCGCCGAACCGAACAGGCCGCGACGCTCCTTCGGGGCGTACTCCACGGCCATCAGCGCCGCGCCGCCCCACTCGCCGCCGGCGGAGATGCCCTGGATGATGCGGAGGAGAATCAGGATCAGCGGGGCCGCGATGCCCCAGGTGGCGTAGGTCGGCAGCACGCCGATGAGGAACGTGGCCAGGCCCATGCCGATGAGGGTGAACACGAGGACGCCCTTGCGGCCGAAGCGGTCGCCGATGTCGCCGGCGATGACGGCGCCCAGCGGGCGGAAGAGGAACGAAATACCCAGCGAGGCCCAGGAGATGATCTGGCCGACGGCGGCGTTCTCGCCGCTGGCCGGCTCGAAGAACTGGCTGCCGAAGATGAGGGCGGCGGCCTGGGCGTAAATGAAGAAGTCGTACCACTCGACGGTGGTGCCGATCAGCGTGCCCGACAGGACGCGCCGGCGCTGAGAGGTCTCAGCGGCGATGATGGACGTGGTCATGAAGTCTCCGGCTTTCGGATCTGTTCTGGCGCGGCGATCGGGCCGAACCAAGGTGGCGCCGGGGCGGCACTCTGGTGCGGTCCGAGTCCCCGCGAGAGGATTCGGGTGCGCGGTCGCGCCGGGCATACGGGATGCATCGGGGCGGCCGCGAAAGCGGGCGGCGCATGATCGCGTCGCAAGCGGGACGTATTTTTGCACAGCGCCGCCGTCTCCGGCAGCTCGTCGGGTTTCCGGGAAGGCGAGGTTTCCAGGCGTCGGGGGTAGCGATTTCCGGTGATCGGCTGACCCCGGACGGGTACCTCCCGGGGTGTTTTCGGGCGACTCGGACATTGCCCCACGTGCCGGGGGTATTTGACGGGGGTGGGCGGGGTGCGGGGCGGCGGGGGCACCCGTTCGCCGGCGCTCTCACTTACCTGCGGCGACGATTGGACGGGGTACGGCGGATAAGTACATAACTTTTCATTCAAAAGAAGATTTGGCGTGTGATTTTCGGGGCAACGGATGCTGGTGTGGCTGGTGTTGTGACGTCTATTACGGAATGGCAACGGCTGGATTGCGATGCGAGTTAGGCGCGTCACTTCATGGCTGTCGGGGGTGGGGAATGAATACCCCTGTACGGGGGTGGTTCGGCCGGCGTCGGCCCCCGACGATGCCCGAACAACCACCGCGAAACGGCCCCGGTGAACCGAGCCCGGAAAGGACCGCGCGCCGGTTCAGCGTGCCGCGCGACGCCGATCACGCACGGGAGCAACCACCGGCCCGTCGGGTCGCTGCAGAATCTCGACGTTCGCGCCGTAGACCTCGGCGATGCGCTCGGCGGTGAGAATGTCCGCGGGGGCGCCGATGCAGGACAACGAACCGTCGTCGAGCAGGGCAATGCGATCCCCGTGCTGCCCCGCAAGCGTGAGGTCGTGCATGGCCGCGATGACGGTCAACCCGTGCAGCGCGCGAACTTCCTCCACCAGCTCCAGGACATCCTGGGCGTGGCCGATGTCCAGTGCCGAGGTCGGCTCGTCGAGCAACAGAACCGACGGTTCCTGGGCCAGCGCCCGGGCCAGCGTGACCCGCTGGCGTTCGCCGCCGGACAGTTCCGCCACGGCCCGATCGGCGAAACCGCCGAGTCCGAGCGTGTCCAGGCTGGCGTCGGTGACGCCGTAGTCGTCGGCGGAAAACGCCCCGACGTGCGGGTGGCGGCCCAACTGGACGTACTCGCGCACCGTCATCCCCTCCGGGATCACCGGCACCTGCGGCATCAGCGCCACCGTGCGGGCGAGCTTCCTGCGGCGCCGTGCGGCCCCGGGGGAGAAGGACCGCAGCGTGTGCAGCGCGCCCGAACCGCCGATGATGTCGTGGCCCGCCACGCTGATCGTCCCCGACTCGGGGGCGATGACCTGAGCCAGCGCAAGCAGCAGCGTCGACTTTCCGCAGCCGTTCGGGCCGGCCAACGTCAGCCAGCCGCCTGCGGGCACGGACAGCGACACCCCGGCCACCGCATCTCGGTCGGCTCCGTCGTAGCGCACCCGGACGTTGCGGCACCGCACCGCACCGTCGGTGCCGTCCGCGGGCGCGGGTATGTTTTCGGGCTCGTGCTTGCCGACGTTCACCGACCGGCCCTCCCGGTGCGGCTGAAGCGGCGCAAGATGAAAAGGAAGAAAGGCGCGCCGACGGCCGCGGTGACCACGCCGACGGGCAACTCGGACGGCGCGAGGACCGTGCGGGCGAGCGTGTCGGCGAGCAGCAGGAAAATGGCGCCCCAGATCAGGGTCAACGGCAGCAGCAGTCGATGCCCCGGCCCGACGACGAGCCTCAGCGCGTGCGGCACGATGATGCCCACGAATCCGATCAGGCCCGAGACGCTCACGACGGCGGCGGTGCCCAGCGTCGCCACGGCCACCAGGGCCAGCCGCGCCTTCCCGGGATCGACGCCGAGCATGCGGGCCTCGACGTCCCCGACGGTCATGACGTCGAGGACGCGCGCCGCACCGACGACGGCCGCCCAGCAGATCGCAGAGGGCACCAGCACCAGGGCCACCGACTCCCAGCGCGTCACGCCGAGGTTGCCGAGCATCCACGAGTAGACGCGCTGGATCGTCTCGATGTTGCGCTGCTGGATGAACGTCTGCGCGGCATTGGCGAACGCCGCCACCGCCACGCCGGCCAGCACCACCACGGTCGCCGATCCGCCGTGCCCGACGCCGCGGCTGACCAGGTAGGTCGCGCCGACCGCGGTCACGCCGCCGATGAACGCGGCGGCGACCACTCCCGCCCCGCCGGCCCCGAACCCGACCGCGGCCCCGGAGACGACGGCCAGGGTCACGCCCAGGCCCGCCCCGGAGGACACGCCCAGCAGGTACGGGTCGGCCAGGGGGTTGCGGAACACCGCCTGATACGCCGCGCCGGCGATGGCCAACGTCGCACCGACGATGATGCCCATCGCCACCCGCGGCAGTCGGATGTTCCACAGAATCGCGTGGTCACGCGGGGTCAGTGCGTCGGCGCCGATGAGCTCGCGCACGACGTCGGCGGGCGGCAGCCGCACCGCGCCGGTGAACATCGACAGCAATGCGGCTGCGATGAGCAGCACCAGAGACACGGTGACGGCGACCACCGGGGAAGGGCGCTTCACGACGCTCCGCCGCAGCTCCTCGGTCACCGTGGTCATCGCGGGCACAGTCCCACGAGATCAGTTCGCCGCTGCGGGGACCGTGGCGTCGGAAAGCGCCCGGGCGATGTCGCGGAACAACTCCGGCAGACGCGGCCCCCAGCGCGACGCGAGGTCCTCGTCCAGTGCCGTGATGTTGCCGTTCTTCACCGCCGTGATCTGGTCCCACCCCGGGCGAGCCGCGATGTCGTCGGCGGTCATCGATTCGGAGGTGGCGTTGGCCAGGAAAATCAGGTCCGGATCGGCGGCGATGATCGCCTCGGCGTTCAGCTGCGGGTAGCCGGAGTCGCCCGTGGCGATCGAGGCCAGGCCGAACTCCCGGTACACCGCGCCCAGGAACGTGTGGTCCGTGATCGAGTAATGATCCGACGACACCTCGTGGTAGTACGTCAGCCCCGAGTCGCGCAGCTCGGCGGACACCGAATCGACGGCTTCCCCGATGTCCGCGGCCATGTCCTTGACCACCTCGGCCGCGTCGCCGACGTGGCCGGTGGCGACGCCGAGAGTTTCGATTTGCGCGTACGCGTCGCCGAGATCTTCGGCGGCGGGCAGCACCAGCACCGGCACCCCGACGGCGGCCATGCCCTGCGACAGGGAATCGTCCTGGCCGGAGACGATCACCAGGTCCGGATCATGGGTCAGCACCGCCTCGACGTTCGGGCGGTGGCCCGACAGGCCCTCCACCACCGGCGCTTCCGCGGGGTAATACGAGTACTCGTCGACGGCGACGACCTGATCACCGGCGTCGATGGCGAACAGCGACTCCGTGGCGGAGGGGGAGAGGCTGACGATGCGCTCGGGGCGCGCCTCGATGGTGACCTCCTCGCCGGAACCGGCGGCGCCCGAGGCCACGGACACGGGGAAAGCCCCGTCGCCGTCGCCGCCGCCCGCGCCCGCGTCATCGTCTCCGTCCGCGCCGCAGGCGGTCAACGCCAGGGCGGACAGGAGAAGGCCGACGATGGCGGCCACCATGGATCGGAAACGCGGGCGGTCGGAGTGCTCGCCGCCGGTCAGGGGTTGCGTGAACATGATGCTCCTCGGGAAGCGAAGGGCGCGGGACGGCGCCACCGGATTCTCCGGGACGGGCCGGGTGATCGGCGGTCACGGTGGTCGTCGCCAAGCCTAGCCAAGCGCATCGGCGCATCGGCAGCCCCGAACGGGGCGGCGGCATCGGCAGGTGTCCGTAAATTGCGGTAATCGGATCGGGCAGTCGTAAGGTATGCCGCATGTCGCGTACCGAAGGAGCGGCCGCGCGCCGCAGCTCCATGCCCCAGTGGTTCCTGGTGGCCATCGCCGTGTTCGCGGTGGCCTGGGGAGGCAATCAGTTCACCCCGCTGATGGTGATGTACCGCCTCAACGGCGACCTCGACCTCGTCTTCGTCGATCTCCTTCTGTTCATCTACGCGCTCGGCATCGCGCCGGCGCTGCTGATCTCCGGCCCGCTGTCGGACCGCATCGGCCGCAAGCCGGTGATGCTGTCGGCGCCGGTGTTCTCCATCGTCGGTTCGGCGCTCATCGCCGCGGGCGAGACGACGGGCCCGCTGCTGCTGGTCGGCCGCGCGCTGTCGGGCGTGGGCGTCGGCATCGCCATGGCCGTGGGCGGTTCGTGGGTGAAGGAACTGTCGGACCCGCGCTTCGACGCGAAGGCGAAGTCGGCGTCGGGCGCGAAGCGGCAGTCGATGGCGTTGACGCTGGGCTTCGGCATCGGCGCGGGCATCGCGGGTTCGCTGGCCCAGTTCGCGCCGCTGCCCGGCCAGTTGCCGTACATCCTGCACATCGTTCTTACGGTGCCGACGATCATCGCCATGGTGGTCGTCCCGGAAACCCGTCAGTCGCCGCATCTGGCGGGCGGCCGGCGCGAGACGATCCTGCAGTCGCTGCGCACGCCGTCGGTGACGCACCCCCGCTTCCTGCTGGTCGCGGCGATGGTGGCACCGTGGGTCTTCGGTGCGGCGGGCGTGGCGTACGCGATCATTCCGTCGCTGATGCAGGAGGAGGTCGGCCAGCCGGTGTTCTTCTCCGCGCTGGTGACGTTCTTCGCGTTGCTGTTCGGCTTCGGCATCCAGCAGGTCGGTCCGCGCATCGCGTCGGACACGTCGGCCCGCGGTTCGCTGGTGGCCATGGGCATCGTGGTGGTGGGCATGGCCCTGGCGATGTGGATGTCCGCGTCGCCGACGATCCCCGGCGCCATCGTCGCCGCGCTGGTGTTGGGCATGGGCTACGGCCTGTCCATGTTCACGGGCCTCAACGAGGTCCAGCGCATCGCCGGCCCGCGCGACCTCGCCGGCCTGACGGGCATCTTCTACTGCCTGACGTACATCGGCTTCGCGTTCCCGGCGATCCTGACGAAGCTGTCGGAGTCCATCGAGTGGATGACCTACCCGGTGATGCTCGGCGCCGGCATGGTCATCGCCGTCGCCATGGCCGCGGTCATCGCCGTCAATTCGCGACGCTGGCTGCCGCAGGACTGATTTCCCGCCGCTTTGCTTTGCGACGCCGACGTGCCCGGCCAGGGGCGTCGTAAAGCAAGGACAGTCGGCGTACCATGCGATGCATGCCAGCCGACATGCGAGGTAACACCCCCACCACCGCCTTTCCGCCCAGCCGTGCGCTGGTGACCGGCGGGGCCGGGTTCATCGGATCGACTCTCGTCGATCGGCTGCTCGACGACGGCCACGCGGTCACCGTCGTCGACGACCTGTCGCACGGCCGGCTCGCCAACCTCGAGGATGCTCGGTCCACCGGCGCCGACCGCTTCGAATTCGTCGAGGCCGACGTCCTCGCCGTCGACTGGGACGAGCTGCTCGACCGGGTGCGCCCCGAGGTGATCTTCCACCTCGCCGCCCAGATCGACGTCCGCGAATCCGTCGCCGACCCCGTGCACGACGCGGAGCTGAACATCATCGGCACCATCCGCATCGCCGACGCCGCCCGCCGCCACGGCGTGCGCAAGATCGTGTTCACGTCGTCGGGCGGCTCGATCTACGGCACCCCCGACTCCTTCCCCGTCGGCGAGGACCAGGAGGTCCGGCCGCTGAGCCCCTACGCCGCATCGAAGTCCGCCGCCGAGCAGTACCTGAACATGTTCCGCCGCCTCTACGGCCTGGACTGCTCGCACATCGCGCCCGCCAACGTCTACGGGCCGCGGCAGGACCCGCATGGCGAGGCCGGCGTCGTCGCCATCTTCGCCCAGCGCCTGCTCGCCGGCGAGGACACCCGCGTGTTCGGCGACGGCGGCAACACCCGCGACTACGTTTTCGTCGGCGACGTCGTCGACGCCTTCGTCCGCGCGGCGGGCACGGCCGGGTCGGGGATGCGGTTCAACATCGGCACCGGCGTGGAGACCACCGACCGGCGCCTGCACACGCTGGTCGCCGAGGCCGCCGGCGCCGACGACGACCCCGAGTACGCCCCCGCCCGACGGGGCGACGTGCCCCGGTCGGCGTTGGATCCGGCGCTGGCCGGCGAAGTGCTGGGGTGGCGGCCGCGCGTCGACATCGCCGAAGGGGTGCGCCGCACCGTCGACTACTTCCGCGGATAGGCCGGGTTCACGTCCTTCGCGCCCGCCACCCGCGGGTGAGCCGGGGCAGGGGGCTACTGCTCGGCGCGCTTGGCCTTCATCAGCTCCAGCTCGATGTTGTCCCGGAAAACCTGCTCCGGAAGGGCACCCGACACCGGCGTCGTGCCGATGACGAACTGCGGGGTGCCCTGCACGCCGATGCTGTGCGCATACGCCGTCGACTCCTGGACCGCCTTCTCCCACGTGCCGTCCTCGAGCTGCTCGCGGAACAGATCGATGTCCTCGACGCCGGCGGTGCGGGCGGCGTCGACCAGCTCATCGACCGTGAACTCCGGGTGCCCGTTGCCCTTGGCCACGGCCGCGTCGAACACCGCCTTCTGGAACTCCCAGAACTTGCCCTGCGCCGCCGCCGCACGACCCGCCTGGGCCGCCTGCGCCGCCGGCCCACCGGCCGCCGAATCGTTCCACTCGATGCGCAGCAAACCCGAATCGACGTAATCGGCGATGAGATTCGGCTGCGTGTCCACCGCGTAGCGGGCGCAGAACGGGCATTCGAAGTCGGAGAACATGGTCATCACCACCGGGGCGTCGAGGGCGCCGAGCGCGAACGGGTCGGCCTCGTCGCGGCGGTGGATGTTGGCGATGTCCTCCATCGTCGCCACCGCCGAGCCCTCGCGGGGACCGACGATGCCCGCATCGAACGTGCCGTCGTCTCCGGCCACCGGTCCGTCGAAGTTCTTGCCCGCCGACGCGCCCGCCAGGTTCACGTCGCCGCCGCCCGGGCCGAACGAGTTGCCCGCGATGAACGCCAGACCACCGACCAGCAGCAACAATGCGGCGAACCACACCCACAGCGCCGGCGGGACGGTCTTGAGGGAGCGGGTGTCGGTCTCCTCGTCGGCTGCGGCGGCGGTGGCCGCGTCTCCGTCGACCTCGGCGTCGGTGGCGGCGGTGGTCGTGTCGGCGTCGGCCACAGCATCGGAGGCCGCGTCTCCGCCGGCGGGCAAGGGATTGTCGTCGTGTGCGTCGGTGTCGGGAAGCGCGTCGTCGGATCGAGTCATGGCGCCCATTGTGCAGGGCGGTCGACGCCCACGCCGAACCGGGTCGTCGTCACGCGAAAAACGGGCCTACGCCTCCCGCGACGGCACCGTCCCCGTGGCACCGGGCATCGGATCCCGCGGAGCCACCGCCGTCTGCAGCGCGACGGCGCGGGCGAGCCGGGCATAGCGCAACTCCTGCTCGCGGAACCGGATGTACGAACTCACCGTCGTGAACACGAACGCCAGCACCAGCATGTACAGCAGCAGATCCGTGCCGCGGGACACGCCCACCCAGTTCGCCACCACGGTGAGGTCATCGGGCCGCACGATCGCCCACACGCACGCCGCGAGGAACACGAGGAACCCCAGCTTCACGCCGGCTTTCGCCCGCGCCTTCCGCCGGTTGGCCACGAAATACCAGACCAGGGCGACCATCGCCGCCAGCAGCAGAACCTGGATGATCGTCGCGGTCACGGGAGCCTCCTGGCGATGAGCGAGTCGGAGAGGATGTTGACGCCGTTGAACAGCGACTGGCCCTTCGACATCGAATATTCGGTGTACAGGATGTCGACGGGCTGCTCGGCCACGCGCCACCCCAACTCGTCCATGAGGTTGACGAACTCGGAGGCGTGGCTCATGCCGTTCATGCGCAGGTTCGTCTCCATCGCGACCTTGCGGTTGAAGGCGCGCAGCCCGTTGTGCGCGTCGGTCAGGCCCAGGCGGCGGGTCCGCGGCGACAGGGCGACGACGGTTTTCAGCACGATGCGCTTGATCAGCGGCACCTGGTCGTCGTCGGACTTCGGCCGCCCGAACCGCGTGCCGACGATGATGTCGACGGGTTCTTCGCGCAGCCGCCGCACCATGGCCACGACGTCCTTGACCTGGTGTTGGCCGTCGGCGTCGAAGGTGACGAAGTACTTCGCGCCGGCCTGGGCCCGTGCGTATTCGATGCCGGTCTGGATCGCCGCGCCCTGGCCGAGGTTGACCGGGTGGTTGACCAGGTGCGCGCCGGCGGCGTGGATTTCGGCGGCCGAGTCGTCGCGGGAGCCGTCGTTGACGGCGACGATGTTGGGGAAGGTTTGGAGGGCGTTTTCCAGCACGCCGCGGATGACGGTGGCTTCGTTGTAGCAGGGGACGATGAGCCAGGTGTCCGAAAAATCGGTCCCGTCATCGTTGGGGGCTGTGCTGTGATCCATGATGGTGCCCATCGTAGTGCCGGGAAACGGTTTTCAGCGACGGCTCGCGCGGCGGTGGAACAGTGCGCGGTAGGTGCGCCGGAGCAGGCCGGTGGGCAGCAGCCGGAAGGCGGAGCGGGCGGCGAAGTTGAACGCGGCGCGCGGCCTCGACACCAGGCCCAGTTCCACCAGCGTCGCCTGCATGCGCCTTTCGGCGGCGACGATGCCGTCCGACCGCCGCCGGTCGAGCATTCCGGTGGTGCGGAAGCGGGTCAGCGGCCGGGGCAGGTTCACGAAGCGTGCGCCGTCGGCGAGCAGCCGCGCCCACAGGTCGTAGTCCTCCATGTACGGCGCATCGCGGTAGCCGCCGACCTTCTTCACGCGGGCGGTGCGGTACATGACGGAGGGGTTGTTGATCGGCGAGTTCATCCGCGCGTACGCCGCGATCTCGTCGTGCGTTTCGGGCAGCGCGCGGATGCCGGTGATCTCGCCGCCGAGGTCGTCGTCGAATTCGGCCATCGCGGTGCCGATGACGTCCGGTGCCGGGCCCGTGCTTGACGACGGGTCGGCGTGGCCGTCGGCGACCCGGAGTTGTTCCTCGAACCGGGTGGGTTCGGCGATGTCGTCGGCGTCGAGACGGGCGCACCACTCTTCGTCGATGAGGTCGAGGCCGCTTTGCGACGCCGGGCCGGACCCGCGGTTTTCGGGCTGCGGTCGGTAGTCGAGTTCGGGGTGGGCGGCGCGGTGGCGTTCGATGACGGCGTCGAGGCCCGGGGTCAGGGGGCCGTCGCCGATGAGCACGACCCGGCCGGCGGGCACGGTTTGGGCCCACAGGGAGTCCAGGGCCTCGTCGAGATGTCGTTGGTCGACGCGGTGGTAGACGGTCATCAACACTGCGAGGTCGGTGCGGGGGGCGTTCACGCCTTCACCTTAGGTTTGCGCGGGCGGCGGAGTGGGGGAGGACTGCGGCGGCGCGCCGGGGACCGGGCCGATGCCTCCGGCTGCGTCGTCGGCGGCGTCGGCGGCGACGGTGGCGACGACGGTGGCCTTGTCCGCCGGATCCTCGGGGGCGACGGCCCTGAGCACCAACAGGTGGAGGACGACGCCGAGGGTCGGGCCGACGACCAGGGCCAGCACGCTGCGCAGTTCCAAAGTGCCCGGGCCGAAGAGCACCGCCGTGGCGACGATCGTCGCCAGCAGCCAGCCCGCCAAGTACGCCCGGTGACGGCCGACGGCGAGGGTGACCGCGCCGGTGACCATGAGCACCGCGGTGAACGTCGCACCCAGCGTCAACCCGGCGAGCGTGCGGCCGGGCACGAAATAGTCGGGCTTCAAGATGACCTCGAGGATCCACGGCCCGATCAGCCACGCCAGCGCCGAACCGAACACGCCGAAGGCGAACAGGGCGCCCAACGGCTTGGCCAGAGCGGCGAGCGGCCCGCCCGTGGAGCGGACGAAGTGGACGATGATGGCGTTCTGGAACTTTTCCAGGGGCATGAGCAACGGCGCGCGGGTCAACGTCACCGCGTAGGCGATGCCCGCGGCGGTGACCGCGCCCAGCACCCCGGTGCCATGATCGGCGCTGATCTTCACCAGCGTGGGGAACCCGGTCACCAGCACCGCCGACGCACCGGCCGCCCCCATCGCGGTGATCATCAACGGTACGAAACGCCGCACGGGCACGTCGGCGCGCGACGCCATCGCCCGCCGCGTCGCCGGCGACACCGCCGCCAACAACAGCCAACTGACCGTGCCGATCACCGTGATCCACAGCCACGCGACGAGACCCCACCCGAACCACCAGGCCAGCACGGCCGGCACGACGCGGGTGACGATGTCCAGGATGATCAGCGCCGCATACTGCCCCCACAACCGCGCACCAGACAACACGCCGGACACCGCCGCCTGCATGGCGTACATGGCCAAACCACCGGCCATGAGCAGCACCGCCGACACGTGCGCGTCATCGACGACCAGGCCGACCCACAACGGCCCCGACGCCGCGAACAACACGAACGTCACCGCGGCCACCCCGGCGGCCACGACCATCGGCCGCGCCCGCACCACCCGCCCGGCGTCTCCCGGGACGGGGCCGGAGGACCCGTGCGACGGGCCGTCGTCACGCGCGGCCGCCGCCCCCACCGCCCGCGTGGTCTCCTGCATCAGGCCGCCGAGCACCCCCGTCATGGCGAAGAACAGGCCCCAATAGGCGACGAACTGCAAATTGACGTCCGTGCCCAACCCCCACGCCGACAAAAACAGGATGGCGAAACTGCCGACGGCGGCGACGAGAGTCGCCAGGGTCAACCACTTCACGGGCGCGCCGCCGGATCCACGGGAAACTCGGGCAGTTCCGTCTTGTTCACCCACGCATCGAAAATCGCGTCGAGGTGCGACGTGGTGATGCCCCGCTCCCGGCACATGCGGTTGGCCAGCGCCCGGAAATCGACCGCATCGACCACCGAATGCCGGTTCGTCGTCGCCCACGTGCGCACGAACTCGAAGAACACCTCGTCGCCGAACAACAACCGCAGCGCATGCACCGTGATGGCACCGCGCTTGTACAGGCGGTCGTCGAACATGTCGACCGGACCCGGGTCCGCGATGCGCAGGTCCTGGGGCTTGTCGACGAGCTCGTCGTAATGCTTCTTCGCGGACTCCTCCGCCGTCGGGCCGCCGTTGGCCTCCGCCCAAATCCACTCGGAATAACAGGCGAAACCCTCGTTGAGCCAGATGTCGCGCCACTGCGACAGACCCACCGAATTGCCGAACCACTGGTGCGACAGTTCATGGGCGATCAACCGGTTCCACGTGTCCTTGCCGTCGGCGTGATTGGCGCCGAAGATCGACAGCCCCTGGGCCTCCAGGGGAATCTCGAGATTGTCCTCGACGATGACCACCCGGTAATCCGGGAACGGGTACTCGCCGAACCGGTCGACGAAAAGCTCCAGCATCTTGCCCTGATCGCGGAAGTCATGTTTGACCCGCTGCACCAGATGCGCCGGCGCGTAGGCGATGACCGGCGCCACCGAACACGGCAGCTCCACCCGCGAGTACTGGCCGATCTGGATGGTGACCAGGTAGGACGCGATCGGCTCGGCGGAGGAAAACGTCCAGCGACGGCGCGAACCGCCGGCCTTCTGCGGCGGCGACGGACGGCCCGTGGCCACCACCGTGTACGGGGCGTCACAGGTCACGGCGATGTCGTAGCGCGCCTTCGTCTCCGGGTCATCGTCGCACGGGAACCAGCTGGCCGCGCCGATCGGCTGCGAGGCGATGAGCGACCCGTTGGTCAGCTCCTCCCAGCCCAGCTCACCCCACTTCGACTTCACCGGGCCCGGATTGCCCGAGTACCGCACCGTCAGATTGAGGGTCTCCTCCGGCTCGAGCATCCGGTCGAACGTCACGCGCAGCTTCCGGCCCGACTGCCGCCACCGGGCGACGTCGACGTCCGAGTTGCGCACGTCGGTGTCCGCGTCGACGGAATCGACGCCGAGGACGTCGGCGAAATCGAGCGTCAGCCCCTCGATGTACGCGTTGACCTCGATGTGCAGCACGGCCGTCGCCT
Organism: Corynebacterium freneyi; assembly: GCF_030408835.1. Lineage (NCBI taxonomy): Bacteria > Bacillati > Actinomycetota > Actinomycetes > Mycobacteriales > Corynebacteriaceae > Corynebacterium > Corynebacterium freneyi. The sequence goes on from NZ_CP047357.1 coordinate 238,840, forward strand.
TGAGTCGGTTGGGGCCGACGCGGTAGTCGAGGTCCAGGTCGTAATGGTCGACGCGGAAACCGAGGTTGAACGGGATGCCGGTGTAATCGTTGGTCGGTCGCACGTCCCTCACTGTAAACGGGAGGCGGAACCGGGGCCGCCACGGCATCATCCCAGCGTCCTCCACAACCAGGAATGGATCAGCGCCTCCATGTGCGCGACCTGGGCGTTGTCGGCGGCGCCGGCGTGGCCGCCCTCGGTGTTCTCGTGGTAGTCGACGGGCTGTCCGGCCTCGCGCAGCAGCCACGCCAGGCTGCGGGCGTGGGCGGGATGGACGCGGTCGTCGCGAGTCGACGTGGTCACCAACGCCGGGGGATAGGGGCGGTCGTCGCGCCGGGCGATGCGCTGCACCGGCGACCACTCGCGGATCGCGGCGCCCTCGGTCCCGTCGTCGGGGTCCCCGTACTCGGCCATCCACGACGCGCCCGCCGACAGTCGGTGGTAGCGCAGCATGTCGGCCAGCGGCACCTGGCTGACCACCGCGCCGACCCGCTCCGGATACGACGTCAGGGCCACGGCCGACAGCAGGCCGCCGTTGGATCCGCCCCGGATGGCCAGGGTGTCCGGCGTCGCGTAGCTGCGGGCGACGATGTCCTCCAGCACGGCGCGGTGATCTTCGTAGACTTTCCCGCGGTTGAGCTTCACCGCCGACGAATGCCACTCCGGCCCGAACTCGCCGCCGCCGCGCAGGTTCGCCTCCACGGACAGTCCGCCGCGGGCGAGCCAGCCCATGCCGCGCGTCGCCGAGTAGCCCGGCACGAGCGACACCTCGAAACCGCCGTAGGCGTGGACGAGGGTGGGGCGCGGCCCGGCCGCCCCGCCCGCCGCGTCGTCGGCATCGCCCTCGAAGTCCGACCCGGCCGAGTCGCCGCCACCACGCCCCTCACGCCCGGGGTGCCCGTCGTCAAGCAGTCCGGTGATGCGGTACGGAATTTTCGTGCCGTCGGCGGACGTCGCCCAGTGCAGACGGGTGGACATGCCGGTGGCGTCGAAGAAGGAGGGGGCGCGCCGGGCGACCCGCGGGGGCTCGTCGGCGCCGGACCGCGTCAGCCATAGCGTCGCCGGCTCCAGCGTCGACGATCCCGCCAGCCACAGTTCATCGTCGCGCGTGGGCGAGGTGCCCACCACCGACACCGACGCCGACTCCGGCAGCCCCGGGATCGTCCCCTCGGCCCAGTCGCCGATGGACAAGGGGACCAGTCGAGTGGCCACGTCGTGGAGCAGCGTCAGCACCAGGTGGTTCTTCGTCCACGCCACCGACTGCAGCGACGTGTGCGCGTCGGGGGTGAACAAGGTGCGGCAGTCGCGGTTGCCGCCGAGCCATTCGTCGACGACCGCGACGGCGAGGCCGCCGGCCGGGACGCCGTTGAAGTCGGTGCGGGGCATGAGCAGCAGGTATTCGCGATGCACGCTCACACGGCAATCATCGGGAACCTCAATGATTTGCAGGCCCCCATCAGTTCGGATGAAGCGCCGGGACCGGTAGAAATCGATCGCCCGCTCCACGAACAACCGCTCGAACCCCTCGGTCGCGTCGAACCACCCGCCGACGGCGACGTCGTCGTCATGCCCGGAAAAGATCAGCTCCGCCTCGTCCAACGCCGTGCCGCGCCGCCATGAAAACACCTGCTTCGGATACCCCGACGCCGTCAGACTGTCCGGCCCCATGTCGGTGCCCACGAGAATTTCGTCGCGGCCGACCCACGACACGTCCGACTTCGCCTCCGGCAGCTCGAACGGCGACTCCGCCACGAACTCGAGGGTTTCCAGGTCGAACTCGCGGACCACCGACGCGTCGGCGCCGCCCCGCGACAGATGCACCAGGGCGCGGTCGTAGTCCGGGTACCGGCACTGCGCGCCCTTCCACACCCAGTTCTCGCTTTCCGACGACGCCAACGCATCGACGTCGATCAGAACCTCCCACTCGGGCTCGCCGGACAGAAACGACTCCAACGACGTGCGCCGCCACAGCCCCCGCGGATGCTCGCCGTCGCGCCAGAAGTTGTACAGGTGCTCGCCGCGCCGGATGGGGTAGGGGATCCGGGCATCGGTGTCCAACGCGGCGAGAATGTCCCGCTCCAGCTCATCGCGGGACGAATCGCCGTCGAAAAGCGACTCCGTTTCCCCGGTGCGCGCCCGGGCCCACTCCAGCGCACGCTCGCCCTCGATGTCGTCGAGCCACTCGGGCACGCCGTCGGTCGGCAGGAAACGCGCGGCGAAGGCGCCGGCGCCGCCATCGGAGTCGGCGCCCGAGCCGTCGTCGGGGCTGGGGTCGGCAAAGGAAAACACCATGACCCGAATGTAGGTCATCCGCCCGCAGCCACCGGAGGAACCGAACGAAAAAATGCCCCGGCGGATGTCCACCGGGGCCCGAAGCGCACGGTCGCGCGCGACGACCACCTGGTCGCCGCCTCATCGCCGCCTAGTTGTACAGCACCTTGGAGAACAGGACATCCCAGGAGTCGTGCAGGTCATCCTGCCAGTAGCCCCACGAGTGGGTGCCGGCGTTGCCCAGATCCCAGTGCGCCTCGATGCCCAGCGAATCCAGCTTCGCCTTGAACACGTTGGTGCAGAAGTTCGTGCCGCCCTCGATGGCCGACCCCGTGGTGCGCTGCGCGATCAGCTGCATCTCGTCGTCGACGTTCGGGTGCGCGGTGGTGTCCCACTCGCCCCACAGGCCGGTGCCGTTGGAAATGTACATCTGCTGGCCGACCAGCTTCTCGGCGTTGACCAGCGGATCGTTGTACGTCCAGACGTCGCCCGGACGCGGGCCCCACATCTGCTCGCCGGTCAGTCCCTTGCGGTCGAGGACCAGCTGGATCGCCTGCGCGCCGATTTCGTCGGAGGTCTGGGCGCAACCCGAGAAGGAACCGATGCCGTCGTACAGGTCGGGGCTGTGCTGCGCGAAGTTGAGCACCGACGTCGCCGACATCGACATGCCGATGATGCCGCGCTTGCCGTTGCCGCCGATCTGCGCCTCCAGGGCCTCCGGCAGCTCCTTGGTCAGGAAGGTCTCCCAGGTCTGCTTGCCCACCGGGGTGTGTTCGTCCACCCAGTCGGTGTAGTAGGAGAACTCGCCGGACTGGACGATGACGACGTTGACGTCCTTGTCGGAGAAGAAATCGATGATGTCGGTCTGGTACAGCCAGGACGCCTTGCCCTCGCCGCCGTCGGCACCGTTGAGGACGTACAGCGTCGGGCGCGGCGCGTAGATCGCGTCGCCCTCCAGGCCCTTCGGGTGGATCCACACCAGCGGCACCGCACGGTCCATGGACACCGAACCCGCCCAGACTTCCTTGACGTTGTCGTGGCCGCGGATCAGGTCGCGCCAGTGCGGGTTGGCCTTCTCCAGCTCGCCGATGGCGACCGGGGCCGGGGTGACGCCCGCAGCGTCGGCGATCGGGGTGGCCACCGGGTTCGCGGCCGGCTGCTCGGCCGCCGGCTGGGCCAGGGACGCCGGGGCCATGGCGACGGGCGCCAGGGCGACCATCGCGGCGGCGGTCGCCGACATGAGGCGGGTGCGGGTCTTCTTCATCGTGAGCTCCATGAGGCCGGGCGGCCTGATCGAATGCCGTGCGAAAGCTGCGCGCCGAATCGGCGGCGGCTTAGGCGAGGCTGTGGTGCGTAAATCACATGGCAGGTTACCCCAGGGCGGGTCGATGCGAAACCCGGCGAGCGCAGGTGGATCGGCCTTTTCCCACACGTGGCGGGGGTCACATGATTTGGAATCCCGGTTGTGAACTGGTGTTACGCGTGTGAAAATTGCGACTAGAGTGATTTGGGGTTGGTGGTGAAGAGGTTCGCCGGGGGCACCCGCCCTCCCGGCAATCACCCCGGTTCCGCCCCGTCTTCGCGACACAACCCGCCGAATCCCCGTACAACATCCCTCCCGAAAAGGACCGTCATGCTGCCCCACGAATCCTTCCTCATCGACCTGTTCGAGACCCTCGGCATCAACGTGAACGGTGGGTCGTCGTCGATCGCCGACATCCTCATCGCCCTCGGCATCTTCTAGATCCCGTTCGCCTGGGTCCGTCGCCGCCTCGGCATCCGTCAGGTTCCGTTCGGCGTCCCCGGGATCTCCCAGACCCCACTCGCCAGGATCCCGTTCGACGCCCGATCCGCCCCCGCGCGCTTCCACCGGGATGACTGTCGCCACGACCGCGCGTACCCTTGTCTTCGTGGCTGAACATTATGATCTCGTTGTCCTCGGCGCCGGTCCCGGCGGATACGTCGCCGCCATCCGCGCCTCCCAGCTCGGCTTGAAGGTCGCCGTCGTCGAAAAGCAGTACTGGGGCGGTGTCTGCCTCAACGTGGGCTGCATCCCCTCCAAGTCGCTGTTGAAGAACGCCGAGGTGGCGCACATCTTCAACCACCAGGCCAAGACCTTCGGCATCTCCGGCGACGTCTCCTTCGACTTCGGCGCTGCGCACGACCGCTCCCGCAAGGTGTCCGCGGGCATCGTCAAGGGCGTCCACTACCTGATGAAGAAGAACAAGATCGACGAGGTCGACGGCTGGGGCGAATTCAAGGACGCCAACACCATCGTCGTCACCGACGGCAAGGACGAGGGCACCGAGCTCACGTTCGACAATGCCATCATCGCGACCGGCTCCGTCGTCCGCTCCCTGCCGGGCGTCGAACTCGGCGGCAACATCGTCTCCTACGAGGAGCAGATCCTCTCCGCCGACCTGCCCGACTCGATGGTCATCGTCGGCGCCGGCGCCATCGGCATGGAGTTCGCCTACGTCCTGGCCAACTACGGCGTCGACGTCACCATCGTCGAGTTCATGGACCGCGTCCTGCCGAACGAGGACGAAGACGTCTCCAAGGTCATCGCCAAGGAATACAAGAAGCTCGGCGTCAAGCTCATGACCGGCCACAAGACCACCTCGATCGTCGACAACGGCGACTCCGTCGAGGTCAAGGTCGAGGCCAAGGACGGCGGCGACGAGCAGACCCTGACCGTCGACCGCGTCCTGGTCTCCATCGGTTTCGCGCCGCGCACCGAGGGCATCGGCCTGGACAAGGCGGGCGTCGAGCTCGGCGAGCGCGGCGAGATCACCATCGACGACTACATGCGCACCAGCGTCGACCACATCTACGCCATCGGCGACGTCACCATGAAGCTGCAGCTGGCGCACGTGGCGGAGACCATGGGCGTCATCGCCGCCGAGCACATGGCCGGCCATGAGACGGACGTCATCGAGGACTACCTCAACATGCCGCGCGCGACGTTCTGCAACCCGCAGGTCGCCTCCTTCGGCAAGACCGAGGCGCAGGCGAAGAAGTGGGCGGAGGAGAACGACCGCGAGATCACCGTCTCCACCTTCCCGTTCTCCGCCAACGGCAAGGCGCAGGGCCTGGCGGAGGCCACCGGCTTCGTCAAGCTCGTCGCCGACGCCGAGTACGGCGAGCTGCTGGGCGGCCACATGGTCGGCGCCAACGTCTCCGAGCTCATGCCGGAGCTGGTGCTGGCCCAGAAGTACGAGCTGACCTCCGAGGAGATCGGCCGCGCCACCCACATCCACCCGACCATGTCCGAGGCGATGAAGGAAGCCGCCGAGGGGCTGATGGGCAAGATGATCAACCTCTAGTCCGGATCTTTTCCGGCGTCGGCGCCGGGTCGCGGGTGTTCCCCGTGGCCCGGCGCTCGGCTTTTCGACGGTCGTGTCCCGCCGAACCGGCGCGTCCCGCTGACCACCCCTCCGCCAAACCACGGGGTCCAAACTGCGGGGTCGGTCATTTTTCGGCGCTAAACCACGGGGGCGATACGGACCCCGTGTTTTAGACCCCGTGGTTTGGGTGAAGTGGTTTGGGTGAAGTGGTTCGGACCCCGTGGTTTGGGTGCGCGACGGGCCGACGGTCAGTAGGCGCGCGGCGGTCCGACGGTCAGTAGGCGCGCGGCGGTCCGACGGTCAGTAGGGCGCGCGACCGGCCGGCCGTCAGTAGGGCGCGACCGAAGATCGGTGCGCGTTGACGTCGATCGCACGGTGAATCGGCGGGAACGCACGCTGTGGGCAATCGTCGCGGCTGCACACGCGACAACCCGCCCCAATCGGCGTCGCCGCCTTCTCGTCGTTGATGTCCAGGCCCTCCGAATAGACGGTGCGGTGAGCGTGCCGGGCCTCGCAGCCCAAACCGATCGCGAACGTCTTGCCCGGCTGGTTGTACCGGGCGGTGTGATGCTCCACGGTGCGCGAAATCCACAGGTAAGAGCGTCCATCCGGCATCACCGCCACCTGCCGCATGATCTTGCCCGGGTACGAGAACGTCTCATAGACGTTCCACAGCGGGCACGTGCCACCCGAATTGGTGAAGTGGAACCCCGTCGCCGACTGCCGCTTCGACATGTTGCCGGCGCGGTCCACCCGCACGAACGTGAACGGGATGCCCCGCAGGCTCGGTCGCTGCATCGTGGACAGGCGGTGACAGATGGTCTCGTAGCCGACGCCCGCGTGTCGAGCAAGAAACTCGATGTCGTACCGGTTCGCTTCGGCCAGCGCATGGAACTTCTCGTACGGCAGGATCAACGCCCCCGCGTAATACGTGGCCACGCCGCGCAACGCCAACGCCCGCGAATCGCTGGACGTGAAGTGCCCCTCGGAGACCTCCTCCCGGATCAGATCGCCGCACTCGAAGTAACCGAGTTCCGTGGCCATGCGGAACGCCCGCTGACCGGCGGACAGCCCGCGGGCCAAATCCAGCTCGCCGGTGTCTGGGTCGAAATGGTGCTGGGTGTTGCCCATGTCGGAGCGAGTGCGGATTTTCACCCCGTGCTCGTCCCGCAGCCGACGGGCGAGAATCTCCTCGACGTCCCTGTCGTCGTCGGTCGTGCCCAACTCCCTGGCCAGGCTCTCCGCAGCCAAATCAACCGAGTCGATGTAGTTCTGCCGCGAGTAGAAGTAGTCGCGCACTTCCTCGTGAGGCATGGTCAACGCCCGCGACGCCGCCCCGGGCGAATCCCCGTGGAAATTCCGGTCGTCCGTGGCCAGCGACAACTTGTCCGTGACGTTGCGGTACCGACGGTGCACATGCACCATCGCGCGGGCGATCTCCGGGTGATTGCGCACCATGTCGGAAATCTCCTGCAGATCCACGGGGGCGGGGCAGACTTCCTTGTCCAGAACCACGTCCTGGACCTCCGCGAGCAATCGGGAATCGTCGTCGCGGGAAAAGAACGTCGCATCGACGCCGAAGGTCTCGGTGATCTTCAACAACACCGGCACGGTCAACGGACGGACGTCGTGCTCGATCTGGTTCACGTAGCTGGCGGACAACCCCAGCGCCTGTGCCAGCGCCGCCTGACTCATGTCCCTCTCCCGACGCAGCTGCCGGAGCCGGGAACCCACATACGTCTTGGCCATGAATCAAGGTTAGCAGCGCTGGCAAAATCGGAACCTCAATCGGTTAACTCTGCCAAGTAATGTTCTGGGCAGGCGGACAGTGCGCCGTCTGGCTCGAAGTGCTTCGGCCTTGGGCGGGATTCGCCGGGCGTGCGGCCGGCCCGCCGCCATCGTTCCAAGTCGCCTAAACACGGAAAAACCGCCCAGGAAAACCTGGGCGGTTGTTCACGATGGCCACGCGGCGACCCGATCAGGGCCGCCACGCCGTTCCAAGCGTTTCAGTGGCCCGTCGTCAAGCAACGGGAACCGAAAGGCTTACTTGAACTGGCCCTCCTCGGTGGAGCCCTTCAGGGCGGTGGTGGAGGAGTTCGGGTCGACGGTGGTGGCGATGCGGTCGAAGTAGCCGGCGCCGACCTCGCGCTGGTGCTTGACGGCGGTGAAGCCACGCTCCTCGGCGGCCTTGAACTCGCGGTTCTGCAGGTCGACGAAGGCGGTCATCTGCTCGCGGGCGTAGCCGTACGCCAGGTCGAACATGCCGTAGTTCAGGGCGTGGAAGCCGGCCAGGGTGATGAACTGGAACTTGAAGCCCATCTTGCCCAGCTCGTTCTGGAACTTGGCGATCTCGTCGGCCTCGAGGTGCGCCGACCAGTTGAAGGACGGGGAGCAGTTGTAGGCCAGGAGCTGGTCCGGGTACTCGGCCTTGACGGCCTCGGCGAACTGCTTGGCCAGCTCGAGGTCCGGGGTGCCGGTCTCCATCCAGATCATGTCGGCGTACGGAGCGTAGGACTTGGCGCGCGCGATGCAGGGCTCGATGCCGTTCTTGACGCGGTAGTAGCCCTCGGCGGTGCGGTCGCCCTCGATGAACTTCTGGTCGCGCTCGTCGACGTCGGAGGTGATCAGGGTGGCCGCCTCGGCGTCGGTGCGCGCGATGATGACGGTCGGGGTGTTGGCGACGTCGGCCGCGAGGCGAGCCGAGGTCAGGGTGCGGATGTGCTGCTGGGTCGGGATCAGCACCTTGCCGCCGAGGTGGCCGCACTTCTTCTCGGAGGCCAGCTGGTCCTCCCAGTGGGTGCCGGCGGCGCCGGCCTGGATCATGGCCTTCTGCAGCTCGTAGACGTTCAGCGCGCCACCGAAGCCGGCCTCGCCGTCGGCGACGATCGGCAGCAGCCAGTTGTCGACCGAGGTGTCGCCCTCGATGCGGGCGATCTCGTCGGCGCGCAGCAGGGCGTTGTTGATGCGGCGGACGACGGCCGGCACGGAGTTGGCCGGGTACAGCGACTGGTCCGGGTAGGTGTGGCCGGCGAGGTTGGCGTCACCGGCGACCTGCCAACCGGAAAGGTAGACGGCCTTCAGGCCGGCGCGGGCCTGCTGCACGGCCATGTTGCCGGTCAGGGCGCCCAGGGCGTTGATGTAGGAGTCGTCGTCGACGTTGACGCCCTCCCAGAGGATCTCGGCACCACGGCGAGCGAGGGTGTTCTCCTCGACGACGGTGCCCTGGAGCTCCGCCACCTGCTCGGCGGTGTACTCGCGCTTGATGCCCTTCCAGCGGGGGTTCTCGTCCCAATCCTTCTGGATTTCCTGGGCGGTACGGGCCTTGCCGACGTTCGACATATCCGGGTCACTTCCTTAAGTAACGTCTGGGATCCGGAACCGTCCGCGACGCTCGATGCAGGGCGAGGCTTTCGGCATCCGGGATTGCGAGTGCACGACGGAAACGGTCGTCTCCCGGTGGAGTGCGCGATCGGGCGGAGAAAACACCCAATGTGCGGCCTGGACGACTGCCCGCTTTCGCGTGCCTTGATACCCATCATGGGGTAATTCGCCCGTTCCGTCAAGGAAAGGGGGTTGCGAATTTCAGTGGGTTTTTCCGGCGAACCTGCAAATGTTGCAAAGCGCGGGATGTGGCGCCCGTCACCGACTTAACCGCAGGTAGGTGCCCATGGGAGTGTGACGAACCACGTCGGGCATGGCAAAGGGGTGAAGGTCACCCCCCGCTTTGGGGTGGCGGGCCCTCGGGTGCCGCCATGGCCCGCCTTCTTCGCGGTGCTTCCCGTCATGCAACGGGGAACGGCGTTCGGGGGTGATCCGGTCGCGGAAAAGACCCCATGGTCAGGGCCCATTCCCGAAACCCGAACGGGTGGATCGTCGATTCGATCGCCATCACCGGCCCCCGACCCCTCGTGGTCTCCGCGTATGCGTGAATCCGCGTGGCGCTTCGGCCATCCGACCGCATACAACGGTGCCGCGCGAGACGCGCATCACATATGGTTGTTGCATCGCCAGCGGAAGGCGGACCGACGCAGCGGCTCAAGCCGACCAGGCGCCCGAAAGGCGACCACGTCGGCCCGTCGTCAAGCGAGACCCCGTCATCCCGACGGCCACACTTTCGCGACGCGCCCGCACAGGGCGTGCGGCGAGCGTGACAACGAACCCTGAATTTAGGAGAGCAATGACTGAGCGCATCACCGCCGGCGGCCTGCAGGTCGCCAAGGTCCTCTACGACTTCGTCAACGACACCGCCCTTCCCGCCGCCGGCATCGAAGACAAGGACGCCTTCTGGCAGGGCTTCGGCGACATCGTCGAGAAGTTCACCCCGCGCAACGTCGAGCTGCTGGCCAAGCGCGACGAGCTGCAGGCCAAGCTCGACGATTACTACCGCGAGAACCCGGGCCAGCAGGACATGGACTCCTACGTCGCCTTCCTGAAGGAGATCGGCTACCTCGTCGAGGACCCGGGCGAGTTCCAGGTGACCACCGCCAACGTGGACGCCGAGATCACCTCCACCGCCGGCCCGCAGCTGGTCGTGCCCGTGCTCAACGCCCGCTTCGCCATCAACGCCGCCAACGCCCGCTGGGGCTCCCTCTACGACGCCCTCTACGGCACCAACGCCATCCCCGAGGACGGCGGCGCCGAGAAGGACACCCCCGGTTACAACAAGGTCCGCGGCGATCGCGTCATCGCCTGGGGGCGCGACTTCCTGGACAAGGCCGTCCCGCTGCTCGAGGGCAGCCACGCGGACGTGACCTCCTACGACATCGTCGACGGCCGCCTGCTGGCCACCATCGACGGCAACCAGGTCGGCCTGCGCGAGCCCGAGGTCCTCGTCGGCTACACCGGCGACGTCGCCAACCCGGACTCCATCTACCTCAAGCACAACGGCCTGCACATCCAGATCCTCATCGACGCAGAGTCGGCCGTCGGCAAGACCGACAAGGCCGGCGTCAAGGACATCGTCCTGGAGGCCGCGGTCACCAACATCATGGACCTCGAGGACTCCGTCGCCGCCGTCGACGCCGCCGACAAGACCCTCGGCTACACCAACTGGCTGGGCCTCAACGTCGGTGACCTGAAGGTCGAGTTCGAGCGCAAGGGCAAGACCCTGACCCGCGAGATCAACGACGACCGCACCTACACCGACCTCGAGGGCAACGAGCAGAAGCTGCACGGCCGCTCGCTCAACCTCGTCCGCAACGTCGGCCACCTGATGCAGAACCCCGCCATCCTCGACCGCAACGGCGAGGAGATCTACGAGGGCATCATGGACGCGGTCATCACCCCGATCTGCGCCATCCCCGGCCTGGACCAGGACAACGCCCGCAAGAACTCCCGCACCGGCTCGATCTACATCGTGAAGCCGAAGCAGCACGGCCCGGAGGAGTCCGCCTTCACCAACGAGCTGTTCGCCGCCGTCGAGGACCTCCTCGGCCTGGAGCGCAACACCATGAAGGTCGGCCTCATGGACGAGGAGCGCCGCACCTCGGTGAACCTCGACGCCGCCATCAAGGAGGTCTCCGAGCGCGTGGTGTTCATCAACACCGGCTTCATGGACCGCACCGGCGACGAGATCCACACCTCCATCCAGGCGGGCCCGATGTTCCGCAAGGCCGTCCAGAAGACCGCCCCGTGGATGCTGGCCTACGAGGACAACAACGTCGACGCCGGCCTGGCGCACGGCCTGCAGGGCAAGGCGCAGATCGGCAAGGGCATGTGGGCCATGACCGAGCAGATGGCCGAGCTGCTGGAGCAGAAGATCGGCCAGCCGAAGCAGGGTGCTTCCACCGCGTGGGTCCCGTCCCCGACCGGCGGCGTCCTCCACGCCACCCACTACCACGAGGTGGACGTGTTCGAGGTCCAGGACAAGCTGCTCACCGACGGCCGCCGCGACACCCGCGAGGACCTGCTGACCATCCCGGTCGCCGCCGCGAAGGCCGGTGACCCGGGCGCCGACTGGTCCGACGAGGAGAAGCAGAACGAGCTGGACAACAACTGCCAGTCGATCCTCGGCTACGTCATCCGCTGGGTCGAGCAGGGCGTCGGCTGCTCCAAGGTTCCGGACATCAACGACGTCGACCTGATGGAGGACCGCGCCACGCTGCGCATCTCCTCGCAGACCCTGGCGAACTGGCTGCTGCACGGCGTCGTGTCGGAGGAGCAGATCATCGACTCGCTGCAGCGCATGGCCGAGGTCGTCGACCGTCAGAACGAGGGTGATGACGCCTACCTGCCGATGGCCACGGACTTCGAGAAGTCCATCGGTTTCCAGGCCGCCAAGGAGCTGATCCTCAAGGGCACCGAGCAGCCGTCGGGCTACACCGAGCCGATCCTGCACCGCGCCCGCCTGGAGTTCAAGAAGCGCGAGGGCATCGACCAGGACTAGTCCCCGCTAATCTCCGTCGGCCTTCGGGCCTTCGGGTCGGCGCGACCGGCCCGGCCCCGGCCCGATCGTGGCTTCCGGCGCCCCCGCCCCACCCGCATCTTCGCGGCGTGGGGCGGGGGCGTTTCGCGTGCTCGGGTAACGATTCGGCGGCGAATTCGCAGAGCCCTCCCGCCCGCGTCGCGTGGTGGCCGTCAGCCGCTAGGCTGGTGAACCGAATGACACGCCCGCAGCCGGTGGCGTGTCGACCGCGACACCACGAGGAGACCGTCACATGGGAGCCCACCAGTCCGGCGTGACCGACCCCGCGCGATTCGGGGCGGTGCTGTTCGACTTGGACGGGGTGCTCACCCCGACCGCCGACATTCATGAGCGGGCGTGGGGCGACATGTTCCGCGCCTTTTTCGAGGAGCACGGCGCCGAGCCCTACACGGACGCCGACTACTTCGAGCATCTCGACGGCCGTCGCCGCGACGAGGGGATCCGGGCGATGCTCGCGTCGCGCGGCATGTCGCTTGACGACGGTTCGCCTTCCGACACCGAGGCCGACGACACCGTCACCGGTCTGGGGCTGCGGAAGAACGCGGATTTCCTGCGCAGGGTCGAAGCGGGCGTGGTGCCCTACGAGGGGTCGGCGAAGTTCCTCGAGCACCTCGAGGCCGTCGCGGCGGGGGAGGGGAAGGGTTTCCCGAAGCTGGCGGTGGTCAGCTCGTCGCGCAACGCCCGCCCGGTGCTTCGGGCCGCGGGGCTGCTGGAGCGCTTCGAGGTCATCGTCGACGGCAACGTCGCCCATGACCTCGGGCTCGACGGCAAGCCCGCCCCGGCGACGTACCTGTACGCCGCCGAGCAGCTGGGCGTGCCGGCCGCCGAGGCGGTCGTCGTCGAGGACGCGATCTCCGGCGTGCAGTCCGGGTCGGCCGGCGACTTCGGGCTGGTCGTCGGCGTCGATCGCGGTGCCGGCCACGATGCGCTGCTCGCCGGCGGCGCCGATGAGGTGGTCGACGATCTCGCGGAGCTGATCCGATGAGCCACGACGACAAGACGAAGGACTCCGCCACGATCACGGCGGACGCGATCGACGCGGCGGTCGGCGCGAACACCGGCTCGTCGCAAAGCGAAACGACGCCGAGGAGCCGGGCCTCCGAGGAACGCCGCCGCCGACGCCGCGAATTCGAACCCACCCGCGCCGACATCCACCACCACCTCGTCGACGCCGAGGGCCTGATGGACCGCGACATCACCCCCGTCGACGAATGGCGCCTGATCGAAACCAAGCCCGGCGGCATGCCGCTGGGCGTGTCCGAGACCCTGTTCGCCCTGTCCAACGGCTACATCGGCATGCGCGCCAACCCGCCCGAGGGACGCGACTCCGCCGAACACGGCACGTTCATCAACGGCCTGCACGAAACCTGGCACATCCGCCACGCCGAAGATGCCTACGGCCTTGCGCGCGCGGGGCAGTCGATCATCAACGCCCCCGACTCCAAGGCGATGCGCCTGTACATCGACGACGAACCGCTGCGCCTGGGCAACGCCGAAGTCCACGACTACGAACGCTCCCTCGACTTCCGCGACGGCCTGCTGCGCCGCCGCTTCAACTGGCGCACCCCGGGCGGCAAGCAGGTCCGCGTCACCAGCGACCGCATGGTCAGCTTCCAGGAAAAGCACGTCGCCGTCATGTCGCTCGAAGTCGAACTGCTCGACTCCGACGCCGCCGTGGTCATCAACTCGCAGATCCTCAACCGCCAGGACGGCGAGGACGAATACCACGACGCCGCCGCCGCCCAGGGTTCCGAACTCGACCCCCGCCGCGCCGAAACGCTGGAGGACCGGGTCCTCAACCCGACGTTCCAGGCCGAGGGCGAGGAGCGGTCCACCCTGGCGTTCCGCTGCGCCCGGTCCGGCATGACGGTCGCCTGCGCGATGGACCACCGGTTCACCATCACCACCCCCGACGGCAGCGACCCATACCTGGAAATCGACCAGCGCACCGAACAGGACTCCGCGCAGATCCTGTACCACGTCAACGCGCCGAAGGGCTCGATCATCCGGCTCGAGAAGTTCGTCTCGTACCACTCGTCGCGCCACGTCCGCGGCGAGGAGCTGGCCTTCCGCTGCGCCCGCACCCTCAACCGCGTGCGCCGCATCGGCCTGCGCACCCTGCAGGAAAACCAGCAGGAATGGCTCGAACGGTTCTGGGAACGCTCCGACGTCGTCGTGCACAACCAGCCGGAGATCCAGCAGGCCGTGCGCTGGAACATCTGGCAGCTGGTGCAGGCGTCGGCCCGCGCGGAAATCCAGGGCATCCCGGCCAAGGGCATGACCGGCACCGGCTACGGCGGCCACTACTTCTGGGACACGGAGATCTACGTCCTCCCGTTCCTGTCGTACACGTCGCCGGCGTTCGCCAGGAATGCGCTGCGGTTCCGCTGGGACATGCTCGACGCCGCCTGGGAACGCGCCGACGAGCTCGCCCACGACGGCGCCCTGTTCCCGTGGCGCACCATCAACGGCCTGGAGTCCTCCGCCTACTACGCGGCCGGTACGGCGCAGTACCACATTGACGCGGACATCGTGTACGCGCTGATGAAGTACGTCTACGCCACCGGCGACGTCGAGTTCCTGCTGCGCGAGGGCACCGACCTGCTGTTGTCGACGGCGCGGTTCTGGATGTCGCTGGGCTTCTTCGACCCCGATCGCGCGGAGTTCCAGATCCACTCGGTGACGGGCCCCGACGAGTACAACACGGTGGTGAACAACAACCTGTACACCAACGTGATGGCGCAATATAACCTCACCGCCGCCGCCGACGTGCTCCGCCAGATGATGACCGAGCGCCCGGAGGCCTTCCGCGAGATCTGCCACCGCTACAACCTGGAGGTGTCGGAGATCGAGGAGTGGGAGGAAGCCGCGGCCAAGATGTACATCCCGTTCAACGAACGGCTCGGCATCCACCCCCAGGACGACCAGTTCCTGCTGCGCAAGCGCTGGAACCTCGACGACCCGGAGGTCGGGCCGAAGCGTCCGCTGCTGCTGCACTACCATCCGCTGACCATTTACCGGCACCAGATCATCAAGCAGGCCGACGTCGTGCTGGCCCTGTTCCTCATGGGCGACAAGTTCACCCAGGAGGAAAAGCGCGCCGACTACGACTACTACGACCCGTTGACGACGGGCGACTCGTCGCTGTCGGCGGTCGTGCAGTCGATCGTGGCGGCGGAGCTGGGCTACGGCGACAAGGCCATCGATTTCTTCATCCGCGGCCTGTACGTCGACTTGGCGAACCTGCACGGCAACGCGGCCGACGGAGTCCACGTCGCGTCGGCGGGTGGCGTGTGGCAGTCGCTGGTGTACGGCTTCGGCGGTTTCCGCGACTACGACGGGGAGTTCAGCATCGATCCGCGGCTCCCCGACGAGTGGGACGGCCTGACCTACCGCGTCACCATCCACGGTTGCCGCATGCGGGTGACGGTCCGCCGTCGCACGGTGGAGGTCGTCGTGGAGGATGGCGAGCACGCGCTCGGCCCGATCAACATCGCCGGCCATGAGGTGATCGTGGGGCATGAGCCGCTGACCATCGTCGTGGGCGAACGCGAGGAGCACGAGCCGGCGAAAGCGTAGGGGACGTCCGGTGCGAAAAGGTTTCTAAATAGCACCATCGACGTCGAAAAGCCAGCCCTAGGCGGGCGGAATCCGGGATTCCGCCCGCTTTTTGCTTTACGACGGCCCGCGTGCCCGATACCGGGTGTGAATGGTGGGGAATTATGCGCGGAAAACCTGCGAAAATCCACAAATCTGAGAGTTGCCTAGGGTGGGGGTGCCGAAACCTGTGAAATTCCTCACCCAGATGGGGGATAAATGGTGACGGTGGGCTCAGTGACTTTAAAGTGAACGTGACACTGGAGGTGCCATGACTGTTACAAGTTCCAACCGTGACGCGATCGCGCACGGAAAAATCACTTTTGAGCCGCTGCGTGAGCGGCCCAAGTTCCCGTCCTGGGCCCTGAAGCTGATTATGGCCGTCACCGGCGTGATCTTCGGGCTCTTCGTCATCGTCCACATGCTGGGCAACCTGAAGGTCTTCGCGGGCGCGGGCGACTTCAACGCGTACGCGGCGTTCCTGCGCTCCGTCGGCGCCCCGGCCGTCCCGGAAGAGGGCGTGCTGTGGATCTTCCGCATCGTGCTGCTCGTCGCCGTGGTCCTGCACGTCTACGGCGCCTTCGCGCTGCACGGTCGTGCCCGCCAGTCCCGCGGCAAGTTCCGCCGCCAGGGCATGGTCAGCAGCTGGAACACGTTCACCGCCCGCACGATGATCATCACCGGCATCGTTCTGCTGGCGTTCATCATCTTCCACATCCTGGACCTGACCATCGGCGCCGCCGTGGCCCCGGCGGACTTCGTCCACGGTGAGGCCTACGCCAACCTCGTGGCCTCGTTCTCGCGGCCGGCCGTCGCCATCTGGTACATCATCGCCCAGCTGGCGCTGCTGCTGCACCTGTCCCATGGCCTGTGGACCGCCACCAGCGACCTCGGCATCACCGGCGCCCGCTGGCGCAAGGTCCTGCTGTTCCTGTCCGGCCTCATCCCGCTGCTGGTCGTCGTCGGCAACATCGCCATCCCGGTGGCCGTGCTCACCGGCGTGGTCAGCTAGGTCGAGAAGGGTATTCGATAATGACGAACACTGAAATGCAGACTGGCGCCACCGATTTCAAGGCGCCCGAGTCCGTCGTCGACGGCGTTGTCATCGGCGGCGTGCTCGGCGACAACTCGCCGGGCGACAAGGCCCCGATGCGGGATCACTGGGAGTACCAGAAGGACCACTACAACCTGGTCTCCCCGCTGAACCGCCGCAAGTTCCGCATCCTCGTCGTCGGCACCGGCCTGTCCGGTGGCGCCGCCGCGGCCGCCCTGGGCGAGCTCGGCTACGACGTGAAGGCGTTCACCTACCACGACGCCCCGCGCCGCGCGCACTCCATCGCCGCGCAGGGTGGCGTGAACTCCGCCCGCGGCAAGAAGGTGGACAACGACGGCGCGTACCGCCTGGTCAAGGACACCGTCAAGGGCGGCGACTTCCGTTGCCGCGAGAACGACTGCTGGCGCCTGGGCATCGAGTCCACCCGCGTCATCGACCACATGAACGCCATCGGCGCGCCGTTCGCGCGCGAGTACGGCGGCGCCCTGGCCACCCGTTCCTTCGGTGGCGTGCAGGTCTCCCGCACGTACTACACCCGTGGCCAGACGGGTCAGCAGCTGCAGCTGTCGACCGCCTCGGCGCTGCAGCGTCAGGTCGGCCTGGGCAACGTCGAGATGTTCACCCACAACGAGCTCGTCGACGTCATCGTCGCCGACGGCCGTTGCCAGGGTGCCGTCATGCGCAACCTGATCACCGGCGAGCTGACGGCCCACACCGCCCACGCGGTCGTGCTGGCCACCGGCGGTTACGGCAACGTGTACCACATGTCCACGCTGGCGATTAACTCCAACGCGTCGGCCATCATGCGCGCGTACGACCAGGGCGCCTACTTCGCGTCCCCGTCGTTCATCCAGTTCCACCCGACCGGCCTGCCGGTCAACGCGCACTGGCAGTCCAAGACCATTCTGATGTCGGAGTCCCTGCGCAACGACGCGCGAATCTGGACCCCGAAGAAGAAGGGCGACGACCGTCCGGCCAACGACATCCCGGAGGACGAGCGCGACTACTTCCTGGAGCGCCGCTACCCGGCCTTCGGCAACCTGGTTCCGCGTGACGTCGCGTCCCGCGCGAACGCCCAGCAGATCAACGCCGGCTACGGCGTCGGCCCGCTGAACAACTCCGTGTACCTGGACCTGCGCGACGCCATCGAGCGCCTGGGCAAGGACACCATCAAGGAGCGCTACTCGAACCTCATCCAGATGTACGAGGAGGCCATCGGCGAGGACCCGTACGAGGTCCCGATGCGAATCGCGCCGACCTGCCACTTCACCATGGGTGGTCTGTGGAGCGACTTCAACCAGATGACCTCCATTCCGGGCCTGTTCACCGGCGGCGAGTGCTCCTGGACGTACCACGGCGCGAACCGCCTGGGCGCCAACTCGCTGCTGTCCGCTTCGGTCGACGGCTGGTTCACCCTGCCGTTCTCCGTGCCGAACTACCTCGGCCCGCTGCTCGGCCAGGATCGCCTCTCCGAGGACGCCCCCGAGGTCGCCGAGGCCATCGACCGTGCTCGCACCCGCCTGGACAAGCTGATGAGCATCGGCGGCACCCATGGCGCCGAGTACTTCCACCGCCAGCTGGGCGAGGAGCTGTACCGCGTGTGCGGCGTCGCCCGCAACAAGGAGGATCTGGCCGAGGGCCTGGAGAAGATCCGCGAGCTGCGCAAGCAGTTCTGGTCCGACCTGTTCATCCCGGGCAACCCGGACGAGATGAACCAGCAGCTCGAGTACGCCAACCGCGTCGCGGACTACCTCGACCTCGGCGAGCTCATGTGCGTCGACGCCCTGGACCGTGACGAGTCCTGTGGCGCGCACTACCGCGAAGACCACATCGACGAAGAGGGCGAAGCCCAGCGCGACGATGAGAACTGGTGCTTCGTCTCCGCGTGGGAACGCGGCGACAACGGCCCCGCGTGGGATCTGAAGAGCAACACCCTGATCCGCCACGCCGAGCCGCTCACGTTCGAGGCCGTCCCGCTCATGACAAGGAACTACAAGTAATGAAACTGCACCTTGAAATCTGGCGCCAGGCCGGTCCGCAGACCGAGGGGCACTTCGAAAGCGTCGACGTCGATGACGCCGTCGCCGAGATGTCCATCCTGGAGCTTCTCGACCACGTCAACTCCAAGTACGTCGAGTCCGGCAAGGAGCCGTTCGCGTTCGCGTCCGACTGCCGCGAGGGCATTTGCGGCACCTGTGGCCTGAACGTCAACGGACGTCCCCACGGCCCTGGCAAGAACACCCCGACCTGTCAGCAGCGTCTGTTCCAGTTCAAGGACGGCGACACGCTGAAGATCGAGCCGATGCGCTCCGCCGCGTACCCGGTCATCCGCGACATGGTCGTCGACCGTTCCGCGCTGGACCGCGTGATGGAGAAGGGCGGCTACGTCTCCGTGTTCCCGGGCACCGCCCCGGACGCGGACACGCTGCACGTCAACCACCAGACCGCCGAGCGCGCCCTCGACCACGCCGCCTGCATCGGCTGCGGCGCCTGCGTCGCCGCCTGCCCGAACGGTGCCGCGCACCTGTTCACCGGCGCGAAGCTGGTGCACCTGTCGCTGCTGCCGATGGGCAAGCAGGAGCGCGGCAAGCGCGCCACGAACATGGTCGACGAGATGGAGACCAACTTCGGCCCCTGCTCCCTGTTCGGCGAGTGCGCCGACGTCTGCCCGGCCGGCATCCCCCTCACGGCGGTTGCCGCGATCACCAAGGAGCGGGCCCGTGCGGCATTCCGCTCCAAGGACGACTAAGCTGGGAACCCATTAACCGGGGCCTCAGGAAGGATTAAGAAATGGCTACGTCCACCGCCAAGCGCTACCGCGGCGAAGAGCACTTCGTCGACGGCTACGTGCCGCAGAGCTTGAACGCCGAGTACTCGTCCCTGCACCGCTCCGCCACTTGGATCGGCGCCGGTATGTGGCTCGCGTCGCTCGCCGCATGGGGTTGCTTCATCTTCGGCCTGGCCGTGTCGGGCATGGACACCACGTCCGCGCACGAGGTCGGCGCCGTCGCCTTCGGAGAGCCGGGCTACACCCCGCCGCTGGGACAGGACTTCAACCCGTCGCTGTTCCTGTGGGGCGGTCTGATCGCGGCCATCGTGATGGACGTGGCCGGCTTCCTCCTCATCTTCAACGGTCGCAAGCAGTACCTGGCGTACCGTCGCGAGTTCGGCGGCCACCACTAAGCCCCGCTGAACTCGGCCGGACCTGGTCCGGCACCTCCCGGGCGCGTCCCCGTCACCGCACCATGCGGCGGCGGGGGCGCGCCCCTTTTGACATGTTCGGGCAAGATCCCCGCTCCGGGGACGGGACCCGATGGGGCGGAACCCCGCGTGCCCAAGCGATCCGGGTGAAGGGCCATAATCGAAGGCATGCCAGCCCACGCACAACCCAATGCCACCGACGGCCCCCAGGTGGGCGTCGTCACGCACGAGGCGCCGAACACCACCGCGCCGGAAGGCAACCGCCTCGCCGTGCCCGGGCCCTCGCCGGAAACCGAAGCGCGGAAACGCCGCGAACTGCGCAACGCCAAGGCGTTCGCCACGGGCCTGCTGATCATCGCGACGCTGACGTACCTGGTCTGCCGCTGGCTCGAAGCCGACGCGACCTCCAACGGCGAGATCCCCGCGGCCTGGATCGGCTACGTCCGCGCCGCCAGCGAGGCCGGCATGGTCGGCGCGCTGGCCGACTGGTTCGCCGTCACCGCCCTGTTCCGGCACCCCATGGGCATCCCCATCCCGCACACCGCCATCGTCCGCCGCAAGAAGGACCAGGTCGGGCGGTCGCTGGCCAGCTTCATCGGCGACAACTTCCTCAACCCCGCGCTGGTGGTGGAGAAGGTCCGGTCGCTGGAGATCACCGACCGCGTCGGATCGTGGCTCGTCGAACCGGGTTCGGCGGACAAGGTCTCCGAACGCGTGGGCACGTTCGTCGGCAACGTGCTGGAGGCGGTCGACCCGGCGGACGCCGAGGCCGTGATCAAATCCGCCGTCGTGGATCGGCTCGCCGAACCGCAGTGGGGCCCGCCGGCGGGGCGGATCCTGGAGCAGCTCATCGAGGAGGGGCGCACCGAGCCCATCGTCCAGCAGCTGTCCGAATGGCTGCACCGCAAGGCGAAGACCAGCCAGGGGCTCATCGACTCGATGGTCGGCGACCGAGCACCGTCGTGGGCCCCGCAGTTCGTCAACGACATGATCGGTGAACGCGTCCACCGCGAGGTCGTGGAATGGACGTGGCACGTGCAGTCCGATCCGGACCACGAGGCGCGACAGGCGCTGCGCCGCGGGCTGAAGAAGCTGGCGCACGACCTGCGGGAGGACCCGACCACCATGGCGCGCGTCGAGGGCCTCAAGGCGGACCTGCTCGGTTCGCAGGCCGTGGTGGCCGCGCCGGGGGCGATCTGGAAGTCGACGGCCGAGTCGCTCATCGAATCCGCCCGCGACCCCGAGTCGCTGCTGCGCCGCAAGATCGCCGAGGCCGCCGAGCGCTACGGGCACCGGCTCAACGGGGACGCCGAACTGCGCGCGTCGATCGACGACCGCATCGAAAAGGGCGCGACGTTCCTGGCGGAGAACTACGCCGGCGAGATCACGTCGATCATCTCCGAAACGGTGGAGCGCTGGGACGCCGATGAGGCGTCGGAGAAGATCGAGTTGATGGTCGGTCGCGACCTGCAGTTCATCCGCGTCAACGGCACCCTCGTGGGATCGCTGGCCGGGTTGGCCATCTACACTTTCTCCACGCTCATCTTCGGCGGCTGACGCCGGGCCGGGGGAATCGGGAACATTGCGCTGACGTGGAACGTTGGTGGTACGTAGACTGGCGGCGACGACTATTCACCGAGGAGCAGAGATGACCGATCACGACGGCACCGACGGACACGAGGGGCCGACGCACCACGCGGCCCGCAACGAACGCGACGAAAAGCTCGGCCAGGCCCTGGATCTGGTCAAGACCCCGTTCTACGCATGGATCGGCGCCGGCGTGCGCACGGTCGAGATCCTGGGCGACATCGGGGCCCGCGTGCGTGCGGAGGAGGAGTCCCGCGACGGTGTCGCGGATGTGCGTGACGACGCCGACGCGGATGCGGAGACGACCGCGGGCAAGGAAAGCGGGGGCATCGCCGAGGGCGTGGCCGGCCGCGTGCGCGATGCGCGCCGGAAGGTCCGGGACCTGGGCGACAACGCGGGCGAGCAGTCCCGCGAGGCGTTCCTCAAGGCCCTCGAGGCGGCGCAGGAGGCGTTCAACGACGCCGTGTCCAAGGCGCAGGCCGGCGGTGACCGCGCCTTCGCTTCCGCCCAGGCCCTGCCGGACGATGTGGCGGCGCGCGCCGAGCAGCTCAAGCCGGAGCAGCTGCGCGCCATCGCCGACGGGTACCTGGAGGCGGCCTCGAAGATCTACCGCGAGCTGGCGGCCCGTGGCGAGCGGGCCGTGGACGACGGCGTGAACGTGGCCAAGGAGCGCGGTGCCTCGCTGGGCGCCGGTTTCCCGGGTGCGCGCGCCGCGGGCGACGACGAGGGTGAGGCGAAGGACGGGGCGAAGGGTTCCGGGCGCGGCGCCGACCCGGTTTCCGCGATCTTCGGCAAGCTGCCGTTCGCCGGTGCCGCCGCCGAGCGGGTGGCCGGCTCCATCGAAGACGTGGCCCGCGAGACCGTGAAGCCGCTGCAGGACGCCGGCCAGGAGTTCCTGGGGCGCTTCGACCAGGAGAAGGTCGCGACTCAGGTGGAGTCGCTGCTGCACCAGGCCGCCGACATCACCGAGCAGTTGCTGGGCGCCCTGCGCGCCGAGGACGCCGCCTCCGGTGTCGCCGCCGACGGTGACGTGGTGGATGCCGATGCGGACGTCGTCGACGGGGAGGTCGTCGCCGAGGCTGCCGACGAAGGGGCCGCCGATGCGGAGGAGACCATCGCCGAGGCCGACGAGGCCGTGGCCGACGCCGCCGATGAGGCCGCTGCGGAGGGCTCCGACGATGCCTCCGAGGACGGCGACGCCGACGACGAGTCCGCGGAGGGCGACGCCGTCCGATGATCATCGAGATTTACAACTGGATCGAGATCATCTTCCGCATCGGTCTGCCGATGCTGGTGGCCGTCGCGGCCATCATCGGGTTGATCATGGTCCTGACCACGCGCGCCGACGCGTTCGACGCCGCCGACCGCAAGAGCAAGGGCGTGTGGGCCGGCTTGCTCGGCGGTTCCGCCGTGTTCCTTGCGTTTCCCATGATCGGCTGGATGATGCTCGGCATCCCGATCATCGCCGCGATGGTGATCACCGGCATCTACTGGCTGGACGTGCGGCCGCAGATCCGCGGCATCCTGGATAACGCCCAGGGCAGCTGGTAGCCCCGGCGCCGGATCCCGGAGCCCCGGGCCGACGCCGACCCTTCAACCGCAAACCACGGGGTCCAAACTGCGGGGTCGCCCGTTTTTCGGCCCTTAACCACGGGGTTGCCACCGACCCCGTGGTTTAGACCCCGTCGTTTGGGCGGGGAGTTGAGGCGCGTCGGCTTTCGCACGTCCGGGTGGGCGGAGTTCGCACCCCGCCGTGGCCCGGCGCCTAATCGAAGACGACGGTGCGGTTGCCGTACACCTGCACGCGGTCCTCCAAGTGCCAGCGCAGGCCGCGGGCGAGAACCTGCTTCTCGGCGTCGCGGCCCTCGCGCTGCATGTCGCGCGGGGTGTCCTTGTGGGAGACGCGGATGACGTCCTGCTCGATGATCGGGCCGTCGTCGAGATCCGACGTGGCGTAGTGGCAGGTCGCGCCGATGAGCTTCACGCCCCGCTTGTGCGCCTGGTGGTACGGGCGGGCGCCCATGAACGACGGCAGGAAGCTGTGGTGGATGTTGATGGCGCGGCCCTCCCACATCTCGCACAGGTCCGGCGGCAGGATCTGCATGAAGCGCGCCAGCACGATGGCGTCGGGGTCCTCTGCGTTGACCAGTTCGGCGACCTCGTCGAAGGCCTTCCGCTTGCCGATGGCGTCCTTCGGGAAGGGCACGTGGTGGAAGGGCACGCCATGCGCCCGGGCCAGCGGCTCGAGGTTGTCGTGGTTGCCGATGACCGCGGCGATGTCCATGGGGTAGTCGTTCTGGTCGACGCGGCCGAGGAGGTCCTGCAGGCAGTGTCCTTCCTTGGTCACGAGGATCACCGCGCGCTTGGGCACGCCGTTGTCGCTGATCTTCCACTTCGCCTCGGGGCCGAGCTGTTCGACGACGGGGCGGAAGGCCTCGCGGATCTCCTCCAGCGTCATGTCGAGTTCGTCGGCGCGGACGGCCTGGCGGGTGAAGAACCACTTGCTCTCGGGGTCGGAGAAGAAGTGGGCCTCGGTGATCCAGGCGCCGATTCCGGTCAGGAACGACGACAGGTGGGAGACGATGCCGGTCGAGTCGGGGCAGCCGAGCGTCAGGATGTACTGGCGCTCCTGCGGGGCCTGCTTCGGTTGGGCCAACGGTGAACGGGTCATTCCCGGCATTTTAGTCGGCGGGCTTACGCTGGGGTCCATGAGCCATCCGTTTGCCGTGCAGAATGCCGCGAAGACCGATGTCGCGATCGTCGATCCCGAGTTGTCCGCCGACGGGGTTCGCGCGGCGGTGGAGGCGGCGGCGGAGGCCGGGTGCGCGGGGGTGCGGTTGTTGCCCGCGATGATGGGCGCGCTGGGCGGGGCGGATGCGGGTCGGCTGCGGGTGGGGGTGGTGTGCGGCTTTCCGACGGGCCGGTCCCACATTTTGGTCAAGGCCGCGGAGGCGCGTTTGGCGGCGGAGCACGGCGCGCATGATGTGGCGGTCGTCCTGGATCGGGCGGCGGTGGCCGCGGGCGACGTCAATGCGGTGTTGTCGGAGGTGGTGGCGTTGCGTGGGGCGGTGGCCGCGCCGACGCAGCTGACGGTGGTGGTCGAGGCGGGGTTGCATGCCTCGGGTGTGCTTGACGACGACGCCTTCGACCGGATCATCGGTGCCATCGCCGCCGGCGGGGCGGATGCCATCGCCACCGGAACGGGGTGGGGGACGGTCGGTGCGGCCGTGGGGGAGACCGGCCCCGAACAGATTCTGCGCATTCGGGCGGCGGCGCCGGGCGTCGGAGTCATCGCGGTGATCGGGGAGGAGATGACCGATGACGCGCGGGACCCCGGTCGCTGCGCCGGTGAAGCGCTGGCGGCCGGGGCCCATGTGGTGCAGGTGCCGGGACCGTTGCCGGATTCCGTTTAGCGGTACTCGATCGCCGAGAGGCCCGACAGCGCGATGTCGGCGCCCTCGAGGGTGATGGACACGCCGCCGTCGGTGACCGCGATGTCCGCGACGGTGAAGCCGTGGCCGATGTCCTGCACGGGGCCCGCCACGGCGGCTTCGGCGAACAGGGAGATCAGGCCGCCGGCGTCGATGCCCATGAAGGAGCCGCCCTCGACTTCGGCGGTGACGCCGCCGTCGCGGACCACCGGGCGCAGGTCGACGGTGGCCAGGCCGCCGGAGAACTCGGCGGTGAGCACCCCGCGATCCGGGTGCGGGGTCAGGTCGGTCAGGCGCACGGCCGAGGTCACCAGATCCTCGAAGAAGTTGCCCGACCCGCCCGACGCATCGGAGACGCGGAGGTTGGCCTCGGCGATCATCAGCTCCGGCGGCAGTTCGGCGACGACCTCGACCTGCTTGGCCACCGGGTCGCTGGTGTTGGAGATGTCCACGTCGGTGAGGGTGACGTCCGCCGCCGGCGAGCCGACGATGCGCGGTGCGCCGTTTTCGGCGCGGGGGTCGGTGATGTCCAGAGTCGACGGGGTCTTCAGGTTCATGCCGCCGAGTTCGCTGGTCGCCAGCGCCAGCAGCACCGGGCTCGAGCCGAACGACGTCTGCACGTCTTCGGTCACCACGGCGCCGCGGGCCTCCTCCTGCTCGCGGAAACCGTCCGCGATTTCCTTGCCCAGGAACATCCTCAGGGCGATTTCGCCGACGATCAGCACCAGGGCGATGACAAGCACCACCCCGATGATCGTTCCCACCGGGTTTCCCCGCTTCTTGGACTTTCCGATCTTCGCGTTCACGTGTCACAGCATGACGCAAACACTCCGTCGGAGCCAACGAACGCCACGTCGGCGGACGCCCGCACACCGTGGGGTGCGCGGGCGCGGGCCGTCGCAAAGCAAACGACGGACGGTGCGGCGACTGCCGCCGCCGGGACGGGACGGATCAGGCGTTGCCGGCCAGGTACTCCTGCAGGACGGCGGCTTCGCGCTGGAAGATGCCGTCGACGGCGGCGGCGACCTTCGGCTCGAGGATCGCGCCCATCATCGGCACGTTCACGGTGACGTCGGCGCCGGTGACGATGGCCGAACCATCGCCGGCCGGGGACAGCTTCTGGGTGCCCGAGAACGTCACCGGCATGCCCGTGACGTCGGCGGTGACCGTCGCATCGGCGGTATCGCCGGACAGCGGGCCCCAGGAGATCTTGCGCACGACGACGAGGTCGTTCTTGATCAGGGTCTTGACGGCGTCCGGCAGGGCGTCGGTGGCCAGGGTCTGCTTGATCTCGACGTTGACGCGGTCGCCCTCGTTGTCGAAGGAGACGACCTCGCCGGCGGGCATGGACGGGTTCTCGGCCAGGAACGTCCAGTAGGCGTTGTCCGACAGGGCCGCGTGGACCTTCTCGGGGGCGTAATTGACGTTGGCGGTGATTTCGGTATGGGAAGCCATGGGCCCGATACTAACGTGGGGGGCGTGCACGAATCAGCCTTGACGCGAATCTCCGTAGTTTCCGGGGCCAAAATCGACCACGACGTGGCTTTCCGCGATCTGACGACGCTGCGCCTCGGCGGCAAACCCGCCGCCGCGGTGCGCTGCTCGACCGTCGACGCGGTCGTCGACGTCGTTCGGACGCTCGACGAGGAGGGCGTGCCGTTGCTCGTCGTCGGCGGCGGATCGAACCTCGTCGTCGCCGACGAACCCGGCGACCTGGTGGCCGTGATCATCGAGGCCGACGACATTGCGCTGGGCACGTCCGGGCACGGGCTCGACGTCGATGGCGCGACCGTGGAGGCGGAGGCCGGCGCGGTGTGGGACGACGTGGTGGAGATGTCGGTCGCCGCCGGGTTCGGCGGGTTGGAGTGCCTGTCGGGCATTCCCGGGTCGGCGGGGGCGACGCCGGTGCAGAACGTCGGCGCGTACGGCGTGGAGGTGTCGTCGACGTTGGAGAGCGTGCGGTTGTACGACCGTCGCACCGGCGCCGACGAGTGGGTGTCGCCGGAGTCCCTCGAGCTGGCGTACCGGTACTCGAATCTGAAATTCACCGCGCGGGCCGTGGTGCTGGCCGTGCGGTTCCGCCTGACCGTCGACGGGTTGTCGGCGCCGCTGCGATACGGCGAGTTGGCCAAGCGCCTGGGCGTCGGCCCGGAGGAGGGCGCGTCCGGCGAGGCCCGCCGACCCGTCGCCGACGTGCGGGAGGCCGTGCTGGCCCTGCGTCGCGGCAAGGGCATGGTGCTTGACGACGCCGACCACGACACCTGGTCCGCCGGTTCGTTCTTCACGAACCCGATCGTCGGAGAGGCCGAGGTGGAGGCCGTGCGGGGTCGGGTGGAGCGCAGGTGCGGGGCCGACGTCGCCGAGTCGATGCCGTCGTACCCGGGCGGGAAGCTGTCGGCGGCGTGGCTCATCGAGCGCGCCGGTTTCCCGAAGGGCCACCCGGGGCCGGAGGCGCCGGCGCGGCTGTCGACGAAGCACACGTTGGCGCTGACCAACCGGGGCGGGGCGACGTCGGCGGACCTCATCGCCCTGGCGCGCGAGGTCCGCGACGGGGTCCGGGATGCCTTCGGCGTGACGCTGGTGCCCGAGCCGGTGTGGATCGGCGCAGAGCTGGACTAACGCCGGGCCGGCGCCCGGAGGCGCGGGATCAGTGCCCGCGGGTCGCCAGCGAATCGACGGAGACGCCGGTCTCCTGCAGCTGGGCCAGCAGCACGTCGCGCACGTCGCGGCGGCGTACCTTGCCCATCTGGTCGCGCGGCATCTCGTCGAGGTGGAAGAAGGCGCGCGGCACCTTGTAGCCCGTCAGGTTCTCGCGGGCATGCGCCCGGTACGCCCCGACGTCGAGGTTGGCGTAGTCGCCCAACGCCACCGCGGCGACGACGAGCTCCGACCCATCCGACTTCGGCAGGCCCACCACCGTCGCGTCGACGATGTCGGGGTGCTCCAGCAGCACTTCTTCGACCTCGGCGGGGTAGACGTTGAAGCCGCCGGTGATGATGACCTCCTTGATGCGCGCCACCAGGCGCAGGAAGCCGTCCTCCTCCAGCACGCCGACGTCGCCCGTGCGGTACCAGCGGCCGCCTTCCGCGCCGTCCGGGCCGTCGGTGAAGGACTTCTCGGTTTCCTCCGGGTGGTTGAGGTAGCCGGCGAACACCTGCGGGCCGCGGACGATGACCTCGCCCTCCGTGCCATCCGGGACGTGCCGCGTCGGATCGTCCGGGTCGACGACCGCGATGTCGGTGTCCGGGAACGGGATGCCGACGTAGCCGGGGCGGCGGTTGCCGTCCATCGGGTTGCCCACGATGATCGGCGACGTCTCCGTCAGGCCGTAGCCCTCCACCAACCGGCCGCCGGTGAGGCGCTCCCACTTCTCGACGATGGACACCGGCAGGGTCGAGGCGCCGCAGAAGGAGAACTTCACGCCGGTGATGTCGACGTTCTTTTCCTCGGCGGCGTCGATGATCTTCTCGTACAGCGTCGGCACGCCCGGCACCCACGTGGGGCGGTTGGTCTTCATCACCTTCATGATCAGGTCCATCTCCGCCGCCGGGACGAGGACCAGTTCGGCGCCGATGAGCATGGCCAGGTTGTTGACGATGGTCAGGCCGTAGGCGTGGAAGAGCGGCAGGACGCCGAGGACGGTTTCCTTCTCGTCGCCCAGGCCCGGCACCCACGCCTTGCCCATCAGGATGTTGGCGACCAGGCCGCGGTGGGTCAGCTGCGCGCCCTTGGGGGTGCCGGTGGTGCCGGAGGTGTACATGATGACGGCGATGTCGTCGACGGCGACGTCCGCCGGGGAAACGATGTCGCGGCCGTCACCGCCGACCGCGTCGCCGATGACGGCGTCGAAGCCCATGACCTGCGGGGCGGGGGCGTGGAGTTTGTCGCGGGAGGCCTTCAGCGCCGGGATCGGCAGCTTCAACGCGGTGCGCATGATCCACGGCAGGTCGCGGAGCATGTCGACGGCGATGATCGTCTCCAGCGGGGTGTCGCGGCGCAGTTCCTCGAGCACGGGCACGGTCTTGTCCCAGCAGATGGCGACGCGGGCGCCGTGGTCGTTGAAGGGGTGGCGCAGTTCGTGGGCGGTGTAGAGCGGGTTGTGCTCGATGACGATGGCGCCGAGGCGCAGAATGGCCCAGTAGGCGATGACGTGCTGGGGGCAGTTCGGCATGACCAGTGCGACGTGGTCGCCGCGGCGGACGCCGAGGGCGCGCAGGCCGGCGGCGGCGCGGCGCACCCGTTCGTCGAGTTCGGCGTACGTCCAGCCGCGGCCGAAGAACCGCAGCGCGGTGCGGTCCGGGTGGTCCGCGATGGTCCGGTCGTAGACGTCGTTGAGGGTGGTGTCTCCGTAGTCGAGGTGGGGGTCGGTCCAGTCCGGGTAATGCTCCAGCCAGGTCCGGTCGGTCGATGCGCTCATGAGGTGCCTCCTTTGCAACCTACGTTAGAGTAACTTATTGCCGGTCGCGCGCCGGGGCCGATGTTTGCGGTCCTTGCTTGCCGACGGGCATTGTGGAGCCATGAACGGCCACATCGAGGCGTACGCCGGGCATCGTCCCGAGCGGGTCGCGGTCATCTCCATGCACACCTCGCCCCTGGAGCAACCGGGCACCGGCGACGCCGGCGGCATGAACGTCTACGTGTTGCGCACGTGCCGGGAACTGGCGTCGCGCGGCATCGCGGTGGACGTGTTCACGCGGGCCACGCGCCCGAGTCAGGGCGAGATCGTGGAGGTCGCGCCGAACCTGCGCGTGATCAACATCACGGCGGGCCCGTATGAGGGGCTGTCGAAGTCGGAGCTGCCGACCCAGCTGGCCGCGTTCACCGGCGGGGTGCTCATGTTCGCCCGCTGCCACGGGCTGCGCTACTGCGTGGTCCATTCCCATTACTGGTTGTCGGGCCAGGTCGGGTGGTTGCTGCGGGATCTGTGGCGGGTGCCGCTGGTGCACACCGCGCACACGTTGGCGGCGGTGAAGAACCTCCACCTCGCCGAGGGGGATTCCCCGGAACCGGAGTCGCGGCGCATCTGCGAGCAGCAGATCGCGGACAACGCCGACGTCATGGTGGTCAACACCGACGAAGAGCGGGACAACCTCACCGAGCATTACGACGCCGACGCGTCGCGCATCGAGGTCATTCCCCCGGGCGTGGACGTGCACCTGTACAGCCCGGGCAGCGACCGCGCCACGGAACGCAGCCGAAGGGAACTGGGCATTCCGCTGCATGCGAAGGTCGTGCTCTTCGTCGGCAGGCTGCAGCGGCTCAAGGGGCCGCAGGTGCTGTTGCGCGCCGTCGCGGAGATGGTCGCCCGGCGCCCCCGGCACAACCTGAAGGTCATCATCTGCGGCGGGCCGTCGGGCACCGGGCTGGAGCGGCCGGACGAATTCCTGGACCTCGCCGAGGAACTGGGGCTCGGCGACGTCGTTCGCTTCCTGCTGCCGCGTCCGCCGGAGGAATTGGTCAGCCTGTACCGGGCCGCCGACGTCGTGGCGGTGCCCAGCTACAACGAGTCCTTCGGGCTGGTGGCCATGGAATCCCAGGCCGCCGGCACCCCCGTCGTCGCCGCGCGGGTCGGCGGGCTGCCCATCGCCGTGGCCGACGGCAAGACGGGCGTCCTCGTCGACGGCCACGACCCGCAGCGGTGGGCCGACGCGCTCGGCGAACTGCTCGGCGACGACGAACGCCGCATCGACATGGCCCACGCCGCACCGGCCCACGCGGAGGAGTTCTCGTGGGAACGCACCGTCGACAAGCTTCTCGCCGTTTACGATCGGGCCTTGTCCGGGCGCGACGACGATGATTGCGGCCCACGCGACGCCGAAGGGAGCCGATGACATGACAGACGTCGACGACACCACCGAGAACACCGCCGCGCCGAGCGGCGACGGCCTGACCGCGCTGACCGCCCAGCTCGACCGCATGGGGGTGGAGCACAAGACCGCCGAGCAGTCGGCGATCGTCGTGCTGCCGGGCACCCGCAAACTCAAGACGGTGTGCCTGCTCACCCCCGCCCCCGATTCGCTGCGCGTCGAAGCCTTCGTGTGCCGCAACCCCGAGGAAAACCACGCCGGCGTCCACGAATGGCTGCTGCAGCGCAACCGACGCCTGTTCGGCATCGCCTACACCGTCGACGCCCAGGGCGACATCTACCTGGTCGGCCAGCTGCCGCCCGCGCTGTCCGACGAAGACCTCGACCGCGTGCTCGGGCAGGTGCTGGAAGCCTCCGACGGCGACTTCAACAAGATCCTCGAACGCGGGTTCTCCACCTCCATCAAGAGGGAATGGGAATGGCGCGTCGACCGGGGCGAGTCGTTGGCCAACCTGGAGCAGTTCCGCCACCTGGCCGACGAATCCTGAACCGCCCCTCGCGCACCCCGAAGCGGGGGATTCCCGGAATGGGGGAGCACGAGCGCGTCCCCCTGTTTTCGGGCATGATCGGGGGCATGAGCAACGGAAAACTTGTCCTCGTCCGCCATGGTCAGAGTGAGTGGAACGCCTCGAACCAGTTCACCGGCTGGTACGACGTCGCCCTGACCGACAAGGGCCGCGCGGAGGCCGTCCGCGCCGGCGAGATGATGGTCGAAGCCGGTCTCGAGCCGACCATCCTGTACACCTCGCTGCTGCGCCGCGCCATCAACACCGCTCACCTGGCCCTCGACGCCGCCGATCGCCTGTGGATCCCGGTCGTCCGCGACTGGCGTCTCAACGAGCGCCACTACGGCGCCCTGCAGGGCCTGAACAAGGCCGAGACCAAGGAGAAGTACGGCGACGAGCAGTTCATGACCTGGCGCCGCTCCTACGACACCCCGCCGCCGCCGCTGGACGACGACTCCCCGTACTCGCAGGCCAACGACCCGCGCTACGCCGGCGTCGAGAACCCGCCGAAGACCGAGTGCCTGAAGGACGTCGAGGAGCGCCTGATCCCGTACTTCGAGGCCGAGATCCTGCCGCGCCTGAAGAACGGCGAGACCGTCATGCTCGCCGCGCACGGCAACACCCTGCGCGCCATGCTCATGTACCTGGACGGCATCACCCCGGAGGCCATCGCCGAGGTCAACGTCCCGACCGGCATCCCGCTGGTCTACGAGTTCGACGCCGAGGGCAAGGTCCAGAACCCGGGCGGCACCTACCTGGACCCGGAGGCCGCCGCCGCCGGCGCCGCCGCCGTGGCCAACCAGGGCAACAAGTAACGCCTCCGCTTTCCGCGGTATGAGGGCCGCGTCCGCTTCGGCGGGCGCGGCCCTTGTCGTCGGCGTCCATTCAACCGCCGTGCGGCATTTCCGGTGTGGCGAACGAGGTTTCGCGTGTGCCCCGGGGTGGGGGATGGCGCGCGCGGCGGGTCCGGGTCGCCGGGCGCGGGGGTCGGGGAGGCGATAGGGTGGTTTCGTGACCTCCACCATTTTCGCTGCGTTAGTGGGTGCGGCCGTGATGGCCGCGGTTCTCATCGGCGGCGGCGCCGTCACCGGAGTGGTCAAGGCGGTGACGAAGAAGCGGTCGGGGGCGGAGGAACGCGTCACCACCATCGCCCAGGTTCTGCATCTGGCCATCCAGGGCGCCCCGACGGGCATCGTGGTCGTCGACATTTCCCGCGACGTCCTCCTGTCGAACCCGCAGGCGCACCAGCTCGGGCTCATGCACGAGCGCGTGCTCCACGACCTCGGCTGGGAGGCGGCGCTGCGGGTGTTCGACACGCAGGAGGAGCAGGAGCTCAACCTGGTCATTCCGGCGCGCCGGGCGGGTGCGCCCGACAAGTCGGTGCGCTGCCTGGTCAGCCCGTTGACCATGGCGGACGACCGGTTCGTGGTGCTCTACGCCACCGACGAGTCGGAGTTGGTGCGCATGGAGGCCGCGCGCCGAGACTTCGTGGCCAACGTCTCGCACGAGCTGAAGACCCCGGTCGGCGCGATGAGCCTGCTGGTGGAGGCGCTGGCGGAGGCGAAGGACGACCCGGAAGCCGTCGAGCATTTCAGCGAGAGCCTGACGCGCGAAGCGAAGCGCCTGTCCACGATGATCACCGAGCTGATTTCGCTGTCGAAGTTGCAGGGCGCGGAGGCGTTGCCCGACATGGAGCCGCTGAAGGTGTCGGAGATCGTCGACGCCGCCGTGTACCGCACCAAGATCCTGGCGGACCAGGCGGGCATTTCGGTGAGCACCGACTGCGAGGAGGGGCTGATGGTCATGGGCGACCGTTCGCTGCTCATCACGGCGGTGGCCAACTTGATCACCAACGCCGTCAACTACTCGCCGGAGCAGACGCCCGTCAGCGTGTCGGTGAAGATGACGGACGGCGACACCGTCGCCATCCGCGTCACCGACCGCGGCATCGGCATCTCACTTGCGGACCAGGAACGTATTTTTGAGCGATTTTTCCGCGTCGACAAGGCGCGTTCCCGCTCTACCGGCGGCACTGGCCTCGGTTTGGCGATCGTCAAACACGTCGTCGCCAACCACAAGGGGGCCATTAAGATTTGGAGCAGGCCCGGCACCGGCTCGACCTTCACCCTCGAACTGCCGGCCCTGAAGAAGGAAGGATGATCCCACCCGTGACCTCCGTTCTCATCGTCGAAGACGAGGCCGCCCTCGCCGAACCGTTGGCGTTCCTCCTGAAGAAGGAGGGCTTCGAGGTCCGCATCGCGGGCGACGGCCCGACCGCGTTGGCCGAGTTCGAGGCGCATGATCCCGACATCGTCCTGTTGGACCTGATGTTGCCGGGCATGAGCGGCACCGAGGTGTGCAAGAACCTCCGGTTGCGGTCGAATGTTCCGGTCATCATGGTCACGGCCCGCGACAGCGAGATCGACAAGGTCGTGGGCCTGGAGATCGGCGCGGACGATTACGTGACCAAGCCGTACAGTTCCCGCGAGCTCATCGCCCGTATCCGCGCGGTGCTGCGCCGTGGCGGGGAGCAGGAGTTCGAGGGCGACGAGCTGGAGGAGGACGTCCTGCGGGGCGGCCGGGTGGTCATGGACGTCGAGCGTCACGTCGTCACGGTCGACGACGAGGCGGTGTCCATGCCGCTGAAGGAGTTCGACCTGCTGGAGTACCTGCTGCGCAACAGTGGCCGGGTGCTCACCCGCGGGCAGCTCATCGACCGGGTGTGGGGCGCCGATTACGTCGGCGACACGAAGACCCTGGACGTGCACATCAAGCGTCTGCGTTCGAAGATCGAGGTCAATCCGTCGCGTCCGCGGCACCTGGTCACGGTGCGCGGGTTGGGCTACAAGTTCGAAGAGTAGCCGGGTGGGCCGGGGGTAATCTGCGGCGGGCCACCGAGATTAGCTAAGTGTGAATAGGATTTGGACATGGCAGCTTCACCGATACTCACGGAACTGCGACTCACTTCGTTCAAGTCGTTTCGAGACGCGCGACTGGCGATTCCTCCTTTGCTGCTCATTACGGGGCGGAATAGTTCGGGAAAGTCGAACGTGTTCGACGCGGTGTCCGTACTGGCCCGGATCGCCGGTGGAGGGCCGCTAGCCAAGGTCCTGGATGACTCGACGAGTCCGGATGGAGCGATCCGGGGTGGTAGCCGAGGGTGTGCCCCGCATGGTACGGACTCCTTTTCCCTCGGGTGCGATGTTTCTATGGGAGCGACGGTCTATTCGTGGGACATTGAAGTCGAAGTCGGCGATCGTTTGGCTGTCGTGGACGAACGACTTGAATCCATGACCTCCGGTAAGACGAAGAGCCTGATTGGGCCGCCTCGGGTGTTGCACGACGATGATTCTCCTGGCATTGGGCGCGCGGTGGCGAATGGCAAGAAGGGGACTAATCCCGTCATTGATTTTTGGCGGGATAGAGCCGTTCTCGGACAAGTCGAAGCCGTACCCGATGCGGACGATGACGTCCGCGCCGGCGTCGCAGCAGTTCGTTCAACGCTGGGGTCGATGTACCAGCTGGACCCGATTCCGACTCGTATGAGAGCCTTCGTGCCGCGAACTGATTACAAGCTCCGACGACACGCAGACAACTTTTCCGCGACTCTTCACCGTTTGCAGGATCGGCAACCCGAGGCGTTTGGGCATGTCCAAGATCTCGTAGAACGCATCGTGGATGAACGTGTCCGGGGGCTCGACTTCAGTGACACCTCGCTGGGAGACGTCATGGTGGGCCTTCGGGAAGCACTTGGCCCGTTTGAGGCGGGTGCAGAGCAGTTCACCCCGGCCCGCGAGATGAGCGACGGACTCTTGCGTGTTCTCGGTGTTGCGCTTGTGCTGCTTGCAGACGCGGAACTCCTTGAAGTAGGCGTACCCGGGAAGAGAAATTCAGCTGTTCCCGCAGTTTTTGTCGAGGAGATTGAAAATGGGTTGCACCCATCGCAAGCCAGCTTGTTGTTAGACCTGCTGGTCGACGCGGTGGATTCATCTTCGCGACAGGTTGTGGCGACGACACATAGTCCTGCGTTGCTCGATGCAGCTGAAGGTTCGCTGAACGAGAGCATCCTGGTTTGTTACCGCGATTCGCAAACTGGCCTCAGCTGCCTGGTTCCGATGGTGGACTTGCCGCAATATCCTGAGGACATGGCCCGGGGCAGCATCGGTGACAACGTAACCGCCGGACGTTTGACTGGCCCGTTTCGGTCGGAACAGAATATTCATTCCTTCGATGATATTTTCGGGATTGCCTGATGTCGGCTATGCCGCGGGTGGTGTTCGTTGACACGTCAGTGTTGACGTGCTTGTTGGATGTTCCCGGCAAGAATCAGGACCGAGAATCGGTGATCCCCCAGTTCAAGACGTACAAAAAAGCCATGGTGACGATGATTCTCCCGGTTACCGCCGTGGTGGAGACGGGCAATCATATCGCGCAACTGTCGGACGGCCATCAGAGGAGGGAAGCCGCGCAGCGTTTCGATAAGACTCTCGCAAAGGTCGAAAGTGGTGAGTCACCCTGGATCCCCAATGAACTAACATGGGATCCAACGATGATCCGACGATTGCGGAATACTACCGCTAGCGGTGATGACCTCGTGGAGAGGTTGGCCCAGAAGGTTGGCGCCGGGGACTGCATGATCTTGGCTGAGCGAGCAGAGTACTCGGAGCGGTCGCAGATTCCGCTCTCGAATATTGCAGTATGGACGCTTGATGCCGAATTATCCGCGCGCGCCTGAATGGATTTCGATCGATGTAGCCCGGCCCGGGCGCCGAATCACACTTCGTCGGCAAGCAAACCTTCGGCGGCCGCGCGGGTCGCGGGATGGATGGCCAGCAGCGGGTACCCGGAGGGGCCGAACGCCCCGGCGAGTCCGGCGGCCTCGCGCGTGCGGCAATGGTCGGCGAGGATCTCGTAGCAGGCACGGCCGATGAGTTCGACGAGTTCGGATTCGTGCGTTTTCCAGATGGCGTCGGCGTGGTCGTGGGCTTCGGGGGCGCCGGTGCAGTACCAGTCGAAGTCTTCGCCGCCGTTGCCCCAGCCGCGGCGGTCGTACTCCGTGATGGTGGTGCGGAGGATTTCGTGGCCGTCGGGGCGCTCTTCGTAGGCCTCGAGGCGACGTAGGGGGAGTTGCCAGCACACGTCGGGCTTGGCTTTGACGTGGTCGACGTCGTGGGCGACGGCCCACTGGTGGAGGGCGCAGCCCGCGCCGCCGGGCCAGCCCGCGCGGTTGGCGAAGATGCAGGCGCCGTCGATCACCGGGGTTTTCAGCGCCGGTTCGGGGTTGCCGTCCTCGTCGTCGAGTTCGTCCCATTCGAGCCACGGTTCCAGGGGCTCGTCCACGCCGGAGTCGATGTCGCGGAACCAGGCGGTGACGGACTGCGGGCGGTTTTGCCACCATCCGCTTTCCGACGGCCCGTCCCCGGCGTCGGCTTCCATCGCCCGGACCGTGGCGGTCAGGCGGTCGCGGTCCTCTTCGTCGCAGAGGAAGGCGCCGTGGCCGCAGCAGCCCACGTCCGTGTTGGCGGAGTCGATTCCGCGGCACGCGTCGGTGCCGAACACGCAGGAATACGTGGACAGGAGCCAGGTCAGATCGCAGGTGATGACGTGGTCGGGGTCCTCCGGGTTGGTGAACTCGAACCATTCGCGGGGGAAATCGGGGGCGACTTCCGCCGGGGATGGTGCGGTTCCCCGTCCGGGGCGGGGGTGGAGCTGATTCACACCGGAACACGGTAGACCGTCTAACCTGAGACACGTGCGATTAGGTGTATTGGACGTTGGCAGCAATACCGTTCATTTGGTGATGGTCGACGCCCGCCGCGGCGGGCACCCCACCCCGATGAGCGATACGAAGTCGACGATGAAGCTGGTCGAGTACCTCGACGACGACAATGATTTGTCGAAGAAGGGCATCGACAAGCTCACGGGTTACGTCGCCGAGGCCAAGGGCCTGGTCGAGCAGATGCGGTGCGAAGAGATGATCAGCTTCGCCACGTCGGCGGTTCGCGACGCCAACAATTCCGACGACGTGCTCGATCACGTGGAGAAGGAGACCGGCATTCGCCTGGAGATCCTCTCCGGCGAGGACGAGGCGCGGTTGACCTTCCTGGCGGTGCGCCGCTGGTACGGCTGGTCGGCCGGGCGGATCGTCAATCTGGACATCGGCGGTGGTTCGCTGGAGCTGACGTCCGGCACCGACGAGGATCCGGAGGCGGCGTATTCGTTGCTGCTGGGCGCCGGCCGCCTGACTCACGAGTGGTTCGACACTGATCCGCCGTCGCGCAAGAAGATCGATCTGCTGCGCGATTACATCGACGCCGAGCTCGTGGAGCCGGCCCGTCATCTGCGCACCCTGGGTGAGCCTGATCTGGCGGTGGCCACGTCGAAGACGTTCCGCACCCTGGCGCGCCTGACCGGTGCCGCGCCGAGCTCGGCGGGTCCGCGCGTCAAGCGCACCCTGACCGCTCCCGGTCTGCGCCAGCTGATCGCGTTCATCTCCCGCATGACGGCCGCCGACCGTGCAGAGTTGGAGGGCGTGAGCTCGAATCGCTCCCACCAGATCGTCGCGGGTGCCCTCGTGGCGGAGGCGAGTATGCGAGCATTGGGGATCGAGCAGGTGGAGATTTGCCCGTGGGCGCTGCGCGAAGGCGTGATTTTGCGTCGCCTCGACGGCAATCTGTACGGAAAGGGATGAGATGAGCGACGAGAAGCTCACCGTTGCCGAGCTGCTGGCGCGCCGTGACAAGGAGCGCGGCGGCTCCGCCGAGCCCGCGGAGCGCCCGCGTCGTCGGCGCCGCAGCCTGGAGGAAGGTGGCATTTCCGTCGCCGAACTGACGGGTTCGATCCCGCGCGTCAAGGCCGATGGTCCCCGCCGCGGAGCCCACGCCGCCGTCGAGGACGACGAGCAGATCGAGGATCGGGTCGAGGACCAGGTCACCGGGACCGCCGATTCGACTGAGGTCACCGAGACCGGCGAGGTCGGCGAGGCCCCGGAGTCCACTGGGGCCGCCGAGGTTGCCGAGGCTGCCGAGGTTCCGGACGAAGACGATTCCGCCGAGGCCGAGTCGGTCGAGGCCGAGTCCGTCGAGGAAGCGGTCGAAGAGCCCGCGGCCGAGACGCCGGAGGAACCGGTCGCCGAAGAGCCGGTGGAGGAGCCGGCCGCCGATGAGCCTGGGGAGGAGCCGGCCGCAGACGAGGAATCGGTGGCCGAGCCCGTCGCCGAGCAGCCCGTCGACGTCGAGGAACCGCGCGAGCCGCGCGAGCCGTTCTCCATCCCATCCGCCGTTCCCGTCGATCCGCGCCCGGTGATGGCCAACGACGAGACCGGCGAGATCACCTTCACGTTCACCAAGTTCCACGACGCCCGGACGGGCAGCGAGCCCGTCGCCGAAGCCGGTCCGATGGCCCGCGAGGTCCTCGAGGGCTCCATGGCCTACGACGATCGCCCGACGAACGTCATCCCGGTCGTGGAAGATGACGAAGCCGAGGCGGAGGTCGCGGTCGACGACGCCGCTTCGGCCCGGGAATGGGATGCGGCCGGCGACCGCGCCTTCGACGGTTCCGCCATCGCCGACGGCACGTTCACCGGCGGTTCCGCCGCAATGGTCGATCACGTCGACGACGTGCCCGCCGCCTACCGCGAACACGACGCGGAGTACGGCGCGGAATACGAGGATGACTACGGCTCGGACCACGACTCCGGATACGTGGCCGACTACGAAGACGATTACGACTCCGGATACGACGCCGACTACGACTCCGATTCCGACTACGACCATGTCGCGGAGTACGGCGAGGAGTACGACGCCGAGCCGGAAATCGAGGACCAGCGTCGCCGCGGCTTCGTCGACTTCTCCGACCCGTCGGATGAGCCGGAATCCGTCGACCCGCAAGCCTCCGCCGCCTCCGCGACGGCCGCGGCCCCCGCGGTGAAGGAGTCCGGTGCCCCGAAGTCGACGAAGGACCGCGAGGACTACGTCGAGGACAATTCGCTGTCCATCGGCCTACTCATCGCCCAGACGATCGTCGGCCTGCTGTTCGGCGGCCTGATCTTCGCGCTGTTCCTGATGCTCTGGATGGCCCTGCCGAAGGCCGTCGTCGCGGTCATCGCCGTGGCCTTCTCCTTCGGCCTGGTCATCGGCGTCAACCTCATCCGCCGCGAGCGAGACCGGCTGACCCCGGTGCTCGCCGGCATCGTCGGCCTGGTCGTCTCCTTCGCGCCGTACGTGCTCACCATGGTCTGATCCGCGAGCGAGCGCCGACACCCCGGCAGCGCCCCTTCTTGGTTAGCCAAGGAGGGGCGCTTTTGGCACACTGGCCGACCATGACACGAATTGCTGTTATCGGCGGAGGAAAGATCGGCGGCGCCCTCATCGGCGGCCTCATCGACGGTGGCGTGGACCCCAAGTCCATCTACCTGGTGCAGCGGTCGCCCGAGCGCCGCAAGGAGCTGCGCGACCAGTACGGCATCGTCGACGCCGACGACGCCGAGCAGGCGGTGGACGGCGCGGACGTGGTGTTCCTGTGCGTGAAGCCCCACGGCATCGTCCCGTTGCTCGACGAGATCTCCGGCGTCATCGACGAGGGCGAGGGCGACACCATCGTCGCGTCCATGGCCGCCGGCATCACCCTGGAGGAGCTCGAGTCGGTCTGCGCCGTCGGCACCCCCGTCCTGCGCGTCATGCCCAACACCCCGATGCTGGTCGGCCGCGGCGTCAACGCCATCGCCCCCGGCCGCTTCGCCAACGACGACCACGTCGCCCAGGTCGAGGCGCTGCTGGAGAAGGTCGGCCACGTCGAGGTCGTCGAGGAAAAGCAGATGGACGCCGTCACCGCGGTGTCCGGCTCTGGCCCGGCGTACTTCTTCCAGTTCGTCGAAGCGATGGTCGACGCCGGCGTCACCCTGGGCCTCAAGCGCGACCAGGCCCAGCGTCTGGCCACCGCCACCGCCGCCGGCGCCGCCGAAATGATGATGGCCGAGGGCGCCGACCCCGTGTCCCTGCGCGCCGACGTGTCCTCCCCGGGCGGCACCACCGCCGCCGCGACGAGCACGTTCGAAGAGGAGGGACTGCGCCGCGCGGTCATTCGGGCCATGCGCGCGTGCCGCGACAAGTCGGCCGCCATGGGGCGCCCGGCCGGTAAGTAGTCGGGCCGGCTCGTCGTAAAGCAAAGGCGGGTAGGAAATGTGCGGCGGAACCCGGATGCGCCGCCCCCGCCCGGGTGGCGTCTTCCGGCCCGCGCCACTTCGCTTCCGGGAGAGGGTTTCCGCAGATGACGGGCGCACGGGCGGCGAGCGCGACACCGGGGACGCACCAGCAACAAACGTAACGGTTGCCCCATTCGCGCCCTTGTATCGCAATGGCACCATCGATAACGGTAAGGTCTAAGAAGCAACCGCGTGTTCACAGTCTCTGCAGGAGGGGAAGCCTGCAGCGCGCGGAATGCGCTGAAGGGAAAACGATATGACGAATGCCGAGAACGGGACGTTTCTGACGGTGGCCGAGGTCGCCGAGATCATGCGGGTGTCGAAGATGACCGTCTACCGCCTGGTCCACGCCGGCGAGCTGCCGGCGGTGCGCGTCGGCCGTTCCTTCCGCGTTCACGAGAGCGCGGTCAAGACGTACCTGGACTCGTCCTTCTACGACGCCGGGTAAGTCCCCCCCCCCGACGGGTCGTTCGCCGCGTTTCGCGCACGGTGGCGGGTGAGGGGCGTTTGACCCCGGCACCCGGCTCCCCGCTATGATTGACCCGATTGGCGCCCGACGCGCCCCATGATTCGCCCTCCGTCCGACTGCGGAGCCGGTGCCGGGGCGTCGCGTCGGTCGCGATAAGCCAGCAAGAAGTCAACGAATAGCGAGGTCGAGCCGATGGGTTCCGTCATCAAGAAGCGCCGCAAGCGCATGTCGAAGAAGAAGCACCGCAAGATGCTCCGACGCACCCGAGTGCAGCGCCGGAAGCTCGGCAAGTAGGCCACGCGGCGGCATCGCCCGCCCCGAGGGCCCACGGCGCCCGTTCCACGTCAGGTGGGGCGGGCGTTTCGTCGTTTTCGCGTGGCGACGCCCCGCCGCGCCGGTGAGCGCCGGTTCCGCCCGGTATCGTCGTGGGCATGATTTCGGAACCCGACCTCGAGTTCGTCGAGGAGACGTGGTTCCCCGCCCTCGCCCCGCTGCACGACCATTGGTTTCGCGTGGAATTGCATGGCGGGGACCGCATCCCCGCCGACGGGCCGACGATGATCGTCGCCAACCATTCCGGCAACCTGCCGGTCGACGCGATCATGACGCAGCTGTCGCTGCACCGCGAGTCGGGCCGGTTGCTGCGGTTGTTGGCCGGCGACGTGGCGTTTTCGCTGCCGGTGGTGTCCGACCTGGCCACGAAGGTCGGCGCGGTGCGGGCCGACAGGGACGCGGCGGCGGCGTTGCTGGAGGCCGGCGAGATGGTCGGCGTGTTCCCGGAGGGCTACCGCGGCCTGGGCAAGCCGTACACGCAGCGGTACCAGCTGCAGGCGTTCGGTCGCGGCGGGTTCGCGGCCACGGCCCTGCGCCACGGGGCGACGATCGTCCCGGTGTCCATCGTCGGTGCGGAGGAGATCTACCCGCAGCTCGGTGCGGTGTTCCGCGGTTCGGCGTTGTTGGGCGCCGAGGGAATGAAAACGTCGAACATCGGGCACGCGGAGGGCGCCGCCCCCGTCGACGAGGCGCTGGAGTCGCTGGTGTGGGGCATCGCCGACGTGCTGGCGGAAGGTGCGACGACGCCGCTGAAGGACCTGCCCGCCTGGGCGCTGGGGCCGGAGGGGGCGGCGGAGCGCAAGGCGCTCATCGAGTTGGTGCGCGACGTCGTGTTGTCCATCGCCCGAGGGCTGGGCATTCCGTACATTCCCACGACGCCGTTTTTCCCGTGGTTGGGCGTCGTCGGTGCGGTGCCGTTGCCGTCGAAGTGGCGCATCGACGTCCTCGATCCCATCAACCCGCGGGAGTGGGCGGAGGGCTACCGCGGCGGACTGATGGAGGCCCCCGAGCCGGGGGCGGGCGGTGATTCCGCACCGATTCGGCTTCACGACGACCCGGTGTCGGTCCTGGGATTGGCGGATGAGGTCAAGAGGCGCATCCAGGCCCGGCTGCTGCGCACCCTGCGGGATCGCACGAGCGCGTTTTACTGAGGGGCCCTTCGGCGGCCGCGTTCCCTCAGCTCGTTCCACGCCAGGTAGCCTCCGGCGGCGCACGCCCCGATGCCGGAGGCGACGATGGCCCAGCGGGCGGTCCGGAACATCGTGCGGCGCATCGTGCGGTATTCGCGCACGGCCCACCCGCGTTCTTCGGCGATGCGGCGAAGCCGTCGGTCGGGGTTGACGGCGACGGCGGAGCCGACCATCGACAACATGGGCACGTCGTTGGCGGAGTCGGAGTACGCCGCGCACCGCGACAGGTCCAGCCCCGAGGAGGCGGCCAGCGCGGCGACGGCGTGCTTTTTGCCCGGACCGTGGAGGATGTCGCCGACCAGTCGGCCGGTGAACTTGCCGTCCTCCACTTCGGCCACCGTGCCGAGCGCACCGGTCAGACCCAGGCGTTTGGCGATGACCTGCGCGAGCTGCACCGGCGCGGCCGTCACCAGCCACACCTCCTGCCCGGCCTGCAGATGCAGGTCCGCCAACTCGCGGGTGCCCGCGTAGACGCGGTCGCCGATGATCTCGTCGAAGATCTCCTCCGCCATCGCCACGGTCTCGGCGACGTCGTGGCCCTTGATGAAGGCCAGCGCCTGCTCGCGGGCGTCGGCGATGTCGTCGGCGTCTTCCGAGCCGGACACCCGGAACTTCACCTGCTTCCACAGCATCCCGCCGAGCTCCCGGAAGTCGAAAAAACCCCGGCGGGCCAGGCCCGCGCCGAACAGAAAGATGGACGCACCCTGGACGAGGGTGTTGTCCACGTCGAAGAACGCGGCGGTGCCGACGTCCTGCGGAATGTCCGGGTGGGGCTCCGACAGCCGTTCGGACCCGCCGGCCGCATCGACGGCGCCGTGGACGGACCGGTAGCCGACCAGCAGCTCGTCGGAGTCGATGCCGTAGACGTCGCCCATCGCGGCCAGTGCCGCGGCCTCGCCGGCTGCGCGCTGCGACTCCCCGTCGAGCGGGCGCAGGGCCACGGTCTCCAGGAAATTGCGCACCGTTCCGTGCGAGGGCAGCAGTTCCGACAAAATGTCGCCCGGCAACAGGGACGGCCGGTCGGATCCGGGAGTGGACACTGGGTTTCCTAAACTTCTCGCGGGAGCTGCCGACGATCGGCGGCCGGTGGGCCGCACGCCGGTGGGTTCATCGTATGCTTTCCCCGGTTTTTCCGTGTCGGGAAGGGGCGTCGCGCGCCGGGTGCCGCGGCCGCCCGAAACCGGCCGACTGCCCGCACCTGCGACGAAAGGGGGCGACGACATGCCCGTCGTCACGCTCATGACCCGCGCGACCTGTGGTTCCTGTGCCCGCGTGGAAGCCCAGATCCGGCCCATCGCGCAGCGTTTCGGCGCGACCGTGGAGGTCGTCGACGTCGATGCGGGAGACGGGGCCGACGCCGTCGAGTTCGGGGATCGGGTGCCGGTGGTGCTCGTCGACGGCGAGGAGATCGCCTGCTGGGAGATCGACGACGAGGATCTGATCGACGCCCTGAGCTGACGCGGCGGGGCGGGGAATGGGCGCCCCCGATGAGCTACATCGGGCAATGATGGGGGATGCGCGCGTTTGTGGAATACCCCCGGAACGGTCTACCGTTGATGAAAATGAGCCCACGGCGGTGGCGGGCGCACAACGCCTGTCATCACCCTAGGGCATGGTGGATCTGGCATCCGCACCGGGGTCGGCGTCATGCGCCGTCACCCCGGTTCGCGCCGTTTTCACCTCGATCAGGATCCGCGTGGCGACGGCGTCGCAAACCGTACGGCCGGGCGGAAATCGAGATCCGGCCGCCGAATCGACACGCCGGATGGAGGAGGAACGGATAGCGGTGGTTATGCCGTGAGTGTGCTGCTCGTCGGGATGTCGCACCGGTCCGCGCCAGTGTCCATGCTGGAGCGCGTGTCCGTGGCCGACACGGATCAGCCGAAGACCCTCGCCCGGCTCCTCGAGGAGGACGCCGTGTCCGAGGCGATGCTGGTATCCACCTGCAACCGCGTCGAATACTACGTCGCCGCCCGCGGATTCCACGCCGGCCTGTCGGCGGTCATCCGCGAAATCGTCGACCGCTCCGGCCTCGA
The DNA here is from genome assembly GCF_030408835.1 of Corynebacterium freneyi. Lineage (NCBI taxonomy): Bacteria > Bacillati > Actinomycetota > Actinomycetes > Mycobacteriales > Corynebacteriaceae > Corynebacterium > Corynebacterium freneyi. The sequence goes on from NZ_CP047357.1 coordinate 283,393, forward strand.
CGTCGACGATCTGACGCCCCACCTCTACGTCCGCTACGCCGAAGGCGCCGCGGAGCACATGCTGTCCGTCGCCTCCGGGCTGGACTCCATGGTCATCGGCGAGCAGCAGATCATCGGCCAGATCCGCGCCGCCTACCAGAGCGCCGACGAGCACGGGGCGGTCGGCCGCACCCTCCACGACCTCGCCCAGCGTTCCCTCCACACCGGCAAGCGCGTCCACTCGGAGACCGACATCGACGAGGCCGGCGCCTCGATGGTGTCCGTCGCCGTCGACGAGGCCATCCGCGCCATCAACCCCGATTACCGTCCGGGCGACGCCGACGGTCTGGCCGGGAACAACGCGCTGATCCTCGGCGCCGGCGCCATGAGTTCGCTGGCCGCCACCCACCTGGGCCGCGCCGGCGTTTCGCACATCACCGTCGCCAACCGCACGCTCGATCGCGCGCAGAACCTGGCCGACCACTCCATCGAGGCGGGTGTCCCGGCCCGCGCCATCGCGCTGGAGGACTACCGCGACGTCCTCGACGACGTCGACATCCTCGTCACCGCCACCGGCGCGATGAGCCCCGTCGTCCTCATCGACCACGTCCGCGACGCCGGCCCGCTGGCCATCGCCGACCTGTCGATGCCGCGCGACGTCGAAGACGGCGTCGGCGAACTGCAGGGCATCGCGCTGTTCGACATCGAGCACCTGCAGATGACGTCGACCCGCGAACTCGGCCGCGACGACGAAATCGCCGCCCGGGCGATCGTCGACGAGGAGCTGAAGAGCTACCTGCAGGCGCAGCGCGCACTGGAGGCCGCGCCGACGGTCAAGGCGCTGCGCGAAAAGGCCGCCGAGGTCGTCTCCGCCGAACTGCTCCGGCTGGAGGCGAAGACCCCCGGACTCACCGAGCGCGAGCGCGAGGAGGTCGGACGAACCGTGCGGCGGGTCGTCGACAAGCTCCTGCACGTGCCCACCGTCCAGGTGAAGAAGCTGTCCGGGGAACCCGGCGGCACGTCCTACGCACAGGCCCTGCAACGCCTGTTCGACCTTCCGCTGTCCACGCCCCAGTCGCTGTACGCCGACACCGACATCCCCGCCGACCTCATGGTCGGCGACCGCATGGGCCGCATGCGCGGCACCGCGGACATCGAGGGCATCATGCGATCCACAACCGGAGGAAACCGTGGCTGACACCAACACCGACACCCAGCGCACCGACGCCAACGCCGGAGTCGCCGGGGACGACCGGCCCGTGATCCGCATCGGCACCCGCGGCTCCGAACTGGCCACCACCCAGGCCGGCCACGTGCGCGACGCGCTGATCCGCATGGGCCACGAGGCCGAGCTGGTCATCGTCAAGACCGCCGGCGACGCCAACCGCCACGACCCGGTGGAGAAGATCGGCATCGGCGTGTTCACCCAGGCCCTGCGCCACGCGCTGCGCGAAGACGTCTGCGACGTCGCCGTCCACTCCTTCAAGGACCTGCCCACCGCGCCGGAAGACGACCTGATCATCGCCGCCGTGCCGCAGCGCGTCGACCCGCGCGAGGTGCTCATCTCCCGCGGCAACCTGCCGCTGGCCGAGCTGCCGCAGGGCGCCAAGGTCGGCACTTCCGCCCCGCGCCGCGTCTCCCAGCTGCGATCCGTGCGCCCCGACCTGGACATCCGCCCGCTGCGCGGCAACATCGAAACCCGCATGGGACGCGTCGACGACGACCTCGACGCCGTCGTGCTGGCCCGCGCTGGCCTGGACCGCACCGGCCGCCTCGACCGCGCCGCCGAATCCCTCGCCGTCGACGTGCTCATGCCGGCCCCCGCCCAGGGCGCCCTCGCCGTCGAGTGCCGCGCCGCCGACAAGCGCCTGGCGCTCATCCTCGGTCGCCTCGACGACGCCGAATCGCACGCCCGCGCCCGCGCCGAACGCACCATCCTCTCCGAGCTGCAGGCCGGCTGCACCGCGCCGGTCGCCGCGCACTCCGAGATCACCGACGACGGCCGTCTGGAGCTGACCGCCGGCGTGTTCGCCCTCGACGGGTCCCGCCGCCTGGTCGAATCCGGCGTCGGCGCCCCGGAAGACGCCGAGGAGATCGGCCGCGCCGTCGCCGCCCGACTGCTGGAGCAGGGCGCCCACGACGTCATGGGAGACACCCTCCGCTGACGCCCGGGGCCCGCCGGCCCTCCGTTTCAGACAAACCCGCCCCCCGAACCACCGAGAAGAAGAGCAACGCCACCACGATGAGCACCCCCCGCACGACGCCCGCCGGACGAATCCTGTTCGTCGGCGCGGGCCCGGGCAACCCGGACCTGCTGACGCTGCGCGCCCGCGAAGTCCTCGCCGGCACTTCCGTAGCCTTCGTCGACCCCGACGTTATGCCGGGCGTACGCGAACTCGTCGCCGCCGATCTCCCGGTGCCGGAGGACGTCCTTCGCGAGGCGGAGGAGGCCTACGAGCGCCTGTGCGCCGACGCGAAGGCCTCGGGATCGCGCCGCAAGCCGCCGCGCCCCGCCCCGCCGACCGCCGCGGACATCCGCGAGCCCATCGAGGACCCCACCGAAATGAGCCGCGCCCTCGTCGCCGAGGCCCGCCGCGGCCACGACGTCGTCCGCCTCGTCGCCGGCAACCCGTTGACCAGCGACGCCGTGCTCGCCGAGATCAACGCCGTGTCGCGCAACAACATCGAGTTCCAGATCGTGCCCGGCATGTCCGTGCCGTCGACGGTCCCGGCCTTCGCCGGCATCGCCCTGGGCTCGACGTACACCGAAACCGATCTCGGGCGCGCCGACGTCGACTGGGACGAGCTCGCCGCCGCCCCGCAGCCGCTGGTGCTGCAGGCCGTCGAGGACGACCTGTCGGCCATCGCCGGGGAACTGTCCGCCCGGGGCCTGCCGGACTCGCTGCCGGCCTCGGTGACCGTCCACGGCACCACCCGCCTGCAGCGCACCTACGACGTCACGCTGGGCACCCTCGCCCAGTTGTCGGGCGACCTGTCCGGCCCGCTGGTGGTCACCCTGGGCAAGGGCGTCGACAAGCGTTCGAAGTACAGCTGGTGGGAAAACCGCGCGCTGTACGGCTGGAACGTGCTGGTGCCGCGCGCGAAGGGCCAGGCCGGCCCGATGCGCACCCGCCTGGCCGCCCATGGCGCCATTCCGATCGAGGTGCCGACCATCTCCATCGAGCCGCCGCGCAGCCCCGCCCAGATGGAGCGCGCGGTCAAGGGCCTGGTCGACGGGCGCTACCAGTGGGTGGTGTTCACGTCGGTCAACGCCGTCAACGCGGTGTGGGACAAGTTCACCGAGTTCGGCCTGGACGCGCGGTCGTTCGCCGGCGTGCGCATCGCCGCGGTCGGCCACAAGACGGCGGCCGCGATCCGCGAGCTGGGCATCACGCCCGAGCTGCTGCCCGACCCGACCCGCCAGAACGCGGCCGGCGTCGTCGAGGTGTTCCCCGAGTTCATCGAGGGCATGGACCCGGTCAACCGGGTGCTGCTGCCGCGCGCCGACATCGGCACCGACGTGCTGGTCGACGGGCTCATCGATTTGGGCTGGGAGGTCGACGACGTCACCGCCTACCGCACGGTGCGCGCCGCCCCGCCGAGCGCGGAGATCCGCAGCATGATCAAGACCGGCGGTTTCGACGCCGTGTGCTTCACCTCCGGGTCGACGGTGAAGAACCTGGTGGGCATCGCGGGCAAGCCGCATGCGCGCACCATCATCGCGTGCATCGGCCCGATGGCGGCGGCCACCGCCCGCGAGTACGGGCTGCGCGTCGACGTCATGCCGGAGCGGGCGGGCATCACCGATCTGGTGGACGCCCTGGCCGAGCACGTCGCCACGCTGCGTGCCGCCGGCCAGCTGCCGCCGCCGCGGAAGAAGCGCCGCAAGCGGAGCACGGAGGCCAAGGCCCCGCAGGCTGCGCAGGCCCCGCAGGCTGCGGCCGAGTCGCGTGACGACGGCCCGGCGCAGACGGCGGAAACGGCCGCCGAGTAGGCGACGCCGGGGTCGGCCGCGGGCGGGACCCCGGTGCCCGTTTCCCGGCGGTCGGCCGTACCCTGGGGGCATGACGGAATCCGGTATCCCCTCAGCCAACGTTCCCGCCCCGATCCGCAGGCCGCGCCGCCTGCGCTCCACCCCGGTGATGCGGCGGATGACGGCGGAGACGTCGCTTGCGGTCGATGATCTGATCCTGCCCATGTTCGTCGCCGACGGCCTGGACGGGCCCCGCCCGATCTCCTCGCTGCCCGGCGTGGCGCAGCACACGGAGGATTCGCTGGTTCGCGCGGTCGAGGAGGCCGCGGAACTGGGCATCCCCAGCGTCGACCTGTTCGGCGTGCCGCTGGACTCGGACAAGGACGCCGAGGGCGCGTGTTCGTGGCGGGAGGACGGGGTGCTCAACCGGGCGCTGTCGCGCCTGCGCCGCGAGTTCGGCGACGACGTGCTGATCATGGCCGACACCTGCCTCGACGAGTTCACCGATCACGGCCACTGCGGCGTGCTGCGGGAGGACCGCTGGGGCCGCACCGTCGTCGACAACGACGCGACGCTGACCAACTACGCCCGCATGGCCGTCGCCCAGGCCGACGCCGGCGCCCACATCGTGTCGCCGTCCGGAATGATGGACGGCCAGATCGAGGTCATCCGCGCCGCGCTCGACGAGGCCGGTCACGCCGACGTCGCCATCATGGCGTACTCGGCGAAGTACGCCTCCGCTTTCTACGGCCCGTTCCGCGAGGCCGTCGGCAGCTCGCTGCAGGGCGATCGCCGCACCTACCAGCAGGATCCGGCGAACCGTCGCGAGAGCCTGCTGGAAGTCGAGCTCGACGTCGCCGAGGGCGCCGACTTCGTGATGGTCAAGCCCGCGATGGCGTACCTGGACATCGTGCGCGAGGTCGCCGACATGTCGCCGGTGCCCGTCGCCGCCTACCAGGTGTCCGGCGAATACGCGATGATCCACGCGGCCGCCGCCAACGGCTGGATCGACCTGGAGGCCGCGATGATGGAATCCGTCCTGGGCATTCACCGGGCCGGTGCCGAGCAGGTGCTCACCTACTTCGCCGTTGACATCGCCCGGAAGCTCCGGCAGCGATGAGCGAGCGTCCCGCACCGCCGGAGCAGATCGTCGGCGCCTGGCAGGCGTGGTTGGCCACGTGCGTGCTGCAGGTTGCGGCGGCGATGACCACGCTGGCCATCAATCTGCTCAACCCCGGCGCGCTGCTCGACGTCTCGGGTTTCGGAGGCGAGCCGGTCGGGGGTTCGTTCCCCGAGCTCAGCGCCGACGAGAAGATCATGGTGGCCCGCGGATCGGCGATCTTGACCATGCTCCTCACCGTGGTGTTCGCGGGCATATTCGCGTTTTTGACGTTCCGCATGCGCGCCGGCGCCAAGTGGGCCCGCCTCATCCTCGTGGCGGGTTCGGCGTATTTGATCGTGCGCATGCTCACCGTGCTCATGGGCGGCCCGGTCGGCCCGTGGCCGCTGGCCCCGGTTCCGCTTCAGCTCGCGGACGGCGCCCTGACCATCGCGTCGGCCACCGCCGCGGGCGCCGCCGTCGTGCTGGCCTCGGGGCGCAACGCCATGGAGTATTTTGGCGCCGGAGGAAGCGATTCCGGCGATGGTCCGGGATCGGCGTCGGGGAAGGGTCCCCGGCGTGGTCGTGGAAAGGAAGGCGGACATGGCCGCTGACGCAACCGTCGGTCGCCCCGCATGGCTGTTGACGTTGATCGGCGGGGCCATCGCGCAGGCCGTCGTGGCTTTGCTGGTGCTCACGGAGGATCGCTCCGGCGTGCGTGCCGACGTCTCCCGGGACATCGTCATCGTCGGCGTGTTGGGCATCGTCACGGCGATCGTCGTCGCGGTGCTCGCCCCCTCCGCCGGGGAGTCGAAGGTGGTCCGCCGGGTGCTGATGGGCGTCATCGCCCTGGTGGCGTTCGTCTCGCTCGCCGGCAGCATGGCCATGGCCGTGACGCCGTGGACGGCGGTTCCCGCCGGCGTGATGGTCATCGGCCTCGTCCTGCTGTACCGCGACCTCAAGGCCGGCAAAGGCGGCGCGGCGCAATGAGCCCGTCATCGCGGCCCCCGAATTGCACCGCCGCCCCGAGTGAACCCGGCGAGGGCGCCCCGGACCCCAAGGATGGGGCGACCCCGACGTCGGCGGGCCCCGCGGGTGCGGGCCATCGCGGGCGATCCGCGACGGCGGACGCATCGGTGCATGACGCCGAGCACGTCAAGGCGCGGGAACTGCGCGAGACCGACGAACGGGTCAACCGCGCCATCGATGAGGCGAAGGAGGCCGCCGCGTGGTTGCGGTCGTCGCGCCGCCATGACGACGACGAAAGCCTCCACCAGCGGCTGGCCCGCCGCACCGGCACGGGGCTGACGTCCTACGGTCTGGTCCTGGAGGGCCTGGAGTCGGCGCTGGCCGCAGACGAGGCGGAGAAGATCCTCGACGCTTTTCCCGACGTGACGGCCACCGTCGTCTACTCGCCGGGCCGCGCGTGGATCACCGCCCCCGACGACTTGCCCCCGGACACGCTCATCGCCGCGCTCGAGGAACACGGCATCGTCGCCTACCTGACCCGCAATTCGCTGCGCCGCCGGGCCACCCGGTTGGACGCGGCGCCCCGTCGCCGTCCGGCCGTGCCCGCCGCCGCACAGCAGATGGCCGAGGCGAGGATCCGTCGTCGTGAAGAAGCGCTGCTCGCGGAAGGCTCCAACGAGGTCCTGTTCACGGCCCGCGCCCTGGTGACGCGGACGAGGTTCATCGTGTCGCTGCTGCTGAGCATCCCGGTGCTCGTGCTGTCGCTGCACGTGCCGTGGCAATTCGACGGATGGCAGTGGTGGGCCGCCGCCCTGACCACCGTCGTGGCGCTGTGGGGCGGCTGGCCGTTCCACCGCGCGATGCTGGCGTCGATGCGCAGGAGAATGTCCGCGCTCGACGGGGCCAGTGCCGTGGCCATCCTCGCCGCGTGGGCCTGGTCCATCGGGGAGATCGTCTTCGGTGAGGCGGGCCGGATCGGCTTCACGACGTCGCCGACGTGGTTCGCCTTCAACTACGACCGCAATGCGCCCGCGGAGCTTTTCCTCGACGTCGCCTGCGGCGTGACCGTGCTGCTGTTGGCCGGTCGCTTGGCCACCAGATACAACCGCGTGCGCACCGGCGCCGCCATGAGCGTGTTGCGCATCCCCGCCGACCGTCAGGTCACCGTGGTGCGCAAGACGGGCAAGGCCGCCAAACCCGAGCATCGCCGCGTGCCGGTGGCGGAGCTCAACATCGGCGAGGACGTCGTCGTCCCGCCCGGGCAGATCATCCCCGTCGACGGCAGCGTCGTCGGCGGCGCCTCCCGGGTCGACTCCCGGGCCGTCGGGGGAGGGGCCGAGCCGACCGAGGTGAAGGTCAACTCCCGGGTGTGGGCCGGGTCGATGAACCTGGATCAGAAGCTCAAGGTCCGCGTGTCGCGCACCGGTTCCAAGACGCGTGCGGCCGCCATTCAACGGTGGATCCAGACCGCCATCCGCGAAGAGGACGTCGCCCACCAGACCGCAGTGCGCTCCGCGTCGGTGCTCGTGCCGTGGACGATGACGCTGGCGGTGTCGGCGTTCGGCATCTGGTGGCTCGTCTCCGGCGGCCCGGGCGGGGCCTTCGCCGTGGCGCTGGCCATCCTCATCGGCATCGCGCCGGTGGCCCTGGCCATGTCGACGTCGACGGCGCTGCGCATCGGCATTCTCTCCGCCGCCGAACGCGGCCTGCTCATCCGCAACGCCGACGCGTTCCGGTCGCTGGCCGTCGCGGACTCCGTGATGTTCAACCGCGTGGGCACCCTGACCGAGGGGGAGATGCACGTCCTGCAGGTGCAGGCGGCGCAGGGGGAGAACCCCGAACTGATCCTCCGCGTCGCCGGCGCCCTGATGATGGAATCCGACCACCCGGTCTCCGCCGCGATCGTGCGCGCATGCCGCGTCTCCCGGGACTCCGGAACCGGCGGCGGCGACGTCCCCCACTGGATCGAGGTCCACCACGTCGAAATCGACGCCGACGGAGCGTTCATCGGCCAGGCGGAATTGCCGGTGGCCAACTCCGACGGCGAGGTCGAAATGCGCTTCGTCGAGGCCAGCCTGTGGCGCCCCCGCGACATGTCGGCGCTGGACGAGCGCATGGCCGTCGCCGCGATGGGCGGCGGCACGCCCCTGGTGATCAGCTGGCGCGGCAAGATCCGCGGCGTCATCACCGTCGGCGAGGACATCAAACCCGATGCAGTCGAGGCCATCGACGAGCTGGAGGACATGGGCGTCGACACCATCATGATCACCCGCGACCCGTACCCGGTGGCCCGGCGCTTCGCCGACCGCCTGGGCATTTCGCGCGTCTACGCGGGCATCGTCCCCGGACGGAAGGCCGCGGCCGTGCGCGGCGTCCACGCCGGCGGGGAGACCGTGGTGATGGTCGGCGGTTCCGACGTCGCCGAATGCCTCCGCGTCGCCGACGTCGGCGTGCTCATGGAGGCCGACGCGGGCGTCGACGACCTCGAGATCGAGGAGTCGGACGTGGTGTCCCTGCGCTCGCGGGTCGGCTCCATCCCGGAGGCCATCTCCCTGGCGCGCGACGTCACCCGGACCATGTCCGGCAACATCACCTTCGCCTGGGGCTACAACATCGCAGTGCTGGTGTTGTCCGTCGCGGGCGTGCTGCACCCCCTCACCGCATCGGTGCTCATGGTGCTGGTCGGGCTGTGGATCGAATGGCGGTCGCGTCGCCTCAACCGCATCATGGGCCGCGGCGGCAAACGCCCGGCTCTGTCGCGCCGCATGGTCTCCCGCGCAATGGGCCGAAGCTGACGCCGGAGGCGACGCGGGACGGGGCGGGTGCGCCCGATGCGCGGGCGTTTTCCCTACGATGGGCGGCGTGACTACACCCCAGCGGACCTCAAATCAGCAGACGGACAAATCCGCGCGGCTCTTCGCCGACGCACGTGCGGTGACCCCGGGCGGAGTGAATTCCCCCGTGCGCGCATTCGGCTCGGTGGGCGGCACGCCCCGCTTCATCGAGTCGGCGCAGGGGTCGCGTCTTCGGGACGTCGACGGCAACGAATACGTTGACCTCGTGTGCTCCTGGGGCCCCATGCTCATGGGTCACGCCCACCCGGCCGTCGTCGAGGCCGTCCGCGAGGCCGCCGGCCGCGGCCTGTCCTTCGGCGCCCCCACCGCGGGCGAGGCCGAGTTGGCGCAGGAGATCATCGACCGCACCTCCGTGGAGGAGGTCCGCCTGGTCAACTCCGGCACCGAGGCCACCATGTCGGCGGTGCGCCTGGCCCGCGGCTTCACCGGCCGCAGCAAGGTCGTGAAGTTCGACGGCTGCTACCACGGCCACGTCGACGCGCTGCTGGCCTCGGCCGGGTCGGGCGTCGCCACCTTCGGCCTGCCGGATTCCCCGGGCGTCACCGGCGCCTCGGCCGCCGACACCATCGTCGTGCCCTACAACGACGTCGACGCCGTGCGCCGCGCCTTCGCCGAGAACCCGGGCGAGATCGCCTGCATCATCTCCGAGGCCGCCGCCGGCAACATGGGCACCGTCGCGCCGGGCGAGGGCTTCAACGCCGAGCTCAAGCGCATCGCCAACGACGACGGCGCCCTGCTGATCCTCGACGAGGTCATGACGGGCTTCCGCACCTCCGCCAAGGGCTGGTACGGCATCGACGGCGTCGCCGGCGACCTGACCACGTTCGGCAAGGTCGTCTCCGGCGGTCTGCCCGCCGCGGCGTTCGGCGGCCGCCGCGACATCATGGAGCACCTCGCCCCGCAGGGCCCCGTGTACCAGGCAGGCACGCTGTCGGGTAACCCCGTCTCCGTCGCCGCCGGTCTGGCCAGCCTCCGGGCCGCCGACGATGCGGTGTACGCGGCCGTCGCCGCCAACGCCGACCGCATGGCGGGCATCCTGTCGGACGCGCTGACCGCCGAGGGCGTCGCCCACAACATCCAGCGCGCCGCCACGTTCTTCTCCCCGCGTTTCGCGGAAGGGGAGGGCCGCAACTTCGCCGACATGAAGGCCGCGGACACGTTCCGGTACCCGGCGTTCTTCCACGCGCTGCTGGAAAACGGCGTCTACGCCCCGCCGAGCTGCTTCGAGACGTGGTTCGTCTCCTCCGCCCTCACCGACGACGACTTCGAGATCATCGAGTCGGCCGCGCGCGTGGCCGCCGAGGCCGCAGCTGCGGCGACCCCGGAGGCCGGCAAGTGACCGGGTCGGGCACCGGGCGCATGCCCGTCCATTCGCCGCGCACGATCGTCCACCTGGTGCGTCATGGCGAGGTGCACAATCCGTCGCAGATCCTCTACGGCCGACTTCCGGGTTACCGCCTGTCGGACCGGGGTCGCGCGATGGCGGAGGCGACGGCGGAGTCCTTCGCCGGCCACGACGTCGCCTACGTCGCGTGTTCGCCGCTGCAGCGCACCCGCGAGACGTGTGAGCCGGTGACGCGCGTGACGGGCCTGGAGCCGGTCATCGACGCCGACGTGCTGGAGGCGGGCAACACCTTCGAGGGGCTGCACGTCCGCGGTTGGGATTCCGATCTGTGGAACCCGCGCTATTGGCCGCGTCTGCTGCGTCCGAGCGTGCCCAGCTGGGGCGAGCCGTACGAGGAGATCGCCGACCGCATGTACCGTGCCATCGACCGCGCCCGCGAGGCCGCGGAGGGCCGGGAGGCGATCATCGTCACGCACCAGCTGTGCGTCGTCGCCGCCGCGCGTCGCGCCCGTGGCCTGCGGCTGGCCCACAACCCGGCGAACCGCCAGTGCGATCTGTCGTCGGTGACGTCGCTGGTCTACCTCGGCGACACCATCGTCGACGTTCGCTACTCGGAGCCGGCGGGCCACCTCTGACTGACGGCGGCCCCAACAGTGATTCGGTGTCGCGGCGCCGTTATCGTTACATTGCAGTGGACCCCGATCTTCGAAACGGACGGCACCCGACATGCGCCCCCTTTTCCGCACCATCGCCGCCGTGGCGGGCATTGGCCTGGCCATGACGCTGACGGCGTGTTCCGACGACACCGTCGGCCATGATGCCGTGGCCATCGGCGGCACCTTCGAGTTCGTCTCGCCCGGCGGGCAGACGGTCATCGAATACGCCCCGGAGGACCGTGCCCCGGTCGCCGACGTGTACGGGAAGTCCCTCATGGAGGACGACGCGGAGATCCACCTGTCGGATTTCGAGGGTGAGATCGTCGTCCTCAACGCATGGGGCCAGTGGTGCGCGCCGTGCCGTTCCGAGTCGGATGACCTGCAGATCGTCCACGAGAAGATGCAGGACGCCGGCCTGGGCACGATCCTGGGCATCAACGTCCGGGACCACGTCATTTCCGCTCCCCGCGACTTCGTGGAGGACAACGGCCTGACCTACCCGTCGATCTACGACCCGCCGTTCGTCAACGCCGCCGCTCTCGGCGGCATCCCCGCGTCGGTGATTCCGACGACGATCATCCTGGACCGCGAACACCGCCCGGCGATGGTCTTCCTGAAGGAAATCGACGAGTCGGAGTTGTGGGAGGCCGTCGAGAAGGTCGCCGCCGAGGATGGGGCGGCCTAAATGCTCCTCGCCTCCGGAGTCGGCGACGCGTTCGCGGACGCCGCGGCCCAGGGCCCGATCGTCCTGGCCGTGCTGGCTGCGGCCGCCGCGGGTCTGGTGTCCTTCGCCAGCCCGTGCGTGATTCCGCTGGTGCCCGGATACGTGTCGTACCTGACGGGCATTTCGGGTGCCGCCGGCAAGAGCCGTGCCCGGGTGGGCCTGGCGGCGCTGTTGTTCGTCGCCGGTTTCACCGTGATCTTCGTGCTCGGTTCGGCGTCGGTGTTCGGCCTGGTGTCCACGTTGCGCGTGGGGGCCCGGACGCTGACGGTCATCGGCGGCGTGGTCACCATCATCATGGGCCTGGTGTTCATGGGCATGGTGCCGGCGTTGCAGCGCGACACGCGCATGGCGCCGAAGCGGTGGACGACGTGGCTGGGCGCCCCGATGCTCGGCGCGGTGTTCGCGCTGGGGTGGACGCCGTGCCTGGGGCCGACGCTGACGGCCATCATTTCGGTGTCCGCGGGCACCGAGGGGCTGACCGCAGCGCGCGGCGTGGGGCTGATCGTGGCGTATTGCCTGGGCCTGGGCCTGCCGTTCATCCTCGTCGCGCTGGGCTCGGCCCGGGCGATGAAGGGCGTGGAGTGGCTGCGTCGCAATTCCCGCAGGATCCAGATCGCCGGCGGGGTGATGCTCGTTCTGGTGGGCATCGCGTTGGTGACGGGGATCTGGGACATGTTCGTCAATTGGATTCAGGTGGCGTTCATCACCGACACGGTGACGCCGATTTAAGGAGATGGCAGCAGGGATGGCGACAACCACGCAGGGGCAGGGTCGCGCGCGGGGAACCGTCGGCGCCAGGGCGATGCGTCCGGTGCGGGCGGCGTGGCGTTGGCTGACCAGCATGCGCACCGCGCTGATCCTGTTGTTCCTGCTCGCCTTCGCGGCCATTCCGGGCGCGTTGCTGCCGCAGCGTCAGCTGTCGCAGGAGAAGGTCGAGGAGTACCTGGCCAACAACGGCAAGATGGCGGAGATTTTCGACAAGCTGCAGCTTTTCGACGTTTTCTCCTCCTTCTGGTTCACCGCCATTTACGTGCTGCTGTTCGCGTCGTTGGTGGGGTGCATCATCCCGCGTTCCTGGGAGCACTGGCAGGCGATGCGCACGCCGCCGACGCGGGCGCCGAAGAATCTGGCCCGGTTGCCCATGAACGACGTGGGCGACGTCGACAAGCCCCTGCACGAGGTGAAGGCGGACGTCGCCGCGCGCCTGAAGCGGTGGCACGTGACGGAGACCCCGGCAGACGAGGACCGTGCGGGCGCGACGTCGTTTTCCGCCGAGCGCGGGTACCTGCGCGAGTTCGGCAACCTGGTGTTCCACCTGGGGTTGGTCGCGCTGCTGGTCACCATCGCCGCGGGCAAGATGCTGTACTACGAGGGCCAGGTCATCCTGGTCACGGACACCGGCACGGAGATCCAGGACGAGGCCGTCCAGGGTGCGGTGAGCAACCCGTTCTGCAACACGGCCCCGGCGAACTTCGACTCGCTGCGTTCGGGCAACACGTTCGACGGAACGGGCCTGAACCCGTTCTGCGTGCTGGTGGAGGATTTCGTCGCCGACTACCTGCCCAACGGCCAGGCGGAGATGTTCACGTCGAACATCCGCTGGGCCGACGGGGAGCACATGCGCGATCCGGTGGAGACGTGGAACGAGCAGCAGCTGCGGGTCAACCACCCGCTGCGCGTCGACGGCGACCGCGTGTACCTGCAGGGTCATGGTTTCGCGCCGGTGGTCCGCGTGACGTGGCCCAACGGCGAGTCCCGCACGTCGGTGGTGCAGTTCCGCCCGGATGATCCGACGTTCTTCCTGTCGTCGGGCGCCATGCGCTTCGATCCGCCGGCCGGCATGTACCCGGATCTGTACGAGCGCCGTCAGAATCAGATCGCCATCGAGGGTCTGTTCGCCCCGACCGCCGAGTTCACCGGCGACACCGGTCAGTTGCTGACGTCGGTCTACCCGGCGATGAACGACCCGGCCATCGCCGTCGACGTCTACCGCGGCGATGCGGGCCTGGACACCGGTCGCAGCCAGCAGCTGTTTTCGCTGGACCGCGATCTGATGCATTCGGGCCAGTTGGAGAAGATCGACCGCGTGAACCTGAAGGAGGGCGAGGACGTCACCCTCGACGACGGCACGAAGGTGGAGTTCCTCGGCGCCAAGGAGTTCGTCAACCTGCAGGTGTCGCATGACCCGACGCAGGTGTGGGTGCTGTGGTCGTCGATCGTGATGCTCGCCGGTCTGCTGGTGTCGCTGGCGGTGAAGCGCCGCCGCCTGTGGGTGCGCCTGCACCCGGTGTCGGACGGCGTCACCCGCGTGGAGTTCGGCGGTTTGGCCCGCACGGACCGCGCCGGTTGGGGCGACGAGTTCGATTCCTTCGTGCGCGGCGTGCTCGGCCGCCCGGAGCCGGAGGACGAGTAGCCGGTTCGGGCGCGGGCGTCCGGGCGCGGGTGTCCGGGCTCCGCACGGTGACTGCTTGACGACGGTCCGTCGTAAAGTTGGGTGCCCCCGGCCTGCGCAGATGCCCCCGGGGGTTGGGTTTTCGGCCCGATCGGGACTACGGTCATATCCGATCGCACGAACCTCCGGAAAGACAGGAAACGGCCCCGATGCCCGTCAATCAGACCCTGGCGCAGTACTCCGACTGGTCCTACTTCACGGCCTTCGCGCTGTACGCGCTGGCGCTGCTGCTGTTCGTCGCCTACTACGTCCGACGCCTGTCGGCCCTCGAGGCCCGGGCCGAGGCCCGCTCCGAGACGGCCGAGAAGGTCCTCGTCGGATCCGGCGCCGGAGGTGCGACCACCACCGCCGACGCGACCGGCGCCGCGGACTCCGCCGCCGACGGTTACGGCCCCGCCGACAATGACTCGCACGAGGTCGTCGAAAAGTTCCGGAAGGCCGCCTCGATCGGCTCGATGGCAGAGACGGTCCTCTACATCGGCGTCGCCGTGCACCTGGCGTCCGTCGTGCTGCGCGGCCTTTCCGCCGGGCGTTTCCCGTGGGGCAACCTGTACGAGTACATCACGGTGTTCACCCTGTTCGCCATGGTCATCGCGTCGGTGATCCTGCGCCGCAACGAAACCCGCGTCTTCTGGCCCTGGCTGCTCACCCCGGTCGCGGCCCTGATGTTCTACGGCGGCACCTCGCTCTACGCCGAGTCCGCCCCGGTCGTCCCGGCGCTGCAGTCGGTCTGGTTCCCGATCCACGTGTCCACCGTCTCCATCGGCGGCGGCATCTTCCTCGTCTCCGGCATCGCATCGCTGCTGTACCTGTTGCGCATCAAGCAGCCGAAGGGCGCCGAGAAGGGCCGCCTGGGCAAGCTGGCCATGCCGCTGCCGACCGCCAAGACCCTCGACGCCATCGCGTACCGCACCGCCATCTGGGCGTTCCCCCTGTTCGGCCTCGGCGTCGTCTTCGGCGCGATCTGGGCAGAGGTGGCGTGGGGCCGCTTCTGGGGCTGGGACCCGAAGGAGACCGTGTCCTTCGTCACCTGGATCGTCTACGCCGGCTACCTCCACGCCCGCGCGACGTCCGGCTGGCGCAACGCCGCGGCCGCGTGGATCAACATCGTCGGCTTCGCCACCATGGTGTTCAACCTTTTCTTCATCAACATGGTTGTTTCGGGCCTGCACTCCTACGCCGGCCTGAACTGATGCACGCGACGTCGAAGGGCTCCCTGACCCTGGGAGCGTTCCTGTTCCTCATCGGCCTGCTGTTCACCGTGCTCGCCCCCGGCGGGCTCGGCGAGGTGACCATGGTCGCCGGCGTCGCCATGATCCTGGCTGCGTTCGCGCCCCCGGGCGTCATCCGGCGGTTCGGCACGAAGCGGGCGCTGCTCGCCGGGATCGGCCTCATCGTCGTCGGCGCCGTGCTCACCGTCGCCGACTGGTCGGCCCGCACCGCAGGGTGGGTCGAAATCGTCGGCGGCGCGTTCTTCCTGGGCGGCATCCTGGTCATGACGATCTACGCCACCGCGCCGAAAGACTCCACCGGCGCGCCCGCACCGCACCACGACCGGATGGGACGGCCCTGACCGAGGGGTACGGTGGGCGCATGCGCATCCTCGTCACCGGCGGCGCCGGTTTCATCGGCTCGAACTTCGTGTTGCGGACCCTGGCCACCCGCCCGGACGTCGACGTCACCGTCCTCGACTCCTTCACCTACGCCGCCAACCCCGACAGCCTGCGCGAACGCCCCGCAACTCAGGCGTCGGGGGATTCCATGGCCCCCGCGTCCGCGACCTCCGCGACACCGTCGCCCTTCGTGTGCGAGGTGATCGAAGGCGACGTGCGCGACGGGAAACTCGTCGACCGGCTCGTCGCAAAGCACGATGCCGTCGTGCACTTCGCCGCGGAATCGCACAACGACAATTCCCTGCGCGACGCCGACCCGTTCGTCAGCTCCAACGTCGCAGGCACCGTCGCCGTGCTCAAAGCCTGCACGCGCCACGACGTGCGGTTGCACCACATCTCCACCGACGAAGTCTTCGGCGACCTCGCACTCGACGACCCCGCCCGCTTCACCCCGCACACCCCGTACAACCCGTCGAGCCCGTACTCCGCGTCGAAGGCCGCCGCAGACCACTTCGTCCGCGCCTGGGTCCGCAGCTTCGGCCTGGCCGCGACGATCAGCAACTGCTCCAACAACTACGGGCCCCGCCAGCACCCCGAAAAATTCATCCCGCGGCAGATCTGCGGACTGCTGCGCGGCCGGACGCCCCGGCTCTACGGCACCGGCGACAACGTCCGCGACTGGATCCACGTCGACGACCACAACGACGCCGTCTGGGCCATCCTCGACCGAGGCACCGCCGGCGAAACCTACCTCATCGGCGCCGACGGGGAGCGGGCCAACATCGACGTCATCGGCGACGTCCTCGCCGCATTCGGCCGCGACCGCGACGACTTCATCCACGTCACCGACCGGCCCGGCCACGACCGCCGCTACGCCATCGACCCGTCGTCGATGGCCGCGCTGGACTGGGAACCCGCCCACCGCGACTTCGCCGCCGGACTGGCCGCCACCGTCGAGTGGTACCGCGACAACCCCGAATGGTGGGGGAGCGCATACGACGCCGCCGAAGCCGGTTACGCGCGCGTGGAAAAGCAGATCACGCCCTGATCCGGCGCGGGCCCTAGACTCGGGGGCATGACGCAGGGCAACGACGAAACGCACCGCAGGCACTCGACCGCCGACGCGACGGGCGACGCCCGCGCAACCTTCCGGCCCACCGCGATCCCGGGGGTCCACGTCTTCGAGCCGATCATCCACGGCGACGCGCGCGGGTCGTTCCACGAATGGTTCAAGGCCGACGCGTTCATCGACGCCACCGGCCACCCGTTCATCCCGGAACAGGCGAACATGAGCGTCTCCGCCGCCGGAGTCGTCCGCGGCCTGCATTTCGCCGACGTCCCGCCGGGGCAGGCGAAGCTGGTCACCTGCGCCGCCGGCCGGGTGGTCGACGTCATCGTCGACGTCCGCCGCGGGTCCCCGACGTTCGGCGAGCACATCACCGTCGAGCTGGAGCCGGGCACCCGGCGGGTGGTTTACATTCCGGTGGGCGTGGCGCACGGTTTCGTCGCGCTCGACGACGACTCGGTGCTCACCTACCTGACCTCCACCGGATACGACCCCGAGATCGAAAGGGCCGTGTCCATCGCCGATCCGCAATTGGGCGTCGACATCGAGGGAATTCTCGCGGGCGCGGGGGCGGCCGTCGAAAAGCCGATCCTGTCCGACCGCGACGCCGCCGCACCCACCATCGCCGAATTCGAAGCCGCCGGCGGGGCCCTGCCCGACTGGGAAGACTGCCGCGCCATGGAAAACGAACTGCGCGACGAATGGGCCATCGCCAACGAAGACGTCGGGGAGGCGTGACACCGCCATGAAGGGCATCATCCTCGCGGGCGGCACCGGATCGCGGCTGTGGCCCATCACGAAAGCCGTGAGCAAACAGCTCGTGCCCGTCTACGACAAACCGATGATCTACTACCCCCTGTGCACCCTGATGCTGGCCGGGGTGCGGGACATTCTGATCATCACCACGCCCGAGGACGCGCCGCAATTCACGCGCCTGCTCGGCGACGGGTCCGACTTCGGCGTCAACCTGACCTACGCCGAACAGGACGAACCCCGCGGCCTGGCGGAGGCGTTCATCATCGGCGCCGACCACATCGGCGACGAACCCGTGGCGCTGGTGCTCGGCGACAACATCTTCTACGGCGCCGGCCTGGGCACCCAGCTGCGGCGATTCCGCGAGCCCGGGGGAGGGGCGATCTTCGCCTACTGGGTCGCCGACCCCACCGCCTATGGCGTCGTCGACTTCGACGAAACCGGGAAGGCCACCGGGTTGCAGGAAAAGCCCGAGAATCCGCGGTCGAATTTCGCGGTGCCGGGCCTGTACTTCTACGGCCCCGACGTCGTCGACATCGCACGGGGGCTGGAGCCGTCGGCGCGCGGCGAATTGGAGATCACCGACATCAACCGCGCGTACCTCGAGCAGGGCCGACTCACGGTGGAGATCCTGCCGCGCGGCACGGCGTGGCTGGACACCGGGACCGTCGACATGCTCATGGCCGCAGGTGATTTCGTGCGGACCATCGAACAGCGGCAGGGTCTGAAGATCGGCTGCCCCGAGGAGGTCGCCTGGCGGATGGGGTGGCTTTCCGACGACGACCTCGAGCAGCGGGGGCGGGCCCTGGTGAAGTCGGGGTACGGCCAGTATTTGTTGCAGCTGCTCGCGCGCGGCAAAAACGTGTAGCCGGTGGCGGGATGGTTGGCCCGTACGCGACCAGCACGGACCTGACCGGCCCGCACTCGACCTGCGCGGGCTTGGTGTTCTTCGCAGTGGCCCCATCAGTCCCGGGTGCCTCAAATTTCGGGGCGTCGCCCAAAACGACTCATGTGATGTCGGTAAAACCCTAGGTCGGGCGAGAAGGCGGTGAGTCGTTTTGGGCGATTCGTGTGGTTTTACCGCGTAAGGGGCCGGCTGAGGACCGACGGAGGAGGCGGCAGAGAGTCGACGCCTTCGAAAACCGGACCATTCGCGTGGAGTGGAAGGTCAGGGACCGGTTTGGCGCAAAACCGGACCATGCGCCCAGAGTCGAAGGACCGTGATGGGCCAGCGGAGTGTCGGCAAAGACTCGGGGACCTTACAACCGGATCAATCGCCCGGAGTTGAAGGTCAGGAGTGAAGGCCTTGGTCGTCAGGAGTCCGCTTCGTCAGAGGTGGTGCCGTCGTCGGTGGTGTCGTTTCCGTCTGCGCGGGGGCCGTTGGCGCCGGAACCGTCGTCACTGCCGGTGTCGCTGCCTCGTCCGGCGTTGCCCGAGGCCCGGCGACGACGTTCCTCCGCCAGACGCCGCTGCTCACGTTCGGCCTCTTCGGCCCGATCGCGGGCACGCTGTTCGTCGAAACGCTGCTTTTCCAGGCGCCAAAGGAAATCCTCGTCGTCGTCGGGGCCCTTGATGCGCGGCTGCCCCGCCTCCGAGCGCGGGCCCCAACCGATTCCGCCGCGGCGATCACCGCCGAGCGAACCCGGCCCGGCCATGCCGCTGCGGCCCACGCCCTTGCCCCACGTACCGGGCCCGAAAGCGCGCCACACCAGCACGATCACGACGACGATCAGGATCAGAATCAACAAACGGCCCACCTGGCACCTCCTACGTAAACCCAGGATACGTAGAGTGTCATGTGTGAGTGACAATGCGAAGCAGACCCCCGGCGCCGCTGGTGCCCCTGGTGCCGCCGGTGCCGCCGGTGCCGCCGACGCCCCGGCGGCCGGACGTGGGCAGGCTCCCGACGAGAAGGCGCACCGCGCGCAGCGCAACCGGGCGTTCAAGGACGTGTTCTGGTACGGCCTCGCCCGGTTGGTGCTGTTCCTCGTCGTGTTCGCCGTGCTGGTCGGCGTCATCGTGCTGTTCGAGATTCAGATCCCGCTGGCCATCCTCGCCGTCCTGGCGTTGATCGTGGCCATGCCGGCGTCGGTGTTCCTCTTCCCGGCGCTGCGCCTGCGGGCCAACGAAGGCGTGGCGGTGTGGGACGCCAACCGCCGCGCGCACAAGAAGTACGTGCGCGAGCAACTCGCCGAGCGCGAGGCGGAGTAGGCGGAGTAGGCGCAGTAGACGGAGCACATGCCGACGGTGGCCCCGGCCTCCGGCTACGGCAGCCCCCGCCCCGTTCCCGCCTATCCCAGCGCGAGCGCCAGGGCCGTGACCACGGCCCACAGCAGCATGGCCCGGCCCGCCATTCCCAGTACGGGGATGAGGTCCGGGCCCTTCGCGTTTCCGGTGACCGGGCGCGATGCGACGTAGATCAGGGGTGCCGCGACGAGCCCGACGAGCGCCCAGGGGGTGGCGAATGCCAGGGCGACGGTCGCGATCAGCGGCATGGCGGCGAGGGCGACCCATGCCTTGCGGGTGTTGGCGTCGCCGAGGCGCACGGCGAGGGTGACTTTGCCGGCTTCGGTGTCGGAGGGGATGTCGCGGAGGTTGTTGGCCAGGTTCACGGATGCGGAGATCGCGCCGACGGCGATGGCGGCGGTGACGCCGGGCCAGCTGATCCGTCCGGACTGGGTGAATTCGGTGCCGAGCACGGCGACGAGTCCGAAGAACACGAATACGGCGACTTCGCCGAGGCCGCGGTACCCGTAGGGGGTGTCGCCGCCGGTGTAGAACCAGGCTCCGGCGATGCAGGCGACGCCGACGAGGACGAGCCACCAGGCGCTGAGCAGGGCGAGGGCCAGGCCGGCGATGCCGGCGACGCCGAATGCGGCGAAGGCGGCGGTTTTCACGGTTTTCGGGGGGACGAGTCCGGATCCGGTGAGTCGTTGCGGGCCGGAGCGGTCGTCGTCGGTGCCGCGGATGCCGTCGGAGTAGTCGTTGGCGTAGTTGACGCCGACGATCAGCGCCCAGGCGACGATGAGTGCGAGGGCCGCGCGGCCCCACAGGATGTCGGAGTGGTGTGCGGCTGCGCCGACGCCGGCGACGACGGGGGCGAAGGCGTTGGCCCAGGTGTGGGGGCGGGCGCCTTCGAGCCAGTCGGAGAAGGTGGCGGGCCGGTCGGCGGGGGCGGGGGTGGTGCGCGCGGTCATTGGGACATCATCTCCCATCGGGTGGAGAGCTGTTCGGCCAGGTTCGTGCGGTCGAGCTTTCCGCTGGGCAGGGTGGGCAGTTGCTTGACGACGAAGACGGCTCTGGGCACTTGGTGTTTGTCCAGGGCAGGGGCCAGGCGGGTGCGGAGGTTTTCGGAGATGGCGTGGTCGGTGGCGGGGGGTTGGGAGAGGATGTCCCCGGCGAGCGTCACGGCGGCGACGACGGCGTTGCCGAGTTCGGGGTGGGGTACGCCGACGACGGCCGCGTCGGCGATGCCGTCGAGTGCGGTCAGCGCGTCTTCGATGGGGCCGGGCAGGAATTTGAGGCCGCCGGAGACGATGACGTCGTCGATGCGGCCGAGCACCGTGAGCCGGGTCGCCCCGGCCGGGCCGGACCCATCGGGGGAAACCGTGTCGGGGGAACCGATGTCGCGGGAGTCGGTGTCGGGGGAAACCGTGCCGGGGGAACCGGCGTCGGGGGAGGAGGTGATGCGGCCGGCGTCGGAGGTGCGGAAAACGCCGTGGACGTCGTCGGGGCGCTGCGGGGTGCGCGGGGCGGGGGCGGGCCGCAGGTCCGGGGAATCGACGTTGCGGTACCCGCGGGAGACCATCGGGCCGGTGATGACGATGCGGCCGGAGTCTTCTTCGACGGACACTTCCGCGCCGTCGAGGGGCACGCCGTCGTATGCGATGCCGCCGGAGGTTTCGGACGAGCCGTAGCTGGTCACCGCGACGATCCCGGCGGCACGGGCCCGGGCCAGCAGCTCCGGCGCCGTGGCCTGGCCTCCGACCAGCACCCCATCCAGCGTCGCCAGCGCCTCGGTGGCGGCGGGGTCGTCGAGGATCCTCCGCAACTGCAGCGGAACCACCGACGTATAACGGCGACGCCCGGTCATCGCCCCGATGGCGTCGGCCATTGCGCCGGGGCGGAAGCCGTCGTCAAGCCCCATGGCCGCTGGAACCTCGCCGGCCCTGATCGTGCGCAACAGAACCTGCAGCCCCGCGATGTGGGCCGGGGGAGTGGCCAACAACCACTGACCCGGTCCACCCAGACGGGCGTGGGTCGCATCGATCGACGCGCACAGGTTCGCCATGGTGAGCATCGCCCCCTTGGGGGTGCCCGTCGAGCCGGACGTGCAGGCGACGATCACCACGTCGGCGGAGATGGGCTCGCCCGCGGCCTGGGACCGGGCTAGCAGATCCGCCCGGGCCGGATCATCGGCGGGAACCGGCAGCAGGGAGCGCCTCCCGGCCAAGGCATCGGCCAGGGCGGGGACGGCGTCGAGGGCGCGCCGACCCGGCCACATGGGCAACGATTCGAGTCGGTGCGTAACAACTTCCTTGGTGTGCACGATTGTCAGGGTAGGTGTCCGCCCCACCCCCGCGGCGGTCGCCCGCCGGGTGCGGGCCGAGCGTGCGCCCGGGATGAATGGGGTTTCCGCTTTCGGAATCGGTGCGGGACCCTTATGCTCATTGCAGTTTGGATGATTCCGTACCTGGCGTCGGCACCCGTGCCCATGCGGCACCGGTGCGGACGGCACGTCGGCGAAAGCCCCCCATGCGGCCCGACCGGCCGCGACAACCACGAACAACCGAAGGAAACACGCATGCTCCGTCGCGTCACCACGTCCGTCATCGCGGCCGCCGCCCTCGTCGGCGCCGCCGCCGCTCCGGCCAACGCCCTCATCTTCGGCACGAACGAGGGTCCGGAGAACGAGCGTGGCGCGGTCGTCCGCGTGCACATGCTCACCGAGGGCGGCGTCGCCGAGTGCACCGGCACCGCCGTTTCCGAGCAGTGGGTGATCACCGCCCGGCACTGCACCGAGGACCTGGCCACCGATGATCAGGGCCGCATCTCCGGCATGATCACCACCGGCGAGGGCCCCCTGGGCTCCGAGTCCGTGCGCTCCCACCAGGTCAACGCCATCGCCGACGCCTACGACGCCGACAACGTCAACGGCGATGTCGCGCTGATCCACGTCACCGAGCCGATGGACGTCACCCCCGCCGAGATCAACTACGGCGACGTCGTCGGCCAGACCGGCACCGCCTACGGCTGGTCCACCCTGGGCACCGGCGCCACCGGCACCCTGCCGGGCACCGCCATCAACATCGAGGGCAAGGACGTGCACCCGCTGTACGAGCCGAGCCAGGCCTACCTGACCACCTCGAACCGCCCCGCCCAGCTGCAGCAGGGCGACTCCGGCGGACCGCTGTTCGTCGACGGCAAGGTCGCCGGCGTCCTGTCGGTGGGCGTCGGATCCCTGTTCAACCCGGTCGAAATCTCCGCGACCTACATGCACGCCAAGCTGGAGGGCCTGCAGGGTTGGGTCGACGCGACCGTCGCGACCAACCCGGACGCCGAGCCCGGCGAACTGCCCGAGGTTGCCCCCGGCGGCATCGGCCAGCTGATCCCGCAGCTGCCGATCGTGCCCGGCTGGGGCGAGCTCATCGACATCGTCGGCATCGACTGCCTGTAAGTCACAGCCTTCCCGGGCGGAACGGAAAACCCGCCGCAGGCCACGTCATGTGGCCCGCAGCGGGTTTACGCGTTTGCGGGGCGCGCACCGGGCGGCGGGCCGTCGTCACTCGGCAACGGCCCAGCACCCGTCAGCCGGGCGCGGCCCCGTCGGCACCGCCCCGTCAGCAGGGCGCCGTCAGTAGTAGAAGGGGAAGTCGTCCCAATTCGGGTCGCGCTTTTCCAGGAACGCGTTCTTGCCCTCGACGGCCTCGTCGGTCATGTACGCCAGTCGTGTCGCCTCGCCGGCGAAGACCTGCTGGCCCATCAGGCCGTCGTCGGTGAGGTTGAACGCGAACTTCAGCATGCGCTGCGCCGTCGGCGACTTGCCGTTGATCGCCCGGCCCCACTCCACCGCGACGTCCTCCAGGTCGGCGTGGTCGACGACCTCGTTGACCGCGCCCATCCGCTGCATCGTGTCCGCGTCGTAGGGGCGGCCCAGGAAGAAGATCTCCCGCGCGAACTTCTGGCCCACCTGCTTGGCCAGGTACGCCGAGCCGTAGCCGGCGTCGAAGGACCCCACGTCGGCGTCGGTCTGCTTGAAGCGGGCGTGCTCGCGCGACGCCAACGTCAGGTCGGCGACCACGTGCAGCGAGTGGCCGCCGCCGGCCGCCCAGCCGTTGACCACGGCGATGACCACCTTCGGCATCGTGCGGATCAGCCGCTGGACCTCCAGGATGTGCAGCCGGCCGCCCTCGGCCTTCACGCGGGCCTCGTCGACGGAATCGGCGGTGGCGCCGACGACGTCCGAATCGTGCGCCGTGGCGTACTGGTAGCCGGAGCGGCCGCGGATGCGCTGGTCGCCGCCGGAGCAAAACGCCCACCCGCCGTCCTTCGGCGACGGCCCGTTGCCGGTCAGCAGCACCACGCCCACGTCCGGGGTGCGGCGCGCGTGGTCCAGCGCCCGGTACAGCTCGTCGACGGTGTGCGGGCGGAAGGCGTTGCGCACCTCCGGGCGGTCGAAGGCGATGCGGACGATGCCGTTGACGCGGCCCTCGCCGGCGTGGCGGTGGTACGTGATGTCGGTGAGGTCCTCGAATCCGGGCACCGTCTTCCACTCGTCGGGGCGGAAGGGATTGGCGGAAGCGTTCTGGTCGGTCATGGCCCAAGGTTATCGGTTCGGCGTGGCACGATGGGGCCATGTCCCGGCCCGACCCCGCAGAACGTTCCGACTCGCCCGCACCGTCCGACTCGCCCGCGGCACCCGCCGCGCCCGCCGTGCCCGCCGTGCCCGCGTTGGCCGACATGCTCGACCGTGCCCGCGTGGTGGCGTTGCCGCTGCGGACCAGGTTCCGCGGCGTCGACGTGCGCGAGGCGATGCTTTTCGACGCCCCGGGCGGCTGGGTGGAGTGGTCGCCGTTTCCGGAGTACGGCCCGGAGGAGGCGTCGCGGTGGTTGCGGTGCGCGGTGGAGTTGGGGTGGGGTGCGCCGCCGACGCCGGTGGTCGATTCGGTGGAGGTCAACGCCACCATCCCGGCGGTCGACGTGTCGGCCGATGGGGAGGCGGTCGCTCGGCTGCTGGAACGCTACCCGGGATGTGCGACGGTGAAGGTCAAGGTCGCGGAGGCGGGGCAGACGGTGGCCGACGACGTCGCGCGCGTCGATGCGGTGCGCGCGTGGTTTTCCTCTCGGCACGTCGTCCCGAAAGTCCGCGTCGACGCCAACGGGGGATGGACGCCGGCGGAGGCCGTCGACGCCACCGCCGCCCTGACCCGCGGCGGGCCGTTGGATTACGTCGAGCAGCCCTGCCGCACGGTCGGCGAGCTCGCCGAGGTCCGCCGGGAGCTGAGCCGTCGCGGGATCGTCGCGCGGATCGCCGCCGATGAGCTGATCCGCAAGGCCGATGACCCCCTGGCCGTGGTGCGCGCCGGGGCCTGCGACGTCGCCGTGGTCAAGGCCGCGCCGCTCGGCGGGGTGGGGCAGGTCGTCCGCGTCGCCGAGGAAATCGGGCGGCTGGGCGTGCCGGTCACGGTGTCGTCGGCGCTGGAGACCGCCGTCGGCATGGGCGCGGGGTTGCGGGCGGCTGCGGCGTTGCCGGTGCTTTGCGACGCCGACGGAACGCCCGTCCACCCGAATCCCGCGGGGCTGGCCACCGGTTCGCTGTTCGAAGTCGACGTGGCGCGTCGGGACATCGTCGACGGTCGCATCGCCGTGGGGCCGGTCATCCCCGACGCCGCCGTGCTCGACGAGTGCGCCGCGTCGGGAGCACGCCGCGACTGGTGGTTCCGTCGCCTCGAATCCGCGCTGGACGTGCTGCGCTGACGCCGTCGCCGCCCCTCGCGGCGCTCCACTAACCTGGTCACCGTGATGGACGGCAATGGCAATGACGGCAATGCGGCGGCGAACTCCCCGGCGGCTCCCTCCGAGGTGATGGCGGGGCTCATCGTCGACGAGCTGATCCGTTGCGGCACCCGGGAGGCCGTGGTGTGCCCCGGTTCGCGTTCGGCGCCGCTGGCCCGCGCCCTGCTGTCCGCCGAGCGCGCCGGGCGCCTGCGCCTGCACGTCCGCCCCGACGAACGGTCGGCGGGATTCCTGGCGCTGGGCTTGGCCGCGGCGACGGGGACGGTGACGCCGGTGGTGGTGACCTCGGGCACCGCGGTGGCGAACCTGCTGCCCGCGATGGTGGAGGCGACGTATTCGGGAGTGCCGCTGATGGCGCTGACCGCCGACCGTCCGGCGTCGTACCGGGGCACCGGCGCGAATCAGACCATCGTCCAGGACCGGCTGTTCGCCGACGCCAGCGTCTGCGAGGTCGACGTCGACGGCACCACGCCGGTGTCGGACTCGGGCGCGGCGGCGCTGCGGGCGCGGATCGACCGCATCGTGGCGGCGGCGCTGGCCACCGGGCGGGGCGGTGCGGTGCACCTCAACGTCCGGCTGGTCGAACCGCTGGTGCCCGACGAGGAACGCCTCCCGGATCTGCCCGCCGGCCGCGGCGATGGTCCGTGGACCGAGCTGTGCCACCTCAACGGCGGACGGGCGGGACACCGGGCCGTCGCAAAGCTTGACGTGTCCCGGAAAACGCTGGTCATCGCGGGTTCGGGTGCGCCCGACGTGCCGGAGCTGGCGCAGGTGCCGACGATCGCCGAACCCAACGCGCCCGCCCCGGAGACGCCGGTGCACCCGCTGGCGGCGGCGACGTTCGGGCGCGACGACTGCCGACCCGAACAGATCGTGGTGCTCGGGCGGCCGACGCTGCACCGTGGCATCGCGCGACTGCTGGCGGACCCGCGCATCGACGTCACCGTCGTGGCAGACGGCGACGACTACCCGGACGTCAGCGCCAACGCGCGGCGGGTCGTGGCGGGCATCGACGTCGTCGGCGAATGCGGCGACGAATGGCTGGAGATCTGCGAGGCAGCCTCCGAGCTGGCGGCGGCGGCCGTGCGCGACGTCGTGTCCGCCCATGAACCGCTGACCGGCCTGCACGTCGCGGCGGCGGTCGCGGACAGCCTCCGCACCGGCGAGCAGCTGGTGCTCGGTGCGTCGAACCCCGTGCGCGACGCGTCGTGGGCCGGGCTGCCGTTCCCGGGCGTCGACGTCCACGCCGGGCGCGGTGCCGCAGGCATCGACGGCACCGTGGCCACCGCCATCGGCATCGCCCTGGCCCGGGATCGCGCCCATGCCGACGAGATCCGCCCGCCGCGCACCATCGCGCTGATGGGCGACCTGACGTTCCTGCATGACGCGGGCGCGTTGCTCATCGGCCCGGGCGAGCCGCGCCCCGAGTCGCTGACCATCGTCGTGGCAAACGATTCCGGCGGGGGCATCTTCGAAACCCTCGAGGCGGGTGCGCCGGCGTTGCGCGGCAGCTTCGAGCGGATCTTCGGCACGCCGCAGGCGGTGGACATCGCGGCCCTGTGTGATGCCTACGGGGTGGAGCATCAGGAGGTCGCCGACCTGCGGGACCTGCTGGCCGTGCTGCATCCCGACACCGACGTCGACGGCATCCGGGTCGTCGAGGTCGCCACGTCCCGGGCGGGCCGCAGGGAGCTTCACGACGAGCTGGCCCGGAAGGCGGCGCTGGGATAGATGACGGGGCCGGATGCAGGAGGAGTGAAGCGGGAGCGCGGGGCGGCGCGCGGGATTCCCGGCGTGTACACGGGATGGCCGCGGCGACTCCGGCAGCTGATCCTGTTCCTGCTCATCTGCCTGGCGGTCGTGTGCGCGGGAATGGTCTACGGCGCGTGGTCGGACGACCGGGCCATCGAATCGGACACCGGCCGTGCCGTCGCGGCGGTGCGGCACGTCGGCGCGCTGCGCACGGCGGTCGACTTCATCGACGAAACCGGCGAGTTCCGGTCCCCGCCGACGGGCCTGCTGTATCCGGTCGGTCTGGAGGAGGGGCAGCGGGTGCGCGTCGAGTACGACCGCGCCGATCCCGAGCGGGTGCGCGTCGAGGGGCGGCGGTGGACGCTGTCGATCATCCCGGCGCTGAGCATCTTCGTAGTCGGTCTGCTCGTGGCGGCGCCCCCGTGGTGGCTGAGCATCCGCGCCACCCGCCGTTTACGTGAAAATTCCGAAACCGTTACCGGGCCGACACCGCGAGGTGAGGTGGGGATGTGATGGTGGAACGCATGCGAGTTGCGATTGTCGCGGAAAGCTTTCTTCCGAACATCAACGGCGTGACCAATTCCGTCCTCCGGGTCCTGGAGCACCTGGACGATCACGGCCATGAGGCGCTGGTGATCGCCCCGGGGGCCAGGCCCTTCCAGGAGGAGCAGGAGACGTACCGGGGTTTCCGCATCGAGCGGGTGTCCACCGTCATGGTGCCGATGGTCGATTCCCTGCCCATCGGCGTCCCCGAGGCGCGCGTGGCGTCGCTGCTGGCCAAGTTCAAGCCCGACGTCGTCCATTTGGCGTCGCCCTTCGTCCTCGGTGCGGCGGGTGCCTTCACCGCGAAGACGCTGCGCATTCCGGCCGTCGCCGTCTACCAGACCGATGTCGCCGGTTTCGCCAAGAACTACAAGCTGGCGGGGCTGTCGTCGGCGGCGTGGGCCTGGACCCGCGTCATCCACAACGCCTGCGCCCGCACGCTGGCGCCGTCGTCGCCGACCATCGCCGACCTGGAACGCCACCGCATCCGCAACGTGCACAAGTGGGGCCGCGGCGTCGACGCGGTCCGCTTCCACCCGGCGAAGCGGTCCGAGGCGCTGCGCAGGATGTGGAGCCCGGAGGGCAAGCCGATCGTCGGCTACGTCGGCCGCCTGGCCGCGGAGAAGTCCGTCGAGCGTCTCACCGAGCTGTCGAAGCGCGGTGACGTGCAGGTGGTCATCGTCGGCGACGGCCCGGAACGCCCGGATCTGCAGAAGCGCATGCCCGACGCCGTGTTCACCGGCCAGCTCACCGGCGAGGATCTGCCGCAGGCGTTCGCCAGCCTGGACCTGTTCGTCCACACCGGCGATTTCGAGACGTTTTGCCAGGCGGTCCAGGAGGCCCACGCCTCGGGTGTGCCGGCCATCGCCCCGAACGCCGGCGGCCCCCGCGACCTGATCACCCCCGGCGTCAACGGCGACCTGCTCGAGCCGGGGACGTTCGTCCGGGACCTGGGGGCGGCCGTGGACGGGCTCATTTTTCCGGGCGACCCGGAGGGCGCCGAGCGGATGCGGCGGGTGTGCCGCGACACCGTCCGCGAGCGCACGTGGTCTGCGCTGTGCGAGCAGCTCATGGGTCACTACGTGGCGGTGAGCGGCGCCCACCCCGGTTCGCTGCGCCGCCGCAACGCCGCGTAGCCTGGCGGGGTGGCTAGGGCAGATCTGGGCAAGGACCCCCGCGACGTCGCGACGATGTTCGACGGCGTCGGCGAGAACTACGACATCACCAACACGGTGCTCAGCGCCGGCATCGACGCGCATTGGCGTCGCGAGACCGGGCGCCGCCTCGATCTGGCCCCCGGCGAGCTGGTTCTCGACCTCGCCGCGGGCACGGCCGTGTCCACGGTGGAGCTGTCGAAGTCGGGTGCCACGGTCATCGCCTGCGATTTTTCGCGGGGCATGCTCAAGGCCGGCGCCCACCGCGATGTGCCGAAGGTGTGCGGCGACGGCATGAACCTGCCGTTTCCCGACGGGACCTTCGACGCGGTGACCATCAGCTTCGGTCTGCGCAACATCCACGACTTCCGCGCCGGCCTGCGTGAAATGGCCCGCGTGACTCGCCCGGGCGGCCGCCTGACGGTGTGCGAGTTCTCCACGCCGACGGTGCCGGTGTTCAGCCAGCTGTACAAGGAGTACCTGATGCGCGCCCTGCCGGCGGTGGCGAAGGCGGTGTCATCCAACCCGGACGCCTACGTCTACCTGGCCGAGTCGATCCGCGCCTGGCCCGGGCAGGAGGAACTCGGCCGCGAGATCAACCGCAACGGGTGGGCTGAATGCGGTTGGCGGAACATGACCTTCGGCATCGCCGCGCTGCATTCGGCGGTCAAACCGGCGTAGCTTTCCGCTTTACGACGCCCACCTGCTCGGTGGCGCGTCCCCGGGTCGAGTTCGGCGTCGATCCCCCTGGGCGATGCCCCGCCCCCGGTTCGCCGGTGCCGATGCCGCCGATCTCGGCGAGCGTCAACTCCAGGGAGGCCGGGAGTCCACCGCGAGGGACGCCTTGCCCGCCGCGCGCCACACGCGGGCGGTGAGATCCCGGTCCTCCGGCGTGATCAGGTTGCCCATCAGGCGGGCGGCGGCGCCCATGACGGCATCGCCCCAGGGGGCGCCGAGCGTCAGCGGGCCGCCGGCGGGCAGCAGCCACGGCACCGTCAGGCCGGCGGCCAGACGGCGGGCGAGGGAGTATGCCTCGCCGTAATGGTCGCGCAGCATCGCCGGCCACGAATGAGTCAGCCCCGCCGGATCTCCGGCGACGTCGCGCAGCAGGCCCACGACGAGCCGCGCCGACTCCATGCCGTAGTCGATGCCCTCGCCGTTGAGCGGGTTGACCAGGGCCGCGGCATCGCCGAGCAACGCCCAGTTCGGGCCGGCGATGTGGCTGACCGCCCCGCCCATCGGCAGCAGGGCCGACGTCACCGCCTCCGGTTGCCCCAGGCCCCATTCATCGCGGACCTGCCCGGCGTAATGGTGGAGAAGCTTCTTCACGTTGACCTTCGCCGGTCGCGACGACGTCGCCAACGCGCCGCAGCCCAGGTTCACCCGACCGCCGCCGAGCGGGAAAATCCAGCCGTACCCCGGCTGCACCGTGCCGTCTTCGTCGCGAAGCTCCAGGTGGGAGTGGATCCACTCCTCCTCGCGGGTCGTCGTGCAATAGGACCGGGCGGCGACGCCGAACACCGAGTCCCGGTGCCACGTCCGACCCAGCTGCTTGCCGACCGGACTGCGCACGCCATCGGCGACCAAAAGCCAGCGGGTGGCGATGCGTTGCTGCGCGCCGTCGTCAAGCCGAACCGACACGGCCGCCACGCTGCGGCCCGGGCCCCGCTCCACCGACGTGACCGGAGTCCCGTCCAGCAACGTCGCGCCACGAGACACCGCATGGTCGACGACCATCGCATCGAACACCGTCCGGGGCACCGCCGAACCGACCGCGGGAAACGCCCCCTCCGGCCACGGGGCGGTGATGGAACCACCGAAACCGTGGAGCTTCAGGCCGCGGTTGCGGGCGCGGGAGAGCACCTCGTCGGCAAGCCCCAAGCGCTCCAGCTCCGCGATCGCCCGCGGCGTGAGCCCATCTCCGCAGGTCTTGTCGCGCGGAAAGGTCTGGGCGTCGATCAACAACACGTCCAACCCACGGTCCGCCGCATGCGCCGCCGCCGCGGCCCCCGTCGGGCCGGCGCCGACCACCACTACATCGGCGGAGGACGGGATGTGCTGCGGAATCGGCGACTGGGCGGTCATGGTCATCAAGGCTATACGGGCCGCGGGCACGGGAGGGGAGGGGGACGCCGTCGGGCGGGGCCTGATGATTGGGCATGAGCCCCGGTGAATTACGGTATGTTCGGCATATCCACAGGTTCGCCGCGGCCACTCGTCGCGGGCGCGTGCCGCGGTCGGTCGCTTCCGGCGACGCCCGCGCGAACCGATGAACCGACGACGATTCGAATCAAAGGCGGGACCCGAATGCGTAACGGCGCAACCAGCGTTTCCGACGCTCCGAGCATCCAGCGGACCGGCGGCGAGCGCGTCGCCAGCGTCGAACTCGGCGACCCCGAGCTGGAGCGCGTCGTCACCGAGGGCATGCGCGCCAGCGAGGAACTGCTCATCGGCGAGCTCAGCAAGGGCGAGGAATTCCTGGTCGAACGCGTGCGTCACCTGGCCGACGCCGGCGGCAAGCGGTTCCGCCCCATGTTCGCCATGCTCTCCGCGCAGTTCGGCCCCCGCCCCGACGCCGACGACGTGGTCACCGCCGCCACGGTCATCGAGATGACCCACCTGGCGACCCTGTACCACGACGACGTCATGGACGAGGCCGACATGCGCCGCGGCGTCGAGTCCGCCAACTCCCGCTGGGGCAACTCGGTGGCCATCCTCTCCGGCGACTACCTCTTCGCCACCGCCTCCCGCCTGCTGGCGCGCCTGGGGGCGGAGACCGTCGCCCACTTCGCCCGCACCTTCGGGGATCTGGTCACCGGCCAGATGCGCGAATCCATCGGCGCCCCGGAAGGCGCCGACCAGGTGGAGCACTACCTGCAGGTGATCCGGGAGAAGACCGGCGTGCTCATCGCTTCCTCCGGTTATCTCGGCGCGCTGCACGCGGGGGCGGACGAGAAGACCGTCGAGGCCCTGTCCCGCTACGGTGGCCTGGTCGGCCTGGTTTTCCAGATCGTCGACGACATCATCGACATCTCCTCCGATTCGGAGCAGTCCGGCAAGACCCCGGGCACCGATCTGCGCGAGGGCGTGTTCACCCTGCCGGTGCTCTACGCGCTGCGCGAGGAGGGCCCGGTCGGCGACCGGCTGCGCGAAATCCTCGTCGGCCCCGTCACCGACGACGACCTGGTGGCGGAGGCCCTCGACCTGCTCGGCCGTTCCGCCGGACCGGAGCAGGCGCTGGCGCTCGTCCGCGAGCTCATGGAGGAGGCGGAGGCCGTCATCGCCGATCTGCCCGAGATCCCGGCGAAGGACGCCCTGCGCCACGTCGCCGACTACACCATCGCCCGCGTCGGGTAGCTCTTCCGCACCCGGTTCGCGACGGCGGACACGTGAAAGCCGGCCCCCGCTGTCCCGGGGGCCGGCTTCGTCGTAGTTGCCGTCGCGGCCATCGCGGCCACCGTCGTCCGATGCGCCCCGTCAGCGGCCGTTTTGCCGATGACGAACGTCGCCGCCGCCAGCGGATTTGGTGCCCCGGGGAAGTTCTGGGTAGCATTCCTTTCGCACCCATGAGGTGCACGCCAGATTGCCCGAGCGGCCAAAGGGAGCGGATTGTAAATCCGTCGGCATTGCCTTCGTTGGTTCGAATCCATCATCTGGCACCACACGGAACCGGGGCCCGGATCGCGACAGTGATCCGGGCCCCGGTTCTTTCGCGTGCGCACCCGGGCCCTGCTTTGCGACGTCGGGGACGTGCGTCGTCGTCACGCGAGAAAGGCCGGGAGGCGACGCGCGGAAAGGTGCCGACGAGACTCGGGGAAAGGGAACGCGGAAGCGGCCTGAATGTGCCGCCGCTATGCGCGAAAATCAGCCTCGATTCGTGGTCTGGCCTGCTGATTTGTGTATGCTGTCGAGGTCGGGTTAATCTTTCTCTCGGCTTCGCAGGGAGCGCCCGAGGGTCCACAAGGCCGCAAGCGCGAACCTAGTTGCCATGCCCCCTTAGCTCAGTCGGCAGAGCGTTTCCATGGTAAGGAAAAGGTCGACAGTTCGATTCTGTCAGGGGGCTCCATTCTTTTGTTCGGCAGTAGCCACCACGGCAGCGTCGGGCGAGTGAGAATGCGGGGCGATGTAGCTCAGATGGTGAGAGCGCACGACTCATAATCGTGAGGTCGGGGGTTCGATCCCCCCCATCGCTACTGGTGACCACGTTCACCATCCCCGGCTAGCCCGCGTGCTAGGGTGGGACACCGTTGCACGGATTCCGTGCGACGAAGGGGCGTAGCTCAATTGGCAGAGCAGCGGTCTCCAAAACCGCAGGTTGCAGGTTCAAGTCCTGTCGCCCCTGCAAATACCCCTTAAGCCGGAAACCCCCTCGAGGAGAGACGTGGCCGAGGAAAAGAGCACCACCGCAGCAGCGCGCCCCACGGGCAAGCGCCAGGTTTCAGGTGCCACCCCCACCGTGGCCAGGGACAGCCGCCCGGTCAAGCGCAACGACGAAGAGCGCCTGGGCACCCGCAACCCCGTGACCTTCGTCAAGCAGGTCATCGCGGAAATGCGCAAGGTCATCTGGCCCACCGGCAAGCAGATGGTCGTCTCCACCATCG
Organism: Corynebacterium freneyi; assembly: GCF_030408835.1. Lineage (NCBI taxonomy): Bacteria > Bacillati > Actinomycetota > Actinomycetes > Mycobacteriales > Corynebacteriaceae > Corynebacterium > Corynebacterium freneyi. The sequence continues at coordinate 316,943 of NZ_CP047357.1, forward strand.
TCGTCCTGCTGTTCCTGGTGTTCATGGTCGCCCTGGTGTGGGGCGTCGACACCCTCGCCGGCATGGGCATTCAGGCGATCTTCAGCGGGTAAGGTATACTCGCCGACAACGATGTTTCATCCCGCCACCGCACCAAGCGGTAGGCGGGATTATCTTTTGCATTGTCCGCCGCGGCAACGGCCGAGCTGCCCCGCGGCGACGCACACGGACACGGCGCACTCGCTGCGCACAGACTGGAAGGGTCGCACCGAATGAACGACGGTCAGAACATCTTCTCCGACGCCGAAGGCCAGACCGGCCCCATCGGCGACGCGATCATCGACGCCGCGAAGGAGGCCGCCGAGGCCGACTCCGGCGACGCCGCCACCGCCGCGGCCGAGGGCGCGGGCCAGGACGCCGCGGAGGGCCTCGAGGCGGCCGGCGCCGTCGACGCCGCCGAAGGCGCCGAGGGTGGCGACGACGCCGCCGAGGCGCAGGAAGTCGACCCGGAGGCCGAGTACCGTCAGCGCCTGCGCGAGTTCCAGCGCGAGCTCAAGCGCCGCAAGGGCGACTGGTACATCATCCAGTGCTACTCGGGCTACGAGAACAAGGTGAAGGCCAACCTGGAGATGCGCGCCCAGACCCTGGGCGTCGAGGAGCAGATCCACGAGGTCATCGTCCCCATCGAGGAGGTGCAGGAGCGCAAGGACGGCAAGCTCAAGACCGTCAAGCGCAAGCTGCTGCCCGGCTACGTGCTCGTCCGCATGTCCCTCGACGACCCGTCGTGGTCCGTCGTCCGCGATACGCCGGGCGTGACGTCCTTCGTCGGCTCCGAGGGGCACCCGACCCAGGTGAAGATCCGCGAGGTCGCCAAGTTCCTCATGCCGAAGGAAACCGTCACCGCCGACGCCGCCGAGGGCGCCCAGGCCGGCGACGCCGCCGAGCTGTCCGTCGCCGCCGCCCCCAAGGCCGAGGACGACAAGGTCGCCATCGACTACGAGGTCGGCGAGTCCGTCACCATCCTGTCCGGCCCGTTCGCCTCCGTGGCCGCCACCATCTCCGAGATCGACCCCGCCACGGGCCGCATCAAGGCGCTGGTGTCCATCTTCGGCCGCGAGACCCCGGTCGAGCTCGGCCTGGACGAGGTCGAGAAGCTCACGTAGCACGCCCCCCGGTCCGCCGCGGGGCCGCCCGGGCCTGCTCCGCGCCCGCCCCGCGCCCGCCGCGATTTTGGCGGCGGGCCGTAGCCGGGTAACGTCATCCGTCGCGCGCCAACCGGCGCGCGACGAATTTTTTTCATCCCCGGTGGCTGGCCGTGCGCGGTCGGCATCCGGACGGGTGGCCGCAGGCCCCGGCATCATGGCGGCGGCGAGCCCGGTAACAAGGAAGAAGGTCCCCGATGCCCCCGAAGAAGAAGCTCCAGGCGATCATCAAGCTGCAGATCCAGGCCGGCCAGGCCAACCCGGCCCCGCCGGTCGGCCCGGCCCTGGGCGCCCACGGCGTCAACATCATGGAGTTCTGCAAGGCGTACAACGCCGCCACGGAGAACCAGCGCGGCAACGTCGTCCCGGTCGAGATCAGCGTCTACGAGGACCGCTCGTTCGACTTCACGCTGAAGACCCCGCCGGCCGCGAAGCTGCTGCTGAAGGCCGCCGGCCTGCAGAAGGGCTCCGGCGTCCCGCACACCGACAAGGTGGGCACCGTGACCATGGACCAGTGCCGCGAGATCGCCGAGCAGAAGAAGCCGGACCTCAACGCCAACGACATCGAGGCCGGTGCGAAGATCATCGCCGGCACCGCCCGCTCCATGGGCATCGTCGTCGAGGGCAAGTAATCCCCCCCGCGCCGCCCCGCACCCCGGGGTGGCGTCCATTGACCGTGGCAGGGCCCGCTTCGGCCCGCACCACAACTCCAACGAGAAGATTGGAATCACCATGAGCAAGCAGTCCAAGGCCTACAAGGCCGCCGCCGAGAAGATCGACGCCGGTCGTCTGTACTCGCCGATCGAGGCCACCAAGCTGGTCAAGGAGACCTCCTCGCAGAAGTACGACGCTTCCGTGGACGTCGCCATCCGCCTGGGCGTCGACCCGCGCAAGGCCGACCAGCTGGTCCGCGGCACCGTCTCCCTGCCGAACGGCACGGGCAAGACCGTCCGCGTCGCCGTTTTCGCCGCCGGCGAGAACGCCACCAAGGCGGAGGAGGCCGGAGCCGACTTCGTGGGCACCGACGAGCTGATCGAGAAGATCCAGGGCGGCTGGACCGACTTCGACGTCGCCATCGCCACCCCGGACCAGATGGCCAAGGTCGGTCGCGTCGCGCGCGTCCTGGGCCCCCGCGGCCTGATGCCGAACCCGAAGACCGGCACCGTGACCACCGACGTGGCCAAGGCCATCACCGAGGTCAAGGGCGGCAAGATCTCCTTCCGCGTGGACAAGGCGTCGAACCTGCACGCCCTGATCGGCAAGGCCTCCTTCACCGCCGAGCAGTTGGCCGAGAACTACGGCGCCCTGCTCGACGAGCTGCTGCGCCTGAAGCCGTCCGCGGCCAAGGGCAAGTACCTGAAGAAGATCACCCTGTCCTCCACCAACGGCCCGGGCATCCCGGTCGACTCCTCCGTGGTGAAGAACTACACGGGCGCCGAGGAGGCGTAAGTCTCCTGCGGGGGTGATGCCCCGCTTCGGCTCCGGACCCGGCCCGCGCTTTTTCGCGCGGGCCGGGTTTTTGCGTCATTCCGGCCCCCGCGGCCCCGTCGGGCGCATATGTTTTTCCCATGCACACTAGTTCCGGCCGACCCGGGGGTCAGCCCCGAGGGGATCGAGAGGAGAGCGGGGCCCGCGAGGCGTCCGCGCTTCGGGCGATCCTTCGGTTGGCGGAGCTTGACGACGGTTCGGGGTTCGTGCTCGAGGAGCTGGAAGCTACTCTCGCCGGACTCGACGACGATGTCCGGGATCTGCCGTCGGTTCGCGTGGCGGCCGAGCCTTTTCTCGCGGAAGTGCGGTTGGGCCTCGGCGACGACGGTCCGGTGGCGACGCTGCTGGAGGAGTCGGTCGACAGGGCCCTGGCGGGTGATGCGGCGTCGCGGGTGGTCGTGCTCCGGGTGCTGAGGGCACTGGTCCGGATGGACGCGGTGGAGTTGCGCGACGTCGTCAAGCATCTGCACAAACGGGTGGACGGAGCCGACCGGGTGCTGGCCACCGGGCTGCAGCTCGCCGTGGCGGTGCTCGACGCGGTCGGGCCGGGCGCTCACCCCCTGGCGTTTCCCCGGCTGCCGGGACGGTTCGCCGACCGGGTGCTCATGGCCGGCGACCCCGAGTTGCTGTGCTTTTTCGCCGACGTCGAAATCGCCGTCCACGGTCGCGAAAAGGACGACCGGCGCATCGCGGAGGAATTGACCCGGGCAGCGGAACTGAACCGTGAGTCGGGGCGACAAGCGACGGGCGGGGCGGGTGCCACGTCGGGGCCCGGCTGCGGGGGAGACCGCAAGACCGGTCGCGCCGACGATTTTGGAGATGCGGACCCCGGCGTGTAAGGTTCCGCAATGAAGTTTGACCGGCTCCTTCGGGAAGTCGGAGACTCAAGTTTCACCGAAGACCGCCGGTTTCCTGGTTTCCAGGATGAAGGTTCAGCGCACACGCTGACGGCCCGCGCAGGATGACTTGGAGTCGTGAAACCGCGTCGGCATCGCCGCGCCTCTTTTCACGCCCCGGCCGTTTTGCGCCCGGGGCGTTCGTCGTTTCGCACCGAATCCGGCGTCGAACCCACGACACATCAGGAAGGAGGCGAGAGTACCCATGGCAGTCAACGCCGTTAAGCAGGCGGCCGTCGCGGCCCTCAAGCAGGACGTCGACGAGTCGAACGCCATCGTTCTCACCGAGTACCGCGGCATGTCCGTCGCGGAGATCACCGAGCTGCGTCGCGCCCTCGGCGCCGACGTGAAGTACTCCGTCGCCAAGAACACCATGATCAAGCTCGCCGCCGCCGAGGCGGGCGTCGAGGGTCTTGACGAGCACCTCAACGGACCGACCGCCGTCGCCTTCATCAAGGGCGAGGCCGTGGACGCGGCCAAGGCGATCAAGAAGTTCGCCGAGGACAACAAGAACCTCGTGATCAAGGGCGGCTACATGGATGGCGCGGCCATGGACGCCGCGCAGTTCCAGGCCCTCGCGGACATGGACAACCGCGAGACCACTCTGGCCAAGCTGGCCGGTGCCTTCAATGGCGTTCTGGCGAACGTCGCCGGCCTGCTCGATGCCCCCACCTCCTCGGTCGCCCGCCTCGCCGCGGCGCTCGAGGAGAAGAAGCAGTAGAGCACCGGCACCACAGACCCCACACCGCGTGCCCCGACCGGGCCCGCACCCCGCGGTTCACGCCGCACTTGACTTCACAGGAGACACATCATGGCTAAGTACACCACCGAGGAGCTGCTCGAGGCGTTCAAGGAGATGACCCTCGTTGAGCTGACCGAGTTCAAGAAGGCGTTCGAGGAGGAGTTCGACGTCACCGCCGCCGCTCCGGTCGCCGTGGCCGCCGCCGGTGCCGGCGACGCCGGTGCCGCCGCCGCCGAGGAGAAGGACGAGTTCGACGTCGTGCTCGAGGACGCCGGCGCCAAGAAGATCGGCGTCATCAAGGCCGTCCGCGAGCTCGTCTCCGGCCTGGGCCTGAAGGAGGCCAAGGAGATGGTCGAGGGCGCCCCGAAGGCGATCCTCGAGGGTGCGTCCAAGGACGACGCCGAGGCCGCCAAGGCCAAGCTCGAGGAGGCCGGCGCCAAGGTTTCCCTCAAGTAAGGAACCTGCGCCGCGGCATCCCCGCGCCAGCTTTTTCGCCGGACCCCGCCCGCATGCCAATCGCATGCCGGCGGGGTCCGGTCATTTTGCATGGGGTATTCGTGCGGTGGGGAAGTGACGGCTGAGTAGGATGGTGCGCATGCTTCCCCGTTCGCGCATCATTGCCGTCCTGATCATCGGTCTCGGCGCGGCGATGATCGCCGCCGGCGCTTTCCTGCCCCGCCTGATCTCCGATGATCCGAAGATCCCCCTGGATCTGCCGGACACCACATACACCCTGCGGGCGGAGGATGCGGTCTCCACGAAGCTGTCGCCGGACGGCGGCAGGGAAGACGCCGTCGGCCCGGTTCGGCGTCAGTTCCATGGCGAGCTGATCCAGCCCGCCGACGAGCAGCGGGTGTCGGTGCGCCTGGGCGCCGCGACGACCCGCGAGCTGCCGCCCGAGGTGATGGGCACCGACCCGATCCTCGAACTCGTCGACGCCTCGATCTGGACGTTCACCATCGACCGTCTCGGTGGCGAATTCCTGGGTCCGGCGATGCTCACCGACCAGATGGCCGGCGTGCCCATCGAGGTGCCCGTCGAGGGGTACTGGGTGAAGTTCCCGGCCGGCGCCGGCGAGGAAACCTACCCGGTGTTCGACGATTTCCTGCGCCGCACCGTGCCCGCCGAGTACGCGGGCACCGAGGACATCGGCGGCAACGAGGTCATGCGCTACCGCCAGACCATCGAACCGACGAACCTGGCCGCGCTGTACCGGTCGAACATGTCGCAGATCTTCGCCGACGACAAGACGGGCTTCCTCATGTACCAGGGCACCCGCGACTGGCTGGTCGAACCGGACAGCGGCATGGTCGTGGGCATCCACGAGGACCTGGACTTGCGCTGGGAGACCCGCGAGGGGGAGCGGCTGCGCACGCTGCTGCGCTTCGTCGGCGGCGTCGATGAACAGGCCTCGGCCCGACTGCTGCAGCAGGCGCTCGACGTCGCCGACACGACGCCCGTGCGCCCGTGGTCGATTGCGCTTCTGGTGATCGGTGCTATCTTGGCGTTCGGCGGAACCGTCGGCGCCTTCCGGCCCGACGAACGCACCCGCGAAAACGACCGGAAACGGCGCGGCGGTGCAGCGGGCGAAAAGACCCGCGAACGGAAATGGACCCTCGAGGCCGGCGATCCAGCGCCCCGGCCCTGATCCGATCCGGCCGCTCACCCCGCCTCCGATCCGGCGGCCCCGGGTCCCGTCGAATACACCTCGCCGACATCGAACGCTCACCGTCCGGATGTCGGCCGGACACGCGCACGCAATATCCGGTGGACTTGCGGCCTGTGATGGTATAGGCTGAGTCGTTGCGCTGGAATTAGGTGTGTCGTAGTGTCCCCACTTGACGTGCCGTCTGGAACCACGGTGGCGTCGCAAAGCCCATGAACTGGTGTTTTGCCACCCCCGCCCCGTTCCCGACGAGCATCGTCCGCAAGGCTCTGCCCGCCACCGTGTGATTCCTGCAAACCAAACGCTTAAAACCAAGCGGAAGGGCGCGCCACCGGTTGCCGGCGCCCCACCCGCGTGAGGTGCTGGAAGGACCCATCTTGGCAGTCTCCCGCCAGACCAAGGCAGTGGCCGGTATTCCCGGAGCTTCGAAGAGGTACTCTTTCGCGAAGATCAGCGAGCCGATTCCGGTTCCGGGTCTTCTCGATCTGCAGCGTGAGTCGTTCGCATGGCTCATCGGCACGCCCGAGTGGCGCGCCCGCCGCCAGGAGGAACTCGGCGAAGGGGCTCAGGTCACCAGTGGACTCGAGGACATCCTGGACGAGCTGTCCCCGATCGAGGACTACTCGCAGAAGATGTCCCTCACCCTGTCCGACCCCTGGTTCGACTCCGTGAAGAACACGGTGGACGAATGCAAGGACAAGGACATCAACTACTCGGCGCCGCTGTACGTCACGGCCGAGTTCACCAACCGCGAGACCGGCGAAATCAAGTCGCAGACGGTCTTCATCGGCGACTTCCCGATGATGTCCGACAAGGGCACGTTCATCGTCAACGGCACCGAGCGCGTCGTCGTGTCGCAGCTCGTGCGATCCCCGGGCGTCTACTTCGACGAGACCATCGACAAGTCGACCGAGCGCCCCCTCCACTCCGTGAAGATCATCCCGTCGCGCGGCGCGTGGCTGGAGTTCGACGTCGACAAGCGGGACACCGTCGGCGTCCGCATCGACCGCAAGCGCCGCCAGCCGGTCACCGTGCTGCTCAAGGCCTTCGGCTGGACCACGGAAGAGATCAAGGAGCGCTTCGGCTTCTCCGAGATCATGATGTCGACCCTCGAGAAGGACGGCGTCGCCAACACCGACGAAGCCCTCCTGGAGATCTACCGCAAGCAGCGCCCGGGCGAGCCCCCGACGCGCGAGTCCGCGCTGGCCCTGCTGGAGAACAACTTCTTCAAGCCGAAGCGCTACGACCTGGCCAAGGTCGGCCGCTACAAGGTCAACCGCAAGCTGGGACTCGGCGGCGACGGCGTCGGCGAGATGGTCCTCACCGAGCAGGACATCGCCACCACCATCGAGTACCTCGTGCGCCTGCACGACGGCGAGAAGACCATGACCTCCCCGGACGGCCGCGAGGTCCCGGTCGAGGTCGACGACATCGACCACTTCGGCAACCGTCGCCTGCGCACCGTGGGCGAGCTCATCCAGAACCAGGTCCGCGTCGGCCTGTCGCGCATGGAGCGGGTCGTCCGCGAGCGCATGACCACCCAGGACGTCGAGTCGATCCAGCCGACCACCCTGATCAACGTCCGTCCGGTCTCCGCGGCCATCCGCGAGTTCTTCGGCACGTCGCAGCTGTCGCAGTTCATGGACCAGAACAACTCGCTGTCGGGTCTGACCCACAAGCGCCGCCTGTCCGCGCTGGGTCCCGGCGGCCTGTCGCGCGAGCGCGCCGGCCTGGAGGTCCGCGACGTCCACCCGTCGCACTACGGCCGCATGTGCCCGATCGAGACCCCGGAAGGCCCGAACATCGGCCTGATCGGTTCGCTGTCGGTCTACGCCCGCGTGAACCCGTTCGGTTTCATCGAGACCCCGTACCGTCGCGTCGTCGACGGCAAGCTGACCACCGACGTCGACTACCTGACCGCCGACGAGGAGGACCGCTACGTCGTCGCCCAGGCGAACACGCCCGTCGACGCCGACGGCCAGTTCGTCAACGACACGCTGCCGGTCCGCAAGAGGGGCGGCGACGTCGAGGTCGTCCGCGCCACCGAGGTCGACTACATGGACGTGTCACCGCGCCAGATGGTGTCGGTCGCCACCGCCATGATTCCGTTCCTCGAGCATGACGACGCCAACCGTGCCCTCATGGGCGCGAACATGCAGCGTCAGGCCGTGCCGCTGCTGCGCGCCGAGGCCCCGTTCGTGGGCACCGGCATGGAGCAGCGCGCCGCCTACGACGCCGGTGACCTGATCATCGCCCCGTGCGACGGCGTGGTCGAGACCGTGTCCGCCGACTTCATCACCGTCATGGACGATGAGGGCCAGCGTCACACGTTCATCCTGCGCAAGTTCGAGCGCACCAACCAGGGCACCAGCTACAACCAGAAGCCGCTCGTCGACGAGGGCGACCGCGTCGAGGCCGGCCAGGTCATCGCCGACGGCCCGGGCACCGACAACGGCGAGATGGCGCTGGGCAAGAACCTGCTCGTGGCGTTCATGCCGTGGGAAGGCCACAACTACGAGGACGCGATCATCCTCAACCAGCGCATGGTGGAGGAGGACATCCTCACCTCGATCCACATCGAGGAGCACGAGATCGATGCCCGCGACACCAAGCTGGGCCCGGAGGAGATCACCCGCGAGATCCCGAACGTCGGCGAGGACATGCTCAAGGACCTCGACGACCGCGGCATCGTCCGCATCGGCGCCGACGTCCGCGACGGCGACATCCTCGTCGGCAAGGTCACCCCGAAGGGCGAGACCGAGCTGACCCCGGAGGAGCGCCTGCTGCGCGCCATCTTCGGCGAGAAGGCCCGCGAGGTGCGCGACACCTCGATGCGCGTGCCGCACGGCGAGTCCGGCAAGGTCATCGGCGTCCGCGTGTTCTCCCGCGAGGACGACGACGATCTGGCCCCGGGCGTCAACGAGATGATCCGCGTCTACGTCGCCCAGAAGCGCAAGATCCAGGACGGCGACAAGATGGCCGGCCGCCACGGCAACAAGGGCGTCATCGGCAAGATCCTGCCGCAGGAGGACATGCCCTTCCTGCCGGACGGCACGCCGGTCGACATCCTGCTGAACACCCACGGCGTGCCCCGCCGAATGAACATCGGCCAGGTCCTCGAGGTGCACCTCGGCTGGCTGGCGAAGGCCGGCTGGACCATCGAAGGCGACCCGGAATGGGCCAAGCGTCTGCCGAAGGAGCTGTACGACGTTCCGGCGGACTCCCTCGTGGCGACCCCGGTGTTCGACGGCGCGGAGAACGAGGAGCTCGCCGGCCTGCTGGCGTCGTCCCGTCCGGACCGCGACGGCGACGTCCTGGTCAACGCCGACGGCAAGGCGCAGCTGATCGACGGCCGCTCCGGTGAGCCGTTCCCGTTCCCGGTGTCGGTGGGCTACATGTACATGCTCAAGCTGCACCACCTGGTGGACGAGAAGATCCACGCGCGTTCCACGGGCCCGTACTCGATGATCACGCAGCAGCCGCTGGGCGGTAAGGCCCAGTTCGGTGGCCAGCGCTTCGGCGAGATGGAGGTGTGGGCCATGCAGGCGTATGGCGCCGCCTACACCCTGCAGGAGCTGCTGACCATCAAGTCCGACGACGTCGTCGGCCGCGTGAAGGTCTACGAGGCGATCGTGAAGGGCGAGAACATCCCGGATCCGGGTATCCCGGAGTCGTTCAAGGTGCTCCTGAAGGAGCTTCAGTCGCTGTGCCTCAACGTCGAGGTGCTGTCCGCCGACGGCGTCCCGGTGGAGCTGAGCTCCACCGACGACGACGAGCTGGACCACGCCACGGCCTCTCTGGGCATCAACCTGTCGCGCGACGAGCGTTCCGACGTCGATACCGCCTAACCGCGGCATTCGGCGCGGGCGCGCCCCGCTCGCACGAAACAACCCAATTCAAGTACGCACATTCACGCACACTCACGAAACCCCGTGACCACGTCCGGGGGAAAGGGACAACAGGTGCTCGACGTCAACAACTTCGACGAGCTTCGGATCGGGCTCGCCACCGCAGACGACATTCGCCGCTGGTCGCGCGGCGAGGTCAAGAAGCCCGAGACCATCAACTACCGCACCCTCAAGCCGGAGAAGGACGGTCTGTTCTGCGAGCGGATCTTCGGCCCGACCCGTGACTGGGAGTGCGCCTGCGGCAAGTACAAGCGCGTCCGCTTCAAGGGCATCATCTGCGAGCGCTGCGGCGTCGAGGTGACCAAGTCGAAGGTTCGCCGTGAGCGCATGGGCCACATCGAGCTGGCCGCGCCGGTCACGCACATCTGGTACTTCAAGGGCGTTCCGTCGCGCCTGGGCTACCTGCTGGACCTGGCGCCGAAGGATCTCGAGAAGATCATCTACTTCGCGGCGAACATCATCACCTCCGTCGACGAGGAGGCCCGCCACAACGACCAGACCACCCTCGAGGCGGACATGCTGGTCGACAAGAAGATGGTCGAGGACGACCGCGACCAGGAGCTGGCCGAGCGTGCCCAGATGCTGGAGGAGGACCTCGCCGAGCTCGAGGCCGCCGGCGCGAAGGCCGACGCCCGCAAGAAGGTGCAGAACGCCGCCGAGCGCGAGATGAAGCACATCCGCGAGCGCGCCCAGCGCGAGCTGGACCGCCTCGACGAGATCTGGAACACCTTCATCAAGCTCGAGCCGAAGCAGATGGTCATCGACGAGGGCATCTACAACGAGCTCGTCGACCGCTACGAGGATTACTTCACCGGCGGCATGGGCGCCGAAGCGATCCAGACGCTGATCCGCAACTTCGACCTCGCCGCCGAGGCGGAGTCGCTGCGCGAGATCATCCGCGACGGCAAGGGCCAGAAGAAGCTCCGCGCCCTCAAGCGCCTGAAGGTCGTCGCCGCGTTCCTGCAGTCGGGCAACGACCCGGCCGCCATGGTCCTCGACTGCGTCCCGGTGATTCCGCCGGAGCTGCGCCCGATGGTGCAGCTCGACGGTGGCCGTTTCGCCACCTCGGACCTCAACGACCTCTACCGTCGCGTCATCAACCGCAACAACCGCCTCAAGCGCATGATCGACCTCGGCGCGCCCGAGATCATCGTGAACAACGAGAAGCGCATGCTGCAGGAGTCGGTCGACGCGCTGTTCGACAACGGTCGCCGCGGACGCCCGGTCACCGGTCCGGGCAGCCGTCCGCTGAAGTCGCTGTCCGACCTGCTCAAGGGCAAGCAGGGCCGCTTCCGCCAGAACCTGCTGGGCAAGCGAGTCGACTACTCGGGCCGTTCGGTCATCATCGTCGGCCCGCAGCTGAAGCTGCACCAGTGCGGTCTGCCGAAGCTGATGGCACTCGAGCTGTTCAAGCCCTTCGTCATGAAGGAGCTGGTGGCCAAGGAGTACGCGCAGAACATCAAGTCGGCCAAGCGCATGGTCGAGCGTCAGCGCCCGGAGGTCTGGGACGTCCTCGAAGACGTCATCACCGGCCACCCGGTGCTGCTCAACCGTGCCCCCACCCTGCACCGCCTGGGCATCCAGGCCTTCGAGCCCGTGCTCGTCGAGGGCAAGGCCATTCAGCTGCATCCGCTGGCCTGTGAGGCGTTCAACGCCGACTTCGACGGTGACCAGATGGCCGTGCACCTCCCGCTGTCCGCGGAGGCGCAGGCCGAGGCCCGCATCCTCATGCTGTCCTCGAACAACATCCTGTCGCCGGCATCCGGCAAGCCGCTGGCCATGCCGCGACTGGACATGGTCACCGGTCTGTACTTCCTGACGCTGGAGAAGCCCGAGCAGCCGGGCGCCCACGCCGACGCCACCGAGGATCAGCCGGAGCAGGGCATCTACGCTTCCCCGGCCGAGGCCATCATGGCGTACGACCGGGGCGCGATCGGCCTGCAGACACCGATCAAGGTGCGCATCTCGCACCTGCGTCCGCCGGCCGACGTCGAGGCCGAGCACTTCCCCGACGGTTGGGAGAAGGGCCAGATCTGGACCACCAAGACCACCCTGGGCCGGGTCATGTTCAACGAGCTGTTGCCGTGGAACTACCCGTACGTCGAGGGCGTCATGGCCAAGAAGCCGCAGGCGGCGATCATCAACGACCTCGCGTCGAAGTACCCGATGATCACCGTCGCGCAGACCGTCGACAAGCTCAAGGACGCCGGTTTCTACTGGGCGACCCGCTCCGGCGTCACCATTGCCATGTCGGACGTTCTGGTTCTGCCGAACAAGAAGGAGATCCTGGACTCCTACGAGCAGAAGGCCGACACGATCGAGAAGAAGTTCCGCCGCGGCAAGCTCTCCGCGGCCGAGCGCCACGAGTCGCTGGTCAATCTGTGGAAGGCCGCGACCGCGGAGGTCGGCGAGAAGGTCGAGGGCCTGTACCCCGACGACAACCCGATCCCGATGATCGTGAAGTCCGGCGCCGCCGGCAACATGGGCCAGATCCACTCCCTGGCCGGCATGAAGGGCATGGTCACCAACCCGCGAGGCGAGTACATCACCCGCCCGATCAAGACCTCGTTCCGTGAGGGTCTGTCGGTTCTGGAGTACTTCAACAACTCGCACGGTTCCCGCAAGGGCCTCGCCGACACCGCCCTGCGCACCGCCGACTCGGGTTACCTGACCCGTCGTCTGGTGGACGTCGCGCAGGACGTCATCGTCCGCGAGGAGGACTGCGGCACCACCGCCGGCGTCGACGTCACCATCGGCGAGCACGTGCTCGGCGCCGACGGCAAGCCGACCGGCGAGCTGCGCCGCGCCCAGTACGTCGAGACCTCGGCGATCGCCCGCTACCTGGCGGCCCCGGTCGTCGACGCCGGCGGCAACGAGATCCTGCCGACCGGCACCGACCTGCGCGACGAGGAGATCACCGATCTGCTGTCCCGCGGCATCGACACCGTCAAGGTCCGCTCGGTCCTGACCTGCAACACGCCGACCGGCGTCTGCGCCACCTGCTACGGCCGTTCCATGGCCACCGGCAAGATGGTCGACATCGGCGAGGCCGTGGGCATCGTGGCCGCGCAGTCCATCGGTGAGCCGGGCACCCAGCTGACCATGCGCACGTTCCACCAGGGCGGCGTCGGCGGCGACATCACCGGCGGTCTGCCCCGAGTCCAGGAGCTGTTCGAGGCCCGCGTGCCGAAGAACCGCGCCCCGCTGGCCACGGCCACCGGTCGCGTGCGCCTGGAGGAGGACGACCACTTCTTCACGCTGACCATCGTCCCGGACGACGGTTCCGACGAGGTCGTCTTCGACAAGCTGTCGAAGCGCCAGGGTCTCGCCGAGATCACCGTCGACGGCCGCCGCCGCGCCATCCGCGACGGCGACACGATCGAGATGGGCATGCAGCTGATGAAGGGTGCCGCGGACCCGCACGAGGTTCTGCGCATCCGCGGTCGCCGCGGCGTGCAGCACCACCTGATCGAGGAAGTCCAGTCGGTCTACCGCGACCAGGGCGTGGCCATCCACGACAAGCACATCGAGGTCATCGTCCGTCAGATGCTGCGCCGCGTCACCGTCATCGACTCCGGTTCGACCGAGTTCCTGCCGGGTTCGCTGGTGGAGCACTCGGAGGCCGTGGCCGCGTCGCGTCAGGCGGTCGCCGAGGGCGGCAAGGCCATCCAGATGCGCCTGGAGATCATGGGCATCACGAAGGCCTCGCTGGCCACGGATTCGTGGCTGTCGGCCGCCTCCTTCCAGGAGACGACTAAGGTGCTGACCGATGCCGCGATCAACAAGCGCTCCGACAAGCTGATCGGCTTGAAGGAGAACGTGATCATCGGCAAGCTGATCCCGGCCGGCACGGGCATTTCCCGTTACCGCAACATCGCGGTGGAGCCGACCAAGGAGGCCGCCCGTCAGGCCGCCGCCCTGTTCGGTTCGCTGGGCGAGGGCTTCTACGGTGCGGAGGACACCTACGCCGAGCCGACCGGTCGCGCCGTCCCGCTGGACGACATTCCGTACGACCAGTAAGCGGCTGCTTCACGACGACGAACCCCCGCCTCCCGGCGAAAATGCCGGGGATCGGGGGTTTCGTCGTCGCATGGGCCGGGAGACGCGGGGCCGGCGTAAGCGCAGCGCCCGTCGCTTACTCGAGTTCGAGTCCGCCCCGGCGGGGGACGCGGCGCACCTCGACGCCGCCCATGATGGCGACGCCGGTGATCCGGACGCTCGGCGCGTCGGGTGGCAGATCGTGGCCGGCGATGACGACGTCGCGGGAGCGGGAGCTGTCGAAACCGCCCATGATGCCGGTTCCCTCGACGCTGACCCGCATGTCTTCGGGGACGATGACGTCGATGCCGCCCATGATGGCGACGGCCACGATTTCCGTGTGCCGGGATTCGAAGCGGGCGCGGCGCAGGTCGATGTCGATGCCGCCCATCACGGCCATGGAGACGTGGGTGGGAGGGCAGAGCCAGTCTCCGTTGCGGTCCGCGCCGAACATGACCGCGGCACTGAAGGCGGAGCCGCCCTTTTCGCCGGTGACGTGCTGCTTGGACACTGCGGCGAGGTCGCGTGACGACGGCCCGGCGACGTCGTGGAATGGCCCACGGGCGGGAGCGGCCGCGGGGCGGTACGGGGAGACGGCGCCGGCCGATGCGGAATCGGTGGTGCCGTCGATGATGGCGCGGGGATCGGCGACGAGGTCGGTCAGTGGGCCGGTGAGTTCGTCGCGGGTGCGGGCCGCCCAGACGCGGCTGGTGCGTTCGTCGAATTCCGTGACGTCGATCTGGCCGCGGCCGAGCGCTTCGGAAAGTTCATCGGCGACTCGACGTCGTTCGTCGTCGGTGGCCCGCAGCGGGGGTACGGCGCCGTCGTGGGCGGCGTGCGGAGTCGCGGTGTGCTCCATGCCGGTGGCGTCGTCGTCACGCGGGTCGTCGTCTGCGCGGGTGTCGTCGGTGCCGTTCGCATCCATGTCGCCAGTGTAGGTTCGACTCGGCGGATTTGCGGGGCGAGCGGGGAGGGAAGAATCCGGAGTAGGGCTCGGGCGGGGCGGGAATGTCCCGGAGTTGGGCTCCGGAGTGCGGAGAGCGGGGCGGGCCGGATCGCGCGGCGCTGGGCCGGGGAGTTCCCGGCCCAGCGGCGTCAGGCGGCGCGCAGCTCGGCGCGTTCGGAGAACTCGGCGCGCAGCGTACGGCCGAATTCCCACCAGGAGCACTTTGCCCGCGACCAATCGTCGGGGAGCACCTGGAGCTGGGCGACGAACAGGGCGTGGCGCTGCTCGTCGGTGAGATCGGTCGGCGAGGCGCCGGACGGCTCGGAATTGTTGTAGTAGACGTCGAACATGGCGGTCACCTCTTGGTTTCAGATAGCGCATGCGATCGCGGCATGCGATGGCGGTCACACCCGGTTATCCGGGTTAGCCGTCAAAGTTACACCGACCAAAAGGTAAACGCAAGGTTAATTCGCAGTAAACGCCCATCCGCGTGTCGCGGATGGGCGTTGCATTGCTCGGGTTTCGGTCCCCCGGCGGGGATGTGCCCGCCCGCCGAATGGTGCGGCGGGCGGAGGATCGCCGCGCTACCGGTCGGCCTTGAGGGCCTTCTGCGTCTCGCGCTCTTCGCGGATGACGTCGCGAAGAATCTTGATGATGCTGCGCCAGCTGCCCTCGAACGTCGAGATGTCGTCCGGCAGCGCCTGAATCAGCTCGTGGCGCTGCTCGGCGCGGCGCTCGGCGAGCTCGGCGCGGATGGCGTGGATGCTGCTTTCGGCGTCCGCGAGCATCTTCTCCAGCTCGTCGATCGACGCGGTGTCGATGTCGGGGTGTTCCTCGTTCCGGATGGGGGCGTTCGTCATGGTGTGCTCCTGATGCGTGGTCGGCGGAATTAGGTGAACAGGACCTTGATGAGGATGGTCAGGGCCGGGATGATGATGAAGACCGTCAGCACCCAGGCGACCGCCAGGATCTTGCGCTCGGCCGCGACCCGGGCCAGCGTCTCGGCGCCGATCAGGGGGAGGCTGCGCAGGAACGGCAGCCCGTAGATGATGAGGATGCCGAAGATGTTGAACAGAGTGTGGACCAGGGCGATGGTCAGGGCCAGCTTCGCGCCGTCGCCGGTGACGGCCATCGCGGCGATGAGCGCGGTGACGGTGGTGCCGACGTTCGCGCCCAGCGTCAGCGGGTAGATCTGGCGCGTGGTCAGGGCGCCGGAGCCGGCGAAGGGAACCATCACCGACGTGGTGACCGACGACGACTGGACGGCGACGGTGACCGCCAGGCCCGCGCCCATGGCGGTGAGGGGGTGGCCGCCGACGGACTTCTCCAGGATGGTCTTGGCCTTGCCGACCATGATCAGCTGCAGGATCTTGCCCAGCCAGGAGACGGCGAAGAAGATCATGGCCACGCCGAGCAGGATGGTCACGGTGCCGGCGATGACGTCGGATCCCGGCAGCATGCCGGTCAGGCCGTCGAGCCCGATGACGTCGACGACCGGGTCCGTCAACGTGCCGACGAGATCCGCCTGGCCAGGGTCCGGCAGAACGGTGCCGAAGAGCTGGTCGGAAACCCAGGAGGCGCTCTTCTGGATCGGGTGGAAGAAGATCTCCAGCGGCAGCAGGACGATCACCGCGAAGAGGTTGAAGAAGTCGTGGACCGTCGAAGCGGCGAAGGCGCGTCGGAACTCGTCCTTGTGGCCGGCGTGGCCGAAGGAGGCGAGCGTGTTCGTCACCGAGGTGCCGATGTTGGCGCCCATGATCATGGGCACCGCGACCTCGAGGGGCAACGCACCCGCGCCGACGGCGGTGACCACCAGCGTCGTCGTGGTCGACGACGACTGGATGATCGCGGTGGCCAGCACGCCGACGAACAGCGCGATGAACGGATTGGTGGCGAAGTCGAACAGTCCCTCGGCGGCGTCCTTGCCCAGGCCCTTGAATCCGTCGCCGATGACGCCGATGGCGACGATCAGCATGTACAAGGTGCCGATGGCAAGTAGCGTAAGAACCCACTTCGGCAAGCGCTGCAGCCCCTCGGGGACCTCGCTGGCGGCGACGTCCTCGCCGTGATCGGCGGTCATCGTCGCGGTGGCGCCTGCGGAAAGGGTGTCGTCGGCCGGAACCTGGGCGTCGTCGCCCGGGTGTCGGGAAGTCGTCATCGTTTCTCTATTCCTGGTCTCGCGGGTGTCCCCGGTGGTTTCGGGGGAAAGCGTGCGGGTCCGTGCGTCGCCCTGGTCGTGCCCGGGCACACGTGGCCGAGAGTATCGCGCGACAAGGTATACCAATGACGGCAAATAGTTGAACGGCAGGTTAACAAACACGGTTCTCCGGGGTGATGTGCGTCCCATCGGCACGAAGAAGCGGCGGAAGCCGTGATGGCTTCCGCCGCTGAGGATTTCGGCGTCGCCGGCGCCCCGCCGTTCGCCTACTCCGACGTCAGGGGCAGGTAGACGCGACCGCCGGCCGCCTCGAACTCCTCGGCCTTCGCGGCCATGCCGGCCTCGATCGCCTCGACCGTCTCCAGTCCGTGCTCCTTGGCGTAGTCGCGGACGTCCTGCGAAATTCGCATCGAGCAGAACTTCGGCCCGCACATCGAGCAGAAGTGCGCCGTCTTCGCGGGCTCCGCAGGCAGCGTCTCGTCGTGGTACTCCAACGCGGTGTCCGGATCGAGGGCCAACGCGAACTGGTCATGCCAACGGAACTCGAAACGCGCCTTCGACAGGGCGTCGTCGCGCTCCTGGGCGCGCGGCAATCCCTTGGCCAGGTCCGCGGAGTGCGCGGCGATCTTGTAGGTGATGACACCGACCTTGACGTCGTCGCGGTTGGGCAGGCCCAGGTGCTCCTTCGGGGTGACGTAGCAGAGCATGGCCGTGCCGGCCTGGGCGATCATCGCCGCGCCGATGGCGGAGGTGATGTGGTCGTACCCCGGCGCGATGTCCGTGGCCAGGGGGCCCAGCGTGTAGAACGGGGCCTCTTCGCACAGCTCCTCCTCGAGCCGGACGTTCTCGGCGATCTTGTGCATGGGCACGTGGCCCGGTCCCTCGATCATCACCTGCACGCCCCGAGCCTTGGCGATCTTCGTCAGCTCGCCGAGGGTCCGCAGCTCCGCGAACTGGGCCTCGTCATTGGCATCGGCGATGGAACCGGGGCGCAGGCCGTCGCCAAGCGAGAACGTGATGTCGTACTTCGCGAAAATGTCGCACAACTCGGCGAAGTTCTCGTACAGGAACGACTCGCGGTGATGCGCCAGGCACCACGCCGCCATGATCGACCCGCCGCGCGACACGATGCCCGTGACGCGGTTGGCGGCCAGCGGAACGTACCGCAGCAGCACGCCGGCGTGGACGGTCATGTAGTCGACGCCCTGCTCCGCCTGCTCGATCACCGTGTCGCGGTAGATCTCCCAGGTCAGCTTCGCCGGATCGCCCTTGACCTTCTCCAACGCCTGGTAAATCGGCACCGTGCCCACCGGCACGGGGGAGTTGCGCAGGATCCACTCGCGGGTCTCGTGGATGTCGGCGCCCGTCGACAGGTCCATGATCGTGTCGGCGCCCCAGCGGGTCGCCCACACCATCTTCTCGACCTCCTCCGCGATCGACGACGTGACCACCGAGTTGCCGATGTTCGCGTTGACCTTCACCGCGAACTTCTTGCCGATGATCATCGGCTCCAGCTCCGGGTGATTCTTGTTGGCGCAGATCACCGCGCGGCCCGCCGCGACCTCGGAGCGCACCAGCTCGGGGTCGACGTCCTCGCGGGCGGCGATGAACGCCATCTCCGGGGTGACGATCCCCGCGCGGGCCCACGCCAGCTGCGTCGACGCCTTCAGTTCGGGGCTTTCCGACGACGCCGGCGCGGGAGGCGGAGTCGGCCACGAGTCCCGGGTCTTCGGCAGACCGCCGTGCAGATCCGGATCGGCGTCGGTCTCGGTGTACGGGCCCGACGTGTCGTAGGCGTCGAAATGCGTGCCGTCGGTGAGGTTGATCCGGCGGGCCGGAATGCGGAGGACGACATCTTCGGAACCGAACGGCGAACCGTCGAACACGACGTCGTCGTAAATCTTCTCGGAGCGATAGATCGGGCCGGTGGTGACCTGGTCCCGCGCCTCGTCCATGGGGCTGGTGGCGTTTTTCGCCATCGCGATCCTTTCCTACGCCGGCATTACCCGGACAGGTTCGAACGGTCGGCATCCGCATTCCCGATGCCCTCTCAGCGCCGGTTCGGTGGGCGCTCCCGTGGGGATTATTCGGTTGTGACGGTCGAGCGTACCCGATGAAATTCGAGGGGCGGCGCGACGATCGGCTCGCCGCGGGCCCCGTGGGGAGGGGGTGAAACGGGGGTGGCGGCCGGGAATCGGCCGGAACAAACCGGGGGCTTGCCGCATCGGAAAAGTCGGGGGAAAGAGTTGCGGCCGAAGATATTGAGGCCTTACATAGTCCAGAGAACAACTGACATTCGTGCGTCAATAGGAGCAGTGGAACAGTGGGCACACCCTTCGGGAATTCGGAAACGCCCCGGTCAGGTGGGTTCGGCGGAGCGTCGAATCCCGGATTCGGTGGCCCACCCTCCGGCTCGGGAGGAGGATTCGGCACCCCCGGCGGGGGTGGCTCCGGTTTCGGTGCGACCCCCGGCGGGGGTGGCTCCGGTTTCGGCGCGGCGCCTTCCGGCGGTGGCGGCGGGGGCTTCGGCACCGCACCTTCGGGTGGCGGCGGCGGGGGCTTCGGCTCGGAATCCGGTTCGAGCTTCGGCGGCGGCGATGGATTCGGTTCCGGCGGGGGCGGTTTCGGCACCGGCGGCGCGTCCGGGGGAGCGGGCTTCGACCCCTCCGGCGCAGGTCCCGCCGACGGGGCCGCGACCACCTACCGGTCCGGCCCGTGGCCGTGGGTCATCGCGGCGACCGTGACCGCGGTGATCGGCCTGGTCCTCGGCATCGTCGCGTTCTTCACCGCCGAGCCGACCGACGGCGCTTATTCCGCGCTCGCGTTCGGCGGTTGGGCGTTGGCCGGGATCGTCACGTTCATCTTGCTGGGCGTGCACCTCACGGAGGACACGAAACGGCAGGCGTCCGGACCGTACATCGGCAACGCCGGACAAATCGCCCTGTACCGCGCGGCGGCGGGCATCGGCCTGGTGGCCGTGATCGTCACCGCGATCGAAATCGCCCTCTGGGCGTCGAAGCTGGGAGTGGCCTGATGCTCGACAACGCAACCACGATGGCGGGCCGCATCGCCCGCCGATTCACCGGCCGCCGCGTCATCGGCGCCGTCGGCGTCGCGGCGCTGGCCATGGTCGCCGGTTCCGCCGGCGCGCTCGCGCAGGGGCTCGGTTCCGGACAAGGCGGCGGCGATCGCGCCCTCAGCGAGTTCGCCGGCTGCATCGCCGGCTCGAAGTCCGGTGACATCCTCCTGGTCATGGACGAATCCGGCTCGCTTGCCGGCACCGACGCCATCACCGCCACGGACCCCGACGCCAAGCGCGTCGACGCCGCCCAGGCCTTCGTGAAGAAGATGGCCGACTACGCCGATGCCACCGGCAGCGACATCAACGTCCGTCTCGCCGGTTTCGGCGGAGACTACAACGCGGCCACGGACTGGACGGCCCTCGAGTCCGACGATGACGGCACCAACGTCGACGACGACATCGAGGCCTTCGCCGACCGCGCCAACGAGAACTGGACCGATTACTCCGCCGGCCTGACCGGCGCGGCCGCGGCATTCCGGGACAGCGAAAGCCCGTGCCGCACGGTTTTGTTCTTCAGCGACGGCAAGCCGACCGCCGAGGGCACCGCGGACGACTCGGCCATCATGGACCAGGTGTGCCACGCCGACGGTCCCGTCGGACGGCTGCGCGCGAGCGGAATCCAGGTCTTCACCATCGGACTGTCCAACGGCGACGACGACCCCGCTGAGCACCTGCGCCGGATCTCCGAGGGCACCGACTGCTCCGCCCTCGCCCCCAACGGCGCGTACATCCCCGCCGCCGACGCGTCCGCGCTGACCGCCGCGTTCGAAAGGATGGCCCCCTCGTTGGGCCTGGGCTACGACGAATCCCGCGACATCGACGAGTCGGTCGAGTTCACGCTCGACGATTCCGTGACCCCGGTGCAGCTCAGCGTCACGCCCACCGGCCCCGGCCTCGACGACATCGGTGCCCTCATTCCGGTGCTGACCCCGCCGGGCGGAGAACCCATCGACCTGACCGGGGACGTGTCCGACATCGCCGGCAACCCGATCACCGTCACCGAGGGCAACGAAGACGCGAAGGGCTCCGTGAAGGTGGACATGGAGCGCGGCGGCGACGAATGGGCCGGCAACTGGACCTTCGGCTACCGGGTCGAGGGCGGACAGTCCGACGACGCCGGCTACGAGTTCAAGTTGGACATCATCCCGGGGCTGAGCATCGTGGTCGCCGATTCCCAGCCCAACGTGCCCCTGGCCAAGTCCGACGACGACGTCATCGGCGTCTCCATCGTGGGGCCCGACGGCGACCAGCGCCGGTTCGACGGCGACGCTCGGTTCACCGCCCGCATCGAGCCGTCCAACGGCGACGCCCCCATCACCCTCGTCGACAACGAGGACATCCGGTCCGGATCCTTGGACGTTCCGCTGGACAAGGTCAACGGCGCGGTCGCCGGCAACCTGCGGATGGAGCTGGCGGTCACCACCGCCGGCGACGAGGGCCGGCCGGGAACGCAGCTCAAGCCCCTGCACTTCTCCAAGGACATTTCCGTCGCACCCGCGACCATGCCCAAGCTGCCCGGTTCGGTGAACCTGGACGTGCACGGCACCGACGGCACCGCGACCATGCAGGTCGCCGGTCCGGGCACCGTGTGGGTCGACCCGGGTTCCTTCACCGTCGGCGACGCCACCGTCGAGTACACGGCCGATCACGACGAGTCGAACCCGCTGGAGCTCGAGCGCGGCGAAACCGGGGAAATCGTCCTGACCGCCACCACGGGCACCGCCATCGACCGGGCCATCGCCGACGCGTGGATTCCGGTTACGGCGGTCGACGCGGAATCGGGACAGCAGGACACCGTCGACGTCCGCGTGGAGGGCGCTCTCACCGCCCCCATCGACAAGGCGACCTTCGGCGTCGCCCTGGTCCTCGCGCTCCTGCTGGCGCTGCTCATTCCGCTGGGCGTCCTGTACCTGATGAAGTACCTCACCGGACGGATCCCGTCGAGCCCCGGCATTCATGCGGTCCGCGTCCCCGTCACCCTCGACGGCACGACCGTGGTGCGCACGGACAAGGGCGGTGAATTCGACCTGACCTACGAGGAGGTCATCGCCGCACCCCGCGTCACGTCGAGCGGCCGCTCCGTGACGCTGGCGGGGGAGCAGGTCGTCGTGAAGACCGGCCTGAACCCCTTCGAACCTCCGAAGGCCGTGGCCGAAAGCCCCAACTCGATTTCCGATGCGGGCGAGCGTTCGGGTGGCTCCGCGCAGCTGCCGCTGGCGGTCCACGACCGCTGGTTCGCGATCGCGCAGACTCCGGCACCGTCGACGGGAATGCAGGACCCGATGGGGCAGCTGGGACAGATGCCGGGTGCCCCGGGCAAGGACGCGCCGATTCGGGCGTCGCTCATCGTGGCCGCCGACGAGGGCATCACCCGCGAGCGGCTCGCCGCCATCGTCGACGACATTCGTCGCAATGGCGCCGACCGGCTCGGCCGGCTGAGGGAAACCATGAGCACGGAGGGGTCCGCCGACGGCGGTCCCGCAGAGTCGCCGACGACCGACAAGGAATCGAAGCGGGCCAAGGGCAAGCGCGGACGTCGCGCGGCGGGCGCCGGTGACGGGCGGAATCAGTCGCCGCAGCCGCAGCCGTCCCCGCAGAACGACTTCCCCTCCGACTTCGGTTCGGGAGATTCCTTCGGCGGCGGGTCCGCGGGGTCCGGATTCGGTTCGAATTCCGGATTCGGCGCCGGCCCGGGATCGACCCCGGACGCGAACCGGGATTCCGGCTTCGGCCAGGGCTCCGGTTTCGGTTCGGGCGGGGGCTCGGGCTTCGGCGGCAACGCCGGCTCCGGCTTCGGCACCGGCGGAGGCTCCGGCTTCGGTGGCAACCCCGGCTCCGGCTTCGGCGCCGGCGGGGACTCCGGCTTCGGTGCGAACCCCGGCTCCAGCTCCGGATTCGACGGGAGCTCCGGCTTCGGTGCGAACCGCGGCTCCGGATTCGGATGGCCGAACCAGGGAGGCTTTGGCCAGGGCCCCGACTCCGGCTCAGGAAGCGGCCGCGCCGAATGGGGGGTGCCGGACGACGGTGCCGGGAACCCCCCGGGCGATCTCGACCGATAATCGAAGAACTGACGACTAACCCCGATACACCCCGGAAAGAGACTCGATCGTGGAGAAATTTCTCGTTGTCGGATGCGGAGGCTCCGGCGCCGTAACGCAGGCCTACATCATCGACCAGCTGAAGGCCTACCTGCGCCAGGTCGATCCCGAGCGCACGGAGCTGCCCGCCGCGTGGCAGTTCGTCAGCGTCGATGCGCCGTTGACGGCCGAGCCCGGCCCGGCCGGGTTGGCCAACGTCCCGCAGGCGGGCGGTCAGTACGTCAGCGTGGGCAACAGCCTCCATTACAACCAGTTCGAGCAGGGGCTTTCCCAGCAGCTCGCCCGCACCGGTTCGCTCGGCGAGATCGCCACGTGGGCGACGCGGGAACCGGAGAACCTCAACCTCCCCATCGACCGAGGCGCCGGCCAGCGCCGCGCGCTCGGCCGCATGCTCACCATCCAGAACCTGGAGAAGATCCACGACGGGCTGCGTTCGGCGATGGACCGCCTGAACCGGATGGAGACCAACGCCGAGCTCAACGAGCTCAATTACAAGATCACCGGTCGGCGTTCCGACGTCACCGACAGCGAGCCGATCGCCCTGGTCATCGGTTCCATGGCGGGCGGTTCCGGTGCGTCGATGGTGTTCGACGTCGCCCGCCTGATCTCGACGCTGCCCGGCAACATGCCGTCGCGCACCGCGATCTTCATGATGAGCCCCGAAGTCTTCGAGTCGCTTTCCGAAGACGACCGTCGCGGCATGTGGCCGAACTCGCTGGCCATGTTCGGCGAGGCCGTCGCCGCGCAGACCGGCGCCGCGGTCGCCCACGATCGGGCGATCTTCAAGGCGATGGGTCTGTCGGTCACCCCGAAGAACGCCTCCTTCGCCCGCCTGTTCCCGATCGGCGCGCGCATGGGCGGCAACCGTTCGAAGTTCGGCGACGGTTCGCCCGCCGCCATCTACCGCGGTCTCGGCCGCGCCCTGGCCGCGCTGATGACGTCGCGCAAGGCGCTCGGCTCGTTCACCCAGTACACCCTGGGCAACTCCGGCGCGATCGAGGGCAGCCGTTCGATCCTCGGATGGGGATCGCCCACCAAGGTCAGCTGGAACGACATCCCGTGGGGCTCGATGGGATACGCGCAGCTGTCCATGGGCCGCGACCGGTACGCCGAGTACGCGGCGCAGCGGCTCGCCCGGTCGTCGTTCGAGCGCCTGCTGGAGGGCCATCTGAGCCCCGACGACCCGTCGACCGGCAAGGAGCAGCTGGACAAGCGCCTGCGCGAACGGTTGCCGGATTTCCTCGCCGCATGCCACCTGCCGGGTGCCATGGCCGGCCAGCTGCGCGCCGCAGACGTGTACCCGTGGCTGGGATCCGTGTTCGGGGGAAGCTTCTCGGCGCCGGCCGCCAACGAGGCGGTCCGCAACATCCGGCAGACGCTGCCCGCCGGCGACGGAATGAAGTCGCGGGAATGGGCCGACCTCGTCCGCGGGCGCCTCGAGCAGTGCCGCAGCGGCGTCGACGAGATGTTGTCCGCCAACGCCTACGCGGCGGTCCACGAATTCGCGGACTTCTTCGCCGATCGCGTCATCGCCGAGATCGAAGGGGATCTGTCCCGGTACGGCGTGCCCTTCGTGGAGGAGATCGTCGACCGGCTCATGGAGATGCTCCAGGAGCCGCTGATCCCGATGATCAAGAGCTTCGCGCAGTCGGCCGCCGGAATGGATCCGATGGCGCCGTCGCCGCAGTTGGAGACCCTGCTGCAGCCGCTCAACGGCCGCGGAACGGTGAACAACTCGGCGCAGATCGCCGACAACATCGCCGCCAGCTACACCACGCAGCTGACGCAGTACCACATCGTGCAGGTGGCCGGCCTGCTCGCCGAGGTGCTCGACGATTTCCGCGGCTCGGTTCTGCTGCGCCTGAAGCGCTCGCTCGTCAGCGTCCACAAGGACCTCGACCACGACAACCAGCGCAAGGACGTCAGCCTCAATCTGGCCGACGTCGCCACCTCCGACCCGGTCGCGTGGCCGCGCGACGGCGAGGAAAAGATCGACGATCGTTTCCGCAGCTCCGCCAACGAAATCCTGATCACGGAGACCGACAAGTTCCCGGCGGACTACGAGGCGCACATGCTGGGCACGATGCGCGCGACGGTTCCGGATCTGCGCACCTTCCCCGAGGCCGTGTCCGTGGCCACCCGCGAGATCATCATGGGCGAATGGGATACGCAGGGCGGCATCAAAGCGCCGAACGACACCTTGTGCCCGGCCACCGGCCCGGAGTCGGGTCCCGGCAACCGCGCGGGGTGGGTGTCCAAGCACCTGACCCGCCCGCCGTACGGCCGTGGCGAGAAGCGCGATTCGCGTGCGGCGTCCTTCGACCCGCGCCTGCGTCCGGCGGACCTCATCGAGCGCACGCGCCTGTGGATCGCCCGGCCGGCGAAGCCGTTCAGCGATTTCATCGGCGTCGATCTGCGTTCGTACCTGACCCGGGACGCCGCCTCGAACGACGCGGAGTACCACGGTCGGCTCAATCGCCTGCACGACGCCTTCTACAAGGCTCTGCACCAGGCCCGGCCTCTGGCCGCGGTGTCGTCGGAGATGCTCAACCGGGTCTACGGCGTCGGCCGCGAGCAGTACCACTTCAACTTCTCGGAGATTCCGCTCGACGGCCTGGAGGCCGGCTCCCGCCTGTCGGAGATCATCCAGAACGACACGACCCGCGACGACGCGACGGTCACGACCTTCGAGTCGGCGTTCACCACGGATAACCGGGTGTTCAGCATCGACGTCTTCGGGTCGTACCCGAACTACTCGCCGGTGGTGTTCTCGTCGCTGTTCCCGCACATCGCGGAGGATTGGAACGGCCGCGGCGGCAATTCGGAGAGCTTCTGGGAGCTGCGCCGCGCCCGCCCGCTGCCGGCGGCGCTGCCGCTGACCGACGATGAGCGTCGTGCGATGGTCGCGGGGTGGCACATCGGCGTGCTGACGGGGCGGATCTACATTTCGGGTCTGGGCACCGCGTCGGCGGCGGCGCACATCTTCGATGATGCGCAGGAAGAGTGGGTGCCGTTCCCGCAGAAGCTGCTGACGCCGCCGACGAAGTTCCGTGGCAACGAGGATTGGATGCCCGCGGTCATCGAGTCGGTTCTCCTGGCCTACGCGGACGTGCAGACCGCGCCGCCGGGTGGTCGCATCGGCGATTCGCTTCGTCCGTACCGCCTGCTCCGGGAGCTTTACGACGACGGTGCGGAAGGCCCCACGACCGGAGCGGTGGATCACTCCGTGGTCAAGGTGCTGGCGGAGTGGCTCGCCACGGGCAAGGACCCGCAGAGCGACACGGGCACCTCGCCCCACGGTTCGACTTTGGCCGAGCGCAAGGCCAAGGCGGAGGAGGTGCTGCGGACCGCCCGCGCGAAGGCGGCGAACTTCCTGTCGGCCACCGGCCGGGCGGCGCTGCCCGGGGCCCGTCCCACCGACCGCCCCTGGTCGTACGTGGTGGATCGACGCATCGCGGCCGAGATGCCGCTGTACCGTGACCTGGCCGACGACGTCGACTACATGGCCGCGGACCTGCTCAAGCGTCTCGAGGAGGCCGCGGTGGTCGCCGAGAATTGGGGCCGTGAGCCGGTCGCGTCGCCTCAGCCGCTGATCACCGGTGCCGACGACCCGACTCTGACGTCGCGGCCGGAGGGCTTCGGCGGGGGTCTGATCTGATGCGGGACCTCATCATCTTCCTCGGCCACGGCGCCGGCCCGAACGCGATCCGCTCGAATCTCGTGGACCTGGCGAGCCTGGGGCTGGTGACCCGCTTCCATTGGATCGACACCGCGTCGTCGGGCAACGAGATCGAGGTCATCGAACACGACGAGGCCGACGGCGTGAGCATCGGCATGCAGCGGATCAGCGATGCGCTGCGCGTCGACGGTGGCCGCCGTGTTCTCCTCGTCGCGCTCGACGAACCCGATGACCGGGGATCGACCATCGACGTCGACGCCGTAATGAGGTGGACGAACGCCGTCGACGGGATCCTGTCGTCGTCAAGCGAACGCGTCCACCTGGTGCTGCCCCGCCTGCCCCTGCCGCGAACCGCACCGGCGCGCCTGGTCGGCTGGACCACCCTGGTGCTGGCCCCCGAAGACTCCGATTCGCCCTCCGACGCGAAGGACCCGCAGCACCGCGCCGACGGCCCCGACGCGCTGGCCCGCTACGCGGCGCCGGCCGTGGCGGGACTGACCGGGCTGTGGACCGGCTCCACCGCAACCCCCGTCCTCGACGGCCCGCGTGGCGCGATGGCCTCCGGCGAGGGCGGCGTCGTGCGACTGACGCGCGTCTACCACCGCCGCATCGACACCACCGAGATGGAGGCCGGCATCCGCCGCCGCACCCTCGACGTCACCGAGCGCGTGCCCCAGCCCGTGCGCGAAGGCAACCGGCGCGTCATCATCGCCGACGACGACGCCGAAATCACCGGCAAGATGACCGCCGGCTTCTCCCGCGCCGCCGAGCCGTTCCTGCTCAACAAGATGCAGCCGTACCAGAACGCCACCGCGTCGCAGGTCGGGGCCTGGGAGACGCTGAAGCGGTTCTTCTCGTTCTTCTTCAAGGCGGTCATCGGCACTCCCGGCGACTGGTTGGCCGCGGGCTCCGCGACCGTCCAGCGCGGTTTCGCCCGCATGGTGCAAAACACCCTGTACGGGCAGGATTCCGCCATCGAGGTCGTCTGCGGCCGGCACTCCGGCGCGCGCCGCGGCGGATCCATCGACGAGGTGAGCGCGGCGAGCAGCCACCTCCGCGAGCGGCTCGACCGGGCCGACGCCCAGATCCGCATCGGTGAACCGCCGACGCTGACCCGGATGTGGCGCGCCTACGCCAACACCTGCCTGACCCTCGTCGACGGCGGCGAGCGCGAGCAGGATCTGCTTGCCGCGCCCCGCGATCACTACGGCAACGGCGTCGTCGTCGAGCGGCCCGGACTGGCCGTGCCCGATGCCGCCGACCGATTCGACGGCGAACACCCCACGCTGCGGTCCATGCTCGGAGATTCCCTCGGCGCCACGACCATCGCCCCGTTCGACCCGCACGGGGCGGCGGCCTACGCCAACGCCCTGGACTACGTCGCGAACAAGACCACCGACCGGTCGGTGCTCAACCTGCAGGCCCGCTTCGACGAGTGGCGTCGCCGCCATTCGACCAGCTTCGCGTGGCGCATCGGCGACATGCTGTCCGGATTCCTGGAAGAGGCCCGCTCGCGTGCCGCCGGCTGCGGCGAGCAACTGCGGGGATTCCAGGAGGAGCTCGAGGCGCTCGGCGCCGACGATGGCGAGGCGAGCCGCCGGCTGGCGCGCCGCCTGCGGATCCTCATGGCCGTGTGGGCGGTGCTGTCCCTGTGCGTCGGCTACCTGGTCTTCGCGCACTACGAGCCCCGGGTCCGGATCCCGGTCCTGGAGCCGTCCCTCGCGTGGAACTGGGGCCTGCTCGTGTTTCTGCTGGTGACGGTGGTCATCCTGGGCATACAGATGCTCGTGTTCGCGAAGGCCCAGCGGGGCATCTTCGATCGGATCACCAGGCGCGCCCTTCTCGCGGAAAACGAGCGCATCGCCGCGGAGAACCTGGCCATGGCGATCGGCGACGTCGAGAAGTGCGCCCGTTCCTACTCTCAGCACCAGTCGTGGAGCGCGATCCTCGGTCGGGCGCTGTCGAGCCCGTTCGGGTCCGCGATCGGCGCGGACGCTCCGCTGCGGATCCCGCACGCCGGGCTGCCCCGGTCCACGGTCATCGCCGAGGCGGTCATCGACGATCGCCGGGCCCAGGAGGCCGTCCAGCGTCTGCGCGACCGGGTGTTCCCGGCCTCGTGGGCGCAGGATTCGCTGAACAACCTCATCGCCGCCGCACGCGTCGAGGTCCAGGCCAGCGGGGTCATGATCCCCGACGACTACGAGCTGTACGGGGCCATGGGCCGCGGATCGAAATCGCCGCTCGACCGCATCGCGCAGGTGGCGGTCGACGCGGAGCTGGATCGCAGCCATGAGGCCGATGAAGCGTGGGCGGAGGCCCTGGAGCGACTGTCGTCGTCCGGCGGCGCCGACGATCTCGTGCGCACGCTGCGCATGTGGGAGGACGGCAGGGAACGGGAGATTCCCGGCGACCGGCTTTTCGACGGCCTCGACGCGGGCTCCAGCATCGGATTCTCCGGTTCGGCCATGACTGCCGTGGGCCACAACCAGGGCGGCACCGAGATCGATGCCGAGGTCAGTTCGGTGCATCGCGAACCGTCGTCGGCCAACGACGGCGTGAAGACGCTGTCCAAGTCCGTC
Source organism: Corynebacterium freneyi (assembly GCF_030408835.1). Lineage (NCBI taxonomy): Bacteria > Bacillati > Actinomycetota > Actinomycetes > Mycobacteriales > Corynebacteriaceae > Corynebacterium > Corynebacterium freneyi. Next base: position 346,404 of record NZ_CP047357.1, read on the forward strand.
ACGGTCGTGCAGTACGGCAGGACCGCGCAGGGCGACTGGATCACGTCCGGGGAGGCCCCGGCGACGTCGAAGGCGCCGGAGGGGGATCGAGGCCCGGGCGAGCATCGGCTGCCGTCGATCTTCGGCAACGACATCGTGTGATGAACGAGTTCGATGAGCGCGAGCGGGGCAGTCGCCCGGTGAACGCCGACAGTGGAGGAAGCAAGTGAGCGAAAAGTCCGGGAACGACGACAAGTCCCGTGCTATTTCGGAAGTGCCCGAGTACATCCTCCGGGCGATCGTCCGCATGGGCGAGCCCTCCGTCCAGGCGATCGAGCGGATCCTGCCGGCGCAGCACAAGAAGCTGGCGCCGGAGATCCACGAGCGGTTGGTGGGAGACAAGCGTCGGGAAGCCGGGGACGCCCCCGCGGCGGCCGCCGCACCGACCCAGCCGGACGACTCCGGTCAGGCGGCGCCGTCTTCGGGGTGGATGCAGGACAAGCCTCCCGCCTGGTCCACCCCGTCCGAGTCGCGCCCGTCCGGGGCCAACCCCGCCTGGGAATCCGCCCCACCGCAGGTTCCTCCGACGGGCGGCGCCCCCGCGTCGGCTGCGCCGTCGGGGCCGGGCCCCGTGCACCCCGGGCCCGAATCGACTCCGGCCGCACCCGCCGCGCCCGGGGCTCCCGGGGCTTCCGCTGCGTCCCGGGCTCCTGCGGCACCCGCGGCAGACGCCCGTCCCGCTCCGACGGCCGAGGAACGGCAGGAGCCCGCGGAACCGGAGGTGACGGTCAACCCGCTCGTCGCGGGATTCGAGCGGTACCTCGAAGGTGGCGCCGGAGTGGAATCCGTCATGAATCCGGGTGACCGCCTGGATCTGGACAACACCGTCTTCGACCAGTACGAATTCGGAGAATCCTCGAAGGTCGGCGCCGAAGGCATCAAGGTGCGGCACCGGGGCAGGGGAGACGCCGCGAAGATCGAGGTGACGTGGAAGCGTCCCTCCTGGGTGAACGACGGCGACATCGTCGTCTACCGCGTGATCGCCTCGGACCGGATCGTGGCGCCCTCACCGGAAGCCGGGGATCTCGTGCTGTGCACGGTGGGCCACGGCTTCGAGGAGCCGGTGCCCTCTCGCATCGCATTCCGCCACTACCAGGTGTGGGTCAACGTCGGCGAGGACCACGGCAGCGCCCTGCGGTCCCAGCCCCGGCTCGTCGGCGAGGACATCTGCGTTCTCCCGGTCCCCGGCGTCGACATCACGGTGTCGGCGGGCGTCGTCGAGGGCAAGTGGGATTTCCTCGACGGCTATTCGGAGATTCGCGTGTTCGCGAGCCCGGCGGACTCCCCGGAACCCGTGGACTCGCCCGCCAATCAGCTGTTCGAGGGCGTGACCAAGAAGGGGTTCGAACACAAGTCGCCCATCCGCGGTGACCGCATGCGCTTCGCCATCACCCCCGCCGTCGAGTTCCGGGGAACCAAGGAAGTGTGCACCCGCCCCGACGTCCACGAGATCTTCATCACCGCGGAATTGGAGAAGGTCAGCCTGGAAATGGCCCGGGGCGTCAACGTCGGCGGCGACGAGCGCATCCACATCACGTTCTTCTCTCCGGCCGCGGGACAGGTGAAGATCTACCTGAGCCCCAGCGCCCCTTCTCCGGGCCTGTCGTTCCAGGCCGTGCCCGTCGAGGCATTGGGGCGCGATCAGGCGTTGGCCGAGGGCCGCGTCGTCGCCGACGAGCAGAACCCGGAAGGCGAACAGATCGACGTCCAGCCGATGTGGCCTGCCGAATGGGACGAAGTCCACATCACGCCGGTGACCATCGTCGACGACATGGCCGTCGTCGGCGACACCGAAGTGCTGCAGCGGGTCCGGCCGATCGAGCACGCGAAGCTGGTAGAGCGCACCGACAGCCAGCTGGTCACCTTCGAATGGCCGGCCGGAGCGTCCATGGTGAAGATCGAAACGGCTCCGACCGGTTCGACGGCGCCCGAGGACCGGACGGCGCACACGGAGTACGACGAAAAGCGGTACCGCCGCGATGGCGGAGTCCGCCTCCACCTCAACTCCTACGGCGAAAACGTCCTGCTGACCCCGCGCAGCATGTACGCGGGCAGGGAAACCAGCGCCACCCCCACCGTGCTGGCGTACCGGGGGCTGCGCCAGTACCGGTACAGCCTGTCCAACGAGCATGGCGGCATCGTCCTTCGGCTGTGGTGCGAGGGCGGCGACGACCGCAACCCGCCGACCTTCACGCTCGTGCATCACCCGGTCCGATTCCCGCTGTCGCTGGAGGACGCCATGGAGCAGGGCGCCGGGGAGTGCCGCGTGGCGCAGATCCTGCCGGGGCAGACGACGACGTTCGGCGAACCCTCCCGGCTCATCCGGCCCGATCGTCTGCCCGACCAGAACGACCGGACGGAGAGCGCGACCTGGTTCCTGCCTCCCGAGGAGATCATGCGCATGCGGCCGGGCCAGTGGTTCCGCCTGTTCATCGTGGACTCCGGGATGCCCGGCGGCGGCCACGACCCCGATGGTCCGCGGCGCATCGTCACCGATGTCGGCAACCCCATGCCCTTCGTCCATCCGAGCATGTGGGGCGCACGATGAGCGCGGTCGAGCTGCTGACGTACGCGTCGTTCGCGGTGCCCGGCGGACGGGGCGGTTGGGGCGTCGGGCAACGTGGCCGGGGCCTGACGGATGAAGAGGTGCGCAAGCTCACCGAGCAGGTGCCGACCCGCATAGACGGGACGACGCCGGTGCCCCAGTACCCTTCGGCCGACGACATCAGCGGGTTGCAGCGGCGCATGGCGTGGACCCGCGCCCCGTGGCCGGGCGATGATCGGGTGTTCTGGTTTTCGTCCCCGGCCGGCGAGGACGCCACGGGACGGGCGGGCAACGTGTTCACGCAGGTTCACGTGTTCCGTGGCGGCGTCGGGGAATTCCCGGTGCTGTGGCCCAGCGACCTGATGTTTTCCCCGGCCCTCCGGTTCCCGTTCGGTGCCAGGGAGGTCAATTCGACCACCGTGCCGGAGGGCGTTCCGCCGCTCGGCCCGCTCGCGGTTCCCGGCAAGCTGTGGCCGTGGATCTTCGCGGATTGCGAGGTCGATCGTCGTGCCGTGCTCGGCGCGATTCTCGACGGGTGCGCGGACGGTCGCCTCGTGGCGGTGGCGTGTCCTCCCGAGGATGCGGCGATGTGGGTTGCGGCGGTGTGCCAGGCGCAGTCGCCCGCGACCGCCCGCGATTTCTCGTGGTCGACGTTCGAGCGGGCCCGTTCCCTGGGCACCGCCCGGTCTCGCGGCGTGTCGCTTGCGTGCATTCCGTTGGAGGACGCGGCCGAGGCCGCCGAGGTGCCCGACGTCATCGTCGTCTCCACCGAGGAGACTCCGGAGATGGGGGTGTACGGCGGCGCCTCGACGATGGTCGGCGGGACGCCGCTGACGGTGTCGGAGTGGTCGACGCTGTTGTCGTTCATGTTCCTGATGCCCGACGAGGCCATGCATTTCTCCCACTTGCTGCGTTCGGGGGAGGTGCCGGTCGCCGTCGGCGGTGATCCCGCCTGGCAGTTGGCCGCCGTGGCGGTGACGAACGAGGAGTTGAGGTCGGCTGCGCGGGACCCGTTGCTCGGTCTGCTGTCCCGGCCCGGGGATGCCCCGGAGAACATGGACGAGGTGTTTCCCGTCGGCGTCGCCGATGCCCTCGCCGATGAGTTGCTCGCCGACGACGGGGCGGGGCCCGAGTCGCTGTCGGTGCTCGCGACGCTGGCTTCGGCCGGGCTTTTCGACGATCCCGACCGCCGGGAGGAAGCGTTCGCGTTCCTGGAGCGGCGTGGGCTCGGAGCCGCGGTCGTCCGCGGCGATGAGAGCGTGCTGGCCACGTCGATCGGGACGGACAATCCGTTGGTGAGCGTGCTGCGGGAGATCACGGCGACGGATGGGGCGTTGCATGAGGCGATCGCCGGAGGCATCGGCTTGCCCGTGGCGGCGGCAGAGTGGTTGGGCGTGCCGCAGGTGGCGGAGCGTTTCCTGGCCACGATGCGCGGCACCGCCCCAGACGAGTTCAAGGCTCCCGTGTGGGAGGGAGACCTCATCGGTGCGTGGGTGCTGGGCGCGATGTCGGATGTGGGCGGGCCCGCGGGCGACGTGTTCGGCGATGCCTCGGGTGCCGGCGATTGGCAGGCGGGGGATTGGTCCGCGCCGTCGTCCATGCCGTCGCCGGAGATGACGGTGTTCGGGCTCAACTCCCTGGTGGAATCCCTGGGAGACCGGGCCACCGGTTTGACGCCGGTGGTGGAGCGGGAGCTGTCCCGCATGTCGGAGCCGGAGCGGCGGCTGTTGGCCGAGGGCCCCTGGCGCCCGGAGCTGGAGAAGGCAGTTACCGAGCGGGGAAACCGCACCACCACCGGTGAGTCCGAGGCATGGGGTCGCAACCCCGGGTGGGAAGCGGACGATGCGCAGACTGCGGCCATCCGGCCGGATCAGGCCCCGGTGCATCGACAGGACGAGGGGCAACGAGGCGAGGAACACGCCTCGGCCCGGACACCGCGTCAGCCGCGGAGGCATGAACTGGTCCCCGCCTTCGTCCGGTACTTCGACCCCCGCCAGATCGCGGAGATCGAGAATTACGCGGGACCGGAGCTCGGCGAGAAGATTGGGCACGTGTTCGGCCTGAGGTCGAAACCGCCGGCCTGGTCCACTCTCGGTGAGGTCCTGCTCACCGCTCAGCGGGATGAACTTCCGGACATGGATCGGATCCGGCGCGTCGTGCTGGCGTCGGCGTTGTCGGAATCCCTGTTGCGCAAGTGGTATTCCGACACCCGGAATCTGCCGTGGTGGCTGCTCGACGACATGCGTGACGACGAACTGCGCGACGTGCTCGACATGGCGGTCGACATGGTGCGGCGCAGCGAAAGGTTCCGCGCGGGTGCCGTCGGCGAACTCAACGGCGACGACCCGCCGCCGGAGGCCCGCAAGCTGGTGGCGGAAGCCAAGGCCGTGCTCGACGGGGACCTTGCGGTACGGCACTCGACGCGGGGAAGAACCCCGCGCGACATCCCGGCGGGCGACGGGTTCGACGGTGGCCGCAGGCACCGGGACGGCGTGCCCGGAAACGGCCAACTTTTCGGCAAACTCCGTCGACGTTCCGATGACCACAGGTAGGAGAAGAACATGTCAGTGAATTCCCTCGGAGAGGGCCAGGAGTTTCGCATGTCGGCCCGCGGCATGTTCCAGGTCCAGGCCCATTCGCTTGGTTCCCGGGAGCCCGTGCGGCTGGAGCTGCGCGGCGACGCCGACGCCAACCGCGTGGACGACTCGACCCTGAAGGTCATAGGGGCCGGTTCGTCGTCGCAGGTCGTGCTCAGGCCGGTCGCGGGCGGCGATTTCGGCCCGGGGCGGTCGGCGCAGGTCATCGTCACCCGCGGTCGCCCCGGAACGGATTCGGCGCAGAGCATCGAGTTTCCTCGCGTCACCCTCGACGGTCGTTCCGAGGTCGTCGTCGGCCTGATTCGGGCGGAGGGCGATGATCTGCTGCTGCGTGCGGAGGGCCTCGTCGCCGAAGGCCGGTTGGACGGCCCGGCGGCCACGGTGCGCGCCGCCGTGCGTTCCGCACTCGACGCGGCGTCGGTGCACCCGGCCGAAGGGATGGCCATCCGCGTTCACGTCGACAGGTCGGCGTCGATGTCCGCGCCGTCGGTGCTGGCCCGCCTCGCTCCCGCCGTCGACGTCATCGTCGGCGCGGCCAGCGTCATTCCCGGCACGCCGCGCGTGACGGTCGTCGCGGACGGCGAAACCCGTGTCCTCGACTCCGTCGCCGACCTCGCGGGAGAGGTCCGGCAGCTCGTGCAGTCCGGGGCCGCCCGCATCGGCGGCGGCGAAACGGTGTCGGACGGCATGGATGACCTGACGTTCGTCATCTCCGACGCGGTGCCCGCCGCCGTGGCCGACGGAGACTCGAATGCCGTGTCGCTGTTGCTGCGGGGTGCGTCCCGCCACGGTTCCTCCACCGTCGTCGCCGTCGACGATCGTTTGATCGATGCCCTGGAATCGGGCCGGTCGGATGCCATCCGCAGCTCCGTGGAATCCGTGGTCATGGCCATGCGCCGGATCAACGACGGATCCCGAGGCGCCGCCGCGCCGGCTGCACCCGCTGCCTCCGAGCCCCCGCAGGCCCCGGCCCGGGACGCCGATCCCTTCGGCGGAACGCCCACGTTCGCGGACTCGTCTCCGTTCGGGCAGGCTCCGGCTTTCGGGGAATCGCAGTCCTTCGGCGAGGCCCCGCGGTTCGGCTCGCCCGAGGGCTTCGGCTCCGACTCCTCGTGGGGGAACCCTCCGACCTTCGGGGATGCGCCGGCTTCCGCACCCGCCTCCGACGGCACCGCGGAATCCGCCCCGGCGACAGACGACATCGTGGATGCCGACGCGCCCACCACCCACTTCGCCGCACCGACCGGAACCACGCCGACCGGAACCACGCCGACCGGAACCACGCCGACCGGCAACCGTCCGAGCGGAACCGGGTGGACCGGGACGTGGGCCGCGCAATCCCCGTCGACGGAAGCGGAATCGGCCGACACCGGTCGGGACACCCCCGGCCGCCACGCGCGGGACGCCGAAGCGGAAGACGATGGACGTCGTCAAGCACCCGTGTGGCCGACCAGCCCCACCACCCCGACGCAGCGTCCCGGAAACGACATCCGACCCCCCATGTTCGGCGCACCCGCCGACGACCGCTCCGACGAGGATGACCGCCGATGACCGTCCCCCAACTCCCGGCCACCCCCACCCGGTGCCCGTACACGTTCCGTCCCCTGCGCGACCCGCAGGCGACCCGCAGCGAGTACGTCGACCGTGAACTGCCCGCCGGATGGGCGGACTCCGGCACGCTGTGCATCGCGCTGGCCGGCGCCCGCGCCTCCGGCAAGAGCCTGTACATCGCCGTCCTGGTGAAGATGCTCGACCAGCTGGCCCAAAGCCACCGCAAGGTCATCCGCGGCGCCGACGAATCGACCCGCGAGCGATACCGGGACAACTACGAAAAGCCCCTCTTCGAGGAAATGGGCCTCATGCCGCCCACGCCGCGCATGGCCGCAGAAGACGCCTACCAGCGCGACCCCCTGATCTTCGACCTGGGCACCTGGGACGTCGGGCAGGGGCCGCGGAAGTTCTTCCTGGTCATCCGCGACGTCGCCGGCGAGGACCTCGAAGTGCTGCCCGACGACCCGGACTCGCTCGGCTTCTTCCGCGAGGCCGACGAGATCATCTTCCTCTTCGACCCGCTGAAGGTCCCGCAGATCCGCAATTACCTGTCGGGCCTGGTCCCGGATCAGACGCTCGGCGGCGACCCCGTAGACGTCCTGCAGAACCTCCTCGACCTGCTCGGCCAGGCCCGCCCGCGACTGGCGGTGACCCTGTCCAAGTTCGACACCCTGCAGGAACTCGAACGCGTCCCCGACAGCGAGTGGGGCCGGATCATGGGCAACTATGGGGCGGCGTACCGCAGGGACACGGGGCTGCGCTTCGACAACAACGATTCCCTCTACCTCGACGCGGAAATCCGCAGCATGTTGCTCAAGCTCGATGCCGGCCGACTCGTGCTCACCCTCGAGGACAGGTACCGGCCCGCCAACGGGTACGGTTTCCGATACTTTGCGACGTCCGCCCTGGGCGCGGCGCCCCAGGGGCAGCATCTCCACCGCAGCGGCATCGCGCCGTTCCGTTGCCTGGATCCGGTGCTGTGGCTGCTCACGGACAGGGGGCTGTTCCGATGAACGGGAACGGAAACTTCGGAGGGCCCGGCTTCGGCCAGAGCGGGTTCGGCCAGGGCGGTTTCGGCGGAGGATCCGACCAGTCCGGGTTCGGCCACGGCGGCGGTTTCGGCGGATCCGGCCAAGCGGGCGGCTTCGGAAGCGGATTCGGCGGGACGGGCGGATTCGGTGCAGGCGGAGGACAGCCGGCGACCCCGGACCGCTCCGGCTTCGGCGGGGGCTTCGCGCCCGGCGGCGACGACTACCGATTCGGCGGGCCCGCGCCGGGCGGCCACACCGGGCCCACGGGGCACAAGGCCCCGTTCGGGCAGCGGATGGCGTCGATGAAGTTCTTCAACGCTCCCGTCACGATCCTCATCGCCTTCGCGATGCAGCTGGTCACCGCGGGCGTGGTCATCTGGCGTCTGGTCGAGCGGTGGCAACTGCCCGAGCGACCCACCACCGGCGTCGGTCTGTTGGAAGGGTACGAGGATCGGATCGCCTCGGCGATCGGGGCGAACGACTCGTTCCGGCCCGAGAACATCCTGGAGACCACCATCTTCTGGGGGATCATCCTGGTGGTGCTGCTGCTGATGGCGTTCTTCACCGTGAAGGGGGAGAACTGGGCGCGCATCGTGCTCACGCTGCTGTGCATCGCCGGAGTGCTCCTCCTGGCCGTGTCCGGCTTCGCCATCGCCGGCCTGGCCTGCGTGATCACGCTGCCCCTGTTGTGGGTGCCGGTCAACAAATCATGGTTCGGTCAGGTGTGACCGGACGGAGTTGACCGACGCGGCCGACCCCGGTCGGCGGGCATCGACCCCGCCGACCGGGGTCAGCTGCTCGGCACGGGCGGCCGGTCAGCGCGGCAGCTGGTCGATCGTCTCGTTGGCTTCGCGAACGAGCAACTGAGCGCCGAGGCCGGCGAAAATGTCCCGGGCCTTGGTCACGCCGGCCCGCGCCTCGGTCAGTTCCGACTCCGACGCACCCGGGACGCGCGCGAGCGTCCGCCCCTTTTCCAGCAGAAGACGGGCGTACCCCACTCGGGCGCGGTCGTCGTCGAGTTCGCCCGGGGTGACCTTGTCCAGGAGCGTGTCGTAGCACTTGACCGCGACCTCCGGTCGGCCGGCGAAGTTCCAGGAACGTCCCAGGTGCAGGAGCGACTCCGACAACAGGGCGGTGTCCTCCAGCTCCTCCGCCCGCTGGCTCAACCGCTGAAAATCTTCGTGGGCGCCCCTGAAGTCCCGCAGCTTCGCCTTGCACAGGGCGGCCTCGAGCAGGCACCGCACCGCGGCGTGCTCGTCGCCGACCTGGCTCCAATTGTCCGCTACACGCTCGAGCAGCCTCATCCGCAGCGTGGTCGCGTCGCCGACGTCGCGGAGCAGGTGGGCGAATCGTTCGCCGTAGCGGGCGCGGTCTCCGGTGTCGGGGAGCCTGCACACCGCGTTGGCGCCGGCGAGGGCGGACGCCCGGATGTCCTTCTGATCCCCGGAAATGACCGCCGCGCGGGTGCGGCCCACCAACGCCGCGCCCTGCTGCGCGGACGTCGCGTGAACGGTCTTCGAGCGGGAATCCAGCACGAATTGGAAAGCGTCCCGGGCCGTCGCCGCATCGCCGGCCCGCAGGGCCTCGTCGCCGGTGGTCAGCGCGGACGTCCACACGGCGCGGGAACGCTCGGCCAGCTCGTCGCGCGTCGTCCCCTGGACTTTCAGATCGCCGATGGCGCACACCGCGTTGGCGGCCACCGTGATGTCGGAGGCGAAGGCGCTCGCATCGAAGCGGCCGGCGCCACCCATGCCGACGAGCAGGGGCGCGGCACGGCGGATCTGGTCGTCGTTCGGCCCATCGGCCTGGCCGGCGGAGTTGAGCAGCAGCCGGAGCAGAGCGTCCGCGCCGTCCTTCTTGGCATCGGACACCCCCGCGGATTCGACGCGGACGAGCGCCTTGCCCCAATCCACGCGAGAGCCGGTGCCGCCCTCGTCGGTGCCGGCGACCTCGCCGTCCACGACGTCGCCTCGACCCGAGGGGGCGTCGGCCCCGCCGTTCGTGCCCAGGGTTGCCAGGGCGCGGTTCATCAGACGGTCGGCCAGTCCGCGCCGCCTCCTCGGGGCGTCGTTCGGGACGGTGCCGACGTTGGCGTTTGCACCGCTGCTCGAGCCGCCCCCGCCGCTCGCCTCCGCGCCTTCGCCGGCACCCGCGCCGACCCCGGTGGCCGAGGTGCGGCCGCTGCGCCGTTCCCGCAGCTCCCGGGCAGTCGCCCCGTCCCCGGCCGCGTCGAAGGCCAGTGCCGCAGTGGTCAGATCCTTGCGGGCCTCGGCGTAGTTGCCCGCGGAGATGCGCAGGTCGGCCACTTTGGCGAAGGCCCTGCCACGCATGAGGGGGTCGTCGACAAGCAAGGACATCACGGCCACCGCATACAGCGACTCGATGGCCTTCACCGGCTGGTCCGTCGCCGCGTACTGGTCGGCGAGCCCCTCATGGGCCCGGGCGAGCGCCAGAGCGTCGGCGGGATCGCCCGGCAAGCGGGGGCCGGGGCGGAGCTTCGCGATGATCTCGCGGTACTTCGTCGTCGACGCCCGAGATCCATCGGGCCCGTCGATGGCGTCCCGGGCGGCGGCGAGCATTTCCTCGGCCGTCGGAGAGACCTGAACCTCCGGGGACTGCTGCTGCGGGGCCCCCTTCGAAGCGTTTCGGTAGATCACACCCCGAGCTTAACGGGCGTTCGATGCCCGGGTTTCCCGGGGAGCGGCGCAGGTGGGGACGCCGCAGTGTCTATGATGTTTCGGAAAGAAACTGATGTGGAGGCCGACGGGCGTGCGACGGGCGCGGTCGGGCCGCGACTGGACCGAGGGAGGGCGACGCCGATGCCGCACAACCGGCCGCGCGACCGCGACCTGGCCAAGCAGCTCGTTCGCGAACTGCGCAGGGAGGCGGATCTGCCCGTCGTTTTCCTCGGCATCGGCGGTCAGGCCGGCGTGACCATCGACGAAGGCGTCGGTCTGCGTCGCGACGGCGTCCGCGGAGTCAACGTCGTGCCGGGTGAGGGGCTCGGCGGCCGCGTCCTGCGGGATCGGCGCCCCGCAGTCGTCGCCGACTACGGAACCTCCCGCACCATCACCGACAGTTACCTGGACCAGGTGCGCAGCGAGGGGCTCGGCCCCGTCATGGCGGTGCCCGTCCTCTCCGGCATCGGCGAAACCCGGATGCTTCTCTATGGGGCGCATCGCGAGCGGTTCGAATTCGGGGATCGCATCCGCTCCGTGGCCATGCGCTTGGCGACGAAGGCCGGCACCGAGCTGCGCATCCGGGATGAAGTCGACCGGCGCATCGCCATGGCGCAGCGCGGCACCGCCGGGATCCGCGAGGCGGGGGAGGGGCCGGGGTCGTCGGATCTGGAGCGACTGCGCGAGTTGCACGCCGACCTGCGGGCGATCGCCGCGACCACGGCCGACGCCGATGCGCGCGACCGGCTTCTGGCCGCCTCCGGCGGGCTCGCCGCGATGTTGTTTCCGGATGCCGGGGGCGACGGGACGCGCTCGGGCGATGCCGGGGGCGCGGAAACGGGGGTGGCGAGAGGTGGGCCGCATCCCGATGCACCGAAGCTGACGGCGCGCGAGCTCGACGTGCTGTCGCAGGTCGCGCTGGGCTGCACGAACGCCGAGGCGGCGGCGCGGTTGTCGCTGAGCATGGAGACCGTCAAGGCGTATCTGCGCAACACGAGCGCGAAGCTCGGCGTGAAGGGGCGCCATGCGGCGGTGAGCCGTGCCCGCGTCCTCGGCTTGATTCCCTGAGCGGGGCGTCATGGCGGCCCGTTGTGGAGGCCCGTTCGGCAAAGATTTTCGCGAAGTTTCGAACGGGGTCGGATGGCCGTCGAATGGTGTCCGTCACTGCATCGTGGCTGGTCGGGGCTCTTCTTGCCGGTGGAAAGTATCTGAATCGTGAATTAAATCGCTAGCCGCGATTAATCGTTGATTCCATAACACCCTCTTTCGGGTATGTGAGACGTGGGTCACGCCCGCATATGTTCTGCGTCACATTGTTGAACGGGTGGTCCCCGGCGGGCCGCCCCCGAGACAGGAGACGCCCATGACCAACTCCATCGCGACGGATCGCGCATCCGTCGGCGTGACCGCACCGGCGCCCCACGTGCCGGCCGACGACGCAGCCAAAGGACCCTCCCTGCGCAGGGTCGCCACCGCGAGCCTCGTCGGCACGACCATCGAGTTCTACGACTTCTTCATCTACGGCACCGCCGCGGCGCTGGTGTTCCCCACCGTGTTCTTCCCGAGCATGACCCCGATGCTGTCGACCGTGGCCTCCTTCGCCACCTTCGGCGTCGCGTTCCTCGCCCGCCCGCTGGGCTCCGTCGTCTTCGGGCACTTCGGCGACATCCTCGGCCGCAAGCGCACCCTGGTGTGGACGCTGCTGATGATGGGCATCGCGACCCTGTGCATCGGCCTGCTGCCGGGCTACGAAACCGGCGTCTTCGGTCTCTTCGAATCCGGCATCGGCGTGTGGGGTCCGATCCTCCTGGTGCTCATGCGCTTCCTGCAGGGCATGGCCGTCGGCGGCGAATGGGCCGGCGCGACGTTGCTCACGGCGGAATACGCGCCGCCGGGCAAGCGCGGCGCGTACGCGATGTTCCCGCAGCTCGGCGCCGCGGTCGCCTTCTTCCTGTCGTCCGGCACCTTCGTGCTCGTCTTCCTCGCCATCGGCGAAACGTCCGACGCCTTCATCGAATGGGCATGGCGCATTCCGTTCCTGCTGTCCATCGTGATGGTCTTCGTCGGCCTGTACGTTCGCCTGGCCATCCAGGAGACCCCGTCGTTCAAGAAGGAGCAGGAACGCCGTGCCCGGGAGCGGGCCGCCGGCGTGCGCCGCACCCTGCCGTTCATGGACACCCTGCGGCACCAGTGGCGTGAGGCCGTGACCGGCGGCGTCGCGCTGGCTTCCCTGTTCTCGCTGTTCTACATGGGCACCTCGTACCTGACCTCCTACGGCACCGCCCAGCTGGGCCTGGCCCGCCGTGACATTCTGCTGGTCGGCATGGTCGCCGCCGTCGTCTTCGGCGGTGCCATCGCGGCCTCGGCGGCGATCTCCGACCGCATCGGCCGCACCAAGGTGATCCTGACTTCGACGGTGCTCGCGGTCCTGTGGACGCCGGTGCTGTTCTGGGTCCTGGACTTCGGCACCATCTGGCACTTCGGCATCGGCCTGACCGTGACCATGGTCGTCTTCGGCATCTCCTACGGTCCGGCCGGCGCGATGCTCCCCGAGATGTTCCGCGTCGACCTGCGCTACACCGGCGCCGGCCTGGCCTACAACATCGCCGCGATCCTCGGCGGCGCCATCCCGCCGCTCATCGCCGCCCCGCTCGCCGAGGCCTACGGCGGCTTCGCGGTCGGCATCTTCCTCGCGGCCATCTCCCTGACCTCCTGCATCGCGGTGACCCGGATCCGCTCCAACCACGAGGACGACATCGACGAGCACAACCAGCTCGTCCGCGAATCCGACGCCCTCGCCAAGCCGTAGTCCCGCGACCCGGCATCGCCCCCGCCTCGGGTGCAATCGGCTCGACCCGTGAACCGGCCCCGGGCCCGGGGAGGGGCCGTCGTAAAGCGAAAGCGGCTTTGCGACGGCCCCTCTTCCGTTTCATTACCTGGGTTTTTTGGCGATCGTCGCAGGTTGCACTACTGTCGGTGGACAGTCCCAAGATGTAATTGGGAGTTGACGACATCACCCGGTAGGCCAGCGAGAGCGGCTGACTGGGTTTCGCACGTTTAAAAACCGATCCTCCACCAGCGGCCGGACGGACGCCGCAGTGCGATCGGAACGAAAAAGAAAGAGGCTTCATGCCCACTATCCAGCAGCTGGTCCGCAAGGGCCGCCACGACAAGAAGTCGGCCACGTCGACGGCCGCCCTGAAGGGCTCGCCGCAGCGCCGTGGCGTGTGCACCCGCGTGTACACCACCACCCCGAAGAAGCCGAACTCGGCGCTCCGCAAGGTCGCCCGTGTTCGCCTGACCTCCGGCATCGAGGTCTCCGCCTACATTCCGGGCGAGGGCCACAACCTGCAGGAGCACTCCATGGTGCTCGTCCGCGGTGGCCGAGTGAAGGACCTCCCGGGCGTCCGCTACAAGATCGTCCGCGGCTCCCTCGACACCCAGGGCGTCAAGGACCGCAAGCAGGCCCGTTCCCGCTACGGCGCGAAGAAGGAGAAGTAAGACATGCCTCGTAAGGGTCCCGCCCCCAAGCGTCCCGTCGTCAACGACCCGGTGTACGGCTCGCCGCTGGTCACCCAGCTCATCAACAAGGTGCTGCAGGACGGCAAGAAGTCGACCGCCGAGCGCATCGTCTACGGTGCCCTCGAGGTCTGCCGCGAGAAGACCGGCACCGATCCCGTGCTGACCCTCAAGCGCGCCATCGAGAACGTCAAGCCCGCCCTCGAGGTCCGCTCCCGCCGCGTCGGCGGCGCCACCTACCAGGTTCCGGTCGAGGTCCGTCCCGGCCGCGGCAACACCCTGGCCCTGCGTTGGCTGCTCATGTTCTCGCGCCAGCGCCGCGAGAACACCATGATGGAGCGTCTCGCCAACGAGATCCTCGACGCCTCCAACGGCCTCGGCGCGTCCGTCAAGCGCCGCGAGGACACCCACAAGATGGCCGAGGCCAACCGCGCCTTCGCCCACTACCGCTGGTAGTGACCGCGAGCGCCGGACCAGGCCCCCAGGGGCCGGCTCCGGCGCCGGCGACCCGGGGGCCTTTGGGGTCCCGGGGGGAATCACGGCGAGCCACCGGGCCGAATCGGTGGCAAGATAGATCGAGCAACCCGACCGCTGGCGGTCGAGGCGAAGACGTCGACAACGTCCTGAGCCCCCGCCACACGATTTGAAACGAGTGGGGAATCAAGTGGCAGAAGGCGCACTTCCCGTCAAGAAGGACCTGAAGAAGGTCCGCAACATCGGCATCATGGCTCACATCGACGCCGGTAAGACCACCACGACCGAGCGCATCCTGTACTACACGGGCATCAACCGCAAGGTCGGCGAGACGCACGACGGTGGCGCTACCACCGACTGGATGGAGCAGGAGAAGGAGCGCGGCATCACCATTACGTCCGCCGCGGTCACCTGCTTCTGGAACGACAACCAGATCAACATCATCGACACCCCGGGCCACGTCGACTTCACCGTCGAGGTCGAGCGCTCCCTGCGCGTGCTCGATGGCGCCGTCGCCGTCTTCGACGGCAAGGAGGGCGTCGAGCCCCAGTCGGAGCAGGTCTGGCGTCAGGCCCAGAAGTACGACGTCCCCCGCATCTGCTTCGTCAACAAGATGGACAAGCTGGGCGCGGACTTCGAGTACACCGTCGGCACCATCGTCGACCGCCTCGGCGCCAAGCCGCTGGTCATGCAGCTGCCGATCGGCGCGGAGGATGACTTCGACGGCGTCGTCGACCTGCTGCAGATGAAGGCCCTGACCTGGCGCGGCAAGACCGAGATCGGCACCGAGGCCACCGTCGAGGAGATCCCGGCCGACCTGGTCGACAAGGCCAACGAGTACCGCGAGAAGCTGCTCGAGGCCGTCGCCGAGTCCGACGAAGAGCTCATGGACAAGTACTTCGGCGGCGAAGAGCTGACCATGGACGAGATCAAGGGCGCCATCCGCAAGATGGTCATCAACTCCGAGATCTACCCGGTCTACTGCGGCACCGCCTACAAGAACAAGGGCATCCAGCCGCTGCTCGACGCTGTCGTCGACTTCCTGCCGACCCCGCTCGACGTGGGCGAGGTCCACGGCCACAAGGTCGGCGACGAGACCGTCGACATGGTCCGCAAGCCCTCCGCCGACGAGCCGTTCTCCGCGCTGGCGTTCAAGATCGCCGCGCACCCGTTCTTCGGCAAGCTGACCTTCGTCCGCGTCTACTCGGGCCGCGTGGAACCGGGCGCCCAGGTGCTCAACTCCACCAAGGAGAAGAAGGAGCGCGTCGGCAAGCTCTTCCAGATGCACGCCAACAAGGAGAACCCGGTCGACGAGGCCGTGGCCGGCAACATCTACGCGTTCATCGGCCTGAAGGACACCACCACCGGTGACACCCTCTGCGCCCAGGACGCCCCGATCGTGCTCGAGTCCATGAGCTTCCCGGACCCGGTCATCTCCGTGGCCATCGAGCCGAAGTCGAAGGCCGACCAGGAGAAGCTGGGCACCGCGATCCAGCGCCTGGCCGAAGAGGACCCGACCTTCACCGTCCGCCTGGACGAGGAGACCGGCCAGACCGTCATCGGCGGCATGGGCGAGCTCCACCTCGACGTCCTGGTCGACCGCATGAAGCGCGAGTTCAAGGTCGAGGCCAACATCGGCAATCCGCAGGTCGCGTACCGCGAGACCATCCGCAAGCCGGTCGAGAAGTACGAGTACACCCACAAGAAGCAGACCGGTGGTTCCGGTCAGTTCGCGAAGGTCATCGTGTCGCTGGAGCCCTACGCCCCGGCGCCCGAGGAGCTGGAGGAGGGCGAGTCGGCGACCTACAAGTTCGACAACGCCGTCACCGGCGGCCGCGTGCCGAAGGAGTACATCCCCTCCGTCGACGCCGGCATCCAGGACGCGATGCAGTACGGCACCCTGGCCGGCTTCCCGCTGGTCAACATCAAGGCCACCCTGCTCGACGGTCAGTACCACGAGGTCGACTCCTCCGAGATGGCCTTCAAGATCGCCGGCTCCATGGCCCTGAAGGAGGCCGTGCAGAAGGCGAAGCCGGTCCTGCTCGAGCCGATGATGGCCGTCGAGGTCATCACCCCCGAGGAGTACATGGGCGAGGTCATCGGCGACATCAACGCCCGCCGCGGCCAGGTCAACTCCATGGAGGACCGCACCGGCGTCAAGGCCGTCAAGGCCCTGGTCCCGCTGTCGGAGATGTTCGGCTACGTCGGCGACCTGCGCTCCAAGACGCAGGGTCGCGCCAACTACTCGATGATCTTCGACTCCTACGCCGAGGTTCCGTCCTCCGTCGCGCAGGAGATCATCGCCGAGCGCACCGGCAACTAAGCCGGAGCCGGGTCCCGTCCGGACGACGTCCGCGGCGGGGTCCGGGCCCGTCGGCCGTTATCCGCACCGATTGCGGAAGCGTCCGGCGGAGCCGAAACTCCCTCCGATCCACCGTGTCGGGGATCGGGGGAGGGTAACGGCCCGCACTTTTCACCGCTGACCCGGCCTTCGTCGCCGGCGCCGGAGGTGGTGCGCGGTGCCGGCCGTTACCCCGTAATCGATCCGGGGGAGCCGAGTTTGATATGGGCCCGGCATTCCCATTAGGATCGTGTAACTGGCACAGTGAAAATGCACTGTCCGCCCCCTTCTTTACTCCCGCACAAGGTCGTCTTTCGTCGGCTTGTGCAGTGGCGTGGGGGTGGGCGACCACAATCTGTGGCTACGAAAGTCGTGGCCACCATGACGTCCAGGAGGACTAACAGTGGCGAAGGCGAAGTTCGAGCGTACGAAGCCGCACGTCAACATCGGCACCATCGGTCACGTCGACCATGGCAAGACCACCACCACGGCTGCCATCACCAAGGTGCTGGCCGACAAGTACCCGGACCTGAACGAGTCCTTCGCCTACGACGCCATCGACAAGGCGCCGGAGGAGAAGGAGCGCGGCATCACCATCAACGTGTCCCACGTTGAGTACCAGACGGAGAAGCGCCACTACGCGCACGTCGATGCCCCGGGTCACGCGGACTACATCAAGAACATGATCACCGGCGCCGCCCAGATGGACGGTGCGATCCTCGTCGTGGCCGCCACCGACGGCCCGATGCCGCAGACCCGTGAGCACGTCCTCCTGGCCCGCCAGGTCGGCGTCCCCTACATCCTCGTCGCCCTGAACAAGTGCGACATGGTCGACGATGAGGAGATCATCGAGCTCGTGGAGATGGAGGTGCGTGAGCTTCTCGCCGAGCAGGACTACGACGAGGAGGCTCCGATCGTCCACATCTCCGCTCTGGGCGCCCTGAACGGCGAGGAGAAGTGGGTCGACTCCATCCTCGAGCTGATGGAGGCCGTCGACGAGAAGGTGCCGGACCCGGTCCGCGAGACCGACAAGCCGTTCCTGATGCCGGTCGAGGACATCTTCACCATCACCGGCCGCGGCACCGTCGCCACCGGTCGCGTCGAGCGCGGCACCCTGAACGTGAACGACGAGGTCGAGATCCTGGGCATCAAGGAGAAGTCCCAGAAGACCACCGTCACGGGCATCGAGATGTTCCGCAAGCTGCTGGACTACACCGAGGCCGGCGACAACTGCGGTCTGCTGCTCCGCGGCATCAAGCGCGAGGACATCGAGCGCGGCCAGATCATCGCCAAGCCGGGCGCGTACACCCCGCACACCGAGTTCGAGGGCTCCGTCTACATCCTGTCCAAGGATGAGGGCGGCCGTCACACCCCGTTCTTCGACAACTACCGTCCGCAGTTCTACTTCCGCACCACCGACGTCACCGGCGTCGTGAAGCTGCCGGAGGGCACCGAGATGGTCATGCCGGGCGACAACGTCGACATGTCCGTCACCCTGATCCAGCCGGTCGCGATGGACGAGGGCCTGCGCTTCGCCATCCGCGAGGGTGGCCGCACCGTCGGCGCCGGCCGCGTCACCAAGATCAACAAGTAAGTCTTGTTGCTCATGCGGAACGATGCCGCCGATCTGATCGTCTGATCCGACCGACGCATCGCCCGCGGCCTTGAGAAGGGCCCCGCTCCCACGTTCGGGAGCGGGGCCCTTTTCGCATGTCCGAGTCGGCCGGGCTCGTCGTGCGCGAATCCGGGGTGGGGGTTGTTCGGTCCGGCGTGCGGTCGTCGTCAAGCATTTGCTTTACGACGGCCAGCCGTTGACGCCGGCCCGACACGCAGATGAACGGCGGTGCGATCCAGTGATGTTGCGCACATATCCGGAAGGGATTTGGGGGATGCCCCCGCAACGTGCTTTAATACACGGGTTGCTTTAACACGGCGTCATCGCCGCACACTCGCCAGGCCCGAGGGAACCGGCGCAGTTGCGGAGAGGCGTCGCTGGTGAAGTGAGCATGGCCACGAGAGCCGACGTCGGGACACCGGCGAAGGCGACGTGCCCCGCAGTCGTCAAGAGGGCGACACGCCCGACCGCGGGGACCGGTGCTGGCATGGCAAATACACAGCGGCAGTAGGCGAAAGGCACCCACGCTTTCACGGGGGAGCCTCTCCTTCAACTGGGACATCGGTCGACGACCGTGCGCGAACGCGCGGGAAATCACCGTCCTCTCGGAATGCATCGGCGCTGTGCTGCGCCATGCCCGACGACGGTGACCACAAGACGACACAAGCGATACCCGGAATCGACACTCTGGCGCTGGCCATGACCAGCTGGGCACACCGGCGCAGAGAAGACAATGACAGGGTCGACGCCCCTCGAGGGCGCGCCGACCGAGGAGAGGACAAGCGTGGCGGGACAAAAGATCCGCATCAGGCTGAAGGCCTACGACCACGAGGCGATCGACGCGTCTGCGCGCCGCATCGTCGAGACGGTGACCCGTACGGGCGCCCGAGTGGTCGGCCCCGTGCCGTTGCCCACCGAAAAGAACGTGTACTGCGTCATCCGCTCGCCGCACAAGTACAAGGACTCGCGCGAGCACTTCGAGATGCGCACCCATAAGCGCCTGATCGACATTCTCGACCCGACCCCGAAGACCGTCGACGCTCTCATGCGCATCGACCTTCCGGCGTCCGTCGACGTCAACATTCAGTGAGCCTGGACTACGGCAGCGGAGACTAGATAATGAGTGAAAACGAGATCAAGGGCATCCTGGGCACCAAGCTCGGCATGACCCAGGTCTTCGACGAGGACAACCGGGTCGTCCCGGTGACCGTCGTCGAGGCCGGGCCGTGCGTCGTGACCCAGGTGCGCACGAAGGACGTGGACGGCTACGACGCCGTCCAGATCGCCTACGGCGAGATCGACCCCCGTAAGGCCAACAAGCCGCAGGTCGGCCACTTCAAGAAGGCCGGCGTGACCCCGCGTCGCCACACCGTGGAGATCCGCACCCCGGACGCCTCCTCGTACGAGGTCGGCCAGGAGGTCGGCGTGGACGTGTTCGGCGACATCGAGTACGTCGACGTCACCGGCACCTCCAAGGGCAAGGGCTTCGCCGGCGCCATGAAGCGCCACGGCTTCGCCGGCCAGGGCGCGGGCCACGGCAACCAGGCCTCGCACCGCCGAGTCGGCGGCATCGGCGCCTGCTCCACGCCCGCGCGCGTGTTCAAGGGCAAGCGCATGGCCGGCCGCATGGGCAACGACCGGGTCACGACCCAGAACCTGAAGATCCAGAAGATCGACGCCGACGCCAACCTGCTCCTCATCAAGGGTGCGGTTCCGGGCGTCCGCGGCGGCCTCCTGGTTGTCAAGACCGCTGTGAAGGGTGGTGCTCACGCATGACGAACCTCAAGCTTGACGTCCACACCGCCGACGGTGGCGTGAACGGCTCCGTGGAACTCCCGGCCGAGATCTTCGACGCCGAGGTGTCGACCGCCCTGATGCACCAGGTCGTCGTCGCCCAGCGCGCCGCGGCTCGCCAGGGCACCCACAAGACCAAGACCCGCGCCGAGGTGCGTGGCGGCGGCCGCAAGCCGTGGCGCCAGAAGGGCACCGGCCGCGCCCGCCAGGGCTCGATCCGTGCTCCGCACTGGACCGGCGGCGGCGTCGTCCACGGCCCGGTGCCGCGCGAGTACTCGCAGCGCACCCCCAAGAAGATGAAGGCGGCCGCCCTCCGCGGCGCCCTGACCGACCGAGTCCGCCACGACCGCATCCACGTGGTCGAGGAGCTCGTCGCCGGCCAGACCCCGTCGACCAAGTCGGCGCGCACCTTCATCGAGCGTCTGACCGACCGCAAGTCCGTGCTGGTCGTCCTCCCGCGCGAGGACGTCACCGCGTGGAAGTCCGTCAACAACCTGCCGAACGTCCACACCCTGACGCAGGACCAGCTCAACACCTACGACGTGCTGAAGGCCGATGACGTCGTGTTCGCCGTCCAGGCGCTCAACGAGTTCATCGCCCGCAACACCGGTGCGGAGGAGGAGAAGTAATGGCCACCATCGCGGATCCCCGTGACATCATCATCGCCCCGGTCGTGTCGGAGAAGTCCTACGGACTGATGGAGCAGAACGTCTACACGTTCCTGGTCCGTCCCGACGCCAACAAGACCCAGATCAAGATCGCGGTCCAGGAGATCTTCGGCGTGAAGGTCGCCAGCGTGAACACCGCCAACCGTGAGGGCAAGCGCAAGCGCTCCCGCACCGGTTACGGTCAGCGCAAGGCCACCAAGCGCGCTTACGTGACTCTCGCGGCCGGCAGCGATCCCATCGACATCTTCGGCGGTTCGGCCGCCTAAGGCTGGTCGACGAGGAAGTTAAGGAAGAGCAAAAGTATGGCTATTCGCAAGTACAAGCCGACTACGCCGGGTCGCCGCCAGAGCTCCGTCTCCGAGTTCAGCGAGATCACTCGCTCGACTCCCGAGAAGTCTCTGCTGCGCCCGCTGTCGAAGACCGGTGGCCGCAACGTGCACGGCCACATCACCACCCGTCACAAGGGCGGTGGCCACAAGCGTCAGTACCGCGTCATCGATTTCCGCCGCAACGACAAGGACGGCGTGCCGGCCAAGGTCGCTCACATCGAGTACGACCCGAACCGCACCGCCAACATCGCGTTGCTGCACTACGTCGACGGCGAGAAGCGCTACATCATCGCGCCGAAGAACCTGAAGCAGGGTGCGGTCGTCGAGTCCGGCGCCAACGCCGACATCAAGGTCGGCAACAACCTGCCGCTGCGCAACATCCCGACGGGTACGACCATCCACTGCGTCGAGCTCAAGCCGGGCGCCGGCGCCCAGCTGGCCCGCTCGGCCGGCGCCTCCATCCAGCTGCTGGGCAAGGAAGGCAAGTACGCCGTCCTGCGCATGCCGTCTTCGGAGATCCGCCGCGTCGACGCGCGCTGCCGCGCCACCGTGGGTGAGGTCGGCAACGCAGACCAGATCAACATCCGCTGGGGCAAGGCCGGCCGCATGCGCTGGAAGGGCTGGCGCCCGACCGTGCGCGGTGTCGTGATGAACCCGGTCGACCACCCGCACGGTGGTGGCGAGGGCAAGACCTCGGGTGGCCGCCACCCGGTGTCGCCGTGGGGCCAGAAGGAAGGCCGCACCCGCAAGCCCAACCGCCCGAGCGATCACCTGATCGTCCGTCGCCGTCGCAGCAACAAGAACAAGAAGCGCTAAGGAGGTAACAGAGAATGCCACGCAGCCTCAAGAAGGGCCCGTTCGTCGATGAGCACCTCCTTGCGAAGGTGGACGCTCAGAACGAGAAGGGCACCAAGCAGGTCATTAAGACCTGGTCTCGCCGCTCCACGATTCTCCCCGACTTCATCGGCCACACCTTCGCCGTCCACGACGGTCGCAAGCATGTGCCGGTGTTCGTGGACGACTCGATGGTCGGCCACAAGCTGGGCGAGTTCGCCCCCACCAAGACCTTCAAGGGTCACGTCAAGGACGACAAGAAGGGACGTCGATAAGCCATGAGCAACGACATCACCTCCGCCCGCGCCACCGCGCGCTTCGTCCGCGTCACCCCGATGAAGGCCCGTCGCGTGCTGGAGACGGTTCGCGGCAAGTCGGTCTCCGAGGCCCTCTCCATCCTGGAGTACGCCCCGCAGTCCGCGTCGCAGCCGATCGCGAAGCTGGTCGCCTCCGCGGCGGCCAACGCCGAGAACAACTTCGGCCTGGACCCCCGCACCCTCGTCATCGCCCAGGCCTGGGCCGATGAGGGACCGACCATGAAGCGCTTCCGCCCCCGTGCGCAGGGCCGTGCTTTCCACGTCCGCAAGCGCACGAGCCACATCACCGTGGTCGTCGAGAGCCAGAAGGGAAGTGCTCAGTAGTGGGACAGAAGATCCACCCCCACGGCCTCCGGCTGGGAATCTCCAGCGACTGGAAGTCCCGCTGGTACGCCGACAAGCAGTACGCCGACTACCTCGCCGAGGACATCAAGATCCGTGATCTGCTGTCCACCGGCCTGGAGCGCGCCGGCATCTCCGACGTCGTCATCGAGCGCACCCGTGACCGCGTTCGCGTCGACATCCACACCGCCCGACCGGGCATCGTCATCGGTCGTCGCGGCTCGGAGGCCGACCGCATCCGCGGTGAGCTGGAGAAGCTCACCGGCAAGCAGGTCCAGCTGAACATCCTCGAGGTCAAGAACATCGATGCGGATGCCAAGCTGGTCGCCCAGTCCATCGCCGAGCAGCTGACCAACCGCGTGGCGTTCCGCCGCGCGATGCGCAAGGCCATCCAGTCCTCCATGCGCCAGCCGCAGGTCAAGGGCATCAAGGTCGTGTGCTCCGGTCGTCTGGGCGGTGCCGAGATGGGCCGCACCGAGCGCTACCACGAGGGTCGCGTTCCGCTGCACACCCTGCGCGCGGAGATCGACTACGGCACCCACGAGGCCCACACCACCTTCGGACGCATCGGCGTCAAGGTGTGGATCTACAAGGGTGACGTCATCGGTGGCCGTCGCGAGTCCGAGATGAACGCCGGTCGTGACGGTCAGCGTCGCGACCGCCGTGAGCGCCCGCGTCGTGGTGGCCAGCGCCGCCAGCGGGCCTCCGAGAAGAAGGAGGGCTAAATGCTCATCCCGAAGCGCGTCAAGTACCGCCGCCAGCACCGTCCGACCCGTTCCGGCGTCGCCAAGGGCGGCACCCAGGTGACGTTCGGCGACTACGGCCTGCAGGCCCTGGAGCCGGCGTACATCACGAACCGCCAGATCGAGGCCGCCCGTATCGCCATCAACCGCCACGTCAAGCGTGGTGGCAAGGTGTGGATCCAGATTTTCCCGGACCGTCCGCTGACCCAGAAGCCGCTCGGCGTGCGCATGGGTTCCGGTAAGGGCCCCGTGGAGAAGTGGGTCGCCAACGTCAAGCCGGGCCGCATCATGTTCGAGATGTCCTACCCGGACGAGAAGACCGCGGTCGAGGCGCTCAAGCGCGCCGGCGCGAAGCTTCCCTGCAAGACCCGAGTCGTCCGGAAGGAGGATCAGTACTGATGTCTAACGGCATTCCCGCCCACGAGCTCCGCTCGCTGGATAACGATGGCCTGGTCGCCAAGCTCAAGGAGTCCAAGGAGGAGCTGTTCAACCTCCGATTCCAGATGGCGACCGGTCAGCTGACCAACAACCGTCGACTGAGCGCCGTCCGCAAGGACATCGCCCGCATCTACACCGTGATGCGCGAGCGCGAGCTCGGCCTTTCCGCCGCCCCCACCGATGGTGATGCGGCATGAGCGAGGAGAACATGAACCAGACCGAGTCCGGCGCCCGCAAGGTCCGCTCCGGTTACGTCGTGTCCGACAAGATGCAGAAGACCATCGTCGTCGAGCTCGAGGACCGCAAGCAGCACGCCCTGTACGGCAAGATCATGCGCACCAACTCCAAGGTGAAGGCCCACGATGAGAACGAGGAAGCCGGCGTCGGCGACCGCGTTCGCATCGAGGAGTGCCGTCCGCTGTCGAAGGACAAGCACTTCCGCCTGATCGAGATCATCGAGAAGGCCCGCTAAGCGGCTTTTCGCGAAGTCTCTTTCGCTTTACGACGCCCCCGTCATCCCGGTTCGCCGGGGAGGCGGGGGCGTCGTCGTTTCCGGATCGCCGGAGTGGCCCGCCGGGTGAACGGGGTTGTCGCCGATCCGGGGTGAAGTGCGCAATACTTGATGTCATGAACATGCACCGCACCTGGTCCGAGATCGTCGCCGCCGACCCCGACCATTCGCGGCGTTATGCGCAGAGGTGGGAGAGTTTCGTGGCGCAGGGCCGCGACATCGAGGGGGAGGCCCGGTTGGTCGATGCGATGGCGCCGCGCGCCGCCCGGATCCTCGACGCCGGGTGCGGGCAGGGGCGGCTGGGCGGTTACCTGGCGACGCGTGGTCACAGGGTGTTGGGCGTGGACATCGACCCGTATCTGATTTCCGTCGCCCGCGACATCCAGCCCGGAGGCACGTGGAAGGTCGGGGACTTGGCCCGGCTGGGCGAGGTGCTCGCCGACTTTGACGCCGACCCGGCCGCGGACGAGGCGGGGGAGCACCCGACGGGGGACTTCGACGTCATCGCCGCCGCCGGCAACGTGCTGACCTTCATCGACCCCGCCGACCGGGGTGCGGTGCTGGAGGGTTTCCGCGACGCGCTCGCAGGCGGCGGTCGCGCGGTCATGGGCTTCGGTGCTGGACGCGGCTGGACGTTCGACGAATTCGAGGCCGACGCCTTCGAGGCGGGACTGCACGTCACCCACAGGTTCTCCACGTGGAATCTGCATGCCTTCGACGAGCGGGCGAATTTTCTCGTCGCGATCGCCGAACGGGCCTGACTTCGTTCGCGGCCCTGCGGCAGGGGCGCGCCGGACGCCAGTCGATCGTGGCCCTCGGCACGTGGTCCGGGTGCCGGGGGAGCCGAGGGCGATTTGGGGGCTCACCGGTGGGTATGCCATAATTCACGGGTTGCGAGTGGTGGAGTGCGTCCACGCGGCGACGGTTTCCGGTTCATCCGGGCCCGTGCCGCGGCAGTGACCCCGCCGGCTCGCAGCCGAATCAGACCGCGTGCGCCCGGGACGGAAATCCGGCGCACACAGCAATCCAGGTCAAGGAGAACCGTAGTGATTCAGCAGGAATCGCGTCTGCGGGTCGCCGACAACACCGGTGCCAGGGAGATCCTGTGCATCCGCGTGCTCGGCGGCTCCACCCGACGCTTCGCCGGCATCGGCGATGTCATCGTGGCCACCGTGAAGGAGGCCGCCCCGGGCGGCAACGTCAAGTCCGGTGACATCGTTCGCGCCGTCGTCGTTCGCGCCAAGAAGGAGACCCGTCGTCCGGACGGCTCCTACATCTCGTTCGACGAGAACGCCGCCGTCCTGATCAAGGCCGACAACGAGCCCCGCGGCACCCGCATCTTCGGCCCGGTCGCGCGTGAGCTTCGCGACAAGAAGTTCATGAAGATCGTGTCGCTCGCACCGGAGGTGATTTAAGTGAAGATCCGCAAGGGCGATACCGTCCTGGTCATCTCGGGTCCGGACAAGGGCGCGCAGGGTGAGGTCATCGAGGCCTACCCGGCTCGCGACAAGGTCCTGGTCTCGGGCGTCAACAAGATCAAGAAGCACGTCGCGAACTCCGCCCCGGAGCGCGGCGCCTCGTCCGGTGGCATCGTCACCCAGGAGGCCCCGATCCACGTGTCGAACGTCATGCTCGTCGACGAAGACGGCACCCCGACTCGCGTCGGCTACCGCTTCGATGAGAACGGCAAGAAGGTTCGCATCTCCCGTCGCACCGGGAAGGACATCTAAGCATGAGCGAGAACTACACCCCCCGCCTCAAGGCGCGCTACCGCGCCGAGATCCGCGAGAACCTGCAGAAGGAATTCTCCTTCGACAACGTCATGCAGATTCCGGGCATCACCAAGGTCGTCGTCAACATGGGCGTCGGCGAGGCCGCCCGCGACTCCAAGCAGATCAACGGTGCGCTCAACGACCTGACCCTCATCACGGGCCAGAAGCCGGAGCTGCGCCGCGCCAAGAAGTCGATCGCCAACTTCAAGCTGCGTGAGGGCATGCCCATCGGCGCCCGCGTCACGCTGCGCGGCGACCGCATGTGGGAGTTCCTGGACCGTCTGCTGACCGTGGCCCTGCCGCGAATCCGCGACTTCCGCGGTCTGTCCGACAAGCAGTTCGACGGCCACGGCAACTACACCTTCGGTCTCTCGGAGCAGTCCATGTTCTACGAGATCGACATCGACAAGATGGACCGCCCCCGCGGCATGGACATCACCGTCGTGACCACCGCCACGAACAACGACGAGGGTCGCGCCCTGCTGCGCGAGCTCGGCTTCCCGTTCAAGACCGGCCAGCAGAAGGACTAGTATCCGGCTGCACTGCCGCCGGCTCGGTGGCTTCGTGACCCCCGCGTCCCGATGAGGGAGGCGGGGGCTTCGCGTTTCGGGTGAAGCCGCATAATGTGATGTGCGACACGTTGGCCGCCGTCGAAAAGCGATCGCGGACGGTTCAATGTCTCCCTCGGCGCCGGATTCGTCGCCTTTTTTCATCCCGTCAACCTGCGACTTGTAACAAAAAGGTCACGAACGTCGGCCGAAGAGGTAACATCCGTGACCCTGGGCATCGGATGAACATGCGGTAAGAACCGCAGGCCCACGACTTGACACCGCTCTCAAGAAACGGCACGGTTTCCACTCATGAAGAAGTCTCTCTCCACCAAGGTCCGCTCCGCGGCCATCGCCGCCGTCACGGTTCTGGGCCTCGGCCTGGGCGCCGCCGGCGCCACCGCCCAGCCCGCCCTGCCCGCCATCCCGGAGATCCCGGCCATTCCGGGCGTCCCGAACCTGAACCCGGCGCCGCCCACCGGCCCGAAGCAGGTCGTCACCTTCGGCGACTCCTTCACCGCCAACGCCGGCAAGTCCGGCCCGCGCGGCCTCGAGCCGGGTCAGATGCCGGTCGTGGCCAACTGCGCCACCGACAAGGAGAACTGGCCGAAGATCGCCGCCAAGAACACCGGCAAGTCCCTCGGCGACTGGTCCTGCAACGGGATGGGCGGCGCCCCCGTCGTCCAGCTGGTCGGTTACGTCGAGGCCGCCATCATGCATGGCGACCTGGGGCCGGGCACCGAGGACGTCGTCTTCATGTACGGCGGCATGGACGCCCTGCAGTGGGTCGACGTCGCCGGCAAGATGCAGAACATCGGCGAGCTGAACAACACCCTGTACCAGCAGGAGCTCACCCACGTCGCCAACCGCATCCGCGAGGTTGCCCCGGGCGCCACGATCCACCTGGCCTCCTACCCGGAGTACGCCACCAACGACGAGCTGTGCCTGGCCAACCTGCCGGGGCAGACCATCCCGATCCCGGCTCCGGGCGGCACGCAGATCCAGGAGGCGTTCCGCGACTCCATCGCCAACGCCGCTCGCAACATCGGCGCCAACTTCATCGACGTCTACCAGCAGTCGATCGGTCACGGCACCTGCAACCCGGTCGACCGTGATCGCTGGGTCGCCGGCTTCATGGACCCGAACATGGGCCCGATGACCAACCACCCGACCATCGACGGCCAGTACGCGATGGCCGACATCATCGCCCCGCACCTCCGCTAGACTCGGACTTCTTCGCGAGCGCCCCGCCCGGCGCCGACCACCAGGTCGGTTCGGGCGGGGCCTTCGCGTTCCCCGGAGGCGATTTGGGCCGCGGGCCCGCGTACTGGTAGGTTCGAACGGTCCGCTCCATGGACGCGCACCCCGCCATGCCCTCGGCACGGCGGTGCGGCCGGAGCAGGATTGCCAAGCAAATACTTTGCTGAAGGCCCCCCGCCCCGAATTACAGCGTCCCGCGCGTATCGGGTGGCGAGCCAACCGGGCTACTGAACCCGGCTGGCGCCAGTTGCCCCGAAAATCGCGTGGATCACGTGATGGGGTGGGAAGGAACCGCAGCGAGAAAGGAACGCGGTCACTCAACATGACCATGACTGATCCCATCGCCGACATGCTGTCGCGCGTGCGCAACGCCAACAACGCGTACCACGACACCGTCACGATGCCGTCGTCCAAGCTCAAGGCGAACATCGCCGGAATCCTCAAGCAGGAGGGCTACATCGAGGACTACAGCGTCGAGGACGCCAAGGTCGGCAAGACCCTGACCCTGAACCTCAAGTACGGCCCGTCCCGTGAGCGTTCGATCGCCGGCGTCCGCCGCGTGTCGAAGCCGGGTCTGCGCGTGTACGCGAAGTCCACCAACCTGCCGAAGGTCCTCGGCGGCCTGGGCGTGGCCATCATCTCCACGTCCCAGGGCCTGCTGACCGACCGTCAGGCCACCGAGAAGAAGGTGGGCGGGGAAGTCCTCGCCTACGTCTGGTAAGGGGGATATCGAACAATGTCGCGTATCGGCAACAGCCCCGTCGTCGTCCCGAGCGGCGTCACCGCCACCATCGACGGCCAGAACGTCACCGTCAAGGGCCCGAAGGGCGAGCTGACCACCACCATCCCGGAGCCCATCACGGCGTCCCAGGAAGATGGCCAGATCGTCGTCGCCCGTCCGGACGACCACCGCAAGAACCGCTCTCTCCACGGCCTGTCCCGCTCGCTGATCGACAACATGGTCATCGGCGTCACGCAAGGCTACACCATCAAGATGGAGATCTTCGGCGTGGGCTACCGCGTCCAGAAGAAGGGCAAGGACCTCGAGTTCGCCCTGGGCTTCTCCCACCCGGTCCTCATCGAGGCCCCCGAAGGCGTGACCTTCGACGTGGACGGCAACACCAAGCTGTCCATCACGGGCATCGACAAGCAGCAGATCGGACAGATCGCCGCCAACATCCGTCGTCTGCGGAAGGACGACCCCTACAAGGGCAAGGGCATCCGCTACGAGGGCGAGCAGATCCGTCGCAAGGTCGGAAAGACGGGTAAGTAATGAGCAACAAGAACGAAAAGCGCCTCCCGGTCGGCAAGGACATCTCGACGCGTCGCCGCGTCGCCCGCGCCCGCCGCCACGCGCGCCTGCGCAAGAACATCCGCGGCACCGCCGAGACCCCGCGTCTCGTGGTCCACCGCTCCTCGCGCCACATGACCGCCCAGATCATCGACGACACCGTCGGCCGCACCCTGGCCTCCGCGTCGACCCTGGACGCGGACATCCGGGCGATCGAAGGCGACAAGAAGGCCCGCAGCGCCAAGGTCGGCGAGGTCCTCGCCGCCCGCGCCAAGGACGCCGGCATCGACTCGGTCGTCTTCGACCGCGGCGGTTACCAGTACCACGGCCGCGTGGCCGCGCTGGCCGACGCCGCCCGCGAAGGTGGCCTGAAGTTCTAATGATGCAGACCAACAAGTTCTACGGAAGGAACGCGTGATGCCGGGACGTGAACGGCGTGACGGCGGACGTGGCTCCGCCGACAACCAGAACAACAACAACCGCCGCGACGGCGGTCGCGGTGGCCGCGACAACCGTCGCCAGCAGGACGAGCGCAACCAGTACATGGAGCGCGTCGTCACCATCAACCGCGTGTCCAAGGTCGTGAAGGGCGGTCGTCGCTTCAGCTTCACCGCCCTCGTGATCGTGGGCGACGGCGAGGGCAACGTCGGCGTCGGTTACGGCAAGGCCAAGGAGGTGCCGGCCGCGATCCAGAAGGGCGCCGAGGAGGCTCGCAAGAACTTCTTCCGCGTGCCGATGATCGCCGGCACCATCACCCACCCGGTGCAGGGCGAGGCCGCCGCCGGCGTCGTCATGCTCCGTCCGGCCGCCCCGGGTACCGGCGTCATCGCCGGTGGCGCGGTCCGCCCGGTGCTCGAGTGCGCCGGCATCCAGGACGTGCTGTCGAAGTCCCTGGGCTCCGACAACGCCATCAACGTCGTCCACGCCACCGTGGACGCCCTCAAGCAGCTGGTGCGCCCCGAAGAGGTCGCCGCTCGTCGCGGCAAGACCCTCGAAGAGGTCGCCCCGGCCGGTATGCTGCGCGCCCGCGCGGGACAGGGAGCGTGATTGACATGGCTCTGAAGATCACCCAGCTCCGCGGCACCGCGGGAACCAAGCAGAACCAGAAGGACTCGCTGCGCACCCTCGGCCTGAAGCGCCGGCACCAGTCCGTCGTCCGTCCGGATACCCCGGAGGTCCGCGGCCTGATCAACGCCGTGCGTCACATGGTCGAGGTCGAAGAAGTGGCGGGGGAGTAGGTAAATCATGACTGATCCCATCAAGCTCCACGACCTGGCTCCGGCCCCGGGCGCCAAGAAGGACAAGAACCGCGTCGGCCGCGGTGAGGCGTCCAAGGGCAAGACCGCCGGTCGCGGCACCAAGGGCACCAAGGCCCGCAAGCAGGTCCCGGCGGCGTTCGAGGGCGGCCAGATGCCGCTGCACATGCGCCTGCCGAAGCTGAAGGGCTTCAAGAACCCGGCGAAGGTGACCTTCCAGGTCGTCAACGTCTCGGATCTGGCCCGCCTCTTCCCGGAGGGCGGCGACGTCACCGTCGCCGACCTGGTCGCCAAGGGCGCCGTGCGCGCCAAGCAGCCGGTGAAGATCCTGGGCAACGGTGACATCGACGTCAAGGTCAACGTCACCGCCGACAAGTTCTCGGGCTCCGCGAAGTCCAAGATCGAGGCCGCCGGCGGTTCCGTCACCGAGGCGTAACGGCCTTGGTTCCGGGTCACCCCGCGTGACCCTGGGCGACGGCGGGTGGTTCGGCTCCGGTCGACCACCCGCTTTTTCGCGCCCCTCCCGGTTCGTCCGGGAGGGGCGCTTCGGCGTTATCGGGCGCGGCGGTCGTGCGCAACGGTGCTTGCCGGTTCGTGCAGCCGGGGTAGCGCGCGTGCGGGGCGGCGGCGGTGGTGCGCGGGTGGATCGGGATGCGTTGGATCCGGTAGAGGAATCAGGTAAGGGCAGGCTATCGTAAGCGAGTCTGGGTTGGTTTCACTATTGCGGAAGGTTACTCAATGTACGATTTGCTCATCGTCGGTGCGGGCCCCAAGGCAGCCGCCATCGGGGCACGGTGCGCGGCACTGACGTCGCTCGGCCGGCCGGCGCCGACGGTGGTCGCCGCCGATCCCCTCGGAGTCGGCGGATACTGGATGCCGGACGGGGGATGGACCGACGGTCTGCAGCGGTTGGGGACCGCCCCCGAAAAGGATCTCGGGTTCCCCTACACGTCCGCCGACGCCGAGCTCGACGAAGCGCTCTTCTCCTTCTCCTGGTGCGCCCACCTGCGCCACCGCGGGACGTACGACAGCTGGATTGATCGCGGGCGACCCGCCCCCACCCACAGGGAGTGGGCGGAGTACCTCCGCTGGGGCGTCGCCCGCAGCGGAATGCCGGTCATCCGCGAACGGGTTACGGAGCTGGAGGCGGATGGGGCGGGCTGGCTCGCGTCGCTCACCGACGGTTCCCGCACCCGCGTCATCCGGTCCCGGTCGGTCATGATCACGGGTCCCGGGCCCGCCACCCGCCGCATCACCCAACATCCCGCCGTGTGGTCCCTGGCCCGTTTCTGGTCCGGCGGCGCGGCGGAACTCCGGGGCCGCAGAATAGTCATCCTCGGGGCCGGCGAATCCGCCGCCGCCGCCGTGGCCGAGAGCGTCCGGGCGGACGCCGCCGAAATCACCATCGTGGCCCCGGGTCCCACGGTGTTCAGCCGCGGCGAAAGCTACCTCGAAAACCGCGTGTACACGCATCCCGACGAATGGGGCGGCCTCGCCGAGGCGGACCGCCACGCCGTCATCGCGCGCACCGACCGCGGCGTGTTCTCCAAGGAGAACCAAGGCGTCGCGGCGTTGTTCGGGGGCCTCCGGTTCGCCCGCGGTGCGGCGGTGTCCGTGCTGGAGCGC
Organism: Corynebacterium freneyi; assembly: GCF_030408835.1. Classification (NCBI taxonomy): domain Bacteria; kingdom Bacillati; phylum Actinomycetota; class Actinomycetes; order Mycobacteriales; family Corynebacteriaceae; genus Corynebacterium; species Corynebacterium freneyi. The sequence continues at coordinate 378,523 of NZ_CP047357.1, forward strand.
GACGGCGGGGTCATCCCCGTCGACGCCCGCGGCGCGACGCTGTCCGGTGCCGCGGACATCGTCGTCGACGCCCGGGGCGGCGACGCCACCTGGTTCCTCGGGCTCCTCGGCGCCGACGCCGCCGCCGCGCTCCCCTCTCGCCGGGAAAGGGACCTCGAGCGGCGCATCGATTGGAACTGCCGGGTCGAGGACATGTCCCCGCCGCTGTTCCTGCCCACGCTCGCCGCATTCCGGCAGGGCCCGGGCCTGGCGAACCTGAGTTGCCTCGGAACGCTGGCGGGCCGGGTTGTCGACGGGGTCGATGTCCTGGCGGGCGATCGCGGAGGGGCGGGGGATCGTCCCGCGGCGACCGTCGGCACGCACGGAGGCTGAGCCGCGGCGGCGCGGGCCGGGGTCAGCGCCCGGGGCTCCAGTCGGCTCGATGGACGGCCGACAGGCGAATCGTCCGGTCCGGGCGGACCTCGATTATCGTCCCCCCGGTCACGCCCGCTTTCGCGAGCGCCCGGTGGATGCGCGCGTTCCGGTGGTCCGGATCCGCCACGATGGTGTCGCAGAAGGGATCCGCATCGAACAGGGCCTCGATGAGATCCCGGAAGAACGAGGGGAAGACGCCCTTGCCCGTGAGCGACTCCTCCCCGATGGCGATGTGCACGCCGAGGTCATGGGGCGTGGACGGGTACACGGCCCCGACTTCGTCGCGGTGCGCCCGGTAGATCTCGACGTACCCGATGTCCCGTCCCCCGTACGACAAGATGCACGGTACGGAATACGTCCCGCCCAGACGCGCGATCGCGTCGGCCCGCCACCGCCCCGGGGGCCAGGGCTGTTCCCAGGTGTCGGCGAGATGCGGCTTGCGCATCCACGCCGAAATCCGTTCGGGATCGTTGCTGTCGGGGTCGACGGGGCGCAGGTCCATGTCTCCGACGCGCGGGGGCACCGGAGGCCCGTCGGGCAGCACGGACTCGGGGCCGAGGTCGGTTCGCAGCCGGGGCAGCCCAGCTGCTTCCTGCGTCGCCGACGTGGCGGGGGTCTGGTTCACGGGGGGGGGACTCCTGTTCCCGGGGAGAATCGTAGATGGACTATGGTAAAGCTAGCCTATTCAAGGATGGTGACGCTTGATAGATGCAAGTGCGGGGGGAAAGAATCGGCTCCTTTCGACGACGCCGCGCCGGATCGCGGCGTACCCGCTGATGATGCTGCTGTCCGCGGCGGCCGTCGCCGCGAGTCTCGCGCTCGGGACCGCGCGACTGCCCCTGCCGGACGTGTGGGCGGCCATCCACGATTTCGACCCGGAAAACCCCGCCCACGTCATCGTGCGGGAAACGAGGCTCCCGCGGACCCTCGTCGCCGCGATGGGCGGGGCCGGGTTCGCGGTGGCGGGCGTGGCCATGCAGGCGCTCATCCGCAACCCCCTCGCGGACCCCGGGCTCCTCGGCGTCAACGCCGGCGCCTCCTGCGCGGTGGCTGCCGCCGCGGTCCTGGGCATCTCCGCACCGGGGGACCAGGTCCGCTGGGCCCTCGCCGGCGCCTTCGCCGTATCCGCGCTGGTGATGTGGCTGGGTACGCTGACGCCCATCCGGCTGCTGTTGGTCGGGGTCGCGGTGACCTCCATCCTCACCGGCCTGACGACGGCCGCGACGCTCGTCGAACCCCGGGCATTCGACTTGATGCGCGGCTGGGCCACCGGTTCGGTGGACGGCCGCGGACTGGACGTCGTCGCGGCCGCCGGGCCCATCGTCGGCGCGGGAATACTCGTCGCGTTCGGCTGCGCCCGGGCCCTGGCCGCGATGCAGCTTGGCGATGAATCCGCGGCGTCCCTGGGAATCGGAATCCCCGGAATCCGTCTGCTCGTCGTGGCCGCGGTGGCGTGCATGGCCGGCGGCGCGACCGCTGCGGCGGGGCCGATCGCTTTCGCGGGGCTCCTCGCCGCACACATCGCGAGGCTCCTGGTCGGGCCGGATCCGCGCCGCATGATGGGCGTCGCGCTGTTCGCCGGCGCCGCGCTCCTCATCGTCGCCGACGTCGTCGGCAGGTTCATCGTGCAACCCGCCGAAATGCCCGCCGGGCTGGTGGTCGCGTTCCTCGGCGGACCGCTGCTGATCGCCCTCGTGCGGCGGAAGGGGATGAAATGACGGCAAGCACCGTGCCGGGGCGGGCGACCTGGACGGTGGGTTGGCGCGGCCGACCGGTGCGATTCGAGCGCCGCGCCGTCGTCGTGGCCGCCGTCGCGCTCGCCGGGCTCGCCGTGCTGGCGCTGTTCAGCATGGGCGTCGGCCCCGCATCCGCGGACCCGCCGACAGTATTGAAGGCGCTGTTCGCGGCCACCGGCGACCCGGCCACCGCCGGCGCCCTGAAATGGCGGACGCCCCGCATCGCCGTGGCGATCGTGGGCGGCGCCCTGCTGGCGCTGGGCGGCGCGCTCTTCCAGGTGCTCACCCGCAATCCCCTCGGCAGCCCGGACATCATCGGCTTCAACACGGGCGCATACACCGGCGCGCTGCTGGCCACGATGCTCCTGCCGCCCAGCCGCGGCAGAAACATCGGCGTCGGCGGCGTCAGCGTGCACGTCGGCGACTACGTCCCGGCGCTCGGCGCGTGCCTGGGCGGACTCGCCACAGCCGCCCTGGTCCTCGCACTGTCCGGCGCCCGCGCCCGGGGTGCCGACCACCGGCTCATCGTCGTCGGCATCGCGACGAGTGCCACCCTCACGGCCGTCAACGCCTACATCATCATGAAGACGGACATCAACTACGCGTCCGCGATGACGTCATGGAGCTTCGGATCGCTCAACGGGCTCCGCGCTCCCGACGCCGCCCCGCTGATCCTCGCGCTGCTCGCCATCGCCGTGGCGGTCCCCTGGGCGGCGCAGGCGGGGAAGGCGATGATGTGCGACGACGACGTGGCGACGGCAATCGGGGAACCCGTGCGCCGCACCCGCGTGGCCTTCCTCGTCATCGGGGTCACGGCCACCGCCGTGGTCACCGCGGTCATCGGCCCCGTCATGTTCGTCGCGCTCGCCGCTCCCCACATCGCCCGCGGGCTGACCCGCTCCGCCGGACTCGCGCTCGTCCCCACCGCGATCATCGGGAGCCTGCTGCTGCTCGGCGCCGACACCATCGCCCGCGCCGGGAGCATTGAAATCCCCGCGGGCGTGGTCACCATGATCATCGGCGGCGCCTACTTCTTCAGGTTGCTCCTGGGCGCCCGCGGGCGACGCTGAGGCCGCCGGGCCGCGGGAACGCGGGGCCGGGGGCCGCGTCAGCGGCGCACCCGGAGGTCCGCGATCGTCGCGGTCGACAGCAGTTCCGAGACCGGGACGTCGACGCCGACGTCGGCCAGCTTCCGCTGCAACTCGATGGCCTGCAGGGACGTGAGACCGAGCAACACCAGGGCCTTCCCTGGGTCGACCTGGTCCGCGTCGGGGTACCCCAGCACCGAGGCGCACAGCCCGCGGACGTCCGCGGCGGCGTCGTCGCCCGGCCCCGCGGGAGCGGTGGCGGGTGGGGTGGCGGAGCCGGTGGTTGCGGTGGTGGCGCACGCGGTCGGGGAGACGACGGCGGAGGCCACGTCCCCGTCGAGGTAAGCCGGCGCCCCCAGCGCGTCGTAGACGCGCCGGAGCATGCCCCAATCGGCCGCCGCGACGACCCCGACCCCGGGCCGCATGCGAATCGCCGCGGACACCGCCGTGACCGGGTCGAAAGGCAGCAGCCCGGTGCCCCCGTCGGCGGCACGGACCGCGTCGAAGCCCGGGGCGTCGTTCGAACCGGGCCACAATCCCCATCGGACGACGCGCCACTCCGGCCGATTGGCGCAATGGGCTTCGGCCGCGGCGACGGCGGCGGCGTAGGCCGTCGTATCCGGGTGCGCCAGCGTCGCCGCAATCGACGAACTCACCACGACCCGGCACCCCTCGGACAGCGGCAACCGGGCCAGGAGCCGATCGACGGCCGCCGACCGCAACCACGCGGCGTCGGAAAGCGAATCCGGGGAATCCAGCGACGGGTACGCCGACGCCGCGTGGATCACCGCCGTCGCCGGCCGCCCCACGGCGATGGGGGAAGGATCCGCCGAGATCGCGCCACCGCGGCTTTCCTCTCCGCCCACGTCGCGGTCCTCGCCCTCGTGCAGATCCACGCGCACGACGTCCATCGGGATCCCGGCGGCCCGTGCCGCGGCGGCGAGGTCGCGCGGGATGCGCGACGGCTCCCGCGTCAGCAACGTGATCCGGCCCGCCCCCAGGGCGATGAGGGCCCGGACCACGTGCCGCGCGACCTGGCCGCGGCCACCCGTGACGACGACGTGATCGAGGGCCCCGGCGCCGGCGGGGGACTCCCCGGCGTCGGGCGGACGAAGGCGCGGGACGAAAGTGCCGGAGTCGCGGACGGCGAGCGCCGCTTCACCGCGGGCGTTCAATGCCGCGACCGCCGCGGAGATGCACTCCGGCGTCATGTCGGGCCCCGGGAGGTCGATGTGCCGGAACCTGTACCCGCGCCGCGCCGCGAAGGCCCGCGCCAACGGCACGCACGCCGACTGCGCCGGCGAGGCCTCCGTCCCGTCCACCGCGTGCGCGCCGTACGTGAGGAAGACGAGCCGGGAGCCGCGCGGCGCGGCGGGCACCTCGTCGAGCGCCTTCCCCGTGGCCCGAATCGCGGTGGCGACGTCCCGGCCGCCGATGTCCGGCGACGGCGTACCGCACATGATTGTCGACGGCGCATCGTCCGCGGTGGCCCCGGCTTCCGGCAGGCCCTGTCTCCGCGCGGCATCGGCCAACCCCGTGGCCCACTCCGGCGCGGAACCCGCCTGAAACGGCGACGGCCGCTCCTGGCCCAGGTGCGGCAGCCGCACCCACCTCTCCTCCAGAATGACGGGCGGCGCCGGCTCGGCGGCGTCCGGGGCCGTGGGGGAAGCGGGGCCGACCCCGGCGCCGGGTGCCCCGGAATCCCCGGGGGAAAACCAAATCCGCGTTTCCGCGAAGGGCGACGCCGGGAAGTCCGGCGGGAATCCCACGTCGGCGCCGGGCCCGGCCGCCGAAACCGGTGCCAGCCCATTGGCCAACGCCGTCCGCCACCCCTGCGCCCACGTTTCGGGCCCGGCCGGGCCCGCACCGTCCGCGGTCGGGATGATCAACGGAGCCGAACCCGGCCGCGCGTGCCGCACGGTCTCGTCGATCGAACGCCCGATGGTTGCGAGCGCCGACATTTCCACGAACGCGACGTCGCCGTTTCCGGACGCCGCCTCGACGGCGTCGGCGAAGCGGACCGGGTTGCGCACGTTCGCGTACCAGAATTCCGCCTGGTCGCCGCCGGGCGGAATCGGGGCGCCGCACAATGCCGGGCTGACGCACTCCATGCGCCCCTCCCGGAATCCCGTCTCGCCCAGCTCCGCGTGGAGCCGCGAGATGAACGGCCCGCGGATCGGCGCCACCGCCGGCGTGTGCGCCGCGTACCCGACCGGCAGGAGCCGCGCGAATCCCCCGGACCGCGCGACCTCGTCGATGACGCCGGTCACCGCGTCCCGGGTACCGCCGACGCAGCACAGCGACGGGGCGTTGTGCACGGCGAGCTCCGCGTCGCCCGCCCACCCCGCGATGGCGGCGCGGCACCTCCGTTCGTCCCAGCCCACCACCGCCATGGCCTGTCGAGGCAGCGCGGCGACCAGCCCGGAGCGCGCCGCGACCACCGCGCAGGCGTCGGCGGGGGACGTCATCCCGGCGAACACCGCGGCGGCGATTTCGCCCTGCGAATGCCCGATGGCTGCGTCGACCGGCAGCCCGGCGCTTTCCCACAGGGCGGCGACGGCCATCATCTGCGTGAACAGCGCGGGCTGAACCGTGGTTTCGTCGACGTCGGCGGACGCGCGAGGATCCAGGAGATAGTCCCGGACGTCGATGCCGTGGTCGACCGCGAAGCGGCCGATGTACTCGTCCGCCACCTCGCGGACCACCGCGAACTCCCCGTGGAGGGGCGCGAGCAGGCCCGGGCGCTGTTGGCCCTGGCCGGGGAACACCGCCACCGTCTTCGGCCGCCGCGAAGGAACCGTGGCCGCCGCCACCCGCGGATGCGGGCGCCCCTCCGCGATATGGGCCAGCGCCGAGCGGAGCTCAGCCCCGCCCGAAGCGGACACCACCGCCCGATGCGGGGCGCGGGGGCGGGTGGCGGAAAGAGCATGCGCGACCTGCGCGGGCGTCGTCTCCGGACGCCTGCCGAGGTAGGAAAACAGCTGACGCGCCTCGGCGCGGAGCGACTCGGCCGTGCGCGCTTCGAGGACGATTGCGTCGGTGACGTTCATGACCGCCCCTCTTCCGGAAAGCCCACCAGGGCGTGGGTGACGGTGCCGCTGATTCCCAACGCGGAGATGCCGGCCGTGCGCCAGCCGCCCCGCGCCGGCCACGGTTCTTCCCCCGCGAGCGCCAGACCGGAACCGGCCCAGTCGATGGCGTCCGACGGTTCCCCCTCGAGGAGATGGCGCGGGATACTGCCCTCGCGGGCCCCGGCCATAAGGGCGCAGAGGCCGAGGCCGGAAGCCGCCGCCTGGGCGTGGCCCAGATGGCTTTTCGCCGAACGGATCGGGATGCGGCGCCCGTCCGCCGCGGCGGCGGCCCCGTACGTCGCCCCCAACGCGGCCAGCTCCACGGGATCCCCCGCCCGCGTGCCGGTGCCGTGGGCCTCGACGACGTCGACGTCGTCGTACCCCAAGCCGGAAATATCGAGGCAGCGCCGGATGGCCTCTTCGTGGGCGTCGCGATCGGGGACGTGCATCGGCGAACGGCCGCCGCCGTGCGTCGACGCGGAGGCATGGACGACCGCGATGGGGGTCCTGCCGCCGCCGCGGGCGGAACCGGCCGTCTCCAGGAGAAAAGCCGCGGACCCCTCGGACCAGACGACGCCCCGATCCTCTTTGCCGAAGGGGCGGCAACGCCCGTTCGCGGCGAGGGCGCCGAGCCGGGAGAACTCCACGAGCATGCCGGGGGAGCACAGCACGCTGACGCCGCCGGCGATCATCGTCGGCGCGGCGCCCGACCGGATCATGGCCGCCGCGTGGTCGATCGCCGTGAGCGCGCCGGCGCATCCCGCGTCGATGGTCACCGACGGGCCGCGAATGTCGAGCGCGTTGCTGATGCGCCCCGAAATGGTGCTCGCGGAGACTCCGACGAGCAGATCGCCGTGATACTCGCCCGGAACGCCGAAGCGGGGGCCGTAATCGTCGTGAAGCGCGGCGAATGCCACGCCCGCGTCCCGCAGCCTGTGGTCGCCCGGCCGCAGACCGGCGGCTTGGAAGGCGCGGAAAGCGCAGCGGACGGCGACGCGCTGGTGGGGGTCGATGAGGGCGGCCTCCCGCGGCGATACGCCGAACGCGGCGGGGTCCCACATCGTCGCCCCGGGGATCAGGCCGCAGGAATCCGGGATTCGCCCCCACCCCGGCGCATCCCCGAGACGGAGCAATCCTTCGACGTCCCAGCCGCGATCGCGTGGCAGCGGGCCGAGCGCGTCCGCGTCCCCGGACAGCGTCCCCCACAGCGTCGCCAACGAGGTGGCCCCGCCCGGGGCCTCGAGGGCGACGCCGGTGATCACGATTGCCCCGTCGTCGGCGAGGAGATCCTTCGGTGCGGCGATCATGGGACGGGCACCGCCACGGGGGTGCACGCGCGTCCGAGGAATTCGGCGACCGCCGGCAGCTGCGTGGACAAATAGAAGTGCCCGCCGCGGAAGAGCGACACCGAGCAGTCGGCCGTCGTGTGCGCGCGCCATCCCCAGAGCCGGGTGAAGGGGACGATCGGATCGGAGTCACCGCCCAGAACCGAGATCGGGCACGAAACCGCGGCGTCTTTCCCGCATCCGTAGGAGTCGGTCATGGCGTAATCGGCTCGGAGGGCCCCGATCGCCAGGGAGACGAGGTCCGGGTCGGCGAGGATCGCGTCGTCGGTTCCCGCCAGGCCCACCAACCGGTCGATGATCCCCCGGTCGGTCACGGGGTGCCGGGGCTCCGCCGCGACCGCGTGCGGCGGAACGGCCGCCGAAACGACGAGGTGCGCGACCGGCAATCCCTCGCGCCCGCAGCTCCGGGCGAGCTCGAAGGCGACCAGTGCCCCCATGCTGTGGCCGAAAATCACGAGTTCACGCGTATCGGCGGCCGGTTGCGCGGCCAACTCGCGGGCGACGGCGTCGGCGATGTCCGTGATTGACCGCGCCGGCGTCCGCCCGATCCGGTCCTGGCGCCCCGGGTACTGGACCACCGAGGGGGTGCACCAGGGCGCGCAAAGGTCGGACAGCTCCCGCTGCGACGACGCCCCGGCGCCGGCGTGGGGGCAGAGAATCAGGTGCGGCCCCGCGTGGCTGCGGGAAACCGAGAACCTGCGCAACCAATGGTCCTGCGTTGTGTGCAATGTCAGACTCCGACGTCGTTATCGAGGTGATGGGGCGGAATGAGGGCGCGAAACCGCGCGCAAAAAACAAACTAAGGCTAGCATTACCAATGTTGTAATGTCGGGCCTTTTTGGCGGGATCTCGGAAGGATGGTTCATGGAGACGGCGGAAACGGCGCGGGACGTGCCGGTGGACGGGGGGACGCGCTCCGGAGGACCCCCGGAAGCGGCGCCGGGGCACCGCGAACCCGGGCGTGAGGGACCCGGGCGCGACGAACCGGCCGGGTCGGTTGCGGCCGGATCCCTCGCGGAACTCACCGAACCGGTGGCGGGGCAACTTCGGGTGGCCGCCGCGTTGCAGGTCGTGGCGTCCGTCGCCGCAGTGGCGCCGTTGGCGCTCATCGGCGTGATCGGGACGCGCCTCGTCGAAGGGCGGACCGTGGGGGCCGGGATTGTGGCGGCGGTCATCACCGCGCTCGCGGTGAGGGCGCTCGCCGAAGCCGCCGCGCTCGCCGTGTCCCATTCGGCCGACGCACGTCTGCAGCACCATCTGCGGTGGCGGATCGTCACGGCGCTGTCGCGGGCGCCCTTGCGCTGGTTCAGCGCGACACCCTCGGGCACGGTGCGGCGCGCGGTGACGGACGACGTCGATGAACTGCACTTCCTCGTCGCGCACGCGCGCATCGAGCAAGTCGCGGGAGTGGTGACGCCCTTGGCGGGGCTCGCCTGGTGCGCCGTCCTCGACTGGAGGCTGGCGCTCGTCGCGGCTATCCCGCTCGTGGCCTACGGTGCTGCGTCCGCGGTGGCCATGCGGGGGGCGGCGGGGAAAATGGAGCGGATCGCGGAGACACTCGGCACGATGAGCGCGGCCATCGCCGATTTCGTCCACGGCATCGCCGTCGTGAAGATCTTCGGCACCCAGAAGACCGCCCACGAGCGGTTCGTGGAGGCCAGCCGGGAGTACCGGGCCACCTACGGGGCCTGGGCGCGGAGCCTCACGATGGGATCCGCGGTGGCCGGCGTCATGCTCTCGGCCCCCGTGATCCTGCTGATGATGATGGCGTTCGGGCTGTGGTTCATCGGGGCCGGGTGGGTGGGGCCGGTCGAGGTCATCACCGCGGCGCTGATCGCGATGGTGATTCCGTCGACCGTCGTGTCCCTGGGGTTCAGCGCCCAATATCGCAGGCAGGCCGAGGCGGCGGCGCAGCGCATAGCCGACATCCTCCGCGTCGAGGCCCTGCCGGAGGCCCGGGAACCCGCCCGGATCGCCGACGGATCCATCGAGATCGATCGCGTGACGTACCGGTACGGGGATGGCGCGGCGGTCCTCCGGGACGTGACCCTGTCCGTTCCCGACGGCGCGAAAGTGGCCCTCGTCGGTCCCTCGGGAGCCGGGAAGTCGACGCTGGCGACGCTCGTCGCGCGTTTCGACGACCCGTCGTCGGGCGCAATCCGGATCGGGGGCGCCGATGTCCGGGACATTCCGCCCGCGCAGCTCAACGACACCGTCGCCTTCGTGCTGCAGGACACCGAGCTGGTCAGCATGTCCATCGCGGACAACATCCGCCTCGGGCGCCCGGGGGCGACGATCGACGAGATCCGCGAAGCGGCGCGCCGGGCGCAGGTCCACGACGACATCATGGCGCTTCCCGACGGTTACGCGACGCCCGTCGACTCCGACGCATCGCTGTCCGGGGGACAGCGACAGAGAATCGCCATCGCCAGGGCGCTGCTGAAGAATGCGCCGGTGGTCATCCTCGACGAGGCCACCGCTTTCGCCGACCCCAACTCGGAGGCGCAAATCCAGCGTGCTTTGAGCGCCCTTGCGGCGGACTCCACGGTGCTGGTCATCGCTCACCGCCTCCACACCATCGCCCATTGCGACCGGATCGCCGTGCTCGACCGCGGGAAGGTCGCGGAGTGCGGCACGCATGACGAGCTGCTGGAGCTCGGCGGACTGTACGCCGATCTGTGGGGGCGGCTCAACGCGGACGAAAGGGGCGGGAAGGAATGATCCGCGCACTGTTGTCCATCGTCGACGATGGGCGCCGCCCACGCGTCGTCGCCCAACTCCTGGTCGCCGTGGTGTACGGGGCGTTGTCGGGGGCGGCGATGGCCCTGCTGGTCCCGTTGGCCCGTGCGCTCGTCGACGATCCCCCCGCCGCGACGGGGTGGCTCGTGGCCCTGGCAGTGCTGGTCGCGGTCGCCGCGGCGCTGCATTTCTTCCAGGCCCTGGCGATGAACGCGATGGCCCTGGAAGTCGTCGGCGGCATGCATGAACGCGCGGCAGATGCCCTGGTCGACGTCCCGTTGTCGTGGTGCACCCGCGAGCGTGCGGCGTCGGTGTCGGACGCGCTCATCACGGGCACGACCGCGGTGGGGATGTCCGTCGCCCATCTGCTGAGCCCGGTGGTGTCCACGTTCTCCGGCGGAATTGTCCTGGTCATCGCCGTCGGCGCGCTCGACGTGTCGCTGGCGGCGGCGCTCCTGGCCGGGGCGCTGATCCTCTGGGGGATGAACCGTTGGGCGGGAAAGGTCGTCGAGCGGGGGGAGCGCGACGTCCACGCCCGGCGCATCGCCGTGCAGGGCGCCGTGGTCGACTTCGCCCGGCACCAGGCCGTGCTGCGGGCCTCCGGGGTCGACGCGGCGTCGTACGCGCCGATCGCCGGGGCGCTTGACGACGAACGGGTGACGAACCGGAGGGTCGGGGCGAAAACGACGGTGGCCTCGATGCTCGGCGGCGCGGGGGTCCAGGCCGTCTTGTCAGCGGTCATCGTCATGGCGGTGTACGGCGGAATCGGCGGTGCCACGGATGCGGCGACCACGTTGGCCGTCATCGCCTTGGCCGCGCGGTTCACCGGCCCGCTGACCGAGCTGGCCGGTTTGTCCAGCGCCCTGCGGGTGACCGCGACCCGGATCGGCCGCATCTCCGAAATCACCGGGGCACCGTCGCTTCCCCGTCCCGTGGAAGGGGCTGAGCCGGACGGGGCCGGGACCGTCGTATTCAAGGACGTGGTCTTCGGGTACGAGGGGGAGGGGCCCGTGCTGAACGGCCTTTCCTTCTCGGTCGCGCCGGGCGAGGTGGTGGGGCTCATCGGCCCGTCGGGCTGCGGCAAGAGCACCGTGCTGAAACTCATCGCCCGCTTCATGGACGTCGGTTCCGGGTCGGTCACGGTGTCCGGGCATGACGTCCGGGAGTACCGGGCCACCGACCTGATGGGCCAGCTGTCGGTGGTGTTCCAGGACGTGCACCTGTTCGACGGCACGTTGTGGGACAACATCGCGGTCGGGCGCCCGGACGCGGGACGGGACGAAATTCTGGCCGCGGCCCGCGCTGCGGGCGTCGGGGAAATCGCGGCGCGCCACGACGACGGATTCGATCTCCGGGTCGGGGAAGGCGGCAAACGGCTGTCCGGCGGCGAACGGCAGCGCATCTCCCTTGCGCGGGCGTTGCTGAAGGACGCCCCGATCGTCCTCCTCGACGAGGCCACCTCCTCCCTGGACGCCCACAACGAGCACCACGTGTTGCGGGGCATCGGCGAACTGGCCCGCACCAGGACCGTCATCATGGTCGCCCACCGGCCGTCGGCCCTGCGGCACTGCGACCGGTTCATCGTCCTGGGGCCCGACGGGAGCGTCGAGGCGACGGGCGACGAGGCGACCCTGGTCGAGGTCAGCGACACCTACCGGAGCTTCCGGGAGGCGGGAAACGCGGCGGCGGCCTGGGAACTCTGAGCCGGGACGCCGCCTCGGCGCCGGGCCCGGTTCGGGCGCCGGGTCACCGGCTCCGGCCGAGGGGCACGATCAGGGGGCGGTCGCTCACCGGGTCCTCGAGCAGGACCGCGTCGAGGCCGAATACGTCCCGGAGCAGGTCCACGGTGAAGACCTCCCCGGGCCGCCCGGCGGCCACGACCGCGCCGTCGCGCATGACCACGGTTTCATCCGCGTAGCGCGCGGCGAGAAGAAGATCGTGGAGGACCACCCCGACCGTCTTCCCGTGATCGCGGTGCAAGTCCCGGATGAGCTCCAGGACCTCGATGCAGGTGGCCAAATCGAGGTACGTGGTGGGCTCGTCGAGCAACAGCACCTCGGTGTCCTGCGCCAGGGCCATGGCGATCCAGGCGCGTTGGCGCTGCCCGCCCGACAGGGCGTCGACCTCCTCGTCTGCGAAGCCGTCCATCCGGGTCAGGGCCAGGGCCCGCGCCACCGCCCGTTCGTCATCCCCGTCCCAGGGCCGCGTCAGGGACCTGTGGGGGTGCCTGCCGAGCGCGACGAGATCGGAGACCAGCAGGCCGTCGGGGGCGGACGGCGCTTGCGGGAGCAGCCCCAGTTTCCGGGCGACCGCCTTGGTCGGCAGCCGGTGGATGTCCCTGCCGTCGAGGATCACGGTTCCGCCGCGGAGCGGGACGAGCCTGGCGCACGATTTGAGCAACGTGGATTTCCCGCATCCGTTGGGGCCGACGACGACGGTCAGCTTCCCGGCCGGCAGCGTGACGCTGACGTCGCGGAGCACCTCGTGATTTCCGTATCCGACGCGAAGGCGGTCGGCGTGCAGGGGTGGGGGATGCACCGGTTTCTCCCGTCTCGGCCGACGCGGCCGCAGTATGGGCCAACGGCCCGATTCGGTCGGCGCGGGCGCGATTCGGGGCGCCCGATCCGCCCGCGCCGCAAGTTCGGATTTAAAGCTACCGCGTTGGACCTAAGTATGTATGCTTAGCCTAGGCTAACGCAACTTAGGAGGCGGATGGTGGCGGAATCGGCGCGCGCCGACCGGTTGGCGGCGCTCCGGCGACGCCGGGCGGCGCAGGTGGCGGGGGTGGGCGAACGTGGCCCGGGCGCATCGGAATCCGATGCGCGGGTGATTCTCACCCGGGCTCAGCGCCGGCTGTGGGAGGCCGCCCGGACGGATCCCACCGGCGGGGCTTTCACGGTCGGGATGAGTTACCGGTTCCGGGATTCCGTCCCCGTCGGCAGGCTCATCGCGGCGCTGGACCGGGTGGCGGCGGCGCACCCCGCCCTACGTTCGACGCTGACGACCCCCGGTGCGGGACCATCGCCGGAAGAGGCCGCGTCGGCCGCGGCCCCGCGGGTCATCGTGCATGACCGGCCCCCGGCGCCGCCGCGCGTCGTCGACGAGTCGGACCACGCCGACGCGGCCGCCGAAGCAATGGAAATGCGGTGGGACCTGCACCGCGAGGCCCCGGTGCGGTTCATCGTCGGTGTCGCCGGCGCGGACGCCGCCCGGTTGGCGATCGTCGCCCACCATCTGTGGTGGGACGACGCGTGCTGGGCGATACTCGCCCGCGACGTCGACGCCGCCCTGCGCGGGGAACACGTGCCGCCGAGGTCCCTCGCCGCGCCGGAACCGACGCGCCCGGCGCCATCTGCCGGGGACGGGCGGGGAGCCTCGGCATGCCTGCCCACCGGGCTCGTCGCGAAACCCGGATGGGGGGCAGCGCCGGCGCAATCCATCGAAACGCCGATTGCCCCGAAAACCGGTCGCCGAGTCATGGAGCGGTGCCGCGAACTCGGGGTGCGCCCGGCGGCCGTGGTGTTGGCGGCGCTCGCGGAGGCGATGCCCTCGCCGGAAGCCGGCGTCACCGTGGCGATGCCCGTCCTGCTGCGCCACGGCGACCCGGCCGAGGGCGCCCCGATCACGTACCGGGGAAACAGCGTGCTCATCGACGTGCCGCCGGGATGGACCGGCGATGACGCGGTGCACTCCGCCGCCGGCCACCTGGCGGACGCCCTCGACGACGCCGAACTGGACATCGCCGACGTCCTGCAACGGCATCGCACGACGATGCCGGACGTCAGCCTCGTATTCGAGGAAACTCGGGCGCCCGGGCCGTGCGGCTCGACCGGTGCGCCCCTGCGCAACGGGATCATCGGCGAGCCCCTCTCGGTGCGGGCGAACACCGCGGGCGGAGCGCTGGAAGTGTCGGTCGACCATCAACCCGGGCGGGTGCCGCCCGGGGTGGCGCACGCATTCGCCGGTCGCCTGGCCCGGGCAATCCGCGCCTTCGCGGAGCCGGACGGGCCCGCGGAGCCGGACGGGCCCGCGGCGGGCACCACCACCGGCGACGCTGCGGCGGTGGAGGGGACGGACGCGGGAGGATCCGCCGAGTCCCCGGTCGAACTCATCGCCGAGTGGTTCCGCGACACCCCGGGCGCATGCGCGGTGCGCGAGGGCGACCGCTCCTGGACCTACGGTGAACTGGAGACCGAGGTGAGGTCGCTCGCCGGCGAATTGGCCCGGCGGAACCCGCGGCGGGCCCCGATCGCCTATGCCCTGGGCCGGGGGTACCGGGCGATCACGGTTCTCCTGGCCTGCCTGAGGGCGGGTATCCCGGTGACCGAAATCAGCCCCAGGGTGCCGGCCGCCCGCCTCGCCGCCATGCTGGTCTCCGCCGACGTGCACGCGGTCGTGCACGGCGACGACTGCCCGGACGCCGTAAGGCGGGCATGCGGCGACAGGATCGGGTTGTGGGACTTCGGGGACCTCGCCGACCCCGCCGCGACCGTCGCCGCCGGCGCGTCCCGCGCGGCGGTGGAACCGCCGACGCGCGGGGTCCCGGACGTCGCGCCGGACGGCGACGACGTCGCCTGCGTCGTCTTCACCTCCGGGACGACGGGGCTGCCCAAACCCGTCGACGTCACCCACCGGGGCCTGGCCCGCCACGCCGAATGGGCGCTGCGCGGACGGCGCCGCCGCGGCGGCATCCGTCTCCTGCACGCGGCCCCGCCGGGCTTCGACGCATCCATAGGGGAAGTGGTCATGACGTTGGCCGCCGGCGGGGAACTCCTCTGCGCCCCCGCCGGGACGGAATTCGATGCCCGGCGCATGCTCGATCATGTCGCGGCGTACGGGGCGACGTTCGTCCACGGGGTCCCCGCCGTCGTCGAGCAGCTCGTCCTTGAGGCGGAGTCCCGGCCGACGGACGCGTTGGGATCGGTCGAATGGGTGCTCTGCGGCGGCGACCGGTTCCCCGGCCCGCTGCGGAACCGGATGCACGGGATCATGCCGCGGTGCTCGGTCGCGAACTGCTACGGGCCGACGGAGACGACGCTCGCCGCGACGATGGGGATCCTCGCCGCCGACCCCGTGAATCCGGTGGTGCACGTCGGCGAACCCCGCCCGGATCTGACCGCGGAAATCCTCGACGAGAAGCTGCGCCCGGTGCCCGACGGGCGAATCGGGGAGCTGTACTTGTCCGGCGACGGATTGGCGCGCGGGTACCGGGGCATGGCGGCGGAAACGGCGGCGCGGTTCGTGGCGGCCCCCGGCGGGCGGCGCCGCTACCGGACCGGGGACCTGGCGTCCCGGACGCCGGAGGGGCTGGTGTGCCACGGACGGATCGACGATCAGGTGAAAGTCCGCGGCGTACGGTTCGAACCGGGCGACGTGGAGGCCGCGCTGCTCGCCCATCCCGGAGTCCATGCCGCGGCGGTGACCGTCCGGGACGGGGTCGTCAGGGGTTTCGCGGTCACCGACGGCGGGCACGGCAACCGTCCCGACCTGGTGGCCCACGCCGCCCGGCTGCTGCCGGAGGCGATGGTCCCGGCGGTCGTCGAGGCGCTTGGGCACCTGCCCCTCAACCGCAACGGCAAAGTCGACCGGGATGCGCTGGCGCGGCGGCCCCTGTCGTCGCGGGAATCCGGGGACGGCGGGGCCCGCGCTGCGTCGGCGGCTACGCCCGGAACCCCGGCCCCGCTCGACGACGGTGGTCCGGCGGATCGGATCGCGGCCATGATGGCCGAGTGCCTCGGGGCCGACGACGTGGGCGTCGACGATTCCTTCTTCGCCCTCGGCGGGCACTCGCTGATGGTCCTCCGGCTGACCCACCGGCTCCGGGAACTCGGGCTGCACGTGACCATGCGGGACGTCATCGACAACCCGACGGCCCGGGCGTTGGCTCGGCTCTCGGGCGACGGCCCCACGGGATCGGGCGCGGTGGCCCGCGTCGGGGACGACGCCCGGTACGGTGCCGGAGACGACGCCCCGGACGGCCCCGCCGACCACCCGCTGACCCCGGCGCAGCATCGCATGTGGGTGATCGACCGGGTCACGGACGACGGATACCGGATCGTGGTGCCGATGGTGCTTCGGGGACCACGCGACGATGCCGCGCTGATCGGCGCCGTCGCCGACGTCGTCGCGGCCCATGAGGGGCTGCGCACCACCTACCCCGTCGTCGACGGACACCCCGTGCAACGAATCCACCCGGACGGGCCGACGCT
Source organism: Corynebacterium freneyi (assembly GCF_030408835.1). NCBI lineage: Bacteria > Bacillati > Actinomycetota > Actinomycetes > Mycobacteriales > Corynebacteriaceae > Corynebacterium > Corynebacterium freneyi. Next base: position 395,126 of record NZ_CP047357.1, read on the forward strand.
GGCGTGGACGAACCTCCCCGCCGGGGAAGTGCCGGGCCACGTGGCGCAGATGCTGGCCAGGCGCTGGAACGTGGCGGAGGAGATTCCGGTGCATTTCGAATGCGTGGCCGTGGGCGCGGAACGGGCGGTGCTCGTCGTCGCGGTCCACCACATCGCCGCGGACCACTCGTCCCTGGAAACCCTCTTCGACCACCTTGCGGCGGCGTACGAGGCGCGTTTGGGGAACAGCCGCTGGTCGCCCGGCCCGATTGCGCAGCCCCGGGACATCGGGGCCCGCGCCCGCCGGAGCCGATCGGGTCCCGGGGCGGCGGCGCTGGGGCGGTGGTGGGCGGCGGAGCTCGAAGGCTACGTCGATCTGCCCGAACCGACCGCCGCGCACCCCGGCGCCTCGCCTCGTGCGGGCGTCGTCCGGGCGGCCATCGGCGGGGAGGCGTTCGCCTCCGCCGCCCGCCGCGCCGCCGACGAGGGAATCACGCCCTTCGCGGGCTTCCTCGCCGAGGTGGCGCGCGTCCTGGCCGCCCACACGGGCCGCGACGATCTGATCGTCGGGGTGCCCGCCGCGATCCCGGACGCCGCCGCAGCCGAATCGGTGGCCCTCGGCGTCGATTTGGTGCCCGTGCGGCTGAACCGCGCTGACGCCGGCGGCGCCGACGCCCGCAGGGCCGCGTTCGTCGCGCTGGCCGACGCAATCGGGCACGCCGAGTTGCCGTTCGACGACATCGTCCGCGCGGTCGGGGCGCGGCGCGCCGCCACCACGCGGCCGCTCGTCCGCCACCTGGCCCAGGGGCGCAATCAGCGCCGGCCGCGGATGACGGACCGCCTCGAGTGGGCCATCGCACCGACCCGGCCCGCCGACGCGCCGTACGACACCACCTGGGACTTGGAGATCCGCGACGACGGGGACGCGTTCATCGAGCTCGTCTACGACCGCCGGTACGTCGGCGACGACGTCGCGCGGTCCATGCACCGGGATGTGCTCGAGGCGTTCACGGCGGCCGGATCCCGGTCGGGCGAACCCGGGGCGAACGTGCCGTGCCCGACCGGATCGTGATCCGGCGGCCCGGCCCGCGTGCGATCGCCGCCGACACGCGGCCCACCGAAACACGGCCCCGATACACGACCTCACCATACGACCCACCGAAACGCGACCAACCGAAACAGGAGAAGAAGTTGACCACCGACGGGACGACGATGACCGGCGACGACGGAAACGCGACCGCGGGCGGACGCGCCGCGGACGAGCGGCGGCCGCCGGCCGTCGTGGAAGAGAGCTTGCGCCGCTGCGCCGGGGTGCGCGACGCGTACGCCGCGTACGTGCCGACGCACGGGGGCGACGTCGTCGTCGCCTGGGCCGCCACGGACGACGGCGATGCCGCGCGAGCGGCGCACGACCGGATCGCGGGCCCGGGCGAACTGGAGCCGCGCCACATTCCCGCGGTGATCGTCCCCGTGGCGGCGATCCCCCGGGACGGGGCCGGCGCCGTGGTGGCCGGGGATTTGCCGGAACCCGCCGGCACGCCTACCGGGACCATCGATCCGCCGGCCGGCGACGCGGAAACCCGGGTCGCCGAGGCCGCGGGGGCCGCCACCGGCGTGCGATTCATCGGGCGGAACGACAACCTTTTCGCGTTGGGGCTCGACAGCGTGCGGGCCATCTCCATGGCCGCTGCACTGGGCCGAGACGGGATCGCGGTGACCCCGCGCCGGATCCTGGAGGATCCCACGGTCGCCGGAATCGCCGCCTGCGCGGGGGAACCGGAACGTGCGGCGACGCCGGCATCGGACACCGCGGTATCCGGTCTGGACGAGGACCAGCTGGCCGCGCTGTTGGCGGACGACCGGGACGCCGGGGATCCGTCGGAAAGCCCCCGATGAGCCGGGGCGGAGGCGAGCCGGCGGCGCTCGTCGTATGCGTGACCCCGGGGCCCGGGCAACGGGATATCGACCCCTCGGGGTGGCTGCCGGATCTCCGGCGGCTGAGCACCGCGTGGCTGACCGGTTCCGCGGACGCGGTGTCGGGGTGGGCGTCGGTCGACGCGGGACGACCGCAGCCGGGTGCCGCGGACGTGCTCCTGGTCGTCGGCGCCACCCCCGCCGCGGTGTGGGCCGAGACGAGCCGGCTTCTGCCGGGGATGCCGCCCCACCCGGACGGGAGGTTGGTCCGGCGCGACCCCGGCACCGGTCCCCGGGACGTCGCCCGATTGCCGGTTTCCGACGGCACCCGGGCGGACGCCCTGCGGAAACGCCTCGCGCGCGCGGCGCGCGGCGACGCCCCCGCGCAGAGTCCCGCGGTGGACTCCGTCGAGGCAACGGACGGCGCGGAACCGTCATGGGCGACGGTCGTCGACTCCCAGTGGGGACTCGACGGCGTCCCCGGGACGGTGCTGCACGCGACGTTCGGCCCCGCGGCGGGGGTGCCGATGGCCATCCGGAGGGACACCCACCACCAGTGGGTCATCGACTACGCCACCCGGTATTTCACCGCCGAACAAGCGCTGCAGTGGGTGGAGCCGCTGATGACAGGGAACGAATGCCGTCCGTCGGCCCGGGGGATGGCGGAGCAGGTCCGGGAGGCCCTCCAATCGGAGGAGGGCCGCATCCTGCTCGCCGACGACGACGCCCGCCTGACCCCGGCGGAGGTGGACCGGGCCACCGCCTCCCTGGCCGCGCGGTTGCGCGCCGAGGGGGTCCGGCCGGGCGACCCGGTCCTGGTCCACGTGCGGCGCGGGGCCGGCGCCGTCATCGCGTGCATCGCGCTGCTGCGCGCCGGCGCGGTCTACGTGCCGGTCGACGCCGCGTTGCCGCCGCGGCGCGCGAACCTCATCCGGCGGCTGAGCGGCGCACGGGTCATCGTCGGCGAACCGATCGGGGATGCGGAACCGGTGGACGCCGGGGCGCCCGCCGGGGGCGGGCCGCGGGACACCCCCGTCATCCCCCTCGATCCGGAGGAGTGGGATGCGCGGGACGGGCGGGCCGAAACAGCCGCGCCAACCCGGCCCGGCGACGGCGGCTGGCACCGGTGGAGACCGGACGAATGCCCGTACCTCCTGTTCACGTCCGGGTCGACCGGCGCGCCGAAGGGCGTGGCGATGTCGTACCGCTGCATCGACGCCCTGGTCGCCCGGCACCGCGAACGCCCCCGCAGGCTGCCGCGCCCGCGGGTCGCGCAGTTCGCGTCGACGGGGTTCGACGTGTCCTACCAGGAGATCATGTGCACCCTCGCGGAAGGCGGCGAAATCCGGGTTGTCCCGGAACCCGTGCGCCGGGATGCCGCGGCGCTGTGCGCGTGGATCATCGCCAACCGGGTGGACACGCTCTACAGCCCGGCGGTGATGCTGCGGGAACTCGCCGCCGCCGCGACCGCGGAGGGGAGTTCCCCGTTCACCCTCCGGAGGCTCATCCACGCGGGCGAGCCGCTGCTCGCCAACGACGATCTGACCGCGATGCTCCGCGCGCTCCCGGGAATCGTGGTGCACAACCAGTACGGGCCCACCGAAACGCACGTGGTCACGGAGAACGTGCTGGACGCCGCCCGGATCGAACCCGGGCCGGTCGGGCTCGGCCGCGCCCTCGGCGAGGGCTGGGTGACCGTGCTCGACGAGCGGCTGCGCCCGGTCGCGCCGGGTGAGATGGGGGAGCTGCACGTCCGGTCGCCCCACCACGCACTCGGGTATTGGGGCGACGCCGTCCGCACGGCGCTGGCGTTCATCCCCGATCCGGCGGTCCCCGGCGGACGCCTGTACCGCACGGGCGACCTGGTGCGGGCGGACGCGGACGGGGCGATCACGTTCGTCGGCCGGGCCGACGACCAGGTGAAGATCCGGGGCCACCGCGTCGAACCGGGCGAGGTCAGCGCCGCCATCGACGGTATCCCGGGCGTGCGCCAGGTGGTGACGGTCGCGTGCGGCGGGGCCCCGGGCGAGGACGCGTGGCTGCGCGCCCGGGTGGAGGCGGCGCCGACGGTGACGGAGGAATCGATCCGCGCCCACCTCGTCGACCGGCTGCCCGGGTACGCCGTACCGCGCGAGATCGTCGTCGCCGGCTCCCTGCCGCGCACGGACAGCGGAAAACTCAGCCGCACCGCGGACGTCGGGCACCGGATCCCCGGCCGGCGGCCCGGCGCGGGTGCGCCGGGCGCGGTCGACGAGTCGCCGGTGCGCGCCGCCTGGGCCGAGGCTCTGGACTGCGATCCGCGGGATCCCCGGGATTTCGTGTCGTTGGGCGGGGATTCCCTGACCGCGATGCGGCTGGCGCGTCGCCTCCGGCTCATCACGGGCTGGGAGGTGGGCGTCGCCGACGTGTTGGGCGGCACCGCCGACGAGTTGGCGCGACTGCTGGACGGCGAGCGCGGCGGAGCCAGCGGGTGCGGCGGGTGCGGAGACACCGCCGAATCGTTCCCGATTCTCCCTGCCCAGGGGGATCCCCACGCCCCGTTCGCGCTGCTGGATCAGCAGCAGGCCTACCTCATCGGCCGGGACGGAGATCTCGGTGGCGGCGAAGTGTCGTGCCACCTGTACCTGGAGTACACCGGCCGACGGTCCGACGTGGACGTCCCGCGCCTGATCCGGGCGCTGCATCAGGTGCTGGCGCGGCACCCGATGTGCGCCGCGGCCATCGACCCCGGGACGGGCATGCAGAGGCTGACGCCCGGGGCGCCGCACCTCGAGGTGCCGATCGTCGACGCCGGCGACGCGGCGGCCGAGGCCGCGCGGATCCGCCGGCGGATGGCCGTGTCGGTCCGCGATCCGCTCCGGCCCCCGCTGCTGGAGGTCGTCGTGGTCCGGGACGATTCCGAGGTGCGGACGTGCGTGGACGTCGACGCGCTCATCGCCGACGCCCGCAGCATCCACCTCCTCCTCGGGGAATGGGACGAGGCCTACGCGACCGGCCGCATCGCGGGGCCACCGCCGCGGACCACGTTCCGCGACTACGTGGAGTCCCATCGGCGGTGGCTCGACGGGGCGGGGGAGGAGGCCCGCGCCGCCGACCGCGCCTACTGGTCGACGGCCGTGGCCGATCTTCCCCCGCCACCCCAGTTGCCCCGGGAATCGGGCGCCGGCGACGCGGGGATGTTCCGGCACCGGCGGCACGACCTCCCCGCCGACATGTGGGCACGGGTGGCGCGGCATGCGCGGGAGCGGGGGCTGACGCCGTCGACGGTGCTGCTGGCCGCCTACTCCTGCGCGTTGGCGAACTGGTCCGCCCACCGCCGGTTCACGCTGAACGTCCCCCGTTTCGGGCGGGCCGGCGAGGCCCCCGATCTCGACGCGATCGTCGGCGAATTCGCCTCGTTCACGCTGCTCGACGCGGACCTCCGGGACGACGCCTCCTTCCACGCCATCGCGCGGCGCCTCCAGCGGAGGCTGCACCGCGATCTGTCGCACACCTCCGTCTCGGGCATGGAGGTCGTCCGCGAGTTGTTCCGCCAGCGGGGCACGTCGGATGAACCCGTCGCCCCGGTGGTGTTCACCAGCGAGCTCGGCATCGGCGGCGATCTGTCGTCGCTCGCCGGCGGCGCCATGTCCCAGGAATGGGCGATCAGCCAGACCCCGCAGGTCGCTCTCGATCTCCAGGTCGCCGACCACGGGGAGTCGGTCGCCCTCCGCTTCGACGTCCTCGACGCGGCCATCCCGGACGACGTCGTCGACGGAATCTGGGGGAACCTGCTGGATCAGGTCCATCGGCTTGCCGACGCCGCGGCGTGGCTGTCCCCGCCCGCCCCCGCGGCGCGGGCCCGTGCGCTCCGCGACCGCGGGGACGCGGGCCCGCCGGAGCGGTGCGCCGAACCCCTCACCGCCTGGATCGACCGGCGTGCCGACGGGGACGACCCGTGGTGCATCGCCGGCGACGGCGCCGTCACCTACCGGCAACTGGCGGGCCGGGTGTCCGCGGGGATCCGGGGGCTGGCCGGGAGGGGCGTCGCGGACGGGGCCCCTGTCGCCGTCGCGGTGGCCGATCGGTGCGAGGCGGTGATCGCCTCGCTGACGGTGAGCCACGGCGGTTGGTGCGTCGTCCCGCTGGATCCGTCGTCGCCGCCGGCGCGAATCCGGGAACTCGTCGACCTGGCCGGGGCGACGCTGCTCATCACCGACCGGGGCGATTGCGCCGACGCCGCACCGGTCGTCGTCACGCCGCGGGAAATCGCCCGCGCCGGCGGCGCCCCCGCCGCGGCGACCCCGGCGACGCGGTCGGCGGGCGAATGCGCCGCGATCCTCTTCACCGGCGGATCGACGGGGCGCCCCAAAGGCGTCCGGGTGCCGCGGGAAGGCCTCGAGGCCTGCGTGGCCGCCACCGTCGCGATGTGCGGCCTCCGCGCCGGCGACCGTTCGCTGCTGCTCGCGCAGCCCCACCACGACATGTCCATCCTGGACGTGTACGTGATGGGCGCAGTCGGCGGCGCCGTCATCGCCCCGGCCGATCCGGACGGGGCCGAATGGGCGACCCTGGCCGAGCGGCACGGCGCGACCGTCGTCTGCGCGGTGCCGGCGGCCGTCGACCTGCTGACCGAAGGGGCGCGGGCCACCGGGGCCGCGCTCGCCGACTTGAGGATCGTGCTCACCGGCGGCGATTGGGTGGCGCCGGAGCTCGTCCGCCGGGTCCGCGACCACGCGCCCGACGCCCGAATCTGGAGCATCGGCGGGCCGACGGAGACCACCGGGTGGAACATCGCCCACCGCATCACCGGGGACATCACCCCGCCCGGATGGACGAGCGTGCCCTACGGTCGCCCCCTGCCCGGGGCGCACTACCGCATCGTCGACGAACGGGGGCACGACCGCCCCGCCGGAGTCGAGGGCGAACTCACCGTCACCGGCCCCGGCGTGATGCTCGGGTACCTCGGGCAACCCGGGGGTTCCGGGTTTTCCGCGGACTCCGCGAACTCCGCGAACTCCGTGGACTCCATGGAACGCGCGTGGGAGTGGGCGTCGCGCACCTACGCCACTGGCGACCGTGGGGCCTGGCGACCGCCGGGGCTCGTCGAATTCCGCGGACGCGCAGACCGGCAAGTGGAAATCCGCGGCCACCGCGTCGAACCCGCCGAAACCGAGGCCCGCATGCGCGAAATCCCCGGGGTGTCCGCCGCCGCGGTCGTGCCGCTTCCCGGCGGGTCCGGCGTCCGCGGACTGGGCGCCGCCTACGCGGGGTCCGCCCGCGAACACGACGTGCTGGATGCGCTGCGGGAGGTATTGCCGCCGTATTCGGTGCCCGGGCACCTGCTCCGGGTGGACGCCGTGCCCGTGACCCCCAGCGGGAAGACCGATCGCCGCATGGTGCACCGCCTGCTCGTCGAACGCGCCGTCGCGGCGCACGCCACGGCATCATCCGCCCCCGCGGGCCCCGGATCGGCGCATGCGGGCCCCGGCGCCGACCCCCTCGCGCTGCTCATCGCCGACATCTGGGCGGAATCATCCCGGGTGGACGCCATGGATCCCCAGGTCCCCTTCCTGCGGGCCGGCGGTGATTCGTTGGGCGCGCTGCGCGCGGTCACCGCCATGCGGGAGATCTTCGACCCCGGAATCCCGGTGACGATCCGGACCCTGCTGCACGGAGCCACCGCCGCGGACTGCGCGGCGGCGCTGCGCGCGACCCCCGATGGCCCCGAGTTCGAGTCGCTGGCCTCCGACTACATGGGGGCCGGCGCGGACGCCACCGGCCCCGACCCGAACCCGGGCACCGCCCCGAACACCGGGATGGACCCCGACACGGAAACCGACACGGACACCACGAAGGAAGCACAATTCGCATGACCCACGGAAAAACCACCGACCGCATGAGCAACCGGGCAATCGCCGACCCCGCCGACCCCGCCCGCACCGGGACGACCGCCGACGAACGTCCCGCCCCCTGGTGGCTGCTGGGGCTCAGCCTCGCGTTGCTCACGTTCTTCACCGACGACTACATCATCGCCGGCATCCTGCCCGAGGTCGCCGACGGGCTGTCCGTCCCGGAAGCCGCCGCCGGCCAGCTCGTCACCGCCTTTTCGTTGACCATGGCCGTCGGCACGCCCATCGCCGCCGTCCTGCTGGCCCGGATGTCCCGCCGGATCCTGTTCCCGGCGGCATTGGCGGTGTTCGTCCTGGCGAACCTCGGCATGACTGTGACCACGGCGTTCGCGGTGGCGATGGTGCTCCGCGTCATTTCCGCGGCCGCCGCCGCGGCCGTCCTCCCGGCCATTTTCGCCGCCGCCGCGGACCTGTCCCCGGACTCGGCGCGGGGCCGCTACCTGGCGGTGCTGTCGATGGCGGTGTCGGGCGCCGTGGCCTTCGGCGTGCCGCTCGGCGTGTGGATCGCGTCGGCCCTGAGCTGGCAGGCGACGTTCGCGGCGATGGCCGGGCTCGGGGCGGTGAGCGCCGCCGTCGTCGCCGTCACCTTCCCCGGGGCGCCCGTCCAGCCGCCGACCCCGATCCGGAAGCAGCTGGCGGTCCTCGCGCAATGGCGCATCTCGCTCGCACTCGTCGGCGGTGCCCTGTCCATCATGGGCGCGCTGACCCTCGTGACCTACGTCGCCCCGTTCCTGTCGGAAACGCTCGGCCGCGACGACATGCGGCCCCTGGCGTTCCTGGTGTTCGGCGTGGCCGCCACGCTGGGCACCGTCGCCGGCGGGTGGTCCACGGACGCGAAAGGCCCCGATCGGACCATCGTCACGGGGCTGAGCATCTACATCGCCGTGATGGCGGCGTTCTTCGTCGCATGGTGGGCCCGGCCGGTGGGGCTCGGGTGGTTCCTTCCGCTCGTCGTCGCCTGGGGAGTGTTCACCTACTGGTCGTCGTCCGCGATCCAGGTGCGCCTCCACCAGCTCGCCGGCCCCTACACCACGCAGGCGCTGGCGATGAACAGCTCGCTGGGGGCGGTCGGCGTGGCCGCCGGCGCGGGCCTCGGCGGCGTCCTCGTGGCCGCCGCGCCGCTCGGCGCCCTGCCCATCGCCGGCGCCGCGCTGTCCCTCGCCGGTCTCTTCGTGCTCCTGCGGGCGTTCGCCGGCGTCCCCGAACCGGTCGCCGGCGAAACGGACGCGGACGAAACAAGCGCGGACGAGACCAGCGGCGACGAGTCCAGCGGCGACGAGACGAGCGCGGACGGTGAGCCACCGAACCGGCGAGCACGCGACCCACACGTGCCCGACCGGCAAGCGACGAACGAGTAAGTGACCGACGAGAAAGAAGTGACGGAATGAATCCTTTCGATGATCCCGAGGGCCGCTTCATCGTGGTCGTCAACGACCGGGGCGAATACTCGCTCTGGCCGACGTTCGCCGAGGTTCCCGACGGGTGGCGGGCGCGCAGCGGTGAGCTGAGCCGAGCTGAGGCGCTGACTTTCGTCGAGCGCGCGTGGACCGACCCGCCGGGCTCCGGCCGGCGCCCCGAAGGCGGGGACGATGACTGACGCCCCCGAAATCCTCCGGCTGAGCCCGCTCCAAGTGGGGCTCGTCGCCTGGCACGACATCTTCGGCGGGGAAGAGGGGTACACCGTCGCCGCCGCGATGGACGTCGCCGGGCCGCTCGATCGCGGCGCCCTGAAGGAGGCGTGCGCGACGGTCGTCGGCAGGCACCCCCAGCTCTGCGCCCGGTTCCGGCGCCCGGAGGGGGCGGGCGCGGTCATGGCCGTCCCGCCGAAGCCCACCCTGACGTGGGCGGAACGGGAGGCCACTCCGGAGGACCTCGCGGCGGTCACCGACGAGTGCTGCCGCGGCGACTGGGATCTGGCGGGCGGGCGGACCCACCGGTTCGCCCTCATCACGGTCGGCCCCGACCGGCACCGCCTCGTCCTCGGGTTCCACCATGCAGTCATCGACGCCTGGTCGTTGGGCATCGTCGCGGAGGAGATCGCCACCGCCTACGGCTTCGGCGCCCCGGCATTGCCGCCGGCCCCCGCCCTGCGGGATTACGCGGCCTGGTTGGCCACCCAATCCGGGGAAGAAGACGCGGCATGGTGGCGCGATTATTTGGCGGGCCTCCCCGGCCCCACGGCGGTCGCCCGGGGCTCGGCCGAGGTTGTGGCGGAAACCGACGCCGACGCCGCCGACGCCGCCTCCCCGGCGCCGCGGACGACCGTGCGCGACCTGACCGACGCCGAAGGCTCCGACCTGGAGGCTGCGGCCCGGCGGCTGGGCATCACCCCGGCCGCGCTCGCCATCACCGCCTGGGGCCTCGTCGTCTCCCGGATGATCGGGGAGTCCGATTTTGTCCTCGGGGTCTCCATCGCGGGGCGGCCCGCGTCGGTCGCGGGGATCGACCGGCTCGTCGGTGCGCTCACGACGACGGTGCCCCTGCGGATCCGGCTGATCCCGGGGGAAGCCATCGGCGACGCGTGCCGCCGGGTGCACGCCGACCTCGCCGCCGTCGCGGAGCACGGCGCCCTGCCCCCGCACCTCATCGAGGAGGCGGCCGGGATCGCGGACCTGTTCGATGTGGCGGTCATCATGCACAACGTCCCCCGGCTCGACGGGCAGGCCGTGGAGCTTCCCGACGGCACCTCGTGGTCCGCGGTGGATCGCGACACCTACTCGCATTACCCGCTGGTATGCGCACCCGGCTCCGTCGGCGGCCGGTGGTACGTCGCCCTCGACGACGATCGCGGGCGACTGCCCGGGGCGTTCGACCCCGACGACGTGATCGAGCAGGTCCGGGAGGCGATCGCGTCGATCTGCGCCGACCCCGCGGGCGACTACCGCGGCCGGGGAGCCGTCCGCGAGGTCGTCGTCGCGGGCGGCGCGCAGGACGCGCACGACGCCGGCGACCCGGAACCCGGGAGGGCCGGGGGAATCGACGCGGCCGTGTGGGCCCGGGCGGCGGAAACCCCCGATGCCCTGGCGTTGTGGGCCGATGGCCGCTGGTGGACGTACTCGGAACTGGTGCGGTGGGCGCAGGGGATGGCCACCCTCCTGCGGGAGAAGGGCATCGGGCCGGGGGACCGGGTGGCGATCCGCCTGCCCCGCCGCGCCGAATACATCGGGAGCCTGTTGGCCGTGCTGCGGGCGGGCGCCGTCGCGGTCCCCGTCGACCCGGCGGCGCCGAGCGAGCGGAGCCGACTCATCCTCCAGCGCGGCGGGGTGCGGGCCGTGATCGGGGATGGCGCCGAGGGCCGGGACGACGGAGCCCGCGATGGAGCCGAAGCCGGGGTACGGCGGATTGTCCCCGTGGCCGTATCCGACGTCGAACCGGACGAGACGGTGGGCGAGCCGAGGAACCGGGCCGCCCACGACGACCCGGCCTACGTGGTGTTCACGTCCGGTTCGACCGGGGTGCCGAAGGGGGTCGTCGCCACGCACGGCGGCATCCTCGCACTGCACCGGAACCATGCCCTGCGGATCTACGGGTCCGTGGAGCCCCGGCACGGCCGGCTCCGCGTGGCGCACGTCTGGTCTTTCGCCTTCGACGCCGCATGGCAACCGCAGCTGGCGCTTCTCTCCGGGCACGAGCTCGTGCTTCTCGACGAGGAGACGCGCCGCGACCCGGACCGCGTGGTCTCCATCCTGAGGGACCTGGAGGTCGACATGATCGACACGTCGCCCTCCATGCTGAAGCCGCTGCGCCGGGCCGGGCTCCTCGAACGCGGGGGCCTGCAGATCCTCGCGCTCGGCAGCGAGGACATTTCCCCCGACGTGTGGGACGACCTGGCCGCGTGCGAATCCGTCGCCGTGCACAACTTCTACGGCCCGACTGAAACGACGGTCGAGGTGACCTCGGCGCGCGTGACCCCGGGCAGCCGGCCGATGATCGGCGAACCCGCGATCGGCACGCGCGCCTACGTCCTCGGCGCGGATTTCTCCTCCGTCCCCGCCGGCTGGCCGGGGGAGCTCTACGTCGGCGGGCCGCAGGTCGCCCACGGGTACATGGGCGACGCGCCCTTGACCGCCGCGCATTTCGTCGCCGAACCGGGGCACCCGGGGCGGCGGATGTACCGCACGGGCGACATCGTCAGGCTGACCGACGGCGAGGGCGGCCTCACCTACCTGGGGCGCGCCGACCGGCAGGTCAAGGTCCGCGGTCACCGCATCGAACTCGGGGAAATCGAGGCCGGGCTGCGCAGGTGCGGCGGCGTCGAGGATGCCGCGGTGACCACGGTGGACGACGCACTCGGCACGCGCGTCGTCGCGGTCGTGGTCGGCGACGCCGAGCCCGGGGAAATCCGCGACCGGGCGCGGAAAATACTGCCCCGGTACCTGGTGCCGGACAGGATCCTCGTCGTCGACGCCATCCCCCTCGACGCCAACGGGAAGACGCGGATCCGCGAGTTGGCCGCGGAACCCGGCGACGACGATCCCGGTCGGCGGGAACCCGTGACCGTGGCACAGCGCATCGTCGCCGACGCGATCCGCTCGCTGTGCGGCATCGAATCGGTGGGGCTGGACGACGAACTGCGTGCGATGGGAATCGACAGCATCTCGGTCGCCTCCCTCATCGCGGAGCTCCGCCGCCGCGGCGCGGCCATCACCATCCGCGAAGCATGGGAAGCTTCGACGGTCGAGGACCTCGCCCGACGTTTGTCCGGGCGATTCACCTCGGAGAACGGTGACCGCGGGGAACCCGGCGACGTGTCGACGGCCGTCGCCGGCCCCCTCCCCGCGACCGCCGTCGACGGCCCGATGCTGCGGTGGATCCGCCGACGCGGCGAGTGGAAGAGTTACGCGCTCCTGCTCCCGCTGCGCATTACGGATTCGGTGACGCCGGAGCGGGTGCGCGGCGCCCTGGTCGCGGTGGCGCGGGCCCATCCCGCGCTGGCGTCGCGCTGGATCCCCCGCGACGACGGGACATGGGAGGTGATCCCCTGCTCCCCGCGCGTCGCCGTGTCAGTTCATCCGGAGCTCGCCGGGGAGAACATCGGCGATGCGGCGCGGAAGGCTCTCGCGGACCTCGACCCGGGAGAGGGCGTGCTCCTGTCCGCCGCGGTGCCGGCTGAGCCCGATGCCGCGACCGTCGTCGTCTGCATCCATCATCTCGCCTGCGATTCCTTTTCCTTGCGGGTGATCCTCGAGGATCTGCGGACCGTGTGGGATCAGCCCGGCGAAACCCCGCCCGAGGAGCCGGCGACCCCGTTCGAATGGGAGGAGTGGCGCCGGTTCCCCGTGCCCGGGGCCGACGAGTACTGGGAATCGGTCCTGGGGCGTCTGACCACGCTGCCCCGCGACGCGGCACCGGCGACCTACGGCGAAACGAGGACGAAGGGAACGATAGTCCCCATCACCGCAGATCAGGCCCGGGTATGCGGCGAAAACGTCGTCCTCGCCGCCTACGCCTGCGCGTGGGCCGAGACGATGGGGGACACGGAGCCGGCGCCCGTGTCGGTGATCCTCGAGGAGCACGGCCGGCGCGCGACGCGATCGCCGATTGACGAAAGGCCCCCGGTCGACGAAAGACCCCCGATGGACGGACGTTCGTCCCCCGGGCCGCGGTCTCGCGGCCAGGTGCCGGACGTCGGCCGCACGGTCGGTTGGTTGAGCACCCTCTTCCCGCACGTCATCGGCGGGCAGGAGCCGCCGACGCCGGCCGAGCTGCAATCGCCGGGCACGGTGGCCAACTGGTTGGGCGCCGTGGCGCGCGCCAGGGACGCCGTCGGCGACTACGGGCCCGCGGCCTGGACGAAAGGCGCGCTCGCGGACGACGGCGGCTGGGCCCCGGCGGACTCGCTCGTCGTGTTCCTCGGCCACACTTCCAGCGCCCTGGGCGGCGGAGGGACCGTATCGGCGTCGACCGCCCCCGCCACCGCGGCGGCGCTGCCGACGGAGACCGCGCCGGGCATGGTCTGCCCGCACGCCGTCGAGCTCAGCGTGGGCGTCGACGTCCGCGCCGATGGCGCGGCGTTGTCGACCGTGTGGCGATGGCAGCCCACGATCGCCGATGACGTGGCGGAAGAACTGCGAAATGCGTTCCATCGCGCGGTCGCGCTGCTGTCCGGGGATTCGGGGGGCGGAGCCTGATGCACGTCGGCATGCACGTCGACGTCCCCGGCGGAGCCCTGCACGTCGCCGTCGACGGGGAGGGCCCGCCCGTCGTCATGCTGATGGGCGCCGGGGCGCCCGGGCGGGTGTGGCAGGCCCATCACGCCCCGGCCCTCCGGGCGCTCGGGTACTCGACGTGGGTCGTGGACTGGCGCGGCACGGGGCGAAGCTCGCCGTGGGCCGCCGGATATTCCTGGGCCGACTGCGTGGACGACGTCGACGCGGTGCTCGGGGAAATCGGGCCCGGGCCGGCCGCGATCGTGGGTACGTCGATGGGCGCCCGCGTCGCCGTCCACCTCGCCGAGCGCAGGCCCGACGACGTGGCGGCGCTGGTGCTGCTGGCGTTGGGCGATGAGCCCGGCCCTGCCGGGGAACTGTACGCTCGGGCCGTCGCCCGGTACTCCGGGGAAGCCGGGCATGCGGGGCAGGCAGGGCATGCCGGACGCGACCGCGACGTGTGGGCCGCGATCCAGGCTCTCGCGCTGTCGCCGGCGACGCTGCGGGATCCGGTCCGGGGCCGCGATTTCGTCGACATGCTGACGATTTCGGAACCCCCGCGCGGTGCCTCCGCCCATTTCGGTTCGGCCATCGGCGCGGAACCCGTGGCGCGGGCCGCGGCACGGGTTCGGTGCCCCGCGCATGTGGTGGCCTTCGCCGACGACATCATCGCCCCGGTGGGCGCGGTGTCGCGGCTGGCCGCGGCATTTCCGCGGGGGACGCTCCGCACAGTGCCCGACGCCGGCCATCTCGGCTATCTCGAACAAGAGGAGGCCACGGCGGCGGTTATCGCGGACGCCCTCGCCGGGACGTTCCCGGTGCGGGGCCCGGCCCATCGGGAAGCGGCTGCCCGGGGATGACCCCGGGGCCGGGGCGGGCGCCGGGAACTCAGGATTCGATTTCCGACATGAAGGTGTCCCACACCTGGGGCAGGCCTTCGACGGTCGTCGGGTCCTCGCCGGCGGCGATGGCCGCGAGGTCGACCGCGGTGCCGAAGAACGAGAACGGCGTCGCGACGAACCAGAGTTCGCCGAGCGTCCGGATCCTCGTGCCCGTGAGGGATGACGCGGTGGGCAACTCGAACAGGGCGTCGGCGGTGTAGTACGTGCCCTCCGGGGCAACGATGAGGTCGGCGTCCTGCTCCGGGATCAGTTCGGGGGACAGGTCGACCCAGGCGGTGCCGGCGTCGCGCTTTTGGAACTCCGGGCGGTCGAAACCGGCGTCGGCGATGAGCGTCGAGCTCGGTGCGCCCGGCGGCATGGTGAAGTTCATGGTGCCGAAGGTGTTGCCGAGCAGCGACAGGGTGCGGCCGTCGGACTTCTTCCCGGCCTCGTCGAGGCGCTTCTGGATGGCCGCGATTTGCCTGGCGACGCGCTCCTCGTCGGCGCCGAGCAACTCCCCGTTCCTCTCCGTCAGTTCCCTCCAGTCGCCCGTGATGGGGAGCACGACGGTCGGGGCGATCTCCGACAGCTTGTCGAACTGCAGGCCGGTGGGGCCCTCGGGGCCGGTGCCCAGGAGCATGTCGGGTTCCAGCGCGTCGACTTCCTCCAGCGGCGGCAGTTCGACGGTCCCGACCTCGCGGAGCTCGACCCCGGCGCCCCTGAGGATCGCGTCGGCTCCTACGTCGGATGCCGAGGTGTAGACGATGGCGGGCCGCAGGCCCGCGGCGAGTGCGGCGATGCCGGCGTTTTCGTCGAAAGCGACGAGCATGGCCGGCTCGGTCGGGACGGTCGCCTCGCCCACTTCGTGGGTCACCGTGCGGGTGGTGCTCGAATCGGTTGCGCCTGTGGTTTCCGTCTCCGCGGAGCAACCTGCGAAAAAGAGGGCGGTGGCGGCGCCGCATGCCATGGCGAGGCGGGCGACTTTTCGGTTCATGAAGTTTTCCTTGATGTCGGTTGAACGGTGGCGGGCTGAAAGAACGGAACTCGGCCGGTGAGGTAAGCGTCACCTTAATTAAATGTGAAAGGCATTGCTAAGGTGGGGGTGGCGGGCCCGCCGCGCCACCCCCGCGTCACCGCCGCGCCACCGCCGGGTCTCCGGGTGCGGCCCCGCCCGGCGGCTCTGAGGTCGCCCTTACCGGAGATCCCACCATGAGGGGGCCGCGGCCCGCCCGTACTGCTAGACTCACAGAGTCCAATAACGTCCACTATCAGCACACCCGCGCGCGCGGACGCCCCGGTACCACCCGGGGCGGCTCCGCCCCGGCGCCCCGACCACCGCAAACGCCCACCGGCGCGCGGCGGGGGTCGTCGTAAAGCGGGTTCAGGAGGATGCACGTGCCTTCCGGTTTCCTGGCGGCCCTGCGTGACCCCGACCTGCGGAAGAAGATCCTGTTCACACTGGGCATGATCATTCTGTACCGCATCGGCGCGCAGATCCCCACCCCGGGCGTCGACTACCAGACGGTGGCGGCACGCCTTGAGCAGATCACGCAGGACCAGTCCAGCGTGTACTCGCTCATCAACTTGTTCTCGGGCGGCGCCCTGCTGCAGATGGCCATCTTCGGCATCGGCATCATGCCGTACATCACCGCGTCCATCATCGTGCAGCTGTTGACGGTGGTGATCCCGCACTTCGAGCAGCTGAAGAAGGAAGGCCAATCCGGCCAGGCCAAGATGACGCAGTACACGCGCTATCTGACGGTCGCCCTGGCGCTGCTGCAGTCGTCCGGCATTGTGGCCATGGCCGACCGCGGCGCTCTGCTCGGCGGCAACCAGTCGCTGCTGGTCGAGGGGGCGGGCCTGTTTGACATGGTCGTCATGGTCCTGGTGCTCACCTCGGGTGCGGTGCTGGTGATGTGGTTCGGTGAGCTCATCACCGACCGCGGCGTCGGCAACGGCATGTCCCTGCTCATCTTCGCCGGCATCGCCGCGCAGATGCCCGCCGAGGGCGCCAACATCCTGCAGTCCGCCGGCGGCCTGGTGTTCGCCACGGTGATGGCCGCGGTGCTGGTGCTCGTCGTCGGCGTCATCTTCATCGAGCAGGGTCAGCGCCGCATTCCGGTGCAGTACGCCAAGCGGATGGTCGGTCGCCGCCAGTACGGCGGGTCGTCGACGTACCTGCCGCTGAAGGTCAACCAGGCCGGCGTCATCCCGGTCATCTTCGCCTCGTCGCTGATTTACGTGCCGGTGCTGATCACGCAGATCGTGCAGTCCGGGCAGGACAATCCGTCGCAGGACAACTGGTGGCAGCGCAACGTCATCCAGTACCTGCTGTCCCCGTCGAGCTGGCAGTACATCGTGCTGTTCTTCGCCATGATCGTGTTCTTCTCGTACTTCTACACCTCGGTGCAGTACGACCCGAACGATCAGGCGGAGAACATGAAGAAGTACGGCGGCTTCATCCCGGGCTTCCGCCCCGGCCGCCCGACCGCCGAGTACCTCGGCTACGTCATCACCCGCCTGCTGGCGGTCGGCTCCCTGTACCTGGCGCTCATCGCGGTGCTGCCGAACTTCATGCTCGATCTGGGCATCGGCGGCTCCCAGGGCGGCATGTCCGGCGGTATGTTCGGTGGTACGGCTCTGCTGATTCTCGTGTCCGTCGCGCTGACCACCGTGAAGCAGATCGAAAGCCAGCTCATGCAACGCAACTATGAAGGGTTCCTGAAGTAATGCGACTCGTTCTCCTTGGTCCCCCCGGTGCCGGCAAGGGCACCCAGGCCGCCATTCTCTCCGAGAAGCTCGGCGTCCCCCACATTTCCACCGGCGATCTGTTCCGCGCGAACATTGGCGAGGGCACGCCGCTGGGCCTCGAGGCGAAGTCCTACATGGACGCCGGCAACCTGGTTCCCGACGACGTGACCGTCCGCATGGTCGAGTCCCGTCTGGCGGAGGACGACGCGAAGGCCGGTTTCCTGCTCGACGGTTTCCCCCGCACGGTTCCGCAGGCCGATGAGCTGGAGCGCATCCTGAAGGGTCTGGGCCTGAAGCTCGACGGCGTCGTGCAGTTCGACGTGTCGGAGGATGTCGTGGTGGAGCGCATGCTCGCCCGCGGTCGCGCCGACGACACCGAGGAGGTCATCCGCAACCGGATGCAGGTCTACGCCCGCGAGACCGCGCCGCTGCTGGACCACTACTCGGACATGGTCATCAGGATCAAGGCCGAGGCTTCGGTGGAGGAGATCAACGCGGCGACGATGGCCGAGCTGGACAAGCTGAAGTAGGTCCCTTCCGGCGGTGCCGGGGCCCGGCGTCCCGGTGCTGCTTGACGACGACCCGGCGTGCGCGATGTGTCGCGTGCGCCGGTTTTTCATGCCCGGGTGGCGCCGTGGCGTGGGCGTGGGCGTGGTTTGTCGCGGGGCGGGGTAGTCTGGCCGATCGTGATCAGAATTCGACGCAAGCGCCCCTCCGTCCCCGCGAAGTCGCCCGCCGAGCTCGACGCCATGCAGGCCGCCGGCGAGATCGTCGGTCGCGCGTTGACGGCGGTGCGGGATGCGGCGGCGCCGGGCGTGACGACGCAGGATCTCAACGACATCGCCCACGAGGTCATCACGTCGGCGGGCGCGGTGCCGTCGTTTCTCGGGTACGAGGGTTTTCCGGCGTCGGTGTGCGCGTCGGTCAACGAGGTCATCGTCCACGGCATTCCCTCCCGTGAGCGGGTGCTGCGGGAGGGGGATCTCGTGTCGATCGATTGCGGTGCGGTCCTCGACGGCTGGCACGGCGATTCGGCGTTGACGTTCGGCGTCGGCACGCTGGCCGAGGACTGGGAGAAGCTCAACATCGCCACGTCCGAGGTTCTGGAGGCCGGCATCGCGGCGATGGTCCCCGGTGCGCGTCTGACCGACATCTCCCATGCGCTGGAGCGGGCGACGCGCGCGGCGGAGCGGCGTCACGGCATCGAATTGGGCATCGTCGACGGTTACGGGGGCCACGGCATCGGCCGTGAAATGCACATGGACCCGTTCCTCGCCAACGAGGGCAAGCCGGGCAAGGGCCCGGTCATCCAGGAGGGGTCGGTGCTCGCCATCGAGCCGATGCTCATCCTCGGCGGCGAGTGGGGATCGGACGAGCTCGACGACGGGTGGACCGTGGTCACCGCCGACGGTCAGCCGGCGTCGCACTGGGAGCACACCGTGGCGGCGACGGCCGAGGGCCCGCGCATTCTCACCCCGCGGCCGTAGCCGCCGGATCGCCGCGCCCGTAGCCCCGGACTCACAGGGGCAGCGGTGAAGGGTGCTCACCGGGTCTTTTCCCGGTTTTCGGGATAGGATGTCCCCCATGTCCGATTCTTTCTGGGAGTTGGCGATCGTCGCGTCGGACGCTCCCGCGGCGGCGATCCGACACCGGGGCAAGGTCACGCCGCTGGGCACCGGAAACCTGCCGGAGCTCATCGCGAAGGCCGCCGAACGCACCCCCACGACGGAACCCGCCACGCTCGTCCTCGTCCATCCGCGGTCGATGACCGTCGAGGTCATCGGCGGCTGGTTCGCGATGCTGTCCGAACTCGGCGTGCATTCCGGCACCGTGCGCACCGTCGCCGACACCGAAGTGCTGGCCACCGCCCGCTTCGGGGAAGGCGACTCCCGCGAGGTCATCGTCGGCGACGTATTCTCCGGCGAGGTCTACGGCCGCAGGGGAGCGACCGCGGGCTCCCATGAGCCGCTGGCCGTCGCCATGCCGCGGATGGTCACCGAGGCCGGCGCCCTGAAGACGTGGCCCGTGCTGGTCGGCAACGAATCCGGGTTCCAGCGGTACATGCCGCAGCTCGAGGGCAGCCACATCCGACCGGCGGCGTGCACCACCGAGATGCTCGCCGTCGGTGCCCTGGACCCGGATCGGCTGCGCACGATGATGGGCATGGAATCCCGTCGTCGCGCCGAACGGCGGGCGGCGCGGCAGGACGCGGCCCCCGCCCGGTCGAAGATCCCCTGGTGGTGGTCGCTTCGGCGGCCGGTCTTCGCGGCGCTGGCGGTCCTCGTCGCCGTGGTCGGCGTGATCGTCGCCTTCGACGGCTTCGAGGGGTCCGATCCCGACGCCACGGTCGATGAGGTCCTCGGCCCCGCGGCAGGCGGGGGCGCCGCGGGAGACGACGACTCCGGCCGTGATCCGGCGACGGTGCCCGCCGCCGCCGGCCCGGAGACCCGGTCGGCACCCGAGCCCGTCGCACAGGGAGCGGACATTCCCTCGGCCGTCGGGTACTACTTCGACCTCTTCGACCCGGTGCCGCTGTTTTCCTCGCTGAACAACTGCTTCGACGGCGAAGGGCGCAAGTACGAGAAGCTCTCGCTCTACTGCGCCGGACGCGGCCGGGAGCTCAACGACTTCGCGGCGGCCAACGGCCTGCCGGAGCTCGCCCGGCCCGACGCCCACGTGTCCATCCACTTCGACACCCGCAACACGCTGCCCGGTCCGGTCTCCCATCACCACGAGTGCCTCATCGACTACCAATATCCCCGCGACGACGCGGTCGACGGTGCCTGGGTGGAGGTCAGCGAACCCTGCGACCCCGACGATGAACGCTACGAGGGCCCGTGGCCCGAGGACGAGCAGGCCGACATCACCATCCACGACGTCCGGTACGTGTACGAAACCGATGAGGGCGAGCACCACCCGGTCATCAGGATCTACGGGTTGAAGGACCTCGCCGCCGTCGACGCGATCCTCGAGCACCTCGGCGTGGTGAAGTAACCCGGCGGACGCGTATCCGAACGGCCGTCGCAAAGCACCGCGGGACCCTGCTTTGCGACGCCGACCGCCGACCCCGCCACCCCGCATCGGAACCCGGAGAACCCGCATTCGCACACGGCGAAAAGGGTGACCGGTGCACGGGACCGCCGAATACCTGAAGTAACCTCAGGTACGTTGACCACGCTCGAGTGCGGCCCACGCGCCCACGCCCGAGCGCCGCCACCGCAGCCGCCGTGCGCCCGCATGCGCGGCCCCCGACCCCCATCGATCGAGGTCCGATGAACTTCACCCGCATATTCAACTCGCTGCTGTTCAAGATCATCGTGGCGATCGTGCTCGGCATCGGCTGCAGCTTCTTCTTCCCCGAATGGCTGGCCCGGGTGTTCGTCACCTTCAACTCGCTGTTCAGCGGCTTCCTCGGGTTCTTCGTGCCGGTGCTCATCTTCTCCCTGATCACCCCCGCGATCGCCTCCCTCGGCCGCGGCGCCGGCAAATGGCTCGGCGTCACCGTCGGCATCGCCTACGCCTCCACCGTCATCTCCGGCCTCATCGCCTACGCCGTCGCCAACGGCCTGTACTCGTGGCTCCTCGCCGACCAGGAACTCTTCGAGGCCGCCGACGTCGAAGCCGGTGGCCTCGCGCCGTACTTCACCATCGAGATGGAACCGCCGTTCGCCGTGATGTCGGCGCTGCTGCTGGCGTTCACCGTCGGCATCGCCATGACCGCCGTGAAGTCCGACACCCTGCAGGCCGGCGCCGAGGAGCTGCGCGCGGTGATCATGAAGGTCATCGAGAAGTTCGTCATCCCGCTGCTGCCGCTGTTCATCTTCGGCATGTTCCTGTCGATGGGCATGAACGGCAACCTCACCGAGACCCTGTCGGCGTTCCTGAAGGTCATCGTGCTCGCGACGATCATGACGTGGGTGGTGCTGCTGGTCCAGTACCTGCTCGCCGGCGCCTACGCGGGCGTCAACCCCTTCCGCGCGCTGAAGAACATGCTGCCCGCCTACTTCACCGCCCTGGGCACCTCGTCGTCGGCGGCCACCATCCCGGTGACCCTGAAGTCGACCCGCGCCAACGGAGTCAGCGAGTCCGTCGCCGGCTTCGTCGTCCCCCTGTGCGCCACCGTGCACCTGTCGGGTTCGATGATGAAGATCGGCCTGTTCGCCTTCGCCGTCATGTACCTCACCGGCGCGGAGCTGACCCTGGGCATGGCGCTCGGGTTCGTCCTCATGCTGGGCATCATGATGGTCGCCGCCCCCGGCGTGCCCGGCGGCGCCATCATGGCGGCCGTCGGCTTGCTGCAGTCCCAGCTCGGATTCGACGAGTCGCAGATCGCCCTGATGATCGCCGCATACATCGCCATCGACTCGTTCGGCACCGCCTGCAACGTCACCGGCGACGGCGCGATCGCGCTGACCGTCAACAAGATGGCCAGCGGCGACGTCGGCGGCGAGAAGTACGACGCCGCCCTGACCGGCACCGGCGGCGCAGGGGTCGAGGCGCGCTCCGGGCGCGATTAGCTTCGGAAAGCCGCAGACGCCGTCCGCCCGCTGCGTGGGCGCAAGTCTTGCCACGCGGCCGGGGACGGACTAGCGTGGGCGTCGCAGCGACCCCGAGGGAAACTGGCCTGCGGTGATTGGACCGCAGAGCGAAGACCCTCGGGGCATTTTTCTTCGGCAGAAGGGGAACTCGGTGGGGATGGGGCCGGAGTTGTTGGGGGCGGAGAAGTTCGGTTCGTTCGTCGACGAGTGTGGCGGGAACCAAGCTCAAGCCGCGAAACTCGCCGTATTCAATTTTCGGCTTGCCGGTGCTTATCTGCCTGCGCTGGCGGCGATGGAGTTGGCGCTGCGCAATCGAATCGCGTCTGCGCTGGCCGAGGAATTCGGGCCCGACTGGCCCGAACGCCTCGCGGCGGGCGACATCGTGTCTTCATTGCGGTCCAGGCGAAAGTTGAACTTGCTCGATGAGCATGCGGACATGTTCCGGGAAGCCCGAGACCACCTTCGGCGGAAGGACCGTCCCGCAGAGGCCCCCGACATCATCGGGGCCACGAGCATGGGGATATGGGTCGGTTTGACGGGGCAAGGTGCTCCCCATCGAGCGAAATACTATGAGTCTCAGCTGTGGACGCCCGTGATCCGAAAGGCTCTCCCCGCGCTCGATGCCGCGTACGGCGGTCGGGTTCGAGGTGGCAGGTATACGTTGAGGGAGAGCCTCCACCACGACCTGAATCGGCTCCTCGATTTCCGCAATCGCGTGGCCCATCACGAGCGAATCACGCACCTCGATCACGAGGTGATCGTCGAACGACTCGCGCGTGTGATGACCGCCCTCGTCGAGATCATTCCCGTCTGCCTCGATGACCTGATTCCGATTCCCGATGAATGGTCGAAAAGGCGGATCAACGTCCTGCAGGGCGGTGCCCGGTGTTGACGAGCCGGTTGCTTCGGGCTGAGTCGCCGGTACCGGGGGAGGGCTGGGCCGGCCCACCGGAGCGGACCCCGGGGCGGGATGGCGGCGGGAGGGACCGGGCAGACCGTGGGACGTGACCAACCTCATTTTGAATAACCGCAGCTCGCCGGTAAGGTAGACCGCTGGCGAGGGACACGTGTGCCCGAGCCGCGCTGCGGCATTGCCGCGCAACGTAGCAAAGACATCAGCCAACGGGCCCATCACGGGGTCCGAGAAACGTGGAGGACATGGCTAAGGAAGGCGCAATCGAGGTTGAGGGCCGCGTCATCGAGCCCCTGCCGAACGCGATGTTCCGAGTGGAGCTGGACAACGGGCACAAGGTGCTCGCCCACATCAGTGGCAAGATGCGCCAGCACTACATCCGCATTCTCCCGGAGGACCGGGTCGTCGTGGAGCTCTCCCCGTACGACCTGGAACGCGGCCGAATCGTCTACCGCTACAAGTAAGACAGCATCCTCCACCGTCCTAGCGGGACGCGGCGTTCACCCAGGTGAGCGCGGGGAAGTGTCCGCAACCCCGGCATGAGCCGGGCGCGCGCACTCCCATGTCCCGTCAGTTCACCTCCGGCTACGGTGGCCGGAGCCCCGCGCTTTTCAGCCCGCCCACCCGGCGTCCGACCGGGCCACGGCGGGGTCTCGGGCGGGGACGGCAGTGGAGCAAACCACCGCACCAACCGGAAGGAAATTGCCTCATGGCACGCCTTGCTGGAGTTGACCTGCCGCGCAACAAGCGCATGCAGGTCGCTCTCACCTACATCTACGGCATCGGCCCCGCCCGTGCCTCCGAGCTGCTGGAGAAGACCGGCATCTCCCCGGATCTGCGCACCGACGATCTGACGGACGAGCAGGTCTCGTCCCTGCGCGACGTCATCGAAGCCACCTGGAAGGTGGAGGGCGACCTCCGCCGCGAGGTTCAGGCCGACATTCGCCGCAAGATCGAGATCGGCTGCTACCAGGGCCTGCGCCACCGTCGTGGCCTGCCCGTCCGTGGCCAGCGCACCAAGACCAACGCTCGTACCCGCAAGGGTCCGAAGAAGACGATCGCCGGGAAGAAGAAGTAAAACATGGCAGCTCCGAAGTCCGCCCGCGGCCGCCGTACCGGCCGTCGCGTCGCGAAGAAGAACGTGGCCCAGGGCCACGCCTACATCAAGTCCACCTTCAACAACACCATCGTGTCCATCACGGACCCGAAGGGCGCCGTCATCTCGTGGGCCTCGTCGGGCCACGTCGGGTTCAAGGGCTCCCGCAAGTCCACCCCGTTCGCCGCTCAGATGGCCGCCGAGAACGCTGCGCGCAAGGCGCAGGAACAGGGCATGAAGAAGGTCGACGTGTTCGTCAAGGGCCCGGGTTCGGGCCGTGAAACCGCCATCCGTTCCCTCCAGGCCGCCGGCCTCGAGGTCAGCTCGATCTCCGACGTGACCCCGCAGCCGCACAACGGCTGCCGTCCGCCGAAGCGTCGTCGCGTCTAAGAGAAGGGAAAGAGGAGAACAAAATGGCCCGTTATACCGGACCCGCAACCCGCAAGTCCCGTCGTCTCCGCGTCGACCTCGTCGGCGGAGACATGTCCTTCGAGCGTCGCCCCTACCCGCCCGGGCAGGCCGGCCGCGCCCGCATCAAGGAGTCGGAGTACCTGCTCCAGCTGCAGGAGAAGCAGAAGGCCCGCTTCACCTACGGCGTCATGGAGAAGCAGTTCCGCCGTTACTACGCCGAGGCGAACCGTCGCGCCGGCAAGACCGGCGACAACCTCGTCATCCTGCTCGAGTCGCGCCTGGACAACGTCATCTACCGCGCCGGCCTCGCGCGCACCCGCCGCCAGGCCCGTCAGCTGGTGTCGCACGGCCACTTCACCGTCAACGGCAAGAAGATCAACGTGCCGTCGTTCCAGGTGACGCAGTACGACATCATCGACGTGCGCCCGAAGTCGCGCAAGATGCTGTGGTTCGAGGAGGCCCAGGAGGGTCTGGTCGACGCCGTCGTCCCGGCCTGGCTCCAGGTCGTCCCCGAGACGCTGCGCATCCTCGTGCACCAGCTGCCCGAGCGCGCCCAGATCGACATCCCGCTGCAGGAGCAGCTCATCGTCGAGTTCTACTCGAAGTAAGGCTTCGTGCGGGCGCCTCCCGGGCGTCCGCCGGACCCCTTCGACCCGGCTTTGCGACGACGACGCCGGGCGTCGTCACGCGAAACGCCGGGGACCCAACGCATCCCCATTCCCTAGGCGTCAAATAGCGGTCGCCACCAGGAGGATCACAGATCATGCTCATTTCCCAGCGCCCCACGCTCACCGAGGATTACATCGATTCCTCGCGCTCCCGGTTCGTCATCGAGCCGCTGGAGCCGGGTTTCGGCTACACCCTCGGCAATTCGCTTCGTCGCACCCTGCTGTCGTCCATTCCGGGCGCGGCGGTGACGAGCATCCGCATTGACGGCGTGCTGCACGAGTTCACCACCATCCCGGGCGTGAAGGAGGATGTCTCCGACATCATCCTGAACATCAAGGGCCTGGTGCTGAGCTCCGACTTCGACGAGCCGGCCACCGTGTACCTGCGTCGCGAGGGCGGCGGAGCCGTCACCGCGGCCGACATCGAGTGCCCGGCGGGCGTGGAGATCCACAACCCGGATCACCACATCGCCACGCTCAACGAGTCGGGTCGTCTGGACATCGAGATGGTCGTCGAGCGCGGTCGCGGCTACGTTCCCGCCCAGCCGAACTCCGGCGGCGAGATCGGCCGCATCCCGGTCGACCAGATCTACTCCCCGGTTCTGAAGGTCAGCTACAAGGTCGAGGCGACCCGCGTCGAGCAGCGCACCGACTTCGACAAGCTGATCATCGACGTGGAGACGAAGAACTCCATCACCGCCCGCGACGCCATGGCGTCGGCCGGCAAGACCCTGGTGGAGCTCTTCGGCCTGGCCCGCGAGCTCAACGAGGCCGCCGAGGGCATCGAGATCGGCCCGTCCCCGCAGCAGAGCGAGGACATCGCCGCCTACTCCATGCCCATCGAGGACCTGGACTTCTCCATGCGCTCCTACAACTGCCTGAAGCGCGAGGAGATCCACACGGTCGGCGAGCTCGCCGCCCGCACGGAGTCGGACCTGCTGGACATCCGCAACTTCGGCGACAAGTCCATCAACGAGGTCAAGGTCAAGCTCTCCGAGCTGGGCCTGTCCCTGAAGGACTCGCCGAACGACTTCGACCCGGGCGCCATCGAGGGCTACGACGCCGCCACCGGGGAATGGACCGAGGATGCGGAGGTCGGCTACGACGAGTAGCCCCTCAAGCGCACGCGACTTAAAAACACGAGGAGAATCCCATGCCCAAGCCCAAGAAGGGCGCCCGTCTCGGCGGCTCCGCTTCCCACCAGAAGAAGATTCTGGCCAACCTGGCGAAGCAGCTGTTCGAGCACGGCCAGATCAAGACCACCGACACCAAGGCCAAGCTGCTGCGCCCCTACGCGGAGAAGCTGATCACCAAGGCCAAGGGCGGCACCCTGGCGGACCGCCGCAACGCCGCGAAGCTGCTGAACGACAACTACGTCGTCCAGTACCTCTTCGACGAGCTGGCGCCGAAGTTCGCCGACCGCGAGGGCGGCTACACCCGCATCATCAAGCTGGGTAACCGCAAGGGCGACAACGCCCCGATCTCGCTGATCTCGCTGGTCACCGAGGAGACCGTCACCACCGAGGCGAACCGCGCGACCCGCGTCGCCGCGTCCAAGCAGGCCGAGGAGGCCAAGACCGAGGACGCCGCCGAGGAGGCTCCGGAGGTCGAGGCCGAGGAGTCCACCGACGCCGAGGCCGAGGCCGAGGCCACCGAGGCCGCCGCCGAGGAGGCCGACGAGAAGTAAACCCCCGCGGTTGACCTTTTCCGCCGAGCGCCCCGCCGCCCGTTGATTCGGGTGGCGGGGCGCTCGTCGTTTTTGCGTTGCGGCCGGTCGGCGGGGGATCATTGCCAATCGTGAACGACAGTGACGCGAATCTTCCCGATCGGGCCCCCGAGCTGGTGCGCCTGCGCCTGGACGTCGCCTACGACGGCACGGATTTCCATGGCTGGGCGGCGCAGGGCGGGCCCTCCGGGGCGTCGCTGCGAACGGTGCAGGGCACCATCGAGGACGCCCTGTCGAAGGTGTTGCGCCAGGACGCGCAGCTGACGGTGGCCGGCCGCACGGATGCGGGAGTGCATGCGTTGGCGCAGGTGGCGCACGTCGACGTCACCCGGGAGTCGTTGGACACCCGGTCCATCGGGGGCGATCCGGCCCGGTTGGTGCGGCGGCTGGCGCGGCTGTTGCCCGATGACGTGTCGATCCGGGCGTGTTCGTTCGCCCCGGAGGGCTTCGACGCGAGGTTTTCGGCTTTGCGACGTCACTACGTGTATCGCATCACGACCGCCGACTCGGGCCCGCTGCCGACGCGGGCGCGGGATACGGCGACGTGGAACCGCAAGGTCGACCTGGAGGTTCTGAACGAGTCGGCGCAAGTGCTCGTGGGCCTGAACGACTTCGCCGCGTTTTGCCGGCACCGGCCGAATGCGACGACCATCCGTGACCTGCAGTCCTTCGAATGGCGCGACGTGTCCACGGACGCCGAGCCGGAGCTGTACGAGGCCCGCGTGACCGCCGACGCCTTCTGCTGGTCGATGGTGCGTTCGCTCGTCGGAGCGTGTCTGGCCACGGCGGAGGGCCGACGCCCGAAGGGCTTCACCGAAGGGCTCCTCGACGAACGCGAAAGGTCGCCCCTGGTGCCGGTCGCCCCGGCGAAGGGGCTGGCGTTGGCCGGCGTCGACTACCCGGACGACGACGAGCTCGCCGCCCGCGCCACGAAGACCCGCGACATCCGCGTGCTGCCCGGCGAAGAACACCGCGCGGTGGGGAAGGGCTGCCCGGACACGAACCCATGGTTCGACGGGATGCCCGACCGTTAAACTGACCCGAGTCGGGGCATGACCGCGGGTGCGCCCGCGGAGCATCGGGCCCGCCGTCGTCGCTAGTCGCCGTCGGTGGCCCCACGACCGCTTCGCCGCCGCACCCGCGTTGCCCGCCCCACGTGCTTCACCCGCGTTCTTTCTCTTTCGACTCTCGTCACTTCGACTCTCTGCCCCCCGGAGGCGCTTCACCGTGATTTGGCCCACCATCGTGTTGGTCCTGCTGCTCGTCGTCCCGGGCGCGATCCTGGGCGGGGCCTCGGGACTGCGCTCGGGCTGGGCGCTTGCCCTCGGCCCCGCCCTCACCTTCGCCGTCACCGGCCTGGCCGGCTGGCTCTACGGCGCGATCGACGTCGGCTTCTCCACGCTGACCGCCGCGCTGGCGTGGGCGGCGATGATCGTCGTCGCCCTGATCTGGCGCCGTGTGTGGCAGAAACGGGCGGACGCGCAAGGGTCGGCGTCGTCAAGCGATGAACCCGGCGTCCTGCGCCGCGCCGTCATCGCGCTGCCCGCGGTGACCGGCGTAGCCGTGGCGTTCGTGACGCTGGCCTGGGCCTCCCTGTCCCGACTCGCCCGCGCACCGGGCGGCATCGAATCCATCCAGCAGTCGTGGGACGTCCACTGGCACGCCGCGGTGATCAAATACGCGCTGGATACCGGCATGGTGTCGTCGACGCGGATGGGCGAGATCCAGAACCTCGAAACCGGCGGCGAGATGTACTACCCGGCCGCCTGGCACGCCTTCGGCGCCGTCGTGGCCGAAGTCACGGGCCTGAGCGTCCCCGCGACGACGAACATCCTGGGGCTCGTCGCCCCCGCCCTGCTGCTGCCGGCGGGTGCCGCGGCGCTGGGCTGGCGGATGGTCGACCGCCGCAGCTGGACCGCCTCCATCGCCGCCGGCCTGGCCGCGGTGCTCACCACCGCGCTGCCCGTCATGGCACCCATCGGCGTCTACGTTGGCGCCTGGCCCTACCTGCTGGGCATCGCGCTGACGGGCGCGACCTTCGCCGTGCTCGCGTCGGCCCCGCATGCCCCGATCCGGATGTTCGCCGGAGCGCTGGCGCTCATCGGCATCGGGCAGCTCCACCCTTCGGCCGTACCGTCGACTGTGTTGCTGCTGGGGTCCTGGTGGCTGTTCGGCCGCGTGTGGCGGCCGGTGCGCCCCGAGCTCGGCGCATGGAAGTCCCGGTTGCGCGACGTCGGCCTGCTGGCGGCACCCGGCATCCTCGCCGCGGCGTTCCTGCTGCCGCAGTGGCTGTCGGCCTCGCAGCAGGCCGAGGACGTCCGCGCCGAATCCGCCACCGTCGACGTCGACCGCGCCGAGGCCTGGTACCGGGCGGCGGCGATGCTCACCCGCCACGCGGAGGACTACGGATCGATCAAGCCCGTCATCATCGTCGGGCTCATCGGCCTGGTCGTGCTCGCGGTGCTGCTGCGCCGGTTCTGGCCGGCGGTGTCGTGGCTCGTGTCGGTGGTGTTCACCGCCCACGCGATCAACACCTTCGGCGGGGTCATCGGCGACGTGCTGGACGCGTACACCGGCCTGCACTACTCGACGCCCCACCGCCTGGTCCTGCAGACCGCACTGCTGATCACCGCGGCGGGCGGCGCCGGCGTGGCCCTCATCATCGCGACGGTCGGCGAGTGGGCGGGCCGTCGTAAAGCGGCCCCCGCGCAGATCGACGCCGCCGAACCCGACGCCACCTTCGCCGACCGGATCACGCGGACGGCCCCGACCCCGGTGCCGGTGGCCGGCCTGCTCGTCGCGGCCGCACTCGTCGCGGGTTTCGTGCCGTGGGCGATCCACCGCATGGCGCCGATCAACGACCACGCGTACCTGCAGATCCGGGACAACCGCCTGACCAGCGACCGCGACCTGCGCGCCTTCGACTGGCTCGCCGAACAGCCCGAAGCCCACGAACACCGGGTGTTCACCAACCCCAACGAGGGGTCGGCGTGGATGTACATGCGCAACGACATCCCGACGGTGTTCCGCCACTTCGTGTGGCCCGACGCCGACAAGACCACGGCGACGTCGATGATCTACTGGCACACCGACAAGATCGGCTGGGGCGAGCCGTGGAACCCGGTCGCCGCCAACCAGGTGGACCTGGCGCTGAAGAAACTCGACGTGGGCTTCATTTACGTGTCGCCGCCGTACTTCTGGGGCGACCAGAAGATCAACATGCGCATGCAGGAGGGCGCCTGGTGGTCGCGGGGCCTGACGCCGGTGTACCGCGACGAGGAGATCACCATCTACGCGGTCAATGCGGTGATCGCACCGGAGCGCATCGCCGAGATGCGCGAGGACTCGCCGATGCCCATGCCGCCGATGACCACCCGCGGCGAGGCGGGCGTGGCCGAGCCGGGCGACCCCGATTACGACGACCCGCACGCGTGGGTGCCGGACTTCTCCGTCGCCTACCGCGGCGAGGGGTCGGTGTTCACCGAGGACGAGGAGCAGCTGACGGTGCGCCCGAAGTAGGCCGCGCACTCCCGCCCCGCGGCGTCCGTGACGTGCGTCACGGGGTGGCGGAAAGGGCGGGAAAAGACTGGGTTCACCGGTGTCGACCACGTAGGGTGTGGGGTCATGCGCAAGTTCTCCATGTTCGCCGCCGTCGCCGCCACGACTCTGCTGGTGGTCGGCTGCGGCACCGACGACGTCGACTCCGAGTCCGAGACCATCGCCGACACCTCGGCGCGGCCGTCGTCCACGGCCAGCGAGCTCGCGGAGCGCCCGGAGACGACCGAGGCCGGCGGCCCGACCATCGCCGATGTCGCGGATGACCGCTTCATGCCGCCGGGCGCCGACAACGCGCGCGTGTTCCGTCTCGCCGACGGGGCGACGGAATGCTTCGCCAATTCGCTCGGCGGGGACCCGTACCTGACGTGCCGCGCGAACTTCGCCGACCCGCCGATGGTCGAAAGCTACGAGGGGGGCCGGGTTCCGGCCAACGCGGTGACGTGGTCGCCGGGTGCGGCGCCGACGTTCGCGCACATGAACTTCCCGGACAACGGTTTCGCCCCGGAGACCCTGCACCCCTATGAGCGGGTGTCGATGTTCGGTTTCACCTGCACGGCGTACGGGGCGGCGACGGTGGAGTGCTCGGGTCCGGGCGGCAGCGCCTCCCTCGACGCCGGTTCCGTCACGGGTGCGGCCATTCCGGAGCTTCCGGAGGAGCCGGCGCCCGCCCCCGAGGACGATCCCGCCCCGGAGGGGCCGGCGCTGCCCGACGTCGAGCTTCCCGGCCTGGGCGACGTTCTCGGCCCGCGCGCAGGCGAGTAGGGACCGCTTTACGACGACGCCCGTCACGCCCGCGCCGCGAGGATCGGCAGGGGCCGTACGGGCGTTTCGTCGTCTCCGACGGTGAGATGCCAGGCGTGCTCGCCGATGGTCAGGCTCGGCGTCGGCACCGAATCCGGGGTCGGCGGGGAGGGGATCGGGCCGTCGTGAAGCACGATCGTCGCGGTGGTCGCCGCCCCGTCCACCCGTGCCCCGCGGTCGAGGACGACGACGTCGAGGGTCGGGTCGCCCGCCGCGGTGGTCAGCACCGCCCCATGGTCGAGGAGGGGCGCGAAGTGCCGCGGGCGATGGGTGCGGATGCCCAGGCGCGCGCCCGTGATCAGCGTGGGCACCAACAGGTCCGCCAGGCGGGCGGGATCCGCGGCGACGTCGAGGCGTTCGATGGACGGCAGCGCCATCACCAGCGGCGCCCCGTCGCGGGTGGTGCCGACCAGCTGCGCCGGGGCGGCGGGGACGTCGACGTCGTGGGCGGGGGTGAACCACAGGTGCGGGCGGCGGACGTGGTTGCGGCCCGGGGCGCGGGCCAGCAGGCGTTGGGCCTCGGTCGCGGCGTCGCGGTCGAACTCGGCGTCGGACAGCGGCCGCGCCCGCAGGCCCAGCAACCCCAGCCGGTGGATGAAGAAATCCAGCCGCGGCCGGTCGTGTTCGGGCGGGCCGCCGACGAGGACCGACGTCCACCGGGCCTCCGGCACCCCCAGCTGATCGGCGAAGCCCCGGTAGCGGTGCCCGGCTTCACCCGTTGGGCGGGCGGTGGAGCGGTGCACCGACACGACGTCGACGGGCACGGGGCATTCGGCGACTGCGTCGACCAGCGCCGACATCGGCAGGACGTCCGTCGTCGCGGCGACGACGCGGGCACCGGCGGTCGGAGCGGGATGAGGCCCCCGCCACCGATCGCGCAGGGCCCGGCCGCGCACCGGGGCGTGCGTCC
The DNA here is from genome assembly GCF_030408835.1 of Corynebacterium freneyi. Lineage (NCBI taxonomy): Bacteria > Bacillati > Actinomycetota > Actinomycetes > Mycobacteriales > Corynebacteriaceae > Corynebacterium > Corynebacterium freneyi. The sequence goes on from NZ_CP047357.1 coordinate 427,312, forward strand.
CGGCGACGATCAGCGTCGCGCCCCCGACCAGCAGCGGAGCCGCGTTGGCCCCGACGAATTCCGTGATTTCCGACCATGCCATGTGCCCACCCCGGCCCGTTCGCCCCTCGTCGATGCGGTGCACCCCCGCACCGCGGGCCGCCCGGTCGGCGGCCGTCGACGGGCAGCCTAGCGTCGGCTGGCCTAGGCTGCCGGGCGAAGACCATGGGTGCCGACGATTCGGGGGGAACGTCACATGCCTCGCACTCCGACCACGCCCGCGCAGATCAGCGGGCACCGTTTTCTCGTCCGCAGGGTGGAGCACGCCCTGGTGCGGGCCGACGCCCGGATGCTCCACGATCCGCTGCGCACCCGGGGGCGTGCGGTGGCGGCCGGTGCGGCGCTGCTGGTGCTGGTGCTGGCGGGCACGGTGATTCTCGGCCTGATCCGCCCCCGCGATGGTGCGGCCGACGCCGATCTGCTGCTCGTGCGGGATACGGGCGCGTTGCACGTGCGCATCGACGACCGCGTCCATCCCGTGGCGAATTTGGCGTCGGCGCGGTTGGTGCTGGGACAGCCGGCGGAGGCCGTGCGGGTGGGCCCCGACGCTCTTGCGGGGATTGCGGCGGGGCACCCAGTGGGCATTCCCGCGGCACCGGACATCGCGGCGGGCGACCCCGCGTCCGCGCCGCCGTCGGTGGGGGTGTGCGAGGAGGCGGCGCCCGGCCTGCACGAGCCGGTCCTGGTGCGTTCGACGGTGGTTCGGATGGGGGAGCTGCCCGCCGGCGGGGCGTCGGCGCTGGTCACCGATGGTGAGGCGACGTGGCTGGTCCACGATGGCCGGCGGGCGCGCATCGATGTCGGCGACCCGGTGCTGTCCCGGGCCCTCGGGTTGGCGGCGGCGCCGGTGCGTCCGGTCGGCGCGCATCTGCTCGCAGCCATTCCGGAGCGCGGCCCCGTGACGGTCCCGCACGTTCCGGGCCAGGGAGATCCGTCCGGTTTTCCCGCCCCGTTCGACGTGGTGGGAACGGTGGTCGCGGTGGGGCAGCGTCGGGTGGTGGTGCGCGACGACGGTGCCGTGGACGTCGCCCCGGTCGTCGCGGACGTGCTCGCGGCGGGCGGAGGGACGCGGACGGCCACCGAGGTCGAGCTCGCCGGGATCCCCGTGGCCGCCGGCATCGATGCCGGCGGTCTGCCCGGGGAGATCCCCGACTGGGCGCCGGCGGAGGGCTGGTTGTGCGTCGACGCCGACGCGGAGACGACCACCGTGACCCACGGGCGGGCGCCGCACGACGTCGTCCCGTACCCGGGCGCCGACGGGACCGGACCCGGCGTAGACGGCTTTTCGTCGCCGCTGCGGTCGACGACGGCGGTGGACACCGGAGGCGGCGTGCATTTGGTTTCGGCGGGCGGGACCCGGCACCTGGTGGAAAACCGCGGCGCGCTGGCTGCGCTGGGCTATCCGTCGACGGTCGCGGTGCCGTGGCGGGTGCTCGCGACATTCCGAGAGGGGCCCGAGCTCACGAAGACCGCCGCATTGGCCGCGATCTGACCGCATTCCCGGCGGCACCGCCGGTTGTCCCGTCCCGGCCGACTGCGCCGTCGCGGATGGCTCCGCCGGACCATGCCGCACGGGCCACCACCGCGATGACGGCCATGGTCCCGAGGGCGGCGATACGGTGCGAGGGCACGTGATCGACTGCCGGGGGCGGCGTCGGCGCTGATGCGGCACCCGTCGTCGCATCGCCCTCGTCGGCGCGGATGCCGCGGTCGATGCCGGTGCGGGCCACCGCCGCCACGGGATCGACGACGCCCGCGCCGACGCCCACGGTGGTCGCGGCGGGCGACGCGGTGTCGGCGATGATCCGGCGCACCTGCGTCGGCGACAGCGACGGGTCACGCGAAAGGATCAACGCCGCCGTGCCCGACACCAGGGGCGCCGCGAAACTGGTGCCCGCGATCGGCGACGTGCGCGACTCCGTGACGTGCAGGTCGGCGATGGTTTCTCCGTCCGGGGAAGGGCCGACGACGGGGCCGCCGGGTGCGGCGACGTCGACCCAGTCCGCGGTGAGCGCGTACCCGGCCGGGGCGTGGTCGGCGTCCGGCTCCGGGAAGACGTCGACGGCCGTGACGGCGATGACCTCCTCGAGGATCGCCGGCCAGGCCACCGCGCCGTCCGGGCAATCTCCGCCGGCGTTGCCCGCCGCCGCGACGACGACCGCCCCGGCTTCCTCGGCGCGTTGCACGGCGGCCGTGACCTCCGGCGCGCCGGGCGGGACGGTGCCGGCAGGCGCGCACGAGGTCAACGAAATGTTGATCACCCGCGCCCCGCCCCGCACCGCGGAATCGATGGCGTCGGACAACGACAGCAGCGTGCCCGCATCGCCGGTGGTGTGGCGGATGGACAACACCGCCGCGCCGGGTGCGACGCCGGCGAAGGAATCCCCGCCCGGACGACCGGCCGCCAACCCGGCGACGAACGTGCCGTGGGCGTCGCAGTCGTGGAATGCGTCGGCGGTGCCCGTCACGTCGCCGCCGTCGATGACACCGCCTAACCGCGGGTGATCGGCCACCCCGGTGTCGATGATCGCGATGGTGACGCCCGCCCCGTCGGACACCTCCCACGCGTCGCGGAACCGCAGCGCCCGCTCGGCGACGGTCGGCTCGGCCACGATCGCCGGCGACGACGCCCCGGTGCCCGTGCAGCGGGCCTGGGCCGAGACGTCGGAGGGGAGAAGACAGGCCGTCGTCACGCAGAGAAGACCCGCAGACCAGGCGACGGCGCCCCGGAGCCTCACCGGATCAGCCCCGCGGCGAGATCCGGAATACCGGCGACCACCGCCGCCAACGGCAGGGACACCGTGATGGCCACGGCCTCGATGAGCTCCAGAACCCGCCGCATCGTCGGGGTGACCCGACTCGACGGCACCGCCGTCACGGCCGTCGCCGCCAGCAACGGCGCGCACACGAGCAACGCCACCGGCCACCGCCCCGCGTCCCACTGCGACACCGCGACCCCGATGAGCAGCGACGCACCCGCGCAGGCCAGGGCGGCGGAGGGAATGATCCGGGCATGACCGCGCGACTGGATCAGGCACAGCACCGTCACCGCGGCGAGCAACCCCAGCGCCCAGCCGCCGGGGGAGCCCACCGCGATCGGGGCGGCCGCCGCGACGAGGACGATTGACGCGCCGGCGACCGTCCCATCGAGGAAGCGGCCCGCGCGTGACGCGATGACGTCGACGGGATCATCGGGGTCGGGATCATCCGGAAACGGTTCGCCAGCGGCGGGAATGCGCGGCACCCGCACCCCGGCCGCCGCCACGCACATGCCGGGGGCCGCGGCCAGGACGATGACGACCAACGCAATGGTCAGGGCGGCGGCGGGCCCGGCCTCGGCGAACCACCGCAGGGCGGCGGCGAAACCGGCGGCGCCCAGGGCCAGCGTCAACCCGGCCGCGCCGACGGCGGTCAACGCTGCCGCGATGTCGCGCCGGGCGGGCCGGAGCATCAGCAGCGCCAGCGACGACACCGCCGCCCCGGGGACGAGCCCGGCGGTGAAACGCCAATCGACCCCGGCATCGGCGGCGCGGATGCCGGTCAGGGCGGCACCGCCGAGGGCGGCGCAGACCAGGGTCTGACAGGCGAGGAACGACACGGCGGCGGCGCCCCCGCCCCGGCGCATGGCGATGCGCAGACCACCCGCCGCGGACAGGGCGAGGGCCCCGGCGACCCCGGCGCCGAGGACCGCGTCGTGAGGGGACATCGCCAGCACGCCGATCACCGCGACGACGGTGGCCGCCGCGGCGATCACCGGCCCCACCGCGGCATCGACGACCCCCGTCCCGGGTGCGTCGTCGGCGAGCACGTCGGCGACGTCGATGACCATCGGCGGCGGCGCCGGCCCCGGATCATCCACGACCACGAGCCTGTCGCCGTCGCGGACCCCCGCCTCGGCGAGTCCGGTTTCGGAATCGGCGATGGACCCGTCCGGCAGCCGCACCCGCCATGACGCGCCCGGCGCGGCCGTGGCCCCGAAGGCGTCGATCAATTCCGGCAGCACCGTGGCCACCGGCGCGTCCGCGGGGACGAGCAGGTCCGCGCGTCGCGTCGGCCCGTCGCCGGGCATGAAGTCGATTCGCAGCCGCAGCATCGACGACGTCAGTGTCATGGTTTTCCCCCGCCCGCGGTGGCGCGCACCACCGCATGTCGTTGCACCCGTTCCCCCGTTGGCCGGGCGCGTCCTCTCAGGGTGGCTTATGCTCTGCGTCGCGTCCAGCCGAACGGCCGGCGTACTCGGGGGAGGGGTTTCGACGATGGGGGATGCGCGTTCGCGCGTGACGACGACCGACGGCACCGCCGCAGCGGCGGCGGGGCCGGTGGCGGCGGTGGCGACGGCGCCGGATTCGGAGGGCATGGTGTCGGGGCGCGCCCCGCGGGTGCCGGGGCCGGTGCCGCGGCCGGGGGACATTAGGCCCGATGCGCCGCCGGAGGCTCCGGAGCCGAAGCCCGTGCCGTTGATGCGGGCGCTGTTGCCTGTGGTGATGCTCGTCGCGGTGGTGGGCATGGTCGCCGTGATGGTGGTGTCGGGATCTGCTCGTAACCCGATCACCTTCATGTTTCCGCTGCTCATGGTGGTGTCGACGTTGGGCATGATGGCCGGCGGCGCATCGGCGGCGGCGGACGTGGGGCCGGCCCGGCGCGACTACCAGCGGCACCTGGCCAGCGTGCGGCGGGCGGTGGCCGATGCGGTGGGGATGCAGCGGGCCAGCCTGGTCCACGTTCACCCGGATCCGGCGGATGCGTGGACGCTGGCGGGGACGTGGCGGATGTGGGAGCGGTCGCCGGAGGACGGTGATTTCGGTGCGGTGCGCATCGGCACCGGGCCACATGCCCCGGCGACGCCGGTGACCCCGCCGACGGTGACCGCCCCGGAGAAACTCGACCCCGTGTCCGCGGTGGCGTTGCGGCACGTGGTGCGTTCGGCGCGGTCGGTGCCGGATCTCCCGGTCGCCGTCGACGTCGGGGTGTTTCCCCTCATCGCGGTGGGCGGTGACGGGGACGAATCGGTGGCGTTGGTGCGGGCGATGGTCGCCCAGTTGGCGGCGGCGCATCATCCGGAGGATCTGGCCATCGCGGTCGTCGGCGTCGGCCCGGAGTGGGAGTGTGTGAAGTGGCTGCCGCACAACGCCCATCCGCACCGGGCGGATGCGTCGGGGCCGGCGAGGTTGCGGGCGTCGACGGTGCCGGGCCTCGTCGAACTCCTCGCCGACGTCGAGGCGCCATTGGTCGTGGTCGTCGCCGATGGCCGGGACCTGGATCGGGAACCGGCGCAGCTGGAGGGGCTGCTCGGCGCCGAAACCGCGGGGGAGAGCACCGTGTGCGTCATCGCCGCGCCGGTTCCGGGCCCGGCCACGGCGGCGAGTCCGACGATGGACATGGCCGTGGCCTCGGGGTTGGCGCTGACGGTCGTCGATGGGCGGGTGCGGGCGACGACCGCGGCCGGCGAGGAGGACATCGCCGCCGCCGACGCCCTCGGCCCCGGTGCGGCGGAGGCGCTGGCCCGGCGTCTGGCCCGGCACGCCCCCACCCGGGTCGGCGGCGATGACCGGGCGCATCGCGACCCCGTGTTGGCGGAGCTGGACCTTGCGCCGCCGCCTGCCGACCTGGTGTTCCGGGAGCGGCTGGGGCGGGAGCGTCTGCGCATTCCCGTGGGGGTCGGCGCCGACGGGTCGGTGCTGCACCTGGACCTGAAGGAATCGGCGGAGGGCGGCGTCGGCCCGCATGGCCTGTGCATCGGAGCCACGGGTTCGGGTAAGTCGGAGTTTTTGAAATCCGCGGTCCTCGCGTTGGCGGCCACGCATGGTCCCGATCAGCTCAATCTGGTGCTCGTCGACTTCAAGGGCGGTGCGACGTTCCTCGGGTTGGAGGGGTTGCCGCACGTGTCGGCGGTGATCACGAACCTGGCCGACGAGCTGATCCTCGTGGACCGCATGCAGGACGCCATCCGCGGCGAAATGACCCGCCGACAGGAGCTGCTGCGCGCCTCGGGCAATTTTCCGGGCGTGGCGGAGTACGAGGCCGCGCGCCGGGCGGGACGTACGGATTTGGCGCCGCTGCCGGCGTTGGTGATCGTCGTCGACGAGTTTTCGGAGTTGCTGGGGCACCGTCCGGAGTTCGCCGAGTTGTTCGTCGCGGTGGGCCGTTTGGGCCGGTCGCTGCACATGCATCTGCTGCTGGCGAGCCAGCGGTTGGAGGAGGGGCGGTTGCGCGGCCTCGACAGTCACCTGTCCTACCGGGTGGGGTTGAAGACTTTCTCGGCCGCCGAGTCCCGCAGCGTCCTCGGCGTCCCGGACGCCCATCATCTGCCGGCGACGCCGGGCGCGGGTTTCCTCAAGACCGACGCCGGCGCCCCGGTGCGTTTCCATTCGGCGTACGTGTCGGGGCCGGTGCCCGCCGATTCCGCGGGCGGGCGGCATGGTGCCGGCGTCGCCTCGGCCGGGCGGGTGGCGGCGTTCACCGCCGCAGGCGGGCAGGTCGTCGAGGAGGGTTCGCCGCGTGACGACGCATACCAATCGGCGTCGGAGGCAGAGCCGTCGCGCACCGTTTTGGAGGCCACCGTCGCCGCGATGGCCGGGCACCGGCACTCGGCCCATCGGGTGTGGTTGCCGCCGCTGCCTGCGCGGACGGCGTTGGCCGATGCGGTGGATTCGACGCTGCCGGCGCTGACCGCGTCGATCGGGCTCGTCGACCGGCCGCTGGAGCAGCGGCAGGATCCGTTCACCGTGGACCTGTCGGGGCCGGGCGGGCATGCGGCGATCGTCGGAGCGCCGAGGTCGGGCAAGTCGACGGCGGTGCGCACGTTGGTGGCGTCGCTGGCGCTGACGACGCGGCCGACGCAGTTGCACGTCCATGTCATCGATTACGGTGCGGGCGGCTTGGCGGACCTCGCGGGGCTGCCGCACGTGGCGTCGGTGACGCACCGCGGCGACGTCGACAAGCTCAACCGCGTCGTGTCGGCGGTGTCGGCCGAGGTGGCCGCGCGCGAGGAACGGCACCGCGCGCGGGGCTGGCACACCATCGCCGACGCCCGGACCGGCGGTGAACCGGACGTGCTGCTGGTCATCGACGGCTGGCCGGCGCTGCGGCAGGAGCATCAGGCGTTGGGGGATCTGGTGCAGTCGATCCTGTCGGACGGGTTGGCCGTCGGCGTGCACGTCGCGGTGACCGCGCACCGGTGGACGGAGTTGCGCCCGGCGGTGCGCGATCTGCTGGGCACACGCATCGAACTGCGGCAAGCCGAGGCCATCGACTCGGTCATCGACCGCAAGGCCGCCAAACTCGTGCCGGATGCGCCGGGGCGCGGGCTGTCGCCGGACGGGTGCGGCGTGCTCGTCGCCGATTCCGGGTCCTCGGACATCGCCGAGGTGGCCGCCGTGTGCCGGGCCCGCGGGGATGAGCGGGTACCTGCCCTGAAGATGCTGCCCGCGCGCGTGGAATGGGCCGAGATCGCCCCGGCCGTGGCGGGTGGGGCGGTGGCCGTGGGCCTGGATGAAAGTGCCCTGGCGCCGGTGCTTTTCGACGCCGACCGGGATCGCCACCTGCTGATCTTCGGTTCGGCGGGGTCGGGGCGCACCACCGCGCTGCGGACGATGATCGCCGGCTTGCTGCACACCCGGCCGCGGTTGAAGTTCCTGGTCATCGACTATCGGCGGGGCCTGATCGACGCGGTGCCCGCCGATCGGCTGGCCGGGTACGCGGGCTCGCCGGCGGTGGCCGAACCGATGGTCGTGGAATTGGCCGAGGCGCTGCGTGGGCGGCTGCCGGGGCCGGACGTCACCCCGGAGCGCCTGCGGGCACGGGATTGGTGGACGGGGCCCGACATCGCGGTCGTCGTCGACGATTACGACCTCGTGTCCGGTTCGCGAGGATCGCCGTTGACGGTGCTCGGAGAGTTCATCCCGCATGCCGCCGACATCGGCCTGCACATGGTGTTGGCCCGCCGCACCGGTGCGGCCACGCGGTCGTTGCATGATCCGGTGCTCGGCGCGGCGAAGGACCAGGGGGCGACGGGCCTGGTGCTCGACGGTTCCCGCGACGACGGTCCGTTGATGGGCGTGGCCCTGCGTCAACGGCCGCCCGGTCGGGGTACGTGGGTCGAGCACGGCAAACCGCCGCGCGTGGTGCAGGTGGCCCTGCCGCCGGAGCCCGGAGGGGCACACCCCGGCGGCGATCGAAACGAGGAGGTGACGCCCGATGGCGGCGACGACTGACCGCGCACCCGGCCCGGCGGTGCTCCACGCATGGGGCCCGGCCGCCTGCGGTCCCGAGGGCGATGCGGCGTTGATCGACGGGTTCGGGGCGGTCCCGCAGGTCGTCATCACCCCGTCGTACTGGGGCGGGCGCAGGCGCGAGCTTTTCGCCGGGGAGCTGGTGCGCCGCGGCGCCGATCCCCGGATCGGGGATCTGGCCACGGAATTGATGGGCCTGGAGCATCCGGCCGTCGGCCACAGTTTCCTCGTGGAGGTCGAGCCCGGCCGCATCTGCGTGTCCCGCCTCGACTTCGACGCGGGATTGGCCGACGGCCGGTTGTCGTTTCGCGGCGGCGACGCGCTCGAGATCATCCGCGATCTGGTCGCCGAGTTGCTCGCCGACGCCGACGGGGCCGACGGCGCCGACGGCGGCGACCGGGTCCCGGATGACGGTGACGTCGAATTCATCGTCGCGTCCGGCGACGACCGGCTCATCGCCGACATGCGCCGCCGGGGTTGGCTGGCGTTTCCGGTTCCGGTGGAGCTCCTCGGCGGCGCACTGTCCCGCGCGGATGCGGGTGCCGCGGCCGGCCGTCGTCACGCGCTCCACTCCGATGTCGAACGGGCCGGGGCGGAACCGGCGGGTGCGGAACCGGCCGTGGTCGAACCATCCGGGACCGAAGAGGAGCGGCGAGACGGGTCCGACCGGGAGCTGCGGCACGGGACATCCGGTGCGATGGAACCGGAGGCGCGGTCGGGAGGTCTGGACATCGCGGCGCTGCGTCGCCGGGCCCGGGCACAGGAGTCCGCGCGGCGCAGGCCCCGGAGCCGGCTGCATGCGGCGCCGGCGGTGGCCGTGGGCGCGGTGGCGTGTCTGGTCGCGGCGGCGGTGATCGTCCTCATCCTCGACGGCCCCGTTGGCGGGGCATTGCAGGATGAGGCCATGGTCGCCGCGGCCGCCGATGCGGGAGGGGGCCGCGGGCCGGACGACGTGGTCGATTCCGGGGATTCCGGACCGGACAACCCGCCGGCCCGCCCCGGATCCGGCGGCGGCTCAACCGTGCCGGACGGGCCCGAGGTAGCCGCCGCCCATGAATTGGAGGGCAAGGGCGTGCGCGTCGAACTGCCCGATCGGTGGCGCATCGATGAACGGGCCACCGCCGACGCGCTGGTCCTCGTCGACGGGGGACCGATGCGGATTCTGGTCACCGCCGGCGAAGTCGCCTGGGGCATGGACGCCGACGGGCTCGCCGCGGGCCTGACCGCCCACGCGGCGGGCGATCCCACGATGGATCGCGTCCGGCGGGAGGCCATCGAGGGCCTCGACGTCGTCGTCCACGAGGAACGCCCCGACGCGGGATCCGTGGTGCTGTGGCAGCACCGGCTCGTCGACGGATGGCAGGTGTCGGTCGGCTGCCAATTCCGGGGAGCGACCATTCCACAGCTCCGTCCCGTGTGCGGCCAGGCGCTGCGCACCGCCGCCGTGGTCCGGGCCGAGTGACCGGACTGCGGAAGCGGGCTGCGGAGCAGGAGGTGATCGGACTGCGGATCAGAAGTTGACGGGCCTGCCGCGACTGCGGTGACGGGGGTGGGGCAGGGGGAGGGGCGGAAAAAAGATGGAACCGATCGGGCGCGGGGCGCGTCCAATCATGTGGCGGCCGGGGACGGGATCCCGGCCGACCGGGAACACGAGATACATCGAGCATCCAACATGAGGGGGAATGACATGACCGGCGGGATCTTCACCACCGAGTCCAGCACGATGACCACGACGGCGGGCGACGTCGACGGGGTGAACCAGGAAGTGTCCGGAGAGCTGGCGCGGCTGCGCGGCGTCGTCGACGGATTGGCGGGGGATTGGAAGGGCCAGGCCAAGCTGGCCTTCGACGACGTCATGGTCCGGTGGGACGAGGCCGCGGCCAAGCTGTCGGGCGCGCTTTCCGACATCGCCCAGAACATCCGCGACAACGCCGCCAGCTTCGACGAGGGCGAGGAGACCGGCGCGGCGGACTTCAACCGCGTCGGCGCCGCCGGCGGCGGCCTGCTGAACCTGTAAGGGCCATGAACGCACGGCCGCAAACGCACGGCCGGACATCGCACGACAATCACACAGAGGGGGACCACATGACCGACACCATCCGCTACCAGTTCGGCTCCATCGCCACCGGCGCCGCCGACATCCGCACCACGTCCGGGCACATCCAGACCCTGCTCGGCGACCTGAAGACCCGCATCGCGCCGATGACCGCGACGTGGGAGGGCGAGTCCGCCATCGCCTACGAAGACGCCCAGCGCGCGTGGGACGAGTCCGCCGAGGAGCTCAACCAGATCCTCGAGACCATCGCCCGCACCGTCGAAGAGGGCAACGACCGCATGTCCGACATCAACCGACGCGCCGCCGCCAGCTGGGGCTGACCGGCGCACCAGACCACTTCCATCGATTGCACCGAACACACCGGCCCCGGCGCGCGCCGGGCGGTGCTTGACGACGGCCGATGCACCCTCCCCTCACCGGGGCAGGGCGCATCGGCCGTCGCGTTTTGGTCTGGGCGGCCCGCACCGGTAGGCTGAAACGCCTGTGTGCACCACTCTTCCCGCACGCACGACGACGCACGCCCGCAGGCGGGTCGTCGTCAAGCAAAAACGGGAAGCGACACCCCCGGGTCTCCACCGGCCGCCGGGGGCAGGGTACGCGGTGCGCGCCGGCCGGCAGAATCACACGGACCCGTAAGGAGTCATGTTGCCTACTTTCCACCCCAAGGACGGTGACATCGAGCGCAAGTGGTACGTCATCGACGCCACTGACGTCGTGCTCGGTCGCCTCGCCACCCACGCCGCCGACCTGCTGCGCGGCAAGGGCAAGCCCTACTTCGCCCCCAACGTCGACTGCGGCGACCACGTCATCGTGATCAACGCCGACAAGGTCCACATCTCCTCCAACAAGCGGGACCGCGAGATGCGCTACCGCCACTCCGGCTTCCCGGGCGGCCTGAAGTCGATGACCCTCGGCCGCTCCCTCGAGGTGCACCCCGAGCGCGTCATCGCCGAGGCCATCGAGGGCATGATGCCGCACAACAAGCTGTCGCGTCAGTCCATCAAGAAGCTTCACGTCTACGCCGGTGCGGAGCACCCCTTCGCCGGCCAGAAGCCCGAGAACTACGAGATCAAGGCGGTGGCGCAGTGACCAACCCCCAGGACACCAACGAGGCCCAGGTCGACAACACCGAGGCCACCTACGACGACGTTCAGGCTGCCGCCGAGGCCGCCACCGAGGACTTCACCTCCACCATCGGCGACTCGCTCGTCGATGAGACCGCCGAGGTCGAGGACGTCGTCGTCGCCGAGCCCGCCGCCCTGGATCGCCCGATCCAGACCGTCGGTCGCCGCAAGCGCGCCGTCGCCCGCGTCAACCTGACCGCCGGCACCGGCAAGATCACCTGCAACGGCCGCGACATCGAGGACTACTTCCCGAACAAGCTGCACCAGCAGGAGATCAAGGACCCGCTGGTCCTGCTCGAGCGCGAGAACCAGTTCGACATCGCCGCCAACATCAACGGCGGCGGCCCGTCCGGCCAGGCCGGCGCCCTGCGTCTGGCCATCGCCCGCGCCCTCAACGAGTACAACCCGGAGGAGCGCGGCCAGCTGAAGAAGGCCGGCTTCCTCACCCGCGACGCCCGCGCCGTCGAGCGCAAGAAGGCCGGTCTGCACAAGGCCCGCCGCGCGCCGCAGTACTCGAAGCGCTAAACCGAAGCGTTCGCTTCCGCGGTGCCGCCGGTTCGCCGGTGGCCCGCAACGCAGCGGGAGGCCACGGTGCCGCATGGCGCCGGGCAGCGCCCGCCCGCGCTTTTCACGAAACGCCCCATCCCGGGTTCGACCCGAGGTGGGGCGTTTTCGTCGCATCACCCGGGTTTGCGCCGGGTTGGCGTCGACGACGTGTCCGACGGGTGGCACAATGTCGGGATACGGAAAACGGCCCCGCGACCCGGCGGCCGGCACCCGACGATCAGGAGTTGCATCTGACATGGCCCGTCTTTTCGGCACCGACGGTGTCCGCGGACTCGCGAACGAGACCCTCACCGCGCCTTTGGCGATGAAACTGGGGGCCGCGGCCGCCACCGTCCTGACGCGCGGGGCGAACCCGGGCAAGCGTCGTCCGACCGCGATCATCGGCCGTGACCCGCGGGTGTCCGGCGAGATGCTCGCCGCGGCGATGGCGGCGGGCATGGCATCGAAGGGGGTCGACGTGCTGCGCGTGGGCGTGCTGCCGACGCCGGCGGTGGCGTTCCTGACGGACGACTACGGCGCCGACATGGGCGTGATGATCTCCGCGTCGCACAACCCGATGCCCGACAACGGCATCAAGTTCTTCGCGGCCGGCGGCACGAAGCTCGACGACACGGTGGAGAAGGAGATCGAGCACGCGCTGCTGAACCTTGAGGACGGCGGCCCGACGGGCACCGGCGTCGGCCGCGTCATCGAGGAGGCCACCGACGGCCTGGACCGCTACCTGTTCCACTTGGCCAAGGCGGTTCCGGCGAAGATCGACGGCATTCGCGTGGTGGTCGACTGCGCCAACGGCGCCGCCTCCGAGGCCGCCCCGCTGGCGTATGCGGCCGCGGGCGCGGATGTGGTGGCCATCCACAATTCGCCGAATTCGTACAACATCAACGACGGTTGCGGTTCGACGCACATCGACGTGCTGCAGAAGGCGGTGCTGGAGCACGGCGCCGACCTGGGGCTGGCCCATGACGGTGACGCGGACCGGTGCCTGGCGGTCGATTCCGAGGGCAACGTCGTCGACGGCGACCAGATCATGGCGGTGTTGGCGGTGGCCATGAAGGAGCAGGGTCTGCTGCACCACAACACGTTGGTGGCCACGGTGATGTCGAATCTGGGCCTGAAGCTGGCGATGCGGGGCAACGGCATCGAGATGCGCACCACGAAGGTCGGCGACCGGTATGTGCTGGCGGATCTCAACGCGGGCGGGTACTCGCTGGGCGGCGAGCAGTCGGGCCATCTGGTCATCCCGGATTTCGCGACGACGGGCGACGGCACGCTGACGGGCCTGTACCTGATGGCGCGGATGGCGAAGACGGGCAAGTCGCTGGCGGAGTTGGCGTCGGTGATGAAGGTGCTGCCGCAGACCCTGATCAACGTGCCGGTGGCGGACAAGGCGGCCATCTCCGATGCTCCGGCGGTGAAGGAGGCCATCGCCCGCGCGGAGGAGCAGCTCGGCGACACGGGTCGCGTGCTGTTGCGTGCGTCGGGCACGGAGGAGCTGTTCCGCGTCATGGTGGAGGCCCCGGATGCCGAGACCGCGCGTCGCATCGCCGGTGAGCTCGCGGCGGTGGTTGCGGCGGTGTAGCTTTCCCCTTTCCTTTTTGCTTGACGACGTCCCGCGTGTTGGCGGGGCGTCGTCACGCTTTTCTTGGTGGGCCGGTGACGAGAGCGGGGCGCCACCCCCGGACCGGGGCGGCGGGCAAATCGGATGGAACCGATGGGCGTCGGGACGCGTCTAAACGGGGTGTCAGGGAAAGTTCTTCCGCGGATGATGCGGCAACAGAAGGGGGAAGACCGTGATTGCGGGCGGGGATGACATGCGGATGTCGGGGGACGAGGTGGCGCGTGTGGCCGCCGACGTTTCCGGGCGGGCGGTCGACGGTGACGGACGGTGGGCCGCGGTGCCCGGGTTCGCGCCGATTGCCGCGGGGGCGGCGTTCGTCGATCGGGGCGTGCGCCTGGAGATCGCCGTGGAGGCGATGCGCGGGCGTGGCCGCCGGGCGCACGGGACGTTGGGGGAGTACGCGCCCGCGGTGGCCGGGCAGTTCGGCGCGTTGGCCGACGTCGATGGTGCGGTCCGTGATGCGGTCGGCCGGATCGACGTGACGGGAGGGGATTCGGCGTGAACGGGGAGTTCATCAGCACCGGAGTGGCGGGATTGGGGGCCGTGCTCGGCGCGGCCGACGCGTGCGCGGTGCCCTATGGCGCGCCGCCGGTGGCTCCGGCGGCGGTGCCCGAGGCGTCGCTGGCTGCGGCGGCCGTTGACGGATTGGACCCGGGTGCGTTTGCGGCGGTGGCCGAAGGCGTGAACCTGGGGTGCGCCGAGGCGGCGGGCAACGGGGCGGTGGGTTTCGCGGGCCTGGGCGGCGCGGCCGCCGACGCGATGGCCGGTGCCGTCGCCGGGGCCGACGCCGCATGCCTCGGGCAGTGGGCCTCGGCTGCGGGGGCGGGGTTCGGCATGCTGTGCGCGGGAGGGGCGGCTGCGACGGTAGCGGCGGCGGCCGATGCGTCGATGTGCGGTGCGATCGATGCGGCCGGGGCGGTGATCGGCGGGTGCGAGGCGACGGCCGGACTGCCGGGTGCGGGTCCGGCGGTGGCGCAGGTGGCCGCCCAGGTGTCGGGTGCGTTGGTCGGCTGCCTCAACGGGATCATCGCCGCCCGCGACGTCTGCGTCGGCGAGATCCTCGACTGCGCCATCGCCGACGTCGAGGCATGCGTCGCGGAATCGGACGCGGCGTCCGTGCCGGAGTGCCCCGACGTCGTCGTCGACCGTGAACCGGTCGCGCCGACCGTTCCCGCTGCGTCGACGGTGCCCGCTGTTTCTGCCGGGCCGTCCGCGTCCGTGGAGGCGGTGGCCGGTGCGGCGGGTGCGATCGCCGCGCAGATCACCGGCGCGGTCGTCGGCGGCATCTCGGTGGCGGTGAACGCGGGAGGGATGCTCGACCTGTGCCTGCCCGCGGAGTGCGTCGAGCCCGGAGCGAACCCGGAACCGGCGGAATGCGTCGAGCCCGAGCGCGAGCCCGAACCGGTGGAATGCGTCGAACCCGAGCCGGAGTTGGAGCCGGTCGAGTGCGTCGAACCCGAACCCGAGCCTGAGCCGGCGCCGGAGCCGGAACCCGAGCCCGAGCCCGAGCCCGAGCCCTGGGAGCCGCCGCCACCGGCCGGAAAGCTGGAGCACATGTACGGCGGTGGCGGTGAGCAGGCACCCGACCCCGCACCGGAACCGGCGCCGGAGCAGGTGCCGGAGCCGACTGCGCCGACGGCACCGGTGCAGGCTCCCGCCGACCCCTCGCCTGCGGACCCCGCGCCCGAGGAACCGGCCGCCGCCGCTGCCGGCACGGTGCATGCGCCGTCGGCGGGAGGGTGGGCGTGATGGATGCACCGGCGGGCATGGACCCGCTGCAGTGGGCCCGGTACGACGCCGCCATGCAGCGTTACCGCGACACCGTCGCCGCCCACCGGGCGACGTTCGAATCCGAATTACGCAGGGCGAAAGACGCGCTGGCGGAACTCAATCGACGACACCGATCGAATGGCACCGCCTCCGCGACGGACGGACGCCACCCCGGAGTCGTGGGGAAAGCCGATGCGCAACCCCGCCGGGTGCGGGCGGCGGGCGGTCCGGTGCAGTCGATCCTCAACAAGGGCGGCTGACGGAAACCGGCGGGCGTCGCAAAGCAACGACGAAAAGAAAACCGCCGCCCGGAAAAACCGGACGGCGGCGCAAACAAAAACGCTAGGAACGGGGCTCGCCCGGCAGCGGCACGTACTCGGTCTCCGGCAACTGATCGCGCAACCACTCCATGCTGCGGTTGGTGACGCCCTTCATCTTCAGGTCCGGCTCGGTGAAGGCGGAGTACTTCTTCTCCCCGCCGACCGTGGCCAGAATGTACCCGGTCAGGGCGGCGCGTGTGATCTCCTGCTGCTTCACGCTCGACTTGGAAAAGCCCAGCAGACGGCGAGACAGGGGAGTTTCGGAGAAATCGGCCTGCTCGGCGCCGTCGACCTCGCGGAAAATGACGTCACCGGCCCAATTCGCGGCCAGACGCTTCGGGTTGCCCCGATCCAGCCACTGATTCTCGCCGGGGCCGAGCACCAGACCCGGGCAATGCACGTTCGTCGCCGCCGCCTCCGCCGACGGAGACGTGTCCGCCGGGAACACGCACGACACGGACCGAATGTTCTCGCGGCCCGCCGCAGCCAGCACCGCCGCGCCCGCACCCATGCCGTGGCCGGCCAGGCCCAGCTTCGCCGGAGACACCCGCACCTCGCCCTCGCCCAAGAGGACGCCGCCGAGGATCTGCAACGCCGACTCCAGGTCATTGGCCAGGCCCCGGTGATCCGCCACGAACCCGGTCTCGGTGTTCGGCGCGGCCACCGCGATGCCCCACGACGCCAGATGACGCAAGGTCGCGTGGTAATCGTCGACCGGCGAACGCCAGTCATGACCGAAGGCGATGC
The DNA here is from genome assembly GCF_030408835.1 of Corynebacterium freneyi. Classification (NCBI taxonomy): domain Bacteria; kingdom Bacillati; phylum Actinomycetota; class Actinomycetes; order Mycobacteriales; family Corynebacteriaceae; genus Corynebacterium; species Corynebacterium freneyi. The sequence continues at coordinate 443,784 of NZ_CP047357.1, forward strand.
CGGGGACGCCCTTGCCCTTCGCCGGCGTGTACACCACGCCGGGCAACCCGACGTAGGCGAGATCGCCGACGAGGACGCGGTGCGGACCGCGCTTCGACAGATTGGAGACGAGGGTCTTCAGGTTCTCAGCCACGTGGCCAGCATATCGGCAATGGACGGGCCCATGTGCGGCGGCGTCGGAAACGCCGACCGGAATTTCCCTCTTTTTCGATGAGGGCAACGGGGCCGGGCACGGTTATTCTGTACGGCATGTGCGGAATCGTTGGATACGTGGGACGGCAGCCGGCGCTCGACATCGCGGTCGAGGCGCTGCGACGGATGGAATACCGGGGCTACGACTCGGCGGGAATCGCCGTCCTCGACGGTGCCGGCGGCGTCAACGTGGAGAAGAAGGCCGGCAAGCTCGCCAACCTGGAAAACGAGCTCGACGCCGCCGGGCGCGACCGTTTCGCCGGTGAGGCCTGCATCGGCCACACCCGGTGGGCCACGCACGGCCGCCCGACCGACGCCAACGCGCACCCGCACGTCTCCTACGACGGCAAGGTCGCCATCGTCCACAACGGCATCATCGAAAACTTCGCCCCGCTGCGCGCCGAACTGGAGGCCGCCGGCGTCGAGCTGAAGTCCGACACCGACTCCGAGGTCGCCTGCCACCTGCTGGCCCGCGCCTACAACGGCGAGGACGAGTCCGGCACCGCCGGTGATTTCGAGGCCTCCGCCCTGGCGGTGCTGAACCGCCTCGAGGGCGCGTTCACCCTGCTGTTCACCCACGCCGACCACGCGGACCGCATCATCGCGGCCCGCCGCTCCACCCCGCTGATCGTGGGCGTGGGCGGCGACGGCATGTACCTCGGCTCCGACGTGGCGGCGTTCATCGCCCACACCAAGGAGGCCGTGGAACTGGGCCAGGACAACGTCGTGGTCATCACCGCCGACGACTACAGGATCATGGGTTTCGACGGCACGGAGCAGTCCGGCCGCCCGTTCACCATCGACTGGGACCTCGCCGCCGCGGAGAAGGGCGGCTACGACTCCTTCATGATCAAGGAGATCCACGAGCAGCCCGGCGCCGTCCGCGACACCCTGGCCGGCCACCTGGTCGACGGCCGCGTCGTCCTCGACGAGCAGCGCATGACGGACCAGGATCTGCGGGACATCGAGAAGGTCTTCGTCGTCGCCTGCGGCACGGCGTACCACTCGGGCCTGCTGGCCAAGTACGCCATCGAGCATTGGGTGCGCATCCCGGTGGAGATCGAGGTCGCCTCGGAGTTCCGCTACCGTGACCCGGTCCTGGACCGGCAGACGCTGGTGGTGGCCATCTCGCAGTCCGGCGAGACCGCCGACACGCTGGAGGCCGTGCGCCACGCGAAGTCGCAGGGCGCCCGCGTGCTGGCGGTGTGCAACACCAACGGCGCGCAGATCCCCCGCGAGTCCGACGCGGTGCTGTACACCCACGCCGGCCCGGAGATCGGCGTCGCCGCCACGAAGTCCTTCCTGGCGCAGGTCGCCGCGAACTACATCGTCGGCCTGGCGCTGGCGCAGGCCCGCGGCACGAAGTACCCCGACGAGGTCACCCGCGAGTACCGCGAGCTGGAGTCCATCCCGGACAAGATCGCGCAGGTCGTGGCGATGCAGGAGCAGATCTACGACATCGCCCGCGAGCTCGGCGCGATTCCGACGATGCTGTTCCTGGGCCGTCACGTCGGCTTCCCGGTGGCCCTGGAGGGTGCGCTGAAGCTGAAGGAGCTGGCGTACATCCACGCCGAGGGCTTCCCGGCCGGCGAGCTGAAGCACGGCCCGATCGCCCTGATCGAGGAGGATCTGCCGGTGGTCGTGGTGGTGCCGTCGCCGAAGGGCCGTGCGGTGCTGCACTCGAAGATCGTGTCGAACATCCAGGAGATCCGCGCCCGCGGCGCCAAGACGATCGTGATCGCGGAGAAGGGCGACGAGAAGGTCCGCCCGTTCGCGAATTACCTCATCGAGATCCCGGAGTCGTCGACGCTGCTGCAGCCGCTGCTGTCGACGATCCCGCTGCAGTTCCTGGCCGCGGAGATCGCGCGCCAGTGCGGCAACGAGGACATCGACAAGCCCCGTAACCTGGCGAAGTCGGTGACGGTGGAGTAGTTTTCCGCCCGGCGTCCGGTGCCCAGCGCCCGGCGTCCGGTTCCGGCTCGACTCGACTTCGAAGGAAAAGTTCACGTGAATGGCAACCATGGTTTCGGCGGGGGCCCGCGGAATTACGGCGGAGGGTTCAACGGAGGATTCAACGGGTCCTTCGGCGACGGGAACCGTAGTGGTTTCGGGGGCGGCGCAGGGGGCAACTCCTTCGGCGCACCGGGACCGGCCAGCGGGTTCGGGGGCGCTCCGGGGCCCGGTTTCCAGGGCTTTCCGACGCCGCCCCCGGCGCCGATGCCCGGGCCCCCGCAGAAGAACGGGGGAGGCAAGAAGGTCGCGATCGGAGCCGCCGCGGCCGCCGTCGTGGTGGCGTTGGTGGGGGCCGCGGCCCTGGCCTTTTCCGCCGGGGATGATTCGGCGAACGCCGACGGTGACCCCGGGGTCGATCAGGCGGGCGTGACCACGGAGGCCGTGCCCGACGGGGACGCGGGTTCGGGCAGCGGCGACGCGGAGGACTCGGCGAACATCGACTCGGAGGACGGGGCGGACATTCCCGAGTCCGACATCCCGGACGCGGACGACGATTCCGCGATCTTCCACGACAGTGAGGAATGGCAATTCCTGTCGATGCCGGGGGCCGTCGTTCCGGGCGGCATCATCGTCAACGACACCGATGAGTCGAGTTGCTCGGTGGGGTACGTCGTGTCGACGGACAATCGGGACTTCGTGTTGACCGCGGGGCATTGCGGTGAGGAGGACGACCAGTTCTCCATCGTGGACGAAGACGGGTCATCGACGTACATCGGTTCGATGGTCGAGTCGGAGTTTCTGACGGCCGGCGGCGCGGATTACGGGTTGATCGACATCACCCGCGCGCGACCGCATGTCCAGACGTTCCCGTTCGACGCGCCGTTGAAGGGATGGCGCGACGTGTCGTGGCTGGAGGAGAACAAGCCGAGGATTTGCCGGCTGGGTTTCCGCACCGGTTTGTCGTGCGGCGAGTATCTGGGCGTCGACGACAACGGGATCCTCAGTTTCCGCGGCATCGCCGACCACGGTGATTCGGGCGGCCCGGTGTTCGCCCAGACGGACGACGGCTTCTACGCGGTCGGGCTGCAGTCCTACGGGCAGCCCGCCGACGCCACGCGGGTGTCGGCGATGACGATCGCCGAGCCCATGAACTTGTGGGGGCTGACGCTGTACGCGTGACGGTCGGCGTCGCCGTCGCGGCGATGCCGGTCGGCCGCGCCGTGCCTCGGCCCGTGTCGGGGCCGGTGCTTTACGACGTCAGCACGTGGACGGCACCCCGTCCTCCCGGTTGACCCACTGTTGGAGCGCATCGTGCACGGCATCGGCGTAGGCGGTGGCGCCGGTGAGGGTCGGGTGGATGAGGTCGTCGCGAAGCAGCGTCGTGTCGGCCGTCGCCGCCTGGCACCACTCGGCGCCGTAGACGTTGTCGTACTTCTTGGCGAAGTCGATGACCTGCTGCTTGGCTTCCGGCATGTACCAGCGGTCGCCGTAGGGCATGACCAGGATGATGACGCGGTCCTCGCCGAGGAGGTCGACGATGTCCTCGAATTCGCCCTCGCGGGCCGCGCCGTTGGTGCCGAAGCCGAGGACCACGAACTGGTCCAGGGTGCCGGCGGCCTCCATGTTGGAGATGATCGTCGGCAGGGCCTCGTAGTGGCGCGACACCGCACCGTCGACGTAGATGCCGGGGAACTCCTCTTCCAGCGCCATGGAGCTGGCCAGCATCACGGAGTCGCCGATGGCGGTGATGCGGTCGCCCGTCGGCATCTTCCGCGTCGGCAGTTTCGGTGCGGCGGCCTGGGCGGCTTCCTGACGTTGGGCGAGGGCCTCGAGATCGGCCTCCAGGTTCTCGCCCGGACGCGCGCCACCGGTGACGGCGGCGGGCAGACCCATCAGCGCCACGGCGACGAGCACGACCGTCGCGCCGGCGAAGATCGTGCGGGGAGTGCCCGGGCCGGGGACCTCGTCGCGGCGGGCGCGGCGACGGGCGGCGCGCCACCGGCGGAACGGTTCGACGACGCCGTTGCGGCGGATCGGATCCTCCACGAGCGTCCACGACATCGCGGCCAGAAGGAAGGACAGCACGATGACCGCGGCGCCGCGGGCCAGCGGCATGTCGTCGAGCTCCTTCGGCAGGTACACCGTCACCGGCAGGTGCCACAGGTAGATGCCGTAGGAACGCTCGCCGATCCACCGCATCGGCGCGATGCCCAGCACCCGCGACACGAGCGTGCGCTGGTCGAGGATCGAGTAAATCGCGGCCATCGTCGCAAAGCTCAGGACCACCAGGCCGCCGCCGAAGAGGAACGGCGAATCATCGGGCATCACCGCGACGAGGACCACGATGACGGCGATGCCGACGAGTCCCGACGCTTCCGCGGGGAAGCGTTTGATCTCCGCCGTGCCGTTCCTGCGCACCAGCAGGATCGCCAGCAGCGCGCCGAGCAGCAGACCGCCGGCGCGGGTGTCGGTGCCCTCGTAGATGCGGGTGGCGTCGGCTCCGACGTTGGACAGGTGGGCCATCCAGGCGAAGCTCGCCGCGGCCAGCGCCAACGTCGCCCCGCCGATGAACCATCTCGCCTTTCGCCGCCGCCCGAACAACGCGAACAGCAGCGCCAGCACCAGCGGCCAGACGAGGTAGAACTGCTCCTCGATGGACAGCGACCACATGTGGTCCAACGGGCCGGTCGACTCGAACTGGTCGAAATACGACTGCCCCTGGGCGATGACGTACCAGTTGTTGACGTACAGCAGCGAACTGATCGATTCGCCGACGCGGTCGCCGAGTTCCCCCGGCGTCGACAGCGCCGTGACCAGGAACACCGCCGCCACCGTGACCACCACGGCGGGCACGAGCCGCCGGAATCTGCGCAACCAGAAGGTGCTCAACCGGAAGGAATCGTGCCGGTACTTCGCGCGCAGCAGATTGGTGCTGATGAGGTAGCCCGACAGCGTGAAGAACACGGCCACGCCCAGCAGACCGCCCGGCGCCCACGAGGCGTCGAGGTGGTAGAACAGCACGGCCATCACGGCGATGGTCCGAAGGCCATCGAGCGCCGGGACGTAGGTGGTGCGGGAATCCACGGGTTTGGGCATGTGGCGAGGGCTCTCCTGGGGACGGACGAGGGACGGGGCACGGGGCCCGGAGCACGGCGCGGCGGGGCGCGCCCGACCGATGGCCACCGCGCGATTGCAACATAGTCCCCTCCACCGCCGCGTCGGCGTTAGTCGCCGTCGGGCTTTCGCCGAATTTGGGGGTGGTGCATCTCGTCGGGCCCCGCTTGGCGACGGTCGGCGCCTGGATCCGCGACAGCCGGGTGGCGTCGTCGTCGCCGTGGTCGCCTCGGGCGTGAATCCGCGGCCGGACGTAGTCTCGGGTCATGGAAGCCGTCTTCACCGTCGACCAGATCCGCCGTGCCGAAGGGCCCCTGTTGAGGGCGCAGGATGAACCGGATGAATTGATGAGGCACGCGGCCAAGGCCGTCGCCGACGCGGCGAAGGTGATGCTCTCCGCCCCGAAACCGTATTTCCTGGGCCGCTACGCCACGCGCGTTCTGTTGCTGGTCGGCTCGGGCGGCAACGGCGGCGACGCCCTGTACGCGGGGTCGCTGTTGGCCGCCGAGGGCATCGGCGTCGACGCGGTGCTGCTGGGCGACGCCCCGCACGAGCGCGCGCTGGCCACGTTCCGCCGCCGCGGTGGGGCGGTGCTGGTCGACGGGTTGCCGGATTTCCCTGCGGGCCTGCGTGGCGACGGCAACCCCGAGCCGCTGGATCCCGCGCACCCGGAGTCGGCGCGTCCGTGGGGGTATTGCCTGGTCATCGACGGCATCGTGGGGCTCGGGGGCACGGGGGCGCTGCGGGAGAAGGCGGCGCGGATCGTGCGGGTGGCGGCGAAGAACCACGCCCGTTTCCTGTCCATCGACGTCCCCTCGGGCGTGGCCGCGGATACGGGGGAGACCGTGCCGGGGGCGTCGATCCCGGACCCGCAGTGGGAGCCGGGGGATCCGGATGAGCCGTCGCCGCGCACGCTGGAATTGCCGGGCCACGTCACCGCCGATGTGACGGTGACGTTCGGCGGTCTGCGTTTCGCCCATGCGCTGTCGGACCAGTGCGGCGAGGTCGTGGTGGCGGACATCGCGCTCGACGGCGACGGCCCCGAGTTGCATCTGCTGCCGCGGGAGAAGTGGCCGGCGGGTGCGGAGGCCGGCCGCAGTCTGCATGGCCAGTTGCATCGGGATCTCGCCCGCGACGCCGCCGAGAGCACCACGGAGACGTGGACGTATTACCGGTCGCTGGCGGTGCCGCCGCGCAATGCCTTCACGTGGCCGACGCTGTACGACGTCGATCCGGGTGACGTGTGGACCTCGGTCGGCGATCATCCGCGCCCGCCCCGCCCGGGTTTTCCGCGTGATCTGGAGCCGGGTGCCGAGGATGACAAGTACTCCGGCGGGGTCGTCGGCATCTGCGCGGGCGGTGACAGGTATCCGGGTGCGGGCGTGCTGGCGACCACGGCGGCGGTGCGGGCGACGTCCGCGATGGTCCGCTACGTCGGTGCCGTGTCGGCGGAGGTGGTGCGCGCGCTGCCGGAGGTGGTCGCGCATGCTTCGCTTGACGACGCCGGCCGGGTCGACGCGTGGGTGGTCGGTTCGGGCCGCGGCACCGATGATGCGGCGGCTGCGGAGTTGGCTGAGTTGTTGAGCCGTGACGAGCCCCTGCTCGTCGACGCCGACGCCATCACCCTGCTGGCGCGGCACCCGGAACTGAGGGAGAAGCTCGTGGCCCGCGAGGGGGAGACGTTGTTGACTCCGCACGCCGGGGAGTTCCGCCGTCTGTCCGATGCGATGGCGGAAGCGGGAGCCGAGGCGCTGCCCGATCCCGCCGACCATCCGATCGGCGCCGCGAAGGCGATGGCCGTCGCCCTGGATTGTGCGGTGCTGCTCAAGGGCCGGCGCACCGTCGTGGCGATGCCGGCCGGGCACGGCCACCGCACGGGCACGGTGCGCATCATCGACGCGGGCACGTCGTGGGCGGCGACGCCCGGCAGCGGTGACGTGCTGTCCGGTCTGGTCGGGGCGTGGATGGCCAAGGACGGCATGGCGGGGATCGCGCCGGCGGTCACCGTCCACGCCCGGGCGGCCGAAGTCGCGGCCCGCACGCCGGCCGGGTATGCGCCGACGTCGGCGTCGCTCATCGCCGGGGCCATCCGGGAGGCCACTGCGGCACTGGCGGCGGAGACCGCGTGGCCGTCGGTGGCACAATGACCGACATGAACGCCGCACGAGGAGCGAACGCATCCGACGATCGGACACCATCCGGGAATCGGAATCCGTCGGACGAAGGGGCCGGCCCCGGGGAGACCGTCCCGTCCCCGGCCGATCCCACGTTTCCCGGGTTGCTCGTGCAGACGGTGGATCTTGCGGCGGTGCGCCACAACATCGGGACCATCAAGAAGGCGTCGGGCGCCCGGCGCCTGATGGCCGTGGTGAAGGCCGACGGTTACTCGCAGGGGGCCACCGAGGTCGCGGGCGCCGCGGTGCGGGCCGGCGCCGACCAACTCGGCGTGGCCACGCTCCAGGAGGCGCTGGACCTGCGCGAGTCGCTGGAGCTGCGCGGCACGTCGGCGATGATCCTGGCGTGGCTGTGGCACCCCGATGAGGCGCTGGAGCTGGAGGCGGCCGTGGCGTCGGGCATTCACCTGGGCGTGGCGTCGGAGGAGCACCTGGCCGCGGTCATCGCCGCCGGTCGCCGCGCCAACGTCCGCCCGACGGTCACCGCCATGGCGGACACGGGGCTCAACCGCTCGGGCATCTCCGTCGTCGACGGCGCCTTCGAACGCGTCGCCGCCCGGTTCGGCGACGCCCACGCCCGCGGCGAAATCGACTGCACCGGCGTTTTCTCGCACCTGGCCTGCGCCGACGAGCCCGACAACCCCGCAAACGACATGCAGGCGGGGAGGTTCCGCGAGGCGGCGGCCATTCTGGAGAAGGCGGGCGTCGTCAAGCAACTCAACCACCTGTCCAACTCGCCGGGAGCGCTGACCCGCCCCGACCTGTCCTTCGACATGGTCCGCCCCGGCCTGTCCGTCTATGGCCTGGAACCGGTCGCCGGCCGCGCCCACGGACTGCGCCCGGTGATGCGGTGGGAGGCGCGCATCCCCGTGATCAAGGACGTCCCCGCCGGCGAGGCCGTCAGCTACGGGCGCACGTGGGTCGCCGAACGCGACACCCGGACGGCGATCATCCCATGCGGCTACGCCGACGGCATGCCGCGCTCGGCGTCGGGCAAGTTCGACGTCAGCATCAACGGGGTGCGCTACCCGCAGGTCGGGCGCGTGTGCATGGACCAGTTCGTCGTCGACCTCGGTCCCGACGCCCCGGTGCGGCCCGGCGACGTCGCCGTCATCGTGGGCACGCGCGAGGGCGAGCCGACCGCCGACGAACTCGCCGCGGCGGCGGGCACCATCAACTACGAGATTCTGACGGCGCCGCGCGGCCGCACGCGCAGGCGGCACGTCGGGGTCGGCGAATCGGGGGCGGACCATGGCCGGACGTAGTCGTGGCGCGGTCGGGGCGGGGCGGTCCGGCGGGCGGGGCGGCATTCCCGGGTGGGGGATCGTCGCCGGCGCCGGTGCGCTGGCCACCGCGGCCGGCGCGGGCGTCATCGGCTGGCGCGAGCACTGGCTCGCCCGCAACGCCGCGACCGTCCCGCCCGAGCTGCTGACGCTGGGCGATGCCACCTGGTCGGGGACGGTGACCTCGTCGGACGGCCTCGACCTGTGCGTCGTCGAGCGCGGATTCCAGACCGCCCCGGTGACCATCGTGTTCACCCACGGGTACTGCCAGCGCAAGGATTCGTGGTGCCTGCTGTCGCATCAGTTCCGCAAGAGCTTCGGCGATGATGTGCGGTTGCTGTTCTGGGATCAGCGCGGCCACGGCGATTCCGGCGACCCAGAGGCCGAGGCCTGCACCATCGGCCACACGGCCGATGATTTGGCGTGCATCATCCGCGAGCGCGTCCCGGCCGGGCGCATTTTCCTGGTCGGGCATTCGATGGGCGGCATGACCGTGATGTCCTTCGCCCGCCGACACCCGGAGTTGATGGAGCGGGTGTCGGGAGTGGCGCTGCTGGCCACGGCGTCGGCGGGGCTGTCCAAGGGCGGCATTCCGCAGATGATGCTCGGGCCCGTCGGCCAGGCGCTGACGAAGACCGCGAAGTCGTTGCCCCAGTTGGCCAACCAGGTCCGGCAGTTGGCGACGGTGGGGGAGATGCCCCTCATCCGCGGCGCTTCCTTCGGGGATCAGCGGACGCCGCGTGCGATCGTGAAACTCAACGAGAAGATGATCGACGATACGCACGCCACGACGATCTTCAATTTCTTCGGCGCGTTGCAGCTTCACGACGAGTCGGAGGGCGTCGCCGCGTTGGAGGGCCATCCCGGCGTGGTCATCGCCGGCGACAAGGATCGGATGATCCCGTACGAGCGGGCGGTGGACATCATCGAGGGCTGGCCCGGCGCCCGCCTGGTGAGGGTGCCCGGCGCCGGCCACATGGTGCAGCTGGAGCAGCCGAAGCTGGTCGGCGGGGCCATCGAGACCCTCGTCCGCGAGAACTGGCCGGTGTAGGAGGCGGCCGGTGGACGAACCGGCCGACGCAGACGAAAACCGGCCGGTGCGCGGCCCCGGTGGGGGCGATCCGGGGCCCGCATTACGATGTCCCCATGACTTCCCGCCCCAGCACTTTCCAGGAATCCGGTGCACGGACATTGCCGACGGCCGAGGACATGCGGGCCTTCGGCGAGGAACTCGGGGCCACGTTGGTCGCCGGTGATCTGGTCATCCTCGATGGTCCGCTGGGCGCGGGCAAGACCACGCTGACCCAGGGCATCGCCGCGGGCATGAACGTTCGCGGGCGGGTGACCAGCCCGACGTTCACCATCGCCCGTCACCACCGCAGCCTGGGCGGCGGACCGGATCTGGTCCACGTCGACGCCTACCGGCTGTTCGGCGAGGAAGGACCGGACACAGGGGAGGCCGGTGGCGCCTCGTCCGTCGGGGGCCTCGACGCCCTCGACGCCCTGGACTCCCTCGACCTGGACACGGATCTGGAGTCCTGCGTCGTCGTCGCCGAATGGGGCGCCGGCCTGGTCGAGCAACTGTCCGACTCCCTGCTGCTGGTGAGCATCGACCGTTCCTCGGCGGATGACGTCCGGGAAGTGACGTGGCGGCGGGTATCGTGACGGACATGTTCGTACTCGCCGTCGACACGTCCACGCCGCAGGTCACCGCCGGTCTCGTCCACGTCGCCGAGCTGCCCGGCGAGCGTGCGGCCAACGGTCGCCGGTCGCCGATGCTCGAGGAATTGTCGGCGGCCGGTCACGTCGACGCGCGCGCCCACAATGAGGTGCTCACGCCGCTGATCCGGACGTGCCTGGCCGACGCCGGGCTCGGGGGTGGCGCCGCCCGCGCGGTCGGGGCCGTCGTCGTCGGCTGCGGCCCCGGCCCCTTCACCGGCCTTCGGGTGGGCATGGCCACCGCGGCGTCGTTCGCCGATGCGTGGGAGGTGCCGGCCCACGGCGCATGTTCGCTCGACGCGCTGGCCCATCCGGGCGGGGAAGCCCTGCCCGGCGACGTCATGGTGGTCACCGACGCCCGTCGCCGGGAGGTCTACGTCGCCGCCTACCGCGATGGTCGACGGGTGTGGGGGCCGGCTGTGATGGCTGCGGCGGCCTGCGCCGATGCCGTGCTGGAGGACGTCCCCGATTTCGTGCCCGGGCAGTTCGTCGGCGACGCGGACAAGTGCGCCGACGTCCGGGCGGGCTTCGCCGACACCGACGTCGCCGCGGTGGTCGCGGATTCCCGCATCACCGGCGCATATCCGACGCCCGCCGGACTCGTCGCCGCCGCCGTCGCCGAGTTGGAATACCACCACGACGAAGACGGTCCGGACGCCGACGGCGACGGCGAACCCGACCACACGCCGTTTTCCGCCACCGCCGCTCTCGCGGGGCCGGCCGCCGCATTGGTGCCGCTGTACCTCCGACGCCCCGACGCGACTCCGCCGAAACCCGTGCCCAAGTCCCCTGCGATTCCGGACGTGGACGTCGCGAAGCGGGACGGCGCGTGATCGGCGCGGGACCCGGCCCGAACCCGGATCAGCTGTTGGCCGCCGCCACCTTCGGGCGGCTGGCTCCCGGGGCGGCGTCGGGATGCGCCGCGCTGGAAGCCCAGATCTTCGCCGGCGACGACCCGTGGCCCGAGTCCGCCTTCGCCGCCGAACTGGCCAGCCCCGCCAACCTCTACCTCGGTTGGGTCATCCCCGACGGCGGTGCCGCGAAGGGCGTCGACCGGGTGCTCGCCTACGGCGGAATCACCAGGCTGGGGCCGGAGTCGGCGCCCGAGTACGAGATCCACACCATCGCCGTCGACTCCGTCCTGCGCGGCCGCGGCGTGGGCCGGGAACTGCTGGAACATCTGCTGTCCGTCGCCGACGCCGCGCCGGGGCCGGTGTTCCTGGAAGTGCGCACAGACAACGAACCGGCGGTCGGCCTGTACACCGCGCACGGGTTCGAAACCATCGGGGTGCGCAAGCGCTACTACCGCCAGTCCGGCGCCGACGCGTACACGATGCGTCGGCCGGCGGCGGGCGGGTCGTAGAATTCGGGCATGACCTCCAGCGCCGCCGCCCAGCACAGCCGCACGATCCTCGCCGTCGAAAGCTCCTGCGACGAAACGGGCGCCGCCGTCATGCGCGTCACCTGGTCGGATGACCTTCCCGCGGAGCAGGAGGGTTCGGCCGACCGTCCGCGGATCGAGGTCCTCTCCGATGTCGTGGCGTCGTCGATGGAGCAGCACGCCCGCTTCGGCGGCGTCGTGCCCGAGATCGCCTCGCGCGCGCACTTGGAGGCCCTGCAGCCGGTGGTCCGCGAGGCTTTGCGACGTGCGGGGGAGGCGCTCGGCCCCGACTCCGGGGAGGGGCGTTTCATCCCCGATTGCGTCGCCGCCACGGTGGGGCCCGGATTGGCGGGGGCGCTGCTGGTCGGGTCGGCCGGCGCGAAGGCGTACGCGGCGGCGTGGGACGTGCCGTTCTACGGGGTCAACCATCTGGGCGGCCACGTTGCCGTCGGCGCCCTCGATGGCGCGGACCTGACCAATGCCGTGGCGCTGCTGGTCTCCGGCGGGCACACGCAGCTGCTGCACGTGCGCGGTGCCGGGCGTCCGATGACGGAATTGGGATCGACCCTCGACGACGCCGCCGGCGAGGCCTACGACAAGGTCTCGAGGCTGCTCGGCCTGGGCTACCCCGGCGGACCCGTCATCGACCGCCTGGCCAAGGACGGCGACCCCGCGGCGGTGAAGTTCCCCCGCGGGATGATGCGGCCGCAGGATTCCCGGCACGACTTTTCGTTCTCCGGCCTGAAGACCGCCGTCGCCCGATACGTCGAAGCCGCCGAACGCGAGGGCCGCGTCATCGACATGGCCGACACCTGCGCGTCGTTCCAGGAGGCGGTGTGCGACGTGCTGACGTTCAAGGCCGTCCGCGCCGCGAAGGACGTCGGCGCGACGACCCTGCTGCTGGGCGGGGGAGTGGCCGCCAACTCCCGACTGCGCGAACTCGCCGCCGAGCGGTGCGCCGAAGCGGGCCTGACGCTGCACGTGCCGCCGATGCGCCTGTGCACCGACAACGGGGTGATGATCGGCGCCATCGCCGCCCACCTCATCGCCGCCGGCGCCGAACCGTCCGGCTACGGGTGCGCCACCGACCCGTCGATGCCGGTGGAGGAGCTCATCGCGCTTCCCGGCGGGGCGTCGTAAAGCAAACCCCGCACGCCCCGCCCGCCTCGGCGGGGCGCGGCCGCCCGCACCGGCCGCGACCGTACGCGCGGCCCGCACCCTCCAAGGTTGAGTGCTGGCACTCGCGGGGGTAGAGTGCCAGCAAGGTTGTTTGACACACAGTTGTTCACCCGCGACGACGGCTGTGCACGGCAGACCAACCGGCACAAGAACATCAACCAGGCGCCCGCCGCCCGCACCCGACGAAAAAGGGCCGCGACGGGTGCCCCGCTCATGGAGGAATTCATCGTGGCGAACGTCAACATCAAGCCGCTCGAGGACCGCGTCCTGGTCCAGATCAACGAAGCCGAGACCACCACCGCGTCCGGCCTGGTCATCCCCGACTCCGCGAAGGAGAAGCCGCAGGAGGCCACCGTCATCGCCGTGGGCCCCGGCCGCTGGGCGGACGACGACGACCGCATCCCGATGGACGTCAAGGAGGGTGACGTCGTCATCTTCTCCAAGTACGGCGGCACCGAGCTGAAGTACCAGGGCGAGGAGTACCTGCTCCTGTCCCAGCGCGACATCCTCGCCGTCATCGAGAATTAGGGCGGACCCACATGGCCAAGCTCATTGCATTCAACGAAGAGGCCCGCGACGGCCTCAAGCGGGGCGTGGACACGCTGGCCGACGCCGTCAAGGTGACCCTGGGCCCCAAGGGCCGCAACGTGGTGCTGGACAAGGCGTTCGGCGGTCCGCTGGTGACCAACGACGGCGTGACCATCGCCCGCGACATCGACGTCGAGGACCCGTTCGAAAACGTCGGCGCCCAGCTGGTCAAGTCGGTGGCCGTCAAGACCAACGACATCGCCGGCGACGGCACCACCACCGCGACGCTGCTCGCCCAGGCGCTCGTCCACGAGGGCCTGCGCAACGTCGCGGCCGGCGCCAACCCCGTCGCCCTCAACCGCGGCATCGCCGCCGCCGCCGACAAGACCGTCGAGCTGCTGAAGTCCAAGGCCACCCCGGTCACCGACTCCGCGTCCATCGCGCAGGTGGCCACCGTGTCCTCGCGTGACGAGGAGATCGGCGACCTGGTCGCCGGCGCCATGGACAAGGTCGGCAAGGACGGCGTGGTCTCCGTCGAGGAGTCGCAGACCATCGCCACCGACCTGCTGGTCACCGAGGGCGTGTCCTTCAACAAGGGCTTCCTGTCCCCGTACTTCATCACCGACGTCGACGCGCAGCAGGCCGTCCTCGAGGACGCGCAGATCCTGCTCGTCCGCGAGAAGATCACGTCGCTGCCGGAGTTCCTGCCGCTGCTGGAGAAGATCGCCGAGTCGGGCAAGCCGACCCTGATCATGGCCGAGGACATCGAGGGCGAGGCCCTGTCCGCGCTGGTCATCAACGCGATGCGCAAGACCCTCAAGGTCGCGGCCGTGAAGGCCCCGTACTTCGGCGACCGCCGCAAGGAGTTCATGGAGGACCTCGCCGTCGTCACCGACGGCACCGTGGTCACCGCAGACACCGGCATGCAGCTGAAGGACACCGGCCTGGAGGTCATGGGCCGCGCCCGCCGCATCACCATCACCAAGGACGAGACCGTCATCGTCGACGGCGCCGGCACCGCCGAGGCCGTCGAGGAGCGCCGCCAGCACCTGCGCAACGAAATCGAGCGCACCGATTCCACGTGGGATCGCGAAAAGCTCGAGGAGCGCCTGGCGAAGCTGTCCGGCGGCGTGGCCGTCATCCGCGTCGGCGCCGCCACCGAAACCGAGGTCAACGAGCGCAAGCTGCGCGTCGAAGACGCCATCAACGCCGCGCGTGCCGCGGTGCAGGAGGGCGTCATCGCCGGCGGTGGTTCCGTGCTCGTGCAGATCTCCCGCGAGCTGGAGGGCTACGCCGACGAGTTCACCGGCGACGAAGCCGTCGGCGTCCGCGCCCTGGCCCGCGCCCTGACCAAGCCGGCTTTCTGGATCGCCGTCAACGCAGGCGTCGACGGCTCCGTGGTGGTCCACCACATCGGCGAACTGCCGAACGGCGAGGGCTACAACGCCGCCACCGGCGAGTACGGCGACCTCATCGCCGCCGGCGTCATCGACCCCGTGAAGGTCACCCACTCCGCGGTGGTCAACGCCGCGTCGGTGGCCCGCATGCTGCTCACCACGGAGGCCTCCGTGGTGGACAAGCCCGAGGAGGAGCCGGAGGGACACGGTCACGCGCACTAGTCGCGCGTGGGCGCCCCCTTCGCCCTGCGACGCCCCATTCGGCCGATTGGCCGGGTGGGGCGTCGTTTTTCGTTTCGGTGCCGCAGCGTGATGTTTCGGTGCTGCGGTGCGGCCCGGGTGCGAGGCGTGACCCGGGTGGGATGCCCGCCCCGTGGTCGTCGCAAAGCCAACGAAGCCGGGCCGGCCCGAACCCGGGCCGAAAGAAAAACCGCCGCGACCCTGCACGGGCGGCGGCGGTGGCGTCACACCAGGACGGTCTCGCGAACCTTGTCGCGTCGGCGACGCGGGCGGTTGCGGAGGATCTCCGACCGCTCGGCCTCGCTCATGCCGCCCCAGATGCCGTACGGCTCACCGACCGACAGCGCATGGGTGCGGCACTGCTCCAGCACCGGGCACGCCTGGCAAATGGACTTGGCGCGCATCTCGCGCATTGCCCGGGCGCGGCCGCGCTCACCTTCGGGATGGAAGAACACCGAGGAATCCGCGCCACGGCAGGAACCGTGGAGCTGCCAGTCCCACAGGTCCGCATTCGGTCCGGGGAGGTGATCGATGTGAGTCATGGCCGGGAATCTCCTAGATAAAAGACACTCGTGTATCGCATCAAACGCGGATCGGTCCGCCGGGGCGGCCCGCGTGCGTCGTCCTCGGGTCGGGGACGGTCACGGCGGCCAGTGTGGGCCCGCATGGTGAACCGTTGGTTACGTCCGGGGAACCAATCGGCAGAATCGGGGCACAGTTTCGGAGAACTTCTCGGGCAGGCGGGATCTGAGGGGTTCCGGCAGTGGCGCGGCTCACGGGGCCGGCGCCGCCGCCCGCGGCTGCGAATACCTCTATTTGCGGTGTTGTACGATCAATGCACATTGGCGACGAACGTCAACGTCGGACGATTCGGTTCGCGGGCCGCGTCCCCGCGACGGCCACCGCGCCGCCGATCACCGCGATGGCCCGTCCCGGCGGCGGAAACCCCGGCCGACGGCGGATAGGGAAGGAATGGCATGGCCGACGATGACATGGTCCGCGATTGGGTGCGGCGTGCCATCGACGGCGACGGAGCCGCATTCGACTCCCTGATGCGCCACATCCACCCGCCCATCGTCCGCTACTGCCGCGCGCGCATGGGCCAGGACGGTGCGGTGTCCGCCGACGACGTCGCGCAGGAGACCATGCTCGCCGTGGCCAAGTCCCTCGACCGGTACACCGATCGCGGACGGCCGTTCATGGCGTACGTATACGGAGTCGCCTCCCACAAGGTCGCCGACGCCCACCGCGCCGGCGCCAGGGACCTGTCCCACCCCAGCGACACGCTGCCGGATACCCCCGTGACGGGGAGCGGGCCGGAAGAAGCCGTGCTCCTGGAAGATGCCGGTAACGAAGTCCGCGACCTTCTCGATTCACTGAGTGACAAGGCCCGCGACATCATCATCCTGAGGGTGTTCGAGGGGCTGCCGGCGGAGGAAGTCGCGCAGCTCGTCGGAAGCACCCCCGGCGCGGTCCGGGTCGCACAGCACCGCGCGTTGGCGAAGCTCCGCGCGGTGGTCGAGGAAAAGGCGTCGCGCGAACGAACCGGGGAAACCCGGAAGGCGCGATGACCGTGAACGGACGGAAGGACGAGGAGACGGCGATGGGCGATCACCGTGACCCCCGGGGCACCCGGCGGGGTCATGCGGTGTCTGGCGTGGAGCATATGCCCACCCAGCAGGAGTTGGCGGCGGACGATCGATTCCTCGACGCCCTCGCCGCCGGTCGACGCGACGTGTGCGGAGCCGGCGTCTACGGCACCGATTCCTACCTCGCGTCCCTGATCGCCGACGCCCGCATCGCCGCCGATGCCGAGCTGCCGCCGTTTCCGGACATCGACCCCGCCGTGGCCATGCCCGCGCGCGACGTCGTGGACGTCGAGGTCGTGGCGACCGAAGACGACGTCGAGGCAGACGCCGCAGTCGAGGACGACGCCGCCGGGGACGGATCCGGCACCGCCGACGATGCGTCGGGCACCGTCGTCGAGGGGCCCGCCGCCTGGTGGCGGCCGTCACGCATCGGCAGCGCCCTGATCGGCGCGGCCGCGTCTCTGGTGCTGGTCGCCGGAGGTCTTTCCGCCGTCCACTCCGCCACCCCGGGCAGCTCCCTGTGGCCGGCGCGGGTGACCCTGTTCGGGGACCGCTCCGTGGAGTTGGAACTGGCGTCGACTCTGGACGAGGCCGACGCCGCGGGCAAGGCCGGCGATGCCGAACGCGCCCGCGAATTGCTGGAGCATGCCGAGCGGCTGCTGGCGGAGGTAGAGGAAAACGACCGCCCCGCGTTGGAATCGCAGATGCGTGAGACGGTCGAGCGCGTCCGCACCGTCACCCGAGCCCCGGAGACGGTGACCAACGAGCGCACCACCACCCACCGGGAAACGCGGACGCTGGAACCGGGGGTGGTCACCCACACCGAGGTGCGCACCGAGACCGTGACGGAGACGGTGACGTCGACCGTCGGCCAGGGGTCGTCGGGCGCGCCGGAAGAGACCGTCGGCCCGCCGTTGGTCAATGAACAGCCGACGCTGCCGACGGCCGACCCCGAGACGGTGCGTTCGGCGCTGCCGCAGATGCCGGGTGAATGACCGCGCCGGGGCGCGGCTGCGGGACTAGCGGTCGCGGCGCCCGTCGACGTAGCCCGCGCAGTAGTCCCACGGCGCGTATCGCGACGGATCCGGGTCGTACTGCGGTTCGTGGACGGGGGACTGCTCGCCCTTGAGCAGCAGCACGTAGTGCGTTTCCAGGACGTCCCAGTTGTAGTAGTGCGGCTCGTTGCAGTCCTCGCACATCATGGACACGCCCCACAGGCCCCTGGGGGCGAGGTCGGCGCGGAACGTGCGCACGGCTTCGAGGTCCTCCTCGACCTCGCGGCGCTCCTGGGCGGTCAGCGGAACGAAGGGTTCGTCCGGTTCGAGCAGGTGCGACGGGTCGTCGGGATCGCCCTCGAAAGGGTCACGCGGCATGGACGACCAAAAATCACGATTCACACCGCCCACCGTAGCCGGGGCCGGGGCCAAGTTACTACCCGCCCGAGATTGGGATTACCCTGTTGGGTAATCCGAACTTTCGGCGGCGCGACCAGGAGGACGACAATCCATGACGAACCCCACCGGAATCAGCTTGGGTGGCGATGACGCGGGCAAGATCCCGCTCGTCGGTCTCACCTTCGACGATGTTCTGCTCATCCCGGATGCCTCGGACGTGATCCCGTCCGGAGTGGACACGTCCACTCAGCTGACCCGCGAGCTGCGCCTCAACGTGCCGATCGTGTCGGCGGCGATGGACACGGTGACCGAGTCCCGCATGGCCATCGCGATGGCCCGCCAGGGCGGCATGGGCATCCTGCACCGCAATCTGTCGGTGGAGGATCAGGCGCAGCAGGTCGAGATCGTCAAGCGTTCCGAGGCCGGCATGGTGTCCAACCCGGTGACGTGCTCGC
This sequence comes from Corynebacterium freneyi, assembly GCF_030408835.1. NCBI lineage: Bacteria > Bacillati > Actinomycetota > Actinomycetes > Mycobacteriales > Corynebacteriaceae > Corynebacterium > Corynebacterium freneyi. Next base: position 462,382 of record NZ_CP047357.1, read on the forward strand.
CGGACGAGACGATCGGGGAGGTCGACCAGAAGTGCGCCCGTTTCCGCATTTCGGGTCTGCCGGTCGTCGATGACGAGGGCAAGCTGGTCGGCATCTGCACCAACCGCGACATGCGGTTCGAGACCGATCCGTCGCGTCCGGTCCGCGAGGTCATGACGCCGATGCCGCTGGTCGTGGCGGAGCAGGGCGTTTCGGGCGACGCCGCCCTGAACCTGCTGCGCTCCCACAAGGTGGAGAAGCTGCCGATCGTCGACGGCGAGGGCAAGCTGACCGGTCTGATCACGGTGAAGGACTTCGTCAAGCAGGACCAGTACCCGAATTCCTCCAAGGACGGTTCGGGTCGTCTCTTGGTCGGCGCGGGCATCGGCACCGGCGAGGATTCGTGGAAGCGCGCGCATGCGCTTGCCGACGCCGGCGTGGACGCGCTCGTCGTGGACACCGCCCACGCCCACAACTCCGGCGTGCTGGAGATGGTGTCGCGCGTGAAGAAGGAGTTCGGCGACCGCGTGCAGGTCATCGGCGGCAACCTGGCCACCCGGGCCGCGGCGGAGGCCATGATCGAGGCGGGCGCCGACGCCATCAAGGTCGGCATCGGCCCGGGCTCGATCTGCACCACCCGCGTCGTCGCGGGCGTGGGCGCCCCGCAGATCACCGCGATCATGGAGGCGGCCGTGCCGGCGAAGAAGGCGGGCGTGCCGATCATCGCCGACGGCGGCATGCAGTTCTCGGGCGACATCGCCAAGGCGCTGGCCGCCGGCGCGTCGACGGTCATGCTGGGTTCGCTGCTGGCGGGCACGGCCGAGGCGCCGGGTGAGACCGTCGTGGTCAACGGCAAGCAGTACAAGATGTACCGCGGCATGGGCTCGCTGGGCGCCATGCAGGGGCGTGGCCTGACGGGCGAGAAGCGTTCGTTTTCCAAGGACCGTTACTTCCAGGCCGACGTGCTGTCGGAGGAGAAGCTGGTGCCGGAGGGCATCGAGGGTCGCGTGCCCTTCCGCGGTCACCTCGATGCGATCGTCCACCAGCTCGTCGGCGGTCTGCGCGCCGCGATGGGCTACACGGGGTCGGCGACCATCGAGCAGCTCAACGAGGCCAAGTTCGTGCAGATCACGGCGGCCGGCCTGCGCGAGTCCCACCCGCACGACATCCAGATGACGGTCGAGGCGCCGAACTACTACCAGCGCTAGTTTCCCGCTGTATCGCCGCGCCCCGGGCCCTCCCGTGGTGGGGCGGCCGCGGGCACAACGCCTAAAGAAGGAATTCCACATTGCGTGACATGGTCGAAATCGGCATGGGCCGCGAGGCCCGCCGCACCTATGAGCTCGAGGACGTCGCCATCGTGCCGTCCCGCCGCACCCGTTCGTCGAAGGACGTGGACACGCGGTGGAACATCGACGCCTACGAGTTCGGCTTCCCGCTTATGATGCACCCGACCGATTCGATCTCCGGCCCGGAGTCGGCGGCGGAGTTCGCCCGCCTGGGTGGCCTGGCGGTGCTGAACGCGGAGGGCATTTGGGCCCGCCACGAGGACGGTGCCGCGGCGATCGCGAAGGTCGTCGAGGCCGCGTCGGGTGCGGAGTGGACGCCCGAGTCCGCGAACAAGGTGCTGCAGGAGCTGCATGCGGCGCCGATCGACGAGGAACTGCTGGTCCGCCGGATCACCGAGCTGCGCGAGACCGGCGCCATCACGGCCGTGCGAGTCAGCCCGCAGCGGTGCCGTGAACTGACCCCGATCCTGGTGAAGGCGGGCATCGACCTGCTGGTCGTCCAGGGCACCCTGATTTCCGCGGAGCACGTCACCTCCGACGGCGAGCCGCTGAACCTGAAGGACTTCATCGGCTCGCTCGACGTGCCGGTCATCGTGGGCGGCGTGGTGGACTACCGCACGGCGCTGCACATGATGCGCACGGGCGCGGCCGGCGTCATCGTCGGCCCGGGCACCACGACGACGCCGTCGGCTCTGGGCATCGACGTGCCCATGGCCACGGCCATCGCCGACGCCGCCGCGGCCCGCCGCGACTACCTGGACGAGACCGGCGGCCGCTACGTCCACGTCATCGCCGACGGCGGCATCGAAACCGCGGGTTGCATCGCCAAGGCCATCGCCTGCGGCGCCGATGCGGTTGCGCTGTCGCACCTGCTGGCCGACGCTGCGGAGGCGCCGGGCAAGGGCTGGCACTGGCCGTCGGCCGCCGCGCACCCGAAGTACCCGCGCGGTTTCGTCGACAACGTCCACCTGGCCCCGGAGAGCGCCGAGCACCCGTCGATGGAGGAGCTGCTCTTCGGCCCGGCCGCCGATCCGTTCGGCACCCGCAACCTGGTCGGCGGCATCAAGCGGGCCATGGCCAAGTGCGGCTTCACGGACGTGAAGTCCTTCCAGCGCGTGGACCTGGCCATCCACTAGTTTTTCGCGCGGTCGGACACCGCGTTTCATGGAGGGCGGCGCCCGGGTTTGTCCCGGGCGCCGCTTTCGCGTCGCGGGCGCGAGTCTCCGGAAAAACGGTTCCGGCAACCGGGTTGATTGCTACCGTTGCCAAAAAGAGGCGGTGCGCCACCAGCCCGGCCGCCGCCCGGAACGTCCGCCCCGCGGGGCGGGGAGGGAAGAGTGACATGGGTGCGCGACGCGACTATGACGTGTTGGTGATCGGCTCGGGCTTCGGAGGCTCGGTGGCCGCGCTGCGGCTGACCGAGAAGGGATACCGCGTCGGCGTGATCGAGGCGGGCCGCCGGTTCGAGGACCATGAGTTCGCCAAGACCAGCTGGCGGCTGCACAAGTACCTGTGGGCCCCGCAGTTCGGCCTGTTCGGCGTGCAGCGGGTCCACCTGCTCAAGGACGTGATGATCCTCGCCGGCGCCGGCGTCGGCGGCGGGTCGCTGAACTACGCCAACACGCTGTACAAGCCGCCGTCGCCGTTCTTCCGGGATCCGCAGTGGGCGGACATCACCGACTGGGAGAAGGAGCTGACCCCGTACTACGAGCAGGCCCGCAAGATGCTCGGCGTGGTCACCAACCCGTCGGTCACCCCCGCCGACCGCGTCATGCGGGAAGTCGCCGAGGACATGGGCGTCGGCGACACGTTCGTGCCGACGCCCGTCGGCGTGTTCTTCGGCGAAAAGACCGGCGGCGAGGGCGCTCCGGGCGAACTCGTGCCCGACCCGTACTTCGGCGGTGCCGGCCCCGAGCGCCGCGCGTGCACCGAATGCGGCGAGTGCATGACCGGCTGCCGCCACAACGCCAAGAACACCCTGCTGAAGAACTACCTCCACCTGGCGGAGGCGGCCGGGGCGCACATCATCCCGCGCACCACCGTCCGCGAGCTCCACCCGCGGGCCGACGGCTCGTGGGACGTCGTCACCGAGCGCACGGGCGCCTGGGTGAACAAGCGCCGCCGCACGTACACCGCGGACCAGGTCATCGTCGCCGCCGGTTCCTGGGGCAGCCAGAACCTGCTGCACCGCCAGCGCAGCGACGGACACCTGCCCAACATGTCGTCGCGCCTGGGCTACCTGACCCGCACCAACTCCGAGGCCATCGTCGGCGCCATGCGCCCGACCCTCGACCCGAACGCCGACTACTCGGAGGGCGTGGCCATCACGTCGTCGTTCTTCCCGGAGCCCAACACCCACATCGAGCCGGTGCGCTACGGCAAGGGGTCCAACGCCATCGCCCTGCTGCAGACCCTCATGACCGACGGCGGCGCCGGCGGGCCGCGCTGGTGGAAGCTGATCAAGGAGCTCGCCGCCGACCCGAAGGTCATTTTCCAGCTGTTCAACCTGCGCAAGTGGTCGCAGCGCACCGTGATCTCGCTGGTGATGCAGAACTCGAACAACAGCCTGACCACCCACCTGAACAAGTGGGGGCCGCTGCGCCTGCTGTCGTCGCGTCAGGGCGAGGGCGAACCCAACCCGTCGTGGATCCCCGCGGGCAACGAAGCCACCCGCCGCGTCGCCGAGAAGATCGGCGGCATCGCCGGCGGCACATGGGGCGAGATCTTCAACATTCCGCTCACCGCCCACTTCATCGGCGGTGCGCCGATCTCGGCTTCCCCGGAGCGCGGCGTCGTCGACCCGTACAACCGCGTGTGGGGATACCCGACGCTGCACATCACCGACGGCACGTCCATGCCCGCCAACCCGGGCGTCAACCCGTCGCTGTCCATCACCGCGATCGCCGAGCGCGCCACCGCCCTGTGGCCGAACAAGGGCGAGGCCGACCCCCGCCCGTCGCAGGACGAGGCCTACCGCGACGTCGCGCCCGTGGCCCCGGTCGCCCCGACCGTGCCCGCCGACGCCCCGGCCGCCCTCAATTTGGGCATGCCCGTCCGCAGGTGACGGTGGACGGGCGACGCGGCGGGCGTCGTAAAGCATGAAGCCGACGCGAAGCCGGGGGCGGAGCCGAAAAGGGCCCGCCCCCGCACGTGCGCTAAAATCGCGGTGTGTCTGAACAGGTAAACCACCCCGTACTCGTCGTCGACTTCGGCGCGCAGTATGCGCAGCTCATCGCCCGCCGCGTTCGCGAGGCCAACATCTACTCCGAAGTCGTGCCGCACACCGCCACGATCGAGGAGATCCGCGCCAAGAGCCCGCGTGCGCTGGTGCTTTCCGGCGGCCCGTCCAGCGTCTACGCCGAAGATGCCCCGGCCCTGGATCCGCAGCTGCTCGAGCTGGGCATTCCGGTGTTCGGCATCTGCTACGGCTTCCAGGCCATGACCCGCGCGCTGGGCGGCACCGTCGCCGCCACCGGCGACCGCGAATACGGCCGCACCACCATGACCGTGGCGGGCGAGGACGTGCTCCACGCCGGCGCCCCGGAAACCCACGAGGTGTGGATGAGCCACGGCGACGCCGTGACCGAGGCCCCCGAGGGCTTCACCGTCACCGCGTCGACCAAGGGCGCGCCGGTGGCCGCGTTCGAGTGCCTCGAGCGGAAGATGGCCGGCGTGCAGTACCACCCGGAGGTCAACCACTCGCCGTACGGCCAGCAGGCGTTGGAGCGCTTCCTCACCGAGATCGCGGGGCTCGAGCAGAACTGGACCGCCGCGAACATCGCCGAGGAGCTCATCGACGCCGTGCGCGAGCAGGTCGGCGACGGTCGGGCGATTTGCGGCCTGTCCGGCGGCGTCGACTCCGCCGTCGCCGCCGCGCTGGTGCAGCGCGCCATCGGCGACCGCCTCACCTGCGTGTTCGTCGATCACGGTCTGCTGCGCCAGGGAGAGCGCGAGCAGGTGGAGACGGACTTCGTCGCCGCCACCGGCGCGAAGCTGATCACCGTCGACGACTCGGCGGTCTTCCTCGACGCGCTGGCCGGCATCACCGACCCGGAGACCAAGCGCAAGACCATCGGCCGCGAGTTCATCCGCTCCTTCGAACGCGCCGTCGCCCGGGCCCTGGAGGGCGCGCCGGAGGGCGAGACCGTGGACTTCCTGGTCCAGGGCACCCTGTACCCGGACGTCGTCGAATCCGGCGGCGGCTCCGGCACCGCGAACATCAAGAGCCACCACAACGTCGGCGGCCTGCCCGATGACGTCGAGTTCACGCTCGTCGAGCCGCTGCGCCTGCTGTTCAAGGACGAGGTCCGCGCCGTGGGCCGCGAGCTGGGGCTGCCGGAGGCCATCGTCGGCCGCCAGCCGTTCCCGGGCCCGGGCCTGGGCATCCGCATCATCGGTGCCGTCGACGAGGAGCGCCTGGACACCCTGCGCCGCGCCGACGCCATTGCCCGCGAGGAGATGACCGCCGCCGGCCTGGACGACGTCGTCTGGCAGTGCCCGGTGGTGCTGCTCGCCGACGTCCGTTCCGTGGGCGTGCAGGGTGATGGCCGCACCTACGGCCACCCGATCGTGCTGCGCCCGGTGACGTCTGAGGACGCGATGACCGCCGACTGGACGCGCGTGCCTTACGACGTGCTCGAGCGGATCTCCACCCGCATCACCAACGAGGTGGCGGAGGTCAACCGAGTGGTCCTGGACATCACGTCCAAGCCGCCGGGAACCATCGAGTGGGAGTAAGCCCGGTGGTCGGGTCGCCGTCGAGCATGGCTTCCTAGCCGGCGAGGGCCGTGTCCGTGAGTTGAGCGAACTCGCGGGCGCGGCCCTTTTCCGTCAGTGCGGAGGTGTTCTTCGCGATGGTGATGCGCCCATCGGCCTCCAGGGTGCGGAGAGCGGCGTGCACGGCATCGTCGTCAAGCATGGCGAAGTAGGACAGGTGGTCGGTGAAGAAGACGTAACCGTCGCGTAGACGTGCGACGAAGAGGACCGCGAGGATGCGGGCCTCTGGTGAGTCGGCGGGGTAGGGGCAGCGCTGTGCGAAGTTGTCGGGAAGTTGTGCGGCCGCCGGGAGGAATCCGAATTGCTGCGGCAGGATTGCGCAGGTAGCGGTGATGGCCGAAAGTGCGATGACCACGACAGTCGCGACGGAGCTTGAGGGGATGTGCTCGGTGACAGCAGCAATAATCCATGCGCCTGGGAACATCAGCAGCATGCTTATGCCGCCAGTCCAGGAAATGTCGTTCGGCGACTCGCGCATCGGCTCGGCGAAACGGGATGGCCTGGTTTTTTCGTCGGGTGTTTTCGCGTGGCGCGCGAAGACGCTGATGCCGATGAGCGCCAGCAAAAGCGCCGTCACGCTCCACCAGCCGATGGCGCCGATGATCCGGGCCTGGAGCAGCGCGAGCAGTGCGATGAGCGCAGTGGCGGCGCCAATCACCGTTCCCAGCCGCACGGGGTCGTTGATGAATGCCGTCGTGCGTTCGGCGGCGTCCCGGTAAGACGCCGAAGAGTGCAGGCGTTGGTTGCGCTCGGTCATGCTTCTTCACTGTAGTAACGCGGGGACCATGGATTGCCCGGTGCCGGATGGCTAGGGTTATGCCCATGAGCATCGTCAAGATCAACGCCATTTCCGTTCCCGAAGGCGCCGGCGAGGAGCTGGAGCGTCGCTTTTCCGCCAACTCCTCGAAGATGGCCGACGTCCCGGGCTTCATCGGTTTCCAGCTGCTGCGTCCGACCGCGGGGGAGAGCCGCTACTTCGTCTTCACCGAGTGGGAGAACGAGGAGGCCTACCAGGGCTGGCGCGGTGGCCGTGCTTTCAAGGCCTCGCACGAGGGCGAGGAGCGCAAGCCGGTGTCGTCGTCGGCTGAGCTGCTGGAGTTCGACGTCGTCCTGGACGTGCCCGGCTCCGCGTAGCCGTTCTTGGGGCGGGACGACGACCCGCCCGCCCCGCCTGTTCCGCCGACCTTTTCGGTCGGCGGTTTTCGCGTTTTTCGGGGCCGTCGGTCGGGTGACCGGGACTGTTGACGACGTTCCGGGCATGCGCATACACTTTCGAACGTAGTAAATGTGTTCGATCGTCGGGGAGGTCGTCATGTCCGCGTTGCGCGCCGTGCCGGACCTGTCCGGGTTGAATCGCGAGGACACCGTCGCCGCGTTGCGGAAATCCATGGCGGGGTTGGGGGCCGTCGTGCCCGAGCCTGCCAGTGGTCGCGGCGGCGACGGGGGTCGCGGTTCCCATGTCGTGGTCGGCGATGGTGGAGTCGGCGATGGTGGCGGTGTTGTTCCTGCAGCTGGAGATGGGTATTCCGTCGCTGATGGGCGCGTTCCCGTTCCCGCCGGACTTGCGGGGCTTCTCGACGGCGGCCTGCTCAAGGGTGCCGTCAGTTCCATTGACGCCGCCGGTGCGGTGGTGGCGGGGATTCTCGCCGAAGTCACCGCCGTCGGCGGGCATGTCGCGCTCGTCGGCCTGCCGGATTTCGCGCCGCTGAGCATCGTCGAACACGGTGGCGATCTCTCCCGGGTTCTCGACGTGCCGGAACCCGGCGAATCGCCCCTCGAGGTGGTGGCGCTCTTGGCCGATGGCGTCGACGTGGTCGTCGTCAAGCTGGAGCGCATGCCCCCGCCCTCGGCCGCGCGTCCCGTCATGGCCCGGCTGCGGGGGTCGGGGTGCGCGCTGCTGTACGTCGGCGAGGGATGGCCGGGATCGAAGGTGTCGGTGGCGTCGCGGGTGACGGCGATCCACGGGCTCGGCGCGGGGCACGGGCGCATCCGCGGGGTCGAGTTCCACGTCACGGCGCGCGGGGCGGGGCGGCCCGAACGTGGCGTGCGCTGGACCATCGGCGACTGCCCGACGTCGGAGGCTGCGGCGACGGAGGCGACGGCGCTCGACGTGCGGGAAGGCTCCGGCGCGGCCGGCGGCGTGGTCCCGTTGCCGCTGCGGAAGGCCGAATGAGGGGCGGGCGACGGTGACGCGGATCCTGGGCATGTGGCTGCCCGATTGGCCGATTCAGGCGGCGCGGTTTTCCGGCGCGACGGGCGGGGCCGGGCCGCAGGCGCCCATCGCGGTGCTGTCCGACGCGACCGTGGCGGCCTGCTCCGATGCGGCGCGGCGGGCGGGCGTGCGGCGTGGCCAGGGGCGTCGGCATGCGCAGGCGGCATGTCCCGACCTGATCGTCGTCGACGCTGACCCGGCGCGCGACGCCCGCGAGTTCGAGCCGGTGCTCGACCGCATCGGCGACGTCGCCGCGGGAGTGGAGGCGCTGCGGCCCGGACTGGTGGTCCTCGGCGTCGACGGCCCGGCGAAGTATCACGGCGGCGAGGCGAAGACGGTGGAGATGCTCCTCGACGCCGCCGCGCTCGCCGGGGCGGATTGCCTCGTCGGCATCGCCGATGACGTGACCACCGCGGTGCTCGCCGCGAGGCGGGGCGTGCAGCTGCCCGTCGGCGGTGGCCCGGCGTTTTTGCGCGGGGTGTCGTTGGCGGAGGTCGCGGCGGAAACGGCCCTGGATTTCCCGGCGGCGCTGGGGCGGGCCTGGGTGGATCTGGGTTTGCGGACGCTTGGCGACGTCGCCGACCTTCCCGCCCGCGACGTGGCGGGCCGGTTCGGGACGGAGGGCGCGAGATGGCGGAAGGTCGCCGCCGGGGAGCTGGAGCGGCGGGTGGCGCCCCGGACGCCGCCGCGGGACCTGGCGATCGTGCATCGCCCGGAGGAGACGCTGACGCGCGTCGACGCCGCCGCGTTCATCGCCCGCGCGCTGGCGGCGAAGCTGCATCATCGGCTGCGCGAGCACGGGTTGGCGTGTCATCGGCTCGCGGTGACCGCGGAGTTCACCGACGGCGCCGAACTGCGCCGCGTGTGGCGTTGCGCCGGTCCGCTCGACGAAGCGGCCACCGCCGACCGCGTGCGCTGGCAGCTCGACGGGTGGTTGACCGGGCGCGCCATCGCCGCAGCGGAGGCCGCGGCGGGGACCACCGCGCAGACGGCGGTGGAGGGGGAGGGCGACTCCGCCGGCCCGGTCGACGTCGTCGATGACGCCATCGACGACGATGCCCCCGACGCCCGCGGCATCGCGGCGTTGACGTTGGAGCCGCTGGAGGTCATCGTCGCCGGCGTCGAACGCGATGCGCTGTGGGGCGGGGCCGATGCGGCGTCGGAACGGGCGGGCAGGGCCGCCGCCCGAGTCCAGGGTCTGCTCGGCCCGGAGGCGGTGCGCCGACCCGTCGACGTCGGCGGCCGCGGCCCGTCCGAACGCGTGGCCATGGTCCCGGTGGGGGAGGAGGCCCCTCCCGTCACGGGGCGGTGGCCCGGGGCGCTGCCCGCGCCGAACCCGGCGGTCACGCCGGGCGGGTCGGCGTCCCCTCAGTCACCGTCGGCGCGTCACCCCGCGTCGAAGGTCGGGTTGCACGACGCCGCCGGCGACACCATCGCCGTCACCGGGCGGGGCACCCTCACCGGCGTGCCCGCCGTGTTGCGCTGGGGCGGCCGCGACCACGAGGTCACCGCATGGGCCGGGCCATGGCCCGTCGACGAACGCTGGTGGACCCCCGACGACGCCCGCCGCGCCGCCCGCATGCACGTCGCCGTGGACGCCCCCGCCGGGGCGGGTGGGCGCGGGCCGCAGGCGTTCCTGCTCATCGGCCACGCGGGAAAGTGGCGCATCGAAGGCAGATACGGCTGAGGGAAACGGTGAACTTAACGGGCCTCGATGTCGATGATCAGCCGCGTCGGATTCTGGGCCTTGAACACCTTGAACCCGGGGCGCTCGCCGTCGATGCCCACCACGTACTGCGTGGCGCCCTCGAAGGTGCCGAAACCGCGGACCTCCGTGATCGCCGACGTGCCCTCCGGCTTGACCGGGCCATTCGGGTAATCCTCCACGTTGAAGTCGAAGGGATAGCCCGTGCCGCGCACGTCGACGGACAACTTGTGGGCGCCGCTGACGCTGATCGGGTTGCCGCTGCCCTGCTGGGTCGGCATGTCCTCGTACCGCACCCAGTACCCCGGCTCGCCGTCGCCGATGAACTCGATGACGATGCGGTCGAAACCATCGTGCGAGCCGATGCGGACATCCTTGATGCCCAGGTAGGAACCGTCCGCGGGGGCCGCCTCCGCCGGGGCGTCCGAGTAGTCGACGTCGGGGGCGGGGTCGGCCTCCAGCGTCGCCGGCGCCCCTCCGCCGCCGTCGGCGCCCGAGGACGTGGGCGTGCCCTCCGAGCGCATCGACACCGCCGAATCGACGTCCGGCTCCGCCCCGGACGAGCAGGCGGCGAGGCCGAGGACGAGGGAGCCCGCGGCGATCACCGCCGCCACGGAGCGGGCGGTGGCGCGGTTCGAACGGGTCGAGGTGCGGGGGCCGAGCATCATGCTTTCGACCGTAGGACGGCTTTTTTTGAATGGCAATTAGCCCGAAGCGCAAAACCCCAGGTCGCTGGGTACAGAGTGAAAAGTGTTGTCAAACGGTGACCGGACGGGGGAGGCAACCGTGACCCCGGACACCTTGTTAGGCTTAACTCATGACGGAAACCGTGTGCTCTGACCTGGGACATGAGCCGCTGCCGGGTACGGCGAAAGGCGGCGTCCTGTTCATCGCGCTCGAGCATCAGTATGGGTGGAGCCACGACATCCTCGATGGCGGGGTGTTCGGCGAGGAGCTGACCGCCCGCATCAAGGATTGGCTCGCCGAGCGCGGCGGTTCGCTGCAGTTGATCCGCAAGCCGGGGCGTCTCGGCCAGATCCCCTGTGACGGCGTGACCATGTACGTGGCGCATTGCCCGCCGCGGATCGACGCGCCGGACGGGGCCGGGGCGGGGGAGGGCGCCGCGTTTTCGGCGCCGCGCCTGGAGGTCCGCACGGTCTGCGACGTCGAGGAGATGCTGTCGCTGGACGTTCGGCTGGGGCGGCCGACGGAGGGGGCTCGCGTCGTCGACGAGCCGTTGTTGCTGGTGTGCACGCACGGCAAGCGCGACCGGTGCTGTGCGGTGAAGGGGCGGCCGATCGCCCAGGCGCTCAACAACGTCCACCCGGATGCGGTGTGGGAGACGTCGCATTCCAAGGGGCACCGGTTTGCGCCGGCGTTGGTGCTGTTGCCGTGGAATTACTCGTACGGGCGGCTGTCGGCGGTCGAGACGAAGCAGATGCTTGACGACGCCTCGTCGGGAATCCTCCACGCCGGAGGGTGCCGCGGCCGCGGGGTGTGGGATGCCCGCGGGCAGGTCGCGGAACTCGCGGCGCGCGGGGAGGTCGATGAGTGGGCGATCGACGCCGTGGCCGCGGTGGACGTCGCCGACGTGGTCGACGCGGTGTTGGACGAGGGCGCCGGGCATTCGCCGGAGACGCTCGAGCGGCTGCGCGGGGTGCTGGTGCATGCGCCGGCCGCCGATGCCGCCGCCGTCGTGGAGTTCGACGACGGCCGCACCGTCGGCGTGGCTCTCGAGCAGACGGTCACCGAGGGCGTGGTGTCCTCCTGCGGCGACGCGCCCGGCCCGAAGAAGGGCTGGCGGGCGCTGGCCGCGGCGGAGATCTAGCGGGTCATGGCGCCTAGCGGCGCATGACCTTCTTCGCCAGGAAATTGCCCAGCAGCTGGGCGGCCTGGACGATGAGGATGATCACCAGGGTGGTCACCAGCGTCACGTTCCAGTCGAAGGCGCGGTAGCCGTAGACGATGGCGAAGTCGCCCAGGCCACCGCCGCCGATGTAGCCGGCCATGGCCGACATGTCGACGACCGCGATGAACGCGAAGGTGTAGCCCAGGATCAGCGGGCCGAGGGCCTCGGGGACGATGACCGTGCGGATGATCCGCCACGGCCCCGCGCCCATCGCCCGGGCGGCCTCGATGACGCCGGGGTCGATGGCCATGAGGTTCTGCTCGACCAGGCGGGCGACGGCGAAGGACGCGGCGATGGTCATGACGAAGATCGCCGCCCCGGTGCCGATGGTCTTGCCCACCACGAGTTTGGTCAGCGGGCCGACGGCCGTGACCAGGATGATGAACGGGATCGGCCGCACGAAGTTCACGGCCAGGTTCAGCAGGGTGTGCAGCGGGCCGGACGGCAGCACGCCGGACGACCGGGAGACGTACAGCAGCACGCCCAGCACCAGTCCGACGAGGCCGCCGATGACCATGGTCACGCAGACCATCCACAGCGTTTCGCCGAAGGCGTCCCACATGCGGGGGCCCAGCAGCTCCCAGTCGGTGTCGCGGGCGAGGATCTCGGTGGCCGTCGACGTGGCCGCCGCGGCGGTCGCGGTTGCGGTGGTGACGCTCATCGGATGACCTCGCTTTCGGTGAATTCGTCGAGCCGTGCGACGACGCGCTCGGCCGCCGCGGCCACGTCATCGGGGGCCGCGTCGCCCGTCGCGCTGAGGCGCAGCGTCAGACGGCCGAACGACCGGGCCTGCACGTTGGTCACGGACCCGTGCGCCACGGTGGCGTCGAGCCCTTCGGCGCGGGCGATGTCGAGGACCCGGCCCAGGGGCACGGCGTCATCCACTCTGACGGTGACCAGCGCGGCGGCGGGGCCGTCGTCAAGCGAACCCAACGCCGAATCGAGCTCCCGGCCCTTCGGACGGTCCCGCAGCGCCGTGGAGGCGAAACGCCGGCCGACGTCGGTGGTCGGGTTGGCGAACAGATCATGGACCGTGGCGTGCTCGACGACGCGACCGTTTTCCATCACCGCGACACGGTCGGCGATGGCGCGCACCACCGACATCTCATGGGTGATCAGCACGATGGTGACGCCGAACGTGCGGTTGACCTCGCGCAGCAGCTCCAGGACATCCGCGGTGGTCTCCGGGTCGAGGGCCGAGGTGGCCTCGTCGGCCAGCAGCAGCGACGGGTTCGTGGCCAGCGCGCGGGCGATGCCGACGCGTTGTTTCTGCCCGCCGGACAGTTGCTCCGGGTAGGAATCGCCGCGGTCGCCGAGGCCCACGAACTCGAGGAGCTCGGCGACGCGGCGCTTGCGTTCGGCACGTTCCACGCCCGCCAACTCCAGCGGGTAGGCGACGTTGCCGGCCACCGTGCGGGAGGTGAAGAGATTGAACTGCTGGAAGATCATGCCGATGTCCCGGCGGACCTCCCGCAGCTTCTTCTCCTTCATCCCCGCGATGTCGACTCCGTCGAGGAGCACCTCGCCCGAGGTCGGGTTCTCCAGCCCGTTGATCAGGCGGATCAGCGTCGACTTGCCGGCACCGGAGTAGCCGATGACGCCGAGCACCCCGCCCGGTTCGACGGACAGGGTGACGTCGTCGACGGCGCTGGTGGCGTTGGCGCCGGAGCCGAAGACCTTGGAAACTCCGCGCAGTTCGACGCGGGTGCCGGGCTTACTCGGCATCGGGGTTCTCGCGGGCTTCCTGTTCGGCGTCGTCGAGGATCTTCTCCAGGTCTTCGACGGGGCGCTGCACCGGGATGGAGGTGCCGCGGGAGTCGCGGGCCACGGCCTCGGTGACCTCCGGGCCGTGCCAGATCTCGGCGAGCTTCTTCAGCTGCTCATTGTCCTTGTTGGCCTGGGTGGTGGCGAAGACGTTGATGTACGGCTCGGCGGCCTTGTCGTTCGGGTCGTCCTTGAAGATCGCCGAGTTCGGGTCGATGTCGGCGCGGTCGAGGAAGGTGTTGTTGATGACGGCCGGGGTGCCCTCGCCGTAGGCGGCGGGGGTCTGGGCGGCGTCGATCGGGGTGACGGTGACGCGGGACTTCTCCGTGTCGATGTCCAGAGGGGACGGGTTGGCGGAGTCGCCCTTGAGGGCGATGAGGCCGGCCTTCTCCAGCACGCTCAGGGCGCGGCCCTGGTTGGTGGAGTCGTTGGGGATGACGACCTCGGTGCCGTCCTTGATGTCGTCGACGGAGTCGCCGTCCTTCCAGTACAGACCCAGCGGGACGATCTCGGTCGAGGCGATCGGGGTGAGGTCGGCGCCGGAGCCGACGTTGTACTGCGCCAGGTACTTGATGTGCTGGAACAGGTTGACGTCGAGGTCGCCTTCGGCGAGGGCGGTGTTGACCGGCGGGTACTCCGTGAAGGGCACGATCTCCATGTCGATGCCGGCTTCCTCGACCTGCTTTTCGAAGACCTGCCAGGCCTCCTTTTCGAAGTCGGTGGTGCCGATGCGGATGGTGTCGCCTTCGGCGAGGGGTGCCGCGGGGTCGTCGTTGCCGCAGGCGACCAGGCCGGTGGCCGCGAAGGCCAGGGCGACGGCGCCGGCTGCGAAACGTCGCAATGCCATGTGTCTCTCCTTGCAGTGGGGTCCGTCGCACTGTTCGCGAATAGACCAAGCTGTCTTGTTGTGGGATTAGCGTAGCACCCTGGGCGGATCAGCTAAAAAGCGCCGTCGGCGGTGGTGGGTGCGGGTGCGGTGGGGTGCGCGGTCGCGGGCGGTGCGTGACGACGGTCTGCGGGGGTGCGGGCAAGCCCCGGACCAGGAATGTTCGAATGCGTGTTCGCGCCAATCCGTGGTCGGGGCTAGCGTGTGGGCCATGAGCGTGTGGAGGGGTTTCGCGGGCGGCGTCGGTGATGGGGTCAATGATGGGATCGGTGGTGGAGTCGGCGACGGGGCCGGTGGTGCCGCCGGTGCCGGTGCGGGCTCTCGTGCCGGGGGGCCTTTGAGCTGGTCGAGAATCGAACGGATCTTGTCCGGGAGATCGGTGGGGACGTTGACTCCCGGGTACGGCTTCAACGGGCATCGTCGGGGCGGAGGCCGGGGAAGTGGTGTCGTCGGCGGGGGTGGCCGCGTCGATGGTCCCGCGAATGTCTGGGCGAATGTCCGATCGAATGGCGCATCGGATGGCGTCGGCGGCGATGTGTCCGTCGGCGTCGTCGGCCTAGTCGGCGGCGTCGACCTGCATTGCCGGACCAGCTACTCCTTCCTGCACGGGGCGTCCGACCCGGCCGATTTGGTGGACGAAGCGGTGCGGTTGGGGCTGCGGGCGCTGGGCATCGCCGATCGTGACGGGCTCTACGGGGTCGCCCGGTTCGCGGAGGCCGCGGCGGAGGCGGGACTGGACACGATCATCGGGGCGGAGCTGTCGCTGCCGCGGGCGCCGTTGACGGTGCTGGCGCGCGGGCCGGAGGGGTACCGGCGGCTCAGCCGCGTCATCAACGACGCCCTCATGTCCGGCGGGAAGAAGGGGGTGGCCCGCTACCCGGCGCTGCCGGAATTGGCGCAGGCCGCCGACGGGTACTGGCAGGTGCTCGCCGACGTCGCCTGGCTGCCGCATCTCGGGGAGCTGGTCGCGGCGTTCGGCCCGGACGACGTGGCGGTGGACCATCACGTCGACCCGACCCCGGGCGCCGCCGACGACCAGCGCGATCTCGCCGCCGCGGCGGCCGAACACGGACTTCGGCAGGTGGCCGGCGCCGCGGCGACGGCGGCGACTCCGGCGGATGCGCGGGTGGCCGGGGCGAAGCATGCGCTGGCGCAGCGCGAATCCCTCGACGACCATGAACCGAAGCTGCCGCCGACCGGGGGATCGTGGCTGCGGTCCAGCGCCGAGTTGGAGGCCATCTTCGGGCACCTGCCCGGCGTGCTGGACGCCACGGCGCAGGTGGCGGCGGAATGCGCGTTCACGCTGGACCTCATCGCGCCGAACCTGCCGGCCTGGGACGTTCCCGAAGGCCACGACGAGTCTTCATGGTTGGCCCACATCGCCCGCGCCGGGGCGTTGCGACGCTACGGGCCGGCCGAGGGGCTGGACGCCGACGCGACCGGAGCATCCGACGAGGGCGGGGGAGGTGCGCCGACCGTCGTCACGCAAGCCTGGAAGCAGCTGGAACGCGAACTCGACGTGATCGGGGAACTGGGCTTTCCGGGGTATTTCCTCATCGTCCACGACATCTGCGAATTCTGCCGACGCGAGAACATCCTGGCGCAGGGACGCGGCTCGGCGGCGAACTCGGTGGTGTGCTTCGCCCTGGGCATCACCAACGTCGACCCCATTGCGGCGGGGCTGCTGTTCGAACGGTTCCTGTCGCCCGAACGCGACGGCCCGCCCGACATCGACCTGGACATCGAATCCGGGCGGCGCGAGGAGGTCATCCAGTACGTCTACCGGCGCTACGGCCGCGACAACGCCGCGCAGGTGGCCAACGTGATCACCTACCGGCGACGCGGGGCGCTGCGCGACGCCGCCCGGGCACTGGGGCACGCGCCGGGCGTCGTCGACGCGTGGGTCAACGGGACCGCGCAGCCGCCCGAGCAGGTCACCGCACTCGCCGAACGGTTGCTCGGGCAACCCCGACACCTGGGCATCCACTCCGGCGGCATGGTCATCTGCGACCGGCCCATCGCCGACGTCGTGCCCGTGGAATGGGCGCGGATGGAAAACCGGTCCGTGGTGCAGTGGGACAAGGACGACTGCGCGGCCGCCGGACTGGTGAAGTTCGACCTGCTGGGGCTGGGCATGCTCGAGGCGATCCACCACTGCATCGACCTGGTCGCCGAACACCGAGGGCGGACCGTGCGGCTGTGGGAGATCGACGTGGCCGAAAAAGCCGTCTACGACATGCTGTCGCGTGCCGACGCCGTCGGAGTGTTCCAGGTCGAATCGCGCGCGCAGCTGGCCACGCTGCCCAGGCTGCGGCCGCGGGAATTCTTCGACCTGGTCGTCGAGGTGGCGCTGATCCGCCCCGGCCCCATCCAGGGCGGCAGCGTCCACCCGTACATCCGGCGACGCAACGGGCTCGAACCGGTGACCTACGACCACCCGGTGCTGGAAAAATCGCTGGGCAAAACCCTGGGCATCCCCCTGTTCCAGGAACAGCTCATGCAGATCGCCGTCGACGCCGCCGGGTTCACCGGGGCGGAAGCCGACTCGCTGCGCCGGGCGATGGGCGCCAAACGCTCCGTGGAGCGGATGGAGGCGCTGCGCACCCGGTTCCTCGACGGGCTGCGACGGACCAACGGCATCGTCGGCGACGTCGCGGACCGGCTGTGGAACAAGATCGTCGCCTTCGCCGCCTACGGGTTCCCCGAATCGCACGCCCAGTCCTTCGCGTCGCTGGTGTACTTCTCGGCGTGGTTCAAATACCACTACCCGGCGGAGTTCTGCGTCGCCTTGCTGCGGGCGCAGCCGATGGGCTTCTACTCGCCGCAGTCGCTGGTCGCCGACGCCCGCCGCCACGGAGTCGGGTGCGACGGCCCGGACGTCAACGTCTCCGGCGTCGAGGCGGACTGCCCGGGCGGGCGGATCCGGCTGGGTCTGGGGTCGGTGGCGGGGCTTGGCGACGACGCCGCCCGACGCATCGTCGACGCCCGGGACCGCTGCGGCGCGGAGGCCGACGAGGCCGGCCTTTTCCGTGGCGGACCTTTTCGCGACGTCGCCGACCTGGCGCGACGAGCGTCGCTCGACGTCTCCCACGTGGAGGCCCTGGCCCGGGCGGGGGCGCTGGAATGCCTGGGGATGGACCGTCGTCAAGCACTGTGGGCCGCCGGCATCGCGGCGACCGAACACGAGGGCATGCTGCCCGGATTGACCGTCGCCTCCGCCCCCGCGCTGCCCGGCATGACCGAATTCGAACTGGCGGCGGCCGACCTGGCGGGCACCGGCGTCACCCCGGGGGAGTACCCGGTGGCGCGACTGCGCGGGGAACTCGACGCGATCGGAGTGACCCCCGCGGCGCAGCTGGGCGCGGTGGAGGATTCGTCGCGGGTGCTGGTGGCGGGCATCGTGACCCACCGGCAACGCCCCGGAACCGCCGGCGGCGTGATCTTCCTGGGCATGGAAGACGAAACCGGGCTGATGAACGTCCTGTGCACCCCGGGACTGTGGCAGCGGTTCCGGACCATCGCCACCGTCGAACGGGCGCTGGTGGTGCGCGGCATCGCCCAAAACGCCTCCGGCGCGGTGACCATCGTCGCCGACAAACTCACCCCGCTGCGCGAGGTCGTCGCCGCCCCCGTCATCGCCGGGCGCAGCCGGGACTTCCGATGATCGGGGGAAGGGGCACAGCACGTGACCGGACGATCGGGGAAAGGGGCGCAGCACGTGATCCGATGATCGAGGGAAAGCTGACGGCGTTGCTAGTCAGTCGCACCGCCGCAGTGATCCGGGGGCGCGCCGTCGTCGCGGGCCCCGCCTTTCCTATGATCGTCGGGTATGCGGCACACCTATGCATCCTCCCTCGCGCCCGACGGCAGCGCGATCGCGTACATCGTGCGCGAACGCGGCTACCCCAAGGCCGTGCAGGTGGCGCTGACCGACGACGGTCTCGGCGACGAACGCCCCGTGAAACTCCCCGTCGACGGCCCCGTGACCCGCGTGCTGCACTCGCCCGACGCCCGCTGGATCGCCTGCGAAGTCTCCCCGCTGGGCACCGAACGCCTGGAAACGTGGCTCGTGTCCACCGACCCCGCCATCCCCGGGGCCAAACGACTGCAACTGTCCGGCGACGCGAAGACCATGTTGGTCGAATGGGATCGCGACAAACTCGCCATGGACGCCGTCGACGCCGACGGCATCACCGAAGGCCGCCTCGTCGACCCCGAAACCGGCGACTACGCCGTCCTCGACCGCCGCACCGACTCGCTGCTGGTCTCCGCGGAATCCGGCCACGCCCTCATGCGGGTCGGCCCCCGCGGCAGCCGCGAACTGCTGCTGGTCAAGCCCGACGGGACGTGGCTGCCGCTGCTGCGCCCCGAACCCGGCGCCATGACCGACGCCGGCACCATCCTGCGCGACGAATCCGCGACCGCCGACGGCCGCGTCACCGTCATCGCGTGTTCGGATCATTCCTCGGATCGTCGCCGCGTGCTGCGCATCGTCGTCGACGGCCGCGACGTCACCGCCGAAGAGTGGATCGGCAACCCGGATTCGGACGTCGACGAGTTCGTCATCAGCGAAGACCTCACCACCGCCGCCGTGCTGTGGAACACCTCCGGCGTCTCCCTGTTGGACCTGCTCACCCTTGGCGACGACCAGAAAGTGCTGGTCCGACGGTCGGTGGAGCTGCCGGGCATGGTCGCTTCCGGCCTGTCCATCACCGACGACGGCGAGCTGCTGTCCCTGACCGTCGAAGGCCCGAATCTGCCGCCGACGGTGGAGATCCTGCGCACGTCGACCGGCAAGATCGAGCCGATCAACGTCGACCGCACGCGCCGCATCGCCGAGCGCGCCCAGGAAAACTACATCCCGGAGCTGGTGCACTTCACCGCCCGCGACGGCCTGGAACTGTCGGGTTGGCTCTACCACGGGGAAGGCGAGGACGCCGCGGGCCCGCAGCCGGTGTACATCCACCTGCACGGTGGCCCGGAGCTGCAGTCCAGGCCGGTCAACCATGACATCCTCACCACGCTGGTGGACTCCGGCGTCACCGTTTTCACCCCGAACATCCGCGGTTCGTCGGGCGCCGGGCGATCGGTGCTCCACGCCGACGACCGCTACGGGCGGTTCGCCGCCATCGACGACGTCGCCGACACCGCCCGTTTCCTCGTCGACACCGGCATCGGCGACCCGGAGCGGTTGGCGCTGGGCGGCCGCAGCTACGGCGGGTTCCTGTCGCTGCTCGTCGCGTCGCGGTACCCGGATCTGTTCCGGTGCATCGTCGATGCGTGCGGCATGACCAGCTTCGAAAGCTACTACGGGTCCACCGAGCCGTGGCTGGCTGCGGCCGCGTACCCGAAGTACGGATACCCGTTCCAGGACGCCGAGCTGCTGCGGCAGGTGTCGCCGCTGAACCGGGCGGCGGGCATCGTCACTCCGGTGCTGTTCATCCACGGCGAATGGGACACGAACGTGCCGGAGCGCGAGTCGCTGCAGATGCGCGATGCGCTCGGCGCCCGCGGCGTTCCCACCGAGTACCTGCGGGTTCCGGGGGAGGGGCACAAGTTCGCCAAGCCGAAGAGCCGCCGCCTCATCGCCGCGGCGCTGCTGGACTTTTTGGGCGACCATGGCTTGGTGACCACTCCGAACCTGGCTCCGCTCGATTCCCGCATCGCCGAAATGAAGGCCGGTGCCCCGGGGGTCGAAGACTAGGTGTCGTGTCCCGCCGACGCCCCGGGGGTCGAAGACTAGGTGTCGTGTCCCGCCGGCGCCCCGGGGGTCGAAGACTAGGTGTCGTGTCCCGCGGAAGTCGTTCGCAACCTACCGGGACACGGCAGTTAGTCGACAAATGCAGCCACGGAATTTCTCGTCCTGGTCTTTTATCGGCGTTCACTCGGTGTGAGGCTGCATTTGTCGTATTCAGGTCCTTCTCGGCGTCCCCATCGGGCCGCCATCCGCCGGGTCGGCGGCGACCGGCGATCCAGGTGCCGCGTACGCTGTTCCACCGTGACCGACACCCCCAGCGCAGGCGCCCCCGGGATCGGTGCGACCGAAGCCAACGCGTCAACGCCCGACGCCGATGCCCCTGCTTCGTCTCCGTATTGCCACGTTCTCTTCGCCAGCCCGCAGATTCCGCCGAACACGGGCAACGCGATCCGCATGTGCGCGGGCACGGGGGCGGCGCTCCATCTGGCGGAGCCGCTGGGATTCAACTTCGAGGAGCGCCACGTCCGCCGCGCCGGTCTCGACTACCACGATCTGGCCGAGGTTCACGTCCACCCTTCGTTGGACGTTGCGCTGACGCAGCTGGTGGGGCCGGTTTCTCTGCTTGCCGACGGTGAGGGGCCGTCCGCCGGTGGCGCTCGGAACGACGGCGACGGACTGCCTGAAGGGGACGCGCGGAACGCGGGTGACGGGCTGCCCGACGGTGCGGACCGGGAATCCGGGGCCGTTGGCGCGCGTCCGCGGGTGTTCGCGTTCACGGCGCACGCGGAGAAGTGGCACGTTGACGTGGACTACCGCCCGGGTGACGTGCTGCTGTTCGGCCCCGAGCCGACGGGTCTGTCCGACGAGGCGCTGGCCGACCCGAGGGTGACGGATCTGATTCGCATCCCGATGATCCCGGGGCGGCGCAGCATGAACCTGTCCAACGCGGCGGCGGTGGCGGCGTACGAGGCGTGGCGGCAGATGGGGTTCCCCGGCGGGCATTAGTACCCCGGCGGGCGGTAGAAGCGCGGGTGACATCGGTGGGGATGTCACGCATACTTTCCCCCATGAACGACAATGAAACGGAAGACGTCCCTCCCGTCCTGCCGCGTAGGCGAGACCCCGGTTTCATGTGGGTGATCGGCTCGTCGTTCGTGTGGCTTCCCCTGCTGGCCTTCATATTCCGCGGCGCGTTGGTCGGGGTGTTGGGATGGTTCACGCTCATCCTGATCCTCTTTTGGGTTCCGGCGTTCGTGGTCCTCAATGGGGTGCTGACGGCGGTGTGGGCGGCGCGGTGGTACGGGGGCGCGGCCCGCAGCAAGGCGGCCCGGACGTGCACTGGTCTTTGGTGGTTTTTCGCCGCGCTGGTCGTGGTGACCCCGGGGGATTTCACCGACGTGGACGATCAAGGGAATCCGCTGGGCGATCTCATGGAGCGGCTGGTGCCCGTGTTCGGCGGGCAGGCGGACTCGGACTCGGCGATTGCGGCTTTCTTCTCGTTCGTCGCCGTCGTTTGGTTGGCGGTGACGGTTTGGGTCGTGGTGCAGCAGAGTTCGCGTGTGCCCGGCCCCGGCTCCATCCCGGGCGCTGGCCCCGGCCCCAACCCAGGCGCCGGCCCCGGCTCCAACCCGGGCGCGGGCCCCGGCCCCAACCCTGGTCCGGCGCCCGGTCCCGGCTCACCGCCGCCGGTGGTTTAGGGCTCCGCGTTCGGCCGCGGGGGCGGCTTTTGCCATACTGGGAGCCATGACGGCGACGAAGCTTGACGGCAAGATGTACCGCGACGAGATCTTCGAGGATCTGGCCACGCGGGTGACGAAGTTGAAGGAAGCCGGCGTGACGCCGGGCTTGGCGACGGTCCTGGTCGGCGATGATCCGGGCAGCCATTCCTACGTGAAGATGAAGCACCGCGATTGCGAGCAGATCGGCATTTCCTCGATTCGCCGCGATCTGCCGGCGGAGACGACGCAGGAGGAGTTGGAGGCGGTCATCGCCGAGCTCAACGCCGACGATGCCTGCACGGGGTACATCGTGCAGTTGCCGTTGCCGAAGCACTTGGACGAGAACCGTATTTTGGGGCTCATCGATCCGGAGAAGGATGCCGATGGTCTGCATCCGGTGAATTTGGGCAAGTTGGTGCTCAATGAGCCGGCGCCGTTGCCGTGTACGCCGAATGGTTGCATTCATTTGCTGCGTCGTTTCGGCGTGGAGTTGGCGGGCGCGAAGGTGTGCGTCATCGGTCGCGGTGTGACGGTCGGTCGGCCGATTGGTTTGATGCTGACGCGCCGCAGCGAGAATTCCACGGTGACGCTGTGTCACACGGGGACGAAGGATCTGGCGGCGGAGACGCGGCAGGCGGATGTGGTCATCGCGGCGGCGGGCAAGGCGCACATGCTGACGGCGGACATGGTCAAGCCGGGTGCGGCGGTGCTTGATGTGGGGGTGTCGCGTTTGGACGGCAAGTTGGCCGGCGACGTGCATCCGGATGTGTGGGAGGTTGCGGGCGCGGTGTCTCCGAATCCGGGTGGCGTTGGTCCGCTCACGCGTGCGTTCCTGGTGCGCAATGTGGTCGAGCGCGCCGAGCGCTTGGCGGGTCTGTAGGGGTTGGCTTGACGACGCCGCCGCGCCCCCGTCGTTCGCCGCACCTTCCGGAAGGGGGCGCGGGGCGTTTCGGCGGGCGTGAAATCGCGGAGCGGGCGAGTCGTGATGATTTGCCCGATCCGATGGTGAATCCTCATTCGCCGGAGGGGCCTGCGCGGGGGGAGGCGTGGCCGGAGCGCGTCCGGTGGTTGTTGTACGGGGGCCTGTTTTTCGGCCTCGGCGCTGCGGCGGTGTTTCTCGGGCTGGAGCGGTGGCGGCGGGCGACGTTCATGCTCGGGGTGACCATGATGTATTTGGGCGTCATCCGTCAGTTTTTGCCCGATTCGCTGTTGGGTGTGTTCAGCGTCCGGTCGATGAAGTTCGACCTGTGGTTCTGTCTCCTCGTCGGTGGCGGCATGGTGTTTTTGGCCAGCTCGGTCGACGCGTTGGGGAGCTAGACCGGGGCGGCGAGGAACTTCCGGACGATGCCGTCGACGCGTTCGAATTCGGTGAGGAAGCCGTCGTGGCCGACGGCCGATTCGATGGTTTCCAGGCCCATGCAGTTGCCGAGGTTTCGGGCCAGGTGTTCCTGCTGGTGGAACGGGTACAGGATGTCGGTGTCCACGCCGGCGACCATGGTGGGCACCGTCGAGGAGGCCAGGGCGTCGTTCATGCCGCCGCGGCCCCGGCCGATGTCATGGCGGTTGAGGGTGTCGGTGAGCACCACGTAGGAGCCGGCGTCGAAGCGTGCAGCGAGTTTGTCCGCCTGGTGGTCCAGGTAGCTTTCCACCTGGAAGCGGTCGGTGGTGCGCATCGGGCCGAGGGGGTTTTCGCCGGGTTGGGCGGCGGCGCCGAAGCGGTCGTCGAGTTCCAGTTCGCCGCGGTAGGTCAGGTGGGCGACGCGGCGGGCGAAGCCGAGGCCGTGGACGGGGCGTTCGCCGGTGCCGTAGTAGTCGCCGCCGTGCCAGGCGGGATCGTTTTCGATGAACTGGATCTGCGCGGACTGAATGCCGATCTGCCAGGCGCTGGCGCGGGCGCCGACGCACAGGACCAGGGCGCGGCCGACTTCGTCGGGGTGCATCAGCGACCACTCCAGGGTGCGGGCGCCGCCCAGTGAGCCGCCGATGACCGCCACGACCGATTCGATGCCGAGCTTCTTCAGGGCCATGCGTTCGACGGTGACGGTGTCGCGCACCGAAATGGCCGGGAAGCGCGAACCCCATGCGCCGCCGTCCGGGTGCTCCGACGACGGTCCGGTGGTGCCTCGGCAGCCGCCGATGACGTTGGTGCAGATGATGCAGTACTCGTCGGTGTCCAATGCCCGGCCGGAACCGATCATGCCGTTCCACCAGCCCGGCGTCGGGTGGTCGTCGTCGCACGGACCCGAGGCGTGGGCGTCGCCGGTCAGGGCGTGCTGCAGCAGGATGACGTTCGATGCGTCGGCGTTGAGGCGTCCCCACCGCTCGAAGGCGACGGTGACGTCCGGGATGGTGGCGCCGGCCTCCGTGGTGACGTCGCCGATCTGGACGTACCCGGGCCGACCTTCGGGCGGGAGAGTGATGTTCATCGAAATCAAGACTACTTGGTCTAGTAGTTCCCGGGAAACCGCATCGCGGTCGGGTGCGCCGGTCGACGACGCGGCCCTCGGGTCGGACGGACGCCCATCACGGGGGCGGTCACGGTCGACGAATCAACGATCTTCGGCGGAGAAGCTCCCGGCGGGCATCCGCGCGAGCTGACGATCGATGAGATCGCGGCCCCGCTGCGCCGTCATTCGCGTCGGTTCGGTGAGGCGGGCCACGGCGATGCCGTCGAGCATCGAGAGCAGCAGCGCCGCCTCCTCCCGATCGCCCACGGCGGCGGCGAGATCGTCTTCCACGAGCTGCCACGATTCCCGGTACCCGGGGGCCGCCGGGCCGTCGGTGGCGGCTAATCCGGCGAAGGCCAGCCAGGCCGCGGTCGCCGCCCGCGTGTGGTCCGAATCGTCGGCGCAGCCGGCCAGCAGGTGGCAGGCAGCGCGGAGGCGTTCGGTGGGAGAGTCGATGGTCGCGAGCGTCGCCTCGAGGGTTTTCCGGAATGATGCGGCGGTGTGTTCGTAGGCGGCGACGATGAGCTGGTCGCGTGTGGAGAAGTGGTGCTGCACCGCGCCGGGCGACAATTCCGCCGCCGAGGCGACCTTGCGTACGGTGGCATGCTCCGCGCCCCGGGTGGCGAGCAGGGCGGTCGTGGCGTCGAGGATCAGCTCTCGGGTAGTTGCGGAGTTCCTGGTCATTCTTTCACCGTAGATCGCGATCGCGAAAAAATACATTCGTATTGACGTGGCGGCGTCGGGGATGCACAATGACCCCAAACCATACGACTGTATTGAAGGGGTGTCATGAACGAATCGTCTCGCAGGGATGTCCAGCCCGCCGATGAATCGCCGAGGTTGTCCGACGCGGATCGGTCGGCTGCGATGGAGGCTTTGGCCGATCATCTCGCCGCCGGGCGTTTGGACGTCGACGAGTTCGATGCCCGCTCGGCGCTCGTCGTCGCGGCGATCTGTGACGTCGATCTGGTGCCGGCGTTTCGGGGGCTCGGAGGGCCTCCCGCCGAAACGGCGCCCGACCCCGAAATGGCGCGCATTCGCACCCGCGGGCGTCTCGTCGAGGGGCTCGACTGGTTTGGCGTGGCCCTTGCCGTCGTTCTCGGCGTGCTGTTCATGGTCACGGGCTGGGCCCCGCCGGCGGTCGCCATGGTGTCCATCGTGGTGTGTTCCATCGGTGGACGCATCGTCCTCGACTTCGGCGAGGACTCCGAATATGAGGCTCTGAAGAAGGCCGACCGCCGCCGGCGCATCGAACGCATCGAAGGCGCCGACGATCGGCCGGCCGGCGAGTGAGACGGGGGTTCGGCGCCGACCCGAGCCCCGTCGCCGGCTACTTGCCGATGGCCGCGAACGCGCCCTCGAGGTCGGCGATGATGTCGTCGACGTTTTCGATGCCCACGGCCAGCCGGACGGTCGCCTGCGAAATGCCGGCGCGGGCGAGACCGTGCTCGTCGGACTGCGAGTGGGTGGTGGTGGCCGGGTGGACGACCAGCGAGCGGACGTCGCCGATGTTGGCCACGTTGGAGTGCAGCTTCAGGGCGTCGATGAACGTCCACGCCTCGTCCTTGCCGGCGTCGGCGAGATCGAAGGATAGCACGCCGCCGGCGCCGGCCAGGCCCAGCTTCTCCTTCGTCGCGTGCCAGGGCGACGACTTCAGTCCGGCGTAGTTGACCTTGGCCACGCTCGCGCGGCCCTCGAGGTACTCGGCGACCTTCTGGGCGTTGGAGTTGTGGCGCTCGATGCGCAGCGCCAGGGTGTCCAGGCCCTGCGCCAGCACCCACGCGTTGAACGGGGCGGGGGCGGCGCCGGTGTCGCGGAGGATGCCGGCGCGGGCGCGCAGCGCGAACGCCGGGGCGCCCAGGTCGGCGAACTTCAGGCCGTGGTAGGCCTCGTCGGCCTCGGTGAAGTTGGGGTGGACGTCGCCGCGGCCCTCGCGGGTCTGCGTCCAGTCGAACTTGCCGCCGTCGACGAGGATGCCGCCGAGGGCCGAACCGTTGCCGGTCAGGTACTTGGTGGTCGACGACACCACGATGTCGGCGCCGAGCTCCAGGGGGCGCAGCAGCGCCGGGGTGGCCACGGTGTTGTCGACGATGAGCGGCACGTTGTTGCGGTGCGCGACCTCGGCGACGGTGGCGACGTCGAGGATGTCGGCCAGGGGGTTGGCGATGGTCTCGGCGTAGAAGCCGACGGTGTTGTCCTGCACGGCGGCCTGCCACGACTCCGGGTCGTCCGGGTTTTCCACGAACGTCGCGTCGATGCCCAGGCGCGGCAGCGTCACCTTGAACAGGGTCTCCGTGCCGCCGTACAGGCGCGGCGAGGTGACGATGTGGTCGCCCGCGCGCGCCAGCGTGAGAATCGCGGCGGTCTCCGCGGCCTGGCCGGACGAGAACAGCACGCCGGCCACGCCGCCCTCGAGGCTGGCCAGGCGCTGCTCGACGGCGTCGACCGTGGGGTTGGTCAGGCGGGTGTAAATCGGACCGGGGTCGGAGAGGTTGAACCGGTTCGCGGCGTGCTCGGCGGAGTCGAACACGTAGGAGGTGGTGTTGTAAATCGGCAGGTTGCGCGAGCTGGTCTGCGCGTCGGGGGACTGGCCGACGTGGATGGCGCGGGTTTCCAGCGCCCAGTCGGCGGCACCGGAATTGTCGTAGCGGGTGGTCATGGCTTTCGTCCTTTCGTCGTCGTGCCGCACATCGCGTGCGCGGAACACTCCCGCCACCGTAATGAACCGAGCTGTCTAGTGCAAAATAATGGTGAAATCCGCCGGTCGCGGGACAGTGAACCATGCGGTACGCCATGTCCCGGGGATCGGGCCGCTGACCGGGGGACGGGACGTCGTCAAGCAGTGCCCCTGCTTTGCGACGACGCCCACGAAAAAACGCCCCGCCTCCCGGAAGGGGAAGCGGGGCGTCCGATCAGCCGGACCTACTTGCGCAGGCCGTCGATGATCTCGTTGAACTCGGCGGACGGACGCATGATGGCGGTGGTCTTCTCGTCGTCCGGCAGGAAGTAGCCGCCCAGATCGGCCGGCTCACCCTGAGCATCGAGCAGGGTCTGCGCGATGGACTCCTCCTTGGCGGCGAGCGCCTCGGCCACCGGGGCGAAAACCTCCTTCAGCTCGGCGCTGTCGTCCTGCGCCGCCAGCTCCTGCGCCCAGTACAGCGCCAGGTAGAAGTGCGAGCCGCGGTTGTCGATCTCGCCGGCCTTGCGGGACGGGGACTTGCCGTTCTCCAGCAGCGTGGAAGTCGCGCGATCCAGGGCGTCGGCCAGGACGCCGGCGCGCGGGTCGTCGTCATGCGAACCGGCGTAGCGCAGCGACTCGGCCAGGGCCAGGAACTCGCCCAGCGAATCCCAGCGGAGGTGGTTCTCCTCCTGCACCTGCTGGACGTGCTTCGGGGCGGAGCCGCCGGCACCGGTCTCGAACAGGCCGCCGCCCGCCATCAGCGGGACGACCGACAGCATCTTCGCCGACGTGCCCAGCTCCATGATCGGGAACAGGTCGGTCAGGTAGTCGCGCAGCACGTTGCCCGTGACGGAAATGGTGTTCTTGCCCTCGCGGATGCGCTCCACGGACAGCTTCGTCGCTGCCACCGGGTCCATGATGCGGATGTCCAGGCCCTCGGTGTCGTGATCCTTCAGGTACTCCTTGACCTTCGTGATCAGGTTCGCATCGTGGGCGCGGGACGGGTCCAGCCAGAAGACGGCCGGGTCGCCGGTGGCGCGGGCGCGGTTGACGGCCAACTTCACCCAGTCGCGGATCGGGGCGTCCTTGGTCTGGCAGGAACGCCAGATGTCGCCGCGGGCGACGTGGTGCTCGATGAGCACGTCGCCGGCCGAGTTGAGCACCTGCAGCACGCCGTTCTCCGGCATCTGGAAGGTCTTGTCGTGCGAGCCGTACTCCTCGGCCTTCTGGGCCATCAGGCCGACGTTCGGGACCGTGCCCATCGTGGTCGGGTCGTAGGCGCCGTTGGCGCGGCAGTCGTCGATGACCGCCTGGTAGACGCCGGCGTAGGAGGAGTCCGGGATCACCGCGAGGGTGTCCTTCTCCTCTCCGTCCGGGCCCCAGCCCTTGCCGCCGTTGCGGATCAGCGCCGGCATGGAGGCGTCGATGATGACGTCCGACGGCACGTGCAGGTTGGTGATGCCCTTGTCCGAGTTGACCATGTACAGCGCCGGGCCGTCGGCCAGGTCGCGCTCGATGGCGGCCTTGACGGCGGAGGCGGTGCCGACGTCGAGCTTGTGCAGGCCGTCGAGGATGGCGCCGATGCCGTAGTCCGGGGTGAGGTTCACGGAAGCCAGCTTGGCCTCGAACTTCGGGTACACCGACGGGAAGAAGGCCTTGATGACCTCGCCGAAGATCAGCGGGTCGGAGACCTTCATCATGGTGGCCTTCAGGTGCACGGAGAACAGGACGCCCTCGCGCTTGGCCTTCTTGATCTGCGACTTCAAAAACGACGACAGGATCTGCGCATTGATGCCCGTGCCGTCGATGATCTCGCCCTTCAGGACCGGCATGTCCTTCTTCAGCACGATCTCGTGGCCGTCGTCGGTCTCCAGGACGTAGGTCAGCTTGTCGTCCTGCTCCATGATCACGGACTTCTCGTTGTGGCGGAAGTCGTTGGAGGCCATGGTGGCGACGTTGGTCTTGGAGTCCGCCGACCACTCGCCCATGCGGTGCGGGTGCTTGCGGGCGTAGTTCTTCACGGCCTCCGGGGCGCGGCGGTCGGAGTTGCCCTCGCGCAGCACCGGGTTGACGGCGGAACCCTTGACCTTGTCGAACTTGGCGCGGTCGGCGCGCTCCTCCTCGGTCTCCGGCTGCGACAGGTACTTCGGAATGTCGTAGCCCTTCTCCTGCAGCTCGGCGACGGCGCGCTTGATCTGCGGAATGGAGGCCGAAATATTCGGCAGCTTGATGATGTTGGCCCCGGGCTCCTTCACCAGCTCGCCGAGGGCGGACAGCTCATCGTCGATTCGCTGGTCCTCGGAGAGACGCTCCGGGAACTGGGCGATGATGCGACCGGCGAGGGAGATGTCGCGGGTCTCGACGTTGATGCCGGCCTGTGCGGCGAACGCCTCGACGATGGGCTTCAGCGAGTAGGTCGCGAGAAGAGGAGCCTCGTCGGTGCGGGTCCAGATGATCGTGGCCATGTGGTGAGTTCTCCTATTTGGTGCAGGATCCGTGAATGTCTGTGAACTGTTGGAGACCACGATACCCACTTCGCCGTTTTGCTTCAGATGCGTGAAATGACGCTCTACCTGCGGTGTGATCCACGTAACGCTTGATTGTGTTGCAAGTCACCGATATTTCGCGGATATTTGCGGTGCGATGGCGGATGCGTCCAATCCGTCAATTACTAATTTAAGACACAAAACTACCCCCGCGCTGGGGAGGGCGGCGGGATGCCGTCCACCCCGACGCGGGGGCTTCATGCCGTCGGGCGAGTGGCCGACGAGGTGTCAGGCGCGGGAGTCGTCCGAGGCGTCCGCGCCGCCGTCCGAACCGGGGCCGTCTGAACCGGGGAAGGACGGGCGGTCGCCGAAGGGCTGGCCGTACTGGGATTGGCCGAACTGCGGGGACTGCTGCTGAGCACCGGCGCCGAACTGGGGCTGCCCGAACTGCGACTGGCCGTACGGGGACTGTCCGAACTGGGGCTGCTGGCTCTGCTGGGCCTGCTGATCCGAGCCGTACCGGGGCTGATCGAACTGCGGGGACTGCTGCGCCCCGTACGGGGACTGGCCGAACTGCGGGGACTGCTGCTGCGCACCGGCGCCGAACTGGGGCTGCTGGTTCGGCTGGTCCTGCTGCTGGGCGCCGTACTGGCCGTACTGGGGCCGGGGCGCCGCCGGCATGGCCGGAGCCGCGTACGTGCCGCCCAGCCACGCGCGGGTGTCGGCGAGGAAGGTCAGCACCGCCGCGGCGATCCAGGCCAGCATCAAGATGACCTGGCTGGTGGTGGAAACGACCCCGTCGACCTCCAGGGTGATGTCGAGGACGATGTAACTGAGGTACAGGGCGGCCAAGCCGATGGAGGCTCCGGCGAGCGGGATGACCGCCGTCGAGTCGTTGCCGCGCAGCACCTTCGGGATGAGGAGCACGGCCACGGCGAGCGACAGGATGTGGCCGGTCCCCGCCCCCATGGTCGGGAAGCCGTCGAGCAACATGAGCAGCATCTCGACCAGGGTGATGAGCAGACAGAACGCGGCGATGCCGCCGAGCGTGAACATGAGGGCCTTGGCGGCGCCCGGCACGGCGTCCATCAGCTGTGCGACGCTGCCCTGCGGGGAGGGCGCGCCCTGCTGCCGGGGCTGCGCCGGAGCCTGGGCCATGGCGGGGGCGGGGCCGTCGGCGGCACGGCCGTACGGCTGCGCGGGCATGGCCGGCTGCCCGTGGGGTGCGGAGGAGTCGGCTTCGGCCGCGTGGGTGTCACCGGCGGCGTCCTCGTCGGAGTGGTCCTGCGGGCTCGGCTGGGCGGCGGGGATGACCGTGGTGGCCTGATCGTCGTGCGAACCCTGGCCGCGGGAACCCTGACCGGGGGAGCCCTGGGCGGGCGCGGCGGTGGGCGCCTGCTGCTCGTCGGGGAAGGAGCCGGTGGTGGCCAGCGCGCGGAGTTCGGGGATGCCCATCCGCGGGGCGGATTCGTCGGCCAGTCGGGCGTCGTACTTCGCGCGGACCCGGTCGTCGCCGAGCACGGCCAGCGCCACGGAGTTTTCCTGGGCTCGCGCGTCATGGGAGGGGACCTCGTCGCGCTTGAGGCCCTCGAGAGTCTCGAGGATGCTCGCCCTGAGGTCGGACGTGGAGGAGTTCTTGTCGAGGCCGAGGCTCTCGTAGAAGTCGTAATGCGCGTTCACGCGGGTCCTTTCCGGGGTTTTTCGTCGACCGCCGGGGCACGGTGCTCCGGAGGCATTGCACGATTTTTCACGATAACCAACCCGCAGGGCATCCGCTATGATGACCGACTTCTTCCGGGTGGACCCATAACCTGCGGCTTCGTCGCCCGGACCAGCACTTTGACCGTATCGGTCACCCACGTTCGAGCACCCGCACCCGGGAGGATCATTGCCCAAGATCGTTCATCGACAGTCATTCTCGTCACACCGGCGGCCCGTGCCCCGCCAGGACGACGTGTCCGACGCGCGCCGCAATTGGGTCATCGCGGCCCTGTCGGTGGGTGCCTTCGGCATCGGCGTCACCGAATTCGTCGCCATGGGTTTGCTGCCGTACATCGCCGCGGACTTCGGACGCAGCGAGGCGGAGTCCGGGGCGGTCATCTCCATGTACGCCCTCGGCGTCGTCGTCGGCGCCCCGCTGATCACGGTGCTGACCGGGTCCGTGCCGCGACGCAGAATGCTCCTGCTGCTGATGGCGGCCTTCACCATCGGCAACGGCGCGACCGTGTGGGCGGGGTCGCTGGGGTCCTTCGGTGCGGTCATGGCCTCCCGCTTCATCGCCGGCATTCCCCACGGCGCGTACTTCTCGGTCGCCGCCCTCGTCGCGGCGTCGCTGGCCGCGCCGGGCAAACGCGGCCGCGCCGTCGCCCTGTCCGGGATGGGCCTGTCCGTGGCCACCGTCGCCGGCGTTCCCGCAGCGCAGGCGCTGGGCCAGCATTACGGCTGGCGGTCCGCGTTCGTGCTCGTCGCCGCCATCGGCGTCGCGGCGCTGGTGTCGCTGTGGTTCGCGGTGCCGCACATGAACCGCATGCCCGCCACCCGTCCGCTGGAGGAACTCGGCGCCCTGGCGACCCCGCAGGTGTGGTTCACCGTCGCCATCGGCACGGTGGGTTTCGGCGGCATGTTCGCCGTGTACACGTACATCACGTGGACCATGACGGAGGTCGGCGGTCTGGCAGAGACGCTCATGTGGCTGGTGCTCATGGCCTACGGCGTGGGCATGGTCGCGGGCACGTACCTCGGCGGCTGGGTAAGCGACCGGGTGGGCGACATGGGCCTGCTGTGGACGCTCATCGCGATGGCGGTCGCCCTGGTCGCGTTTTTCTTCACGGCGCCGCTGGGCTGGCCGGCGGTGATCAACTTCGGCGTGATCGGCATGCTCGGTTCGACGCTGGTGCCCAACCTGCAGACCCGCCTGATGGACGTCGCCGGTCGCGCCCAGACTCTCGCCGCCGCGTTGAATCAGGCGGCCCTCAACATGGCCAATGCGGGTGGTGCGGCCATCGGCGGCGCCGTCATCGCCGCGGGCTTCGGCTACCGGGCCCCGGCGTTGGCGGGTGCGGCCATGGCCGTCGCCGCGATTCTGGTGTGGGCCCCGGCGGCGTGGCTGCGGGCCCGGTCCCGACGGTCCGGGGCGGACCGGGACAAGGCCGTCCTGCAGGCCTGACCCCGGACCCGCCTCCCGGCGCCGTTGGCCGCTGCGGCGGGACGCGGGCCGTCGTCACGCGGATCCGGGCTGGGAAGTAGGCTGCCGGGCATGCCGCTCACCATCGCAACCATCAACGTCAACGGCATCCGCGCAGCCGTGAAGAAGCGCCACGAGGACAACCCGGGCATGCTGCCCTGGCTGGAGGACACCTCCGCCGACGTGGTGTTGCTGCAGGAGGTCCGCGCCACCGACGATCAGGCCCGTGCGGCTCTGGCCCCGGCCCTGGAAGCGGGATGGCACTGGATCGGCGCGGAAAACGAGCTGGCCAAGGGGCGCGCGGGGGTGGGCATCCTGTCGCGGGCGGAGCTTGACGACGTCCGCGTGGGGTTCGGTTCCGACGAGTTCGACCGGATGGGCCGCTACGTGTCGGGCGTGTTGCGTGCCGGGGATTCCGGAATCGCCGAGGACGTGCTCATCGCCAGCCTCTACCTGCCGTCGGGATCGGCGAAGACGGAGAAGCAGGACGAGAAGTACCGGTTCCTCGACGCGTTTTCCGGCCACCTCGCCGAGCTGGGGGCGGCGGGCCGGGAGGGCGCGCACGCCGTCATCGGCGGCGACTGGAACATCTGCCACCGCGAGCAGGACCTGAAGAATTGGCGCACCAACCGCACCAAGTCCGGGTTCCTGCCGCAGGAGCGGGCGTGGATGGACTCCGTTTTCGGCACCTTCCCCGACGAGGCGCCGCAGGACACCCGACTCAACGCGTCGGCCCGCGAACTCGCCGCCGGCGTCTTCACCGACGGGTCGGAGTGGACCCCGCCCGCGGTCAACGCCGACCCCGACTGGTTCGACGTCACCCGCCGCCTGCACCCCGACGCCGACGGCCCGTGGTCGTGGTGGACCTACCGCGGCCAGGCGTTCGACACCGACGCGGGATGGCGCATCGACTACCAGGCCGCGACGAAGCCGATGCTCGACCGCGCCGTGTCGTCCGTCGTGGACAAGCCGTCGGCCTACGACCGGCGGTGGACCGACCACGCGCCGGTCATCGTCGAATACCGCTAGGCCCGCGCCCTGGGTCGGGTCAGGACTGCCGGAGCATCGAGGCGATGCCGTCGGCGATGCCGCGGGCGTACCGGACCCGCCACTCGCGGGTCTCCAGGGCCTTGGCCTCGGCTGGGTCGTCGATGTTGCCCGCGGAGACGATCACCTCCGGGGTCCCGAACGACGACGGCGTGCCGAACGCGGGGGACAGGCCGTCGACGACGTCGCCGGGCCGCCCCTCCTCGTCGTACCGGTTGCCCGGGGAGAACCGGTGGAACACGAGGGCGTCGCGGATGCCCGCCGCCAGGTCCGCGGTGCCGGGGTCGGCGAAACCGTCCGCTCCCTCGTACAGGCCGGTCACCCGAGTTCCGGAGAACCCCGGGCCCTCCTCGTCGACCACGACGTTGATCACCGCGTCGAATGATCCTGCGGCGTCGGCATCGGCGGCGTCCTTGCCATCGACATCGGCGTGGGCATCTGCATCGGAGAGGTCACCGTCGGGCAGCTCGACGACGGTCGCCCCGCGGCCGCGCAGTTCCGCCACCGTAGCGTCGGCCAGTGCCTCCGCGACGTCGCCGATGTCCGCGCGCACGCCGATCACCGCACCCGACAACGGAGAGACGGCTTCCCCCTCGGGGGCGACGATCGGCTGTCGGCGCGGCAGCCTGGCGGGATCCGGGTGCGCCGGCGGGTGCGGCGACGACGTCAGCACCTCCTCGAGCTCGGTGCCGGGAAACATCGCGTCGACGGCGAAAATCGTCGTCGGGCCATCCCGGTACACCGGGGTCAACCCGTCGGTCCACCACGCCCACGATCGGCTGGCCAACGCCGCACCGCCGGCCATGCCGGCCGAAGGCGGGGACACGAACACGTACCGGATGCCGAGCTTGCGCAGCGCGACATCGACGTCGTTGACGGCATTCGGATCGCCCGGAACACCGGTGCCGGCGAGGTCGAGGTCGTCGAGCGCTTCCCTGCTCATCACGGAATTTTCGTCCGGCCACGGGAAATGGGTGAACAGCGACGGCAGTCCGTTCAGCGCGTACATCCAGCCCGACCCCTCTGCGGGGTTGACCAGGACATGGCCCTCCATCGCGTGGGGCCGCCGCGCCAACCACTCCATCGCGCGCCGGTCCGCGTCCGAAACGTACGTGCTCCCGCGGCTGGCCGTCATGGTCAGTCGGGCATCGTCACCGGTCGCCCACGACACCGGGACGAGCACCAGCGACGCCACCGCCGCCGCCACCGTCGCCGCGGCGGTCGCACGTCGGGTGGGCGACCGTTCCGCCACCCCCGGCGCACCTTCCCATGGGGCCGACGACGCGGACGAGGGGCCGTCGTCACGCCACCGCCCGCGACGCACCGACGACCATGCCCGAAGAACCAGCTCCGCCACCCACGCGACCGCGACGCCGATGCACACCAGACGCAGCACACCCATCGGCGCCTGCAGGCGATAGGCCATGTCATAGAAGAACGTGCCCAACACGCGCAGCCACTCGCCCAACGGATCCGCCCATCGGGCCTGCGCATTGTCCGCGACCACGCCCAGGACCACGAGCCCTAACACCGGCCACGGCGTCCACGGCCGACGGCGCAACAGCAGAACGACCGCACCCACCAGGGTCAGGACCACCGCCGGCGGGTACCAGCCGATCGCCTGCGTGTGATTCGACTGGCCCGTCACCGTCCACCACGCCGACTGGGCGCGATCGATGCCGACCTGCCCGTGATACTCGGCGACGGAATCACCCGAACCCGCCGCCGACACCAGAACCGGCGCCAGCAACACCGCCACGATCGCGGCCGTGACGAGCAGGCGCACCAGAGAACCCGCGCGCGGGCGGGTCAGCCACCACAACAGGACAAAGACCGCCAGGGCCACCGCAGCCGCCGGATGCGCCAGGAACACCCCCGCCAGTGCGGGAACCGCCGCCACCGTGCGGCCCGTGATCAACAGCGCCAGCGACGCCGGAATAGTCGCGACGGCCAACAGGTACGGCAGCGACCCCGTGACCATCAGCGCCCCGGTGATCTCCGGCAACGCGATCGACGCCACCGCAGCCGCCGGGGCGGCCACCACCGCCCACCGGGGGCCCGCCACGACCCACGTCACAAACGCGGCCCCCGCGGGCAACAGCACCATCGGGGCCACCGCACCGAATACGTTGGCCTGGAGGATCGGGTCACCCGGCAGCAGGGAGCCCAGCGCGTGCCAGGCCGCGGGGTAGAACATCTCCGCGGCGGTCTCGCGGTTCATCAGCTCGCCCGCCCGCGTCGGCGATGCGATGCCTTCGTCGGCCACCCAACGCAGAAAGTTGTTGTGCCACTGCAGGTCCCACGCCTGGCGGAGGTTCGACCCGCCGTCCGGCAAATCCCGCAGCGGCAGCAGGTACCTCACCGAACCGACCACCGTCACCGCGGCTGCCGTCACCGCAGTGGCCCACTCGGCGGCCGTCGGACGCATGGGGGAGCGGCCCAAGGACGGCCGGGGGTGCGCATCGGCGCCCGGAATGAACCGTCGCGCCAGATACGCGATCGCCGTCGCACCCGCCCACACGGCCAGAAACATCGGCCAACCCCAGCCGATGCCCAGCGCACCGGCCGCCCACGCCCCGAAGCCCGCGACTCCCACGGTGATCGGACCCGCTGCGGCGAGAGCGGGCATGGGGCGCAGGCCCGCGGCCATGCCGGTGACCCCGCCCGGCGCGATCAAAAGCAGGGCGGTCACGACGGCTGCCAGGAGCACGGAACCTCACTCGGACAAGGGGAATGCGGGGCACGGGGCGGGGATGGAACGGAGCGCGGAATCGGCGTCGGATGCCGCGCGCCCTCCCCCCCCCCTCCCGGGGCGCGTCCCGGAAAATCACAGGTAGACGTACACGGTATCCAAGTCGCTCTTGCACTCGAAGAGGGCGTCGCCGTCTCCGTCGGTGGTTTCCTCGCACGTGAAGTCGACGTCCTTCTCGAGGAGATCGTCGTAGGCGGTGATCGAAACGGGCGCATCGTCGAGGCTATGGCCGACCAGGTCGGACGCGACCTCCTCGGCGGTGAGGCAGGTGGTCAGGGAGCTGGCGGCTCCGACCCACTTGACGCCCGTGGGCGCCTCGCAGGAGTGGGAGACGTCGAGCCCGGTGCCGAAGTACCCGGGAGGAGCGGAAAACTCGCCGTCGTCGGCGGGCGTGGAGGGGGTCGTGGGCACCTCCGTGGAGGGCTCCCGCGGGGTGGAGGTCGGGGTGCTGGTAGCGGAGCTGGTCGTCGAGGTCGTGCTTTCCGACGTCGTGTCCGTCCCACTGGCGACGGGCTCCTCGTCGTCGCCGCCGAGGAAGAAAATCAGGCCGCCGACGATGGCGATCAGCGCCACCAGGGCAACGATGATGCCGACGATGAGGCCGGTGTTGCCCTTGCCCCCGTTCTGGTCGGGGCCTCCAGGACCGCCGGGCGCACCGGGCGCACCGTACGCGCCGTAGACCCCCTGCTGCTGTCCCGGCCCCGACGCGTAGGGGCTGCTCTCCCATGCCAGGGTCCGGTCGTCACCCTGTTGACCGGGCTCGCCGTAGGGCTGTTGGTAGGGGCCGGGCTGGCCCTGCGGGCCGTAGGGCTGCTGGTAGGGGTTGGGCTGGCCCTGCTGGCCGTAGGGCTGCTGGTAGGGGTCGGACGGGCCCTGCTGACCGTAGGGGCCGGAACCGCCTGCTCCGGAATACGGTCCGCCCTGACCCCAGGGCTGATCCCCGAAGCCGTCGCCTCCGCCGTCGTTCGGTCGGTTCGAGTTCATTGTCCGTCCCTCCGATGAATTTGGCCATCGGCGGCTGTCGCCGTCGTCGGCCGACCCAAAAATTTATACCCAGACCATATATCGGGTACGCACGGGTGGCACGGAATTGTCTCCGGGCGTCCGGTCGGCGGCGACGACCCGGCCCGGCGGCGAATTCAGCCCGGCGGCGAACTCAGTACGGATAGACGTACACGACGGCGTTGCGGCCGCCCTCGCACTTGAACACCGGATCCCGTTCGGAATCCCTGGCGCGGCGGCAGGACATCGAGATGTTCTCCTGGGTCGCCGCACTGTATGCGGTGACCGTCAGCGGGGCGTCGGAGATGTCTGCGTAGGCGAGTTTGAGTGCGATGTTCTCGGCGAAACCGCAGGTGGTGGTCGAGTGGCCGGTGCCGACCCAGCTGGTGCCGATAACGTCGTCGCACGCACGGTAGGTGTTCAGGCCCACTCCGTATTGTCCGGGGCCGGCGATGTACCTGTCCGAGCCGCCGCTGCCGCCGGCGTCGCCGGATCCGTCGGTGCTGGAGGCCGGCGTGGTCGTCCGGGTGCGCGTTTCGGTGACGGTCGCGGTTTCCGTCCGGGTGCGCGTCGACGGAGAGGCGTCTTCGGGAGTTCGATCGGTGGCCGGGAGGGAGTCGTCGACCATCGTGGTCTCGCGGGCCTCGACGTCGGCGTCGTCGTCGCGCATGAACAGGACGACGCCGACGCCGGCGACGATCACCAGCGCCGCAATGGCCCCGATGAGGCCGATGAGCAGGCCCCGGTTACCGCCCCCGCCGTCGTGCGGTCGCTGCGGCGGCGGGGAGGGCTGAAAGGGGTGCTCCGGCGGCTGGTGGGGCCGCCAGTCGGAGGGGCGATCGAAATCCCTCTCGTCGAACGGGTCGAATTGCGAATCCATGGTGTGGGTCTCCTAGCGTCCGATCGTGGCGGTGATTCCCCGGATCACGGCCCGCGCCATTTCCGCGCGGCCGTCCTCCGACGCCAGCAGGACGATGTCCGCGGAGTCCCGCATGTTCCCGAACTCGACGAGCACCTTCGGCTTGGTCGACAGGTTCAGCCCGGTGAGATCGCTGCGGTGGTCGATGCCGTCGACGCCGAGGTAGTTCGACGGGGCGAACCCGCCGGCGAGGAATCCGTCCCGGATGTTGGCGGCGAGCACCGCGGACCCTGCGGCGTCGTTGCCGGGCAGTGGGTCGGCGACGGTGATGACGTGGAAACCCCGGTTTCCCTCGCCGGACCCGTCGGCATGCAGGCTGACGACGACATCGGCGGGGGAGGCGTTTTCCTTCTCGGCGCGCAGGTCGATGCAATCGGCGACCCCGGAGTCGTCCTCGCGGGAGAGCAGGACGGTGGCGCCGAGGGCTTCGAGTCGATCCTTGATTTCCAGGGCCATCAGCCAGTTGAAGGTGTGCTCCGGCCACCCGTCGTCGGCGGTGGTGCCGGATACCTGGCAGGGCTTGGTTCCGCCGCGGCCGTCCGGGACTTGCGGGTTGTCGGCGGGCATCACCGCGGCGTGCCCCGGGTCGAGGTAGATGGTGCGGCCCGTGAGGTCTCCGTCGTCCGGGGCCGGCGTCGATTCGGGCGACGTCGGCGCGGTCGACGTGGATGCGCCCGACTTGCCCGACGATCCCCGTGTGGGGTTGGGCGCGTCGCGGCCCTGCGCGATGGACGTGCTTGGCGACGCGTGCGCGTCGGCATCGCCGCGAGCATCCCCGCCGACGTCGCCGATGGTGCATCCGGCCATCAGCATCGCGGTGGCCGCGATGACGAGGCCCTGCCCGGAACAGCGGGAAAATGTGTTCACGTCCACCACATTAATAAGGGGCGACCGAACCGCGGCGACTCCGAACGGGTTTCCGGCGAATACGGGGGGAGGTTTCGGAACGGCGCGGTCGTTTGTGCAAGACTCGGGGGACGTGACAATCGGGACTCCGTACCCGTGGCGGGGCCTTTTTCGGCCCTGCGGCAGCGGGTGCCCGGAAGTGACCCGGGTTCGCCGGGAGCTGCGGAAAGGGGAACGGCATGGATGATCGCAACTATGGGCCCGCAGACGGGAACATGGACTTGAGCGGGCGGCACTTCGGTGACGGCCCGCCGCGCGACGACGCCCCGGGCACCGCCGACGACTTCGATCTCGCGGCGTTCACCCGCAGCCTCGACGGTGACGCCGCCGGTTTCGGCGTGTGGAGCATCATCGCCGGTGGCGTCCTCGTCGCCTTGACGGTCCTCGCCTTCGTCTACGGCTGGCCGCTGTGGACCGTGATCCCGTGCATCCTCGGTCTCGTCGTCTTGGGCGTCGTCGGCGTGCTGCGTCGCCCGCCGGTCGCCCCGCTGGAGCTGACCGCCGTCGAGCGTGAGCGGGTGCGCCGCGTCCTCGACGAGCACGGCGCCCGGGCCGCCGTCGCCCTGGTCCGCGCCCTGTACCCGGGCGAGTCGAGCGTCGCGGCGACGAAGACCGTCCGGCTGCTGCTCGAGCGCAGCTGACCCGGGCCGCGCGGCGCGGCACCCGACGCCCCGTCCGACGCCCGACGCGAAACGGCCCGCCGGGGCGAACTAGACTGCCGGTCATGGCAACTGAGCAGGATCCGACCACCACCACCGATTCGACCGCCGCCCCGGCGCCCGCCCCGGCCGCCGGCGCCCCGGAACGCCGCCAGCGCGTGCTGTCCGGCATCCAGCCGACGGCGGACTCGTACCACCTGGGCAATTACCTGGGTGCGGTCAAGCAGTGGATCGGCCTGCAGGACGACTTCGACGCCTACTACTTCATTCCGGACCTGCACGCGATCACGGTGCAGCAGGATCCCAAGGAGCTGCGCCAGCGCACCATCGCCGGTGCGGCGCAGCTCATCGCGCTGGGCATCGACCCGGCGAAGTCGGTGCTGTTCGTGCAGTCGCACGTCCCGGAGCATGCCGAGCTGAGCTGGGTGCTCACGTGCCTGACCGGTTTCGGCGAGGCGTCGCGGATGACGCAGTTCAAGGACAAGTCCGCCAAGCAGGGTTCGGACCACACGTCGGCGGGCCTGTTCGCCTACCCGATGTTGATGGCGGCCGACATTCTGCTCTACCGCCCGCAGCTGGTGCCGGTGGGCGAGGATCAGCGTCAGCATCTGGAGTTGGCGCGCACGCTCGCGCAGCGTTTCAATTCGCGATACAAGAAGACGTTCGTCGTTCCGGAGGCGCACATTCTGGAGGGGTCGGCGAAGATCTACGATCTGCAGGATCCGACGTCGAAGATGAGCAAGTCGGGCTCGAACCCGAAGGGCATCGTCAATCTGCTCGATGATCCGAAGGTGTCGGCCAAGCGCATCCGGTCGGCGGTGACGGACAACGACGGCGAGATCCGCTTCGACCGCGAGAACAAGCCGGGCGTGTCCAATCTGCTGGTCATCCAGTCGAGCCTGACGGGCGTGCCCATCGACGACATCGTGTCCGGGTACCAGACGTCGGGTGCGGGCTATGGCCAGCTCAAGAGCGATACGGCGGAGGCGCTGGAGGCCTTCACCACTCCGCTGCGGGCCCGGTACGACGAGCTGATGGCCGATCGCGGCGAGCTGGAGCGCATCCTCGCCGATGGTGCGGTCCGCGCGCGCGACGTCGCGTCGCGCACGTTGGAGCAGGTGTACGAGCGGGTCGGTTTCCTCCGTTCGTCCGTTCGGTAACGGCTTCGTTTCATTCCGGCTGCTTTACGACGCTCACCGCGTCGTCATCGGTGCATGCCGGTAAGCTGACCGAGACACGTTCGCCCGGGTGGCGCGGTCGGACACCGGCCACCGTCTCCCTCAACGACGAAAGCAGGTTCGACCGGTGGCAACATCGACGCGCCCAGACCCGAAGAAGACGGATCGCTACGGCATCGAGCGGGTGACGGACGACGACCCCGGTTTCGTCGACAAGATGCGCATGAAGTACGAGTGGTTCGACCACATCATGCGCATGCAGGAGCGGTACTCGCAGGAGGGCGGCAACCACTTCGCCGCCGGCGTCACGTATTTCTCAGTCCTGTCGGTCTTCCCGCTGTTGATGCTGGTGTTCGCCATCATCGGTTTCGTGCTGCGCGGCAACGACGAGATGATGCAGCAGATCGAGGACGCCATCACCGACAATCTCAGCGGTGAGATGGGCGAGACGGTGTCGGCGATCATCGACAGCGCGGTCAGCCAGGCCGGCGGCGTGTTCACCATCGGTTTCGTCACCGCCCTGTGGTCGGGCCTGAGCTGGATGGGCAACCTGCGCATGGGCGTCACCGCCCTGTGGAAGCGTCCGATCCTCGCCGAGAATTTCGTGCTGGGCAAGCTGCGCGATTTGGTTCGCCTGCTGGGCATGATGCTGATGATCGGCCTGACCTTCGCCATCACGGCGATCGGTTCCTCCGGCCTGACGGCGACGCTGGTGGAGCGCGTGGGCTTGGACGAGGTTCCGGGCATCGGCACCTTGACGACGGTCGTCGCGATCCTCATCGGCCTGGTGGCCAACTGGGTCCTGTTCTTCTGGATGCTCGCCACGCTGCCGCGAGGCAAGGTTCCCCTGCGCCCCGCCGCCCAGGGCGCGGTCATCGGCGCCATCGGCCTCGAGGTGGTCAAGCAGCTGGGTTCGTTGTTCTTCTCCAACGCGCTGTCCAACCCCGCCGGCGCGGTCTTCGGCCCGATCATCGGTTTGATGGTCGTGTTCTACCTGATCTGGCGCATCACCTTGTACGCCTCGGCGTGGACGGCCACCACCGAGGAGGCGATGGCGATGGAGACGCCGGATCTGCCGCCGCCGGCCGTGATCCACGTCCGCCCGGA
This sequence comes from Corynebacterium freneyi, assembly GCF_030408835.1. Classification (NCBI taxonomy): domain Bacteria; kingdom Bacillati; phylum Actinomycetota; class Actinomycetes; order Mycobacteriales; family Corynebacteriaceae; genus Corynebacterium; species Corynebacterium freneyi. The sequence continues at coordinate 504,685 of NZ_CP047357.1, forward strand.
GGCTTCCCGCGAGCCCCGCGGACTGGCCAGGCTCCTGCGGCTGTAACGGCCCCGCGAACGTCGACGACGCCGCCCCGAATCGGGGCGGCGTCGTCGTCTGTGGATCAGCGTCGGCGGGTGCGCACAGCCCATGTGCCGATGCCGATGAGCAGCAACCCCGCGACGCCCGCCACGATGGCGACGTCACCGGTGGACGGACCGCCGTCACCATCGTCGTCGGGGGCGCCGAGGACCTCGTCCTCCATGTCCTCCGGCCCGAGGCCATCGGCGCCGTCGCCGTCGGCGGGAACTTCCAAGTCGCCGATCGCCGAGCCGCGCTTCGTCGCAAAGCCCGCTTCCAACAGTGCCGCGGACTGCTGCCAGGCCCGGTGCCCCTCCTCGACCGTCGTGTCCAACACGACGGTGCCCAGACGGCGGCCGTCGCGGGCGGCGAAACCCACGAACGTGTGGCGGGCGTCGTCGGTGAACCCGGTCTTGCCGCCCATCGCGCCCTCGAAACCCGAGGCGATGAGCTGATTGTCGTTGGACATGGTGAAGCCCTCGATGCCGGCCTCCTCGTCGCCCGGCATCTCGGTCAACGCCGTCGCGCTGAGCCGCTCGTAGGTGGGGTCGTTGAACGCCGCCCGGTAGAACAGCGCCATGTCGAACGCGGAGGTGACCTGGCCGGGGCCGTCGAGACCCGTGAAATCGGCGATGCGGGTGTCGCTCGCGCCAAGCTCGCGGGCCTTCCGGTTGACCTTGCGCAGCGTCTCCTCGCGGCCGCCCAACGCACCCGACAGCGCGGAGGCGGCGTCGTTGCCCGAGCTCATCAGCAGCCCCAGGAGCAGCTTTTCGACGTCGTACTCGACGCCTTCGAGGATCCCGGCGCGCGAGCCCTCGATCGCGGCGTCCTCGTGGCGGGCCGTGACCGTGCGATCCAACGGCAACTCCTCGATGACGACGAGCGCCAGCAGCACCTTCGCGATGGACGCCGGACGGTACCGGCCATGCGGGTCCTTCGCCGCGATGACGTCGCCGGTGCCCGAGTCGAAAACGATCCACGACGACGCCGCCACCTCCTCGGGAACGTCGAAACCGCGGGCGGCGACGACGGCGCAATCGGACATGCGCGGACCGCCCGCCGGCGTCTCCGGCACGGGCAGGGGATCCGGGGAGGGCATGCCGGGGGCGGGAACCTCGGAGGAATCGACCGCCGGCGGGGGAGTGGTCCGGTACGGGCACTTCCCCGTGTCGCGGCGCCCCGGCGCGGGGCCGGGGGACTCCTCTTCCTCCGAGGTCTCCGGCGGCCCGGCGTCGCCGGAGGGCGCGGGGGCGGTCGTTTCCGCGGTGGCGCCCGGCGCGGCGAACGGGATCGGCTCGGCCGTCGGCGACGCGAGCGCGGCGGGCGGCCCGGCGATCGGGGCGGATCCAAACATCAGCGACGCGGCGACCGCGAGGGCCGTGCCCCGCGGGACCCTGCCCATGGCGCGGAGGGAATTCATGGTGTCCACGACCGATCACGCTAGTCTGCCCGGATAACCCCGTCGGTTTACGGGGGCCGGTGTTTTCGTCCGGCCCGTGCCGGAAAGGGCCGAGGTTTTCGGCGGCCGTGCAGGAATGGAAGAGCGGCGCAAATTTTTATACGGTGAGCAGTCATGCACAACTCCCCCGAGATGCCCCTCGATCCGCTGCAGGTCGAGGCGAATGTCGTCGCGGATCTGCCGAAGGTCGTGCTCCACGATCATCTCACCGGCGGAATGCGCCCCTCCACCCTCATCGAGCTCGCCGCGCAGGCGGGTTACGACGGCCTGCCCTCGGATGATCCGGAGGAGGTCGCCCGCTGGTTCGTGGAGGCCGGCACCGCGGGCAGCCTGCCCGGTCACCTCGAGGCCTTCGCCCACACCACCGCCGTCACGCAGACCGCCGAGTCCCTGACCCGCGTCGCCCGCGAGGCGGTCGAGGACCTCGCCGGCGACCGAGTGGTCTACGCGGAGCTGCGCATCGCCCCCGAGCTGCACGTCGACGGGGGCCTGTCCATGCAGGAGGTCGTCGACGCCGTCGTCGAGGGCCTGAGTCAGGGTGAGCGGGCCGCCGGCGAAGCCGGGCACGACATCACCGCGCGCCTGATCCTGTCGGCCATGCGCGACCGCGACCGCACGGTGGAGGTCGCCCAGCTGCTCGTGGACAACCTGCCCGACAACACCGACCACGACTACGTCGTCGCCTTCGACCTGGCGGGCCCGGAGGAGGGCAACTCCCCGGGCCGGCACGCCGAGGCGTTCGCCCTGCTGCGCGACAACCTTGCGCCGGTGACCATCCACGCCGGCGAGGGCGCGGGCCTGGAATCCGTGCGCGCCGCGGTCGTCGCCGGCGCCAACCGCATCGGCCACGGCCCCCGCGTTTTCGAGGACCTCTCCGCGAGCATGGACGGCATCGAGCTGCAGCGCCTGTCCGGCCACATTCGCGACCGGCGCATTCCGCTCGAGCTGTGCCCGACGTCCAATGTGCAGACGGGCATCGTCGACGCGATCGCGGATCACCCGTTCCCGCTTCTCGACGACCTCGGCTTCACGTGCACGGTCAACACCGGAAGCCGCCTGCTGTCCGGCACGACCATGACCCGCGAGATGATGATCCTCGTCGAGGTCTTCGACTACGGCTACACCGAGCTGTTCCAGTTGACCTGCAACGCCATCGAGAGCGCCTTCGCGGATCTGCCGACCCGCGAGCGGATTCTGGACACGCTGATTTACCCGCCGTACCTGGAGCTCACCGACCAGGACGGCGACGGCGAGATCGACCCCTGCGAGGACGAGCAGCCGACCATCGGCTAGGTTCCCGCGGAGCAGAGACCAGTTTCTGCGGCGGAGATGCGACGAGGGCCGCCATCCGGTTGATCCGGGTGGCGGCGCTCGTCGACGTTCGTCAGAGCCCGAGTGTCAGAGCTTGGTGGTGAAGCGGGCGGTGAGGCCCTTCTCCAGCCGCGCCCAGCCGTCGGCCTCGTCGTCGTACGGCGGCACCGGCTCGGACTGTTCGCCGGTGTCGAGCAGGTAGTTGAGCAGCCACTGCAGCTGCTGGTTGCCGGCCAGGACCTCGTTGACGGCGTCGTCGCCGGCCCAGTCGGCGGAGTCGGCGAGCAGCTCGTAGGCGCGGCCGAGCTGCTCCGTGTCCACGCTGGCCGGGCCCGCCTTGATGTCCTCGATCAGGCCGGTGAAGGAGTACTCGTTGTCCGGGTGGACCACGGCGTCGAGTTCGCCGGCGTTGGCGGCGGTCATGATGTCGTCCCACGTGCTCAGGGTGGCCAGGTCGTGGTCGTCGTTTTCCAGAAGCCAGCGCACGAGGGTGCGCGGTTGCGGGAAGGTGTTGATGGAACCGTTGCGGCCCAGGAACACCGGGGCGCCGTTGAGGTAGCAGCGCAGGGTGTACAGGGTGCGGCCGCCGATGGCGATGCGCACCGGGTCGATGCCCGCCTGCGCCCACACCGACGAGTCGTACGGGTCGGCCTCCTTCGCGGCAGCGGCGGCGGCCTCCTTTTCCTTCAGGCGGGCCTCCTTCGCCTCGGCGCGGCGGGCCTCGATGGTCTTCTCCGCCTCCTCCAGGTCTGCTTCCGCGGTTTTCACCGCGTCGACGTCGATGTCGCCGGCGGCTTTCCGTCCCTTTTCGAAGAGCTCGTCGAGCGCGTCGATGCAGCCGTCCCAGTTGAGCAGGATCACGCGACCGATGGCGGACCACTGCGCGGCGCCGGCGCCGTGGAAGTGATCGGCGCCGTTGGCGGTCGACGCCAAGATCGAGTTCGACGCGAACATGCGGTTGATCGGCGTGAGGTCGGTGATCGCGCCGATGGAGCGGGTGATGGTGAACGCCCGGTCGACGGTGGAGACGTGGTCGTAGTCGGCCTTGCCCGCCAGCGCCTCCGGCAGACCCACGAGGTCGTGGCGGTCGCGGGGATCGGCGATGACCGACGCGGGCAGCTCGCCTTCGAAGCGGCGCCACGACGGGTGGGACGTCATGTCGTGGTCGGCGCCGGAGCGCAGGAACGCGAGCAGCTCGGCGCGGGACGAGAACATCAGGGCGTCGTCGCCGTTGCCCAGCAGGGACTGCCATTCGGCGTTGCCCTCCCGCCAGCTCGGCGCCCACAGCGTGTACGCCGTGCCTTCGGTCAGCTCCAGCTCAATGGCGACGATGCCCTGCCTGGCCATGGTCCGTCCTAACGTCGTGTCATCGGTGATCGGTGCACCCGGAAGGATACCCGGCGGGGTGCCTCGACATGTCACGGCACGGTGGATCAGCCGGTGGGTCGCCAGAAACCCTTGAATCCCATATCCATGTTGGTCGTTCGGATCGGGTTGACCTGCACGGGATCGCCGGCTTCCACCATCTTCCCGTCGCCGACCACCATGGCCACGTGTCCGTCCCAGACGACCAGGTCGCCGGGCAGCAGCTCCGAGGCATCGACCGGCCGTCCGACGGTCTGCTCGGCGGCGGTGCGGGGAATGTCGACCCCGGCTTGCCCGTACGCCCACTTGGTCAGTCCGGAGCAGTCGAGTCCGACGCCCGGGGTGTTGCCGCCCCATTGGTACGGGGTGCCCACCGCGGACAGGGCGTGCTCCACCGCGGCCTTCGCCTGGGGAGTCGGCGCACCATCGCCGGCCCCCGGTACGGCCCCAGACACGGCACTCGATCCGGCCCCCGCTGCGGTGTCCGTCGCGGATGCCGGCACCATCGCGGCGGCGGGCACCGTCGGGGCGTCGGGAATGTCGACGTCGGACGCCGCGATGGATTCCAACGTGGCGGTCGGGTCGGCGAGTTCGCCGTCCAGCCGCGTCAGGCGGTCGCCCGCCCGCATCAACGCCTCGATGGCGTTGCCCTGCATTCCGGCCATCGACGCCAGGGGAGCGGCCGGCCCGGCGCCCGCCGCAGCCGCCGCGGACCCGGCGCATTCGAGCAGGAACTCGGAGGCGATCACCGCCAGGTCCAACGCGGCGGCCGCGATGAGCCCCAGGCCCTCGGCTGCGGCGGCGTCGATGCCCGTGGCGTGCCCGTCGAGCGTCCCGGCACCCGCGGCGGCCCTGCGCAGGCTGGCCGCAGCGGCCTCGCCGCCCTCGCCGGCCCACTGCCCGGCGACGGCGTCGGCGACCGTCCACCAGTCATCGACGAGATGGGGCGCGGCCGCGGGAACCGCCGCGGCGAGATCGGAGACGACGGGCACGGCCGACATCAGCAGCCGGGGAACATCCTGCATGGGCGACGCCAGGGCAGACGGTGCCAGAGCGGAGAACGTCGGCGGGATCACGCCATCACCTCACCGTCGCGACCGAACCGGGCCGACGACGACGCCTCGGCATCGCCCACCTCCCCGGCCATCCAATCCAACGCACCGGCGGCCCCGTCGGCGTAGCGGCCCAGCGCCGCGACACGCCCCTCCTGCGCCCGCGCGGCGGCGTCCAGGGCGGTGAAAAACCGCACGACGCCCGAATCCGGGGCGATCGCGGCCCCGTCGGCGTCGTCAAGCAGGGACACCCCGCCCACCTGCGGCGCGGATGCGGGAACCAACCCGCGCAACCGCCGCGCGGACTCGGCAAGAACGTCGGGGACGACGGAAAGCTGGGACATCGGGGAAGAAAAAACGGATGACGAACTCGGCATGATGCTCCTCGGATCGTGGATGCGTGTCAGCCCTTTAGACGCGCCCCGACGCCGAACGGTTCCAACGAAAATTCCGCCGCCCCCTGCCCGCCGCCCCCGCCGTTGTATTTTTGGAGGCATGGACATCACCGTCGTCGACCACCCGCTCGCCGCGTCGCGCCTCACCATCATGCGCGACGCCCGCACCGACAACTCCGGATTCCGGGCCGCCCTCGCCGACCTCGGCGCGATGCTCATCTACGAGGCCAGCCGCGACCTCGACGTCGAGGAATTCGACGTGGAAACGCCCGTGACCACCGCCCGCGGCCACCGCCTGCGCAAACCCCCGATCATCGTGCCGGTCATCCGCGCCGGCCTCGGCATGATCGACCCGGCCCTGTCGATGATCCCGGACGCGCAGGTCGGCTTCATCGGTCTGGCCCGCGACGAGGAAACCCACGAACCCGTGCCCTACCTCGAGGCGCTGCCGCACGACCTGTCCGGGCAGCCGGTGTTCCTCGTCGACCCGATGCTGGCCACCGGCGGCTCCCTGCTCCACGCGCTGCGGCTGCTCGTCGAACGCGGCGCCGACGACATCACCGCCGTATGCATGGTGTCGGCGCAGGAAGGCGTCGACGTGCTGGAAAAGTCCGGCTACCCCGTGCGGCTGATCACCGCGACCATCGACCCCGATCTCAACGACGACAAGTACATCGTGCCCGGCCTCGGCGACGCAGGCGATCGCCTGTACGGGCCGCGCAACATCGACTTGTAGGGCGCTTTACGACGCCCGCCCCCACGTCGTCGCGCCCTGGTTTTGGCGAACCTTGTCGTTTTCCGTGATGAGCAGACCGTCGGGGCTCATCTGGTACTTCCAGCCGCCGTTGCGGGCGACGATGCGATCACCCTCGTCGACGATGATCGGGGCCTCGAGCGAGCCCGTTTCGCCGGCGTCGCCGCGGTAGTACTTCGAACCGCCGGGGGTGCGGCACGCGGCGGCGTGGGTGCCGTCGGCGGTGGCCAGGACGGCGAAGGCCTCGTCACCGGCGTGGCAGCGGGCGCGCGTGCCGATCCAGCCGCGTTCGTCGACGTCGCTGCGGCCGGTGCCGAGATCGGGCCGCGGCTCCGAGGTGGGGGAGGAGGACGTCGTCGAGGAGGTGGTCGACGGCGTCCGCGACTCGGAGCTGGAGGTGCTCGAGCCGGTGGAGCTGCGGGTGCTGCTGGAGGTGGAGGTGCTCGAGCTGCTGCTGGAGGTGCTCGCGCTGGTCGAGCTGCGGGTGTTGCTGGAGGTGCTCGCGCTGGTCGAGCTGCGGGTGCTGCTGGAGGTGCTCGCGCTGGTCGAGCTGCGGGGGCTGGAGCTCGTGGAGGTGTTGGAGCTGCGGCTCGTCGACGATTCCGGACGCTCGGAGGTGGCCGACGTGTCGGACGTCTCCGTCGGGGCCGGGGCCGGGGTGGGCATCTCCGGCTCGTCGTCGCCCATGGCCAAGTACAAACCCAGCGCGACCGCGACGACGAACATGAGTGCCGTAGCAGTCACGCCGATGGCGATGGCCAGGGTTTTCGTCGTCGTGGTGCCGCGCTTGCCGGAGGAGCTCATGCGCTCATTCTGACACCATCACGGCGCGAATGTGAAAGATGGGGCGGAAGTTGCCGTTTGGGCGCATGTGGCCCGGCCGGCGTCGTATTGTCCGGCGTCAAAACCTCGGACATGGCGGTTAGTCGACAAATGCAGCCACGGTTTTTCTCGTCCTGGGCTTTTACCGACGTTTACTCGGCGTGAGGCTGCATTTGTCGGATTCGCGGCATTCTCCGCGCGCTCCTCCCGGCGGTTTCTCACCCTGCCTCCATTCACCGGGGCGCACTCCTCCGGGGCACGCTCCTCCGGGGCGCACTCCTCCCGGCGGTTTCTCACCCCGCCTCCATCCGCCGGGCCGCACCCGGCGGCGCGGGCGGACGAGGTGCAGGCAAGCGTCGTCAAGCACAAGCCGAACCGTCACGCGGCCAACCTCGCGAGCAGCGCCAACGCCACCGCGGGCACGGTGACGGCGACGAAGGTCCGCGGGCCGCGTCCCACCCGGGCGGACCCACCCCGCAAAGCCGGAAACCGGGTGCGCCTACACTCGTAAATCGTGATCGAGGACTTCATTCGGGAATGGTGGACGCGCAACGAAGGCCAGGTGCTCGCCTGGCGCCGGCACTTGCATGCCCACCCCGAGCTGTCCCACATGGAGCACGGCACCACCAAGTTCGTCGCCGACAAGCTGCGGGCCGCGGGGCTGGAACCGGTGATGTTCCCCAACACCGGCCTCATGGTCGACATCGGCGACGCCGACGACCATTCCGGCGCCGCCGGGGAGCGCATCGGTCGACTGGCCTTCCGCGGCGACATGGACGCCCTGCCCATCACGGAGGCAACCGGTCTGTCGTACGCCAGCGTCAACGAAGGCGTCATGCACGCCTGCGGCCATGACTTCCACACCGTGATCACCCTGGCCACGGCCATCGCCATGGCCGAATACCAGCGCGAGCACCCGCTGCCGGTGCCGCTGCGCTTCATCTTCCAGCCCGCCGAAGAGGTCATGGTCGGCGGCGCCCCCGACGTCATCGAATTCGGCGCCCTCGACGGCGTCGAGCGCATCTTCGCCGTCCACTGCGAGCCGAAGCTGCGGGTCGGGCAGGTCGGCGTGCGCGTCGGGGCGATCACGTCGGCGTCGGACACCCTCGACATTCGCGTCGAGGGCCCGGGCGGCCACACGTCCCGCCCGCACCTGACCGCCGACGTGGTCTACGCGCTGGGCAAGCTGATCACCGATTTGCCCGGCTTGCTCAGCCGACGCGTCGATCCGCGCACCGGCACCGTCCTGGTCTTCGGTTCCGTCAACGCCGGCTACGCGGCCAACGCCATCCCCGCGGAAGGTCGGCTGCAGGGCACGATCCGCACCGCCGACATCAAGACGTGGCGCGCCATCGACCCGCTGTTACGCGAACTGATCGCCGAGGTGCTCGCCCCGACGGGCGTCACCCATCGCCTCGACTACGAGCGCGGCGTGCCTCCGGTGCTTAACGACGACTACTGCACCGCCCTGGTCGCCGAAACGGTCCGGCGCGTCGACGAGAACGCCGTCATCGAGGCGCCGCAGTCTTCGGGCGGCGAGGATTTCGGCTGGTACCTCGAGCACGTGCCCGGCGCCATGGCCCGACTGGGTTGTTGGTCGGGGCGCGGCGAGAAGCACGATCTGCACCGCGACGACCTCATCGTCGACGAGCGCTGCCTCGGCGTCGGCGTCCGGCTCTTCGGCGGCATCGTCGCCCGCTACGAAGACGGCGACTCCGACCGCACCGCCGGCATCAGGTGACCGGGTGGCGGTGCATCGGCCGTCGCACCGTGCCGGCGGGGAATGCCCGACCGGCGAAATCCCGCGCCTCCACTACACTGGTGCGGGCACTGCAACGCAATTTTGGAGGACCCGTGACCAAGAGGATCGTGATCATCGGCGGTGGCCCCGCCGGCTATGAGGCCGCGCTCGTCGGCGCCAAGTACGGTGCCGAGGTCACCGTGGTGGAAGACGCCGGAATGGGCGGTTCCTCCGTCCTGTACGACTGCGTCCCCTCCAAGGCGTTCATCGCCGCCACCGGCGTGCGCACCGACATGCGCCGCGCCGACGACATGGGTCTGCGCCCCGATTTCTCGTCCCGCAAGATCGATTTCACCGCCGTCAACGACCGCGTGCGCCACCTGGCGGAGTCGCAGTCGGAGGACGTCCGCGCGCAGATGGAGCGCGAGGGCATCCGCATGCTGCAGGGCCGCGGTCGCCTGGACGACTATGAGCCGGGCCGCATCACCCACTACGTCACCGTCGAGCTGCTCGAGGGCGGCGAGGAGACCATCGAGTGCGATCTGGTGCTCGTGGCCACCGGCGCTTCCCCGCGCATCCTGCCGGGCGCGCTGCCGGACGGCGAGCGGATTTTGACGTGGCGACAGGTCTACGACCTCGAGGAGATGCCGGAGCACCTCGTCGTGGTCGGTTCCGGCGTCACCGGCGCGGAGTTCGTGTCCGCGTTCACCGAGCTCGGCGTGAAGGTGACCATGGTGGCCTCCCGCGACCGGATCCTGCCGCACGAGGACGCCGACGCGGCCGACGCGCTGGAGGAGGTGCTGCTCGAGCGCGGCGTCGACGTGGTGAAGAACGCCCGTTGCGACCTGGTCGAGCGCACCGACGACGGCGGCGTCCGCGTGGTCACCTCCGACGGCCGGGAGGTCATCGGATCCCACGCCCTGATCACCGTCGGTTCCATTCCGAACACCTCCGACCTGGGCTTGGAGGCCGTGGGCGTGGACATGACCCAGTCGGGCCACATCAAGGTCGACCGGGTCTCCCGCACCTCCGTGCCGGGCATCTACGCCGCCGGCGACTGCACCGACCTGTTCCCGCTGGCGTCGGTTGCGGCCATGCAGGGCCGCATCGCCATGTACCACGCGTTGGGCGAGGGGGTGTCGCCGATCCGCCTGCGCACCGTGGCCTCGGCCGTGTTCACCCGCCCGGAAATCGCCACCGTCGGCGTTTCCCAGGCGCAGATCGAGTCGGGCGAGGTCTCCGCCCGCGTCGAGGTGTTCCCGCTGGCCGGCAACCCGCGCGCGAAGATGCGTTCGCTGCGCCGCGGCTTCGTCAAGCTGTTCTGCCGCAAGAACTCCGGCATGATCATCGGCGGCGTCGTCGTCGCGCCGACGGCCTCTGAGCTCATCCTGCCCATCGCGGTGTGCGTGTCCAACCAGCTCACCGTCGCCGACCTGGCCAGCTCCTTCTCGGTGTACCCGTCGCTGTCGGGCTCCATCACCGAGGCCGCGCGCCAGCTCATGGCGCACGACGACCTGGACTAGGACCTCGCGCCTTCGGCCCGCGTACGGGCCCCGTGGGGAAACGACGAAAGCCGCCCGGTTGAACCGGGCGGCTTCGTTCATTGTGGTCGCCGCACGCCTCGATGTCGTTGCGGGGACCTCGACGTGGTTGCCGCGGCCTCGAAAGGTGCCGGGGGGAGTGAACCTACTTCGCCGTCAGCTCGGCGTACTTGGCCTCCACGGCGGAGACGTCCGGGTTGGTGGCGTGAGTGCCGTCGGAGTACAGCACGGTGGGCACGACGCGGTTGCCGTCGTTGACCGACTCGACCCACGACGACAAATCCTCGTGCTTCTCCACGTCCCACGCCTCGAACGGCACGCCGCGCTCCTTCAGGCCGACGATCAGCGCCTGACAAAACGGGCACCAGCTGGTGGCGTAGATGGTCACGGCTTCGGTGGTCTTCGGCAGGGGCGTCTTTTCGTTGCTCATGTTCATGTCAACGCCGGCCGCGGTGGCGATTGTTCCGTTCGGTGGCGTGAGGTGGCGAACATCACTGTCCGCGCGGGCCCGCAGTGTCGTGTGTCTCCTTGGCGACGCGGTGCCCGCGCTACTCGGAGGCCGCTCAGAAATCGTCGTCGGAACGTGGCCGCCACGTGGTGAAGCGAAAACGCGGGCCGTTCGACGACACGGTCCATTCGCCTTTTCGCACCGGCGTCCACCCGAGCAGCTCGGGTGCCCGCACCGGGGTGTCGATCTCGTAGACGCCGTCGACCTCGGTGACCTCGCACTCGTCGGCGAGGCGCAGGGCGTCGCGGTAGACGCGGCCCCCGCCGATGATCCACGCCACGGGCACGTCGCCGAGCAGATCCAGGGCGGCGTCGAGCGAGTGGGCCAACTCCGCGCCGGGGACGTCCTCCGGCGTCAGCGACCGCGACAGCACCACGTTGCGGCGGCCCGGCAGCGGACGGAACCGCTCCGGCAGCGAATCCCACGTGCGGCGGCCCATGATCACCGGCGCGCCCATCGTCGTGGCCTTGAAATGCGCCAGATCCTCCGGGATGTGCCACGGCATCGTCGCCCCGTCGCCGATCACGCCGTCGGAGGTCTGCGCCCACATCATGCGGATGGACGCCGGGCGGCCGGGACGCCGGCCGTCGTCAAGCGAATCCCGCTCCGTGCCGAACTCGGACATCAGACCGACACCTTGCCCCGGATCGGCGGATGCGGGTCGTAGCCGACCACCTCGACGTCGTCGAAGTCGTAGTCGAACAGCGACTCCGCCTTGCGCAGCTTCAGGGTCGGATAGGGGCGCGCGTCGCGGGACACCTGCAGCTCGCACTGCTCGACGTGGTTGTCGTAGATGTGGCAATCGCCGCCGGTCCAGATGAACTCGCCGACCTCCAGGCCCGCCTGCTGGGCGAACATGTGCGTCAGCAGCGCATAGGACGCGATGTTGAACGGCACGCCCAGGAACATGTCCGCGCTGCGCTGGTACAGCTGGCAGCTCAACTTGCCGCCGGCGACGTAGAACTGGAACAGCAGGTGGCACGGCGGCAGCGCCATGTTCTCCAGCTCGCCGACGTTCCACGCCGACACGATGTTGCGGCGGGAATTCGGGTCAGTCTTCAGCGTCTCCAGCGCGCGGGAAATCTGGTCGACGTGCCGGCCGTCCGGCGTCGGCCACGACCGCCACTGCACCCCGTACACGGGGCCCAGGTCGCCGTCGTCGCCGGCCCACTCGTCCCAGATGGTCACGCCGCGATCCTGCAGCCACTTGACGTTGGAATCGCCCCGCAGGAACCACAGCAACTCGTAGATGATCGACTTGAGGTGGACCTTCTTCGTCGTCAGCAGGGGGAAGCCCTCGGACAGGTCGTAGCGGATCTGCCGGGCGAACAGCGACCGCGTGCCGGTGCCCGTGCGGTCGGCCTTCGGGGTGCCGTCGGCGAGGATCTCGCGGAGGAGATCCTCGTACGGGGTCTTCACGGACTGGTCGGACGGGGACGTGATCGCGCTCATGCGGCCAAGGGTACCGGCCCGCCGAAAGCGGGTCAGCGGGGCGGTAGGAGGGCGGCTAGAAGTCGCCGTGCTCCTTCTTGTACTCGGCGACGGCGGCGAGGATGTCGTCCGCGATTTCCGGGCGGCAGAAGAGCATGTCCGGCATGAAGGTGTCGACCTGGTTGTACACCGGCTCCGAACCGTCGAGGCGGGACACGTGCAGGCCGGCGGACTTGCACACGCCGACCGGGGCGGCGGAGTCCCACTCGTACTGGCCCCCGGCGTGGATGTAGGCGTCGACGTCGCCGAGCAGCACGTGCATGGCCTTGGCGCCGGCGGACCCCATGTGGACCAGCTCGCGGTCGAGCTTGTCGGCGACGAATGCGGCGACGGCCGGCGGGCGGGTGCGGGAGACCACGATCTTGCCGGACATCGGGCCGGTGACGGCCTTGACTTCGCCGGTGTGGAAGACCTGGCCGAGGTCCGGCAGGCCGACGGCGGCGTGGACGGGCTTGCCGTCTTCGATGAGCGCGATGTGCACGGCCCAGTCCTGCCGGCCGCCGGCGAATTCGCGGGTGCCGTCGAGCGGGTCGATGATCCAGACGCGGGAGTTGTCGAGGCGATCGCGGTTGTCGGCGGCCTCTTCGGACAGGACGGCGTCGTCGGGGCGGTGCTGCTGGAGAACGCGGGCGATCCATTCCTGCGACAGGGCGTCGCCGGCGTCGCCGAGGACGCGGCCGCGCAGCAGTCCGACGTTGCGGACGCCCTTGAGGATTTCGCCCGTGCCCAGGGCCAGTCGGAGGGTCAGGATGTCGTCGTCGACGTAGGCAGACATGTCTCCGATCATAGGGCGTGCTCGACCACCGCGCCCGGCGTGGTCCGCGCGAATATCCTCGGTGGCATGAAACTCGTGTTGAACCTGATCTGGCTCCTCTTCGGCGGCATCTGGTTGGCCCTCGGCTACGTCGTGGCGGGCATCGTGGCGTGCATCTTCATCGTCACCATTCCGGCGGGCGTGGCGTCGTTCCGCATGGCCTCGTACGCGTTGTGGCCCTTCGGTCGCGTCGTGGTGGACAAGCGGGGCGGCTCGGCGGGGCTGAGCGCGGTCATGAACGTCGTGTGGTTCGTCGTGGCGGGCATGTGGTTGGCCATCGGGCACATCACCACGGCCGCGGCGCAGGCGGTGACCATCGTCGGCCTTCCGCTGGCGATCGCGAACGTGAAGATGATCCCCGTCACCTGCTTCCCCTTCGGCAAGGAGATCGTCGACGCCGATCGCGCCCGCGACGGTTTCTCCCCGTTCTGATCCGGCGCGTGCGGCGGGGGTGGCGCCGGGGTTCGCCATTGCCCGATGGGGTTAACGGCCGTTACCCTGGGGTTGTTCGCGGAGTGAAACGTGTTCCGCACGAAGGCTTTTCGACGAGGGCGTCCGCCCGACCGGTCCCACATCGATAGTCGACGACGAACGAAACCACCGCCGACGAAGAACGACGACGAAGAACCGCGAGGTACGACCATGAAGCTGCGCAACCGCACCGCCGCCCTGCTGGCCATCCCGGCCCTGACCCTGGCCCTGGCCGCCTGCTCCGACGACGACGCCACCGTCGTCACCGACGCCCCGGAGGCCACCAAGCTCTCCGAAGCCGTGTCGGGCGACGACACCGGCGCCACGACCACCACCGACGGCAACGCCACCACCACGACCACCGAAGCCCCGATCGGCCAGAGCGCCGCCGTCGTCCAGGTCGCCGGCGCCGACGTCGACGGTGACTTCACGCCGGTGCGCTGCACCCTCGACGGCGACGAGCTCGACATCGAGATCGGCGGCGACGATGACGGTGCCGGCCACGTCGACATCGACATCAAGGACCCGAACGGCACCCCCGTCCTGGACTCCCTGGACATCGACTCGGCGAACATCGACATCGAAATCGACGACGACAACGCCGACAACGCCGTGGTCAACCGCGACGGCGACACCTGGACCATCACCGGCACCGGCAAGTACGACGACGAGGACCGCACCGACGAAGTCCGCGTCGAGGTCGTCTGCCCGGTCTAAACCACGCCGAACCCGGCATCGGGTGCACGCGAAAACGCCCGCCCCCACACCCGGGGGGCGGGCGTCGTCAAGCAGTAAAGCCCTACTTGTGCGCGCGGTACCAGGCCAGCAGCGCGTCGGTGGAGGCGTCGCCCGAATCCGGCTCCGCCTCGCCCGTCACGGCCGGCAGCAGGTCGCCGGCCTGCTTCTTGCCCAGCTCGACGCCCCACTGGTCGAAGGAATTGATGTCCCAGATGACGCCCTGCACGAAAGTGATGTGCTCGTAGAGGGCGATCAGCGCGCCGACCGCGGCCGGCGTGAGCTCCTCGGCCAGGATCGTCGTCGACGGACGGTTGCCCGGCATGACCTTGTGGGGGATGAGCTCCTCGGGCACGCCCTCGGCGGCCAGCTCCTCCTCGTCCTTGCCGAACGCCAGCACCTTCGACTGGGCGAAGAAGTTCGACATCAGCAGATCGTGCATCGAACCCGTGCCGTCGGCCGTCGGCAGATCCTGGCGGGGGCGGGCGAAACCGATGAAGTCCGCCGGCACCAGGCGAGTTCCCTGGTGCAGCAGCTGGTAGAAGGCGTGCTGGCCGTTGGTGCCCGGCTCACCCCAGTAGATCGTTCCGGTCTCGCAGTTGACCCACTCGCCGTCGCGGCGCACCGACTTGCCGTTGGACTCCATGGTCAACTGCTGCAGGTACGCCGGGAACCGCGACAGGTCCTCCGAGTAGGGCAGCACCACGTGGGAGTCGGCGCCCAGGAACTCGCCGTACCAGAGGTCCAGCAGGCCCATGAGGACCGGCACGTTGCGCTCCAGCGGGGTGTCGAGGAAGTGTTCGTCCATGAGGCGGAAGCCCTCGAGGAAGCGCATGAAGTCCATGGGGCCGACGACGGCCATGATGGACAGGCCGATGGCCGAATCGACGGAGTAGCGGCCGCCGACCCAGTCCCAGAAGCCGAACATGTTGTCCGTGTCGATGCCGAACTCGGCGACCTTCTCGGCGTTGGTGGACACCGCGACGAAGTGCTTGGCCACCGCGGCCTCGTCGCCCAGCTTCTCGATGAGCCAGCGGCGGGCGGCGTGCGCGTTGGCCAGGGTCTCCTGGGTGGTGAACGTCTTCGAGGCCACGATGAACAGGGTCGACTCCGGGTCGAGCTCGTCGAGCACGGCCTGCAGATCGGACGGGTCGACGTTGGAGACGAAACGGGCGTCGATGCCGGCGGTGGCGTAGGTGCGCAGCGCCTTGGTCACCATCGCCGGGCCCAGGTCGGAGCCGCCGATGCCGATGTTGACCACGGTCTTGATGGTGCGGCCGGTGTGGCCGAGCCAGTCGCCGGAGCGCAGGGCGCGGGTGAAGTCGCGCATCCGGCCCAGTACGTCGTGCACGTCGGCGGCGACGTCCTGGCCGTCGACTTCCAGGTCTTCGTCGACGGGCAGGCGCAGGGCGGTGTGCAGCACCGCGCGGTCCTCGGTGTTGTTGATGTGCTCGCCGGCGAACATCCGGGTGCGGGCGCCCTCCACGTCGGCGGCGCGGGCGACGTCGACGAGGGCGGCCAGGGCTTCGTCGTCGATGAAGTTCTTGGACAGGTCGACGCGCAGCCCCGCGGCATCGAAGGTCAGCTTCTGCGCCCGGTCCGGATCCTCTGCGAACATTCCGCGCAGATCCCGCTCGATGATGCGGTTCTGCTGTGCCTCGAGCGCCTCCCACTGGGGGGTGGTGGTGATGTCCGTCATGGGTTTCTCCAGCTCCTTCGATGTGGCAATCGGACCGCCACCAGCCTAGTTGCGGTTGGTGCGGCGTGCGGGGTGAGGAACGCTCACCCGGGGGTCGTCGCGTGACGACGAGCGCCCCGCCTCATGGTGAGGCGGGGCGCGTCGGGTGCTGCGGGGTTGCGCTGCGGGGTGCTAGATGGCGTGCAGACCGAAGATCGACATCAGGAACGTGCCGATGATCCCGAGGCTGCCCAGGAAACCGATGACCGAGGCGAGGAAACCGCCGGAGCTGGAGCCGGAGGAGCCCCAGGAGCCGGAGCCGTCGCCCGGGTTCGGGGACGGGTTGTCGCCCGGCTCGTCGCCGGGGTTGTCGCCGGGCTCGTCGCCGGGGTTGTCACCGGGCTCTTCGATGACCACGTCATGCTCGCGGACGTCGAGGGTGACCGGGTCGGACTCGGACGGTTCGAGCACCTCGGTGATGACGCCCTCCCCGTCCTTCTTCTCCTGGCCGTTGAACACGGCGCGGATCTGGTGCTCGCCGCGCTCGGCGAAGCGGTGGTCGAAGACGGCCTGGCCGGTGGCGGGGTCGACCGGGGCGGTGCCCAGGAAGGTGTCGCCGTCGAAGAAGGACACGGTGGCGCCTTCCTCGATGGCGGAGTCGCCGGCGTCGACGGTGGCGATGAAGCGGATGAGGTCGCCGGTGAGGACCTCGGCCTCCACGTCGACGTCGGGACGGGTGTAGGTCAGGTCGGTGGTGGTGTCCTGACCGGCGGGGGCGGCGACGGTGAGCACGGCGGCCTCGGATTCGGCGCGCGGGTAGACGCGTCCGTCGACTTCGCGCTTTTCGACGAGCGCGGTGATGCGCTTCGGGCCGGCGGCGTCGAAGGAGTGCTCGATGGTGGCGACGCCGTCGGCGCCGACTGTGGCGGTGCCGATGCGGATTCCATCGGCGCGGAAGATGACTTCGGTGCCCTCGGGGATGGACGGGGTGGCGGAGTACTTCGCGGTGATGGTGGTCCGGCGGCCGACGAGGACGCCGTCGTCTTCCAGCTCGACGGCGATGGAGGTGCGGGACACCGGGGCGACGTCGACGTCGGTGGTCGCTTCGGCGCCGGTCAGTTCCTGCGTGTCGGTCTCCATGTCGGAGACCACGGCGCGGAAGGTCAGGGTGGCCTTCTCGTCGGGGACGAAGACGGTGGTCGCGGCGACGCCGTCGACGACGGTTGCGCGGCCGACTTCGGCGTCACCCTGGTGGAAGACGACCTCGACGCCCTCGGGCAGGGTCTTGCCGTCCTCGGCGCCGACGGAGGCGCGCAGCTCGACCGGGACCCGGCCATCGGCGGCGTCGTCGACCTTGACCGTGCCGGACAGGGACACGGTCGCCTGGACCTGTTCGCGCGGCGTCGGGGTGACCGTGACGGAGGTGGTGTCCTCCGACGGGTTCGTCCGGCCCTGGACGCCCAGGTAGCGGGCGGTGGCCCGGTACGGCACCGGGTTGCGGTCGTCGAGCTCCGGGTAGGTGTGCGTGGTGGTGGCCGTGCCGTCGACGACGGCGACGGTGGCGCGCGGGGAGCCGTCGCCGAAGTCGAACTCGACCTCGCCTTCGGTGACCGGGGTGCCGTCGACGTGGGTGACGTTGGCGGTCAGGGTGGTCGGGCCGGAGCCGGTGACCACCTCGAGGTCGGTGGAGGTTTCGGCGAAGTTCGTCTCGGTGCCGCGGGCGACGACCTGCGTGGAGGTCAGGGTGCGGCCGGCGGCGGCCGCCGAGCAGTACACGGCGTCGGCGACGTTGGCGCGGGCAAGCATCGACATGGTGTTGTCGCGGTTGTCGCGGCTGGCCGGACCCGCGCCGGTGCCGGCGCCGCGCAGGCCGGTGACGATGGTCGCGCCGGCGGTGTCCGGCGCGGTGACGTCGAAGGCGATCTGCGGGAAACGCCACTGCTTGTGCCGGTCGACCTGAAGGCCGACGCGGGAGGTGAACGGCCCCCAGCTGTCGCTTTCGTTGCCGCCGTTGTTGACGGAGTGGCCACCGTCCCAGATGCGGGCGAACTCGCCGTTGGCGTCGGGGGCGCCGGAGGCGTTGACGCGCTGGACGACCGGATTGTTGTTGAACCCGGTGCCCGCGCCGGAGATGCGCAGGTTGGAGATCGCGACGCCCTCGGGCAGCTTGACGTCGTACTTCATGCGGCCGGTGTCCTTGTCGCCGGTGGCCATCTGGCCCGGCTGGAGCTTCACCGTGAAGGTTTCGCCCGGGTGGACCTGCTGCGGGTACTCGACGGTGACGTTGTCGGGGGACAGGGTCAGGTAGGAACCGTTCGAGAAGGCGCCCCTGTGCTCGACGCACTCCTGGGCGATGCTCTTGGTTTCGGTGACGGGGGCGGCCAGGGCGTCATCGCCGCCCGGCAGGGTGATCAGCCCGACGGTCAGCGCCGTGATCGCGGCGGCCGCCAGCGGCAAGCGGAAAGTCTTGGTTTTCACTTCCAATAGTCCTTGTCTAGGTGTGAACCGGGTCTGGGTGTGAACCGGGGTTTCGGGATGGGCCGGGTCAGTTCGCGGCGGCCGCGGACTCGGCTTCTTCCTGGGCGTCGCCTTCTGCGGGGGCGTCGGGCGTGGTCTCGGTCGGGGATTCGGCCGGGGCGTCGGTCGGATTCTCGGTCTCGGCCGGCGCGACGTCGTCGGTGCCGGGTCGGTCCGAGGATCCGTTCGGCGAGCCGTTGGACGAGCCCAGGGTGCCCGGCGTCAACTTGCCGGTGAACAGGTCGACGATGAACTTCCACAGGCGCTCGAAGAACGACCTGATGTCGGAGGAGCCGGTGCCCGGGTTGGACGGCAGGTCGCCGCCGGTGTTCGGGTTCTCGTCGGTGCCGCCGTCGGTCGGCGGGATCTCTCCGTTTTCGTCGGTGATGGTCACCGTCGCGGTGCCGGCGCCCAGGGCCTTGCCCTCGGTGCCGACGAAGGTGCCCTCGAGGGTCTTCACGCCCGGGGTGGGCCAGACCATGTCGAAATCGGCGATGCCGCGCACGACCGGGATGCGGACCTCGGCGCCGTCCTTCATGACGGGCTTGCCGTTGTTGGTCAGCGTCAGGAACCCGGAGACGGCCGACTTGTCGCCGGTATTCGGGGTGACGGTGGCGCGGAAGGTCTGCTGCTCGCCGATGACGCCCGTGTCCGGGCCGACGAGGTCCACGGTGACGGAGTCGTAGGCCGGTGCGGTGACGGTGACGTCGATGCTGGTGCGCGCGGCCTTCGCCGTGCGCGGGTCGGCCGGGGTGAACTCGACCGGGACGGTGTAGTCGCCCTCGCGCGGGAAGACCAGCGGCAGAGTCGCGGTGCCGGTGGCGGCGTCGACGTCCGCGGTGATCTTCCGGCCGTCGACGGTGGCGGTGACGACGCCCGCCGCGGCCGGATCGACGGTGACGGTGGTGGGGGCCTCGACCATCGGCTCGACGTCGGTGGGCGCCTGCGCGGTGATCACGGTGTCGCCGGCGGCGACGACCCGCAGGGTGCCCTCGGCCTCGGCCGGGGTCTGGGTGTCGTCGGCGGGCACGAATCGCGCCTTGACGGGGAACTCGCCGCCGCGGTCGGGGATGACCTCGAGGCTGGCGACGTTGTCGGCGACGTCGACGGAGACGTCGCGGCCCTCGACGGTGAAGATCACCTCGCCGGCGGCGACGTCGGTGTTCTCCGCCGGGGTGATCCGGGCCGTCAGGGTGACGGACTCGCCCGGGTGGACCGGGTTGTCCAGGCCGTCGAGCTCGAGGGTGGTGTCGGTGACCGCGGTGACCTCGACGTCGGTGGTGGCCTTCGCCGGGGCGAAGGGCGAACCGGTGGTCGGGCGGTACTCGGCGGTCAGGGTCTGCGCGCCGACCGCGGTGCCGGTGGGCACGGAGGCGGTGGCGGTTCCCTCGACGACGTCCGCGGTGACTTCGGCGCCTTCGCCGATGCGGAAGGCGACGGTGCCGGTCGCGCCGGGCTCGACGGTGGCGGTGGCCTCGACGTGGCCGCGGGCCGGGGCGGATTCGGCCGCCGTGACCGCGAGGTTGGCGGAGCGTCCGGCGACGGTGACGGTGCGGGTGGCGGACGAGGCGGTGTGGGCCTCGGCGTTGGCGGGGGTGAACGAGGCGGTGACCTCGTAGTCGCCGGCTTCGGGGAACGTCAGCTCGCCGGTGGCGGTGCCGTCGACGACCTCGACGGGGCCGGTGGAGTGCTCGCCGGAGGAGAAGACGACGGTGCCGGCGGCGTCGGCCGGGTCGACGGTTGCGGTCAGCTCAACCGGCTGGCCGGCGACGGCCTCGGCCACCTCGTCGATGGTCAGCGAGGTGTCCGTGGCCGCCGGACCCGCGTTGACCTTCACGGTCGCGAGCTGGCCGGCCCGCGGATCGATGGGGGCGGTCTCCGACGCACGCGGCGAGCACTGAGTCGGTGCCCAGACTCCATTGGGCGCAACAAAAATGACGCTCGAAGTCTGCGCGTTCATGGTGAGGAAGTTTTCGTCGGCGCCGAAGTTGCCCGCGGCGCCGGCGGTGCGGACGCCGAAGTTCTTCTCGCCCGCCGTGTCGGCGCGCAGATCAAGCTTGATAACCGGGAACTTCAGGTCGATGGTCGATCCGGTGATGTCGTACCGGATGCCGCCGTGGGTGTTCTTGCTGGAGTTCGGGCCGTTGCCGATGGTGGCGTTGTCCTTGCTGGTCAACCGGAGGATGCGACCGTTGGAGTCGGGCTGTCCGGATTCGTTGACCTGCAGGACATCGAAGCCCTTGAGGTTGGCGTTCGACTCGTCGATCTCGGCGCCGGTGAAGGTCACGCCCTCGGGCAGCGCGAAGTCGAGCTTCAGCCGCGATGCGGTCTTCAACTTGACGCCTGCAGGAAACGCGGGGAGTTCGACGTTGACGGGATCGATGGAGAAGGTGGTGCTGAATTCCTCGCCGATCTCGACGTCGGTGGGAGAGGTGACGTTGACGGAGACGTTGTCGGCCGAGAAAGTCTGCGGGCCCGCGACTCTGTCGGGCGTGGCCTTGCAGGTCAGCGACATGGACGCGGTGTTGGTGACTTCATCCGCGATTGCCATGGGCAATACGACGAAGCCCGCGACGGCCACTGCTGCGGCCGATGCGAATGCGGTGAACTTGCGCATGCTCATCCTTGTGGGGTGGGGGATGCGGGGAGTGGTGGTACTGCGGTGTCGTACGGCCACCGTGTGTGCCTTGGAGGAGCCTAAGAGGGGCATAAGCGTTGCGCTCGCCGAGAGCGTAACGGTTACCCCCGAAGTGTCAATGCTTTCCCGGGATGAACCGTGACCGTTCATGGGTTTAATTGACAGTGGTCGCCGATTCGTTACATGTCGCCTCCGCATCGTCGACAAAACCGTTTCCCCGGCGCACCATGGGCGGCATGGGACTTTCAGTGAACGACATTCTTTCCGGTGCCCCGACGCAGCTTTTCCTGGGCGGCGGATTCCGCGACGCCTCCGACGGCGGCACGTTCGAGGTCCGCGATCCCGCGACCGATCGCGTGCTCGTCGAGGTCGCCTCCGCGACGGAGGCCGACGCTCGCGCGGCCCTCGACGAGGCGTGCGCCGCACAGGCCGAGTGGGCGGCGACCGCGCCCCGCGAGCGCAGTGAAATCCTGCGCCGTGCCTTCGAACTCATCAAGGAGCATGACGACGAGCTGACGTATCTCCAGTCCCTCGAGATGGGTCGGGCGCTGCCGGATTCCCGCGCCGAGGTGACCTACGCCGCCGAGTTCTTCCGCTGGTTCTCGGAGGAGGCCGTGCGTCTGCGCGGCGATTACCGACGCTCGCCGGACGGCCGTTCGCGGATCGTCACGGTCCGCCAGCCGGTCGGCCCGGTGCTGGCGATCACCCCGTGGAACTTCCCGTTGGCGATGGGCGCCCGCAAGATCGCGCCGGCGTTGGCGGCGGGCTGCACCATCATCGCCAAGCCCGCGTCGAAAACCCCGCTGACCATGCTGTACCTGGCGAAGTTGCTGGATGAGGCCGGTGTTCCGGCCGGGGTGGTCCAGGTGCTGCCGACCGGCTCGGCGAAGAACGTCTCGGCCCTGCTCGACGACGATCGCCTGCGCAAGTTCACCTTCACCGGCTCCACCGAGGTCGGTCAGATGCTGGCGGCGAAGGCGATGGAGACCTCCATGAAGGTGTCGCTGGAGCTCGGCGGCAATGCCCCGTTCGTGGTGCTTTCCGACGGCGACGTGGACAAGGCGGTCAAGGCCGTGAAGGCGGCGAAGCTGCGCAACGGCGGGCAGGTGTGCATCGCGCCGAACCGGTTCATCGTCCACGAGTCGCTGGCGGGGGAGTTCACCGAGGGCGTCGTCGCGATGTTCCGCGAACTGACCGTCGGCCGCGGCACCGACGAGTCGACCGAACTCGGCCCGTTGGCCATGCGTGACCAGCAGCGGACCGTCGCAAAGCTCGTGGACGACGCCATCGAACGCGGCGCGACGGTGCGCTGCGGCGGCACGATTCCCGTGCTTTCCGACGAACTGTCGGACGGCTACTTCTACGACCCCACGGTGCTCACCGGATTCCCCCTCGACGCCGACATCGTGACCGAGGAGATCTTCGGCCCCGTCGTCGCGGTCACCGAGGTCGGCAGCGACGAGGAGGCCATCGAACGCGCGAATGACACGATCTTCGGCCTGGCGGCCTACGTGTTCAGCGAAAACCTCACCCGCGCGTTGGGCGCGGCCGAAGCCATCGAATCCGGCATGGTCGCCGTGAACAAGGGCGGGCTGTCGGACGCCTCGGCGCCCTTCGGCGGCGTGAAGCAGTCGGGCCTCGGCCGCGAAGGCGGCTTCACCGGCATCGACGAATTCCTCGAGGACAAGCTCATTTCGCTCGAGGGGTAGGGGCCGGGGCGGCCGGAGTCTTCGGCACCAGCGCGAAGAGGACCATGCCGACCACCAGCACCAGGGCGATGCCGCCGATGCCCGCGCGGTCGGTGCCGAAGACGGCGACCATCGCTGCGAACGCGGCGGGAGCCATCCAGCTCACCGCCCGGCCGGTGGTGACGTAGAGGCCGAACATCTGGCCCTCGCGTCCCTCCGGGGCGATGCGGGCGAGATACGACCGCGCCGCCGACTGGGCGGGACCGACGAACAGGCACAGCACCAGGCCCAACGGCCAGAACCAGCCGGGGCCGTCGACGAAGAGCAGCGCCAGCGACGTGACCACCATCAGGCCCAGCGACCACAGGATCACCGGGCGCGGGCCGATGGAGTCGTCGAGGAAGCCGGCCGCCAGCGCGCCCAGCGCCGAGACGACGTTGGCGGCGATGCCGAAGAGCAGGACATCCGAGGGGGACAGGCCGTAGACGGTCACCGCCAGGATCGCCCCGAACGTGAACACGCCGGCCAGGCCGTCGCGGAACACCGCCTGGGCGACGAGGAACTTGATCGACCGCGGATCTTCGCGCCACAACTGGCGCAACTCGCCGAAGAGGCGGCGGTAGGAATCCGCGTAGCCGGAATCGACCGTCGCATCCGGCTCGATCTCCGGCACGCGGAAGAACGTCGGCAGCGCGAAGACCAGGAACCACGCGGCCGCGACGAGCGCCACCACCCGGACGTTCGTTCCGTCGTCCGTCGGCAAACCGAACGCGCCGCCGTCGCCCGCGATGAAGCCGACGTAGCAGATCAACAGCAGGAAAATCCCGCCGAAATACCCCGCCGACCAGCCGATGCCCGACACCCGGCCCACGGTGTCCGGCGTGGAGACCTGCCGCAGCATGGCGAAGTAGGAGACCTCCGCGAACTCGAACGCCACCGAGGCGATCGCCATGACGACGATGCCCGGGAAGAAGAACGCCGGCTCGTTTTCGACGAAGAACAGCGAGGCCATCAGCGCGACGACCACCAGCGTCCACATGGTCATCGACCGCCGGCGCCGGCCCCGCGCATCCGCCCGACGGCCCTGGACGGGCGCGACGGCGGCGATGACGAAGCCCGCGGCGGCCATCGCCCAGCCGTACCAGGACGACGCCGGGATCGAGCCGCCGATGTCCGCCCCCACCGACTCGGTGAGGTAGACGGAATAGATGAACGTGACCATCACCGCGTTGAACGCGGCGGAACCCCAGTCCCACGACGCCCATGCGGCGACGGTGGCGCGGTCCGTGCGAGAGCTGCTCATGTTCCCCAGGCTAACTACCCGGGGCGGAAGGCGGGCCGGGTCAGCCCAGGCGACCGCGGCCCATCCGCAGCAGGGCGGTGGCGATCGCCGGGCCCTCGGGGCCGAGGGCGTCGCGGAATTCGTTGATGATCTGCACCTCGCGGGTGTGCACCAGACGCGTGCCGCCGGAGCCCATGCGGGTCTTGCCCACGGCCTTGCTCACCTCGGTGCGCCGCCGGATGGCGTCGATGATGAGCGCGTCCAGACGGTTGATTTCCTCGCGGTACTTCTCGATCTCGGACGAGCTCAGCGGATCGTCCGTGCCGGTGGGCGTGCGGACGTCGAAGGTGGAGATGAGGTCGTCGGTCATGCGTTCCATTCTGCCAAATCCGCCATCCGGGGGCTGGGCTAGGCTTGGCCCATCATGGTTGATTCCTTCGGTTTTGCCTCCTCCCGCCCCGATCCCGCCGTCCCGGGCCGGGCCCCCGCGGCCTTCGGCGCGACGTCCGCCCCGGCGGATTCGCGCGATGCCTTCGGGTCACGCGATGACCTGCTGGAGGGCCTGAACCCCCAGCAGCGGGCGGCGGTGCTGCACTCCGGGCGGCCCCTGCTCATCGTCGCGGGCGCCGGGTCGGGCAAGACGGCGGTGCTCACGCGCCGCATCGCCCACCTCATCGGCGCGCGCGGGGTGCACCCGGGGCAGATCCTGGCCATCACCTTCACCAACAAGGCGGCGGCGGAAATGCGCGAGCGCGTCGAGGCGCTGGTGGGGCCGGCGGCGCAGCGGATGTGGGTGGCCACGTTCCACTCGACGTGCGTGCGCATCCTGCGCATGCAGCACGCGCTGGTGCCGGGGCTGAACTCCAACTTCTCCATCTACGACGCCGACGATTCGCGCCGACTGCTGTCGATGATCGCCCGTGACATGGACCTGGACGTGAAGAAGTTCACGGGCCGGGTGCTGTCGAACCGGATCTCGAACCTGAAGAACGAGCTCATCGGCCCGGAGCAGGCGGCGACGGATGCGGAGGTCACCCGCAATCCGTTCGACGAGGTCGTGGCGCGCGTGTACCGCGAGTACCAGGTGCGCCTGCGGGCGGCGAACGCCCTGGATTTCGACGACCTCATCGGCGAGACGGTGCGCATCTTCCGCGAACACCCGGAGGTGGCGGAGTACTACCGCCGTCGGTTCCGCCATGTGCTCGTCGACGAGTACCAGGACACCAACCATGCGCAGTACGCGCTGGTGTCGGCGCTGGTGGGCAAGCCCGGCGGCGACGTTCCGCCGAGCGAGCTGTGCGTGGTGGGCGACTCCGACCAGTCGATTTACGCGTTCCGCGGGGCGACCATCCGCAACATCGAGGAGTTCGAGGAGGACTACCCGGACGCCGAGTCGATCCTGCTGGAGCAGAACTACCGGTCCACGCAGACGATCCTGTCGGCGGCCAACGCGCTGATCGCCCGCAACGAGAATCGCCGGGAGAAGAAGCTGTGGACAGACCTCGGCGAGGGCGAGAGCATCAAGGGCTACGTGGCCGACAACGAGCACGACGAGGCCCGTTTCATCGCCAACGAGATCGATGACCTGGTGGATCGTCGGCAGGCGACGTACTCGGACATCGCGGTGTTCTACCGCACGAACAACTCGTCGCGCCCGCTGGAGGACGTGTTCATCCGCATGGGCGTGCCGTACACGGTGGTCGGCGGCACGCGCTTCTACGAGCGGCGCGAGGTCCGCGACATCGTGGCGTACCTGCGGGTCATCGCGAATCCGGACGACGACGTGTCCATGCGGCGCATCATCAACACCCCGCGCCGCGGCATCGGCGACAAGGCGCAGTCGCATGTGGCGCTGCACGCGGAGGACACGGGCACGTCCTTCGGGGCGGCGCTGCGGGCGGCGGCGCGCGGCGAGGTCGCGTTGGTGGCGGCCCGGTCGCGCAATTCGATGAAGGGGTTCGTCGACCTGCTCGACGGCATCGCCGCGGACATGGACTCCGGCGACATCGGGGACATCGGCGACCTGGTGGAGGCGGTCCTCGACCGCACGGGGTACCGCGCCGAGTTGGAGCGGTCGTCCGACCCGCAGGACGCGACGCGCCTGGACAACCTCAACGAACTCGTGTCGGTGGCCCGGGAGTTCTCGGCCGAGGCGGCGTTGCGGGAGGGCATGGAGGAGCTTGACGACGCCTCCCCGGACGACGGGCAGCCGGAGCCCGGGAGCCTGCAGGCGTTCCTCGAGCGGGTGTCCCTCGTGGCGGACGCGGACCAGATCCCCGACGACGACCGCGGGGTGGTGACCCTGATGACGCTGCATACCGCGAAGGGCCTGGAGTTTCCCGTCGTGTTCGTCACCGGCTGGGAGGACGGCCAGTTTCCGCACCTGCGGGCGATGGGCGACCCGAAGGAGCTGGCGGAGGAGCGGCGTCTGGCCTACGTGGGGCTGACGCGCGCCCGCAAGCGCCTGTACGTGTCGCGGGCGCAGACGCGATCGTCGTGGGGCACGCCGCAGAACAATCCGCCGTCGCGGTTCCTCGGCGAGATCCCCGGCGAACTGATCGAGTGGCTGCGCGAGGAGCCGGCGACGTCGTGGGGCGGCGGGGCGGCGTTCGGCCGGAGTTCCCGGGCAGGCGGCGGTTTCGGCCGCACGGGACGGTCCACCGCAGGTGTCGGTGGCGGGTCGACCGGCGGCCGCACGAAGAACACGCAGCTCCAGCTCGCGGCGGGCGACAAGGTCGTCCACGACAAGTACGGCCTGGGCACGGTCCTGTCCGTCGACGGCGTGGGCCCGCGGGCGACGGCCACCATCGATTTCGGGTCCGCCGGCAAGGTCCGCCTGATGCTGATCGGCGGCCTGCCGATGGAGAAGCTCTGACCCGAGGGGCGGGTCAGAGTCTTGTGCTTCGCCCGCCGGTCAGCGCTTCTTCTTCGCGGTGACCCAGCAGGTGATGACGGCGTCCTGGACGAGCGTGCCCTCGGAGTCGACGAGTTCGATGCGCACGTCGAGGTTGCGGCCGCCGGACTCCGGGGTGATCTCGGCGTAGTCGGGCAGGTCGGCGGTGGCCGTGGCGGTGAGGCTGCCCTTGGAGATCTTCAGGTAGTTCGTGGTCATGCCCTTGGGCACCCACCGGTGCGAAGACGGCACGGACGCCTCGCAGAGCATGCCCATGACGAATTCGGCGAGGTTGCACGCGGCGATGGCGTGGAAGGTGCCGATGTGGTTCTGAATGCCCCACCACTTCGGTGCGGAGGCGACGGCGCGGCCGGGTTCCATGACGCGCAGACGGGGCAGGACGGTGCGGAAGTAGGGAGCCTTGAGGGACACCGCGGCGGAGAACAGTCGCGTCCCGACCACCGGGATGCGCGACAGCTTCGTCCACATCGCGGCGGTGGGGGTGGACATGGCCGGGGCGATGGAATCGTTCATTCCACCAGCGTAAGCGGCGGCGCGACGCGCCCGGGCGGGATTCGCAGGATCGTGCGGCTTCCGTGCTTTGCGACGCCCGTGTCCGCCCGCAGCTCGTTCCTGACCGCCCCAGAGGTCGATTGGCGTATGAAAGTGCACATTTTCGAGGCCGTGAAAACCGCGACCTGGGGGTTTGTGTGGCGGTGGAGGTAGTTTGCGACGCCCGCTCGCGGCCGAACCTGATTGTTGGCCGCTGAGGCCAGCGGTGGGCGTCGTCAAGCAAAAAAGAGCCGGTCCCGCACGAAGCGGGACCGGCCGGAATCCGGAAGAAGCGACTTACAGCGCGCCGCCGGTGATGACGTCGAGGCCGCGCTGCAGGAACCACGCCACCGGGTCGACCGGGGTGGTGCCGTCGGGGTGGATCTCGAAGTGCAGGTGGGTGCCGGTGGAGAAGCCGCGGTTGCCCATGCCGCCGATGACCTGGCCGGCGGTGACGCGCTCGCCCACGGCGACGCCGAGAGTCTCGAGGTGGCCGTAGACGGACACGGCGCCATCGTCGTGGAGGACGCGGATCCACTGGCCGTAGCCCTGGGCCGGGCCGGAGTCGATGACGACGCCGTCCATGACCGACATGATCGGGGTGTTGGTGACGTTGGCGATGTCGATGCCGTTGTGCATGGTGCCCCACCGCGGGCCGAAGCCGGAGGTGAAGGTGCCGAGCGCCGGCACGGACAGCTGCGGGGCGCGGGCGGCGCGGTCGGCGGCGGTGCGGAGGTTGTTGTACTCCAGCGCAGTGGCCAGGTGGGTGCCCAGGTCGGAGGCCGGACGGAAGTCGCGGACCGACGACAGGACCATCGGAGTGGAGGACATCTGATCCAGGGCGGCGTCCTGGGCGACGAGATCCTTGTCGGCGTCCTTGGTGTCGGCGGCGGCGGTGGCCGCGGCGCCCGACGCGGAGACGGCGGAGGTGGTGAGCGCGACCATGGCGATGCGACCCTTGATGGACTTGCCCGGCTTGCGGTGGGCGCCGCCCTTGCGTCGCGTCATCGTCTGCGTCACTTTCACTCCCTGGACTCGTGCGATCTTGTGGTTGCCGTCGGGCCGCGCCCGTGTTGGGGGCCGTAAAACGTAACCATGTCGTTATGCAGCGACCGTAACGATAACGAAACGGCAACTTGCGGGCAAGCCACTTCGCCGGAATGGCGAAAATGTGTGACCCGTTCCGCTTTTTCGTGGTCGCGGGCGTGATTCAGCGGCGCTCATGCGTCACATAAGCCCCGTTGGCACCGTTAAACGGGGCTGTGGGGGCGCGGTGATGCCTGTCCACTACCCCCGTTACCCCCGATGTAACGCGGCATGTCTGGGGCGCAATGCCGCCCCGTGGCGCTCGCGCCGCCGCCCCGTCGCATTCCCGCCGTCGTCCCGCCTCAGCCCCGCCGCGCCGCCCGTGTCCGATCCGCGTGGCGCGATAGTCTCGTCGCAGACGTCTCGGGTGGGCCGGGACAATCCATACGCCCACGGAGGAAAGGCACGGCATCGAAGTGAGTGACGCCAATCCGCGCAAGCGAACCCCGGGCCGCGGCACCCGTCGCACAGGGCCGTCGTCTCGCCGCTCGCGGGGCCGTTCCCCGCGTCGGGAGCCGGCGCGTCCCGCCGAGATCTCCTCGGTGCCCGCACCGGCGGAGCCTGCTGTCGCGAAAGGGAGCGGGGCCACGGCAGTGGCCGATGCGCCCCGGGCGGGTCATCCGCGCCCGGCCGCGGCGACGGCACGGGCCGCCCGCATTCGCCGTTTCCTTCTCGCGGCGGCGGGCGTGCACGGGGTGGCGCTGCTGCTGATCATCTCGGTGGCGCTCATCGGCGTGGCCGTCGCAGGCGCGGGGTTCACGCCGCTGCCCGCCACCATCGCGTCGTCCTGGATGCTGCTCAACCTGGCGCCGTTCGAATTCGGCGGCACGGATCTGGGCCTGGTGCCGGCGTTGCCGTCGATGGCGTTGTTCGCTGCGGTGGCGTGGCGCATCCGCCGGGAGGTGTCCGGTCCGGTGAGCATCCGGGACGTGCGCACGATGGCGGCGGTGTTCCTGGGCGTGCCGGTGGCGTTGACGGTCGTCGCGTGGCTGATGCTGTGGGACGCGTCGGGTGTGCTGCGCATCGAAGCGCCGTTTTTCCCGGCGGCGATCGCGTCGACGGTGGTGGTCCATGCGGCGGCGCTGGTGGCGGGCATGGGGCCGAGGTTGACGCGTGCGTTGCTGCGTCGCCGCGCGTGGCCGGAGTGGCCGTTGGCGTCGCTGCGCCTGGCCGCGTCGTACGTCGGCTGGTTGTGGGCGGCGGGTGCGGTCGCGGTGGTGGTGTCGTTGATCTGGCATCACGCGTCGGTGCGCGAGACCCTGGGCATCGCCGACGGCGGCGGCGCCTTGACGGGGCTGCTGCTGTTGTCGCTGGCGTACCTGCCGAACATCGCCTTCGCCGCCGCAGGCATCCTCGTCGGTGCCCCGGCCAACGTGGGCGTCGCGGAAGCCGGCCTGTTCGCGGTGTCGCCGGGCACCCTGCCGCCGTTGCCGACGTTGGCCGCGATGCCGCAGTCGCATCTGTCCCCGGCGTTCGGCGTGTTGCTGGCGGTGCCGGTGGCCATCGCGGTGTGGTGCGTGCACCGGCACCTGAAGAAGGGGGAGTCCGATCGCCCCTACGTCGAGGTGGTCCTCGCCGCGGTGATCGCGGGCGCGCTCTTTGCGGTGCTGGCCCTGTTGATGGGCGGCGAGCTCGGCCAGTACGGCCGGTCGGGCGTGAATTGGTGGTTCGCCGGCGTTCTGGCGTCGGTGTGGTTGGCGGTGCCGGGTGCGGTCGTCGCGGTGATGGTCGCGGGCCTGCCGGGTGCGGGCCCGGTGGAGGCGCCGGCGTTGGAGCGTGACGACGTCGACGTGCCGGCCGAGACGGCCGACGCGGATGAGGGCGCTCGAGAAGATGAAGACGCCGATGACGACATCGATGACGCCGAGGGCGAAGCAAGCGACGCCGACGATGAGGGAGAGTCGGATGATTCGGAGGACGCCGACGACTCCGACGAGCCCGACGACTCGGATGAACCCGATGACGCGGACGAAGTGGAAGAGGAAGAGACGGCAGAGACGGAGGAGGCCGACGCCATAGAGGATGCCGCCGCCGACGTCGAACCCGATGCCGACGAGGCCCCGCGCTCCTGACCGGGGGAGGGCCACCGGGCGGATCCGGGCGGGTGGGTAGACTGTTCAGCCGTGACCGAATCACACAGCGTTTGGCCGAATGACGCGGCGACGCCCCTGACCATCGTCGTGCTGGCCTCCGGCACGGGCTCGCTGCTGCAGTCGATGCTCGACACGCTCGACCCGGCGCGCGTCCGAGTCGCCGCCGTCGGATCCGACAAGGACTGCGAGGCATTGAAGAGGGCCGATGCGGCGGGAATCCCGTCGTTCCGCGTGCCCTTCGACGACGCCGCCCGCGCCGACCGCGCGGCATGGAACGGGGCGCTGCTGGCCGCAGTGCGCGAGCACCGGCCGGATTTCGTCGTCTCGGCCGGGTTCATGCGCATCCTCGGGCAGGAGTTCATCGACGCCTTCCCGGACCGGATCATCAACACGCACCCCGCATTGCTGCCGTCGTTCCCCGGCGCGCACGCCGTGCCGGATGCGCTGGCGCATGGGGTGAAGGTCACCGGAACGACGGTGCACATCGTCGACGCGGGCGTGGACACGGGGCCGATCCTCGCGCAGGAACCGGTCGTCGTCGCGGACGACGACACCGTGGACACGTTGCACGAACGCATCAAGATCGTCGAGCGTCGGCTGCTGGTCGACGTTCTCCACACCATCTCGGAACGCGGAATCACGCGGGACGGACGAAAGGCGAAGTTTTCATGACCCAGGATCACGGCAGCACGGACCGCAAGCCCATCAAGCGCGCCCTCATCAGCGTCTACGACAAGACCGGGCTGGAGGATCTCGCCCGCGCCCTCCATGACGGCGGCGTGCAGATCGTGTCCACCGGCTCCACCGCCTCCCGCATCGCCGACGCCGGCGTGCCGGTGACCCCGGTCGAGGAGCTCACCGGATTCCCCGAGTGCCTCGAGGGCCGCGTGAAGACCCTCCACCCCCGCGTCCACGCCGGCATCCTCGCCGACACCCGCAAGGACGACCACCTGTCGCAGCTGGAAGACCTGGGCGTCGAGCCGTTCCAGCTGGTCGTCGTGAACCTGTACCCCTTCACCGAGACCGTCGCCTCGGGCGCCGACTTCGACGCCTGCGTCGAGCAGATCGACATCGGCGGCCCGTCGATGGTCCGCGCCGCGGCGAAGAACCACCCCTCCGTCGCCGTGGTCGTCGACCCGGCCAAGTACGGCGAGGTCGCCCGGGCCGTCACCGGCGGCGGATTCACCCGCGCCGAGCGCACGGCCCTGGCCGTCGACGCCTTCCGCCACACCGCTTCCTACGACGTCGCGGTGGCGTCGTGGATGGGCGCCCAGCTTGACGACGAGTCGGCCGACTCCGCCGCGGCCTTCCCCGAGTGGTTCGGCCACACCTACGAGCGTTCCGCCACCCTGCGCTATGGCGAAAACCCGCACCAGGCCGCCGCCCTGTACGTCGACCCGTCGGCCCCGGCGGGCCTGGCGCAGGCGAAGCAGTTCCACGGCAAGGAGATGAGCTACAACAACTACACGGACTCCGATGCCGCGTGGCGTGCCGCGTGGGATCACGAGCGTCCGTGCGTGGCCATCATCAAGCACGCCAATCCCTGTGGCATCGCGGTGTCCGACGAGTCCATCGCCGCGGCGCACAAGGCCGCCCACGCGTGTGACCCGGTGTCGGCCTTCGGCGGCGTCATCGCCGTCAACCGCGAGGTGTCCGTCGAGATGGCCGAGCAGGTCGCCGAGATCTTCACCGAGGTCATCGTCGCGCCGGGCTACGAGGACGGTGCGGTCGAGGTGCTGAGCCAGAAGAAGAACATCCGCATTCTCCAGGCCCCGGCCCCGCAGGGCGAGGCGACCGAGTATCGCCAGGTTTCCGGCGGCATGCTGCTGCAGGAGCGCGACGCACTGCAGGCCGAGGGCGACGACCCCGCCAACTGGACCCTGGCCGCCGGCGGGGCCGCCGACGAGGAGACCCTCGCCGACCTGGTCTTCGCCTGGAACGCCGTGCGCGCGGTGAAGTCCAACGCGATCCTGCTGGCCAAGGACGGCGCCACCGTCGGCGTCGGCATGGGCCAGGTCAACCGCGTCGACGCCGCGAAGCTGGCCGTCGAGCGCGCGAACTCGCTGGCCGGCGACGATGAACGCGCCCGTGGTGCGGTCGCCGCGTCCGATGCGTTCTTCCCGTTCGCCGACGGCTTCGAGATGCTGGCCGAAGCCGGCGTCCGCGCGGTCGTCCAGCCGGGTGGTTCCATCCGCGACGCCGAGGTCGTCGAGGCCGCCAACAAGGCGGGCGTGACCATGTACCTGACGGGTGCGCGCCACTTCGCGCACTAGTCGCGCACCGGTCGCCCGATAGACGAAGGCGGCCCCCGGGGATCACCCGGGGGCCGCTTTTTCGTGCGTGGCCGTGCGTCAGCCCAGCACGAGGTGGACGGTCCGCCATCCTCCGGCGGGACGTTCCTCGCGTTCCGACGGCCGGTCGCCGTCGAGGCGGAACGACCCCGTCGCCCGCAGCAGCGCGGCGATGGCGCAGCGGATTTCGATGGTGGAGATCAACCGGCCCGGGCACACGTGGGGGCCGGTGCCGTAGACGAGGTTGGCGGCGGCGTTGGCCTCCGGCCGGAATTCGTCGGGGTCGCCGAAGACGTCCGCGTCGCGATTGGCGGCGATCCAATCCAGCTCGACGCGCGACCCGGACGGGATGACCGCGTCGCCGACCTCGACGTCGGCGGTGGTGACGCGGCGGTTGGCGGGGAAGGGGTCGTCGATGCGCAGGATCTCGTCGATCGCCGCGTCCAGTTCGGCGGCGTGGGCGGTCTCGTCGGCGGCCCAGGCGCGCATGCGGTCCTGCAGCTCCGGTCGGGCGGCGAGGTATTGGCCCACCACGCCGATCGACGCCGCGATGGAGCCGAGGTCGCCCGCGGTCCAGTTGCGCAGGATGGAAACGATCTCCTCGGTCGTCAGGGGACGCGAGCCGCCGGGCGCGGAGGGATCCTCGACCCGGTCCGCCATCAGGCGGGACGTGGGATCGGCGCCCGCGCCCCCGTCCGGTTCCTTGTCGGCGAGGATCCCGCGGATGATCTCGTCGAACCGGCGGGCGACCTCGGCGGTGCGCCGGCGATCGCCGGAGCGGGTCGCCGCATGGTTGTCGTCCATCCACCCGGTCAGCGTGGCGTCGAGGGAGTCGGGCCAGCCGAGCCATTCGCACTGGGAGCGCACCGCCACGCGGCGGCCGAATTCCCGGACCAGCTCCACGCCCGAGGCGGGGCCCTCGACGAGCCGGGCGGCCGCGTCGTCGGCGATGTGCCGGATCGACGGCTCCAGGGGGCGGATCACGTCATCGGCCAAGTGCCGGTCGATGACCGCCCGGAACCGCCGGTGCTCGTCGCCGTCCATGCCGTTGGGCACGTTGAGGTGCGAGGATGCCGCGCTGGAGAATCGCCGCGGGTCGCGTGCCGCGGCCTCCACCTCGGTGTGGCCCCGCAGGGCCCATGTGCCGTCCGGCCCGCGCCCGACCGGGCACCGGGACTCGGGGGGAGGGGGTCGTTCCGGCCATTTCAAAGTCCCTTCATCGATGCGTATTTGACGGTCGGCTCCCACGATACGTCGGTCCGGCGCGGCCCGCCCGGGTCCCGGTTACCCAATGTTCACCGAATGTGGCGTAGGCCACCTATGATGACCGGCATGTCACGTCGAGCCGAACTCAGGGAACGGCGGCACGCGGAAATCATCGCCGCCGCCGCCGCGATGATCGCCGACCGCGGATTCCACGTCACCAGGCTCGAAGACGTCGGCCAGGTCGTCGGCATCTCCGGGCCGGGCCTGTACCGGTACGTCACGGGGAAAGACGACATGCTCGCCCAGATTCTGGTCGACATCTCCGTCCGCCTCGTCGACGGCGCCCGGGCCGTGATGGACCGGGCGCGGACCGAGGAGTGGGAGGCGGACCGCACGTTGCGGGAGCTGCTGAGCTTCCACGTGGAGTTCGCGGTGACCGAACCCGACCGCATTCGAGTGCAGGAACGCGAGATCGGCAACCTCGCCCCGCAGCAGCGGGACAAGGTCCGCTCGTTGCAGCGGATGTACATGTCGATGTGGGTCGACGCAGCGCGGCGGGCGAAGCCGGAGCTGACGGAGTCCGACGCCCGCGTCCGCGTGCAGCTCGCCGCCGGCCTGATCAACTCGTCGCGCCACGTGGTCCGCTGGGCCGGCGCCGATGCCGTGCGCACCGCTGCGATGGACATGGCCATCGGGGCGGTGGGGTTGCAGAAGGGCGATGACCCGGACATCGGCGACATTGCCCGGGCCTCCCTCGGCGGCGGGCCCCGCACAGCGGGAACGCTGGGGGAGGACGACGAGGAGCCCTCGGCGACGTAGCGCGGTGGGGAATCATCTGCGCGGATGCGCCCCGGAGAAAAACAAGCAGTCTTGACTGATTGTATTAATGGCGATAGTATGACCCCCGTCACAATCT
Organism: Corynebacterium freneyi; assembly: GCF_030408835.1. Taxonomy (NCBI): domain Bacteria; kingdom Bacillati; phylum Actinomycetota; class Actinomycetes; order Mycobacteriales; family Corynebacteriaceae; genus Corynebacterium; species Corynebacterium freneyi. The sequence continues at coordinate 540,045 of NZ_CP047357.1, forward strand.
CAGTGCGGGTTTGACTGTCCTTCCCGCCCGCACGATCCACGATCGCAGGAGGCGACTTCCATGGCCGAACCGCAGATTCCGTCCCGTCCCGCATTGCCCACCGAACCTTCCCCCGCCATCGACGAGCTTCGCGCGGGCACCGCGCAGCTGCCCCTCCGGCAGCCCGCGGCGGATGCCTTCGCCGGGAAAGTCCTCCTGATGTCCGGTGGCTCGCGCGGCATCGGCCTCGAGATCGCGCTCGCCGCGGCCCGCCACGGCGCGGACATCGCCATCATGGCCAAGACCGCCGAGCCGGACCCCCGCATCCCCGGCACCATCCACACCGCCGCCGAAGCCATCCGCGAGGCCGGTGGCCGCGTGCTGCCCTACGTCGGCGACATTCGTTCCGACGACGACGTCAAGGGTTTCGTGGAAGCGACCATCGCGGAGTTCGGGCGCATCGACATGGTGGTCAACAACGCCAGCGCGATCAATCTCAGCCCCACGCCGGTGCTGCCGCTCAAGCGCTACGACCTCATGATGGACATCAACTCCCGCGGCACGTTCTCCCTGGTCCAGGCTGCACTGCCGCACCTGGCCAAGTCGGACAACCCCCACGTGCTCACGCTGTCGCCGCCGGTGAACCTGGAGCCCGGGTGGCTGGGCAACTTCCCCGCCTACTCTTTGAGCAAGTTCGGCATGACCATCCTGACCCTCGGCTGGGCGCACGAATTCGGCGGCGCCGTGTCCGCCAACTGCCTGTGGCCGGAAACGACCATCGCCACCGCAGCGGTGGCCAACACCCAGGGCCTGGGCGGCGACGAAGCGATCCGGCACTCCCGCACGCCGCAGATCATGGCTGACGCGGCCGTCGCCATCCTCGCCTCCGAGCGGGGCACGGTCAACGGCCACACCCTCGTCGACGCCGACGTGCTGCGTTCGGCCGGCGTCGAGGATCTGTCCGGCTACGGCGGCGAAGAGCCCCTGAACCTCGACCTTTTCCTCTAGTTCCTCTAGGCCCCACCGCCCCCGGGCAACGGAGACCTCCCCTCGGCTCCGCCGACGCACCCCTGAACCGCGTCGGCGGAGTCGGCGTATTTCCCGCCCAGGAGAATGCGACTGACAATCACTGAAAAAACCACCGGAGCTCCGGTGGTTTTCGCATTTCCTTCCCCCTCGGCGGAGGCTCCGGGGAGGCTCCGTTTTCCGGAAACTCAGTCTTGGGCGAGCACCTTCGGCCCGTACCAGTGCGCCAATTCCAGGGCGACGCGGAACTCCGGAGTCGCGATGGTCTCCGCATCGGCGACCTCCCGGACCCGGTCGAGGCGGTACTTGACGGTGTTGCGATGCACGAGCAACGACTCTGCGGCGCCGCCCACGCCGGAGGCGAGGTACGCCCGCACCGTCTGCCTGAGCACGTCGCGGTCCGCATCGTCGTGGGCCAGGGGACCCAGCGTCGCGCGGACGAAATCCGCGGCGTCGGCGAGCCTGTCGACGAACGCGGCCGCGGTCGCCGTTCCCGGTTCCCGGTCGTCGACGACGGCGACGTCGAATGCGATGGCACCGAACAGCGACGAGCATCGCTGAGCGCGACGGTGGCTCAACCGGAATCCCTCGATGCCGGGGGACGACGGGCCCACGGCGATGCGCAGTCCGGGCTGCTCGGGAACCTTCGGGGCGCCCGGGCCGGGCTGCGCCGACGGCACCGTGCACCAGGCCCAGGCTTCCGTGCTGCCGGGGACGACGATGAGCGGAGCGGAATGCGAACCAACCGCGTCGGCGATGGTTCGGGACGCGGACTTGACCAGTACCGGATCGATCTCGCCGTCGCCGTTCGCGGAGGGGTGGAAAACGAGGGCCATGTGTCGGCCGGCCATGGGGTAACCGCCGATGTCGTCGGCGGCGTGCGCCGCCCCGAGAACGTCGAGGACCTTCCTCAGGTGTTCCGCGTTGCCGGGTATCGGCAGTGCGGTGGCCTCGGTTTCGTAGGCCCGGGTGACGTCGGCCGTCATCGCGGTGATGAACGAATCGGTCAACCGGCGCAGGTGGCCGAGGAAGCTGAACAGTTCGTCGGACGGCAGCGGCTGCGCGGCGTCGTGGACGATCTGCAGAAGCTCCCGTTCCACCGCATTGTGGGACTGGTGGTACTGGAGGAGCAGGGTCGACAGGGGAATGCCCTGCCGGGCGAGCAGTCGGGCGTAGTCGAGCGCGGCCTTCGGGGCGCTCGGCGTCCAGGGGTCTTCGCCGGTGCTGAGCAGCTCGCCGAAGCGCCCGATGACCGCCCGGATGCTTGCGCGGAGCGGTTCGCGCACCGCGGCCCAGTCGGAATCCGACGGGGGGAGCGTGGCGACGATGAGCCGATCGGCCGTGTCCTCGGCGAAGGTCGCGTCCGTCAGCTCCGTCACGGCATCACCGACGATGCGCAGCATCTCGTCCATCGTCATCGCCCGGTCTTCCGCACCCGCCCTCCGGCGAGCTCGGACAGCGCCCGGGCCGCGGCGTTGGCGCCGCACATGCCGTGCACGCCGGCGCCGGGCGGGGTCGACGCCGAGCACAGGTAGGCGCCGGGGAGCCCCGCGTGGTACGGGTCCGGCGACAGCACCGGGCGGGCGAGTAGCTGGGTGACGCCGGAATGGCCGCCGAGGATGTCCCCGCCGACGTAGTTGGCGTTGTAGTTCTCCAAGTCGCCGGTGGACATCGAGTTACGCGACACGATGATGTCGCGGAATCCGGGGGCGAAGCGTTCGATCTGGGCGATGATCGCTTCGGTGGCGTCGCCGCGGAATCCCTGCGGGACGTGGGCGTAACTCCACAGGGGGTTGAGCGTTCCCGACGATCGGGACGGGTCGGCCAGGTACTGCTGACCGACCAGCACGAAGGGCTGGTCCGGCATGACGCCGCCGGCGCTCATCTTCTCCGCGGCGGCGACCTCCTCGGCGGTTCCGCCCAGGTGCACCGTGCCGGCGCGACGGCAATCCGCGTTGGTCCACGGAACGTCGCCGTCGATGACGAAGTCCACCTTGAACGCCGCCATGCCGTGGCGGTATTTCCCGTAGGCCCGGCGTTGACGGCGGGGCACCCGGTTGCGGCCGAGAATGGACAGGGCGTTGCGGGGGCTGACGTCGAGCATGACGACGTCGCTGTCGCCCAGCTCGTCGATCGATCGGACGGTGCGCCCGGTTTCGATCCGGCCGCCGCGACTCTCCAGTTCCGCGACCATGGCCTCGGCGATCGCCCCCGAACCGCCGACGGCGACGGGCCATCCCCGCGCATGGGCGGACGCGGTCAGCAGCATGCCCACCGATGAACTCATCGGGGTGTCCAGCCGACTCATGGCGTGGGCGGCGACGCCGGTGAACAGTGCGCGGGCCTGGGGCGTGCGCCACCGGCGCCAGGACATCGACGCCGGCAGGGCCGCATTGGCCCCGAACAAACCGAACAACACGGGGTGCCGGGGCAGGTGCACGGGCGAGTCGAGGGCATCGGAGGCCAAATCGGCGAAGTTGGCGGCGAAGGGACCGAACGTCCGCTTCCACATCGGACCATCGGCCCCGAGCCCTGCGGCCGTTGCGTCGATGTCGCGGTACAGGACTCCGGCGGTGCCGTCGTCAAGCGGATGCGCGAGATCGACCTCCGGCCACGCGAACTCCAGACCGTGGGCGCCGAGATTCGCGCCCGTGAAGAAAGGACTGGCCACCGCCAGGGGATGCACGGCCGAACACACGTCGGAAACGACCCCCGCCCCGGTCACGTCCGCGCTGCGCATCCCCCCGCCCGGCGTGGACGCCGCCTCCAACACGGTGACGTCCACGCCCGCGCGCGCCAGCGTGATGGCCGCGGCCAACCCATTGGGGCCGCTGCCGACGACTGTGGCGGTGGGGGTCATCTAGATCCTTTCCTTTCGAGAGACGCGCTCCCGCTCGGAAACCAGGGCCCGGTTGCGGTACGGGGCATCGGGGGAGAACGGAATGGGGCCGTCGGGCAACCACGGCTGCGTCGACACCGCGTCCCGCACCCGGAACGTGCCCTCCTCGATGACTCCCAGAGCCAAATCGACGACCTTGTACCGCTGGGTGGCGCGGTGGATCGGCTGGGATTCGACGCACACCGCGACGACCTCGCCGGGGGCGTAGTTCATGTGCTTTTGCACAGTATGCATGAAGTGGGGACCGTGCAGGTGGCCGTCGCCGAAGTTCCAGCCCAAGGCCCAACCGCAGATGTTCTCGCCCTCGCGCAGCGTGTACTTCTCGAGGTCGTCGCCAAGCTCGCGGACGAGCAGCGACAGCATGGCGCGACCCTGCGAATGCATGGAGCGGAACGCGATCGCCTTCTCCAGCAGCTTGACCGCGGCCTCCTCGCCGTACAGCTTGGCCAGAACGTCCTCCTGGTTGCCGGTCGCGGCGGGGAACTCGTCGTACAGCCGGCGCAGGGCGTTCGGCCCGAAGGCCCACATCGTCGTCGCCCAGTTGCCCGAGTACTGGCGCATCGCGAACAGGAACGACACGATGTCCGGGCGCAGGTTGCCCAGGATGGGCAGGGGCAGCACCACCAGCGCGATGAACAGCGCGACCCACGGCGACGACAGATCACCGACGCCGAACCCGTCCCAGGCGGGGAACCCGAAGAACAGCAACGGGGTGATGACGAGGAAGTGGATGTTCCACTCGATCGGCACCGCCAGCGGAATCGTCGACGTGATGAAGACGTGCATGCCCATGATCATCACCGCGCCGATGGCGGCGAGTACCGGATCGACGGCGAAGAGCAGCAGCAGCGGCGCGACGATCTCTACGACCGTGCCCAGGCCGTGGCCGATCAGGTGCGACACCCGCGAGGGGTTCAGGTCGTTGCGGGCGTCGCGGTAGAACAGTCGGTTGATCTTCGGGAACACCATGTAGGGGGTGCTCGACATCATCGGGCCGATGACGTACGAGAAGTGCGGACCGATCTTCGCGATGGCGGCGCCCATCCACACCACGACGATGAGGCACTTGGCGGCGATCATGAAGTTGACGGGGCCGAGGACCACGCCGAACAGCAGCAGCGGCAGGTACTGGTCGGCGCGGGCGGCCAGGAACGGAACCTGGTCGCGTGCGCCCAGCAGCACCAGCGCCACCATCGGCATGGCGAAGGCGAGCGTGGGCAGGACGCCGTCGTCGGCGTCGGGCAGCACCGCCGTCAGCTCGGCGGATTCCACGCCCTTCATGGCCAGGCCGGCGACGAGGGTCGCAAGCACGGCCAGGTAGAGGATCACGTCGACGATGGTCCGGCGATCACCGGAGGTCAGCGGAATCTTGCCGCCCCACGGTGGGCGCCGCACCGTGCCGGGGCGCACCCAGTGGAACACGCCGGCCATCGGGGGCCAGAAGTGGAACATCGCGGGACCGGAGGCGGCGCCGATGCTCAGCGCCTCCCAGAGGATCGCCCAGAGCAGGAGCTTCTGGTAGACGATCGGCTCGGCCCACCAGTCGTGGTAGTCCCACAGGGACCCGAGGCCCGAGGAGGCGACGGCGATCCAGCCGCCGAGGAGGAGCCAGGCGGCGATCTTGATCACGTAGAACAGCGGGGCCGCCGACGGCGAGCCGAGGCCGCGTTCGGCCCAGTCGGTGGCCTGGAGGCGGATGCGCTGGAGGAGGGGCAGGCGCTTGTACTCGTCGAGGGCGACGTCGATGAGTTCCGGTTTCATCAGGGACATGTGCGTCTCCTTTGGTGTCGGGTGGCGGCGGGCGTCAGCGCGCGACTGCGGCCGCGGCCATTTCCGTCAGGGCGATCTTGTCGACCTTGCCGACGGGGTTGCGGGGCAGGTCGGGCAGTACGTGGATCGACTCGGGCAGCTTGACCTTGGCCAGTCGGGCGGAGATGTGGGCGCGCAGGTCGTCGAGGTCCGGGGTGCCGGTGACGTAGGCGATGGGGATTTCGTTGAGGACCGGGTGGGGTGCGGCGACGACGGCGGCTTCGGCGATGTCGCCGTGGCTGGTCAGCGCGGCTTCGATTTCCGAGGGGTAGAGGTTCTCGCCGCCGCGGATGATGAGGTGCTTGATCCGGTCGACGATGCTGAGGAACCCGTCGTCGTCGATGATTCCGACGTCTCCGGTGCGGAGCCATCCGTCGCGGAAGGACGCGTCGGTGTCTTCCCGTCGGTTGAGGTATCCGCGCATGACGTTGGGGCCCTTGATGAGCACTTCGCCGCGCACGCCGGCGGGCGCGAAGCCTCCGTTTTCGTCCGCGATGCGGACTTCCTGCCTCGGCAGGGGCTTGCCGACGGAGCCGGAACGCGGTTCGTCCGTGGGGCGCATGACGGTGCTGACGCACGTGCCCTCGGTGAGGCCGTATCCCGTGAGCACCCGGACCCGGAATCGCTCTTCGAAGGCCAGCAGCATTTCGATGCTCGCCGGCGCCGCTCCGCAGATGGCGAACCGGAGGCTGGAGAAGTCCGCGTCGACGTCGTCCGGCAGTGCCAGCAGGTAGGAGTAGATCGCCGGCACCGCGGAGAAGTAGGTCGGCTGCGCCGTCTGCACCGCCTCGACGAAGGTGGCCGGGTCGAAGCGCGGTTCGATGGTGATGCGCCCGCCGCCGCGGAACGGCGCGAGGAATCCCGCGAGCAGCGCGTTGGAGTGGAACAGCGGCAGGATCATCAGCGCGTGTTCGTCGCCGGTCATGCCGACGACTTCGTTCATGTCGAGCGACATCGCGTCGACGTTGGCGTGGTCGAGCAGGACGCCCTTGGGCCGTCCGGTGGATCCGGAGGTGTAGATGATGAACGCGATGTCGTCGCCGGCGGTGCTCGGGGCGGGGAGGTCGGCGCCCTCGGGGATGCTGGTGCGCAGCTGCGACACCGGAAGCACGACGGCGCCGGGGAAGCGTGCTTCGGGGTCGTCGGCGGCGATGTCGTCTTCGGCGACGACGAGCCGCGCCGAGCTGTCCTCCACCTGGTAGGAGGATTCGTTCGCGGTGAACGTGGGGTTCAGCGGCGTGACTGCCGCTCCGATCCGCCATGCCGCGCAGATGACCGTGAGCAGCTCGATGCGGTTGGACAGGAACGTGGCCACGACGTCTCCTCGCTTCACGCCGTTGTCGAGGAGCTGGGTGGCGACCGCGTCGACCTGTTCCGCAAATGCTGCACCGGTGATTGATTGGCGCTTGTCGGTGAGGCGGATTCGCGTGTCGGTGGCGTGCGACGGGTGCCAGGGGAGGTACTGGGCGATGTCGGTCATGAAAACTCCAATGTGACGTGGGTCATATCCGATGGGTGATGATGGATTATATGCCCTGGTTGGAGCCGTGAGTTAGTGCGTCCGGGTTAAAGTTTTTCGATAAAAACTGTGCATGATGCACAAGCGGGTTCGGCATCGCCCTTTTCGTCGGCACGCGGGAGGATGGGCGCGGAAAAAATCCGGCACAAGTGCTTGTTAAACGGCTCGTGGGGTGCTAGTTTCGCCCCAAAAGTGTGAGGCACATCATAAGATGGCGAGCTATGGGTCGCCGATTCGACATGGCCCGCTCGGTCGGGCCGGAGGGAAGAACATGGGACGGATCAATCCACTGCGGGCCGTGCTCGGCGTCGGCGTCGGGCTGGCCCTTGCCGGGGGCACCGGCGTCGCCGTGGCGCAGGGCGGGCTGACGGCCAACCTCGCGCTGTCCGGGACGATCTTCAATGTGTCCATGGGCAACCTCGACGGCGAAGATTTCTCGCTCTTCGTCGGAGGCGAGGAGCTGCCCGACGGCACGATCCCGGCGTCGAAGCTGCGTTTCGGCACCGCCTCCGCATCGGATCTGTGCGTTTCGGCGCCCCTGCGGGGTCTCCCCGGCGTCGGCGACGCGATCTTCGTGCTCAAGGTGCCGGGGGAAAACACGGTGCAGGCCACCGACCTCGTCGTGGGGGCGACGGTCCTGCGCGGCAACCTCGTCCTGGACAACCCGCAGATCGGCATCGACGCCAGCCAGGTCGACGGGGCGGCTCCCGCCAATGCGTGGGGCATCGCCTCCCACGGCGTGTCGGTGCAGGCGCAGGAGATCCGGGCTTCCTCGGTCGGGGCCGGGAGCCTGACCGCGTCCGGTTTCGACATCGGAGTGAAGAAGGGGCACGAAGGTGGCTGCTGACGACGATTCCGTACACGAGGAAAGCCACCCGGTCGTGCACGAGGAAAGCCACTCGGTCGAGGATGCGCCCGCCGACCGACGCCGCCGATTCGCCGCGTGGCGATCCGACCGGCCGTTCCTGCCGGGCCTGCTCGTGATCATCTCGGGGGTCGTCATCATGATCCCGGCCTATTTGACCTTCAAGGTCGCGGACATCCTGGTGATGATCTCGACGGTGTCGGGCGTTTCCACGCTGGTCATCGGCACCATTCTCGTTTTGCTGGGCATCACGGCCTGGATGCGGCCGGCGGTGCACCTCCACCTCGGGGTGCTGGCGATCATCTTCGCCGTCATCGCCCTGCCGACGTCGAACATCGGCGGCTTCGTCGTGGGCACCCTGTTCGGCGTCATCGGCGGCGGACTGTTGCTGGCGTGGGAGGACGCGGAACCGGTGAACCGGCGGGGCAAGCACCGGAAGAAGAGAACCGCGCGGTCCGGTGCCGCGGTGGCGGCTTCGCTGGCGGTCGCGTCGACGGCGGTGGTCGCCGTCGCGACCGGTCCGAAGGCGCGGGCCGAGCCGAGTGAGCTCCTGCTTCCCGCGGGCACGACGGGCGTGGTGATGGCCGAAGAGGTCGTCGTCTCGGGCGATGTTCGGGTCACCGTGGACACGGTCGAGACCACCGCGGGGCCGGTCGACGTCATCGAGCTGCGCGCCGAGCGGGTCGAGGCCGACGGACTCGCCGTCGACATCCCCGGCCCCCTCGGACAGGGCGTACTTCGCACCCCCTCCGACGCGAAGACCGTGCTGACCGGGGCCCCCGTCATTTTGCGCACCGCGTCCCTTTCCGCGATCCCGGCGGTGGAGGGGGCGTCGACGGTGCCGGTCAGCGTCGACGTCTCGGGCGTTCCCGAGCCCGGCCTGGCGGCGCTGGGCCTGCCGCTGATTCCGCTGCCGGGCGAGATCATGGACCGGGTGGCCCTGCGGAACGTGCGCATGGATGTCGTGGGCCTCTACGGACTCGGCGGCGCGCTCGACGTCACCGGAATAGATCTGCGAACCTGACCGGCCCACCGCCGACGCGTGACGACGAAGCCCCTCCCCGGATGATTTTCGGGGAGGGGCCTTTCGCCGTGCTCGGCGCCCGCCGTCAAGAGAAGGCGGTGACGGCGCGCCGGGCGGATCAGCGGGGGTTCTCGTGGCGGCGGAACGCGCGTTCGGCGATGGGGACCATGCGGACCCGGCGGGGCAGCACGGTGAAGATGCCGCGGACGGCGCGGGAGAACAAGGTGAACCGGATGGCGTCGGAACGCGTCCACGACCAGCCGAGCTTGCGGCGCAGGGTTTCGGGCAGCAGTCCCACGGCGACCCAGAAGAGCAGCGCCCTCATGCCGGGGGCGATCGGGCGCCAGGCCCACTCGGGCAGCCACGGCAGCGGGCTGTCCAGGGTGAGGGCGCGGACGATGCGGGAGCGGTCGACGGTTTCCTGTCGGTCCAGCTGCCCGTCGACCACGCGGTCGAAGTACTCCTGGTACTCCGCGTAGGTGCGGGGCGCGCCTTCGGGCTCGGAGACGCCGTAGAGCCGGTACCAGGCCCGGCTTTCCTGGAACAGGCGCTCCTTTTCTTCGTCGGTCATGGGCGGCATGAAGTTGCCGGCCAGCGCATACGGCATGGCGGCGAACGTCGCATGGGCCCAGTAGTAGACCGCCGGGTCGAGCGAGTGGTACCGCGAACCGTCGTTGCGGTGCCCCTTGATGTCCCGGTGGTAGTCGCGGATCATGGCGCCGACTTCTTCGCCTTCGTAGACCGTGCGGATGATCGGGAACGCGGAGCGCAGCAGTCGCGCCACTTCGTTGTCGAAGACGTTGGAGTGTTGGACGAGGGCCGTGGAGACGTCCTCGTGGGTGATCTGGAGCAGGCCCGCGTACAGGGCGGCGAACGTCGACCGCCAGTCGCCGAAGCGCCGCCACAGGACGGTGTCGGGGCCGAGCTGCGGCAGGTCGGTGTCCTGCAGGGCGAGGTCGCGGTCGCTGAGGTGGTTGGTCATCGGTTTTCCAATCTGGCTTCGGGAATCGGTGAGGCGGCGGGTGCGAACGAGTGGGACGCGGCGTCGATGGTTCCGAGGTCCCGGATCTGGTGGCGGCGATCCGGCGGGCTCGCGTGCCAGTTGGAGGCGCGCACCGTGAAGGCGCCGGGGCCCCGGATCTCCAGGGCCCGGATGTAGCGGCGGGCGTGGTCCGCTCGAGCTTCGGCGATGTCCAGCGGGCGGCGGGTGCTGAGTCCCGTCACCGGGGCATCGACGAACAGGAGGTTGGGTGCCCCCACGACCTCGATGGCCCTGTGGAGCCGGGGCTCGGCGTCGAGGATTCGGCCCGAGCCCGGATCGATGTCGAGGACGGTGTCGCCGCCGGTGGCCCGGATGAGTACGTCGGCGCGCACGACGTCGTCCCCGGCGGGCGTGACGACGGCGACCCGCCACTGTCCGGTGTCGTGGTCGAAGGCGGCGGATCGCGCTTCGGTCCGCAACCGGACGTCGGCTCCGGCGGCGTCCAGGGCTTCCCGCAGATGGGCGCGGAAGCCGGCGGCGGTGCCGTCGACGGCCTTGCGGTCGAGGTACGGCGTGCGGAAACGCAGCCGCTTCGACGGCGCCGGGCCGCCCGGACGTGCGGCGGCGCCGCCGATCTCGTCGGTAGCCTCGACGAGCGTTACGTCGAATCCGGAGAAAGCGCAGTCCGCCGCTGCCGCGCATCCGGCCGGGCCCGCTCCGATGACGGCGACCGTGGGCCGTCGATAGGGTTTGTGCATTCCGCTGCCTCCCTGGAAGTGATCTGCGTCATATTTGCGGTCAGTTTAGGCGCGGGCGATTGTTTTGGCCAGAGTTTTCATGCACATCGTTGGGGGCGTTTTTTGTTTCGAATGCACAATCACGCCCCTGTCATGCCGAAATGTCGAATCATGGTCGTGTTTGCGGGGAGAATCCTGGCGGCGGCCGAAGCGATCATGCATGATTGGATTTGCTCGGGCCGGGGTCGTCCACGTGGGCCGGTGGAGTCCGAGCCAGTCGGACGAGTCGCATCGAGTCCGCGCGCACCCCGCCCGAAATTCGACGGAGCACCCGTGAAAGGGGTAAAAGTGCAGGTCAACAATGAAAATCCGCCGGTGCTCGTGGAGCACGGCGATGGCATCACGCGAATCACGCTGAATCGACCGGAGCGGTTGAACGCCGTGGATCTGGGGCTGCTCGACGCGCTCGCCGGGGCGCTGGCCGACGCCGCCGAGGAGGGAAGCCGCGTGGCGGTCATCGGGGGCGCCGGCCCCGCGCTGTGCGTGGGAGCCGATCTCGCCGCCGGCGCATCGGGCAAGCAGGACCCGGCGGCCGTGATGGAAGCCGCCGCGCGGGTGATCGGGGCGATTCTCGAGGCACCCATGCCGGTGGTGTGCGCGGCGACGGGCCCGTCCGCGGGCTTCGGGGCGTCGCTGGCCCTCGCATCCGACATCACCGTGATGGCCGACGACGCCACGTTGATCTTCCCGTTCGCGCATCTCGGTCTCGTCCCCGACGGCGGCGTCAGCCACCTGCTGCCGGCTCTGGTGGGCCGTCAGGTCGCGTCGCGGATGCTCATGCTCGGCGAGACCGTCGACGCCGCCCAGGCGGCCAGGCTCGGCATCGTCGCCGAGTCCGTCCCGACCGGCGAGCTCGGCGCCAGGATCGACGCGATCGCATCGACCCTCGCCGCCGCCCCGGCCCGCGGCATGACCGAAATGAAGAAGACCCTCGTCGCGGGGGTTCGCGACGAGGTGTCGGATGCGCTGAAGCGGGAGGGCGCCGCCCAGACCGAGCTGCTGGCGTCCCCGGAATTCCGCCGCGCCGCGGCCGCCTTCGTCGCCCGCGCCAAGCGCGGCTGAGTCCGAGCGTGGCGCCGCGTCAGTCGAGGCGCTTGATCTGGCCGAGAACCAGGGAAAGCGCCTCGACGGCGCGCTCTTTTTGCTCCGTGGCATCGACGAGCACGGACGACAGACCCAGCCCCCGGGCGACGTCGAAAAGCATGGTGAGGAACCTGCGCGTGGGCTTGTCGGACAAGTCCGCCTTCAACGCTTCGGCGGTGAGCTCGAAAATCTCGCGATTGAGCCGGGACTCGGCGGGCAGAATGATCTTCGCCAGATTCGGGTCGCTCGCCGCGGCCGACCACACGTGCGTCGCCGCATGGAAGAGCTCGCCGGTGAAGAAGTCGATGACCAGCCGGATGACCTCCTCGACCGGCGCACCGTTTTCTCCGACGTCCAATGCGGCGATCGCCTCGCGGAACTGCTCGGTGCGCTCCTCCGAAATCTGGCCCAGCGCCTGCTCGATCAACGTCTCGCGGGTCTGGAAATGATGCTGGGCCGCGCCACGCGACACCCCGGCCTTCTCCGCGACCAGGCTCACCGTGGTCGCCGGCACGCCCCTCGTGGCGAGGGTGTGCACCGTCGCCTCGACGAGCTTGCGGTGCGTTTCCTTGCTTCGGTCCTGCTTCGGGGTGCGCGGCATGAAATCGTGGTTACCTTTCCGGGATCAGTCGTCGTCCGGTGAGCGGGGCGAGTCCGTCGGCTCCGCCCATGCGGGGCGGCGTCGAGACAGGAAGGCGGCCATGCCCTCCTTCGCCTCGGAACTGGCGAACAGCCTCGACGACGTCGCGGCCAATTCCGATCCCCGCTGATCGAATGCCTCCAGTATCGCATGATTGAGCAGGGCCTTCGTTTCCGCCAACCCCTGCGGCGAACAGGCCAGCAGATCGGCCGCATACGCGGCGGCCGCGGCGGCGGGATCGTCGGCGACCTCCGTCACCAGGCCGATCCGGGCGGCCTCCGCAGCGTCGAAGACGTCACCGGACAGCAGGTGCCGGGCCGCGGCCCGCGAACCCAGCCGCGGCAGCACGGTCAGCGCGATGAGCGCCGGCGCGACGCCGATGCGCGGCTCCGGGGCCCCGAACGTCGACGAGGGGGAGACGAACGCGACGTCGCAGGCCGACAGCAGGCCCATCCCGCCGGCGCGGACATGACCGTCGACCATCGCGATGACCGGCTTCGGCGCGGCCACGATGGACCGCAGCAGGGCCAGGAAATTGCCCGCCGCGGCCTCGACGCCGCTGGCCTTCGCCGACCCCAGGTCGGCGCCGGAGCAGAACGTGGAACCGGCGTGATCGATGATCACGGACCTGACGTGCGGGTCCGCCACGGCCGCCGCCAGGTGGTCGGAGACCTCCCCGATCATCTCGGCGGACAATGCGTTGCGCTTGGCGGGCTCGTCGAGCGTGATGAACGCGACGCCCGCGTCGGTGCGGTAGTTGATGGGCATGACTGCTCCTCCTTGGGGGTGCCCCGGAAATCGTCGGCGTCGGCGGTGATCAGTAGCTCTTCGGCAGGCCCATGATGTTGGTGCCCACGTAGTTGAGGAGCATCTCGCGGCTGATCGGCGCGATGCGCGGCAGACGCGAGGCACCGAACATGCGGGCGAGCCCGTACTCGGTGGACAACCCGTTGCCGCCGAGGGTCTGCACCGCCTGGTCCAGCGACTTGGCGGAGATTTCGCCGGCCGCGTACTTGGCCATGTTCGCCGCGTCCGCCGCCTCGCGGTGCAGGCCGGCGTCGTAAAGCGCCGCGGCCTTCTGCCACATCAGGCGCGTCAACTCCAGCTCCACGTGGCACTGCGCCAGCGGGTGGGAGATGCCCTGGTGCGCGCCGATGGGGGTGCCCCACACGTTGCGCTCGCGGGCGTAGGACACCGCCCGGTCGAGGCAGAACCGGGCCTGGCCCGTCGCCATCGCCGACGCCATGACCCGCTCCGGGTTGAGCCCCATGAACAGCTGCGGCAGACCGTTGTCGGCCGACCCGATCAGCGCGTCCGCCGGCAGCTCCACGTCGTCGAGGAACAGGGAGTACTGCCACTCGGCGAGCTTGACCTCCATCGGAATGCGGTTGGCGGTGAATCCCGGCGCGTCGGTGGGCACCATGAACAGCGCCGGCTTGCCGCGGTTGCCCTCCTCGTCGACGACGGTGGCCACGTACAGTACCGCGTCCGCCTGGTCGACGCCGGAGATGAACGTCTTGTTGCCGTTGAGCACCCACTTGTCGCCGACCTTGCGGGCGGTGCTGCCGAGGTTGTGGCTGTTGGTGCCGGCGTCGGCCTCGGTGATGCCGAAGGCGGCGATGAACTCGCCGGAGGCGATGCCGGGCAACCAGCGGGACTTCTGCTCGTCGGTGCCGAAGGCGGTGATGATGGAGCCGACGATGGCCGGCGAGACGACGAGCATCAGCAGGCCGGTGCCGCAGGCGGCGAGCTCCTCTTCGACGATGGCCAGTTCGGCCAGGCCGGCGCCGCCGCCGCCGTACTCCTCGGGCAGGTTGACGCCGACGAAGCCGAGTTCGCCGGCCTCGCGCCAGAGTTCGGTCGGGTACTCGCCGGTGTCGGCCTTGTCGATCATGTAGTCCAGCCCGTACTTGTTGCCCAGGGCTCGGACGGCTTCGCGCAGGGCGGCGCGTTCGTCGGTGTCGGTCAGGGGGAGGTGGGCTTCGCGTGCCATGTCGTGTCTCCTTGCGGGTGCGGTGGTGGGGGGTGGGGTTGAGGTCGTCGGAAGGGGAGCGGGGGAGGAGAAGGGGATGGGAGCGCCGGGCTATTCCGCGGGCTTGACGACGGCCAGCACTCGGCCCGCATCCACTTGGTCGCCCACGGCGACTGGGAGTTCGTCGACGATTCCGTCGGTGCCGGCTCGAATGGCGTGTTCCATCTTCATGGCCTCCATGGACAGCAGAATCTGTCCGGCCTCGACTTCGTCGCCGGCCGCGACGTGGACGGCGATGATCGAGCCGGGCATCGGCGCCAGCAGCGAGCCTTCGGCCGCCGCGAGCGACGGGTTGACGTAACGGGGCAGTTTCACCGCGTTGACCGGGCCGAATCCGGAGTCGACGCCGACGGCGCCGTCGGGGTAGGTGCGGACGGTGAACGGGATGACGACGCGGTCGCGTTCGACCCGCACGACCGTCGCGTCGCCGCGTCGCTCGATGCCGACGACCTCGGCGCCGTCGGCGTCGCCGGTGCCGCGGGGGTTGCCGCGGCGGGTGCGGATGATTTCGGTGGTGACTTCTTCGTCGCCGACCTGGAACCGGTGCTCGGTCGACGCCCGGCCGACGTTGCGGAAACCGGCGGGCACCGGCGGCGTCGGCAGGTCCGACAGGGTTTCCTCTTCCGCCGCGGCGGCCGCCGCGAACAGGGAGAGGGCGGTGGTGGCCGGGTCGGCCAGGGGCGCCGACAGCTCGGCCAGGCGCTCGTCGGACAGGTACGAGGTGTCGAAGGTGCCGGCGCGGAATTCGCCGTCGTCGAGAATGCGGACGAGCAGGTCGCGGTTGGTGCCGAGCCCGTGGATCCGCGCCCGTCGCAATGCCGCGGACAGTCGGGAGACGGCCTCGGCGCGGGTGGGGGCCCAGGTGATGACCTTGGCCAGCATCGCGTCGTAGTTCGTGCCGACGGTCGCCGGGCGGCCCGGGGCCGGTTCGAAACCGGAATCGAGGCGCAGTCCCGCGCGGTCCGGGCCGGAGAAGGAGGAGACGACGTCGTCGAAGTCCAGGCGCGTCAGGTCGCCCGACATCGGCCGCCAATCGTTGGCCGGATCCTCGGCGTACAGGCGGGCCTCCACGGACCAGCCCTGCGCCGCCGGCGGCTCGGGCGACGGCAGCGGCAGGCCGGCGGCGACGTCGAACTGCAGGGACACCAGGTCCAGGCCGGTGGTGGCCTCGGTGACCGGGTGCTCCACCTGCAGGCGGGTGTTCATCTCCAGGAAGAAGAACTCGCCCTTGTGGTCGGCGAGGAACTCGACCGTGCCCGCGCCGGTGTAGTCGGTGGCGCGGGCGGCGTTGCGGGCGGCCTCGAACAGGCGGTCGCGCATCCCGTCGATGGCTTCGACCAGCGGCGAGGGCGCTTCCTCGATGACCTTCTGGTGGCGACGCTGGATCGAGCATTCTCGCTCGCCGACGGTCCAGATCGTGCCGTGGGAGTCGGCCATCAGCTGGACCTCGATATGCCGGCCGGACTCGATGAACCGCTCGATGAAGATGGTGTCGTCGCCGAACGCGGACTTCGCCTCCGCGGCGGCCGCGGCATGCTCCTTGTGCAACGAGTCCATGTCGCGGACGATGCGCATTCCGCGACCACCGCCGCCGGCGGCGGCCTTGACCAGGACCGGCAGCATGTCCTCGGTGATCTCGTCGACCCCCAGGTTGCCCAGGACCGGGACCCCGGCGTCGGCCATCATGGCCTTGGCCTCGATCTTCGATCCCATCGCGGTGATCGCCTCGGGGGAGGGGCCGATCCAGACCAGCCCGGCGTCGGCCACGGCGCGCGCGAAACCGGCGTTTTCGGACAGGAACCCGTAACCCGGGTGGATCGAGCGGGCGCCAGTGCGGCGGGCGGCGTCGAGGATGAGATCGACGTCGAGGTAGGTCTCGGCGGGAGTGTTGCCGGGCAGCCGCACGGCCGCATCCGCCTCTGCGACGAAGGGCGCGTCGGCGTCGGCGTCGGAGTACACGGCCACGGCCTGGAGGCCGCGCAGGTGGGCGGCGGCGATGATGCGCCGGGCGATCTCGCCGCGGTTGGCGACCAGCACCGGGCTGATCGGGGTGATGGTGATGTCGTTGTCGTTCATCGTCGTCTCCTGGTCACATCCGGAAAACGCCGAAGCCGTCGGCGCCTTCGATGGGTCCGGAATGAATGGCGGAAAGGGCCAGGCCCAGCACCGTTCGGGTGTCTCGCGGGTCGATGACGCCGTCGTCGTAAAGCATTCCGGAAAGGAACTCGGGCAGGGACTCGGCCTCGATCTGCTCGCGGATCCGGTCGAACATCGCCTGCTCCGCCTCCGGGCTCATGTCCTTGCCGCGGGCCTTGGCGGATGCGGCGGCGACGGAGCTGACGACGGAGGCCAGCTGCTCGGCGCCCATGACCGCCGACCGGGCCGACGGCCACGAGAACAGGAACCGCGGATCGAAGGCGCGGCCGCACATGCCGTAGTGGCCGGCGCCGTAACTGGCGGCGGTGATCAGCGAAATGTGCGGCACCTTCGAGTTGGACACCGCGTTGATCATCATCGAGCCGTGCTTGATGATGCCGTTCTGCTCGTACTCCTTGCCGACCATGTAGCCGGTGGTGTTGTGCATGAACAGCAACGGGGTGTCGGAGGAATTCGCCAGCTGGATGAACTGGGTGGCCTTCTGGGCCTCGGCGCTGAACAGAACGCCGCGGGCGTTGGCGAGGATGCCGACGGGGTAGCCGTGGATCTCCGCCCAACCGGTGACCAGGCTCGAACCGTACAGCGGCTTGAACTCGTCGAACTCGGAACCGTCGACGATGCGGTGGATGATCTCGAGGGGGTCGAAGGGGTTCTTCAGGTCCTCCGGGACGATGCCCACCAGCTCCTCCGGGTCGAGCAGCGGGGCCGCGCCGGAGCCGCGGGGGGCCGGGCCCGCCTTGGTCCAGTTGAGGCGGCGGACGATCGAGCGGGCGATGCGCGCCGCGTCGTGCTCGTCGACGGCGAGGTGGTCGGCCAGGCCGGAGGTGCGGGCGTGCATGTCCGCGCCGCCGAGGGACTCGTCGTCGGTGATCTCGCCGGTGGCGGCCTTGACCAGGGGCGGGCCGGCCAGGAAGACCTTGGAGCGCTCCTCGATCATGACGATGTGGTCCGACATGCCCGGGACGTACGCGCCGCCGGCGGTGGAGTTGCCGTACACGACGGCGATGGTCGGGATGCCCTCGGCCGACAGCTGCGTCAGGTTCCGGAACATCGCGCCGCCGGGGACGAAGACCTCCTTCTGGGTGGGCAGGTCGGCGCCGCCGGATTCGACCAGGTTGATCAGCGGCAGACGGTTTTCGCGGGCGATGTCCTGCAGGCGCAGCATCTTGCGCAGCGTCCACGGGTTGGAGGTGCCGCCCTTGACGGTGGAGTCGTTGGCGATGAAGAGGCATTCGACGCCTTCGACGACGCCGATGCCGCCGACGAGCGACGCGCCCACGGTGAACTGGGAGCCCCAGGCGGCCAGGGGGCACAGCTCGAGGAAGGGCGAACCTTGGTCGAGGATGGTTTCGATGCGTTCGCGGGGGGTCATTTTTCCGCGCTTGCGCAGGCGGGCGACGCTGGCTTCGCCGCCGCCGGCGACGGCTTCGTCGATGTGGGAGTTGATCCGGTCGAGCTTTTCGAGCATCGCGCGTTCGGCCGCGGCGTACTCTGCGGACGAAGGGTCGACGGTGGTCGGGGCGGTCATCGCCGGGCCTCGCTTTCGGTGGTGGCGTGGGGGTCTGTGGTCGGGGAGTCGGCGTCGTGGTCGAGCAGCGCCGCCGGAACCTCGATGTGGCGGGAGCGGAGCCATTCGCCCAGGCCCTTGGCCTGCGGGTCGAATCGGGCGCCGTGGGCGACGCCGCGTCCGAGCAGACCGCGGATGACGAAGTTCACGGCCCGCAGGCGGGGGAATTCGTGGCGTTCGATGTCGAGGTCGGCGGTTTCCGGGAGCAGTTCGCGGAGCTTGTCGACGGTCAGGGCGTGGGTGAGCCACGCGTGGGCGGCGTCGTCTTCGACCCACACGCCGATGTTGGCGTCGGGGCCCTTGTCGCCGGAGCGGGCTCCGGCCACGCGGCCCAGCGGTGCGCTGACGGTCGGCCCGGTCTCCGGGGCGGCCGGGGTGGGCAGGGCGGTGTGGTCCGAGCCGAGGGCCCGGGTGTCGGTCGGCGCCGGAATGGTGGCGGTGGTGCCGTCGGGCAGGACCGCGACGTGGGTGACCGCGTCCTGCGGCACGTACGCCGGGGTGAAGACGCCGTAGGGGCTCGACTTCGGCGGCGGCGAGTGGAAGAAGGCACCGGGGTAGGTGCCCAGGCCGAATTCGACGGCGGCGCGGGAGAACGAGTCGGCCACGCGCTTGTCGGGATCCCAGGCGACGGCGGTCAGACGGGCGGTGGCGGCGACCTGGGTGTCCGCGTCCGGGTGATCGGTGCGTTCGAGGCGCAGGTCCATTTGCGCCGGCTTGGGCTCGATCGCCTGGAACTGGGCCTTGACCAGGTTGGCCTTGTCCTCGATGTCGAGGCCGGTGAGGTACAGGGTGACCTCGTTGCGGAAGCCGCCGATGGAGTTGACGGACACCTTCAGGGTCGGCGGCGGGGCTTCGCCTCGTGCGCCGTTGATGCGGATGCGGTCCGGGCCGTCGTCGGTCAGCTCGAGGTGATCGAGCAGCAGGGTGGCGTCGGGGCCGGCGTAGCGGGCGCCGGTGACCTCGTACAGCAGCTGGGCGGTGACGGTGCCGGCGGTCACGGAGCCGCCGGTGCCCTCGTGCTTGGTGATCACGCTGGTGCCGTCGGCGTCGATTTCGGCGATGGGGAAGCCGGGGTGGACGGGGTCGGAGATTTCGCCCGGTCGGTTGAAGAACGCGTAGTTGCCGCCGGTGGCCTGCATGCCGCATTCGATGACGTGGCCGGCGGCCATCGCGCCGGCGATGGCGTCGTAGTCGTCGCGCGACCAGCCGAAGTGGTGGGCGGCGGGGGCGACGATGACCGACGCGTCGGTGACGCGGCCGGTGACGACGATGTCGGCTCCGGCCCGCAGGCATTCGACGATGCCCCAAGCCCCGAGGTAGGCGTTGGCGGCCAGGGCGCTCTCGTCGAGTCCGAGTTCGCCGAGGCGGGGGAGCAGGTCGTCGCCTTCCACGTGGGCGACCGTGAGGTCGAGTCCGCGCTGTTCGATGAGGTCGCGCAGCGCGTCGGCGAGTCCGGCCGGGTTGAGGCCGCCGGCGTTGGCGACGAGCTTGACGCCGCGTTCGGCGATGAGCTCGAGGTTGTCGCCGACCTGCTTGAGGAACGAGGCGGCGAATCCCCGGGCGGGATCCTTCTGTTTCGCTCGGGCGAGGATGAGCATCGTCAGTTCGGCCAGGTAGTCGCCGGTGAGGTAGTCGAGCTCGCCGCCTTCGAGCATCTCGCGCATGGCGGCGGCCCGGTCGCCGTAGAACCCGGACATGTTTCCGATCCGAACCGGTGCCCTCGTCTCCTCGGACATGCGGGCCTCCCTTCGCTGGTGGTGGAACCGTTCGTTTTGTGTGCCGTGCATCACAATCGCACGCCGAAAGAAAAAAAGCAAGCGCGATTGACTGTTTTGAATCGTTCGTTTAGCTTCAGGTGTGGCCGGCGTCACAAATCGCGTGCCGGCTCCCACGTGGCGAGAAAGGAGGGCCAGCGCAATGCGCCTGCCCATCACAGAAACCATTGACCCGGACCTGGTCACCGGGGCCGAGCGAGATCGCGCGCTCGCCCGTCGCATCTCCATCGGAGACATGCCCACCCGGTCGGCGGCGACCTTCGGCGACCGGACCGCGATCGTCGGCGACCGGCGTTCGATCACCTACGCCCAGCTGGAAAAAGAGGCGAACCGACTGGCGCACGGGTTGGCCGCCCTCGGCGTGCGATCGCGCGAACCCGTCGCGGTGATGTCCACGAACTGCCCGGAAATCGTCATCGGCTACCTCGGTGCGGCGAAGATGGGTGCCGCGGCGATGATGATCAACCTCCTGGGCGGGGCGGCGAGCATCGTCAAGGCCATCCGCGCGACGGGACCGCGGGTCATCATCGTCCACGAGGACCTGCTTCCTCAGCTGCACCTGATCGGAGCCGAGCTTTCCGACGACCTCGAGCACATCATCGTCATCGGACGCGCTCCCGGAGAAGGCCTGTCGTCCCTGTCGGGATCCAGGTACTGGTCCTGGGACGAGTTCCAGCGACTCGCCGACGACGTCGAGGGCATCGACCCCGACTCCCCGCCCGAGGTCGTCATCGCCGACCGTCAGATCGCCCAGGTGATGTTCTCCTCCGGCACGTCCGCCGACCCGAAGGGAGTGCTGACCAGCCACGTCGCGGTCATGCTCTCCATGCACGCCAACGCCGCGTACATCGGAATCAACTGGGGCACCGAACCATCGGTGTCCACGCTGGTGCTTCCGCTGTTCCACACCACCGCGCTCAACGCGATCATGCTGCCGATGCTGTCCATGGGCGGCACGGTCCACGTTCTGCCCGGATTCGACATGGAGCAGCTCGGCCGGACCATCGTGGAGTCGAAGACCACCCACTTCGTCGGCCTGCCGATCATGATCGAGGGGCTGCTGCACTGGAGCGCCGCCCACGGCCATTCCCTCGATCACCTGCAAACGCTGTTGTACGGGATGGCCCCCATGAAGGAGGGCCTGCGGGAACTCGTCGCAAAGCGACTGCCGGGCGTGCGCGTCATGCTCGGATCCGGGATGACCGAGGCGCTGCCGGTCGGCTTCCTCCAATGGCCGGACATGGATCCCGACAACCGTGGCAGCTGGGGCTACGGCACCGCGCTGACCACCACCACCGTCGTCGAACAGGGCACCGGCACCGTGCTGCCGACGGGCGAAACCGGAGAGCTCGCCTACCGCGGCGGCGGCGTCATGGAGAACTACCTGGCCGAGTCTCCCGAAGTGTTCGCCGGCGGTTGGCTGCACTCCGCCGACATGGGGTCCTTCGACGACGAGGGGATCTTCTGGTTCGTCGACCGCATCAAGGACGTCGTCAAAACCGGCGGCGAAAACGTCTCCACGCAATCCGTCGAGGCCACGTTGATGGACCACCCCGACATCGAGGAGGTCGCCGTGATCGGCAAGAGCGACGACCAATGGGGCGAACGCGTCGTCGCCGTGGTCGTTCCCTCCGGCGACATCGCGCAGGACCCCGAACGGCTGGCGGAGTTCATCGCCTCGGTGGACCGGCACGGCCGCGAGACCCTGACGAGCTCGCACCGCCCCAGGGAGTTCATCGTCACCGACCTGCTGCCGCGGACCGGAACCGGAAAGATCCGGAAAGCCGAGCTGCGCGAGGCCGTGCGCCACCGCGAGGGGCACCGACCCGGCGCGTCGGAATAGCCGGCGGCCCCTGAAAGGCGGAGGCCGAACCGCGAAAGACCTCCGGTGCGGCGGGGAATGGATTTCCCCGCCGCATCGGAGGTCTTCGTCATGAGGGCCGGCATGCGGTCGGATCACGGGGATCCGACCGTCGCCACCGGCCGACGCCGCCTAGTGTGCGCGGTGCTCGCGGTGTTCGCGGTGTTCGCGGTGCTCGCGGCGGTGGCGGGAGGGACGCAGGTGGATGTCCTCGTCCTCCGCCAGAACCGGGTGCTCGTGCAGCGCGGGCTGCTC
Source organism: Corynebacterium freneyi (assembly GCF_030408835.1). Taxonomy (NCBI): domain Bacteria; kingdom Bacillati; phylum Actinomycetota; class Actinomycetes; order Mycobacteriales; family Corynebacteriaceae; genus Corynebacterium; species Corynebacterium freneyi. The sequence goes on from NZ_CP047357.1 coordinate 562,315, forward strand.
GAAGCTGACCCACTTGACGCCGGCGGACTCGTGGCAGCCCGGTGCCATCGGGTCGGCGTAGAGCTCCTCGAACTTGTCCTTCAACTTCTCGTGGACGTGCTTGCGGCGCAGCTTGAGGCTGGGCGTCAGCTCGTCGGCGTCGACGGTGAGCTCACGGTCCAGGATGCGGAACCGCTTGACCTGCTCCCACGAGTTCAGCTCGGAATTGAGCCGGCCCAGCGACGCCTGCACGACGGCGACGACCTTCGGGTCCCGTGTCATGTCCGCGAAAGTCTCCGCCTCGCAACCGTTGCGCTCGCACCATTCGCGCGTGGCCTTCTCCTCCAGAACGACCATGCCGACCATGAACTTCTTGCCCTCGCCATAGGTGACCAGCTCCATGGCCAGCGGGCACAGGCCCTTGAACTCCGACTCGATGGGCGCCGGGGCGATGTACTTGCCGTTGGAGGACTTGTACAGCGACTTCTTGCGGTCGGTGATGTATACGAAGCCGTCGTCGTCGATGCGGGCGATGTCGCCCGTGCGCAGGTAACCGTCGCCGGGCAGCGTCTCCGCCGTCGCGTCCTCGCGGTTGTAGTACCCGGTCATGTTCCACGCGCTCTTGAGCAGCAGCTCGCCGTCCTCGGCGATCTTCTGCTCGACTTCCGGGAACGGCCAGCCGACGGAACCGATGCGGTACGCGTTGAGTCGCGTCAGGTGGGTGATGCAGCCCTCGGTGAGACCGAAGCCCTCCACGATGGGCATGCCCATCGACAGGTACCACTTGGTGATGTCCTGGTTGATCGGCGCCGAACCCGACACGAACATGCGCACGTTGCCGCCGAGGGCGTCGCGGATCTTCGACAGCACGACCTTGTCGGCGATGCGGAGGCGGAATTCCAGCCACTTCGGCACCTCCTTGCCCGCCAGACGCAGCTCGGTGGCCTCCATGGCCAACGCCATGCTGACCTTGCCCAGCTTCGCCTTGATGCCGTTGCCCTCGAACTGGGCATGAATGGCTGAGTAGGCCTTTTCGAAGATGCGGGGCGCGCCGCCCATGAGGGTCGGCTTGATGTCCTGCAGGTTCTCGACGATCTTGTCGATGCGCCCGTCGATCGCGGTGAGCATGCCCGTGTTGATGGACAGGTACAGCAGGAAGCGGCCCATCAGATGCGCCATCGGCAGCCAGAGGAAATGGACGTCCTTGTCGTACAGGTTCGGCGTCGACGTCACGGAGGCGATGTTGTTCATCCACGCGCTGTGCGGGATGATGGCGCCCTTCGGCTTTCCGGTCGTACCCGAGGTGTACTGGAAGGCGGCGATGGTGTCCGGGGTGACGTCGTCGATCGCGCGGCGGACCACGTGCGGGTCGGCGGCCAGCAGCGCACGACCCCGGGCGGTCAGCGCCGCCAGGGGGGAGACCCAGTCGGCGATGTCCTCGGCGGAGATGCCCGCCGGGGAATTGACGGCCTGCACCTGCGCGGACCAGGAGTCGTCGATGACGTACACGTGCTCCACGCCCGGGATGGCATCCCGGATTTCCAGGAGCTTGGCCACCTGGTCGCCGTCCTCCGCGATGACCATGCGCGAACCGGAGTCGTTGATGATGAACTCGATGTCGCCGGGCACGGACGTGGGGTAGATGGCCACGGAGTTGACGCCGATCGACATCAGCGCCATGTCCGAGTTGACCCACTGCATGCTCGTGCCCGAGATGAGGGCGGCTGCGTCACCCTTGCGCAGGCCGGCGTCGAGCAGGCCCGCGGAATGCTCCTCGACGACGCCGCGGAACTGGTCCCACGTGAGCTCGACCCAATTTTCATCGGCGTCGCGGAAACGCCACGCCGGCCGGTCCGGGGTGGCGGTGGCGCGGCGCCACACCATGGCGCCGACGCTGGGGGCCGGGTTCTCCAGGACTTCGCGGTCGATGGGCTCGTCGGCGGGGGAGGCGTAGCCGTCGATTTTCCAGCCGTACCCGTCGCCGATCTGGGGCTTGGGCAGGCCGATGGTGCTGATGGGCGGCGGGCTGAGGTCCTTTTGCGGCGCGTTCATGGTGTCGCTTTCTCTCGGCGGTCGGTGGAGGAGGGCGCGTCGACGTCACTGCGGGGTGGCGTGGATCACGTTCAATGGAATGTTAGGCATGCAAACTGGTTTGCATGGGAAAATTCGCCAGATTGTGACCGTGCCGTTGCTTTTGCTCCCATTTTCGGGGCGCGGGCGTGATGGCGGGTCGGGTGCGTGGCGGGAGATGCCTGCGGTACCCCCGTTTCGGTTAGTCGCGACTAACTGAATTGGTGGGACTTTTTGCGTCATTCGCCGGGGTGGAACGGTGTTCGACCTCCACCCGTCCTTGCGTGGGGGTTTCGGCGCGGGGGTGACGCGTTTCATAGTTTCACTTTGCAAGTGGTTCGCATCACAGTATTGTTCCGCCGCAGAGAGTTAATCGAAATTAACGCAGTGCGGGCGACCGCACTGTTTCGCAGACCTTCACCCCACACGGAGACGCACATGACGGACCCCGCCACCAACCGTGAAAAGCACGAGGCACTCGTCGCCGACCTGCGCGAACTGCTCGCCCGCACCGCCGAGGGAGGCCCGGAAAAGGCCCGCGAGCGTCATGTCGCCCGCGGCAAGCTGCTGCCCCGCCAGCGCATCACCGAATTGCTCGACCCGGGCAGCCCCTTCCTCGAGGTGGCGCCCATCGCCGCCCACGAGATGTACGGCGGCAAGGTTCCGGCCGCGGGCGTCGTCGCCGGCATCGGCCTCGTCGAGGGACGTCGCTGCATGATCGTGGCCAACGACGCGACGGTGTCCGGCGGCACCTACTACCCGATGACGGTGAAGAAGCACCTCCGCGCCCAGGAGATCGCCGACGCCAATCGCCTTCCCTGCATCTACCTCGTCGACTCGGGTGGCGCGATGCTCCTCAACCAGGACGAGGTGTTCCCGGACCGCGACCACTTCGGCCGCATCTTCTACAACCAGGCGAACCTGTCCAAGAAGGGCATCCCGCAGATCTCCGCCGTCCTCGGTTCGTGCACCGCCGGCGGCGCGTACGTCCCGGCGATGAGCGATGAGGCCGTGATCGTCAAGGAGCAGGGCACCATCTTCCTGGCCGGCCCGCCGCTGGTGAAGGCCGCGACGGGCGAAGACGTCACCCCCGAAGAACTCGGCGGCGGCGACCTGCACTCCAAGACCTCCGGCGTCACCGACCACCTCGCCCTCGACGACGCCGACGCGCTGCACCGCGTCCGGGCGATCGTCGACACGCTGCCGCTGGCCGCCGACGCCCCGTGGGAGGTGCGCGAGACCCGCGAGCCGCTGCGCGAGCAGACCGACCTCTACGACATCGTCCCGGTCGACCCCCGCCAGCCGTACGACGTCCACGAGGTCATCGAGACCATCGTCGACGCCGGCGAATACCGCGAGTTCAAGGCAGAATTCGGCACCACCCTGGTCACCGCGTTCGCGCGGATCCACGGGCACCCGGTGGGCATCATCGCCAACAACGGCGTCCTCTTCGCCGAGTCCGCCCAGAAGGGCGCCCACTTCATCGAGCTGTGCGACCAGCGCGGCATCCCTCTGGTGTTCCTGCAGAACACCACCGGCTTCATGGTCGGCCGCGAGTACGAGGCCGGGGGCATCGCCAAGCACGGCGCGAAGATGGTCAACGCGGTGGCCACCACCCGCGTGCCCAAGTTCACCGTGGTCATCGGCGGCGCGTTCGGCGCCGGCAACTACTCCATGTGCGGCCGCGCGTACTCGCCCCGCTTCCTGTGGATGTGGCCCAACGCCCGCGTCGCCGTCATGGGCGGCCCCCAGGCGGCCATGACCCTGTCGACGGTGCGCCGCAACCAGATCGAACGCTCCGGCGGCGAGTGGTCGGCGGAGGAGCAGGAGGCCTTCGAGGCCCCGGTCCGCGAGCAGTTCGAGAAGCAGTCGCACTGCTACTACTCGTCGGCCCGACTCTGGGACGACGGCGTCATCGACCCCGCCGACACCCGCCGGATCCTCGGCATGGCGCTGGAAGTCGCCGGCGGTGCCCCGCTCGACGAGCAGGGCTACGGCGTCTTCCGGATGTAACCCGAATCGACACCACGGAAAGGAGAGAAGAGCATGACCGACATCGCCATCAACACGGTTCTCGTCGCCAACCGCGGCGAGATCGCCTGCCGCGTGATCCGCACCCTTCGCGAACAGGGGGTCCGCTCCGTCGCCGTCTACTCCGACGCCGACGCCGACGCCCCCCACGTCCGCCTCGCCGACGTCGCCGTCCACATCGGCCCGTCGCCGGCCCGCGAGTCCTACCTCGTCGCGGACCGCATCCTCGACGCCGCCCGCCGCACCGGTGCGCAGGCGATCCACCCCGGCTACGGCTTCCTGTCCGAAAACGCGGACTTCGCCCGCGCCTGCGAGGACGCCGGAGTCATCTTCATGGGCCCGCCGGCGTCGGCCATCGACACGATGGGCGACAAGATCTCGGCGCGCGCGACCGTCGAAAAGCGCGACGTGCCCACCGTGCCCGGCATTTCCCGCCCGGGTCTGACCGACGAGGAGCTCATCGAGGCGGCGCCCGGCATCGGCTTCCCGGTGCTGATCAAGCCGTCCGCAGGCGGCGGCGGCAAGGGCATGCACCGCGTCGAGCGCATCGAGGATCTGCCCGCCGCGCTGGTCACCGCCCGTCGCGAGGCCGCCGGCGCGTTCGGCGACGACTCGCTGTTCATCGAGCACTTCGTGGACACCCCGCGCCACATCGAGGTGCAGGTGCTGGCGGACTCGCACGGCAACGTCATCCACCTCGGCGAGCGCGAATGCTCGCTGCAGCGCCGCCACCAGAAGGTCATCGAGGAGGCGCCGAGCCCGCTTCTCGACGACGCCGTGCGCGCCCGCATCGGCGAAGCCGCCTGCGACGCCGCCCGCTCCTGCGGTTACGTCGGCGCCGGCACCGTGGAGTTCATCGTCCCGTCCGCCGAGCCGGACAAGTTCTACTTCATGGAGATGAACACCCGCCTCCAGGTCGAGCACCCCGTCACGGAGGAGGTCACCGGCCTGGACCTGGTGGCCCTGCAGCTGACCATCGCCCGCGGCGCGGAACTGCCCATCGCCCAGGAGGACGTCCGGATGACCGGCCACTCCATCGAGGCGCGCGTCTACGCCGAGGACCCGGCCGCCGGGTTCCTGCCCACCGGCGGCACCGTCACCCGGGTCGTCGAGCCCTCCGGCCCCGGCGTCCGCGTCGACTCCGGCATCGCCGACGGTTCCGAGGTGACGTCGCTGTACGACCCGATGCTGATGAAGGTCATCGTCCACGGCGCCGACCGCGCCGAGGCGCTCGACCGGCTCGACCGGGCGCTGGCGAACACGGTCGTCGCCGGGGTCGGCGTCAACGTCGACTTCTGCCGCTACCTGCTCTCGGTGCCCGAGGTGGCCTCGGGCGACCTGGACACGGGCCTGCTCGACCGCGTCGCAGGGGATTACGCCGACTTCCCGGTGCCCGACGAAGCCCTGGTCGCCGCCGCGATGGCGTGGTTGGCCTCCCGGTGGCCCGAGGGTCCGGCGTCGCCGTGGGCCGTGCCGGACGCCTGGCGCTCGGGTCGCCCCGGCACCCAGCGCCTCCGCCTGGCCACGACCAGCGGTTCGAGCCTCATCGCCGTGTCGGGCACGCCCCACGACGCGACCGTCACCGTCGACGCCCGCGTCGCCGGCATCAGCGAACCGGCCGAGGGCGAGGAGGCCCCGGAGCCCCGCGACTACGCCGCGGGCATCCACCGCGACGGTGACCGCTGGCGCGTGGATTGCGAGGGCGTCGCCCGCCACTGGCAGGTCGAGACCGTCGCCAGCCGCCGCGGCACCGACGTCATCGTCTCCTCCGACGAGGGCACCTGGGTGCTGCACCGCGAAAACGTCGTCCGTTCGGCCGCCGACGACGACGGCGCGGGCGACGGCACCCTGACCTCGCCGATGCCCGGCACCGTCATCGCCCTGTCGGCGGCCGACGGTGACCGCGTCGAGGCCGGCGACCCGGTCCTGGTCGTGGAGGCCATGAAGATGGAACACACTCTCCGGGCCGCCACCGCCGGCGTCGTCGAGTACCACGTCGCGGCCGGCGCCCAGGTGTCCACCGAGGTTCCGCTGGCCACGGTCGTCCCCGACGAAGGCTGACCCGGCGCACCCCGCCACATCCCGACAAGCCCCGACCCACCCCGAAAAGCCACCCGGCCCGCCCCGACGGGCCGCGAAAGAAACCCGCGAAAGAAACCAAGGAGTCACCATGACCGACGTCAACACCGCCGATCTGCCCGCCGAGTACCGCGAGCTCCAGTCCGTCGTCCGCCAGTTCGCCAACGAGGTCGTCGACCCCGTCGCCTACGAGCACGACCGCAACCACACGTTCCCCTACGAGATCGTCGCGCAGATGGGCGAGATGGGCCTGTTCGGCCTGCCCTTCTCCGAGGAGTACGGCGGCATGGGCGGCGACTACCTGTCGCTGGGCATCGCGTTGGAGGAGCTGGCGAAGGTCGACCAGTCGGTGGCCATCACCCTCGAGGCCGGCGTCGGCCTCGGTGCTTCGCCGATCTACCACTTCGGCAACGAGGAGCAGAAGCAGAAGTGGCTGCCGGACCTCACGGCGGGCAAGGCGCTGGCGGGCTTCGGCCTGACCGAGCCGGACGCCGGCTCCGACGCGGGCGCGACCCGCACCACCGCCCGCGAGGACGGCGACGACTTCGTCATCAACGGCGCCAAGCAGTTCATCACCAACTCCGGCACCGACATCACGTCGCTGGTCACGGTCACCGCAGTGACGGGCCAGAACGACAACGGCAAGAAGGAGATCTCCACGATCATCGTGCCGTCGGGCACCGAGGGCTTCGTCGTCGAGCCGGCGTACGACAAGGTCGGCTGGAACGCCTCCGACACCCACCCGCTGACGTTCACCGACGTCCGCGTCCCGCAGGAGAACCTCCTGGGCGTGCGCGGCCGCGGCTTCGCCAACTTCCTGTCCACGTTGGCCGAGGGCCGCGTCGCCATCGCCGCGCTGGCCACGGGCGCCGCGCAGGGCTGCGTCGACGAGTCGGTGAAGTACGCCAAGGAGCGTCAGTCGATGGGCCGCGCCATCGCCGAGTACCAGGCGATTTCCTTCAAGATCGCCCGCATGGAGGCCCGCGCCCACGCCGCCCGCATGGCCTGGTACGACGCCGCGGCGAAGATGGTCAAGGGCCAGGAGTTCCGTCGCGAGGCCTACCTGGCCAAGCTCATCTCCTCGGAGGCCGCGATGGACAACGCCCGCGACGCCACGCAGATCCACGGCGGCTACGGCTTCATGAACGAGTACCGCGTCTCGCGCCACTACCGCGACTCCAAGATCCTCGAGATCGGCGAGGGCACCACCGAGGTGCAGCTGATGCTCATCGCCCGCGGACTGGGCCTGTAAGGGGAGGTGAACCGATGACCGACACCGCCAACACCGCCAACGCCGGCGCCGCCGGCCCGAACGACGCGGAGCACCCGGGCATCGTCCAGCGCGGACTCTGGTTCGAGGAGTACGAGGAGGGCGCCCGCTATCTGCACCGGCCCGGCCGCACCGTCACCGAGACCGATGACGTCCTGTTCACCACGCTGACCATGAACACCCAACCGTTGCATCTCGACGCCCACTGGTCGTCGCAGCAGCCGGGCTTCGGCGGCAAGCGGCTGGTCAACTCGATGTGGACCCTGTCGACCGTGGTGGGCCTGTCGGTGTCGCAGCTGACGCTGGGCACCATCGTGGCGAACCTGGGCTTCACCGAGGTGTCCTTCCCGAAGCCGATGTTCCACGGCGACACGCTCTACGCCGAGACGAAGTGCGTGTCCAAGCGGGTGTCCGCGTCCCGTCCGGGGCAGGGCATCGTGCAGTTGGAGCACATCGGCCGCAACCAGAACGGCGACGTCGTGTGCCGGGCGGTGCGCGCCACGCTCGTGCAGTGCGACCCGGCCGCGTCCGGGGACGGTTCGCTTGACGACGGGGCGGCGTGATCATGGACAACTGGATTCCCGCCGGCCCCGCGATCCTCTTCGTGCCGGCTGACCGGCCGGATCGTTTCACCAAGGCCGCCGAACGTGCGGACATGGTCATCCTCGACCTGGAGGACGGCTGCCGTCCGGAGAACCGGGCCGAGGCGCGCCGGGCGATCATCGAGTCGGAGCAGGCCGGCGACCTGGACCCGGAGCGGGTCATCGTCCGCATCAACCCGGTCGATTCGCCGGAGCACGCCGCCGACCTGGAGATGCTCGCCGACCTGCGCTACGACCTGATCATGTTGCCGAAGGCGGAGTCCGCCGCGGCGGTGGAGTCGCTGGCCGGGCATCGCGTCATCGCGCTCATCGAGACGCCCCTGGGCGTCCTGCGCGCCGACGACGTCGCCTCCGCCGACAATGCGGTGGCCCTGTTCTGGGGCGCCGAGGACCTCACCGCCGGTCTCGGCGGCACGGCCTCCCGCTTCGGCGAGGGCGAGGACGCCCCCGGCACCTACCGCGACGTCGCCCGTCACGCCCGCGCCCGCACCCAATTGGCCGCCGCCGCCTTCGGCCGCGCCGCGCTGGATTCCGTCCACGTCGACATCGCCGACGTCGACGGCCTCCGCGCCGAAGCCACCGACGCCGCGGCCCTCGGCTACGCGGCCACCGTGTGCATCCACCCCTCGCAGGTCGCCGTCATCCGGGACGCCTACCGCCCCACCGACGAAGAAGCCGACTGGGCCCGACGCCTGCTCGCCGCCGCCCGCGACGACGGGGGAGCGTTCAGCTTCGAGGGCCGCATGGTCGACGCCCCGCTGTTCCGCCAAGCCGAAGCCATCGCCCGACGCGCCGAAGCGACCGCCACGCAGACGTCGTAAAGCACGAAACCTTCCACCACCCACGTAGTTTTCCGCCCCCGCGGCACAGAACTCCAGGAGAACCCGATGTCCCAGCTCAAGACCATCCCCGCCCCCTACGGCAAAGACGTCGTAGACGACGACGGCAACAAGATGTCGCACGTCATCGGCGCCGACGTCGACCAGGGCGCCGCCCCGCTGCGCTCCGAAACCCTCGGCGAAAACCTCAAGGCGATCGTCGAAAAGCACCCCTCCCGCGAGTGCATCGTCGACGTCTACGCCGACGTGTCCTTCACCTACGAGCGGTTCTACAACCGCGTCCTCCGCCTGGCCACCTCCTTCGTCCGCGCCGGCTACCGCAAGGGCGACCGCATCGGCATCTGGTCCACCAACCGCTGGGAATGGACCGTCGTCCAGTACGCCTGCCACCACCTGGGCCTCATCCTGGTCAACATCAACCCCGCCTACCGCCAGCACGAACTCAACTACGTCCTGGAAAAGGCCGGCGTCCGCTGCGTCTTCGCCGCCCGCCGTTACAAGGACTCCGACTACCGCACCATGCTCATCGAGGCGTCGAAGCAGCGCGGCGTCAAGCTGGACAAGGTCATCTACTTCGGCTCCGCGGACTGGTACGAGCGCATGCACGGCGACATCGACGACCTGTCGGAGTACACCGCCGACCTGCACCCCGACGACCCCATCAACATCCAGTTCACCTCCGGCACCACCGGCTTCCCCAAGGGCGCGACGCTGACGCACCGCAACCTGCTCAACAACGGCTACTTCATCGGCGAGCTGCTCGGCTACACCGAGAAGGACCGCGTCTGCCTGCCCGTGCCGTTCTTCCACACCTTCGGCATGGTCATCGGCACGTTCGCCACCTTCAGCCACGGCGGCGCGATCATCATCCCGGCGCCCAGCTTCAAGGCCCGCGAAACCCTCAAGGCCGTCCACTCCGCCAAGGCCACGTCCCTGTACGGCGTGCCGACGATGTTCATCACCGAACTGGAGGAGGCCCACGACCACGAGGAGTACGGCAGCCCCTACGACCTGTCGACCCTGCGCACCGGCGTCATGGCCGGCACGTCCTGCCCGTCGAAGACGATGCGCGACGTCATGGACAAGCTGAACATGTCCGAGATCGCCATTTGCTACGGCATGACCGAAACGTCGCCGGTCAGTTTCCAGACCCGCAAGGACTCGCCGCTGGACAAGCGCGTCAACACCGTCGGCCAGATCATGCCGCACCTGGAGGCCCGCGTCATCGACGAGGACACCGGCGAAACGCTGCCGCGCGGCGAGCAGGGCGAGGTCGTCGTCCGCGGCTACTCCGTGATGAAGGAGTACTGGCACCACCCGGAGAAGACCGCCGAGGCCATCGACGAAGACGGCTGGATGCACACCGGCGACCTGGGCGTCCTCGACGACGAGGGGTACCTGTCCATCACCGGGCGAATCAAGGACATGCTCATCCGCGGCGGCGAGAACATTTACCCGCGCGAGATCGAGGAGTTCCTGTTCACCCACCCGGACATCGTCGATGCGCAGGTCATCGGCGTTCCGGACGACAAGTACGGCGAGGAGATCATGGCCTGGGTCATCCTCCACGACGAGAACGCCGACCTCACCGCCGACCAGATCGCCGAGTTCGCGCAGGGCAAGCTGTCGCGCCACAAGATCCCGCGCTACGTCCACGTCACCGATTCGTTCCCGATGACCGCCTCGGGCAAGGTCCGCAAGGTCGAGATGCGCGAAATGGCGCCGAAGCTGCTGGGATGGGTGTGATCCGAATGTCCAAGAACACCGAAACGTCGATCCGCGAGCTCGTCGCCGGCCTGGCCGAGGACGGCATGACCATCGCCGTCGGAGGCTTCGGCCTGTGCGGCGTGCCCTTCGACCTCATCGAGGGCCTGCGCGACTCCGGCGCCAAGGACCTGACCATCGTGTCCAACAACATGGGCGTCGACGGGCAGGGACTGGGCATCCTGCTGGAAAACCACCAGGTCACCAAGGTCATCGCCAGTTACGTCGGCGAGAACAAGCTCTTCGCCCGGCAGTACCTCGACGGCGAACTCGAGGTGGAGTTCACGCCGCAGGGCACCCTGGCCGAGCGGCTGCGCGCCGGCGGTGCGGGCATCCCCGCGTTCTACACCGCCACCGGCGTCGGCACCCTCGTCGCCGAGGGCAAGCCCCACGCCGAATTCGACGGCCGCACCTACGTCCAGGAGCGCGGCATCGTCGCCGACCTGGCCCTGGTCCACGCCTGGCGCGGCGACGTCGACGGCAACCTCGTCTACCGGTCCACGGCGCAGAACTTCAATCCGCTGTGCGCCGCCTCCGGCAAGGTCACCGTCGCCCAGGTCGAGCAGCTCGTCGAGCGCGGCGCCATCGAGCCCGATTCGGTCATGACCGCCGGCGTGTTCATCGACCACATCGTCCGGGCGAGCGACCGCGAGAAGCCCATCGAGAAGCGAACCACCCGGCCGCGGGAGACCGCGCCCGATCCGGCCGCCGCCGCGGCGGGGGAGGAGATCTGACATGACCCACGAGGAAAAGCGCGGGTGGACCCGCGATGAGATGGCCGCGATGGCGGCGGCGGAGCTCGCCGACGGAGACTACGTGAACCTGGGCATCGGCATCCCGACGCTGGTGGCCAACCACATCCCCGATGGTGTGCGCGTGCTGCTGCAGAGCGAGAACGGCATCCTCGGCATGGGCCCCTTCCCGTACGAGGGGGAGGAGGACGCCGACCTCATCAACGCCGGCAAGCAGACCGTGACGCTCGTGCCGGGTGCGGCCGTGTTCGACTCGGCGACGAGCTTCGGCATGATCCGCGGCGGTCACGTGAAGATGGCCGTCCTCGGCGCCATGCAGGTGTCCGAGTCCGGTGACCTGGCCAACTGGATGATCCCGGGGAAGATGGTCAAGGGCATGGGCGGCGCGATGGACCTCGTCGCCGGCACCCCGCGCGTGGTGGTGCTCACCGACCACGTGGCCCGCGACGGTTCGCCGAAGCTGGTCAAGGAGTGCGATCTGCCGCTGACCGGCGCGAAGGTGGTCAAGCGCATCATCACCGACTTGGGCAGCTTCGACGTCGCCGACGACCACCTGGTTCTGCGGCGCCTGGCCCCGGGCGTGACGCTGGCCGACATCGAGAACAACACCGCGGCGGCGTACGTCGTGGACCTGGAGGATTAGTCGGCCGCGGCGGGGCACCACCCGAGGGTGGCTCCCCGTCGCGCAATTCCGGCCCGGCGGCGCGGAAAACCACTAGGCTCCATTAACCGAGCGCACGACCAATTGAACCGTGCGGCGAATCCACCGGGTTCGCCGCCGTCCATGCCGCCCCCGCGCGGCTGCACAGGGAGAGACGAACACCATGACCGGAAACACCACCCCGAACGCCGACGACGTCGTCATCCTCGCCGGCGCCCGTACCCCGCAGGGCAAGATGCTCGGCCAGCTGGCCGATCTGACCTCCGTCGATCTCGGGGCCCACGCCGTCCGCGCCGCCGTCGAGCGCGCTGGCATCAAGCCGGAGGACGTCGGCCGCGTCGTGCTCGGCCAGGTCATCCTCGCCGGCGCCGGCCAGAACCCGGCCCGCCAGACGGCGATCAAGGCCGGCCTGCCGTGGACCGTGCCCGCCGAGATCGTGGCGAAGGTCTGCCTGTCGGGCCTCGACGCGGTGATCCACGCCGCCCGCATGATCCGCCTGGGCGAGGTCGACGTCGTCGTCGCCGGCGGCCAGGAGTCGATGACCAACGCCCCGCACATCGCCCGCGGCGTGCGCAAGGGCAAGTCCTACGGTGCGCTGAAGCTGGAGGATGCGCTGGAGCTCGACGGCCTGGTCGACTCCTACGACTGCGTGTCCATGGGCACGCTGACCGACGGCCCGAACGCGGACCTGGGCATTTCCCGCGCCGATCAGGACGAGGTCGCGGCCCTGTCGCACCAGCGCGCCGCGAAGGCGCAGGCCGACGGCATTCTCGCCGAGGAGATCGCCCCGATCGAGATTCCGCAGCGCAAGGGTGACCCGATCGTGGTCGACGCGGACCAGGGCATCCGTCCGGACACCACCGTCGAGTCGCTGTCGAAGCTGCGCGCGGTGTTCATGAAGGAGGGCGGCACGATCACCGCCGGCAACTCCTCGCCGATCTCCGATGGTGCGGCGGCGCTGGTCCTGGCCCGTCGTGGCTGGGCGGAGGAACGAGGCCTGGATTACCTGGCGGTCGTGGGCAAGGCGGGGCAGACCGCCGGCCCGGACAACAGCCTGCACGCGCAGCCGTCGGACTCGCTGGCCGAGGCCCTGCGTCTGGCCGGCTGGGAGGCCTCGGACCTCGACTTCATCGAGATCAACGAGGCTTTCGGCGCCGTCGCCGTGAAGTCGCTGCGCGACCTGGATTACCCGCTGGAGAAGTGCAACATCCACGGTGGCGCCATTGCGCTGGGTCACCCGATCGGTTGCTCGGGTGCCCGTCTGACGCTGACGGCGGCGATGGAGCTGGCGCGCCGCGGTTCCGGCAAGGCCGGCGTGTCGCTGTGCGGCGGTGGTGGCCAGGGCGACGCCCTGCTGCTGTACCGCGACTAGATCGCGCTCGGGGGAGGCGGTTCGGGGGAGGTGCGTGACGACGCCTCCGCCTCCCCGTGACGGGCCCGACGGTAGTTTCGGTGGCATGAACACCGTCCCCAGTGATGCCCGCGGCCCCGAGTCGGCGGAGTCGCAGGCTCAGCCCCGGCCCCAGTCCCGGCCTCAGTCCCCGTCTCCGGCTACGTCCTCTTCGGCCCCTTCGGCTTCGTCGGCGTCGGCCCCGGCCTGGTTGCCCGTCGGCCCCGCCCTGTTGTTCGCGCCGGCGGATCGGCCGGAGCGTTTCGCCAAGGCCGCGGAGCGGTCCGACGTGGTCATCGTTGATTTGGAAGATGGCGCCGCCCTGGACGGCCACGAGGCCGCGCGGCGCAACATCCTGGACAATCCGCTGGATCCCGCGCGCACGATCCTGCGAGTGACGGGCCCGGATGCCCCGACGTTCGCCGGCGATGCCCGGTTGGCGCAGGAGGGCCCGTATGACGTCGTCATGCTGCCGAAGGTCCGTGACCGCATTCCGGAGGAGCTCGCCGGGCTGAAGATCATCGCGATGATCGAAACGCCCGAGGCGATCCTCAACATCGGCGCCATCGCGTCCCACCCGGACGTCGTCGGCATGTTCTGGGGCGCCGAGGATCTCGCCGCCGAGTTGGGCGGCACGTCGTCGCGCATCACCGCCGCCGAGGCCGAGGCCGCGGGTATCCCAGCCGACGCCGGCGCCCGCCCGTACCGGGCCCCGCAGCAGTTGGCCCGGACGATGATGGTTCTCCACGCCGCCGCCAACGGCATCGCCGCCATCGATGCCGTTCACGTCGACTTCCGCGACGAGAAGGGCCAGTACCTCGAGGCCCTCGACGCCGCCGGCTGCGGGTTCGCGGGCACCGCGTGCATTCACCCGGCGATGGTCGATGCGGTTCGCCGCGCCTACCGCCCCTCCGACGAAGAACTCGACCGGGCCCGCCGCATCCTCGAGCGCGCCGCGGACAACGTCGGAGCCTTCCAACTCGACGGGGAGATGATCGACGCCCCCGTCGTCAGGCAGGCTGCGATCATCGCTGCGCGAGCCGGGGGCACCCATAATTTTGATAAAAAATTAATCCGGCTTAACTGATGATTTTGTGCGCGGAATCAAATTAGGATCTTGGTCGTCACCTCAATCGACCCAGGAGAGCATCGATGACGACTGCGACGACCGCCGAAATCCTCACCAGGCCCGCGCCTTTCGGGAAGGATGTGATCGACGCCGAGGGCCGCCTGCTGTCGCACGTCCTCGGCGCCGGCGTGGATCAGGGGGCGGCTCCGCTGCGATCCGAAACGCTGGGGGACAACCTCGTCGCCCAGATCGAACGTTTCCCGGACCGGGAGGCGATCGTCGACGTCTTCGCCGACGTGCGTCTGACGTACCGGGAGTTCGGCGACAAGGTCGACCGCCTCGCGGCCGCCCTGCTGCGCTGCGGCCTGCACCGGGGCGACCGCGTGGGCATCTGGTCCACCAACCGCTGGGAATGGCCCATCGTGTCCTACGCGTGCCACCGCCTGGGCCTCATCCTGGTCAACATCAACCCCGCCTACCGACAGAGCGAACTGAACTACGTCCTGGAGAAGGCCGGCGTCACCTGCGTGTTCGCCGCCCGCCGCTACAAGGACTCCGACTACCGCACCATGCTCATCGAGGCGTCGAAGCAGCGCGGCGTGGACCTGCGGGAGGTCATCTACTTCGGCTCGGAGCAGTGGAAGGAGATCCTGGGCCGCGACGTCAACGGCGACCGGTCCGACCTCGACGCCGCGATCGCCGAGGTCGAGGCCACGGACCCGGTGAACATCCAGTTCACCTCCGGCACCACCGGCTTCCCCAAGGGCGCGACGCTGACGCACCGCAACCTGCTCAACAACGCCAACCAGACGGCCACCCTCCTCGCCTACGACGAAAACGACCGGGTCGTGGTGCCGATTCCGTTCTTCCACACCTTCGGCATGGTGCTGGGCATCATCGCGACGCTGAGCCGCGGCGCCGCCCTCATCATCGCCGGCCCGGTGTTCCAGGCCCGCGACGTGCTCAAGGCCGTCCACTCCGAGAAAGCCACGTCCCTGTACGGCGTGCCGACGATGTTCATCACCGAACTGGAGGAGGCCCACGACCACGAGGAGTACGGCAGCCCCTACGACTTCTCGTCGCTGCGCACCGGCATCATGGGCGGCACGTCCTGCCCGTCGAAGACGATGTCCGAGGTGATGGACAAGCTCAACATGAAGGAAATCGCCATTTGCTACGGCATGACCGAAACGTCGCCGTGCAGCTTCCAGACGCGGGGCGACTCGCCGCTGGAAAAGCGCGTGCACACCGTCGGTCAGATCATGCCGCACCTGGAGGCGAAGGTCATCGACCAGGCGACCGGCGAAACGGTGCCGCGCGGCGAGCAGGGCGAGATTCTGGTGCGCGGCTACGCGGTGATGAAGGAGTACTGGCGCCACCCGGAGAAGACCGCCGAGGCCGTCGACCCGGATGGTTGGATGCGCACGGGCGATCTCGGCGTCCTCGACGACGAGGGCTACCTGTCCATCACCGGGCGGATCAAGGACATGCTCATCCGCGGCGGCGAGAACATCTACCCGCGCGAGATCGAGGAGTTCCTGTTCACGCATCCGGACATCGTCGATGCGCAGGTCATCGGCGTGCCAGACGACAAGTACGGCGAGGAGATCATGGCCTGGATCATCCTCCACGAGGGAGCGGAGACGCTGACCGTCGACAAGCTGCGCGAGTTCGCGCAGGGCAAGCTCGCCCGCCACAAGATCCCGCGCTACGTCCACGTCACGGATTCGTTCCCGATGACCGCCTCCGGCAAGGTCCGCAAGGTGGAAATGCGCGAAATGGCCCCGAAGATCCTCAACTGGGTCTGATCTCCGGGGCCGGGGCGGGCGGGGGTCAGTTCACGCACATGACGCCGTCGCCGCCGGCGTCGATGTGCTGGCTGAGGTCCTCTTCGGGGGCCATGCCCTCCTGGCCGACGACTTCACCGGTGGAGCCGTCGTCGGCGGCCTCCTCGACGGCGTCGTCCTCGGGGACGGCGCCGGAACCGTCCTCGTAAAGGCCGGGGCCCGCGTAGTCGCCGGCGACGGTCACCGAGATGGTGCCGGGCTCCATGGTGGTGTCGTGGACGACCGGCAGGCCGCCGAGCGCCTCGGCGATCGCGGCGGCGGCCGGGTCGTCGGGGTCGGCGGTGTTGACCTGGCTGATGGCGACGCCGGCGAATTCGGCGTTGGCGACGGTGCCCTCGACGTAGCCCTTCTCGGTGAGCACGGCGGCGGCGCGGGAGGCGAGGCCTTCGATGCCGGTGGCGTTGTACACGCTGACGGTGTAGTCGGCGGGGTCGTGGTCGCGCGGCTTGTCGTCTTCGGCGGCGGCTTCTTCTTCCTTGTCGCCGAGCAGTTCGTCGAAGTACCGGTGCACCTGGCCCTTGTCCACGGTGACCACGGATTCGCCGTAGTCGCCGACGCCGTCGATGGACGTGACGGGGATGGTCTCGAACTTGACGTTGCCGCCGGTCAGGCCCTGCATCTGGGTGGCGAAGCCCATGACGTCCCAGCCGTTGTCGAGGACGACGGAACGTTGGACGGCGCCGCCGAGTTCGTTGAGCTTGGCGGGGTTGGACAGGGTGCCGGCGGACAGCAGCTTGTTGGCGAATGACGCCATGAACGCCTGCTGGCGGGTGATGCGGTCGAGGTCGCCGCGGGGCAGGCCGTGGCGCTGGCGCACGAAGCTCAGGGCGTCGGGGCCGGAGAGGGTCTGCCGTCCGGCGTGGAAGTCGGCGCCGGAGTATTCGTCGTAGACGTCGTTGTTGAGGCATACGTCGACGCCCCCGATGGCGTCGGTGAGCAGCACGAAGCCGAGCAGGCCGACTTCGGCGTAGTGGTCGACGGTGACGCCGGTGAGGTCGGCGACGGCGGTGATCAGCGCCTGGCGGCCGGCTTCGGTGGACCGCTTTTCCACGGTTTCGGGCGATTCGCCTTCGGCGGACAGGCGTTCGGCGGTGCTGAGCTTCATGTCGCCGTAGACGCCGTTGATCTTCTTGTTGCCGTCCGCGGTGCTGATGTACGTGTCGCGGGGGATGGAGATCGCGGTGGCGGAGGACCCGTCGTTGGGGACGCGGATGACGATGATGGTGTCGGTGTTCGTCGCCTCTTCGTCGCCGGCGCGGAGCATGTCGATCTCCTCCTGCGTCAGGGGGTTGCCCTGGGCGTCCGTGCGGGAGTCGGAGCCGACGAGGAGGATGTCGGTGGCGCCGTCCTTTTCCTTGCCGAGGGAGAAGTCGCCGCCGGATCCGAGGCCGCCGGCGGCGCGGCCGACGGTCCACCAGCCGACGGCGGAGACGGTCAGGCACAGCACGGACAGGAGGATCAGCAGGGACCTCAGCGGCATCGGAACAGCCTGGCGGACGTCGCGGCCCTGCGTGGGCGGCGCCTGGATGTCCCGGGCGTGCCTCGATTGGGGTGTGCGTGCGCTCAAGTTGGTTCCTTCCCTCACGCGGGCGTTTCCGGCTGCTCCGGTTGCACTACCGTGGGTGCCGTCAGGTGGGCGTCGTAAAGCAGGATTCGTGCTTTGCGACGACTCAGTCGTCCCAACGATAATGAAACGGACTGCCGATGACCGAACCACGCGCCGGAAAAGCCCATGAAGTGGGGGGAAACGGAGCCGCCGTGCGGGTTGCGGTGGTGGGGTCGGCGGGGCAGCTGGGCACGGCGTTGCTGCGGCGCGAGCCGGCCGGGGTCGAGGTGACGTGGCTGGAGCGGGAGGATCTGGATGTCGCGGATGAGGCGGCGGTGATGGCGCATCCGGCGTTGCGGGGCGTGGATGTGGTGGTCAATGCGGCCGCGTGGACGGATGTCGATGGTGCCGAGACGCCCGAGGGGGAGGCTGCGGCGCATCGGGTCAACGCGGTGGCGCCGGGGTTGTTGGCGCGGCGGTGTGCGCGGGAGGGGGCCTTTTTCATTCACGTGTCCACGGATTACGTGTACGGCGGCGGCACGGGCGACGATGGCGCGGGTGGGCGGAGGCCCCTGCGCGCGGACGATCCCGTGGCGCCCGACACCGCGTACGGGCGCACGAAGTTGGCGGGGGAGCGGGCCGTGGCGGACAGCGGTGCGCGGGCCGCGATCGTGCGGACGGCGTGGGTGTTTTCCGGTCCGACGCAGCCGAAGGCGTCCGACTTCGTGTCGACGATGCTGCGGCTCGAGGAGCGCGGCGGCGACATCGACGTCGTCGACGACCAACACGGGAATCCGACGTTCGTCGACGATCTCGCCGATGCCCTGTGGCGGTTGGCGTTGCGGCCGGTCGAGGGCGTGTTCCACGTGACGGGGGCCGGCGCGGCGACGTGGCACGACGTGGCGTCGGAGGTGTTCGCGCTCGTGGCCGGGCAGCCCGAGCGTGTGCGTCCGTGCACGTCGGCGGAGTTTCCGCGGCCCGCGAAGCGTCCCGCTTGGTCCGTGCTCGACGGTTCCGCGTGGGTTGACGCCGGTTTCGTGCCCCTGCCGGATTGGCGCGATGGCTTGCGCCGCGCGTTGGGCATGGTCGAATAGGGCTTGCTTGGCTGGGCGTTTTTTCTTGACGACGGCGGCGGGTACGCATGCGCCCTGATGCACATGTGAACGGTGGGGCGAAACGAGCCCGAATCGTTACCCCACGTTCGAAGAAAGTGACTCGAACACTTGTATGATGAATGGTGACGGCGGGGCCGGGGGAGGCCACCGCATCGGGGCAGATCAGCAGCAGCGATCACGCGACACAGTCACTTTCGACACGCGCATCCAGCGCCGGGGGAATCGACATGGCATTCGACCATGACGCAACCAACAACCACCACGACCATCACGATCACGATCATCACGACACCGAGCCGCCACCTGCGCGGAAGCGGTGGGCCACCGAACGCGATGAGCCGGTGAGCAACCTCGCCCGGCGGCGCAACCTCGTCGACATCGACATCTGCCTTGCAGTTACCCCCGATGGTGACGACGACGTCGACTCCCACCTCGCCTGCGTGGCCACGCGCCTGGGACTGTCACGTGGCAAAGCCGCCCGATACTGCGACGTCGGGGTGATGCTGCGCCGCATGCCCAAAGTGTTGGGCGTATGCCGGTCGGGGGCGTGGCCGCATGAACGCCTGGCCACGATTGCCGCGGCCATTGCCGCGGTATCCGACGACAATCTCGCCGCGGTGGAAGACAAGTTCGTCGCCTACCTGTGTCCGAGGAAGGACTTCCAGGCCCTGCCCGGACCGAGGGTCTTCGCCCGGGAGTTGCGCCGCATCGTCGAAGCCATCGAACCGGTGTCGACCCCACCCGACGATGAACCGAGGCCGATTGTCGGTGAGTCGTACGGGGTCGACAATGAGGGAGCTGGTGATTTCGGGCAGTTGATCGTGGTGTTGCGCAAAGACCGTCTCGCCGAGTTCGACGCCACCGTGCGGGCGATTAGGGATGCGAAGGCCAACGACGGCAACGAGTGTTCTTTGCCCGATGCTCTTATGGCGTTGTGTCGCGGTGGCGGTGAGGGGGTGTCGGTGACGATGAACGTCTACGTCGACGGCACCAACACCGCCGGCACCGCCAACAGCACTACCGGCGCCACCAACACCTCCGGCACTGGCACCAGCACCGCCAACACCACCGGCACTGCCAACGCAAACACCGGCACCGGCACTGCTGATGAGGGCGATGTGCAGGTGTGGCTCGACGGTGCCGGCTGGTTGCCGAAGTACCTGACCAAGGCGTGGCTGTCCCGGGCGGCGACTGTTCGGTTGTCGTCGGACTCGGTCACCGGTGGGTATGTGCCCACCGACGCACAGAAGGCGCGGGTGCGTGGCCGTGATGGTCAGTGTCGGTTCCCGGGGTGTGATGTGCCGGCGCATCGATGTCAGATCGACCATGTCGTCGACTACGACCCCACCCACACCACCAGTGACGGTGACGGTGGCGGCGGTGACGGTGACGGTGGCGGCAGTGGTTATGGGTTGGGTGTGACGGCGACGTGGAATCTGCAGTGCTTGTGCCAGCGCCACCACAACTTGAAGACCTCGAAGCATTGGCGTGCGGTGATGCATGCCGATGGGTCGGTGACGTGGGTCGACCATGCCGGACATGTGTTTGCCACCACGGTGGCTCATGGTCCGATTGCCCATATCGGCCGGCAGACGTTTTCGCAGCGGGCCACCCGTCGGGCGTCGACGATTCACGGGGATAATCTGCGGCGGATGAAAGCCGAAGCCGACAGGCAGGCGGCGATGGAGCAGGCCGATATCGATGCCGCACTGCGCACACATGCCCGTCAGACCAGACGGTACGAGGAGGAGTTGGCTGATTTCGTTGCCGGGCCGCTTAATTCCGGTGACCCGGATGTGCGGCAACAGGCCGGTGGGTTGGTGGTCGCGGCTGATGATGGGTGGCCGTGTGTCGATGATGTGGTGTGGTCGCGGCAGCAGGTCTCGGCGCGGGTGGCCAGGCGTAGGCGTGAGGAGGGGTTTGGGTGGTGTCGGGCTGATGTGGATGCCCACCGCGTGCCGCAGCCGCCGAAGCCGCTGGGGCCGCGACCCGGAATTCCCTTCTGAGAGAAGCCCTTCCAGCGCATCCAGTCCTGAGGGCAGGCCGCTTGAACGAAACCCGATCAACGGTGAGCCCAATCCCGCGGCCCGTCGAGGCGGAACACCCTGCCGGAGTGGCGGGGTGGAACCGGACGGGTGGTGTCCTAGTGTTTATGCGAAGAAAGTCGGCCAAGGCAGGCCGAATCCAATCAATCCAGGCGAAGCGAAGGACGTGACGGCGTGAACGAGACGACGAACCGGGCGGATTCCGGGGCGGGCGCGGAGTCCGGCCTGCCCCTGGGCGTCGTCACCGTCACGTACTCGCCCGGCGAGCACCTCCGGGCGCTCGTCGACTCGCTGCCCGGGGCGACAACCGCCGGCACCGTCTTGATCATGGCCGACAACGGCTCCAAGGACGGCGCCCCCGAAGCCGAGGTTGACCGCGCCGAAGAAGAAGGCCGCACCGGCGGCGTCAACGATGCGATCTTCCTGCGCACCGGCGGCAACCTCGGCTACGGCAAAGCCGCGAACATCGGCATCGCCGAACTGGCGAAGATGCGCGACGCCGGCCGCATCCGCGGCGACTACGTGCTGCTGGTCAACCCCGACGTCATCTTCGACGACGGAGCCATCGACGCGATGCTTGCCTGCGCGGCCCGCAATCCCCGCGCCGGCGCCATCGGCCCGCTCATCCGCGAGGCCGACGGCTCCGCCTACCCCTCGGCCCGGGCGGTGCCGGACCTGGTCGGCGGCATCGGCCACGCGTTGCTGGCGGACATCTGGCCGTCGAATCCGTTTTCCCGCCGCTACCGCGACGACGCCGACATGTCCCGCGAACGCGACGCCGGCTGGCTGTCGGGCTCCTGCCTGCTGCTGAAGTGGGACGCCTTCGACTCCATCGGGGGTTTCGACGACCGCTACTTCATGTACATGGAGGACGTCGACCTCGGCGACCGCCTCGGCCGGGCGGGCTGGCGCAACATCTTCTGCCCCGGCGCGGTGATCCGCCATGCGCAGGGGCATTCGGCGTCGTCGCACCCGGAGATCACGGTCCGCGCGCACCACGATTCGGCCTACCGATTCATGTCCGACCGTCTGCCCGGCCCCTGGCTGGCGCCGGTGCGGTGGGCGCTGAAAATCGGCCTCTCGCTGCGTGGCACCATCATTTTGGCCGTGAAGAAGCGTAGGCAGAAGGCAGAGCTGCAGGCGAGCGCGGACGCCGGGTGACCCCCAGGCCCCTCGAGCGTCGGCACACATGATTGCTTTGCGACGACCGTCGTAAAGCGAAACCCGGGAGGAATCCTTCAACCATGACCACCCATGACACGTCCACCACGGACGCGGCCGAACTGGCGGCGAACACCGACGCGGTGATCCTCGTCGGCGGGCAGGGCACTCGCCTGCGGCCGCTGACCGTCGGCACCCCGAAGCCGATGCTGCCCACCGCCGGCGTGCCGTTCCTGGAGCACCTGCTCGGGCGCATCAAGGCGGCCGGCATGACGCACGTGGTGCTGGGGACGTCGTACAAGGCGGAAGTGTTCGAGGAGCACTTCGGCGACGGCTCCGACCTGGGCCTCGAGATCGAGTACGTGGTGGAGGACGAGCCGCTGGGCACCGGCGGCGGCATCCGCAACGTCTACGATCGCCTGCGGCACGACACCGTCATGGTGTTCAACGGCGACGTGCTCGGCGGCACGGACCTGCGGGCGATTCTGGCGACCCACGCCGAGAAGAACGCCGACGTGACCATGCACCTGGTCCGCGTCCCGGACCCGCGCGCCTTCGGATGCGTCCCCACCGACGACGACGGTCGTGTCCTGGAGTTCCTGGAAAAGACCCAGGATCCGCCGACCGACCAGATCAACGCCGGCTGCTACGTGTTCCGACGTGACCTCATCGGGAAGATCCCCGCCGGCCGCGCCATCAGCGTCGAGCGCGAGATCTTCCCCTCGCTGCTGGACAACGGGCGCCGGGTGTACGGGTACGTCGACTACGCGTACTGGCGTGACATGGGCACCCCGGCGGACTTCGTGCGCGGGTCGTCGGACCTGGTGCGCGGCATTGCGCCGTCGCCGCTGCTGCAGGGGCGTCACGGCGAGTCGCTCGTCGACGATTCCGCCTCCCTCGGCGGTGGGGCGCTGCTGTACGGCGGCACAGTCGTCGGCCGCGGCGCCGAGATCGGGGCCGGAGCGCGTCTGGACCAGACGGTCGTGTTCGACGGTGCGAAGATCGGCGCGGGTGCGGTGATCGAGCGGTCCATCATCGCGGCCGGCGCGACGATCGGGCCCCGGTGCGTCATCCGCGACGCGGTCATCGGCGAAGGTGCCGACGTCGGAGCGCGTTGCGAGCTCATTTCCGGGGCCCGAGTGTGGCCCGGGGTCGTGCTTCCCGACGGTGGAGTGCGTTTCTCCACCGATGTGTGACGCGGATCACTGAACGGGGGTGAAGTCTCAACCCGGGCTTCATCCCCCACGCCGGGGGGACCGGCTCCAGGGCGCTTCCTGAGTTTTCGCGGTGAATTATCCCGACCGCTTGACCTTCATGGGGTTTCACGTGTGTAATCACAAGTGTGTGATTGCGGGAGGACCCGAGCCGGGCCCGCGTCGCCAGACCGAATTTCCACCCCGTTGACCTGGCAGGAGGCCCGCATGGATGAATCCACCGTGTTCGGCGGACGTGCCGTGGGACGGGATTCGAGCGTGGGGGAGTCCCAGGTGCACGAAACGACGGCAGTCGAGCAACCCCGCCCGTTGGTGGATTGGGCCGACGACCTGACCGGGCTGTTTGACGCGGTCGACGAGGATTGGCAGGAGCAGGCGCTGTGCGCCCAGACCGATCCCGAGGCGTTCTTCCCCGAGAAGGGCGGCTCCACCCGCGAAGCCAAGCGCATCTGCCGCGCCTGCGGCGTACGCGACGAGTGCCTCGAGTTCGCCCTCGCCAACGACGAGCGCTTCGGCATCTGGGGCGGCCTGTCCGAGCGTGAGCGCCGCCGCCTGAAAAAGCAGATCGGTTAGGCGCGAATCCGCCAAGAAGACCCGGTGTTCGCCGGGTCTTTTTTTCGTGCCCGGACTTTTCGTGCCCGGCCCAGCCACCTAGAAGTTGTCGTCGTACCCCGGGTCGACGACGGAGGGGTCGACGTTGAGGTGCACCGCGACGAGGCGGGCGAGGACGTTGCGAAGCACGTCGTTCAGGTCGGCGGGCGTCGGCGCGCGCTTTTCGACGGGCCGGCGGAACACCACGATGCGGGGGCGCGTCGGACGGCCCAGGCGGTCCACCCCGGCGGGGATGAGCCTGCCGAGGGGGATCGGCCCGTCGGCGGCGATTTCGTCGGGAAGCAGGGCGCCGGGGTGGAGGTGCATGAGCGGCACGGTGTCGACGGCGATGTCGAGGTGGATGAGCTGATCGTGCCACCGGGCCTCGATGGGCGCGTAGGCGTCGAGCACGGCCTGGTCGAACGCCTCGCTGCGGCTGCGCCACCGCGGGACCTCCGGTGGGAGGAGGGGGCCGCGCGGGCCGCGGCCGCGGCGCTCGATGCGACGGGAGACGTTCATGGGCGCCAAGTCTATGGCCGCCGTGGGCAAGCGGGTCGAAGGCGCTCCGGCGGGCCGTCGCAAAGCCACGCAACGCCCCGAAAAGCCCCGCGAAACGGGAAATCCGGGGCCTCGGCTACCTGAACCTCAACCCAGGGTCTAGACTTTCGGGCGTGAGTCAATTCCGCCGCTGCTGCAGGCCGGGGTGCGGCAAGCCCGCCATCGCCACCCTGACCTACGCCTATTCCGAGTCCACCGCCGTCGTCGGGCCGCTGGCCGCCGCCAGCGAGCCCCACAGCTGGGACCTGTGCGAACGACACGCGCAGTCCATCACAGCACCGCTCGGCTGGGAGCTGGTGCGCTACGACCTCCCCGGCGAACACGCCGATGACGACGACCTCACCGCCCTGGCCGAGGCCGTCCGCGAAGCCGGACGCCAGGCCACCGGCCTCGTCCTGCGCGACGAAGGCGAGCCCCGCTGGTCGCAGGTCGACCCGGCCCGCCACCCTTCGCGCCGCTCCGCGCGCACCCACTTGCACGTGGTGCCGGACCCCGACGACGAGTAGGGGTAACATTCCGCTCCGACGGAGAATCGAACAAGGAGCGAGGACGGCACAAGTGACCAAGCGCAGCCGGGCGGCCATCGACGCCGTGATCAAGGCTTACGACGTTCGCGGCGTGGTGGGCGAGGGCATCGACGAAGAACTCATGCGCGACGCCGGAGCGGCCTTCGGTCTGCTGATGCGCCGCGAGGGGGCGCAGCGCATCGCCGTCGGACACGACATGCGCGACTCCTCCCCTGGACTGTCCCGCGCGTTCGCGGAAGGCGCGGCGGGGCAGGGCGTCGACGTGGTCATGCTCGGGCTGACCTCGACCGACGAGCTGTACTACGTCTCCGGCACCCTCGACTGCCCCGGAGCGATGTTCACCGCGTCGCACAACCCGGCCGAGTACAACGGCATCAAGCTGTGCCGCGCCGGCGCGCGCCCCGTGGGCCAGGAATCCGGCCTCGGCGAAATCAAGGACCTTCTGGTGACGGGGGTGCCGGACTACGACGGCGAGGCCGGCGAGATCTCCGAGCGCGACGTACTGGCCGGTTACGCCGACTTCCTGCGCGGCCTGGTCGACCTGGACTCCGGCCGGAAGCTCACCGTCGCCGTCGACGCGGGCAACGGCATGGCGGGCCTGACCGCCCCGGCCGTCCTCGGCGACGTGTGCGACGTCCGCGACCTGTACTTCGAGCTCGACGGCAACTTCCCCAACCACGAGGCCAACCCGCTGGAACCGGCGAACCTGGTGGACCTGCAGAAGTTCACCGTCGAACAGGGCGCCGACATCGGCCTGGCCTTCGACGGCGACGCCGACCGCTGCTTCGTCGTCGACGAGAAGGGCGACCCGGTGTCGCCGTCGGCGATTTGCGCGCTCATCGCCACCCGGTACCTCGCCGACGATCCGGGGGCGGTGATCATCCACAACCTGATCACCTCGGCCGTCGTTCCGGAGATGATCATCGAGGCCGGCGGCATCCCCGTGCGCACCCGCGTGGGCCATTCGTTCATCAAGGCGCGGATGGCGGAAACCTCCGCCGTCTTCGGTGGCGAGCATTCCGCGCACTACTACTTCCGCGAGTTTTGGAACGCCGACTCCGGCATGCTCGCCGCCCTGCACGTTCTGGCGGCGTTGGCGGAGCAGGACAAGCCGCTGAGCGAGTTCATGGCGGAGTTCGACCGCTACGAGCAGTCCGGCGAGATCAACTCCCGTCTGGGGTCGGCCGCGGAGCAGCTGGAGAAGCAGGAGAAGATCTCCGAGGTCTTCGCCGCCCGCACCCGCGAGCATGACTGGGTCGACGGCCTGACCATCGGCCTGAAGGATTCGAAGGCCTGGTTCAACGTCCGGGCCTCCAACACGGAGCCGCTGCTGCGCCTCAACGTCGAGGCCCCGACGCGCGAGGAGGTCGACGCGATCGTCGACGAGGTGCTGTCGATCATCCGCTCCTGACCCGTTTTCCGGCATGCTGGGGGCATGGATCCGCATAGTCTGACGTTGACCGCCGCCGCCGAGGGGGCGCACCTCCGCGCCGCGGCGTCGGCCGCCGCCGATGGGCTTTTCGACGATCTGCCGGAACCCCGCGCGGTCGTGTTGATCACCAACGAGTCGCGGGCCAGGCTGGCGGCGGAAGCGGTCATCGCGTTGGCCGCCGATGCGCGGGCGCCGATCACCATCGCCCGGTCGTTGCCGCGGTTCGTGGGGGCGCTGGATTTGGTGTTCGTGCTCACCGACGATCCGGGCGACCCCATCGCCGAGGTGCTCGCCGAGGCGGATCGGCGCGGCGCGGCGACGGTGCTCGTCGATCCGGGGGAGGGGCCGGTGCGGGCGGCGGCGTCGCCGCGCACGGTCGTGGTGCCCCGCCCCGCGATGTCGGCGGTGGGGTCGTTTTGCGGGTACGTGGGGGCGGTGCTGGGTGCGCTCACCGCGGCCCGGGTCACCGCGTTGGGGCCGGCGGCGGTGCTCGACGACGTCGCCGATGCCGTGGATGCGGAGGCCGTCGCCTGCGCCCCGGATCGTGATCTGCTGGTCAATCCGGCCCGCCAGTGGGCGGAGTGGATGCGCGGGCATTCGGTCGTCGTCGCCGGAGAGGGAGACGTGTGGCGCACGGTGGCGGAGCTCGCGGCGGCGTGGTTGCTCGATGCGGGGTTGCCGGCGCATGGCACGACGGTGTCGGACATGCTGCGCGCGTCGGGGGCGTTGGCTCCGTCGCCGGCGGCCGCGCTCGACGATCTCTTCCATGACCCGCTGATCGATGGTCCGGTCGACGGAGGCCGGATGTTACCCTTGAGCGTCATTGCCGTGACTTCCCCGGCCGACGCGCCGGCCGTTCGTGCGCGTCTGGAGCCCTTCGAGTGGGCCCGCGTGGAATGCCCCGCCGAGGAGGTCGAGGTCCGCCATCCGTTGGTGGACGTCTGCGTCACCGCGGCCCGCGTGGCTGCGGCGGCGGCTTATGTACCTGAGGAGGGATGACGCCCGATGGAGCGCATCGATGCGGTCATGCAGTCGTACCCGTGGGGGTCGCGGACGTTGATCGCCGAGCTCATGGGGCAGGAGTCGCCGTCGGCGCGGCCGCAGGCGGAGGCCTGGTTCGGGGCGCATCCGTTGGCTCCGTCGCCGGTGGCGGGGCGGCCGTTGACGGAGGTCATCGCCGATGACCCCGATGCCGCGCTGGGCCCGGCTGCGGGCATGGCGGACGGTACGCTGCCGTTTTTGTTGAAGATCCTCGCCGCCGCCGAGCCCCTGTCGCTGCAGGCGCATCCGACGCTGGAGCAGGCGAAGGCCGGGTATGCGGCGGAGAACGAGCTCGGCCTCGCGCCGACGGCTCCGCACCGCAATTACCGCGATGCGAACCACAAGCCGGAGCTCATCGTCGCGCTGACCCGGTTCGAGGCGTTGGCCGGTTTCCGGCCGGTGGAACGGACCCGGGAGCTTTTCGACGAGCTGGCCATCCCGGAACTCGGCCACTACACGGTGCTGCTCGATGCGCCGTCCGCCGAAGAGGGGCTGCGTGCGTTGTTCACGACGTGGCTCACCCTGCCCAGCCGGGTGTTGGGCGATCTGGTCGAGGCGGTGCGCGCCGCGTGCGCCGCGTACGAGGGCGACGGTTGGGTCGGCCAGGTTGCCGCGACGACCGCCGACATCGCGGCGCGGTACCCGGGTGATCCGGGCGTGCTGGCGTCGATGCTGCTCAACCGCATCACCCTGGAGCCCGGCGAGGGCATTTACCTCGGCGCGGGACAGCTGCACGCGTACCTGTCGGGCATGGGCGTGGAGATCATGGCCAATTCCGACAACGTGTTGCGCGGCGGTTTGACGTCGAAGCACGTCGACGTCGTGGAATTGCTGCGGGTGTTGAACTTCTCTCCGGCGGTGGATCCGGTCGTCCGTCCGATCGTCGACGGTGCGGTGTCGACGTACCCGACCGACGCCGCCGAATTCCGTCTGACGCGGGTCAGCATCCCGGCGGGGGATTCGGTGGCGGTGCCCACGACGGGTGCGGCCATCGTCCTCGTCGTGGAGGGCGCCGCCGAGGTGTCGTCGCGGTCCGGCGAGGTGCGCCTGTCCCCGGGTGGGGCGGCGTGGGTGCCGGCGTGCGAGACGGACCGCGTGCTGCGGTCGGTCGGCGGCGCGCCGGTCGAGGCGTTCGTGGCCTCGGTGCCTGCGTAAAACAGGGCGCCTAGTCTTCCCGATCCGCCCGGTCGGAGCCGTTGGCCGTGGCTCCGGTGGCGTTCGTGCCCTTGTCCGCGTCGTCGGCGGCGGTGGTGTCGGGCTTGGTGGGGGCGTCGTTTGCCCCGGAGGTGCCGTTCGTCCCGTTCTGCGCCGTGTCGGTGCCCTTGTTCGGCTTCTCCGGCTTTCCGCGATTTTCCGGATCCTCCGGCTTCTCCGGCTCGTCGAAGGGCCAGAGGGAGCCGGCCGAGTCGCCGTCCGGAGGCAGCAGCGGCTTCGGGCGCTCCGGGGTGGGCAGCGTCGGGAGCGTCGGCGTGGTGGACTCGGGGGTCTCCGAGGGGGTGGTCGACGATTCGGTCGGGGGCGTCGTCGGCGACGACGGCGGAGGGGGAACGTCCGGGGTGCCCGTGGGCGCGGGGATCACGGCGCGGGGCGGCAGGTACGGGTCTTCGGCGGCATTGCCGCGGCCGGGACGCGACGGCGTCGGCACGACGGTGGTGGCGCGGTCGGGCGCTTGGGTGGAGGCGGAGTTCGAGGAGGGGTCTTCGCCGAGCTCCGAGTCGTCGGCGACGCGGGGCAGGTGCTCCTGGTCGGGTTCGGCGGGGTTGGGGCCGTCGATCGCCGAGGCGCCGGCGCACCCTGCGGTGGCGGCGGCCATGATGGCGGCGATCGCCAGGCCTGCGGTTCTGATGCGCATGATCCCCGTCTCCCTTCCGTGGTGTCGACGGTTTCGAACCCGGTGGCTGCGCTGCAGATAAAGATTCGATCACCGTTTTGGCGGTTAACTTAACACACTCGTTATCTTCTGGAAAGGGGACCGGAGGGGGTGGTCGGGGCCCTTCGCGAGGTTCCCGGAAGGACAACTGTCGCCCCCGCGCTACGTCGTGGGGTAGAACATCGGGGTATGAGGGGGATCGCGGCGAGATCCCGTTCCGGCACCCGAAGGAGAAGCGCCAATGTCCACGTGGGATTCCATCATCTTCAGCAGCGACGCCGTCACCGACCTGCTCGAGGAGGTGTCCGTCCTCGAGGACGACGATCTGTCCGGCGCCCTGCTCGACGCCTGCCGCCTGGCCGCCGGGGACGCGGACGACGACGAGGCCCGCGCGGGTCTCGGCGCCGCCACCGTCGCGGCGATCTGGTCGGGTGCGCCGTTCAGCGCGGGCCAGCTCGTCGACGAGTACCCGTTCATTCGCGAGGGCATCGGCTCGTGTCCGGAGGAGCTGCGCGAGGCGGCGGCCGAGACGTTCGACGTTTTGGTCCCCGGTTTGCCCGAAGACGAGCAGGAGGCCGTCGAGGATTTCGCCGAGGCCGTCAACTAGCCTGGTGAGCATTGCATGTTGCGCTGCATGATGCCCTGACAGCGCAGCGGAACACGTCGCGCACACGGAACACGGAAGAGGTCGCATGTCCCAGACTGTCATCGAGCACAAGGTCGCCGATATCTCGCTCGCGGAGGCGGGTCGCCACCAGATTCGCCTGGCGGAACACGAGATGCCGGGCCTGATGGCCCTGCGGGAGGAGTACCGCGAGGAGCAGCCGCTGGCCGGTGCCCGCATCGCCGGCTCCATCCACATGACGGTTCAGACGGCGGTGCTCATCGAGACCCTGGTCGCCCTGGGCGCCGAGGTCCGCTGGGCGTCGTGCAACATCTTCTCGACGCAGGACGAGGCCGCCGCGGCGGTCGTCGTCGGCCCGGAGGGTACCCCGGAGGATCCGAAGGGCGTGCCGGTGTTCGCGTGGAAGGGCGAGACCCTCGACGAGTACTGGTGGTGCCTGGAGCGCATCTTCGATTGGGGCGACGAGCTGCCGAACATGATCCTCGACGACGGCGGCGACGCCACGATGGCGGTCATCCGCGGCCGCCAGTACGAGGAGGCGGGCGTGGTTCCGCCGGTGGAGGACGACGACTCCGACGAGTTCGTGGCCTTCAAGGAGATGCTGCGCCGCGTGCTGGCGAAGAAGCCGGATCTGTGGACCCGCGTCGCCGAGGCGGTCAAGGGCGTCACCGAGGAAACCACGACGGGCGTCCACCGCCTGTACCACTTCGCGGAGGAGGGCGTGCTGCCCTTCCCGGCGATGAACGTCAACGACGCCGTCACGAAGTCGAAGTTCGACAACAAGTACGGCACCCGCCATTCCCTGCTCGACGGCCTCAACCGCGGCACGGACATGCTGCTGGGCGGCAAGAACGTCCTGGTGTGCGGTTACGGCGACGTGGGCAAGGGGTCGGCGGAGGCGCTGGCCGGCCAGGGTGCGCGGGTGCGGGTCACCGAGGTGGACCCGATCAACGCGCTGCAGGCGCTGATGGACGGTTTCCCGGTGGTCACGGTCGAGGAGGCGATCGGCGACGCCGACGTGGTCATCACGGCGACCGGAAACATGGGCATCATCACCTTCGGGCACATGCGCAAGATGAAGGATCACGCGGTGCTGGGCAACATCGGCCACTTCGACAACGAGATCGACATGCATTCGCTGCATCACCGCGACGACGTCGAGCGCATCGAGATCAAGCCGCAGGTCGCCGAGTACCGTTTCGAGCACGAGGACGGCGAGGTCAAGTCGCTCATCGTCCTGTCGGAGGGGCGCCTGCTCAACCTGGGCAACGCGACGGGGCACCCGTCGTTCGTCATGTCGACGTCCTTCGCGGATCAGACGATCGCGCAGATCGAGCTGTTCACCCGGGGCGACGAGTACGGCAACGAGGTGTACCGCCTGCCGAAGATCCTCGACGAGAAGGTGGCGCGCATCCACGTGGAGGCGTTGGGCGGTTCGCTGACGACCCTGACCAAGGAGCAGGCGGAGTACATCGGCGTCGACGTCGAGGGCCCGTACAAGCCCGAGCACTACCGCTACTAGGTCGGGGAAGTCATGGGTCGGGGAAGTCATCGGTGATGGGGTACATCGTCGCGGTCGAGGGCATCGACGGGGCCGGCAAGAACACGTTGTCGCGTGCCCTGGAAAGCAGGCTTGACGACGCCGGCGTGAGCGTCGCAAAGCTCGGTTTTCCCGCGTACGGTCGCACGCCTTTCGCCGATTTCGCCGATGACGCCCTGCATGGTCGGCTCGGGGACGTCGCCGAGTCGGCGTGGGCCATGGCGCTGCTGTTCGCGCTGGACCGCAGGGACATGCGCGACGAGGTGATCGCGGCGGCGGAGTCGGCCGACGTGTTGATCCTGGACCGGTACGTCGCCTCCAACGCGGCCTATTCGTGGGGGCGCACCGGCGACCGGGCGATCGTGGAGTGGGTGTACGAGCAGGAGTTCGGCAAGCACGGGATGCCGGTGCCGGATCTGCAGGTGCACCTGGGTACGGGCGTGGCGGAGGCGGCGCGCCGGGCGAAGCACCGCGAGGCCGCCGACGTGTCCCGCACCCGCGACGCCTACGAGCGCGACGGCGGGTTGCAGAGCCGCGTCGCCGCGGCGTACGCCGATTTGGCGGCGGAGTCGTGGGCGTCGCCGTGGCACGTGGCGGGGGATTGCGCCGAGGAGTTGGCGGCACGAGTCCTCGACGATATCGGGCGGTAGCCGAGCAGCGGTGGGCCGCGGCCGGGCCAGGGTGGACGGCAGCGGTGCCGGGACGGATAGGATGGGGTGCATGAGCGCCAAAATCCTGGTCGTCGACGACGACCCCGCCATCGCCGAAATGCTGACCATGGTCCTCCAGCGGGAGGGCTTCGACACGGTGGTCGTCGGGGATGGACTGGAAGCGGTGGAGGCCGCGTCGCGTGAGAACCCGGACCTGATCCTCCTGGACCTGATGCTGCCCGGCATGGGCGGCGTCGACGTCTGCCGCAGCGTCCGCGAGGAAAGCTCGGTGCCGATCATCATGCTCACCGCGAAGACCGACACGGTCGACGTCGTGCTGGGCCTGGAGTCGGGCGCCGACGACTACGTGACCAAGCCGTTCAAGCCGAAGGAGCTCGTCGCCCGCGTCCGCGCCCGCCTGCGCCGCCAGGACGAGGAACCCGGCGAGGTCATCGAGGTCGGTGACCTGGTCATCGACGTCCCCGGCCACGCGGTGTCCCGCGACGGCCGCGAGATCGCGCTGACCCCGCTGGAGTTCGATCTGCTCCTGGCGCTGGCCCAGCGCCCGAAGCAGGTGTTCAGCCGCGAGGAGCTGCTGGAGAAGGTGTGGGGGTACCGTCATTCCTCCGACACGCGCCTGGTCAACGTCCACGTCCAGCGCCTGCGCTCGAAGATCGAGGTGGATCCGGAGAACCCGCGCATCGTGCTGACGGTCCGGGGCGTCGGCTACAAGACCGGCGAATAGCGCGCGGCGGGCAGAAGGGAACCGATGGCGGAAGGCTGGTGGAAGCCGGGGGACTGGCTGGGACGGGCTTGGAAGCGCATCCTGCGTTCGTGGCGCACGTCGCTGCAGGTGCGGGTGGTCACGTCCGTGATGGTCGTGTCGGTGCTCGTCGTCGGCATGCTCGGTTTCGCCCTGGTGTCCATCGTGGCGCAGCGGCTTCTCGACGCGAAGTTCAACGTCGCCAACGAGGAGATCGATCGCGCCCGCGTCGTCGTCGAGCAGACCATCGCGGCGTCGGGCGCCGACGGCGTGCAGGCCAAGCTCAACGCCGGCCGCGAGGCCCTCGCCGATCGTCAGTCGGGCACGTCGACGGGGTCGGCGACGGTCTACGATGCCGTGCTCATCGCCCCCGGCGGCAACGACGACGCGATCCGGTCGCCCGTCGACGGATACGTGCCGGTGCAGTTGCGGCCCTTCATCCAGGAAGGGCAGGTCAGCTACCAGTACGCCGTGATGGAGGCCCGCGACGGGTCGAGTTATTCGGCGCTGGTCATCGGCACGCCGACGTCGTCTGACGTGCAGGGCCTGGAGCTGTACCTGATCATGCCGCTCACCGCGGAGGAATCGACCCTGGCGTTGGTGCGCGGACTGTTCGCCGGTGCGACGGTCGTCATGACGTTGCTGCTGGTGGGCATCACGTGGCTGTTCGCCAATCAGGTCACCGGGCCCGTCCGGTCGGCGGCCCGCATCGCCGAGCGTTTCGCCTCCGGTCACCTGCGCGAGCGCATGGCCGTCGAAGGCGAGGACGAGATGGCCCGCCTGGCGGTGAGCTTCAACAAGATGGCCGAGTCGCTGTCGCTGCAGATCCACCAGCTCGAGGAGTACGGCGACCTGCAGCGCCAGTTCACGTCGGATGTGTCGCATGAGCTGCGCACGCCGCTGACCACCGTGCGCATGGCCGCCGACCTCATCGCCGATGGCGCGGAGGATCTCGACCCGGCCACGCAGCGGGCCTCCGAGCTGATGATCGCCGAACTCGACCGCTTCGAGATGCTCCTCGCCGACCTGCTGGAGATCTCCCGCCACGACGCCGGCGTCGCCGACCTGTCCGCCGAGCGCGTGGACATGCGCCAATGCATCGACGCCGCGTACCTGCCCCTGCAGGTCGTGGCTCAGGAATCGGGCACCGAGATCATCCTCGACATGCCGGACGAACCGGTGCCGGCCAGCGTCGATTCCCGACGCATCGAGCGGGTGCTGCGCAACCTCATCGCCAACGCCATCGACCACTCCGAGGGCAACCCCGTCATCATCGCGTTACGCGCCGACGAGCACGTCGTCGCCTGCACCGTCACCGACCGGGGAGTGGGACTCAAACCCGAGCAGGAAGAGCTGGTGTTCAATCGTTTCTGGCGCGCCGACCCCTCGCGCGAACGCCGCACGGGCGGCACGGGCCTGGGCCTGGCCATCGCCCGCGAGGACGCGCTGCTCCACGGCGGCCGGCTCGAGGCCCACGGCGTTCCCGGCATCGGCAGCTGCTTCCGTCTGCGCCTGCCCCTGGAACCCGGCGGACCCGTCGACACGGAACCGCTTCCGCTGGAGGTCCCCGGAGCGCCGGCACCGGCTCCGCGGGCGGAGGTTTTCGACGCGCTCGTCGCAAAGCGGGAACCGGAACCGAAACCGGACTCGGAAACGGAAGCGGAAGGAGACCGGCCATGACGCCCCGCCCACGCACGACCCGCGGGAACCGCACGGCCATCGTCGCCGCCGTGAGCGCCGCCGCTCTGGTGCTCGGCGGTTGCACGACCCTGCCGGGCGACACCACGCCCCAGGCGATCCGCACCTTCGAAGCCCCGGCGCACGACGTCGAGGTGCCCACGCCACGACCCGACGCGGCGCCGGACCTGGTGCTGCGCGACTTCTACGCGGCGTCGGCCCACCCGACCGACGATTACGCCGCGGCGAAGGCCTTCCTCACCGAGGCGGCCCGCGAGCGATGGAACCCGCACGAGGCCACGTGGATCGTCGACGGCATCAACGTCATCGGCGACGGCAGCGAGGACGAGGACGTGCGCGGTTTCGGCACCCGCGCCACCATCGTCGGGTCGCTGGCTCCCGGCGGCGCGTACGAGACGCAGTCGGCGCTGTACGAGGATTCCATCGAACTCCGCATGAACGACGAGGGACAGTGGCGCATCGCCGAACTGCCCGACGGCGTGCTGCTGGAGCGCCAGGCGTTCCTGGACAGCCATGCGCCCCGCAACGTGTACTTCCTCGACCCGTCGGGCAACCAGCTCGTGCCGGATCGCAGGTGGATCTACCGCGGCGTCGACGACGCGGCCATGGAGCTGCTGCACACCATGCGCGGCGGACCGCGCCCGCGTCTGTTGCCGGGCGTGACCACGGCGC
This sequence comes from Corynebacterium freneyi, assembly GCF_030408835.1. NCBI lineage: Bacteria > Bacillati > Actinomycetota > Actinomycetes > Mycobacteriales > Corynebacteriaceae > Corynebacterium > Corynebacterium freneyi. The sequence continues at coordinate 597,716 of NZ_CP047357.1, forward strand.
TGCCGCCGGACGCGACCATCGAGATCGGGCCCCATGAGGAGGGGCCGGGCCGGGTGATCCGGATGACGGGCCTCGGCGATCTGGACGAGACCCTGCGCGGGTTGTTGGCGGCGCAGATCGTGTGGACGCTGTCGTCGGCCGACGTTCGCGGCCCGTGGACGCTGGAGGACGAAGGCGGCGCGCTCGTCGAATCGCACCCCGGCCCGTGGACCCGCGATTCCGACGAGCTGCGCCCGCTCGACCCGACGAAGGGGCCGGGCGACCGCGTGCCGCTCCACGCGGTGGAGGCCGGTGGCGTCGTGGAAGTGACCGACGACGGCGACCGGGTGTTGCCGGGGTGGACGTCGGAGGGCGGCGATGTCCTGGTGTCGGCGAGCATCGGCGTGGACGAGGCGGGCACCCGCCTCATCGCGGGCGTGTCCCGGGTCGACCGGGGCGGGTTGGGCGAATCCTCCCTGCTGCTGGGCCGCGCCGGCGATGACCCGAAGACGGTGCTGACCGCGCAGAGCCTCACCCGCCCGAGCTGGTCGCCGGATGCCGCGTCGGTGTGGACGGTCGTAGACGGCGAACGCGTGATGCGGCTGGTGGGCAACTCCTCGTCGGTGCCGGCAGTCGAGGAGATCGACATGACCGGCATCGCGGAGATCGACGGTGGCATTTCGGAGCTGCGCGTCGACCCGTCGGGCACGCAGGTGGCCATGATCGCGGGCGGCAACGTGTGGATCGCCACGATCGTGCAGACGGACACGGGGCCGTGGCGCCTGGTCAACGCGCGCCATCTGACGCTGTCGGAGGGGGTGACCCCCGTGACGCTGGCGTGGGCGCCGAACTCGACGATCATCGTGGGCGCCTACGGCGAGGAGTCCCCGATGTGGCGGGTCTACCCGGATGGTTCGGTGAATTACATGCTGCCGAAGCTCAACCTCAGCCCGCCGGTGACGGTGGTGTCGGCGACGTCGTCGAAGATTTACGCGCTCGACGACAACGCCCTGATGGAGCTGGTCACCGGCGAGGGCGAGGCCCAGTTCTGGCGTGCGGTGCCGGGAGTGCAGGGGCGGGCGGCCCCGGTGCCCGTGGAGTAATCTCCCCGGCATGTGGGGGGAGTTGGCCGACTTGGTCGTGCCGCGGGCGTGCCCGGGGTGCGGGGCGCCGGAGGTGCCGTGCGCCGAGTGCCGCCGCGAGTTCGCGCGGCCGCCGGTGCGGGTGTCGCCGCGGGTGCACGTGCCCGCCCCGACGTGGTCGTGCGGGCCGTACGCGGGGCCCAGGCGGGCGGTGGTGCTGGCGGCGAAGGAGCTTGGCGACGCCTCGGCGCGGCACGTGATGGGTGCGGTGGTGGGTGCGGCCTTGCTGAGACTGGCGGTCGACGGCCAGCTGCCGCATCCGGCGCAGGAAGCCATGACGCTCGTGCCGGCGCCCACCCGGGCGTCGGCGGCGCGGAGGCGGGGAGGGGACCCGGTGACGGCCGCCTGCCGCGTCGCCGCGCGACGACTGCCGGGTGCCCGCGTGGCGGCGGGATTGCTGCGGACGGCGGAGGGGGCGGAGGATTCGGCGGGGCTCACGGCGGTGGGGCGGCGCCGCAACATCGCCGGTCGGATCGTGCCGTCGGGGACCGTGCGGGGACCCGTCGTGCTCGTCGACGACGTGCTCACGACCGGGGCGACGGCGGCGCATTCGACGCTCGTCCTCGCCGCGTCGGGTGTCCGCGTGGCCGGCGTGATCGTGTTTTCCCACGCCTAGGGGCACTTCCCCCCGGATGTGGCCAGGGGGCCGGGAAAATCGGACGGGAGGTTCGTGGCAGCGGGGGTAACCGCGTCTGTATCCTGGAGGCACAGTTAGTTAGTCGCGTCACCGTGGACGCCGTGAGTAATCCCGCTCACGGAGGGGCGGTGGCAATACCGGGAGGTAGGAAGCAAGTGACGACACCTGCTGACAACAACGAGGTCCTCAGCCCCAATGCCCAGGTGACCATCACCGGGCGCAACGTGGAGGTCCCGGAGCACTTCGCCGAGCGTGTCAAGGGCAAGCTCGCCAAGATTGAGCGCCTCGATCCGACCCTGACGTTCTTCCACGTCGAGCTGCAGCACGAGCCGAACCCCCGCCGCGCGGATCGTTCCGACCGCATCCAGATCACCGCCACGGGCAAGGGCCACCTCGCCCGCGCCGAGGCGAAGGAGGACAGCTTCTACGCCGCCCTCGAGTCCGCCCTGGGCAAGATGGAGCGCTCCCTGCGCAAGGTCAAGGCCCGCCGCAAGATCAGCCGCTCCGGCCACCGCGCCCCCATGTCCGTGGGCCAGGCCACCGCCGCCCTGGTCGAGGAGGCCACGGAGGCCGCGGAGCCCGCTCCGAAGGCCGATCCGTACGAGGATCAGGTCGAGGAGATTCAGCTCGGCAAGGTCGTGCGCACCAAGGAGCACTCGGCCAACCCGATGTCCGTCGATGACGCGCTGTCCGAGATGGAGCTCGTCGGCCACGACTTCTACCTCTTCGTCGACGAGGCCACCGGCCGCCCGTCCGTCGTCTACCGCCGCCATGCCTACGACTACGGCATGATCGCGCTGGCCGAGGACGCCGAGTAAGTCCGGACCGCCAGCCCCCGGCCGCGCCGCTTTTCCGGCGGTGGCCGGGGGTTTTCCGTGCCCGGGATAGGGTGGGGGCATACGCTTTCGTTCCGCAGCAGAAGAGGGGAACCGGCGATGACCCACCGATGGACCCCACCGCCACCTCGGCCACCGCAGTCACCGCAGCCTCAAGGGGGAGGGGGAGGCGGAAACGGCCTCGTCTACGTGCTCGTCGGCCTGATCGCGGTGCTCGTCGTGGTCGTCGGCGCCGTCGCCGTCGTGGCCTTCGGCGGAGGTCCGGGCGGTGGCCGGGGCGAGGCGGACCTCGTGGCCACCGAAGCCCCGCCGGCGCCTCCTGCGGCGGATGCGGCTGGTTCCGCGCCCGACCCCACCGAGGCGACGACGACTCGGACCGTCACCGAAACCGCGACCGCGCCCAGGACGAGGACCGCACCCGAACGTACGCGGGGATCCGACTCCGGTTCCGGCTCACGCGTCTGGGGTGATTCCGCCGTCTACGCGAACTGCGAAAACGGGGCGTTGACCGGCTCATCGGTTACGACCTGCGGCTTCGCCAAGCGGGTGTCCGATGCCGTGTGGGCGGGCAACGTCGGCGCGAGGAACCGCACCGTCAGCGCCTACAGTCCCGCCACCAAGAAGACCTACACCATGAACTGCACCCTCGGGTCGCTCAGCGGCAGCGACGCCACCTACAGGTGCACGGGCGGCGACAACGCCATCGTCTTCGTTCCCGTGGCCGGTTGACCGGTTGACGCGCAAGCGTCGTAAAGCACCCGCACCCCACCCCGGGGTGCGGGTTCCTCCTATACTGGGGGACTTGAGCGCCCCGGGCGGGGCGCGGCCATGAGTCGTCTGTCGGAAAGGTCCCATCCGCAGTGTTTTCTTTCAGCAAGTTGCTCCGCGTCGGTGAGGGGCGCGCCGTCAAGCGCCTCAAGGGCATCGCGGACGCGGTGCTCGAGCTCGACGACGAGTACTCGGCGCTGACCGACGACGAACTGCGCGGCAAGACCGACGAGTTCAAGACCCGACTCGAGGACGGCGAAACCCTCGACGACCTGCTGCTGGAGGCCTTCGCCACCGCCCGCGAGGCATCGTGGCGCGTGCTCGGCCAGAAGCACTACCCCGTGCAGGTCATGGGTGGTGCGGCGCTGCACTTCGGCAACGTGGCGGAGATGAAGACCGGTGAAGGCAAGACCCTCACCTGCGTGCTCCCCGCCTACCTCAACGCCCTGGAGGGCAAGGGCGTCCACGTGGTCACCGTCAACGACTACCTGGCCAAGCGCGACGCCGAGTGGATGGGCCGCGTTCACCGCTTCCTGGGGCTGGAGACCTCCGTGATCCTGTCGGGCCTGAGCCCCGACCAGCGGCGCGAGGCGTACGCCGCCGACATCACCTACGGCACGAACAACGAACTCGGCTTCGACTACCTGCGCGACAACATGGCGCACTCCCTCAACGACCTGGTGCAGCGCGGCCACCACTACGCCATCGTCGACGAGGTCGACTCGATCCTCATCGACGAGGCCCGCACCCCGCTGATCATCTCCGGCCCCGCCGACGGATCGCCCGAGTGGTACCAGGCGTTCTCCGGAATCGTGAAGGGCATGCGCCTGGACATCCACTACGAGGTCGACGTGCGCAAGCGCACCGTCGGCGTCCGCGAGGAAGGCGTCGCCTACGTCGAGGATCAGCTGGGCATCGACAACCTCTACGCCGCCGAGAACTCGCAGCTGGTCAGCTACCTCAACAACGCCATCAAGGCCAAGGAGCTGTTCACCCGCGACAAGGACTACATCATCCGCAACGGAGAAGTCCTCATCGTCGACGAGTTCACCGGCCGCGTCCTGGCCGGACGCCGCTACAACGAGGGCATGCACCAGGCCATCGAGGCGAAGGAGGGCGTGGAGATCAAGAACGAGAACCAGACCCTCGCCACGGTGACGCTGCAGAACTACTTCCGCATGTACGACAAGCTCGCCGGCATGACCGGCACCGCCGAAACCGAGGCGGCCGAGCTGCACCAGACGTACAAGCTCGACGTCATGCCGATCCCGCCGAACCGCCCCAACCAGCGCAAGGACCACCCGGACCTGGTCTACAAGACGCAGGAGGCGAAGTTCTACGCCGTCATCGAGGACATCCGCGAATCCCACGAGAAGGGCCAGCCGGTTCTGGTGGGCACGGCGTCCGTCGAAATGTCGGAGCACCTGTCCAAGCTGCTGCAGCGCGAGGGCATCAAGCACAGCGTCCTCAACGCCAAGCATCACGAGAAGGAAGCCGAGATCGTCGCCGTGGCGGGCCGCGCCGGCGCGGTGACCGTGGCCACCAACATGGCCGGCCGCGGCACCGACATCGTGCTTGGCGGCAACCCGGACATCATCGCCGACCTCAACCTGCGTGCCCGCGGCCTGTCTCCGACGGAGACGCCGGAGGAGTACGAGGCCGAGTGGGACGCCGAGATCACCCGCGTCCGCGAGGCCGCCGAGGAGGAGGCGGAGAAGGTCCGCGAGGTCGGTGGCCTGTACGTCCTGGGCACTGAGCGCCACGAGTCCCGACGCATCGACAACCAGCTGCGCGGCCGCACCGCCCGCCAGGGCGACCCGGGCGAAACCCGCTTCTACCTGTCGATGCGCGACGAGCTGATGGTCCGGTTCAACGGCCAGCGCATGGAAGCGCTCATGAACACCCTCAACGTGCCGGACGACGTGCCCATCGACTCGAAGATCGTGTCCAACTCCATCAAGAGCGTGCAGACGCAGGTGGAGAGCCAGAACTTCGAGATCCGCAAGAACGTCCTGAAGTACGACGAGGTGATGAACCAGCAGCGCAAGGTCGTCTACGCCGAGCGTCTGCGCATCCTCGAGGGCGAGGACCTGAAGGACCAGGTTCGTCAGATGCAGGACGACGTCATCTCCGCCTACGTCGCCGGCGCGACCGCCGACGGTTACGTGGAGGACTGGGACCTCGACGAGCTGTGGAACGCCCTGGAGTCTCTGTACGGCCCGACCATGTCGTGGCAGTCGCTGGTCGACGGCGACGAGTACGGCGCCGCCGGCGACCTGTCGGCCCGGGACCTGGAGAAGGTCCTGCGCGAGGACGTGCGCACCTGCTACGACGAGCTGGAGGACGCCGTGGCGGCCATCGGCGGCGAGCAGCAGATGCGCAACCTGGAGCGCTTCACCATCCTCAACGTGATGGACCGCAAGTGGCGCGAGCACCTCTACGAGATGGACTACCTCAAGGAGGGCATCGGCCTGCGCGCCATGGCCCAGGCCGACCCGCTGGTCGAGTACCAGCGCGAGGGCTACGACATGTTCACGGGCATGATGGACGGCATCAAGGAGGAGTCCATCCGCCAGCTGTTCCTGGTCCGCCAGCAGGTCATGCAGGCCGAGCAGAAGCAGGACGCCGACCTCAACGGCGACGGCGTCGTCGACGAGAAGGACCTGTCCCCGGAGCTGGCCCGCGCCGAGGCACGGCCGACGCAGATGACGTACTCCGGACCGTCGGACGACGGCTCCGCCGAGCAGAAGCGCGTCGAGGGTCGGTCGGGCAACCGGGCCCAGCGTCGCAAGGCCGCCCGCCGCGGCCGCAACCGCTAGACGGGCTAGATGAAGCGCAGCGCGGTGATCGTCCAGCCCCGGCCGTCGTCGATCATCGCGCCGGCCAGGGCCCGGACGCGACCCGCGCACGCGTAGGTGCCCACGAATTCGACGCGGGTTCCGCAGGGCCGCCCGGAGGGGTGGAGGGTGCGCAGGGCCGCGCCGCGCATTCCGCCGGTGCGCAGCCGGTGCCGCAGGCCGGCGAGGACCCGTTCATCGGCGGACACGCCCGACAGGGCCTCCGGGCGCCGCCTCCCGGACAGCACCTCGATGATCACCGTCAGCGTGTGAGTCAGCCGTTGCCGTGCGACGTCGCCGCAGGTGGTGGCCATGGGGCCGGCAGGCCGACCGTCGTCACGCGGAAGTTGCGCCCCGCGCCCGGGCGTCAGGGCCCGCAGCAGCTCGAAGCCGCGCACGGGCGCGAGTTCCCCGATGTCCCCCGTCATTTTTCGTCGACCCCCCGTGGTCCGGTTGCCCGGTCGTCATGTCCCCGCGGCCATTGTGCCAGCGAGTCGGGGTGCCCGCGCGGCGGGGCGGTCGGCGGAACCCGGCGCGGGCAACTACGCTCGTGGTCATGCGTGGTCTCATCATCGATTACTGCGGTGTCCTGGACGGCACCGACGAAGAGCGGGCGCGGTGGCGGAAGTTGATGGCGGCCGCCCGCGCCAATGGAGTTGCCCTGGCCGTGTTGTCGAACGACCCGGGCGGCCCCGGGGCGGATCCGATCCGGAAGTTCGAGGAGGAGGGCCTGGTCGACGCCGTCATGCTGTCGGGTGAGGTCGGCGCCGAGAAGCCGGAGCCGGAGGTCTTCGATATCACGGCGGAGCGTTTGGGCCTGCCGGCGCGCGATTGCGTGCTCGTCGACGATTCGATCGTCAACATCCACGCGGCGGTGTCCCACGGCATGGTCGGCGTGTTTTACCAGCAGTTCGATCGTGCGGTCGTGGAGATCGTGGGTCTGTTCGACCTGGAGGGCGATTTCTAGTGCGCGTGTACGTGCCGGCGACGTTCGGGATGCTCGGGGAGTTGCTGTCCGACGGCGCGGCGGTTCCGCGTCGGGGGTGGGCGTTCGCGGTGACGCCGGCGCTGCGCGAGTTTTACGTGGAGGGCGACGACGAGGAGTTGGCCGACGTCGCGTTCGACGACGCGTCGCGGGCGTCGTTGCGGCTGTTGTCGGCGTACGACGGGTCGTTTCCGCACAGGCGCGTGGTCATCGCCGCCGACGTCGCCGATGATGCGGTGGAGTTGCAGCCGGACATGGGGGAGGCCGTGGTGGCCTTGTCCGGCGACGTGTCGCGTGACGACGTCGCCGCGATTCACGTCGACGTCGAGGCCGGGGAGCCGTTCGTGGCGAAGGCCATCGAGGCCGTCGATGCCGCGGATTTGGGGGACGAGGACGCGGAGCTGACCGTGGGGGATTGCCTGGAACGGCCGTTGGCCTGGTACGACGCGGCGGAGTTGCCCATGCTGGTGGAGCTGCTCTGATCGTTTCCATCGCTTGACCGACAAGTTACCCATCCGTAAGCTACGCTTCCGTAGACTACGGAAAGGGGAACCGGTGAGCTTTGGCAATCGCCTTCGCGGCGTGTTCCGGCACTTGTCGACGCCGCTGATGCCGGACGACTACACGCGTTTGATCAATCCGCTGTGGTCGAAGCGGGAGCTGCGGGGGCAGATCGAGCGGGTGACCCGGCCGGCCGACGACGTCGTCGAGTTGGTCATCAAGCCCGGTTGGGGAGTTCCCGCCGACTTCCGCGCCGGCCAGTACATCGGCGTCGGCGTCCGCGTCGACGGCCGTCTGGTGTGGCGGTCGTACTCGCTGACCAATGCGCCGCAGTCGGCGGACGGCATGCTCACGGTCACCGTCAAGGCGCAGGATCGGGGGCGCCTGTCGCAGCATCTGGTGTCCAACGTCACGCCGGGCACGGTGGTGCGTTTGGCCGCGCCGGCGGGTGATTTCCACTTGCCGGAGCCGCCGCCGGAGAAGCTGCTGTTCATCACCGCCGGTTCGGGCATCACTCCGGTGATGTCGATGTTGCGTGACCTGGAGCGTCGCAACGGAATCGGGGACGTCGTCCACCTTCATTCGGTCCGCGACCGTGCGGGATTGCTTTTCGACGCCGACCTGGAACGCCTCAGCCGCGAGCAGCCCGGGTACCGTCTGACGGTTCGCGAGACGGGGGTCGACGGCCGGTTGAGCATCGACGAGATCAAGGCGCTGGTGCCGGATCTGGCCGACCGGGCCGCCTACGCGTGTGGCCCGTCGGCGATGCTCGACGAGCTCGAGGCCGGGCTTCCCGGCGTCCGCACCGAGCGATTCACCCTCGATCGCGGCAACACGACGGCCCAGGGCGGCGTCGTGACCTTTCCGGGCCGCGGCGAGATCGAGGTCGACGGCGCCACGACCATTTTGGAGGCCGGCGAGAAGGCCGGAGTGCAGCTGCCCTACGGCTGCCGGATGGGAATCTGCGCGACGTGCGTGCAGCAGCTCGCCGACGGTACGGCGCGCGACCTGCGCACGGGCGAGACCCATGAGGCCGGCGAACGCATCCGAGCCTGCGTGTGCGTGCCCGCCGGCGACGTCGAAATCGAGCTGTAGACGCAAAACGAAACCCAGCCGAACGGGAAATACGGAGACATCACCATGGCAATCGCCGACATCAAGGCCTATTCGCACCTGTCCGAGGAGGACGTCGCCGAGATCGGGCGCCGTTTCGACGCCATCGCCGCCGAGCATCGCGCGGCCCTGGGCCCGAAGGACGCCCGCTACATCCGCACCCTCATCCGCGTGCAGCGTGGCCTGGAGGTCGCCGGCCGCGGGCTGCTGATGCTGCCGACGCTGGGCATGGCCCTGGACAAGGCGGGCTACAAGACCCGCAAGGGCGGTTTGCTGCCGCGTTCGCTGCGCACCCCGGCCCACAGGGGCCTGTGGTGGGCCGGCGTCGGCGCGTTGGGCCTGGCCAAGGTTCTGGAGAACCTGGAGATCGGCCACAACGTCATGCACGGTCAGTGGGACTGGATGAACGACCCGGAGATCCACTCGTCGACGTGGGAGTGGGACAACTCGTGCCCGTCGTCGGGCTGGAAGCACTCGCACAATTTCGTCCACCACAAGTACACCAACGTGCTGGGCATGGACAACGACGTGGGATACGGCATTTTGCGCGTCACCCGCGACAAGAAGTGGACGCCGGTGTCGCTGACGCAGCCGCTGCAGAACGTCATTCTGGCGTCGCTGTTCCAGTGGGCGGTGGCGTTCTACGACGTCGAGCTCGGCCGCGTCGCCGCGGGCAAGAAGTCGTGGGAGCAGGCCAAGCCGCAGTTGATCGAGGTCTTCCAGAAGTCCGGCCGCCAGGTGCTCAAGGACTACGCCCTGTTCCCGCTGTTGGCCGGCCCGCGCTGGGGCGAGGTGGCCAAGGCCAATGCCGCGGCGAACCTGATCCGCAACGTGTGGGCCTACGCCGTCATCTTCTGCGGCCACTTCCCGGATGATGCGGAGACGTTCACCAAGGAGCAGTACAACAACGAGAACAAGGCGGAGTGGTACCTGCGCCAGATGCTCGGCTCGGCCAACTTCCACGGCGGATTCATCCTGTCGGTGCTGTCGGGCAACCTGAACTACCAGATCGAGCATCACCTGTACCCGGACATGCCGTCCAACCGCCTGGCCACGATCTCCAAGCAGGTCAAGGAGATCTGCCGCGACTACGACCTGCCGTACAACACCGGTTCCTTCCCGCGGCAGCTGGCGCAGGTGCAGCGGACGATCCTGAAGCTGTCCCTGCCGGATCGTTTCCTGGTCGCCGATCCGGACAATGCGCCGGAGGTCCGTTCGGAGAAGGCCTTCGCCAAGTACCCGCAGGTGGAGGCGCAGCTGGATGCCACCGCCACGCCGCGCCGCGGCCTGCGCACCGGTCTGGGGCTGCTGAAGAAGCTCCGCCCGGGCGTCAAGGAGGTCGTGGCCGCCTACACGGGTCGCTCGACCCGCGAGATCACGGCCTAGCTTCGGCCTAGCCGACGCCGGGAGACGGCTTTCTTCTTGCGCGTCCACGGCATCTGGATCTGCTTCGGCAGGCTCAGCGCGGAGCGGAGGATCTCTCCGGTCAGCGCCGCGGTGGCGCAGGCGAGGAACAGGGCCAGGTACGCCTCGGAGGATTGCCCGGTGAACTCGACGGTGACGATGAGCGCGAAGAGGGGAGCGGCCATCGACGTCGACAGGAACGCCGCTGCGCCGAGCAGGGCGAAGTCGGCCGGCGGGATGCCGGGGACGATGGGCTGGACGACGCAGCCGACAAGGTAGCCCAGCAGCGCGCCGACGGCGAAGCCGGGCGTGAGCACGCCGCCGATGGCGCCGGAGCGCAGGGTGATCAGCACGGCGACGACCTTGGCCACCAGCAGCGCGAGCGCGAACGTCCACACCGGGGTGCCCTCCAGCACGGATGTGGCGGCGGAGCGGCCGTTGCCCAGCACCTCCGGCAGCGGCAGCGACAATGCGCCGACGATGACGAAGGCCAGCGGCAGGGCCCACAGGATGTGCGCCCCCTTCGGAGCGGTCGCCTCCGCCGTGGACGCCGCATGCCGGAACGCCAGGCCCGCGATGCCGCACACGATGCCGAGCGCGACGGCGACGGTGAGGTTGCCGAATCCCTCCGACAGCGTCACCGTCGAATACAGCGGCTGATCGCCGACGACGATGCCCGCGGTGACGGTGGCGACGGCGGAGCAGGCGAGCACGACCATCACGGCCCGGACGGTGACCGTCGTCAGCAGGATCTCGAAGGCGAACACCGCCCCGGCCAGGGGAATGTGGTAGATCGCGCCGAGACCCGCGCCTGCGGCGGCGGCGACGAGCAATCTCGTGGTCTCCCGGTCCAGGCCGATGCGTCGGGCCAGTTGGGTGGCCATCATCGCGCCGGCCTCGCGCGGCGCGTTCTCGCGGCCGACGGACGCACCCGCGGCGACGGTGGCCATCTGCAGGAAGACGTTGACCAGCGTTTCCACCACCGGCATGCGCGCCCCCGACATGCCGTCCTCCACGGACGGGATGGGACGGCCGAACCTGCGCACCGCCCACCACGCGGGCCCGGCGATGAGACCGGCGACTGCGATGCCCAGGAAACGCTGCAGCCCCGTCGTGCCGTCGGTGACCACGGCGGTGTCGCCCTCGTGCTGACCGTAGACGAGGTGTTCGATGCCGTGGAGCAGGTAGACCAGCAGGGCGGCGACCAGGCCGGTGGCGACGCCGACGACGAACGTCCACAGGCACAGGCGGATCAGATCCGAAGTGGAGCGATGGTCGGTTCGCGTCACGGTGGTTCAGTCCCTGTCAATGTCGAGTTCCCAGTCCTCGTTGTCCTGGAGTGCGGCCAACAGGCCCCGCACTGCCATCGCGCGGCGGTGGGCGGCCCCCTCCAACGCGTCCAGCCCGCACTCGGGATCCGCGGGCGGACCCAGGTGCGTGCACCCGCGCGGACACTTCTCGAGCGCGGCGGAGAGATCGTCGAACACGTCGAGAACCGTCTCCGGCGTGACGTGGGCCAGGCCGAAGGAACGGATGCCCGGGGTGTCGACGACCCACCCGCCGCAGGACAACTGCAGCGCCACCGACTGCGTCGACGTGTGGCGGCCCTTGCCCACGCCGCTGACCTCGCCCGTGGCGCGATCGGCGCCGGGGACCAGGCGGTTGACCAGTGTGGACTTGCCCACCCCGGAATGGCCGATGAGGGCGGACACCTTTCCGCGGATGACGTCGACAAGCGGTTCGACCGGATCGTCCACGCCGCAGACGATGACCGGCACCCCGAGCTCGGCGAACTCGCCGGCGAATTCCGCCGGATCCGCCAGGTCCGACTTGGTCAGGCACAGCACCGGCTCCACCCCGCCCGCGTAGGCGGCGACGAGCGCGCGCTCGACGAAACCCGTGCGCGGCGGCGGATCGGCTACGGCGCAGACGATGAGCAGCAACTCGGCGTTGGCCACCACGATGCGCTCGAAGGGATCGTTGTCGTCGGCCGTGCGGCGCAGGACGCTGGTGCGGTCGGCGAGCTTGACGATCCTCGCCAGCGTGCCCTCCCGCCCCGACACGTCGCCCACCACGCCGACGCGATCGCCGACGACGATGTTGGTGCGGCCCAACTCGCGGGCGCGCATGCAGGTCACCGGTGTCGTCGTCCCGTCGAGCACCACGCCCCACCGCCCGCGGTCCTTGGTGACCACCAGCCCCCACTTGGCGTCGGCGTGCTTCGGCCGGTCCTTCGTCCGCGGTCGCGACCCCCGCCCCGGCCGGACGCGGACGTCGGACTCGTCCCAATCGCGGTATCGGCGACTCAGGGCTGTCCCCCGTCCTGGGCCAGCGGCAGCCCGACCATCTCCGACCAGCGGATGTTGAAGTCCGGCATGGTCTTGCCGGTGGTGGCGATGTTCTCCACCCGAACCCCCGGCACCCGCAGGCCGATGATCGCGCCGGCGGTGGCCATGCGGTGGTCGGCGTAGGACATCCAGTCGCCGCCGTGCAGCGGGATCGGGTCGATGCGGATGCCGTCGTCCAGCTCCGTGGCGCGCCCGCCGAGGCGGTTGATCTCCGTGACCAGGGCCTCCAGGCGGTTGGTCTCGTGGCCGCGCAGGTGCGCGATGCCCGTCAGCTCCGACGGGGTGTCCGCCAGCGCCGCCATCGCGGCGACGGTCGGCGTCAGTTCGCCGATGTCGCCCATGTCCAGGGTGACGCCGTGCAGGGTGGCCGGGCCCTCGACGGTGAGGTCGTGGACGCCGGAGCCGTCGGCGCCGCGGGGTTTGAGCAGGACGCGGCAGCCCATGGCCTGCAGGATCTCGCGGATGCGGTCGCCGGGCTGGACCGTGTCGACCGGCCAATCGGCGACGGTGACCCGGCCGCGCGTGACGGCCGCGGCGGCGAGGAACGGGGTGGCGTTGGACAGGTCGGGCTCGACGTGCCACGTGCGGCCGCGGACCTCTCCGGCTTGGACGTGGAAAGCGCCGCCGTCTTCGGGTGCGTCCTCGATGACGGTGACGCCGGCCTGCCGCAGCATGTCGACGGTCATGTCGATGTGCGGGCGCGACGGCACGTCTCCGGTGGGCCGGAGGGTCAGGCCCTTCGGGTAGCGCATGCCGGCCAGCAGCAGTCCCGACACGAACTGCGACGACGCCGAGGAGTCGATCTCCACCTCGCCGCCGATGTCGCCGGCCGGGTTGACCGTGAACGGCAGGGTGTCGCCGTCGATGTCGGCGCCCAGTTCGCGCAGGGCGTCGAGCACCGCGCCCATCGGCCGCACGCGGGCCTCCGGGTCGCCGTCGAAGAACACGGAGCCGGTGGCGATGGCCGCGATCGGCGGCACGAAGCGCATGACGGTGCCGGCGAGACCGCATTCGATGTTGCCGCCGCGCAGTACGCGGGGGATGACCTCCAGGGTGCGGTTCGGGGTGCCGGAGTACTCGGAACCGGTGCGGATCTCGATGCCCATCGCCTCGAGGGCGGAGATCATCAGGTCCGTGTCACGTGAGCGCAGCGCCCCGTGGATCGTCGACGGCGTCGACGACAGGGCGGCGATGATGAGCGCGCGGTTCGTGATGGACTTGGACCCGCCGATGGAGACCGTCGCGGTCACCGGGTGCTCGGCGGCGGGGGCTGGCCAGAAGTCATGGGGGGAAGTCACGCATCCATCATCCCCCAAATGGCGGCGGAGGGTCGGCACGGGGTGCGACGATTGGGGCATGTGCGGACGATTCGTGACCTTCACCGTGGGCGACGAGCTCCTCGAGGCGCTGGCGGAGGTGCCGGGTCTCGCTCCGATCGGCGCAGATGGTCCGTTGCCGGGCGAACGGTGGAACGTGGCTCCGACGATGCCGATCACGGCGTTGGCCCGGGACGGCGGGGGGACGCTCGCCGCGCCGGTGAGGTGGGGCCTGGTGCCGCATTGGTCGAAGTCGATGCCGAAGACCCCGTATTTCAACGCCCGGTCGGAGACGTGGCGGGACAAGCCGGTGTTCCGCGACGGCGAACCGTGCGTCATTCCCATGGACGGCTGGTACGAGTGGCGGGACAAGGCGCCGTTTTTCGTCGCCGCGCCGGGCGACCGGCCTTTGCTCGTGGCGGGGCTGTGGGCGCGGTGCGGGGATCTCGTCAGCGCGACGATCCTCACCACGGACGCGGTCGGCCATCTCGCCGATTTGCATCACCGGATGCCCCGGGTGCTTGCCGACGACGAGGTGGCGCAGTGGCTGGACGGCGTGGGGTTCGCCGACGGCGGGGAGGTCGGGATGACCGATCCGGCGCTCGCGGAGACGCTGGCGGTGCGGCCGGTGAACCGGGCGGTGGGCAACGTGGCCAACGACGGGGCGTGGCTGTTGGAGGAGTGACCGCTCAGCCGGCGATGTCGGCGAACGTGGCCCCGGTCAGGGTCGCGAGGTCGCCCGGGGCCAGTTCGATGTCGAGGCCGCGGCGGCCCCCGGAGACGAAGATGGTCGAGTGGTCGCGAGCGCCGGAGTCGACGACGGTCGGCAACGGGCGTTTCTGGCCCAGCGGCGAGATGCCGCCGACGACGTAGCCCGAGGAGCGTTGCGCGGCCGCCGGGTCGGCCAGTTCGGCCTTCGAGGCGCCGAAGGCCTTCGCCGCGGCCTTCAGGTTGAGCCGCCCGGTGACGGGCACGACGGCGACGGCGAGGCCGGTGCGTTTGCCGTGGAGGTCGATGATGAGCGTCTTGAAGATCCGCTCCGGCGCGACGCCCTCGTGTTCGCCGAGCCAGTGGGCGGCTTCTTCGCCGAAGTGGTCGTCGGAATGCGGGAATTGCCGAACCGAATGGGGGATTCCGGCCGCGATGCAGGCGGCGACGGCGGGAGTCGATGCGGCCGGTTCGGTGCCCTTGTTCCTTTTGCCCATGCCCCGATCCTGTCACCGTGCGGTCCCGCCCGGCCGATAGGATGGGGCGCATGACAGCCGAAGCCACGGGAATCGATGGCGGGGGCAGCGTCCGGACGCAGGAGACCGACGCCCAGTTGGCGGAGCGTTTCGAACGCGAGGCCCTGCCCCTGCTCGATCAGCTCTACGGCGGCGCCCTGCGGATGACCCGCAACCCCGCCGACGCCGAGGACCTGGTGCAGGAGGCCTACATGAAGGCTTACCAGGGTTTCCGTTCGTACAAGCCGGGCACGAACCTCAAGGCGTGGATGTACCGGATCCTGACCAACACGTACATCAACAGTTACCGGAAGGCGCAGCGCCGGCCGGCGGAGTACGCGACGGACGACATCACCGATTCGCAGATCGCGGAGACCGCATCGCACATGTCGTCGGGCCTGCGGTCGGCGGAGGTGGAGGCGATGGCCCTGCTTCCCGACGAGGAGATCCGCGCCGCCCTCATGGACCTCAACGAGGATTACCGCATGGTCGTCTACTACGCCGACGTCGAGGGGCTGCCGTACAAGGAAATCGCCGACATCATGGGCACTCCGATCGGAACCGTGATGTCCCGCCTGCACCGGGGAAGGAAACAGCTCCGCGAGGCGTTGAAGGATGTGGCGAAGGATCGCGGGTTCATCCGCGAGACGGAAAACTCGGAAAGGTGAGTCGATGAACGACAGCGCGAATCCCTGCGGACACCCCGGGACGTGCGCCGACGTGCGCCGGCGCCTCGATTCCCTGCTCAACGGCGAATGCGATCCGGAGGAGACCCGGATCCTGGAGCGGCACATCCGCGAGTGTCCGCGATGCCTGGAGGACGTCGGCTGCGAGCGGGCGCTGCGCCGGCTGCTGCGGCGCTGTTGCCATGAGCCCGCCCCCGTGGAATTGCGCAGGCGGATCACCACCCGCATCCGCGTGACCTACCTGTCTTCCGGCGAGCAGTAGTCCGCGGCGCCCGTTGCGGGGGAGAGCACTAAAGCGAAGAACCCCGCCCCATCGTGATGATGGGGCGGGGTTCTTTCCGTTGCTGCTCGCGGTTAGGCGCCGGGGCGCTTGCCGTGATTCGCCTTCTTCTTGCGGCGATCCTTGCGCTTGCGGCCACGCTTGCTCATTGTGGTCCTCCTCCGATCGGGGTGATGTAACCTGCCCAGTCTACAACGGGCCGGTCGGGGAACTTACACCGTGGTGCGGGCGGTGCGGCGGGTGCGGCCGCGGTTGCGGCGGCGCTTCAGCGCGCGACGCTCGTCCTCGGACATGCCGCCCCACACGCCGGCGTCCTGGCCGGTCTCCAGGGCCCACGCGAGGCACTGGGAGGTGACGGGGCAACGGTTGCAGACGACCTTGGCCTTCGCGATCTGGGCGAGGGCCGGGCCGGAGTTGCCGACGGGGAAGAACAGCTCGGGATCCTCTTCGCGGCAAACGGCATTGTGACGCCAGTCCATGACAAAAACTCCTTGTGGTCGATACCCGGGTGAGGCATGGGGAAACGACGCGGCTCGTGGCCGCGTTGCGGTTGGTGTGCTCCCCATGCGCAGATGAACGTGCGGATGTGCCGCCGGCGTGATGTCCCGTGACGGGACTCAAGGGGTTCGCCGGTGGATCCGCGGACCGCGAGCGCGATTGGCCCGCTGGTCGCAATGCGGGTGGAGGTATTCGCTCCCCCCGCGGTCCTGTTGAATGATGACACGTCACGGCCCGCTTGTGAAGACCTTTCCGCCAAAAAGTGCGGAACCTCACAAAAAAGTGAACTACACGTTACATCCGCAGGTGAGGGCCTCGAGGGGGCCGTAACCGTCGGTTAATGCCCTCCGCGCCCTTCGCGCCCTCCGCGGCGGCGCGGCAGCGGCAACGCCCGGAACTTCCGGCCCAGCACAGCAGCCAACCGCCGCCACCAAACGGTGTCGCCGACGTCTTCGCCGTACTCGCGGGCCTCGGCCGGGGCGATGAAGCGCACGGCGTTGCGGGCGCACGTGATCTCGAGTTCCCGGCGTTCGTCGACGTACTCGCCGTCGATCTGCAGTTTCAGGGGTTCCGGGGAGCTCAGGGTCACCGCGCCGACGTCGTCGTCGCGAAGCTCCCTGTCCTCCACCTTGAGTGCGGACCACAGCGCCCGGCCCGCGCCGACGAGCCGGAGCGCCGACACCATGCCCCTGATCCCGGAGACCGAGGTGATGCCGTAGAAGCCCAGGCCACCGCCGAGCCGCGTGGTCGGGTTGGTCACCACCGCGAGGTCGCCGAAGAAGGTCCACGGGTTCGAATTCGACACCACGGCCATCGGCAGGTCCCGGCCGATCGGCTCGCCGTCGGCGCTGACGGAGATGCGCGGCGGGTTGGTGCGCAGGCGGTTCCATGCGCCCAGGGCCGCCGGCACGTAGCGCAACGGGTGGGCGCGGACGCCGCCGGCGCGCAGATCCTCCATGGCGGAGATGACCTCGGCGTCGATGCCCAGGCCCGCGTTGACCACGAACCACCGGTCCGCGGCGCGGCCCACGCTGATGGTGCGCTCCTCGCCGGCGCGCAGTAGATCGGCGATCATGCGGGCCGCCGACTTCGGGCCGCGGGGCAGGCCGAGGGCGCCGGCCAGGACGTTGGCGCTGCCGGAGGGGATCACCGCGATGGCGGGGATGTCGTCGGCGGCGCGCACGGGGCGGCCGTCGGCGGCGGAGCCGAGCAGGCCGTTGACCACTTCGTTGACGGTGCCGTCGCCGCCCATGCAGACCACGACGTCGCAATCGCGCCGCGTCAGGCCGGTGGCGATGGCCGTGGCATGGCCGGGGTGCGCGGTGAACTCGGCCCGCAGGGACAGGCCCGGCACCGCCCGCAGCTCGGCGACCACCGTCCGGACGAGGGAGTCGGTGATCGACGTCGAGTTGGGGTTGGAGATCAGCAGGCCGCGCACGATGCTCATCGTAATGACGTTATGGTGATCACGTGAACAGCAGACTTTCCGCAGCAGACCGTCCCGCGCCCATGGCGGCGCCCCGCTCCGTCATCGTCGGCGCCTGGATCGCCGTGGTGGAATGCGTGATGGGCATGGGCTACGGCGTGTTCCTGTTGATCCGCGACCTCCGGGGCTTCGAGGACCCCGGCGCGGTCATTTCGGGCTGGGGCACGGCGCTGTGGTTCTTCTTCGTCTTCGGTGCGGTGCTCGCCGGCGCGGTGTTCCTGTTGCGCGGCAAGCGGTGGGGCCGTGGGCCGATCGTGATGCTCAATCTGTGCCTGGCGGGTGTGGCGCTCTACATGTTCACCTCGGGGGCGATTTCGTTGGGCCTGGTCACCGCGCTTTTCGCGGGCGGTGCGCTGGCCTGCATGTTCAATCCGAAGGCCGTCGACTGGGCGGCCACGTCCTACGGGGCCTGACGCAGTCCCACGAGTTCGTCGCCGCGCTTTTCGACGATGACGTCGCCGGCGACCGCCGTGGTCACGGATTCGCCCGGTGCGAGTGCGCCGCGGGCGACGGGGATGACGCCGAGGGGCGTGCCGGTGTTCCAGTCGATGCGGACCAGTCCGCCGGCCATGGGGACGAGCAATTCCTCCCCGACGGCGACGCCGGTGCCCAGGGCGTGGGGGACGACGAAGTCGAGCGACAGGTCGTCGGGCCGGAACGCCGCCAGCGTGGAACCGGTGAACCAGGTCATGTGGTGGGGGAGGTCCGCCGTCGCGGCGACGGGGGCGGGGGAGCCGCCGTCGGGTGCGGCGTCGGGAAGCTCGCCCGGGGCGGGGCGCCACGACGGGCCCGGGACGCCCTCCTTGGAGTAGGTGCGGACCTCGCCGTCGACGAGGATCGCCGCGGCCCGTTGGCCGATGGCCACCAGGCGGGCGGGCCCGTCGAGGGCGACGTCGGCGTGGAGCTCCGGTTCGCGGGTCTCCTCCGGCGTGGCCTCCTGAATGATCAGGCGATGCCCGTCCGGGCAGTCGTTGATCACCGCCAGGACGGAGCTGCGGGTCAGCGCATCGGCGATCGTGCAGCCCGGGTGTGGCTGCAGCCCCGGCTCGGACGTCGCCTCCACCACGCCGTATTCGACGGTGCGGACCAGGTCGTCGCGCCACAGCTCGACCATCCGGTCGGTGCGGGCGCCCGAGCGGTCGTTGGAGCGCACCGGTTCGATCTCGTCGGAGGACAGGCCGCGGCGCGTGGCCGCGTAGGACCCGTCGGAGGCGTTGAGCGAGGTGACTTCGCCGCAGCCGGCCGGGCCCCGGAACACCGTGACGACGCGGCCGTTGGACACCATCGCCTCGCACAACGCCACGTCGCGGTGATACGACCACGCGGGCTCGCCCGTGGCCGGATCGAGGGCGGTGACGCCGTGGTCGTCGGCGGCGATGACCAGCCCGTCGACCGTGAACGGCGCCGATGACCGCGGGGCGGGAACCGACCAGATCTCCGTCAGCGACTCCGGCGCGCGGTCCAGTGCCGTCGTCGCGGCGAAGGGTTCATCGGCGACGACGTGGTCGACCCCGCGCGCCGGCGCCCGCCACCACGTCCACGCCACCGTCGCTACGACGGCGATGACGATGAGCGACGCCGCGATGCGGTTGCGGTTCATCGACGGCGCCGACGCTCATCGCGGTCGCGCCGGTCCCGTCGACCGCCCCTCCGATCCCCGCGATCCCTGCGGTCCTTCACCGGCCGGGACCCGAGCACGGGCCGGGCGGGCCCCACCGACTCCCCGGCGTCTTCGGGAATGCCGAGGGCGTCGTAAAGCTCCGGAGACGTCGAAAACCACTGCGGCGGCTCCGGAAAACCCAGGCCGAGCGCGTCGTCGATCATCTTCCAGCGCATCAGCTCATCCCAGCCCACCAACGTGACGGCCGTGCCCGTGTTGCCCGCGCGGCCAGTGCGGCCGATGCGGTGGACGTAGGTCATCTCGTCCTCCGGCACCTGATGGTTGATGACGTGCGTGACGTCGTCGATGTCGATGCCGCGGGCCGCCACATCGGTGGCCACCAGCACGTCGACGTCGCCGGACCGGAAGGCGTTGAGCGACTTCTCGCGCGCCGGCTGGCCCATGTCCCCGTGGACCGCCGTCGCCCGGAAACCCCGCTCGCCCAGCTGCTCGGCCACCGACGCGGTGGACCGCTTCGTGCGGGCGAAGATGATGGTCCGGCCGCGGCCCTCGGCCTGGAGGATCCGCGCGATGACGGGCAGCTTGTCCATCTGATGCGACTGGAACACCACCTGCCGCGTCGTGTCGTGGACGCTCGCCTCCGACTCGCCCGACTCGGCGCGGATGTGCACCGGACGATCCATGAAGGTGCGCGCCAGATTGAGGATCGGCCCCGGCATCGTCGCCGAAAACAGCATGGTCTGCCGACCCTCGGGAACCGCCCGGAGGATCTTCTCGATGTCCGGCAAAAAGCCCAGGTCGAGCATCTCGTCTGCCTCGTCGAGGACGAGGATCCGCACCGCCCCGAGGTTGAGGTCGCCGCGCTGATGGAGATCGATGAGGCGGCCGGGCGTGCCGACGACGACGTCGACGCCCGCATTGAGCACCTCGATCTGCTCGTCGTACGGGCGACCGCCGTAGATCGTGGTCACCCGCAGATCCACCGCCTCGGCGATGGGCTCGAGATCCTCGCCGACCTGCACCGCCAACTCGCGGGTGGGCACGACGACCAACGCGCGCGGCGTGCCGTCCGGCTCCGGCACGCGGGCATCGTCGAAGACCCGGTCGATGAGCGGAACGCCGAAGCCCAGAGTCTTGCCCATGCCCGTGCGGGCCTGCCCGATGATGTCCGTGCCGTCGAGCGCCAGCGGCAGCGTCAACTCCTGGATGGCGAAGGTCCGCGTGATGCCCCCGGACGCGAGGGCATCGCAGATTTCCGCCGCGACCCCCAATTCGACGAACGTCGGCGCGGGACGGTCTGCCACCGGAATCTCCTTCATGTCGGTGCTGCACGGTCGTCCCCGATACTAGCCGTCGGAGGCCGGGCTATGATGTCCCGCATGGACATCACCATCGGATTCGTTGACAACCCCCGCGAGCTGAACATCTCGGGAGTCGAGGGCGGCCGCGACCTGGCCTCCTCCCTCTCCGATCGCCTCGCGGCGGGGGAGGGCGTCCTCGAGCTCGTCGACGGCGCCGGCAAGACCCACCTCGCGCAGATCGCCAAGATCGCGTACGTGCAGGTCGGCCCGGCGGCTCCCCGCCAGGTCGGCTTCATCGCCTGATCCGCGCGCCACGATCCGGCAGCGCCCGCGCATGAGCAAAGAGTCGTTTTTCGTCAGGTTCGCCCGGCAGTGGGGATGGCGCGCGTACGCCATCCCCGTTTTGCTGGTCCTCACCGTCATCGTCGTCGTCGACGTCGTCCGCGACGTCCGCGAAGAGAAGACGAACGTTTCGGCGGCCACCAGCGAACTCCCGCACGGTCCCATCCCCGAGGGCGGGTACGTCGAGAATCTCGACGTCGGCCAGCTGCCCCCGGGCGGGCCGTTCACCGAGGAATCGTCGGGCGTCTTCGTCCCGGTCGACTCCGCCGCGGGCCGGGTGGGCGAGGGCAAGGAGCTGACCATGCGCTACGCCGTCGAGATCGAGGACACCGTCGACCCCGCCAGCTTCGGCGGCGCGGACGCGTTCGGCGGGATGATCGACGCCACCCTGGCCGACGAGCGCGGCTGGATCCGCGACGAGAAGTTCGCCTTCGAGCGCGTCGCACGCGACGACAACCCGGACCTCGTCTTCCAGCTGGTGTCCACCGACACCGCGCACGAACAGTGCGGCTACGAGATTCCGCTGGAGACCAGCTGCTCGATTTCGGATCGCCGCGGCGACGACCCGACCCGCGTGCTCATCAACGAGGCCCGTTGGGTCCGCGGCGCCCTGACTTTCGAGGGCGACCTCGGCGCCTACCGCCAATACCTGATCAACCACGAGGTCGGCCATGCCATCGGCTACGCCTCCCACGAGGCCTGCCCGGACGACGGCGCGGTGGCGCCGATCATGATGCAGCAGACGCTGTCGCTGGACAATTCCGAATTGCACAAGCTCAACCCGAACGAGGTGTACCCCGATGACGGAGCACGCTGCGCGCCGAACCCCTGGCCCTACCCCCTCGGCTGATCCGGTGTTCGACCCCGAGCGCTACGCCCGCCATCTGCCCATCCCCGGTTTCGGCGAGGAGGGGCAGCGCAGGCTCGCCGGGGCGAAGGTGATCATGGTGGGCGCGGGCGGCCTCGGCTCGCCCGTCGGCTTTTATCTGTCCGCGGTGGGCGTCGGAAAGCTCACCGTCGTCGACGACGACCGAGTCGACCTGACGAACCTGCAGCGTCAGGTCATTCACCGCGTCGAGGACATCGGCCGGCCCAAGGTCGAATCCGCGGCCGAGAAGATGGCGGCGCTCAACCCCGACATCGAGATCACGACCGTCGACGAGCGCCTGGGCCCCGACAACATCGACGCGATCATCGGCGACCACGACCTGGTCATCGACGGCACCGACAACTTCGAGACCCGCTACCTCATCGCCGACGCCTGCCAACGGCTCGGCGTCGTCGAGGTGTGGGGCAGCATCCGCCAGCTGGGCGGACAGGTCAGCGTGTTCGGGCTGGACCTCGGCGGCGGCCGGCGCGTGTGGCTGCGCGACCTGTACCCCGAGCCGCCCGCCCCGGAGACCGTGCTCACGGCCGAGCAGACGGGCATTCTGGGCACGGTGCCGGGCACGATCGGCACGCTGATGGCCACGGAAGCGGTGAAGGTGATCACCGGTTTCGGCGAGCCGCTGTCGGGCCGCGTGCTGTTCTACGATTCGGCGGCGATGTCGTTCCGCGAGTTCCGCTTCGCGGAGGATGCGGGGACCCGATGACCCGCATGCCCCCGGCCCACGTCTCCGACGCCTTCGGCGCGTCCGGCACCCCCGTGCCCGCCGGCCCCGCGTGGGACGACGGCTGGCTCTACGGCGACACCGTGATTTCCGCGGTGGCCGACCCGTCGCGTGCGGCGTGGTCGGCGAAGGTGCTGGAATCGCTGGCGGTCGACGGGGCGGAGGTGGCGCACCCGGTGCGCACCAGCGACGGCCGCCACGTCCTGTCCGGGTGGCGGGCCCGCCAGCACCGTCCGGGCCGCCCGGAACCGCGGGCGGACGAAACCATCGTCGCCTGCGGCAGGTTGGAGGAGGCCCTGGCGGACGTCGAACGTCCCCGCTTCCTCGCCCGCGGCGGCGGCGACGTCTTCGACGTGTGCGATCGCGCCGCGTGGGCGGAGGATCCGATCGCGCAGCTCGAGGAATTCCTCGACCCGGATGCGGTGCCGCGCGGAGATGCGGCGGAGGCCCTCGCCGCAGCCGGCGGGATGATCGGCCTGCGCGGCCAGGTGGGCGCCGAGGGGCAGCTCGTGCACGGGGATCCGGTCGGCACCGTGCTGTACGACGGGTCGGCGCCGCCGCTGTTCGTCGATCTCGTTCCGCGCTGGCATCCCGCCGGGTGGACGCGGGCCGTCGCCGCCGTCGACGCCGTGGCTTGGGGAGGGGCGGACGAGGACCTGCTCGGGCGGTTCGACCATGTGCCGCATTGGGATGGCCTGCTGGCGCGGGTGATCTGCAACCGGCTGTTCCTCCATGCGGCGCATCCGGAGTCCCGGCCCGCCGCGTGGCGCGGTCTGGCGCGGGCGACCGAGATGGTCCGCGCGCGCCTGTAGCGCGTTTGGGAAGGGCTGGCGACGGGCCGGCGACCGGTCGGCGACGAACCCGTGGCCGGGGTCGACGGAGCGTGGGGAACGCCCGTTCGAACGATTCCGGGGCGTGTGCGATGATGTCGCCATGAATCAGATGCCCGCCGTGCGCTTGACCGAGCCGGAGGCCCCGGCCCGTCGAACCTGGGAGGGGCCGGTCGCCGCGTTGTTCCCGGGCGACGACCGACTGGCGGAGCTGAAGGCCCCGGGTGCGGCCTGGCAGGTCGTCGGCGGGCCGGGCACGGGGAAGTCCGCGTTGCTGGTGGATCTTGCTGCGGCGCATGTCGCGGCGGGGTGGCCGGCGGATTCGGTGCAGGTGCTCGCACCGTCGAAGGAGGCGGCGTCGAGGTTGCGCGACGACGTGGCCCGGAGGTTGCCGCGCTCGTCGGGCGCCGGGTCGGGCGGCATGGTCCGCGCGGTGCATTCGCTGGCGTTCGCGCTGGTTCGTGCGGCTGCGGTTCGTGCGGGCAAGCCGGAGCCGGCGTTGGCCACGGGTGCCCGGCAGGATGCGGTGATCCGCGAGTTGCTCGAGGGCCACGCGGATGCGGGCGGGGCGTATTGGCCGGAGCGGCTCGTCCCCGCGCTGCGGTTGCGCGGCATGGCCCGGCAGCTGAGGGATCTGCTGCTGCGGGCCGCCGAGCGTGGCGTCGGCGCCGACGAGCTCGAGCGCCTGGGACGCGAACACGGCGTCGCCGAGTGGGTGGCCGCGGGGACGTTCCTCCGGGAATACCGCCAGGTGACGCGGCTGTCGTGGCACGAGGAGCTCAACGCCGCCGAGCTGGTGTCGGCGGCGGTCGCCGCGATCGACGACGATCCGTCGTTGGTGGCGGAGGCGGGCATCCGGGTGCTGCTCGTCGATGACGCGGAGCACCTGGACCCGCAGTCGGCGGAGTTGATCCGCAGGCTGTTGCCGGGCGTCGACCTGGCGGTGGTCACGGGCGATCACGACCAATCGGTGCTGCGTTTCCGCGGCGCGGATTCGGCGTTCCTCGATTCGGTGGCGGATCCGCGGCGGCGCATCGTGCTGCATTCGTCGTGGCGGACGACGCCGGAGATCGCGGTGGCGGCGAACCGGGTGTCGTCGCGGTTGCCGGGCACTCCGCCGGAGCGCGGCATTCGGGGCATGCGCGTCGGCGGGGAGCGTCCGGCCGCCCGCGTCGTCGTCCACGACACGGGGATGGGGGAGCAGGCGACCATCGCGGATTTCCTGCGCCGCGCGCACCTGGAGGACGGCGTGGCGTGGAAGGACATGGCGGTGCTCGTGCGTTCGGGGGCGGGCGATTCCGCGTTGCACCGATCTCTGGCCCGCGCGGGCGTGCCGGTGCGCATGGACCCCACCGACGTCGTGCTCGGCGAGCAACGCATGGTCGCCGCGCTGGTCCTTGCGTTGCGGGCGGTCGACGAAGGGTTGTCGCCGTCGGAGTGGGAGCGCCTGCTCGCCGGACCGTTGGGCAACGCCGACCCGGTGACCCTGACCCGCCTGATCCGGGGCGTGCGCCGCGCGGATCTCGCCGGCGGCCGTGCGATGGACCGCATCGTCGGGTTGCTCGCGGCGGAGGAGCGCACGCCGGAGCAGGGGGAGCTCATCGCGGGGCTGCCGGAGCGCGAGCGCGACGTGCTCGCCGGCCCGCTGCGCATTCTCGATGCCGGCCGCGCCGCTCGAGCCGAGGGCGTGGAGGCGGCCGCCTGGGCTCTGTGGGAGTCGTCGGGTCTGGCCGATCACCTCATGGCGGCGTCGCTGCGCGGTGGCGCGGCGGGATCGGCGGCGGACCGGGACCTCGATGGGGTCATGACGTTCTTCGACTTCCTCGGCGACCTCGTCGAGGGCGATCCGTCGGTGACCATCGCGGGCGTCGTCCGCGAGATCGCCGCCCACGAGTTGCCGACGGGCGCCCGCGATCGCCGGGGCGCGGAACGCGAGGCCGTGGTCATCTTGTCGGCCCACGCGGCGTTGGGCCGCGAGTGGGAGGCGGTGGCCGTCGCCGGGGTGCAGGAAGACGTGTGGCCGTCGCTGGGGCGGACGGGGTCGGTGGTCGGCCAGGGCGAGCTCGTCGATCTCCTCGACGACGGCATCGAGCCGGGCACCCCGGTGTCGCATGCGGCCGAGCGGTTGGCGGAGGAGCGTCGCCTGTTCCACGTGGCGGTGTCCCGCGCCCGGCGTCGGCTGCTGGTCACGGCGGTCGACGCCCCGGACGACGAGGGGTCGCCGAGCCGTTTCCTCGCGGAGTTGGGCGCCGACGTCGAGGTGAAGTCGGGTGCCGACGCGGCCGCGGCAACGCCGGAGTCGCCCGTCGCCGAGACGGCGCGGGACGTCACGCGGGTGCTGTCGATGGGGTCGTTGCTGGCGGAGTTGCGTGCCGCGGTGCTGTCGGAGTCGGCGGGCCCGGTGCGCCGGGAGCAGGCGGCCCGGCAGTTGGCGCGGCTGGCCGCCGACGGCGTGCCCGGCGCCGATCCGTCCGAGTGGTGGGGCCTGGCCGATCCGAGCACCGACGAGCCGGCGGAGTCGTCGCCGGTGCGGGTGAGTCCGTCGAAGGCGGGCAAGGTTCTCGAGTGTCCGTTGCGGGCGCTGCTGGAGCAGCCGGCGTCGTCGGATCAGATGGCGTTGGGCACGGCGTTTCACCGAGTCGTCGAGGCGTTGGAGGATGGCGTCGCCGTCGAGGACGCGGTGCAGTCGTTTGTGCGGGCGTTGCCCGGGATCGTCGACGAACCCGCGTGGCGCATCGAGTCGATGCAGCGTGAGTGGGCTGCGGCGGTTCAGACGTGGGCGGACTGGGCGGCGGGATCGCGTGCGGTGGGCACGGAGATCGGGGTCAGGGTTCCGCTTGACGACGACGCGGTGATCGCCGGGCGCATCGACAGGCTGGAGGAACACCCGGAGGGCGGCTACGTCATCGTCGACGTCAAGACCGGGGCGACCGTGCCCTCGGCGGCGGAGGTCGAGAAGAATCCGCAGTTGGCGACGTACCAGCTGGCGTTGGCGGAGGGCGGCGTCGACGGGTCGGGGCCGATGGAGTCGTCGGGCGGCAAGTTGGTGTACCCGCGCAAACCCGTCGCCGACGGCCCGTCGGTGCGGGTGCAGTCGGGTCTGACGTCGGACCAGTTGAAGCAGTGGCGGGCCACGGTGCTCGACGTCGCCGCCGCCCTGCGGGGACCGGGGTCGTTGGCCACGCCCGGCCGCCATTGCGATCACTGCGGGGTGCGCCTGGCGTGCCCGGCGAAGGAGGGGAGCCGATGAACGCCGGCCGGAAGATCATCGACCCGGTGACGCTGTCGCGCATGATCGGGCAGCCGCACCAGCCGACCCCGGCGCAGGCCGAGGTGATCGGCGCGCCGCCGGAGCCGCTTCTGGTGGTGGCGGGCGCGGGCGCCGGCAAGACGGAGACGATGGCCGCCCGCGTCGTGTGGCTGGTGGCCAACGGGTTCGTGCGGCCGGAGGAGGTCCTGGGCCTGACGTTCACGCGCAAGGCGGCGCGCGAGTTGGGTCAGCGCATCCGCGAACGGTTGGCGTCGTTGGCGGCCAGTCGAGCCTTCGACGCCGTCGCCTCCCCGCAGGTCCGCGAGGCGCTGCAGGTGATCACCCCGGAGGTGTCCACCTACGACGCCTACGCGGGTTCGCTGGTGCGCGAATACGGGCTGTTGCTGCCCGCCGAACCGGGGGCGGAGGTCCTCGACGGCGCCACGCAGTGGCAGATGGCCTGGGAGCTCGTCCGAGATCGGGGATCCATTGCGACGGATCTCGGGGTGGCCGACCTCGTCGGCAAGCTCATGACGCTGTCGGAGGAAATCGACTCGAACCTCGCCTCCGTCGACGAGGTGCGGGAACAGACCGAAGCGTTCATCGCGAACGTCATGCAGACGCCGAAGGCGCCGCGGCAGCGCAAGGACCTGCACTCCAAGCTGGAGGGCCCGCTGCGCGCCCAGCGGGACCGGCTGGCGATGCTGCCGCTGGTCGGGGAACTGCGGCGGCGGCACGAGGATGCGGGGGCGGTGACGTTCGGCCGGCAGATGGCCATGGCCGCGCGGCTTGCCGACGGCATCGGGGAAGTCGGGGAGTCTGAGCGGGCGCGGTTCCGGGTGGTGATGCTCGACGAATACCAGGACACCTCCCACGCCCAGCGGGTGTTGCTGCGCGCCCTGTTCGCGGGCACGGCGGTCACGGCCGTCGGCGATCCGATGCAGGCGATCTACGAATGGCGGGGCGCCACGGCGGCGAACCTGACGCGGTTCGTCACGGACTTTCCGCGCCCCGACGGGCGCCCGGCGGAGAAGAAGCAGCTGCTGACGTCGTGGCGCAACCCGTCGGCGGTGCTGGAGCTGGCCAACGACGTCTCCTCCCGCGCATTCGGCGACGGCCCCCGCACCGTCGAGGAATTGGCGCCGCGTGCGGGGGCGGAGCGCGGCACGGTGCGGTTGGCGTTGCACTCCACCGCCGACGACGAATTGGCGTGGGTGGCCGAGCACATGGCCGAGGAGTTCCGCGCCGCCCGCGAGGAGGGCCGGTCGATCACCGCGGCGGTTCTGGTGCGCAAGAACAAGCATTCCGCCGCCATCCTCGACTCGCTGACCGCCGCCGGGGTGCCCGCCGAAATCGTGGGGCTGGCGGGGCTGCTGACCCTGCCGGAGATCCTCGACGTCATCGCCTGCCTGCGCGTGTTGGCGGACCCGGCCGACGATCGGGCGATGCTGCGCATCCTCACGTGGCCCCGCGCACCGCTCGGCGCGTCGGACATCAAGGCCCTGGGGCGTCGCGCCCGGCAGCTCGCCCGGTACGCGGGGGAGACGGAAGTCGAGGCGGAGGTCGACGGCCCCCTGTCGGCCCTCGACGCGGACCTGGCGGAGATCGCGGCGCAGCGGGTGACGCCGCCGACCGGTCTCGGCCACGCGGTCGCGGACCCGGCCCTCGACGACGATGGCGACGCCGCGCCGGGCTACTCGGAGGAGGGTCGCCGGCGCATCGCGGATCTGTCGGCGAAGCTCCGCAACCTGCGGCGGTTTTCGCTGCGTAAGCCGTTGCCGGAGCTCATCGCGGATGTGGAGGAGGCGTTCGGCATTCGCGTGGAGGCCGCGGTCAGCGAGGTCGGCACGGTGCACCTGGACCGGTTCACCGAGGTCGCGGCGGATTTCTCCCGGCGGCTCGGCGGCGAGTTGCCGGCGTTTCTGGGATACCTCGATCGCGCGGCGGTCCACGACAAGGGGCTGGAGCCCGGCAAGACCCGGATGCGCGGCGACCGGGTGGAGATCATGACCGTCCACAAGGCCAAGGGCCTGGAGTGGAACGTCGTGGCGGTGCCGCACGTGTGCGCGTCGGTGTACGACGAGGTTCAGGTGGACACGTGGTTGACCAAGGCGCAGCTGTTGCCGTCGGACGTCGTCGGCGAGGACGAGGCCGGGCACGGCGAGTCGGGGGACGGCGCCCCCGTGCTGGACACGTCGGGGGCGGAGAACCAGAGCGAGCTGGCCGCCGCACTCGAGGAGCACAAGGCGCAGTACCGCACGGCGAAGATCGCCGAGGCCGACCGCCTGTTCTACGTCGCCGTCACCCGCGCGGAGGACGTGCTGCTGGTGTCGGGAAGTCAGCGGATGACGCCGGGGCGCAAGAAGCCCGATGGGCCGTCGGAGCATCTGACGGCGCTGCGGGCGCTGCGTCCCGACGCGGTGGAGACGTGGGTCGACGAGGTCTCCGCCGAGCCCCTGCCCATCCCGGATGCCGAAGGGGTGCGCTGGCCCGCGGCGCCCGATCCCGCGCGCCGGGAGGTGCTGGAACGGGCCGCGGGGCTGGTCCGCTCCTTCGCCGATCCGGATTCCCCGGACGCGTTGTCGGCCCCGGATTCTTCCCGCCCGGTGCCGGGCGACCTGTCGCAGGTGTGGGAGGACGAGGTGTCCATGCTTCTGGAGGAGCGCCGCCGCGCCCGCACCGAGGCGGTGTCGGTGCCGATGCCGGTGCAGTTGTCCACCAGCGAGTACCAGGCCCTGCGAGCCGACCCGGAGGCGTTCGCCCGTCGTCGCGCCCGGCCGGTGCCGTACAAGCCGAACCGGTTCGCGCGTCGCGGCACCGCGTTCCACGCCTGGTTGGAGAATCGTTTCGGCACGTCGGCATTGCTTGACGACGACGACCTGTTCGCCGTCGTCGACGAGGACGGCGAAATGGTTGACGCGGACGTCGAAAAGCTCAAGGCGAAGTTCTCCGCGAGCCAGTGGGCGGATCGGACGCCGGAGTTCGTGGAGGAGCCGTTCGACATCGGCGTCGGCGGCCGGCGCATCGTCGGGCGCATCGACGCGGTGTTCCGCATCGACGGTACGTGGATGGTCGTGGACTGGAAGACGGGGCGCAGGCCGGTCGGTGAGAAGGCCCGGCAGGCGGCGCTGCAGCTGGCGGTGTACCGCATCGCCTGGGCGGATCGTCGCCGCGCGGCGGGCGAGGACATCGACCCCGGGGACGTGCGGGCGGCGTTCCATTACATCGTCGACGACGTCACCGTGGAACCGGCGGGGAAGGACCTGCCCGACCGGCTAGAGTTGGACGAGGCGATGCGCGAGCTCGTCGCGGACACGACGACGCGGAAGGGTGGCTGACGATGCGCGACAGGATCCGCGATCGGTTGGGCTCCGACATCGAATTGGACGACCTGCCGGATCATGCCCTGCTGGGCGTCATCCGCATGCCGCAGGCGGCGCGGCGGGACCCGTGGCGGCTCATCGCCCGGCGCCTGGGCTACGCGTTGGCGATGATGCTCATCGCGACGTTCGTCGTGTACCTCGACAAGGACGGCTACACCGAGCCCCTGACCTTCGTCGACGCCCTGTACTACTCGGCGGTGTCCCTGTCGACGACGGGGTACGGCGACATCACGCCCGTGACGGAACGCGCCCGCATCATGAACATCTTGATCATCACGCCGCTGCGCGTGGTGTTCCTGGCCCTCTTGGTCGGCACGACCCTGACGGTGCTGACGGAGGAATCCCGCCGGGCACTGCAGATCCAGCGTTGGAGGAAGCAAATGCGCAACCACACCGTCGTCATCGGTTACGGCACGAAGGGCCGTTCCGCCATTGCGGCGCTGCTCGCCGACGGCGTCGACCCGTCGCAGATCGTCGTGGTGGACAAGGACCAGCAGGCCCTCGACCAGGCCAGCGTGCGCGGGCTGGTGACCGTCCACGGGTCGGCGACGAAGGCCGACGTGCTCAAACTCGCCGGCGTGCCCCGCGCCCGGTCGGTCGTCGTGGCCCCGAACAAGGACGACACGGCGGTGCTGGTGACCCTGTCGGTGCGGGAGATCGCCCCCGGCGCGACCATCGT
This sequence comes from Corynebacterium freneyi, assembly GCF_030408835.1. Classification (NCBI taxonomy): domain Bacteria; kingdom Bacillati; phylum Actinomycetota; class Actinomycetes; order Mycobacteriales; family Corynebacteriaceae; genus Corynebacterium; species Corynebacterium freneyi. The sequence continues at coordinate 628,771 of NZ_CP047357.1, forward strand.
GGCGTCGGTGCGCGAGTCGGAGAACCGCCACCTGCTCACCCAGTCCGGCGCCGACCAGGTGGTCATTTCCTCCGAAACCGCCGGCCGCATGCTCGGCCTGGCCACGGTGACGCCGTCGGTCGTGGAGATGATGGAGGACCTGCTCAGCCCCGACGAGGGCTTCTCGGTCGCCGAGCGTCTGGTCACCGAGGAGGAGATCGGCGCCAACCCGCGTCACCTCGCGGACATCGTCCTGGGCGTCGTGCGCTCCGGCGAGCTGTACCGCATCGATTCGCCGGAATGCGAGTCCGTCGAGCCGGGCGACCGGCTGCTGTACGTCCGCCGCGTGCTCAAGGAGGATTCCGATCCGGATGTCGTCAAGTAACCTCGCCGCCGGCGGGGCCATCTCCCTCGACCCGGACCAGCTCGAGGCGGCCACCGCGCCGTTGGGGCCGGTGTGCATTCTCGCGGGCGCCGGCACCGGCAAGACCCGCACCATCACCCACCGCATCGACCATCTGATCCGGTCGGGGTTCGTGCAGCCGCAGAAGATCCTCGCCGTGACGTTCACGGCCCGCGCGGCCGGCGAGATGCGCGACCGGCTCACCGCGATGGGGTCGACGGGCGTGCAGGCCCGCACGTTCCACTCGGCGGCGCTGCGCCAGCTGCGGTACTTCTGGCCGCAGGTCGCCGGTGATCTGCCGTGGCGGCTGCTGGACAACAAGTTTTCCGTCGTCGCCCGCGCCGTCCGCGCCACCGGACTGGACTCCGGCAAGGAGACCATCCGCGACGTCATGGGGGAGATCGAGTGGGCGAAAGCCTCGTTGGTGACTCCCGAGGGCTACGCGGAAGCCGTCGACAAGCATGGACGCGTCGCACCGGTCCCGGCCGAGAAGCTGGCGGCCGCCTACCGCGCGTACGAGGACATGAAGACCTCGCCCGACGGGATGCTGCTGGATTTCGACGACCTGCTGCTGCACACCGCCGGGGCGATGGAGAATTCGCTCGCCGTGGCGGAGGAATTCCGCGCGCAATACCGTAGCTTCGTCGTCGACGAGTACCAGGACGTCACCCCGCTGCAGCAGCGGGTGCTCGACGCGTGGCTCGGCGAACGCGACGACCTCACCGTCGTCGGCGACGCGAACCAGACCATCTACTCCTTCACCGGCGCGACCCCCGAGTACCTGATGGGCTTTTCGCGGCGCTTCCCCGACGCGACGGTAGTGCGGCTGCAACGCGACTACCGGTCGACGCCGCAGGTGGTGCGTTTGGCCAACGAGGTCATCGGCATGGCGAAGGGGCGTCTGGCAGGGTCGCGCCTGCAGCTGATCGGCCAGCGTCCCGACGGCCCGGAGCCGGGGTACACCGAGTTCGACGACGAGCCCCAGGAGGCGCGCGTCGTCGCCCGGCAGATCCGGCGGTTGCTGGACTCGGGCGTGCCGGCGTCGGAGATCGCGGTGCTCTACCGCGTCAACGCCCAGTCGGCGGTGTTCGAGCAGGCGTTGAGCGAAGCCGGGATCCCGTACCAGGTGCGCGGCGGCGAGGGCTTCTACCAGCGCCCGGAGATCAAGCAGGCCGTCACCGAGTTGATCCGGGTGGCGCGGCGGCCGGACGTGGCCACCGCCGGCGACGGTTCGGCGGGGGACACCGGAGCGCCGCTGGTGGGCAGGAAATTGTCGGAGCTGGTGCGGGCCACCCTCGTGCCGCTGGGCCTGACCCGGGAGGAACCGGAGGGCGCCCAGGCCCGCGAACGGTGGCAGTCGTTGGGTGCCTTGGCGGACCTGTGCGAGGAACTCGTCCACACCGACCCGGAGTTGCGCATCGAGGGACTGCTGGGGCAGTTGCGCACCCGTCAGCAGGCGAAGCAGCCGCCGACGGTGCAGGGCGTGACGCTGGCCAGCCTCCACGCCGCGAAGGGCCTGGAGTGGGACGCGGTGTTCCTCGTCGGCCTGACCGACGGCAACATCCCCATCCAGCATGCGTTGAAGAAGGGCGACGATTCCCAGGACGTCGAGGAGGAGCGCCGTCTGCTCTACGTCGGCGTCACGCGCGCCCGCGAGCATCTCGAGTTGTCGTGGTCGTTGTCGCGGCAGGAGGGCGGCCGCCGCACCCGCCGCCGCAGTCGTTTCCTGGAGGGGCTCGACGTTCCGGGCCTGGTCGCGGCGGCCCCCGCCCAGCCGGCGAAGAAGAAGGCCGTCACGTGCCGCACCTGCGGCGGGCGTCTGGCCACGAACGCCGAGCGGATCATCGGCCGGTGTTCGTCGTGCCCGTCGGACGTCGACCCGCAGCTGGTGGAGACCATCCGGGCATGGCGGGCCGAGACCGCCCGCGAGATGTCCGTCCCCGCCTACGTGGTGTTTTCCGATGCGACGTTGGCGGCCATCGCCGAGGCGCGTCCGTCGGAGCCGTCGGAGTTGTTGGCGGTGCCGGGGATCGGTCCCGTGAAGGTCGAGAAGTTCGGGGCCGAGTTGCTGGCGTTGATCGCGTCGTCGTAAAGCGGGGAAGCGTCGGCGGCGCCACGTCGGTAGCGTGGGGCCATGCGAATCCACGTCATCGGAGCACACGGAAAAGTCGCGCTGCGGGCGCTGCCGCTGTTGGCGGGCGCGGGGCATGAGGTCATCGGGGTGATCCGCAACCCGGGGCACGCCGACGAGGTGGAGGCCACGGGCGCGGTGCCGCACGTCGTCGACATCGAGCGGCTCGATGCGGACGGGTGGGCGGCCCTGTTGGCGGGGACGGATCTGGTCGTGTGGTCGGCGGGCGCCGGCGGCGGGGATCCGGCGCGGACGAAGGCGGTCGACGAGGTCGCGGCGATCGCGTCGATGGACGCCTGCCCGCGCGACGCCGGGTACGTGATGGTGTCGTACTGGGGCGCGCGGCGTGACCACGGCGTGCCGGCGGACAATCCGTTCGTGCATTACGCGGATGCGAAGGCCGCGGCGGACGAGCATCTGCGCGAGTCGGGGTTGCGGTACGTGATCCTGAAGCCGGGTGCGTTGACGGAGGAGCCGGCCGGCAACGTGTACGTCGGCGATGATTCCGAGGTGCCCGAGGGCGTCGAGCGCACCACGTCGCGTGCGACGGTTGCGGCGATGATCGCGCATGTGGTCGGGCGGTTCGACGAGCTCGGCGGTCGGCGCGAGATCGCGTTCCTCGACGGCGATGTGCCGCTCGGTGAGGCCGTTTCCGCCCGGTCGTAGGCCGCCCCGGGTTCGGGCCCGCGACCGCTGCGTCTGCGGTGGGTGCGGGCCTTGTTGCGTGTGGGGTGCGCTTGCTTTGCTTGACGACGGCGGCGGGTACGCATGCGCCCTGATGCACATGTGAACGGTGGGGCGAAACGAGCCCGAATCGTTACCCAATGTTCGAAGGAATCGACTCGAACACTTGTATGATGAATGGTGACGGCGGGGCCGGGGGAGGCTGCCGCATCGGGGCAGATCAGCAGCAGCGATCACGCGACACAGTCACTTTCGACACGCGCATCCAGCGCCGGGGGGAATCGACATGGCATTCGACCATGACGCAACCAACAACCACCACCATCACGATCACGATCATCACGACACCGAGCCGCCACCTGCGCGGAAGCGGTGGGCCACCGAACGCGATGAGCCGGTGAGCAACCTCGCCCGGCGGCGCAACATCGTCGACATCGACATCTGCCTTGCAGTTACCCCCGACGGTGACGACGACGTCGACTCCCACCTCGCCTGCGTGGCCACGCGCCTGGGCCTGTCACGCGGCAAAGCCGCCCGATACTGCGACGTCGGGGTGATGCTGCGCCGCATGCCCAAAGTCTTGGGCGTATGCCGGTCGGGGGCGTGGCCGCATGAGCGCCTGGCCACGATTGCCGCGGCCATTGCCGCGGTATCCGACGACAATCTCGCTGCGGTGGAAGACAAGTTCGTCGCCTACCTGTGTCCGAGGAAGGACTTCCAGGCCCTGCCCGGGCCGAGGGTCTTCGCCCGGGAGTTGCGCCGCATCGTCGAAGCCATCGAACCGGTGTCGACCCCACCCGACGACGAGCCGAGGCCGATTGTCGGTGAGTCGTACGGGGTCGACAATGAGGGAGCTGGTGATTTCGGGCAGTTGATCGTGGTGTTGCGCAAAGACCGCCTCGCCGAGCTCGACGCCACCGTGCGGGCGATTAGGGATGCGAAGGCCAACGACGGCAACGATGGCAATGAGTGTTCTTTGCCCGATGCGCTCATCGCGTTGTGTCGTGGTGAGGGTGAGGGGGTGTCGGTGACGATGAACGTCTACGTCGACGGCACCAACACCACCGGCACTGCTGATGAGGGCGATGTGCAGGTGTGGCTCGATGGTGCCGGCTGGTTGCCGAAGTACCTGACCAAGGCGTGGCTGTCCCGGGCGGCGACTGTTCGGTTGTCGTCGGACTCGGCCACCGGTGGGTATGTGCCCACCGACGCACAAAAAGCGCGGGTACGCGGCCGTGATGGTCAGTGTCGGTTCCCGGGGTGTGATGTGCCGGCGCATCGATGTCAGATCGACCATGTCATCGACTACGACCCCACCCACACCACCAGTGACGGTGACGGTGGCGGCAGTGGTTATGGGTTGGGGGTGACGGCGACGTGGAATCTGCAGTGCTTGTGCCAGCGCCACCACAACCTGAAGACCTCGAAGCATTGGCGCGCGGTGATGCATGCCGATGGGTCGGTGACGTGGGTCGACCATGCCGGACATGTGTTTGCCACCACGGTGGCTCATGGTCCGATTGCCCATATCGGCCGGCAGACGTTTTCCCAGCGGGCCACCCGTCGGGCGTCGACGATTCACGGGGATAATCTGCGGCGGATGAAAGCCGAAGCCGACAGGCAGGCGGCGATGGAGCAGGCCGATATCGATGCCGCACTGCGCACACACGCCCGTCAGACCAGACGGTACGAGGAGGAGTTGGCTGATTTCGTTGCCGGGCCGCTCAACTCCGATGACCCGGATGTGCGGCAACAGGCCGGTGGGTTGGTGGTCGCGGCTGATGATGGGTGGCCGTGTGTCGATGATGAGTTGTGGTCGCGGCAGCAGGTCTCGGCGCGGGTGGCCAGGCGTCGGCGTGAGCAGGGGTCTGGGTGGTGTCGGGCTGATGTGGATGCCCACCGCGTGCCGCAGCCGCCGAAGCCGCTGGGGCCGCGACCGGGCATTCCCTTCTGACGCATCCCCGTTCTAGGACAACACCTCCTGAGGACAACACCGTTCGAGGACAACCCGTTCTGGGGCAGCCCTTTCTAAGCGCACCGGATTCTCGGACCACCGGATTCCGCGACGATCCGGGGGCTACCCGCCGTCGCCGATGCGGGAACTGGCGGACCAGGCGGCCTCGGCATGCCCGATCGCCAGGTCGAGGGCGTCGGCGCAGGCGCGGAGATCATCGACGACGGCATCCGCGGCTTCGGCGGGCGTGATCACCGCGGAATCATCGACGGTCAGCGTCGCCCGATCCCACACCTCCGCCGACGCCACCAACTGGCGCACCTGGTCGACGATGCCGGACAGTCCCTCATGGGTCATGCCCACCTGGTGGTACAACTCCTGCGGTCGCATGACCGAGACGCTACCGCCCGGGATCCAACCCAACCATTTCGGGATAATGCTCCGCGATCACCTGCCGATACGGAGCCGGTGCCGACAACTGCGCCAACACCGCGACGGCGCCGGCGAGGATCCGGTGAATCATGATGTACCGCTTCGGCATGCCGAACTTGCGGCTCAACTTCGACTGCGGCGACGACGGATCCAGGAACGGGGCCATCACCCGCTTCAACCAGTCCACCGTGAACACGAAATCGTCGTGCGACAACGGCTCGGCGAACGGAAGGAGGAACGCCTCGACCTCCTCGGGCGTCAGATCTTTCTCGCGGCCGCCGGTGACGTACCCGTGCTCCACCGCCAAATCCAGCAGATCCTCCTTGCGGCCATCGACGACCGCCGCGACCAACTCGATCAGGGGCCGTGGCAACCCCTCGGGCAGATGAATGCACGCGCCGAAGTCGATGACGGTGAGGACGCCGTCGTCGGAAAGCAAAAAGTTACCGGGATGCGGGTCCGTGTGCATTCGATGCACCAAGTCGGGCGACGCAAACTCGAACACGGTCAGCGCCTCCGCGGCACACGACCGCTGGTCCTGCGTGCCGTGCTCGATGATCTCGCCGAGGCGCACACCCTCGACCCACTCGCTGACCAGCACCTTCGGCGCCGACGCGTACACCTTCGGCACATGCAGGCGCGGCTCCTGGCCACCGCCGAACGCCGCATGGAACGCACGCTGGTGATCGGCCTCGATGCGGTAATCCAACTCGTCGAGAACGTTGTCGGCGATCTCGTCGACGAGGTCCGTCATGTTCATGCCGTCCTCGAATTGCTGGAGAATCGGCGTGATCATCTTCAACTGGCGCAGATCCGCCTTGATCGCCTTGTCCGCACCCGGGTACTGCACCTTCACGGCGACGGTCGAACCATCCGACCACACCGCCTTGTGCACCTGGCCGATCGACGCCGCGGCGACGGGCACGTCGTCGAACTCGCGGAAACGGGTGCGCCACGCGGTGCCCAACTGCCGGTCCAACACGCGGTGCACCGACGCCGCCGGCAGGGGAGGGGCCTCCGCCTGCAGGGACCGCAACGTGCCCGCCAACGGCTCGGCGAACTCGTCGGGCAGGATCGGCGCGAAAATGCTCAGAGCCTGCCCGACCTTCATCGCCCCGCCCTTGAGCTCGCCGAGCACCGACGCCAACTGCTCGGCGGTCTTGCGCGGATTGGCCTCCCGGCTGCGGGGATTCAACGCCCGCGCCCCCGCCGACAGCGGCACCGACGCCAACCGGGCGGCGCGGCGGAACGGGGACCCGGAGACCGAATCTTCACTCATGGTGGCCATTGTGCCCCCTACCGGGCCATCGCCGCCGCGCCGGTGCACACCGGGCACCTCGGATGCGGCAGCAGCGGGCGCACCCGGCCGCCGAGGCCATGCGGGTCGACGACGACGTCCGCGCCGCGCAACAGCGACCCGTCGCCGGCGGTGATCGACCCCAGCTGCGCGATGACCGTGGCGATCGTCGCGGTCACCGTCTCCGGCGGGGCGGTGCCGACCCTGCCCGCCAGCTGCAGCGCGAGCATCCGGCGGGCGGGATCGTCGTCGACGCGGTGTTCTTCGGCGCAGGCGGGGCACGGGGCGGCGGAGTCGGGGACCCAGGGGCCGACCACGCCGACGCCGTCGCGAAGCACGACCGACAGGTGCGCGATCCCGCGGCCGCGGAGAGTCCCCAGCAGGGTCACGTCCGGCACCTCGAACCCGGTGAGCACGACCGTCCCCACCGAGGCGACGGGAGCGCGGGTGATCCAGGCGGCGGTGGCCGGGCCCGGGATGCGCGAGGTCGGGGACCAGCCGCGCAGGCGCAGCGCGTCGGCCAGCCGCGGGCGCAGGCCGTCGCGTCCGATGAGGGCGACGGGCCCGGGTTGGCGGTGCTTGTCGACGAACCCCGCCCTGCGCAGTTCACCCACCAGCTGGTGCGCCGTCGCGGCGGGCAGTTCGGTGCCGGCCAGGCCCTCGGAGATGCAGGCGCCGCGGGTGCCGGCGAGCAGGGCGGCGAAGACGGGGCCGGGGGCGACGCCGTCGGGGATGGGGAACACCAGGCACGTGCGCGCGTCCGCCCCGAATTGGACGCGCCCGCCCGGCCGCAGCAGCACAGGCACGTGGCGATGCAGCAGCACCGGCGCGGATTCCCCGATCCCAACCCCCATGCCGACACTGAAGCACGGCCGCGGCACGCGCGCACCCGGCGAATCGGCCCGTTTCACCCCCGAAGCCGTCTACGCTGGGGGCATGGACCGCACGCGCCCGAATCGCGACCGCCCCGACTACGGGCCGGACGTTGACGTGCGCCGTTCGAAGCGACGTCGGCGCACCGTGTCCGCCCGCGCGGAGGGCAGCCGCATCGTGGTCATGATCCCCGACGACCTGCCGGAGGCGGAGGAGCGCCGCCAGGTCGCCGACATCGTCGAACGCGTCCGCCGCAAGGTGGGCAACAATCTCGACGACGCCGCGTTGGACAAGCGCGCCCGCCATCTCGCCCGCACGGTTCTGGAGGGCCGGCCGCGGATGGAGTCCATCAAGTGGGTGCGCAACATGTCGCGCCGGTGGGCGTCGGTGACGGGGGATCCGGGGCGGATCCGCGTGTCGCACAGGCTTGCCGACGTCCCGGCGTACGTCCTCGACGACGTCATCGTCCATGAGCTCGTGCACACCTTCATCGACGACGGCCACTCGGACGAGTTTTGGGCATGGGCGTCGAAGGCCCCGCACCACGAGCGGGCGCGGGGCTATCTGGAGGCGTATCAGCGGTGGGGAGTGCGGTCGTAGCGGCCGGGTCCTAGTTCTCCCCGTCCGGCTGGTCGCGTTCGTCGCCTTCTTCGGCTTCCTTGCGCAGCTGGTCCTCCAGTTCCGCGATGGGGTCGAAGTCGTCGGAGGCGTCGCCGCCGAGCACGCCGTCGATGAATTCGGCGGAGTTGTCCAGGTCTTCGGCCACCGGCAGGAAGTCGGGGTGGTCCCAGACGCCGTCGCGGCGGTCGACGCCGACGGCGGTGGTCAGGCGGCGCCACAGGTCGGCGGCTTCGCGGATCTTCGGGGCGCCGAGGTTGATGCCGGTGGCCTTTTCCAGGGCCTTCTCCGCGCCACCGGAGGCGCGGCGGCGGCGCCAGGCTTCGTCGAGCTGGGCGGCGCCGGGCAGGCGTTCGCCGAGGGCGTCGTCGACGACGACTTCGACCCAACCCTCGACCAGCGCCAGGAGGGTTTCCAGGCGGGTGCGGGCGTGCTGGTTGGACGAGGTGATCTTCGGCGACAGGTCCATGTTCTGCATGGCGGACATCGCCTCCTGCAGCTTCGCCGGGTCCTGCATCGACTCCAGGTCCAGGCCGCGGGCGGCGTCTTCGATGCCGGAGTAGTCCAAGACCAGGCCGGCGGCGTACTCCTCGACCGACGAGATCATCCGCTCGGCCAGCCACGGCACCCGGTCGTACAGGCGCTGGTGGGCGGCTTCGCGGGCGGCGGCGTAGACGTAGAGCTCGCGGGCGGGCAGCTCCAGTTCCTCCGCCAGGGCGGTCAGGTGCGTCGGCAGCAGCGCGGCGGCGCCGGTGGTGTGCAGCGGCAGGCCCAGGTCGGAGCCGGTCAGCGCGTCCTTGGCCAGGTCGGCCAGGGCGCCGCCGAGCTGAACCCCGAAGTTCATGGAGTTCATGCGGCTCATCATGCCGAGCAGGGGGCCCATCATTTCGCGGGCCTCCTCCGGCATGGCGGCGACGGAGGCCTCCGCCATCTGCTCGGCGACGGGGTCGACGATGCGCTTCCACGTCGGCAAGGTGTGCTCCAGCCACTGCAGGGAATTCCACCCTTCGGCGCGGTTGGCGCCGGCGGGCAGCGTCGTGGCGTCGTCGAGCCACAGTTCGGCCAGGCGCAGGGCGTCGGTCAGCGCCTCCCGCTCCGAATCGCGAACCGGGGCGACCTGGCCGATGCGCTGCCGGGCGATGCGCTCGGTGACGGAATGGTCGACCGGCGCGCCGTCCTGCGCGTTCATCTGCTGGCCCATGCCGGACATCATCTGTCCCAGCTGGTTGAGGAAATCACCCAAGCCACCCTGGCCGCCGGGACCCCCCTGGCCGCCGGGACCGCCCTGGCCGCCCTGTCCGGCTCCGCCCATCGGGAACCCGAAGAATCCGAAGCCGCCGAAGGGGTTCTGGCCCTGGCCGCCGCGGCCGTCATCGCGGTCGTCGCGGTCGTCATCGTCGCCGGGCGTGAATCCGAATCCCTGTCCACTCATGATCCCAACCGTACCGGCGCGGGGGTGCCCGGTCACTGATCGCGGGCGGGTTCGCGGCGATGCTCGCGCAGGGCGAACACGAAGCACCGGTAGGGTTGGCGATCGTGCACCGCCGTACCAGAACCCTCCTCGTCGGCGCCGCGCCGATCGTGGCGTTGGCCGCCGTGCTGTCGTCGCCGTCCGTTCCCGTGCCGTTCGCGGCCGAAGGACCGGGCCCGCTTTTCGACGTTCTCGGCGAGATCGACGGAGATGAGGCGGTCGTCGTCACGGGCGGGGACCCCGACCCGTCGGAGGGCGAGCTGAACATGACCACCGTCGCCGTGTCGCACAACCTGTCGTTGGCGCAGGCGATGGGGATGTGGGCCGACCCGAATCAGAAGGTCGTGCCCATCGAGGCGATTTTCCCGCCGGGATTGAGCCGGGAGGACGTCAACGAGCGCAATGCGCTGATGTTCTCCGACTCGGAGGCCAACGCCACCGCGTCGGCGCTGCGTCAGCTGGGGCTGCCCATCGAGGTCACCGTCGCGATGATCACCGAGGGCGCCGCCGCCGAGGGGGTCCTGGAGGAGGGCGACGTGCTCGTCGCCGTCGACGGCGAGGAGATCGACCGTCCGGAAACCCTTCAGGCCGCCGTCGTCGGCCATGCGCCGGGGGACCGGGTCACCCTCGACATCGTTCGCGACGGCGAGGAGAAGCAGGTCGAGGTCGAGTTGGGGTCGCATCCGGATGACGACGACGCCGCGTTCCTCGGCATCGGCATGGCCGCCCAGCCCGAAGGCGACGTCGAGGTGGAGTACCACGTCTCCGGCGTCGGTGGGCCGTCCGCGGGCCTGATGCTGTCGCTGGCGGTGGTGGACAAGCTCAGCCCGGGCGATCTCACCGGGGGCCGGACCATCGCCGGCACCGGGTCCATCGACGGCGTCGGCGTGGTCGGCCCGATCGGCGGCATCACGCACAAGATCGCCGCCGCCCGCGCGGGTGGTGCGGAGATGTTCCTGGTGCCCGCCGACAATTGCTCGGAGGCGTTGACGGCGGATGCCGGGGACATGAAGCTGGTCAGCGTCGGCACGCTCGGCGATGCGGTCGAGGCGCTCGACGACCCCGACGCGGCGCCTACCTGCGGCTGAGCGGCAGGTAGGCGCCCCCGGTGACCCCGGCGGCGGCGTGCGTCACCTGCCGGAGAGGGCGCGGTTGCGCTCCCATTCGGCGACCTCCCGGGCCGACGCGCGCAGCTGCGGGTCGAAGTCCAGGTATGCCTTGGTTTCGCGGGCGATGAGGCCCGACAGGACGATCAGGCCGATGAGGTTCGGCAGGGCCATCAGGCCGTTGAGGGCGGAGGCGAAGGCCCACACGGTCTCCAGCTCGGTGACGGCGCCCAGGTAGACGACGCAGGTGAAGACGAAGCGGTAGGGGATCGTGCCGCGACGGCCGACGATGGACTCGAAGGCGCGCTCGCCGTAATACGACCAGCCCAGCATCGTGGAGAAGGCGAAGAACACGATGGCCATGGCCACCAGGTCGCCGCCGAAGTCGCCCGGCAGGCCCGCCGAGAACGCGTGGGCGGTCATGGCCCCGGCGTCGTCGGCGCCCTCCTCCCACGTGCCGGTGGTGATGATGACCAGACCGGTGAAGGACACGACGATGAGGGTGTCGATGAAGGTCTGGGTCATGGAGACCAGGCCCTGGCGCACCGGGTGGGTGGTCGTCGCGGCCGCGGCGGCGATGGCGCCCGAACCCATGCCGGACTCGTTGGAGAACAGGCCGCGGGCGACGCCCATCTGGATGACCAGGATGATGCCCGCGCCGGCGAAACCGCCCACGGCGGAGGTGCCGGTGAACGCGTCGGTGAAGATCAGGGCCAGCGCGCCCGGAATGCCGGAGATGTTGGCCACGAGTACCCAGATCGCGGCGCCGATGTACAGGATGATCATCATAGGCACGAACGTGGCGGTGAACCGGCCGATGGACTTGATGCCGCCGATGAGAACCGCGCCGACCAGCACGAACATGAGGGCGCCGGTGGCCTCCAGAGGCATGCCGAACGCGGTGTTCAGGTTCGTGGCCACGGCGTTGCCCTGGGTGAGGTTGCCGATGCCGAACGCCGCGATCGCCGCGAAGACGGCGAACACGTAGGCCAGGACCTTGCCGAAGGTGTTCGGGATGGCCTTCTTCAGGTAGTACTGCGGGCCGCCGGACTGCTCGCCGGCGGCGTCGACGGTGCGGTACTTCACGCCGAGGAACGCCTCGCCGTACTTCGACGCCATGCCGACCAGGCCCGTCACCCACATCCAGAACAGCGCACCGGGGCCGCCGATGCCGATGGCCGTGGCGACGCCGACGATGTTGCCGACGCCGACGGTGGCGGCCAAAGCGGTGGCCAGCGCCTGGTATTGGGAGATGTCGCCCTCGCCGCCGTCGTCCTCGCGGTCGATGAGGCCAAGTCGCAACGCCGGGCCGAGCATGCGCAGCTGCACTGCGCCGAGGCGGATGGTCAGCCACAGGCCGGTGCCCAGCAGCACCGGGATCAGCAGGAAGGGGCTCCAGACGAATGAGTCGAGAGCACTGAAGAATTCGTTCATGGGGGAGAAGTTACAGCCCCCTCATGCCTTTTCGGGCATGGATCGGCCCGCTCAACTCAAAAACGTCGCTCAACTCAAAAACAGCGAAGCCGTCGCCGCTCCCGTGACGACGGTCAGCACGGGGTAGCCCACCGTCCACCACGATCGGGTGCGGTACAGCTCGCCGATTTCCCGGGCCAGCGTCGACCACGTGGACAGGGCCCCCGCGTACCCGGCGCCGAGGACCGCCCATCCGAATCCGCCGCCGTCCCACGTCGACCAGGCCAGGCCCGCGATGCCGCAGGCGACGACGTTGGCGAAGAACGTGCCCGGCAACGCGCTGCAGGCCACGCGGGAGGAGACCGCGCCGAACCAGAACCGGGTCATGCCGCCCAACGCCGCACCCGCTGCGACGAGCAGGATGGTCATCAGGGCGGTGGCGGGGGACTCAGGAACCACGGGTCACCGCCTTCTCGCCCAGCAGGGCGGCCAGGGGACACAGCCCCAGCGTTGCGACGACGACGAACGCAGCCTCGGCCACCGAGAGATCGTCGAGCAGCACGACGAACGCCGAAAACGTGGTGAAACCCCCCAACGCTCCCGGGCCGACGAGGGGCCACCACCGTTCCATCGCCGCCGACGAGGCCATCACGCCGGCGGCGACGCCGATGGCCAAACATCCGAGGACGTTGATCACCACGGTGGACCAGGCGTCGTCAAGCAGCGGAGCCGCAAACCACCCCACCAGGACCCGCGCAACCGCGCCCGCCGCCGACCCCGCGGCGACCAACCCGTACGCGCGCACGCGCCCGAACCGACGGGGAGGGGGAGGGGAAGCCGGGCAGGAGGTCACGGGGTGGATCGTACCTCCCCCGGATGGCCGGTCCCGCGCTGCGGCGACCCGCGAAAAGGGGAACACTGGAAGGGAAACGGTTCCACCCCGAGTCCAGGAGGACACCCCATGGCCCACGATCGCGCCGGGCAGCTGGCCCAGCCCCAGGATCTGATCGACGTCGCCGAACTGGTGACCGCGTACTACACGCGCCACCCCGAGCCGGGCAACCCCGACCAGGCGGTGTCCTTCGGCACCTCCGGTCACCGCGGATCGTCGCTGGACACGGCCTTCAACGAGGACCACATCCACGCCACCACCCAGGCCATCGTCGACTACCGCACCGGCCAGGGCATCGAGGGCCCGCTGTACATCGGCCGCGACACCCACGGCCTGTCCGAGCCCGCCATGATCTCCGCGCTGGAGGTGCTCACCGCCAACGGCGTCACCGTCATGGTCGACGCCCAGGGCCGCTACACCCCGACCCCGGCGGTGTCCCACGCCATCCTGCGGCACAACCGCGACCTCGACGGCGGCCCCGCCGGCACCGACAAGCGCCGCGCCGACGGCATCGTGGTCACGCCGTCGCACAACCCGCCGCGCGACGGCGGCTTCAAGTACAACCCGCCCACCGGCGGCCCCGCCGACGCCGACGCCACCGACTGGATCGCCGCCCGCGCCAACGACTACCTGGCCAAGGGGCTCGACGGCGTCAAGCGCCAGTCCGTGGAGAAGGCCGGCGACCTTCTGGTCAAGCACGACTACCTGAACAACTACGTCGCCGATCTGCCCAACGTGGTCAACATCGCGGCGATCCGCGACGCCGGCGTGAAGATCGGCGCCGACCCCATGGGCGGCGCGTCCGTCGACTACTGGGGCGCCATCGCCGACGCCCACGGCCTCGACCTCACCGTGGTCAACCCGCTGGTCGACGCGACCTGGCGGTTCATGACGCTGGACACCGACGGCAAGATCCGGATGGACTGCTCCAGCCCCGACGCCATGGCGTCGCTGATCGGCAACCGCGACAAGTTCGACGTCTCCACCGGCAACGACGCCGACGCCGACCGCCACGGCATCGTCACCCCCGACGCGGGCCTGATGAACCCGAACCACTACCTGGCCGTCGCCATCGACTACCTCTTCGCCAACCGTCCCGGCTGGGCCTCCGACACGGCCGTGGGCAAGACGCTGGTGTCCTCGTCGATGGTCGACCGCGTCGTCGCCGACCTGGGCCGCAAGCTCGTCGAGGTGCCCGTCGGCTTCAAGTGGTTCGTGCCGGGCCTCATGGACGGCAGCGTCGGCTTCGGCGGCGAGGAATCCGCCGGCGCGTCCTTCCTGCGTCACGACGGCACCGTCTGGTCCACCGACAAGGATGGCCTGATCATGGACCTGCTCGCCGCGGAGATCATCGCCGTGACCGGCAAGACCCCGTCGCAGCGCTACGCGGAACTGGCCGACAAGTTCGGCGCCCCCGCCTACGCCCGCACCGACGCCGACGCCAACCGCGAGCAGAAGGCGATCCTGAAGAAGCTGTCGCCCGAGCAGGTCACCGCCGACGTCCTCGCCGGCGAGCCCATCACCGCCAAGCTCACCGAGGCGCCCGGCAACGACGCGGCCATCGGCGGCCTGAAGGTGACCACGGAAAACGCCTGGTTCGCCGCCCGCCCGTCCGGCACCGAGGACAAGTACAAGATCTACGCCGAATCCTTCAAGGGCACCGACCACCTCAAGCAGGTGCAAAACGAAGCAACTGCCCTGGTCAACGACGTATTGGGGGACTAGCCCGACTCTGCGGGACGGCCCCCAAAATCCCCGCCGTCCCGCACCAGTCCCGCAACAGCATCCACACCAGCCCGCGCCGCGTCCCACTGATCCGGCAAATGGTGCGAGTAAATCCGCGCCGTCACCGCCGGCGACGAATGCCCCAGCATCGCACTCACCGTCGGCAGCGGCACCCCAGCGGCAAGCATCCGCGACGCGTAGAAATGCCGCAGGCAATGGAAATGCACCTCATCGGGCACCCCGGCGGCCTTTCTGGTCTCCGACATGAGGTGCGACACCCGCGCCGAATACAGCGGCCGCCCCCACGCACCAACCAGCACCCGCGCATCAAGGTCATCACCGCGCCCCTCCAGCGCCCGGGCGATGTCCAACGCCAGCCCCTCACTGATGGGCACATCCCGGCGCGACTTCTTCGTCTTCAGCTCGCGCAAGTCATCGCCGGCCTTTTCACCGGCTTGCACCCGCACGTGAATCGCCCGGCGCATCACATCAACGTCCCGCACCCGCAGGCCGCACACCTCCCCCGCGCGTAGCCCGGTTTCGGAGGCGATCTTCACCGCAAGTTTGAACCATGGGGCGTGCGCGTGTTCGACCAGTGCCCGCACCTGATCGATGCCTGGCACGACGATGTCGGCGGTTTCACCTACTGGGAAGCGCTTGAGCACGTCGCCGGGGTTGACGGAGATCAGCCCATCGGCCACCGCCCGCGACAGCAAGGTGCGCATCATCCCGACCCGCACCTGCACCGCCGACGGTGACAGTGGCGTGCCACCTGCCCACGGCCTGCCGTCGCGTAGCTGCAGCGCCCACGATTCGAGGTGTGATCGGCGCACCGACGTCACAGGCATGGCCCCAAGGTCTCCGAGATTGATGCGCAGCTGGTACCGGTCGCGGCGGGTGCCGGGTTTGACTGCCAGCGCCTCATACTCGCGCACCAGCTGCTCGACGGTCGGGGCACCACGGGGATCGACCCATTCGCCGCGCCGTATCTCGCGCTCACGCTCCGCTTCCCATGCGGCGGCTTCGCGGCGGGTGTCGAAGGTTTTGCTGCGTTCGCGGCCTGCGGGGTCGCGGTAGCGGCCCACCCACCGTGTTTTGCCGTTTCGGATTCGTTTCTGCGGCATGGCTATACTTCTCCTTGCTGCCCACCTCGTGGGCGGTCACCCCGGCCCCCGCCGCGCATCGCTATCCAGGCATGCGGCGCGGGCCGGGCTTTTCGTCGTTCTAGGGCATTTCCCACTGCCAGTGGGTACCGCCTATCTGATCCATCAGCTGAATGCTCCCGGTTTCCTCAGGCATCTTGTAGAGCGTTGTGCGCTCTATCGTCATCCCCGGTGCTGTCGCCTGCGCCCACGAGTCGTTGGGGTCGATGTCATCTCCAATGCACAGGTACTCCTCATCGAGTGGTCGAGATACGCCGTCTGCGCCGACCATCATCCACTGCGAGTTGGTGCCGAAGTTCTGGTCGATCTCGTCAGCTTCGCCGGTCATCTTGATGGTCGTCCCGATACGCACGTAATCGGCGGTGTCGTCGGCAGGGTCGTCATGATGAGACGCGTAGCCGAACCCGGCGCATCCGGTGGCAGTGTCGATCGAGTCGACCTTGAACTGCACCTTGCAATCCTCGATGGCATCGCCTGCACAGTTCGCGCCGGCCCACTGCCCGAGCTGTTTGACGAGCGCCCCACCTTCCGTGGTCGGGGGTTCCTCATCGCCTCCGCATGCGGTGAGGGTGAGTGCCGCGCATGCGGCGAGGGTGAGGGTGGTGAGGTTCTTCATGCTGGTGTCCTTTCGTGGTGTCCGCGCCATACGCGGATGTAGTGGGGTGTGACGTCGAGTGCATGGGCGAGGGCCCCGGTGTGGGGCCCGTGCTCGCGTTCGGCGGTGGCGTATTCGCGCGCCCCGATGAGGATGAGCGCGGCGAACGCGTCGGCCTGCCGTTCCATGCGGGCGTCGAGGTGGGGGATTCCGGTGAGTTCGTGACGGTGGTGGGCGTGTCCGATTTCGTGGGCGAGGGTGCATCTGTGGGTAATCCAGTCCATGTCGTGCCGCAGGATGATGCGGTGCTGGTCGGGGATCCATAGGCCGTTGGGCCAATCCGTGGGGACGGGGAGCTCGTCGACGCGCAGGCCCATGGCGGCGGCGATCTGGTCCGGGATGTCCAAGCTGGCCTCCTACGGGGTGGGGTTGTCCTCTTCAAGGTTTTCAGTCCGCGGATGCGCGGCGTACTTCGTGGGGTCGATGCCGGCAAGCGGGTCGTCATCATCCACCACCGGCCGGATCGGAGTGACGTTGCTGTTCGAACCCCCGCCCATCGCCTCGTCAAAGGGCATGTCCCAGCGGTCCCGGTTGGCGTGGATACGCCTAGCGATCTCGTCCAGGAACGCCTGATCTGGCGCAATTTGCAGGGCGTGCTCGGGGCTGATGCTGGCCCCGCTTTCCTCAGCGTCGAGGTAGCCGGTGGCGATGAGCGCTGCGACCGGGTTCTGCCCGTAGGCGCGGGCTAGGGCGATCACCGTCTCGGGGCGGAGTGTCCCCTTGCTGTACTGGAGGTTCAGCGTGCTTGTGGGGATTCCGGCGCGCTCGGCAGCCGCTTTTCGGGGCGTGTGGCTCGTGAGGTCGTCGTACCAGTCTGTGTGCGTGCTCATACTGCCAACCTATGGCAGCGCAGCCGGGGGATGCAAGCGGGGGTAGTGGCATGAATCAGCTGGTGGGGGCCGCAATTTCTTGTAATTACAGCCACCTTCTGGCACGAATTACAAGAAATAGTTGACCAGACATTGGCAGACGTGCCATGATGTGGTCATGCCGCCAGGGGGTGGCAGTCAAGCCAGAAGATGAAAACGGGAGGTGGACAGTGCGACAGAAGTGGCGCATCCGCCCCGAGGTCATCGACCGGGCGCGTGATCGTCTCGGGGAGACCTCCGATGAGCGCCTGGCCGTGCGTCTCGGGATGACGGGCACGACTTTGAGTCGAATCCGTTCCGGCGCGCAGCCGTCGCTGCCGAACGCGGTCAGTTTGCTGCGAGCCGCGTCGGTGTCTGTAGAGGCGGGGCTCGTTCCCGCAGAAAAGCCCGCCGCCTAGGGCGGCAAAAGAAAATCCCCGCCGCCCGGGGTCACGGGCGACGGGGAACACAAGGAATGTACGAAAAGGAGTCTACACGATGTCTTCCATCGTCACCATCCCGTTCCACGGGAACCAGGTCCAGGCCGTTGATGTTGACGGCACCCCGCATGTGGTGTTCCGCCCGCTCGTTGAGTCCATCGGGCTCGACTACCGCAGCCAGTCGCGCCGACTGTCCGGCAAGTCGTGGGCCTCCATGGTCAAGATGACCATGCAGGTCCCCGGAGATATCCAGTCCCGCGAGCACACGCTGATCGATGTCCGCACCCTCACGATGTGGCTCGCCACCATCGACGAGAACCGCGTCTCCGACGAAGCCCGCCCGCTCGTTGTCGCGTACCAGTCGGAGATCGCCGACGTCATCGAGTCGTACTGGACGCAGGGCGGCGCGATCAACCCCCGCGCCGACGAGCACCAGATGAACGCCCTCATCTTCCAGGCCCGCGCCCAGATGGAACTCGCCCAGGCTGCACGCGGCCTGATCCACCCGGATCACCTCGAAGCCCGCGCGCGGATCATCCTCGCCCGTGGACTCGGCGAAGCCCCCGAACTCGACCCCGCGTCGCGCCCCCTGTACGCGCAGGAATTCCTCAAGGAAAAGAACCTGTCGAAGAAGCAGATGGCCGCGAAGGCCGGAGTGTTCGGCAAGCGGCTGAAGAAGGCCTACGTCGAGAAGCACGGGCGGGAGCCCGAGAAGTACGACCTCAACGTCTCCAACGGCCAGGTGCGTCGCGTCAACGGCTACACGGAGGCCGACCGGCCCCTGATGGAGAAGGTGTGGCGCACCTACTTCGCCGAGGTGCCCGCGTGATGGTGGGCGAATCGTCACTGTGACGTTTTTGGCCTAGGCCCGGGTATTGGCGGGCGTGGGGATTCGATGGCCCCGCTAGACACTGACCGGCCGGTTTCCGGCCGGGGTGATGTTTGAGAACTGAACAGAGGAGAGCGCTGGCGCGATTTACCGCCGCTACTGGCCCCCTGACCTGCACCAAGGGTGGCACGCGGTGGGCGTTGGAACCGTCCCGAGGGTCGCGCCCGGGACGTGGTAACCGTCAGCGCGAACACAAATCCAAGCCCGCGCATGGGCCCCACGCGGGAGTGGGGCGCGGTTCGAATCCGCGCGCGGGCACCAGGGGCGGGGCTTCCCCAAGTCAGGAGCCCTCCTGGTTCACCCCGGCTCACTAGGCGCAACCCGCGCCACCGGGCCCCCGCCCCTACCAGCGTGCGTCAAGCGGGATGTTCGACCCCGTCAAGCAAGCCACCACAGGCCCCTTCCCCCCTTTCTGCGAGGGGCCGGCACGCTGCGCACACCAAACCCAACAAGAAGGAGAGCAAATGATGTCCACCATCTTCGCGATCATCAGCGTGATCGGGGCATGCATCAGCGCCTACGCCGCATTCTCTTTGTGGAAGCGGTAATGACACCAGAAATCATCATCGCACTATCAGGGCTGGGCGGTGCCCTCCTCGGCATCGTTTTCGGCCTTGGACTCAAGGGCACGTACGCGCGCCTTCGCCTCGCGAAGCTCCGTCTGAACGCGATCTGGATGAGGGTCCTCATCCAAAGAGTGCCACACGAGAAAGGCGATGAAGACAAGCAAGTTCCCCAGTGAACCTGCACAAACCGCTGCGGCGGCCGTGCTCAACCATTCCGGAACGTTCTCCTCCGGGACCGCGACCATCGTCGCGGCCACGTAGACCGCGATTAGAGCCAGCGAAACACTGATCTTCGCGAACTTCGACCGGTATCTCGTTTTCGAATACTCGCGGAGAGTCACCTTGTCGATGAGCCCAGCGACGAGGAGGACGGGCAGAACCGTCGCCATCGTCGAGAAATACGCGGCCATGCCCTACCTACCCATCTATGTGAGTGCCCGCCCCGGGTTGCAGCCGGGGCGGGCATTTTCAGTCCCTACCAAAGGAAACCACCATGAAATCTACCACCCTTGCCGGGATGCCCGGCACCATCACCGCCCGCCCGGGCGGCTACGTCGCCGTCCACCCCAACGGGCACACGAGCCACGGGCCCCTGCCCACCATGGCCGACGCCGTCGCCGCCCTGGACCATCTCGCCCAGCACGGCATGTGGCCCGAGCAGGTGGCGGCATGAGCAACATGTTCCGCCCCGACCCGGAGACGCTGCAATGGGTGCACGACCTGCTCCGCCGGTACGAGTACCCGGGTGAGCCCGCCGCATCGCTGGCACGCGCCCGCCGCATCATCCGCGACCAAGCCGACACCTACGGAATCGAGGTCACCGAATGAGGCCTTCGACTGATGAGCGGGTCGCCGTGAAGATCGACGGTCTCGTGCAGCAGGCGCTCCCGGCGCTGCATGACGCCGCGTGCCTCGGCATCGACGGCCCCCGCGCCGACCACATCCGCGCCGTCATCACGGCGCACCTCACCGCCCTACCGGACATCATCACCGCCGTGCGGGATGACACCACCGGCTGGGCCGATGACTTCTACCAGGAGGACTGACATGGCCATGCTCACCATGAAGCAGGTCGCCGAACACCTTCAGGTGTCGCACACCGGGGTGTACGCCCGCATTCACCGCACCCGCGACCCCTTGCCGGCGATTCGGACTGCGGAGCGCGGCGGGTACCGCGTCGACGAGTCCGAGCTGCACGCCTGGATCAAGCGACAGGCGGTGGCGGCATGAAGCGCGAAGGGATCACCGAAAACGACCTGGCCATCATGTACGCCGTCGGCGTGCTGGAGCGGCCCCGCTCGCCGCGCTGGTGGACGATCACCAAGATCGTCGTCGCCACGATCATCGCCTGCGCGGTCGTGCTGTGGATCGGCCACCAGGCAGACCAGCACCTCGCCGCCGCCCTGGATGCGGGGTGGGGATGATGAGCACCTGCACCGCCTCCGGATGCACCGCACGGGCCGCCGCACGCGGCCTGTGCACCAAGCATCTCGGGCTCGACTCGGCAGGCAAGAAACCGGCCCGCCCCACGGTGGTGTTCGTCGACGAGCTGCCGCCGCACACCAAGGGCAAGCACGTAAGCCCCGTCGACGTGGACGCCGCCGAAACCCTGCGGGACCAGCCCGGCAAGTGGGGGCGGTTCCCGGTCGAAGCACGATGGCCCGACGCCGGTGAAATCCCCGAACGGAAACTCCGATCCCGCATCTGCAACGCGGCGTCGACGATCCGTCGATCACGTGGGGCGTGGCGTGGTGGGGTGTGGGAAGCGGAGACCCGGGGAACCGAGTTGTTCGTCCGCTTCATCGGCCCCGACCTCGGAGAAAGAGGTGTTTTCGTTTGACCCCTGCTGAGCAGATCACCGCCCACGTCGACCAGCTCGTGGCGGCGGGGATGCTGCGCGCTGACATTGCCCGCGCCGCCGGGATCAGTCCGTCGATGCTGTCGAAATACGCCCGCGGCATCAGAAACCCCAGGCCTGCGACGTTGGCCAGGGTGCTGTCCATCACTCCCACGTCCACGCTGGACGACCCGGACGGCATGAGCGTGTCAGACCGGATCGTGGAGGAGTGGGAGTTCATGACCGGCACCCTGAGCCTGCCCGAAACATACGTCACCCACCGCCTGTCCGATGCTTTCGGCCTGTCCGTGCCGCACATCCGCGAGGTCGTAGGGGGTCGACGATGACCACGATGGATGACGTGCGAGCCCACATTGAGTGGCTGGGCGACCACGGCATGACCCAACGGCAAATCGCCCGGCTGCTCGGCCTGCACGATGACGTGATCTCCCGGGCACTGGCTGGACTGCGGGCACTGCCGCCACGGGTGATGGATCACGTGATGCGGATCAGCCCTGACGACGCCGAACTCGCCGAGACACGCGCCCCCAACGCCGACGAACGGGTCGAGGAGGAGTACTCCCATTTCGTCGGGCGCATGGGGTGGGACGACGCCACTTTCGCGGCGATGATGGCCGACGAACTGGACCTGACCGTGGCGTCAGTGATGACGAAAATCCACGCCATTCAGCGACGCCGATCCCCGGTGGGGTTGTCCCGCCGGGATGTTGATCTGCTGGTGGGGGCGGAGTTCTCGGGGGATTTGCCGAGGCAGTTGGTGGGTGCTGCCCGGGCGATGGAGGCCAGGGGGTTCATCGAGGCGCACGTGTGGCGTGGCAAGGGCAACACCCGCTACGCCGTTTTGACCGAGGAAGGTGCGGAGGCACTGAGAAAGGAACGCCAATGCCAGTCATGAGCAACCCGCCGCGCCCCGGCACCCCGGAATGGCGCGGCATGATCACCGCCAGCAAGGTTCCGGCGCTGTTGGGCCTGTCCCCGTGGTCATCGCCGTATGCCCTGTGGCACGAGATGTACGCCGGGCTGGAGCCGCCGGCGCTGGAGGGCGATCACCTGCGGTGGGGGCATATCGCCGAGCAGTCCCTCGTGGGCTGGTGGCTGGACGCGAATCCGGGGTGGCAGGCGGGCGCGGGGGAGATCACCTACACAGACCCCGGGCTGCCGTTCCCGAATGCGGTGACCCTCGACCGCAGGGCCAGGCGTGGGCGCAGGTTCCACATCATCGAATGCAAAACCACCCGCGACATGGACCAATGGGGACGGCCCGGCGACCCCGACAGCATCCCCGCCCACTACCTCGCCCAGGTCATGTTCCAGATGGGAGTGTCCGGCATCCACGAAGCCAGCGTCGTCGTCCTCGGCTACGGCACCCCGGAGATCCACGAGGTCGAGTGGGACGAGGAAGTGTGGGCGTCGATCGTCGCGGCTTGTGCCCGCTGGCACCACACCGGCCAAGCAGGCGACCCCCCGCCACTCGACGACCGGGTGGCCACCTACGACGCGGTCCGGGGCCTGCACCCCGACATCGACCGCGACACCGACATCCAGGTCACCCACGACCAGGCCGTCGCACTCCTCGACGCACTCGAAGAAGAAGCCGCCGCGAAAGCCACGGTCGTCGCCGCCAAAACCCGACTGCTCGACCAGATGGGCACCGCCCGCCGCGCCCTCTCCGGCGACACCACCATCGCCACCCGCACACCCGGCCGCGGCGACTCCATCACGCTGCGCATCAACCGGAAAGCCAACCTCACATGACACAGCCGGATGACGACATGCCGACGTGGCTGTCGATCCTCATCATCACCACCATTTTCGCCCTGGTCATCCTGGCCAGCCACCTCTAAGGAGAACCCATGCTCGACCTCATCTTGTCCCTGCTGCTCGACCCCGGCTTCGCGATCGGTTGGTTCGGCGCGATGGCCGCCCACCTGGAGGAGGTGGCCCGCGCACTGTGACCCGACACCGCATCCGTGGCGCGATCCTCCGACTGGAGGGCCGCGCCTTCCGTCTTCTCTGGGGCGGCAAATGTCCGTGATCGACGCCGCAAAACGCCTGCACCACGCCTACGAGTGGCGCGTCTGGCGAGCCCGCCTGCCCGGCTACACCCGCCGCACCTGGGAACAGCTCGACCACGTGTGCCGCCAAGAATTCATCGACATCGCCCAAGCCGTCCACGACGGCCACACCACATTCAACGACGCACCCATCACCGAATGGGTACGCCACCACGCAAAGGAGCCCACATGACCGACCCCGAGTTCCCCCGGGACTACAAGAAACTCCACGGCGCACCGTACGACCCCGACCCCGGAGTCGCCGCCTACCTCGCATTCATCGGCGTGATCCTCATCATCGCCGTCATCACCCTCATCTTCAGCACCCTCACCTAGGAGACCACCATGACCACCAACCTCCCCGACACCACTGATGACCTGGCCACTGACGTGGAGCTGATGCCCACGAACACGGCCAACGCCCTCGACGACCAGGCATTCGCCAGCCTCGAAAAGTACGCCCGTTCGATGGACGTCGCCGACCGCATCGCCGAAGGCATCTACCGCACCGACTACGCCGGCCCCTTCAAGGGCAAGAAGGCCGACATGGCCATCGCCATCCTCTCCGCCGCCGGGCTGGGAATTCGCCCCGAAAACGTCGGCAAGGCCATCTACGTCGTCCACGGGTCCCCGGCCCTGTACGGCAAGACCGCCCTGGCGATTGCAAAGTCGCATGGCTACAAGATGCGCAAGACCGAGGAATCCCCGCAGGTCGTCACCTGCGTTTTCACCGCACCGGATGGGGAAGAGTACCCGGTCACCTACACCTACGAGCGCGCCGAACGCGAAGGCTTGGTGAAGGGCAACGCGGCGCAGTACAAGTCCCGGCCGGAGAAGATGCTGACGTGGAAGTGTGTCGGCGAAGCCGCGGACATGTTCTTCCCGCACATCCTCAACAACCTGCCGGTGAAGGAGGACATCGAGCAGGGAGCCCCGGTGCGGGCGACTGCGACGCGCACGGACCGCAAGGGTGGGGCGCGGGCGGCACTGGCCGCCGCCGCCCAGCAGGCAGCCCAGCCGGAACCGCAGGACACCGTCGTCGATGACGTTCTGTCGTCCATCATCGCCGAGATCCAGGACGCCCCCGACCGGCCGGCGATCACGGAGATCATGGCACGCGACGAGGTGAAGGCCCTCGACAGCGACGACCACGATCAGGTGAGTGCCGCCGCCAACACCCGCTGGCAGGCCCTCGCATGACCGAGCCACTGCCGCAGATGGGTCTTTTTGACGACCCGCGCGAGGAGGACGCCCGCGCCCGGAGGGAAGCCGAGGCCACGCGTGAACAGGAACTCGCCGCCGAGATGGAATGGCGCACCTCCCCGCAGTCATGCCCGATCTGCGGCTACCAGGAGACCAGCGGGTGGATGGTGCGCATCAACCACGGCGTGGACGAGGACGGCAGTATCGGCAGTTACCCACCCCGGGAGCATCCGATTTACGGTGCCCAGTGCCTCGCCCAAAACCTCATAACCGGGCACCTTCGCCGCACCGCAGGAACCGGCGACCCCCACCTCGACAGCTACATCGAGCGGGGTCGTGCCCTCGGCCTCGACGTCGAACAGATCCTCGCGGACGCACAGCGAGCTTTCCACGACCACCGGGAGACCGCGACGTGACCGCCCCGCAGCTCGCCCTATTCGCCCCGACGGTGATGCTGTCCGAATGCCGCCCCGGCGACACCATCCGGTTCACCCACCAGAACTTGGCGATGACACTCCACCAGGTAGAGGTCATCGGCCCGCATGTGCGCGTGCTCGGCATGTGGCACCCGCCCGACAAACCCCCGCCCCCGTACAACCCCGTCGCCACTGGCTCAGGGGGCCACGGCGGCGACGACACGCAAGTAGAAATCATCCATCGAAAGGAGCCCAGATGAGGCCCATCAACCAGATCACGATCACCGGCCGAGCCGGCCATGATGCGGAGCACCGCGCCACCGCATCAGGGAAGGACGTGATGAATGTCCGCATCGCCCACACCCGCAGCCGCTTCAACAAGGAAACGAAGCAGTGGGAGGATCAGAACACCACGTGGTGGAACGTGTCACTGTGGGACAAGAACGCCGCCGCGATTGCCCGCGAGATTCCGAAGGGCACGAACCTTTTGGTGACGGGGCGGGCGGAGATGCGGGAGTACCAGCGCAATGACGGTTCCACTGGGGTGTCGTTGGATTTGCTGGCCGAGCATGTCGCGGTGGCGCCGGATGCCCGCCCGAAGGGGGTTGTCGGCGGGTGGGAGGAAAACCAGGCGGCGGGGGTTGTGTCCGGGCCGTGGGGTGGGGAAGGGCAGCCTCCTTTCTGATGCTCCTCACCACGATCACCCTCAATCGTCGCGCTCGGGGGCTCACCCGCGACTCGCAGGCTATGCACCGCACCATCGCCCACGCCCTTGACGGGCGGGGGCTTTGGGCCACACCCACCGCCCAGTCCCTGGTCGTCCAGCACACTGCCCCCATCGACTGGGGCCAGCGACTCCCCGGCATCATCGCCCACTCCCACACCATCGAGCGCCGCGCGCATCAGCCCGGGACACAGGTCGAGTGGGCGCTGATCGCCAATCCCACCGCCGCGATCGTCCCGCCGGGATCACCGCGCGGCACCCGCGGGAAACGCCGCGCCCTGCCGCCGGAGAAGTGGAACTCCTGGGTCGAGCGGAAACTCACCCCCGCACTCGACATTCACCGCATCGACGGCACCGCACTACCCACCGCAGTCGGAAAGCGCCACGGCGCGCGCACCATTCACCGCCGAGTCCTTTTCACCGGCCTCGCCACCGTCGCCGACCCGGACGCCCTCACCCGGCTGCAGGACACCGGTGTCGGCCCCGGTAAGGCCTACGGATGCGGGCTACTCATCACCCAGGAGGTGACCCTATGACCGCCGCTCAGACCCTGCTGTGGGACACCGCCGGACGCCCCGGCGTCGACGGCGCAAAGGGCAAGCTGCTCAAGCCCGAGCCCGGGGTGTGCGCCATCACCGGCGAGCACTTCGACGTCACCGCCGACGCGCGCCGCGCTCTGGGGGAGAACTTCACCGACCAGTCCCTCTGGGCCTGCCACTCCGGGCGCGTGGGGCCCGCCGCCCTGTGGTGCTGCTCCGGCACGGGGAAGAGGTCCCCCCGCCTGTGGACATGGGTCTGCGCCCCCGGCGAGGTGCTGCCCGACTCGCACGAGAAAGCCCCCTACCGGGCCCCGGGCCTGTGCCTCACCAACCGGGCGAATACCCGCCCCGTCATCGACATCCTCGCGCACCCGCCCAAAGGGGAGTGGGTCTGTGCCGTCGCCGTGTCCGGCCAAAAGCACGTCCTGCCCTACGCCACCACCAACAACGGCGACGGGGAGTGGACGGTCCGGATGGAGGACACCACCCTGACCCACACTCCCGGCCAGTGGCGTCACGTCCTCGGCCACGTCCTCGCACTCCGACGCCTCGGAATCCCCGCCGACGCCATCAAGACCGGGGAACCCCGATTCATCAAAACCCCCGACGCCCTCACCGAATGGCGGAACCACTCCACGGCCCTCGCCCCCTATGCCGGGGCACCCATCACCGACCTCGCGCTCTGGTGCGCGACCAAACCCATCCTGGAGGACACCAATGCCTACCCCCACCCCTGACCAGCTCGACGCCGCGACGATCGACCTCGTCTTCGCTCTGCGCGACTCCCTCACCAGCGACGGCCCGTCGCTGATCGACTTCTGGGCAGACCGCGCGACCACCGCCATCGCCACCGCCGCCGCCGGATCGGACACCGCCGGCCAGGCGATCACCACCGCGTGCCGGAAGCTGCAGATCGACACCCTCGCGGCGAATGCGGCCCCGGTCGCACGGCGTGCCGCCGAGATCATCGACGCCGACTACCAGGCGTGGGCACGCCACGTCGACCAGTCACTCGTGTACATCGTCGCCCTCGCCCGGTTGGAGCGTGACAGTCGCAAGCGAGGCAAGAAGCCCACCGCCCCGACCGCCCCCACGCCCGTCCCCACCACCGACTCGTCCGAGGAGATTCCGTTCTAATGGCCACCATCACTCCCACCCCGAAGACCATGATCACCCTGACCGCGACGCTCACGTCCCCGCTGCACCACGGGGCGGGGGCATCTGGCAACACCAGCCTGCTGCGCACCCAAGATGTCGTCCAGCCCGATGGGACCGTCGCTCGCGTCCCCTTCCTCTCCGCCGCATCCATCCGCCACGGCCTCCGCGACGCCCTCGCCTGGCACCTCGCCCACACCATCGGCATCAAGGAAGGCAGCCTCACGAAAACCGCCGTAGACCTCCTGTGGACCGGAGGAGCCGTCACCTCCACCGGCGCACGCACCGACCTCGACATGATGCGCCGCGTCGAGGAACACCTCCCGGCCCTGGCGATGCTCGGCTACGCCGCCAAGAGCGACATCATCACCGGCACGCTTCGCGCATCCGACATGATCCTCGCCTGCGCCGAAAACGACCACCGCCTCCCCGAAGCCCTGCGGGGCCGCCGCCGCGCCGCCGCCTACCGCAGCGAGGAATTCGGCACCCGCCACGACCAATCCGCATCCCCCGTCGGCCGGTACCTGGACCTCGCCACCGACACCGGCGCGACCGCCCAGATGATCTGGGACACCCAGGTCATCGCCACCGGGGCGGAACTCCACGGCGATCTGTCCCTCACCCCCGCGGCCACCGACCAGCACCACACCGCCCTCGGAGCAGCGCTGGCACTGTGGGCCCCCGACGGACAGGCGATGCTCGGAGCAAAGACCGGACAGGGCATGGGCCGCGCCACCATCACCGGCCCCGACTGGGCAGAATGCGCCACCCACCTCGACACGTGGACCACCCACGTCGAAACCCACGCCGACGACATCCGGGCCCTCATCACCGACCTGGGACAGTAATCATGGACGTGACAATCACCGCCCACCTCGACACCCCCGTCGTCGGCGACCTCGGCCCACTGGACGGGCCACTGTCATGGGCATCGTGGCAAGACCACCTCGCCCGAGGACTGCCCGTCCCCGAGCTCACCGACGACCACGCCCCCGACTTCCCCCTGCCGCTGGGCCGGTGGGAGGAGGCCGGGGTGTGGGGATGGCGCATCTCCGCCCCCATCGGGGAGCCCGTGCACTACTCGACGCACGAATCCCGCCGCCGACCAGCCACCGGCCCCATGGCCGCCTACACCAAGGCGCGGGAACACCATGCCGGCCTTGGCCCGATGAAGGCGAAAAACGTCATCCTGTCACAGGCCCACCACCTGGCCATCCAGTGGCACGCCGACACCACCGACCGCGACGAGCTCGCCCGCCTCCTCGGCATGATCACCCACCTCGGGGCCCGCCACCGAGACGGCAAGGGCCACGTCGCCCGGTGGGAGATCACCGAAGGCCCCGCCGGCGGGTGGCGCAAGCGTCCGATGCCCACCTCGGGGGGCCGGATGATGCGGGCCCGCGCACCCTACTGGCACCCCACCGAAAGGACACCATGCGCATAGCCCACGGCACCCGCGACGAGAATGGCAAATGGCACGCCGACAACCCCGCCGACTACCCACCGATGGACGTCCACGGACAGCTACCCTGGTCAGTCCTCGACCAGTCGGCAGCCCACTGGCAGACCCGCAAGTCGTGGTGGATCGACCAGGGTGTCGATGACCTCACCCCGAGGGCGCATGCGGCGTCGATGATCAACACCGGCCGCCACGGCAAGCTCAGTGGCGGTGTCTCGCGCTTTGACCCGTTCCTGACCGAGCTACTCGTCACGTGGCTGTCCCGCCCCGGCGACAGTATCTACGACCCGTGCGCCGGCGGGCCGGTGCGTGGCATCGTCTCCACCTACCTCGGGCGCGGGTACCTCGGCGTCGACCTGAGCGCCACTCAGCTCGACGCGAATCGCCGGGCCGCCACTCGGTGGGGGCTGCACCCGACGTGGACCCACGGCGACGGTCGTGACCAGCATGTCCCCGACGGTTCGGCGGGCATGGTGCTGTCGTGCCCTCCGTACCACAACCTCGAAAAGTACTCGGATGACGAGCGTGACCTGTCGGCCATGCGGTGGCCCGCCTTCGTGGACGCCCACCAGGCCATCATCCACCGCGCCGCTGATGCCCTCGCCGAGGACCGATTCCTCGCATGGGTCATCGGCGATGTCCGCGACTACAAGGGCCACCTCCGCGGACTCCCCGCGATCGCCGCCACCCATATCCGCGCTGCGGGGCTGCACATCACCAACGAGCTGATCCTCATCGCCCCGCCCGGCCTGCGAGCGAAGACGATGCGCATCCCCTGGACCGCCGCACGCACCACCACGAGGCGTCACCAGCACATCATCGTCGCCGTGAAAGGCGACCGGAAAGCCGCGACGAGGAGGATCACCGATGCTGCTTGACTCCCCCCGTCTCAAGCGCGGCGACCGTGAGCACTGGGCGATGCTGGAGCGCTACGACCATCGCCTCGGCGTGGGCCTCGACGCCAAGGAGGAGATGGCCCTGGGCCGTATCCAGGAGTGGTGGGAAGCCGGTGGCGGGGTGTGCTCGGTGTCGTGGGGCAAGGACTCCACGGTCGTCGCGCACCTTGTCGGAATGTCGGGCCTGCCTATCCCCATCGTGTGGGTGCGCTCGGATCCATTTGAGATGCCGGAATGCGAGGACGTGCGGGACAGCCTCCTCGGCCTGCATCCGCACCTCGCTTACGAGGAGCGAATCGCGGTGCTGCGGAGCCCCAAGCGCGGGATGCCCGGCTACGAGGCCCACCAGGCCAACCCCGACCGTCGGCACCAAGACGTGCTCGGGGAGCTGATTCGCGAGCGGTACGTCTCCGGTGTCCGAGCAGAGGAGTCGGCCATGCGCCGCGCCTCCGCACGGTGGCATGGGGCGGTGTCGAAGCGGACGTGCCGGCCGATTCTCGACTGGAGCGGGGCGGATGTCTTCGCCTACATGGCGTCGCGTGGCCTGCCGGTGCACCCCGCCTACGCCATGTCCTACGCGGGGCGGCTGGACCGCAGGTGGCTGCGGGTGCATCCGCTGTGCTCTCACCACGAGGAATCAGGGGTGCATGGGCGGGATATGAGCTCGTGGGAGGACGACTACTACGGCGACGCGATCGACGACGCCCTCCGGCGAGCGTCGTCATGAGAGGAGTGATTTTTCCTGAGCATCCGCGCTGTCGCGTGGGTGAGTGACCAAGTGCGGGATGTGACGCCGTCGGAGCGGCTGGTGCTGTATTTCCTGGCTGACAAGGCGCGGGAGCACGGCGGGTGTCAGCAGGCGTGGCCGTCGGCGACGTACATGGCTGACGCCCTCGGGCTGGACCGCAAGACAGTCCGGTCGGCGCTCGGGAGGCTGCAAAAGCGGGGGCTGATCTTGCGGGGGGATCAGTCCCTTGTGACTCGCCGAGGAGGGGGGAAACGTCCGATTGCTTGGGCCTTGTCGGTGCCTGACGAGGGGGCCGCGAATGGGGAATGAGACCCCATTCGGCCTCGGATCGAATGGGGAATGAGGCCCTATTGAATGGGGAATGAGGCCCTATTCGAATGGGGAATGAGACCCCATAAAGACAGTAAGTCAACCAGTAAAGAACCCCGAAGCCGTGGCCGGTCGCTTCGCTCCCTAACCCACGGCTTCTGTAACTGGGGCTGACGCCCCAGACCCGAACCGGTAAGTCCCCGCAATGGGGCATCCGCCCCATAGCGGCACCACCCACCACCCACCACCCCACAGCGGCCCCAACCGGGCCGCTTTTCTCATCCCCGAAAGGAACCCCATGTGACCCCCAACGACCCCCACGCCCTCATGGCCGAAGTCATCGACATCGACCACCACCTCACCGCCTGGCGCATCTGCCCCACGGACTCCAGGCGCGACGCCGACGAGTGCCGCCGCATGCTCGCCCGCCGCGCCCACCTCGCCGCACTACTCCGCCGCCACGGCATCACCACCCCGGAGATCACCACATGACCTGGTTCCACGTCCGAGGCCACCCCGCCGCCCAGGGCAGCAAACGCCACATCGGCGGCGGCCGCCTCATCGAATCCTCAAAGCGACTCCCCGCATGGCGCGAGGCCGTGCAGGACGCCGCACTCCAACACCTCACCCCGATCCCTGCCGGGGTGCCGGTGCGGGTGGAGATCCACTTCGTCATGCCACGCCCGAAGTCGCTGCCGAAGTCCCGCCCAACCCCGCCGGCGGTGAAGCGCATCGGGGACCTGGACAAGCTCTGCCGGGCGATCCTCGACGGCCTGGACGGCCCGGCGTACGCCGACGACTCGCAGGTGACTGTCCTCGTGGCGGACAAGCGCATCGCCGAGCCGGGGGAGGAGCCGGGCGCGCGAATCCACGTAAGCCCCGTAGAGGCGTTGGAACCCCCGACCCCTACACAGTGTGCGGGCACCCCATGAACTCCAGCGACAGGCCCCAAATAACGCCAGCAATCACCATCCCTGACCCGTGCGCCACATGCCGCATCCGCGACCACTGGTGCTGCGACCCCTGGGAAAACCCACAAGACCACGAAGGAGACGACCAATGAGCCTTATCCGCCGAGGCCACCCCGACGACTACGACGACCAGGGCAACCACCAGCCCGGCCCCTGGCGCCGCACTGGCAGCACTCGCCCGCAGTGCCAGCCCGGGTGCTGCGGAATCGGCCCCCGCCTCTGCGAAGAAAGCGACGAAGAATGACCCCCACCACCCGCCGGGCGATCACCGCCGGAATGGTTGGCTCGGCGATCACCGCCACCCTCATGATGGCCGCCCAGATCGCCGCCCGTGAGCCGGCCCCCGCCCCCGCCCCCGCACCGTCCACCACCACGATCACGACGACGGTTACCACACCTGTCGCGCCGTGCGATCACCCCGATTGCCCGCCGTGGCCCTCCCTCGACCAAGGAGACGAAGACCAATGACTGACATGATCCCCGCCGACGCCGTGCGGGACATCATCGCCCGCCACCGCGACGGCGCTAGCCACCGGGGCGGAATGATCCTCGACGCCCTGAAAGCCCTACTCCCGCCCCCGCCGCGCCCGACGCTGGCGGACATGACCGACGAGGAGCGGGCCGCGTGCCAGTGGATGCAGGCAGACGTGAAGGGCGCAGATACCCGCGTCGTCATTCGTCGTCCCATTCCTCGCAAAGGTGGGGGCCGCGCCGCGCTGCTCGACCGATGGGGCGACGTGATCTACGAGGACCACGCCGACGTGACCCCGCGCCCGGACCTCCCCCGCCTGAAATGGCCCGGCACCGAGAAGCCCGCGCCCGCCCTGCCCGGAGGCTGGCGGCTCGCCGACCACGAGAAACGCGGTCGCGTCATCGTCACCAACCTCACCCCGAACGCCGTCGGGCACGTCGCCTATGTGCTCCCCGCCACCGACCCCCTCGGATACGACTGGTTCTTCTGCGACCCCTCCGATCTGACGTACATCGACCAGGAGACCGGCACTTCCGACGCCGTGCCACCGAACACCCTGGCCGTGGGCAGCGAGTGGGACGACGCGGACGCGCTCACCCTGGCATGCAAGCATTCCGAGCTCGACCAGATCGTCGTGATCGACTGCGACGGCGATGCGTCTGTGTGGAGCGCGGTCGCGGAATGGTGGGAGAAGGGGTTTCCCTACTACGGGTTCGAGCCGTACACGATCATCCACACCGGACGAAAGGCCGACCAGTGAGCACCGAACCCCTGCGCGGCTGGGGCCGCCGCAGGCACGACCACGTGATGACCATCGAAGAAGCCGCCCGCCTGGTGGGGATCACCGCCCCCACGCTCCGCGCCGCCGCCCGTCGGGGCGAAGACGTGGGATTCCCCATCATCCGGGCCGGGAGGGCCTACGCCGTCCCCCGCCGCCCCCTGTACGCCCTACTCGGACTGGAGGCCGACCAATGACCCCCGAAGAAGCCCGCGACCTACTCGACGGCGCGGCCCCCGGAGAATGGCAGTGGGACGATACCGGAAACGTCGCCGCCGTGGACGGCGACGGGTGGGAGCATGTCGCCGACTACGTGTACGAGGAGGACGGGGCCTTGATCGTCGCCGCCCCGGGGATGGCCGCCATGATCGCCGGAATGCGCGCCGAATACGCCGTGCAAAACCGCGTCGGCGATAAGTGGCTGTACGAGGACGATGACGGACGCAACCTCGCCCCCTACGACAGCCACCGCATCGCGTGGTGGCCCGACCCAATCCCACAATCAGACATCGCAGATCGCGGAGAAGGAATGGCCCGCATCGTCCGCCGTTACGTCACCACCCCGGAGGAAGTATGACCCTGCCGTACCAAGGCACCAAGCCCACCCGCGCCCACCACGACGACGCCGGCCTCGACCTCACGTCCGCCGAGACTCTGGTGATCCCCAGTGGGCAGCGTCGCACCGTCCGCCTCGGCACAGCCGTAGCGATCCCCACCGGTCATGTCGGCCTGCTGTGCCCCCGGTCAGGGCTCGCCGCCAAGCATGGGATCACCACGCTGACGGTGCCGGGGATCATCGACTCGGGCTATCGGGGCGAGTTGCGGATCGTGCTGTTCAACACCGACCCCGCCCCCTACCAGGTGCGACGGGGCGACCGCATCGCCCAACTCGTCATCGTGCCCTTCACACACCTGGCCCCCGTGGCCCAACCCCTCGACACCGCCGACCGAGGGCCCCAGGGCTTCGGCTCCACCGGCACCTAGAAAGGACACCACCATGACCAACACGGTTGACCGCGCCGCCGCCATCATCGCCCAGGAATGGGCCACGTTCTCCAACCGCGACCTGTGCGGGCATGAGATCGGCATGGCCCGCGCCCTCCATCGCGAAGGAATGCTCAACACTGCCCCGGTGGAAGGCCGGGGAGGCGCGTCCCTCAAAGACGTGGAAACGGCCCGCGAATGGGCCGACGATGTGCTCGAAGGCCGGGCCGCCGCAATCGTGCCAATCGAGGAGGCCATCGCCCGTGCTTTGCGCGCCTACCTCCCGCCCCCGCCGCGCCCGACGCTGGCGGACATGACCCGGGAGGAGCGGGCCGCATGCCGGAGAATGCAGGCCGACGTGGAAGGCCGCACCGAGCGCTACGTCATCGCCAACCCGTTCGACCGGTACGACGCCGTCGCACTGATCGGCCCCGACTGGGAGTTCGACTGGATCGAGCCCGAGTACGTCACCCCGCGCCCGGACCTTCCCCGCATGACGTGGCCCGGTGACCAGGAGGCCGCGCCCACCCTGCCTGAAGGGTGGAGGCTCGCTGACCACAAGGAACGCGGTCGCGTCATCGTCGCCAACGACACGCCGAACCGGAATGGGCACGTCACCTATGTGCTCCCCGCCACCGACCCCCTCGGATACGACTGGTTCTTCTGCGACCCCTCCCAGCTGACGTACATCGACACCGGAAAGGAGGCCGACCAGTGACCCCCGACGAAGCCCGAGCCCTACTCGACGGCACCACACCCGGACCCTGGCTCAGCGACCTAGACCGCAACTCCGACGAACCGCGCGGAATCTACGCCGTCGTAGCACAAGGCGACGGGCTCACCACCCGGCTGATCGCCGAGGAAATCGTCGAAGAAGCCGACACCGCGCTGATCGCCGCCGCCCCAACCCTGGCCACCATGGCCGCCGGAATGCGCCCCGAATACCGGGCGGAGGAATGGCAGGGGCCCTATCCCGGGTGGGTGCCCACCTCCCCCTGGACGGCAGAGAAGCCTGCGGCAGGCACCGACCCCAACGCCCGCATCGTCCGCCGCTACGTCACCGAACCGGAGGAAATCAAATGAAGTCAACGACCCCAGCCGAGGCCGTCTGTATCGAACTATCGGACGGCACGATGCTCTACGGGACGGTGACGGACGAGTCGACCGAGATCGACGGCCATGTGCAAGTGGTAACGAAAACGATCCGCGTCCACCCCGGAGAAAGCATGACCACCACCGACCACGTCCGCCGCTACGTCACCACCCCGGAGGAAGTATGAGTCTCAGCACCGTCGGCCCCATCGAATCCATCGGCGCGACCGTCCGGTTCTGGCGTGAGCAACACGGCTGGACGCGCACCAGGCTCGCCGCCGAAACCCGAATCCCCCTGCCCACCATCAGTGACATCGAAGCCGGGTGGGAAGGCGCGACCGCCTTCCACCTCAAGCGCATCTGGGAAGCACTCGGCATCTACTCCACCTGGATCATCACCCCGATCAAGGAGGAAGCATGACTCGCCCGGAGGCCCGCGCCGCTGAAGTTATCGACCACATCGGCGACGAGCCATCGAACGTGATCGCTGCCGCACTCGCCACGGAAGGGTTGCTCACCCCCGGGCCGCAGATCATCCGCACCCGCGAGGAACTAGCCGCCCTCGACCCCGACACGCTCGTCACTGACGCGCTGCCGCGCCACGATGACTTCCCTTCCCCGATGATCGCCGCGCTGCCCGCCCCCGTCGCCTACCGGCTCAACCTCACCTGGCAAGGCCCAGTGGTGGTCATCGCCACGGGTGATCAGGTCCGCGCCGCACGACAAGCACTGGAGGCCACCGAATGACCCTGCCGTTCCAGGGAACCCCGCCCACCCGCGCCCACCCGGATGACGCCGGACTCGACCTACGCGCCGCCACCGACATCACGATCCCCTCCGGCGCCCACGCCCTCGTCCCCACCGGCACCGCAGTCGCCATCCCCGCCGGCCACGTCGGCATGATCTGCCCCCGCTCCGGGCTGGCCGCCAAGCACTGCGTCACCGTGCTGAACGCCCCCGGCATCATCGACGCCGGATATCGCGGCGAGATCGGCGTCATCCTGATCAACCACGGGCGCGCCACCGCCCGCATCTCCCGTGGCGACCGCATCGCCCAACTCGTCATCACCCCATTCACGCACCTGACCCCCGTGGCCCAGCCACTCACCACCACCGACCGTGGGGCAGCAGGGTTCGGCTCCACCGGCACCTAGAAAGGACACCCATGCCCCACCCCGTCGACCGGGCCGCCGCCATCATCGCCCAGGAATGGGCCACCTTCTCCACCCGCGACCTGTGCGGCCACGAGATCAGCCTCGCCCGGGCCCTGTACCACGCCGGGATGCTCGCCGCCGATGCCGACCTCCCCGACAAGTGGGACACCTGGCGCGACCGCTACACAGCACAACGCAAACGCGCCGCCGACCTGGAGCACCTGGTGAGGGTGAAGAAGGCTGAGAACACCGCGCTGAAGAAGACGATGCATGCACTCATCGTGGCCCTCGACTCTGATGATCCCCCGACCATCAATGATGAATCTCTGACGGAGGAACCATGACCGAAGACGATCGCACCGCCCACCCCGACCACCACGACGGGCCCGGCTGGGGTGACCGCCCATGGCACTGACCGACACACAGCTCGAAACGCTGTCCCGTGATCTGCTGATCATCGCGAGGTGCGCCCGCACCCTCCACGCCCAACTGCAGCCCGGCCACAACGCCGGTGATGGGGTGTGGCACCGCCCCGTCTACGGCCCCCGCCCACCCTGCAGCATCACCGTCCTGGACCTGCTGCACGAAGCGGACCAGGTACTCGCCGGGTGGCTCGGCAACCTCGCCGCGGACTACCTCGGCGAGACAGTGGACGGCGCAGACGAAACCCCGAGGGCATGGGCCGCCCGGCGTGACCGCACCACCCACGCCAAAGCAAACCGACTGTGGGAACAACGCCACCTCCTCGCGTCGAGGGAGTACGCCACCGACGCGGCCGACGAGATCGCCCAGCAAGCCCGCACCCTCGCCGACCGGGCAGAACCCCCACCCCCCACGAAACCGCCGACAATCCCACGCGAAGAAGTCTTCGCCACCGCCGGCGAGCTCGCCCCCGTCGTCTCCGACATCACCGGCCGCACCATCACCCGCAAGCAAATCACCTACTGGGGCGACGCCGGCCACATCACGAGGTTCAGCGACACCACCGGGCAAAGCAAGTACCGCCTCGCCGAAGTCCTCGACCACGCCGGAAAAGAATGACCAGCGATTATCCACCCGTATGATATGCTCGCGGTACGCGTGAAGTGAACCCCCGGGAGGCCCAGGTCTCCACGGGGGTTTTCTCATGCGCAAAAAAAGGTTCCTCCCCGCTGATGAAAAGCCCCCGGGCTTAGGCGGGGAGGTCACGCGGTGGGGCCGCCAAACAAGCCCCCGGGGGGCACAACAACCCCCGGGGGCCAGCGACACCCCCCCACCAACACCACCCCCCCCAACACAACCCGGGCCCCCACCCCACCCGGGGCACAGTCGTCGACCAGCACCAGGCTGGCGCCCACTCACGACGGGACGACGACACCAGGCGCGCGTGCACGGCACACGCCACAACAACACGGCACACCAGCGAGTCGCCCGCACCCGCGCCACACAAACCAACCAGGAGAAGCCGCAATGCACGTCGCCAACCACCCAGCGACGCCGATCCTCTATGGCATCTGGGCCGCAGGGAGGGTGCGCCGGTACGACATCGACGCGCTCGCCGAAGGCTGCCACGATCTCGTCGGCGCGCTCGCACACGTCCTCCGAACCGGAGACCGCGACGCCGTCAACAGGTGCATCGCACGCGGCGAGCTCAGCATCGACATCCTCATGCTCGCCCTCGCACACGACGCCAACCGAGCCGACACCGAGGCGTAGCCACCGGCCGCCCCGCCCCTGGGGCCCCGGAGGGGGAGAGGGGGACGGTGGCATGGCATGGGCCAACGGCAGCGGTCGCACGAGCACTCGCGAATGGCGAGAACTGAAGCGAATCGCGAAACGCAAACTTCCATACGAATGCGCTCAATGCGGAATCAGCGGAACCGACGCGCCCCTCGAACTCGACCACATCATTCCCGATGCCGAGGGCGGGGCGACGGCCCTGTCCAACGTCCAGTGGATGTGCCAGCCACACCACGACCAAAAGATGCAGCGGGAAGCGACCCGAGGGAAGCGCCGCCGGGCGGCGATGGGCCGGCATCCGGTGGAGGAGCATCCGGCACTCGCGCGGCTGCGGCGTTGATAACGCGGCCGCGGGCGGCGTTCCACTACGGTTTCGGGGGCGGTTTTCGCCACCGGGAACCTATCGGACCCACCTATCGAAAACGTCCCACGCAGTGAGACGCGATAGGCGCGACCAATCACCCAGGGGGGGCTCCCCCCTCGAACCTCTTAATCCGGCCACGGAAGTCACAGTCGCTAAGGCTCTGTACGGGTCTGGCGATCCCGTGGCCCGGGATTTGATAAGTAACGTTGATAAGCGAAAGGTGGCGAAAAGCCATGGCCGGACGCGGACCCGCTCCGAAAGACCCGAAACGACGGGCGCGGCGCAATGCCGACCCCGTCGCCAGCAAGATCATCCAGATCACTCCATCCGATCAGCCCGCTTTGCCGACGATCTACACCACCGACGCGGATGGCCAGCGGCGGAAGTTCCACTGGCCGGCGGTGACCCGCCGCTGGTGGGACATGTGGGCGCGGTCGCCGCTGTCCGCGGACTTCACTGAGAATGATTGGTCTGAGCTTCTTGACACGGCCCTCGTCCATGCCCGGCATTGGTCGGGGGAGAAGGACGCGGCGGGTGAGCTGCGGATCCGTGCGGCGAAGTTCGGTGCGACGCCGGAGGATCGGGCGCGGCTGCGTATCCAGTTCGCCCAGGCTGATGAGGCTGATGAGAAGCGTCGGACGTCGCGCGCTGGTGCGGACATGCGCGGCGCGTACAAGGGCCTGCGCGCCGTCGACTAGATGGGGCGGTGATCACTGGTGCCGTGGAAACCGGAGCACCCGGGCGAGTGGCCGACCCTCGGGTGGGAGGCTCTCGAGTGGATGTCGGAGATGCTGGCCCAGCCGGACTGCCCGGAGTACCGTCCGCTGGTGCTCACCCGCGAGCAAGCGCAGTTCGTCCTGGACTACTACCGGCTAGACCCGGTGACGGGCCGCCGGGTGGTGCGCCGCGGCGTGCTGTCGAGGGCGAAGGGGTGGGGCAAGTCCCCCATCGTCGGCGGTCTCGGCGCACTGGAGGCGCTGGGGCCCGTCGTCCCGGACGGGTGGGATGCGGATGGCCGTCCGGTGGGGAAGCCGTGGTCGGAGGTCCGCACGCCGCTGGTGCAGTTCGCGGCGCTCAACGAGGACCAGACCCGGAATGCCTACGACCCGCTGCTGGAGATGCTGCGTGAGGGGCCGGTGATGGACCACTACGACCTGGACCCGATGGAGACGTTCGTCGCCCTGCCGAAGGGTCGGATCGAGTTCATCACGGCTGCCGCGCTGTCGAAGGAAGGGCAGCGGCCTGTGTTCGCGGGCCTGGACCAAACCGAGGGGTGGACGCGAACCAATGGTGGTGTGAATCTCGCGGCGGTGCTGCGCCGTAACGCGGCGAAGGTCGGCGGGTCGACTCTGGAGACCCCGAACGCCTACCGGCCCGGCAGTGGGTCTGTGTCGGAGCAGACGTTCGAGTACTCGGCGAAGATGCGGCAGGCAGGGACAACCGCCCCGGGGCTGCTGATCGACCATCGTGAAGCGCCGGCGGATACGGACCTGTCGGACGAGAAGTCGCTGCGCGCCGGGTTGCTGCACGCCTACGGGGACAGCGCCATCGAGCGCGGCGGGTGGGTCGATATCGGCCGGTTTGTGGATGAGATTTGGGATACGGCGACGGATCCGCAGGATGCGCGGCAGTTCTACCTCAACCAGGTCACCCACGCGTCCGATTCGTGGGTGTCGCAGCCTGCGCTGCGGGCCATCGTGGACGACGACAAGGTCATCAGCCCCGGCGACACCATCGTCCTTGGGTTCGACGGGTCGCGTGGCCGCGTGCGAGGCAAGGCCGACGCCACCGCCTTGGTCGGGATGCGCGTGGAGGACAAGCATCTGTTTGAGATCGCGGTGTGGGAGGCCGGGCCGGATGCGCCGCAGACCTGGGCACCCAACCCGCTGGAGGTCGACGCCACGGTGCGGGACACGTTTAAGCGGTACCGCGTCGTCGGTTTCTATGCCGACCCGTCAGGGTGGACGGGGCAGGTCGCCCAGTGGGAGGCGGATTTCGGTCGGAAGCTGCGCGTCAAGGCGTCTCGTGATCAGCCGATCGCGGCGTGGCCGCGCGGCAAGGGCCTGCGTGTTGGTGAGCAGGTTGAGAAGCTCCGCCAGGCCATCGTGGCGAAGGAGGTCACCATTTCCGATTCCCCGCAGTTGATGGGGCACCTGCTCAACGCCCGCCGGCGCAC
This sequence comes from Corynebacterium freneyi, assembly GCF_030408835.1. Taxonomy (NCBI): domain Bacteria; kingdom Bacillati; phylum Actinomycetota; class Actinomycetes; order Mycobacteriales; family Corynebacteriaceae; genus Corynebacterium; species Corynebacterium freneyi. Next base: position 669,381 of record NZ_CP047357.1, read on the forward strand.
GACTCGTACCGGCTACTTGTTGTACAAGGACTACCCGGAAAGCCCGGCGAAGATCGACGCAGCCTACGCGGCGGTGATGGCCTACGCGGCGTGTATCGCCGCGGTTGCGGCCGGTATTGGTACCGGGCAGCGGCGTGAGCGTCGGAAGAGGAAGGCGGTGTTCGCGTGAATCAGTGGCCGGATGATCTGGCGGTGATGATGCGACAGTTGGTGGGGCAGATCACCCAGCACGAGAAGACCAACAAGCTCAAGGAACTGTTCTACCGGGGGAGCCCTCCGGTGCGGAATATGGGTATCGCGATTCCCGAGAACCTTGTGTCCGTGACTCCGGCGGCCGGGTGGCCGGCCATTTTGGTGGATTCGATTGCCGAGCGCATCGACTTCCTGGGGTTCTCGGCTACTGGTGGGCACGGTGAGGTGCTGGCGGAGATCACGCGGATGTCGGGGCTGCGGACGGAGTTCCCGAAGGCGGTGACCGACTCTTTGGTGTACGGGGTGGGTTTCCTGGAGATCCGACCCCGTGTGGTCGGCGGCATGGTGCGGGCGGTTGCTCGGGCGGTGGATCCGATGTCGGCGACGTTCCGGTGGAACGACGAGGGCACGGAGGTCGCCGCGGGTCTGGTGGTCAAGCACACCGAAGACGGCCAGATGCTGCGGACGTTGTACCTGCCCGATGAGACCTGGTGGGAGGTGCCCACCGGAGAGCGGGGGAAGGTTGAGGTCCGCCACGAGGTGCATGGCCGCGGTATCGCGGGCCTGGTTCCTATCTTGAACCGGGTTCGGTCCGGGCACGCGAGGGGGCATTCGGAGATCACCCCGGCGGTGCAGTACCTCACCGAGCATGGCGTCCGCACGCTGCTCGGCATGGAGTACAACCGGGAGATATACACCGCGCCGGGTCGGCATGTCGAGGACGCGTACCCGGAGACGGTGGGGATGTCGGAGGAGGCGTCGCAGCGGGAGAACCGCCGGGCGGCATGGAATGCGTCGATGTCGAGCTTCACTGTGTTCCCGCCGACCGAGGTGGTCGATGAGGACGGCAACGTGACGGTGCGGACTCCGAAGGTCGGGCAGTTCACAGCGTCGTCGCCGGGCCCGTACATCGATGAGTTGAAGATGGTCACGCAGATGCTCGCCGCCGAGGGTGGCATCCCCGCCGAGTACCTCGGATTCGTGACCGACAACCCGTCGTCGGCGGAGGCGATCCAGGCTCGCGAGTTCAAGCTGGTGAAGAAGTCGGAGCTGAAGAACCGGCAGCAGGTGCCGACGCTGGTGGGGAGGGTGGCCCCGCTGATGTGGCACATCGTTTTCGGGGAGCCGATGGCCGAGGAGGAGCAGTCCGATCTTGATGTGCTGTTCCGTAATCCGGCGATGCCGACGTTGGCGGCTGCGGCGGATGCGTGGACGAAGGCGGCTGGTGCTGGGCTGGTCCCGGGCCGGTCCGCGGTCGGCTACGAGCTGATGGGGTTCACCCCGGAGCAGATTCGCCGGATTGAGGCGGACTGGGCGCGGGATACGTCGAGGGCGCTGGTTGGTGACCTCGCGGATCGTGCGGCGAAGGCCCGCGCGGAGTCCACCCGTGTGGAGCAGTTGAAGCAGCAGACGCAGGTCGAGGGGGTGGCGTGGGATGCCGATGACGCCGCAGATGATGGCTGACGTCCACCAGGCGCTGGACAATACCTCGACGCTGGCGGCGGAGCAGATCTTTGCCCTGTACGAGATGGTGTACGGCGCTGACCGGGCGGAGTTTGAACGGGTCGTCGGTGAGATTGCCCCGGAGATCCTGGCGTCGTTCCGGTCGACGTCGGTGGACATCATGGCCGGGGCGCTGGATGAGGGGACGTCGCTGGCGCTGTCGACGGACGCGATGGCGTCGGCGGCGTACCTCAATCCCAACCGGGTGACCGGGCTGACGGGGTGGGTGGCGGCGGAGTTGTCCGACCCGGAGTCGGCGCTGCGCAAGCTCGCGGGCATCGGCGTGAAACTGGTTCTCGAAGGGCCACGGAGGTACTCGACGGCGGTGGCGGAGGAGAACGACACCACCGCCAGGACGTTCGCCCAGCCGGGGGCGTGCGAGTGGTGCCGGTACATCGCGGTGCAGGGCCACCGGTACGGGGCGTACGGCGGGGAGTGGGTGCAGCAATTCCACGAGCACTGCCGGTGCGTCCTGATCCCCGCGTCGGAGTACATCGAGCCGGACTACGTCCTGGCGTGGGACCGGCAGTTCGACCAGGCCGGCGACATGGTCGGGTCGGCGTACGGCAAGCGCACGTGGCGGCAGTACATGGCGAAGATGCGAGAGCTGAACAAGCAGATCTAGGTAGTCACCCCGCGCCCGCAAATGGGCTGCGGGTTTTTTCATGCCCAAATTCGAAAAGGAGACGGCACCCACCATGGGAAACCTCACCAAGAACAACGATTCCGACGAGCAGCAGCAGGGCAATGGGCCCACCGCGGAGGCCAGTGGTGGTGCCCAGCAGGGAGGCAACGGCCCCGACAACGGCGTCGGCACGGGCGCTGGCACCGAGGCCAATGGCTCCGGTGACGGCGAGAAGATCACCGACTGGAAGCAGCACGCCCGCACCTGGGAGCAGCGCGCCAAGGACAACAAGCAGGCAGAGGAGGCCGCCATCTCCCGCGCGGCGGCCGCCGAACAGCGACTGCAGGAAATGACCGAGAGGGAAACCGCGGCGCGGCTCAACGTCCGCCGCATGACCCTCGCCGTCGACCTCGGCATGAGCCGGGAGAAGGCCGAGGAGGTCTTCACCGCCACCGACGAGGAGACGCTGGCGGCGCAGGAAGCCGCGTACCGGGCGGGCCGCGAGTCCGCCCCGAAGAGTGCGGAAAGCACTGGGACGCGCAACGAGGGCGGCACCGGGCAGCCGGGGCCGCCGAAGAAGGACTACAAGGCGATCGCTGCGGAACTCCGCAAGCGCGCATAACTCAATCACCGAAGGAGGCCAATCATGGCTTTTTCGTTCACCCGGGAGGACATCCCGGCTGACAACCTGACCTGGCTGGGGTCGAAGCATGCGGTCGGAGACGCCCGCACGATCACCCTCGACGGCACCAAGTTCACCGCGCTCGCCGACAAGGGCATCATCCCTTCCGGCATCGCGCTGACCGAGGGCGCGGGCGGCCTGTTCGCCCCCGCCACCGACGCCACCAAGGTCGACGGGTTCCTACTGACCCAGCAGAAGCTCAAGGCCGGCAACATCGTCGCCCCGATGCTCGACCATGGCCGCATCATCGCGGCGAAGGCCCCGGAGCAGTCCGTCGACGTCAAGACCATCGATAATCCGCTTTTCGTCATCGTCGGCAAGGCTCCGGCGGGCGACGTCGTCGGCGGCTGACCCCAGGAGGGAATGAATCATGGAGTTTCTCACCGATCCGTCGCCGATGGATCTCACCGGAGTCATCCGGCTGACTACGGAGGCATACGAGGCGGAGCGTTCGACGCTCGCCCAGTTCCTCCCGAACACGCACATCAACAGCAACGTCGCGAAGCTGTCCGACATCGTCGCGACGCAGGGTGACGCCGCCGAGGTGCGTTCCTACGATGCGGAAGCCCCGATCGGCAAGGCCGCGGAGAAGGTCCGCGCCATCACGTTCGAGCTGCCCCCGGTGTCGCAGAAGCTGCGCGTCACTGAAGCCAACCAGCTCACCGACATTGCGACGAGCAACCTCGGTGCGACCGTCAACCGCTACGGCAAGCAGGTCGGCGAGGCCATCGCCGACCGGCTGGAGCTGTTCCGCGGTGAGGTGCTGGCCACCGGCAAGATCGACATCCAGGGCGAGAACGGCGTCTACGTCGATGTCGACTTCGGTCGCGATTCGGCGATGGAGCCGACCGTGGGGACGTCGTGGGAGGACGCGAGCGCGACGCCGCTGGCCGACCTTGAGGAGTGGCTGGAGGCGTACTCCGACCACAACGATGGTGACGCCAGCACGCTCGTGCTGTCGAAGCGTGCCCTGCGCACCCTGGTGCGCAACAAGGAGATCATCGGTGCTGTCACCGATGCCCCGGCGAAGACCCGTGTCACCCCGGCGATGGTCGTCTCCCTGCTCACCGAGTTCGGCATCACCGAGGTCGTGACCTACGACCGGAAGGTCCGTGTCGCCGGTTCGCAGAAGCGTGTCCTCGCTGAGGACACGGCGCTGCTGCTGCCGTCCGCCGCTGATCTGGCTGTCGGCCGCACGGTTTTCGGCACCACCGTCGAGGCCGCCGAGGCTGCGTACGGGTACGGCATCGCCCCGGAGGACGCGCCGGGCATTGTCGTCGGCGCGTGGCGCCAGAATGACCCTGCCGGCGTGTGGGTGCATGGCACTGCGATTGCCGCGCCGGTGCTGACCAACCCGGATCTGGCGATGGCCGCGAAGATCTCGAAGTAGCCACGCATGTCCTCCATCATCAGCGTCACTGACATTGGGGATGCTCTGGGAGAGCCGGTGCCCGCCGGCGAGTTTGGCCAGGTGGAAAACCTGATAGACCAGGCCGTCGCGGCCGTCGAGGGTTACCTCCACCCGGCCGGTATCCCGTACCCGATCCCTCGGGCGGTCCGGGCCGTGGCGGTGCGGATGGTTGTCCGGTCGCTGCGATCCGAGGATGCGGGGCTGCAGCCGGGTATGTCGGGCGAAATGCACGTCGCCGGCAGCTTCACGCATCAGCGGAACTTCTCTTCGTCGGCGTCTGACGGCGGGGTTTGGATGAACCGGCAGGACAAGCAGATGCTGCGGCCGTTCCGGCGGCGCGGCGGCATCGTGTCGGTGCCGTACGAGATGGGGTGATGCGTGATGGCGTTCATTCCGATGCCGTTCGAGGTGCAGCTGCTGCGCCCCGACATCGTCGGCACCGACGAGCTCGGCAACGACGTGACCCGGAAGCAACCTCCAGTCGCGGTGCCCGCCGCCGGGTGGTCGGAGCCGTCCGACCAGGCGAAGCAGACGTTCGACGCCCCGGAGCACGTGACCTACGCCCTCGACCTCCTGGCAGAGGCTGGGCGGATCACGGTCGGCGACTCCGTGCGGGTCGACGGCGTGACCTACCGGGCGGTGGGCCGCGCTAACTACGACCACGGCCCGTTCCGATTCGAACCCGGTATTGACGTCATCAAGCTCGGAAGGAGCACAGGGTGAGCAACATCAGTCGAATCAAGTGGAACATGGGCACGTTCCGGGAAGTCCGTCACGACCCGGTGGCCGCCGCCATCGTCGACGGCGCTGCGCAACGCGGCGCTGCCTTTGCCGGCGACGGCTACGAAGCCGGGTCGTACGCGGGGAAGTCCCGCCACCGTGGGTCGATCATCACCGCGACACCGCGGGCGATGCGGGACAACGCGAAGAACCACACGTTGGCGAGGGTGATCGATGCGCTATGACGACCCCCGTGCCGCCGAGGCGATGCGTGAGCTTCTGCTCATGATCGTGGCCGGTGTGCGCGTGGTGACGCAGCTTCCGAAGGAAATGCCGGACACGCTGATCCGGATTGAGCGCGTGGGCGGAAAGCCGGATAACGCGGTCACCGATGGGGGCCGGTTCATGGTCCAGGTGTATGCGCGCACGGATGTGGAAGCCGGGCGGCTCGCGGGGGTCATCCTCGCGGCGCTCAATGACCACTTCTGGCGAGGTATGCGCACCGACCGTGGGCACATGCTCCGCGGCTGGGTTCATGAATCGATGATGAGCCTCGCTGACCCCGACCGGCCGGGCTTTGCCCGCTGGCAGATCATGGGCCGTTTGCAGCTTTCGCTGCTGCGGCCTGACTGACGACCGCAAGTAACTACCTACAGCACCCTTCTGGGGTGCTTTTTTCATGCCACGAGGAGGCAACCATGGCGAACGTCGCCAACATCACTTCTTCCAATCCGGGCCGTAATGGTGTGTTTTTCCGCGCGCCGGTCGGCACTCCGCTGCCGACCAACGCGTCCGACGATCTCGATCCGCTGTTCGTCGACCAGGGCATCGTCGGTGAGGACGGTGTAGCTCAGGCCATTACCCGTGACCCCGAGGATGTCAAGGCGTATGGCGGTGACACCGTTTACACGTTGCAGACGGATTACGGCCAGGAGTTCACCCTGACCGTGTACGAGTCCACGAACGTCCCGACCCTCAAGACTGTTTTCGGTGACTCCAACGTCGTCGAGACCGACGAGGGCCTGAAGGTCGTCCACAACAAGACCCGACTGCCGCGCAGCTCGGCGGTGTTCGAGCACCTCATCGACCAGGGCGTGAAGCGTCAGGTCGCTGAGCAGGCGCAGGTCGTGTCCGTCGGCGACATCGTCAACGTGCACTCGGACATCGTCAAGTACGAGCTGACGATCAAGCTGTACCCCGACTCCGAGGGCAATCTGCTGTACGAGTTCTACGCGTTCCTGGGTGGTGAGGGTCCGCTGCAGATCGTGTCGCAGGTCATCGTCGGCGGCCAGGCCGGTGTCGAGTACACCGCCAAGCTCATTGCCGCTGGTGGTGCCTCCCCGTACACCTGGGAGGCTGTCGGTGCCCTGCCGGATGGTCTGTCGCTGGCTCCGGACGGCACCCTGTCGGGCACCCCTACGGCAGAGGGCACGCACACCGTGACCGCGAAGGTCACTGACTCTGACGGCAAGGCCGTGCAGAAGCCGCTGGAACTCAAGGTTGCGCCGGCCGCTGAGGGCTAGATCCTGGCGGGCGGTTTCGCGTCTCCCCGCACCCAATTGAGACGCCCCCTTTTTTTGACCCCACCCCGAGCCCCAGGAGGCACTTATGGCACGCACGATCATTCCCGCTCATGACGAGCGGGTGCAGGTTGAGATCCTTATCCCGCAGGCCGACAAGCGGAAGAAGCCGCTGCGGTTCATCGCACCCCGTTTTGAGTTTCTGCCGCGCAATCTGGCCGAAGGGTTCGGGGAGTGGGTGTCGAAGATCCTCACGTCGGACGAGGATGACGGCGAGGGGCAGGTGTTGACTGAGGAGCTGATGCTCAATTACTGGCTTGAGCGCCTCGGCATGGAGGATGCGGATGCGCTGCTGGATCTGACCCGCGGTGAGAAGAGGCAGATTTGGGCGGCGTGGCAGGAGGAGTCCACGTCCACGCTGGGGGAATCCGAACCCTCCTCCGATTCCTAGACGAGGAGGGCATGGAGAAGGCGTTGGCCTTCGACCTGATGGAGCGTGGCAGGTCGATCCATGATCTGGGCAGTATTCGCATGTCGTGGGTCGAGTTGGGTGCGTTCATTGCGCATGCCCCGCCGGACTCGGCGATCAGGATGCTGCGGGACCCCTTGAGTGCGTTTAGGACGGCGGAGTCGACGCTGCTGTCCACGGTGGTGGACACGCTTGCGGGGGCGAATTGGCAGCGCGGCGGGGGCAAGGGTGCCCGTCCGCAGCCGTTGATGAAGCGGATTCAGCAGGAGCTGGACCGGCAGAAGCAAGACGCGTCGGCCCCGGCGTCGGTGGCGCAGATGACGTCGATCCGCGAGGAGCTCGCCGCCCGTCGACGTAAATCGGTAGCTGCCACGGGCATGACCCGGGCGGTGAAGAACACGAAGCCTTAGGAGGCACCCATGGCGAGTGAGCTCGCGGCCGTCTATCTCTCCATCATCCCGGAGACCTCAAAAATCGCCCCCGGCGTCCATAAGGCCCTGTCCGGGGTGGACAAGGCCGCCGACGCGTCGGGCAAGTCCATGGGCAGCAAGATCACTGCCGGGCTGGGTGGTGTGCTGAAGAAGTCCGCTATCGGTGTCGGTGCCTCCGCTGGCGCGGCGCTTGGTGTGGGTCTGACGAAGGGCTTGGGGCGGCTCAATGGCATTGAGCAGGCTGAGGCGAAGCTGCGTGGTCTGGGGCATTCTGCGCAGGGCGTGGGGTCCATCATGGACAATGCCCTCGCCAGTGTGAAGGGCACCGCGTTCGGGTTGGAGGAAGCGGGTACCGCCGCTGCCGGTGCGGTCGCCGCTGGTATTAAGCCAGGCCAGGAGCTTGAGCGGACGCTGAAGATCATGGGTGATACCGCCACCATTGCGGGCACCAACCTGCAGGACATGGGCACGATCTTCAACTCGGTGGCCGCCCGGGGCAAGCTGCAGGGCGACGACATGCTGCAGTTGCTGTCCCGTGGTGTGCCGGTCCTTCAGCTGCTCGGCGAAGAGCTGGGGAAGACCTCCGAAGAGATCTCCGACATGGTGTCGAAGGGGCAGGTCGACTTCGAGACGTTCCAGTCCGCGATGGAGCGTGGCATGTCTGGAGCTGCCCTGGAGGCCGGCAATACGGTTCAGGGCGCGTTTAAGAATATGGGGGCGGCGGCCGGGCGCTTGGGCGCTACGATCGCGGGCCCGTTTTTCCGTCAGGCCGCTGGTGGTTTTGCTGGCGTGACCGCCGCGCTTGATGCGATGAATGGTCGCGTCGGGCCGGTGATGGCTGACGTGGAGGCGTGGCTGGTGGGCACTGCTGTGCCTGCTTTCCAGCGTTTCACGGAGGAGGGCAAGAAAGCGTGGGATGCGTTCTCCGGTGCCGAGCAGGCCCGGGGTGCTTTGGCGTCGACGATTTCTGCGCTTGAGTCGATGGGTGCGTTGGTCGCTGGTCTTGCCCCGGCGGTGGGTGATCTGGCGGGTGCTTTCGCTAAGGCGTCGGCTGCGCTGGGCGTCTCTACGTGGGATGTCCTGGTGACCATCCTGGATGCGACGGCGTCGATTTTGAATGTGACGCTGGTCCCTGCGCTTGAGGCTGTGGCGTCGTTGGCGCAGAACAATCAGGGCGCGGTGACTGCGATGGTCGCGGCGTGGATGGCTTTCAAGACTGTGCCGGGGATCGTGTCGAAGGTGCAGCCTCCGCTGCAGTCGATGGTGAAGCAGATTGATGTGGGCACCATGTCGGCGCGTGCGATGGGGCAGGATTTCCGTCGTCTCGCCCCGCAGATCGGTGTCGCCGGAGCTGCGATGAAGGCGATGGGCCAGCAGTCGTCGACGATCCGCAACATGCAGAACGCGTTCATTGGCGCTGGGACGGCGACGCAGGGGTTTGCGCAGGCGGTGCGTGTTGGCGCGGCCCCGGCTATGAGCCGGTTGCAGACTGGCGCGAAGAACGTCATTAATGCCATGGGCGGCCCCTGGGGGCTGGCGTTTATGGCCGCGACGGCGGTAGTCGCCCAAGTGACCAACAGCATCCGGAAGCAAGAGGCCGCACAGGAAGCGCTGGCCGCCCAGTCCCGCGCCACTGCAGCAGCGTCGAGCGATATGTTCCAGGCCATCCTGGACGGTTCGTCTCAGCTTGACGCTGCGGAGCAGGCCACGGCTGACGTTGCGGCTGAGATTCAGAACTTGGCAGATAATGGCCCGGGGTGGCTGGATAGGCTCTCGATTGCGATCAACACTGCGGGCGTGGACACCGCGCTGAAGCGCCAGTGGCGTGCGTGGCGGGACAACGCAGACGCGGCGAAGGAAGCCATCGATGTGATGTCGGAGTTGGAGATCACCGAGCGTGATCTCGCCGCCGCTGCGATGGGGTCCGAGGCTGCGTACAGTTCGATGCGAGCCCAGCTGATGGAAAGCGGCCGGGGCGGAGAGTACCTGGCCAGCCAGCTCGACATGCTGCGGGAGTCCTTCACGTCGGCGGAGCGAGCAGCGGAGCGACTGGGCCCGGCGGGCCTGGCGGCGGCAGGTGCTCTGCATGATGTGGCTGAGAAGGCGGGCACCGCCGAGGACCGTGCGAACAAACTCCAGCGGGCGTTCATGGAGCTGGCGGGCATTGAGCTGTCGGCGACTGAGGCGTCGGCGGACCTGACGCGTGTGCTTGATAGCACGTCGAACCAAATGGATGAGTTGGTTGGCGCGACGATCGGCGCGAATGGTGCCTTTGACGCGACCACCATGGCGGGAGCGAACGCACACGACACGCTGATGGATATTGGCGACGCAATGCGCGCATCGGTGACCGCCGGCAACGACGTGAATCAGGTGTTCTCGCAGTCGGAGGCTGACCTCCGTGCGGTGGCAAACGCCGCCGGGTTGACCGAGGACCAGTACCAGGCGCTGCTCGCCGCGTATGGCCTGACGCCGGAGCAGTTGGTGACGGTTGCCGAGGTGCAGGACGATGCGGCGTTGGGGTCTATGGCGCAGCTGCAGTCCGCGTTCAAGGACTTCGACGGCAAGCCGATGACGACGACCGTCACCGTGGAGGACGCGGACGCGCGGCAGAAGCTTGAAGATCTCGGGTTCGAGCTTTCGAACTTGGATGAGGAATCCGGCGTCGTGGACATCACCGTCGACGACCAGGAGGCCCTGGACAAGCTCGACCGGTTCCTTGCCGAGGAACTGCCGAAGGTCGATGAAGCTAGGGCTGAGGCGCACGCGTTCCTGGAAGCTGATGGCCTGTTTGCCACGAATAACCTGGCGATTGCGCAGCTGGCGACGCTGGATCTGAAGCGTCCGACGCCGCTGGCGAACATGGACGTCTCCCGACTGTCGGCGGCGCAGATTCAGGCGATGCAGGAAGTGGGTCTGCTCGATGGGCAGACTCCCACCCCGGACGCGTACCTGAACATCGACCAGCTGACGGCGGAGCAGCAGGCGGCGCTGGCGAAGGTGTTCAACCTGGATGCCCAGGAGCCGACGCCGTGGGCTGACATGACGAAGGAACAGCTCGACGCTAAGGGCGAGGACGCGCTGAGGAAGCTGGGCGAGATCGACCAGACGAGGCCGAACCCGCTGGTCAACGCCCAGACCTCGGCGGCAATGGAAAAGCTCGGCGGTGTCAGGCGGTTGCTTGACTCGCTGAAGGACAAGAACATCTTCGTCAACATTTTCCGCCGCAACCACGGCGATGGGAATGCGGCGGGTGGCCGGTTCGCTCGTGGTGGCCGTTACCGGTTCCCGGCGTATGCGGACGGTGACCGTCATGACGGGTACCGCCTGCCGACCTCCGGCCCCGGGACTCACACCACTGACGGGTTCCTTGCGTTCGACCAGGACGGCATGCCCGCCGCACGCCTGGACGCGGGCGAGTGGATCATCAATGGTCGCTCCTCGGAGAAGTACGACAAGGAACTGAAGGCCATCAACGCCGGGACGTTCCCGAAGCTCCCCGGCTACAACACCGGCGGGCGAGCGGGGGAGAAGCCGGAGGACGACGTGGACCCGGATGGTGTCTTCGATGACATCCGGGGCGGGTCGGACATGCCGACGGCTGCTGATTTCCTGGCGCTTGCTCGTGGCGAGATGGTCAACGGATTCCAGATGGAGCGTCCGCTGAACGGCGCTCCATATGAGAACTTCCCGGGCCGTCAGGGCGCGTGGGGTGACTGCTCGTACACGGCGGGCAATTTCGCTGCATTCGCGTTGGGGCTTGACCCCACGTCGGGCCGGAAGTTCTCCACCGTCACCCAGCTGCAGTGGGCCCGCGAAAATGGCATGAACATTGGGCGCGGGCCGGCGGGCACCTTCCGTATGGGCTGGTACGACAACGGCGGCGGCCAGTTTGGGCATACGTCGTCGACGCTGCCGGACGGCACCAATGCGGAGATGGGCGGCGGCAACGGCGGCGGCGCACTCGGTGGCGGCGCGGTACCATGGGATCACCCCCAGTTCACCCACCACGCGTGGGCACCGGCGGGCGAAGCGGCCCCGAAGGCCACCAGTGACGGCAGCGCCCCCGCCGGCACCGACAGCGACCCCGATGAGGTCGAGCTGTCCGGCGACGCCGCGAAGGCTGCGGAAACCGTCACGGAGGCGCAGAACGACCCGAATAGCATCTTCTACGGGACGGGCGCTAACTCGTGGTCTGACCTGGCTGGCAACCTTGCGAAGGCATTCGTCGGCGGGCAGGTCGCCGCCGCACTGTCCGTATTCGACATCCCCGACGAACTGCCGCCGCTGATCAAGGCGGGGCAGACGTGGAAGATGCAGCGGGAAGAGGGCAAGACCCAGGAGCAGCAGGAAGACGAGCTAATCTCGGCGGCGGAAGCTGTCGAATCGGCTGACGAAGCTGCTGCGGACTCCGCTGAGGAGGAGTCGGCGCTGCCCCCTGTCGGCGATTGGGGTGAGCCGTTCTTCGTGCGGGAGATTTCCCGATCCGCGAAGGACAAGGGGCTTGATCGTGAAGCCGCGATCATCGGCGTGGGCACCGCCCGCGTCGAGTCGGGTAACCCGATGCTGATGTACGCCAATCATGCTGTGCCGGAGTCGCTGAATTACCGACATGACGCGATTGGATCCGACCACGACTCCGTCGGCCTGTTCCAGCAGCGTGACAACGGCGCTTGGGGCACCGTCGCGCAGCGAATGAACGCCTTCGAGTCCGCGGGCCTGTTCTTCGATGTGCTGAAGTCCTTTGACTGGCAGTCGATGTCGCGGGGCGCTGCTGCCCAGAAGGTGCAGCGGTCGGCGTTCCCGTCGCGGTATGAGCCGATGATGGCTGGCGCTGAAGTTGCGGTGGACAAGTACGGAGTGTTCGACCGTGGCGGACACGCCTACGGCCGGGGCTTCATGCCGAAGGACGTCATCGAGCCGGAGCGGGTGCTGTCGCCGAAGCAGACCAAGGCGTTCGATGAGCTGGTGTACAACCAGCTGCCGCAACTGTCCGCGATCACGGGCCCCGCGGCGAAGGGCGTCATCAATGCCGGCGCTGGCGTTGCCGGGTCGGCTGCAAATGCCGTCGTCCCGGGGTCTGGTGCCGCAGTTGGTGCGGTCGCGGCCCCGGTGGCGGAGGCGGTCGGGTGGTACGTCGGGCAGGTCACCGATGGTTTGCAGACCAGTGTGGAGGAGTTCGGGCGGGACATGACCCAGATCCCCCGCTCGATGGTGGATTCGCTGGCAAGCGAGTTCATGCCCGGCGGGGCGGATCGCTTGGCGGCGATGGTGCCGTCACTTCCTCCGCTTGCCCCGCCGGCCCCGGAGCCTGTTTCCACGGGCGGTGGGGATGGCCGGGTGGTGAACAATTTCAACGGCTACGACGAGGACTGGGCGTGGTCGAAGTTCCGGCGGCTCGAATCCGAGCGGCTGGGAGGGAAGGTAGGCGCACGTGGCTGATGCCAGCACGCAGATCATCATCGAGATGCACGATGGTCGCCGGTGGGTGATCCACGGGCCGGGGGCTCACCCGAACCTCCGGCTGATGCGGGGTGGACTGGGGGAGTTTTACCGCACCCCTAAGGCCACCACCTACAAGGAACGGGCCGGTGTCGGCGGCGCGTACTTCATGGGGTCTCGTGACCTGCCGATGCGGTTTTCCCTCCGCATCGACACGTGGGGCCCGGACTTCGCTGACCACATGGGCGCTTTCCTGCGTGGATTGTCCACTGAGCCGGGCCGGGAGTCGACGATCATCTACCGCACTGACCGGTGGGGGGAGCGGCACCTTCAGATCCTGCTGGAGGAGGCCGCATCCTACCGGCGTGAGGTGGACCCGGAGTCCCTGGAGTCCGCATCGTATGAGATCCCGGTGATCGCCCCCGTCCCTTACTGGGCGACGCCCACCCCGGCCCACGACGAGTGGGTTTTCCAGGGCACGGGGTTCGTCGGCGAGGTGGAGGTGTCGAATCCTGGGGATGTGCCCTTGTGGCCCCGGTGGACGCTCACGTCGCCGGCGGCGTGGATCCTCCCCGACGTGGATTTCGAAGGGGAAGGGGAGCCTCGGATGGTGCCGTTGCGGTTCGCCCCTCATGGGCGGGATCTGCTGGTGCAGACCCGCCCCGGCGAGGAGTTGATCGTGGCGACGGATGGGACGTTGGATGCGTGGATGGGGGATGGGCCGGTGCATTTCCTGCACCCGATTCCCCCGCACACGCCGCCGACTCGTATCCCGGTTGCGGTGGACCCGATTCCCGGGCTGCCGTGGCATCTGCCGATGGAGTGGAAGCAGTGGATCGCGATGCGCTTGCACCAGTTCCTGAAGGACATCGGGGTGGACGCGTTCATGCAGAAAACCCCGGATGAGATCGGCGATGAGATCGCGGGGTGGATCCGTGGGGCCACCCCGGAGTGGGTGCCGACCATCGGTGATGGGCTCATTGCCGAGCTGACGGGCACGGTGTTCGCCGACGCGATCCGTGAGCATTACGGCACGTGGGGCAACGTCCGTGGCGTCACCGCGCAGGTGGAGCTTGAGTACAGGTGGGAGGCCCCGTGGGGATAGCGGTGGATTATGACCGGCTGCAGGCCGCTCGTGATGCGTGTCTGGCGCAGGTGCGTGACCGCCGTGGCCGTCGTCTCCGCCCGGCGGTGGTGTCGCTGTACGCGGCATCGTCGGTGGGGTGGGAGTTCCGGGGCCGAGTGACCGGCATGTTCTCGGATTCTTTCGAGTTGGTGCGTAACGACACCGGGAAGGCGGAGATCGTCCTGCCGGGCACGCATCACCTGGCTTTGTGGGCGGCTCGGCATTGGGAGCGGGACAAGAAGAACGTCATGCTCCGCATGGATAAGGACGGCATCCGCTGGTGCGGCCTGATGGAGAACATCACCTACGAGGCGGAGGGCGTCGGCCGGCACGTCGCGTCGTTGGAGTTCATGCACGACTACGAGCAGTTGAAGCATCTGCCGGTGTGGTCGAACCCGATGTCGATCCCGGAGGTGCAGGTCCCGGACCCGTGGGCGATGCTCGCCCCGGTGATCTGGAATCTGAAGCTGCTGGCGATGCTTAACCTCGTTCGCGCCTATTCGGTGTTGTCGGGGCTGCCGGATGACCCGTTGGATTTTGAGTCGTGGTTGTCGCAGTGGGATTGGCGCAGGTTCCCGATCATCGTCAAGCCCGGGTCACTGGTGCTGGATTCGTCGCCGTTCCGCTTCGTGTCCGCGGAGACCGGGCAAGTGTGGGACGAGGTGGCTAAACCCCTGCTCGATGATTGCCACCTCGTGGTGACGATGGACCGGTGGTTCCCTGGCGACCCGGACCCGTGGCCGGGTGCCAGGCTGCACATGCCGGGGCAGATCGTCATGGACATCGTGGACAAGTCCGGTTGGTGGGAGGACACCCTCACCGGCGGCACGATCTTCCATGGTGCGGCGCGCACCGTGCTGGAGCTCGCCGATGATGGGGTGGAGGAAGTCCGGCGGGCGGTTGACCGTAAGTCGGAGTCCGCCCGCTATGCCGTGTCCGGTTTCCTTGGGGTGGACCCGAAGGTGCCGGCGGTGTCGTATCGGACGACGGGGCGGTGGGCGACGGCGCAGGCGTCGTGGTCGCATTCCCCGGCGACGGTGGGGCAGGTGATTGTCGGCGGGTCGTCGATGCCCGGCGTGAACGAAACCCTAAGCGCGACGACGAAGCTGATTTTCAACCTCCTCGGCAGCTTCTTCCTTATGCCTGGTTTCGGTGCCGTGGCGGATGAGTTCATCGGCCCGCTGTACCGGGACAAGATCATGGCGTGGATGGCGTTGAAGCTGACGCTGCGGACGATGCAGTCCGGCCACGGCGGGTACATCGGTGCGGCGAAGGGCGGTGTGCAGGCGTACACCCTGCCCGCACTTTTGGAGCTGCGAACGTTGGCGCGGGAGACGGAGGCGAAGACGGGGGCGACTCTGCAGGTCGAGGATGCTGGACCGTATCTGGTGGGGGAGCATTTCACGATTGGCGACCGGATCTCTTACGAGGTGCCGGTGTCGCGTGATGGTCGTCTGGAGTTCGGTGTGGTTGAGAAGCTGCGGCTGTCGTCGTCCGCGTCTCAGGCTTACTCGTGGGAGGTGTCGGTGGGGGATTGGCCCCGCCGGGACTTCGTGGAGCATGTGATCGGCGAGTTTCGCCGCGTTGTTGGTGCGGTGAAGAAGGGAGGTCTGCTCTAGATGGGTATTCCTTTGCAGCAGGACGCTGATCCTGCGGACGTGAAGCAGGTCATCAAGTGTGGGTTGGTGCACGCGGCGGGGATCATGCTGCCGTCGGATGCTAAAGCCGATGAGGTGGCGCAGCACCTGGTTGACTTTGGGTTACGGCACGTCCCGGAGGCTCAGCGTGTGTGGTACGTGCCGCCGCGCGCTGGTGCCGGGTGGCTTGAACAGGGCCGCGGAAAATGGGTTGCCGGAGAAGCGTTGGGGGAGCCGCCCGAAGGGTGGGATAACCCCGGGAGTGACGAAATTGACGAAATGATTTCGATGCTCACCCCGGCTCAGCGGCTGGCGCTGGCAGAAAGGCTTGGTGCGGCTGATGACTGACGACTATGTGACCCCGGACGGCACCATGTCGCCGGCGGACCTTGCGGCCCGTATCCGCCCGCATGATCTGGAATCGGGTCGGGCGTGGGCGCGAGGTGATTTGCAGGGCGCGCTCGGCAAACTGCAGGCCGGTGTTCGGGACGGTTTCCTCGCGGGCATTGCTGATGCTTTGCGTGGGGTGGTGCGGTCCCCGTTGTTTCAGGGGGTGGCGGATGCGTTTGAGGATGGGCAGTTGGCGTTGAAGAACCGCCTTGACCTCCTGTCCCCGTTGCTTGATTACGGCAGTGCGTATATGGATGCGCAGGGTGGGTTTCTGCAGTTCGGTAATAATCACGGCACTATGCCTTTCGCTAATCAGATTGGGCCGATGCGGAATTGTGAGTTGCACGATAATGGTATTCGGCTTCTTGCGCCGGGCCTGTGGGATATCAGGTGTCAGATGGCGTTTAGTAGTAATGCCCTGGGTGTTGGTAATGGCACGGTTGAGTGGTATATCCGCGTGTATCGCCCGGATGGCGTGTTGTTTTCGCAGCAGGTGGGGATTGAGTCGAATGTGTGGACGAAGACGTCGACGATTGTTTCGTCGGTGGTGGTGCCCGAGCCCGGATACGTCGTGAAGGTCGAAGTGAAATGGATTCACGGGTCTAGGAAACTGTTGGGTGGGCCGACGAATAATCGGCTTGTGGTGCAGCACATTTCGAATCGCACGGGTGTGGGCGGCACTGGTGCGGAGAATTCGACCACCCCGGAAATTGATGATGATCCGGACGCCCCAATCGGCGGGGTGAGTGAGGAAGGCGAGGGCTAAGCGATGACAGTTGTTTTCGGCACATTGATGGATGTGGGTGGCGCGCGGAGTCAGGGGACGGTGACGGTGTCATCTTTGGTGACGCGTGCTGCCCATGGTGCGGCCGCCACGGTGGTGACCAAGGAGCGGCATGTCCTGCCCCTGCGGGACGGTGAGTTCGCGTCGCCGGATTTGGATCCGGGCCCGGTGCTGATTGAGGCGTCGTCGGGTGGGGCGTTTGAGTCGTGGGAGGTGATGCTGCCGGAGGATGGGCGGCACGATCTGGCGACGCTGGTCGAGCTGCAGGTCGAGTACGCGCCGTCTGTGGTGGGCCGGGTGGAGGCTGCTGCGGCGTCGGCGAATCGGGCGGCGCAGGCTGCCGGCCAGTCGGCGACGCGGGCTGGCGAGGTGGAGGCGCGTGTGGTGGCGGTGGTGTCGGATGGTGCTGCTGCTGTGCGGTCCGAGTTGGCGGGGGAGATCGCTGGGGTGGCTGCGGATGCTGAGGCGGCGCGGGTGGCTCGTGGTGAGGCTGTGGATGCTGCTGGTCGTGCGGGGTCTGCGGCTGGTGGTGTCGCGGCGGGTGTGCAGGCTGCTGAGGATGCTCGTGATGGTGCGGTGTCGGCGGCGGATGATGCTGAGGCGCATGCGGCGGCGGCGAGGGGGCATGCGGAGGCGGCGTCGGGGTCGGCGTCGGCTGCTGCGGTGTCGGAGACTGGGGCGTCGGCTGCTGGTGGTGTCGCTGAGGCGGCGCGGTCGGGTGCTGAGGGTGCCCGGGATGTGACGACTGGTGCCCGGGATGAGGTTGTGCGTGTGGCGGGGGTGGTGGAGGCTGCGCGGGTGGCTGCGGTGGATGCTGCTGACCGTGCCGGGGCGGTTGCTGGTGAGGTGGTGGCCCGGGAGATCGCCGCGCTGGTGGGGGCCGCCCCGGAGGCCCTGGACACCCTGGAGGAGCTTGCCGCCGCCCTGATTGAGAAGGGCGATGCGATTGAGGGGATCACGGAGGTGCTGGCGGGGAAAGCCGCCGCCCAGCACACTCACGAGATGGCCCATGTGACTGGCCTGCCGGGTGCTCTTGCGGGGAAGGCTGAGGTGGGGCATGTGCATGAGGTGTCCCAGGTGACCGGGCTGCAGTCCCGGTTGGATGCTTTGTCGGCGGACGTGGCGAAGAAGATCGCCGGGCCGTACGAGATCGTCGTCGCGAGCACTCCACCGGCGTCGGGCACCCCGAAAACCCGGATTACCTTCATCCCCGAGGAGGTGTGACGTGCCTGTGCATGTGGGCGGCTCGCCTCTAGATGATCTGTGGGTTGGGGACCGGCCGGTGGGGTCGGTATGGATGGGTGGTACGAGAATCTGGCGTAGGCCCGGGCATGAGACCTGGTCGCAGGAATTCTCCGCCGAAGACGCACTCCGGCGGCAAGGCCGCCCGATCGTCAAGACGGGCGAAGTGCTGGTGGCGGACATCAACGCTGCCTATCCTGACCTCGACGTTTCCACCAGTCACCCGGCGCGGGGGGTTCTTGGGCTTCTGTGGAAGCCCGATACTTTTGACCTTGGGTGGGTTGTCCCCGGGGCGGAGACGCTGGTCCAGACCAGCGATACGACGATTAGCGTGACGGTCATGGGGCCACCGCGCCGGTGGTCGAATGCTATTTTCGCCGAGGCCACTGTCTTCCCGCAGACGCGGTCCGTCAGCGGGTGGGAGTACCTGCCGGGGCAATTCCGCCTGGAAATCAGCGGCGTCGCACGCTACGAGTTCACCCACGGCGAACCCGGCCGTCTCGTCGATCTGACGGTGCCGGGTGGTGCGGCACGGCAGGTCCGGGCCGCCAACCCCCCGTCAGACAGCAACCCCCGCAACCCGGATGGCAGTCCCGTGGATCACCGCGCTGGAATTCTCGTCCACCAGGGCCACGCATTCGCTGTCTACCACGGACACGGGGTACTCGGGTCCGTGCCTTTGGCCGGGCCGGTCCCCGAAGCTTTCCGGCCCAGGTATGAGACTTGGACATGGGCCCACAACCAATTGTTTCGCAAGCGCATCCGCAACGGGCACGCCATCCGAGGCCTCCACCTCCGCACCGGGCGCCACGCACGCGCCCGCTGGTACGACGCCTGGGGAGACCTCCCCACCCCCTAGCCCCGCACCACCCGGTGCGGGGCTTCCGCATGAAAGGAGCACCCGCATGGCCCGCCAATGGCCCATGAAGCGCGGAACCTACAAACTCACCAGCGGCTACGGGCCCAGATGGGGCACCCACCACAACGGCATCGACCTCGCCGCCCCCGCCGGCACCCCAATCTACGCACCCGCCGACGGCGTAGTCATCGAAGGCCGCGACCGCCGCCAAGGCAGCGTGTCTGGCTTCGGATCGTGGATCTGGCTCGACTGCCAATCCAGCGTCGGAAAAGACTTCATCTACGGCCACGTCCACCACCCCGGAATCCTCGTCAAGCGCGGCGACCGGGTGAAGGCGGGGCAGCAAATCGGCGTCGTCGGCAACGAAGGCCAATCCACCGGGCCGCACCTGCATTTCGAGGTGTGGGGGCCGCCCGGCAGGTCCGGCGGCAGGCACGAAGACCCCGCGAAATGGCTCGCCACCGCGAGCGAACCCAAGGAAAAGGAGCACCCCATGACGGACAACGCCGTCGACATCGACCTCCACCACTTGATCCCATTCGGCCGGCCGACACCGCTGCCGAAGAAGATCATCATCGTCCACACCACGGAGAATGCGCCCGGCACCCCGTCGCGGAACATCCTGGATTACCAGGTGCGCACCCGTAGCGGGTCGTACCACCGGCTGGTCGACGCCACCGGCAAAATCACGATGGCGAACACCGATGACTGGCAGACCTGGTCGACGGGCAACAAGGGCAACGACATCGCGTTGCACGTGTCGTGCGTCGCACGGGCGGCGATGACCCGCGAGCAGTGGCTCGCCCAACCGAAGATGCTGGAGGGCGTCGCCCGCGTCATCGCCCACTGGTCGAAGAAGTACGGCATCCCGCTGGTCAAACTGTCCCGCGCCGAGCTCGGGGCGGGGAAGCACGGTGTCGCCGGGCACCTCGAAGCCCAAGTGTGGGGCAACACCGACCACTGGGACCCCGGCTACCACTTCCCGTATGACGTGGTGCTGAAGCGCGCCGCGGAGATCAACAACCCGAAGAAGGAAGAGGAACCGAAGCCCGTGCCCCCAATCACCGTCCCCGACACCACCGCCCCGCAGGCCGACCGAGACCAGCTCATCTACGAGCAGCTGTGCGGCCCCGGCGCGCCGGGCACCTTCCCCGGGTGGCCGCAGCTCGGCAACCGCACCGTCGTCGACGCGCTCGCCGCGATCGGCGACAAGCTCGGCATCGACGGCTTCAAATCCCCGCTGATCGGTGACGCCGCCGCCGGCGACCCGAAGTAGCACGCTCACTGCCTGCTCAGTGCCCCTCACTCTAGGAAGTGAAGGCGTCACTCTAGTAAGTGACGGCACTGACGGCCTGCACTGACAACCACCGCCCGCACCCCGGGTGGTCATTTTTCATGCCCCAAGGAGGCACCATGCTCGATTCCATCCGCACCACCGTCCCTGCCCAGTCCCGCGCCACCTGGTACGCCGTCGCAGGCGCACTCGTCACCGCCCTGGTGTCGTGGGGGGTCCTCGATGACGCCGCCGCCCCCGCCGTGGTGGGTGTCGCCACCGCCGTCGTCACCCTCCTTTTCGCCGTCCTGCACTCCACCAGCCCGTGGCGTCAGGCGCTCTACGGCCTCATGGCCGCCCTCACCGTCCTGCTCGCCTACCTCGGCTACGGCGACACCATGCAGTGGGAATCCATCCTCGCCATCGCAGCCCCCGTCCTCGGCATCGGCACCGCAGCAGCCACCACCGGCGGCGAGTACGTCGGCGAACACCGCGCGGAGGACTAACCCCATGGGCCGGGTACGCGCCCTCACCACCGTCTGGGCCGCCTGGGCATGGCTCACCGCCCTCGCCTACCTCAACGGCCCCGAAATCAGCCACCTCCAGCCCATCGTCGCCATGGTCGCACCCCAGTGGTGGTCATGGCTGTGGGCCACCGCCGCCGCCCTCCTCACACTCGGAATCCCCTCATGGCGATGGGCCGGCACCCTAAGAGTCGCCGGACTGGCCGCCACCGCAGCCCTGTCCACCGCATGGGCCGTATCGTTCATCCTCATGTGGGTCGACGGGGAAACCACCCGGGGGTGGGTGTCAGCAAAAAATTACGGGCTCACCGCAGCCCTTGCGATGGGTAGCGCGTGGTGGGTGGCATTCAAGGGGCGATTCGACCAATGAACCTCACGAATGAACTGATCATCGGGCTGGCCACGGCTGCCGTCGGCGTTATTACTGGGCTGCTGGGGCTGCGTGGCAAGAAGGAGGAGTCTTCAACGACATCGCTGTCCACCATGCTTGCGGAGCAATCCAAGCGGATCGACTCCCTGTGGGCGCGGCTGGACTGCGTGGAGCAAGACTTGCGGGAAACTCGCCGGGAGCTCGCCGACGAACGCGAACACGGGCATTCCCTCCGCCGCCTGCTGCAGGACGCTTTCGACTGGCTGCTGGAATGGTCATCATGGGCGTCGTCTGACCGGCGGCACGCCCCGCCGCAGCCTGACCTGAGGCTGATTGAGGAGGCCCTGGAGCGGGCCCGCAACCCGCCCGACTAGACAACTGGCCCCCACCGTAATGGTGGGGGCCTTTTTTCGTGCCTAGTGGCTACCCGTCGCGGCGCTTCCTCGCCCGCCGGATGGCGTAGTACACCGCACTCTCCGTCAGCCCCTCCACCTCCGCAATTTCCCGCACCGACTCACCGCCGTCCTTGCGACGGAGGAAATCATCATCACGGGCCCGCACCGCCGCCGCCGACGCGGCAGCGGCCTTCCCCGAGGACTCGCGACTCCGCGCCTTCCGTGCGCGCAGCACTGACTCCGGCAGCGGCATGCCGTACCGCTCGCGGGCACGCGAGACCGCCCCCGTCACCCATGACCGGGGCACCCCATCGGCGCGGGCGATGTCGGCCAGCGATTCGCCGGCGTCCTCGCGGCTCGCCCATCCGAGGTCACGCTCGGTGTACTGATCCTCGGCTGCGCGTATCGCCGCGTCGACGGCGGCGGGATTCGGGCGGCGGTCGGGGCCGCGCTTGCGCAGGGACTCCTCGTCCCGGGCGTGCGACGCTGCCGTGGGGTCGCGGCGGGATTCCAGCCGCTTCCACGCCTCTGTGCCGACCCGCTCGGTGGCGTGACGTGACCTGGCGGCGGAGACATCCGGGGCGACCAGCGCGGTGCCCAAGGGCAGTCCGTGGCGGATTTTGTACTCGCGGGCAGCCAAATCGTGGGCCCTACCGACGTGAGCCCCGACCGACCGGTACCAGCCGCCACACTCGTGGCACAGCACCCGATCACCGTCGACGTCGAGGACGCCGTAGCGCCCATGCCCGGACGGGGAGCCGACCTCCGGCTCAGCAAGATCACGCCCGGCGCGCTCGCGCTTGTAGTGCATCATGCACAGCCCCCGGGCGACGGCTTCACGGTCGCATCCGGGGGCGCGGCAGGTGGTCATCGTCGGCCCTGTCGGATCTGGTCGATGCGGGCGCGGGTGACCCCGGCGGCGGCGGTGACGTCGACGACGCGCGCTCCGTGGGCGAGGGCCCGCTTCACCGCCTGGTTGCGGGTGTGCTCGGCGTCTTCGAGTGCGGTTTTCGCGGCGGCGACGGCGTCGGCGGCGTTTGCGACGTCGTCAAGCTCGCGGGTGCCGAAGTCGCCGGCACGCTGGGCGGAGGCGAAAGCGCCGGTGATGAAGTCAGCGTCGTCTTCGGTGATTGCGTCGCGGTCGATCTCGCGCCCGTCGACCGACTCGATTTGGGTGATGTAGGTCTCGACGGCTTCGGCGGCGAAGACGGTGTCGACGCCGTGCTTGTGGTGGATGGCGACGGCGATGGCGTGGGCGGTGGTCATTGGTCTTGTCCTTTTCGTGGTGGGGGTTAGGCAGCGGGCTGGTAGGCGTCGTCGGGGTCGATGGTGTCGAGGTGGTCGGTGGCTTCGGCCCATGCCTGCCCCTCCGGGGTGCGGTGCTCCTCGGGGGAGTGGTAGAGCTCGATGCCGTGGTCCTCGGCGTAATCGAGGAGGGCGGTGGCCAGGCCTTCGCGGCGGCGCGCGGGGATGGTCTCGATCTGCATGATCTGGCCGGTGGTGGGGTCGGCGTAGAGGGCGGAGACGATCTCGCCGTTGTCGGCGGCCTCGATGATGATGTACTCGTCGGTCTCGTCGTAGTAGGTGCCGGTGCGGGTGGTGATGGTGGTCATTTTCTTTGTTCCTTTCTCTCTGTCTCTACGTACAGTATGACATAGCGCGCTATGTATGTCTAGTCCGCTATGCGTGAAGTAGGTCACACCCTGTCCGCCGCGCGGAATCCATCCCGCCGAGCTGCCGTCACCATCGGCCGCACGCCCCACCCCATTGGCTCACCACGGGCGCGCGGCCACGCCCCGGCGCACCCGCACCCCTCCCGACGGGACCGCGCCGGGGCAGAGGGGCCGGTCCCGCACTGGTCCCGCAAGCCGCCCTAAAACTGGCTGAATCACCTGAGCCGACTGAACAGGCAAAACCCGCTGAACTGCGGAAACATCGAAACCCCAGTACACTCACCACCATGACCACATACAAGATCTACGCCGAATCCTTCAAGGGGGCCGACCACCTCAAGCAGGTGCAGGCCGAGGCGCAGGACGTCGTGTCCCAGGTCCTGGGGTCCTAGGCGCAGCCGGGATGAACGCCGCGATCAGCGCCATCGCCCGCTTCGGGCTCGCCGCCGTCTGGCTGTGGTCCGGGACGGTGAAGTTGCTCAACCCGCTCGACAGCCGTCAGGCGATCGCCGCCTACGAGCTGTTGCCCGGCGGGATGATCGACTTCCTCGCCGTCGCCTTGCCGGCGGTGGAGCTGATCCTGGGGTTGATGCTGCTGATCGGCGTGTTCCTGCGGTGGGCGGCCGTGGCGTCGGCGATCATCCTGGCCGGCTTCATCGTCGGCGTCGGGTCCGCGTGGGCGCGGGGGCTGAGCATCGACTGCGGGTGCTTCGGCGGGGGAGGGTACGACGCCGACGCCGGCCCGGCCTCCTACCTGACGTCGATCGGCCGCGACCTGGTGTTCCTGGCGATGGCCGCCTGGACCGCGTGGCGGCCGTTCGAGCGGTTCGCGGTGCGCCCCTAAGTCGGGGATCGCGGACGTTGACGTGTCCGGAAACACTGCCGGACATGGTGCGTGACGGGGTGACCTGCGCGACCGTGCCCGCTATCGTGTGATCCGTGAGCCAGAAAATCAAGAATCCGAATGAGAAGGGCTCCGGCTTCATCGTCGGCATCATCGCCCTCATCGCCATCGTCGCCGTGGTCATCGGCGTCGTCCTGTACATGGGGCGCAACCAGCCGATCGAGGGCCTGCCGGACGAGGACGTGTCTTTTACGGTGCAGTACGACGGCGACGTCGTCCGGCTCGCCTCCGACGACGCGGCCGATGACGCCGTGGTCGCCGAGGTCTACGAAGACTACTCCTGCTCCTACTGCGCCGAGATGGCTCAAGGTGGCCACGACGATGAGCTGCAGGCGCTCAACGACGGCGAGCTCGTCGTCGAGTACCGGACGCTGAACTTCCTCGATCGGGGCAACGAGGGCCACTCCACCCGGTCCCTCGCTCTGATGCAGCGCATCGCGCAGACCGGCGACGCCCGTCTCTACTGGAACGTCCACACCCTGCTGATGTCGGACATCCAGGAGGCGGCGTCGTGGGACGATGAGCAGCTGGCCGAGCGACTCAAGATGATGGACGCGCCGTCCGACCTGGTCGACGACGTGCGCAACGGCCTGGATCTCGCCGACGCGGTCAAGGTCGGCGACGCCAACGGCAAGCGGCTGGAGGGCATCATCGGTTCGGTGTCCTCGCCCCACGTCATCGTCGACGGCAAGGACATCCTGGAAAACGCCCAAGCGGGCGGTCTGGGCGATTGGGTCAACCTCGCGCTCGAGGCCGGCAAGGCCTAGCGCACGCCTCTCGCACGGTGCTTTGTTCGTGCGGGGGATACGACGGCCACCTGGGGATTTGGGTATTCCCCGGGTGGCCGTGTAATTTACAGGGAGTCCGAAGCGAGCGCCGGAAGGTGCCCTGCGGAGGAAGACGCTTCGAGCGTGAATACGGGGCTATGGCGCAGCTGGTAGCGCACCACACTGGCAGTGTGGGGGTCAGGGGTTCGAGTCCCCTTAGCTCCACTGGAAAGCGGTTCTCCGTTTTCCTGTGGCTGCGGGGTGACCGCGGAAACACAATTTGATACGGGGCTATGGCGCAGCTGGTAGCGCACCACACTGGCAGTGTGGGGGTCAGGGGTTCGAGTCCCCTTAGCTCCACCATGACGGCGGGGCCGCATCCGGGATCGACGGATGCGGCCCCGCCTT
This sequence comes from Corynebacterium freneyi, assembly GCF_030408835.1. Taxonomy (NCBI): domain Bacteria; kingdom Bacillati; phylum Actinomycetota; class Actinomycetes; order Mycobacteriales; family Corynebacteriaceae; genus Corynebacterium; species Corynebacterium freneyi. The sequence goes on from NZ_CP047357.1 coordinate 694,728, forward strand.
TTTTCGTGCGCTTTTTGCCGGGGGCTGGAACCCGTGCCCCCACCCGTGGGATCTTATGCGGGCGGATCCCGCTGCGCAACGGTGTTCGGGGGTGGGTCTGCGGGAAAGTCCGGTTGGTGGAACAATGGGCGTCATGAGCGAAAACAATGACGTGATCCGGAAGCTGTCCGACGAGGAGTCCCTCGAGCTGCTGTCGACCAAGACCTTCGGCCGTCTGGTCGTCCGTCGCAAGGACGACATGGATCTGTTCCCGCTGAACTACGTCGTCCACGAGGGCAACATCTACTTCCGCACTGCGGAGGGTTCGAAGCTGTTCTCCCTCACCCTGAACGATGACGTGCTGTTCGAGGCCGACCATGTCGACGCCGAAGCCCAGGAGGCCTGGTCCGTCATCGTCAAGGGCAGTGCCCGTGCGTTGACGTCGACCTCCGACATCGAGAAGGCCGACGAGCTGCCGCTGAAGCCGTGGCTGCCGACCCTGAAGTACAACTACGTGGTGGTCACGCCGGAGGACATCTCCGGCCGCAAGTTCCACCTGGGCGACGAGCCCGAGCGCTACTAGCGTCTCGGTCGCCGGGCCGGTTTCGCCGAAATCGGCCCGCATGGCCGTTTTCGGGGCTACCCTCCGATTTGTGACCAGCATCATAAACAGTCCGGAGGGTGATGCTCCCATGTCCGAGGCACGCGAGCACGAGAGCACCATCGCCGCTCCCGGCCAGCATTCTCCGCGCGTCCAGCACATCTTGGACGAGGCGCGGACGATGCTGCGCGAGTCCGGCTGGCGCAATGTCAGCATGCGCCGTCTCGCGGCCCGGCTCGACGTGAAGGCCCCGTCGCTGTACAAGCACATCACGGGCAAGGACGAGCTGTACCGGCTGCTTCTCGACGAGACCCTCCGCAACCTCGGCGGGGCGTTGCATGCCGCCGTGGCCGAGGACCCGTGCCCCCGGTCGCTGTTGAAGGCCTACCGCCGGGCCGCGTCGGCGGATCCGCACGGGTACCGGCTGATCAGCCGCACCCGCGTGGTGAACATGGTCGAGCCGACCGAATTGGACCGCTGGATCCGCGAGCCGTTCACCCTGGTGACGGGCGACGAGGCCCGCGGCCTGGCGCTGTGGGCCTTCGCCCATGGCCTGGTCACCGCGGAACTGGTCCAGGATTCCGGGCACACGGCCGACCCGGTGTGGGCCGCCGGCGCCGACGCGTTCGCGCCGGAGAACTAGCGGCGCCACCAGGCCTGCGAGGGGCCCGGGGGAACGGTCCTCTTGTGGCGGCTGATGCGCCACAGGTGCTCGATGCGCGCCGCATCCGCGTCGGAGACGTCGCGGCCCTCCAGGTAGGCGTCGATCGCCGCGTAGGTGACGCCGAGGGCGACCTCGTCGGGAAGCGAGGGGCGGTCTTCTTCCAGGTCGGCGGTGGGCACCTTCGTCCACGTCGACTCCGGGGCGCCGAGATGTTCGAGCAGTCGCGCTCCCTGGCCCTTGGTCAGCCCCTCCAACGGCACGAGGTCCACGCCACCGTCGCCATGCTTGGTGTAGAAACCGGTGACGGATTCCGCCGCATGGTCGGTGCCCACAACCAGCAGGCCGCGCTCGCCGGCGATGGCGTACTGGGCGATCATGCGCTGCCGGGCCTTGACGTTTCCTTTGTTGAAGTCGCCGAGACCGCCGATGTGCAGCGCCTCCGACACCGCGATGTTCATCGCGGCGGTCGCCGGTTCGATGTCCACGGTCACCGACTCGTCGGGGGCGATGAAACGCAGCGCGGTCTGGGCGTCGTCTTCGTCGGACTGGACACCGTGGGGCAGCCGCACCGCGATGAACACCGGGGTCGCCGTGCCATCGGCGTCGGCTGTTTCGGCGCGCACCCGCTCCACCGCCATCTGGGCGAGCTTGCCGGCCAGGGTCGAATCCTGCCCGCCGGAGATGCCGAGGACGTATCCGCGGGCGCCGGTGGCGGCGAGGTAGTCGACCAGGAAATTCACGCGCGCCTCGACTTCGGCGGCGGGGTCGATGTCGGGGGAGACGTGCAATTCGGCGATGATGCGTTCGCGGAGGCCGTCCGTCGGGGTGTTCATGGCCCCAGGGTACGTCGGTGTCAGCGGGCACGTCGGCGCGTCGTCCGCGCACGTGGGGTGGCATGATTGCCGACGTGAACGATGCACGAACCTCCCACGGCTCCGGCCGCGCCATCGCCGTCGCGGTGATCGCGGCCCTCGGCGGCCTTCTCTTCGGCTACGACACCGGAGTCATTTCCGGGGCGCTGCTGTTCATTCAGCGGTCCTTCGAGTTGACGGCGGCGCAGGAGTCGACGGTCACCGCGATGCTGTTGGTCGGCGCGGCCCTCGGCGCCTTCACGGGTGGCCGGGTCGCCGACGCGATCGGCCGTCGGGCGACGGTGCTCATCGGTGCGGTCGGTTTCATCGTCGGCAGCCTGTGGTGCGCGGCGGCGGGGTCGGCGTTCGAGCTCGGCGCGGCGCGCACGCTGCTGGGCGTGTGCATCGGCGGGGTGTCGATCGTGGTGCCCATGTACATCTCCGAGATGTCGCCGCCGCACATTCGCGGCCGGCTGGTCAGCCTCAATTCGCTGATGATCGTCATCGGTCAGCTCGTCGCGTTCCTCACCAACTCGGCGTTGGCGGAGTCGGGGTCGTGGCGGTGGATGCTGGGCCTGGGGGCGGTGCCGGCGGTGGTGCTGCTCGTCGGCATGCTGCTGTTGCCGGATACTCCGGCTTACCTGTTGCGCCGCGACAAGCGCGAGCGTGCGCTGGAGGTTTTGCGTGACATGCACGGCCCGCAGGCGGAGCTTTCCGACGTCGAGATCGCGGAAGGGTCGATGAGCGAGGAGCAGCGGGCGGCGGAGCGGGCGGCGTTGAAGGTGCCGTGGATTCGCCGTGCGGTGATCATCGCGATGTGCATCGGCGTCACGCAGCAGGTCACGGGCGCCAACGCGATCATGTACTTCGCCCCGACGATGATGAACAAGGTCGGCCTGTCGGCGGAGAACTCGGTGTACACGTCGATCCTCATCGGCACGGTGTCGGTCATCGCCTGTGCGGTGGGCATGAGCATCATCGACCGCATCGGCCGGCGGAGGATGCTCATCATCGGCCTGACCGGCTGCGCGGCGTCGTTGACGACGCTGGCCCCGGTCTATGCGATGGCCGCGGATTCGCGGGGCGGTGCCATGGCGGCTCTTGGCCTGATGACCGTGTTCATCGCGTTCCAGCAGGCGGCGGTGTCGGTGGCCACGTGGCTGCTCATATCCGAGATCGTCCCGGCGGAAGTCCGCGGTGCGGGCATGGGGTTGGCGGGCCTGGCGCTGTGGGCCGCGAACTGGTTCGTCGCCCAGTCCTTCCTGCCCATGGTCGAGGCGTGGGGAGGGTCGTGGTCGTTCCTTTTCTTCGCGGTCACCGGCGCGATGGCGTTGGCGTTCACGTGGAAGATGGTGCCGGAAACCACCGGCCGTTCCCTGGCGGAGGTCGGCGCCGAGCTGCGCGCCGCCGGATCCGGGCGACGCGGGTGAGCCGTGGGCCCGGTGGGGGAGTTTTGTGGTTGCGGGGGCCGTTGGGTAACATGGCCGTTCGTGTCGTGGCGCCGTTGATCGGCGTCACCGGGTTGTCGCATCTTCCGCCGCGTTAACGCAGGCGTGGCGCGGCCCGCCACCGCCCTCAGGAGCCGAGAAGAAAGGAGCGCCCGAATGAAGGTCCGCAAGTCCCTTCGGTCGCTGAAGAACAAGCCGGGCGCCCAGGTCGTGCGCCGTCGTGGCAAGGTTTACGTGATCAACAAGAAGGAGCCGCGCTTCAAGGCCCGCCAGGGTTAAGAGCCGCAGGCTTGTCGCCGCGCCGCATGGATCGTCGATCCATGCGGCGCGGTTTTCTTTTCCCGGCTTCGTTGGGGCTTCGTCGGGGGTGCCTCCGGGTTCGTTCGCGGGGCATGTGCGGGGTCGGTTGATAGCCGTTGCCGTGGGGCTCCGATAGTTGCTTTTCGACGATTTTCGGGGAATTTCAGGGATGTGACCACTAAATCACAAGGTTGTGAGGCGATCTCGCCCCACATGTAGTGGCGGGGAAATTCACGTCCTGGGAATTCCTCGCTTGTAACTACTACATGTAGTATCGCTGGCCTTTTGGTAACCCCAAGTGTAGTGTTTCTGGTGTTGCGCCGCACAAGGCGCCGACCGGAGTGGCCGAAGGTCTCGCCGGTCCCGAACTCCTCGAACTGACTGAAGGAACGTGCGAGACATGGTCACCGTCTACAGCAAGCCCGCCTGCGTGCAGTGCCGCGCCACCACCCGTGCCCTGGACAAGGCCGGCATCTCCTACGACGTCGTGGACATCACCCTCGACGACGACGCCCGCGACTACGTCATGGCGCTCGGACACCTTCAGGCCCCGGTCGTCGACACGGGTTCCGAGACTTGGTCGGGCTTCCGCCCCGACCGCATCAGGGCCCTCCAGGCCGCGTAAGACCGCGGGTCCCATTCCAGCCGTGGAATTCTCCGTCACCGCCGCTTCGGCGACGCGGGAAGGCCACGGCCTTTCGTTGAAGGGTGGCGTAAGCCGTTGTTCATCGTCTATTTCTCGTCGGCCACGGGCAACACGCACAAGTTCGTGCAGAAGCTGGGCATCCCGAACGCACGGATCCCCATTCACCGCAGTGAACCGGAGCTGCTGGTCGACGAACCCTACGTCCTCATCGTCCCCACCTACGGCGGCGGGTCGACCCTGACGGGCGACAAATCCCGGCCGGTTCCGCCGCAGGTGATCCGGTTCCTCAACAACGAGCACAACCGCTCGTTCATCAGGGGAGTGATCTCGGCCGGAAACACCAACTTCGGCATCGACTACGGACTGGCCGGCGAAATCGTCGCCGAGAAATGCAAGGTGCCCTACGTCTACCGGTTCGAGCTGATGGGCACCGACGAAGACGTGAGAATCGTACGATCCGGGCTGGCGGACTTTTTCCAGCATCGCGCGGCCTCCTGACCGACGCCGGACCATGCACCCGCCGCGTTCCCCATATATAGAGGAGGGGAAAGAAAAGCGGCGGGGAGGCTGCCGACAAGAACTTCAGGGACGACGACCACGCGGTTCGTCGCAAAGCACACACACACGCAAGCACCGCCGGACGCGAACAAAGCGTCGGCGCGAGCCCGGACAAGGAAAAGGGAGCTAACACAGTGGCTGAAATGGGGAAGACCGTGGCGGAGCCGATCGGCAAGGACGAGCTGGATTTCCACGCTCTCAACGCCCTGCTCAACCTGTACGACGACGACGGCAAGATCCAGTTCGACAAGGACCGCGACGCCGCGCGCCAGTACTTCCTGCAGCACGTCAACCAGAACACGGTCTTCTTCCACAACCTGAAGGAGAAGCTGGACTACCTGGTCGAGAACAAGTACTACGACCCGGTCGTGCTGGACAAGTACGAGTTCGAGGACGTCAAGGCCCTGTTCAAGCAGGCCTACGCCCACAAGTTCCGCTTCAAGACCTTCCTGGGCGCCTACAAGTACTACACCTCGTACACCCTGAAGACCTTCGACGGAAAGCGCTACCTCGAGCGCTACGAAGACCGCGTCTGCATGGTGGCCCTCACCCTGGCCGCCGGCGACCTCGACCTCGCCCGCAACCTCGTCGACGAGATCATCACCGGCCGCTTCCAGCCGGCGACTCCGACGTTCCTCAACTCCGGCAAGGCCCAGCGCGGCGAGCCGGTGAGCTGCTTCCTGCTGCGCATCGAGGACAACATGGAGTCCATCGGCCGCGCCATCAACTCCTCGCTGCAGCTGTCCAAGCGCGGCGGCGGCGTGGCGCTGCTGCTGAGCAACCTGCGCGAGCAGGGCGCGCCGATCAAGCACATCGAGAACCAGTCGTCCGGCGTCATCCCCGTGATGAAGCTGCTGGAGGACTCGTTCTCCTACGCCAACCAGCTGGGTGCCCGCCAGGGCGCCGGCGCCGTCTACCTGCACGCGCACCACCCGGACATCATGCGTTTCCTCGACACCAAGCGCGAGAACGCCGACGAGAAGATCCGCATCAAGTCGCTGTCGCTCGGCGTCGTCATCCCGGACATCACCTTCGAGCTGGCCAAGCGCAACGACGACATGTACCTGTTCAGCCCGTACGACGTCGAGCGCGTCTACGGCAGGGCGTTCGCCGACGTGAACATCTCCGAAAACTACGACGACATGGTCGAGGACCCGCGGATCCGCAAGACCAAGCTCAACGCCCGCGCGTTCTTCCAGACGCTGGCCGAGATCCAGTTCGAGTCCGGCTACCCGTACATCATGTTCGAGGACACGGTCAACGCCGCGAACCCCATCGCCGGCCGCATCACCCACTCGAACCTGTGCTCCGAGATCCTGCAGGTGTCCACCCCGTCGACGTACCACGAGGACCTGTCCTACGACGAGGTCGGCGAGGACATCTCCTGCAACCTCGGCTCGATGAACATCGCCATGGCCATGGACTCGCCGGACTTCTCGGCGACCGTCGAGACCGCCATCCGCGGTCTGACCGCCGTGTCGGAGCAGACGTCCATCGACTCGGTGCCGTCGATCCGCAAGGGCAACGAGAAGTCGCACGCCATCGGCCTGGGCCAGATGAACCTGCACGGCTACCTCGGCCGCGAGCGGATCCACTACGGGTCCGAGGAGGGCATCGACTTCACGAACATCTACTTCTACTGCGTGCTGTTCGAGGCGCTGAAGGCGTCGAACAAGATCGCCATCGAGCGCGGCGTGAAGTTCGGCGGTTTCGAGGATTCGAAGTACGCCACCGGCGAGTTCTTCGACAAGTACATCGACGCCGAGTGGAAGCCGGCGACGGCCCGCGTGCAGGAGCTTTTCGACGAGTCGGAGATCAGCATCCCGACGCAGGACGATTGGCGCGAGCTGAAGGCCTCCATCCAGGAGCACGGTCTGTTCAACCGCAACCTGCAGGCGGTGCCGCCGACGGGGTCGATCTCCTACATCAACAACTCGACGTCGTCGATCCACCCGATCGCGTCGAAGATCGAGATCCGCAAGGAAGGCAAGATCGGCCGCGTCTACTACCCGGCGCCGCACATGGACAACGACAACCTGGAGTACTTCCAGGACGCCTACGAGGTCGGCTACGAGAAGATCATCGACACCTACGCCGCGGCGACCCAGCACGTCGACCAGGGCCTGTCGTTGACGCTGTTCTTCAAGGACACCGCCACCACGCGCGACATCAACCGTGCGCAGATCTACGCGTGGCGCAAGGGCATCAAGACCATCTACTACATCCGCCTGCGCCAGGTGGCCCTCGAGGGCACCGAGGTTCAGGGCTGCGTGAGCTGCATGCTGTAGTCGCGCCGCGTCGCCGCCGGCGGGCATCCGGGGTTTCCGGGCGCCCGCTTTCGGCGTCGCCGGGTGCCCGGGGAGGGGGGCGTGCCGACGACGGGCGCGTGCATTCTGACCAGGGGGTTTTACGGACCGTGACCGGTTCGCCCATATCGAATCTCGCGGCTAGACTGCCGGGAGAACCAGGAGGAATTACATGACCGTGAATCGTTCCGATTGCCCGCCGTCGACGCCGGCGCACCGCGAGAAGAACCTCGAGGCCCGGGAATGCCCGGTGGCCGCGATCGACTGGAACACCATCCCGGATGACAAGGACCTCGAGGTCTGGGATCGGCTGACCGGAAACTTCTGGCTTCCGGAGAAGGTGCCGCTGTCCAACGACATCAAGAGCTGGAACACGCTCAACGAGCTGGAGCAGCGCACGACCATGCGCGTGTTCACCGGCCTGACCATGCTGGACACCATCCAGGGCACCGTGGGTGCGGTGTCGCTGCTGCCGGATGCGCTGACGGCGCACGAGGAGGCGGTGTACACCAACATCGCGTTCATGGAGTCGGTGCACGCGAAGTCCTACTCGTCGATCTTCCAGACGCTGGCGTCGACGCCGGAGATCAACGACGCCTTCCGGTGGGCGGAGGAGAACGAGCACCTGCAGCGCAAGGCGAAGATCATCCTCGACTACTACGAGGGCGATGATCCGCAGAAGAAGAAGGTGGCCTCCGTGATCCTGGAGTCCTTCCTCTTCTACTCGGGCTTCTACCTGCCCATGTACTGGTCGGCGCATGCGAAGCTGACGAACACGGCCGACATCATCCGGTTGATCATCCGCGACGAGGCCGTCCACGGCTACTACATCGGGTACAAGTACCAGAAGAACCTGGAGCGTCTGTCCGAGGAACGGCGCGAGGAGCTGAAGGACTACACCTTCGATCTGCTGCTGGATCTGTACGACAACGAGATCCAGTACACGGAGGACATGTACGACGAGCTCGGCTGGACCGAGGACGTCAAGCGGTTCCTGCGCTACAACGCCAACAAGGCGCTGAACAATCTGGGCTACGAGGGCATTTTCCCGGCCGACGAGTGCAAGGTGTCTCCGGCGATCCTGTCGGCGCTGAGCCCCAACGCCGACGAGAACCACGACTTCTTCTCGGGCTCCGGCTCGTCCTACGTGATGGGCAAGGCGGAGAGCACCGAGGACGAGGACTGGGACTTCTAGTTCCGGTGTTTTCGGCTCGTGCGTGACGACGATCCCGGCGTTCCGATGGGGCGCCGGGATCGTCGTCGCCGGCGCCTTGCGCAAACGGCGCGAACCGTCTCTCACCGGGAACTTTGGTCGGGGGTGGTGCGGGGGAGCCGGGGGCCGGCGGCGGTGGAATCACATCTTTTCGACGCATCGCCGCTGCTTAAGAGAATTCTCAGAATTTTCCGCGTCCCGGATAAGACGGGGGTCATACCCCCCTCCCCATGACGGGCCTTAACATTTTCACAGGTCGGGGTTAGACTCGGCCAGGTACCGCGAGGTGGACTCGCGTAATCGTGTCCACCTCCTCTAACATCTAGGCAGCAACAAATCTTTGACGACCCTGTGAGTCCATGGGGAAGTCGCGTAGTCAGGAGGAAGAATGACTGCAGTAGCGCCTCGCCCCGGCCACGAAGTGGCCGCGGCAGAACGGCCTGAGCCGTTCGGGCACGAGCGTAAGGGCAGCTGGGCGTGGGAGATGCTGACCACGACCGACCACAAGAAGCTGGGCATCATGTACATCATCATGAGCTTCTCCTTCTTCTTCGTGGGCGGTCTCATGGCTCTGCTCATCCGCGCCGAGCTGTTCCAGCCGGGCCTTCAGTTCCTGTCCAATGAGCAGTTCAACCAGCTCTTCACCATGCACGGCACGGTGATGCTGCTGCTGTTCGGTACCCCGATCGTCTGGGGCTTCGCCAACTACATCCTGCCGCTGCAGATCGGCGCGCCGGACGTGGCCTTCCCGCGTCTGAACGCCTTCGGCTTCTGGCTGACCACCATCGGCGGCATCCTGATGCTGTCGGGCTTCCTGACCCCGGGCGGTGCGGCCGACTTCGGTTGGACCATGTACTCCCCGCTGTCGGACTCCATCCACTCCCCGGGCGTCGGCTCTGACCTGTGGATCGTCGGCGTCGGCGTCGGCGGCGTGGGCACCATCGCCTCCGCCATCAACATGACCACCACCGTCCTGTGCCTCCGTGCGCCGGGCATGACCATGTTCCGCATGCCGATCTTCACCTGGAACATCCTGGTGACCTCGATCCTGGCCCTGCTGATCTTCCCGATCCTGACCGCCGCCGCCCTCGGCGTCATGTACGACCGCAAGCTGGGCGGCAACATCTACGACCCGGCCAACGGCGGCGCCATCATGTGGCAGCACCTGTTCTGGTTCTTCGGCCACCCCGAGGTCTACGTTCTGCTGCTGCCGTTCGTCGGCATCATCACCGAGGTCATCCCGGTGTTCTCCCGTAAGCCGCTGTTCGGCTACTCGGGCATGGTCTTCGCCACCCTGTCCATCGCCGGTCTGTCCATGGCCGTCTGGGCGCACCACATGTTCGTGACCGGCGCGGTCCTGCTGCCGTTCTTCTCGTTCATGACGTTCCTGATTTCGGTTCCGACCGGCGTGAAGTTCTTCAACTGGCTGGGCACCATGTGGCGCGGTCACATGACCTTCGAGACCCCGATGACCTTCGCCCTCGGCTTCATCGTGACCTTCCTGTTCGGTGGTCTGACCGGCATCATGCTGGCCTCCCCGCCGCTGGACTTCCACATCTCGGACACCTACTTCGTGGTGGCGCACTTCCACTACACCCTGTTCGGCACCCTGGTGTTCGCCTCCTACTCGGGCGTGTACTTCTGGTTCCCGAAGATGACCGGCCGCATGCTGGACGAGAAGCTGGGCCACATCCACTTCTGGCTGACCTTCGTCGGCTTCAACCTGACCTTCTTGGTCCAGCACTGGCTGGGCAACGAGGGCATGCCCCGCCGCTACGCGGACTACCTGGAGTCGGACGGCTTCACCACGCTGAACATGATCTCCACGGTCGGCGCCGCCATCCTGGGCGTCTCGGTCCTGCCGTTCATCTGGAACGTCTTCAAGTCCTGGCGTTACGGCGAGGTCGTCACCGTCGACGACCCGTGGGGCTACGGCAACTCCCTCGAGTGGGCCACCTCCTGCCCGCCGCCGCGCCACAACTTCACCTCCATGCCGCGCATCCGCTCCGAGCGCCCCGCGTTCGAGCTGCACTACCCGCACATGGTCGAGCGCATGCGTGCCGAGGCTCACGTCGGCCGTCAGCTCTAAGGTGATCAAGCTGCACTAGACTACGCGGCACGAAGAAAGGCCCCCGCTGGTTCCTCCCGGCGGGGGCCTTCGTCGTACCCGAAAACCCCCTTTCACCGGCCCCGGAGTCGAGGCGGCGACGCCGTCATGGGATAATCGCGGGGTGCAGAACAAGGTTGATGTCCCCGCAGCCCCCGATGCCGTCGACCCGTCGCTGGAGACGGTGACCCTGCCGGAGGGGCTCGTCCCCGCGGTGGTCACCGCCACCGGCCCGGACCGTCCCGGCGTCTCCGCTTCCTTTTTCCGGGTGTTGGCCGCGCACGGCGCCCAGTTGCTCGACGTGGAGCAGTCGCTGTTCCGGTCGCGGCTGTCGCTCGGTGCGCTCGTCGGCGTGAAGGAGGACCGTCTGGACGTGATGGCGGCCGGCCTGACCGAGACGCTGAAGGGTCACGGCATGACCGTGGAGGTGTCGTCGGAGGGGGCGGAGTCGACTCGCCACGCGTCGTCGCATGCGGTGGTCGTGTTGGGCAATCCGCTCGAGGCGACGGATATCGCCCGCATCGGCCAGACCCTGGCGGATTACGGCGCGAACATCGACTCGATCCGCGGCATCGCGGATTACCCGGTGACGGGCCTGGAGTTGAAGGTGTCGTTGCCGGATCCGAAGCCGGGTGCCGGCGTGCCGGTGCGCAAGGCGCTGGCGGAGTTGGCGTTGACCCAGAACATCGACATCGCCATCGAGCGCGACGGCCTGCAGCGTCGTTCGAAACGGCTGATTTGCTTCGACGTGGATTCGACGCTCATCACGGGCGAAGTCATCGAGATGTTGGCGGCGCACGCCGGCCGTGAGGCGGAGGTCGCGGCGGTGACGGAGCGGGCGATGCGCGGCGAGCTGGATTTCGCCGAGTCGCTGCATGAGCGCGTCAAGGCGTTGGAGGGGTTGCCGGAGTCGGTGTTGCAGGAGGTGTCGGACTCGATCGTGTTGACGCCGGGTGCGCGCACGACGATCCGCACGCTCAAGCGCCTGGGCTACAAGGCCGGTGCGGTGTCGGGCGGGTTCATTCAGATCCTGGAGCCGTTGGCGAAGGAGCTGGGGCTGGACTTCTACCGGGCCAATACGCTGGAGATCGTCGACGGGAAGCTCACGGGTCGCGTTATCGGTGACGTCATCGACCGGGAGGAAAAGGCCCGGAGTCTGCGCCGTTTCGCGGAGGAGTCGGGGCTGCAGATGCACCAGACGGTCGCGGTGGGCGACGGGGCCAACGACATCGACATGTTGTCGGTGGCGGGCCTGGGCATCGCGTTCAACGCCAAGCCGGCGCTGAAGGAGGTCGCCGATACGTCGGTGAACACTCCGTTCCTGGATGAGGTGCTGTTCATTCTCGGCATCTCCCGCGACGAGATCGATCACGCCGATCGCGAGGACGGCATCTTCAGCCGGGTTCCGCTCGAGCAGTGAGTTTGCTTTACGACGATCCGGCCACCGGGTCGTGCGGCGTTCCCGGTTGGTTCGTTCGCACGCATGGGGTGCTGCCCCGGCCGATGCGGGAGGATCCGGGGGAGGATGTGCCGTGGTCGATGCCGATCATCCTCAACATTCCGAAGCCGGATCGTCCGGACCGGACGGAGCTGTTGGAGGCCGCGGCGACGGCGGTCGTGGCGTGTTGCCTGGATGACCGTGCCGGCGACGCCGAGTCGCCCTATGCCCGCGCACTGGGGCAGTGGTACGGCGCGAGGATCCGCAAGATCGCCCGCCGCGCCCGCAACGTCCAGTGGGACCGCGTGCAGGATCTGCCGGGTGTCACGGCGTCGGTTGGCGGTGCGTCGGCGCGGGCGTTGACGCCGGGGCCAGTGGGAGGCGAGGACGTGGTCGTCGCAAAGCTCCAGATCGGCGGCACGGACCTGCCGAAGCCGGATAGTCCCGCCCGGGAAGCCGGGGACGACGGGGTGCCGACCATCTGGGTCGACGCGGACCTGGGGATGACCGTGGGCAAGGCCGCGGCGCAGGTCGGGCACGGGTCGATGCTGCTGGCCGGCGTCATGGACGTCGGGGCCGCGTGGGAATGGGCCCGCGCCGGATTCCCGCTGCGCGTCCGCGAGGTGCCGCGGGCGCAGCTGCCGACCGGAGGTGACGTGGCCGTCGTGGTCCGCGATGCCGGATTCACCGAAATCGCCCCCGGAGCGGCGACGGTGGCGGTCACCGGCGGGCGTTACCGAACCTAGCCCCCGTACCTCTGCGCCACCAGCCGTTCCAGGGCGCTGCGGGCGACGGCGCCGTCGGTGGTCCGCCAGAACGGCGGCATCGACGCGGCGATCCAGGAACCGTAGCGCTGGGTGGCCAGCCGGGGATCGAGCACGGCGACGACGCCGCGGTCGTCGACCGACCGGAGCAGCCGACCCGCACCCTGCGCCATGAGCAACGCGGCGTGGGTGGCGGAGACCTCCATGAATCCGCTGCGCCCCGCCCGGTTCGCCGCGTCCGACCGCGCCGACAGCAGGGGATCGTCGGGGCGGGGGAAGGGGATGCGGTCGATGACCACCAGCGACAGCGACGGGCCGGGGACGTCGACGCCCTGCCACAGCGACAGGGTGCCGAACAGACACGAGTTCTCGTTGGCGGTGAACTGCTCCACCAGGTTGCCGATCGCGTCGTCGCCCTGGCACAGCACCTCGAAGGGCAGACGCCGGCGCATCTCCTCGGCCGCCGCCTCCGCCCCACGACGTGACGAAAACAGGCCGAGGGTGCGCCCGCCGGCGGCGGTGATCAGCGACGCCAACTCGTCCATCACCTTCGGGTCGGTGCCGTCGCGCCCCGGCTTGGGCAGGTGGCGGGCGACGTAGAGGATGCCGGACTTCGCCGGGTCGAACGGCGTGCCCACGTCCATGCCGTCCCACTCGCCCCGGGGCAGCCCCCACGCCGCGGCCATCGCATCGAACTTGCCGCCCAACGCCAACGTCGCCGACGTCAGCACCACGGTGTTCTCGCCGAACAACCGATCGCGCAGCAGATCCGACACCGTCAACGGCGCCACGCACAGCGCCCGCCGGTCGGTCAGCCACACCACGTCGGCGTCGTCGAGGGCGAGGATCCGCACCGCCGCGTCGTGCATGTTCTCCAACGCCGCGCGGACGGTCTGCCGCTCGGTGGCGTCGCCCTCCTGACTCGTGGCCAGCGCCGTCTGCGCCCGCCACAGGGCATCCCGCAGGGCGGTCAACGGCACGCCGACGTCCGGGGGAATCTCCTCCCACCGGCCGACCCCGTCGTGGCCAAGCGAAACAAGGGCCTCCTGCAGCATGCTCGCCGCATCCTCCAGATCCCCGGCCTCCTCGACGGCCCCGGCGTTCTTCGCGCGCTTGGCGGTCAACGTCACGCCGGTGGAGGTGAGCTCGTCGGTGGCCACGGACGTGATGCGGGCGTCGAGCTCATGGGCCTCGTCGACGACGACGCACTCGTGCTGCGGCAGGATCAGCCCATCCGACAGCGCGTCGATGGCCAGCAGCGCATGGTTGGTCACCACCACGTCGACGTCGGCGGCGCGGGCCTTGGCGGCCTCCGCGAAACACGTGTCGCCCATCGGGCACTTCGCCGCCCCCACGCACTCGCGGGAGGTCACCGACACCTGCCGCCACGCCATGTCGGACACGCCCCGGTCGAGGGAATCGCGGTCGCCGTCCTCGGTGTCGTCGGCCCACTCGCGCAGCATGAGCACCTGCGCCGCCGTCTTCGACAGCGTCGACGAATCGATCAGCGCCCCCGTGTCGCCGATGCCGTCGTCGGGGTCGAGCGGGACTTCCGCCACCTTGTTGCGGCACAGGTAATTGTTGCGGCCCTTGAGAATGGAAAACGTCGGCCGCCGATCCAGGTGCGGCTCCAGGGCGTCGGCCAACCGCGGCAGGTCGCGCTCGACGAGCTGCCGCTGCAGCGCGATGGTCGCCGTCGACACGATGACCGCCTGGTCGTCCTCCATCGCCCGCACGATCGCCGGAACGAGGTACGCCAGCGACTTGCCGGTGCCGGTGCCAGCCTGCACCGCCAGGTGGCGGCCGGACTCCATCGCCCCGTGCACCGCGCGGGCCATGGCCACCTGGCCGGTGCGTTCCGCGCCGCCGAGAGCGGCGACGGCGTGGGCGAGCAGCTCCTCGACGCGATCAGACACCGGCGAAACGCACGTGAATGACCGGCTCGTCGCGCGACAGCGCCAGTCCCTCCCACGGCAGGGAGATCAGGGCCCGCGCCAGGTGGTCGCGGCTTTCTTCGAGGGTCGGCAGGCCGTCGCACAGCTCGCCGCCGCGCATCATGGGGATGGTCAGCTCCACCGCGTCGAGCGTGCCGGTGTCGGGGGCGTCGGCGCCCAGCGGGTACGCGATTTCCTCCACGGCGGTGCCGGACCGGCGGCAGGCGCGGATGGCCGCCTTCGCGCCGCCGTGGCTCCGCTTGTCGCGGGATCGCTTTGCGACGGGCACCCCGTCGACTTCCACGAGCTTGTAGACCAGACCCGCCGTGGGCGCCCCCGAGCCGGTGACCACCGACGTGCCGACGCCGTAGACGTCGACCGGCTCGGCGCGCAGCGCGGCGATGGCGAACTCGTCGAGGTCGGAGGACACGACGATCTGGGTGTTGTGGGCGCCCAGGCCGTCGAGCTGCTGGCGGACCTGTCGGGCCAGCACGCCCAGGTCGCCGGAGTCGATGCGCACGGCGCCGAGCTCCGGGCCGGCGACCTCGATGGCGGTGGCGACGCCGACGGTGATGTCGTAGGTGTCCACCAGCAGTGTGGTGTCCAGGCCGAGGGTCTCCACCTGGGCGCGGAAGGCGCCCGCCTCGTCCGGCGTGCCGTCGGCGTTGGTGTGCAGCAGCGTCCACGAGTGGGCGGAGGTGCCCGACGCCGGGATGCCGTAGCGGGCGGCGGCCTCCAGGTTCGACGTGGCGGTGAATCCGGCCAGGTAGGAGGCGCGGGCGGCGGTGACGGCGGCGTCCTCGTGGGTGCGGCGCGACCCCATCTCGATGATCGGACGGCCGCCGGCGGCGGTGACCATGCGGGCCGCGGCCGACGCGACGGCGGAGTCGGAGTTGAGGATCGACAGGATCACCGTCTCCAGGATCACGCATTCGGCGAAGGTGCCGCGCACGGTGAGGATCGGGGAGGCCGGGAAGTACAGCTCGCCTTCGCGGTAGCCGTCGATGTCGCCGGTGAAGCGGAAGTTGCGCAGGTAATCCACCGTCGCGTCGTCGAGGAAGTCCAGCGTGGCCAGCTGGTCCTCGGTGAACCGGAACCGCGAGATGGCGTCGAGCACGCGGGCGGTGCCGGCGACGACGCCGTAGCGGCGCTCGTTGGGCAGGCGGCGCCCGAACACCTCGAAGGCGCATCGTCGGTCGGCGGTGCCGTCGCGAAGCGACGCCTGGAGCATCGTCAGCTCGTACTTGTCCGTCAGCAGGGCGGTCGAGTCGGTGGTGTGGGGCGTCGGATTCGTCACCTGGCCGAGTCTAGTCGGCGGCGCGGCCGGGGTGGCCCGGTGCACGCGATCGCCGGGGTCGTTATCCTTGGGCGCATGACCATGCCAGCCGCCACCCCGATGGGCGTCATCGACGCCGAGACCGTGACCGAGTCGAACCGGCCATGGCAGTGCATCGTGTGGGACGACCCGGTCAACTCGATGAGTTACGTGACCTACGTGTTCCAGATGCTGTTCGGCATGGATCGCAAGAAGGCCCACGAGCTGATGCTGAAGGTGCACAACGAGGGCAAGGCCGTCGTGTCGTCGGGTGAGCGCGACAAGGTGGAGTCGGACGTGAAGAAGCTGCACAAGGCGGGCCTGTGGGCCACGATGCAGCAAGCTGATTAGAGGAGAGAACCCATGCGCCCCTGGAAGAGGAAGCGGGGGATGCTGCGAGGCGGCGCCCGGTATGTCACGGTCCTGGAGCCGGCGGAGCGGGCGTTGCTGGGGGAGCTGTCCGCCACCGTCGCCGATGCGTTGATCGCGCGGGCGCAGTCGGCGCCGAAGGATGAGCTGTCGGAGCTGACGGGCATGCCGTCGGGGCATGCGGAGGCGCCGGAGGATCCGCGGTTGGCGCGGCTGCTGCCGGATTTCGCCGCGGAGGGCGACGAGTCGGTGGAGGGCGAGAACCAGCTGATGCGCCAGCTGCACGAGTCGGACATCGTCAAGGACAAGTTGACGGATCTGCGGTCGATCATCGAGGCGTTGGAGCCGGCGGACAACGGCCACGTGTCGTTGACGGAGGAGCAGGCGAATCAGTGGATCGCGGCGATCAACAGCCTGCGCCTGTACCTGCATGCGACGTTGGAGGGCCATGACGGTCCGATCGTCAAGGCGGAGGAGACCGACGCGATGTACCAGTGGCTCAGCTACAACCAGGAGTCGTTGGTGCAGGAGTTGATGCGGGAATGACGGGCGGCGGTGTCGACGTGGCGTCGGCGTCGTTCGGGGGTCGCTTGACGACGGGGCCGGCCGCCTCGCCGTCGCGTCTGCCGGGCGTTTCCGTCGGTCACGCGTCCGCCGCGGACACCGGCGTGACGGTGGTGGCGTGCCCGGAGGGTGCGGTGGCGGCGGTGGACGTGCGGGGCGGTGGCCCGGGGACGCGGGAGACCGATCTGCTGGAGCCGCGCAACACGGTGCGGCAGGCCCATGCGGTGGTGTTGTCGGGCGGGTCGGCGTTTGGCCTTGCCGCGGCGGACGGGGTGATGAGGGGCCTGGCCGACCGCGGCCACGGGTTCCCCGTCACCGACGAGTTTCCAGACGTCCGCGTGCCCATCGTGCCGGCCGCCGTCATCTTCGACCTGCTGCTCGGCCGGCGCGACGTGCCCGATGCGGAGTTGGGGAGGAAGGCGCTGGATGCTGCCCTGGCCGACGGCGACTCCGGTGACCCCGGCGAGCCCGGCGATGATTCGGGCGTCGAGTCCGGGTGCGTCGGCGCGGGCACGGGGGCGATGGCCGGTGCGCTCAAGGGCGGCGTCGGCCAGGCGTCGGTGACGCTCGCCGATGGTGCGACGGTGGCCGCCATCGTCGTGGCCAACCCGATGGGCGCGGTCGCCGGGCCCGACGGGCGGCTGTGGTCGGATCCCGGCCGCGGTGCCATCCCGGATGAAGCGTTGGCCGCACTGGGCGAGAAGTTCGTCGGCCTGACGAAGGTGCCGGTGGCCGCCGACGACGGGGCCGGGTCGCTCAACACGACCATCGGCTGCATCGTCACCGACGCGGCATTGACGCAGGACCAGGCGCAGCGGTTGGCGATGGCCGGCCACGACGGCATGGCCCGCGCCATCCGCCCCGCCCACCTGCCCATGGACGGCGACACCCTGTTCTGCTTGGCGACGGGAACGTTCAGCAGGGCAGACACGGCGGAGGAGAAGACGCCCGTGGGCCCCGAGACTCTGGCCCTGCTCGCCGCCGCGGCCGCCGACGCCGTCGAGCACGCCATCGTCGACGCCGTGGTTTCCGCGCGGTCGCGCGCCGGAGTGCCGTCGTTCGGCGACCTCATCGGTGTCTCCGGTATCTCCGGCGTCTCCGATGGTTCCGACGACCGACCCGAGAGGACCCGACCCCAGTGACCATGCAGCCCGGATCGTGGGAACCGCGGCCCGCCTCCGCACCCGTTAGGCGCCATCCCGGTGCGGTGGCGCCGAAGACGTCCGACGGCGGTCTCGGCCCGGCGCTGGGCACGGGCATCGCGTTCACCGTCGTGACGTGGGTGACGTTCTTCGTCAACGAGATCTTCTTCCGCGGCGGCCTCAACGACCTGCTCGGGCTGCGGCCCCTGGACACCCACGGGTTGTGGGGCATCCTCTTCGCGCCGTTCCTCCACCACGACCTGCAGCACCTCATGGC
The DNA here is from genome assembly GCF_030408835.1 of Corynebacterium freneyi. Lineage (NCBI taxonomy): Bacteria > Bacillati > Actinomycetota > Actinomycetes > Mycobacteriales > Corynebacteriaceae > Corynebacterium > Corynebacterium freneyi. Next base: position 713,204 of record NZ_CP047357.1, read on the forward strand.
CAACTCCGTTCCGGCCGCGCTGTTCGCCGCGCTCATCGCGTTCACGTCGAAACGGCTGTGGTGGCAGGTCACGGCCATCGTCATGGTGGTGTCCGGCGTGGCCACGTGGTTCATCGGCGGCGTCGGCACCGCACACATCGGCGCATCCGGGCTGGTCTACGGATGGCTGGCGTTCCTCATCGTCCGCGGCTTCTACAACCGTTCGCCGGGCCAGATCCTGCTGGGCATGATCCTCGGCTTCGGCTACTCCGGCCTGCTGTGGGGAATGCTGCCCACCGAAGTCGGCGTGAGCTGGCAAATGCACCTCTTCGGCGCCATCGGCGGCATCATCGCAGCCGCCAAACTCAAGCGCGGAAGGGCGACCCGATGAGCGTCGCAAAGCACGAACACGCCGAAGAAGCGGCGACCGCGACGCCAACCGCGACCGCTACGGAAACAACCACCACGACCCGGGCACCGGGGGAGGGCAACGACATGGACGACGGCCAACTCGAAGTCGACCGCACCGCGCCGATCGGCGTCTTCGACTCCGGCGTCGGCGGACTCACCGTCGCACGCGCCATCGTCGACCAGCTGCCCCACGAATCCATGATCTACGTCGGAGACACCGCCAACGGCCCCTACGGCCCCCTGCGCATCGCCGACGTGCGACGGCACTCCGAAGCCATCGCCGACGACCTCGTCGAGCGCGGCTGCAAGATGATCGTCATCGCCTGCAACACAGCCTCCGCCGCCTTCCTCCGCGACGCCCGCGAGCGATACCCCATCCCCGTCATCGAAGTGATCCTGCCCGCAGTGCGCCGCGCGGTCTCCGCCACCCGCAACGGCCGCGTCGGCGTCATCGGCACCACCGCCACCATCCGCTCCCGCGCCTACCAGGACCTCTTCGACGCCGTGCCCGGCGTCGAGGTCTCCGCCACCGACTGCCCCCGATTCGTCGACTTCGTCGAACGCGGCATCACCTCCGGGAGGCAGATCCTCGGGCTGGCCGAGGGCTACCTGGCGCCCCTGCAGGCCGACGGCGTCGACACCCTCGTCCTCGGCTGCACCCACTACCCCCTCCTGTCCGGCATCGTGCAGCTGGCCATGGGCGACGACGTCACCCTCGTCTCCTCCGCCGAAGAAACCGCCAAGGACGTGCTGCGGACCCTGACCACGCTCGACCTGCTCGCCGACCCCGCCACCGACCCGCCGCCCACCCGCGTCTTCGAATCCACCGGCGACCCCGAGATGTTCCAGAAGCTCGCCACCCGCTTCCTCGGGCCCGCCATCACCGACGTCAACCCCCACATCGGGCACTGAAAGCCATGCGACGGCCGCCCGACATGCCCGATGCCCGGTCGACGTGGCATTGTGGGGTTATGAAAGTGACGGTTCTGGGATGCACGGGCAGCATGTGCGGCCCCGATGCGGCAGCCTCCGGATTTCTCGTCGAATCCGACGATGGGGCGTTCGTCATGGACTTCGGGCCCGGCGTGCTCGGGGAACTGCAGAAATACCGCGACCCCGCCGAGCTGGACATCGTGCTGTCGCACCTGCACGCCGACCACTGCCTGGACATCCCCGGGCTGCTCGTGTGGCGCCGCTTCCACCCGACCAAACCGTCCGCCCACCGCAACCTGCTGTGGGGCCCCGCCGACTCCCACGACCGCCTCGGCCACGCATCGGCCGACACCGGCGACGGCTTCGACGACCTCAGCGACACCTTCGACTTCCGCACCATCGCCGAGCGCGTCCCCTTCGAACTCGCCGGCCTGACCGTCGAGGCGTACCCGATGCTCCACCCCATCGAGGCGTGGGGCTTCCGCATCACCGGCCCCAACGGCGTCGTCGCCTACACCGGCGACACCGGCTGGACCGACGCGGTCATCGACCTGGCCCGCGACGCCGACGTGTTCATCTGCGAGGCGACCTGGTGCGGCGACGGCGACGACGCGCCCGCCGACATGCACATGTCCGGCGCCGAAGCCGGCCGCGCCGCGAGGCTGGCGGGGGCGGGCACGCTCGTGCTCACCCACATCCCGCCCTACGGCGACCCCGACGCCGCGCTGGCCGCCGCCCGCGCCGAATTCGACGGGCCCGTGGAACTCGCCCGCCCCGGGATGGTCATCGAACCGTAGGCCGGTACCGTTGGTGCCATGACTTCTGATTTCACCCGCGCCGACGGTCGCGCCGGCGACGAGATGCGCAAGGTTTCCATCACCCGCGGCTTCACCGACAACCCTGCGGGATCGGTGCTGGTGTGCTTCGGCAACACCCGCGTGATGTGCACCGCCTCCGTGGAACAGTCCGTGCCCCGCTTCAAGCGCGATTCCGGCGAGGGCTGGCTGACCGCCGAGTACTCGATGCTGCCGGCCGCCACCCACGAGCGCATGCCGCGCGAGTCGATGCGCGGGAAGGTCAAGGGCCGAACCCACGAGATTTCCCGCCTGGTCGGCCGTGCCCTGCGTGCCGCGGTGGACCTGAGCCAGCTCGGCGAGAACACCATCAACATCGACTGCGACGTGCTGCAGGCCGACGGCGGCACCCGCACCGCCGCGATCACCGGCGCCTACGTCGCCTTGGCCGATGCCCTGACGTACCTCCACGCCGCCGGTGCGGTGCCGGGTGCGCCGCTGAAGGCGCCGGTCGCCGCGGTGTCGGTCGGCGTCATCGACGGCCGGGTGTGCCTGGACCTGCCGTACGAGGAGGACTCCCGCGCCGACGTCGACCTCAACGTGGTGATGACCGCCGAGGGCAAGTACGTGGAGATCCAGGGCACCGGCGAGGCCGCCACCTTCGACCGCGACGAGCTCGATGCGATGCTCGACGTCGCGGGCAAGGGTCTGCGCGAGCTCATCGAGCTGCAGCAGGAGGTTCTGCGGGCCCCGTACCCGGGTGAGCTTCCCGACGGCCGCGTGGAGGTGTAGCGGCCCTCTTCCCGGAAGCCACCGTGGTTTGGGGGACACGTGCGTGACGTGAACCCGCCATGGTGCAAAACTGGAAGGCGGACGACGCACCTGCCGTCGTACCGGCGGCGCCACCCGCCGCCGACCAACCGACCACGGGAAGGGGAAAGGCGATGAAGCTACTGGTCGCCACCCGCAACAGGAAAAAGCTGGAAGAACTCTCCCGGCTGCTCGAAGGCGCCGGCGTCGAAGGCGTCGAACTGCTGTCGATCGACGACGTCGACCCATACCCGGAACGGCCCGAAGACGGGCGCACCTTCGAGGACAACGCGCTGATCAAGGCCCACGACGGCGCCGACGCCACCGGCCTTCCCTGCCTCGCCGACGACTCCGGCCTTTCCGTCGACGAACTCAACGGCATGCCCGGCGTCCTCTCCGCCCGCTGGTCCGGCGGCCACGGCGACGACGCCGCCAACAACGAACTGCTGCTCGGCCAGCTGCGCGACATCCCCGAAAACCGCCGCGGCGCGTCCTTCGTGTCCTCCGTCGTGATGGTCGTCCCCGGCGCCGGAGAAGTCGGCGACGGCGTCGCCCCGGACTCCGGCGACGGCGACCTGGTCCTGTCCTTCCACGGCGAATGGCGCGGCCGAGTCCTCACGGCACCCCGCGGCGACGGCGGCTTCGGCTACGACCCCCTGTTCGTCCCCCGCGAAGAAGACACCCGCGTCAAGGCGGGCCGCGACCTGGACACCGCCGGCGACCGCCCCCGCACCGCGGCGGAACTGCCGCCGGAGGAAAAGGACGCCATCAGCCACCGCGGCCGCGCACTGCGCCAGCTCGTCCCCGCGCTCGCCGACCTGGCGAAGTCCCTGCCCTGAGACCCTGCTCTGACCCCGGCGGCACCATCCACGCCGCCGACGGCACGACCGCGACGAAAAAACCGGCGCCTCGCATGTCCCGAACGGACGATGCGGGGCGCCGGCGTCGCAAAGCAAAAAGCTAGGCCAAATCGAACTCGGCCCTGACCTCGTCGCGGCGCTTGCGCTCGACGATGAACGACAGGAACGGCACCACGCCGCCCAACGCCGTGATGATCCACTTGCCCGGCGTCCACCGCGCCTTCGTGCCCAAGTTGACGATCGCGATGAGAAACGCCATGTAGGCGAAACCGTGGACCTGCGCCACGAAGAAGAACCACGACGGAGCGTCGTTCTTGTCCTCCAGGATCCCGTACTTGTAGATCATCTCCGCCACCAGCACCAACAGCATCACGCCGGTGATGTAGGCGGTGACGGAAAACGCCGTCAGCGCGGTCTGCACGCGACGCCGACGATCCGGGTGGATCACGCGGTCGCCCGCGGCCGGGGCGGCGTTCGGCTGCGCCTGGTTCGCGGCGTTGTTCGGGACCTGATTCGGGTTGGTCACTGGTTTTCCTCCTCGACGTTCACGCTCGGGCGCGTGGGCAGGAAATCCTCCGGGATCTCCGTCATGTCGCCCTCGCGGACGGTGACGCCGGCCTCCTCGTTGCCTTCGAACTTCTCGCGCTCGTACTGCATGTACTTGCGGTACGCCCAAATGAAGAAGATGCCGAACGCCGGCCACTGCAGCGCATACCCCAGATTCTGGAAGGAACTGGTGGTGTTCCAGCGGCTGAGCTGCCAGTACGCCAACGCAAGCGTCGCGATGACCGCCGCGATCAGGAACACCAGCTGGATGATGCGCGTGCGCCGCTTGAACGGACCGTGGCCGCCGTCGGCCTCCGGATGGGACTTCTGCCTGGTGGATGACACGCCCACCAGCCTAACCGGTTACCATTGACCAAGCCCGTGGACCCCGCGGAAAACCCCCTGGGGGATCGGCCGGGTGCGGGCGGGCGCCCGTGGCGGAATTGGCAGACGCGCAGGATTTAGGTTCCTGTGCCCGAGGGCGTGGGGGTTCAAGTCCCCCCGGGCGCACCGATTTTGGGGTCCGGGCCCGGCATCGCGGCCGGGCCCGGGTGGGGGGAGCCGGGCCGAGAATTACCCGAAGGGTCATTCAAAGTTCATATATAAGTCAATCGGGATTCACCCCTGCGAGGCACAGTGCCCCGCGGTGACCCTCGCGTCACCGGCATCCATCCATACGGCGGCCCCGACGGACTGCACCGACCCCCGGACACGGCAATCGCCCGCCCGAGGTCGCCGACCCGGTACGAGGAGTCGGATTTTCCATGTCGACCAAAACCGCAATACAAATGGAGCCCACCGGCGTCAAGCGTGGTGGGGACCTCCCCTGGCACCTGGCTTTCGGTGCGCTGCTGGGCATCACGCTCATCGTCTTCATCCTGTGGTCCCGCGGCTACGTCGGGGGCACCGACAACCTGATCATCCTGATCACCGCGATCGTCTTCGCGTTGTTCATGGCCTTCAACATCGGCGGCAACGACGTCGCCAACTCCTTCGGCACGTCCGTCGGCGCCGGCACGCTGACGATGAAGCAGGCGCTCATCGTCGCCGCGATCTTCGAGGTGTCCGGCGCCGTTCTCGCCGGCGGCGAGGTCACCGACACCGTTCGCTCCGGCATCGTCGACCTCGATTCCATCGCCCTGGTGCCCATGGACTTCGTGTTCATCATGATGTCGTCGCTGCTGGGTGCGGCGCTGTGGCTGCTCGTGGCCACGCGCATGGGCTGGCCCGTGTCGACGACCCACTCGATCGTCGGCGGCATCGTCGGTGGTGCGCTGACCATCGGCTTCGTCACCGACACCGGTGGCTGGGACATGGTCCAGTGGGACAAGATCGGCCAGATCGCCATTTCCTGGGTGCTGTCGCCGGTCCTCGGCGGCTTCGTCGCCTGGGTGCTGTTCCGGTCGATCAAGAAGAACATCCTGGTGTACAACGAGCGCGCCGACCAGTCGCTGCGCGAGCTGAAGACCCGACGCGCCGAGGTGCGCACCGAGCAGAAGCGCGCCTTCGAGCGTCTCGACGAGCTTCAGCGCATCTCCTACACCAATGCCATGGCCCGCGACGCCGAGGTCGTGTCCACGCACGACTACAACCCGGAGGACCTGGAGTCGGATTACTACCGCAAGCTCGAGGACCTCAACAAGGAGGCGGAGGAGGTCCACGCGCACAAGGCGCTGGAGACTTGGGTGCCGCTGCTGGCGTCCTTCGGTTCGGTGGTCATCGGTTCGATGATGCTGTTCAAGGGTCTGTCCAATCTCGAACTCAACTTCAGTGCGCTGACCAATGGCCTCATCCTCGCGATGATCGCCGCCGTGGTGTGGATGTCCGTGTTCATCTTCGCCAAGACCCTGAAGAAGCACGCGCTGTCGAAGTCGACCTTCCTGCTGTTCAGCTGGATGCAGGTGTTCACCGCCTCGGCGTTCGCGTTCTCCCACGGTTCGAATGACATCGCCAACGCGATCGGCCCGTTCGTGGCGGTGCTCGACGTGCTCAAGACCGGCGAGATCAACAGCGAATCCGCCGTTCCGATGGCCGTGATGGTCGCCATGGGCGTCGCCCTGATCTCCGGCCTGTGGTTCATCGGCCGCTACGTCATCAACACGGTCGGCCACGGCCTGACCGAGATGCACCCGTCGTCCGGCTTCGCCGCCGAGCTCTCCGCCGCCGGCGTGGTCATGGCCGCGTCGCTGCTGGGTCTGCCGGTCTCGTCGACCCACATCCTCATCGGCGCCGTCCTCGGCGTCGGCATCGTGAACAAGGCCGCCAACTGGAACCTGATGAAGCCCATCGCCACCGCGTGGGTCATCACGCTCCCCGCGGCCGCGGTGGTGTCCGCCGTCGGCGTGCTCATCCTGCGCGCCCTGTTCGGCTGATCCCATCGGTCCATGTCGGGCCCGTCGTTCCCGTTGTCCGGGGACGGCGGGCCCGTCGTCGTACATCGGTAGGATGCGGGCCATGAGCATCTCCATGCACATCGACGAGTACATGGCCCGCCGGGGGATCACGCCGGACGACACCGTCGTCGTCGACGACCCGTGCGCCGTGTTCGATGGGGCGGTGGAGAAGGCGGAGGGGTTGGACGACGAGATTTCGCGCGTCGCCGGGCTCGTCGGCGGCGCAGATGCCGGGTGGCGGGACGAGGGGCTGGCCGTGGCGTCGGAGGAGGCCGACCGGGATCGGCGCGACGACGCCGACGAACGCCTCGCCCGGGCGGTCGACACCGTGCGGGATCTGCTGGGCTGATACGCCGTCGGGGGCCGTGCGCGGGAGGGGATGTCGAGTGAGCTTCGTCACGTATTGAGCCGCATGAACGCCGGTTCCGATGGCGGCGATGGTGGGGGAGTCCGGCGCGTGAGTGGGACAAGGGGAACGTTCCTTTGCTTGTCAAACATGCACGTGGCGGCGCGTAAATCCGTGTGGTTTACGCCGTTGTGCCGCGCCTTTGCGTCGGCCTCGGTGGCGGTGCGGATCTGATCTTGCATCCATGCGTGGGCCGTCGTCACGCAAAAACATGAAGGAACCCTCACGACTCTTGTGGCATATTTGTCGGGCGAACCAACCCCGCGGGCATTCCCATGCCCATGTCCGCGGGGACCCCACGTCTGAACAAGGAGCCCACCGCGTGACCCCCAATCAGAAGCCGGAGCACCGCACCGCCGCCGACGCGTTGTCCATCTTCCGCTCGCGTCCCGCAGCCGACGACACGTCGCGCCGCGTCGAGCCCACGCTGTCCCAGCGGCTCGCCGCAGGCGAAAAGTTCGCCCTCAGCTTCTCCGGGCAGGGGTACCCCTGGCTCGACACCCTCACCACGTGCGTCGCCGCCGGCGTCGACGGCCGCGTCCGCGACCTGGTCGCCCGGGCCGAGCAGCGCCTGGCCCCCATCGCCGACCGTCTCGCCGGACAGCGACCCGACGGCTTCACCCCCTTCGAATGGGCGGAGAAGGCCAACGCTGCACAGGTCGCCGAATCCAACCCCGCCGCCTCGGCCGACGCCCTCGACGCCGACGCGCCCGCGAAGAAGACCCCCGTCGCCGTCGCCGGCCTGCCGGACCTGAACGACCCGGCGATCTCCGTGCCGGGCATCCTCCTCGCGCAGCTCGCCGTCCTCGACCTGCTGTCCGCCCAGGGCGTCGACGTGGCCGCCAACGTCGCGGCCATCGGACACTCGCAGGGCGTCCTCGGCGTCGACGCCGTCACCGCCCCGGACCGCGCCGCCGACATCGTCGCGCTCGCCGAGATCATCGGCGTCGCCGTCGCCCGCCGGGGCCGCATCACCGGCATGACCGCCCGCACCGCAGCAGACGCCGCCAACGGCGCCGGCACCGCGCACCCGATGATGGTCGTCTCCGGCGTCCGCCCGGATCTGGTCACACCGCACCTGGCGGGCCGCGCCGAAGTGGGCCTGCGCAACGGACGCACGATGTGCATCGTCGTCGGCACGCCCGCCGACCTGCGCGCCACCGAAGCCAACCTCGAGCGCGCAGCCGAGCAAGACGCCGTCGAACTGGCCGCCAAGCGCCGCGGCGGCGCGCCGTTCGCCCCGACGTGCTCCCCGCTGCGGGTCGGCGCCGGCTTCCACCATTCCGACATGGCCGCCGGCGTCGAGGAGGCCGTCGAGATGGCCGCCGTCGCCGGAATCGACGAGTCCTTCGCCCGCCCGATCGCCGAGCACGTCATGGTCGGCGTCATCGACTGGCCGGCTCAGGTGGCCTCCGCCGTCGACGCCGGCGCCGACTGGATCCTCGAGGTCGGCCCGGGCACCGGCGTCGCCCCGCTGACCCGCGCGCTCGTCGCCGGCACCGGCGTCGGCGTGGTCACCGTCGCCGTCGACGAGGGCCAGGCCGAGTTGTTCGAGCCCGGCAGCGCCCCGGCCGCCCCGACGTCCTGGGATGTCCACGCCCCGCGCCTGGTCACCCGCGACGGCCGCGCCCGCGTCGAGACGAAGTTCACCGACGCCACCGGCCGCTCGCCGATCGTGCTGGGCGGCATGACCCCGACCACCGTCGACCCGGCGATCGTCGCAGCCGCGGCCAACGCCGGGTTCTGGGCCGAGCTGGCCGGCGGCGGTCAGGTCACCCCGGAGATCTTCCACGACAACGTCGCCCGGCTGCACGAGCTTCTCGACGACGGCGCCTCGGCGCAGTTCAACACCATGTTCCTCGACCCGTACCTGTGGGGCATGCACATCGGGTCGCGTCGCTTGGTGCAGCGTGCCGTGGCCGCGGGCCGTCCGATCGACGGCGTGACCGTGTCCGCGGGCATTCCCGAGGTCGACGAGGCGGTGTCGCTGGTTCGCGAGCTGCGCGCCGGCGGCATCCCGCACGTGTCGTTCAAGCCGGGCACCGTCGCGCAGATCAAGTCGGTCCTGGCCATCGCCGATGCCCTGGCCGCCGACGCCGAGCTGTCGGATGTGCCGGTCATCATCCAGGTCGAGGGCGGTCGCGCAGGCGGCCACCACTCGTGGGAGGAGCTCGACGATCTGCTGATCGCGACGTACGCCGACATCCGCGCCCGCGACAACGCGGTGCTGGCGGTCGGCGGCGGCATCGGTCGTCCGGAGCAGGCCGCCGAGTACCTGCTGGGCCGCTGGTCGCAGCGCCACGGGTACCCGGCGATGCCGGTCGACGCGATCATCATCGGCACCGCGGCGATGGCGGCGAAGGAGTCCACGGCGTCGGCGGGGGTGAAGAAGCTGCTGGTCGACACCCGGGGCACGGATGCCTGGGTGCCCGCCGGCGGTGCCGCGGAGGGCATGGCCTCGGGTCGGTCGCAGCTGGGCGCGGACATCCACGAGATCGACAACGCCGCCGCCCGCGCGGGCCGGTTGCTCGACGAGGTCGCCAACGACGCCGATGCGGTGGCCGCCCGCCGCGACGAGATCATCGCCGCGATCGATCGCACGGCGAAGCCGTACTTCGGCGACGTCGCCGAGATGACCTACCGCGAGGTCCTGGACCGTTACCTGGAGTTGGCGGCGCCGGACGGCGAGTTTCTCGATCCGTCGTGGGGCGTGCGTTTCGATGTGATCCTCGACCGTTTCGAGGCTCGTCTGGCCACCGTCGATTCCGGTGAGTTCGATTCGGTGCGCTCCGGCGCATCGGTGGGGCCGGACGCGGTGTCCGGTGCCGACTCCGTGGCGCTGCTGGCCGGGGCGTATGACCTCGAGGTTCGTCTGCATCCGGCCGATGCCGCGCATTTCGTGTCGGAGGCGTGCCGCACGCCGGGCAAGCCGGTGAATTTCGTGCCGGTCATCGATGCGGAGGTGCGCCGCTGGTGGCGTTCGGATTCGTTGTGGCAGGCCCACGACGAGCGTTACGACGCCGACGGCGTGTGCATCATCCCGGGTACCGCGGCCGTTGCGGGCATCACCGCGGCCGATGTTCCGGTGGCGGAGATCCTCGGTTCCTTCGAGGACGCCGCCGCCGAGGAGCTGGCCGCGTCGGCCTCGACCCCGGCCGCGGAGGAGGAGATCTCCCCGGTCGCGCGGGTTCTGGCGAGCCCGATCATCCATTGGGCGGGTCGTCAGCAGGCGAACCCGGCGCTGCAGCTTGGCGCGCGTGCGTCGTGGTTGCTTGACGACGGCTCGTCGTCGGCCTCGCAGCCGGACACCGGCGCCACCCTGGTGGCCGACGGCGACGGCGCCGCCGTATTGATCGTCGGTCTGGAGGGTTCCGGCGGCGACCATGAGCTGACCCTGCGTTTCGACGTGTCCGGCCCGGTCGGCACCGCCCCGGTCATTTCCGTCGATGACGCCGCCGCGTCGATGCGATCGCTCACGGCCATCGCCGCCGGCGGGGTGCTGCCGGAGGTCGTCGACGGCGTCGCCGAGTGGGAGTCGGTCTGGACCACCGCCGCCGCGGCCGACCATGGCGCGGTGACCGGCGCCGATTCCCGCACCGCCCCGGATGCCCTGGTGGGTCATGCGTGGCCGGCGATCTTCGCCGCCGTCGCCGACGCCACCACCGAGTCGGGCGTCCCGGTGGTCGAGGGCATGTTGGCCCTGGTCCACCTCGAGCACCACATCCGCATGGTCGCCGACGCCGGCGCTGACGGTTCGGGTCTGCCGGCCGACGGCACCCGTTTGGCCATCACCGCTCACGCCGACGACGTCGCCGACACGGAGATGGGCCGCGTCGTCGTGGTCCGCGCCGAGATCCGCGATGCCTCCGCCGCAGCCGGCGAGTCCAACCTCGTGGCCACCCTGTCGGAGCGTTTCGCCATCCGCGGCCGCAACGGCGACACCCCGGCGCAGGTCAACACCGTGCCGCTGCCGACCGTCGTCGACACCCCGCGCAGCCACCGCGCCACGGTCACCGTCACCGCGCCGCGGACGCTGGTGCCGTTCGCCACCGTTTCCGGCGACCGCAACCCGATCCACGTCGACGACCGCGCCGCGATGCTCGCGGGTCTGCCGGGCGTCATCGTCCACGGCATGTGGCTGTCCGCCGCCGCCGAGCACGCCGCCATCGCGGGCAGCCCGGCGGGTCTCGGCGACCGCATCACCGAGTTCACCTCCACCATGCTCGCCCCGGTTCTGCCCGGCCAGGAGGTCACGTTCACCGTCGAGCGCCGCGGCCTCGACGACCGCCCCGGCAATGGCGAGGTCCGCGAGGTCATGGCCACCGTCGACGGGGAGCCCGTGCTGTCGGCCACGGCCGTCATCGCCGCGCCGACGACCTTCTACGCCTTCCCCGGCCAGGGCATCCAGTCCAAGGGCATGGGCCTGGCGGCCCGCGCCAACTCGGCCGCCGCCCGCGCCGTGTGGGACGAGGCCGACGCCGTCACCCGCGACAAGCTCGGCTTCTCCGTGCTGGCGATCGTCCGCGACAACCCGACCGAGGTCACCGTCGACGGCCGTCGCTTCCACCACCCGGAGGGCGTGCTCAACCTGACGCAGTTCACGCAGGTCGCCATGGCGACGCTGGGCCTGGCCCAGGCCGCCGAGCTGCGCGAAGCCGGTGTCCTCGACGAAAACGCCTACTTCGCCGGCCACTCCGTCGGCGAGTACAACGCGCTGGCCGCCTTCGCCGGCGTGCTCGACGCCGCAGCCGTCCTCGAGGTCGTCTACCGTCGCGGCCTGACCATGCATGCTCTGGTCCCGCGCGACGCCGACGGCCGCTCCAACTACGGGCTGGCCGCCCTGCGCCCCGACAAGTGCGGCGTGGCGGAGTCGCAGGTCGAGGAATTCGTGGCGGATGTCGCAAAGCAGTCCGGGGAATTCCTCGAGGTCGTCAACCACAACCTGGCCGGCAAGCAGTACGCCGTCGCCGGCACCGTCGCCGGGCTCGAGGCTCTGCGGGCCGCCGCCGACGAGGCCGCCCCGGACGGCAAGGCCTACGTGCGCATCCCCGGCATCGACGTGCCGTTCCACTCGTCCGTCCTGCGTGATGGCGTCGACGAGTTCCGCGGCCACCTCGACCGCCTGCTGCCGGCCGAAGTCGACCCGGAGGTGCTCACCGGCCGCTACATTCCGAACCTCACCGCCACCCGGTTCGCGCTGACCGAGCAGTTCGTCCGCGAGATGAACGCCGTCGCGCAGTCGCCGATCCTCGACGACGTCCTCGCCGATTTCGACGCCGCCGCCGCGAACCCGGGCCGACTGGCCCGCACCCTGCTCGTCGAGCTGCTGGCCTGGCAGTTCTGCTCGCCGGTGCGCTGGATCGAGACGCAGGACCTGGTCCTCGGCGACCTGGGCGTCTCCCGCATCATCGAAGTCGGCGTGGGCACCGCCCCGACCATCGCCAACCTCGCCGCCCGCACCGCCGCCCTGCCGCGCCACGCGGACCGCGACGTCACGGTGTGGAACGTCGAACGCGACGCCGACCTGGTCTTCGCACGCGACGAGGTCCGCCCCGACGCCGACGACGCAGACGACGCCGACGATGCCGCCGAGTCCTCTGCGTCCGATGCCGAGGCGGTCGAGGAAACGCAGGTGCCGGCCGAACCGCTGGCCACGCCCGCCGCCGCCACCGCCGACGCCGCCCCGGCACCGGCGCCCGTGGCGACGTCCGCCGAGCGTCCCGCCGACCTCACCGTCACCCCGGCCGACGCCGTCGAACTGCTCATCGCCCTGTGGACCAAGGTCCGCCTCGACCAGATCGGGGCCGCCGACTCCATCGAGACGCTCGTCGACGGCGTGAGCTCCCGCCGCAACCAGCTGCTGTTGGACCTGGGCACCGAATTCGGACTGGGCGCCATCGACGGCGCCGCCGACGCCGACATGCCCTCCCTGAAGGACAAGGTTGGCGGCATGGTCCGCGGCTGGACCCCGTGGGGCCCGGTGCTCGGCGAGGCCCTGGCCGACGGTTTGCGCCGCGTCACCGGTCCCGCCGGCGCCCGCGCCAACCACGTCGCCGACCGCGTCCGCGACACCTGGCAGCTCGGCGACGGCTGGGTCGAGGCCGCCGTCGCCGAGGTCGTCCTCGGTTCCCGCGAGGGCGCGTCGCTGCGCGGCGGCGAACTGGGCCACCTCGCCCCGAACCCGCCGTCGTCGACCGCGGAACTCGACCAGCTCATCGACGCCGCGGTGCAGGCCGTCGGCGCCAAGCACGGCGTCACCGTGACCATGCCGGCCACCGGCGGCGGCGCGGGCGGGGTCGTCGATTCCGCTGCGCTGGGCGCCTTCGCCGAGCAGGTCACCGGTTCCGGCGGCGTGCTGGCCGTGGCCGCGCGCACCATCCTGGAGCAGCTGGGCCACGAGGTCACCGGCGCCGTCGACTTCGACGCCGACGACGCCGACGACAAGCTGCTGGACTTGGTCACCGCCGAGCTCGGCGCCGACTGGCCGCGCCTGGTCACCCCGTCCTTCGACGCCGACCGCGCCGTGCTCATCGACGACCGCTGGGCCACCTCCCGCGAGGACCTGGCCCGCATGTGGGCCGCCGCCTCCGACGAGGACCTGGCCGCCGCGACCCCGGCGACGATTTCGGCCTCCGCCGCACCGCAGGCGACGTTCTGGGCCGATCGCGCCACCGCCGCGGGCCGCACCGAACTGGCCGCCGCCTACGCGCAGCTGTCGGAGACCGCCACGTCGCCGGGGGAGGGCGCCTGCGCCTCCGACGTCGCCGTGGTCACCGGCGGCTCGCCGGGCTCCATCGCGGCGGCCGTCATCGGACGACTGCTTTCCGACGGTGCCACTGTGGTCGCCACCACGTCGTCGTTGAACCCGACCCGCCTGGCGTTCTACAAGGAGCTCTACCGAACCAACGCCATCGACGGTGCGGCCCTGTGGGTCATCCCGGCGAACCTGACCAGCTACCAGGACCTCGACGCGGTCGTCGACTGGGTCGGCGGCGAGCAGACCGCCACCGTCGGCGGCGGCACCGTGGTCACCAAGCCGGCCATGTCGCCGACCCTGCTGTTCCCGTTCGCCGCCCCGCGCGTCATGGGATCGCTGGCCGACGCCGGCCCGGCCGCCGAAATGCAGATGCGCCTGCTGCTGTGGTCCGTCGAGCGTCTCGTCGCCGGCCTGTCGCAGATCGGCGCCGACACCGACGTCGCCCACCGCCTGCACGTGGTCCTGCCGGGCTCGCCCAACCGCGGCCGCTTCGGCGGCGACGGCGCCTACGGCGAATCGAAGGCCGCCCTCGACGCCGTGGTCACCCGCTGGCACGCCGAAGAGGTCTGGGGTTCGCGCACCTCGCTGGTCCACGCCCACATCGGCTGGGTCCGCGGCACCGGCCTGATGGGCGGCAACGACCCGCTGGTCGACGCCGTCGAAGCCAAGGGCGTGCGCACCTACGCCACCGAGGAAATGGCCGAACTCCTCCTCGAGCAGGCCACCCCGGACGCCCGCGCCGCCGCGGCCGACAAGCCCATCACCGTCGACCTGACCGGCGGACTCGGCGACGTCGACCTCAACATGTCCAAGCTGGCCGAAGAGGCCCTGGCCGCTTCCGCCGACGAGGACGACGGCGTCGAGGTGGCCGTCGCAAAGCCCCGAAGCATCCGGGCCCTGCCGCGCCCGCGCACCCCGCTCGGCCGCACCGCCCCGGACTTCACCGGAATCACCGCCGCCCCCGAGGACATGGTCGTCATCGTCGGCGCCGGCGAACTCGGCCCCTACGGCTCGTCGCGCACCCGCTTCGAAGCCGAAATCGGCGACATCTCCGGCGCCGGCATCGTCGAACTGGCCTGGACCATGGGCCTGATCAGCTACGACGGCGGCTGGATCGACGCCGACGGCCAGCCCATCGACGAAGAGGACATCGTCGAACGCCACCGCGACGAAGTCACCGCCCGCATCGGCGTCCGCCGCTACGGCGACGACGGCGACCTGGTCGACAACACCATGACCGAGCTGACCACCGTCTACCTCGACCGCGACCTGTCCTTCCCGGTCCGCGACAAGGCGGCGGCGATCACCTTCGTCGAATCCGACCCGGACAACACCACCGCCCGCCCGGACGGCGACTCCGGCGAGTGGATCGTCACCCGACTGGCCGGCACCGCCGTCCAGGTGCCGCGCCGCATGGCCATGTCCCGCTACGTCGGCGGCCAGATCCCCGAGGGCTTCGATCCCGCCGTCTACGGCATTCCCGCCGAAATGTGCGAAAACCTCGACCGCGTCTCCCTGTGGAACCTCGTCTGCACCGTCGACGCGTTCCTGTCCTCCGGTTTCACCCCGGCGGAGCTGCTCGGCGCGGTCCACCCCGGCCTGGTGTCCTCCACCCAGGGCACCGGCATCGGCGCGATGGAATCCCTGCGCAGCCTGTACATCGACGGCATCCTCGGCCTGCCGCGCGCCAGCGACGTCCTGCAGGAGGCCCTGCCCAACGTCATCGCCGCGCACGTCATGCAGTCCTACGTCGGCGGCTACGGCCAAATGGTCCACCCCGTCGCCGCCTGCGCCACCGCCGCGGTGTCCGTCGAGGAGGGCCTGGACAAGATCCAGCTGGGCAAGGCCGACTTCGTCGTCGCCGGCGGTTTCGACGACCTGTCCACCGAGGGCATCACCGGCTTCGGCGACATGAACGCCACCGCCGACTCCGCCGCGATGGACGCCAAGGGCATCGACCGCCGCTTCTTCTCGCGGCCCAACGACCGTCGCCGCGGCGGGTTCGTCGAGTCGCAGGGCGGCGGCACCGTGCTGCTGGCCCGCGGTTCGGTGGCCCGTGACCTGGGGCTGCCGGTGCTCGGCGTGGTCGCTTTCGCGGAGTCCTTCGCCGACGGCGCCCACACGTCGATCCCGGCGCCGGGCCTCGGTGCGCTGGGTGCGGCGCGCGGCGGCACGAGTTCCCGTCTGGCGCGGGCGCTGGCCGCCCACGGCGTGTCCACGGACGAGGTGTCCATCCTGTCCAAGCACGACACGTCGACCAACGCCAACGACCCGAACGAGTCGGAGCTGCACGAGCGCATCGCCGATGCGATGGGCCGCGACGAGTCGAACCCGCTGTTCGTCATTTCGCAGAAGTCGCTGACCGGCCACGCCAAGGGCGGCGCGGCGGCGTTCCAGATGATCGGCCTGACCCAGGTGCTGCGCTCCGGCGTGCTGCCGGCGAACCGGTCCCTGGATTGCGTCGATCCGGAGTTGGCCAAGCACGGCCGTCTGGTGTGGCCGACCAAGCCGATCGAGATGGGCGGCGCGCTGCCGATGAAGGCCGGTTTCGTCACTTCGCTGGGCTTCGGTCACGTCTCGGCGCTGGTCGCGATCGTCCACCCGGAGGCGTTCCATGCGGCCGTCGCCGCGGAGAACGGTGCCGAGGCCGCCGACGAGTGGCGTACCACCGCCGATGAGCGCGAGGCCGCCGGCCAGCGTCGCATCGACGAGGCGATCTACGGCGGCGAGGCTCTCTATGAGCGTCCCGAGGGTCGTCGCCTCGGCGATGGTGGTGCGTACGGCGACACCGCCGCTCTGGAGAAGGCGGTCATCCTGAACCCGGACGCGCGTCTGGTGGACGGAGTGCTTTCCGACGAGCCGGCCTCGTAGCGCTCACCCCGACGGCGCCGACGAGTGTGCGTGACAGACGCCGTGACGCACACTCGTCGGTGGGGTGGGGGCTGCACATTTGACGAGTGTGCGCGACAGGCGCTGTGACGCACATTCGTCGGTGGGTGGGCTGCACACTCGCCGGGTGGTGGGGGCGGGACGGCCGAGGCTGTGGATGGATGGGCGTCGCAAAGCAAAACCATCCACAGCCCCACGTCCCGAACCAAGCGGAACCAGCCGCACCCGGCGACACTCCGCCCTGTGCGATACGAAGACTCGAACCTGCCCATCGGGCCGCTCAGCCGCGACGAACTGCTCGCCCGACACGGCATCCACACCACCGAACTCGCCGCCAACTACGTGCAACTGCGCGACGGCCGCCACGTCCGCGCCGACCACGCACGCGACATGAACACCCTCATCGACCACGCGGCCGCCCGCTACCCTGACGGCGTCATCGGCCTGTGGGGAGCCGCTCACGCCCACGGCCACAAATGGCTGCCGTGGGACGCGCTGCCCGCGGTGTTCGTCGAACCGACGCGCCGCACGCCCATCGACGCAATCAGCCTCGACCAGCACCTTCGCACCCCGCACCCCGACCCCCGGGCCATGCCCATGTTCGCGATGGCCCGCACCATCCTGCCCGTCGACGCGATCACCGACATCGGCGGCATCCGCTACACCACGCCGCTGCGCACGGCATTCGATCTGTCCAGAATCCACCTGCTGCCCGAGGCCGTCGCCGCCGTCGACGGGCTGTGCGCCGCCGTGCCGGGACTCATCGACGACATTCGCCGGGCGGCGCAGATCCGCGATCGATCCATGCGCGGCATCGGCCGATTCCGCGAGGTGGCGGCCCTGGCGAGCCCGCTGTCCGAAAGCCCCTGGGAATCGCGGACGAACGTGCTCATGCACGCCATCGGCCTCGAGGGGATGGTGCAGCAGCATTCGGTGATCGTCGTCATCGACGGGATGGAAATCGAGGTGCGCATGGACTTCGCGAATGTGCTGGCCCGCACCGGCGTCGAATACCTGGGAAAACACCACGAGTACGAGCACAACCGCCGGTGGGACCAGCTGCGGACCGCCGCGCTGGCCAAACTAGACTGGCGGCTGATCACGCTCAACGCCCGCGCGGTGACGACTCGATGGCGCCAGACGGCCCAAGCCCTGAAGCGGACGATGGCCGAGCGCATGGAACTCGGCCGGCGACTGGGCTGGTGATGCGCGAAGGGCGTGCCGGTGCGGTGCGGCGGGGTGGGGGCTGCAGATTTGACGAGTGTGCGCGAGAGACGCTGTGGCGCACATTCGTCGGCCGGGTGGGGGCTGCAGATTTGACGAGTGTGCGCGAGAGACCCTGTGGCGCACATTCGTCGGCGCGGGGGAGGCGTCGCGGGCGGCCGGTATCGTGGACGCATGGAATCAGGGCGAACATCCGGGCAGACGCCGTCGGAGCGGGGGGCGGAGCCGGAGCGGCAGCCGGCGTCGGAGCGGGGGGCGGCGTCGGAGGACGGCAACGCCCCGCTCCCCGCCACACTCAACGACGACGTCTCCCACACCTGCACGCCCCACGACGCCCTCGCGGCGTCAATCCTGGGTACGGGCATCGACATGGTGCACGTGCCGTCGTTCGCGGAGGACCTCGCCCGCCCCGGCTCGGTGTTCGCGTCGTCGGTGTTCACGGTGGGGGAACGCACCGCCGCGAATCGCCGGGGCCTGTCGGGCGACGCCCTGGCCCGGCACCTCGCGGGTCGCTGGGCGGTGAAGGAGGCCGTGATCAAGGCCTGGTCTCAGGCGATTTATGGCGCGCCGCCGGTGATCCCGCGCGATGAGCTCGATTGGCGCGAGATCGAAGTCGTCGCCGACGCGTGGGGCCGGGTCGCGGTGACGCTGCACGGGCGGGTGCGCGATGCGGTGGTTGATTGCTTTGCGACGCCCACCTCTTCGGTACAGGAGCGTGCCGACGGGGCCTCCGGCGTCGACTTCCACGTCAGCATCAGCCACGACGGCGATCACGCCATCGCCATTGCGATTCTGGCGAGGTGACGGCGATCGCCGCGATGCCGGTACATTGAGGACGTGGTGAAACCGGGGCACGTTTATCCGATGGCGGACATCGTCGAGGCGCTGCTGCACGCGTCGACGCCGGGCGACGAGCCCAGGGACGTTGATTCGGTGGACGCCGATTCACGGGGCGCGGTCGGCGGGGTGCGGGAGTTTTGCCTTTACGGCCCTCCGTCCGACGGAGGCCTTCGCGCGGACGGCACCTACCTCATCGACGGGTGCCCCGAGGTCGGCGACGACGACCGGGAACTCCTTCCCGAGGCGGCCACCGCTGAGGGCCTTGAATTCCTCTCCATGGGGGAGCACCTCGACGACGTCGTGCACAATCTGCGGCAGCAGGGAGCGCCCACGGATGTGGCGACGTGCGTCGAAGCGATCAACCACTATCTGGAGCACGACGATTTCCTCGTCGTCGATGGTGTCGATGGCGGCGATGGCCCATCCGGCGTGAAGGCGCTGTCCGACATCGTCGCCGACCGCGATCTCCTGCGGAAGAACCAGGTGGAATCGGTCTCGCGGGTGCTCGGGTTGTCGCTGCGCAAGCTGCTCGGGAAGGAGACGGCCGATGCGTTGCTCGCTCTCCACGGCCACCAGCTGTCGACCGCGGTGAGCATTGACGTCGCCGCCTGGAACCAGTGGAGCCGGAGCCCATTTGCGGGACGGGTGACCGATGGGGCGACTCATCGGCTGTTCGCGTGGGGTCACGACGGCGATGCGTGGGCGGTGCGCGCCGACGACCCGGCGACGCCCGTCGTGTACTTCGGCGCAGACGGGGAGGACGCCGCCGGGGAGATGGTCGATCTCGGCGTCGACGTGGCGACCTTCCTCCGCATCGCCGATGTGTGGCGGGCGCTGGAATCGAAGCGGTTCGAACTCGGACCGGACCCGGCCGCGCACCCCATCCTCGCCGAGCTCCGCAAAAAGGTGTCGCCGCTGGTGCCCGCGCCGGCGGACTCGTGGCCGTGGCCCTACGAGTAGGCGCACGTGGCGGCGGCGGGCCGTCGTAAAGCATGCCGCCCGCCTAAAGCACGCTGCCCGACGCGGCCCACCCGAAAACGGCCTAGCCGCCCGCCTTCTCGGCGACGGTCATGAGGTAGGAGATGAGCATGCGCTTGACCTCCTGCACCGTCAGTTCGTAGTGCAGCTCGCGCATGCCGGCGTCGCCCGGACGGTCGACGGAGTAGTTGAGCAGCGAATACGTCGTGTGGATGAGCAGTCCCGCAATGAAGCCGCGCACGTCGGCGTCGGACCCCGGGGCGAGGGGCCGCAGCACCTCCGAAATGCCGTCGAGCAGTTCCTGTTCGGTGTGCGCCGCCGTCGCCCGCGTCGCCGGCGTCGACTGCACCGCCAACCACACCGAACGCCGCGACGGGTCGTTGCGCCACAGGTCGGCGATGTGGTCGATGAACTCCGACAGGAAGTCCGGCCATTCGAGGGCGGGCACCCGCTCGGCGAAGCGGTTGATCTCGGCGACGACGCCGGCGGCGTCCTGGCGGTCGAGCTCGCAGATCATGACGTACTTGTTGGCGAAGAACTGGTACAGCGTGCCGATGGGCACGGACGCCCGTTTGGCGACCTCGTCGAAGGTGAAGGACTCGAATCCGACGTCGACGAGCACGTCGCGCGCCGCCGACAGGATGCGGGCGTAGCGTTCGCGGCTGCGTTGCTGGGCGGGGCGCCGCCGGGGGCGGAGGATTTCGGGGTCGTGCTCCGGGGCCGCGGCGTCGGGGCGTGACGACGCTTCATCGGCTTTCGACCCGCTCCGCCCGGTTCGGCCGCTCTGCCCGGCCCGCCCGGCCGACTCCGTTTTCGGCTCAGTCACCGGCGTTGAGGTCACGCAGGACGCGGCCGACGTGACCCTTCGCGCGGACGTTGTACCAGGCGTTTTCCACGGTGCCGTCCGCCCCGACCAGGACGGTCGAGCGGATGACGCCCTGGACGATCTTGCCGTAGTTCTTCTTCTCGCCGAACGCGCCCCAGGCGGCCAGCGTCTCCTTCGTCGGGTCCGACAGGAGGGTGAAGTTCAGGCCGTGGTCGTCGCGGAACTTGGCCAGCTTCTCCGGCTTGTCGGGGGAGATGCCCACGACGTCGATGCCGGCGTCGTTGAACTGGGCGGATTCGTCGCGGAAGTCGCAGGCCTGGGTGGTGCAGCCCGGGGTGTTGGCCCGCGGGTAGAAGTACACGAGGACGCGCTTGCCGCGGTAGTCCGACAGGGACACCTCCCGTCCGTCGTCCGCCGTGAGCGTGAAGTCGGGGGCGGCGTCTCCGGGTTCGAGCCGGATGTTCTTCGGTGCGGTGGTGTCGTTGTCGGCCATGGGGCCCATGGTAGCGGGATTAATGGGTGTTGGGCGCCCAAAGATGCTTTCGAGTGTTACCCTTTTGCATCAGTCGACCGTTCACCGATCAAGGGGAGTCCACGTGGCCCGCAGCATTGACGACATCCAGCGCGACATCGAGCGCAACCGCACCCAGCTCGCCAAGACGCTGGACGAGCTTGCCGTGCGCACCAATCCGAAGAACGTCGCGGAGGACGCGAAGTCCCGTGCCGTGGACGGCCTGCAGGAGCCGAAGGTTCAGGCCGTGCTCGGCGCCGTCGCCGTGGTGATCGTCGGCGCGATCGCCCTGTCGGTGACCCGCAGCCGCCGTCGTTCGGCGGAGATCGAGCGCATTCGCGAGATGATCGAGGCCGCCGGCCGCTAGTTCGGGTTTCGGTGCCGCCGGAGGGCGGGTCCCCGTTCGGGGCCCGTCCTCTTTTTGCTTTGCGACGGCCCTCGGGATGCTTCGGGGCTCCCGACGCAACCGGCGCCGTCGACGCAACCGAAACCGCGCATGAAAAAACCAGGCCGGGTAAAATACCCGGCCTGGTTGGTGGTGCGCCATCAGGGACTCGAACCCCGAACCCGCTGATTAAGAGTCAGCTGCTCTGCCAGTTGAGCTAATGGCGCTTGCGTTGTCGCTCCGGCCCGCTGTGCGCTGGCCTCCGCTGCAACGAGAAGAAATATAACCCTCTTCGCGGCGCTATACAAAATCGCCTGTTCAGAGTGTGTTTTCTGGTGGGGGATCTTGGTGGGATCGAGGATGGGGTTCGGCGACGGGGCGGTAGTGGTCGAGAAGCCCCCCATCCGTGAAATGTGGCTGAATCCATGCCCACATCACATGGGCACCACCTGCGGCGACGAGCCGTTGTCGGATTGTGACCCTAACGGTGGTCGCTTGGCGTGCGTTTTCGGTGCTCAACAGACTAAGTTGACCGGGTACGTGTTTCGCATGCGTTCCCGGGCGGGCACCGACTCGGCCGGGGCGTCGTAAAGCAAACGTGCGGCGAAAGCCGCGGATGACATCAACGAGTGCGTGGAGCGATTGAGGAAAATGGGTGCTGAACTGATTCGGGGCCGACGAATCCGGGCCGTCGTGGCGGCCTTCGGCGTCGCCGCCCTGACGCTGACGGGCTGCACCGTCGGCGACTCGGAGGGGACGGATGGTTCCGGCAAGGTCCAGGAAGACAAGCCGAAGCCGGTGGCCAACGTCAAGGACGGCGCGGACGACTGGTCGGTGCTCGACCCGGTCACCGTGACCATCGACGACGCGAAGCTCGACTCGGTGACCCTGACCAACGACGAAGGCACCGAGGTCGAGGGCGAGCTGTCGGAGGACGGCACGAAGTGGACCTCCACCGAGGAACTCGGCTACTCCCGCACCTACACCATCGAGGCGAAGGCCGGCACGGAGAAGCTGTCCACCTCCTTCCAGACCGTCACCCCGAACAACCAGACCTACGGCTACCTCTCCCCGGCGGAGGGCTCCACCGTCGGCGTCGGCCAGACCATCGCGGTGCGTTTCGACGAGCCCATCGCCGACCGCAAGGCCGCCCAGGACGCCATCAAGGTGACCACGGAACCGGCGCAGGAGGGCGCGTTCTACTGGCTCAACAACTCCGAGGTCCGCTGGTGGCCGGCCGAGTACTGGGAGCCGGGCACGGAGGTCACGGTCGACGTCGACATCTACGGCAAGGACCTGGGCAACGGCTACTACGGCCAGGAGGACAGCTCCACCAGCTTCACCATCGGCGACAAGGTCATCGCCATCGCCGATGACGCGACGAAGACGATGACCATCGAGCGCAACGGCGTGGTGGAGAACTCCATGCCGATTTCGATGGGCTCGGCCCGCTGGCCCACCCCGAACGGCACGTACCTCATCGGCGAACAGCACACCAGCATGGTCATGGACTCCACCACCTTCGGCCTGTCGCTGGACGCCGGCGGCTACCGGACCCCGTCAACTACGCGACCCAGATGTCCTACTCCGGCATCTACGTCCACGGTGCGCCGTGGTCGGTGTGGGCCCAGGGCTCGCAGAACGTGTCGCACGGTTGCATCAACGTCACCGACGCCAACGCCGCCTGGTTCCAGCAGAACACCAAGCGCGGCGACATCGTCATCGTCCGCAACACCATCGGCGGCACCCTGCCCGGCACCGACGGCCTCGGCGACTGGAACATCCCGTGGGAGACCTGGAAGGCCGGCAACGCCGACGAAACCTCCTCCTGGTAGCTCATTCGCGTCCCCGTCATCCGACGCACGTGGAAGACCCCGCCCGGCCTGCAGTGGCCGGGCGGGGTTCGTCGTATGTCGGGAAGAGCGGGGAGGGGCGCTCAGAGCATGCCGAGTTCGGTGGCCTTGGCCACGGCGGCGGTGCGCGAACCCACGTCCAGCTTGGTGAAGACGTGCACCAGGTGGGACTTGACGGTCGCCTCGGTCAGGACGAGCTTTCCGGCGATGTCCTTGTTCGACAGACCGTCGGCGACAAGGCGCAGCACCTCGGTCTCGCGGGCGGTGAGGGAACGGCCCGGGTCACGCAGGCGCCCCATCAGGCGGGTGGCGACGTCACCGGACAACACGGTTTCGCCGCGGGCGGCGGAGCGGACGCCGTCGACGAGCTGCGCCGGGTCGGAGTCCTTGAGCAGGTAACCGACCGCGCCGGCGGACACGGCGCCGAGGATGTCGGCGTCGGAGGAGTAGTTGGTCACCACCAGCACCTGCGGCGGGTCGGGCAGCGCACGGATGCGGGCGGTGGCGTCGACCCCGCCCGCCTGGCCATGGGCGCCCGGGCCTTCGCCGAAACGCAGGTCCATGAGCACCAGGTCGAAGGGGCGACCGGCGTCGTGGGCGTCGGCGACGGCCTGCACGGCCTCGTCGGGTGTGGCGGCCTCGGCGGCCACGGTGATTCCGCCGTCGGTTTCGAGCACCGCGCGCAGCCCCGCGCGAACCACGGGGTGATCGTCGGCGAGCAGGACGGTGATCATTGGGGCTCCTTGGATTCGGGGTCGGTCGGGGAATCGGGGCCGACCGAATCGGCGATCACGGCGTCGGCGGCCGAGGGGTCGGATGCGGGGAGGTGGGCGTCGTCAAGCGGAACGTGCACCGACACCCCGCAGCCGGAACCCGGCGCGGACTCGATGGACACGGTTCCACCGAGGGCGGCGATGCGGCGACGCACGCCCACGATGCCCACCGCCCCGGACGGCGGTGCGGCGGTCGGATCGAAGCCGACGCCATCGTCGACGACGTCGAGGGACACCGAATCGGGCTGGTAGGTCAGGGTCACGGCGCACCGGTCGGCATGGGCGTGGCGGGCGACGTTGGCGACGCTGGCCTGGGCGATGCGGACCAACGCCGCCTCGACCTCCGCCGGCAGCGGGCGCGGATCGCCGTCGACGCTGAAGTGCGCGGGGGAACCGTCGGCGGTGGCCGGGGTTGCGGCGCAGACCCGGGCGAGTGCCACCGGCAGGTCCGCCCCGCTGAGCGCGCCGGGCTGCAGGGCGGCGATGATGCGACGGGTTTCCCTGAGATTGTCGGCGGCGACGTCGCGGGCCATGCGGATCTGTCCGATGGTGCGTTCGGTCGACGCCGACCGCTCGGCATCGGTTCGCGCGTCATCGCCGACGACGCGGGCCGACGCCTCCGCCGAATGCAGCAGCAGCTGAATGGAGGACAGGCCCTGGGCGACGGTGTCGTGGATGTCGGCGGCCAGACGGGCGCGTTCGTCCAGTTCGCCGGCCCGGCGCGACATTTCGGCGATGTCGGCGCGGGCGGCGAGCAGTTCGTCGATGGCCTCGGCGCGGGTGGTGGCCTCCTGCAGCAGCATGCGGAACCCCAGGCCCACCATCAGCGCCACCGCGGCGCCGAGGATGGGGCCGGCGACGCCGCCGACGCTCCACCCGCCGTGCCAGGCGATGATGCCGATGGCCAGCGCCGTGATGACGCCGACCATCGCCACCGCGTACCAGCCGACGGCGGCCTGCAGCACCAGGAAGAAGAGGGGAAACGCCAGCCACACCCCGTCGGGCGACGTCCACGCCAGCCCGGCGAAACAGGCGATGACGGCGGGCGGCCACCACGGCGGCTCGTCGTCGGGCTGCATGCGGCCGATGGCGTAGACGATGGCGAAGATGACCAGCCACAGCCACGTCGCCGGCGACAGGTGCCCCGATTCGGCGGTGGCGATGCCGCGCAGCGCGACGAACATGAGCAGCACGGCGACCAGCAGGTCCAGGCACACCCGCAGCCACCGCCAGATCCGGCCGAGCGCCGCTGGGTCGGTCGCGGCGGCGTCGGCGGTGGGGCCCGGGCGGGCGCCGGCGGCGGGGTCCGGCCCTGCGGCGGGGGAGGGGGTCTCGGGGCGGTCGTTCACGCCCCCCAGCGTAAGTGCCGCACGCGCCGGGGTGCAGGTGGCGGGGCGCGGCGGCGTCGTCGGGGTCAACCGAAAGTTGGGAGGCAAGTCCCATCCCGCGGGCGATTCGCCGGAGGCCCGCGCCGACGACCATTGGAGTCATGTACCAGGCAACTCGTGAACTCCGCGCCGCACCCGGGCGCACCGCATTGATCACCGTCACCGTCGGCTTGATCGCCGTGCTCGTCACCATGCTGTCCGCATTGGCGGCGGGCTTGTCCCATCAGTCGACGTCGGCGTTGTCCGAATCCCTCGGCGACGACGATGCCGTCATCGTCGCCGACGCCGGTTCTCCGTCGTTGGCGGCGTCTCGCTTGACGACGGCCCAGGTCACGGCCGCGAAGTCCGAGGGCGGGGCCGAGGTGTGGTCCGTGGGCCGCGCGCGCCTCGGCGGTGAGCCGGTTTTCGTCTTCCCGGACCATTCGCTCGGACGCAACGAGATCCGTCCCTCCGACGCCGTCGCAGAGGATCTTCCGGAGTCCGGCACCGCGACCTTCGGGGGACGGACGGTCACCGTCGCCGGTACCGCGGGTGACCTGTGGTGGGAGCACCAGCCGGTCGTGTTCGTCGACCCCGCGCTGGCGGAGCAGATCGCCGGTGGTGCGTCGGCCGTCGTCGTCGATGAATCCGTGACCGAGGCCCCCGAGGTCGACGGCACCGTGGTCGTGCGCGGCGACGAGCGCATGGACCTGTCGTCGTCGAACAAGGGCGAGCAGATGTCGCTCAACGCGATGACGTCGTTGCTGTACCTCATTTCCGCGTTGGTCGTCGGCGCGTTTTTCATGGTGTGGACCGTCCAGCGCATGCGCGGCGTCGCGGTGTCTTCGGCGCTGGGGGCGTCGCGTCCGGTGCTGGCCGCCGATTCGTTGGGCCAGGCGCTCATCGTGCTGGCGCTTGGCGTCGGTTCGGGCGTCGCCGTCACCGTCGGCGCGGGCACGTGGCTGTCGTCCAGCGGCATCATGCCGGTGCTCATCGATGCGTCGACGACCGCGTGGCCGGCGTTGGTCCTCGTCGGCACCGGATTGATCGGCGCGGCCGTGGCGCTGGTGCCCGTGCTGCGCGTCGAGCCGAGGGAGGCGCTGGCCAATGCGTGACCCCGCCGGCCCGAACCGGACCGCCCGCACCACCTTTGCCCCGCATGAACGCGAACAGGAGACCACGATGACCTCGTCCACCGCATTCGATTCCCGCACCGCCGATTCCCGCACCGCCGATTCCCGCACCGCCGATTCCCGCACCGCCGATTCCCGCACCGCCGACGCTCGTCGGGCGCTGCACGTCTCCGGCGTCGGCCTGGAGGTCGCCGACGGTTCCGCGACGCGCCGCATCCTCGACGACGTCTCCCTCGACGTCGACCGCGGCGAGGTCGTCGCCGTCACCGGCCCCTCCGGATCCGGCAAGTCCACGCTGCTCGCGGTGGCGGGCTGCCTGCAGACCCCCGACACGGGCGTCGTCACGCTGCATGGTGCCGACGGCGACGTCGACCTGACCGCCCGGGGCGCCGACGCGACGCGTGTGCGTCGCGAACACATCGGTTTGGTGTTCCAGCAGCCGAACCTGCTTCCCGCGTTGACGGTGCGGGAGCAGCTGATCGTCATGACGCGCCTGGGCCGCATTCTTCCGCCGCCGGCCTCCGAGCGTCGCCGCGCCCGCGAGCGTGCCGCCGAGTTGCTCGAGTCCGTGGGACTGAGCGGTATGGCCGAGCGCCGCGTGTCCACCCTGTCCGGCGGTCAGCAGGCGCGGGTGAACCTGGCGCGAGCTTTGATGAATGAGCCCGAGTTGCTGCTGGTCGACGAGCCCACCGCCGCCCTCGATCGTGCCTCCGCCGAGGCGGTCACCGACCTCATCGTCGACGTCACCCGCCACTATGGGGCGGCGACCCTGTACGTCACCCACGATCCCGGCCAGGCCGAGCGCGCCGACCGCGTCATGGAGATGGTCGACGGACGCCTGACCGACGTCGGCGCGCCGGGCGGGTCGGCTGCGCAGCGGGAGCACGCCGTGGCGAGGTAGTCGCCGCGAACCCCGCGCATGCGAAAGGCCCGGACCAAACGGTCCGGGCCTTTCCTTCGGGGTGACTGACGGGACTCGAACCCGCGACACCCAGGATCACAACCTGGTGCTCTACCAACTGAACTACAGTCACCATCGCATTCACGACGTCGGGGTAACCCGCGCCGTGCAGCGGATTACAGGATAACCCACGAATCGTGCCCGACAAAACCGCAGGTCATCGGCATGCTTGACGACGGTCCGGCCCAGGCCACTCCATCGGCACGGCACGCATGGCGTCCTCGGCCGCCCGCGTGACCTCATCGGTGGACGGTCCCTCGCCGGGGACGAGCATGGCGCGGCGGTAGAACTCCAGCTCGCGGATCGACTCGCGGATGTCGGCCAGCGCACGGTGCGACATGCCCTTCTCCGGCTGCCCGAAGTACACGCGCGGGTACCAGCGGCGGGCCAGTTCCTTAAGGGAGGACACGTCGATCATGCGGTAGTGCAGGAACTGGTCGAGCTCCGGCATGTAGCGGTTGATGAAGCCGCGGTCCGAGGCGATCGAGTTGCCGGCCAGCGGCGCCTGACGCTCGGCGGGCACCCACTGGCGGATGTAGTCGAGAACCATGCGCTCGGCTTCGTTGACGTCGACGGTCGACCGGCGGATCTCGTCGGTAAGGCCGGAGGACGCGTGCATTTCGGTGACGAACGAGTCCATCTGCGCCAGTTCGGTCTCCGAGGCGTGGACCACGATGTCGACGCCGTCGCCGAGGATGTTGAGCTGCGCATCCGTGACCAGGGCCGCGATTTCCACGATGACGTGCCTGTTGGGATCCAGGCCGGTCATCTCGCAGTCGATCCACACGATGCGGTCGTACTTCGGGGCAACGCCGTTGGAATCGTTGCCGGCGTTGTCGTTGCAGTTGGCGTCGTCGTGCGCGTGGGTCACTGGGCCATCCCTTCGTAGAAACGTCCGATGATGGGGGCGACGAGCCACCTCGGCAGGTAATTGCCCGCGGTGTTCATGCCCTTGCTCAGGGCGCCGGGCACCACCCGCAGGCGATTGGCCGCCACCGCATCGAGGCTGTCGCGGGCGCAGTCGTCGGTGGAGGTCCACAGGAAATCGGGGACGTTCTCGTCGACCTCGTTGGCGCCGCCGTCACGCTCGTCGGGACGCACCGGGCCGGGGGCCAGCAACGTGCAGTGCACGCCGGTGCCCTTGAGGTCGTAATGCAGCGCCTCGGTGAACGTGTTCACGAACGCCTTCGTGCCCACGTACGTGGCGTTGTTCGGGATGACCGTCGTGCCGGCCGCCGAACCCACGTTGAGGATCGCACCCGAACCGCGCTCGACCATCTGCGGCACCACCAGCTGCGTCAGATCGAACAGGGCGGTGGCGTTGAGCTCGAACTGCGCCTTCTCGTACTCCGGGTCCAACTCCTGGAAACGGCCGAACGTGGCGATGCCGGCGCAATTGACCATCACGCTGATCCGGCGCTCCCGCAGCTCGTCGCAAAGCACCTCCCGCTCCCGCGGATCCGACAAATCGCAGGGACGGACCTCCACGGACAGGGACGGGCCCGACAGCTCCGCGGCCAGGGCCTCCATCTTGTCCGCCGACCGGGCAACGAGAATCAGCGAATGGCCGCGCCGGGCGAGTTCCCTGGCCAACGCCTTTCCGATGCCTTGCGACGCGCCGGTCACCACGGCGCGGTAATCGGGATGGGGAGCGGGCAATGCCATGTTCGTCCTCGCGGTCGGTCGACGGATGGTTACGCCGCAAGCCTAGTGCGCCGAGACGCCGCCCACGGGCCGGCCCGGCACCCGATGTTCCGGCGGGGAGGGGCCCATGAGGCGGCGGCAATGGGGGAAAGGGTTGTTTGCCCATGTCGGAGACGTATACGGGTGTCCCCTTCATGGGTGTGGGAAACGGGGATCACGCAGATCGCGCATTACCATTGACCCAGATTCGATTGGTCGCAGGACCAAAAGCCTTCACCCCGGCCGAAAAATTCCCGGTCGGACGCGGGAAAGGAATGACGATGAACCGCGGCAACGACGCCAGAACCTCGGTCGACGAGGCCATCATCGAGGCGGCGCGCGAAAGCATCATGTCCGTCGGACTTCGCCGCACCTCCATCGCCGAGATCGCCCGCAACGCCGGAGTGTCGCGCCCGACCGTTTACCGTCGCTACGCGGACCTCGACGAACTGTCGAACGAAGTGATCACCCGCGAATTCCTGCGGATCCTCGCCGAGCTGCGCGACATGCCCGGCGACGCCCGCCAACGCATGGTCGCGCGCTTCCGCATCATCCTGGCCAGGCTGTCCAACGGCGAATTCTTCCTCAACCTCGCCGAAACCGACCCCGAACGCATCGTCCGCGCCATCATCCGCCCCAAGGGATCCAGCGAACGGTCGATCATCGAGCAGTACATCCTGCCGGGCATCAACCACGGCCAGGAAGACGGCTCCATCCGCGACGGTGACCCCATCGTGCTGGCCAACAACGTGTTCATGGTCATGCAGTCCGCCGTGCTCATGTGCTCCAACCTCCTGCGCGAAAGCGTCGGCGACGGGGCCAACGGTGCAGACGGTGCCGAAGATGCCGTGGAGGCCGCCGTCGACGAAGTCACCGAAATGGTCGACCGTTACCTGCGGCCGTAAGTCTGCGTCGCGTGTGCCGGGCCCGTCGGCGCATTCGGCTAAGGCGATCAATCCGACGAACCGAAGGAGATCATCGTGCGCTCTCTTTTCCTCGCCGCCGCAGCGGCCCACGCCGTGCTGGTGGCCGTTCTTTTCACCGCTTCGGTCGACGTGATGCTTCTGTCGGGCATCGGCATCGTCGCCACCCTCGTGACCGGGGTGGTGGGGCTGGTGCGCAAGGGCATCGGCGCCGGAATGTGGGCGGGCGCCGTCGCCGGGCTCATCGCCCTGCTCGGATGGGGGTCGTGGTTGCTCGTCTGGGCGACCGACCCCGACCGCAACGACCCGGTGATCAACGTCTGGGGCATCCTGCTGCCGGGGCTCGCTGTGATCATCTACCTGGTGGCGGCCGCGTTGCCGTCCACCCGCCGCGACGTGGCCGGCTGAATCGACCGCCGGAATCCGAGGCGCCGCGGCCAGGTCGCGGCCAATCGGAAAACCCCGTCGCCCTGCAATGGAACAGGACGGCGGGGGTTTTCGCACCGTGCCCCCGGCAGGATTCGAACCCGCGACCAGCCGGGTAGAAGCCGGATGCTCTAATCCACTGAGCTACGGAGGCATGCGAAACGGAATGATAACCCGGCCACCGGGATGCCCGGTAAGCGGGCGAGCCGCGGCGGGGGAGGGAACGGCGCGCCAACCGGAATTCTGCGGCCCCACCTCGGGGGTCTACCCTAGGGGGCATGACTGCGACGACGACCCGACCGACGCGCAAGGTCCGGGGAACCCTCGGCTGGTACGTGGTTTTCGCCTTGGTGGCCGGCGCCCTCGCGGGCGCGCTGTCGCTGGCGTTCAACATGGAATCCCGGACGACCCTGGGCATCCCGGACCCCGGATTCATCACGACGGTGGGCTTCCCGCTGGCGAAGGCCGGCGGCGAAATGCTGGCCGCCCTGGCGATCGGTTCGTTCATGTTGTCGGCGTTCGGCTCGCGGCCCAGGCCGGACGGGACGGTCGACCTCGACGGCTGGGCGGCGGCGCGCACCGGCCGGTGGGCGATCCTGAGCTGGGGGCTCATCGCGCTGCTGCAGATCCCGCTGGTGCTGTCGGACGTGTCGGGCCAGCCG
Organism: Corynebacterium freneyi; assembly: GCF_030408835.1. Classification (NCBI taxonomy): domain Bacteria; kingdom Bacillati; phylum Actinomycetota; class Actinomycetes; order Mycobacteriales; family Corynebacteriaceae; genus Corynebacterium; species Corynebacterium freneyi. The sequence goes on from NZ_CP047357.1 coordinate 744,527, forward strand.
CTGTCGACGACGATCCGCCCGGAGAACTGGTCCCTGGCCCTCGAGCAGGTCAGTGAGGCGCTGGCGTGGCTGTGGGTGGCCATCTTCGCCCTGGTCGTGGCCGTCGGCTCGGCGCTGACCAGCAAGTGGATCTGGCAGCCGGTGTTCTTCGCCGTGTCGCTGCTGTCGATGATGCCGCTGGCCGTCGTCAGCCACAACGCCACCGGCGGCAACCACGATTACGGCACCAACTCGTACATCTGGCACCTGACGTTCACGGTGTTCTGGGTCGGCGGTCTGATGGCGCTCATCGGCCATGCGCGCCGCCGCGGCGAGTTCATGTCCGAGGTCGCGTCGCGCTACAGCTTCGTCGCGCTGGTCGCGTTCGTGGCCATGAGCGCGTCGGGCGTGATCAACGCGGCGATCAACCTGTCGTGGCACGACCTGTTCGACAACAACTACGGCATCCTCGTGGTGGTCAAGACGCTGCTGATCGTCGTGCTGGGCCTGTTCGGCTACATGCACCGGAAGGTGACTATCCCGGCGCTGGACAAGGACCCCAACGGCCCGGCGTTTTGGCGTCTGGCCATCGTGGAGGTTCTGGTCATGGCCGTGGCGGTCGGTGTCGCGGTGGCGCTGGGCCGCACGCCTCCGCCGCCGAATTACTCGGACCAGGCCGGTGGCGAGGGCCTGCCGCCGATCACGCAGATGGAGGTCAAGCTCGGCTACAAGCTGGAGATCCCCTTCGGCTGGGAGGCGATGTTCACGCAGTTCCGGTTCGACATCTTCTTCGGCTCGGCGGCGATCATCGCGGCGTGGATCTACCTGTACTGGCTGCGGAAGCTGCGCAAGCGCGGCGGCGAGTGGCCGATTTCGAACACGATCTGGTGGCTGTCGGGTTGCGCGCTGTTGCTGTTCACGTCGTCGTCGGCGTTGGGCGTGTACATGCCGGCGCTGTTTTCGGTGCACATGCTGGCGCACATGCTGTACTCGATGGCGATTCCGGTGATGTTGGCCCTGGGCGGCCCGGTGACGTTGGCGTTGCGGGCGCTCAAGCCGGCGGGTCGCACGGGTCTGCCGGGTGTGCGCGAGTGGTTGGTGGCGTTCATCAACAATCCGGTGTCGCGGTTCCTGACCAATCCGATCGTGGCCACGGCGCAGTTCGTCGCGGGTTTCTACCTGCTGTACATGACGCCGTTGTACGACTTCCTGGCCGACGAGCACGCCGGTCACCTGTTCATGAACATTCACTTCCTGATCTCCGGGTACATCTTCTACTGGGTGATCATCGGCGTGGATGCGGCGCCGCAGCAGATTTCGCCGGCGGTGAAGCTGGTATCGCTGATGGGTTCGCTGCCGTTCCATGCGTGGTTCGGCATCACGTTGATGCAGATGCAGCAGGTGTTGGCGGAGGAGTACTACCGCAATCTGGCGTTGCCGTGGTACGTGGATTTGCTGGAGGACCAGAACGTCGGCGGCGCGGTGGCGTGGGCGTTGGGTGAGGTGCCCCTGTTCATCGTGATGACGGCCCTGTTCGTCCAGTGGCGGCGCAGCGACGAGAGGGATGCCGCCCGCTACGACCGCAACGCCGAGCGCGATCATGACGCTGAGTTGGAGGCCTACAACGCCATGCTGGCGGCGCGCACGAGCCGGGGCATGACCGACGAGGAGCGCGAGTACTACACCGGCACCGTCGATGCCGAGCATGAGGTGCATCTCGGGTCGGCGAAGGACGCCGGGAAGCTGGGCAGGTAGCTCTTTTTCGGGGGCGTTTTCGCAGGTTGGCGCGCGGCGGGTGGTTCCCGTCGCGCGCCTTTTGCGTTCGCCGGCGCGCCTTTTGCTTTACGACGCCCACCGGGTCGCACAGGAGTCTTCACGGCGAAGGGCCTTGGGCTTTACGACGCCCACCGGGTCGTGCAGGAGCCGCCACGGTGAAAGGGATGGGGTAGGCGTCGTCAAGCGGAAAAATCCGGGGCCTGTGGATAAGCCCCATAATCTGCGATTCATCCACAGGCCGTCGAAACGGCGGTGGTGGCCGGCGGGCGAAGGCGGCATCGTCGGACGTGCGAGGCCCGGAACGACCAGCGCTCCGGGGACCACGACACGAAGGGGGACTCGCAATGTCCGAGATCAAGGTGACCATCGTCGGCAACATCACCAAGAAGCCGGAGATCAAGACCACCGCCAACGGCAAGCTGGTGACTCGCCTGCGCGTCGCATCGACCCGCAAGCGCCACATCGACGGCCAGTGGGTCGACGGCGACACCGCGTACATCGACGCCGAATGCTGGGACCGCCTGGCGCAAAACGCGGTGAACACGTTCGCCAAGGGCGACCGCATCATCGCCGAAGGGCGCCTGTGCACCGTCGAATGGCAGGACGACGAAGGCAAAACCAAGTCGTACACCAAGGTCATCGCCGATTCCGTCGGCCCCGACCTGCGCTTCGCCACCGCGGCGATCACCCGCATCAAGGGCGGGTCGTCGCGCGCCGCGGAGGCCGAGCGCCGCGCCCGCGAGGCCGAGGAAACCGAACAGCGCATGGTCCACGACCAGGGCGTCGTCCCCAACGAAACCAACCACTTCGACGAGTCCGTGCAGCGCGACGACGCCGGCGGCGCATACGGGACGGAGGCGGAGATGGCCCAGATGGTCTCGTAGCCGGTCGGGGCGCTCGTCGGGGAAGTGCGCGGGCCGCCATCGGGGAAGTGCGCTCGGGGTGCCGTCGGAGAAGTTCGCTCGGGCCGCCCGTCGGGGAAGTTGCCGCCGCTACCGGTAAGGTGAGGGCGAATGTGCGCGGGCGGTGATCGTCGCAACGCAACACCGGCAACCGCGACGGCGAAAGCCCGGTCCCGGCGGGGCGGCCCCCGGCGCACCTGAAGCGAAACCACCAACCTCCGAAGGAGAGCGCAGCAGTGGCTGAGTTCATCTACCAGATGAAGAACGTGCGCAAGGCGCACGGCGACAAGGTCATTCTCGACAACGTGACCATGGCGTTCTACCCCGGCGCCAAGATCGGCGTCGTCGGCCCCAACGGCGCCGGCAAGTCGTCGATCCTGAAGATCATGGCCGGCCTGGACCAGCCCTCCAACGGCGAGGCCTACCTCGAGCCGGGCGCCACCGTCGGCATCCTGCTGCAGGAGCCGCCGCTCAACGAGGAGAAGACGGTGCGCGGCAACGTCGAGGAGGGCCTCGGCGACATCTTCGACAAGAAGCAGCGCTTCGAGCAGATTGCCGAAGAGATGGCCACCAACTACACCGACGAGCTCATGGAGGAGATGGGCAAGCTCCAGGAGGAGCTCGACGCCGCCGACGCCTGGGAAATCGACTCCAAGATCGAGCAGGCCATGGATGCGCTGCGCTGCCCGCCCGGCGACGAGCCCGTCACCCACCTGTCCGGTGGCGAGCGCCGACGCGTCGCCCTGGCCAAGCTGCTGCTGAGCGAGCCCGACCTGCTGCTCCTCGACGAGCCCACCAACCACCTCGACGCCGAGTCGGTGCTGTGGCTCGAGCAGCACCTGCAGAAGTACCCCGGCGCCGTCCTGGCCGTCACCCACGACCGCTACTTCCTGGACCACGTCGCCGGCTGGATCTGCGAGGTCGACCGCGGCAAGCTGTACCCCTACGAGGGCAACTACTCCACCTACCTGGAGCAGAAGGCCGCCCGCCTCGAGGTCGCCGGCAAGAAGGATGCCAAGCTGCAGAAGCGCCTGAAGGACGAGCTGGCGTGGGTCCGCTCCGGCCAGAAGGCCCGCCAGGCCAAGAACAAGGCCCGTCTCGAGCGCTACGAGCAGATGGTGGAGGAAGCCGAGCAGTACAAGAAGCTCGACTTCGAGGAGATCCAGATTCCGACGCCGCCGCGCCTGGGCAACCAGGTCGTCGAGGTGTCGAACCTGGAGAAGGGCTTCGACGGCCGCGTCCTGATCAAGGACCTGTCGTTCACCCTGCCGCGCAACGGCATCGTCGGCGTCATCGGCCCGAATGGCGTGGGCAAGTCGACGCTTTTCAAGACCATCGTCGGCCTGGAGCAGCCGGACGCCGGCGAGGTGAAGGTCGGCCAGACCGTCAAGCTCAGCTACGTCGACCAGGGCCGCGAGAACATCGACCCGGAGAAGACCGTGTGGGAGGTCGTCTCCGACGGCCTGGACTACATCCACGTCGGCCAGAACGAGATGCCGTCGCGCGCGTACCTGTCCGCCTTCGGTTTCAAGGGCGCGGATCAGCAGAAGCCGTCGAAGGTCCTGTCCGGCGGCGAGCGCAACCGCCTGAACCTGGCCCTGACCCTGAAGCAGGGCGGCAACCTGATCCTGCTGGACGAGCCGACCAACGACCTCGACGTCGAGACCCTGTCGTCGCTGGAAAACGCCCTGCAGAACTTCCCGGGCTGCGCCGTGGTCATTTCCCACGACCGTTGGTTCCTGGACCGCACCTGCACCCACATCCTCGCGTGGGAGGGCAACGTCGAAGAGGGCCAGTGGTTCTGGTTCGAGGGCAACTTCGAGGGCTACGAGAAGAACAAGGTCGAGCGCCTCGGCCCCGAGGCCGCCCGCCCGTCGCGCGTCACGCACCGCAAGCTGACCCGCTGATGCCCCCGCGCGGGGGTCGACCGCGCTAGCCTGGGCCCGTGGCCGCTGATGACGGTGGCCGCGGGCCCCGCGCATGTTCCCGGCGCCACCGCACCCGGCGGGTGGTGCGGCGTCGAAAAGCCGCCCGGCGGGTGGTGCGGCGTCGAAAAGCCGCCCGGCGGGTGGTGCGGCGTCGAACGGCGGCCCGCACCGAACAACCGTGAATCACCCGAAGCACCCGCGAGTAACCCGAAGTACCCGCGAATCACCCAAAGCACCCGCGAATCACCCGAGAGAAGTGGACGAGATGCCGGATACCAACGCCTTCCTGACCACCATCCCCGTGCGATGGTCGGACTTCGACCAGTACGGGCACGTCAACAACACCGCGTACCTCGAGTACGCGCAGGAGGCCCGCGTCGCCTTCGCCCGGGCCAGCGTTGAAGGCGGCACCGGAAAGTTGGGCACCGTGGTGCGCCACATGGAGATTGACTACCTCCGCGCCCTGCTGCCCGACACCCGGGAAGTGCTGGTCGCCACCGAGATCATCGACATGGGCAAGACGTCGTACACCATCCGTCAGGCCATCAAGGACGAGCACGGCCACATCGCGGCGGTGCTGACCACCGTGATGGTGCTGTTCGACCTGGAGGAGTCGCGCGCCAGCGAGTTGACGCCGACGGTGCGCAAGGCGTTGGAACGTTTCGCCTCGCCCGAGCTGACCGCCGGTGCCGGGGCGAATGCCGAAGCCAGTGGCGACGATGAGTGACGCCGGTGCCCGGGGCGGTTCCGGGGCGTCGACGGGTGGGGCGTCGAATGGTGGGGCGTCGGCGGGCGGGGAGTCTCTCGTCGTCCATGACGTCGCGGCGCTGACCAATCTCGGCGTCCTCGCCCGTAAGGCGGTGGCGCTGGATGCGCAGGCGTTGATCCGGGTTCGTGCGCTTCCCGCGGGGTCGCCGGATGACCTGGTCGCGGCGTCTCGGCCGGCCGGCGTTGCGCGTGTGTGGGCGACCACTCCCTTTGGGCCGGTGGCGTGCCGCACGATGGCCATCAGCCCGGGGCGCGGTGGTCGCGATGATGTCGTCGTTCGGGCTGATGCTGTGTCCGCCGTCACGGGTGACGCCCGGTCGGTGCCGCAGATCGATGCCGCCGTGCCGATGACGTTGGAGTGCGGTGCCGCCGCCGATTCTTCGTGGCCGGGCAGTGTGCCGGTGGACGGTGGGTGGACCGTCGTCGATGCCGTGCCGGCGGGCGTCTTCCGCGACTTGGAGACGCAGGCGAGGGGAGTGGCCAAGGAAGAATCGGGCCCGTTGGGCTTGCCGACGTCGCTGCTCGACCAGAAGGTCCTCACCGTCCGCGGTGCCCGTCTCGCCGATACTTCGGGGAATGAGGGCGGCCTGACTGCTGGTGCTGCCGGGCGTGAACGTGGCGCGACTGCTGCTGCCGGGCGTGAACGTGGCGCGACTGCTGCTGCCGGGCGTGAACGTGGCGCGACTGCTGCTGCCGGGCGTGAAGTTGGCCCGGTCGCCGAGATTTCCATGCGCGAGGTGTTCGCCTTGTGTGCCATGGGCTTCATCCCGGTCAAGCCCTCCACCGATGAGCCCGTGCGGGTGTCGGTGAAGGGGCGTTGGCGTCGACTCGATGGGCGATTCGGAAGCGTCTACGCCTCCGAAGGGCTTGGGGTTCTGCCGTTGTAGCGATCGGCGCGTCTGCCGCCGGTGTCAACAACGGCGCATCCCTCTGCCACGAGCGTCGGGACGGCCCACTCGTCCCGCCCGACCGACCGCATGGCCCACTCGCAGCCGGTCGCTCCACCCCTTCGAGTCATCCCGCTCGCCTCATGCGCCCCACTCGCCCCATTTTCTGGTGGGCTCACCCTCTACTGGAGGTTTGATCCGCATTTAGTCGGCTGATTTGTTGCAAGTCCGCCCGCAAAAGCCCAGGTGAGAATTTGAGAATTGCAACAAATCAGCCGACTAAATGCAGATCAAAATCGAGCTGTTATAGGTGGGGCGCAAGTGGCCCGTGGCGCGATGCCTGCGCGGGCGAGCGGGGGAGTTGGGGCGGATGGCCGGCGCGGGGTGGGAGGCCGCGCGGGGCGGGGGAGTTTGGGGTGTGGCGAGCCTGCGGGGTTGAGACCTTGCCGGGAGCCGGCGAGGGACGGGGGAGGGGGCGACGCGAGGCGGGAGGCCGCGCGGGGTACAGCAGCTACGCGTGGGTGTTGATGAGCATGTCCGCCACCCGCACCATGTGCTCCCACATGGCGTCGCGGTGGGGCTTCGGCAGCTCCTCGTCGGACACCTCGGCCAGCGACAACGCCATCAACTCCAGCCACCGGTCACGGGCCGCCATATCGACGACGAACGGGTGATGACGCATGCGCAGCCGCGGATGGCCCCTTTCCTCGTTGTACGTGGTGGGACCACCCCAGTACTGCTCGAGGAACATCCGCAAGCGCCGCTCGGCGCCCTCCCAATCATCGGCGGGATACATCGGACCGAGGATGTCGTCCTCGCGCACGCGCACGTAAAAACCGTGCACCACCTTCGCGAACGTATCCTCGCCGACCTCGCGGTAGAAATCACTGAACTGCGGCTGCCCATCACCGGGCGCCGCCTGAGAGGGCTGGCCGTTGGTCATGCCCACCAGGCTACCCACGCGGCGACGCGGCGAGGAGTGCGGCCAGCGGCGCGGCCCACAGTCACCACATTGGCGGAGCGGTGGGCCATCGACGCGGCGACGCTACGGGCGGCGGGGCGGTCGAGCGCACCGACCCGCCCACTGCCGCGCCCGACTTCTACTGCTCCGGGACGTACCCGTCGCACTCGCGGGCGGCCAACGCCCGCTCGACGCGGTCACGGTTCTCCGCGACGATGCGCTTGACGGGGTTGGGCACCGAGGCGTCGTCAAGCACCGCCGAAGCCTTGTCCAGTCCCTCCTGCGAGACCTCCCAGTGCGGGTACAGGCCATCGAGCATCCGCTGCGCCGTCTCCGAGGAATACCGGCCCCACCAGGACGGAGCCTCGGCGAAGTACCGGTCGGTGAAGTCGCCGAGCAACCCATCCGAACCGGGCGCGGTGAAACCGGCGATCATCGACCGCAACATCAGATTCGACGGGGCGGCGGCCCCGGTGGCGGTGCAGGTGTTCCACACGCGGATCTTGTTGTCCGCCGCCGGGATCGCCGCACGCGCCTTCGCCGCAGCCTGCGTCCCCAGCGCCGACTGGTCGGCCTGCTCGGCCGCCGCGATATCGGACACCCCCTTGTCGCCGGCGGCGACGAGCACGGTCAGCGCGTTCCACTTCATGTCCTCGTCGACGGTCAGCCCGTCCAGGCCGACCGACCCGGGCTCGCCGGCGAGGATCGCGCGGAAGATCTCGAGCGAACCGGCGCCGTCGGCCGGCAGCATGGCCAGGGCGTTGACGAACGCCAACTGGGCGTCGGACCCGGCCTCCGCGGCGCGGGCGTGATCGAGCAGCCCCTCGCCGAGCAGGCGACGCCCCTCGGCGACCCAATCGGGCGCGGCGTACCGCTCGACGGCCGCCACCGCCTGCGACAAAACACGCTCGAGCACCGAAATCTGATCCTCCGACGGCGCGCCCCGCAGCACCATGGCCACGAAATCGCGGGCGCGGACCTTCGCCGCACGGGTCATCTCCCACATCGTCGACCACGCCAGGGTGCGCGGCATCGGATCGGCGAAGGCGCCGATGTTCTCCAGCAGGAACAGCCACGACCCGGGATCCATCTCCATGAAGCAGTAGCTCAGGTCGTCGTCGTTGGCCAGGACGACGTCGCCGACGGGCACGCCCGACATCTCGGGAACCTCGGTGATCTCGCCCTTGACGTCGACCTCGACGCGGTGGGTGCGGCGCAGCAGTCCGCCGTCCATCGCGTACACGCCGATGGCCACGCGGTGGTCGCGCAGCTCGCCCGCCCCGGGCTCGGCGCCGGTCTGGCGGATGGCGAAAATGTCGTAGACCTCGGCGGCGCCACCCTCGGCAGCGTCCCCGGCACCATCCCCGGCGGCGCCACCCTCGGCCTTCTTCGTGGAGTAGGCCGCCGACAGGGTGTTGATGCCGGTGGTGGTCAGCCACTGGTCGGCCCACCCGGACAGGTCGCGGCCGGACGCCTCGGACAGGGCGCCGAGCAGGTCGTCGAAGGTGGCGTTGCCGAAGCGGTGGCGGGCGAAGTGCAGGCGGGCGCCGGCGAGGAACGCGTCTTCGCCGACGTAGGCCACGAGCTGCTTGAGCACGGAGGCGCCCTTGGCGTAGGTGATGCCGTCGAAGTTCTGGTCGACGGTGTCGATGTCGGAGGCGTCGGCGGCGATGGGGTGCGTCGACGGCAGCTGGTCCTGCTGGTAGGCCCATGCCTTTTCGACGTTGGCGAAGGTGGTCCAGGCGCCGTCGTATTCGCTGACGGCGGCCTGCGATGCGCAGGCGGACCAGGTGGCGAAGGATTCGTTGAGCCACAGGTCGTCCCACCATTGCATGGTCACGAGGTCGCCGAACCACATGTGGGCCATTTCGTGGAGGATGGTTTCGTTGCGGCGTTCGTACAGGTAGCCGGTGGTGCGGGAGCGGAAGACGTATTCGTCGCGGATGGTGACGGCGCCGGCGTTTTCCATTGCGCCCATGTTGTATTCGGGGCAGAAGATCTGGTCGTACTTGCCGAAGGGGTAGGGCTCGCCGAAGTTGGCCGCGTACCAGTCGAAGCCTTCCTTGGTTTCGCGGAAGAGCCGTTCGGCGTCGAGGTGTTCGGCGATGGAGGCGCGGCAGTACAGGCCCAGGGGGATGGTCAGCTCACCGTCGGGCTGGTGGTCGGCGGGGGTTTCGGGGTGCTTTGCGACGGTGCCGGTCCATTGGTCGCGGACCTCGTGCCAGGGGCCGGCGCAGAATGCGATGAGGTAGGTGGACAGGGGCACGTCGACGCGGAAGCGGTGGATGCGGGCGGCGGGGCCGTCGAGGGGCGCGATGTCGCCGTCGGCGGGGGCGATGTCGGCTACTTCGGGTTCGGAGTTGGACACGATGGTCCAGTCGCCGGGTGCGGTGACGTCCATCGTGTAGGTGGCCTTGAGGTCCGGCTGGTCGAAGCAGGCGAAGACGCGTTTGGCGTCGGCGGTTTCGAACTGGGAGTAGAGGTAGGTCTGTTCGTCGGCGGGGTCGGTGAAGCGGTGGAGGCCTTCGCCGGTGGTGGTGTAGCGGCAGTCCGCGTCGACGACGACCACGTGGTCGCCTGCGGTGAGATCGAGGATGAGGCCGCGTTCGTCGTCGTAAAGCTCCTTCGACCCGCCGCAGGCGGCGTCGGTGACGTCCGTGCCATCGATGGTGACGGAGCGGATGTCGGCGTTGCGGAGGTCGAGGAAGGTGGTGCCGTCCCGCTTCGCGGTCAGCGTCACGGTGGTGGTCGAACGGAAGGTGTCGTCGCCCGGGGCGGCGGTGGTGCCGGGGGCGCCGGTGACGTCGAGGGAGATGTCGTAGTGGGACACCTCGAGCATGGCCGCGCGGTCGGCGGCCTCGGTCTGCGTCAGGTTCGTGGAAGTCATGCGACCAGGGTAACCGCGTCCCCGGATCGGCATCCGTGGCGCGGTGGGCCGACTAAAAATACACTTTGCCGCATGAATGAACTGAGCAATGATGCTGGCAAGGTCGATCGGGTCAACGCGGCGTGGGATCGGATCGAGGCAGTGCTTGACGACGATGCCCTGGGAGCCCCCGCAACGGAGGCGGAACTGGACCAGCTGCAGGCCGACCTCGGTGTGACGCTGCCGGATTACGTGCGGGCGTCGTGGCTGCGGCACGGGTCGGTGGACGGCGAGCCGTGGGACGGTGGCTGGATCGCGGCGCCGGCGTCGATCCTGAACGACTACAAGCTGTGGACCAAGCTGCAGGCCGACGGCGAGTTCGACGACTTCGAAAACACCGACGGGGAGGGCGCCGACTCCGAGGGCAAGTGGTACCACGAGGCGTGGATCCCGCTGGTCATGGACTTCGGCGGAAACAACTACTGCCTGGACATGCGCTCGGGTCGCCTGGTGTCCATGGACCACGAGGTCGGTTCGGAGTTCCTGGACTACGCCGACTGGCCGGCGTACCTGGAGGCCGCCGCCGATTCGCTGGAGGCCACGGGGCTGCCCTTCCCCGAGTAGTCGGCCGCGCCGGGCGTCGCGTTCGTGTCGGGCGCGTGCGTCGGGTGAGTGCCGGGCCGGTGTGTCGCGTTCGTGCCGGCGCGCGGCAGGCGTGTGCGGGCGGGAAGATCCCTCCCTATAGTCGGTGACGAGATTATTGGTTGATGAGTCAAGCAACTCGTCGGCAATCAACTCGGCAATCAACTCTTCAGGAGGAATTCACGTGAGCACCCGAGACAAGGTCACCTTTTACTTCGACGTTTCCTGCCCGTTCTGCTGGATCACCTCCCGCTGGATCAAGGAAGTGGAGAAGGTCCGCGACATCGAGGTCGAGTGGAAGCCGATGAGCCTGTCGGTTCTCAACGAGGGCCGCGAGGAACTGCCGGAAGAGTACAAGTTCATGATGGAGTGCAACTGGACTCCGGCGCGCCTGTTCAATGCGGTGTTCGACCAGGATGGTCAGGAGGCCGTCGACAAGCTCTACACGGCGCTGGGCACGAAGATCCACGACGAGGACCGCATCGACCGTCACGCGCGCGTCGACGAGCCGGCCCACGCGTTCGATGAGTTGATCACCGAGGCCCTCGCGGAAGTCGGCCTACCGGAGGAGCGCCTGGCGCAGGCCCTGACCACGGATTTCGACGAGCTCATGCGCGACAACCACGCGGAGGCCATGAAGGAGGTCGGCGACGAGGTCGGCACCCCGGTGGTCAAGCTCGGCGACACCGCCTTCTTCGGCCCCGTGCTCACCCGCATTCCGCGCGGCGAGGAGGCCGGGAAGATCTTCGACGGCTCCATCCTGCTGGCCGGCTACCCGCACTTCTTCGAGCTGAAGCGGTCGCGCACCGAGAGCCCCCAGTTCGACTAACAGGCTGACCTGCGGAGGGATTGGCCAACCGGCCCCTCCGCATTGTCATTTCCGCCTCCGGCCCCACACCTGACCCGACGCCCGCATCAACGCTGCTCGACGGCCTCCGCGCTGGCGTCGACACCGCCGCCGGCGTCCGGGTGCCAGGCCGGCGGGACGTACACGCACGTCGGGTCGGAGGCACGGTAGTCGCCGGTCAGGGCGAACGCCGTCGACCGGGAACCGCCGCAGACATTGTGGAACCCGCAGACGCTGCACTTGCCGTGCCAGTTGTCCGGGTCGCGCAACTCCTTGAACACGGGCGACTCGGAGTAGATCTCCCGGAAATCCGTTTCCTTCACGTTGCCGCAGTGCAGCGGCAGGAAACCATTCGGGTAAACGTCGCCGATGTGGTCGATGAACGCGAAACCGGAACCCGAGTTCACCGCCATCGGCGATCGCGGCGGGCGGGGCTTCGCCGGGTGCTCGCCGAGGAGCTCGGTGGTCTTGCGGGTCAGCTCGTCGTAAAGCGGCCCACCTTCGTACTTCGGGGCGCCGGTCTCCTCCGCCTCGCGCCGCTGCAGCACCACCCGCCGATACTGCGGCGCCTCCGTGGTCTTGATGGCGATGCGGTCGGAAACGTCGACCAACCAGTTGAGCACGTCCTCGCGCTCCTCCGGCGACAGGCAGTTGAGCGCCGCGCCGCGACCGGTGGGCACGAGGAAGAAGACGTACCACATCTTCGCCCCCATCTCGATGACCTTCTTCATCAGGGCGGGGGCTTCGCCGATGTTGTCGCGGGTCAGCGTCGAATTGATCTGCAGGCGGTAGCCGGCCTCGTTGATCACCGGCGCCATCTCGACGGTCTTTTCGAACGTGCCCGAAAAACCGCGGAACGCATCATGCGTCGTCGCGGTCGCACCATCGAGCGACATCGACATCGCCTTGCCGCCGGCGGCCCGCAGCGACCGGATGCGCTCCGGCGTCAACCGCGGCGTCACCGACGGCGACAGGGAAATGTTGAGACCCTTCGCCGTGCCGTACTCGGTCAGCTCCTCCAGATCGGCCCGCTCGAACGGGTCACCGCCGGTGAACACCACCAACGGCAGCGGTTTGTCGTACGACGACAACGCATCGAGCAGCCGCTTGCCCTCCTCCGTGGTCAGCTGATCCGGGTGGGGCTCATGCTGGGCGTCGGCCCGACAGTGCTTGCACACCAGGCCGCAGGCCCGCGTCACCTCCCAGATCACGATGAACGGCTTCTGATTGATGTCGTGGCGGACGGTGCGGACTGCTGGGGGCCGATGCACGGGGGTTCCTCGGGGCCGGGGGTTGGAAAAAACGCGTTCTCCAGCTACTTTACGCCCCCATGCCGCAGCCCGGGAGTCGGCGACCTACAGCGCTCCCTTCCATTCGGTGGGCTTCGAGGTGAAGCTGAAGGTCTTCTCGTAGGTCAAGGTGTACTCGCCCGGCGCCGCGTCCGACTTGAAGCACAGGGTGCCCGACTTGCTGCCGCCCGGGGTGAGCTCGACGGAGTCGTAATCGGTGGCCCCGCCGAACTCGGTGCTCAGCATGACGCCGTTGGTGTCGGTGAGCTTCCAATCGAACGGGTTGAGGCTGACGACGTCGGATTCCGAGACGTTGACCACGGTGACGTCGGCGCACACCTGATTGTCGCCGAAGACGTCGACGCCCGCGTTGCGGAGGTTCGACGTGGTGATGTCGGCCTCGCCCAGGTGGACGGTGTCGCCGATCTGGGCCGGGCCTTCCCGGGTGGCGTCGGCCTGGGCGGCGTCGGCCGGACCAGTGTCCGCCTGGGCGGCGTCGGCCGTCGACGACGACCCGTCGCATGCGGCGAGGACGAGGGCCAGGGCGGTGAGACCGACGGCGATGGTGGACTTCTTCATGATGCACTCCTGATGCGTGTTGGCGTCCGTGGCTGCGCCAGGCGCCGGGGATCCGATCCCGCGGCGACCGCCTGATCGGAGCTGCGACTTCCGCAGCAACCGCAGATTGTCAGCCCATTCGGATCAGCTATGTTTTTGCATCGAATGGACGAACGAACGCCGTTGGTCAGGAGAGAAGATCGGGGGAGGGGGGTGACCCGGCCGTCCCGGTCGGACCCGCGGCGATCGCGTGCACCCCCGCGCCCCGCGCCTGGTTATGCTTGGCTCATGCGTATTTACCTTGGCGCGGACCACGCCGGCTTCGAGATGAAGAACCTGATCAAGGACCACCTGGAAAAGGCGGGCCACGAGGTCGTCGATTGCGGCGCCCACGTGTACGACGCCGCCGACGACTACCCGGCCTTCTGCATCGAGGCCGCCTCACGCACGGTCAACGACCCGGGTTCGCTGGGCATCGTGCTCGGCGGTTCCGGCAACGGCGAGCAGATCGCCGCGAACAAGGTCAAGGGTGCTCGCTGCGCCCTGGCCTGGTCGGTGGAGACCGCCAAGCTCGCCCGCGAGCACAACAACGCCCAGCTCATCGGCCTTGGCGGCCGCATGCACTCCGAGGAGGAGGCGCTGGCCATCGTCGACGCTTTCGTCGCCCAGCCGTGGAGCGAGGAGGAGCGCCACCAGCGCCGCATCGACATCCTCGCCGAGTACGAGAAGACCGGCATCGCCCCGGCCCTGCCCGAGCAGGAGTAGCCCCGCGTCTGCGGTTCAGGTGTCGAACGGCGGCATCCCACGTCATGTGGGATGCCGCCGTCGTCGTTTGCGGAGCGGGCGTGACCGGGGGAAACTCCGGCGGACGACTCTAGAAGTCGAAGTCGAATCCGCCGCCGTCGCCGCCGAACATGCCGCCGTCGAAGAAGCCGCCGTCGTCGCCGCCGAAGAATCCGCCGCCATCTCCGGCGTCCATGTCGCCGCCCATGTCCCCGCCATCACCGGCATCGCCCATGTCGCCGCCGTCGCCGCCGTCGCCACCGGCTCCCATGTCGCCGTCGCCCATGTCGCCGACCCCCTCGGAGCCGTCGCCGACGCCGCTTTCGAAGTCGGAGGCGGCGTAGGCGACGCCGGCCATGCCGTTGAACATCATGGAGAACAGCAGCACGGAACCCATGGTCCACATGCCGGTGCGCAGGGCGGATTGCCACCACGGTTCGGAGTACCAGCCGGCGGGCACGGGGCGTCCGGCGACCTTGCCGCCCGGGTAGTAGTTGGGGGTCTGTTCGGTGGGCACGGGCGACGCGGAGATCTGCCGGCCCTCGTGTTCGATGGTGCGCTGTTCGGTGACGGATCCGGCGGATCGCTGGCCTTCCAGCGGCGGCAGCGCGGGTCCGGCGGGCATGCCCATGATTTCGCGGGCCGCGGCGACGTAGTGCAGGCCTTCGAGCGCGGATTCGCGGGCGAGCTGGGCCTGCTTGACGGTGTTGGCGGTGGAGATCTGCGCCGACGCCGCGTTGTACCGCTCGGAGGCGTCGGCCATCGCCTGGGTGGAGGCGGTGTCGGAGCCGGCGATGGACAGCACCTGCGATCCCAGCCGTTCGATCCAGCGGCGGGCGTCGGCCACGGCATCGGCGACGTCGTCGTGGGCGCGCTGTTGGATGGCCTTGTTCTGGCGGCCCTGCGCCATCTGGATCAGGAGGACGCCGCCGATGATCACGACGGCGATGAGGAGGAATGCATCCATCGGGTGGGTCACGGTCCTAACGTGATTTTTGTTCGGGGTACATCATCGACAACGGGCCGGGGCCGCGATTCGTTCCAGGGGGAGCGGATTTTTCCGCGAAAGATTCGGTTGTTTTACTCGGTTGCTTTACGACGATGCCGTCGACGCCCGGGACCCCGTAACGTTCTGTTTGAAAACCATGAATTCGACAGGTTGCGTGACATAGGGTGTCGTCATGTCAACCAATTGGCCCGCCAATGACCGAACCCTCCATCCTCAGCCGCGCACATCGCCGCTCGCGGAGCCGTTGCATCACGACGTCGATCTGCGGGGCCTGCTCATCGGCACGGCGTCGGCCGCCGGGCAGATCGAGGGCGGCGACGAGAACAACGACTGGTTCGATTGGGCCCGCGAGCCCGGCAACATCGCCGACGGTTCGACTCCGCTGCGCGCCACCGACCACTGGAACCGGTGGCGGGAGGACAACGAGCTCATGGCGTCGCTGGGCCTGCCCATCGCCCGCATCGGCGTGGAGTGGACGCGCATCGAACCGCGGCCGGGGGAGTTCGACCATGCGGTGCTCGATCGCTACCGCGAGGAGATCGCCGACCTGCGGGACAAGGGGATCCGCCCGCTGGTGACGCTCCACCACTTCGTCAATCCGCTCTGGTTCGCCCGGCGCGGCGGCTTCACCTCCGATGAATCGCCGGCGGCCTTCCTGCGCTACGCGGAGATGACCGTCCGGGCGCTCGACGACCTCGTCGACGAGTGGATCACCGTCAACGAGCCGAACGTGTACGCCACCCAGGCGCACATGTTCCGCTCGGGCCCGCCGGGCAACCGCTCGTGGGGCGACACGATGGCCGTGCTGCGCAACATGGCGGTGTCCCACATCCGCGGTTACGAGGTCATCCACGGCATCCAGGGCGACCGGGCGAAGGTCGGCATCGCCCACCACGCCCGGGCGTTCGCCCCGCGCAATCCGCGCAACCCCATCCACCGCGGCCTGACGCGGCTCAACCGGCACCTGTTCCAGGACATCGTCGCCGACGCCCACCTGGCGGGGAAGTTCCATCCGCTGCTCGGCGGGGCGAAGGTCGCGCGTGGACTGCCGTCGGGCCGCCACCACGACTTCCTGGGCCTGAACTACTACTCGCGCACTGCCGTCGACAAGTTCGACGACGGCACCTTCGTCGGGGCCCCGGTCAACGACCTCGGGTGGGAAATCCACCCCGAGGGCCTGGTCGAATGCGCCCGCGACCTGAACGAGCGTTTCGGCGGACCGGTGTGGATCACGGAAAACGGCACCTGCGATCTCGGAGACCTGGAGCTGTCGGTCGGTGGCGGGGACGAGGGCGTCGCAAAGCCGAATCCGGCCGGGGACTACGCCAACCCGGACGCCGCGGCCGCCGACCGCAGGCTGGAGTCGTTCCGGCCGCGGTTCATCCTGGAGCACCTGCGGGCCATCGCCGAGTCGGACGTGTCCATCGAGCGTTGGTACCACTGGTGCTTCGTGGACAATTGGGAATGGGCCGACGGCGAAGAACCGCGATTCGGCATCGTCCACCTGGACTACGAGACGCAGGAGCGGACGATGAAGCCGTCGGGCCGCCTGCTGGCCGAGCTGGCCCGCACCGGGCGGATCACCCCGGAGCTGCACCGGCGCTACACTGCGGGCCGGCGTTACCCCGTCGCCGACGAGGACACCGACCCCAACGTGCGGGCGCAGCCGCCGAAGCCGGAGGGGGCGGAGGGGGCGCAGGGATGAGCTCCGCCGAACGCGCCAGCTCCGCCGAACGCGCCGTCTCCGACGTCGGGCGTTTCACCGCCGACCCCGCCCAACGCACGCCGGTGACCACCGGCTGGATCGTGCGGTACGGACTGCTGTACCTGGGGCAGAACATTTCGTGGGCGGCGCCGACGCAGCTGTTGTTGGCGCAGCAGATCCTCATCTGGCATCCGGGGGCGAAGGAGGAGAAGTTCGCGCTGCTCATGGCGGTCGGCGGGTTCTTCTCCATCATCGGGCACCCGCTGGCCGGGTGGTTGTCGGACCGCACGGACACGCGGTGGGGCCGCCGCGCCCCGTGGATCCTCTTCGGCGGGCTGGCGGCGGCCGGGTCGCTGGTGTTCCTCGGCGCCGCGCCGGGCTTCATGGCGTTGACCATCGGGTGGGCGGTGTTCCAGTTGGCCATCGCGGCGTCGATCAACGCGGCCCAGGCGGTGGCGCCCGATACGGTGCCGGACAATCAGTACGGCGTGGTCTCGGGTGTGCTGGGGCTGACGTACACCCTCGGCGTGGTGCTCGGCACCGTCGTGGCCACTGTGTTCGATCTGGGGCTGGCGTACATCGTCACCGCGGCGCTGCTGCTGGTGTTCATCGGCCAGTTCCTGCCGGGCTTCCGCGACGTGTCCCGGGTGCGGTCGCAGGCGGCTGCGTCGCCGGTGCTTGACGACGCCGACGGGGTCGATGACGCCGTGGTGCCCGCCGTCGCCGAGGTGCCCGGAGGGCTCTACCGCGACTTCACGTGGGTGTTCATCGCCCGGTTCCTGGTGACCACGGGCAACTCGGTCGCGTTGTTCTACCTGTTCTATTACCTGCGCGATCACATCGGCCACCCCGACCCGGATGCCGGCGTGCTCGTCCTGACCGGCGCGTATGCGCTGTGCGTCATCGTCACGGCGATCCTGTCGGGCAAGGTGTCCGACAAGATGGGCAAGCGACGGGCGTTCGTGGCGTTGTCGTCGATGGGCGTCGCCGGGGCTTGCGCGATCATGGCGTTCGCCGGAAGCTTCGCCATGGTCGTCGGTGCGGCGGTGCTGTTGGGTCTGTCGTGGGGCGTGTTCATGGCCGTCGATCAGGCCCTGATCAACCAGGTGCTGCCCAAGGCCGACGAGCGCGGGCGTGATGTCGGCGTCATGAACCTCGCCGTCGCCGGCCCGAACATGGCCGCCCCGGTGCTCGCCGCATTCGCGTTGGCGAATCTCGGCGGATACCCCGGCTTGTACGTTTTCGCGGGAGCGCTCACCGCCGTCGGTGCGGTGCTCGTCTACCGGGTGCGGTCTGTGCCCTGATCTTCTTGCCCTGATTACCGCGCGTTGAACGGCGTGCGGCCGGCGTTGCGATTCGATACCGTTCGTTGCAGTCGATGAAAGGTGTTTATCCCCGTGCGCCCCATGAAGAAGCCGTCCCTTGCCGCATTCGGCGCGGCGTCCGCCGCCGCATCCGGCGCCGCTTCCGCCGCAGAGCATGGTGCCGAGGCCCGGTCCGCGAGCCGAGCCTCATCGGCCCCGTCGTCCCGGACGTCCTTCTTCCGCAGGGCGTTGGCCCCGGTCACGGCGCTCGCGCTGGCGGGCACGCTGCTGTCGGTGCCGCAGGCGTCGGCCGGTGGCCCCGCTGGTCCGGACGATCTCGGCGGATTGGATTGGGGCGCGTGCCCCACTGCGGCGATGACCGCGCCGGGCACCGTGTGCGCCGACATCGACGTGCCGCGCGATTATTCCGACCCGGAGGGTGCGACCATTTCCCTCACCGTCAGTCGGGTTCCGGCGACGGGGGAGCGCCGCGGCGTCATCGCGGGCAACCCCGGCGGCCCCGGCGGCGACGCGTTGGGCATGTTCTCCGACGAGGCCGTGAAGATGCCGGCCGCCGTCCGGGAACACTTCGATCTCATCGCCGTCGAGCCGCGAGGCCTGACCTGGGGTACCCCGCTGAATTGCAACGTGGCGGACATCCCGATGACGGGTCTGCTCTCCGGGCAGGTCGGCGCAATGCACGCCTCTTGCGAAGCCAACGATCCGGGGTACGCGGGGACCATCACCACGGAGAACACCGCCCGCGATCTCAACCACGTCCGCGACGTGCTCGGCCAGGACGTCATGCACCTCTACGGCCTGTCCTACGGCACGGATCTGATGAGCACGTACGCGACCCTGTTCCCGGACAAGACGGGTCGGATGGTGCTGGATTCCTCGCTCGATCCGGCGGACCGTTACTTCCGGCTCGGAGACTCGCGCGAGCCGTGGCGCCGCGAGGCTCTCAACGCGATGTTCCAGTGGATCGCCGACCGTGACGACGAGTACGGCCTGGGCACCACCGCCCTGCAGGTGTACGCGCGCTGGTCGCAGCGCATCAACGAGGAGGTCGGCGCGCCGGGCCAGGTGTACCCGCCGCCGACTCAGGTGGGCGACGTGCCCGCCGCCTTCGCCGATGACCCGGAGGCGTTCATGCAGCTGGCCGACGGCGTCCTGCCCGTCGCGTGGCGCGGCCATTCCTTCGCGGCGAACGTGCTGCGCCCCGGCGCCGGCAATCAGTCGGTGCTGTTGCAGCAGACTTTCGCGGCGACGTACTCGGAGAGCATGTGGCCCGACATCGCCGGCGCCGTGGTCACCGGCGAGGTGGAGACCCCCGAACTGCCCGAGGGCGTGACCCCGGAAGACATGATCGCGCAGACCGAGGCGATGGGAATCATCGAGCGGGCGATCATCTGCAACGACAACGTCACCGCCGCCGACCCCTCCCGTATTCCCCGCACGTACGTCGACCAGTTCACCGGCGGCGACATCTTCCGCCTCAACGCCGACGCGCTGTCGTCGGGTCAGCTGTGCCTCGGCTGGCCGGGGCAGGGCGCGGCCGTGGAGCTCAACGGTGACGCCCTCGAATCGAAGCCGCTGTTGCTCCACTACGACCGTGACGCTGCGGTGACCGGCACGGGTGGCCGCGCGATGCAGGCGGCGATGGGCGGCGAGCTCATCGAGCTGCCGGGTCACGGCCACGGCGTGCTCGTCGCCCACAACGACGCCGACGAGATCGCCGACGTCGTCGCCGCCCACTACCTGGGCTGACGGTCCGCCCGGGCTGACCGGCCGGAGAGCGGGCCGATTATTTGCGCTTCGCTTCGCGGCCCTTCTGCCACTCGCGCACGTCGTCGGAGTTCCACAGGGTCAGCCCGTGGAGCTTTGTCGCGGGCACCGGCGCCTTGCCGCGGCCCGCATAGCTGGTGAACGTACCGCGCGCGGTGCCGGTGAACTCCGCGCATTCGGCGGCGGTCCACAGCTCGACGCCGGTGTCCTTGTCGATGATGCGGGGATCCATGCCGCCAAGAATAGTTGCGCGTCACGACGGCAAAAGACCCGAAAGGACAGTGCCGCCGACTTGTGATCGACGCTGTATGAAACCGTGACGCGGGCACGCTGTCGTGAGCGGTCGTGACATGTCCGTGACGGATTGCGGGGAGGATTCTCTTGGTGTGCCGGGGTGTTGCAACGACCGCTGGGTCCCGGGATCCCGCCGAAAAGAAGAACACCCTCCGACGCCGGTCGGAGGGTGTTTTCACGTGGAGGGGATGACGGGAATCGAACCCGCGTCTTCAGCTTGGAAGGCTGAGGTATTAGCCACTATACGACATCCCCGCAGCTCAACCGGGGCGGCGGCATCGTCGTAAAGCGAAACGCGCCCCTACGTGAACGTGGGGGAAACTATAGCGCACCCCGCGCCCGCCGCCATAATCGACGCGCCACGGGCTTAAACCGGGGCGGTGATCGCCCCGCGAAAGGCGGCCACGTAGACTGCACGACGTCATCGCATGACTCGCTTCACGACGACCCGACCGCACCGCCCAACGGCGTGCCGGGCCGATCGCGGCGGGGGATGGGATGCGGGACAAATTCACAACGGGGTATGGCGCAGCTTGGTAGCGCACTCGCTTTGGGAGCGAGGGGCCGTGGGTTCAAATCCCGCTACCCCGACCAGCATCACGGGCACTCCCGTGGTCTGTGAAATCATTTAACTCACATCTACTAACAGGAGTGTGCAACCAGTGAAGTCCTCCGTCGAGCAGCAGAGCGCCACCCGCGTCAAGATCACCGTCGAGGTCCCCTTCGACGAGCTCAAGCCGGAATTCGACAAGGCCCACGAGGCCCTCGCGCAGCAGGTCCAGATCCCGGGCTTCCGCAAGGGCAAGGCCCCGGCCAAGCTCATCGAGGCCCGCATCGGCCGCGGCCCCATCCTCGAGCAGGTCCTCAACGAGATGGTCCCCTCCCGCTACGGCCAGGCCGTCGAGGAGCACGACCTGAAGGTCATCGGCCAGCCCGACGTCGACGTCACCAAGCTGGAGGACGGCGAGCTCGTCGAGTTCACCGCCGAGGTCGACGTCCGCCCCGAGATCGAGCTGCCGGACTTCGCCGACATCTCCGTCGAGGTCGACGCCCTCAAGGCCGACGACGAGGCCGTGCAGGCCGAGCTCGACAACCTCCTCGCCCGCTTCGGCACCCTCACCGGCGTCGAGCGCGCCGTCGAGGACGGCGACTTCATCTCCATCGACCTGTCGGCCACCGTCGACGGCGAGGAGCTGGAGGAGGCCTCCACCGAGGGCCTGTCCTACCAGGTCGGCTCCGACGACCTCATCGACGGTCTCGACGACGCCGTGATCGGCCTGGCCCAGGGCGAGTCCAAGGAGTTCGGCACCAAGCTCGTCGCCGGCGAGCACGAGGGCGAGGACGCCCAGGTCACCGTCACCGTCCAGTCCGTCAAGGTCCGCGAGCTGCCCGACGCCGACGACGAGTTCGCGCAGATGGCCTCCGAGTTCGACACCATCGACGAGCTGCGCGAGGACCTGGCCAAGCAGGTCGAGACCACCAAGAAGGGCGAGCAGGCCCAGCAGATCCGCGACAAGGTCCTCGCCGCCGCCCTCGAGAAGACCGAGGTGCCGCTGCCGGAGGGCGTCGTCAAGGAGCAGGTCGAGGGCCAGCTGCAGCAGCTGCTCGGCCAGTTCGGCGGCGACGAGGCCGTCCTGAACTCCATGCTCGAGGCGCAGGGCACCACCCGCGAGCAGTTCGACGCCGACTCCCGCACCTCCGCCGAAGAGGCCGTGCGCACCCAGCTCTTCCTCGACGAGCTGGCCGAGCAGGAGCAGCCGGAGGTCTCCCAGCAGGAGCTCACCGACCACATCCTGTTCACCGCCCAGTCCTACGGCATGGACCCGAACCAGTTCATCCAGCAGGTCCAGCAGTCCGGCCAGCTCGCCAACCTCTTCGCCGACGTCCGCCGCGGCAAGGCCCTGGCCGTGTCCATCCTGAAGGCCACCGTCAAGGACACCGACGGCAACGACATCGACGTCGCCGAGTTCTTCGGTGAGGCCGAGGCCCCCGAGTCCGACGTCAAGGCCGACGACGCCGAGGCGAAGGCCGACGAGACCGACGCCGAGAAGTAAACCCCCACGCGGAACCGGGGTCGTCGCAAAGCAAAAAGCACCGACGGATCCCGGCCCACCCGCGACGATGGGGGACCGGGCCCGGGGATGCGCGCCGCCGAACCCCGGCTCCGACGCTGACAGCGAACATGGGGCCGTCCCGAAACAAAGGGACGGTCCCTTTCGTTACCCTCAATGAGAGATCCCGCCCCCGAGGCGGGCCGCCCGTGAAACGGCGGCGAAGGCGAAATGGAAGGGAAACCCTTTTTCGATGAGCGACCAGAACCACGCCCCGGCCGACTCCGTGTTCGACAAGCTGCTGAAGGAGCGCATCCTGTTCCTCGGCGACCAGGTCGACGACCAGATCGCCAACAAGCTGTGCGCCCAGATGCTGCTGCTGGCGGCCGAGGACCCCGAGCGTGACATCGCCCTGTACATCAACTCCCCGGGCGGCTCCGTCACCGCCGGCATGGCCATCTACGACACCATGAAGTTCGTGCCGTGCGACGTCGCCACCTACGGCATGGGCCTCGCCGCCTCGATGGGCCAGTTCCTGCTGTCCGCCGGCACCCCCGGCAAGCGCTACGCCCTGCCGCACGCCCGCATCATGATGCACCAGCCGTCCGCCGGCATCGGCGGCACCGCCTCCGACATCACCATCCAGGCCGAGCAGTTCGCCCAGACGAAGAAGGAAATGGCGCGCCTCATCGCCGAGCACACCGGCCAGCCGCTCGAGCGCATCGTCGAAGACTCCGACCGCGACCGCTGGTTCACCGCCGCCGAAGCCCTCGAGTACGGCTTCGTCGACCACGTGGTGACCTCCCTCAAGGACGCCCGCGAGACCGCCAACGACTCCGCCGAGCGCACCGCCGAAAACGCCGCCGACGTCGCCCGCGGCGAGGACGCCGGCAAGTAGGCCGGGCGCAGAAAGCGAGCCACGACAATGCACCGCGAATACCCCGGCCAGAAGCCCGAAACGCACCAGTCCGCAACGAACATGGAGATGAGCACCAACATGCAGATGCCGCAGTCGCGCTACGTGCTGCCGTCCTTCGTCGAGCACTCCAGCTTCGGCGCGAAGGAATCGAACCCGTACAACAAGCTTTTCGAGGAGCGCATCATCTTCCTCGGATCGCAGGTCGACGACACCGCCGCCAACGACATCATGGCGCAGCTGCTCGTGCTCGAGGGGCTGGACCCCGACCGCGACATCACCATGTACATCAACTCGCCCGGCGGCTCGTTCACCTCGCTGATGGCCATCTACGACACCATGCAGTACGTCCGCCCGGACGTGAACACGGTGTGCCTGGGCCAGGCGGCGTCGGCCGCGGCCGTGCTGCTCGCCGCCGGTGCGCCGGGCAAGCGCGCCGCCCTGCCCAACGCCCGCGTGCTCATCCACCAGCCCGCCACCCAGGGAGTGCAGGGCCAGGTGTCCGACCTGGAGATCCAGGCCGCCGAGATCGAGCGCATGCGCACCCTCATGGAGGAAACCCTGGCCCGCCACACCGGTCAGACCGCCGAGCAGGTGCGCCTGGACACCGACCGCGACAAGATCCTCACCGCCGAGCAGGCGAAGGAGTACGGCATCATCGACCAGGTCTTCGAGTACCGCAAGCTGAACAAGTAGCGTTCCTCGACTGATCCGCATTCGACCCGGTTCCCGATGGGGCCGGGTTTTCGCGTTGTCGGTGGTGGACGACGGCGGGACTGCGTCAGCGACGGCGAGGGGCGCGGCGCGCCGTGGGAGGCGGGCTGGTGGGCCGAATCCGGGCGGGCGGCTAGGCTGGGTGCGATCGAGCCCTCGACTGCCGACGACCGGTAGGGCGCGGGCCCGGCGGAATGACATCGCCGCATCCGGGGTTGCCACCGGAAAGGCCGCGAAAGCGGGCGCACGGCACGGCGCGGAAACGGACGCGCCGGAGGAACTCCCGCCGACACGACGACCAGGGAAGAGGGGCCGCACGAGTATGGCACGCATGCAGGAAAGCGCCGATCTGCTGAAATGCTCTTTCTGCGGGAAGAGCCAGAAGCAGGTCAAGAAGCTCATCGCCGGGCCGGGCGTCTACATCTGCAACGAGTGCATCGAGCTGTGCAACGAGATCATCGAGGAAGAGCTCAACGTCGGCTCGGCGCCGGAGGAGAGCGGCGACCGTCTGCCGCGCCCGGCGGAGATCCGCGACTTCCTCGATGAGTACGTCATTGGCCAGGACGTCGCCAAGCGCACGCTCGCCGTTGCGGTGTACAACCACTACAAGCGCATCCGCGCCGAAGAGCAGGGCGCCCGCGACGACGTCGAACTGTCGAAGTCGAACATCCTTCTGCTTGGCCCGACCGGCTGCGGCAAGACGCATCTGGCGCAGACGCTGGCCCGGAAGCTCGACGTGCCGTTCGCCATCGCCGACGCCACGAGCCTCACGGAAGCCGGCTATGTCGGCGAGGATGTGGAGAACATCCTGCTCAAGCTGCTGCAGGCCGCCGATTTCGACGTGGCGAAGGCCCAGCGCGGCATTATTTACGTCGACGAAGTGGACAAGATTTCCCGCAAGTCGGAGAACCCCTCCATCACCCGCGACGTGTCGGGTGAGGGCGTGCAGCAGGCGCTGCTGAAGATCCTCGAAGGCACCGTCGCCGCGGTGCCGCCGCAGGGAGGGCGCAAGCACCCGAACCAGGAGTTCATCCAGTTCGACACGTCCAACGTGCTGTTCATCGTGGCGGGCGCGTTCGCCGGCCTGGAGAAGGTCGTCCAGGAACGCGTCGGAAAGAAGGGCCTCGGCTTCGGCGCGGACGTGCACTCGAAGTCGGACGTCGACGAGGTCGACCCGTTCCGCGAGGTGCTGCCGGAGGACCTGATCCGCTTCGGCCTGATCCCGGAGTTCATCGGCCGCCTGCCGGTCATCGCGTCGGTGACCAACCTCGACGAGGACGCGCTGGTCCGCGTGCTCACCGAGCCGCGCAATTCGCTGGTCCGCCAGTACGAGCGCCTCTTCGAGATGGACGGCGTGGAGCTGACCATCGACGACGACGCGCTGCACGCCATCGCGGGCAAGGCCATCGAACGCAAGACCGGCGCCCGCGGCCTGCGCGGCATCATGGAGGAGATCCTGGTGCCGGTGATGTTCGACGTGCCGGACCGCGACGACGTCTCGCAGGTCATCATCCACCGCAATTGCGTCACCGACGGCGCGGCCCCGGAGCTGGTTCTCGCGGAGCCGGGCGAGCGCAGCGCGTAGCTTTCGCTTTACGACGCCGACGCGGCAACGGCCCGGCCCCCGTTAGTTTGGGGCCGGGCCGTTGTCGCGTGTTCGCCGTTTCGGGGACGTCACCGCGGCGGCAGCGTCGCGTCGCCGGCGAACAGTTTCGGCCCGAGCCACAGCATGAGGTAGACGAGGCCGACGAGGACGGGGATCTCGATGAGCGGGCCGATGGTGCCGGCCAGGGCCTGGGCGGAGGTGGCGCCGAAGGTGCCGATGGCCACGGCGATGGCCAGTTCGAAGTTGTTGCCGGCGGCGGTGAAGGACACCGACGCGGACTGGGCGTAGGTCATTCCCGACGCCTTCGAGGCGGCGAGGGCGATGAAGAACATGCCCACGAAGTAGGCCAGCAGCGGCAGTGCGAGGCGGGCGACCGTCCCCGGCTGCGAAGTGATCTGCTCGCCCTGCAGGGAGAACAGCAGGACGATCGTGTACAGCAGGCCGATGAGCGCGAGCGGGGAAATGCGGGGGGATGAAAGTCGATTCGTACCAGTCGCGGCCCTTGGCTTTCTCTCCGACGATGCGGGAGACGACGCCGGCGAGCAGCGGGATGCCCAGGAACACGACGACGGAGATGACGATGGACCGGAAGGAGAATTCGGCGCTGGTGGTTTCCAGGCCGAGCCACGACGGCAGGATCTGCAGGTAGAACCAGCCGAGCACGCCGAACATGAGCACCTGGAAGACGGAGTTGATGGCCACGAGCATGGCGGTGGCTTCGCGGTCGCCGCAGGACAGGTCGCTCCACACGAGGACCATGGCGATGCAGCGGGCGAGGCCGACGATGATCAGCCCGGTGCGCAGGGCGGGCTCGTCGGGGAGGAAAATCCAGGCCAGGGCGAACATGAAGGCGGGGCCAATCACCCAGTTGAGCAGCAGCGAGACGGTCATGAGCCGTTTGTCGGCGGCGATTTCGCCGGCCTTGTCGTAGCGGACCTTCGCCAGCGGCGGGTACATCATCACCAGCAGGCCGAGGGCGATGGGCGGTGAGATGCCGCCGACCTCCATCGCGCCGAGCGCGTCGCCGATGCCGGGGAAGAATCGGCCGATCGCGAGGCCAAGGGCCATGGCGAGGATGATCCACACGGGGAGCCACCGATCCAGGAATGACATCCGGGCCTGCGGGGGCGCCGTGGGGGCTGGAGCGGTCACTGCACACCTTCCACCAGTTCGATGAACGTCGAACTAAAGAGTACGTCGCGTCGCGAGGCCGAGCGCAATCGGAAGAGGCTTGACGACGTCCCGGTCCCATCGTCGTCAAGCGAAGAACCGAAGCAGAGGCACGAACCGCAAGTTCGTCGGCGGCGAAAGAGAGAACGGCCCGGCCCCGTTCGTGTGGGGCCGGGCCGTCGTCTCGAAAGCTACTCGTCGCCGTCGTCGTACATGTCCGTGAACGTCGGCGCCACGTCGCCGTCGGCGCGGTCGTCGAGGAGGGCGGGGGACTCGTCGGCGTAGACCTCGTCGACGAGGCGGGGCTCGACGACCTTCCGCCGCGGGGTGGTGGTCACGTAGGAGTTGCCGTGCTGCCAGGTCGTCGAGGCGGTGAGGAACCCGGTGACGGCGTCGCGGGCCATTTCGCGGAGACGGTCGATGAGCGTCTCGGAGGTGAGTTCGAGGCTGTAGAGGTTGCGGAAGGTGCGCTCGTTGAGGGTGGGGAACTGGGCCATCGACGCGACGATGTAATAGATGTCCAGGGCGGAGACGTCGGTGCGGAAGGCGCCGTAGTCGCGGCCTAGCAGCAGCACGCGGTCGAACTCGAGGACGATTGGGGACTGTTCGGCCAGGGCGGAGGATTCCTCCAGTGGGAGGATGGGGTGCATGTTCTCCTGGGCGATGAAGCGCACCGCCGACGGGTTGTCGGCGAAGCGGTCGAAGATGACGCCGACGACGTGGCGGAGGACGTCGACGGGGACCTCGGAGTCGATGCGCAGCGCCTCGGGGTCGGGGCGCAGCAAGCTGAGCACGTAATGCATGGTCGTGCGGTAGAGGCCCATTTTGTCGCCGCAGTGGTAGTGCAGCATGCGCTTGGAGACGCCGGACGACGACGAAATGGCGTCGAGGCGCGCGTCGGCGTACCCCTTGGCGGTGAACTCGCCGAGAGCCGCCTCGAGGACGGCGTGGGGGACTGCGTCGCTGCTCCCTGAGGCCTTCATGTGTTGCCTTTCCGCATTTTCGGGTGGTGCCCCGTCGGTGATCGGGGGTGATATGCCCGTTCTGCACGGCGTTCGGCCGTGAAAAAGTGAAGTGCCGGGCACCATCCGTTTCATGCTATCCAGATTCGTCACGCGCCGACCGTGTCCTCCCCCATCTGCGCATCGGGCGAACCGGCTATATCGTTGAGCGCGTAACAGAATCCAAGGAAAGGACCACCGTGAGCGTTTCCCCCGTGAAGGTCGCCGTCACCGGCGCCGCCGGTCAGATTTCGTATTCTCTGCTGTTTCGTCTGGCCCACGGCGACGTGTTCGGTTATGACGTCCCGGTGGAGCTGAGCCTCCTCGAGATCCCGGCTGCGCTGGGCGCGACCGAGGGTGTGGCGATGGAGCTTCAGGACTCCGCTTTCCCGCTTCTGCGCGGCATCAACATCACCGATGACCCGAACAAGGCGTTCGATGGCGCCAATGCGGCGTTCCTGGTCGGCGCGAAGCCGCGCGGCAAGGGCGAGGAGCGTTCGGCGCTGCTGTCGGCCAACGGCAAGATCTTCGGCCCGCAGGGGCAGGCCCTCAACGATCATGCGGCGGATGACATCCGCGTTCTGGTCGTGGGCAACCCGGCCAACACCAACACGCTCATCGCCAACGAGCACGCGAAGGACATCCCGTCGGACCGTTTCACGGCGATGATGCGCCTGGATCACAGCCGCGCCCTGTCGCAGCTGGCCGGCAAGCTGGACCGTACGGTGAGCGATTTCGAGAAGGTCGTCGTGTGGGGCAACCACTCTGCGACGCAGTTCCCGGACGTGTCCTACGCCACGGTCGGCGGGGAGAAGGTGTCGGATCTGGTCGAGCAGTCCTGGCTGGACGACGATTTCATTCCGCGCGTGGCCAAGCGCGGCGCGGAGATCATCGAGGTCCGCGGTTCCTCGTCGGCCGCGTCGGCTGCGGCGGCGGCCATCGATCACATGCGTGACTGGGTGCAGGGCGTTCCGGGCGACGACTGGGTGTCGGTGGCGCTGCCGTCGGATGGTTCCTACGGCATCGACGAGGGCCTGGTGGCCGGCATGCCGTGCCGTTCCGTCGACGGCAAGTGGGAGATCGTCCAGGGCCTGGAGATTTCCGACTACCAGCGCGCCCGCATCGACGCCAATGTGGCGGAGCTGCGCGCCGAGCGTGATGCGGTGGCCGACCTGCTGCCCTAGGGGGTTGAGCAGGGCCGCGTCCGGCGGGCTCGGGTAGGGCCCGGGCCGGACTGGTGCCGCGCGGGGCGTCGTAAAGCAATGCTGCTTTGCGACGCCCCGTCTGCTTTTCCAGGTGACCGGGCAGGACGTGGTGGGCGGCGGGATCCGGGCGACCCTCTAGACTGTCCGACGTGACCAACGCCGAGAATCTTCCGAACCGCGCCGACAATCTGCCGAAGTCGTGGAACCCCTCCGAGGTGGAGGCGGATCTCTACCAGGGCTGGGTGGATGCCGGGTACTTCACCGCCGACGCCACCAGCGACAAGCCGGCGTATTCCATCGTGCTGCCGCCGCCGAACGTGACGGGCCAGCTGCACATGGGCCATGCGCTCGACCACACGCTGATGGACGCCCTGGCCCGCCGCAAGCGGATGCAGGGCTACGAGGTGCTGTGGCTGCCGGGCATGGACCATGCGGGCATCGCCACGCAGACCAAGGTCGAGGCGCAGCTGAAGGAGACCGAGGGCAAGGACCGGTTCGACTACGGGCGCGAGGAGTTCATCGAGCGCGTCTGGGAGTGGAAGCGGGAATACGGCGGCAAGATCGGCGGCCAGATGCGCCAGATCGGCGATTCCGTCGACTGGTCGCGCGAGCGGTTCACCCTCGACGAGGGGCTGTCGCGTGCGGTGCAGACCATTTTCAAGGAGCTGTTCGACCAGGGCCTGATTTACCGTGCCAAGCGGATGGTCAACTGGTCGCCGGTGCTGCAGACCGCGATTTCCGACATCGAGGTCAAGTACGAGGATCGCGACGGCGAGCTGGTGTCGTTCCGCTACGGCGACGGCGACCAGTCGATCGTCGTGGCGACGACCCGCGTGGAGACGATGCTCGGCGACGTCGCGGTGGCGGTGCACCCGGATGACGAGCGGTACACCGCCCTGGTGGGCACGACGCTGCCGCACCCGTTCCGCGACGATCTGACGCTGCAGGTCATCGCCGACGATTACGTCGACCCGGAGTTCGGCACCGGTGCGGTGAAGATCACCCCGGCGCACGACCCCAACGACTTCGCCATGGGCCAGCGGCACGACCTGGACATGCCGGAGGTCATCGACAAAACCGGCGCGATCACCGGCACCGGCACGCGTTTTGACGGCATGGATCGTTTCGAGGCGCGCGCCGCGGTGACCGAGGCGCTGCGGGAGCAGGGGCGCATCGTCAAGGAGGTCCGCCCCTACGTCCACTCCGTGGGCCACTCGGAGCGTTCGGGCGAGGTCATCGAGCCGCGCCTGTCGGAGCAGTGGTGGGTCAAGGTCGACAAGCTGGCCGAGATGTCCGGCGATGCGATCCGCCGCGGCGACACCGTCATCCACCCGGCGTCGCAGGAGCCGCGCTGGTTCGACTGGGTCGACGACATGCACGACTGGTGCATCTCCCGTCAGCTGTGGTGGGGCCACCGCATTCCGATTTGGTACGGGCCGGACGGCGAGATCGTCTGCGTCGGGCCGGATGACGAGGCGCCGACGGGCGAGGGCTGGCACCAGGACCCCGACGTGCTGGACACGTGGTTCTCGTCGGCGCTGTGGCCGTTTTCCACGATGGGCTGGCCGGAGGCCACCCCGGAGCTGGCCAAGTTCTACCCGACCTCGGTGCTGGTGACCGGCTACGACATCCTGTTCTTCTGGGTCGCGCGCATGATGATGTTCTCGACCTTCGCGGCCACCCTGCCGAACTCGCCGTTGGGCGAGGGCGTCGACGGTCGCCCGCAGATCCCGTTCACCGACGTGTTCCTGCACGGGCTGGTGCGCGACGAGCAGGGCCGCAAGATGTCCAAGTCGCTGGGCAACGGCATCGACCCGTTGGACTGGGTGCGCGACTACGGCGCCGACGCGCTGCGGTTCACGCTGGCCCGCGGCGCGAACCCCGGCTCGGACCTGCCGGTCGGTGAGGATTCGGCGCAGAGCTCCCGCAATTTCGCCACGAAGCTGTTCAACGCGACGCGCTTTGCGCTGATGAACGGCGCGCACGTCGGCGAGCTGCCGGCCCGCGAGACGCTGACCGACACCGACCGGTGGATCCTGGACCGCCTGGAGCAGGTCCGCGCCGAGGTCGACGAGGCGCTGGACAAGTACGAGTTCGCCAAGGCCAACGAGGCGCTGTACCACTTCGCGTGGGACGAGTTCTGCGACTGGTACCTGGAGATGTCCAAGGTGGACTTCCCGCGTTTGGCGGAGGGCGAGGAGCCGACGGCCGAGCAGGCCGCCCGTTCCGAGTCGACCCGCCAGGTGCTGGGTCACGTGCTCGACGTGCTGCTGCGTCTGCTGCACCCGACGATCCCGTTCGTCACGGAGGTGCTGTGGAAGGCCCTGACCGACGGTGACGAGGGCACGCCCGAGTCGCTGGTCATCGCTTCCTGGCCGACCGCCGGCGAGGCCAACGGTGGCGCCGACGTCGACGCCGATGCCGCCCGCCGCATCAACGACGCGCAGAAGCTGGTCACCGAGGTGCGCCGCTTCCGCTCGGACCAGGGCGTCAAGCCGTCGCAGCGCGTGCCCGCCCGGTTCGACGCGGCCGCCGCGGACCTGTCCGCGCAGGAGGGCATCGTCCGGTCGCTGGCCCGACTGGAGACGCCGGAGGAGGGCTTCACCGCCACCGCGTCCATCGAGGTTCGCTTGTCGACGGCGACGGTCACCGTCGAGCTGGACACGTCCGGCACCGTCGACGTCGCCGCCGAGCGCAAGCGCCTGGAGAAGGACCTCGCCGTGGCGGAGAAGGAGCTGGCGGGCACCGAGAAGAAGCTGGGCAACGAGTCCTTCCTGGCGAAGGCCCCGGAGGCGGTCGTGGACAAGATCCGCACCCGCAACCAGGTCGCGCGCGAGGAGATCGAGCGCATCACCGCCCGGCTGGAGGGGCTGCCGAAGGCATGACGGGCAACAAGGACGACGACCGCCGGGGCGACGACGAGATCCGTCTGATCCTCGATGATCTCGCGCCGGCCGATCCCGGTGCGGGGCAGGTCGGGGCCGGTTCCGGCGAACCGCTGGAGCTGCCCGACGATGACGATGACGGGTTCGACCCGGCGACGGCGCAGATCGTGGAGGACACCGAGCCCCGGGAGCTGGCCGCGTCCCTGAGGGGCGAGGCGTCGGGCGAATACTCGGGTGGCCCCGACGACGGCTCCGCTGAATCCGGAGACGCGGATGGCGCGGATGACTCTTCGCCGGTGTCCGACGCCGTGATGGCCGCGGAGGCGGCGCGCGACGGTGGTGCGGACGTCGACATGCTGGGCCGGTTCGGCGCGGTGTCGATGGACGAGGGCGGCCTGAGCCTGCCCGTCGACGTCGACCAGCCGGTCAACGCCCCGGAGTCGAGGGAGATCACCCGGGAGGATCTCGCCGAACTGGCGGCCGTGGAGGCCGAGCTGGACACCCGCTGGCCGGAGACGAAGATCGACCCGTCGCTGGAGCGCGTAGAAAAGCTCATGGACCTGCTCGGCCACCCCGAGCGGTCGGCGCCGGTCATCCACGTCGCCGGCACCAACGGCAAGACGTCGACGGTGCGCATGATCGAGTCGCTGGTCCGCGCGTTGGGCCGCCGCACCGGCCGCACCACCAGCCCGCACCTGCAGTTGGTCACCGAGCGCATCGCGGTCGACGGCGTGCCGCTGCACCCGCGCGATTACGTGCGGGTCTGGCGCGAGATCGAGCCCTACGTCGAGATGGTCGACGCGGCGTCGGAGGCCGAGGGAGGCCCGCGCATGTCGAAGTTCGAGGTGCTCACGGCGATGGCCTTCGCCGCGTTCGCCGACGCTCCGGTCGATGTCGCGGTGGTGGAGGTCGGGATGGGCGGCACGTGGGACGCGACCAACGTCGCCGATGCCGACGTCGCCGTGGTGTGTCCGGTCGGGCGCGACCACACCGATTACCTGGGCGACACGTTGACGGAGATCGCGGGGGAGAAGGCGGGCATCATCAAGTCCCGCTGGAACGCCGAGGATTTGCTGGCTCCGCCGGACAACGTTGCGATCATCGCCGAGCAGGAGACGGAGGCCATGGAGGTGCTGCTCACCCGCGCCGTCGAATGCGACGCGGCGGTGGCCCGCGCGGGTTCCGAGTACGGCGTCATCGCCCACACCCTGGCCGTCGGCGGGCAGAACCTGACGCTGCGCGGGTTGGCCGGCGAGTACGAGGACATTCATCTGCCGCTGCACGGCCCGCACCAGGCCCGCAACGCGGCGACCGCGCTGGCCGCCGTCGAGGCGTTCTTCGGCGCGGGGCCGGGCCGGCCGTTGAGCATCGACGCCGTGCGCGAGGGTTTCGCCACGGTGACCTCCCCGGGCCGCCTGGAGCGCGTCCGGTCGGCGCCGACGGTGTTCATCGACGCCGCCCACAACCCCCACGGTGCCCGGGCGCTGCGCGAGGCGCTGACGGCGGAGTTCGAGTTCCGCAAGGTCGTCGGCGTCGTCGCGGTGCTCGGCGACAAGGACGCCCGCGGCATCCTCGAGGAGCTCGAACCCTACGTCGAGGAGCTCGTGGTGACGCAGAACGCCTCGCCGCGCGCCCTGCACGTCGACGACCTCGCCGAGCTGGCGGAACAGGTCTTCGGCGAGGAACGCATTCACCGCATCGACACGTTGCCGTCGGCCATCGAGCTGGCCATCGCCCTGGCGGAGGAGACCGACTCCGGCGACGGCATCGTCAGCGGCTCGGGTGTGGTGGTCACCGGTTCGGTGGTCACCGCAGGCGAGGCCCGCACGCTTTTCGGAAAGGACCCCCAATGACCGAGGATCGATCCACCTCCCGCCCGGGCGGCGATGAGGCGGGCCGTCGTCACGCGGACGCGTCCGCGGAGGAATTGCGTGCCTACCGCGAGGGGCGCGACCTGTCCGACGGCGGCAAGTACGGACCGCTCGGCGCCGGCCACGCCCCGGAGAAGGACCCGATGAAGGGTCTGCGCGGCGTCATGGCCGGCACCCTGATCATGCAGGCGATTTCGGTGTTGTTGGGGTTGACCGTCGTGGCGCGCGTCGACGGCGGCGGGCTGTTCGGCACGACCTTCGCCATCTGGTACATCACGCTGCTGGGCCTGGCGATGGTGGCCATGGCGTTTTTGCAGAAGCAGCCGTGGGCGCTGCAGGCGAACATCGTGCTGCAGGTGTTCGGTGTGCTGGCGATCGTGGCGCACTGGTCGATGGGTTTCGTGGGCGTCTTCTTCGCGCTGGTGTGGGCGTACATCCTGCATCTGCGCAAGAACCTGATCGACCGCATGGAGCGCGGGCTGCTGACCACGCAGCACATGTGACGTGCGCCACGCAGCCCCGGTGGCCGTGCGTGGCGCCGGGGAAGTAGGATGCTGCGCATGACCGAACGCACTCTGATTCTGATCAAGCCCGACGGCGTCCGCCGTGGCCTCGTCGGCGAGGTTATCTCCCGCATCGAGCGCAAGGGCCTGAAGCTGGTGGCCATGGACCTGCGCGTCGCCGACAAGGCCGTTGCCGAGGAGCACTACGCCGAGCACAAGGAGCGCCCGTTCTACGGCGAGCTCGTCGACTTCATCACCTCCGCCCCGCTGGTCGCCGGTGTGGTCGAGGGCCCGAACGCGATCGCCGCGTGGCGTCAGCTGGCCGGCGGCACCAACCCGGTCGAGGCCGCCACCCCGGGTTCGATCCGCGGTGACTTCGCCCTCGAGGTGTCGGAGAACATCGTCCACGGTTCCGATTCGCCGGAGTCCGCCGAGCGCGAGATCGGCATCTGGTTCCCGAACCTGTAGGTCCGGTTCCGGAGGCGGCCGGGCCTTTCCCGGCGGCTCGTTTTTCACCGGCTTCCCGCTTTTTTCGTGCGGGGAGCCGGTTTTCGCGTGTCCGGGGCGTGCGTGTGGCGGCGGGGAGGGGGCGTGTGTGAGACAATGGCGGGCGTGTGCCGCGTTCGCTCCGCGATTTACTGTGACGACGTTGACCGCAGAACGCCGTGCACGCCGACAGAACTTGGATAAAACGACGATCGCCGTCTTTGGCGGCCCCCGGATCGGCGCTTGCGTGCGCTGGTCGGCGCGTGGGCCGGGCGGCTTGAGGAGAACCGCATATCGTGCTGGATTTCAGCGATAACACCGTGTCGAGTGCCCGTGATTTCGATCGTGGGTCGGCGCCGGAGAGGATGCGCGTGCATGCCTTGGCGAAGGCCGTGGGCGTCACGTCGAAGGAAGTGATCGCCGCCCTGGCGGAGTTGGGCGTCGCGGTGACGTCGGCGTCGTCGTCGGTGGGGGCCGAGGATCGGAATCGTTTCCTGGATGCGGTGGCCGGTTCGGGTTCGCTTGACGACGGCCGGTCGGGGGAGTCGGCCGCCGTGGAGGTGGCTGCGGCCGAGGAACAGCCGGCGGAAGAGACCGCCGAGAAGGCCGAGGAGAAGCCCGCCGCGAAGAAGGCCGCCCGGAAGGCTTCGAGGAAGACCGCCAAGAAGACAGCGAAGAAGGCGACCAAGAAGACGGCTGCCAAGGCCGCGGAGAAGGCCGAGCCCGAGGCCGACGCGTCCGCCCCGAACGAGACCGAGCAGAACGCCGCCGCCGAGGAGGCGCCGAAGAAGGCCACCCGTCGTTCGCGTTCCCGCCGCACCGCCAAGCGCGCCGCGTCCAAGCCGGCTGCGCCCGCGAAGAAGGCCGATGAGGTCGAGGTCGAGGAGACCATCGTCGCGGATGCTCCCGCCGAGTCCGCGCCCGCCGAGTCCGCGACCGTTGAGCCCGTGACTGCGGAGCCGGCTTTCACCGAGCTTGCAGCCACTGAACCCGCCGATGCCGAAGATGATCACCTCGTGGAAATCGTCCCGCCGGTGACCCCGCCGCCGGCGGAACCGGCGTTCGCCGTTCCGGTGTTCATGGCGCCCGAGCCGATCGAGGTCATCGCCGACGATTCGGCGGACTCCTCGTCCGGGGCCGACGCCGATGCGACCGGCAACGCCGCCGACGAGTCGGGCGACTCCGATCGCACCGATTCCTCCGTCTCCACCGACTCCACCGACGCTGATTCCGGCGACGATTCCAACCGTCGCGAGCCCCGCCCTCGCCGCCGTCGCCGTGGCCGTGGCCGCGGTCGGGGCGGCCAGGGTTCGTCCGGCGGCGACTCGTCCGACGGTGATTCGTCGGGCGGCCGGGACTCCTCGGGCGCAGATTCCGAGTCGGCGAAGGGCCGTGACGCGGGCGTCGCCAAGCAGGACAACGCACGCCGCGGCGAGCGGGACGACAATGCGGAGCCGGAGGTGCCGGTCGTCGACGAACCGGTGGCCATCAAGGGCTCGACGCGACTGGAGGCCCAGCGCCGCCGTCGCGCCGATCGCCGCGCCGAATCCCGCAAGCGCCACGTCATCTCCGAGGCCGAATTCCTCGCCCGCCGCGAATCCGTCGAACGCACGATGGTGGTGCGCGAACGCCGGCGCCACGACGGCGACGGCATGGTCACGCAGGTCGGCGTGCTGGAGGACGATCTGCTCGTCGAGCATTTCGTCACCTCGGACACGCAGACGTCGATCATCGGCGACATCTACCTCGGCCGCGTGCAGAACGTGCTGCCCAGCATGGAGGCGGCGTTCATCGACATCGGCACCGACCGCAACGGCGTGCTGTACTCGGCGGACGTCAATTGGCGTTCGTTCAGCGCCTCGGGCCGGTCGCGGCGCATCGAGCACGCGCTCAAGGCCGGCGACCAGGTGCTGGTGCAGGTGACCAAGGACCCGGTGGGCCACAAGGGCGCTCGCCTGTCCATGCAGATTTCCCTGGCCGGCCGTTTCCTGGTGTACGTGCCGGGCGGCCACAGCGCGGGCATTTCCCGCAAGCTGCCGGAGCCGGAGCGCAAGCGCCTGAAGGAGATTCTCAAGGAGGTCACGCCGCAGGGGTCGGGCACGATCATCCGCACCGCCGCGGAGGGCGTGACCAAGGAGGCCATCGCCGCCGACGTCAAGCGGCTTGAGGGGCTGTGGCGGGACATCGACAAGCGCACTGCGGAGGCGAAGAGCCGCAAGGGCGCCAAGCCGGTGACCATGTACGAAGAGCCCGACATGCTGATCAAGGTCGTCCGCGACCTGTTCAACGAGGATTTCTCGCGCCTGGTCGTCGAGGGCGACAAGGCGTGGGGCGTCGTGCGTTCCTACGTCGACGAAGTCGCCCCGGATCTGTCGGATCGTCTGCAGCGCTACCACGCCGAGCAGCACGGCGGCGAGGACGTGTTCGCGCATCACCGCATCGACGAGCAGCTGGCGAAGGCGCTGGACCGGAAGGTGTGGCTGCCGTCGGGCGGCACGCTGATCATCGAGCGCACCGAGGCGATGACCGTCATCGACGTCAACACCGGCAAGTTCACCGGTGCCGGCGGCAACCTCGAGGAGACGGTGACCCGCAACAATCTGGAGGCGGCGGAGGAGATCGTCCGACAGATGCGGCTGCGCGATCTCGGCGGCATGATCGTCGTCGACTTCATCGACATGGTGTTGCCGGAGAACCAGGACCTGGTGCTGCGTCGTTTGAAGGAGGCGTTGGGCCGGGACCGCACGCGTCATGAGGTGTCGGAGGTGACGTCGCTGGGTTTGGTGCAGATGACCCGCAAGCGCCTGGGCACCGGACTGTTGGAGACGTTTTCCACGACGTGCGAGGCGTGCAATGGCCGTGGCCTGATCATTCATGTCGATCCGGTCGATCATGAGCAGGAGCAGCAGCGGGGTCGTCGTCGCGGTCGCCGCAATCAGCCTCCGGGTAAGCATCCGGCGGCGGAGGCGATGCACCGCAAGGACGCCAAGGATGAGCGGGCCGAGGTTTCCGAGAAGGATTCCGACGATGCCGTGCAGGAAGAGCAGCTTGACGACGGCTCGCGTGGTTCGTCGTCCGGCGATCGGGAGCGGGACGGCGGTTCGGGTCGTCGCCGTGGTCGTCGTCGTGGTTCCCGTCGCGGTGGTTCGGGCCAGGGGCCGGAGCAGGGCCGTGACGGTCGGAACGATGACCAGAGCGGTGACCAGCGTGATGGTCGCCGTGACGACCGCCGTGACGACCAGACCGAGGATCGGGCCGAGGAGATGTCCGAGGAGGAGCGGGCCGTCGACGAGTCGGTGACGCGCGCCGAGTCGGAGGAGTCGCGTCCGCCGCGTCGCCGTCGCCGTGGTCGTCGTTCGTCGTCTCGTGGTCGCGGTGCCGCCGAAGAAGGTCGGGGTGCCGACGAGTCGGGGTCGGATGATGCGAAGACGCCGCGTCGTGAAGCATCCCGCGACGACCGCGACAAGCGCGACAAGCGTGATGAGCGCACCGACGACGGCGATGCCCTGGCTCGCCTGGCGGCCGACGCCGTCGCCGAGGCGCGGGACAAGGATCCGGATGAGCCGTCGGACGATCGTTACGTGTCGCGGTCGACTCGTCGTCGCCGTCGCCGCCGCGTGGTGCATGCCGCGCAGCAGGCGCAGGGCGATCAGTCGCAGGGCGGTCAGGCCAAGGGTGAGCAGACCAAGGGTGGTCAGCAGGACGGCCGGGCGGAGCACACCGGGCGGGCGTCGGCGAAGAAGGCGACCACCGACGTCTCCGAGACCCCGGAGCGCACCGTGTCCGTCGACTCCAGGCCGAAGCGCGGTGCGGACGATGCCCCGGCCGAACCGCAGACCTACGAGGAGGCGCTGGAGGCGTTCGAGAAGTCGCCGCGCCGCAACCGCCCGACGCGTGGGCGTTCCCGTTCCGACCATGCGCCCAAGCCGGAAGATTTCGGCGTCGACGCCGGCCGGGACGCGGCCACGGCCGACGCAAAGGGTGCCGGCAAGGACTCGGACGATGCGGGCTCGAAGGGCAAGGGCTCGAAGGGCAAGGGCTCGGGCGCCAAGAGCTCGAACCGCAAGGGCTCGAACCGGAAGTCTTCCGGCAACGAGGATTCGAAGGCCAAGGGCTCGGAGACCAAGAGCTCGAAGGGCAAGGGTTCGAACGACAAGTCCTCGAACGACAAGAAGGGCAAGTCGGCGGACAAGAAGGCCTCGGACAAGAAGGGGTCGGACACCAAGGGGTCGGACAACAAGGGGTCGGGCGCCGGGCGCTCGAGCCAAAAGTCCGCGAACAACGAGGGCGCCAAGGGCAAGGACGAGGCCACCGGTTCGAACCGTCCGGCCCGCCGCCGTGGCCGCCGACGCGTCGTCCGCCGCACCGCCGCCGGCGCCCCGGCCGATGCCGCCGCCGACGCCCCCAAGGCCAAGGCGCCGAAGAGGACCGCCGACAAGAAGGCGACCTCTTCCGGCAACGAGGCCGCGGGGGAGAAGGCCGGCGTCGCAAAGCAGGACGGCACCGGCAACAAGGCCCGCCGCGGTCGCCGACGCGTCGTCCGCCGCACCGCACGCGGCTGACCCGCCCGGCCACCCGGCCACCTCCCGACGCCGACCCCACCCCGCGACCACCACCGCGGGGCGGGGGCGGCGGAAGGCGGTTTGTCATTTACCGGGGCGATTCGCTACTCTTGACCAGTCGCTGTTCAGAGGCGTATCGGGCGTGCCCGAATCGAGCCCGTGCCGGGAGCGAGCGGAAACCCGCGACGACGAGCCATGAGGCCGCCTCCGAACGCAGAAGAAACTGTCCATGTCGAGGGGCGTTCGTCTCTCGAGTCGAGTAAACGAAAAAGGGGTAGCCCTCCTATGTACGCGATCGTCAAGACCGGCGGCAAGCAGTACAAGGTTGCCGAAGGTGACCTCGTCAAGGTCGAGAAGATCGAGGGTGAGCCGGGTTCCACCGTGGCTCTCACCCCGGTTCTGCTCGTCGACGGCGCCGACGTCACCTCCGACGCCGAGAAGCTTGCCAAGATCACCGTCAACGCCGAGATCGTCGAGGCCGCCAAGGGCCCGAAGATCCGCGGCATGCACTACAAGAACAAGACCGGCTACAAGCGTCGCTTCGGCCACCGTCAGCAGCTGACGGTCCTGAAGATCACCGGCGTTTCCAAGTAAGCCACCGAAACAAGCTTTTCCTGAAGGAGGAATCATGGCTTCCAAGAAGGGTGCATCCAGCACCAGCAACGGCCGCGACTCCGAGGCCAAGCGCCTCGGCGTGAAGCGTTTCGGCGGCCAGCAGGTCAAGGCCGGCGAGATCCTGGTCCGTCAGCGCGGCACCTCGTTCCACCCCGGTGAGAACGTTGGCCGTGGCGGCGATGACACGCTCTTCGCCCTGAAGGCCGGCGCCGTCCAGTTCGGCACCAAGCGCAACAAGCGCACCGTCAGCATCGTCGAGGCCGAGGCCGCCGAGGCGTAAGTCTCCCGGTTCGCCCCTCCCGTTCCGCGCGGGTGGCATCGACGTCGAAGGCGCCGCACTTTCCGTTGGAAGGTGCGGCGCTTTTGCGCGTCCTGGGGTTCCGGGGAGGGCTGCACATTTGACGGCCCTTCCGGTTTTAGAGTGCGTTGATCTTGGCCTG
The DNA here is from genome assembly GCF_030408835.1 of Corynebacterium freneyi. NCBI lineage: Bacteria > Bacillati > Actinomycetota > Actinomycetes > Mycobacteriales > Corynebacteriaceae > Corynebacterium > Corynebacterium freneyi. Next base: position 784,838 of record NZ_CP047357.1, read on the forward strand.
GAACCCTCCGGAGTGGATCAGTGACCGCAAGATGTAGTGGTTGAGGTTCCTGAACCCGAGTGCGATGCCACGCAGGTGCTCCAACCGTCCGTTGATGGCCTCGACGGGGCCATTGGAAGCGCCGGTGTCGAAGTACGCGAGGATCTCGGCCCGTCGTTTCCACATCGTCCGGCCCAACTGCCCCAGCTCCTGGACCCCGGCGGGAAGATCTTTCCGGATCCGGCACATGATTTTGTACATCCACCTCTTCCCGACCCGACGGTCAGGATGCTCATAGGCTGCGATGATGTCCTGATACGTCCAGTGCGTGACATCCACAGCCGTGTGCCGCTCATCAGCGAACACCGCGTCCAGCTTCGCTTTCTGCCTGTCGGTCAGCAGTCCCATCCGGGTTAGCAGGATCCGACGCACCCCGTACAAGGGATCCCCTGACCGGCCGCGATGCCCACAGGTGTCCTGTTGGATCCGCTGCCGGGTCATAGTCAGCTTGTCGGCGGCCAGGTGCACGACGTGGAACGGGTCCATCACCTTCCTCGCCTTCGGCAGCTGCTCGGTGGTGGCGGTGTGGTAGCCGGCGAATCCGTCCATCGCCACGACTTTCACCCGGTCGCGGAAGGACTTCTCCCGGGCGGCGAGCCAGCGGCGCAGCACCTCAGCGGATCTGCCCGGCACCATGTCCAACAGCCGGGCGGGCCCGGTGCCGTCCACGTTCGGCGTCAGGTCGACGATGACGGTGACGAAACCGGGAGTACCGTCGCCGCGGCGGTGTTTCCATTTGTGCTCGTCCACCCCCAGGACGCGGACTCCGGCCAGGTGGGTGGGATCAGCGTAGATCAGCTCCCAGGCCTGTTCGAGGGCTACCTGGTTGACCAGATCCCAGCCGATGTCCAGGGACTTCGAGATCGCGGCAACGCTCATGCGGTCAATCGCCAGGCGCTGGAGGATCCAGCGGGTGCAGCGGTCGGTGAGCTTGGCTTTCCGCTTCGCGCACACGAGTTGCTGTTGAAAGATCTTTGTCGCACAGGCGGTGTTGGTGCAGGTGAAACGGGGTAGCCGGATCCGTAACCGGGTGGGATGCCCGACGACGGGCAGGTCCACGAGTTCACGGATCCGGTGATCACGCAGCCGGCCTTTCATCCCGCAGGCCGGGCAGGAGGCATCCTGTTCCACCGGGCGGCAGGTGATCCACGTGTGGCGCTCATCGATCGCGGCGCCCGTGATGGTCAGGCCGAGTTCAACGGTCCGGATGATGGTGTCAGCAATAAGAGACGTAGAATCGGGCATAGGTCCTCGGGGCGAAAGATGGTTGTGTAGGAGCTTTCATCTTCGCACCAGGGACCCCTATATCTTGTGGTGGGTCCCGATCCTCATACTTGGTACCTCATCCCGGCTACGCACCCCAGATCCGGAAGAGCCCATTTGACGAGTGTGCGTGGGAGGGCATGTGGCGCACATTCGTCGGTGTGGTGGGGGCTGCACATTTGACGAGTGTGCGTGGGAGGGCATGTGGCGCACATTCGTCGGTGTGGTGGGGGCTGCACATTTGACGAGTGTGCGTGGGAGGGCAGGTGGCGCACATTCGTCGGTGTGGTGGGGGCTGCAGATTTGACGAGTGTGCGCAGGAGAGCGTGTGGCGCACATTCGTCGGTGTGGTGGGGGCTTTGCGACGGCCGCCCCTGAGCCCAATGGCGAAAGCGCCCGGCGCCGCCTATCCGCGGGAGGCCAGGGCCAGCGGGAGGACGTCGCGGCCGGTGGCGGAAGCGAGCGCGGCGGCGGTGAGGGTGATCGACCATCCGGTGTCGATGCAGTCGGTGACCAGCAGGATCGGCCCGTTGCCCAGCTCGAGATCGGAGATGGCGGTCCAGTCCCACCGGTCGGCGAGGCCGGCGACTCGGTACGCGGAGTTCTGGGCCTCCACGGGGCGGGATCCGTCGCGCACCGGCAGGACGCCTCCGAAGCGCATGCGACCGATGTCGGAGATGGCGATCGCGCAGGCCACGGCAATCTCGTCGAGCGCCGACCCATGCAGCGCGGCACCATCGGGGCCCGACCCATGCACCGCGGCACCATCGGGGCTGGAGCCGTGCAGCGCAGCATCGCCCGGCGCCGTGGTTCCCGCGTCCATGGCTCCAGCGGCTGTGGATCCCGCCGCTGCGGCCCCCGCCGCATGGGCGTCCAGGTCGACGGTGTCGTGGGTGACGAGCGCGACGACGGTGTCGGGCCGCACCTCCCAGTCCCACCCGGCGAGCACGTCGACGAGGTCGCGCAGCACCCGGTCGCTCCGCCAATCGGGGCCGGGCCGCCACGACGCTTCGGTGAGCAGCGTGGTCAGCGCCGGCCCGCGGGCGATGTCGTTGAGCCGCCCGATGGCGCGCCCTTCGCCGACGCCGGCGATCTTGCCCTTCAACGGCACGCGCAGCCCGGTCACGCCGAGCGTCGAACCGGCGCGCCCGAGTCCGTCGCCACCGGCCATGAGGCGGTCGAGCCCGGTCGGCCATTGTTTCCGCGCGGGGATGCGCACGCCGGGTTCGTTCAGCCGTGCCCGCACGACGTCGTCGACTTCCGCGTCGATGTCGGGGGACAGGTGCCGCCCGGTGCAGTTGTCGCAGCGTCCGCAGGGCCCGGTGGCGGTGGGGTCGTCGAGTTGCCTGCGCAGGAACAGCATGCGGCAGGCGTCCGGGTCGGGGTCGCCGTTGCGTGACGACGACCCATCTCCGCCCTCTCCGTCCGGGGTGCCCTCTTCGTCCGTGACAACCTTGCAGCCCGGAGCATCGCCGAGTCGCTCGTAGGCGAGCATCGCCTCCTGCTCGGCTTTGCGGGCCTCGGCCAAACCGCCGTAGCGGGCGGTGTCGTACTCCCACGGCGCACCGGTGGCGATCCACCCGCCCCGGACTCGCCGCACGGCGCCGTCGACGTCGAGGACCTTCAGCACCTGCTCCAGTCGCGACCTCGACAGGTCCACGGCGGTTTCCAGCCGCGCCGTCGATGCGGGTTGGTCTCCGTAGGAGGCGAGCTCGTCGAGAAGCATGCGCACGACGTCCTCCGACGGAAACGACAGGGAGGCGAAGTACTCCCAGATGTCACGGTCCTCGGCGCCCGGCAGCAACACGACCTCGGCCCGATCGGTGCCGCGGCCGGCACGGCCGATCTGCTGGTAATACGAGATCGGCGACCCCGGCGCACCCATGTGCACCACGAATCCCAGGTCCGGTTTGTCGAAGCCCATGCCCAACGCCGACGTGGCCACCAGCGCCTTGACCTCGTTGTTCAGCAGCGCCGCTTCAAGCCGTTCACGCTCGGCGGCGTCGGTGCGGCCGGTGTACGCGGCGACGTCGTACCCCGCCGCAATCAACGCCTCGGCCAGGTCCTCCGCCGCCGCGACGGTGAGGCAGTAGATGATGCCCGACCCCGGCAGCTGCCGCAGATGCGACGCCAACCACGCGGGGCGTTTCGTCGTGTCGGGCAGCCGCACGACGTTGAGCCGCAGCGATTCCCGATCCAGTCCACCGCGCAGCACGCCGGTGCCGTCGCCCAGCTGCGCCCGCACGTCCTCGACGACGCGGTCATTGGCCGTCGCCGTCGTCGCCAACACGGGAACCCCCGGGCCCAGACCGGCGAGCAGATCGCGGATGCGCCGGTAGTCGGGCCGGAAGTCGTGGCCCCAGTCGGAGATGCAGTGCGCCTCATCGACCACGACCATGCCCGCGGCCTGCGCCAGCGACGGCAGGACGTCGTCGCGGAACTGCGGATTGTTCAGCCGCTCCGGCGACACCAGCAGCACGTCGACCTGCCCGGCCGCCACGCGCCGCTGGATGTCGTCCCATTCCGTCATGTTCGCGCTGTTGACGGTCTCGGCGACGATGCCGGCCCGCTGTGCCGCGGCGACCTGGTTGCGCATCAGCGCCAACAGCGGGGAGATGATCACGCTGGCCCCGCGCCCGCGCCGCCGCAGCAGTTTCGCCGCGATGAAGTACACCGCCGACTTGCCCCAACCGGTGCGCTGCACAACCAGCATCCGTTCGCGCCGATTGACCAGGCCGTCGATGGCCACCCACTGGTCGTCGCGCAGCGAGGTCCCCGGCCCGGCCAACCCCTGCAGCAGCTCGTCGGCTTCCCGCCGCGTGGCGGGCGCGTGCCCGGCCTCGTCGGGGGCCATCGGATCGGACTGTGCCGCATCGCCACTTCGCGTCATGCCCCCACTAAAGCACGGCCCCCGGATTTCCGATGTTCGAACGCCTCCCGGCGCCCGCGCGCACTCCTTCGGGCGTGGCTTTGCGACACGCGACCCGCTTGACGACGAGCGACCCGCTTGCTGTGACGGCTACTTGCGACGACGAAGTGACCCGCATCGCACGGCGGAGGAGACGTTGAACTTCTCACCATCCGCCCCGGAACATACCGGTTGGGGCCGCGATTGTGCGACAATCGAGGGTCATGCGGAGGTCCGATCAGTCGGGCCCGGCTTTTGCGTGCCCGAAATCGGATGCGCTTTGGCCGCCGGAAGCAGTCGGACACGGCACAGGCACCGGCCCAGTTCCCAGCACCCCGAGGAATGAGGACCCCATGTCACGGTTCATCGATCGCGTCGTCCTGCACCTGCAGGCGGGCGACGGCGGCCACGGCTGCAATTCCGTGCTGCGCGAAAAGTTCAAGCCCCTCGGCGGTCCCGACGGCGGCAACGGCGGGCACGGCGGCGACATCATCTTCGAGGTGTCGCCCCAGGTGCACACGCTGATGGACTTCCACTTCCACCCGCACATCAAGGCCGAGAAGGGCCGTCCCGGCGCCGGCGATCACCGCAACGGCGCCCGCGGCCGGGATCTGGTGCTGGAGGTGCCCGAGGGCACGGTCGTCATGACCACCGACGGTGAGGTTCTCGCGGACCTGACCGGCAAGGGCACCCGCTTCATCGCCGCAGAGGGAGGGTACGGCGGACTGGGCAACGCCGCGTTGGCGTCGAGGTCGCGTCGTGCCCCCGGTTTCGCCCTGCTCGGCGAACCGGGCGAACAGAAGGACCTGGTCCTCGAACTGAAGTCGATGGCCGACGTCGGTCTGGTCGGTTTCCCTTCGGCGGGCAAGTCCTCGCTGGTCTCGGCGCTGTCGGCGGCCAAGCCGAAGATCGGCGACTACCCGTTCACCACGCTGCAGCCGAACCTCGGCGTGGTCAACGTCGGCCACGAGTCCTTCACCGTCGCCGACGTGCCGGGCCTCATCCCGGGTGCCTCCGAGGGCCGTGGCCTGGGCCTGGACTTCCTCCGCCACATCGAGCGCTGCGCCGTCCTGGCGCACGTGGTCGACTGCGCGACGTACGAGTCCGACCGCAACCCCGTCGACGACATCAAGGCCCTGGAGCACGAGCTGGCCAACTACCAGTCCGCGCTGGCCGGCGACGTCGGACTGGGCGACCTCGCGGAGCGTCCGCGGGTGATCGTGCTCAACAAGCTCGACGTGCCCGAGGCCCAGGAGATGGCCGACTTCATGCGCGAGGAGCTCGAGGAGTTCGGCTGGCCGACCTACGGCATCTCCACCGCCACCCGCGACGGACTCAAGGAGCTGACCTACGGTCTGGCCGAAGCCGTCGCAAAGTACCGCGCGGAAAACCCGGCGAAGAAGGACGAGAAGCCCGCCGTCATCGTGCCCAAGGCCGTCGGTCGCCGCGGTCGCACCCAGGACTTCGAAATCGAACGCGACCCCGAGGTGCAGGACGGTTTCATCGTGCTGGGCCGCAAGCCGCAGCGCTGGATCCACCAAACCGATTTCGAAAACGACGAAGCCGTCGGCTTCCTCGGCGACCGGCTGGCCAAACTGGGCGTGGAGGACGCCCTGGCCAAGGCCGGCGCCGTCCCCGGCTGCCCGGTGACCATCGGCGACATCACCTTCGAGTGGCACCCGCAGACCGCCGCCGGCCTCGACGACTTCGTCCCCTCCGGGCGCGGCACCGACCAGCGCCTGGAGATCAACGACCGCGTGTCCGCCGAAGAGCGCAAGCGTGCCTCGCAGGTGCGCCGCGGCCTCATCGACGAGTTCGACTACGGCGACGGCGAACAGGCCGACCGCGAGCGCTACCAGTAATCACCGACGATCCCGCTGCTCCCGTCCCCGGCTTCATCGTCGGCAAGCGGGACAGCCCCCGGATCTCAGACCCCAGTTCCAGTCCACATACATCCCCCGTTCCGACGACGAAACGAAAGGGCCCATGAACCCGCCTTACTCCAGCTCCACCCGCGACAGCATCCGCGACGCGAAGAGGATCGTGGTGAAGATCGGCTCGTCCTCACTGACCGGTCCCGACGGGCGCACCGACCCGGCGAAGATCGACGAGATCGCCGAAGCCCTGGAAAAGCGCATGGTCACCGGAAGTGACCTGATCCTGGTGTCCTCCGGTGCGGTGGCGTCGGGCATGGGACCGCTGGGTCTGTCGTCGCGTCCGACGGACCTGGCGACCAAACAGGCCGCCGCGGCGGTCGGTCAGGTGCGCCTGGCACAGGAGTGGTCCCGTTCGTTCGCCCGGTTCGGCCGCACCACCGCGCAGGTTCTGCTGACATCGGCCGATGCCGGCAACCGCCCCCGCGCCCGCAACGCGCAGCGCACCATCGATCGTCTGCGCCAGCTGCACGCCATTCCGATCGTCAACGAAAACGACACGGTGGCCACCTCGGAGATGCGCTTCGGCGACAACGACCGTCTGGCTGCGCTGGTGTCGCACCTGGCGTTCTGCGATGCGCTCGTGTTGCTTTCCGACGTCGACGGCCTATACGACCGCAACCCCTCCGAGCCGGGTGCGCAGTTCGTGCCCGAGGTGTGGAGCGGCAATGACCTCAAGGGCGTCGTCGCCGGCGATGGCGGCAAGCTGGGCACCGGCGGCATGGCGTCGAAGGTGTCGGCGGCGCGTCTGGCGTCCCGTGGCGGTGTGCCGGTGCTGTTGACGTCGACGGAGAACATCGACGCGGCGCTGGATCAGGCCGACGTGGGCACCGCCTTCGCACCGAAGGAGGACCGCCTGTCGGCGTGGCAGTTCTGGGTTCTCTATGCGGCGGATTCGTCGGGCGTGCTGCGCCTGGACGCCGGTGCGGTCACCGCCGTCACCGAGCACCGCCGCTCCCTGCTGCCGGTGGGCCTGACCAGCATCGACGGGGAGTTTTCGTCCGGCGACATCGTGGACATCGTCGGGCCCAACGGCGAGATCGTCGGCCGCGGCGAGGTGGCCTACGACTCCGACGAGCTCTCCGAAATGATCGGCCGCACCACCGCCGAGCTGCCGGATGGCATGCAGAAGCCGGTGATCCACGCCGATTACCTGTCGGGCTACGCCTCGCGGGCGTAGCCGCCCCGAGCGTCCGCCTCGACGGCTCCGGCCTCCGGGCCGACGCCTCCGACGTCGGGGTCGACGCCCTTCCGCCCCGGACCCCGGTTTTGCGTCGGGGTCCGGGTTTCTTCGTTGGTGCGCCCGGGGTGCATAATCGGACGCATGGTGTCCCGCATCGCAGGTGTTCTGGGCGAATTGTTGATCACGTTCGCCGTGATCATCGCGCTTTTCGTCTTCTACCAGCTGTATTGGACGGGCCTGGCCACGGGGCGTGCGCAGTCCCAGGCAACCGATGACCTCCGCTCGCAGTGGGGTGAGGTCGGCGTCGCCGCGGAAGGGGAGGGGGCCGCGCCGGGGGAGCCGGATGCGCCGCTCGACCCGGCGATGGCCGGCTATGGCGACGGCTGGGGCACCCACGGTGCGCCGGTGGCGTTTTTGACGGCGCGGAAGGCGGGCATCGACGAGTTCGTGGCCTTCGAGGGAGTCGACCTGGCCACCATCGCCAACGGTCCGGGCCATTACCCGGGCACTGCGCTGCCGGGTCAGGTGGGCAATGCCGCGTTCGCCGCGCACCGCGACGGCAACGGCGCCCCGTTCGACGACATCGACCGGTTGGGCACGTGCGACGACATCATCGTGGAGACCCAGTCGGCGGTGTACCGCTACAAGGTTCTGCCGGTCGACGGCCTGGCCGGGCGAGGAGAGTCGTTCGATTGCGTGCCGGAGGGCACCGTCGTGCCGGAGGTGCCGGGCCGCCACATCGTCGACCCGAACCAGACCGAGGTCATCGCCCCGTACGGTGAGGCGAGCCTGGTGACGTTCACCACGTGCCACCCGCAGTGGTCGAACACGCACCGCCTGATCGTCCACGGTGTGTTGGCCGGCGTCGAGCAGAAGGGAGCCGCGTAAATGTATCGGGCTTTGTGGCGTGCGCTTCCCGGCCCCGCGTGGCTGAAGCTGCTCTTCGTTCTCGCGGTTCTGGCGTTCGTGTTCCTGCTGCTCATGGAGGTGGTGTTTCCGTGGGTGGAGTCAGTCGCCCCGTGGACCGACGTCGCCGTGGCACGCGCCCGGGTCGCCGTGGCCTGACTGCGGGGGCATCCGGATGCACGCGCCCGGATTGCAGTGCCCCGACCGCGGCGTCCGGGGATTCCCTACACTGGTTCGCATGACTGACGCGACCACTGACCAGACCATGACCGACGCCCGCGCCGCCGAGCGCGACGAAGTGCTGGACAAGGCCCGCCGCGCCAAGGCCGTTTCCCACGAGCTGGCGGGCTACACCTCCGAGCGGAAGAACCGGATTCTGCTGGCCGCCGCCGATGCGCTGGTGGAGCAGGCCGAGAAGATCCTCGAGGCCAACGAGCGCGACATCGAGGCCGGTCGCGAGCGGGGCCTGGCGGAGTCCCTCATCGACCGTCTGAAGCTTGACGACGATCGCATCCGGGGAATCGCCGGCGGTTTGCGCCAGGTCGCCGCTTTGCAGGATCCGGTGGGCGAGGTGCTGCGCGGGTCGACGTTGCCCAACGGCATCAAGATGTCGCAGGTCCGCGTGCCGCTGGGCGTGATGGGCATGGTGTACGAGGCCCGTCCGAACGTCACCGTCGACGCCTTCGGCCTGGCCCTGAAGTCCGGCAACGTCGCCCTGCTACGCGGGTCGAAGTCGGCCGTGAACTCCAACACCGCCCTGGTGGAGGTGCTGCGCGGCGTGCTCGCCGCCGATGGAGCTCCCGAGGATCTGGTGCAGCTGCTGCCGTGCGAGACCCACGATTCCGTCCAGGACCTGATCACCGCCCGCGGCCTGGTCGACGTGGTCATTCCGCGTGGCGGCGCCGGTCTCATCGAGGCCGTGGTCACCCGCGCCACGGTGCCGGCCATCGAGACCGGTACGGGCAACTGCCACCTCTACATCGACGGTTCCGCCGACGTCGACGAGGCCATCGCGTTGCTGATCAACGGCAAGACCCGCCGCTGCTCGGTGTGCAACGCCACCGAGGTCGTGCTGCTGGATTCCGCCCTTGGCGAGGAGAAGATCGGCAAGGTCCTCGACGCGCTGGTCGACGCCGACGTGAAGGTCCACGGCGACGCCGACAATCTGCCGTGGGGCGGCGAGATCATCCCCGCCACCGACGAAGACTGGAACGACGAGTACCTGTCCTTCGACATCGCGGCGAAGGTCGTCGACGGCGTGGAGGCCGCCGCCGACCACATCAACGCACACGGCTCCGGCCACACCGAGGCGATTTCCGCGAAGGACTGGAACGCCTGCGAGACCTTCGTCGAGCGCGTCGACGCCTCCACGGTCAACGTCAACGCGTCGACCGCCTTCACCGACGGCGAGCAGTTCGGCATGGGCGCGGAGATCGGCATCTCCACCCAGAAGCTCCACGCCCGCGGCCCGATGGCCCTGCCGGAGCTGACGTCGACCAAGTGGATCCTGCGCGGCACCGGCCACACCCGCCCGTAGTTCGCCGGTAACGCTTCACCCGTTGACGACGCCGGGCCCCGCACCAATGGCGGGGCCCGGCGTCGGCGAGGTCAATTGTTACGGGGTCAATCGTCGGCGGGCAGAACCTGGACCTGCATTGCTTTGACGGCCGCCCGGACGGGGGAGCCCACGGCCAATCCCAGCGTGGTCAGCGAATGGGCGGAGATCTCCGCGATGATCGTGGCGCCGCCGCGGGCGGCCCGCAGTTCCACGCTGACGGACGTGCCCTGGTGATGGATCTCGTGCACGGTGCAGGCGAGGTCGTTGCGGGCGCTGGTGTCGACGAGATCGTCTTCGACCGCGTGGAGGGTGACGGCCCTCGGCGAGAACAGGGCCACCGCCTCCGCGTCCTCGTCGACGGGGTCGGCGGCCACGCCGATGACTCGGGCGCCGCCGGGGGCGGTCACGGCGATCGTGTCGTCGTCAAGCACGGTGGCGGTGCCCCGGAAGGCGACGAGCCCGGCGAAGCGGGCCAGGAACCGTGTGGAGGGGGCGGCGAGCAGCTCTGCCGGGGCACCGACGGCGGCGATGCGGCCGTCCTCGATGACGATGACGTGATCGGCCAGCGTGGCCACGTCAACCGGATCATGGGTGACCAGCATCGCCGTACGGCCGCGGAGTCGGCGGCGCAGAACCCCGCGCAGTGCCGCGGCGGACTCCGAGTCGAGGGCTGCGAAGGGTTCGTCGAGGAGGATCACGTCGGTGTCGGCGGCCAGCGCACGCGCCAGCGCCACCCGCGCGGCCTGACCTCCGGACAACGAAGCGGGGCGGCGATCGGCCAGGTGCGCGGCGCCGATCGCGGCGAGTTCCGCATGGGCCCGGTCGCGGTCTCGGCAGGCGAACTCCACGTTGCCCAGCGCCGTCCTGTGGGGCAGCAGCGCCGGATCCTGCGTCAGCAGCACCGCGCGCGGCACATCACCGGTCACCGTCGCGCCACCGCGCACCGGCAGCCCCGCGATGGCCCGCATCAGCGTCGACTTGCCTGCCCCGTTCGGGCCGATCACAGCGGTGGTGCGGCTCGTCGGTATCGTCGGCTCCGCATCGAGCAGCCCCGGCACCGTCACCGACGGGGCCAGGTCCGCAGTCGGCCCGGGCTCGTGCGTGACGACGCCCAGGTCCCCGGATTCGGCCGGACCGTCGGGCGCGGTGAATGAATCGGAGGTGCCGCAGTAGTCGACGGCGTCGGTCGAATCGGTGGAGTCGGTTCGCGAGGCGCGCCCTCGGCGTTCCATCCACCACGGCACCGCCGCGCCGATGGCCACGAGCGCGATGGCGATGCCGAGCAACACGGCCGACAACGCCAGCGCCAGCTCGGGTTCGTTCTCCCGCTCCAAATAGATGGCCAGCGGAAGGGTACGGGTGACGCCCGGCAGCGAGCCCGCGAACGTCAGCGTCGCACCGAACTCGCCGAGTGCCCGTGCCAGAGACAGCGTGGCACCCGAGACGATCGCCGGCAGGACCATGGGCAGCGTCACCTGCCAGAGGATGCGGCTTCGCGACGCCCCGAGGCCGGCCGCCGCCTCCGCATGCCGGGGATCGAGGCCGCGCACGGAGCCCTCCACCGCCAACACCAGGAAGGGCAACGACACGAAGACCTGCGCGAGGACGACCGCGGCGGTGGAGAAGGAAAAGTACTCGGCCAGCCACGGCCACCGCGAACCGATGACGCCCGTGCGACCGAACGCCGCCAACAAGGCCAGGCCCCCCACGACGGGCGGCATTGTCATCGGCAGCACCACCGCGAGCCGCAGTGCACCGGCCCAGCGGCGCGCCCGCGCCATGAGGACGGCAAGAGGAATGCCGACCACCATGACGATCAGCGCCGACAGCACACTCGTGCGCAGCGAAATTCCCAGCGCCGCGGACCCCGCCTCGGAGGAGATGAGCTCCGGCACCCGCGCCCACGGCACCTGCATCGACAGCGCGATGACCGGGATGACCGCGACGGCCAGCGCAACGGCGGCCGGCACGGCGATCCAGGCCGGGGGAGCGGTGCTCGTCGAGCCCGTGCGGACGGTCATCGCGTGCCGTCTGCTCCGCCCGTCGCGCCGAACCCGGCGTCGGCGAGGATTTCCCGACCCCAATCGGACAACACCGCGCGGATCCACATCTCCGCGTCGGAGAATCGCCGTCCGTCCTCGCCGGCGTCGGCGGTGACGGCGATGGGGTACTCGTTGACCGCCTCGTCGGCGCCGTCGATGTCGATGGCCTCCACGCCCTTCGCCGCGTTGGCATCGGTGCGATAGACGATGCCCGCGTCGGCCTGCCCCGCCTCGACCTTTCCACGCACGTCGGAGACCTTGGACTCCTCCGACACCGGCGAAATCTCGGTGCCGGTGGCGTCGAGGATCTTTTGCGTGGCGGCGCCGCACGGCACCTCGGGGGCGCACACGACCAGCTTGGCGTCGTCAAGCGAATCGTCCAATCCCGTCACGCCGGCGGGATTGCCTTCGGGGACGATGAGCGTCAGCGTGTTCGTCGCGAACGTCTGCGGCGCACGCACCGCGCCGGCCTCCTCCGCACGCTCCATGGTGCGCAGGTCGGCGGTGGCCAGGACATCCGCGGGCGCGCCGGCCTGCAGCTGGTCGACCAGGTTCTGCGACCCGTCGAAGGAGAACACCACGTCGATGTCCGGGTTGTCTTCCTCGAACCGCCGCTCGATCTCCTCGAAGGTCTTCTGCAGCGACGCGGCGGCGAACACGGTCAACGTCCGCCGCTCACCGTCGTCGGCTCCGCCGCCCGAGCACGCGGTCAGGCCCGCGAGCCCCACCGCCGCGGTCGCGGCCGTCGCCCGGCGCACAACTCCGCGCCCCGTGGATTCACTTCGGTTGATTCCCATGAAAACTCCCGGCTTCAATTCCGCTGCCAGCCTAGTTGTCGGGCGCCATGGGGCGCCTCTCCAACTCGTCATTCAATCTTTCGACCTCGGCCGTCAGTTCGTCGATCTCGGCCCTGAGTTTTTCGATGTCGGCGCGGTAGAGGTCGATGCGCTCTTCGACGGCGTCACGGTCCCACCGGGGCTTGATGTGTTTCGAGCAGTTCGCGTCGACCGCCGCGACGTCGACGACGATCACCCGCTCGATGGTCGCCCGGATCTCCCGGTCGGAGCGGGGACCGAGATCGCGCATGCGCTCGATGAGGTCGGGATCGTCGTCGGCCTCCACCGCCCGGGCGACGCCGAAGACCTTCAACCGGCGTCGGGTGGGGAAGTCGACGAAAAACAGGCACACCCGGCCGTCGCGGTCGATGTTGCCGGCGCTGACGTACTGCTGGTTTCCGGGGAAGTCGGGAAACGCGAGGGTTCGGTCATCGAGGACGTGGACGAAACCCCTGGGCCCGCCCTTGTGCTGCACGTAGGGCCACCCGGCGCCAGTGACCGACGAGAGGAAGAACACGTCGGCTTCCCGGATCAGCTTCGCGTCGACGGCCTCGAAGGCGAAACCGCCGGGGCCTCCGGCGCCGGTCGGCCCGTCGAGATTGGGGCGGTCGTCGACGCGATTGCCCGCACCCGCCGCCCTCTGGCGGGCGCGGACGTGATCGTCGAACGCGATGTCGTTGTAGGACGGCTTCCGCGTCGTGCCACCGTGATCGGTAATCGCCTGCTCCTTCCTCGTGTTCTTTCCTCGTGCTTCGAGGACCGTCTCGCCCCGCGCGGATCAGGCGCCGGACGACCTGGCCTGCCCCTTTTCCGGCTCCCGCGTGGACACCGGGTCCCAGCCGCCCGAATGCTTGGTCGTGGTGCGCGGCGACCGCGACCGGTACACGATGTACGGACGGTTGAGGTACCCCACCGGGGCGCTGAGCGCGTGGATCAGACGCGTGAACGGCCACACCGCGAACAACAGGAACCCGGCGATGACGTGCAGCTTGAACGACAACGGCACGTCGACCATCAGCTCCGGCTGGGGATTGAACAGGAACAGGCTGCGCAACCATGGGGAAATGGTCTCGCGGTAGTCGTAGCCGTGGGAGTCCGTCATCACCTGGTTGAGCACCGTCGCGATGGTGCCCAGGGCGATGGGCAACGCCAACATGAAATACATGAACTTGTCGTTCGGGGTCGTCGCTCGGAACACCGACGTGTCGGTGCGGCGGCGCCACAGCAGTCCGATCAGGCCGAGGATGGTCACGATCGCCGCGGTCATGCCGCCGATCGTCGCCAACCAGTGGTACGCGGTTTGCGGGATGCCCGCGGCCTCGGTCCACGATTTCGGGATGATCAGACCCATGAAGTGGCCGATCGCCACGAACAAAATGCCGTAGTGGAACATCGGCGACGCGTACTTCAGCAGCCGGTTGCCCAAGAACTGCGAGGACCGGGTGGTCCAGCGGTACTGGTCGACGCGGAAGCGCCAGATGGTGCCGACCAGGAAGATCGCGATGCACAACCACGGCAGGGCGATCCAGAGGATGTAGTCGAAGGTCGTCATGATCTCGTCTCCTGATTGCTGACGGGGAAGGGGAGTTCCAGGGTGCCGACCAGCTCGGCCGGCGGTCCCGCGGTGACCAGCTTGAGGTAGCGTTCGCGCGTCTCCTCGTCGAGCGGGGGCAGCGCGGTGACCAGGGCGTCGATGACGCCGGAGTAGGCGCTGCCACGGTCGGCGAGGGCGTGGCGCAGCACTTCGATGCCGTCGCGGTGGGTGGCCAGCACGTCGGCGGCGATGGCATCTCCGGTTTCGGGGCTGCCGGGTTCGCGGGCGGCGGCCTCGCACACGACGCACAGGTGGTCGGGCAGTTCGTCACGATCCTGCTCGAGGCCGACGGCGGCGAGCATTTCGCGGAAACTCAGCAGGGCGACGCCGCGTTGCCGGGTGTCGCCGGTGGCGTAGTAGGACAGGTAAAGGTTGCAGCGGCGCTTCTGGTCGAAGGTGGCCACGTAGTGCTCTTCCAGGGCTCGCTTGCCGACGGCACGTGCATGGGCGATGAAGCCGGCGAGCGGGTCGGACGCTTCGAGGGGGAGGTCTGGCAGAACCTGCGCGACCGCATCCCAGCGGGACTCTGCGTCGCCGCCGGGGTAGTCCAGCAGCGTGGCCGCCGCCATGAGCACGGTGCGCCGCTGGGCGTCGGTCATGGGCACGTGGGTCGGTTCGGCGACCTCAGTGGCGCGGGCCTGCTCCGCCGCGCGCCGCGCCGGGCGGCCCAGGAAATTCAACGCCATCGCCATCACCTCTTGGGGAACATGGAGTCGGGACGTTCGCCCGGGCTCCAGGAGGCCAGCGGCACGCGACCGGAACCGGCGGCGACGTCCTGCACGGGGACGCCGTGGAATTCGGCGGCGAGCGCTTCGGCGGACATGTTCGGGTCGTGCATGCCGGGGCCGC
Organism: Corynebacterium freneyi; assembly: GCF_030408835.1. Lineage (NCBI taxonomy): Bacteria > Bacillati > Actinomycetota > Actinomycetes > Mycobacteriales > Corynebacteriaceae > Corynebacterium > Corynebacterium freneyi. The sequence continues at coordinate 799,950 of NZ_CP047357.1, forward strand.
CGAAGTCGTCCAGGGAGCAGCCCATGGCGGCGATCCCCTCCGGGGTGGCGGCGGATTCGGAATGCGCGGTCGGGATGACGTAGCGCTCGTCATACTTTGCGATGGCCAGCAACCGGTACATGTCCTCGATGTCCTGCGGGGCCATGCCCACGGCCGCCGCGATTTCCGGGTCGGGTTCCCGGCCGACGCGCACGTCGCGCATGAACGACCGCATCGCGGCGAGCTTGCGCAGCACCTTCTCCACCACCGCGGTATCGCCGGCGGTGAACAGCTCCGCCAGGTATTCCAGCGGGATGCGCATCGTGGCGATGGCGGTGTACAGCATCCGGTGTTCCTCGCCGTCGGCTCCCGACGCGGTGACCGCGTCGACGACCGGGGACAGCGGCGGGATGTACCAGACCATCGGCAGCGTCCGGTACTCCGGGTGAATCGGCAACGCGACCTTGTACACGCTGATCAACTTCCAGATCGGCGACTCCTGCGCCGCCGTGATCCACGACTCCGGCACTCCGCCGGCCCGTGCGCCCGCGATGACCTCCGGGTCATTCGGGTCCAGCAGGATGGAACGCTGCGCCTCGTAGAGATCCTGATCATTTTCCGTCGCGGCCACTTCGCCGACCCGGTCGGCGTCGTAAAGCAACACACCAAGGTATCGGAGCCTGCCGACGCACGTCTCGGAACAGATCGTCGGCTCGCCGACCTCCAGGCGCGGATAGCACAGGGTGCACTTCTCGGCCTTGCCCGTGTGGTGGTTGAAGTACACCTTCTTGTACGGGCACCCGGAGACGCACATGCGCCAACCGCGGCACTTGTCCTGGTCGACCAGAACGATGCCATCCTCCGCGCGCTTGTACATCGCGCCCGACGGACACGACGCCACGCACGTCGGGTTGAGGCAGTGCTCGCAAATGCGCGGCAGATAGAACATGAAGGACTGCTCGATCTCGTGGCGGACCTTCTCGCCCATCTTCCGCAGCACCGGGTCGTCGTCCAGGATCTCCTGCGACCCGCCCAAATCGTCGTCCCAGTTCGACGACCACTCGATGGTGTCGATCGGCTTGCCGGACAACTGCGACACCGGCCGCGCCGTGGGCACGTGCTTCGAATCCTTCGGAGCCGACAGCAACTTGTCGTACTCGTAGGTCCACGGCTCGTAGTAGTCCGTCATCTCCGGCATGTCCGGGTTGGAGAAGATCGTGGCCAGCTTCTTCAGCCGCCCGCCGGCGCGGGGCACCACCTTACCGTTGGCTTTGCGGACCCACCCGCCCTTCCACTTCTCCTGGTCCTCCCACTGCTTGGGGTAACCGACGCCGGGACGCGTCTCGACGTTGTTGAACCAGACGTACTCGGTGCCCTCGCGGTTCGTCCACGTCTGCTTGCACGTGACCGAACAGGTGTGGCAGCCGATGCACTTGTCCAGGTTCATGACCATGGACAGCTGCGCCATGACCTTCATCAGAACTCAACCTCCTGGGAGCGGCGGCGGATCACGGTGACCTCGTCGCGCTGGTTGCCGGTCGGGCCGGTGTAGTTGAACGCGTAGGAATGCTGGGCATAGCCGCCGATGAGGTGGGACGGCTTGATCAGGATCCGCGTCAGCGAATTGTGGATGCCGCCGCGCTTGCCGGACGTTTCCGCCACCGGCACGCCGACGGTGCGTTCCTGGGCGTGGTGCATGTAGACCGTGCCCTCGGGGATGCGGTGGGAGACGACCGCGCGGGCGGCGATGACGCCGTTGCGGTTGTAGCCCTCGATCCATTCGTTGTCGGCGACGCCGATCTTTTCGGCGTCGGCGGGGGACATCCAGACGACCTGGCCGCCGCGCGACAGCGCCAGCATGTGCAGGTTGTCGAAGTATTGCGAGTGGATGGCCCACTTGTTGTGCGGCGTCAGGTACCGCACCGCCACTTCCGTCTGGCCCGCCCCGTTGACGCTGACCGTGCCGGGTGCGGCCTCGCCGTAGAGGTGGTGCAGGTCGAGCGGGGGACGGAACACCGGCAGGGCTTCGCCCATGTCGCGCATCCAGTCATGGTCCAGGTAGTAGTGCTGGCGGCCGGTGAGCGTGTGGAACGGCTTGAGCCGCTCGACGTTGATGACGAACGCCGAGTAGCGGCGGCCGCCGTGTTCCGAGCCGGACCATTCCGGCGAGGTGATCACCGGCACCGGGCGGGCGGAGACGTCCGCGAAGGTGATGCGCTTGCCGGCTTCCTCGGCCGACAGGTCGGCGAGTTCGACGCCGGTGCGCTTCTCCTGGTGCTTGAAGCCTTCCGTGGCCAGGCGGCCGTTGGTGGTGCCGGACAGGCGCAGGACCATTTCGGCGGCGCGGACGTCGGTGTCGATGCGAGGGCGGCCCTTGGCGGCGCCGCCGCGGGCGACGCCGTTGGTGTGCGCCAGTTCGCCGATTTCGCGGGTCGGGTCGAATGCGACGCCCTTGGTGGCCAGGCCGGCCTTCTCGGGCAGCGGACCGATGGCGTTGAACTTGTCGTACACGGCCGAGTAGTCGCGCTCCACCGGGATCAGCTTGGGCATGGTCACGCCCGGCACCTTCGGGGTTTCGGACCAGGGCTTGACGACGCCGTGAGGGGTCGCCATCTGGTCCGGCGAATCGTGGGACAGCGGTGCCGCGATGACGTCGGTTTGGGTGCCCAGATGCGTGCGCGCCATCTCCGAGAACCGCTTGGCCAGATCCTGGAAGACCTGGAAGTCGGAGCGGGCCTCCCACGGCGGGTCGATGGCCGCGTTGAAGGCGTGGACGTAGGGGTGCATGTCCGTCGAGGACAGGTCGTTCTTCTCGTACCAGGTCGCCGCGGGCAGGACGATGTCCGAGTGCAGCGTGGTGGACGTGTTGCGGAAGTCCGCGGTCCACATCAGGTCGACCTTGCCGACGGCGGCTTCGTCGCGCCAGACCATTTCCTTCGGGCGACGATCGGCGGGGACTTCCTTGCCTTGCACGGCGTTGTCGCAGCCGAGCATGTGGCGATAGAAGTACTCGGTGCCCTTGGCGGAGGAGCCCAGCAGGTTGGTGCGCCAGTTGGCGATGATGCGCGGGAAGTTCTCCGGGTTGCCGGGGTCTTCGATGGCGAACCGCAGGCGGCCCTCCTCGAGTTCCTTGATGATGTAGTCCTTCGGGGCCATCCCCGCGTCCGCGGCCTCCTGGCCCAGGGCCAGCGGGTTGCGGTCGAAGGTGGGGTAGGACGGCATCCAGCCGCGGCGCGTGGCCTCGACCAGGGTGTCCGCCGTGGTCTTGCCGGCGAAGGACCCTTCCTGCAGCGGTGAGCCGAGTCGCTCGGCGTCGGTGCCGTCGTAACGCCACTGTTCGGTGGTGGCGTACCAGAAGCCGGTGGAGATCATCTGGCGCGGCGGGCGCTGCCAGTCCAGCGCGAACGCGTACTGCGCCCAGCCGGTGATCGGTCGGACCTTCTCCTGGCCGACGTAGTGCGCCCAGCCGCCGCCGTTGACGCCCTGGCAGCCGGTCATGGTGGTCAGCGCCAGGAACGTCCGGTAGATCGTGTCCGAGTGGTAGTAGTGGTTCGTTCCGGCGCCCATGACGATCATGGACTTGCCCTCGGTTTCGACGGCGTTCCGGGCGAACTCGCGGCCGATGCGGATCGCCGCGTTGGCGGGCACGCCGGTGTGCTCCTCCTGCCACGCCGGGGTGCCCGGGGTGGAGGCGTCGTCGTAGTCGGCGGGCCACTCACCGGGCAGGCCCTCGCGGCCGACGGCGTAGCGGGCGAGCATCAGGTCGAACACGGTGGTCACCAGGTCGTCGCCGAGCTTGAACGCCGGCACGCCGCGAGACACCACACCCGCGCCGACGGGACCTTCCGGCGTCGACTCGCCGGGCAGGTCGAAGCGGGGCAGCAGAACCTCGACGGCTTCGGCCCCCTTCTTGCCCAGGGCGGTCATCGCCGGAGAGCAGTCGTCGAGGCGCAGATTCCACTTTCCTTCACCCGCCTCGCCCCAACGGTCCGCCATCGTTCCGCCGGGATCCTTGACCGTCCCGTCCTCGTCGAGGACCAGGGGGCGGAATTCCGCGTTGGCGGCGTCGTGAAGCGGATGATCGGCGGGCAGATCCGAGGCCGTGACGAACTTGCCCGGCACGTACGCCCCGTCGTGGGCGTTTAGCCGCACCAGGAACGGGGAGTCCGTGTAGCGCTTCATGTACTCCAGGAAGCGCGGCGTCTGCTGCTCGACGTGGAACTCCTTGAGTATGACGTGGCCCATCGCCAACGCCAGCGCACCGTCCGTGCCCGGGTGGACGCGCAGCCACTCGTCGGCGAACTTCGTGTTGTCCGCGTAGTCCGGCGACACCGCGACGACCTTCTGGCCGTGGTAGCGGGCCTCGGTCATGAAGTGCGCGTCGGGCGTGCGGGTCAGCGGGATGTTCGAGCCCCACATGATGAGGTAATCGGAGTTGAACCAGTCCGCCGACTCCGGGACGTCGGTCTGGTCGCCGAAGACCTGCGGAGAGGCCATCGGCAGGTCCGCGTACCAGTCGTAGAACGACAGCATCGCGCCGCCGATCAACTGGTAGAAGCGGGAACCGGCGCCGTAGGACAGCATCGACATCGCCGGGATGACCGTGAAGCCGGCCAGCCGGTCGGGGCCGAAGCGCTTGACCGTGTACACGTGCGCGGCCGCGACGATTTCCATCGCCTCGTCCCACGTCGTGCGCACCAGGCCGCCCTTGCCGCGCGCTTCCTTGTACGCCCGCGAGCGTTCCGGGTCCTCCACGATGTCGCGCCACGCCAGCACCGGGTCCTGCAGCCGGGCCTTCGCCTCCCGCCAGTAATCCAGCAGCGTGCTGCGGATGTAGGGGAAGCGGATGCGCGTCGGCGAGTACGTGTACCAGGAAAACGCCGCGCCGCGGGGGCAGCCGCGGGGCTCGTATTCCGGCATGTCCGAGCCGATCGTCGGGTAGTCGGTCTCCTGGGTTTCCCAGGTGATCACGCCGTCCTTGACGTACACCTTCCACGAGCACGAGCCCGTGCAGTTGACGCCGTGGGTGGAGCGGACGACCTTGTCATGGCTCCAGCGTTGGCGGTAGAAGCGGTCCGCATCGCGGCCGCCTTTGAGGAACATTTGGCGCGAGTCTTCGCTCACGGTGCCGCGGCGGAGTTGTCCGCCCAGCTTGAACAGGGGGTTGGATGAGCCGGATCCGGAGGCCGGGCGGCTGTCGGTGGTGGTCATCGAAGACTCCTAGTCGGGTGAGGGGCAGGAGCGGTGGGCGGGGTGGTCGTCTTTGTGCTTTGCGACGGTGGGGGCTGGCCCCGTCGGGCGTGGTGGGGCATGGCGGCGTCCTTCGGTCAGCCGGGGAACGGAGCGTTCGGGCGGGCGTAGTAGATCCAGGTCAGCGTCGTGGCGAAGGCGAAGAACACCGCGCAGCCGAGGAAGAAGACCTGCGGGTCGAGGGCGGAGAGCAGCATGCCGACGATGAACGGGCCGAAGGCCGCGATCGCGGCGGTCCAGCCGATGACGCCACCCGCCTGGCGGGGGTTGAGGATCATCGGCATCTGCTTGAACGTGCCGGCGTTGCCCAGGCCGGAGAAGAAGAAGACGGTCATCATGGCGGCGAAGAACCACCAGAACTGGTCGGGTTCGGTCGGCTTGACCAGGAAGGCGACCGCGACGGTGAAGACGGTCATGCCGACGCCGCAGATGAAGGTCCAGATCGCGCCGCCGTAGCGGTCGCACAGCGGGCCCCACAGGGCGCGGACGCCGGCGCCGATCATCGGGCCGAGGAACGCCAGTGCGGCGCCCTGCGGCAGCGTTTCGGGGTCGTAGCCCTGGGCGACGAAGTCGGAACTCCTGCCGAAGACGTTGTTGACCAGCAGCGCGTATTGGGCGGCGAAGCCGGAGAAGGCGCCGAAGGTCATGATGTAGATGATCGTGAGGATCCACGTGTTCTTGTTGCCGAAGATGTCCAGCTGCTGGCGGAAGTTCGCCTTGACGGGCACGTCCTTGAGCATGGTGAACGCGAGGATGGCGGCGAGGATGGTCCACGGCAGGAAGAACCAGGCGACGTTGTGGACCCACAGGTCGGATCGGTTGGCGGCGTCGCGTTGCGGGGCGACGAAGCCGATGCCCAGCAGGGTGAAGCCCATCAGCCAGGGGGCGATGAGCTGGATCAGGGACATGCCGAAGTTGCCGATGCCGGCCTGCAGTCCGAGCGCCGTGCCGGACATGCGCTTGGGGAAGAAATAGCCGGTCGACGGCATGTAACCCGAGAAGCAGCCGCCGCCGATGCCGGTCATCAGGGCCAGCACGACGAGCCACCAGTAGGGGGTCGACGGGTCGGTGACGGCGAAGCCCCAGCCGAGCATCGGCACCGCGAGCAGCAGCGAGGTGATGCCGACGAGCTTGCGGGTGCCCAGAACGGGCGGCAGGAACATGTAGATCAGGCGGATCGCGCCGCCGGAGAGTCCGGGCAGTGCCGCGAGCCAGTACAACTGGCTGGGCGACAGGTCGAAACCGATGTCGTTGAGTTTGGGGGCGATCGCCGAGACGAGGAACCAGACCGCGAAGGCCAGGATCATGGAGAAGGTGGTGATGCTCAGCGTTCGCCAGGCGATGCTTTTGTCCCAGGCTGCTTCATCTTCGGGGTTCCAGCCTTGGATCACTCGGCCGGAGGTGTCGATGGACATGCGGGCCTCAATTCCGTGTTGGCGGAGATAACCGGTGCGCACGATTGCCGGCCCTCCGGCGCTTCTGAGTTGATTGCACTCACAAATATCGTAACTTGGATGCGTAAATTCGTCCAGATCAAAAGCGCAGGTCATTGGGTTATTTTCGCAACATGCGTGTTGTCGAATTGAAGGGCATATGATCGAAACATGGCCGATAAGGACATTGAAAGAAACATGGCCGACATGTCCGATGGGGAGCCTTAAGGAACCATGAACGATAGGAACGTTGAAAGAATCATGGCCGGCAAGGACGTTGAAATGAACGAAATGCATTCCGCGCATTCGCAGAATTCGAATCGAACGGAGGGCGATGGTTCGCCCGCGTCGGGCGCGCACGGGAACTCGGGAAACGGGGCCGGTGCCGGTTCCGACGGGATCGTCGAAAAGCAGCTCGCGCCGATGGAGGGGGAGGTGCCGGGCGTGGTCATCACCGTCAGCGATCGTTGTGCCGCCGGTACTCGCCCCGACAAGTCCGGGCCGCGGGCCGTCGAGGCGCTCGCCGCGCATGGCGTCGTGTGCCCCGAGCCGGTCGTCGTGACCGATGACGTGCCGGAAATCCGCGCCGCCATCGAAACCGCCCTGAACGGGGGCGCCCGGCTCGTATTCACGACCGGCGGCACCGGCGTCACGCCCCGCGACAACACTCCGGAGGCGACCGAGCCGTTCGTGGCCACGCGGCTGCCGGGGCTGGAAACGCAGATCCTCAACCATGGGCTGACCAAGACGCCGTTGGCCGGCCTGTCGCGCGGCATCGTCGGCGTGACCGGGCGTGGCGGGGACGCGGCCGTGATCGTCAACGCGCCGGGCAGCTCCGGTGGCGTGCGCGACGCCATCGAGGTCATCGGCCCGCTGATGCCGCATCTGCTGGAGCAGCTCGGCGGCGGCGATCACTGAAGCGCCGCTTTGCGACGGGCCGCCGACGGGTTCAGCGGTGGCGGATGTCCGCACCGTCGGGGCCCGTTTCCTGGGGGTGGCGGCTTGCTGGACGAGTCGGCGGTGGAGCGATGACTCGGGCGTTATCGCCGTGTGAATCGCCCAAAACGACTCATTGACCGTTTCTGAATGCGCAGGTCAGGGGTCCGTAGAGTTCGGCGGGGTGAGTCGTTTTGGGCGATTTGGCCGTCGATGGTTAGCGGTGGGGCTGGTGTGGCGCATTGTCTGCCCATGGCGCGTCATCGTGGCCCGTCAGTCACGGGCCGACACGCAACCAACGCCCGTTCGGAACACGGCTAACGCACGGCCGGCACGCGGCCGAGGCGAGCGTCGGCGATCGGCTTTCGTCACAGTGGCGATTCGCGGCCATCCGGCGACATGCGCTCGAGTGCGATGACGTCGTCCGGGGTGTCGGCGTCGGTGGCCCACGCGGGCACGTCAACCGGGGTGAGGGGTAGGCCGCCGAGGAGCGCGCGCACGGATCGGTCGCGAACCCCGCCGGCGTTCTCTAGTCGGCGGATGGCGGCGCCCAGGGCATCGGAGTCGACGACGCATAGCAACCGTTGAATCCGGCCATCCGGCGTGACGGCCACCGCACCGACGGATGCGGCCGATGAGTCGGCGTCGCCCGTGAGTTTGGTGCGGGCGGAATCGGATGCGCCAACACCGGTGGACGTGGGTCCGCCGGAGTTGGACGCGGCGGCGACGAGATCGGGGAGAACCCTCGGAGCGAAGGGCGCGTCGCAGGCGAGGATGGCGACCAACGTGCCGGACGACAAAGGCCCGGCGTCGTAACCTGCGGCGATGCCGGCGGCGGGGCCACCGAAGGGAGGATCCTCGCGAACCAGGGTCACGCCGGTCGGGACGTCGGCGGGAACGGCGAGATCCGGCGGCCCCACGACGACGGCGGGCACGGACTGCGCGGCGAGTTCGCCGAGCACGTGGTCGATCATGCGGCGCCCCGCGACTACGACGTCCGGTTTCGACGCGCCGCCCATCCTTCGGCCGGTGCCGCCGGCCAACACGATGGCGAACGACGGCGGCAACTCGGCGGGCGCCCCGCGGTGGTCGTCGTAATGCATGGTCACGGTGCTATTCCGGGCGCACCCAGTCGCCGGACCGACCGCCGGACTTGGCCACGATGCGGCAGTTCTCCATCGCGGCGGACCGGTCGACGCCCTTGACCATGTCGACGATCGCCAGCGCGGCGACGGTCACGGCGGTCAGCGCCTCCATCTCCACGCCGGTGCGGTCGGCGGTGCGGACCGTGGCGGTGAGCAGAACCCGGTCGTCGCCCCATTCGACGTCGACGATGCAGCCGTGCACGCCGATGACGTGCGCCAACGGCAGCAGGTCGGGCACCTTTTTCGCGGCGGCGATGCCCGCGATGCGCGCCACTGCGGCGACGTCTCCCTTGGGGACGGTGCCGTCGCGCAGGGCCGCCATCACCGTCGGCGAGCACGTGACCTCGCCCTTCGCCGTCGCCGAGCGGACGGTCGGCTTCTTGGCGGTGACGTCGACCATGCGGGCCGAGCCGCGGGAGTCGAGGTGGGTGAAACCCATGGCTGGTTCGGTGGTTCGTTCGTCGGCGGCGCCGGCGGTGTTCGCAGTGTCGGTGGTGTCGGTGGTGGAGTCGTCGAGGGTGTCGCTCATGAGTGTCGGTCCTTTTCGGGGCGCAGCGCGGGGTCGAGGGGGATGGCGGCGAGGTGGTCGCCGGGGGAAAACACGTCGGGTGCGTCGGCGCCGGCTTCGGGCAGCACGAGCAGTGCGTTCGCGCCGTGCAGGCTGGCGATTAAGTGCGATCCGAGCCCGCGTTCATGGACCGGGCGGGCGCGGCCGTCGACGACGGTGACGGGCACGAAGCGCATCTTGCCGCGCCGCGCCCGGAATTCGGCGTCGGCGATGACCTCGATGGTTTCCATTCCGGGGATCGCGGGCGCGGCGAGGTTCGCGGTCGGCCGGTCGTTTCGCTTGACGACGGCCTCTCCCGCCTCTCGTCCGGCCAGCTTCGCCAGGAGGGGTCGCAGGTACAGGATGGCGGAGACGAAGACGCTGACGGGGTTGCCGGGCAGGCCGAGCAGGACCGCGTCACCGACGCGGCCGCATGCCTGCGGGCCGCCGGGTTGTTGGCGGAGCCGGTGGAACCCGATGTCGGCGCGGCCCTCGGCGGCCAGTGTTTTCACTGGATCGAATGCGCCGGCGGAGATGCCGCCGGAGGTCACCACGACGTCGGCGTCGGCGGCGGCGCGGGCCAGCGCGTCGGCCAGTTCATCGGCGGTGTCGCCGCTGGCCCGGACGACGGTGACGTCGGCTCCCCAGCCGCGGGCGAGGGTGGTCATCAGGATGGTGTTGGAATCGGGGATCTGGCCGGGACCGGGTGCTTCACCGGGGGCGACGAGTTCGGCGCCGGTGGCCACGACGGCCACCCGCGGGCGGGCGAAGACGCGCAACGTGCCGTGTCCGATGCTCGCCGCCGAGGCCAGCGCCGCGGCGGAGAGCACGTCTCCGGTGCGCAACACGACGTCTCCGACATCGACGTCTTCGCCGGCCGGTCGGATGTGGACGCCGGCTCGAACCCGTCCGGTGACGTCGGCGGTCAGGGTGACGGTCGTCGGGCAGGACCGCGGTCCGGGAGCGGAGTCGGTGTCCTCCACCGGGATGATGGCGTCGGCGCCGTCGGGGACGGGGGCGCCGGTCATGATTCGAGCCGCCGTCCCCTGTTCCAGCGGCCCCGGCCACGTGCCCGCCGGAACATCGGCGGAGACGGGGAGGGTGACGCCGACTCCGGACGCCATGTCGGCTGTGCGCACGGCGAACCCGTCCATGGCCGAGTTGGTGAATGGCGGGACGGGCAGTGTCGCGGCGACATCATCGGCCAGGATCAGTCCCGCGCAGTCCGCCAGCGGCAGGGTGGTCGGGGCGGGGGCGGGGACGTCGTCAAGCACGACGGCCAGGTACTGCTCGACGGTCAACGGCGTGGACGGGGAGCGTCCGGGGGCTGCATCGTCGCCGGTCACGGTGGGGTTCATCGCGGCATCATCGCCTTTCGGGCACCATGGTGGGGTGATTGAGATTGTAGGGGCGGGAGTTTCCGAGTCGCCGTTGGATCCGGCCGAGGCGTCGGCTGCGGTGGGTGACGATCGCGCTGGGGCGGTGGTGTCCTTCACGGGCGTGGTGCGCAATCACGACGGTGGCCGGGCGGTCGACCGGATCGAGTACAGCTGTCATCCGAAGGCCGGCGAGGTCATCGAGTCCATCGCGGCGAAGTGCGCGGAGGCGTTCGAGGGCCGCGGCGTGCACCGCCTGTGGGTGGGGCATCGCGTGGGCGAGCTCGCCGTCGGTGACGTCGCGTTCCTGGTCGCCGTTTCCGCATCGCACCGCGCCGAAGCGTTCGAGGCGTGCAGTTGGCTGGTCGAGGAGGTCAAGCGCGACATCCCCGTGTGGAAGCGCCAGGTCTTTCCCGATGGCAGTCACGAGTGGTCGAACAGCGCGTGACCGCGTCGGTTGCGGCGCTTTCTGCTTGACGACGACCGCCCGCACCCCGTTCGTCCTATCCGCCGGCGAAGGGCGGGAGGACGTCGATCTGGTCGGCGGTGGCGGGGCGGTCCAGGTCGCGGACCAGTTCGCCCGCGGCGAAGACGGCGGAACCGTCGACGATGCGGGCTAGCCGGTCGTTGCCTTCGGCCGAGCGGCGCAGCACATCCCGGTAGGTGTCGCCGTCGTGGACGGTGACGTCGATGCGCGGTTGTCCGGCGGCTTCGGCGGCGGAGGCGAAGAACGTCAGCACGGCCGTGCGAGCGGCAGTGGGCGCGGTGTGCCCCGTGGTCGTGGAAGGTTCGGTCATGGGGTGCTCCTCGGGTGGTGGTTCGGGTTTCTCGCCGCGGTGGCGGGCGTTATCCGCCGATGGCGGACATGCCGCGGTCGGGTTGCAGGAACGTCGGGTCGTCGATGCCGTGGCCGGGTGCCTTGGCGGCCATTTCGCCGGCCCACGCCGCAGCGATGTCGTCGTCGGTGGCGCCGTCGCGCATCAGGTCGCGCAAGGGGCGTTCGGTGCGGGAAAAGAGGCAATTGCGGATTGCCCCGTCGGACGTCAGCCGCGTGCGGTCGCAGGCGCCGCAGAACGGCTTGGTCACCGACGCGATTATGCCGACTTCGCCGCCGCGGTGGGCGGTGCCGGTGTGCTTGCCGACGCCCGCCGACACGTCCCACAGCGCCGCCGGGGCATCGCCGTGGGGCGTGGCAGACGGGGACAGGTCGAATTCGGTGCTGAGGTCGGAGAGGATCCGCTCGGCCGTGATCATCGAATCGCGCAGCCACTGGCCCTTGGGGCCCAGCGGCATTTCTTCGATGAACCGCAGCTGGTAGCCGCGCTCGAGGCAGAAATGCAGCAGTTCCACGGCCTGATCGTGGTTGCGGCCGGGCATGAGCACCGTGTTGATCTTGATCGGCGACAATCCCGACCGTTGGGCCGCTTCGAGTCCGCGCAGGACGTCGTCAAGCCTGTCCCGTCGCGCCAGCAGACCGTACGTGTCCGGTCTGATGGAGTCGAGGGAGACGTTGACCCGGTCGAGGCCCGCCGCGGCGAGACGGTCGGCCTGCCCGGCGAGCAGCACACCATTGGTGGTCAGCGCGGTCTCGGGGACGCGGCCCTCGTCGGTGCGCAGCTGCTTCGTCGCGGCGATGATGTCGACGAGCCCCGGACGCAGCAGCGGTTCGCCGCCGGTGAAACGGATCTCGCGGATGCCCAGGCGCTCGACGCCCAGGGTGATCAGACGGATGATCTCGTCGTCGGTGAGCAGATCGCGGCCGGGGATCCACTCCATGCCCTCGGCCGGCATGCAATAGGTGCAGCGCAGATTGCAGCGGTCGGTGACGCTGACGCGCAGGTCGCGGGCGACGCGGCCATGTGCGTCCACGAGCCGGGTCGCGGGGGCGGGCGGAGCGTCGGCGGCGGCGCCGCGGCCGGGGGTCGGCGCAGAGCGCGGAACGGCGCCCGACATGACGTCGGGGCCTCCGGACACATGCGCGTTCATGTGTCCGATGGTACGGATGGGCGCCGCATCCGACAATTGCGAGTCGCAAATCAGTATTTGGGTGGTGGTTCGGGTCGCTCCCGCCGGTGAAATGCGGTCACCGGCGATTATCGGGCGCCACCTGCGGCGGGTACGATCTCCGCCATGTCGGGAGACCATGACAAGGCAATGCGGGCGACCGCGGCGGAAGCGGGCGACGTCGTCAAGCGAAACGAGCCGACCCCGCCGCGTGCGCTGACGGCGCGCGCGGACCGCCCGCGGCGCATCGGCGTGATGGGCGGCACGTTCGACCCGATCCACAACGGCCACCTCGTCGCCGCCAGCGAAGTCGCCGACCGGTTCGACCTGGACAGCGTCATTTTCGTGCCCACCGGCGAGCCGTGGCAGAAGCGCGACCGGCGCGTGACGGACTCCGAGGACCGCTACCTGATGACGGTCATCGCCACCGCCTCCAACCCGCGGTTCACGGTGTCGCGCGTCGACATCGACCGCCCCGGCGCGACGTACACCATCGACACGCTCAACGACCTCGGCGCCCAGTTCCCCGGCGACGAACTTTTCTTCATCACCGGCGCCGACGCGCTGCAGAAGATCGTCACGTGGCGGGACTGGGAGAAGATGTTCGACGCCGCCACCTTCGTCGGCGTCAACCGTCCGGGGTTCCACCTCGACGAAGATGACCTGCCCGACGTCGACCGCGCCCGCCTGCACCTGGTCGACATCCCCGCCATGGCGATCTCGTCGACCGACTGCCGCACGCGCGCCGCGGAGGGCAGGCCGGTCTGGTATCTCGTACCCGACGGCGTGGTGCAGTACATTGCCAAAAGGGGCTTGTACCAGGATGTGCCCGCCGACCGGGCCGCCGACCGACGAGCCCGTGACCTCCCGCCCGCCGGCGGGGACGAAGACGAAAACTACGGGAGCTGAATTCCACTCGTGACCGCATCCACCGAGGCCGCCACCCTGGCCACCATCGCCGCCCGGGCCGCCGACCGCATGAAGGGCGAGGACATCGCCGTCATCGACGTGTCGGGGCCGCTGGTGATCACCGACGCGTTCGTCCTGGTCAGCGCCGACAACGAGCGTCTGGTTTCCGCGATCGTCGACGAGGTCGAGGATGACCTGCGCGACGCCGGCGTCAAGCCCGTGCGCCGCGAGGGCGTCCGCGAGGGCCGGTGGGCGCTGCTGGATTACGGCGTGCTCGTCGTCCACGTGTTCCGCGACGAGGAGCGCGATTTCTACGGCCTGGATCGCCTGTGGAAGGACTGCCCGCGCATCGAGGTCGAAGGCGTCGAGCAGACTCCGGTGACGGGTTCGGCGGATGCGTCGCACCATGCGCGGTCCATCGACGAGATTCCGCTGGCCGCGCCGGGGCCGGACGCCGACGAGCTGTAGGCCGCGCGTCCCGCTTCACCCCGCCCCAATCCAGCCCGACCCCAGGAAGGACGTGCCGATGGAACCCGTCGCCGCCCGCCGCCTGCTGTTGCTTCGCCACGGCCAGACGACGTACAACGCCACGCGCCGCATGCAGGGGCAGTTGGACACCGAGCTGTCGGAGGAGGGCGTGGCCCAGGCGGAGCGTGTCGCGGCGCATGTGGGGCGTCGGGAGCGGGACATTCGGCGGATCGTGTCGTCGGATTTGAGCCGTGCGGCGCAGACCGCCGATGCCGTCGGTCGGGTGCTGGGCCTCGACGTCGAGCGTGATTCCCGTTTGCGGGAGACGTTTTTGGGCAAGTGGCAGGGCCGCACCCACGGTGAGATCGATGCGGAATACCCGGGGCAGCGGGCGACGTGGCGGCATGATGCGACGTGGGCTCCGCCGGGTGGCGAAACCCGGGTGGAGGTCGCGGCGCGCATGCGTGCGGTCGTCGACGAGTTGCTTGACGACGAATCGTGGCCTGGTTCCACGGTGTTGCTGGTGGCCCACGGCGGGGCGATTGCCGCGTTGACGGCGTCGCTGCTGGATGTGCCGGTGAGCCACTACACGATGTTCAACGGTTTGCGGAACACCGCGTGGGTGGAGCTGACGGCCAGGCCGCGGCCGGATGGTGAGCTCGGTTGGTATCTCGGTGCGTTCAACGCCGAGGTGTTCGGCGAGGACACCGGCGAGGAGTCCGAAAGGTGACCGGCGTGGGGGAGCGGGGTGCCGGTCGCGTCCAGGTCGTCGTGGACGAGTCGGCGTGCCTGGACGATGCTGTTGCGCGGCGTCATGGCATCACGGTGGTGCCGTTGGGCCTCGATGAGGTCGACGGGGAGCAGACGACCTCGGCGATCGGCCCGTTGACGTTGTGCGCGGCGTACGCGCGGGCGCTGGAGCGCGGTGGCGACGCGGGCGTGGTGGCGCTGCACCTGGGCAAGGGGTTGTCGGCGACGTGGTCGAATGCGATGACGGCGGCGGCGGTGCTGGAGCGGGTGACCGTGGTGGATTCGACGATGGTCGGCGCCGGCATGGGGGCCGCCGCGATCGCCGCGGCGGAAAAGGCCGCCGAGGGGGCGGATCTGGAGGAATGCGTCGCCGCCGCAGAGGGTGTGCTGGCGCGTAATCGTCTGTGGCTGTACGTGCCCAAGTTGGAGCCGCTGCGCCGCGGTGGCCGCATTTCGACCGGTCAGGCGGTGTTGTCGACGGCGTTGGCGATCAAGCCGATCGTCGGCATCCAGGATGGGGCGCTGGGTTTGGTGGCCAAGTGCCGCACGGAGGCGAAGGTGCTGGACAAGCTCGTCGACTTCGCGGCGACGGAGGCGGCCGGGCGTCCCGCGCACGTGATGCTGCAGCATTCGGGTGCCGACGAGCGCGTCGAGGAGCTGCACGCAATGTTGTCGTTGGCGCTGCCGGAGGGTTCGACGTTCGACGTCGTCGATTTGCCCGCCGCGATCGCCGCGCACACCGGGCCCCGCGCTTTTGCCGTGGGCATGGTCGTCGCCGAGGACGAGGCTGAGGGAGCGGACGCCGACGCTGGCGCCATTGACGACGGCGACGACGCGCCGCTGCCGCCGGCGTCGGTGGTCGGGCGTGATGCGTCGCCGTTGTTTACGAGTGTGGCGGCGAAGTTGCCGACGTGGTCGGAGAACCGTCGTGCGGCCATCGAGAAGGCCGAGGCGTTGGCGCATGCGATCGCCGAGTTGGCGCGTCGCGACAATTCCGATCCCGAAGGCGCGGCGTTCGGCCGCGATGCTCGCGAGGAGGCGGCGCAGAAGGCCGCCGACAAGGTCGGTGACCAGGCCGGCGACAAGAAAAGCGATGAGACCACTGTCCGGGCCAACGAGCGCGACGATGACGTTTCCGCCGCCTCCGCCGATGACGGCGATGCCGATTCATGCGGCGATGGCGATGGATGGGACGTCGTAAAGCAATAAACCCACCGCTTTTCGGGGTTTTCCACAGGACCGGATTCATCCACAATCGAGGATGATCCGGTCCTTTTCGACGCGCGTCGGTCGGTGCTGCGGTCTTAGCGTGCGGGCGTGGATTCGTTGCGAACGCGTTTGGGAGACCTGCTGGAGCCGGTGCCCGCCGAGGAAGCGATGCCCGTCGATTATTCGCGGCGGCGTATCCGGGTGGGGCGGCGGACCGTGGTGGCCGTGGCGATGGCCGGTGCGGTGGTGCTGGTGGCGGTCATCGCCGGGTGGCTGCTGTCGCGGGGGCCGGTGGTGGACGAGCCTGCGGTGGATGCCGTGCTTGTCGACGCCGACCGGGTGGGTGCGGCCGCCGGTGGAGCGGGTGCCGGCGTGGAGAATGCCGGGGAGTGGGACGGGGCGGGGCCCGGTGGCGCCGGGCATGGGGGTACCGGGAGCGGGGGTGTGGGCGGCGGGGCCGGGAACGGGGGAGCCGGGGATGGTGCGGTGCCGGCGGAGATCATCGTGTCGGTGGTGGGGATGGTTCATCATCCGGGTGTGGTCACCGTGCCCGGTACTGCGCGGGTGGCCGACGCGGTGAATGCCGCCGGTGGGATGTTGCCCGAGGCGAGTCCTGCCAGCGTGAATCTTGCCTCGCCGTTGGTGGATGGTCAGCAGATTCTCGTGGGGCCGGATCCGCTGCCGGAGTTGTCGACTGGCGGCACGTCGGCGGGCGCGCCGGACGGTGCAGCGTCGGCTGCGGGCGGTGTCGGCGGTGGGGCAGCCGGCGCGGGTGGTGGCGCAGGTGGAGGTGGCCGTGGCGCCGGTGGTGGGGGCCTGGTGAACATCAACACGGCGTCGGAGGCCGAGTTGGAGACGGTCACCGGCATTGGTCCGGCCACGGCGAAGAAGATCGTCGCGCACCGGGAGCAACACGGTCCCTTCACCAGCGTCGACCAGCTCGAGGAGGTCCCCGGCATCGGCCCGGCGAAGCTGGAGGGCATGCGCGCGGAAGTGACGGTGTGATGCGATGGCCGAGACCCGCACGTTCTCGTTGGCCGACCCGGCGCCGCCGCCACCGGATGCGGGGCCTGCGGTTGCGCGCCCCGGAGTGGACCTGCGGTTGGTGCCCGCGGCGCTGTTGACGTGGGCGGCGACGGCGTTGACGTTGACGACGTCGACGACGGTCTCGCCGGGCTGGCTCCTGCTGGCGGCGGCGGTGTTCACGGGTGTGGTGGCGTGGCGTCGCGGGGCCCCGACGGTGGCGTTGCCGACGGTGACGGTCACGGTTTCGGTGGCCGCCACCCTCATTCGCCGGGCACGGGCGGCCGCCCACCCCATCGCCGAGGGCATCCGCGGTGTCGGGGTCGGCGGCACCGATGGCGCGGGCGTGGTGAAGGAAACCGTCCTGACGCTGACCACGACGCCGAAGACCACCGACCATGGGGCCACGGCACAGGCCAGCGTCACCGGGCTGCCTGGACGCGTGCGGGTGTTCGGCGACGAGCGTCTGCTCGACCATGACCGCGGCACGGTGTTGGAGGCGTACGCGAAGATCTCCGCGTCGGATCGCCCGTCGTTGTCCGGGGTGACGGCGTCGCTGCGGGGGACGGTGGACGTCGTGAAGCATCCGGATGACCACATCAGCCGCGTCCGCGACGGCCTGCGCGATGCGGCTGCGGGACTGCCGGTGGGGCCGGATCGGCTGATTCCCGCGATGACGCTCGGCGACGAACGCGGCTTCGGTGCGGCCGACCAGAAGATGATGGTCGACTCCGGGTTGGCGCACCTGTCGGCGGTGTCGGGCGCGAATCTGGCGTTGGTGATGGGGGCGGCGGTGTGGGCGTTGTCGTGGGCGCCGCCGCGTTGGCGGGTGGCGGCCGCGGCGGTGACGTTGGTGGCGTTCGTGGCGGTGGTGGGCACGGAGCCGTCGGTGCTGCGGGCCCTGCTCACGGGCATCGTCGGGCTGTTGGCGGTGCTGTTGGGCAGGCGCGGGCAGGCGGTGCCGGCGTTGATGGCGGGGACGATCGTGCTGGTGGTGGCTTTTCCGGATCTTGCCGTGTCCGTCGGGTTCGCGTTGTCGGTGGCGGCCACCGCAGGGCTGGTGCTCGCGGCGGCCCCCATGACGCATCGGCTGTTGCGCATCCCCGGGGTGGCGCGGCTGCCGGCTCCGCTGGTGCGTGCGACGGCGGTGGCGTTGGTGGCGCACATCGCCACGGTGCCGGTCCTGGCGCTGACTCTTGGCGAGGTCTCCCACGTCTCCGTCGTGGCCAACCTCGCCGCAGCTCCCGCGGTGGCCCCGGTGACCGTTGCGGGGACGCTGGCCGCCGTCGCCGCGCTGTTGGGGCTGGGGCCGGTGGTGACGGTGTTGGTGTGGGTGGCCGCGCCGTTCGCCTGGTGGGTGCATGCGGTGGGGCATGCCGCGGCCGGGATGCCCGGTGACGCGGGTGAGATGGGGCTGTTCGGAGTGACGGTGTTCCTGGTGGCGGCGGCTGCGGCGGTTGCGTGGCCGTCGGTGGCCGCTGCGGTGACGTGCGTGGCGATGGGAGCCGCGGGCGTCGTTATCGCCTTCGGCTGGCATATCCCGGCCGCACCGCCGGGGTGGGTCGTCGGGGCCTGCGTCGATGATGGGCGGGTGCTCGTGGTGCCCGCCGCCCTGCGTGACGACGTCCATCTTCAGGCGCTGCCCCGTAATTGCCGCCTGTCTCTGGATGGCGCAGCGGCCGAAGGAAACGGCGGGGATGTGGGAGCGGCCGTGACCGGAGGCGGGCAAGCCGCCACGACCGATGCGTGGCCGCTGGCCGAAGAGCTGACCGTGGAAGAGTCGACGGTGTACGCCACACTCGACGAGGCCGAGACATGGGGCGACGGGACAACCGGACAGTCGGGCGGTGCCGGGGCGGGTGCGAGGCCGCGGTGGCTCGTCGTCGCCGACTGCGGGGACCGGGCGCGTGACCGTATTCGCACCACGGACGGCATTCCCGTCGTCTGTCCCGCACGCGACGGCACTCACGCCCTCTACCCGGATGGTGCGGTGTGGAGGAGCGGTGCAGTGAGGAAAAGCGATGCGGGGGCGGGCGGTGCGGGGACGAGCGGCTCCGGCACTGCCCGATCCGGGGAGTCTGGCACGATGGGGGAGTGACTCAGACGATGCCCGCACCGGTGAACGTGATCGTCGGCAAGGAAGGGCTGCTCATCGACCGCGCCCGGTTGGCGATCATCGCCGCCGTCCGCCGCTCCGCCGCCACCCCCGGCGACCCCGACGGGCGATCGGTGCCCATCACCGACCTGCGCGGCGGGGACGTGACCACCACCGACCTGGTCGAACTGCTCAGCCCCTCGCTGTTCGGCGAGGACCGCATCGTCGTGCTCACCGACTGCGACGCCGCCGGCAAGGAACCCGCCGACCTCATCGTCCAGGCCGCCGCGGACCCCGCACCCGGCATCACCCTGATCCTGCAGCACTCCGGTGAGGGGCGGCAGAAGAAGATGGTCGCCGCACTGCGCAAAACCGGCGCCCAACTGTTCGAGGCGCACTCCATGAAACGAAGCGAGCTGCCCAAGTTCGTGCGCGGCGAGTTTCAGGCGCACCGGCTGCGGGTGTCGCAGGACGTCATCGATGCGTTGCTCGATTCCGTCGGGTCGGATCTTCGTGAGCTGGCCACCGCCGTGTCGCAGTTGGTGTCGGACACCGGCGGCAACGTCACCGTCGACGCCGTGCGCACCTACTACGGCCGCACCGCGGAGGTCTCCGGGTTCGAAGTCGCCGAACTGGCGTTGACCGGCCGGGGGCCCGAGGCGCTTGCGTTGGCGCGCCGGGCGATGCAGATCGGCGTGCCGTACCCGCTGCTGGCCTCGGCGCTGTCGGGAATGGTGGGCGACGTCGCCCGGCTCCATGCGGTGCGCGGAGTGAGCAACCGTGATGCCGGCACGTACGGCATGGCGCCGTGGAAGCTGGAGAAGACCCACCGCCTGGCATCACGGTGGTCCACGCCGGCGATCGCGCATGCGGCGCAGATCATCGCCGAACTCGACGCCGGCGTGAAGGGCTGGGCCGCCGACCCCGAGTACGCCGTGGAAAAGGCCGTCGTCGACATCGCGGCCCTGGCCCGCGGTTCGCACCGCAGGTAGAAACGCGAGAGCGCCCCGCCGGAAAACCGGCGGGGCGCTTTCGGGCTGCGGGCGAGGTGGTCGCCCGGTGGCCGTCGTAAAGCGGGGAATTAACCCTCAATCTTGTTGACGGACTTCGCCAGGGCGGACTTCTTGTTGGCCGCGTTGTTGCGGTGGAAGACGCCCTTGGACACGGCCTTGTCGAGCTTGCGGGAAGCAACGCGCAGCTGAGCCTCGGCGGCGGTCTTGTCGCCGGCCTCGACGAGGGCGCGGAGCTTGCGGATCTCGGTGCGCACCTCGGAGCGGATGGCCTGGTTGCGGAGGCGAGCCTTCTCGTTGGTCTTGTTGCGCTTGATCTGGGACTTGATGTTAGCCATGTGAATACCTCTTGTATCCGTGGTCGGTGATGGTCCGCGGCTCCCGGGAGTGGCCCGGCCCCGGCGCGCCCGCGGCGAACCCAAGGTCCTGAACGCCTGCGGCCACGCGAAACACGCGTAAACAACTTCGAAGACCTTACCAGCCCACCCGGGGCCGGCAGAAATCGCGTGCGGGGGCGGCTGGCCCGTGTGGGGCGTCGGCCCGGATCAGGACCAGTGGTAGTCCGACCGCAGCCGGGCGGCGATGCGGTCGAAGCGGCGGCGCGGCATGATCGCACCGGAGCGGCGGATGCCGGACTCGGGGACTTCGAGGATCTTGTCCAGCCGCACCCACGACGGCCGGCCCTCCGGGTCCCAGGCGCCGGAGCCGATGAACAGCCAGTGCGGCGAGTCGGCGTGACGGTCGTGGGTGGAGATCAGCGCGCCCAGCAGGATCTGCTTGTGGCGACCGACGACGACCACGGCGCGTTCGCGGGATTTCTCGGCGTCGCCTTCGAGCAGCACGGGGGCCCAGACGACTTCGCCGGGATCGGTCTGGCCGTCCATGTCGGGGGCGTAGACGATGGAGCGGGCCAGGTCGGCGGTGGGGCGGGCGACGGTGGCCGGTTCGCGGTTGGTCAGGCGGTTGCCGTCGTCGGGCATGAGGCCGAGCTGTTCGTTGAGCATTTCCAGGCCACGGTCGAGGGTGTCGCCGCCGCGGAACCATTCGGTGGCGGCGATGATCCGGTGCCATGCCCACGTCCGGGCCCGGTCCCATGCCCGGCGGAGGGTGGCGGCGGCGGGGCGGCGGCCCTGATCGGGCTGGGTGGCGTCGGGCGCGGTCAAGCCGGAACCGCTCGCGGCCGGGTCGGCGGCGGTGGCGTCGGGCTCGGGGGGCGTCATGGCCCACGAGTTTAGCCGAGGCAGGCGGCGCGGCGATCGCGGCGACGGTGCCCGGTGGTGTTTGCGCGGCGGGTAGTGTGGACGGAGAGCATCCTTTGCGCATCAGCAGTCCCCGAGCAGTACGGAGCATGACCAACGTGACCAGGAATTTTGCGGTGGAGACGTTCACGGATCCGAAGAAGATCCGCAACTTCTGCATCATCGCCCACATCGACCACGGCAAGTCGACCTTGGCGGACCGCATCCTGCAGCTGTCGGGGGTGGTCGAGGCGCGTGACATGCGCGACCAGTACCTGGACAACATGGACATCGAGCGTGAGCGCGGCATCACCATCAAGGCGCAGAACGTGCGGTTGCCGTGGGTGCCGGAGACGGGGGCGCATGCGGGCGAGGAGCTTGTGCTGCAGATGATCGACACGCCCGGTCACGTGGACTTCACGTATGAGGTCTCGCGTGCGTTGGAGGCGTGTGAGGGTGCGATTTTGCTTGTCGACGCCGCGCAGGGCATCGAGGCGCAGACGTTGGCGAATTTGTACCTGGCCATGGAAAACGACCTGGAGATCATCCCGGTTCTGAACAAGATCGACCTGCCGGCGGCGGATCCGGAGAAGTATTCGGAGGAGATCGCGCACATCATCGGCTGCGAGCCGGAGGATGTGCTGCGGGTGTCGGGCAAGACCGGTGAGGGCGTGCCGGAGTTGTTGGATCGGGTGTGTGAGTTGATTCCGCATCCGACCAGCGAGTTCGACGATGATGCGCCGGCGCGCGCGATGATTTTCGACTCGGTCTACGACACGTACCGTGGTGTGGTGACCTACATCCGCATGGTCGACGGCAAGTTGCTGCCGAACCAGAAGGTGCGGTTGATGGCGACGAATACGACGCTGGAGATCCACGAGATCGGCATCGTGTCGCCGACGGCCACGGCGTGCAAGGGCTTGGGCCCGGGTGAGGTGGGCTACGTCATCACCGGTGTGAAGGACGTGCGTGAGACGAAGGTCGGCGACACCATCACGTGGGCGAGCAAGGGCGCGGAGGAGCCGCTGGAGGGGTATGCCGACCCGAAGCCGATGGTGTACTCGGGTTTGTTCCCGGTGTCGCAGGCGGATTTCCCGGATCTGCGTGATGCGCTGGAGAAGCTGCAGCTTAACGACGCTTCGTTGTCGTATGAGCCGGAGACGTCGGTGGCGTTGGGCTTCGGTTTCCGCTGTGGCTTCCTGGGGCTGCTGCACATGGAGATCACTCGTGACCGGCTGGAGCGCGAGTTCGACCTGGATCTGATTTCGACGGCGCCGTCGGTGTCGTACCGCGTGGTGCGGGAGGACAACTCCGAGATCGTGGTGCATAACCCGTCGCAGTGGCCGGAGGGCAAGAACAAGGCGGTGTACGAGCCGATCGTCAACATGACGATCATCGTGCCCAGCGAATTCGTGGGCCCGACGATGGAGCTGTGCCAGTCCAAGCGCGGCGAGATGAAGAACATGGACTACCTGTCCGAGGACCGCGTGGAGTTGCGTTACGTGGTGCCCCTGGGCGAGATCATCTTCGACTTCTTCGACATGCTGAAGTCCCGCACCAAGGGGTACGCGTCGCTGAACTACGAGGAAGCCGGCGAGCAGGAGGCCAACCTGGTGAAGGTGGACATTCTGCTGCAGGGTGAGGCCGTCGACGCGTTCAGCGCGATCGTGCATGCCGACGACGCCCGCCACTACGGCCTGAAGATGACCAAGAAGCTGCGTGAGCTGATTCCGCGCCAGCAGTTCGAGGTGCCCATCCAGGCGGCCATTGGTGCGAAGATCATCGCCCGCGAGAACATCCGTGCCCTGCGCAAGGACGTTCTGGCCAAGTGCTATGGCGGAGATATCTCCCGCAAACGTAAGCTGTTGGAGAAGCAGAAGGCCGGCAAGAAGCGCATGAAGAACATCGGCTCCGTCGAGGTGCCGCAGGAAGCGTTCGTGGCGGCGCTTAGCACGGATGGGGAGGGGTAGTACGGAACTGCTCGTTTCGTATTTGAAGGACCGTCCATTTGAGTGGTGTATCTGAACTTGAACTCTCGAGCTTTAGTGGCTCATCCGGATCTGGAGTGCGTAATTAGCGGGAAGTGATATGTCGGGGTGGCACAACATGTAGGGGCCCTGGCCGGTACAAGATGAGAGTTACCACACAACCATCTGACCGAACCAGGACCCTACGATGCAGCCTACGTTCAACCTCGTCGCCGACACCATTTGCCGCACCGCGGGGCTGGGATTAACGATCACCGATGCCGCGGATGCCGGCGAGTTCACGGTCATCAGTGCTCGTCCCATCGACTCCTGCGACAAGTGCCCGGGCTGCGGACACACAGGCCGGCTGCGTGATCACGTCGTGCGCCGGCTGACCGATCTTCCCGTCGTCGGCTTCCCCACCAGGTTGCAGGTACGCGTGCCGCGGTTCCTGTGCCTGAATCAGTCCTGTGCCCAGCGGATCTACCAGGGCGAACTGGCCTGCGCCGAACGCGGGCGCACCGTCACTCGCCGGGTGACCCGCTGGATTCTGCAACGGTTGGCGATCGACAAAATGAGTATCTCCGCCACCGCCAAAGCCCTGGGCTTGGGCTGGGACCTGGTCAACGACCTCGCCCTGGATGCCTGCCGGCACCTGGTCTATGACGACCCCGGCCACCTTGCCGGGGTACGCGTGCTGGGCGTGGACGAGCACGTGTGGAAGCACACCCACCGGGCCGGTGAGCCGGACTCGTTCGTCACCGTGCTCGTCGACATCACCCCCGTCATCGACGGCGCCGGACCGGCCCGGTTGCTGGACATGGTCCCGGGTCGTAGCGCCGCGGTACTGAGCGATTGGCTCGGCCAGCGTGGGCAGGGCTTTCGCGACCGGGTCGAGGTTGTCACGATGGATGGGTTTGCCGGCTACGCCACCGCCACCAAACAGGCCCTGCCGCGGGCGCAGGCGGTGATGGATCCCTTTCACGTGGTGCACCTGGCCGCCGACAAGTTGACCGTGTGCCGGCAGCGCCTGCAGCGGATGACCACCGGGCGGCGGGGCAAGAAAAACGATCCGTTGTATAAGAACCGGAAAACCCTGTTGACCAGGATTGACTTCCTCACTGATCGACAGCATCGGCGACTCGAGCAACTGTGGGCCACCGACGAAGACTACGTGGCTTTGGAGGTGACGTGGTCGGTGTATCAGCAGATCATCGCCGCCTATCAGTACCCGAAGAAAGCCGAGGGCAAGAAGCTGATGCAGAAGGTGATCAGCACGCTGCGTTCATCGACGATGCCGAAGGGGTTAGAGGAGATTAAGCAGCTGGGAAACACGCTGTACCGGCGCCAGAAGGACGTGCTGGCGTATTTCGATATCGGCGCGTCCAACGGGCCCGTCGAGGCGATCAACGGGCGCCTGGAGCATCTGCGCGGCATCGCTCTGGGGTTCAAGAACCTCGGGCACTACATCTTGCGATCCTTGATCCACTCCGGACAGCTGCACACCAAGATCAACGCACTCTAAATCCTGAAGAGCCGCTTTAGTTCTTGGCGATCCTAGACGCGGCAGCCCAAGTCGCCGAGTGAAGACGTTGGCGCTCTACGAGGGGAATTCGGGTGTTCGGTATTTGGCGAGTGGGCACTCTCACGCGCCACAGGTTTCTGCATTGTGGGGCCAGTTGAAAGGCCGTCGGAGTCCAGTCGTTGCCTGAATAGGGAAGCAGCAAATAAACTGCTTGCCATAGAGGGTTTCCTGGATTCTGCTATCTGTGCCCGGCGGGTGCTGATAGCGTGCTAAGTTGATGGCAGAAACTCCTCGGCAAAGTTTGTCCAAGAATCGCCAAGAGTGTTAGTATCTGTTGGCATTTCGGTCCCAACTGGAGCGCTGTAAGCTCTAATTCGTTGTTCCAAATCAGGCTGTTGAACACTTACTTTTTCATTGAATGCAGTGGGGTTGACCGAGAGTAGGCCGGCTTCCCGCAGTAGGAGGATCATGTAATAGGTTGCCTCAGTCATTATGGCGATACGCGAAATCGAGTGGGCGGCAGCCCGAAATCGGTCTTCGATATCGATACCCTGTACTGTTTGAGTTAAATCATCAGCGTGAACGAGATCTCCGTAGAGCCAGCGATCCATTAGGAAAACGTCGTTGTAAGTTCCTGCATCTGTAATGAGGCGGTAGGCTTGAATGTCGGATGGTGAGCTGGATGCCGCGGCAGGTTTGTTGTAGGCAGCTTTCCATCGATCTTTCCACCAGCTGATAGGTTCAATGTACTGGTTAAGAAGTTCTGCGTTCGTTGCAAATTCTATCTCTGTCAGGACTTTCTCATAGTGGACTTCGTCGCTTCCTAAGATTAGCGGACGGAGGCGTGCAGCCAGGGATTCAAGTTGCTCCTCTTTCGGGTATGTCGCTTTAAGTAGCTGTGAGGTTTCGCCGGTCAAAGTGTTTTTGGTTATCTGAATTTTAAATTCTCCGTCGTGCAAGCGCTGGAGCAATCGCCTGTCTGAGGTAAGGAGGCTGTGGTTGAGGACTCTTCTTGCTCGCAGGATGAAGAGTTCTATTGCATTCTGGGTCATGTTCTTCTTTCTCGGGGCTGTTAGTGGCTCGTTTATTATCCGTAAAGCTTCGAACTGAAAGAATTGAATCCTGCTGGTACTTGGAATTTTGCTGAATGATGATCGATAAATCCATCCAGAATGGGGCCGGGCCAATTATCGCAAGTTCGATGTAAGCTGTGCGTTCGTCATTAGTGCGTTTGCGGTCCTTTCATGCAGTTGGCCAATCAAGGATGAGGCGCTAGCGGTCAATTCATGGATTTGGGCGTTTGAGCACAACGAAATGGAGTGAGCGCACAGTTTCTTATTCAGCCAGCTCGTGGGCCGCCACGTAGGCCAGGTGTGCCAACACGCCCCTCAGCGCTCCCATGGATCCGTGGTTGACTAAGAAGAACTCCTCGATTGAGCGGTCCTCCTGCATAACTGTCACGATGGCCTCTTCGATGGCTTCCGTGAAACCTGGGGCTGCGGCGATTTGCTCCGGTGTGTTCTCGGCGGCCAGTGCGCCGACCGATGCGTTGGGTGCGATTGCGCCCCACACCCGATGAACGAATCCACGAGTCGCCGCGTCAGAGACATGAATGCCGGCGCGGGTCAGAATGTCGTTGGCTTCGTCGACGGCTTCGTTGAACGCGGCAGTGGTCGCCGTTCCCTCGCCTGCGGACGCTCCGGTGAACGTGGGCACGTCCAGCTCGCCCTGCCCATCTGCCAGTCCCAGGTTGATTTGGACTTCGGCCGGGGTGGTCGCCACCCCGATGACGTCGACGCCGTTGATGTCGACGATGGCCTTACCCTCGACGTGGAGGTTGCGCATGAGGTACGTCGCCAGGATGGCGCGTTTGTGCAGGGCGGGGTCGCCGAAGTTGACGATTTGCGACAGGAACTCCCAGGTCTTCACGTAGGTGCGCAGTTCGGCGCGGAAATCCAGCAGATCATCGACGGTGTCGGTGTCGCCTTCGATCCGGGCCTGGCGGAGCCGGGTCGTCCATTCGGCGACGATGGGGGAGATGAGCGCGCGGAACGCTTCGTGGTCGATGGCGTCGTCGTCGGCGGTGTAGGCAGCGGCGACGGCATCGAGGTCATCTTCGTCGTAGAATCCGGCGCCATCGAGCGAGTCGGCGAGGTCGAACAGCGCATTGGGGTCGACCTCTCCGGCGAGTTCGGCGGTCTTGTAATACGTCTTGAACGAGTCGAGGATGCCGGCGGGGTTGTTGACGAAGTCGACGACCATCGGCGCGGATTTGCCCGGATAGATCCGGTTGAGCCGCGACAGCGTCTGCACGGCGGCGACGCCGGAGAGGACCTTGTCGACGTACATGGCGCACAGTCGCGGCTCGTCGAAGCCGGTCTGGAACTTCGAGGCGACGATGAGCACCCGGTAGTCGGCGTCGCTGTCCTTGAACGCGGTCTCCACATCCGACAGGCCGTTCATGGACACTTCGGTGACCTCGCCGACGCCGGGGATGGAAAGCGACCCGGAAAACGCGACGAGAGTCTGGAATTCGTCGGCCCAGCCCTTGTTTTCGATGTACTTCGACATCTCCACTGCCCAGCGGTACGCCTCCTGGCGCGATGACGTCACCACCATTGCGCGTGCCTGCCCGCCGAGCAGGTGGGCGACGTTTGCGCGGAAGTGCTCGACGACGACGGCGACCTTCTGGGCAATCGACGTTTCGTGGGCCTTTGCGTAGCGGACGATTTCGCTGACGACGTCGCCCTTGTCCACCATGTCTTCGCGCCCCATCGCATCCCTGACGCGGATGAACATGTCGTAGGTCGAGTAGTTGGTCAGGACGTCGAGGATGAACCCCTCTTCGATGGCCTGGGCCATGGTGTATTCGTCGAATGGCACCCAGCGGTTCTCACCGGCGACCTTGGTGCCGAACAGGCGCACGGTCTTCGCCTTGGGGGTTGCGGTAAAGGCGACGAAGGTGATGTTGGCGGCGGTTGCGACGGCGGCGTCGGTGGCGGCGAGCAGGTCATCGGCGTCGATGCCTTCGTCGTCTTCACCGGTGGGTACGGACATTGCCAGCAGGCGGCGCAGGGCCGCGGCGGAGCTGCCGGTCTGGGAGGAGTGGGCTTCGTCGGCGATGACGCACCATTTGCGGGCGGCGAGTTCGCCGTCGCCGCCGATGCGTCGGATGACTTCGGGGAAGGTCTGCAGGGTGCAGGTGATGATGTGCCCGCCTTCGGCCAGTGCCTTGGCCAGCACGGGGGATTTTGCCCCGCCGGTGGTGCCCACGGGGACGAACAGGCCGGCCGATGCCGGCAGCATGGCGATGTCTTCGCGCAGGTTGCGGTCGAGCACGGTGCGGTCGGAGATGACGATGACCGAGTCGAATGTCTTGGCCGTCCCCGTGTAGTGGCGGACGAGCCGGTGGGCGAGCCAGGAGATGGTCATGGTCTTGCCGGACCCGGCCGAGTGCTGGATGAGGTAGCGGCCGCCGGCACCCTTGTCGGCGATGTCAGCGGTGACGGCTTCGACGGCCCGCATCTGGTGGTAGCGCGGGAAGATGAGCGTGCCGGGGCCGGCCTTTTTGCCGCGGCCGGAGCCGGGCTTCCATACCGCGAAGGATTGCAGGATGCGCAGGAACTGCTCGCGTTCGAGCACTTCGCGCCATAGGTAGGAGGTTTCCGAGCCGTCGGCGCACGGCGGGTTGCCGGCGTGGCCGTCGTTGCCTTGGTTGAAGGGCAGGAAGCGGGTGTTTTTGCCGTCCAACTTCGTGGTCATGCGGACTTCGGAGTTGGACACGGCGAAGTGGACCAGGCACCGGCCGGGCTGCAACAAAGGGCGGGTACGCGACGGTTCGCGGTCGATCTTGTATTGGGTTTCGGCGTCGTCGATGGTCTGGGTGTTGTCGGTTTTCAGCTCCATCGTCACCACGGGCACGCCGTTGACCAGCAGCACGATGTCGATGGTCTCGTTCGACTTGGTGTCGAACCGTACCTGCCGGATCACACGAAGCCGGTTGAGTTCCGCGTGCTTTGCGACGGTGTCGACCATCGGGTTGGCCGGCGGAAACGACACCATTCCGTCGAATGTCGCCGAGGTACCCACGGCCATCGATTTGTGGGAGAAGCCGTTGCGCAGGGTTCCCATGAGTCCGCCGCGGGAGCCGCCCTTGGTCCGATCGGCGGTGGGCTTACGGTTCAGTGAGCGGACCAGCCCCTGGATGAGCGAATCTTCAGCCAGCCGACGTTCAGAGGCCGGCAAATGCTCGGGCACTGCCTTGACGTACTCGTCGGGGTAGCGGGTCCGCAACCACCAGAGAGCGTCGGCGGTGTGCAGGGCCAATTGCGGGTCGAACCCGGTGGAACCGGCTTCGCGGTCATAGAGCCACCCGCGTTCGGCGAGCTGGCGGCAGATGGCGTCCTCGAAGCCGAATTCCAGGGTCTTGGCGGCGGCGGTGGTCATGGCTTAGTGCTCCTCGGGAACGGGGTGCTGTCCGGTGACGGTGGCGGTAATGAGTGCGCTGCGGCGCTCGTCGAGCAGGGCGCGGAGCTCGCCGGCCTTGGCGATCATCGCGTCAATCTT
This sequence comes from Corynebacterium freneyi, assembly GCF_030408835.1. Taxonomy (NCBI): domain Bacteria; kingdom Bacillati; phylum Actinomycetota; class Actinomycetes; order Mycobacteriales; family Corynebacteriaceae; genus Corynebacterium; species Corynebacterium freneyi. Next base: position 829,380 of record NZ_CP047357.1, read on the forward strand.
GGCGGTCTCCGCGTCGAGGTAGTCGGCGATGCGGCGCTGCTCGTCGAGGGGAGGGCAAGCGAACTTCTCGTCGAAGAAGCCCCCTATGTCAAGATTCTGGATTCCAGTCGTCTGCCGAACGTGAACGTTAGTGAATCGTGTCTTATAGGCAGCCAAGAACACGTAATGCCAGAATCGAGATTCATGGTCAGCATTCAGCCGGATGCACTGAACGAAGTTCGTGGTCATTCGGCCGGGTCTTCCCGTGTATAGAACAACGCGTCCAACTGGATTCTTTGGGGTGCCGCCGGATTTTTCTAGAAGTAGGTCGTGCGTACGAAGGTGGCGCTCATTGGCGCTTCGGGTCGTGTACGACCTTAATGTTGGAACGTCGCCGCCAACGGTGCCGGAAGTTCTGTCGAAATCTGCAACTCGCACACACAGTCTATCAGTGTCGTTTGTCCCAGGATCGCCTCCCCAGTCTCCTGGGAAATGAGCCTCGACTGCCCATTTGAATGGTATAAAAACCCATCCATGAGGAATGCCATCGGAGGACTCGGAAAGCGCGTGTGTTGCATTCTCAATGGCAGCAACTCGTCGCTCCTCAAGTTGGGCCACGAGCCCATCGAGCGCCCCGGCCATCGCGTCAATCTGTGCGGTCTCCCGGTCCAGGTAGTCGGCGATGCGGCGCTGAGTAGGGAGGTCGGGGAGGGGGATTTTCTCTCGAAGGACAGCGCCGGCTGAAATCCCAGGCTGGGCAGTACCGTGGGATAGATCTGCTAGGCGTGCGCTAATCAGGGAATAGGCGAGCCATCGAATTTCGACCGGCATACGCGGGCAGACGCGAAGAGCATGTTCAGAAACCCAGCACGGTCCATTCGTTGCGTGGACAGTCCCGACGCTGCCTTGCCGACCGACAAGGAGTGTCGGCTCTTCCTGATTGGTTTTAGTTACGTACCCGCGGATTCCATTGCTTCCAAACAATGGGAAAGGGCCATCGCTTCCCACATCTTTAGCAGGAATAGAATCCCCTGCGGACATTCCGAAGATCAGGCCGTTGGTCACAAACGGCCATTTGCTGGGAGTGTTCATTCCCGCACCTCCTTGAACATCGCCGCCAGTTCGTCCATGGCTTTCGCGACGTCGGCGTCGATCTCCTCCAGCGACCGGACAGGTTTGGGGACGTAGAAGATGCGGGTGAAGGGGATCTCGTAGCCGATCTTTTCTTTGTCTCGGTCCCAAATCGCCTCCGGGGCGAACGGCAGCACTTCGCGGGCCATGTGCTCGTCGACGTCCTCGGTCAGCGGGATGCGCTCGACCATGTCCGAGCCGGGGACGACCACCGGATTGCCCTTGCGGTCGACCGACGGTGCGGCCTCGGGGTCGTCGACGCCCACGGCTGCCATGATCGCGTCGATGAGGCCCACCGGCATCTTGAGCTTGGCCTTCGTTGCCTCGAACTTGAGGGTGTTCGGCAGGTCGTTGTACTCGGTGCCATTCACGGCACGGATAACTGCTTCATGCTCCGGCTTCGCCGCCTTATGGGACAGTGCGGATTCAACTGCGGCATCGGTGACCTGCACAGCCAGGCGGCGCTGGCGGTAAACCGGCACATCACGAAAACCCAGGTCGTCGGCGGTGAGGATGCGGGAGATGTCCGAATCCTCGAAGGCGTCATAGGCGCGAGTGATGTCGCGGCGATTGTCCGGCGACAGTTCACGACGCTTGAAGCCCATGCCCTTGCGCATCGGCTCCCACATGTCGGTGGCATCGATGAGCTGAATCTTGCCGCGGCGCCGCGGCTCCTTGTTCGTGTCGAGAATCCAGATGTACGTGGCGATGTTCGTGCCATAGAACATGTCCGTGGGCAGGGCGATGATGGCGTCGACGAGGTCGTCGTCAAGCAACCACCGACGAATCGAATCCGGCCCGGACCCAGGCGCACCCGTGAACAACGGGGACCCATTCATGACCACGCCGGCGCGACCACCACCCGTTTCCCCGTGGGCCGGCGTGAGCTTATGGGCCACATGCGACAGAAACAGCATCTGCCCATCCGACTTCGCCGGCAGGCCATGGGAGAACCGCGAACCCTCGACCGCGGCCTCCTCGACGACCGACTCGTAGTCGGCCGACCAGTCGGAGCCGTACGGCGGGTTGGTCAGGACATAGTCGAATGTTTGGCCCGCGTACCTGTCGTCGGTCAACGTGTTCCCGTGCCGGATGGAATCCGGATTGCCGCCCTGAATGAGCAAGTCGGCCTTGCCGATGCCGTAGGAGAAATCCATCAACTCCTGGCCATGCAGCGACACCTGCATGTTCGAGTTCAGCTCCTCCAACGCGCGGCGCGCAACCAGGAGCATGCCGCCAGTGCCCGCCGCAGGATCGTAGATCGTGCGAGACGGGGCCGCCCCCTGCAGGCCTTCATCGTCCGACGACAACAAAATGCTGACCATCAGCTCGATGGCATCACGCGGGGTATAGAACGCACCCGCGCCCTTGCCCTTCGTGTTGAACGCCCGGTACATGACGTCCTCGAACAAATCACCCATCGCCGTGTCCGGCATCCGGTCCGGGTGCAAGTCGATGTTCGCGAAATGATTGACGACCCCGTAGAGACGGCCCGCGCGGGCGAGCGTGGCGACCTTGTCGTTGAACTTGAACGAATCCCAAATATCGGCGATCGAGGAGGAAAACGCCGCAACATACGCCTTCAGCGACTCCGCCACCGAATCATCCGTGCCGCCGATCGTGCCCAGGTCAAGTGGGGACGTGTTGTAGAAGCGCAGGCCGAATGACGTGCGGATGCGCAGATCCATGATGGCCGGGGCAACGTCGACCGTGCCGCCCTTGGTGTTGGCGTCGATGAACTCCAGCACCTCGGCCTTCGAATCGGCCAGGATGCACTCGAGCCGGCGCAGCACGACGAACGGGATGATGTAATCGCCGTACTCCTCCGGCTCGACCACGCTGCGCAGGTACTTGTCTGCGGTATCCCACACTGCGGTGTAGGTGGTCTTGCGGGCGTGGTCAAGCTGTGCCTGGGACGGGGCCACGTGATTCTCCTTGCTGTTGGCATGCGGTCGTGCGACCGAAGGTCGGTTGCCGCATCGTTTGTACTCAAGCCTATCCAGCGGCCGGGTCGTGTTCGGGGCGACGTGCGGGCGTCGTCATTGGCGCATGGCCGTTAGGGTGCGGCGTGGGTGGGAGGGGAGCGCATACGGGCGTCCTCTTCACTCGGATTGGCGCCGCTCCCAGTCACCGAAGGTTTCCCTCGATGCGGTCTGCCACGTGGTTCGGCCGTTGGCGCTGGCTCGGCCGTACACCACGGCAGCGGCAGCTGACGCGGACGTGAACACGAAATCTTTCTGGAGCGTAACCAGATGCGGGCGAGGACCAGGAGTACTGATGGCGACGACCTTCGCATGAAGCGGTTGCCGTGCATTGAACTGCTTTCGAGTTGTATCCGCCATAGCTGGGTTGTCTTTCATCATCCCGTTGATGATTGAACCCTCAAGCATGGTGAACTCACCGTCGATGAGCTGAGCCTTCGCGTCGCAACCGTCACGTGTCGTCATATGGAACACGGGACTGTCCGGAGACGCGGTAACCTCGGTTGCATCCACATCGACCGTGGGGGTGGCCGACTTTACGGCTGTGGACGCCGAGTCGGGCTTTGTGGCTGCCGCTTTCGGGCGGCCACGGAAAATGTCGAAGCCGAGAACGGGCATCAGGATCTGGATCTGGCTGATGAAGTATTTCATGTCGGATTCATCGGCTTCGGGCAAAGCCGCTCCACCAGTCGGAGCATTGCCATTGAGCAGCTTGAACCGTCCGATGTTCTGGGCAAGCCTGATCAGTTCCGACTCCAGATAACGGACATGGGCTTTGGTCAGGTTCATGTCCTTGGACGTGATGATGACGACGTCCTTCCAGAAGTCCTTGTGGATGTTGTGTTGGTCGAGGCGGTTTGCGACGAAGTCCCCCTCGCCGATGTATGCCGCAGGCTGGTCTTCTTCGTCGGTCCCGAAGAGGATGTAGACGCCAGTCCGCTTGGCTTCTTCCCGGCGTTTGATTTCGCCCAGTTCGCTTCGGCGGCCCCGGAGCATGTGCCCGGTCCAATTGAGGATCTCCGCCGTCATCAAGCCCCCGACGGTTCCATCGACGAGGAAGAGGCGCACTTGCTTGCCGGTCATTAGGTCTCCATTGCTGCTGTCGTGCGGGCGTTGCAAACGGTTTCGAGCCTATGGCATGTCCGGCGGCCACGAGCGGAGGAGTTCGTGAAGCATGCTACTTGAGCTGGTGTTATCTGAGAAGGCCGAAACCCGGCACGTGCGTAAAGCAGGTGCCGGCCTCGTTCGCAGTCATCGGGACTGGGAAATCAGTCAAGCTCCACGTACGTCAGCTTGTCGTAGTTGACCGTCGGGTCGGCAAACCCGAGCTTGAAACCCTTGGCGGTCTCGGGCACCTCGAATGCCCACTTCATGGTCTTGGTGAATCCCGGGTTCGTTTGCTCATTGCAGCCAGGATTGCCGGGGATCCGATAGAGGCTGTCGATCGGCTGGAAGTGGCGCCCCTGGTCATCGACGAGTTCCGACTGGATCGCGAATCCGCAGGTGAGATCCCACGCTTCCGTGCCGGTGTTCTCGACCTCGGTGGTCACCGTGACCAGTTTGCCGCCCTCGACGGCATCGAGGGACTCGGTAGCGGCGTGCTCTGCCCGTACTCCCTCCTCAAGGTAGTCAATCGAAGGGCCCTCCTCGATGTTCGTGACGGTCAAGCGGATTCCATCGGAATCAACGGCATCCCCCTTGCCGCCGGCGACATTTACGGAACTCATGGACGGCGAATCCGGACCTTCATCCACATCGAAGATCGATGCCGTTTCGGCTTCACCGTCGGCATCGATGCCCGTGGTTGCGGTAACCGACGAGGCGCCGGTGAAGAACCCGAGCGTAAAAGCGACGACAACGCCAACGACGGCGAGGATGATGCCGAGGATCAACGGGGTTTTGCTGCGGGGCTTGTTCACGGGAATCGGGTGAGCATTGCCGTATGGGGACGGGCCTGCGTTAAAGGGAGAGGACATGCGCGGACTTTCTGGCTCAGGCGATCGTCATGGACGTCGCAAGGAACGCATCCCTTCCGGATCAAGGGAGCGAAACTACGGCCGATGCAGTGCGAGCGCCAATTGGCTGCCCGTCTTTGCGGCCAAATCAGAATGATAGATAGGCCTGTGGATGTGTTGCTCACGGTATCGAACACCGTTGCGTAAACGCGCAGCATTTCGGGTGGAGCATTCGGCGCTTCGTGGAACGGCTCCGAATTCTATCGAGCGAACACCCTACCCATCGCCGCAGATACGTGCGTCGATAACTGGCCCTTCCGGTTTTAGAGTGCGTTGATCTTGGCCTGGAACCCTCCGGAGTGGATCAGTGACCGCAAGATGTAGTGGTTGAGGTTCCTGAACCCGAGTGCGATGCCACGCAGGTGCTCCAACCGTCCGTTGATGGCCTCGACGGGGCCATTGGAAGCGCCGGTGTCGAAGTACGCGAGGATCTCGGCCCGTCGTTTCCACATCGTCCGGCCCAACTGCCCCAGCTCCTGGACCCCGGCGGGAAGATCTTTCCGGATCCGGCACATGATTTTGTACATCCACCTCTTCCCGACCCGACGGTCAGGATGCTCATAGGCTGCGATGATGTCCTGATACGTCCAGTGCGTGACATCCACAGCCGTGTGCCGCTCATCAGCGAACACCGCGTCCAGCTTCGCTTTCTGCCTGTCGGTCAGCAGTCCCATCCGGGTTAGCAGGATCCGACGCACCCCGTACAAGGGATCCCCTGACCGGCCGCGATGCCCACAGGTGTCCTGTTGGATCCGCTGCCGGGTCATAGTCAGCTTGTCGGCGGCCAGGTGCACGACGTGGAACGGGTCCATCACCTTCCTCGCCTTCGGCAGCTGCTCGGTGGTGGCGGTGTGGTAGCCGGCGAATCCGTCCATCGCCACGACTTTCACCCGGTCGCGGAAGGACTTCTCCCGGGCGGCGAGCCAGCGGCGCAGCACCTCAGCGGATCTGCCCGGCACCATGTCCAACAGCCGGGCGGGCCCGGTGCCGTCCACGTTCGGCGTCAGGTCGACGATGACGGTGACGAAACCGGGAGTACCGTCGCCGCGGCGGTGTTTCCATTTGTGCTCGTCCACCCCCAGGACGCGGACTCCGGCCAGGTGGGTGGGATCAGCGTAGATCAGCTCCCAGGCCTGTTCGAGGGCTACCTGGTTGACCAGATCCCAGCCGATGTCCAGGGACTTCGAGATCGCGGCAACGCTCATGCGGTCAATCGCCAGGCGCTGGAGGATCCAGCGGGTGCAGCGGTCGGTGAGCTTGGCTTTCCGCTTCGCGCACACGAGTTGCTGTTGAAAGATCTTTGTCGCACAGGCGGTGTTGGTGCAGGTGAAACGGGGTAGCCGGATCCGTAACCGGGTGGGATGCCCGACGACGGGCAGGTCCACGAGTTCACGGATCCGGTGATCACGCAGCCGGCCTTTCATCCCGCAGGCCGGGCAGGAGGCATCCTGTTCCACCGGGCGGCAGGTGATCCACGTGTGGCGCTCATCGATCGCGGCGCCCGTGATGGTCAGGCCGAGTTCAACGGTCCGGATGATGGTGTCAGCAATAAGAGACGTAGAATCGGGCATAGGTCCTCGGGGCGAAAGATGGTTGTGTAGGAGCTTTCATCTTCGCACCAGGGACCCCTATATCTTGTGGTGGGTCCCGATCCTCATACTTGGTACCTCATCCCGGCTACGCACCCCAGATCCGGAAGAGCCCGATAACTCGTTCGATGTGGTCCGGCCAGGTTATCCGGGCGACCGGATACGGTGCGGGCATCAACGAAAGGAGATCCCCATGACCACGTCAATTGCCCCGGTTTCGCAGTCCGCTCGCTCCGCCACGGCATTGCGGGGGCCGTCTCCCGCCATGATGCGCCGGCGCATTAACCCCCGGCTCGTACCTCTTCGGGATGACGACGTCACGGCGACGCCACTCCCGACTACGGAGTCTGGCGCCGAAGCCGTGCTCGCGACGATCCACGTGGCGTCGGCAACGACCGCCACTGCCGCCATCATGTGCGGCGAGCTCCGCATCAGCCATCCGGGACTGCAGGATTGGGTGCTGACCCGGATCGAGTGCGACCGCCACGAACACCCCTCCCAGCCGGCGGCGTGGGCGACGCCGGAGGAACGGCAGAAATTCGCCAACGCCAGGAACGCGGCGCTGACCCGAAGGGCCATCGCCGACCGGGCGCGCATCGCCGTGGATTTGGCCGGTCACCTGGCGGCGATCCAGGCGGTGCATGGCCGCGTCGTCGTGGACATCCCCGACGCCATGGTGGCCGCGGCGGTCGGCACGCTGCCCTTCGGGCTGGAACGGTTCTCCGGGAACCTCGGGGTGGTGGATGGGGCCCGTCGCAGCGTCTATCGCTCCGTCGACGGACAGCTCGAAGACGAAAAGGAGCGCGTCGGGCGCATCGAAGCCGAAGAAGCACGCAACCGGGAACCCCTGCGCATCGCCAGCGACGCCTCCCGCGGCCGGAGGGGAGCCGCCGGCATCGCCTGGGTCACCGCCGAGGGCCGCCACGCCACCCGCATGGTCGACGTCAGTGCGGTCGCGGAAGCCGAGTTCCTCGCCATCAAGTCCGCCATCGACGACGCCGTCTCCCGCGAGCCGGGCCGAAAGATTGTCATCCTCTCCGATTCGCGGAAGGCTCTCGGCGCTCTGACGGGTAAGTGGCTGCCGCAGTGGGCCACCGGCAAGCGACTGGCGCAGCTGAATCAGACGCGCGCCCACATCCGCGACCACGGCATCCAGCTGAAGTGGGTGCGCGGCCATGCGGGTGATCCGCTCAACGAACTCGCCGACCGGCTCGCCGTCCACCGCCGCCGATGCACCGACTGCCGCCTCACCGCCGAGGTCATCGCCGACCGTGAGGTGCGAATCATCGCCGATGGCTTTGCCGACGACTCGGCGGGCGCCCCGGCGGCGGCCGCCTGAGCCGCCGACTTCCCGACAAAGACATCGACGTAAACCTGTGACGTGGACCTGCCCGGCCCGGCCCGTCGCATGCCGCCCCGAGTTGACGTGACCCCGAACCCGGGCGCCTAATGGTCGGATGGCCTCCACATCCAAGCGCCCCACCCCCAAGCGCTCCGACTCGGCGCGCCCCACCCCGAAGAGCCCCGTCACGGCAGCCCTGCTGTCGACCCCGCTGCTGTTCGCCGCCGTCATCGCGGTGGCGGTCAACTTGCGCGCCGGCATTTCGTCGGTGGGCCCGGTGCTGGAGGAAACCCTCGCCGCATTCGGGGCCGGTGCGTCGCAGGCGGGGCTGATCACGGCGATGCCCGGATTCCTGTTCGCGCTGATGGGCCTTGGTGCGGTGCCCGTGGCAATGCGGCTGGGTCTGACGCGAACCATCGCGCTGGGCGCCGCGCTGACGTTCACGGGACTGGCCGCGCGGCCCTGGGTGGGCGCGATGTCGGTGTTCATCGTGCTCACCGGCTTCGTCGTCGCGGGCATCGCGGTGGCCAACGTCCTGCTGCCGGCATGGATCAAACGGCACGGCGGCCGGCACGTCGTGGCCCTGATGACGGCCTACGGCGCCCTGCTCGGCCTGTCCGGCGCCGTCGGCCCCTTGAGCGCGCTGGCATTCTCCGGCGACCACGCATGGCAGTGGGCGCTGGCCGTGTGGGCGGTGCCGGCGGCGGTGCAGGTCGTGGTGTGGGTGGTGGTCGTCGTAAAGCTCGGCAACGACGCACCCCGCCCCGGCCAGGCCACCGCCGACCGCGACCCGGCCCTCGAGGTGTCCATGTGGCGCTCGCCGACGGCGCTGTTCCTGCTGGTGTTCTTCGGCCTGCAGTCGATGAACGCCTACGTCCAGATGGGCTGGCTGCCGCAGATCTACCGCGACAACGGCGCCTCCGCGGCGACCGGCACGATCGCGTTGGCGCTGGTCGGCGGCCTCAACGTCATCGGCGGGCTGGTCATGCCGATGCTCATCGCACGCGCCCGCACGCTCACCCCGTTCGTCGTCGTCTTCGCCGTCGCCACCGCAGGCGGTTACCTGGGACTGTTGCTTGACGACGCCCACCTGCCCCTCCTATGGGCCCTCCTCCTCGGTGTCGGCGGATTCTGCTTCCCCACGGCGATCGCCCTCATCCCGGCGCGCAGCCGCTCGCACGTGATCACGGCGAAACTGTCCGGATTCGTCCAGCCCTACGGGTACCTGATGGCCGGGACGGGGCCCATCCTGGTCGGGGCGGCGTACGGTGCGACGGGGCAGTGGCGGGAGATTCTCATCGCGCTCGTCGCCAGCGCGGTGCTCATGGGCGTCATCGGCGTACGCGCCGCCGCACCCACCACCATCGACGACGAACTCGCCGCCAGGGCCCGCCCCGCGTCCGGCCGACCCTGATCCCGCGCCCGAACACAACGAGTGGCGGCCGCGGCACCCGCAGGTACGCTTCCGGATATGACGCAGGACACCATTCAGCAGGAAATCATCGCGACACTGCAACGACTCGGCCTGGAACTGCGCAACCCCGCCGCCATCCGCGCGGGGGAGAACCGGGCACGCTCCATCCTCACGGCGGAGCATTACAACGGTGGCCCGGCGTTTTCGCACGTGCTCGCCTACGACGCAGAAATGATCGAAGCCGACGACGCCTACGGCGAATGGGTCCACGAATGGGCCCGCGCCACGGGCAAAGAGGACCGCGTCACCGACGTCGCCTCGCACGTCGATTTCGACGGCGGCACCTCGTGGCTGACCTACCGCCTCGACGGCCGCGACGTGCGAATCGAGTTCACGCAGGAAGCCGACTGGCTGGACATCGAGGTTTTCGACCGCGTTCTCGAAGACTTCGGCACCATCCCCGGCCGCACCCGCCTATACATCGACAACGGCCAATCCGGGGTCTACATCTGGGTCCCCGACGACGACGTCGCCGAGTTCACCGAGCTCATCCCCGACGCCGAGGTTGCCTAGCGGCGAAATGGCGGAGCAGTCACGTACGTGAGTTTTCCTCGAAGCTCACCGCCCCGACGACGTACGCCGCCGCGACCATCGCCAGCCGCACCTCGCGGCTCAACCGGGAATCCATGCGCAGGCGAAAGCGGTAGAGGGAACTGAGGCTGTTGAAGAAGCCCATGCGTTCCCGGCTCAACGACGCCACCGGCGGGACCGGGTCGCCTCCCTTGTCCGGCTGACCGACGTCGGGGAAGATCTCGACGAACCGGCAACTCCGGTCCCCGTCGGCGAGCAAGCCGGCCGGTTCGACGCCCTCCGCGTGCAATTGGATGGAAAGGCCCATCCGGAACAGCTTCCACATTCCGACGATGTAGACCAACCGCTCCTCCTCGCCGGGCAGGAAGGCGTCGAAGCTCGCGCCGCCCATGCCCCGCAGGTCGCGGATGTGCAGGAATTCCCGGCCGGCCTCGTCCTCCACGACCAGCACCCGCGGAGAGAGAAACGCGCGTTCCTCACGGTGCCGGGCCCGGCGGATGCGGGCCACCAGCTGCCCGTCCGCGTCGAAGACGTCCATCTCCCTGCGCGAAATCTGATCGAAGGCCAGCTCGTTCAGGTCGAGGAAATCGGGGACGGCCCGGGGAGCTGGAGCGGGAGCGGCCGCCCCCGGCCGCCACGTCGGCTCGCCCGGGCGCGGCTCGGGCAGGGTCTCGAGTAGTGGCTCGGGCGGGGGATCGGGTCGCTTTTCCTTGCGGGCGGCGAAGTAGCTCGACTCGGTGGCCTGCTCCCACAAACTGCGTTCGTCGGTCATGGCGGTTCCTCCGATCGGCCATGGCGTACCGCAGAGGCGCTCCGCCGTGGCGTGCTGCAGTGGCGTGCTCGTGCGCCGAACTTAGTCGAATCCTTCCGGCGGCGCCGCGTGCTACCAGGGCTCGGACTGTCCCGGCCACAGGCCCCTCAGCGCCAGACGGGATCGGTGGAAACCTCCGATCGGGTGTTTGTCGTGCAACGCCATGAGAAATCCCCAGAACCTCCGCGGAGTTCCCCGGGCCTCTTCGGCGCGGGCGACCATCTCGATGCACGCCACGATATCGGCGGGAAAGTAGTCGACGCCCGGCGTGTTCGGAGGGGATCTCCACGCCTGCTGCGCCCGGTAACAGGCGGCCATCGCCGCCGTCGCGGCCGTCGACGGGAACCGGTCGAGAAAGTGCTCGGCCGCGTCGAGGGTCGTGCGGGATTCCACCTCGACGGCCGCGTCGAAATCGATCAGCTCCACCGTCGGATCCGGTTCGCGGAAATGGGATTCGATGACCGCCGCCGCCAGCTGGTCTTTCGGAGCCGAGTCGACCGGCGTTCCGTCCGACCGCAACCCCGCCAATTCGAACGCATGCGCCCGAGCCGCATCGCCGTGGCCGAAAGCCTCGGAGAACACCTTCATCGACCGCCAGAGCTCATCGACGTCGAAGCACTCCACGGCGATGCGCCGCACCAGGTCCCGGGCATCGTCGCGGTCCGCACCGGCCAGCCATTCGACGACGGATCCGGCATCGATCGCCTGCCGGTCATCCCGGTCCAGGGACACCAGGCCCCGATCCAGAAACCGGGCCGTCGTCGCCACCGACGCCGCCGTCGGCGGTCGGCCGCGGTAGTAGACCATCACGGCCGCCTGAGCGCCGTCCGGCGCCTCCGAAATGATCCGCGCATAGCCGACCTCGTCGCCGAGGAAACCGGCGAGCGACAAACGACGCCCCCACTCCTTGAGGTTTCCGCCGACGCCACGCCGCGCGGTCAACCAGTCGAGCAATTCCGCCAACTGGTCGTCGTCGAGAAGCACCCGGATGTGCCGCATCAGGATCGTTTCCTCATCGTCGGCCTCACCATCGATGACGTCCTCGATCCACGCGAGCATCGCACCGTTTCGCGGGGGACATGCGGCGACGATGCGATCGAGCAGGGGATCCCCCAACCTGCTGATCTCCGCCCGCTCCCAATCACCGCCGAAAGGGGCCGGTTCGGCCGGGACGGGGGCGTCGTCAAGCAACCGACGCACCGCGTCGCGGGCCGGCGGCACCGCGTCCTGCAGCAGCCGCACCGCCATGTCCGGACGCCCGGCGTCACCGATCCGATCGGCGTCGGCGCACACCGAAGCAACGGACTCCCGGAGCGCATCGGCGCCCGGGCCCGTCGCCCGCAGCTCCGCAAGTGAGGCGGCCGCGACATCATGGCATTGCGCGTCGGACATCGACGCCGCCGGCCACGGGAACTCCTCGCCGTCGAGCCACGGATCCAGCTCCACGTCCTCGCCGTGGGCGCACAACCAGGCGTTGGCCGAGCCGTCGCCGTAGCGGGAGTCGTCCGGGTAACCGCGCACCACCCCGGGAAATCCCGCCGCCGCCTCGTCCGGCAGCGCACCCCGGCCGAACACCACCAGCGCCACCGCGCACAGATGCTCGCAGTACGGGGAGTAGACGGTCGCCCCGCAATCGCACCGCGCCGCGCCCGGGAACATCATCCCGTCGTAGGACACCCGGTGCCCCGCGACCTCCGCCTCGTACATTCCCGGCCCCGGGGGACCGAACGTCACCTGGTCGGCGAGATCCGCGCCGCGCCGCAACCGCGGCAGGCCGATCCAATCGACCAGCGTTTGCAGGTGGCGGACGGGTTGCGAGGAAAAATCGACGCTGCCATGGTTTCCGGGGTTCGACGTCATGGTCCCATCGTGGCAACATGGGCGGATCACCGTTCCCGGGAGGAAAGCCATGGACGAACGCCTGTTTGAGGCCGTCGGCTTTGCGGCGACGTCGGCCGAGATCGACGACGCGCTGGAAAACGCCCCCACGCGATTTCTGCGCAACCACCCCGACCATGATCCGCTGCTGGCGTACCCGGATCCCTCGGGATTCACGGTGGCGAATTTCGGCCTCGGCGACGGTCGGTCCGACTTTTCGCTGACCGCGTCGGTTCCGGGCGCGGACCAGGCCACGGTGGCCGCGGACGTTTTTCAGGTGGCGCCGGGCATGGCGCACGTGGACGTGCTTGACGACGCCGACCAACTGGCGCTCCGCCTCCTGGCGATGGTCGACGACCCGCACATGTACCCCGTGTACCCGCTGCGGGAGGTCGGTGAACCGGCGCATGTCGAGCAGCTGCATCTGGGGGCGATCGCCGTCGACGTCAACGTCTTCGCCTCGATCGACGACTGGTCGGACACGGCGGGCCGGGACGACGCCGATCCGCTGAACGGTCCGCGATTCCTGATCTGTCCGTGGTTGTTCGCGCTGTACGACGGTTCGGCGACGGCCGACGAAGCCAACTCGTCGGCCCTGTTCCGCGGAATCTGCCGCGACGTGGAGACGGTGACCAACGAATTGACGGGCAACCCGTATTACCGGGCCATCGTCGACTCCGCGGTGCCGATGGTCGTGGCGCTGCCCGCCGCGACGGATCCGGCGCCGGAGCCCGGCAGCGTCATCGACGGCCGGGTGGTGCTCACCGCGACCACGAATTTCTGGCGCATCGGAGACTGACTCCGTCGGCCATGTCGCTTCCGCGGGGCGGCGGAAGCCGGTGCTCGTCGGGTTCGGGGGCGTCGGACGTGGGGGCGCCGTCGGGCGCAGGGGAGTGACGCGTTCCATGCCCTGGGACGAGTCGGCCGGGAGGCGGGCCGTGCCACCGGTGATTACTGTGGAAACCATGGTCGAGGTGCGAATCCACGGAAGGGGCGGACAGGGCGTCGTCACCGCGTCCGACCTCATCGCCAAGGCGGCATTTTCGGAGGGGCGCCACGCGCAGGCGTTCCCCTCCTTCGGTTCGGAGCGCACGGGGGCGCCGGTGGTGGCGTACTGCCGCATCAGCGACCGGCAGATCCGCACCCGCGAACCGGTGCTGCACCCGGACCTGGTCATCGTCCAGGACCCCACGCTGCTGACGGTGCTCGACCCCTTCGCCGGGTTGACCGCCGACGGGTACGTGCTCATCAACTCCACCAAGCGCACCGCCGAACTCGGCCTGACGTCGCTGCAGGAACAACAGCCGCCGGGGCACTTCATGACGCTGCCGGCCACCGACATCGCCCGCGAACACACCGGGCGCACCGTGCCAAACGCCGTGCTGCTCGGCGGAATGGCCGCACTGACCGGCCTGATCCGCATGGACTCGGTGGCGGAGGCCATCGTCCAGCGTTTCCCCGGGCCGGTGGGGGAGAAGAACGTCGCCGCAGCCCGGGCCGCCTACGACGTCGTCATGGACAAGAAGCGCGCCGCGAAGGAGAAGCAGAATGCTTGAGCAGATCGAGGGCAGTCAGGCGGTGGCCAAAGCCGTCGCCGCGTGCCGGCCGGAGGTGATCTGCGCGTACCCCATCTCGCCGCAGACCCACATCGTCGAGGCGCTGTCGGCGCTGGTGAAATCGGGTGACCTGCCCGGCTGCGAATACGTCAACGTCGAAAGCGAATTCTCCGCGATGTCGGCGTCGATCGGCGCCTCCGCCGCCGGCGCCCGCGCCTACACCGCAACCGCCTCCCAGGGTCTGCTGTTCATGGTCGAGGCCGTCTACAACGCCTCGGGCCTGGGACTGCCGATCGTCATGACCGTGGCCAACCGCGCCATCGGCTCGCCCATCAACATCTGGAACGACCAGACCGACTCGATGAGCCAACGCGACTCCGGCTGGCTGCAGCTCTACGCCATCGACAACCAGGAGGCCGCCGACCTGCACGTCCAGGCCTTCAAGATCGCCGAAGAACTCTCCCTGCCCGTCATGGTGTGCATGGACGGTTTCGTGCTCACCCACGCCATGGAACAGGTCGACGTGCCCGAACGCGACGACGTAGCCGCGTTCCTGCCCGACTACAGCCCCCGTCAGATCCTCGACCCCGACCACCCCATCTCCATCGGCGCGATGGTCGGCCCCGAGGCGTTCACCGAAGTCCGCTACCTCGCCCACCACAAGCAGCTCGAAGCCCTCGACGTCATCCCGCGCGTCCAAAAGGAATTCGCCGACGTCTTCGGCCGCGACTCCGGCGGCCTGCTCCACGAGTACCGCACCGACGACGCCGAGACCATCATCGTCTGTTTGGGCTCAGTCACCGGAACGCTGCGCGACGTCGTCGACGAGCGTCGTGAAGCAGGGGAGAAAATCGGCGTGCTGTCCCTGGTCAGCTTCCGGCCCTTCCCCTCCGCCGCCGTCCGCGAAGCCCTGTCGGGAGCCACGCGCTTCATCGTGCTGGAAAAGGCGTTCTCCGTCGGCATCGGCGGCATCGTCTCCTCCCACTGCCGAGCCGCCATGCGCGGCCGACGGTTCATCTGCCACGAACTCATCGCCGGCCTGGGCGGACGTGACATCACCAAGGCATCGCTGCACGCCTACCTGGACAAGGCCGTCGTCGACGACGTCGAAGACACCACGTTCCTCGACCTCGACCGCGAACTCGTCGACCGCGAATTGCGACGCGAAACCCTGACGCGGCGCTCGGGCGCGATCCCCGAAAACCTGCTGCGCGACCACGCCGAACGCGCCCGCACCGGGCACTTTGCCGAGGAGGCCTGACCCATGGACGACACCACCGCCGGCCGACCCCAAGACACGCGCCCCGGGGCCCCGCGATCCGGGGACGCACGACTCGGGGGAGCACGACCCCGCGGCGCCGACGACGGGGGAGCACGAATGGACAGCCCCACCGTGCTGCTGCCCGCCCCCAGGTACCGCGGCACCGACATCCCCGCCCGCGACGCCGCGAAGTTCTACCAGGTCGGCTCGTTCGCCGTGGGCAACCGGCTCGTCGACGACGACCTGCGCTCCGTGCAATCCGACGCCGACCGCTTCAACTCCCTGACCTCCGGCCACCGCGCCTGCCAGGGCTGCGGCGAAGCACTCGGCGCCCGCTACGCCCTCGACGCGGCCATGGCCGCCGCAAAAAACAAGATCATCGCCGCCAACGCCACCGGCTGCCTCGAAGTGTTCTCCACCCCCTACCCGGAGACCTCCTGGAACCTGCCGTGGATCCACTCCCTGTTCGGCAACGCGCCCGCAGTGGCCACCGGCATCCAGGCCGCGCTGAAGGCCAAGGGCCGCGACGACGTCCGCGTCGTCGCCCAAGGCGGCGACGGCGGTACCGTCGACATCGGCTTCGGCCCCCTGTCCGGCATGTTCGAGCGCAACGACGACGTGCTCTACATCTGCTACGACAACGAGGCCTACATGAACACCGGCGTGCAACGCTCCGGCGCCACGCCCCCGGCCGCCCGCACCGCCACCACCCAACCCGTCGGCGCCGCGCCGGGCAACACGTTCGGCCAGGGCAAATTCCTGCCGCGCATCGCCATGGCCCACGAAATCCCCTACGTCGCCACCGCCACCGTCGCCGACCTGCGCGACCTCGAATACAAGGTCGCCCGCGCCATGGAATTCCGCGGCGCCCGCTACATCCACGTGCTCGTGCCCTGCCCGCTCGGCTGGGGCTCGGCGTCGAATCACACCATCAAGCTCGCCCGACTGGCCACCCAGTCCGGCATCTTCCCGGTGTTCGAAGCCGAATACGGCGAAGTGACGTCGGTGTCCAAAATCCGCCGCCGCGTACCGGTGACCGAATACCTCAAACTCCAGCGCCGCTTCGCCCACCTGTTCAAGCCGGGCGCCGATGCGGGCGTCATCGAACGCCTGCAAGCCGGCGCCGACCGCAACATCCGCCGCTACGACCTGGTCGACGACGCCACCGTCGACCTCATGGCCGACGACACGGAAGGAACCGAGCAACGATGACCGACCAACCAACCGACGGCCAGTCGACCAACCCGTCCGGCGGAAAGGCCGGAGACCGGGGCGGTTCGACCAAAACGACGCTGCCGTTCGCAGTGTCGCTGCCGGTGGGATCGTCGCTGGCCAACGAAACCGGCTCGTGGCGCACGGAACGACCCGTCTACGTCGACCTGCTCCCGCCGTGCAACAAGGCCTGCCCGGCCGGCGAGAACATCCAACTGTGGCTGTCGCATGCCGAAGACGGCCGCTACGAAGACGCCTGGCGCGAAATCATGCGCAACAACCCGCTTCCCGCGGTGATGGGCCGAGTCTGCTACCACTCCTGCCAAACCGCCTGCAACCGCGCCGAAGTCGACGAAGCCGTGGGCATCAACGCCATCGAACGCTTCCTGGGTGACAAGGCCATCGAAGAAGGCTGGGCGCCGACGGTCGCCGTCGCACCGTCCGGCAAGAAGGTCCTCGTCGTCGGCTCGGGGCCGTCCGGCCTGTCCGCCGCCTACCACCTGGCGCTGGGCGGCCACGCCGTCACCGTCCGCGACCTCGGCGATGAACCCGGCGGCATGATGCGCTACGGCATCCCGTCGTACCGCCTGCCCAGGAACATCCTCGACGCCGAAATCAACCGCATCCGCGACCTCGGCGTCACCTTCGAACAGGGCGTGCGCGTCGACGACCTCGACGCCGCGCTGGAAGAATTCGACGCGGTGTTCACCGCCGTCGGCGCCGGCTTGGCCCGCAACATCGGAGTCCCCGCCGGCGAAGCCGCCCACGTACTCGACGCCGTCGACGTGTTGCGCGACGTCGAAAAGCAACAAACCCCGCTGCTGGGCCGCCGCGTCGTGGTCTACGGAGGCGGCAACACCGCCATCGACGCCGCACGCACCGCCCGCCGCCTCGGCGCCGAAGAATCCGTCATCGTCTACCGCCGCACCCGCGGCCAAATGCCCGCCCACGAATCCGAAGTCATGGAAGCCGAGGAGGAGGGCATCACCATGCGATGGCTGTCCACCGTCGGCCACGTCGACGAAGGCGCCATCACCATCGAGAAAATGGTCCTCGACGACGACGGCTTCCCCCAGCCCACCGGCGAATACGAACAACTCGCCGCCGACTCGGTGATCATGGCGCTCGGCCAGGAATCCGACCTGACCCTGTTCGACGGCGTCGACGGCATCGTCGTCGAACGCGGCGTCGTCGCCGTCGACGACCACATGATGACCGGCCGCCCCGGAGTCTTCGCCGGCGGCGACATGGTGCCCAGCGACAAAAACGTCACCGTCGCCATCGGCCACGGCAAAAAGGCCGCCCGCCACATCGACGCCTGGTTGAGCGGCACCGACCACCGGCCGCCCGCCAAACACGGCGACGCCACCCTCGACCGCATGGAAACCTGGTACTACTCCGACGCCCCTCACCAGGTGCGCGCGAAGCTGGAAGGCGCCCGCCGCGCCTCGACGTTCGACGAAGTCGTCCAAGGCCTCGACGAAGACTCCGCCCTGTTCGAAGCCCGCCGCTGCATGAGCTGCGGCAACTGCTTCGGCTGCGACAACTGCTTCGGCGTGTGCCCCGACAACGCCGTGATCAAATTCGAGCCCGGCCGCTACGAGTTCAAGTACGACTACTGCAAGGGCTGCGGCGTCTGCGCGGAGGAATGTCCGTGCGGCGCCATCTCGATGGTGCCCGAGGAGATCTAGACGGGCGAGGAGATCGGATGGCTCCCCAGGCGATTTGACGGTGCCTGGGGTGATCTAGACGGGCGATCGCGCCCCTCATTTTCCAAACCACGGGGTCCAAACCACGGGGTCGGTGGTGACCCCGTGGTTTAGGGCCGAAAATCGAGCGACCCCGTGGTTTGGCCCCCGTGGTTTAGGTGGGGTAGGTGACCCCGTGGTTCAGGTGGGGGCAGGGGAGAGCGGGCGAGCGTCGACCTGCAGGGACACAACACCTAGGCCTGCGCCTCCCGCGCACCCCCACCGGCCGCCGCAGCGAGCACCTTCGACATCGCCTGATCGGCCAATTCCTCGCCCGCCCCCTCGTAGAGGTAGACGGCCACGTCCGCGCCGCCGTCGACAAGCAGATCACAGTGCTCGCGAACCAACGCCGTACCCGCGATCACCGCGTCGGGATGCCGCTCGCGGATGGCGGCGGCCATCTCCAGGCTGTCTCGGTGATTCGGCAACGCCAGAACGAACAGCTCCGGGGTGCAGTCGAGCTCGATGCGGCGCCACAACTCGGGGTCCGTCACGTCCCCGGCGATGATCTTGTCACCGCGGCGACGCAGCTCCTCGATCCGACCTTCGTCGAATTCGATGCCGTAAACGCGCTTGCCGTAGGCGTCGGAAAGCCTGCGGTACACGCCCTCGCCGACGCGCCCCATGCCCAACACCAGGACGTCGGCGTGGCGCACGCGCACCGGACGCTCATCGGGAATCAGACGCGACTCCGGCGTCGGCGGCACCCACCGCTTGACCAACGGCACGATGCGGTCCTCGTTTGCCGCCGCGGCGGAGCTGGCCACGAAGCTCAGCACCACCGCGATGGCCATGATCGGCGTCCACGACGCCGCCAACGCCCCGTTGGCCACGCCCACCCCGACGACGATGAGACCGAACTCCGAATAATTCGCCAGCGTCATGCCCGTCAGAATGCTCGTGCGGTCGGACAGCCCCATGCGGCGCAGCAGCGCCACGAAAATCGCGGCCTTCACCACCAGCAGCACCGTGAGCACGCCGGCGATGAGGAAACCGCCCACGCCCGGCAGGCCGCCCAGTCCGATCTCGACGAAAAACGCCACCAGCAGCAGCTCGCGCACCGAAATCAGGGCCTCGGACAGGCGGTCTGCAACCGGGTGGCCCGACAGCATGATGCCCGCCACCAGCGACCCCAGCGAACCCGACACGTTCGCCAGCTCGAACAGCGAGTACGCCGCCACCGCGATGCCGACGCCGGTGAGCACCAGCAGCTCCGCGCGGAACATCCGGTCCGGCATGCGGGTGACCAGCGGACGCAGCAGAAGCAGCAGCGGAAGCGCCAGCGCCCACGGGGCCGGCACCGAACCGGTGGAGAACACCAGAACACCCACCGCGATGATGTCCTGCAGCACCAGCACGCCCAACGCGATGCGGCCGATCGTCGACTGGCCGCGGTTGGCGTCGTCGAGCTGCGACATCACGAACACCGTCGACGAGAACGACGCCGCGATGCCCACGTACACCAGCCCGGTGAAATCCAGCCCGGCCAGCGACGCCACCGGAAGCAGCCCCAGCAGGGCGAACACCCCGGCGAAGACCACCGTGTTCGTCACCGCGTGGCCCGCCGCCGTGCCGACCACCCGCGGCTGCACCATGTCCCGCGGATTGAGCTTCAGGCCGATCGTGAACAGCAGCACCGTCACGCCCAGCTCCGCGAGCACGTTGATGAACGGGATCTGGTCGATGCCGACGGCGTTGATGGCGAAGCCCGCGCCGAGGAATCCGATGAGCGGCGGCAGACGCAGGATCGTCGCGCCCAGGCCGCCGACGATGGCGAAGAGCAACGCCGTGAGGTAGATCGACTCCATGTTCAATGAAGCTACCGTCAGTGGGCCACGGCATACCCACGCCCCTGCGCCGACGGTCCTTTCGGGGGTGCGTCTTTCGGGGGTGAGGCCGCAGCAGCACGGTTAGCCGCCCGTTGTTCTGCGACCGCGGCGGCCGTCGCCGGTTAGCTTGCCGACGGATTCGGCACGAGGCGGTGCGGCCCGAAGAACCCGACGCGGACCTTGCCCAGGTCGTCGTCGTAGGCGAAGTACAGGCGCGGGATGTTGTTGCCGCCGCCCTCGGCGATTTTGATGTGGGCCTCCATGACCTGCGTGCCGCCTTCTTCGGTGGGGAACGTGCGCGTGGCGGCGAAGCGGCGGTTGTTCATGGTGCCTTCGGATTCCTTCATGGCCAGGGTCTTCTTCGTCGCGGGCCAGTGCAGCGGGGCCCCGGAGTCGCACCATTCCCAGAATCCGGCGACCTTCGATTCGGCGTCGGCGGCCTTGGCTTCCGCGTAGGCGGCCAGGGCGACGAACGCCCGCCATGCCTTCGCGGCCCACACCGACGCGTTGGGGCTGGCGTCGAGGGCCTCGAGTTGTTGGGCGGCGTCGTCGGGGATGGACAGCCATCGGCCGAGCAGCTCGCGGGCATGTTCGAAGCAGTCGGCCGACGTGCTGTTGGCGTCCTGGCTCATGGCTTCGACGATGGTGGCCACGTCGTCGTCGATTGCTTCGTCGCCGTCCGGCCAGGGCCACAGTCCTTTGCCGCGCAGGTCGCGTTCGAGCGTGGGGTCGGCAGACAGCGCGAAGCTCAGCGCCGATTCCAGGGACTGTACCAGGGCTTTGCGACGGGCGGCGTCGGCGTCGAGCGCCGTGAATTCCTCGTCCAACACCCCGTACTCCAGGGAGGTTTCGCTAAGCGCGTCGAAGAGGGCGCCGTTGTCGCGTTCCAAATCGCTGATGGTGCCGGCCAGGCGCTTGTTCGCCTTTTCCAGGGCGGCGATGGTTTCCGCCGCGTCGCCGCCCGCGCTACCGCCGACGGTGCGCAATGCGCGATCCGACCGCAGGTAGCGGGCGATGGCCGCGGGCGGTTGCCGAACGACGCTGCGTGGCGCGACCTGCATGGTCACCCACTCCATGAGCACCTTCGACGACCGCAGTCGCCGCATGGGGTTGGTGCGGGTGGCCAGGTCGCCGCCGTTGGTGGAGGGGTGGAAGATGCGTACGTGGCCCGCCGGAACGAAGTAACCGCCCGGAGTGAAGCGCTCCGACAGCCCCGCCTCCACGTCGGCGCCGATGACCTGGACCGCGCACAGCCCGGCCAGGCGTCGCGCGATGGCGTCGGCGGTGGCCGTGACCTCCCGGTGCTCCTCGTCGGATTCGTCGGCCGGGCGCAGAACGATGAACGGAATCGACCGGTCGCGACTGGCCAGGGCGTCGGCGTACACGCCGGCGATGGCGTCGTCGACGCGCATCGAGGTCGGGTCGAGCGGCCAATTCGCCGACGTGGACTTCTCGAGCAGCGCCGTGGCCACGCGGGGTGCGGCGATGCTGATGGGCACGGCTGACTGGGTCTGCTCGGTGGACACCGAACAGTAGTAGTCGGCGGGGCCCCCGTCGGGGTGGGCCGTGGCGATGATCTCCGTCGACCAGAACGCGCCATCCGGTTTCGTTTCGGTCAGGCGGAAGGCGACCGTGCGACCGGCTGAACCATCGCCGGATCCGTCGGCACCGTCCCCGCCGTCGGACCCGCCCTCACCGCTTGCGTCGTCGTCACCGCCGTCGTCGTCACGCGCGACCGGGTCGGTGACGTCGAGCATGGTGAAACACTCCGTGCCCTTCGCATCGGCACCGCGACCGGGCGCGATGAACTCCCGCGTGTAGGGCTCACCGTCGGCGGGAAGCTCCTGCCCGTACTTGCCGCGGATCCAGTCGGCGGCGGCGGCCGCCACGCGCCGCGTCACGTCCTCGTCGGAGTGGTTCCATTGAGCGCGATACTGCTCGGCCATGCGTCGCATCCCCTCGGTCGTTCGTCGGTCGTCGGCCGGTGGTCGGCCGCGGCGAAAAGAATAACGGAAGCCGCGGATCGGCGATCCCCGCGAAAAACGGGCGTTCGAGGGCGGTCGGGTGCACCCGCAGCAGGCGAAAACCAACCCGAATCGGCATCCTTCTTCAGGATTCAGGGTCCTGCGGATAAGTTTTTACTGTCCCTTAAGGAACAAAAGGAGGACCCCCATGTTCACGTCCCGCAAGACGAAGATCGCCGCGGCCATCTCCGCCGGCATCCTCGCCCTGACCGGTTGCTCGTCCGACGACAACGGCGCCTCGGGTGACGAGACCTACAAGATCGGCATCAACCAGCTGGTCCAGCACCCGGCCCTCGACTCCGCCACGGAGGGCTTCAAGGAAGCGTTCGAGGACGCGGGCGTGGAGGTCGAATACGACGAGCAGAACGCCAACGGCGAGCAGTCCACGGCCCTGACCATCGCCCAGCAGTTCGCGTCGAAGAACCTGGATCTGGTCCTGTCGGTGGCCACCCCGGCCGCGCAGGCCACCGCCCAGAACGTGCAGGACACCCCGGTGCTGTTCACCGCCGTCACCGACCCGGTCGAGGCGGAACTGGTCGACTCGCTCGACGCGCCGGGTGCCAACGTCACCGGCACCTCCGACATCGCGCCGATCGACCAGCAGTTCGAGATGATCCAGGAGTTGCTGCCGGACGCGAAGAAGATCGGCATCGTCTACGCCTCCGGCGAGGTCAACTCGAAGGTGCAGGTCGAAGAGGCCAAGAAGGTCGCCGAGCCGCTGGGGCTGGAGATCGTGACCCAGACCGTCACCAACGTCACCGAGATTCCGCAGGCGGTCCAGGCCATCGGCGACGTCGACGCGTTCTACGTGCCCACCGACAACCTGGTCGTCTCGGGCATCGCGTCGCTGGTCCAGGCCGCCGAGGCCACCGAGACCCCGGTCATCGCGGCGGAGGAGGGCACCGTCGAGGGCGGCGCCGCCATCGCCCTGGGCATCAACTACGAGGAGCTGGGCCGCCAGACCGGTGAGATGGCGCTGCGCATCCTGCGCGATGGCGAGGACCCGGCCACCATGCCGGTGGAGAAGGCCAACGAGTACAAGTACGTGGTCAACGAGGACGCCGCGCAGCGCCAGGGCGTCGAAATCCCCGAGTCGATCCTGAACGAGGCCGAAACCGTATGATTTCCGCCGTCGAATTCGGCCTCATCTACGGGGTGATGGCGCTGGGCGTGTTCCTCACGTTCCGCGTCCTCAACTTCGCGGACCTGACGGTCGACGGTTCCTTCACCACCGGCGGCGCCACCGCGGCCGTCGCGATCCTCGCCGGTTGGAATCCTTTCCTGGCCATCGTCGCGGGCTTTGCGACGGGCTTCGCCGCGGGTCTGGTCACCGGCCTGCTGCACACCAAGGGCCGCATCGACGGTCTGTTGGCGGGCATCCTGACGCAGATCGGCCTGTGGTCGGTCAATTTGCGGATCATGGGGTCGTCGAACGTGCCGTTGTTGCGCGCGGACACCATCTTCACTCCGCTTCGCGACGCCCGTCTGATGGGCACGTGGGCGTCGGTGGGCATTTTCGCCGTCATCGTCGCCGTGGTCGCGTTGCTGATCGTGTGGTTCCTCAACACGGATTACGGCCTGGCGGTGCGCGCCACCGGCGACAATGGTCCGATGATCCGTTCCTTCGGCGTGTCCACCGACGGCACGAAGATGTTCACCCTGGCGCTGTCCAACGGCCTGGTCGGTGCGGCCGGTGCGGTGTTCGCGCAGTACCAGGGTTTCGCCGACAACTCGATGGGCGTGGGTCTGATCCTCATCGGCCTGGCGTCGGTGATCATGGGCCAGGCGCTGCTCGGCGAGCGGTTCCTGTGGTTGTCGGTGGTGGCCGTGGTGGTCGGTGCGGTGGTGTACCGACTGATCATCTTCGCCGCACTCGAGGTCGGCCTGAACCCGAATGACATGAAGTTCATCACCGCCGCGCTGGTGGTGCTGGCGCTGCTGCTGCCGCGGTGGCGCGGGATCTTCGGCGGCGCCTTGGCCGGAACGCGCGTCAACCGCGGCGGCCGCGGTGGCCGTCGCTCGGCCTCCGGTGGTGCCGGCGGGAATGATCTCGCGGCCGCGGCCCCGGCTGCCGCCGCCGGTTCGGACGAGGGGAAGGTGAAGGCGTGATGCTGAAGATCGGCAACGTCTCCAAGACGTTTTTCCCGAACACGGCCAATGAGCGTCGCGCGTTGGTCGACGTGTCGCTGGAGTTGGCGGAGGGTGATTTCGTCACCATCATCGGCTCCAACGGCGCGGGCAAGTCGACGCTGCTCAACGCGGTGTCGGGCCGGCTGGGCATCGATTCCGGCGAGATCGTCATCGACGGCGTGTCGGTGGCCGGGATGCCGGATTACAAGCGCGCCAAGTACATCGGCCGGGTGTTCCAGGATCCGCTGGCCGGCACGGCGCCGAGCCTGACCATCGAGGAGAACCTGTCGCTGGCGTACCTGCGCGGCAAGCGCCGGGGGTTGGGCACGGGACTGACCAAGGCGCGTCGCGAGGTTTTCGTCGAGCAGCTGCGCTCCCTGCAGCTGGGCCTGGAAGATCGCCTGACCACGAAGGTCGGGTTGCTCTCCGGTGGTCAGCGGCAGGCGTTGTCGCTGCTGATGGCCGGGTTCACGCATCCGAAGATCATGCTTCTCGATGAGCACACCGCGGCCCTGGATCCGCAGCGAGCGGCCTTGGTCACGGAGCTGACGCATCAGATCGTCGAGGAGGGCGGGCTGACCACGCTGATGGTCACCCACAACATGGAGCAGGCGATCCGGCTGGGCAACCGGCTGGTCATGATGCACGAGGGGCGCATCGTCTACGAGGCTTCGGCCGAGACGAAGGCGAAGTTGACCGTGCATGATCTGCTGCAGGAGTTCGTGAAGATCAAGGGCGCCACGCTCTCCGACAAGGCGTTCCTGGGGTAGAGGAGAACCGCACCCCAACCTCATCCCCTCAAACCGCGGGGTCACGCCGCCTGGAACCGCTCCCACTCCGCCGGCGGCGGGACGGTGACGTGGAGGACGTCGCCGTCGGGAAGCGGGACGGACAGCGAATGGGCGTGGAGCATCATCGACCGGATGCCCTTGTCGCGAACCAGCCGGTTGAAGCCGGGCGAACCGTATCGGGAATCGCCGCCGATGGGGTGCCCGGCGTCGGCGCAGTGCACGCGGATCTGGTGCTTGCGGCCGGTGATCAGCCGCGCTTCGACGACTGTGGCCCGCCGGCCGCGGCGCTCCACGATGCGGAACCGGGTTTCGGCTCGCTGCCCGCCGCGCCCGTCCGGCACCGCGATGGTCGCCTGCTTCGTGCGGCGCAGAGCCGTGGTGCTGACGGTCAGTTGATCGGGCCAGGCGCCCTCGACGACGGCGAGATACCGCCGGTCGATCTCGTGCTCCCGGTCGCGGAGCAGCTCCTGCAGGTACCGCAGCATCGGCGGGGTTTTGGCGACCATCACCAGGCCGGAGGTCTCGCGGTCCAGGCGGTGGGCCAGCTCCAGGTCGGGCAGGTCGGGCCGCGACTGCCGCAGGGCCTCGATGACCCCGGCCGGCACGTCCGTGCCCCGATGCACGGCAAGACCCGCGGGCTTGTCGACGACGATGAGTTCACCGTCTTCGTGGACGATCGCGCCTTCGACGGCGGCGACGAGACCGGCCGGAACCCGCACGGGCGCCGGGGAATCCGCCACGACGATGTCCGGCAACGTCAATTCGTCACCGCCCCGGACGCGGTGATTCTGTTTGACCTTCGCGCCGTTGACGCGGATTTTGCCCTCCCGCATCAGGCGGAACAGCAGGGTCGCCGGCACCCCCTTGAGCTGGGAGCGGATGTACTTGTCCAGGCGGCGGCCATCGTGGGCCTCGGGGATGGTGATCGTCCGTGCCTCGAACGTGCGCCCGGCCGGTTCATTGCGGCGGGCAAACCCGCCCGCCGAGGACCCACGCCCCCGGCCACCGCGCTTCGGCGATCCCCGCCCGTGCCGGCTACGCCGCTGCCCCGAATTACCGCCGATTGTGCTCACCACTCCACGAAAAGCCGTCGATGAGGGGCCGGAAAAACACCCCCGCCAGAAACCCCGACCATAGCGGGACGTGCGCGAACCGGGCCAATTCGCCCGATGCCGGGAGATGAGCGTCGTCAAGCGGAAATGGTGATTGAATGGAAAACGCTATCTTCCGAAAACCTCAACCGAAAGGCACCCCGATGACCGAGCAGGACGCGAAGAAACTGCACGACGAAACCAAACTCATCCACTCCGGGTACGTGCCGGGCAACAAGGACCCCCGCCAGGTGCCGATCGTCCAGTCGACCACCTACACCTTCGACTCCTCCGACGACATCGCCGCCGTCTTCGACGAACCCACCCACGCCCTGATCTACTCGCGGTTCGCCAACCCGACCGTCATGGCCGTCGAAGCCAAGATCGCCGACCTCGAAGGCGGCGTCGCCGCAATGGCCACCACCTCCGGCCAAGCCGCCACCGCCATGGCGATCATGAACCTGTGCTCCGCCGGCGACTCCTTCGTCGCATCCTCCGAGATCTACGGCGGCACCTCGAACCTGTTCTCCACCACCCTCAAGCGCTTCGGCATCGAGGTCATCTACGTCGACCAGGACGCCTCCGAAGAGGAAATCGCCGCCGCCTTCAAACCCAACACCAAGGCCCTGTTCGGCGAGATCATCGCCAACCCCGCCATGAGCGTCCTCGACGTGGAAAAGTTCGCCCGCATCGCCCACGGCCAGGGCGTGCCGCTCATCGTCGACTCCACCTTCGCCACCCCCGTGCTGTGCAAGCCGATCGAATGGGGCGCCGACGTCGTCGTGCACTCGACGTCGAAGTACCTCGACGGCCACGCCGTGCAGGTCGGCGGCATGATCGTCGACGCCGGCACCTTCGACTACGCCAACGGCAAATTCCCGGACTTCACCGAGCCCGACGAGTCGTACCACGGCGTCGTCTACACCAGGGACTACGCCGCCGCACCCTTCGTGATCAAGGCCCGCATGCAGCTGCAGCGTGACTTCGGCGCCTACCCGGCCGCACACTCGGCGTTCATGCTCAACGTGTCCCTCGAAAGCCTGGACGTGCGCATGCGCCGCCACTGCGAAAACGCCCGGAAGGTCGCCGAGTACCTGCTCACCCGCGACGACGTCCTCAACGAAGTCCGCTACCCGGGCCTGCCGTCGTCGCCGTACCACGACCTGGCCGAAAAGTACCTGGACGGAGCGTCCGGCGTGCTCACCATCGACGTCAAGGGCGGCCGCGAAGCCGGCGTGAAGTTCATGGACGCCCTCGAAGTCATCTCCCGCCAGGTCCACGTCGCCGACGCCCGCTCCTGCGTGCTGCACCCGGCGTCGACCACCCACCGCCAGGTGCCCGACGATCAGCTCGAATCCGTCGGCATCACCCCGGGCCTGGTGCGCATTTCCGTCGGCCTGGAAAACGCCGACGACCTCATCGCCGACATCGAGCAGGCCCTGGCGAAGGCCGCGGAGTAGGGCACGGCGCCATCCGTGCGTCGAGCTTCATGCTTGACGACGAGCGGCGCCGACGGGCGGTGACGGTTAGTTGAGTTCCGCCCGGCACTGCTCCTCGGACTTGCCCGACTCCAGGCAGTTCGCCCAGTCGATCTGCCCCTGCACCCACGGTGACGGGGTGTTCTCGGCGGGCGGCGTGTACGGCTCGCGCGGCTCGTACGCCGGCGGCGGGCCGTCGTGGAAATTGTCGGAGCAGTACTGCGTCCACCCGGACGTGCCGTCGGTGAACCAGGTGGTGCCCTGCTCGTAGAGGCCTTCCGAGGACTTCGCGCAGCGGGCGATGGTCTTGTTGATCGGCGTCGGGTCACCGGTCGGCGCGCCCGTGTAGCCCATGTGCCCGGCCCGGGTCGTGGTGGTGGACGCGGCGGTGGACGAAGAAGCCGGCTGCTCGTCGTCGGAGGAATCGCCGCGCGTCGGGTTCGGCTTGTCGGGGCTTTCGATGATGGTGGTTTCGGTGACGGTCTCCACCGGCGCGCCGTCGCTGGAACAGGCCGGGAGGGCCAACAACGCCGCGGCGAGCAGACCGAGGGGGAGCTTCTTGTTCATGGGTGCCTTCCGACGTAGCTGAGGGGCGACCGTGCGTGCCGACGGCCGGTGCCGGTCATCGTTTGATTATGCACCCCCGAAAACGCGTCTGACCAGCCACCGCGCCGTCATCGTGCCAAACTATTGACATGAAAACGACATTGTGTCCACTCCGTTCGTCCATCGTCGCGTTGCTCGGCACCGCCGGCCTTTTCCTCGTCTCATGCGGGACCGGCGGCACCGGCGAGGCGGCTGCTCCGTCGCCCGAGGCGGGATCGTCGCAAAGCGAAAGGCAGTCGACGGTGACCGTGACGGAAACCGCCGGGGATGAACACGACCAGGCCATCGACGTCGACTTCGACTCGCTGCAGCAGGTCGATCCGGGCATGTTCCGCGAGCACAGCGTCCAGTCGCTGACGTACGTCGTCGACGGGACGACGGGGGAGTGCTTCGTCAACGCGCCGCTGGTCACATGCATCGGCACCGCCGCCGATGACGTGCCCGACGTGGACATGCCGCCGTTGTCCGGGCGACCCGGGGCGGTCGCGATCGGCGCGGCCGGCGTCGCCTACGTCATCGCCGAGGGGGTGCCGCCGGCGAAGACCGAGCTGGAAACCGGCCAGTGGGTGAACTTCGGCGTGGTCAAGTGCGCCAAGCCCGACGACTCGACGCTGGCGTGCGTCTCCGACGGGGCCGCGTTCCAGATCGAGGGCTCCGACCGCGACATCACCACCGAGGGGCCCATCCTCGACCCCGCCGAGCTCCAGGCCAGCGCCGAAGGCCAGCCGGGCACCGGGTACACGATCGGCACCGACGTCCTGGTGCAGGCCCCGACGCTGTGCGGCGCGATGGAGGGCCACCGCCTCGCCGACGTCGTCAAGGGCGAAATCACCTGCAAGGAAGCGATGGAGGTGCTCGACGAGTACGACGAGCGTATGCCGTCGGAAGGCACCGGCAACGCCATGATCGTCGACTTCGACGGGTGGAGCTGCAGCTCGCCGACCGTCGCCCGGGCCGAGGAGCTGCAGGCGAAGACCGTCTGCGGGCATGAGGGCCGGGGCATCGAGGTCCGGGCCCCGCTGTAGACCGCGCCCCAGGAGATCAGCCCTCGACCAGGTCGGCCTCGCCCTCGGAACCGCGCGAGTACACGGCGGCGAGGGTGCGCTCGCGGGCGGCCTCGAGCCCGGAGACGTCGGCATCCTCGCCGAACTCGGCGCGCGTGTTCTCGATGGCCCGCGAAATCGGGGTCACCGTCACCGGGTGGATGCCCGGGGGAGAGATGACCGTCGGGGTGAACGTGACCGTGCCGACCTCCCATGCCGGGCCCTCGGTCGCCGAGTTGGCGCCCTCCTTCGGCACGAAAGTGACGTCGACCATCAGGCCCTCGAACGCCGGGATGTTCGTCGACAGCTGCTGGGCGACCAGATTGCCCAGGCCGTAGATCACCCACTTGCCGTTGACCTTCTCGATCGGCTGCACCGCATGCGCGTGGTGGCCGTAGACGATGTCGACGTCATCGGACTGGGTGAGGAGCTCCGCCAGCTCCTGCTGCTGGGCGTTCGGCTCGGTGACGCCTTCGTCACCGGCGTGCATGGCCACCATGACGATGTCGGCGCCGGCCTCGCGGGCGTCCCCGGCGCGCTTGAGCAAGGTGTCCGGATCCAGGTCCGGGACCAGGTAATCGAACTCGGGGATCAGGCCGTTGAGGCCGTAGGTGCCGGCGACGACGGCGATCTTCACGCCCTCGGCGGTTTCGAACATGCGCGGGGCGTCGAACTCCTCCTGGCTGCGGGCGGACCCGGCGTGCACGATGCCCGCCTCATCCATCACGTTGAGGGTGTGCACGAGCCCCTCGGTGCCGGCGTCGATGGAGTGGTTCGACGCGGTGGTGCACATGTCCCAGCCGGTCTCCTTGACCTGCGCGGCGATCTGCGGCGGAGCCGCGAAGCTCGGGTAGCCGGAGAACGGCCCCTCGTACGGGGCGAACGGCACCTCTTCGTGACAGATGGCCAGGTCGGCGGCCTCGACCTCGGGGCGCACGCCCGCGAAGGTCTGGCTGTAATCGTACGAACCGTCGGGCATCATGCCGGACTCGTAGACGGCCGGGTGCCACAGCAGGTCGCCGGTGAGGTTCACGGTGACTTCGGCGGGCAGCGGCGCGCCGTCGGCGGTGGCGTCGACCCTGGTGTCGGCGTTGGGGTCGGTGTCGCCACCGGTGGAGCAGGCGCTCAGCGCGGCGAGCAGACCGACGGAACCTGCGGCGATGACGGTGCGGGCGCGGCGCCACGCGGAGCGACCGGACACCCGGGTCTTCTGGGAGATGGGGGAGATGAGGGCGGAACGCATTGTTCGATGATCTTATGAAACCTTAAGGGTGCGCAACTTCTGGCGGGATGCCCGGGTACCCCCGAAAGTCCAGCGTATCGGGGGTGCTACCCCGTCGGTGGTCGGTGCTGCGCCTTGCCGAGCCTCCACGGTGCCGCGCGGCGCTACGCCTCCAGCAGTTTGCCGGGGTTCATGATCCCGGCGGGGTCGAGTTCGCGTTTCGCCGCTCGCAACACCGCGATGCCGAGGTCTCCGATCTCGTCGCGCAGATAGGGCGCGTGGTCCACGCCGACCGAATGGTGGTGCGTGATGGTCCCGCCGTTGGCGACGATCGCGCGGCATGCGGCGTCTTTGGCGGCCCGCCACTGCGCGTCGGGGTCGTCGCCCCGGGCGGCGAGGACGGTGAAATACAGCGAGCAGCCGTCGCGGTAGACGTGGGAGACGTGGCACATGGTCAGCGTCATCGTGCCCGTTTCCCGCAGCGCGTCCGCCAGGGCGCGGGTGACGGCCTTCTTCAGGCGGGCGACGTTGGACCAGTCGGTGGCGGTTTCCAGCGTCTCGCACAGGGCGCCGTTGTCCAGCAGCGCATCGCGCAGCACGGGCGTGCCGAAGCGCCCCTGCTCCCACGACCGCACGGGCGCCTCTCCCACGGGGGTGCCGCCGGCGGCGATGAGCAGCGCCCTCGTTTCCGCGTGGCGCGAGGCGGCGTGGTCGGCGGTGCCCTCGAACATCGTCAAGCACAGGCAGCCTTCCGGCGCCTGCGACGCATCGCCGATCGCCTCGTCGGAAGTGAGGTTCAGGCTGGATTCGATTTCGTCGGAAAGCCTGATCACGGTGGGCCCGGCGCCGGCCTGCGTCACCGCGCGCACACCGGCGACGCCGGCGTCGAAGGAGGGGAAGGAAAACGCCTCGTAGCGCTTGACCTCGGGGATCGGGTGGACGCGCAGACGGACGCGGGTGATGACGCCGAAGATTCCCTCCGAGCCGAGGAACAGCTCGCGCAGGTCCGGCCCCGCGGCGGTGGCCGGCGATGCCGCCCCGACCTCGAGGATCCCGGAGGGCGTGACGACGGTGAACGACCGCACCATGTCGTCGAACCGCCCGTAGCCCGCCGACGACTGCCCCGACGACCTCGTCGCCGCGTAACCGCCGATGGTGGCGTAGGGGAAGGACTGCGGGTAGTGGCCGAGCTGCAGGCCGTGGTCGGCCAGGAGAAACTCGGCGGCCGGACCGGTCAATCCCGCACCGAGGGTGGCCAGGCCGGATTCGGCGTCGACGTCGGTGACGTCGTCGAAAAGCACGAGGTCCAGGCTGATCACCGCCCGCATCGTCCCGCGCACGGGGTCGACGCCGCCGACCACGCTGGTGCCACCGCCGAAGGGCACCACCGCGACCTTTTCGCGGCTGCACCAGCGCAGGATGTCCAGCACCTCGTCGTCGGTGGCGGGGGCGACGACGGCATCGGGCACGTCATGGGTTCCGCCGAGGCGCCAGCCGATGAGGTCGGGGTAGGACTTGCCGCGGGCGCGCCGCAGCTTCTGGGTGAAGTCCGTGGTTACCCGGTCTGCGCCGACGATGTCCGCCAGCGCGGCGATGTCATCGGGGGCCAGCCGTGATTCGGTGATGGCGACGTCGCCTTCGGGAATGCGGGGCAGGGGCTTGTCGACGCCGAAGGCCTTGGTGAGCAGCGTGCGCACGCCACGAGACAGCGGCTTGGCCTCGTCCGCGGTGCCCCAGAGGTTGAACTCCATCGGCGGGCGGGGGACTCCGATGCTTTCCCGGCTGCTCATGGCCGGAATGTTACGCACATGCCCCGTGCGCCGGAATGCGGCGGGCGAATCATACGAGACACCGTCGTGACAAACGTTGACAAAATGTCAATGAAATGGCCATTCTGGGGAGGTGACGCGATGGGGCGCGGGCCCCGGCGCAACGAAGGGATCGTGGAGCCGATGGACGCCGTGCACGACGATGGCACCGCCCTCGACGCCGCGCGCCGCGCCGCTTGGCTGGGGGAGCTGAAGGCCGCGGATGGACCCGTCGATCTCATCGTCGTCGGAGGCGGCATCACCGGCGTCGGCGTCGCACTCGACGCGGCGACCCGTGGCCTGGACGTCGTTCTCGTCGAAAAGCACGACCTTGGATTCGGCACGTCGCGCTGGTCCTCCAAACTCGCCCATGGCGGCCTGCGGTACCTGACCAAGATGGAGTTCGGCATCGCCCGTGACTCGGCGGTGGAGCGCGGCCGCCTGATGCGCCACATCGCACCGCACTTGATCCGCGCGCTGCCGCAGGTCACGCCGCTTGCCGACGACACCACCCTCTTGCAGAAGGCGGCCGTGCGGCTCGGCTACGCCGCGGGAGACCTGCTGAGGATGACCGCCCGCACGCCGTCGACGGTGCTGCCGCGCTCGCGCTACCGGGGCCGGGCGGCGACGCTGGAGATGGTGCCCACGGTGCTTCGCGACGGCCTGCGGGGAGCGTGGGTGAACTACGACGGGCAGATCATCGACGACGCCCGCATGGTCACCGCCATCGCCCGGACTGCGGCGGACAACGGCGCCCGCGTGATCACCCGGTGCCGCGCCGTCGACGCCACCGGGAGCGGGGCGATGCTCGTCGACGAATTGGCCGGCGACCGGTTCCGGCTGTCGGCTCGCGCGGTGGTCAACGCCACGGGCGTGTGGGCCGGGAGCCTCGACGACGACATCCGCATCCGGCCCTCGCGCGGCACGCACCTGGTCTTCGATGCGGAGACCTTCGGCAACCCCACCGGATCGCTGACCGTGCCGCTGCCCGGATCGATCAGCCGCTATCTGTTCCTCCTGCCCGCGCAGTTGGGACGCGTGTACCTGGGGCTGACCGATGAGGACACCCCGGGTGAGGTGCCGGACGTCCCGCCGACGCCGGAGTCCGACGTCGAATTCCTGCTGGACAACATCAACCGTGCCCTGGAGACCAAGGTGACGCGGGCCGACGTGCGCGGCGCGTTCACCGGACTGCGGCCGCTGCTGGTGCCCGACGGCGACGACGCCGGATCGACGGCTGACCTGTCGCGCCGGCATGCGACGGTGACGTCCGACGACGGGCTGATCTCCATCGTCGGCGGCAAATTCACCGAATACCGGCTCATGGCCCAGGAGACCGTCGACGTCGTCGTCGCCGACCGGGGGATGCACGCAGGGGAATGTCGGACGATGGAGCTGCCGTTGGTCGGCGCGCCGGGCCATCGCGGCAGTTGGGGCGTGCGCGAGGCGGAGTTGGCCGCGCTGCCGGAATCGCTCGTCGCCCGATACGGTCACGAGGCCCCGAAGGTCGTCGCCGTCGCGACGGTGCCGGACCCGTTGGGGAAGGTCGCCGGTCTCGACGTCACCCGCGCGGAATTCGAATACGCCGTCACCCATGAGGGCGCGATGAACGTCGGCGACATCCTCGACCGCCGCACCCGCATCGGCCTGGTCGCCGCCGACCGCGTCGCCGCGGCGCCGTTCGCCCGTGAAGTCCTCGCGCTGCATGGCATCGCCGTGACGGGGGATGAGTGAGTGATGGCCGGACGGAAACGGGCCGACACCACGACGGGACGCGGTCGACGGGGAAAGATCGCGGCGGCGGTGAACGACCTGCGGAACCGGGCGATAAATTGGCTGCTCGTCGAAAAGCCCGCGGTGGCGGCGCGGATCATCCGCACGCTGATGTCCTCGCGGAAGCAGGAGGTCTCGCGGAAGCATGAGGTCCGGCCCACTCCGGCAAAACGAATGTCGCCCCTGACCCGCGACAACGGTCTGCGCGCCGCGAACATCGCCGCGGGCGTCCCGGGCGCGAAGTAACGCCTCAGTCGGGAAGGGGGGGTAGGGGGAGGTCCGCCTGTCCGGACGCGCCGGAAACGCCGAAATCTCGAACCTGCGACAACGCCGAAACCCGGACGCCGATGAGGCGCCCGGGCTCCTTTCCCGGAATTCGCGGTGTCCCGAAGTATGCGGTGTCCCGGAGTGCGCGGGTGTCCCGCCGTCGTCGTGCGTTACTTGCGGTGCACCGACGCCGGCACCTGCTGAGCGCCGGAGGCGTCGCGGGCGGATCCCGCGGCGTCACCCGCCGGAGTGGACTTCAGCTCGGAGATGATGCTCTCCACCGACGACTTGGCGTCGCCAAGCAGCATGTCCGTGTTGTCGTTGAAGAACAGCGGGTTTTGCACGCCCGCGTAACCGGAGCCCATGGAACGCTTGAACACGATGACCTTCTCGGCCTCCCAGACCTGCAACACCGGCATGCCGGCGATGGGGGAACCGGGCTCCTTGGCGATCGGGTTGACCGTGTCGTTGGCGCCGATGACCAGCACGACGTCGACGTCGCCGAAGTCGTCGTTGACCTCGTCCATCTCCAGGACCAGGTCGTAGGGGACCTTCGCCTCGGCGAGGAGCACGTTCATGTGGCCCGGCAGGCGGCCGGCGACCGGGTGGATGCCGAAGGTGACTTCCTTGCCCGCTTCGCGCAGGGTGCGGGTCAGCTCCGCCACCGGGTACTGCGCCTGGGAGACGGCCATGCCGTAGCCCGGGGTGATCATGACCGTGTTGGCCATCTTCAGCAGCTCCGCGGCCTCGGACACGGACACCTCGGTGTGGGTGCCGGCCTCGCCGCCGCCGGCGACTGCACTGGCGTCGGTGCCGAAGCCGCCCAGCAGGACGTTGAGGAAGGAGCGGTTCATCGCCTGGCACATGATGTAGCTCAGGTACGCGCCCGACGAGCCGACCAGGGCGCCGGTGATGATCAGCAGCGGGTTGGACAGCATCAGGCCGGTGAACGCCGCGGCCCAGCCGGAGTAGGAGTTCATGATCGACACGACGACGGGCATGTCGCCGCCGCCGATGGCGATGACCAGGTGCCAGCCCAGGAACAGGGCCAGGGCGGTCATGACGCCCAGCGCGATCCAGGCGGGGGAGCCCTCGCCGACGATGATGAACGTGACCATCAGTGCCACGGAGATCAGCAGGATCAGGACGTTGAGCACGTTGCGCGCCGGCAGCAGCACCGGAGCGCCCTTGATCTTTTCGGCCAGCTTCAAGCCGGCGACGATGGAACCGGAGAAGGTCACCGCGCCGATGAAGACGCCCAGGTAGACCTCGCCCAAGTGGAACGCCATGGCGTTGCCGGTGAGCTCGTCTTCGGTGATGAAGGAGTTGTAGCCGATGAACACGGCGGCCAGGCCGACGAAGCCGTTGAAGTAGGCGATCAGCTGCGGCAGGCCGGTCATCTCGACGGAACG
This sequence comes from Corynebacterium freneyi, assembly GCF_030408835.1. Lineage (NCBI taxonomy): Bacteria > Bacillati > Actinomycetota > Actinomycetes > Mycobacteriales > Corynebacteriaceae > Corynebacterium > Corynebacterium freneyi. The sequence goes on from NZ_CP047357.1 coordinate 865,363, forward strand.
GGCGCGCCAGGTGCCGAACATGCCGCCCAGCGCCATGGCCAGGCCGATGAGGATGACGATGGTCAGCGGACGCTGGTAGTCGCCCTCGGTGTCGCGGATGGAGGTCGCGACGGCCTGCACGATGGCGAGGATCACGGCGACGGCCATGCCGGTCATGCCCAGCGTGTTGCCGCGGCGGGCGGTCTCCGGCTTGGACAGCGCGGCCAGGGACAGGATGAACAGCAGCGCCGCGGCGATGTAGCCGAGGGTGGACAGACGGTTGGTCCAGTCCAGCAGCGCGTCGGTGCCGCCGGTTGCGGCCGCGTCGGCGGCCACGGTGGTGATGTCGGTGATGGTGGCCATGGTTTTACGCCTCCTCCTTGCGGAACATGCCGAGCATGCGGTCGGTGATGGTGAAGCCGCCGAAGATGTTGATCGACGACAGCATGATGGCCAGGAAGGCCAGGGAACTGACGATGACGTTGCTCGAACCGACCACCAGGATCGCGCCGACGAGCACGATGCCGGAGATGGCGTTGGTCTCGGACATCAGCGGCGTGTGCAGGCGCGGGGTGACCGAGGAGATGACGTAGAAGCCGAGGACGATCGCCAGGGTGAGCACCATGTAGTTGGCGCTGACGCTGGCGGGGCTGGCCAGGATGACCAGGACGCCGAGGGCGACGACCAAGGCGAGGCCGATCTTCGCCCCGGTGCCGCCCATGAAGGCGACCTTCTCGGGGGCTTCGGCGGTGGCCTCGGCGGCGAGCTTCTCCTGCGCGGCGGCTGCCGGGGTGGCGGAGACCTGAACCGGCGGCGGGGGCCACAGGATCGAGGTGTCGGTGGCGGCGCCGGTGGTCCCGGCTTCCACGTTGCCGGTGTCGCCGCCCTTGCTGGCGCAGGTGCCGTTGAGGGTGACGGTGATGCCGCGGACGATCTCGTCGTCGAGGTCGAGGACCGGGGTGCCGTCCTTTTCCGGGGTGATCAGCTTGAACAGGTTGACGATGTTCTGGCCGTAGAGCTGCGACGCCTGGCCGGGCAGGCGGCCGGCGAGGTCGGTGTGGCCGATGATGGTGACGCCGTTGTCGGTGACGGTGACTTCGCCGGGCACGGTGAGCTCGCAGTTGCCGCCGTTGGCCGCGGCCATGTCGACGATGACGCTGCCCGGGCGCATGGCGCGGACGTCGTCGGCGGTGAGCAGCAGCGGGGACTTGCGGCCGGGGATGTTCGCCGTGGTGATGACGATGTCGGCGGCGGCCGACTGCTCGGCGTAGAGCTTCGCGGCGGCGGTGGCCTGGTCGTCGGTCATCTCCTTGGCGTAGCCGTCGGAGGACTTCTCGGAGGCGACGGGAATCGGGATGAACTCCGCGCCCATGGATTCGACCTGCTCGCCGGCTTCGGGGCGCAGGTCGGTGGCCTTGACGATGGCGCCCATGGAGTTGGCGGTGCCGATCGCGGCGAGGCCGCCGACGCCGGCGCCGATGACGTAGACGGTGGCCGGCGGGACCTTGCCCGCGGCGGTGACCTGGCCGGTGAACAGGCGGCCGAAGGCGTTGGCTGCCTCGACGACGGCGCGGTAGCCGGCGATGTTGGCCATCGACGACAGCACGTCCATGGACTGGGCGCGCGACAGGCGCGGCACGGCGTCCATGGCCAGGGCGGTGACGTGCGAGGCGGCGAGCTCTTCGACGAGGTCGGGGTTGCGGCCCGGGGCGAGGCGCGAGATGAGCATCGCGCCGGGCTTCATCAGCGCGCGGTATTCGGCGGGCGGGGTGTCGAGGGTGGTGATGATGTCCGCTCGCCACACGTCCTCGCCGACGAGTCGGGCGCCGGCGGCCTCGTAGAGATCGTCGGGGTAGGCGGCGTCGTCGCCGGCCCCGGCCTGGACGTCGACGTCGTAGCCGAGCTTGATCAGCTTGGCGACCGTGTCCGGCGTCGCCGCGACGAGCGGCTGCCGGGCATCCGGTTCAATGGGGATTCCGATTCGCATTGTGGACTCCTGGATGGCTTGCGGGACATGAATTCGGGCGGTCGGCGGGACACGATGTGGGAAGCGGGGGTGACGCATGCTTCGTTTTGGGTGTAATATCGTGTGTGGCCGGTGGGCATCATGGCGTCCGAGGGCCGTTCCCGCCGCCGTCTGCGGTGTGTGCGTGGGGCGTCGGGGCCGTGCCGGTGCGGGTGGTCCGGGCGCCGATGGCAGATGCTCCGCCTTCTTCGGTCTGTTTATTAAAAGATGAAGACCGTATGTTCCGTGCGGGTTTCGCCGAAAATGGTTCTGGAATCATTCGATTGCTTGGCGACGTCGCCGTGCCCGCGTGCCGCCGTGAGGGGTGGATAACGGCGGTGGGGTGGGGCGATGGGCCGTCCGGCGCGCAGGGGAGGCTGCCGTTCCCGCTTCGTCTCCGGGAGCGGGTGTAGTAGCCGGGGGTGGTGTTCCGGTTGCGCTTCGGCGCGCCATCTACTCCGAGGGGTCAGGTCTCGGCGTCGGCGGATCGAAGTAGTTCGCAGGCTTCATGAAGCTGGTAGCGCTCCTCGAGTGTCGCGAGAAGCGCGTGGAAGGACATCGGGGGATTCCGTCGTCGGTTCAACATTTCGATGAGGGCTGCGCGTGCCACGGAGCAGTCGATTCCGACGGAGTCCGCGATGAACGCGGCCGGTGTGATGACGTCGATATTGGGCGGAAGGAGATCCCCCGGGAAATCCTTGATGTTGTCGGTGACGATCGCGCCGGCGCGTTCCTCAGTCGACGGACCGATTCTCCCGTGCCCGAGCGAGCTTCCGGCGAACGGTGCGGAAATCCTCGGCGGACGGCGCTGGGCCATCGTCGGTGGTGTCGGCGATGAACCTTCGCTGCTTCTCCTGGAGTTCGCGGTGGTACTCCAGGACGTCGCCGAGGAGAAGTCGACGATGGCGGTTGATCTTTTCTGCCGGCAGCTTTCCGGCATCGATGAGCCGGACCACGGTGGGGCGCGACACTCCGAGCAGGTCAGCGGCCTCTTGAGTGGTGATGGTGGTGTTGTTGGGGTGAATGGTCACCGCTTGCCCGCTCATGAGGGCACGTGCCGCTTGCGCGAGGATTTCGTGCAGGTCCCGCGGTAGTGCGACGTGCTCGTTCTTTCCCGGCCCGGAGAGGAAGCACTGGGCATCGGGTTCTCGTGAGTGCTTGCGCTGGAACGCGTCGACGAAGTCGACAACCGGTGCGATGGCTTCATCGTTGGTCGGGAAAAAGGTGTTATTTGCAATGGTCATGGCGAATCCCCTTCCCGGCGTTCGTTTCGTTCGAATTTGGCCCCAGCTTAGCGCAGTCGGGTAGGGGATGAAACACCTTGCAGCTACGTCCCGCAGTACGTGGTGTAGTCGCCGAACTCTGCGGGCGCGGGGCGTTCGTAGCGTTCGTCGTCGGGATTGTCGCTGGTGACGTAGGGGGCGGTGATGCGCGCGAGCAGCGCGTGGAAGGGGCCCATGTCGCGGGGTTGGGTGGCGTCGGCGGCCCCTGCGGCGGCCAGCGCTTCTTCGACCAGGTGGTTGCGGGGGATGTAGATCGGGTTCGACCGTCGCATCGACTCGGCGTCGGGCGAGAGTTCGCGCCATGCGGCGAGCCATTCCCGTGCGCGGTCGTAGTCGGAGAAGTGGGCGAGCAGCGCGTCCTCGACGGTGTCGGGGGAGTCGCCGTCCCGCCCGTCGGCTGCGGCGACGAGCGTCAGCGCGCGGTGGACGAGCGTGTGGTCGGGCGCGTCGTCGCCGAGCATTGCCAGCCATTCCTCGACGACGGCGTCGACGGCAACGGCGTCGGCCCGGTCGGCTCCACCGGCCAGCCCCAATTTCGCCCGCCACGCATCGCGGATGCGGCCGTCCATCAGCCCCCTGAACCCGGCCAGGTGTTCGCGGGCGAGGGCCAGTGCGCGGTCGGGGTCGGCGTCGTAAAGCGGGGCGAGGGTTTCGGTGAACCGCGCCAAATCCCATTCGAGCACGCGGGGTTGGGCCCCGAAGGCGTAGATGCCCTGACCGTCGATGGAGCTGAACACCGCGCGCGGATCGTGGGCGTCGAGGAAGGCGCAGGGCCCGTAGTCGATGGTCTCGCCGGAGATGGTGACGTTGTCGGTGTTCATCACCCCGTGCACGAAGCCGGCGCCCAGCCATGCCGCGACGAGGTCGGCCTGGGCGTCGGCGACGGCATCGAACAAGGCGAGCGGACGGTCGGCCTCCGGCAGATCGAGCAGGTGGGGGTAGTGGCGGACGGCGGCATGGTCGACGAGACGCTTGACGACGTCGTCGCCGCCGTGGGCTCGCGCGAACTGGAAAGAGCCGACCCGCAGGTGGCTCGACGCGACGCGCACCAGCACTGCGCCCGGAAGTACCCGTTCCCGCTGGACGTGGCCACCCGTTGCGATGACCGCCAGCGCCCGGGTCGTGGGAATGCCCAGCGCGTGCATCGCCTCGGCCACAAGGTATTCGCGCAGCATCGGGCCCAACGCCGCCAGGCCGTCGCCGCGCCGGGCGAAGGGCGTCGGGCCGGAGCCCTTCAGGTGAATGTCGCGGAGATTGCCGTTGCGGTCGGTGATCTCGCCAAGCAGCAGTGCGCGGCCGTCGCCGAGGATGGGGACGAAATGACCGAATTGGTGGCCCGAGTACGCCTGCGCGATCGGGCGGTACGGCGCGGAAGGGGAGTAGGGGGCCGAGGCGGGGGAGTTGCCGGCCGTCGAGTTGGGCGTGGTGCCGTCGGCGGTTGCGTCGCCGTCGGTGACGCCGGTGCGGCCCAGCAGGAACTCGACGCCTGCGGGGGTGCGCAGCCATTCCGGGTCGAGGCCCAGTTCGCGGGCCAGGTCATCGTTGAGCACGACGATCTCCGGCGCGGGGGCCTCCTGTGCGGCCCAGGCGATGGCCATTTCCGGCATGGCGTCGGCGAAGTCGGCGGACAGGCGGACGGGCGGGGTGGCGGCGGTCGGCTCGTTCGTCTGTGGCATGGGTCGAGTCTACGGACGACGAGGGGTGATGTGCGGTGCGCGGCGGGCACGTCGACGGGCTTCTCGAACGACCGTTTGAGCAAGGGTAGGAGCGGTCCGGCGCGTCGCATAGTCTCCGGGCGCAACCGCGGAATCGGCCGTGGTGTCGGCGCTGAGCCGGAGAACGAAAGCGAGGGGCCGTCCATGGACCTTCATATGATGCAGCAGGTCAAGCGGCTGTTCGCATGGGCGGATGCCGATGACGACACCCGGAACATGGAGCTGCACCTGCAGGTCGCGTTCGGGGTGGTCGCCGAGCAGGGCGGGGTCGTTGACGCAGGATTCCCCGACGGTCGGTTACTTCGTCGGCTGCGGGCCGCATGTCGACCGGGCGCGCCTTTCGGAAGCGGAGACGCTGGTGGCGGCGCGTGTCGGGCTTGTCGACGATTTCGCCGAGGACGGTGAGATCGCCCGGTCGTATGTCGAAGAAATGTGGGGCGACACCGCCAATGTGCTCGCGACCATGGAGGGAGTTCCCGACCTGCCGATGGTCGATGGGGTGTCGGAGACGAGGTTCGATGAATTCCTGGCCGAGCTCAAGGGCGCCGAAGAGCGGCTGCGGGACTATGTTGCATTGGCCGTCGACGAGGGGGAATCGGACGAGGTGGGCAGCCGGGAGTACGTGGATTTCCGCAACCGCGAAAACGGGGCCGGGGCTACGTGAGCATCGCCAGCAAGAACACGGAGTCCTCGTCCGCGTCGACCCGGTGCGGGACCATGGCCGGCAGGTGGGCGACGAATCCCGGTGTCAGGATTTCGGAGCGGTCGCCGACGGTGAAGCGCACCTGGCCCTCGAGGCATTGCACCATGATCGGGTGTGCGGCACGATGATCGGGCAAGGTCTGGCCGGAACGGAAACGCATGGCGATGATGTTTACCCCTTCGGCCGTCTGTAGCCGTTTCACCGACGGGCCGTCGCCGTCCTTGGCGGGCGGGGCGGCGGCGACGACGTCATGAAAGCTCAGAGCCTCCGGATCGGCGGTCAATTCAGCTTGCTGGTCGTCGTCGAGGAACTCGATCTTGGGCCGGTGCCGGGCGCCGGACGATGCTTCGCTCCCGGGTGCGGGAGCGTTGGAATCGGCGGCCGTCGCATCGGCGGCGTCGGCGGTGTCGCGCAAGCGGGCCACGATGCCGATCGAGGCGAGGACATCGTCGTTCTCGACGAAAACGCTGCGCATGCCGAGAACACGCTTACGCGCTGCAGGATGCTTGATCAGGTTGCCTGCGATGCGGGCAACTCCGAAGATCCCTTCGTCTTTGAGCATCTGGGAGGGTTTGAGCAGTCCCATCTCCGCAGTGCGGATGCGCTCGACCTCGAATCCGTGTTCTTCGAGGAGGTTTCGCCACTCCGCGACGGTGAGTGGTCGGGCGTTGACCCGGATGGCCTTGGACATCGCGATGCGGATCTCATCCTTCGTCGCCGCGTCCAGGTCGTCGGGGGTCAACGCCAGTTCGTGGATCGCGTAGCGACCGCCGGGAACGAGAATCCGACGAACCTCGTCGAGAATCGCCGCCTTGCCCTTGTCGCCCTGCATGGTGAGCATCGCCTCGCCCACGACGGCGTCCGCCGAGTTATCCTCGAGCCCCGTTTCCTGGGCTTTGCCTTCGATGACCCGGCCCCTGTCGCCAACGACCTTGCCGGTCGTCTTTGCGGCGTCGGGGTCTTCGTCGATGCCGACGTAATCCCCCGGTGCGCGATTCAGGATTTCCGTCGCCGTAATCCCCAGTCCCGGTGCGAGTTCCACGACGCGGGCGTCGGTGAGGCGAGCCCGGTCGAGAATCCACTCCGTCATCTTTCGGCCGCCGGGCCGAAGGACCTTTTTGCCAAGTCGGGCCAGCAACCAGTGGCCCTGGAGCTGGTCGAAATCTCTGTCGCGTGCAGTCATGGTGGGTCTCCCTCGTCGTGTGGCCGGGCCTGCGGTGTCGGCGGCAGCATCGACCCGTTATGTCGAATGGAAAATACCGCTTTAAGTAATTAGCCTAGGCTAGCCTGGCTGGATTGTCGAGGGGGTTGTCCGCACACGCCGAACCGGGCCGCCGCAAAGCAAGTTTGCGACGACCCGGCCGGTCCGAAAAAGGACGCGCTACCTGCCCTGCGGCGTGTGGTCGACGCTTTCATCCGGTGTCATTTTGTGGCGCCGGTGGTGCGGATGCTCAGCGGTGCAAGGCCCGGCGTGCCCGACACGACCGGAACGAGCGTGCCCTCGGCGAGGGCATCGTTGAGGTCGACCTCGTCGTGGGAGGGGGCGGCGCCGAGGTCGTCCGGCGGCAACCATGCTTGAATGGTCCGCAACTTTTTGCCGTCGAGGTAACCGGAGGCGTTGAGTTCGGAGTGGCGGATCCCGAGGCCGGCGCTGGTCCGCTGTGCCATGCCGGGGGAGAGGGGCGACTCGGTGCCGGCGGCGCGGATTATGCGGATCTCCGCCGGCACGCTGAACTCCTTGTCATTCGGATTCATTCGAAGAGCTCGCCGGACAACGACTGCCCAGCGTCGCCCCGTGTGGTCATGGCCGGCCATTACGGCGCAGGAGGTGCCGTGAACCGGGTGTTGACCTCGTCGACGATGTCGGCGAACTCCTCGGCGTAGGCCAGGTGCTTGCGCAGCTTGCGCAGGCGTTCGGCGGTTTCGACGCGAACGGAATCGACGACGGCGGCGGCCTCGGCATCGGCGGGATCGTCGTGAAGCGCATCCACCGCACGGGCGAACTCGCGCATCCGCTCCAACGGGAAACCGAGCGGCTTCATGCGGCGGATCGTCAACAAACGCTCCACGTCGGCCTCCGTGTACAGGCGGAAGCCGCCCGGCGAATAAGCCGACGGGCTGGCCAGGCCCATCTCGTCGTAGTGGCGGAGACTGCGGATGGACAGGGAGGTGCGCTCGGCGACCTCGCCGATCTTCATCAGCGGTGTGCCGTCGCCGACATCGCGCATCGTTCCTCCTTCATCCGACTTCATCCGACGTCGCCCACGATGCTACCCAGCGGCCCGGGTTGCCCGACCGCACTGAATGGCCCTCCGATTGGTCGCCGGCGAACTCTACCGTTACGGTAGGTTTGATTCTCACGTTGGGGGAGGGTTTGCCGCGGCGGACCGACCCCATTTCCCGTCCCGAAAGGCCATCAATGACGAACAGCGCCGACGACCCCGCACGCCGCGACGTCGCCAAGCAGGAAACCCCGAACGACGCCACACCCCGCGCCGACCATGCGGACCGCACGGACCGCCGGCCCGAGCCGGACGCGCCCGTGGGGGTCGTGGACTCGTTCAAGTTCGCGTTCCGGTCGCCGACCCGGCTGCGCAAGGAGGTCCTCGCGGGCCTCGTCGTGGCGTTGGCGCTGATCCCGGAGGCGATCTCATTCTCCATCCTCGCGGGCGTTGACCCGCGCATGGGCCTGTTCGCGTCGTTCACCATGGCCGTGACCATCGCGTTCACCGGCGGCCGCCCGGCGATGATCTCCGCCGCCACCGGCGCCGTGGCACTGGTCATCGCGCCCGTCGTCGCCGAACACGGCGTCGAGTACTTCCTGGCCACCGTCATTCTCGCCGGCATCATCCAGATCGTGCTCAGCCTGCTGGGCGTGGCCAAGCTTATGCGGTTCATTCCGCGGCAGGTGATGGTCGGTTTCGTCAACGCGCTGGCCATCCTCATTTTCATGGCGCAGATCCCGCATCTGGTTGGAGTGCCGTGGCTGGTGTACCCGCTCGTCGCCGTCGGAATCGCCATCATGGTGTTCTTCCCGCGCGTCACCACCGTTGTGCCGGCGCCGTTGATCGCCATCCTGGCGATCTCCATCGTCGTCGTCGCCGCCGGCTGGAACGTCCCCGACGTCGCCGATCAAGGCGAGCTGCCGGAATCGTGGCCCGAGCTGCTCATCCCGAACGTTCCGCTGACCCTGGACACCCTGACGATCATCACTCCGTACGCCTTCGCAATGGCCCTGGTCGGGCTGATGGAATCGCTGATGACCGCCAAACTCGTCGACGACATCACCGAGGTTCACTCCGACAAGACCCGCGAGGGTTGGGGCCAGGGCGTCGCCAACGCCATCACCGGATTCTTCGGCGGCATGGGCGGTTGCGCCATGATCGGCCAGACGATGATCAACGTCCGCGAATCCGGTGCCCGCACCCGCCTGTCCACGCTGCTCGCCGGCGTCTTCCTGCTGATCCTCGTGGTCACGCTCGGCGACGTCGTCGGCATGATCCCCATGGCCGCCCTGGTCGCGGTGATGGTGATGGTCTCCGTCGGCACGATGGACTGGCATTCGATCCACCCCCGCACGCTGCGGATCATGCCGCTGAGTGAAACCACCGTCATGGTGGTCACCGTCGCGTCGACCGTCGTCACGCACAACCTGGCCATCGGCGTCATCCTCGGCGTCGTCGCCGCGATGATCATGTTCGCCCGCCGCGTGGCGCACATGGTCAGCGTGGAGAAGGTCCACGAAGCCGATGTCAACGGTGACGGCAACATCGACGTCCGCCGCTACAAGGTCCGCGGTGAATTGTTTTTCGCGTCCAGCAACGACCTGGTGTACCAGTTCGACTACTCCGACGACCCCGACCACGTCATCCTCGACCTCACCGAGGCCGATGTGTGGGATTCCTCGACCGTCGCCACTCTCGACGCGATCCGCACCAAGTACGAGGCCAAGGGCAAGGAGCTCACCGTCGTCGGCCTCGACGGGCCGAGCCTCGACCGGCTCGAGCGGCTGTCCGGGAAGCTGGGGGACTAGCGGTCAATCGCCGGGGATGGCGGCGATCAAGGCTCGAAGGGCCTCCGACAAGGGGATCCGTTCCTGTTCCAGCCGTTGATCCCCGGCGACGACCAGGGCGTCCAACGCGTCGGCTTCTGCGGCCGTGAGATGCACGAAAGAGGCTCGCGTCGCCGTCGGGTCCGGCACGGCAAGGTCGGCGTATGCCTCGAAAGTCGCCCGATCCATGAGCACGGACCTCACATCGAGGTTCCCGTCGGAACCCCGCAGCCCATTGAGGATCCCGAATCCGTGGGCATCCAGATCGCCCCAATAGAGCACCCTGCATTCGCGCAGCCACCGCAGCCGCGCCAGCTCGGTGGCCCCGTAGCCCGCGCCCCACACCGCTACTGCGCCGGGGCCGAATTCTCCCGGGGGCAGGGACAGGAACGTCTCCAGGTTCTCCACGATGATCGCGGTACGCGGCCGTTCCGGTTCTTGCTTGACGACGCCGACGTTCCCCCGGTCCGCCGCAGACCACAATTCGGCGATGTCGGTGATCGGTGCCGCCACATCCGTCGACGGCCAACCGGGGCCGAGTCCCGGATCGAGCAGCCGGAGGCGGATCGTCGCGGGCCGCCGACCCAACCCGAGGTCGCCGACGCTTGCGGATTCTTCGCCGCGTGCTCCCGACACCAACCGCCGGACCACGAAATTGTGCTGTTCCAGCCATTTCCCGTCCACGCCCCGGACCGCCACGGCCCGTGGCAGCAAGCCAGAGTCCGGATTTCCCAGGAACCATGCGACGACGGCGCCCAGCTTGGCAATTTCGCCGTCCGCCAGGGGAGCCCAGCGCTTCCAGGTCGCCGATATCGCCGACCTGAGCGAATTCTCGGAGACCTCGCCAGGCCCCCGTGACCCGATGATGGCCGATATGAGCGCGTCGCGGCGGCGAACCCATCGTCGCCACTCGGAACCCCGCCCCGCGGCCACGCATATGGCATCGGCTCCGGTGATCTGCACCCGCTCGGGCACGGTCTGTACGCCCCAACTGCGCCAATTCCGCTCGCGCCAATCAACGTCCGCGGCGAGCCCGGACTTCCGCCACGTCAGCTCCGTTTCCTGCCAGGACCGGATGAACGCGGCCCCGGCTTCCGCGTCGGCGCTCGAGGATGGGATCTTCGGCGGATGCAATGGCACGGACACGCCTGCGGCGGACGCCGACGGGTCGTCGAAAAGCCACGCTCCCGCGTGCTGGTCCACCTTGCGGGACAAGCGAGCCGCGATGTCGGACGGAGCCACGGGTACCGAGCGGGCCATCAGAAAATCTCCACTTCCGACACGTGCGTCGACGCGACGTCGCGTCCGCGGTCGTCCACCGATTCTTGGTATGCGACGACGAGCGTGCCGCCCACGTACGGGTGCAACGTCTGGATCAGCTTCAACGGGGTGGCCAGAATCATGTGGAATCCGAAGCTCGTGAACACGTCCATCGCACGTCTGGTGTACTCGGGGTCGGCGCGGTCGAAGGCTTCGTCGAGGATGACGCTGCCGTAGGTGGGCACCGGCTGGTCGGGTTCGGCGAGCTGGTAGCGCAGCGCCGCCGCGAGACAGAAGAACACCAGCTTCTGGGCCTGGCCGCCGGACAAGCTCGCCGAATCGCGGTGCGTGTCCACCACGTCGCCGACGGCGTTGTACTCCACGCCGATGAAGCTGACGTGCTTGCGGGTATCCAGCACCTGCCGGCGCCAGCGCAGGTCCGCCGAATCCGCGGATCCGAGCCGGTCGAGCAGTGCCGCCATCTTTTCGAAGCGCTCTTCGGCGACACCTGCATCGGTCCCATCCGCGCGGGTGGTGGCGAGCGAACCCGATACCGCAGCTTCCAGCTCCTTCAGGAAGCTCTGCACCGTCTCGCCCGTCGCGTCGTGCACGTCGATACGGAGCCACCGCCCCTGGTTGAACTCCGACTTGGCCAACGAATCGTTGACGGGCCGGATGCGGTCCTCGATGTCCGACCTGGCGCGACGAAGCTCGGCCGACAGTTGCCCGAGGTTTCGCCCGGACAGGTCGTTCATCAGTTCCATGAACCGGTTGTGGAAACGGGCGAGACCGTCCGAGCGGAGGGTCTCCAGACGCTTGACGCCGTCCCCGACGAACGACGGCTCCGCTCGGAGATCCGACCGCTCCGAGGGCCATTGCGTGATGTACGCCCCGAGCACCCTGGTGATGGCATTGTCGGCGGATTGGAGTTTCCGCTGGTGCTGGTGCTGCAGCTCGTGGATGCTGCGGAGGGCCTCCTGCCCGAGCCGTTCCATTCCCGCGGCGGTGGGGCGGCGGGTCAGGGAAGAGAACAGCTCCTCGACGAGCGCGTCACCGCGGGCTGCGTCGGCGTCGTCGGGGGCATCGGCGTCGGACTGCTCTCGTTCGAGCTGTTCCAGCTGCTCCGTCATGTCGGAGTGCCTGTTCGCCGCCGTCGTCACGGCATCGCGGGCGGTGAGGTACTCCTCGTTGGCGCTTTTCTCCAGCAGGCTGGCCCGGTTGTACTCGACTTGGATCTTCGCGATGTCGGGGTTGTCTGTCGACCAACTTGCGATGCGCGCGGCCATGTCGTCGGCGGCCTTCTCCGCGCCGGCGACGTCGATGTCCGACCACTCCACGGCACGGATCTCGGCGGCGCACTGGCGATCATCCTGCAGTCGCTTCACCTTCGAGTCATGGGTGCGCAGTACCTCCTCGCGAGTGCGGAGCACCTTCTTCGCCGTGGCCAAATCGGCGCGCAAGGCCTCGACTTTTTCGTCGTTCGACCAACCGAGCCTGTAGTTGCGCGTGTTGCCCAGAGGGGAGCGGTCGTCCTTTTCGAACCGGTCCTTCGAGTGCTTGGCCAAACCCTGCCGCGTCAGGGCCCGGTCGTGGTCGAACATGTCGCGTGGCGAATCCACGCACTCGTAGTTGAAGCGCTCGTGGAGCTGAGCCGTGACCCATTCCCGGTATGGGCCGTCGGCGATGTCGAGTTTGCGGGGAAGTGCCCGCGCCGACACTCGCTTGACCCGGGGTGCGGCTCCCAGCGGAACCACCCGGTAGACCAGACGGACCTGCAGGTTGTTGTCGTTGATCCATGCCGATGCCCGGTCTTTGAGCGACTCCGGGACGACGAGCGTCTGGGCGAATCCCCCGAGCAGCCGTTCGATCGCGGGCCGCCATTCAGCTTCGGTGGCGCGGACCTGCAGCAACTCGCCGATGAACGGCAGCTCACCCGTGGAGGCGCCCAACTCGCGGCAGAGACGCTCCCGCACCGCGATGTGACGCATGCCGATGTTGTTCGATTGTTTTTGCAGGGCCGCCAGTTCCTCCGAAAGCTTTGCGACGGCCGATCGCGCGTCCCTCCGGTCGGTGCTCAGGTCATATCCGGTCGCTTGCAGGGCCGCGAACTCCGCGTCAAAATCCGCGAGACGGCGCGCGGCATCCGCGAGCAGGTCGTTGAAGTCCGCGTTCGACGCGGGAGCTTGGCCGCCGAGGGAATGAATGGAAGAGGTCAGCCCCTCCAGCTTGGCGCGGCGGCGTTCGATGTTGTCCCGGATGTCGCCGAGCTCCGCGATGAGCGACTCATGCCGGCCGCCGTCGATTTGCGCGAGGCGGAGTTCGGTGTCCTTTAGCGCCGCGACCGCCCGCTTCTTCGCCGACTCCCGATCCGACAGCGCAGCCCGCAGCGAAGCCAAGCGCGCTTCCGCCGCCGCGATGTCTTCGCGCAGCAGTTCAGCGTGGATCCGGTTTTGCACGCGGGGCAGGGCGTTGCTCATCAGCTCGGCGTCACGGGTGCCAACCAGTGCTTCGCGACGGGCTGCCGCGTGTTTGGGCAGCGGTTCCAATGCGGAGATCTGGGCGCGGATGTCCTGGACTTTGTCGTAGGCCTCGCGCAGCTCCCCGAATTGCTCGACGGCGGTGTCGGCGAAACTGAAGGTCAGCGGCTCTTCCAGCATGTAATCGCGGAAAAGCTGATCGAGGCTGCCCAGGGATTTCGCCGACAACGTCCGGTGGAGCAGCAGCTGCGCCTCCTCGTTGGCGATGCCGAGTTTCTTGCGGAATCGACCCGAGAAAACGGTGTGCTTGTCGGTGAAGCTGCCGTTGCTCCACTTCTTCTTCAGGCCGCGGACATCGATGCCCGAGGTCAGGTACGGGTACATGTCCCGTAGCTCGACCGGCCCGTCGAGGACGCCGAAGAGACGGCGGACGCCGGTCTGCGAGTTGTCACCGGCCTTGAGGTAATACAGGGCGGCGAGCGACACCTCGGTGGCGGCGCCGGAGGCGCCGGAGTCGTCGCCGTCGGAATAGGTCAGGCAGATGCCGGTGCAGGTGGCCTTCGGGCGCAGGTAACTCTGGGTGATGTCACCGCTTTCGTCGGTGCCGCGCCGCCACGCACCGCGGATGTAGGACACCAGGCTGCGGCCGCCCCGACCCGACGACGTTTGCTGGGCCGCAGCGTTGAAGTGCACATTCTGCGGTGGGACCAGGACGGTGGAGATGGCGTCGATGAGCGTCGATTTTCCGGAGCCCGAACCGCCCGTGATCAGGAAACCCTGCCGGGGCACGTCGACGTCGACGTACCCGCCGAACGTGCCCCAGTTGATCAGCTGCACGCGGCTGAGCCGGAACTGGCCGGGGTGGATTGCCGTGGTCACTCTTCCGTTCCTTCCCGGTCCTCGAACGCGGCGTCGACGTCGATCGGATCGCCGCCGGCCCCATCGCCGTCGGATGAACCAGATCCACCGGACATGGCCAGGTACTCGTCGCGGATGCCGGCGACGATGTCGGGGTCGAAGATTGATTTGAGTACGGGGGACACCTCGAATCGCCCTTCCGTTTCGGTCGCCGAGATGAGGTTGTATCCGCCGATTCGTTTGAATGAAGCGTCGAATCGGGTCCGGTACGTCCCTTCGTCCCGGTCGCTGCCCACGCGGTACACCTCGAGAGCGTCGAAGACCTCGTCCTTCTCCACGATCACGCGTTCACCCGGTTGCGCCATGGCCAGCTCGGTGCGCAGATGCAGCAAGACGACCGTGTCGATGTGATTGAGCGGCACCGTGCGAAGCACCTTTGGTACCGATACGCTCTCGTCGGCGTCGACCATCCGGGTGAAGGCGATCCCTGATGTTTCGTCAAGAACAAGATCCAGGAACACGTCCGATAGGCGCGAACGCAGCTCGGTTTCGTCGCTGAGAATCGCCTTCCACACTTCGGGCTGCTTATCAGCTCTGACCAGTGGTCCCTGCAGCAAACGGACCAGTGCCCGACGCGACGCGGCCGACAACGTGCCCGTGTCGGTTCGCCAGAGCTGGTCGGGGCCAAGTGGAGTCTCCGCTTGGGCTGCCGTCGGATCTGCGATCCGCGCGTGTGCGGGTTCGGTCATGACGTTGACCTTCCTTCGGAACCATGATTGTGGAAGCTGCGTTCGTCGAAAAACCACCGGGGAATCCGGGCTTTGCCTTCGTCGCCTTCACCGTTCCAGGTGACGATTTCCCGGGCCACACCAGCGGCGGTATCGACCTCCGTTTTGGTGTCTAGTGCCACGGCCGGGTAGCCGTGGCGCATGGCCATGTGCAAAAGGCCCACGATACTGGCGAGGCCTTGGGTCGCTGGGTGATCGGCGAGGACGGTGCCGATGGTCGGCGTTCCGTGGCGATTGATGCTCGCCAAGACGTTGTTGCGCAGTTCTTCGAAGTCGATTTCGCTAGCCCGGACCTTATTGAGAAGTTCGGCGGTGTCCACGGTCGCGGTGGGGGAATCCTCCAGAACCACGGCGACCCGCTCCTCACCGGGATTCCGGAGCCGCAATCGCGAAACCGAATCGATCGACATGCCGATCAGTTCCACCGCAGTAGACAAGTTGGTCAACGGCTTCGCCTGACCCTTTTCCGCTGCATCCGCCGCCGCCCCACGAGCTTGCCGGAGCAGCTCGAGCATTCGCCTGTCCTCCGCGAACTCGTCGGAGGTGACATAGTGGCGCAGGGACCGCGACAATCCCGTCAACACTTGGCTGACCTCGGCGCCGGATATCTCCATGTCCCGGAACAGGCGTCGCAACCGGCGTTTGACCTCCGGCGACAGGGAGTTCGATGAGTCCCGGTCAAGCACCTGGCGAATCCACGCATCCACGTATTCGGAGCGTTCGGGATCCAGCAGCATCGCATAGAAGCCCGAAAAGCTCCTGCCTGCCTCGGATTCCCCGATCAAGTCGACGCCGCGGAAAATGTCCTCCAGAACATCGCCCCGGGTTCCCTCGGGGTCCAACAGCTGCCGCCGCAAAGTCCTGTTCAAGTCCTCGAGATCCTGTCGGACCCTGGCGAAATCCGCGGGCACGGCGGCGGCCGAGTCGAGGATGTCGGATATGCGCTCGGAGATCTCCTCCGTGCTCGGCAGCGTGAACTCTCCGGCGGCGACGTCTTCGATCCGCGCCTCCAATTCGGCCCTTTGCGCGTACAGACTTTCCAGGCGGCTCTGAGCATCCGGATCGGTGTCGCGCGCCAATGACTGGATCCGTTCCGTCAACGACGTGATTCGCGACGCCGTAGCCGCCGGGCGTGGCGCCGTCAGCCGTGACGCCATGTCGACGGCGATGAGCGCTTCCTCGCTCGGTTCGAGAGTCTCACCTGTTGAGGTGCTGCCCGGTCGGCGGATCAGCCAGCCGGAACCGACCCAGTCACCGCAATACTGTTGGGCGCTGCGCGGCATGTCGATGCCCCGTGACCGCAACCGCGCGAGGTCGTCGGACAGGGCTTCGTACACCTCACCGGCTGCGCGGGGTTGGGTGCCGACGGGGAAGTATTCCGAGATGACGGCGATGATCACCGGTGCATGATGGCTTCGGAGCAGGCTGAACACGCGCGAGTCATCCACGAGCCGCCTCAGCTCAAGGGAACGCGCCGCAGCACTGCCGATCACCGCCATACGTTAACTATGGCAGACCATCCGGATCGCAGGTCCGCGGAATGACGGTGATCGGTCCAAGTGTTCGAACACCCGCTGCCCGGGTCCCGCCGCTCATTCGCCGCTGTCCCGCTCCAATCGTTCCAGCGCGGCGGAGTACCGGGCTCGCAGCTTGTCGACGCGGGCGCGTTCGGCGTCGGTGTCGGTTGGCAAATTGCCCAGGCCGCCGTGGTTGTCGCGCACGTCGGCGAGCTTGATCGCCCGGGATCGTTCATCGGCCGCCGCCCGGTCCACGAAGTCCGCGTAGTCCTCGCCGTCCCGCTTCGTCAGTGCCTCGACATGCTTGACGACGTCCGCCGGCAGTCCGGCTCGCTCGGATTCCCAGGTTTCGGGGTGATCCTCGGCGACGTCGTGAAGCAGCGCCGCGGCAATCATGTCCGGGGTGCCGCCGACCGCCTCGACCATCTCCGCGACGCGCTCGACGTGGCGCAGGTAGGGCTCGTCGGCGCCGCCGGGGCCGGGGCGGACGTCGTCGGCGTGGGCGCGTGCGGCCAGTGCGTGGGCGGCGCGGATCGTG
Organism: Corynebacterium freneyi; assembly: GCF_030408835.1. Lineage (NCBI taxonomy): Bacteria > Bacillati > Actinomycetota > Actinomycetes > Mycobacteriales > Corynebacteriaceae > Corynebacterium > Corynebacterium freneyi. The sequence continues at coordinate 882,537 of NZ_CP047357.1, forward strand.
GCGTCGGGGTGGGCGGCAAAGTTCGTCATGTCTCAAAGGGTATGTGCGGCGGCGGACCGGGAGACCGTCCGCGACCACCTGCACGTTTCAGTATGCGGGACGAACGTCCCATAAGGTGGACGCATGACGATGATGAACCACACCTCACCGCACGGCCGGGCGAACGAGGACGCTCCGGTGCACGTCGAGAACAAGGCCGAGGAACGCTCCGCCGCAATCGCGGTCGTCGCCTTCCCCGCGTTCATCCTCGTCGGCGCCGTCATCGCCTACTTCGTCCCCGAACCGTTCGTGCCCATCGGCGACTACATCACCTACGCCCTGATGGTGATCATGTTCTGCATGGGCCTGACGCTGACGATCCCGGACCTCAAGCTCGTCGCCCGCCGCCCCGGGCCCATCGCCATCGGCGTCGTCGCCCAGTTCGTGATCATGCCGCTGGCCGCCGTCGCGGTGGCGAAGATGCTCGGCCTCAACCCGATGCTCGCCATCGGCCTGCTCATGCTCGGCTCCGTGCCCGGCGGCACCGCCTCCAACGTCGTGGCGTACCTGGCCAAGGGCGACGTCGCCCTGTCCGTGGCCATGACCTCTGTGTCGACGCTGCTGTCGCCGATCGTCACCCCGATCATCATGCTGCTGCTCGCCGGCGAGGAAACCCCCGTCGACGGCGGCGGCATCGCCTGGACCCTGGCCAAGACCGTGCTCATCCCCGTCGTCGGCGGCCTGGTCATCCGCGTGCTGTTCGACAAGATCATCGACAAGATCCTGCCGATCCTGCCGTGGCTGTCGATCCTGGGCATCGGCGCCGTGGTGTTCCCGGCCGTCGCCAAATCCGCCGAGACCCTCAAGACCGTGGGCCTGCTCGTCATCGCCGCGGTGATCCTGCACAACCTGTTCGGCTACATCTTCGGATACCTCGCCGCGAAGGTGTTCTCGTTCCCGCCGGAGGCCTGCCGCACCACCGCCATCGAAGTGGCCACCCAGTCCGCCGGCCTGGCGTCGGGCATGTCCGGCACGTTCTTCTCGGCCGAGGCCGCCATCCCGGGTGCCATCGCCGCCGTGTGGCACAACGTCGCCGGCGCCATCTTCGCCGCCGGTGCGCGCAGGCTGGCCGACCGCACATCGGCCGACCGTACGTAGAGCGTCCGCACGCCGACCGGACGTCGGTCGCACGCCGGCCGACGGCGGGGAGCGGAGGGCGCGGCGCAGTCGGTTCACCCCGCCCGGGAATGTCGGGGCGGCCGAGACGGTTGCACCAGTCATGCGCATCGATATCTGGTCCGACGTCGTCTGCCCGTTCTGCTGGATCGGCAAGCGGCACCTGGAGAAGGCCCTCCAGGGTTTCCGCGCCGAGCACCCCGACGCCGAGGTGGAGGTCCTGTGGCGGGCGTTCCAGCTCGACCCGAATGCGGAGGCCGAGTCCTCCGAGACGATCCCGGAGATGATCGCCCGTAAGTACGGCATGCCGCTGGAGGCCGCGGTGGAGTCCCAGGATCAGATGGCCGCGACGTTCGCCTCCGTCGGTCTGGAGTTCAACTGGCGCGACGCCAGGTCCGGCAACACCTTCGACGCCCACCGCCTGGCCGCGATGGCCTCGGATCACGACCTCGACGACGAGGCCGATGAGGCGCTGAAGAAGGCCTACTTCACCGACGGTCGCCTCGTGTCCGACCACGGCGTGCTCCGCGAGATCGGCGAGTCGATCGGCCTGTCCGGCGATGCCGTCGACGGGATGCTGGCCTCCGACGAGTACGCCCTCGACGTCCGCCACGACATGACGATGGCCCAGGGTCTGGGCATTTCCGGCGTGCCCTTCTTCGTCTTCGACGGCAAGTTCGCCGTCAACGGTGCCCAGCCCGTCGATGTGTTCCGGCAGGCGTTGGACACCGCGTGGGCGGAATCCGGCAAGGGCGTGACGACGACCGATGCCACCGCATCCGATGGCGGGGCCGGTGACGGCGGAGGTGCCGAGGGGCCCGATTGCACGGACGGTTCCTGCTCGACGTAGATCGCACGGGGCACTCCGGGGTGGGCGAGCTTTCCGCATAACCGTCACCACATCGCCGGTGCGTTGCACTTAATGGGCATAAGTGCAACATCGATGGCGTTTCGTTGCACTTGAGGGCCATAACTGCAACAGTTGAGCCATCGAATGGCGGTGACGGATCAAAGATGAACCGTCGGAAAGCGGGAAAGCCATGACGTGGCCGCGCACCCGGCGCAAGCGGCCTCGGGCGCCGGGGCCTGCCGCAGTAGGCGTCGGGTGTCTTCTGCCGTGGTGGACTTCTAGGCGGAGCCCCGGCCTTCGGCGAGCACTCTGGCGACCTCGTCGAGAAAAGCGTCGTCGGCGGTGTCCGCGAAGGCCCCGACGACCGCCGGCAGCAGCGCCGCCATGCGCTCGGCGACGGCGTCGACCGGTTCGGCGGCGTCTTTGTCCGCCGCGCGGGCCTGCAGCCATTCGCGGACCTGGTATTCGGCGGCGGCCACCCACGTCCGCAGGGCCGCCCGCCCCAGGGCAGTCTCCTCGACCGGGTGGACGCGGCGCGCGATTTCCGTGGCGATGGCGTCGCGCATCCCCTCGGCGATGGAACCCCGTCCATGCCCGTCGAGCAGGGCGATCACCTCGGAGCGGACCGCGTCGCAGATGCGCAGGAACTCGCGGATGCCCACGACGAGTTCCTCCCACTGGTTGTCCGACCCGAAACCGGAGAACATCCGTTTCTGAAATGCCGCGGCGATGCGGCCGATGATCGCCATCCGCAGATCGTCGAGGCCGCTGAACAGGCGGTAGAACGTCGCCCGCGACACGCCGGCCTTCTTGGCCACGTCGTCGATCGTGTAGTCGTCCGGCTGCCCGCCGGAATACAGGGAGGCCGCGGCGTCGAGGATGTCCTCGCGCCGACGACTGGCCGAAAGGCGACGGCGACGGCCCGGCTTCCCGGGCTCTCGCCGGGGTTCGACCGGGCCGTCGTCGACCTTTTCGGATTCGTCCTTCACCCTCGCCAGGGTAGTGGGGTCACTCTTGCCAGGGGCGACCGACCTGCGCGACGACTCCCCTCGGGTTGGGGCGCTTCGCGACGGATGCCGCGCCGACGACGATGCCGTCGCGAACCACGACCGCCTCGTACGTGCCGGCGTCGACGTCGTCGGCGACCACGATCAGTTGGCCATGGTCGCCGGTCTCGCGCTGCACGCCGGCGCCGGGTGCGACCGCATCGACGACGTCGCCGACCGTGGTGATCCGCAGACCCGCCTGGACGCTCCAGCGTCGGGGCGGTGCCGGATCAATCGGATCGGGCGCGTCGACGTCGCCCGCATCGACCAGCACGCCCGTCGCCGCCCGGACCCCCGAGGCACGGGCCGACGCGAGATCCTCGTCGCGGCGACGGCGCTCGCCGATGCGCAGCGTCGAACAATCGCCGGCGGCATACAGTCCGGTTCGGGAGGTCCGGCCCAGGTGGTCGACCACGATGCCGTCGTCGACGTCGAGGCCCAGCTGCTCCGCCAGCTCCGTGTCCGGTCGCACGCCGATCGCGACGACCGCCACGGCGTCCCCATCGGGCTCGGCCGCCCCGCCCAGGGCGAACTCCACGCCCCTCCGTTCGTGGACGCCGCGCAACCAGCGCGCCGCGTCGACGGGCAGCATCCGGCCCATGATCTCCGGGGCCAGGTCATGCACGCGCACCCGGTGGCCGGCGTCGATCAGGGAACTCGCCGTCTCCATCCCGAGCACTCCGGCACCGATGACCTCCACGCGGTCGCCGTCGCGAATCGACTCCCGCAGTCGCACCGCGTCGTCGGCGGTGCGCAGGAGGTGGGCGTCGTCAAGCGAGGCAATGGAGCGGGGCACGGCCCCGGTGGCGAGGACCACGGGGCCGGTCAGCTCGGCACCGTCGGAGTCCCGGACGAGTTTTCCGCGCTTGACGACAATCCGGCCTCCGACATGCACCGTCACCCCGTCGGGTACGGCCCCCAACCCATGGTCGGCAACCTCGGCGGTGCCGGCCAACAGGGACTTCGACACCTCCACCCGGTTGTATGGATGATGCGGCTCACCGGCGTGAAGGTCCACGGACCAGCCCGCGCGGGCGAGTTGCCGGGCGGCGGCCCAGCCCGCCGGGCCACCTCCGACGACGTGGGCGTGGGTCACTGGGAGACCTCGACCATCTCGAAGTCGGCCTTCGCCGCACCGCAGTCGGGGCAGGACCAATCATCGGGGATGTCGTCCCACCGGGTGCCCGGGGCGAAACCTTCCTCGGGCCAACCCTCGGCCTCGTCGTAGACGAAACCGCACTGCAGGCATTCGTAGACCTTGTACTCCATGGGTGTTCTCCTTCGGTGATCGGGAGGGGAGGATGAATGGTGGGGAAGAGGGGCTACCCGGCGTGGGCGGCCAGGGCCTTCTTCAGCTGCGGCAGCTTCGACGGGCGGACGTTGATGCGCTCGATTTCGCCCTCGGCGTGGGCGATGACGCGATCGTCCATGACCGCACGCCAGAACGGCGGGATCATGGCGACGGCGATCATCGCGGCGTAACCGGACGGAAGGTTGCCGGCCTCGTCGAAGGAACGCAGCGTCTGGTAGCGGCGCGTCGGGTTGGCGTGGTGGTCGGAGTGGCGCTGCAGGTGGTACAGGAACACGTTCGTGACGATGTGGTCCGCGTTCCACGAGTGGCGCGGCTGGCAGCGCTCGTAGCGGCCGTTGTCGAGCTTCTTGCGCAGCAGACCGTAGTGCTCGATGTAGTTGACCGACTCCAGGTAGAGGATGCCGGTCGCGCCCTGGAGGATGAGGTACGGCAGCACGATCCAGCCGAACGCCGCGGTCAGCGCCGCGTAGAGGACCAGCGACATCGCCCAGGCGTTGAGGACGTCGTTGTCCGGGTGCCAGAAGCCGCGCTTCTTGCGGGCGGCGCGCTTCTTCTCCAGCTCGATCGAGTGGATCAGGCTGCCCCAGAAGCTGCGGAAGACGAACAGGTAGATCGGCTCGCCCCAGCGCGCCGACGCCGGGTCCTCGGGTGTGGCGACGCGGACGTGGTGGCCGCGGTTGTGCTCGACGTAGAAGTGGCCGTACCAGGTCGGGGCGAGGGTGATCTTCGACAGCCAGCGTTCCAGCTGGTCCTTCTTGTGCCCCAGCTCGTGGGCGGTGTTGATGCCGATGCCGGAGGCGACTCCGGCGGTCATGGCCAGGCCGATGGAGTCGAAGATGCTCAGGTCGCCGCGACCCCACAGGTAGGCGGCGGCGATGAGCGAACCGTACTGCAGCGGAATGTAGGCGTACAGGGTCCACTGGTAGTACTTGTCGGCTTCGAGCCTGGCCATGACTTCATCAGGCGGATTCGAGCCGTCGTTGCCGATGAAGTAGTCCAGCAGCGGGATGACGATGAAGACGACGATCGGCCCGCCCCACCAGACCCAATCGATGGCCCAGCCGCTGAACCAGATTCCCAGCAACGAGCGAAGGCCCCAGGCGAGGAGCACGGCTGCCGCGGGGATGAGCCCGAGCAGCCACAGGTAGCGCTTCGGGTCGGTCCAGGAATACGGGTCGACGATGACTTCGGCGTCGGGGTCGGCCGCGACACGGCGCAGGCCCATCGCCTCGGTGCGGGTCCGCCGACGGCGGACCACATCGGGGTTGTGCGTCATGGTTTCTCTCCTGCCTTCAATGGCGCCGACGGGCACTCGGCCGGATACCGGCGGTGACCGCTATGAGACGGGGTGTCTCATAGCGACATAATGTGTGCTTTCGATCACAAAGTCAACGGATTTTTCGAATTGCCGGCGAAACGCCGTTAGCTCTGAAGAAGTAGGAGTCGCCCCTGAACATGCAGGTGGAAGCAAAAAACGGCATGCGAAGTCGACTCGACTTCGCACGCCGTGGCCATGTGCCGCCGCGCCGCCTCGCAGCGGAATTCGCGTGCGGGCTCTACGCGATGGTCACCAACACCGCGGACCCCGCATCGGCGGCGCCCCTGTAGAACGCGGCGAAATCGGAGAATCGACGTCGGAGATCCGCCGCGTCGTCGTCGGAAAGCGATGCGGCGACGCCGTTGTCGCCCATCCTCGCGTCGAAGTCGACGGTTTCCAGCGCATCGGCGATCTCGCCGACCCGCCCCGGCTCGAGCACCGACGTCAGCGGCTGGCGGCACACGCGCTCGCCGCCGAGGATCGACTCGCCCAGCGGATCGCCGACGGTCTGCCCGTCGAGGGGATTGCCGGTCAGCGCCAGCAGCACGTTCTCCCAGGCGGTGTCCAGGTCAAACGCCGCGTGGTCGGCGATGGCCTCGAAATGTCCGAAAACCACCTCGCCCGTGGCGCGATCATCGCCGGCGTCCGCGAGCCCGCGCAGTTCCGCCACCTTGTCCTCGGCCAATCGCAGATACTCGGCGCACATTCCCATCGGCATCGGTGGCCGCCTCCTCCGTCGGTAGATTCGCCACGCGGTGGCCCCGCGTCGCGGGCGTTGTTTCCGGGCCCCGATTGTAGGCGCATGGCGGTCTCCGTGGCATCGTCCGGGTTCGCGCAGATGGGACGATCGGGCACTGGCCAACCTACGAGATTGAGGTATGCCAACCCTTATCTATATGATTGCGGCCATGAAGATGATCGGAATGGCTCCGGCCGCATCCGCCGCGGATCGAATCCCGCTCGCCCGTACGGTCCGGGGGACCGCCCCCGGCGCCGGGAAAGCCGTGGCCATCCGCCGAACGCTCTTCGCGGGCGCGACCTCGGCGACCGCATTGGCCGTCGCCTCGATGATGGCCGCGGTGCCCGCCGCCGAGGCCCTGCCCGCGATCCCGGATTCGATCCCCGCGGCGATCGCGGATGGCGCGACCGGCTCGGACGGAATGCCCGGGGACGGTGCGCGCGAAACCGTCGCCGAACCGCGGGTGTCCGTGACCCGCGAAGACGGAACCCCCGTCACCGGTGCCGTGAGGCGCGGCGACGTGCTCCTCGTCCATGGCTCCGGCTTCGACCCGGGGGCCAATCGCGGCGGGTATCCCGTGCCCATCCCGCCCGGCATCCCCAATGGCGTGTACGTGCTGTATTCCGCGTTCCCCGACCAATGGAAACCGAGCGAAGGCGTCCCCGGCGAAGCCCGCGAGCATCCCCACGACCGGATGGCGTGGGTCATGCCAGACGGCACCCTCGACGCCGTTCCCGGAACCGGGGTGAACATGCGCCGCCAGCTCGCGCGCGTGTCCCAGCCCATGGCCGAGGACGGCACGTTCACCGCCCGCATCACCGTCGATCCGGCCGAGGCCCCGCCGGGCGAGAACTGGGGCGTCTACGTCTACCCCGCGGCCGGCTCGGTCAACGCCGCCGAAGAACTGTTCGTCCCGATCGACTATTCCGCGGAACCGGGCCCGAATACGCCGCCCCCGTCGTCGCCGGATCTGCTCCTCGACGCCACCGCACCATCCCGGTTGGCGGGCATCGCAGGCGGTGGCGTCACCCCCAAAAAGGGCGCGGTCGCCGCAGACGACGGCCGCATCGGATTCACCCTGCACGAGGATTCCCGTGACCCGGAAACCGGTCATGGCACGGTGAAGTACCGCGGCACCGCCGACATCACCGCACGGTTCAGCATCGTCCACATGGTCATTCGCGACCCGTGGCTCGAGTTTTCCCCTCAGGGCACCTTCATCACCGCCGAGGTGTCGCGCGGGTACGACGTCGGCCCCGATTCGGTGCGGCGCGTCCGCATCGCCCTGGTCACCGAGGGGCCCGAGGGGGCGGACGGCACCGGGACCATGCGGACCACCGTCGGCGACGTCGAGCGCGTCCGCTGACCGGCGTCTACGGCGTCCAGGGCGCCCCAGAGTTCGCGGACGAGGGGCCGTCGTGTCGGGCGGCGATGCCCGGCGGCGGCATCGGGATGCGGCGTCAGGATGCGCCGGAGGTGCCCGTGCCCGCCGTGGAACTCGTCGTCGACTCCGCGGCACCGTCGCGCGTCGCCGACGCCGGGGTGCACTCGCGGTAGCCGTCGGTCAGGGCGGTGAGCTGATCGGCGGTGTCCTGGCCCGCGACCTCGACGGCGGGGCGGGGGATGCCGTCGTAACCGATGAGCATCGGCGTCCACTCGGCGTCGCTGACCAGCGGACCGTCGGCCTCCTCGTCGGACGCCGGGACGTCGATGGTGACGGTCAGGACGCCCGTGTGCCCGGCGGTGTCCCGATTGAGGTAGTAGACGAAGTTGCCGGTGCCGTAGTGAACGTAGGAGTTTCCCAGCCACCCGTGGCCGTTGACGCGGTGGGCGTGGGAGCCGATGATGACGTCCGCGCCGGCCTTCTCCAGCGCCTTCGACGTGTCGATGGCCGGATCACCCGGGCAGTGGGCGGCCTCGACGCCCCAGTGCATCATCGTGACCACCACGTCGTGGGTCTTCTTCGCCTTCTTGACTTCCGCGACGAGCCGATCGAGGCGCTCATCCGGCGCGGACGCCGCGATTCCGCCCGTGTTCTCGTCGGCGGACCTGTTGGCCAACGTCTCCTCGTACACCTGGCTGGCGCCGATGACGGCGACCTTCACGCCGTTGGCCTCCAGGGTGGCGGGGGCGTAGGCCTCGTCCTCGTCGCGGCCGATGCCGACGACGGGGATGGGGGAGTCGTCCTTCGCCGCGAACGTGTCCTCCGCGCCGGCGTCGCCGAAGTCGAAGGCGTGGTTGTTCGCCATGGTCACCGCGTCGACGCCCGCACCGGCGACCGCGTCGAGCGCAGAGGCCGGGGCGCGGAAGGTGAACGGCTTGCCGGGCCACGGGGATCCGCCCTCGGTGAGGGACGTCTCCATGTTGACCACCGACAGGTCCGCCGCACCCAGCGTCGACCGCAGCTCGGACAGCGAATCCTCGTCGTAGGCCAGCGGGCGCAGGTGGCTTTCGAACATCACGTCGCCGCCGAACGCCATGGTCAGACTCCGGGCGGGCACGTAGTCCTCCTGCGCTTCGTTTCCGCCACCGGTGCCGCAGGCGGCGGTGAAGGCGACGCCGGCCAGGGCGACGCCCGCCACCGTCGTTCGGGCAAACGTTGACGGCGTGGCGGAGGGGCGGTCGGTGCCCCGCATGAGGGCGCGGTGATCGAAGGCGGTCATGGGCCCAGAGATTATCGCCCGGCCCGGTGCGGCCGCGAATTGGGGCGATCCATCGGCGACACCCGCGTGGCCTGGGCGTTCAGCGTTTGCGTCCGCGCAGCGTCCACACGATGCCGCCGGCGGTGAGAACCAATAGGGCGCCGGCGACCCAGTCGCCGACGGAGGCGGAAGGGTCGTCGGCCGATGCGGCGGCGGTCTGGCGGTGTTCGGCGGACGCGGGCACCAGTCGGTCATCCTCGACGACGAAATCGCCACGCGGTACAGGGGTGAACAATTCCTCGGCGACGTCGGTGGCGGTGGCGGCATCGCCGAGGACGTTGAGGGCCACGGCGAAGTCCTCGCCGTAGGAGGCGCTGGCGTTCATGGTGTTGCGCTTGTCCGCCCAGCCCCACTTGGTGCCGATGACGCCGGGCAGCACGTCGGTGCCGAAGTCCTGGGCGTAGCCGTCGGCGGCGATGGAGGCGGGGGCGGCCAACGCCGCGAGGACCGGGTCGTCGAAATTCCCGGCCTCCACTTTCGCGGCGAGGAAGGTGGCCACGTCGTGCATGGTGGTCGTCGACTTGCCCCAGGTACGGCCACCGGTGGTGTGCTCCAGGCCGTAGCGCTCGGCGACTTCGTCCATGGAATCGGGATAGGCCGAGTACAGCTGGGTGGTGATGCCGTCGCTGGAGGTTTGCAGCATCTCCGTGGCCAGATCGCGGTGGGCGTCGGTGCCCTTGCGGTAGACGTGGTCGGCGATGAAGATCTTGCAGATCGACAGGCAGCTGCGCAGCTCGTCGGCGTTGTCGGAGTCGACTCGGAATCCGGTGGGCACGTGAACGTAGGACACCTGGGCCACGTAGTCCGTGTCGAACTTTCCGTGGGCGAGGACCGGAACGGGGATGACGTCGCGCCGGGCGGGCCTGCGTTCCGACGAGCCGGGCGCCACGGACGCCGAGGTCGTGGTCGAGGATGTGGTCTTGGTGGGGGCCGGAGTCGACGTCGTGCTCGTCGGCCCGGTGGTCGAAGTCCGAGGAGATGTGGTGCCGGACGACGCCGTGGATGGCGCGGTGGAAGACCGGGGCGATTGGGCGGCGGCACCGGGGGCGACGAGCGCGATCGCCATCATCAAAGACAATGAGGCCGCGATGATCCGCTTCACAGGACCGCACACCACCCATCCGTGATCGTCGGCCGCTCGTCGGGCGGCTCGTCAACGTCGTCGGTTCCGCCGCAGTCGGCGTACGACGCACCAACTTTAGCCCCGCAGCCGAGTCCCGGCTCAATCTGATCCTCTGACGGGGTAACCCGCGCCCGGCGGAGATCGCCTTCGTCGAGGCGAAATCTCGGTCACCATGGAATGGGGCGGGTGGTCCCGAATGCCGAGGTCGCCGAATCCGTTCGTGCTTCGGGTTCCGAATCGACGTGGCGCGCCTATGGTGGACGCATGAACAGTGCACGTACGCGTCCCCGTCGCTCCCGCGAGGTGGCCATCGGCGTGGCCGCGGCGGCGACTTTGGCCCTGACCGGTTGCGGCCAGCTGCCCGACGTCGGCCAACCCATCGACGCCGGTGCATCGGGTGGTGAAGGGACCGCGACGAGCGCCGACGAGGGCGGCCGCCCCAATCCCACGCTGTCGGAGACGGCGGAGCTGAAGAAGATCGACGCCTCGACGTTTCTTGACGCGAATCAGCCCGGGGTCCACTCGTTCCGCACCGACAACGGCCGGACCTGCATGTTCACCGAGAACGAGGCCACGTGCACGGGGACGGTGCCCGCAGATGCCCCGGCCGACGCATCATCCGACGCGACGAATGCGGCGAAGGTGTCCTCGAAGGGCTCGCAGTACGCGATCTTCGAGGGGAACAACCTCAATCCCGGCACGCTGTATGCCGGCGAGTACGTCGAACACGGGCGCGTGACGTGTTCCCATGTCGACGCGGACACCGTGTCGTGTTCGGTCGGCGACGACGGGTTCACTCTGACCGGGCCCGACGGCGAGATCGCCCTGGAAGGAACGGTCATCTCCGATTCCGACGGCAATTCCGGTTCAGGTTCCTCGGACTCCTCCGCCGATTCCGGGGCCGATTCCGGTTCGGGCTCCTCCGACTCCTCCGATGACTCGGCGGGCTCCTCCGATTCGGGGTCGTCCGGGTACATCACCAGCGTGTCCACGAGTTCGGGGGTCGTGCGGGCGTCGACGCCGGCGTGCGATTCCCGCGGCATCCTGATCCTGGAGTCGGTGGTCGTGCAGCCGGGAGTGGACACCGGGGAGGCCATCGCCACGTCGCTGGCGAAGCACCCGGGCAGCGAGTTCACCATCCCGGGCGCCTGTCCGTCTCTGCGCGCCCAGCTCAATGGCGCGGACATTTACGCCGTGTACTTCGATTACGGCAAGGACTTCGACAGGCTGTGCAGCGCCGCGGCGAATGCCGGCGGTAACGCGCGCGTGCTCAGCAACCGCCACGAGTACGTCAGCCCCTGCTGAGGAGGCCGCCGAGGAGGAACGTGCCGGCTGGCGTGCTTGCGCGTGTCAGGCGGTGAGCAGGCTGCGGTCGGCGTGCCGCTGGAGCCGCAGCCAGAGGCGGGCGTCGGTGCCCAGGAAGTCTCCGAGGCAGGCGGCGATTTCGTCGTCGACGCGGACGGTGCCGGCCAGAATGCCTTCGATCAGCGAGGCGGACAGCCCGGTCGCGTCGGAGAGCTGCTCGGCGTTCATGCCCAGCGGGGCGAGGAATCGGGTGCGCAGGATCTGGCCGGGCGTGGGGTCGTTCGTCGAAGGCGTCATGGGCGAACCATTCGGATCGGTGGCGGTGCGACGTGGTGTCGCACCTGGTCGTTCGGGACGTGCGTGACGGGTTCGTCGACCGTGTCGTGTGATCCATGCGACATGGTTGGCAACGAATCGGTAACGATCCCGCCTTTCGGGCGAAGTTAGTCGCCGCTGCGGTGGTTGTCACGGATTATTTTCCGGCCACCCTGTTACGGGTGTGACGGGGGTGCAATGCGGGGGCGGCGGGGACACGTCGACGCCGCCAGGTGTCGCGTCGTAATCCGGCGTCAACGGTCGGACGCTTCCGTTCACCCGCGGTCCGGCGCCTTCCGGCACGCCCTTACGCGCCGAAGAACTCCCGCCACTGCGGCCATTCGCGTTCGGCCTGCTTCAAGCCGGCTTCGTAGGCGGCGGTGAGCTTGGCCAGGTCGCGTTCGCGGTTGGACAACGTCATCTCGTCGGGGAAGAACAGGACGGCCTTGCCCCGGCGTTCGAGTTCGAAAAGTTCGGCGCGGGTGGCGTTGTAGAGTTCGGGCCGCTTGATCAGGGCCTCGGCCACCGCCGGTTCGCGGCGGAATATGCGGCGCATCATGGCCGGCCGCGCCACCGGCGGTCTCACGTAGGACCGTTCGCGGCTCATGATCACGAGGAATTTGTCGTACCCGTCCTCCTGGGCGATCTGCAGCGGGATGCCGCCGGAGGGGCCGAGCGCGCCGTCGACGTAGCGCACGCCGTCGATGACGGGCGGGACCATGAATCCGGGCAGGGTCGACGAGGCGCGGACGTACTTCATCAGGGTCTGCAGGGAGTCGACGTCGTCGCGGCTCCAGTAGACGTTTTCGCCGGTGTCGGCGCGCACGGCTCCGATGCGCATTTCGGTCTTCGACTCGAGGAAGTGGTCGAAGGGGTAGGGGCCGACGCCGGAGGTGGTGACCATGGGCGACTGTTCGTAAATCCACTCGGCGTTGAAGTAGCCGCGGCCGCGCAGGAAGCTGCCCCACCCTCCGAATTCGGCGTTGTCGGTCATGGTGGTGAAGGTGGAGCGGGCACGCTCGATGCTGCCGGAGAGGTAGTTGGCGGTCAGCGTGGCGCCGGCGGAGATTCCGCCGACCCAGCCGACGTCGACGCCGTTGCGCAGCAGCACTTCGATGCAGGGGGCGGTGTAGGCGTTGCGCATGCCTCCGCCTTCGAGGACGAGGGCGACGTCGGAGGCGTTGATGCGGTCGTCGGCGGTGGTGTCGTGTGCCCGGTTTGCCATGGTGCGCCACTGTATCGGGCCGGCGGCGGTCACGTGCCGTGTGGGGCGGGGTTGCGCCATGATGGGGGCATGAACGCTTCTTCGCTTGACGACGCCCGCCCGTCCCCGTCCGCCGCCGCTTCGTCGCGTGCGCCGTGGGAGTCGGCGGAGGATCATGTGGCGGATCTGATGGATTTCGTCGTGGCTTCGCCGAGTTCGTATCATGCGGCGGCGGAGGTGGCGCGCCGGTTGGTCGCCGCCGGTGCGACCCTGGTGGACGAGGCCGATGCGTGGCCGTCGGCGCCGGGTGCGTATGTGCTGGTGCGCGGGGGAGCGGCCGTGGCGTGGGTGGTGCCGGAGGGCGCCGCCGGGCGGGACGCGGCCGAGAGTGCGGCGTTCCGAATCGTCGGTTCCCACACGGATTCGCCGGGTTTCCGGGTCAAGCCGAATCCGGAAGCGGGTGCGGCCGGGTATGCGCAGGTGGCGGTGGAGGTCTACGGCGGTCCGCTGCTCGGCGCGTGGACGGATCGGGAGATCGAGTTCGCCGGCCGAGTGGTCACCCGCGATGGTCGCGTGCATCTGGCCCGCACGGGACCGGTGGCGCGGATTCCGCAGTTGGCCATCCACCTCAATCGCGGGGTCAACGACGAGGGCCTGAAGTTGGACCGTCAGCGGCACACCACGCCGGTGATCGGGTACGCCGGTGATGAGGGGGCGTTCACCGCGATGCTCGCCGACGCCGCCAACACGGCCAACGAGGCCGGCACCGCCGCCGAATCCCCGAATGCCCCGGTGTCGGCCGACGACGTCGTGGCCTGGGACCTGATCACGTGCGACACGCAGCCGCCCCGCACGTTCGGGGTGCGCGGCGAGTTCCTGTCCAGCGGTCGGCTGGACAATCTGCTCAGCGTGCATGCCTCGCTGGTCGCCTTCGAGCATCTGCTTGCCGACGGCCCCTCCGCCTCCACGTCGGCCGCGACCACCGGTTCCGGTCGGGACATTCCCGTGCTGGTCGCCTTCGACCATGAGGAGGTCGGTTCGGCGTCGACGACCGGTGCGGCGGGACCGCTGCTGGAGGACGTGCTGCGCCGCATCGCCGCGGCCGCCGGCGCCGACGAGGACGGCATGCAGCGCATGTTCCGCCGTTCGACGTGCATCTCCGCCGACGGCGCCCACGCGGTTCACCCGAACTACACCGGCGAGCACGAACCGGGCCACTGGCCGATGCTCGACGGCGGCCCGGTGCTGAAGATCAACGCCAATCAGCGCTACGCCACCGACGCCGTCGGGCAGGGCATGTTCGAACGCGTCACCTCGGCGGCCGCGCAGGAGGCGGGGGAGACCATCCCCGTGCAGTATTTCGTCTCCTCCAACCAGAAGCCCTGCGGCTCGACGATCGGCCCGATCACCGCAACGCGACTGGGCATCTCCACCGTCGACGTCGGCGCGGCGATGTTGTCGATGCACTCGCCCCGCGAGATGTGCGGCGTCAAGGACCCGTGGTGGCTCGCCCGCATCATCGGCGCCTACTGGACCGGCGCCTGAGCCCGTCCCCGAGGCCCCTCGTTTCCCCCGAACGGTGGCACGGTGATCCGCCCGCCGCATAGTGTCGGGGAACACGGCGATGGCGAGCACGGTGGCCGTCGCCAAGCATGGACCGACGTTCCCGCAGGCAGACAAGGACCCGCCACATGACGGACCCCCGCACCCACGAAGGCATGGCCTTCGACCCCACGGCCGAGCCCGCCCCCGGGCCCGCCGCGACATTCGAGGTGCCGCTGGGCGAGATCATCGAATGGCGCCGCCACCTCCACCAAAACCCCGAACTGAGCTTCCAGGAGTACGCCACCGCCGACTTCATCGAGGGGCTGCTCGAGGACTGGGGCATCGACACCGTCCGCCTGACCCCGACGTCGGTGGTGGGCACCATCACCGGCACCGCCGGCGACCCGGCGACCGGCCGGACCATCGGGTACCGCGCCGACATCGACGCCCTGCCCATCAAGGAGGAGACGGGCCTGCCCTTCGCGTCGCACAACGCCGGCGTCATGCACGCCTGCGGCCACGACGTCCACACCGCCATGCTGCTGGGCACCGCCCGCATCCTGCAGGACATGCGCGACCGGCTCCACGGCCGCGTCAAACTGCTGTTCCAGCACGCCGAGGAAATGCTGCCCGGCGGCGCCCGCGAACTCGTCGCCCTCGGCGCCGCCGACGACCTCGACGAGGTCTACGCCTTCCACGTCGCCCCGCACCCCATCGGGCACGTCGGAATCTGCCGCGGCCGGGTGTCCACGATGTCCGGCATCGTCTCCATCTCCATCCGGGGACGCGGCGGCCACTCGTCGAACCCCCAGCTGTCCGTCGACCCCGTCATGGTCGCCAGCGAGGTGACGGTCATGTTGAACACGATCGTCAGCCGCAACCTCGACCCGAAGCACATGAACATCGTCAACGTCGGCTCCCTCCACGCCGGCGAAGCGGGCAACGTCATTCCCGACACGGCCTGGCTGGAGGTGTCCATCCGCTCCATCGACGAAGAGGATTGGGCGTCGATCTGCGGGCGCATCGAGACGCTGGTCACCGGCATCTGCCACGGCCACGGCGCCACCGCCACCTTCGAATGGCAGACGCCGTACCCGATGGTGGTCAACGCCGACGTCGCCTCCGACCGCGCCTGGCACGCCGCCACCCGCGCCATCGGCCCGAACCGGGTGTTCGAGGCCGAACCGTGGGCGCCGTCGGACGACTTCTCCTACTTCTCCCGCGAAGTGCCCGGCTGCTACATGTTCCTCGGCGGTGGCGGGCCCGAAAACGGGATGCCCTACTTCCTGCACAACTCCCGCTACGACGTCGCCGAGCGCGCCATGTCGGCCGGCGTGAAGGTGGAGGTGCAGATCGCGCTCGACGCGCTCGCCCCCGGCCTGCCGCTGCCCCCGAGCCGCCCGCAGCAGGAGACCGTGATGCCCGCCGCCGGGGCCGTTCCGCCGCGGCCGGCGACTTCCGGACTGCGGGTGCCCGAGTCGAAGGCCGGTGAGCAGCGCGACCGTCGTGAATTCCACGGCGCCGGCACCCGCCCCGCCCCCGCCCCCGTCGGCGACGCAGGCGGGCCCCGCGAGCCGCACATCTCGGAAGAAGCCCGGGGCCAGGCACGGGAGGCGTCGCTCGACGGCAAGGAATGACCCGGCCGGGAAAGACCGCGGTGATGGTAAAGGTGGGGGCATGAGCATCTCCCGCACCACGCCCGATTGGCTCGAGCACGCCATCGGCTGGCACGTGTACCCGCTGGGTTTCACCGGCGCCCCCGTCCACGGCGACGAGTCCGATGCCGCGGTGGCGGCCGCACCGGGAACCGCGCGGCTGGACCACCTGATCGACTGGCTGGATTACGTGCAGGAGCTGGGGCTCAACGTCCTGCAGCTCGGCCCGATCTTCGAGTCGGCGACCCACGGCTACGACACCCTCGACTACTTCCGCATCGACCGTCGGCTGGGCGACGACGCGGCGTTCGACCGGCTCATCGCCGCCGCCCACGAGCGCGGCATCAAGGTTCTGCTCGACGGCGTGTTCAACCACCTGTCGTCGCAGGCGCCGATGTTCCGCGAGGCGCTCGACGATCCGGATTCCGCGTCCGCGAAGCTTTTCGACGTCGACCGTTCGGGGGAGGAGCCGACCGCGTCCTGTTTCGAGGGGCACCTGGATCTGGTGGAGTTCGACCACCGGGCGCCCGAGACGGCCGAGTTCGTCGAGTCGGTCATGCGCCACTGGCTCGAGCGCGGCATCGACGGGTGGCGCCTCGACGCCGCCTACGCCGTCGACCCCGATTTCTGGGCCCGGGTGCTGCCGTCGGTGCGCGCCGACTTCCCGCACGCGTTCGTCTACGGCGAGGTCATCCACGGCGACTACGTCGACATCGTCACCCGGTCCACCATGGATTCCGTCACGGAGTACGAGCTGTGGAAGGCCACGTGGTCGGCGTTGAAGGACCACAACTTCTACGAGCTCGAGTGGACCCTCGGCCGGCACGACGCGTTCCTCGAGTCGTTCGTCCCCGTCACCTTCGTGGGCAACCACGACGTCACCCGCATCGCCTCCCGGGTCGGCCAGGACAAGGCCGTGCTGGCGCTGGTGGTGCTCATGACCGTCGGCGGCATCCCCCTGATCTACTACGGCGACGAGCAGGGCTACACCGGCGTGAAGGAGGAACGCTTCGGCGGCGACGACCAGGTCCGGCCCGTCTTCCCGGCCACGCCGGAGGAACTGTCCTCCCTCGGCAACTGGATGCACGACGCCCACCGGCAGCTCATCGGACTGCGCCGCCGCCACCCCTGGCTGCACCGGGCCACGGTGACCGTGACGTCCATCGCCAACGAACGCATCACCTACGACGTCGGCGCCGACGGCCGTTCGCTGGCCGTCGCCCTCGAGGTCACCGGCAAACCGTCGGTCGAAATCCGCGAAGGCGAAAACGTGGAGTACCGCTTCCCCCGCCCCTGAACCACGCGACGTCGATCACGTCCGAACAAGACGACGACGCGCACGACCCGCCGACATCATGTGCGGCGGGTCGTGCGCGTCGTAAAGCCGGACGATGCCGGTCGGGCGCAATGCCGAACCCGCCCGACGGACCGGAAAACCGGACGGCGGGCGGGGCGAAGGGGCCTACTGGACGGCCGGCTCCTGCTCGGAGGTGGTGGCCTCGGAGGACTCGGCGCCGGAGTTCTCGAACGAGTGGGTCGGGTTCTCCTGGTCGGTGACCTTGATGTCCGACGGGTTCTCGTTCGGGGGCGAGCAGGCGACCAGGGCGGCTGCGGCGATGGCGGTGGCGGCGACGGCACCGACGAGGCGGTTGCGCATGAGTGGACTCCTTAAAGCGGCATCACGAATGAAAATCTCACGATCATCGTAGTTGATTCTCAGCCGTGCGCGGGAACCAGCGGCCCGATCGCCCCCGAACCGACGCAGACGGAGGTGCCCTCGGGTGCTCCCGAGACGTCGATGCGCAGCGTGTTGCCGCCGCCCGACAGGACCACCCACCGGGTGCGCAGATCATCGTCGACGTCGACGACGGTCGAACCGCCCATCGTCTGCTCCTCGGTTTCGAAGGGGTTGGGCAGGCTCAGACGCAGCTGCGCCGGCGCCGAGGAAATGGCGCGCAACTCCACCACCCAATCACCCAGCTTCGCGATGTCGCGCAGCTCGATCTCCTCCGTGGCCGTGCCATCGGGGCCGACGACGATCTGCGTGCCGCAGGACTCGACGTCGCCCTGCGGAATGCGGGTGATCTCCGCGACGCGCGCGGGCACCAGCTCGCCCGAGTCGTCGAACATCATCGGCTCGTCGGTGACGCGGCCGAACTCGGGGCGCTGCCGTACATCGCGGAACACCTGGGAATACATGTTCTTCGGGTACGCCACCGGCAACAGCACCTCGTAGGGCACCGGCTGGTCGAGGATGACCGGGCCGTCGTCGTTCGCCGCGGCCTGCTCCAACGACGCGGAGGCGGTCTCGAGCCACGCGGCCGTGCCGTCGTCGGCCCAGGCCTTGCGGTAGCCGATGACGGAAATCGTCGACGACACCAGCAGCACCCCGGCCAGCGCGAGCACCCCGTAGCGCGAACGGGCCGGCAGGGGGTTGACGCGGTCCGACCACGACGCCGCCAGCGCGAAACCGGTGACCATCGCAGAGTCGCCGTAGTAATGCAGCGTGCGGGCCAGGACATCCGACGTGTGGTCGCCGGAACGCATGAACGTCACCGACAGCAGCGTCACCGCCAGGTAGGCGGTGGCGATGATCCACGGCATCCAGGCGCGGTAATCGCGGGCGATGATCACCGCCATCGTCAGCAGCACCAGCACGCCGCCGACGCTGACCAGACCCGACGGGGCGTCCGCCCACGGCTGGCCCGGCGCCCATCGATCCCAGAACCACGGGCCGCCCGCCAGGCCCGCCAGGACCTGGCCGAAGCCGCTGAAGAACAGCTCGGCGCGCGGCTCGGAGGACGCCTCGCCGGCGTCGCCCAGGGCCGTGAGCGAGTAGAACAACGCCCACGCGCCGGTGACCAGGCCCAGCGGCAACCAGAGGGCAAGGCCGCGACGCAGCGTCCGGCCGATGGGCCGGCGCTCCATGTAGGCCACCGAGATGGTCACCGCCAGCGCGATGGGGGCGACGGCCAGGGCCTTTTCGAAGAACCCGAGCGCCACGATCAGGCCGACGGTGGCGGCGACGACGGCGCGGGCGGACACGGGGTGGTCCTGCCGCAGGCTCACCCGGACCGCCAGCGCCGTGATGCCGGCCAGCGCCAGCTGCATCGGCAGGGCGTTGGCGGCGGCCGACCACCACGTCGACCCCGGCAGCATCAGCGGAGTCCACGCCACCAGCGCCAGCGCCGCCAGCGCCTGCCACGACCGGCCGGCGATGTAGCGCAGCGCCCGGGCCGTGACGACCGTCACCGCCACCTGGCCCAGCAACATCAACGTGGCGGGCAGCCACCATTTCCAGGGGGCGAGCTCGCTGGCCGCCGCCTGCAGGATGAATGCCAGCGGCGCCAGGTGGCCATCATGCGGCTGCAGGAAGTAGTCCGGCGTCCACCAGTCGGAGTCGGCCGCGGAGCCGACGATGATGAAGTCGTCCCAGTAAAACGTGCGGCCGGCGAGCACCCACACGCGGCCGATCGCCTGGATCACGACGATGACGGCGGCGAGCAGCAGCCACGTCTTGCGTGTGATGCGGGGTTCGGTCTGTGACGACGCTTCGGGCGACGACGCCTCGGAGGAATCCGACGATTCCCGCGAGTCCCGAGAATCCGGTTCTCCCGGCGACCCCGGCGACGCCTGCGTCACCGTCGTCTCCCGTGCCTCCGGAGACTCGGCGACGGCGTCCCCGGAGTCCCCGGTGGTCTGGTCCGCGTGTTCGGTGCTCATAATTCCCCAACCTTAAGGGCGGTCCGCCGGGTGGGGTACCATTCGGTCGAAATGCGCACGGGAGCCCCGGCCGGCCGATTCGGCGACGCGGGGCTGAGAGGAGGGCACGCCACGCGCCCTCGACCGTAGGAACCTGTCCGGATCATGCCGACGAAGGAAGCGATGGAGGTCGTCACATGTCCACCAACCCCAGCAATTCGACCGATGCGGCGAACACCGCCGAGATGAACGTCGACAAGCCGAAGACCGCGAAGAAGCCGCACCGGGCGTGGCGGGTGATCGACATCGTCACCGCCGCCGTCCTGGGTGTGGCCCTCGGCCTGATTTTCGTCGTGTGGAACATCGTCGGCGGCGCGTGGTTCACCGCGGCCGATGCGCTGACACCGGGTCTGGGCGGCCTGGTGGTCGGCCCCTGGCTGCTGGGCGGCGTCATCGGCGGGTTGGTGATCCGCAAGCCGGGCGCTGCCCTGTTCGTGGAGGTCATCGCGGCGACGGTGTCGGCGCTGGTGGGCAACCAGTGGGGCATTTCCACGCTGTACTCGGGCCTGGCGCAGGGCGCGGGCGCGGAGCTGATCTTCCTGCTGTTCGGCTACCGTCGCTTCACCGCGCCGGTGGCCATGCTCGCCGGTGCCGTGGCGGGTGCGGGCGCGTTCACCCTGGAGCTGTTCACGTCGGGCAACCTGGCGCGCACGTGGCAGTTCAACTCGGTGTACCTGACCTGTCTGCTGGTGTCGGGCGCCATCCTCGCCGGCCTGGTCGGGTGGGTGCTGGTGCGCGCGTTGGCGGGCACGGGTGCGCTGGATCGTTTCGCCGCGGGCCGCGAGCGCCGCGGCGAGGTGTAGTCGCACGCGGTAGCCATGGTTTTCATCTCGGCCAGCGGTTTCGGCTGGCGGCATGCTGGGCGGCGTCGCCCGGCGCTTTCCGACGTCGACGTCCGCATCGACGCCGGCGAGAAGGTTCTTCTGCTCGGGCCGTCGGGGGCGGGTAAATCGACGTTGCTGGCGGCCATCGCCGGGGTGCTCGGCGACGACGAGGACGGCGAGGACGCCGGCTCCCTGCTCGTCGACGGGCGTGACCCGGCCGAGGTGCGCGGCGTCGTCGGCCTGGTGCTGCAGGACCCGGACAGTCAGGTCATTTCCGCCCGCGTCGGCGACGACGTCGCGTTCGGCGCGGAGAACCTGGGCGTGCCGCGCGACGAGATCTGGCGGCGGGTCCGGCGGGCGCTGGATCTGGTCGGCCTGGACCTGCCGTTGGGCCATCCGACGAAGAAGTTGTCCGGCGGGCAGAAGCAGCGGCTGGCCTTGGCCGGGGTGCTGGCGATGGGGGCGCGGGTGATCTGCCTGGACGAACCCACCGCCAACATCGATCCGGAGGGCGTGCCGCAGTTGCGCGATGCCGCCATCCGCGCCGCGGAGGCGACGGGGGCGGCGCTGGTCGTCGTCGAGCATCGCGTCGAGGCGTGGGTGGATCACGTCGATCGCATTCTCGTGCTCGATTCGGCCGGGGAGGACCTCGGCTCCACGGTGGTCGCCGATGGTCCGCCGTCGGAGATCCTCGCCCGGTACGGCGATCATCTTCGCGACGCCGGGGTGTGGTTGCCGGGCCCGTCGCCGGAGGTGGGGTCGGCGGTGCCGGTGCCCGCGTCGGGGGAGCCGGCGTTGCGTTTCTCCGACCTCGCCGTCGGGTACGGCGGCGACACTCCGGTGCGCCGGGGAATCGATGCGGCGGTGCCGGCGGGGGCGTCGACGTGCATCGTCGGGCCGAATGGTTCCGGCAAGTCGACGTTGGCGTTGACGATGGGCGGTTTGCTCGAGCCGATGGGCGGTGCCGTCGTCGCGTCGGAGCGCATCGCCCGGGGTGCCGGACCGAATCCGCTGAAGTGGAAGTCGAAGCAGTTGGCGCGGCGCATCGGCAGCGTGTTCCAGGCGCCGGAGCATCAGTTCGTCACCCCCACCGTGCGCGAGGAGCTGGAGTTGGGGCCGAAGCTGCTGGACGACCCCGCCGGCGCGGACCGCGTCGACGAGCTTTTGCAACGACTGCGCCTGACGCACGTGGCCGGGGCGAATCCGTTCACGTTGTCGGGCGGGGAGAAGCGGCGGTTGTCGGTCGCCACGGTGTTGTCCACGGCGCCGTCGATGGTCGTCCTCGACGAGCCGACCTTCGGCCAGGACCGCCGGACGTTCGCGGAGTTGCTGCGGATGTTGCGCGGCCTCGTCGACGAGGGGGTGACGGTCGCGTCGATCACGCATGATCCGCTCGTCGTCGCGGCGATGGGCGACCACGTCATCGATCTGGGCGAGGTGGGGCACCGGTGAATCTGATCGCCAACGTCAATCCCGTCGCCAAGCTGCTGGGCCTGCTGCTGATGACGACCCCTCTGCTGCTGTCGATCGACTGGGTGTCGGCGGCCGTCGCGCTGGCGTGCACGATCGTCGCGGCGCCGTTGTGCGGGGTCGGGCCGAAGCGGCTGGTGCGCCGCGGCTGGCCGATCCTGTTGGCCGCGCCGGTGTCGGGCGTGTCGATGCTGCTGTACGGAAATCCGGAGGGAACCGAGTACTTTTCGTTCCTGCTGGCCACGGTCACGGACAATTCGATTTCGCTGGCCATCGCGATCACGGTGCGCGTGTTGGCGATCGGGTTGCCGGTGGTGGTGCTCACCGCCGACATCGATCCGACGGATTTGGGCGATGGCCTGGCACAGGTGCTGAAGCTGCCGTCGCGGTTCGTGTTGGCGTCGGTGGCCGGCGTGCGGTTGATCACGTTGTTCCTCGACGATTGGCGGGCGTTGACCCGTGCCCGCCGTGCGCGTGGCTTGGGCGATCATGGCCGGATCAGGCGGTTGTTCGGGCAGGTGTTCGCGCTGTTGGTGTTTGCGTTGCGGCGGGGCACGAAGTTGTCGACGGCGATGGAGGCCCGTGGTTTCGGCGCGCCGGGCGAGCGGACTTGGGCGCGGGAGTCGACGTTCGGCGGCCGCGAGTGGGCGGTGCTGGCGGTGTGCGCGCTCATTGCGGCGGCGTCGCTGGGCGTTTCGGTGTGGACCGGCGAGTTCCGGTTCCTGGGGGTCGCGTGATTTTGCTCATCGACGGCCGTTCCGGGTCGGGCAAGACGACGTTCGCGAAGAGGCTTCACGACGTCCTGGGGTGGCCGGTGGTCCACCTGGAGGACGCGTATCCGGGGTGGGGTGGTTTGGCGGCGGCGTCGGCAGCGGTGGCCGAGTCGATGCTCGATCCGGAGGTGGCGGGGTTCCGGCGGTGGGATTGGTACGCGAGCGATTGGGCGGAGTGGGTGGACCTGTCGGAGTTCGCGGCCGCCCGGCCGGTCCGTTCCCTCATCGTCGAGGGCTGTGGGGCCGTGACGGCCGCCAATCTCGCGGCCGCCCGCGCCGCCGGCGACGGTCAGGCGTGGGGAGTGTGGGTCGAGCTCGACGAGCCCACCCGGTACGCCCGGGCGATGGCGCGCGACGAGCATTTCCACGGCTATTGGCGCATGTGGGCGCGGCAGGAGGACGACCACATCGCCCGCCATGATCCGCGGTCCCTCGCGGATTGGACGGTGCATCCGGGGTAGTCGGTCGCGGCGGCGTTGCCCGGTGTTCGAACGGGCGCGGGTCGACCCGGGAGGTCGGTTACCGTGGGGCCATGGTTCGCTTCACGACGCCCCGCCGACGTCGCCGGGCGGCGCGCCACCGCCGTGCTGCCGCGTGGGTGCCGAGGCCGGTGTTCGCCGCCCTGGCCGCGATACCCGGCCTGCTGATGGCCGCGACGCTGGTCGTCGGCGGCATCGTCGCGTGGCGGGATCCGCTGATGCGGCCGCCGAAGCTGCCCAATCGCAGGCCGCCGACATGGGGGTTGCCCGCCGTCGGTACGGCTTATGGTGCGGCCACGGTCGCCGCAGCCGGTGTCGTGGCGCGGGGCGGCGCCACGCCGAGGGGTGGCGCAGCGATGAGAGGCGGCGTCGCGGCGAGAAGCGGCGTCGAGGAAAGTCGGTCGCATCGATCCGCCCATCCCGCCGTCGTGGCCGCCTCCGCGGTAGCCCTGGCCGGGTTGGCCGCCCCCGGCGTCATGCTCCCGATCTTCGACGTCGCCCGCTGCACGTGGGCACGGCGCGACACCGGGCCGGCCCGCACCGTCATCGTCTTGGGCTGCGCGCTGCGCGACGGCCGACCGTCATCTCTGCTGCGGTACCGCCTGGAGCGGGCCGAACGGGTCGCACGGCGCACCCCGGGCCCCGTCACCGTGATCTGCTGCGGGGGAGTCGGCGAAGACGGCGGCCCCTCCGAAGCCGAGGTGATGGGCGACTGGCTCCGCGACCGCGGCATCGCCGACGTCCGACTCGAGCCCCATTCGACGTCGACGCTGGAGAACCTGGCCAACGCCCGACCAATGGTCGAGCGCGGCCCCGTCACCGTGGTCACCAGCGACTTCCACGTGTTCCGGACCGGATCGCTGGCACGCCGGGCGGGCAATGCCCACTGGCGGGTGGAGGGGTCACCCACCCCGCCGCAGTATTGGGCGACGTCGATGCTCCGAGAATTCCTCGCCCTGGGCACATGGTGGCCCGCCCCGGGCATCGTCGCCGGCGCCGCGATTCTCGGCGCCTGGGCGCTCGGAAACGGCGGAAAGACTCGCTGGCCTGCGACGACGGTCATAACGCCACCGCGCAAAGTCTGAGGCGGATGGCGAAAAGGTCGGCGTCGTCAAGCAAAAACCACCCGCACACCACCCGCGGGGGTGAGCTGCGCCACCAAACCCGCCTCGTTAACGCGCGTTAATGGATATGCTCGACCACTGACCGAAAAAAGCCACCGCACGGAGGATCACCCCAATGGCACTTACCCCCGGATTCGACCTGTTCCAGCTGCCGGAAGAGCACCAGGAACTGCGTGCCGTCATCCGCGACCTCGCCGAAAAGGAGATCGCCCCCCACGCCGCCGACGTCGACGAAAACGAGCGCTTCCCGCAGGAAGCCCGCGACGCCCTCGAGGCCGCCGGCTTCGCCGCCATCCACGTCCCCGAAGAGTACGGCGGACAGGGCGCCGACTCCGTCGCCGCCTGCATCGTCATCGAGGAAGTCGCCCGCGTCTGCGGCTCGTCGTCGCTGATCCCGGCCGTCAACAAGCTCGGCACCATGGGCCTGATCCTCAAGGGCTCCGAGGAGCTCAAGAAGCAGGTGCTCCCGGACATCGCCAACGGCAAGATGGCCTCCTACGCCCTGACCGAGCGCGGCGCCGGCTCCGACGCCGCCGGCATGAAGACCCGCGCCGTCCGCGACGGCGACGAGTGGGTCCTCAACGGCTCCAAGTGCTTCATCACCAACGGCGGCATCTCCACCTGGTACACCGTCATGGCCGTCACCGACCCCGACAAGGGCGCCAACGGCATCTCCGCCTTCATGGTCCGCGACGACGACCCCGGCTTCCGCGTCGGCGGCCTCGAGCACAAGATGGGCATCAAGGGCTCGCCGACCGCCGAGCTCTACTTCGAGGACTGCCGCATCCCCGCCGACCGCATGATCGGCGAAGAGGGCACCGGCTTCAAGACCGCCCTCGAGACCCTCGACCACACCCGCCCGACCATCGGCGCGCAGGCCCTCGGCATCGCCCAGGGCGCCTACGACGCCGCGGTGCAGTACGTGCAGGAGCGCGAGCAGTTCGGCAAGCCGATCGCCGCCTTCCAGAACACCCAGTTCATGCTCGCCGACATGCGCACCAAGATCGAGGCCGCCCGCCTGATGGTGTACACCGCCGCGTCCAACGCCGAGCGCGGTTCCGCCGACGGCGGCGGACGCCTCGGCCTGATGGCCGCCGCCGCCAAGGCCTTCGCCTCGGACGTCGCGATGGAGGTCACCACCAACGCCGTGCAGCTCTTCGGCGGCTACGGCTTCACCCGCGACTTCCCGGTCGAGCGCATGATGCGCGACGCCAAGATCACCCAGATCTACGAGGGCACCAACCAGGTCTGCAACATGGTCGTCGGCCGTCAGCTCCTGGCCGAGGGCAAGAACAAGCGCTAACCAGCACAAACAAAACGCCCCCACCATTCCCGGTGGGGGCGTTTCATCGTCTCACACCGACCGCTCATCGCCGTCCGTCCCGCACTGGTCCCGCAGCACATCCCCCAGCAATCCGCCGGCAGCGTCCCGCACCCGCTCATGCTCATCCGGCCACAGGTGCGCGTACGTATCCAGCGTCAGCGTCGCCGACGCGTGCCCCAACATCGCCTGCACCGCCTTCACCCCCATCCCGCGGCGAATCAGCGACGACGCATACAGGTGTCGGAGGTCATGGAACCGCGGCCCCCCGAGTGCCTTCATCGCGTGGGAGATGTGCTCCGATGTCCACCCTCGACCCGTCGGCGTCCGGAAAAGCACATCATCCGCATCTGCCGGGTGCGCCAGCATGTGGCCCGCCAGCCGTACCTTCATCGCTGGAGGAATCGGGATAGACCGCCGGGCAGCCGCCGATTTCAGCGGTGCCCACTCCGGCTCCCGCCCCTCACGCTTGACCACCGACTGCTCCACGACATGCACCACCATTCCCCGCAGATCGACACTTCGTGGCCGCAGGCCCCCGACCTCACCCGCCCGCATCCCGGTGCACGCGGCGAGCATAATCATCGTCGCTAGAACCTCCCGCCCCGACTCGTCCGCACGACGAATCGCCGCCGCTACCGACTCGACCGTCGGTAGCTTCGCCGGGTCAATCGACGACGACGCCCGAGGCCCACGCACCCGGCTGGTCGGCGACGCCAGCAGCAGCTGATCATCAACGGCCATGCCGAAGCACCCAACGAGCTGCCCCCACCACGCGGCCCGCGTGTTCTCTGCAAGCCCTACGCACCCATCGACCCACGGGCGACCATCACGCAGATGCACGAGCCACGTGCGCAGCATCGCCGCGTTGATGCGGGTGATCTGCACGCCGTACAAGTCTCCGAGGTTCTTGCCGACGCGGTGCCTCACCGCCCGGGTTCCGTCCGTCGATGCTGCTTTCTCCCATGACACCCAGAGCTGGCCGAGCGTCGGCGCGTCGCTGGCGTTCACCCATTCGCCGCGGCGCATTTCACGTTCACGCTCGTGCTCCCATGCGGCGGCTTCACGGCGGGTGTCGAACGTGCGGGACCGCTCCCGGCCGGCGGGGTCACGGTACCGGCCCACCCACCGGATCTTCCCGTTGCGGATTCGTTTCTGCGGCATGGGTACGCTTCTCCTTGCTGCCCCTACGTGGGGCGGTAGTCCCGGCCCTGCCGCGCATCGCTGTCCAGGCATGCGGCAGGGCCGGGTTCTTCGTTGGCGGGCTAGTCGAAAAGGGTTTGACCGAGCCGGACCGCGGTTCCTTGCTGGTGCCCGCCCGTGATGAAGGCCGCAGCGCAGACGTACTCGACATCATCCATCTGAGTGCCGTTCGGCACCTTGTAAGAAGCCCGTGCCTCGACGACGTACATCGCGTGATTCTCTTCGGCGCCGCGATCTTCGAGGGCGACGTCCGTCAGTTCGACGTCGCCGTCGGGGACGCGCACCTTGTCGACGAGCTCCTTCTTGCACATCTCGATGGAGGCGTCCTCCACTTCGGCCATGGTCATGTCGGCGACGGGGCTGTTGCCGCCGATGACGTTGGCGTCTTCCGTGTCGGCCCGGTCGGGGGCTTGCTCGGCGTCCGCTCCGGCGCAGCCGGCCAGTGCGAGCGCCGCGGCTGCGGCGATCACGGTGAGCTTTTTCATGCTGCTCGTGTCCTTTCGTAGAGGGATTGCCACACCTGGAGGATGTGGAGGGTGACGCCGAGCTCGCGGGCGATGGCCCCGGGGTGGGGGCCGTAGAGCGCTTCCGCCGCGGCGTAGGCGTCTTCGGTGATCAGCCACCGCGCTGCGGTGATGTCCGCCGCCCGCTCCATCCGGGCGTCCGCCCATCCGATGCCCGTGGGCTCGTCGCCGGCCATGGCGTGGGCGAGTTCATGCGCCAGGGTGCAGCGGTAGCGGGTGGGGCCGAGATCGCAGCGGATGCTGATCGTGCGGGTCTGGTGGACGTACCGGCCTTTCGGCCCCGCGGCGTGCGATTCGACGCGGGCACCGATGGCGGCGGCTAGGTCGTGCAGGTCATCAATCGTCAAACTCGATGTCCTCCTCCGGATGATCGGGGCTGGAGTCAGCCACGTACGGGAGGTCATCGTCGGACACCGCCCGGATCGCGGGGGTGTCGTCAGAGCGTCGCGGCAGGTCGAGGACATCGGCGTCGGGGTTGATCTGCTCATCACCCATCCCGAAGAGGTACGTGGCTTCGGGTCCGCTGCGGCGGAGGATTTCGCGCAATATCTGCTGATTGGTTGCTTCCTCCAAAGGAGTTCCCGTACGGACCTGTTGAAGCTTGGCTTCCTTTTCAGTGATGAACTCGGCCTCCACCAGTGCTTCGAGGACATTTGCCCCGTACGCGCGGGCGACTTTCACCACGAAGTCCGGGGCGGCGCGTGCCCCGTCTTTCCATCGGGTGATGTTGCTTTTCGAGATGCCGATCTGATTTGCGGCGTCGAGCTGAGACTGCTCGCCCATCAACCCTTGCATGTATTTCCACCATCGCGTTTCGGTCATGCCACCAGCATAGTTGCAGGGTTGCAACTGCGCAAGTCATTCCAGCAATGCAACTTGGGGTTGCATAGTTCAAACCTGCTGTGCTAGCTTCGGTTCCAGCGAAGGAACATCGGGTTCCACCGCAAGAACCAGGAGGACGGATGCACACGGTCAAGACCACCCGCGTCCGCGGCGAATGGGTCGATGAACTGCTCAAGGCTTACGGCACCGTCACTGCCGTGGCTGCCGAGATGGGCGTGGATAAGTCCACTGCCTCTCGGTGGCTCGCCGGAGATGGCGAGGCTACTGGCCGCTTCATCGGGACGGTCCTGCTGACTTTTCCCGTCAGCTTCGACGACGCCTTTGTCGTCACCGAAGAGATCGCCCAGCGTCGCAAGGCCCGCGTCTACCGGCACGCCACCGGCGTCGCCGCGTAGCCGAGACAAAAAGAAAATCCCCGCCGTCCGCGGTAACGGACGACGGGGAACAAGAAAAACCCAACACGAAGGAGTGTACACGATGTCTTCCATCGTCACCATCCCGTTCCACGGGAACCAGGTCCAGGCCGTTGATGTTGACGGCACCCCGCATGTGGTGTTCCGCCCGCTGGTCGAATCCATCGGACTCGACTACCGCAGCCAGTCGCGCCGACTGTCCGGCAAGTCCTGGGCAGGCATGGTCAAGATGACCATCCCTTCGAAGGGAGGGCCGCAGGAGACGACCGTCATTGATGTTCGGACTCTCACGATGTGGCTCGCCACCATCGACGAGAACCGAGTGTCCGATGAGGCCCGCCCGCTCGTGGTCGCGTACCAGGCGGAGATCGCCGACGTCATCGAGTCGTACTGGACGCAGGGCGGAGCGATCAACCCCCGCGCCGACGAGCACCAGATGAACGCCCTCATCTTCCAGGCCCGCGCCCAGATGGAACTCGCCCAGGCCGCACGCGGCCTGATCCACCCCGACCACCTCGAAGCCCGCGCCCGCATCATCCTCGCCCGCGGACTCGGCGAAGCCTCCGAACTCGACCCCGCGTCGCGCCCCCTGTACGCACAGGAATTCCTCAAGGAAAAGAACCTGTCGAAGAAGCAGATGGCCGCGAAGGCCGGCGTGTTCGGCAAGCGGCTGAAGAAGGCCTACGTCGAGAAGCATGGGCGGGAGCCGGAGAAGTACGACCTCAACGTCTCCAACGGGCAGGTGAGGCGGGTCAACGGCTACACGGAGGCCGACCGGCCCCTGATGGAGAAGGTTTGGGACACCTACTTCGCCGAGGTGCCCGCGTGATGGTGGGCGAATCGTCACTGTGACGTTTTTGGCCTAGGCCCGGGTATTGGCGGGCGTGGGGATTCGATGGCCCCGCTAGGCACTGACCGGCCGATGGTGGCCGGGGTGATGTTTGAGAACTGAATAGAGGAGAGCGCTGGCGCGATTTACCGCGGCTATTGGCCCCCTGAACTGCACCAAGGGTGGCACGCGGTGGGCGTTGGAACCGTCCCGAGGGTCGCGCCCGGGACGTGGTAACCGTCAGCGCGAACACAAATCCAAGCCCGCGCATTGGGCCCCACGCGGGAGTGGGGCGCGGTTCGAGTCCGCACGCGGGCACCAGGGGCGGGGCTTCCCCAAGTCAGGAGCCCTCCTGGTTCACCCCGGCTCACTAGGCGCAACCCGCGCCACCGGGCCCCCGCCCCTCCAATCGTGCGTCAAGCGGGAAGTTCGACCCCGTCAAGCAAGCCACCACAGGCCCCTTCCCCCTTTCTGCGAGGGGCCGGCACGCTGCGCACACCAAACCAAGAAGAAGCCCCGCACCGGTGCCACGGCGCGGGGCGATCGATTCCCTACCAAAGGAGATCACCGTGAATCCTACCATTCTCGCCGGGCTGCCCGGCACGATCACCGCTCGCCCCGGCGGGTACGTCGCCGTCCACCCCGCCGGGCACACGAGCCACGGGCCGCTTCCGACCATGGCCGACGCCGTCGACGCCCTCGACCACCTCACCCGCACCGGCATGTGGCCGGAGGTGGCGGCATGAGCAACATGTTCCGCCCCGACCCGGAGACGCTGCAATGGGTGCACGACCTGCTCCGCCGGTACGAGTACCCGGGTGAGCCCGCCGCATCGCTGACCCGCGCCCGCCGCATCATCCGCGACCAAGCCGACACCTACGGAATCGAGGTCACCGAATGAGGCCTTCGACTGATGAGCGGGTCGCCGTGAAGATCGACGGCCTCGTGCAGCAGGCGCTCCCGGCTCTGCATGACGCCGCGTGCCTCGGTATCGACGGCCCCCGCGCTGATCACATCCGCGCCGTCATCACGGCGCACCTCACCGCCCTGCCGGGCATCGTCACCGCCACGCGGGACGACACCACCGGCTGGGCCGACGACTTCTACCAGGAGGACTGACATGGCCACGATTGAGCCGTACATGACCGGCCCCGAAATCTGCGAGTACCTGCGGATCGACTCCTCCCAGCTGTCCCGCATGGCCCGCCGGGAGACAAACCGGTTGCCCGCCACCAAGCACCTCGGCATGGGCTGGCGCGCCCGCCGCACCGACCTCGACGAATGGATGACCCGCCAGGAGGTGGCGGCGTGAATCGGCACGAGATCACCGAGGACGACCTGGCCCTGGCCTACGCGGTGGGTGTGATGGAGCGGCCCCGCCCGCCGCGCTGGTGGACGATCACCAAGATCGTCGTCGCCACGATCATTGCGTGCGCGGTTGTGCTGTGGATCGGCCACCAAGCCGACCAGCACCTCCGCGCGGCCTTGGATGCGGGGTGGGGATGATGACCACCACCCCGACCCCGACGTCCCTGTGCGTCGTCCGCCAACCGGCGAAGCCAGGCACCGACGAATGGGCTCGCCTGGTCACCGCGTCGAAAGTCGCCGGCATCGTCGGCGAAAGCCACTGGGCCACCCCCTACAGCGTGTGGAACACCATGAACGGCATCCGCATCGACGAGCCCGGCATGGAAGACCGGTTCCTCACCGGCCACGCCATGGAGCACGCCCTGGCGTACTGGTGGGCCGAGCGCAATCCCGAGTGGCGTCTGTCGCGCGGAGAGGTGCAGGTGCAGAATCCGCACCTCGGGTTCGACAACGCGGCGACGCTCGACCGGGTAGCCACCATGGTCAACCGCTCCCGCGGGCCCCGGTTTTCCAGGTGTGTGCAGTTCAAGACGGTGCGGGACTGGGAGGAATTCCAGAACCTCACCGCCGAGACGCTGCCGGTGGACTGGCTGATCCAGGAGACCTGGGAAATGCTGATCTCCGGCCTGACCCAGTACCCGGCGATCATCGTCGTCGCCGGACCGTACTACGAGTGGCGCGAATTCGAGGTGCCGTACGTGGCCGACTTCGCCGCGGACCTCGTCGCCAGCGTCCACGCGTTCATCGCGACGCTCGACGGGCAACCGCCGACGCCGACGGCGCCGAATGACTACCGCATCGCGAAGCTCCGGCACCCGGACATTGACGACGACGCCGCCCCGGTGGCCGTCGACGCTGATCTCGCCGCCGCGTGGGATCGGGCGAAAACCGCGTCGAAGGACGCCTCCGCCGCCAAACGCGCCGCAGACAAGGACGCGGAGATCGCCGGAGCGCGGCTGCTGGAGGAGATGGGCCGCGCGGCCGTCGCCATCGACCCCGATGGGCATGTCCTCGCCAAGCGCGTCGCTACGAAACGAGGCGTGCAGCTGCGGCACGTGCCGCTGCCGAAGGCGGTGGCGGCGTGACGACGAATCCGCAGATCCTCGATGGCGTGTGGCGCATCTACACCGCTGTCGGTGAGCCGGTCGTGCACCCGTCGCTGCTCGGCTCCCTGCGCCGGGGCGGGTGGGTGCAGATGTCCGGCCCCATCCGCCTGACCGAGAAGGGACGTCAGCTCGTGCAGTCCCTGGAAGCGGCGCACACCAAGTGCGGTATGCCGCTGCCGGCGGGCCGCACGGGAGGTGACGTCTGATGGGCCGAAAGATCCGCGAGGGACACCACGCCCTCCGCGCCCGGTCGCGCGGTGATGCGCTGCGCAAGCTGGGTAATCCGCTGCCGGGCACGTTCGTGCGGGTGGAGCCGCAGCTGGCTGTGTACGCGGCGACGGTGTTTCCGCTGGCGGCGGCCGCGTTCAGCGACGACCAGGTCGACGCCGTGCTTCATGCGGTGCTCCCGCACCGCGCGGACTGGCAGATCATCCGCAAGCAGGGCGGGGCGATCCGCGAGGTGCGGATTGCGCTGCAGGACGGGTCGTACCACCGCGCCAGGCCGGGGGACGTACTGATCACCACCAGCAACCGCGACCGCTTCGCAGTGCTGCCCCCGGAGGTCGCCGCGACGTTGCTGACCCGCACCCCGATCACCAGCTAGGAGCCCCCGTGACCGTCATCAAAGCCGCGGTTGCCCTGCACCAGGCGTACGAGAAGCGCCAGCAGCGCCGCAACCCGTTCTACACGCCCCGAAGGTGGGAGCAGCTGGACGACGCCAGCCAGGTCGAGCACCTGGGCATTGCCGAAGCCGTCGCCCACGGCCGCACCCAGTACCAGGACAAGCGCATTCCGACGTGGGTGCGCGACGTCATCAAGGAGCACCTGTGACCGAAGACCCGCGGTTCCCCCGCGACTACAAGCGCCTGCATGGCGCGCCGTTTGACGACGATCCGGGTCCGTGGCCGTACCTCATCGTCGTCGCCGTCGGCGTCATCGCCGCACTGGCAATCCTCATCACCACCTACATCTAGGAGACCACCATGACCACCCCGAACGTCCCCGACACCGCCCACCAGGGCGAAGCTATGCCCCTGACCACCCCGTCCAGCTCGCAGGCCCTGGCTTCCCTCAAGGAGCAGGCCGAAGCGATGGGCGCGGCGATGCAGGTCGCCGAGGCGATGTGCTCCACCGAGCTCGTCCCCAAGCAGTACCGCGGCAAGCCCCACGACGGCGCGGCCGCCATCCTCTACGGCGCCGAGCTCGGCCTCAACGCGATCCAGTCGCTGCAGCAGGTCATGGTCATCAACGGCAAGCCCGGCGTCGAGGCCCGCACCATGGTCGGCCTGCTCCGTGCCCACGGCTACCGCTTCGACGTCACCGAGAACACCGACACCGCCGTCACCGTCGTCGGCACCGCCCCGACCGGCGAGACGTACACCGCCCGGTGGACCATCGACATGGCCCAGCAGGCCGGGTACACGAAGAACAGCCTGTACAAGCAGATTCCCGCGGCGATGCTCTACGCCAAGTCCGCCACCGAGGTCTGCCGCCGCCTCGGGTCGCACATCCTGTCCGGCATCGCCTACAGCGTCGAGGAGCTCCGCCTGTCTGAGCCCGTCCAGGCGCAGGCGACGCGCGCGGACCGGCCGACCGCCGGCGGTGGTGCGGTGTCGGCGATTGAGGCTGCTCGCAGCCGCATGCACGCCCGCCAGGACGAGCAGGCCCCCGTCGACGTGTCCGAGATGCAGGAAGCCCCGGCCGTCGACGCGCAGGCCGTCATCGACGGCAACGCGATGCTCCGCGAGCTCCTCGACGGGCTGGTCGCGTCGCGATCCGAGGAGGAGATGCAGACCAAGGTCGGCGCGCACGTGTCGAAGCTCGGCGACGACGAGGCCGCACTTGCGGTGCTTCGTGAGGCGTGGACCGAGCGGGCCGCCGAGATCGCCGCGGAGGTGCAGCAGTAATGGCGCAGGGAGACACTCCGATCACGCTGGTCGGCAACGTCGTCTCTGATCCGGAGCTGCGCTACACCCCGTCGGGTGCAGCGGTGGCGAACTTCCGCGTGGCGTCGACGCCCCGGGTGTTCAACCGCGACGCCAACCAGTGGGAGGACGGCGACGCGGTGTTCCTGACCTGCAACGTCTGGAAAGAACAGGCGGAAAACGTCATGGAAACGCTGGTCAAGGGCATGCGCGTCATCGTCACCGGCACGCTGCATCAGAGGTCGTACGAAACCCGCGAGGGGCAGCAGCGCACCGTCTACGAGATCAAGGACGCCGAGGTCGGTCCGTCGCTGAAGTTCGCCACGGCGCAGGTGATCCGCAACCCGCGCGGCGGTGGCGGGCGCCCGGCCGGTGGGCAGGCAACCCGCCCGGATCCGTGGGCGTCGTCCAAGCCCAACAATGACGGCGACCAGCCGCCGTGGTGACCAACGACTAGTGAGAAAGGAGTCCGCCAGTGGCTCGTGAATATGCCCAGATCCGACTCAGCATCTGGAACGACGATGCATTTCGGGCGCTGACCCCGGCGGCGCAGTGGCTCTACTTCCTGCTGCTGACCCACCCGACGCTCACCAGCGCCGGTGTGGGGGACTGGCGGCCCAACCGTCTCGCCGCGCTCGCCCAGGGTCATGACGTGGAGGTGGTGGAAAACGCCGGCGCCGAGCTGGCCCATCACCTGTACGTCGTCATCGACCAGGAGACCGAGGAGTATCTGGTGAGGTCGTTCCACCGCAATGACGATCTCCTCAAGATGCCGAACATGGCCACCGCCGCTGCACGCGCCGCGGCGGAGGTTGCGTCGGCGGGGATCCGTGGGGTCCTCGTGCATGAGCTGAATCGGCTCAAGCGGGAGCGTCCGGGGATGAAGGGGTGGGGGTCGCAGGAGCTGTCGGAGTTGATGGCCGGGGACTCGATTGACCCTTCGGTTTACCCATGCTGGAACCCATCGGTTAAGGGTTCCGGCAACCCTTCGGTTAACCCTTCCCCGAGCCCTTCCGTTAAGGGTTCCGTTGACCCTTCCGGTAACCCTTCGGTTTACCCATCGGTTAAGGGTGAAGGCATCCCTTCCGGTAACCCATCGGTTAACCCAAGCCCTTCAACAGCAACAGCAACAGCAACACCCAACACACAACTCTCAACCTTGGGGGGAAAGGTGGTCGGGAACGTTACTGGGGGAGAGGAGCCTAGTTTTTCCCCTCCCCAGATTTCTCAGACCATCCCGGACGCGTGGCTCGACGACCCCGGCGCCGCGAGATGCGCGACGCACATCGGCGACCCATTCCCCCCGCCGTGCGGTGGGTGCGCCGACGCCCGCAAAACCGCCGAACGCGCCTCCTGGGCACGGGCCACCGAACGCCGGCAAGCCGCCGAAGCCCGCCGCACCGCCATCGACGGCTGCGAGCTGTGCGACGACGGCGGGTGGATCCTCGACGTCCAGCCGGTGACCCGCTGCACCCACGACCCCGACCGCAACTCCGAGATCGTCATGCAGCAGATCACCGAACGTGAGGAGAGGGAGCGCGCCGCGCAGGAGGCCCGCGAAATCGCGCGAAAAGCCGCCGCAGACGCCCGAGAAAGGCGCACAGCATGACCGAGTACACCCTGTGGCTCCCATACGCCCTACCGCCCCTCACGGCCAACCAACGCATGCACTGGCGACGCAAAGCCGACACCGTCCGCGACGTCCGCTACGCCACCAACGTCCTCGCCCGCAACGCCAAGCTCCCCCAGGGCGTCGACCACGCAACCGTCGCCCTGCACTACGTCCCCCGCGACCGACGCCGCCGCGACGCCGACAACCTCGTCCCCACCCTCAAAGCCGCCTGCGACGGACTCGTCGACGCCGGCCTCACCGCCGACGACACCCCGAACCTGATGACCAAGCACATGCCCACCATCGACCCGCCATCCCGCGAAGCCCCCGGCCCCCGAGAATCCCGCCTCTACCTCACCATCACCACGAAGGGAGAACCGCGTGCTTGACGCCACCCAGGCCGAACGCCTCGGCAGGAACCTCGCCCTGATCGTCCGCTACGCCCCCCGCCTCAACGGCACCAAAACCCGCAGCCAAGGCGGTACCGACAACGCCGGCCGCGCCCCCAACCTCCCCGGCCCCCGCCCGCCAATGAACCTCCACCCCCTCGACCTGCAGACCGAAGCCGAGGAGATCCTCCACGGATGGCTGACCAACCTCGCCAGCGACCTCGGCCTGCCCCCCGCGTGGTTCATCGGCCCCACCCGCCACCCCGGGCACCTCGCCGCCCGCCTCGGACAAGTCGTCTCCCACGTCGCCCAACGCGAATGGGGCCCCGACGCCGCCGACGAAATCGACCACATCACCGCCCGCATCGTCGCCTACGTCGACCCACCCAGCGACACCCCAGCCGCCCAGCCCACCGCACGCTGCATGACCCCAGAGGCCGCCGAGCAGCTCGTCACCGCCGCCCAAGCAAAAACCGTCCTCGACGGCCTCGGCTACCGGTGCACCACCGACCAAATCCGCAAGTGGCGCGAACGCGGACACATCACCCCGCAGGGCGCCACCCGCGCCGGGCGCCTGCTCTACCGCCTCGGCGACATCTCCGCCCGCCTGACCCACAAATCCGCCTAACCACCAGGAGGGACCCGCCATGACTACCCCGCGCGAAGGAATCTTCGACCTCAACACCACCCCGCCGGTCGAAGGAACGCTGGCGATCACCGACGACGCCATGACCGTGTCGATGACCATCACGCCGGGCATCATCCCCCGGCCCGTCGCGATGACGCTGCTGTCCCAGGAGCTCTCCCAGTTCGCCGCCGAGCTGGGGGAGAAGGCCACCGTCGCCGGCGAAACCTGGATGAAGCAGGTTGCCCGCGACATGCGCAACAAGGCCCGCGGCGCCGACAACGACACGCAGGGAGGTGACCAGCAGTGAGCAACCACGTCAGCGTCACCGGAACCTTCCAGCACGGCTTCGGCCGGGTCTGGGAAGTCCACGACGACCGCCTGCCCATCGACCCGAACGTCGGACGATTCTCGGATTGGGCCGACGCCCTGGCCTACGCCCACCGACGCGCCACCACCGCACAGCGGCAGCACGTCGAGAAGCTGGAACGCCACGCCTACGAAGCGCGCACCGCAGCACTCAAGGCACGCCCCAAACCGCGCGTGAAGATCAACATCACCGCCGAAACCGCTGCAGGTGCCGCGGAACTCGCAAAAGCCCAGGCCCGCATCGAAGCGCACGAGAGATTTCGAGCTTGCTATGGCCGATGAAGAACTCCCCGACTTCCTCGCTCTAGGGATCGAAGCGCTGGCCCAATCACCAGAAGGCCGAGCTGCCATGCGCCAGCTTGCCTCCGCGTACTTGGCGGATATTGCCGACGTATTCGGCATCGACCTCGAACAGCAGGAACCACCCATGCCCGCCCCATCCGACGCCGACCCGTGCAGCACGTGCCGTCTGCGTGACGAGTGGTGCTGCGACCCCTGGGAAACCCCCAACGACCACGAAGGAAACGAAGAATGAGTTGGTCGCCCGCTGACGACTACGACGACTACGGCCGTTACCGGCCGCACCCGTACCCCAACCGACGTGGGTACTCGTTCTCGAACTGCTCGCCGGGCTGCTGCCGCAACGGCCTTCGTCTCTGCGAGGAGCCCCGAGACGCTGACGATGACCTGTACGAGGAGGACGACGATTGACCGCGACCACCCGCTCGACTGTCGCCGGGCTTGTGTGGGCGGCGATCACTGCTGTGGCGCTGGTCGCTGCGCTTTCCGCCGTCCGCGAACCGGCCCCCGCCCCCACCCCGACCACCACCACAACGGCGACGACGACGGTGACGACCCCCGTCGCGCCGTGCGATCACCCCGGCTGCCCGCCGTGGCCGTCCCTCGACTACTAGGAGACCAAAATGACTGACCAGCAGATTCCCGCCGACGCCGTGCCGCCGAACACCCTGGCCGAAGGCAGCGAGTGGGACGACTCGGACGCGCTGACCCTAGCGTGCCGCGAATCCGGGCGCGACCAAATCACCGCGATCGACTGTGACGGTGATGTGCACGTGTGGGGCGCGGACGCGGGATGGTGGGAGACGGGGTTTCCCTACTACGGGTTCGAGCCGTACACGATCATCCACACCGGACGAAAGGCCGACCAGTGAGCACCGAACCCCTGCGCGGCTGGGGCCGCCGCAGGCACGACCACGTGATGACCATCGAGGAGGCCGCCCGTCTGGTGGGGATCACCGCCCCCACGCTCCGCGCCGCCGCCCGCCGGGGCGAAGACGTGGGATTCCCCATCATCCGGGCCGGGAGGGCCTACGCCGTCCCCCGCCGCCCCCTGCACGCCCTACTCGGATTGGAGGCCGACCAGTGACCCCCGATGAAGCCCGCGACCTACTCGACGGCGCGGCCCCCGGAGAATGGCAGTGGGACGATACCGGAAACGTCGCCGCCGTGGACGGCGACGGGTGGGAGCATGTCGCCGACTACGTGTACGAGGAGGACGGGGCCTTGATCGTCGCCGCCCCGGGGATGGCCGCCATGATCGCCGGAATGCGCGCCGAATACGCCGTGCAAAACCGCGTCGGCGATAAGTGGCTGTACGAGGACGATGACGGACGCAACCTCGCCCCCTACGACAGCCACCGCATCGCGTGGTGGCCCGACCCAATCCCACAATCAGACATCGCAGATCGCGGAGAAGGAATGGCCCGCATCGTCCGCCGTTACGTCACCACCCCGGAGGAAGCATGAATGACATTCCCCGCCGCTTCGCGGCCCTCATCGCCCTCATCACCATCTGCGGATTCCTCGCCTTCGTCGCCGAAACCACCATGGGGTGCGCGCCATGACAGACCGCGACAACGC
Source organism: Corynebacterium freneyi (assembly GCF_030408835.1). NCBI lineage: Bacteria > Bacillati > Actinomycetota > Actinomycetes > Mycobacteriales > Corynebacteriaceae > Corynebacterium > Corynebacterium freneyi. Next base: position 921,646 of record NZ_CP047357.1, read on the forward strand.
AAAGGAAACCCATGGGTAAACACCATCGCCACGACCCCGAGTTCGACGCGAAGCAGATTGCCGACGCCCTCACCGCACCACTCGCCGACGCCTTCCCCGGACTCGGGAGGTGGGACGAGCAGGTGATCTGGCGGCTGTTTCAAATCCTCACGTGCCCCACGGCCTGCGTCGGCTACGTCAACGCCGAAGGGTGGCACACCAACTGCCAACGCCGCGCCGCCGACGCAATGACGGCACTCGGATTCACCCCGCCACCACTAGACCCGTTCCCGGAGGACGACCCCGATGACTGGGACTTCTGACCGCGCCTGGTGCGTGGAAATGCTACTCGGTAACGAATGGGAGCAGATCGACGATGACGACGGGATCTTGTGGCACACCCTCGACGGGGCGTGCCGGCATCTGCATTGCCTGATCCTCGCCGGGTGCGTCTCCCGAATGCGCATCGCCCACAAGGCCGGGCACGTCACCATCGACCACGAGGTGATGGGCGGCGAGCCGTGCATTCGGGGTACCCGCGTCCCCGTCGAATGCATCACCAGCCTTTTCCCCGAGCCGGACGAGTGGATTCACGAGTGCTACCCGACCGTGCCGCTGGGCGCGATCCGGTGGCTACGCGCCAACCACAAGGAGCAAGCATGACCACCCACCTGCCCGGAGGATGGAAACTAGCCGACCACCCCCACCACGGGCGCGTGCTGGTGGTCAGGGTTTCCGGGGACACAGCAATCTATGCCATGCCGTTTGAGGTGCTCGGCATCTGTACCCGCCCGGCACTGGTGAGCGATCTGACGTTCGTGGACACCGACAACCAGACAACGGAGGAAGCATGACCCCGCAGATCATCCGCACCCGTGATGAACTTGCCGCGCTCGACCCCGACACTCTCGTCACTGATGCGCTGCCGCGCCACGACGATTTCCCTTCCCCGATGATCGCCGCGCTGCCCGCCCCCGTCGCCTACCGGCTCGACATCACCTGGCAGGGGCCGGTGGTCGTCATCGCCACCGGCGACCACGTCCGCGCCGCACGCCAAGCACTCAAGGATGCCGATGCCACTGACTGATGACCAGACCGAAACCCTCGCCCGCGATCTCCTCACCATCGCCCGCTGCGCCCGCACCCTCCACGCCCAGCTACAGCCCGGGTCGAATGCGGGCGATGGGGTGTGGCACCGGCCGGTCTACGGCCCCCGCCCACCCTGCTCCATCACCGTCCTGGACCTGCTGCACGAAGCGGACCAGGTCCTCGCCGGGTGGCTCGGCAACCTCGCCGCGGACTACCTCGGCGAGCACGTGGACGGCGCAGACGAAACCCCCAGGGCATGGGCCGCACGGCGTGACCGCACCACCCACGCCAAAGCCAACCGCCTCTACGAGTGGCGTCACCTCCTCGCGTCGAGGGAGTACGCCACCGACGCGGCCGACGAGATCGCCCAACAAGCCCGCATCCTCGCCGACCGCGCCGAACCCCCACCCCCCACGCCGAAGCCCACCACCCTCAACCCCGCCGCCGCAGCCACCACAGGCACGGCGGCGGAACTGTCTCGCGCCCTCACCCAAGCTGGATACGACGTACCCGCCGGCACCATCCGCTACTGGGGCAGTACCGGCGTCATCACCAAGTACACCGACACCACCGGCCGCCCCATCTACAAGCTCGGCGACATCCACACCCACATCACCAAGGAGACCACCGATGGATGACCAACGGTTCGTCACCAAGCTCATCAACCCGCTCGGCGAAACCCGCTGGCAGCCAACCCTCCCCAACGGCATGAGGGCATGGAAGAAGTACCTACGGTTCTTCCCGTGGGATAACGCATGGGCCCGGCGCGGCGACGTAGACGAAAGAATCAGCGACGGCCCACGCCTGTACCGCAGTCGAGCCCGCGCCGCCCGCGTAGCCAAGCGGCAATGGGTGAAGGTCGCGGGGAACCAATGGGAAGATCACCCAACACAGCATGAAGGTGACCCGTGACCATCATCATCTGGGGGACAGTGATCGCCGCTATCGTCACCCTCGCAGTCGGCAAGCACGCCACCGACAGGTGGCACATCGACAGGGCCGCGGAGGAAGAAGCAGCGAAGCACCCCAGCCAGCTGCAACGTAATGCCCACCGCACCTACCCAATCCGCCCCTTCGCCGCATTCACCACCTGCCCCGGATGCGGCACCGTCGGATGCTTCCCCTGGGAACTCCCCCCAGAACCCACGGACAAGGACACCCAGGACGAATCCGTAGAAGCACTCGATTACCTCACCGGCCAAGCGATCAGCGAATACAACAACCTCAGGGCCCTATGGGGCGGAGAAACCTTCTACACCACCCGCACTGTCGCCCACGATGAGCCGCCCCCCGATGCGACCACGTGCGATGTCATCCGAACTTGTCCCACCTGCGGTGCTCGATGGGGCGAGCGATGACCGACTGAAAACTCTTGACCAGCCGCCAACAACCCATGGTGTATGCTGTACGCAGCGCAGTAGTGAACCCCCGGGAGGCCCAGGCTTCCACGGGGGTTTTCTCATGCGCACCCCCGCCCACACACGGGCGGCGAGGGTCGGCCAGGTGGGGCCGCCGAACAAGCCCCCGGGGGACACAACAACCCCCGGGGGCCGACACCACCCGGCCCCACCAACACCACCCCCCAACACAACCCGGGCCCCCACCACACCGGGGCACAGTCGTCGACCAGCACCAGGCTGGCACCCACTCACGACGGGACGACGACACCAGGGACGCGCGCACAGGCACACGCCACAACAACCAGACACGCCAGCGCAGTCGCCCATCGCGCGCGTCCCGCAATACGACATCCCGGAGGTGACTCATGGGCAGAGCACCACAGGTGTGCACGGTGCATGGGTGCCCGGACACTGCGGTCCGGGTTGGCCGGTGCGCCGCGCATGCCCGGGAGCATGACCTCATGCAGAAGCGCACCGTGCCGACGAAGATCGCCGGCGGGACGCACGCCGAGCGCAAGCGCCGGCGACAGACCGTCGACGCATGGGTCCGGCGCCGAGGGTGGTGGTGCCCCGGCTACGGCCGACCGCCGCACACGGTGGCACCGGGCTCCCTGACAGCGGAGCACGAACACGCACTGGGCGACGGTGGGGCGCTGGGCCAGTCGCTGACGGTGCTGTGCAGGTCGTGCAATTCGCGGCACGGGCAGACGACCGGCATGCGGTATCGGAAGTGAAGCCCAGTGACAGGGCGGGGTTAGGCCACCCTGATGTAGAGGGTGTGCAGCCCACCCTGGGGGAGTCCCCCGCCCCGCCCCCACCACGCTCGGCCGCGGGGGAGGTGTCTCGGGCTGTGTACGGGTTCCAGCAAATGGCATTTGTGATCTAGATCATGGAGGTGAGGCCCATGCCCGGACCACCGCCGAAACCCAACGGCGAACGCCGCCGGAGAAACGCGCCGAGAGCCAACACGACGCTTTTGCCCGCCGCCGGCCGCCCCGGGCCCGCCCCGGAGTGGCCCCTCGGCGGCATTCCCGCCGAAGGCTGGGCTGACATCTGGGCGTTACCGCAGGCCGTCATGTGGGAGAAAATGGGCGCCGACGAGATCGTCGCCCGCTACCTCCTTCTTCGCGAAAGAATCACCGATCCTGGCTACCAGGAATCGAAGGTGGCTGGGTTCTGGAATGTCCTTACCAACCTGGAAGACCGCCTCGGACTCACGCCGAGGGCGATCATGCAGCTGCAATGGGAGATCGAGGGCACGACCGTACGCGAGGACGACGACCCGGAGACGGAAGGGACGGGATCCCGCGTGGACGAAGTCAGGGCGCGGCTCAAAGTCGTCCCCTGACACCGGGAGGTGATGGGCAATGCCGTGGTGTGGCCCGGAAGCCTCCGGCTGGCCGTACCCGACGCTCGGGTGGCAGGTCGGCCAGTGGATCGAAGAGCACTGCGTCATCCCCGACGGCGACCACGTCGGTGAGCCGTACCTGCTGACCGACGAGATGTGGCAGATCCTGCTCGAGCACTACCGGCTCAAGCCGAATGCTTCTGCGGAGAAGTACAAGTCGGCATGGGCGTACCGCCGATCGCTTGTGGTGAGGCCGCAGAAGTGGGGGAAGGGGCCGTTTACGGCGGCGATGGTGTGTGCGGAGGCTGTCGGCCCGGTCATCTTTGCCGGGTGGGACGCGCAGGGTGAGCCTGTGGGCCGTCCGTGGCCGTCCCCGCACATCCAGATCACGGCGACGTCGGAAGAGCAGACGATGAACGTCTACGGCGCCCTGCTGCCGATGATCCAGGAGGGGCCGCTGGCCGACGTGATCCCGGACACCGGCGAGACCCGCATCAACGTCCCCCGAGACCGGGGCCGCGGACTGATCGAGCCGGTCACCGCAGCCGCGCGGTCCCGCCTGGGCCAGCGAATCACCTTCGCGGTGCAGGACGAGACGCAGCTGTGGACCCCGTCGACCGGTGGCATCACCCTGGCGCAGAACCAGATCCGTGGTTTGGCCGGTGTGGGCGGCCGGTCGATTCAGACGACCAACGCGTGGGATCCGTCGGAGGGGTCGTACGCGCAGCAGACGTTTGAGGCGCAGGATGGGAAAGTCTACGTGGACTACCGGCAGGCGCCGGCGCACCTGTCGTACACCAACAAGCGCGACCGGTTGCGAATCCACAAGCACGTCTACGGCGACGCGTGGTGGGTTGACCTCGACGTCATCGAGGACGAGGCGGCGTCGTTGATCAAGACCGACCCGGGTAACGCGGAGCGGTTCTTCGGCAACCGGGTCGTCTACGGCAAGGGCCGGTGGATCCCGGAGGCCACGCTGCTCGCTGCGGAACGCCCCGACGAGGACGTCCCCGACGATGGTGCGGAGGTGTGCCTGGGTTTCGACGGGTCGGAGTCCAACGACTGGTCGGCGATCATCGGCATCACCCATGACGGGACGGTGTTCGTGCCGACGTACGGGCCGGATCACCGGCCGTGCGTGTGGGATCCGGAGGACTTCGACGGGCACATCCCGCGTGGAGAGGTGCACGCGGCGGTCGACGAGCTGCAGTCGCGGTACCGGGTGCGCAGGTTCTACTGCGATGCCCACGATTGGCGGTCGGAGATCGCCGAGTGGTCGATGCGGTACGGCAACGCGTTCGAGTGGGACATGTCCCGCACGGACCGGGTGCATAAGCAGTTGCAGCAGCTGGAGGTCGATTTGGCCACAAAGTCTGTCGGGTACCTCCCGTCCCGTGTGCTGACGACGCACATCCGGAATGCGCGGCGGGTGGCAAAGCGGAACATGAAATACACGCTGGGCAAGGCCAGCGAGACGCAGAAGATCGACGCGGCCATGTCGATGCTGCTGGCGCATGCGGCACGGATGGACGCGATCAGCGCCGGATGGCGCGGCGGCCCGGCACCGGTGCGCGGCGGACTGATGGTCGTGCAGCGGCGATGACGAGGAGGGGCGATGAAGCTCAGCAAGAATGAAGCGGCTCTGGTGGCGAAGTTGGAGAACCTCGCGGTCCGCCAGGATCGGGTTGATGCGGAGAACCTCGCCTACTACCTGGGTAAGCAGAACATCGAGTTCTTGGGGCTGCGGCTGCGCGAGGAGTGGCTGCGGCAGGCTTTCCCGCTGATGTGGTGCCGGACTCTGGTGCAGGCCGTGGTGGAGCGGCAGAACATTCAGCGGTTGCTGCGACGAGGCGTCGACACCGAGGACGAGGACCTGCGTCGTTACTGGGAAACCTCGGACATGGACATTCAGTTCCCGACGTTCGCGTCGAACCTGGGGATCTACGGCCGTGCCGTGATGACCGTGTCCTCGGATCCAGTCAGCGGTCGGCCGCGGATCGTGGTGGAGCCGGTGCGGGCGATTACCGTGCTGGTCAATGAGCTTGGGGAGACGCTGGCGGCGCTTCGCCGGTACTACGACGCGGACTCCCGGGAAGTGCGGCGGGTGCTGTACCTGCCGGACTCGACCATCGAGATCAAGGGGCGGGGCACGGGCGGTCAGGTCACGGCGCGGCATGAGCATGGACTTGGTCGGGTGCCGGTGGTGATGGCCGTGATGCATGACGTCGATGGCAAGCGCACGGGTTCGCCGGTGTTTGAGCCGATCAAGCGGTTGGCGGACACGTCGGCGGAGACGCTGCTCAACGCCCGGGTGGCGCTGGAGACGGTGGCGGCGCCGCAGAAGGTCTTGATCGACGCGGCGGCCCGGGTCGTGGACCAGGACGGCAACGAGGTGGACATCTACGAGGCGTTCTATGACTCAATGCTGCGGGTGTTCTCGTCGGGGGATGGCGGCGCCCATGAGTCGAAGGCTCAGGTTTTGCAGCTGGCCGGCGCGGACATGTCCGGGTTCTTTCAGGCGATCACGACCCTGGGGCAGCAGGCGGCGTCGGCAACGGGGTTGCCGATGCGGATGTTTGGTCACGTCACGGCGAATCCGCCGTCGGAGACGACGGTGCGCGGTGAGGAGGCCCGGTTGGTGCGGCTGGTTGAGCTGCACAACCAGGCGTGCGGCGCGGCGATCGGTTGGGCGCTGTCTATCTCTGACCGGCTGGAGTCCGGGGTGTGGCCGGAGCACGGTGCGATCGATGTGTCGTGGCGCGACCCGGGCACTCCGACGGAGGCGCAGCACGCCGACGCGATCACGAAGTACGTCCAGACCGGCGTGATGTCACGCCGGTCGGCGCTGGAGGAGCTGGGCTGGTCGGATACCCGCATCAACCGAGAAATGGACCGTCTGCGCGCGGAGGCGGAGGAGCAGGACTTCGGTTACCGGTCGCTGGCCCGCGGGGTCATCGAGGCGGACGTGATCGACTCGGAGTCGATCCACGATGCGTAGCGCTTACGACCGGCTCCCCAGGTCGGTGCGGCTGTATGAGGACGCCCGCCAGGAAGTCACCCGTGACCTGTTGCGGCGGGTCGGGAGGCGGTGGCCGCGTGAGGCGCCGCAAGACCCGGCCGGGTGGTTCGCCCGCAACGCAGACGGGTACGCCACCGACGTGACCATGGCGCAGCTGGAGGCCGCGCTGATCTCCGAGTGGTCGGTGGACAATGCGCTGGCTGCCCAGGGTATGGAGGTCCGCGACGCGCCTCGCACCAACCCCTTGGCGTTCGCGTCGACCGACGCGTCGGGCCGTCCGGTGATGGGGCAGGCGTATGCCAGCGCGGGGATGGTCGGCGGCACCGTTGACGCGGTGCGCGAGGCTGGCGGTGACGTGGCTGCGGCGCGTGCCCTGGCGTGGCGTCGGGCCGGTAACTCGCTTGTGCTGGCGACGCAGACGATCCTGTCGGACACGTCACGGTCGGTGAAGTCCGCTCGAATGCTCGCCCAGGACACCGGGTGGGTGCGGGTGCTCACGCCGCCGTCGTGCCCCAGGTGCGTGGTGACCGCCGGCAAGTTCCACAGGTCGCCGACGGCGGATTTCGACCGGCACCCCGGGTGCGACTGCACTCAAATGCCGACGCGGGACGAGTACCCCGACTGGGCGGTGGACGCGCGTGCGTATTTCGACTCGCTGACCGAGGACGAGCAGAATGCCACGTTCGGCATGTCGGCGGCGCGGGCGATGCGCGACGGCGCCGACCCTTCCCAGGTGATCAACGCCCGGCGCGGCATGTCCACGACGACGGATCGTTTCGGCTACCGGCGGGTGACGACGACGGAAGGCACCACGAAGCGTGGCTGGGCATCCAGGTACCTGCGGGAGAACTACAACGCATCTCTGAAAAAGCAGCGCGGCTCCCGGTACCGGCGCATGGACCGGCCGCGTTTGACGCCGGAGGAGATCTACCGGATCGCCGGTGATGACCGAGATCTGGCGATGAGCTTGCTGCACAAGAACGGCTACTACCTCGACGCCTCGCCGGGGCTGACGGGACGGCAGTCGCACTACCCGCGTGACCCGGAGTTGCAGCAGGCCACCGTGCGGGCGAACGAGCGGATGAAACGGCGCGGCGTGACGCCGCCATGAACCTGACGGAGGACACACATGTGGAAGAACACGCGGCCGTGGCTGCGGTACATCGAGGGCATCGACGGTGCCCAGGCTGGTTCCGGAGGAGACCCGGCGCCGCCTGAGCCCCAGCAGCCCGCCCCGGCACAGCCGGAGAAGGGCGGGGACCAGAACGGCGACAAGTCCAGCGGTGACGAGCCGCCGGCTCCCGCCCCCGAGCCCGTGGTTACCCCGCCGGAACCGGCCGGGGATTCGGAACCGCCCGCGAAGCCCGCGGCGAAGCCGGATACCGATGACCCGCGGGACACGGAGCTGGAGGCCATGCGCCAGCAGCTCAAGGAGCTGTCCGAGTGGCGCGACAAGGAAGTCGCCCGCGCCCGCGACGCAATGGCTGCGGACGTGGTTAAGGCTGCTGGGCTGCCCGACGTGTTCGCGTCGAGGCTGCGGGGAGATTCCCGCGAGCAGCTGGAAGCGGACGCGAAGGAGATCGCGGCGGTCATCGGCCAGGTGTCGAGCCGCGGAGCGGTCGACCCGTCGCAGGGACGAAGCGGCGGCCCCGTGGCCGCCACCATCGAGGACGCCATCAAGGCGCACTACGGCATCAACTAACCCCATCTGAGAGGAGCCAACATGGCTATCACTCTGGCTCAGGCCAAGCTCAACACCCAGGACGACTACGACACCACGGTCATCGATGAGTTCCGCAAGGATTCGCCGCTGCTCGACGCGCTGCCGTTCCAGCAGGCCGTCAACCCGGCTGGTGGCGGCGCGACGCTCGACTTCTCCTACCGCCGTCTGGTCACCCAGGCGACCGCCGAGACCCGTGCGATCGGCGAGGAGTACAGCAAGCAGAACGTCACGACCGAGAAGATCACCGGCACCCTGGCCGAGATCGGTGGCGCCTACGAGATCGACCGCCGCATCGCCCACCTCGGCGCGGCGGCGACCGACGAGATCGCGCTGCAGACCGCCCAGAAGATCAAGGCCGCCCGCGCGAAGTTCAACGACGAGGTCATCAACGGCGACGTCGGTGTCGACGCCAACGGCTTCGATGGTCTGGACAAGGCCTTGACCGGCTCGTCGACCGAACTGACCGGTGGGAAGGACTGGACCGCGTTCACCGACGCCGCGTCGTACCTCGCGGTGCTCGACGACCTCGACGAGCTGCAGTCCGAGCTCGACGGCCCGGGCTCCCTGCTCATCGCCAACAAGGCGGTGCTGGCGAAGATCCGTGCGGCCGCGCGCCGCGCCAACATGTACACCAAGTCCCCGGTCGACGGCCTGACCACTCCGGCCGGCGCCCCGCTGACCCGCGAGATGGTCGGCGACCTGGTCCTCGTCGAGGCCGGCACCAAGGCCGGGTCGAATGACCCGGTCATCCCGGTCGACAGTGGCGAAGGCACCACGGACATCTACATCGTCCGCCTCGGCCTCGATGGCTTCCACGGCATGACCACCGCCGGCGGCAACATCGTCCGCACCAAGCTGCCGGACTTCTCCACCGCTGGCGCGGTGAAGACCGGCGAGGTGTACCTCGAGAACGTCGGTGTGGCGCTGAAGGCCACGAAGGCCGCGGCGGTTCTGCGTGGCGTGAAGGTGCGCTAATCATGGCGACGATTACCGTTCGCGCCCCCGTGCGGGATTTCAAGGGCGTCGTCGCCGGCGTCGTCTTCACCGGTGGGGTGGCGACCGTCGACGACGAGAAGCACGCCGCTGCGGTGGCGTACTTCCGGCGCAAGGGCTACCGGTTCGGCGACGACGCTGGTGGGAAGTCCACCGCCGGGGAGCCGGAGGCCGGTGCCGTCACGGAGCCGGCGCCGGAGCCCGGCGGGACTGGCTTGTCCGACAAGACCCCGGTCGCTGAAGTCCGGGCGCACGCCGAGGGGCTGGGAATCGACACGGAGGGCAAGTCCAAGAAGGTTCTCCTGGCCATGATCGCCGACATCGAGTAAGGAGGTCGCCGGTGGAGTACTTCACGGATGACCTGTCCGAGGTGTGGCCGGGTCTCGACTCCGAGCAGGCCCGAAAGGTCACTCGCTGGTTGGGGCGGGCCGAGGGAATCATCGACGCGCGGTTTCCGGACTTGTCCGGCCGCGTCGACCGGGGTGAGATTTCCCGGGCGGTCGTCGGCGGTGTCGTCGAGGAGATGGTCAGTCGGGCGCTGGCTGCGGATGACCGGGACGGAATCCGGTCGGAGCAGTTGCCCGAGTGGCAGGTCGAGTACGACACCGGCACCGGCCTGGGGCAGGGGAGCACCCTGTATCTGACGACGGACGAGTACGCGCTACTAGCGCCGCGCTCCAGCGGCGTCCGGATCGGCTCGATGAGGATGGCGAGGTCGTATGAAGTCCATGACCCGACTCCGTGAGCACCTCGAATCCGGGTGGGTGCTGACCCTGCCGGGTGAGGGTTTCGTCATTGACGAAATGACCGGTAATCGTAGGCCGGGCCCTGAATCGTCACATGACGTTTCGGTGTCCATTCAGCAGCCCGCCTTCACTGGCATGGAGGAGCTCGGGGTGTCGGGTATCCGCGATGAGCGGGTGGCCGTGATCTTGCCAGCGATGGAGATCCCCGACACCGCGACGCTGACCTCCCCGGCCGGGGAGGTGTGGAACGCGCGGGGCGACGGGATCCTCCGGCGCGGCCCCCGCCGAACCCCCAGATACACCGCCCTTCCGGTGCGTCGAGCAAAGGAGAAAAACCGATGAGCAATCTGACCGCCGTCTACGTCGACGAGAATGGGCGGACGGTGTTGACGGCCCGAGGGTCGTCGCACCACCGCCGGCACATGCGCCAGCAGCGGGACGTCCCGCCGCCGAAGCGACGCCGCCGGAAGGAGGTGGCCGCCGATGAGCGCGAGGCTGACGCTGTACAGGGAGCAGCTTCGTCGGGAGACGAAGCAGGAGTCCCTGGAGGGCAGGCGAGAGATCGCTAACCAGATCGTCGGTGACGCGAGGGGTTCGGCGCCGGTGCTGACCGGGGCGTACCGCGGTGGCATGGGCGTCGAGGAGTCCGGAGGAACCGTGATGGTCGTCGACAACGACGATGACGCGATCCACAAGGAGTACGGCACCAGCGACACTCCGGCGCATGCGGCGCTGACCAACGCGGCCATGGCGTATGGCCGGTACTCGGGTATGCGTCCGAGGGGGCGGTAGCCCATGGCGCGTGAACCGATGCCGTACATTGCCGGTGCTGTGCGCAGGTGGCTGCTCGATCAGCCTGAGCTGGTGGCGCTGCTGCACGGCGGGACGATCTCCACCCGTGACCTTCCGTCCCCGCTGACGCTGCCGCATGTGACGGTGGCTGTCGTCGGGCACGTCGGCCCGGACCCGATGCTGCGGCGCCTGATGGTGCAGGTCACCCCGTGGGTGCCTGACCTCGACGTCACCGGGTTCGACGAGGACCCGGACGTGACGGCGTGGAGCATCGCTGCGACGGCCGGCGAGCTGCTGGGCCGGGCGAAGAACGTCGTCCTCGATGACCGGCACGCGTGGTCGGCGACGTGGATTGACGGCCCGGTACAGCTCTACGACGAAAAGCGGGGCAAGGACAGCCTCTTGTTCTACGCCCCGGTGCGGTTCCAGGTGCACTTGCGCCGCCGCTGACAACACGAGAAATCACCTCTACCCATCCCCACCGCGGGGGTGGGTTTTTTCATGCCCTGACCAGGGCGGAAAGAAGGAAGCATGTCCACTTACGCGGATCCCTCCAAGGCGTACCTCTGGCTCGACGGCGACGGCTGGCGCGGCGAGGCCGGCATCGATCTGCCGGCCCTGACCGCCGAGGCCATCGACGCTGTCATGAAGCCGTTCGGCGGCATCGAGACCGGTTTCGAGGTCACCGCCGACCAGAAGGTCGAGAAGAAGAAGGTCTGGAACTACCGCCAGGCCCCGTACAAGGTCGCCCGTGACCCGCTGGAGAACGGCATGAAGTTCCGTGCGGTCGACAACACGGAGGCGACCCTGCTGACCCGTGCCCAGGGCGGCACGATCACCAAGGTCGGCGCCAACTACCACATGGTGCAGGGCGAGGGCGAGGAGTTCTCCTTCCTCACCTGCGTCCGTGACGGCGACGACGAGTCGTGGTTCTGGTGCCCGCGCGCGACGCTGTCCGCCCCGGCCACCCGCGCTGCTCTCGACGGGCAGAACCTCGACGGCTGGGAGTTCACGCTGACCTTCCTGGAGCCGATGGTCGAGATCATCCCGGCCCTGCCCACCGGCATGACGGTCGCCGACCCGGCGACCCCGTAGGCGCCGCACTACTCCCGGGGGAACACGCGGCCACGCCCCACACCCAAAGGTGGCCGCCACTATTTCTCCACCACCCTGATCGAGAGGATCACCCATGACCATCAACCTGCTCGACTCCCTGGCCGTCGCCGGAGGCGACTCCGTCGAGGTCACCGTCGGCGACCACACCCTGTCGGTGCGCCGGGACTTCACCGGCGACGAGGTCGCCGCGATCATCGGCCTGCACTCCGAGGGCGGCATCAAGCCGACGCTCGACGAGCAGCTCCGCGCGCTCGCCGCCGCCCTGTCCGACAGCGACGACGAGACGCAGTCCGCGTTCGTCGACGCGCTGATGGATATGCCCGTGCTGGTCATCCAGCAGGTGACGCTGCGCCTGGCGCAGATCGCGGGGCTGCGCGGCGAGGACGGGTCTTTCACCGTGGGTGCGCGGCCCTAGTCGATCCTGCCGCGTGCCGCCGGGCCGTCGCCGGCTTCCGGCGGCATTACGGCATGTCGTGGATCACCGCCCGCGCGTCGCTGTGGCACATCGAGCTGCTGATCCTCGTCGAGGACTTGCCGCCGGAGTGGTCGCTGACCGACGAGAACATCGCACGACTGGTCGACCGGGACGATTTCTACCTCAACTCCGAGTGGTCGAGGTGGACCGCTGACCCGGACGACCCCGAGGCGAAGGCGGAGCAGGACCGCCGTAAGGCGCTGGGCATCAAACCGCCCCCGGCGCCGATCCTGCGGCCCGTCGCCGCGCGCCCGCTGGCCCTCCAGGAGGTGCTGGTGGAGCAGACGCGGCGGCGGATCGAGAGGGCGGAGGAACCGCCGAGAAAGAAGATCAGCCTCCGCGAGCTGCGGGAGCTGCGGGCAAGCGTGCAGTAGATAAAAAGGGGGCCGTCGTGGCTGGTGGCAAGATCGACATTCTCGTCGAGCCTGATCTCAAGGGCTTCGAAGGGAAGATGGAGTCCGGGCTGCAGGGCGGCCTGGGTAAGGCCCGGAACTTCGCCGCCCAGCTGGGTCTGCTTTTCGGTGCTGCGGAGCTGGCCAAGGGCGTCGTGGGGCTCGGCGTCGAGTTCGAGTCCCAGATGAACACGATGTCGGCGGTGTCCCAGGCGACCGGCACTCAGCTGGATGCGGTGGCAGCGAAGGCTCGCGAGCTGGGCAACGACACGTCGCTGACGGCGACCAGTGCGTCGGACGCTGCGGCGGCGATGACGGAGCTGGCCAAGGGCGGGTTCACTGTCGAGCAGTCGATGTCGGCGGCGAAGGGAACGTTGCAGCTGGCTGCGGCCGCGCAGATTGATGCGGCTACGGCGGCGACGATCCAGTCGCAGGCACTGCAGTCGTTCTCGCTGGGGGCGGAGGACGCCGCCCGTGTCTCCGACATCCTGGCGGGCGCGGCCAATGCCTCGTCGGCGGAGATCGAGGGCATCGCCCAGGGTCTCCAGCAGGCCGGCACGGTGGCCAACCAGTTCGGGTTGACGATCGACGACACGGCGACGGCGCTGGCGATGTTCGCCAACGCGGGCATCCAGGGCTCGGACGCGGGCACGCTGCTCAAGTCGGCGCTGCTGGCGCTGACCGATCAGGGCAAGCCGGCGCAGGCGGCGATGGAGGAGCTCGGCCTGTCGGTCTACGACATGCAGGGCAACTTCGTCGGCCTGCCCAGCCTGTTCGAGCAGCTGGCGAAGGCTCAGTCGGAGATGACACCGGAGGCGTACCAGGCCGCGACGGCCACGCTTTTCGGGTCGGACGCGATGCGTCTGGCCGGTATTGCCGCCGACCAGGGCCGAGGCGGTTTCGAGAACCTCCGTGACGCGGTGACCCGTCAGGGTCAGGCCGCCGAGGTCGCCGCCGCCCAGACGAAGGGGTTGCCGGGCGCGTTGGAGCGCGTGCAGAACGCGGCCGAGGAAGCTGGGCTGGCGATCTACACGGCGCTGTCCGACGAGCTCGTCGCCGGCGTCGACGCGGCGACGTCCGCGATCGATGGCCTGGGGCCGGTGCTCGCCGCCGGGTTCGAGACCGCACTTGCCGTGATTGGCCCGGTCGCGTCCGGCATCGGCGACGTCGCGTCGGCAATGTCCGGGTTGATCGGGCCCGCCACCGGCATGGCCGCCGCGATAGCGATGTCGAAGTGGGCCGACCTGCCGGGCCGGATCAACGCCGGGTCCAGTGCGCTGCAGGGTTTTGGCGGGCACATGCGTGCCCAGCAGAGCCTGGCCGCGCGGTTGGGCAAGGAAATCGGGGTCGTGGGATCCGCACTGGCGGTGATCGAATCCCGGTCGCCTGCGGTGGCTGGCATGACGTCAGCGTTCCGAACTGCGGCGTCCCCGGCGATGACGCTGGGCAGGAACACCAAGCGCGCCGCCGAGGACCTGTCCGGTATGGCCCGTGTGTCGCAGGTAGCCAAGGGGAATGCGCTCCAGCTGGGCGGCGCGCTGTCCGGCGTCGCTCATGGCGGCATGTCCGCCCTCAAGACTGGCGCCTCCAGCCTGGTGACGTTCCTTGGCGGGCCGTGGGGCGTGGCATTCGCCGCCGCCGGGCTGGCCATCGGCGCACTGGTACAGCGCCACCAGGAGGCGGCGCAGGCAGAGCTGGAGCACAAGCAGCGACAGTCGGAGCTGCGCGACACACTTGACGACACCACCGGGGCCATCACTGCCCAGACCGAAGCGCTGATGCTCAAGCGCGCGGAGGAAGCGGGGTGGGCGCAGACTGCCACGGATCTGGGGATTTCCCAGGGCACGCTGGCGCAGGCGATGCAGGGCAATGCCCGTGCGATCGGGGAGATCGACGCGGCGGTGGCCGCATCGAACGCGTCGGCGATCCGCGGCTCGGAGTTCTGGGCCAAGTACGGGTCCACCCTCGATGCCGCCGGCGTGAGTGCCGCGGACATGGGCGCGGCGATGGCGGGCAACGAGGACGCGGCCCGCCGGGTTAACGCTGCGCTGCACGACATCGACGCCGAGCACTTCGGTGTTTTCTCCGCTGGCGAGTGGACGACGCTGCAGCACGAGCTCGAGGAGACGACGCGGGACGCCAACGATCTGCGTGACGGCGTCAAGGGTGCGTCCGATGAGCTGGACGAGGTGCAGACGGAGCAGGCGCGGCAGGAGTTGCTGGCGCTGGAGCGGGCGATGGAGTCGACCCGTGGCGCCGCTGATCTGATTGGTGACTCGATCACGGCGATTCCGGACGACAAGACCGTCAAGGTTGCGTCCGATGCGGTGACCGCCGACACCCGCCGGGAGCTTGAAGAGCTGGGCCTTCAGGTGTCCCAGCCGTTCAACGGCGAGGTCACCGTGACGTTCCCGGACGGCATGGACATCGTCACGATGCTCGACGCCATCGGCGTGCAGATCGAGAAGCTGCCCGACGGGCACATCGGCATCACGAACGACTCGCCGGAGGTGCGCGAGCAGCTCGAACGGCTCGGGCTGAAGGTGGCGGAATTGCCCGATGGGCAGGTGATCATCGACTCCAACGACCCGGAGGTCATGGAGCGGATGATCGCCCTGGGCCTGCTGGTCCAGGATGAAATGACCGGAGAGATCCGGATCTCCGACAACGTCGAGGAAGTTCTGGCCAAGCTGCACGGTCTCGACGGGACGCAGACCGAGGGGGATCACACCCAGTCGGACAACGTCGACGAGACCAGGGGCAGGATCGATGGCCTCAATGCGGCGGACACTGGCGCCGGGCACACTCAGGACGACAATGTCCCTGATGTCCGCCGCGAGATCGATTCCCTCAACAACCGGAACACGTCGTCGACGCACACGATCACCACCCGCCGGGTTGAGTACTGGGTGTCGCAGGGGTACTCGCGGCAGGACGCAGGCCGTATTCAGGGGCCGGTGCCGCTCAACAACGCGGGTGGGCGGTTCTTGCCTGCCTACGCGCTGGGTGACCGGCATGCCGGCTACCGGCTGCCGAGTACTGGGCCGGGGACGGAGATTACCGACGGTTTCCTGGCGGTCGACATGCGCGGCATGCCCGTCGCACGGCTCGACGCCGACGAGTGGATCATCAACGGCGAATCCTCGGAGACCTACCACCAGCTGCTGCGCGGCATCAACGCGGACACCCCGCGTGCCCGCGCAGCGATGGCGGCGTACCAGTCGCTTCCGGGGTACGCGGAAGGCCGCAACCCCCGCGGCGACGATGATGATGATGATGACCGGGATACCGGCCGCACCGACGCCGACGACACCGACGGCGATGAGGACGACACGGAATCCGGGGTTGACCGTGCCTTCCGAGAACTGGAGAGCACCAGCGGCGGCCCGTACGTGTGGGGCGGCACGTCCAAGAGCGGTTCCGACTGCTCCGGCTACGTCGGCCTGTGGCAGATCGCCCTGCAGGACATCACCCCCCGCGAGCAACGACTGGGAACCACCCACACGCTGCTGGGCGGCGGGTGGCCGGACCTCGTGCCCGGCTCCGACGGCTTGTTCATCGTCGGCGTCAACTCCGAGCACATGGTCGCCCAGCTCGACGGCGTCAACATCGAATCCGGCGGCAACGGCATGCAGGTTGGTGCCGGGGCGACGTCGCCGCACGCACTCGGCGGGGCGACGCTGTACTACCTGCCCGACGACAAGATCGTCGGCGGTGCCGGCAAGGGACGCACCCGCCGCAGCAGCGGAAGCAGCAAGAGCGACGGAAAGACGGACGCCGAGCGCGAGCGGGAGCGACTCGACGAAATGGCCGCCGAGTCCTCCCCGCGACTCGCCCGGTCGAACACCCAGATCCCCCCGGACCCGATCATGTCGGCAGCGCTCACCGGCGCCAACGACCCGACGGGCCTGCTGGAGCTGACCCGCGCCGGCGCGTGGACCGATCGCTTCGGCGTCGCCCACGCCCCGGAGCAGGATCCGCTCGTCGAGTTCCTGCTGTGGGCCTACGGCGACCAGGACCAGGCCGACACGGACTTGGCCGCCGCGTTCAACGAGGCCAACGACCCGACCGGAGTTCGCTCCTTGATCGAAGCCGGCGTGTGGACTGGGCGTTTCGGCGCCCACTACCGCGCCGGGCGGGACTCGGAGCTCGTCAAGGCCGTGCAGGCAGCCCGCGAGAACGGCGGCTACTACGCGATCCGGCTGCGCGAGTTGCAGGGCGAGCTGGAAGACCGGCCGTCGTCGGTGTCCGAGCTGCTAGGCAACGCCGCCGGCGACGCGGTGACCGAGGGCACCAGTGACCTGTTCACCGTGCTGGGCCACGATGATGAGTTGGGGCCGCTGCTGCAGCTGGGCATGCTGGCGGGGAAGCGGGCGCGTGGACAGGCCGGTGGTGTCGACGCGTCGGGGAAGATCGTCATCGAGGACTCGACGGCTGCGGAGCCGAAGTCCGGGCCGGGCGGGTCGGGGATCAGCGAGGCGGAAGCCGAGGAGATTCAGCCGACTGGGTCGGCGGTCTATGACCCGGCCCGCGGCACTGAGCAGTGGGCTGGTGAAATTCTCCGCGCGCTGGAAATCACAGGCAATCCGGCCGCGTGGTCGGGGCCGATGACCGAGCAGGGCGACATCGAGTCTGGGGGCAACCCGGACGCGGTGGGGCCGGACTCCCCGGAGGGGACTCCGGAGGGCGTGTGGCAGGTCAAGCCCGGGACGTACTCCGCGTACCGTGACCCGAACCTGGTCAACGATGTGCACGACGTGCTGTCCAACGGCGTCGCGGCGCTTCGCTACGTCAACGCGACGTACGACCAGTTGCCGTGGCCCACCGCCGCCGGCTACCAGACCGGCGGGCCGGTGTACCCCGGCAAGCGCGGCGGCCGCGGCCCGAAGGACACCATTCCCGTATGGCTGTCCGAGGGGGAGTTCGTCGTCAACGCTGACGCCGCCCGCGAGAACGAAGCGGCGCTGACGATGATCAACGACGGCGCTGACGCCGCCCACGTCTTCGCCGACGCGGCGGTCACCACTGGCACCATGGCCGCCGGTATCGGCGTCGACGCGCTCGGCGGCGCAGCCCGCGCCGCGGCGTCCTCCCTGGGGCCGCAGGGCGCGGCGCTGATGCCGATGATCGCCATGGGCGAGCAGCTCGGCGGGGTGCTCGTCGACAACCTGGGCCAGCTGGCGCAGGGCCTGGCCGACGACACGATCAACACCGCGGCGACGTCGCTGGCCGAGCAGGTCGACGCCGGGTACTCCGACGAGCGGTTGGCCCGCGAGGTCCAGGTCGCCCAGGCCGCCGGCCGCGGCGCCCACGCGGGCGGCGGAACGGCGGTGGCGGAGCGACCGGCCCGCCCGATCAATGTCCAGGCCAACGGGTACGACCGGCGCGAGCTGGTCGCGGGCGTCCGCGAGGCCATCAGCATCGAGCGATGGGAGCAGGGATTCGGATGAGCATGGGAGCAGGGATTCGAATGAGCAGGGGAGCAATGTTTCCGTCCGGGGCTGCCAACGTTGTGTTGGCCGGCCCTGGGCGGGTGGCGCATCTGCCGGAGCGTGCCTGGCATCTGTCGGACTGGCCGACGCAGGCGTCGAACCTGGAGGGAGCGGTGCTGGCCGCCGGGTGGGCGGACTTCCAGGAACCGGAGATCACCCACCAGTGGTTCACTCCCGCCCAGGCCGACGGGGCGGTGTGGCTGGGGGCGGTCGCGGATCCGCGGGCGTTTTCCCTGCCGATCATGCTGCACCGCACCGCCACGAAGTCGCTCGAGCGGGTGCGTGACGCGTTCTTCGACGATCTGGGGCACCACCAGCCCGCCCGCCTGTACGTCAACAGCCCGTCCGGCACGACGTGGCTGGACATCCGCATGAACGGCCGGCCGGAGGTGGGGGAAACCCGGTGGGACGAGGCCATCGCCCAGGAGCAGGACTATCTCATCCCGGTGGTGTCCGAGCAGTCGCACTGGCAGGGGACGGAGGTCGCCCGAACCTGGGTCGAGGGCCGTGGGTGGTCTCCGAACCCGGAGCTGTGGAATTACGGGGACCTGCCGGAGTGGCCGGTGTGGACGCTGCGCGGTCCCGGCGTGTTCACCATCCCCGACATCGCCCCCAAGGTCTTTACGGGCCTCGAGGCGTTCGTCATGGAGCTGATCCCCGACTGGATCAAGGATCTGCTGCGGCAGGGTGGGCTGCTGCGCGACAACCAGACCACCGTCGTCCTCCTGCCGGGGGAGACGATGGTCATCACCGGCGACCCGAACCGCAAGCTGGCGGTGTCCGACAAGCGTGATAACGCGCACCGGCTGCTCGGCGGGCAGCGTCCCTTGTACCAGGTGATGCCGCACGAGCGGTGGGACTGCTCGGGACTGCGCGTCGTTGGCGGGCGGCCCGGGGTGACGTCGGCGGTGGTGCGGATTGACCCGAGGAGGCGACGCCCGTGGTAACCATGGCCCCGCTGGACCTGGACCAGGCCGAGGCGGCGATGGCTGCATCGCGCCTGCGGGTCCAGCCGACCACCCGGATCGAGGTGTGGACGCGCGACGGGTTCGCCGGCACCATCGGCATGTTCGAGACCGTGCAGGTGAAGTGGTCTGCCCGTGGGCAAGCTTCCTTCACGTTGCAGGGCCGCGACCCGCTGGCCGGCATCATCCGCTCCTGCCGCAAAGCTCTGGTGCGGGTGCGCATCCACCAGGGCGACGTCCACTGGGACGGCCGTGTGTGGATCGCCCGTGACTCCGGTGTCGGCGCCGATTGGCGGGTCACCGCTGAATGCGTCGGCGTGGAGAAAATCCTCGACGGCATACTCACCTACCCCGAACCGCTGGTGGGGGAGGAGCTGCTGCAGGTCATCCGCAAGTCGGTGTACACCGGCCCGGTGGCCACCGGCTTGCTGACGCTGATAGCCCTGAATGTGCAGCGCTTGTGGAGGCCGCACCGCCAGTGGGGAATCCCCATC
The DNA here is from genome assembly GCF_030408835.1 of Corynebacterium freneyi. Taxonomy (NCBI): domain Bacteria; kingdom Bacillati; phylum Actinomycetota; class Actinomycetes; order Mycobacteriales; family Corynebacteriaceae; genus Corynebacterium; species Corynebacterium freneyi. Next base: position 941,669 of record NZ_CP047357.1, read on the forward strand.
ACGGTGATCCCCATCAACCCGCTGATGGACGGCTCCCCGTGGCGCACGTGGGCGCTGGCTATGGAGCCGATCTCCCAGGTCGCGGAGGAGATGCTCAAGGATGGGCAGGGGTGGCGGCTGCGGGTCCGCCAGTGGCTGCCCGGCGATGAGCCGCCGATGCGGCCGTGGCCGTACACGAAGCCGCGGATCGTCATCGACATGGTGCGCGCCCCGTGGCAGCACGGTGTCGGCGGCGGGTACACCATCCTGTCGTCCCTGGCCCGGGAGATGCTCGGCTTCGTCGGCGACGCGGTCGGGTGGATCGGGCAAGGGGCGTCGCGCCACATCTCGAAACGCTGGGATGAGCTGATCAACGGCAAGCCGGTGCCGGCGGTGATCTGGCAGCACGGCTGCGCCGGTGTCCTCGACGCCGAGGTGGACAACGCACACCCCACGTCGGTCGCCGCCGTCGTCGGCGGGACGGCCCCGGACTGGCTGAACACGCTGATCGAGGACGGCACCGCGTACGCCGTCACGTCGCTGATGGCCGGGATGGGCGTGGTGATGCCCGGCATGGGCGGCATCGTCGGCAAGGCGATGACCAACCGGGTCGGCACGTACCAGCGGCACACCGACTGGGAAAACCTCCTGGCCATTGGCCCTGAGGCGATTCCGGAGACGTTCCAGTCGACGTCGGCGGCGCTGACCTTGTCGGCGGCGCAGGCGGGGCAGCGTGCCCTGTGGGAGGCGGCGCCGACGACGTACGCGAAGCTCACCGTCCGCGACGGCCTGCCGTGGACCTTCGGTGAGGACTACGACCTGGGTGAGTCCTGCGGCTGGTGGCACGCTGACGGCGACCTGTATGTCGGGCCGGTCACCGAGGTCGATCTGCTGGTCGACCGGAATGAGGGTGCGGCGACGTCGACTTCGCTGGGTACCCCGCCGGCGATTCCGCCGGGGGAGCGGGCCCGCCGTACCGCATCCGGCGCATTGACCATGGTCAACGCCCTGACACTGAAGTACTAGGAAAGGAACTGCTGTGGTTGAATTTTCGATGCCCGCGACGCTGAAACTCCTGCTGAAGGATCAGTGGGATATCCGCGCCACGCAGCGCGGCGTCCTCGTGATGGAGGGCGGCAACACGATCAACGCGGAGATCCCTGCGATTAAGGGCGACAAGGGCGACCGGGGTACGGACGGTACGCCGCCGCGGTTCCACGCCCCGGTCGCCGAAGCTGACCTGCCGGACCCGCGCACGCTGACCAACGATGATCTGGGCTGGTTCTGGCCGATATCTGGGTCGACGACGGTGTACCAGTGGAATGGGCGCGAGCTGGTGCCCATCCCGAATTACCTCGGTGCCCGGGGCGAGACCGGGCCGGCGCCGGTGATGCGCATCGGCGACGTGCAGACGCGGGACATTCCGGCGGCCCGGATCTCCACCGATGCGGAGGGCACGGTGGTGCTGTCGCTGGATCTTCCCCGGGGGCTCAAGGGCGACCCGGGCGCGAAGGGCGATACGGGGGATGCCGCCCCGATCTCCTCGTCTCAGGACTACGACGACGGTGGCACCCCGGCGGCGCCGGGGGACGTGCTGACGATGCGGGAGGACGGGGACTGGGGGCCGGCTAAGCCGCAGATCGGTGCGGGGTCGGTGAAGAAACACGGCGCCGACTCTGATTGGCAGGCGGTGAATACCGGCCCGAACTGGAAGGGCGACTACGTGTCGCTGACGACGCTGAGGATTCCCGCCCAGCCGTTCCCGTGGGAACCGGAGGTGTACGGCCTGGTCGACGTGAAGGTCGACGGCATCGCCGTGCGCATGGATGTCGAGGCGCACCTCGGCGCGGTGTCCGGCCCGCTGCTGGCGCTGGGCCCGGGCATGCAGGCCGCGTCGATCTTGGGTGAATGGATGCCGCGCCAGCTGGTGCCCGCCGCCGACGAGACCGCGGCGTTCAACGCGTCCTCGTCGATCGTGCCGGCGGGGCAGGAGGCGACGATCCATCTCATCGCGCGCCGTGTGGAGTCGCTGTCGGGGATCACGGTGCAGACCCGTAAGGAGCGGGCGTACCTGCGGGTCAATGTGAACCCGGTGCGGGTGGAGGTGCCGTGATGTTCGGCTTGGAGTCGGTGGGCCGGGGCCGTGATGTGCGGGTCGAGGGTGCTGGGGTGCCGGAGTTTGAGACTCCGTTGGGTGCCCCGGCGGCGGAGCTCGCGGCTCAGGCGTGGCGCGGTCAGGTTGAGCAGCCTCGGGAGGATAAGCTGGCGGAGCTCCGCACGTGGGTGGACGGCTTGCCGGCAAAGTTGCGGGACAGCTTTCTCGGTGAGGCGGTGGCCGGTTTCGAGGAGGTGTCGAACGGTATCCGCGATGGCCTGGTGCAGGGTTTCGCTGACGCGATTCGTGATGCCGAGGGCCTGGGGGAGCGGCTCATCCCGGTGCGTGATGCCGCGCGGGCGCTGATCCGCCCGGTGGAGGACCGGATGACGCAGGTGGAGGAGTCGCAGCTATCGGAGGAGGAGCAGTTGGCGCTGTTGGAGGGTGTCCGAGGCTACGGCGCGGCGTACCAGCGGTGGAATGAAAATTTGCGAAGTGCGCCGGGAAATCGCCGGAGAATTTCCCTCGCACCTCACGGTGCGGCAAAGGGGGTAAGGGTTGAGGGAGGCGGAATCTTCATCGACGAGCCGGGGGTGTGGACGGTTCATGCGCAGGTTTTCGCGCGAGGTACCTCCTTCACCCCAGGGTTGGGATCGGATGATATTACGAAACTTTTCGTGATCCTCAGGGAATATCAGCCGGTTTATAAAACGTCGACAATAAAAGAAGTGTACGGAAAGGGTGGTAATGGCCCCCACCATATCCAGGCGAGTTTTACCGTCGTGATTGAGAACGCCCCCGCGCTGCTCGATTTTGAGGTCTTCTCAGATAGGTGGCGGTACTTCGACGGGGGGACGGCCCTGACGTCCTTTTCGGTCGTCAAGACGGACAGCCGGGTCGAAAATCCGGGAGAGGTGACGGTGCCGGATGCATGATCTTGACTTGCAGGCCTTATCGGATGAGGAGTTCCGCACGCTGCGGCGTGCGGTGCTCGATGAGAAGGCCCGTCGGGATTCGGCGCCGGCGGTCGAGGAGGCCCTCGACTCGGCGGCGCAGGAGTACCACGCGGCGAATCCACCGGCCACCACCGACGACGGCACCCCGGTGTGGTGCCAGCCTTTGGGCGCGTTTGATGCGTGGCCGGTCGGCGCGGTCGTCGCGCACGCCGGGCGGCGCTGGCGCAACATCCTGCCGAAGGTGAATGTCTGGGAGCCGGGTGCGGATGGGCCGGTGCCGACGTGGGAAGAGCTGCGCGAGCCGGAGCCGCCGGCGGATGGGCAAACCCCGCCGGTCGACTCCGACCCCGAGCCCGAGGTGCCCGCGTGGGCCCCCGGCGTGACGTACCCCGTCGGGCACCTCGTCACCCACGACAGCGCGACGTACCGCGTCGTCCAGGCCCACACCTCCCAGACCGGATGGGAGCCACCGGCTGTCCCCGCCCTCTGGCAATCCGCCTGACCACCAACCCCCAACCCCGCACCCCACCGTGCGGGGTTTCCTCATGAAAGGAGGAGCCGCATGGCCCGCCAATGGCCCATGAAACGCGGAACCTACAAGCTCACCAGCGGATTCGGCCCCAGATGGGGCACCCACCACTCAGGCCTAGACTTCGGCGCCCCCGACGGCACCCCCTTCTACGCATGCGCCGGAGGAACCGTCACCCACATCGGCCCCGCCACCGGCTACGGCCAATGGATCGTCATCGACCACCCCGACAGCGAAGGCGGCGGCTGCACCGAATACGGCCACATGTGGAACGCCTACGCCACCGGCCTCCGCGTCGGATCCAAAGTCCACGCCGGCCAGCTCATCGGCTACGTCGGATCAAACGGCCAATCCACCGGCCCCCACCTTCACCTCACCGTGTGGGAACGGGGCTACGGTGGCCGCCGAATCGACCCCGAGGTGTGGCTCAAGGACGCCCCCCACCCCGGAGAAACACCGAAGGAGGAGCCGAAGATGATCCTCGGCATCGACATCAGCGAGCACCAGGATGGCCTGCCCCTGCGTGAAGCGAAGGCGCAGGGGGTGGAGTTCGTCATCATCCGCCTGTGCGACGGCACCTACCGCGACAAGACGTTCGCGTCCCACCTCGCCGACGCGGAACAGCAGGGGCTGCTGGTCTCCACGTACTGGTACCTCCGCGCCCCCTCCGAGGGCACCACCATCGCCCAGCAGGTCGACGTCATCGACCAGCAGATGAACGGCCGCCGAGACCTCGGCGTGTGGATCGACGTCGAAAGCGTCGGCCCGGGAAACGCGAAGCTGCTCACCGCAGACGATGTGTGGGCCGCCAAACGCGAGCTGGAAAAGCGCGGCTACCACGTCCCCGGCATCTACTCCGGTGCCTGGTACTGGGAGCACATGCCCGGAGGCGAACCCAGCATGGACGGACTCGGGCACCTGTGGGTCAGCCACTACGGCCGCAACCGCCGAGGCATCCCGCGCACCCTCTACGCAGATGACGGAGGCGACAACCACCCCGGCTGGCGATACCCGCTGGGCGACCGGCTGCCCGACATCCTGCAATTCGGATCCCAGGGCGCTGTCGCGGGGAAGCTCGTCGATGTCAACGCCTGGCGGGGGTCACTGGACGAGCTGCGCTCGATCTTCAACGGCACCAGCGCGCAGAGGCCCGCACCGACACCGGGGGAGGAGGTACCCACGATGGACCGCATGGACATGGAGGTCGCCAGCTTCGCCGGAGACGGCGCAATGGTCGCCCCCTTGTGGCATTTCATCCTCCACGCCGACCGCAATTCCTTCGACGCGATGCACGCCGCTCGTCGCTGCGAGGAGCGCCTGTCGGTGATCGAGGAGAAGCTCGACCGACTCCTCGCGAAGTAGCCCGCACTCACTGCTCTCTCACTGCTCTCTCACTTCTCTGTCACTGCTCTCACTCTAAGAGAGTGACGGCACTGACGGTCTGCACTGACAACCCACGGCCACCCACCCCGGGTGGTCCTTTTTCATGCCCCAAGGAGGCACAATGTTCACTCGAGAATTCGCCATCGACGCCGCCACCCGCGCCATCAAGACCATGGCCCAATCCATCATCGCCGTCCTCGTCGTCGGCGTCCCGATCTGGGACATCGACTGGGCCAGCGGCATCGGCATCGCCCTTACCGCCGGCGTCCTGTCCTTGCTCACCTCCCTCGCCGACCCCACCGTCGACGGACGCGGCACCACCGGCGGCGAGTACGTCGGCGCCCACCGCCGGGACCTCTAGCCGTGTGGCGCGTCAGAGTGCTCACCGCCGGTTGGTGCGTGTGGGCATGGATGACGGCCGTCGCCTACCTCTCCGGGCCGGACATCTCCCACCTGCAGCCAATCGTCGCCATGGTCTCGCCGCAGTGGTGGTCATGGCTGTGGGGCGCGGCCGCAGCCGTACTGGCCGTCGGCCTCGTCCCCTGGCGATGGTCGGGATGGGCACGCGTCGCCGGCTTGACCCTCGTCGCCGCACTGTGCACAGCCTGGTGCGTGAGCTTCACCCTCATGTGGATTGAGGGAGAGACCACCCGGGGATGGGTCAGCGCGAAGAACTACGGGCTGACGGCCTTTCTGGCCGTGGGCAGCGCATGGTGGGTGAGTATCAGGGGGCGATTTGACCGGTGATTCCCAACGAGGTGATCGTCGGCCTGTCAACCGCGGCCGTCGGCATTATCGCCGCGGTCCTCGGCTGGCGCGGCAAGAAACAGGAAACCTCCGCAACGTCACTGACCGCGATGATGTCGGAGCAGGCGCAACGCATCGACAAGCTCTGGGCGCGCCTCGACACCGTGGAGCGTGATCTGCGGGAGACCCGCCGGGAGCTGGCCGCCGAGCAAGAGCAGTCCTATTCCCTCCGCCGTCTGCTGCAAGATGCTTTCGACTGGCTGCTGGAATGGTCAGCGTGGGCGTCGTCTGACCGGCGACACGCCCCGCCGCAGCCTGACCTGAGGCTGATTGAGGAGGCCCTTGAGCGGGCCCGCAACCCGCCCGAGTAACCCAACTGGCCCCCACCGTCATGGTGGGGGCCCTTTTGGTGTTTCGTGGGGAGCTCGCCGCGCGGAGTCCGTGCCGCGGGGTTACCGTCACCATTGGCCGCGCGCCCCGCTCACTGGCTCACCGGGCGGCGGCCACGCCCCGGCGCACCCGCACCCCTCCCGACGGGACCGCGCCGGGGCAGGCGGGATGACCCGGTCCCGCACTGGTCCCGCATTAGCCGTGCGAGCCCAGCAAAAACAGCAGGCCCAGCAAGCCGAGCAGTCTTAGGCAATGGCCGTCTACCAGCCAATACAGAATCCACCCAGCCCACCTAACCCCACCCAAAAGATCACCCAGATCTACGAGGGCACCAACCAGGTCTGCAACATGGTCGTCGGCCGCCAGCTCCTGGCCGAGGGCAAGAACAAGCGCTAACCAGCACAAACAAAACGCCCCCACCTGGAATGGTGGGGGCGTTTTCGCATGACGGCCGGCCGGCGGACGCCTGCGGCCCGGGCCTTACACCTCGACGCCGGCGGCTCGGGCCAATGCGGGCAGGCCGGTCGCCGCGGTGGTCCGCCACGTGTGAGTGGCATGAGGAGTGAAATCGGTGTCGTCGGGCGAGATCTCGATGACCGGCAGCCCCGCCGACACCGCCATCAGCGGCAGCCCGGCGGCGGGGAACACCACGCCGGAGGTGCCCACGACGACCATCAGGTCGCAGTGGCGGGCGTGGGTTTCGGCCTCGTTCCACTCCGGCACGGGCAGCGATTCGCCGAACCACACGACGCCCGGACGGACGAATCCCAGTTCGCACACGTCGCAAAACGGGGGCAAGAGCTTGGCGACGGGCTCGTCGGGAAGCTCGGGCTCGGCCGCCGCGGCGCCGCAGTGGTCGCAGCGGAACGCAAAGAGGCTGCCGTGGAGGTGGGCGATGGAATCCTCGCCGGTGCCACCTCGTTCGTGCAGGTCGTCGATGTTCTGGGTGGTCACGTGGCCCCATCCGGCGCCGCGGTCGAGCACGTCGCACCAGGCGGCGATGGCCTCGTGTCCGGCGTTGGGTTCGGCCTGCCGCGCGAGTTTCATGCGCCACAGGTACCAGGGCCAGATGGTGGCGGGGTCGTTGCGCCAGGCGTCGAAATTGGCCATGGCCTGCGGGTCGACCTTGGACCACAGGCCGGTTTGGGCGTCGCGGAAGGTGGCCAGGCCGGATTCGGCGCTCATGCCGGCACCGGTGAAGAATTCGATGCGGCGGGCGTTGCGGGCGAGTTCGGCGATCGGTTCGGGGACGTCGATGCCCGCGTCGCCGGGGCGGGAGTCGTCGTGATGGTTTCCGTCATGGCGGCTCATGACCCCAGGGTAGGCGGGTTTTCCTTTGTTTGACTTTCCCTTTGCTTGACGACGTCTCGGTGCGGGGGCGGGACGTCGTCAAGCATGGAAAGGGGTAGGGGCGGCGGGCCGGGTCAGGAGGCCACGGCCGATTCGCGCAGCGCCAAGCCGGCGGCGGTCACGACGACGATGAGACCCGCCCAGCTGAGCAGCGACATGTGCTGGCCGAGGACGACGATGCCTGCGATGGCGGCAGTCGCCGGGGCGAGCGCCGTGAGGGTGGCGAAGAGGCCTGCGGGCAGGACGCGCAGGGCGGCCATGTCGATGCCATAGGGGATGATGCTCGACATCACGGCGACGATCACGCCCAGCGCGAGCACCCGCGGGTCGATGAACGCGGCGGGCGCGGTGAACAGACCGATCGGTGCAAGGCCGATGCCGCCGACGGTCAGGGCCAGCGCCAGGCCGGTCTGGCCGGAGAAACGGGCTCTTCAGGATTTAGAGTGCGTTGATCTTGGTGTGCAGCTGTCCGGAGTGGATCAAGGATCGCAAGATGTAGTGCCCGAGGTTCTTGAACCCCAGAGCGATGCCGCGCAGATGCTCCAGGCGCCCGTTGATCGCCTCGACGGGCCCGTTGGACGCGCCGATATCGAAATACGCCAGCACGTCCTTCTGGCGCCGGTACAGCGTGTTTCCCAGCTGCTTAATCTCCTCTAACCCCTTCGGCATCGTCGATGAACGCAGCGTGCTGATCACCTTCTGCATCAGCTTCTTGCCCTCGGCTTTCTTCGGGTACTGATAGGCGGCGATGATCTGCTGATACACCGACCACGTCACCTCCAAAGCCACGTAGTCTTCGTCGGTGGCCCACAGTTGCTCGAGTCGCCGATGCTGTCGATCAGTGAGGAAGTCAATCCTGGTCAACAGGGTTTTCCGGTTCTTATACAACGGATCGTTTTTCTTGCCCCGCCGCCCGGTGGTCATCCGCTGCAGGCGCTGCCGGCACACGGTCAACTTGTCGGCGGCCAGGTGCACCACGTGAAAGGGATCCATCACCGCCTGCGCCCGCGGCAGGGCCTGTTTGGTGGCGGTGGCGTAGCCGGCAAACCCATCCATCGTGACAACCTCGACCCGGTCGCGAAAGCCCTGCCCACGCTGGCCGAGCCAATCGCTCAGTACCGCGGCGCTACGACCCGGGACCATGTCCAGCAACCGGGCCGGTCCGGCGCCGTCGATGACGGGGGTGATGTCGACGAGCACGGTGACGAACGAGTCCGGCTCACCGGCCCGGTGGGTGTGCTTCCACACGTGCTCGTCCACGCCCAGCACGCGTACCCCGGCAAGGTGGCCGGGGTCGTCATAGACCAGGTGCCGGCAGGCATCCAGGGCGAGGTCGTTGACCAGGTCCCAGCCCAAGCCCAGGGCTTTGGCGGTGGCGGAGATACTCATTTTGTCGATCGCCAACCGTTGCAGAATCCAGCGGGTCACCCGGCGAGTGACGGTGCGCCCGCGTTCGGCGCAGGCCAGTTCGCCCTGGTAGATCCGCTGGGTACAGGACTGATTCAGGCACAGGAACCGCGGCACGCGTACCTGCAACCTGGTGGGGAAGCCGACGACGGGAAGATCGGTCAGCCGGCGCACGACGTGATCACGCAGCCGGCCTGTGTGTCCGCAGCCCGGGCACTTGTCGCAGGAGTCGATGGGACGAGCACTGATGACCGTGAACTCGCCGGCATCCGCGGCATCGGTGATCGTTAATCCCAGCTCCGCGGTGCGGCAAATGGTGTCGGCGACGAGGTTGAACGTAGGCTGCATCGTAGGGTCCTGGTTCGGTCAGATGGTTGTGTGGTAACTCTCATCTTGTACCGGCCAGGGCCCCTACATGTTGTGCCACCCCGACATATCACTTCCCGCTAATTACGCACTCCAGATCCGGATGAGCCGAGAAACGTCGACCGGTGCCCTCGGTGGTGAGGATGTAGCCCGCCCAGAACGCGCCGGCGATCAGCGCGCAGGCGACGCCCGCGACGGTGAGGTCGTGCAGGCCCGACCAGCCGAGCATGACCACGCCGCCGAACGCCAGCGCAGTAAACGCCAGCGCCCGGGGCCTGCGGGCGCGGGCGGCGGACAGGATCAGCGGCCCGACCAGCTCGAACGTCACCGCCGCGCCGAGCGGGATGCGGTCGATGGACAGGTAGAAGAAGAAGTTCATCAGGCCCATCGTCGCCGCGAGCCCGGCCAGCCACGCCCAATCCGTTCCCGACAAACCGCGCAGGCGCGGGCGCAGCAGGACCATGAGGATCAGCCCGGCCAGACCCATCCGCAGGGTGACGACGACGCCCGCCGACGACGCGTCGATCGCCATCGCGGCGAACGCCGACCCGAATTCGAGCGAGAACATACCGATGACCAGCAGAACCGCGAAGAACCACAGGCGCGAGGCGGTTGGAGAGCCGGAACCCGGGCCGGAACCGGACTCGGGGCCGGGGCCGGCGGAGGAGCCGAGATTGCCGGCGGGAGGAATGGTGGTCACGGTGTTACGTCGTGGCGAAGAAGGCCCGGTTGTCGGGGCCGCGGTAGGACTGGATGGTCGCCCACGCGGCGATGGCGGAGGCGACGGCGATGAGCACGGTGACGGTGCCGTCGATGAATTCGGCGGCGCCGGAGCCCGCCCCTACCTGGTTGGCGCCGGTGGCCAGGGCGATGACCGACAGCACGGCGCTGATGGTGAACACGGTCGCGGCGATGCTGAGGATCATCCGTGCGGCGACGCTGCCGCGCAGCAGTTTTCCGGCGAGCAGCCAGCACGCCAGTGCCACGGCGCCCTGCAGAATGGTCGCAAATGCGACGCTGATCAGCACGGACGTCTGCGCCTGGGATTCGGTGGGGACGATGGTGCCGGTGGTGCCGGATTGCGCCGCCTCGATCATGCGGTCCCAGTTGAGGATCGCGGTGGCCACGGTCAGGGCCAGCGCCGGCAGGTATACGCCGACGGCGATGCGCCACAGCCGGCTGGCTTGCGCCGCGTGATACGGGGTGGTGCGGTGCGGGGTGGGATCGGCGCTGGATTTCATGGTGATCAATGTATCAACGAGTCGTCATGGGCCTTCATGAGTTGGCCCGTCACCTGGGATTATGAACGTCTGCTCAGACAGATCTGTTCAAACCCTCATGTGATGGGGTACGGTGCGGGGTATGTAAAGGTGTTGCGCAGGTGCCGACCGTCCCGGTTCCGCGTCGCAGGCCATTCCCCGCGTGGCGGCGAGTCGCGTGGTGGCTGGCCGGGCGTCGATCCTGCGCGTGGATGGATCGTACGACGATCAGACAGGGGTGTTCGGTGGCTTCCGAGGTGGTTGTTTCGACCGTGGAATCCGATCCCGGGTTCGATCCCGTCGCTCAGCGTCGGGCCATCATCAACCGGCTCAAGCGCGCCCATGGGCAGCTGGCCGGCGTCATCGCGATGATGGAGGAGGACCGCCACTGCCGTGATGTGGTCACGCAGTTGGCGGCGGTGTCCAAGGCGTTGGATCGCGCCGGTTTCAAGTTGGTGTCGTCGTCGATGCGCGGCTGCCTCAACGGTTCGGGCGAGGGCAATCTCACCCCGGATGAGATCGAGGAGCTGTTCTTGCGCCTGACGTAGGCGCGGATGTGGGCGCCTGACCTGGGCGTCTGGCGTAGGCGCCTGAGCTGGAAGTCTATTTGTAGTCGCGGGCGTGGGCGCGGGGCCGGGGCGGCGGTGTGGCCGCGTCCCGGTCTTTTTCTCTTTGCCGTCGCGTCGTTGTCGCTACACCACGCTCGCCCGATGGGGGTCGGCGAGCACGGTGCCCTTCTCGCGCCATTGAGTGCGCAGTTCGGCGACGCCCTTGGCCCGTGCGAGGGCGAATTCGTTGGGGGTGGCCGGCACCGGCTGCAGGATCGACACGGTGGCCGGTCGTGCGTCGTCCGCCGCCGGCGCGCCGATGCCCATGGCCAGGGGAGTGCCGAACACGTCCATGTCGGAGTCGGTGCCGTCCCCGGCTTTTTCGTCCCCGTCCTGTCCGGCGCCACCAATCTCGCCGCCGTTTCCTCCGACGGTCACGTCGGGGACGTCGGCGTCGACGAGCACGAATCCGGTGAAGCGCGCGTCGGGCCACAGCGGCTGGCCGAAGTCGAGCAGCGCCCCGTCCTGCAGAACGAGGCCTTCGATGGAGGGGGAGGCGGCGAGCATCGCCAGCGGCCGCGTCACGGCGTCGAGTCCGCCGATGATGGGCAGTGCCAGTTCGGCGCGCGGCCCGTCGTCGGGGTCGGTGACCATGGCGGATGGGTCCTGCATGGGCGATCGCGAGCAGCCGAGCGTGGCGTAGGTGACGGTGCCGTCGCGGTCGGGGCCGAACCGCAGCACGGTGAGGGGGTCGGCGCCGAGGAACGTCAGCTTCGCTTCGCCGGGGGCGCTTTCCTCGAAGTAGCCGCACAGGTGGGCGCGCACCGCGTCGATGATGGCCGTCATGGTTCCCGCTTTCCGGTTGTTCGGGTGGTCGTTGCTTTACGACGCTAACGCGTGGGCCCAACGGCCGGCGCATCCGGGCCCTGACCGATGGCGACGCGTTTGGGGTGGGGCTGGTTCGCTTCGGCGAGCCTGACGTCGTTTGACCATGTCACGGGGCATCCGGCGGCGGCGAGCCAGGAGTCGACGTCGCCGTCGTGGGCGGTGATGCCGGCCAGTGCGCCGAAGGCGCGGTCGATGGCCCAGGCGCCGGCGTCGGCGTCGACGATGCCCGCGGCGATGGCTGCGGTGAGTTCATCGGTGTCGTCGACGTGGACTGCGCCGTCGAGGACGAGCAGGTCGAGGTAGAGATCGCGCGTGCGCCACACCGTCGCAGAGGCGGCGTCGGGCATGGCGTCTGCCGTGGCTCCTCGCGCGGTCGGGTGGTCGGAGGCATCACCGTCGCTCCACGTCACTTCGGCGACGTCGAGGTAGCGATGGCTGGTCGCCGCCACGCCGGGGCGGAAGTGGAAGATGTTCGCCCGCAGGCCCAACGAGGGCAGCAGCCATGATTCGAGGTACCCGAACTGCGGGTGATCGGCGCCCCGTGCCATGTACAGGCCGTGGGGGTGGACCTCGAAGACGTCGACGGCGCGGACGAATCCCTTCGGGTCGACGTTGGCGCGGGCCCCGATGTCGAAGGTCTCCAGCTTCGGCACGTGCAGGTCGGACATGGTCCCGACTGTAGTGCGCCGCCCGGATCGACGGAGCCGACCGGCCGTCGGGTCAGCCGAAGAGGCCGAACAGTCCCGACTTCTTGGGCTGGCCGGGCTGGTTGGCCGGGCAGGTGCACTGGCGGTCCTTCGGCACGGTCGCCATGACCTGATCGACGTGCATGCCGCAGCCTCCCCACGTGGTCTTGTGGCACTTGGGGCATTCGACGGGGTAGCACATGCGGGTCTCCGTGGGGGTAGGTGAAGCTGTGGGCTGTTTCTGCGGCGACCCGGGCCGGGCCGCCGCGTCATCGCAGGTGACTATACCCCACTGGGGATGCAAGTGCGGCATCGGAGACCAAGGTTCGGTTGCCGCCGCAGCGGTGCCAGACCTCGAACACGGCGAAACCCCGCCCTCCCGCCGTGCGGCGGGGAGACGGGGTCGTCGTAAAGCGAAGAGCCGAAGCTACTGAACCACGGTGTAGGTGGCGGTCGGGGTGTAGTTGCACTCCGACGGGCCGTTCTCGCCGTTGGTGGTGAAGCCACCCTCGATGGCCGAGACGACGATGCCGGAACCGGTGTCCGCGACGCCGTTGACGGTGCCGTGGCTGTCCTCGTTGACGCCGTTGTAGGTCAGCGGGGTGGTGCCGTACTTGCCGTTGGTGATGTTGACCCAGTGGACCTTCATGGTCGACTGGCCGTTGTACACGCCCTTGGTGCCCAGGCCGGTGAAGACGTAGCCGACCTGGTGGGCCGGAACGCCCGGCAGCGGCAGAGCCGCGGGGCCCGGGATGGAGGTCGCCATACCGAAGGAGCGGCCCTCGCCGTTGATGCAGTTCTCGGCGACGCTCGGCAGCGGGAAGTCCGAGGTGGTCGGAGCGTTCTCCGGCTCCTCCCAGCCGGGCTCGCCGGAGCCGGTCAGGAAGGCCGACACGCGCTCGAGCGCGGAGCGGATCTCCTCCGGCACGGCTTCCTGGCTCGTGATCCGCTCGATGGCCGCGGCAATCTCGTTGGCCGGCAGATCGGAGCTGCTCGGCGCCTGCGGGATGGAGCCGTAGTCCGGGGTCGGCAGACCCGGCAGGGCCGGCTGCGCCATGGAGGCGGGGGCGATGCCGGCCGACAGCAGAGCGGCGGTGCCCAGGGCGGCCGCGATGCGGCGGATGTTGGTGCGACGGTTCGAGACCACGGTTGAAATACCCCTCGTAGGTCGTAGCTGATGATCACCTGAGGTGACGTTGATGGAAGTGACGCCATCATAAGGGGCACAAACTCATTTGGGAAAAGATTCGGTAAATTTCTTCCCCCCGCACAAGAATGTTGCCGGCGAGTCTGATGTGGTTGATGTGACGTGTGTGGTAGGGGGTTAACGCTGGTGTTCGCGCCGGACCCCCGAAAAGGCCGCGAACTCCGCCAAAGGAGTGTGCGGCGCCGCGAATGCAGGGGCGACGGGGGTGGGCGGGTGCCGCCAGCCCCGCCGACCCTTGAAATCGCGTCCGCCCCCGGCAAGCGAGTAGCCTGTACCCGCCGGGCCCGTCGGGGCCCACCTGCCTCAATCTCCAAGGAGCACCCCCCACGTGAACGAAACCGAGTTCCGCAACGTAGCCATCGTCGCCCACGTCGACCATGGCAAGACCACCCTCGTCAACGCCATGCTGGAACAGTCCGGCGTCTTCGGCGACCACGGGGAGGTCGCCGACCGCGTGATGGACTCCGGTGACCTGGAGAAGGAAAAGGGCATCACCATCCTGGCCAAGAACACCGCCATCCGACGCAAGGGCGCGGGCAAGGACGGCCGGGACCTCATCATCAACGTCATCGACACCCCCGGCCACGCCGACTTCGGCGGCGAAGTCGAACGCGCCCTGTCCATGGTCGACGGCGTCGTGTTGCTCATCGACTCCTCCGAAGGCCCGCTGCCGCAGACCCGCTTCGTGCTGGGCAAGGCGCTCGCGGCCTCCATGCCGGTCATCATCGTGGTCAACAAAACCGACCGCCCCGACGCCCGCATCGACGAAGTCGTCGAAGAAGCCCAGGACCTCCTGCTGGAGCTGGCCTCCACCCTCGAGGACCCGGACGCCGCCGAAGCCGCCGAGCGCAACCTCGAACTGCCCGTGCTCTACGCCTCCGGTCGCGCCGGCAAGGCCGCCACCGAAAACCCGGGCAACGGTAACCTGCCGGACTCCGACAACCTCCAGCCGCTGTTCGACGTCATCACCGAGGTGCTGCCGGAGCCGTCCGCCGACATCGACGCGCCGCTGCAGGCGCAGGTCACCAACCTGGACTCCAGCTCCTTCCTCGGCCGTATCGGACTGATCCGCATCCACAAGGGCCGCATCCGCAAGGGCCAGCAGGTCTCCTGGATCCACTACGACTCCGACGGCGAGGAGCACACCAAGACCGCCAAGATCGCCGAGCTGCTGCGCACCGTCGGCGTCACCCGCGTGCCCACCGACGAGGCCATCGCCGGCGACATCGCCGCGATCTCCGGCATCGACGAGGTCATGATCGGCGACACCCTCTGCGCCGTCGACGCCCCCGAGGCCCTGCCGCGCATCACCGTCGACGAGCCCGCGATCTCCATGACCATCGGCGTCAACACCTCGCCGATGGCCGGCCAGGGCGGCGGCGACAAGCTCACCGCCCGCATGGTCAAGGCCCGCCTCGACCAGGAGCTCATCGGCAACGTGTCGCTGCGCGTCCTGCCCACCGAACGCCCCGACGCCTGGGAGGTCCAGGGCCGCGGCGAGATGGCGCTGTCCATCCTCGTCGAGACCATGCGCCGCGAAGGCTTCGAGCTGACCGTCGGCAAGCCGCAGGTGGTCACCAAGACCGTCGACGGCAAGCTGCAGGAACCCTACGAGCATCTGACCATCGACGTGCCCGAGGAGCACCTCGGCGCCGTCACCCAGCTCATGGCCGCCCGCAAGGGCCGCATGGAGCAGATGGGCAACCAGGGCACCGGCTGGGTCCGCATGGAGTTCGTCGTGCCGTCGCGTGGCCTGATCGGCTTCCGCACCATCTTCATGACGGAGACCAAGGGCACCGGCATCGCCAACCACTTCTCCGCGGGCTATGACGACTGGGCCGGCGAGATCAAGGACCGCGCCACCGGTTCGCTCGTCGCCGACCGCAGCGGCCAGATCACCGCGTACGCGCTGTTGCAGTTGGCCGACCGCGGCACCTTCTTCGTCGAGCCGGGCGACCAGGCCTACGAGGGCATGGTCGTCGGCGCGAACCCGCGCGACGAGGACATGGACATCAACATCACCAAGGAGAAGAAGCTCACCAACATGCGTGCGGCGTCGGCCGACACGACGGTGACGCTGGACAAGGCGCGCTCCCTGACGCTGGATGAGGCCATGGAGTTCTGTGGCGCCGACGAGTGCGTCGAGGTCACGCCGGAGGGCATCCGCGTGCGCAAGCTGATCCTCAACGCCACCGAGCGCAACCGCGCCCGTTCCCGCGAGAAGGCCCGCAACCAGGGCAAGTAGTTCGCGTGGGGGTCGGTCCGGGCCGTGAAGTAGGCTGATCCCATGTTGGAACGCCAGAATCGCCGCCGCCGCACCGCTCTGTTGGGGAGCGTGGCGGCGGCGGTTCTGTTGTCGGGGTGCATGGCCAATCCGGGGGATGCGCCGACGGTCGGGGAGGATGAGCCGCCGCGCGAGGCGGCGGCGCGGGCGGAGGAGTCGCTGAAGCAGATCCGGGTGGGCGTCGACGCGTTCGGGGAGGGTTTCAATCCGCATTTGATCGCGGATGCGTCGCCGGTGACGGATCTGGTGGCGGCGTTGACGTTGCCGAGCGCGTTCGAGCCGGACCCGGAGGACCCGTCGCGGTGGCGGATGAGCCCGGATCTGTTGGAGAGCGCGGAGATCGTGCCGGTGGATGAGCCGGTGCCCGACGAAGATGCGGGGGATGGCGAGCGGGCCGACGGTTCCGGTGTGGACGGCGGTTCGGGCTCGGGGTCGAGCTCGGGCTCGGGCACGGGCTCGGATTCCACGGGGGCGGCCGAGGACGCCGCCCCGTCGATTGCCGCGGAGGCCCGGGACGCCGATGCCTCGGATGCCCGGGCCGGCGATACGCGCATCCGGTACCGCATTCGGTCGGGTGCGCAGTGGTCGGATGGCACGCCGATTTCGGGCGCCGATTTCCGGTACTTGCATGCGTCGTTGCTGGCCAATGCGGGCGTGTCGGATGCGGCGGGGTATGAGCGCATCAAGGCGATCACGGTGTCGGCGGGTGGCCGGCAGGTCGACGTGCTCGTCGATGGGGCGATGCCGGAGTGGCGGACGTTGTTCCGCAATTTGTTGCCGAGCCATGTGATGCGTCCGTCGGCGACGCCGTTCGTCGATCTTCTGGACACGAGTCTGCCGGCGTCGGGGGGTCGTTATACGGCGCAGTCCATCGACGTGGGCCGCGGCGAGGTGCGTCTGGTGCGCAACGATCGGTTCTGGGGTGATGTGCCGGCGAAGACGGACACGGTCATCGTTCGTTCGGTCGACGGTTCGGTGACGGGGGCGGAGCAGTTGCGCGCCGGGCAGTTGCAGGCGGTGCGGGTGCGTCCGCGGCAGACCACGGCGTTGACGTATGGGCTGGTGCCGGGAGCGGTGGAGACCTCGGCGGCCCTTCCGCGTGAGTTGACTCTGCATGCCAACGTCGCGTCGCCTTTGCTTGACGACGTCGCGGTTCGCCGTTCCCTGTTCTCCGCCGTTGACGTGGGTGCGGTGGCCGCGATTGCGACGGGGCGCACGGATGATCTTCGGATCCCGGATTCGCCGTATTCCGCGTCGGGCGCCGCGGCGACGTCGGGGGATCGGGCGCAGTCGCAGGAGCGGCGTGGGGGTCAAGGGGCCGGTGGCGACGACGGCCGGGAGTCGGGGCGGCGGGATCCGGAGGCCGCGTCGGTGGACTTGTCCAGTGTCGTCGACGGCGTGTCGGAGGACAATCCGCTGCTCATCGGCGTGATGGGCGAGGATCGGCAGGCGGTGGCGGCGGCGCGGGCCATCGCCGATCAGTTCACCGCAGCCGGGTTGCCGGCGCGGGTGACGGCGGCCGATGAGCAGACGCTCGCGGGCTCGTTGTTGCCGCATGGCCGCGTGGATTTCGTCGTGGCGTGGAATGACGTGGTCGATTCGCCGCAGAAGGCCGCGAGCCGGTGGGCGTGCCCGTCGGACAAGCGCCGGTCGACGCGGCCGGCGGGGGATGCGCGGCCGGGCGCGTCGACGGAGACGTCGGCCACGTCGGCCCCGGCCACCCCGGGTGCCACGTCGACCCCGGGCACCACGTCCGGGGCGACCACGACGCCGGAGCCGGGTGAGGGGACCGGGGAGAAGACGGGCGCCGCGCCGGCCGACGTCGCCCGCGGTTCGAACCTGTCGGGTCTGTGCGACGCGGCGATCGACGAGATGCTCGACGAGGCCGTCGGCGCGGGAACTGCCGGCGGCCTCGGGGTGGACGTCATCGCGCCGGAGGGGGCGGTGCCCGCCCGCATCTGCGACGCCGTCGACCAGGAGGCGGTCGAGCTGGGCATCGTGGTGGATCGGGTCCTCACGGTGATGGGGTCGGGCGTTGAGTTGCCGATCGCCGACGAGGACGCCACCGATCCCCTGGCATGGCCGTCCAGTCCGTTCATCGGGCCGCTGATGACCATCCCGGATTGGCGGCGAGTACCCTCGGCCACGACATCCGAGGTCGCCGACCCCGATGGCGATCCCAACGCCGACTCCGGGGCCGGTCCCAATCCCGACGCCGACGCCGACTCGGGGGCCGATTCCGACGCCGATGCGGAGCCGGGGGCCGATCCCGACGCCGACCCCGACGCCGCCGCACCCGATGGGGAGGGCGGACGGCGATGACGTCGGGACGTCGTCACGCAACCACCACCGACACCACGTCAGGAGCAGACATGCCCAACCCCGCCGACCACGCCCGCGATCTGACCGGGCTGCGCGTGGCGCTCGTGCACGCGCACCCGGACGACGAGGCGATCACCACCGGCGGCACCATCGCGCAGCTCGTCCGCCGCGGGGCGCAGGTGACGGTGGTGACATGCACGCTCGGCGAACTCGGCGAAGTCATCGGCGAGCCGTACCAGGGGCTCGTCGGCGGCGAATCCGACCAGCTGGGCGGCTTCCGCGTCCACGAACTCCACGCCGCACTGACCGCCCTGGGGTGCAACGGCCCCGGGCACGCGCCGGTGCATCTCGGCGGCGCGGGGCGCTGGCGCGATTCCGGCATGGTCGGCGACCCCGGCAACGACGACGAGCGGGCGTTCATCCGCTCCGGCGACGAGGCCCTCGACCAGCTCACCGCCGTGCTGCGCGACCTGCGACCCCATGCCGTGATCACCTACGACGCCGACGGCGGCTACGGCCACCCCGACCACATCCGCGCCCACGAGCTCACCGTCGCCGCGTGCGACCGGCTGCGGGCCGAGGCGCGGGTGGGCGGCGACGCCGGCGACGGCTCGGGCGAGGATTCGGGTACCGGCGGCGGCCCGGTGGCGGACGCCGAATTGTGGGCGACGATCTGGACGGTCACCGACGACGACGCCCTGCGCGCCGGCCTCGACGCCATCACCGTGGTGCCGCAGCCGTGGACCCGCGCCGGCTTCGACGACTTGCCGTCGGTCGCATCGGATTTCGCGGTACGGCTTTCCGACGCCGACGTCGCAGCCAAGACGGCCTCCCTGCGCGCCCACGCCACCCAGGTATGGGTCGGGGACGGCAGCGTGAGCATGGTCAACCCCCAAGCCGCCGTCGGGGCCGTGGACGCCTCGGGCGCGGCGCGGGGCACGTGGGCGCTGTCGAACCTCGTGTGCCAGCCGATCATGCCCGCCGAGCACTACCGCCTGGGCACCGCGGGCGCCGACCTCGCCGCCGTGTTGGCGGGGGAGAAGGAATGGGTTGCCGCCCCCGCCACCTCCGCGGAGACGGCGCGATGAACAAACCGGCCGAAGGCGGAGAGGTGGCCGTCGAAAAGCACTGGGGCGCCCCCGACCGCAGCCAAGTCCGCGAAGACGTCGGCCGCGGGGAAATCATCACCGGCATCCTCTGGCTGTCCATCGCCGCACTGGTGTCGCTCGTGCTCGAAGTCGCGTACCTGGGCATGCGCATCGACGTCGGCGGCGTGCCCATCCCCCTGCCGTGGACCATCGCCGCCGCATACGTGTTTAATCTCATAATTACTCGTACGGCGATGCTGTGGACGAAGAGCCGTAACATCGCACTCATCCCGATGTGGACCTGGATCGTCGGCTACATCTTCCTGTTCATCTGGACCGGCCTCCCGTTCGGCGGGGACCAGGTCCTCGGCGAGTCCATCCGATCGGTCATCCTGCTCATCGCCGGTATCGTCGGGGGCGGTTGGCCGCTCCGGCACCGCAAATGACACAATGGGGCGGTTACAACCAGCCCCGCATTCGTGAAAGGCCGTTTCCCAAGCCATGACATACGTGATCGCCCAGCCCTGCGTGGACGTGATGGACCGCGCCTGCGTCGAGGAATGCCCCGTCGACTGCATCTACGAGGGCAAGCGGATGCTGTACATCCACCCCGACGAGTGCGTCGACTGCGGCGCCTGCGAGCCCGTGTGCCCCGTCGAGGCCATCTTCTACGAGGATGACGTGCCCGACGAGTGGGCCGACTACACCGACGCCAACGTCGACTGGTTCGACGAGCTCGGGTCGCCCGGTGGCGCCGCGAAGCTCGGCCCGCAGGACTTCGACGTCGCGTTCATCGCCGAGCTGCCCCCGCAGGCAGAGGACTAGCAGAGCGGCGACCCGGCGGTTGCCGTCGTCAAGCCTTGGTGTTGGTGGGGCCGGCCCGGCACCCCCTGAACTGCGGCAATCCCTGAACTGCGGCAATCCCTGAACTCCCGGCGGCTTTCGGCGTGGTCCGGCGCCCCTGAGCCCCGGCAACCGCTGAACTCCGGGCCGCCCTTGGCATGGCCCCGCCGCCTCGGTCGGGGCAACAGCGCGTGGGCCCGCCGCCGGTTCTCATGGGCCCCACCTGCCCCATGCGTAACCGTTGGAACTTGATCTGCATTTAGTCGGCGGATTTGTTGCAAATCGTCGGTCAAATCGGGAAAGTTTGGCCGAAATTTGCAACAAATCCGCCGGCTAAGTGCGCTTCAAACCTTGGGTTGAGGGTTTTCGACCGGGATCAGGGCCGTCCCGGGGGCCAGTGCTTCGCTCGGGGCGGAGTCTGACGCCGGTACAGCCGCAGTGGGCGACGGGCCCCGCCGTTGGGGCACCAGGCCGATATGCCCACGCTCGCTGCACCCCGCTCACTTGCCGCGGAAGCTGCACCCCGCTCACTTGCCGCGGAAGCTGCACCCCGCTCACTTGCCGCGGAAGCTGCACCCCGCTCACTTGCCGCGGAAGTAGCGCGTCACCCGCGCCGGCAGCTTCTCGTGCCGCAGGAACACCTCGCCGGTGAACTGCGGCCCCGCCTTCTCCAGCAACTCGCGGCGTGCGGCGACGCGCTGAGCGATGAGCGTTGCGGCGGAGCCGTCGACAAGCATGCGCCATGTCAGCTGCACGACCTCGAGTCCGCAGTTGGCCAGTTCGCGCATGGCGGCGTTTTCGTACGTGGATATGACGTCGCCGTCGCCGTAGCGGCCGTCGTATTTCTTCCAGCCGTGGAATTCGATGACCATCTCGAGCTCGGGGATCCAGAAGTCAACGCGCCGGATGGGCCGGCCGTCGGGCGCGATGATGTACACCTGCTGCAGGACGCCGCACAGTCCGAGGACGTGGAGCAGCCAGCGGGTCCACGATTCGGCGGGGCTTTCGGAGTGCGTGGACGCGAGCATGATCACTTCGGCGGTCTGTTTGGCGCCGGGTGTGCGGCGGCCGAGCAGGGTGGCCGCCAGGGCGGTGAGTGCGCCGCGGCCGTGGCCTTTGCGCAGGGCGTCGTCGGCGGCGGCGAGGGCGTGGGCGGGCCCGTGGGTGGTGCGCAGGTCGTGGATGGTGCGTGCGGGTGTGGTGACGCGGATGCCGTCGACGACGGTGATGTCGGCGGCGTCGAGGGCGAGGCAGTGGACGGTGTGCCCGGCGCCGCCGCCGGTTTTGCCGCGGCCGACGTGGGCGAGGTGGACTTTTTCGTCGGTGTCGTGGTCGGGGTCGACGAGAATGTCGAGGCCGTGGATGCGGGCGGCGCTGACGCCGGCGAGCGCGAGTTTGGGGTGCGCGTGGGCGTGGGCGAGGCAGCGCAGGCGGCGGCGTTCGGGCCAGTCGGCGGCGGCCCAGGTGGTTGCGTCGATGATGATGCCGGGCGCGAGTTTCAGTGCGGTGCCGGCTTTGACGGCTCGGGCGAGTGCGGATCGGCCGACGGGGCCGCGGGCGGCGAGGAGTCCTGAGCCGAGTGGCCGCAGTCCGGTGGCGTCGGTGGGCATGGTCGTGGTCGTGTCGTTGTCCCCCATGCCCAGTTGGACGCGCGGGGCGGCGGTTCGGTTCCGTCTTTTTGCGGGCGGGTGTCCCCGTGCTTTACGACGTCTCGGCCTCCGCGCCTTCGCCCGTGTCGTCGGGCGCGGCCGGCGGTGGCGTCAGCGTCGGGCGGCGAGGTTTCGGGCGCGGCGTTCGCGGATCATGGAGTTGATGGCCAGCGCGATGAGGATGGCGCCCGCGATGACGCCGATGAGTCCGACGATCGCGGCCCACAGGGGGCGTCCGTCGACGACGGTGGGCAGTCCGCCGAACACGACGATGAGGAGGACGCCGGCGACGATGCGGACGCTGTAGGCCGTGGAGGTGGCGGTGGCGGGGTTGGCGTCGGATTGCGGGGTGTGGGGTGCGTGGGCGCCGGCCCCGGCGGTGGTGGCGGTGGCGTCGTGGTCGGTGGGGGTGGCGTCGGTCATGGGGTCAGGATACGGCAGGATTGCGGGGGCATGATCGGCGATCGCCGGCGTGTGATGTGGGCGGTGCGGTGCGGCTCTATGGCTCGGCCGTGGAGTGCCGTGACGTGCCGTGGCGTGAGGAGCGTGACCGAATGGGCAGGGCGGCGGGCAACCGTGACGAGTGGTGGGGTGCGAAGAAGGCGCCTGCGCCTGACCCGGTGGTCTCCCACGCGGAGCCGGACATTCCGTTTGATCCGGTGGTGGTGGCGGAAGAGGGTGGGGTGGTCGTCGTCGACAAGCCTCCCTTCCTGCCGTCGACGCCCAACGGCCGCCTGGTGCGTAACACGGTGCTGCGGCGGTTGCGGGATCGGTTCGGGGAGCCGGACCTGACGTGCGTGCATCGGCTTGATCGGTTGACGTCGGGGTTGTTGTTGGTGTCGCGGGATGCGGCGTCGCGGGGCGCGTACCAGCGGTTGTTTCAGGCCGGCCGCGTGGGCAAGACGTATGAGGCGTTGACGGTCGTCGCCGATGATTGGGCGCCGGGTGAGTCGCGGGACGTCGTGGTGGAGTTGGCCAACGTCGCCGGTGAGCGTGGGGTGCGGGTGCGGGATTTGTTGCTTGACGACGGCCCGTCGGCCGACCGGCCCGCCGTGGCCGCCGGTGATGCGCCGGGGGTGGTGTGGCGGTCGGCGACGACGCGGGTGACGTACGTGGGCACGGTGGCGGCGGAGGTGGGGGATGTGTTGCCGGGGATGTTCGGCGGCGGGCATGGCGCGTCGTGCGGGTGCGGTTCGTGTGGCACGCGGATGACGGTGGGGAAGTGGCGCCTGGAGCCGGTGACGGGGCGGACGCATCAGCTGCGGGCGACGATGGCGCATCTGGGGTATCCGATTCTCGGCGACGACACGTATCCCGAGGACCGTGGGTTGGATCTGGGCGACGTCACCCGGGTGTTGAGGTTGGTGGCCACGGAGTTGCGTTACGACGATCCCCTCGACGGGCGGCCGCGTCATTTCCGCTCGGTTCGTGATGTGGCGGATCCGTTGGCTGAACCGAGGTACTGAGCGTTGGCGCGGCGAGCCCGTGTCGGTGTTTCGGCTACGTTGCCCGTGTGGTGCTCGCGGGGCTGTTCGGGTGCGGCGCGGCGAGGCCGTTTTCCCGGCGGGTGGGGTTAGCATCCCATCTGTCAGATGCCGTTCCAATGGGGAAGTTTCCACGGGGAGAAATCGAATGAACATCAGGGGCGTTCATCGTCGGGGCCATCAGCGCGTCCATCGTCGAGTCACCGCTGCGCTGGCGGCCACGGCGATCGCCGTCGGCGGGCTTGGCGTGGGTGTCGGCCCGGCGTCGGCGGTGACTCCGCCGACCATCCCGTACGAGCCGCCGGCCCTCGACGACGGTGGCGTGCGCAGCCCGATGATCCCCCCGTCGGCGTGGAGCGGGATCGAGCACGGCATCGGTCGGCTCGCGGGCAAGGACCTGGGCCTGGACGCGCTGGATGACCGCGAATGCACGGCCATCACGGCGATTCACGTGCCGGGCACCGGCGAAACCAACGATCAGCGTGACCCGGATGTTCCGCATGGGCGCGTCGTTTCCGGGCTGGGGCATGATCTGGCCGCCGAGTTCGGCGATGACGTCCGCAACCTGTACCTGCCCTACACGTCGGATGCGTTTCTGACCGCCTCATACGCGGAGTCGGCGCCGCGCGGCCAGGAGGCGTTGACCCGTCTCGTCGACGCCGTCGCCGCGGCCTGCCCGACGACCGGGTTGGTGTTCACCGGGTATTCGCAGGGCGCGGACATCGTCGGCGGGTGGGCGGACGACGCGTTGGCCGGGCGGACGGATGCGGCCGGGGTGCCGCTGGTCGATCGCGTCGTCGCGGTGGCCCTGTTCGGCAATCCCCGTCGCGGTGCGGATGTCGCGGTCGCCCATGGCACGGCGGCCGCGGATTCGACGGGAATTCTCGGGCCGCGCGAGGGGACGTGGGGTGTGCTCGGCGACCGCATCTTCGACTCGTGCAACGACGGTGACCTGTGGTGCGATTCCACCCCGGGAATGCGGGAGATCGCCCCGGCGGTGATGTCGGCGTCGTTCGCCCCGAAGGATGCCGCCGCCGCCCGCGCGGTCATCGAAGACGCCGTGGGGTCGGGTGCCCTGGCCGATCCGGAGATCCGAGAGGCCCTGGGCGCGTTGCTGGAGTTCCTGATCGACGGCTCGTCCGATCATCTGCAGTACGAGGCCGAGTTGGACGGAGCGCCGTCGGCACGTGCCGAGGCCGCCGCATTCCTCGGCGCGAAGATCGGGCCGGCCGTCGCCTCGGCCTAGCGTCCTCTCCCACGCCCAAACCACGGGGTCCAAACCACGGGGTTCGTGCTGACCCCGTGGTTTAGGGACGAAAATGGGCCGACCCCGTGGTTTGGACCCCGTGGTTTGACGATTCGGCGGCTACTTCGGGCCGACCCCGTGGTTTGGGCCCCGTGGTTTAGGGGCTCTTCCGGATCTGGGGTGCGTAGCCGGGATGAGGTACCAAGTATGAGGATCGGGACCCACCACAAGATATAGGGGTCCCTGGTGCGAAGATGAAAGCTCCTACACAACCATCTTTCGCCCCGAGGACCTATGCCCGATTCTACGTCTCTTATTGCTGACACCATCATCCGGACCGTTGAACTCGGCCTGACCATCACGGGCGCCGCGATCGATGAGCGCCACACGTGGATCACCTGCCGCCCGGTGGAACAGGATGCCTCCTGCCCGGCCTGCGGGATGAAAGGCCGGCTGCGTGATCACCGGATCCGTGAACTCGTGGACCTGCCCGTCGTCGGGCATCCCACCCGGTTACGGATCCGGCTACCCCGTTTCACCTGCACCAACACCGCCTGTGCGACAAAGATCTTTCAACAGCAACTCGTGTGCGCGAAGCGGAAAGCCAAGCTCACCGACCGCTGCACCCGCTGGATCCTCCAGCGCCTGGCGATTGACCGCATGAGCGTTGCCGCGATCTCGAAGTCCCTGGACATCGGCTGGGATCTGGTCAACCAGGTAGCCCTCGAACAGGCCTGGGAGCTGATCTACGCTGATCCCACCCACCTGGCCGGAGTCCGCGTCCTGGGGGTGGACGAGCACAAATGGAAACACCGCCGCGGCGACGGTACTCCCGGTTTCGTCACCGTCATCGTCGACCTGACGCCGAACGTGGACGGCACCGGGCCCGCCCGGCTGTTGGACATGGTGCCGGGCAGATCCGCTGAGGTGCTGCGCCGCTGGCTCGCCGCCCGGGAGAAGTCCTTCCGCGACCGGGTGAAAGTCGTGGCGATGGACGGATTCGCCGGCTACCACACCGCCACCACCGAGCAGCTGCCGAAGGCGAGGAAGGTGATGGACCCGTTCCACGTCGTGCACCTGGCCGCCGACAAGCTGACTATGACCCGGCAGCGGATCCAACAGGACACCTGTGGGCATCGCGGCCGGTCAGGGGATCCCTTGTACGGGGTGCGTCGGATCCTGCTAACCCGGATGGGACTGCTGACCGACAGGCAGAAAGCGAAGCTGGACGCGGTGTTCGCTGATGAGCGGCACACGGCTGTGGATGTCACGCACTGGACGTATCAGGACATCATCGCAGCCTATGAGCATCCTGACCGTCGGGTCGGGAAGAGGTGGATGTACAAAATCATGTGCCGGATCCGGAAAGATCTTCCCGCCGGGGTCCAGGAGCTGGGGCAGTTGGGCCGGACGATGTGGAAACGACGGGCCGAGATCCTCGCGTACTTCGACACCGGCGCTTCCAATGGCCCCGTCGAGGCCATCAACGGACGGTTGGAGCACCTGCGTGGCATCGCACTCGGGTTCAGGAACCTCAACCACTACATCTTGCGGTCACTGATCCACTCCGGAGGGTTCCAGGCCAAGATCAACGCACTCTAAAACCGGAAGGGCCGGTTTAGGGGGGCCAGATGAGTGAGCCCCGGCAGGCTGCGCTCGCAACCTGCCGGGGTTTGACGACTACCCGGGCATCGCATTCGCCCGGGGCCGAACACCTAGTGGTGGACCCCGTCGACGGGGGACTGGTCGATGTTGTCTCGGGCCCGTGCGCGCGTCGACGACGTCAGGGCGGCGAGCACGGCGAGGAAGAAGCACACTGCCAACACGGAGAAGACCTGCTGGCGGGCGACCTCGTCGAAAAGCATCATGACGGTCAGCCCCAGGATCATGAACACCGCCAGCCACGACAGCCACGGGTAGCCGGGAAGGCGGACGGTGAGCTCGTCGTTGGCCTCCAGGCGCGGGCGCAGCTTGATTTGCGACAGTGCGATGACCAGCCAAATGACCAGCAGGCAGCCGCCGACGGCGTTGAGCAGGAACACCAGCACCTTCGACCCGTCGAAAACGACCTGGATGCCGACCGACAGGAACGCGAAGACCATCGACATGATCACCGCCTTGTAGGGCACGGCCTGGGAGTTCATGGCGGTGAACATGTGCGGGGCCTCGCCGCGGCGGGCCATCGAGTACACCAGGCGCGACGTGGCGTAGATCTGGGCGTTGAAGGCGGACAGCAGCGCCAGGACGATGACGGCCTCCATGAAGCCGACGACGCCCGGGATGCCCGCCTGCTGCAGCACCAAGGTGAACGGCGACTCGGCGGCGGTGTCGGCGCCGTCGATCTGGGAGTAGGGCAGCAACGTGATGATGACCAGCACGCAGCCGATGTAGAACACGCCGATGCGCACGATGATCGAGCGGACGGCGGAGGCGATCGAACGCTTCGGGTCGTCGGATTCCGCGGCGGCGATGGTGACGATCTCGATGCCGCCGAACGCGAACGCGACGGCCAGCAGGCCCGCCGCGACACCGGAGAAGCCGTTGGGCAGGAAGCCCGACTCCGCGATGTGTTGCGTGCCGACGAAGGTCGTGCCGGGCAGCAGCCCGAAGATCAGCAGGACGCCGATGACGAGGAAGCCGATGATGACGGCCACCTTGATGAACGCGAACCAGAACTCGAACTCGCCGAAACCGCGGACCTTGGCCAGGTTGACGACGGCGAAGAACACCACGCACACCAGGCCCGGGATCCACCCCGGGATGTCCCACCATGCGCCCATGATCGCGCCGGCGCCGGTGATTTCGGCGCCGAGCACCATGATCAGCATGAACCAGTACAACCAGCCGAGGATGAAGCCGGCGCCCCGGCCGAACGCCATTTCGGCGTAGGTGGAAAACGCGCCGGAGGCGGGGCGGGCGGCGGCCATCTCGCCGAGCATGGTCATCACCAGGACGACGATGACGCCGGCGGCGAGGTAGGACAGCAGGACACCGGGTCCGGCGGCGTTGATGCCGACGCCGGTGCCCAGGAAGAGTCCCGCGCCGATGGCGGAACCCAGGCCCATCATGGTCAGGTGGCGAACTTTCAGTCCCTTGCCGAGCTTCTCGTCGGTCGAAGCGTCCGGCACGGCCTCGTCGGCCCGGGACAAGGGGTCATTGGTCATGGATGGGACATTACCCGCCGTCATCCTGGCTCTCGCGGCCGGTTCCGCCGTTGACGATGGCTGGGGTCACCGTTGACGATGGCTGGGGTCAGACGCGGATGCGACGGCGATGCCGAGTCGATGACGTGCGTTCACCCGCAAAAGAACGCGGGCGTGTGCGGGCGTGGCGCCGACCCAGGGGGAGGGGAGCCGCCTACACCTCGGTGGGGCGCATGCACACCGCGGCGTAATCGGGGTGGCGGAAGAAGTGCATGCGGTCGCGGCCGTTGAGCTCCCAGGCGTGGACGCGGCGTCCTTCGTCGAGAAGCTCGATCGGGGCGTCCTTGTCGATGAGGATGTTCTTGTCGATGATGCAGTCGTCGCCGAGGTCGACGCCCACGGTGCCCGCGGACACGCCGATGACGCAGCGCCGGCCGACGGTCAGCGGGATGCGGCGACCGCGTTCGTCGTGACGGGCCATGACGGTGCCGGCCAGACCGACGGTGGTGTGCTCGCCGAGCACCACGCCCGACGACAACCGGCCCTCGATCTTGCAGGGGCCCAGCGACCCGGAGTTCAGCGACACGAAACCCTCGCGCAGCACGGTGGTGCCCGGCGCGAGGTAGGCGCCCAGGCGGACGCGCTCGGCTTCGGCGATGCGTACGCCCGACGGCACGACGTAGTCGACCATCCGCGGCATGCGGTCGATGGAATAGACGTGGATGAGGCCGCGCATGCGCAGGTTGGTGCGCAGGGCCTCGAAGTTGTCGGGCAGACAGGGGCCCTTGTTCGTCCACGCGACGATGTTCAGGGCGTCGAACACCTCGCTCATCTGGATGGAGTGCGGGGTGACGATGCGGTGCGACAGCAGGTGCAGGCGCAGGTAGGCGTCGTGCGAGTCGATCGGCGGCTGCGACAGGTCGGCGATGGTGGTGCGCACCGCGACCTGCTCGACCCTGCGGTCCTCGTCGAGAAGCACCTGGCGCAGCAACTGGGGGGTGAGGTGCTGCGCGCCGAGGCGGCGGGTGCCGGATTCGGTGATGGTGTCGTCGAGCTGGGGGTTGGGGTACCACGTGTCCAGGACGGTGCCGTCCATTGCGATGTTCGCGATACCCGTGGCCGAGGCACCTGTTGTCATCATGATTCCAAGTGTATCCGCTGTGGTCGGCGCCCTCGACCGCACGGTGGCTGGTCGGTGGCCCGTTCGGGTGGGGCCCCGGGGTATATCGTCGGGGGCGTCGAATGCGGCCGCCGCCGCCCGATCCCCGGAGGTTTCCCGTGTCCGCCCAGACGCCCGCCGAGCAGCCCGCCCCGTCGTCCGCCGAGTCGTCGGCCCGGCAGCCCGTCCCGTCGTCCGTCCGGCAGTCCCGCGCCGCTGCGGGCGGTTCGTCATCGGCGGATCTGCTGGCCCGTTCGGATTTGCCGCGCGCGGCGAAGGCGGCGATCGCGGTGTCGCGGGCGTTGGGGCGCGTGGCGTTGGTCGCGCTGGTCGTGGCCGTCGTCGCGGTGGCGATGGGCTGGGCGCCGGTGGCGTGGGCGGCGGTGATCGTGCTGTTGGCGTGGTGCGTGAGCTGGGGCATTTTCGCCGGCGTGGCGGCGGGGAAGTGGGCGCTGGTCGGTGCGGTCGCCGCGGCGGCGCAGGGCACGTGGGCGGTGGCGGCCGGCTCGTCGGCGCAGGGCGGGGCCGGCGCGCTGGTCATGATCGGCGTGCCCGTTTTGGGTTTGGCCGTCGGCATGGTCGGCGGGGTGGCGGTGCGGGGGTCGTGGGATCGTCGTCAAGCCGAACGCGAGCGTCGTCTGGCGGCCCTGCCGGATTGGGCCCGCGACGAGCTCGGCGCCGCCGCCGACGGCCTGGACCCGAATGCCACGCGCCCGCCCGGCCCGGCCGTGATCGGTTCGCATTCCGATCCGGCGGTGCGTCTGCTGGCCGCGGTGTGCCGCCCGTTGCCCGGGTCGACGGTGCTGGCCGGTGAGCCCGCCATCGCGGTCAACGGTTCCCGCGTCGCCGTCGTCGCGTGGGGCCCGCGCCTGGATCGTGCGGTTCAGGCGCCGCCGCTGCCGCCGTTGCCGGCAGGGGTGGGGGCCCGGGTGTTCGTCGTGCGCGAGGGCACGGAGCTTGCTTCTTCGCTTGACGACGCCCCGGCCTCGACGCCGTCCGCCGCGCCGGCCGGATCCGCCGTGCTTTCCGGCGCGACCGAGATCGTGGCCACCGAACCCCAGGAACTGGCAGCGCATCTCGGCGCGGGCACCCCGCCCGATGGCGACGCCTGCCACGGCATCGCCGCCGACCTGCATGCCCGGGTGCTCGACGCTCTGGATGGTTACTCTGGGGTGGGCGAACGCCACGGCTGAACGCCGACGACGCAGATGACGCAAACGACGGAGCTGCCGTCGACGTGGGGTTCACGGCCCGCACCGCACCCGCGCACGACCACGAAGAAACCGACCAGGAGACCACCGACATGGCCCCGCACCGCACCCCTTCCCCGGAGCGCAAGCGCCAGCTGCGCGGACCGATGATGGTCCGCAACACCGGCGAGTACGACCCGAACCGCTCGACGACGGATCGCCGCCTGCTCGACCCGGGCCAGGCCACCGACTGGTTGCACACCGACACCTGGCGGGTGCTGCGGATCCAGTCCGAGTTCGTCGACGGGTTCGGGGCGCTGGCGGAGATCCCGAAGGCCATCACGGTGTTCGGTTCGGCGCGCATGCCGGAGGACCACCCGTACTACATCCAGGGTTGCGAACTCGGCCGCGCCATCGTCGAAGCCGGCTACGCGTGCATCACCGGCGGCGGCCCGGGCCTGATGGAGGCGCCCAACCGCGGGGCCTACGACGCCGACGGCCTGTCGGTGGGATTGGGCATCGAGCTGCCGCACGAGCAAAGCCTCAACGACTGGGTCGACCTGGGCCTGAACTTCCGGTACTTCTTCGTGCGCAAGACGATGTTCCTGAAGTACTCGCAGGCGTTCATCGGGCTGCCCGGCGGCTTCGGCACCCTCGACGAGTTGTTCGAGGTGCTGGTCATGGTGCAGACCGGCAAGGTCACCCGGTTCCCCGTCGTGCTGCTGGGCACGGAGTTCTGGGGCGGGCTGATCGACTGGATCCGCGACCGCGTCCTGGCCGAGGGCATGATTTCGCCGGAGGACATGGACCTGTTCCTGGTCACCGACTCCATCGACGAGGCCATGGAGTTCATCGTCGCCGCCCACGAGGGGCAGGAGCGCGATCGCCGGGAGGAAGTCGCGCGCGAGGCGATCGCCCGCGCCCACCGCGACGGCGACCAGGGGCTGCTGGACTGACGGTGAAGGAGTTCGACGGGGTGAAGGGCGCCCGGCGCAGCGCATTCCAGCCGACGCCGCTGCCGGCGGTGATGGCCATCGTCAATCGCACGCCCGATTCCTTCTACGACCGCGGGGCCACCGCCGCGGAGGACGCTGCGTTGGCCCGGATCGACGCCGTGGTCGCGGCGGGGGCGGACGTCATCGACATCGGCGGCGTCAAGGCGGGGCCGGGGCCGGTGGTCGACGCGGCCGAGGAGATCGACCGGGTGGTGCCCACCATCGCCGAGGCGCGTCGCAGGCATCCGGGCGTGACCATCAGCGTGGACACGTGGCGGGCGTCGGTGGCCGAGGCCGCCATTGCCGCGGGCGCGGATCTGGTCAACGACACGTGGGCGGGCCACGATCCGGAGTTGGTGGAGGTCGCCGGCGCGCACCGAGCGGGGTACGTCTGCTCGCACACGGGTGGCGCGGTGCCCCGCACCAGGCCGTTTCGGGTGCATTACGACGACGTGGTCGCCGACGTCATCGCCGAAACATCCGCGTTGGCGGAGCGGGCGGTGGCCTGCGGCGTGCCCGAGGACAAGGTTTTGGTCGACCCGACGCACGACTTCGGCAAGAACACCTTCCACGGCCTGGAGCTGCTGCGGCGCCTCGACGAGCTGGTCGCCGCCGGGTGGCCGGTGCTGATGGCGTTGTCGAACAAGGACTTCGTCGGCGAGACCGTCGGCCGGGACGTCGACGGGCGGGTGCCGGCGACGCTGGCCGCCACGGCGTGGGCGGCGGCGCAGGGCGTGGCCATGTTCCGCGTCCACGAGGTCGACGACACCGTCGACGTGTGCCGCATGATCGGCGCCATCCGCGGCGACGTCGCGCCCCTGTCGACGATCCGGGGGCTGCAATGAGCGGCGGGGATGGCGGGAACGTCAACGGCGGTGTGCATGGCACGAAGGCGGATCGCGGGGAGGCGGGCGTCGTCAAGCGTCCCGCGGTGTCGGTGATCCTGCCGGCCCTCAACGAGGAAGCGACCGTCGCGTCGGTGATCGAGTCGGTGCGGCCGAGCCTGGCGGCGGGCATCGTCGACGAGATCATCGTCGTGGATTCCGATTCGACGGATGCGACCGCCGAGGTCGCCGCGGCCGCCGGGGCGCGGGTGGTCAATTGGGCCGACGTGCTGCCGGACGTGCCCACCCGCCCCGGCAAAGGTGAGGCCCTGTGGCGCGGGGTGGCCGCCGCGCGCGGTGACGTCGTCGTCTTCCTCGACGCCGACCTGCGCGACCCGTCCCCGGCGTTCGTGCCGTCGCTGCTGGCCCCGTTGCTTGCCGACGACACCGTGCGCCTGGTCAAGGGCCATTACCGCAGGGATGCGCCGGGGGACGTCGGCGGCGGGCGCGTCACCGAGTTGACCGCCCGGCCGCTGCTGGCGGCGTTTCGGCCGGACCTGGCCGTCATCCGGCAGCCGCTGTCGGGAGAGTACGCGGCGTGGCGGGCCGACCTGATGGAGCTGCCGTTCGCCGCGCGGTATGGCGTGGAGATCGGCCTGCTCGTCGACGTCGCCGACCGGTGGGGCGCCGCGGCGATCCAGGAAGTCGACCTCGGGGTGCGCGTGCACCGCAACCGGCCGCTGGGCGAGCTTGCGCCGATGGCCGTGGAGGTGTCCGCGACGCTGCTGCGCAAGATCGGCCTGGCGCCGGCCACCGGCGAGGACCTTCCCGGCGACCGCCCGCCGCTGGCCACGATGCTGCCCGGGACGAGGCGGGAACGAGTGGGCGACGAATGATCCAGTTTCTCGTCGTGTGCCTGTATGTGCTGATCATCCCGGTGTTTTGGTCGGTGTTCGCGGTGCTGCTGGCGCGGTTGCCCGAAAGTGCGGACAAACCCCCGGCGGTGCGAAAAGGCGTATTATCGGTGAGCAGGCGCGGCGTCGGAGACGACCACGTCGGCAGTGTCGGCGACCGCGTCGGCGCAGGCGGCGCAGAAGAAACCGAAGCACAGCCGTCCACGCACTTTCACGAATGAGGAGAAGTCACATGGCAGCGATGAAGCCCCGGACCGGAGATGGACCTCTGGAGGCCGTGAAGGAGGGCAAGAAGATCGTCATGCGCGTTCCCGCCGACGGCGGCGGCCGCCTGGTCGTCGAACTGACGCCGGAGGAGGCCGCCGAGCTCGGCGCCGCCCTCACCGCCGTCGGCGAGTGACCCCGACCGATCTTCGATTCCGCCGGGTGGAGCCCGCTACGCGGTGAGGCGCCCCGGCCGTATTTCGCCGTGCCCCGTCGACGATGCGTCGGCGGGGCGTCGCGTTCGGTGGCCCATTGGCGGCCCGTTGTCATTGCCGCGGGGTGTGCCCGGTAGAATTGGCCACCATTCACCGGTGTTCGCGACGGGCGCCACCGGTTCGCCGGATTTCCGAGGAGGAATAGGTTGCTCGCCGACATCATCGACGTGCTCGCCGACCCCATCGACGGGTCCCCGCTGCGGTGCGGCGACCCCGAGTGGGCGACGCTGAAGTCCGAGTCCGGTCACAGCTATGACGTCGCCCGTCAGGGGTACGTGACGCTGGCCGGTGGCGCGGGGCTGCGCTACTCGGGCGATGACGCGAAGATGATCGCCGCCCGCGAGGAGTTCCTGTCCGGCGGGCATTACGCGCCGTTCGTCGAGGCGGTGACCGGCAACGTGCAGGACGTCCTCGACGACGCCTGCGTGGCGGAGGAGGCCAATCCGGCGATCCTGGAGATCGGCGCGGGCACGGGCTACTACCTGGCGCACACGCTCGACGGGGTCAGCGGTGCGCGCGGCGTGGGCATCGACGTGTCGGTGCCGGCGGCGAAGCACCTGGCCAAGTGCCACCCGCGGGTGGGCGCGGTGGTGGCCGACGCGTGGGCGCGGCTGCCCATCCGCGACAATTCCATCGACGCGATCACGGTGATCTTCGCGCCGCGCAATGCGGAGGAGTTCGCCCGCGTGCTCAAGCCTGGCGGCCAGGTCGTGGTGCTCACCGCGGCGACGGGGCACCTGGGCGAGCTGCGTCAGCCGTTGGGCATCATCGACGTCGAGCGCGGCAAGGTCGAGCGGATGATCGCGCAGGCCGAGGGCCACCTGGTGCCGGTCGGAGAGCCGGAGCTCGTCGAGTTCCCCATGACCCTCGATCAGGCCGCGATCGCCGCGCAAATCGGCATGAGCCCGTCGGCGCGGCACATTCATCCGGACGTGTTGGCCGAGCGCATCGCCGCGCTGCCGCATCAGATGGAGATCACCGCCCGCGCGTACGTGACGCGTCTGGGCAAGAAGGAGCGGTAGCGTCGGCTAGTCCTTGACCTCGGTGGCGTGGATCTGCGCGTCGAGGTCTTCGGGGGCGAGTTCGGCGCCGGAGAATTCCTCGGACAGCGGCAGGCGCAGCTGCAGGTCGGTGCCGGGGCAGATTTCGATGACGCCGGATTTCAGCTTGAAGTCGAGGACGTGGCCGCCGCCGGTGCGGTCGTCGTCGATGAAGTGGACGTGGCAGCCGGGCACGGAGATGCCCTTTTCGTACACGGGGGTGCGGAATCCGGCGATGACGCCGCAGACGTTTTCGAAGTCGACGGATTCGTCGGCTTCGGTCGCGTCGATCATCTTGGGGTAGGGGCGGGACTGCTTGACGACGGTCCGCGTGGTGACCCATTCGAACTCGCCGGTGATGCGCAGCGCGTACATGTAGTTGGCGCTGGGGACGACGGAGTCGATGAAGGGGGTGATGTCGGCGCGCACGCAGTTGGGCGGTGCGTCGCGGACGATGTGCGGCACGAAGTTGGTCACCACCGCGTAGGGGGTTTTCTGGCCCATCGACGCCTTCGTCGCCGAGCCGTCGCCGCGCAGTTGCCAGCACACGCCGTCGATGATGACCATTTCGCCGTCGAGGCCGTCGAAGGTGCCGATGCCGAAGTTTCCCTTGCCCAGCAGTTCGCCGATCGACATTTCTCCGTCGTAGATGCCGTCGAGCAGGGCCGTCATCAGCGACGCCTGGAAGAAGGTGTGGCGGGTGGTGGGCAGGTCGGCGGGGTGGTCGCCGCGGGTCGGGTTCGCGTTGGTGTTCACGCGCCCCAGGCTAGCGTCGTCGCGTGCGACGTGACGACGGTCGGCACCACCCTTGCGGGTGCGCCGGCCGTCATCGGTCCCATATGCCCGGACTCACTTGGTCGGGGCTACATGCTCGGGCCCACATGGTCCGACCTACATGAGGGACTTGTACACCTCGACGGTGTCGCGGGCGATGGTTTCCCAGCTGAAGACGTCGATGGCGCGCTGCTTGCCGGCCTCGCCGATCTTCTTCGCCGCCTCGCGGTCGGACACCATCTTGTTCACCGCGGCCGCGATGTCGGCTTCGAAGGTCGCCGGGTCGTTTTCGTCGTAATGCACCAGCGCACCGGTTTCGCCGTCGACGACGACCTCCGGGATGCCGCCGACGTCCGAGGCGACGACCGCGGTGCCGCACGCCATGGCCTCCAGGTTGACGATGCCCAGCGGCTCGTAGATCGACGGGCAGACGAAGGAATCCGCGGCGGTGAGGATCTCCTGGATCTTTTCCTTCGGCAGCATGTCCTTCACCCAGAACACGCCGTCGCGTTCGGCCTGCAGGTCGGTGACCAGCTGCTCGGTCTCCGCCGCGATCTCCGGGGTGTCCGGCGCGCCGGCGCACAGCACCAGCTGGACGCCGTCGTCGAATTGCGACGCCGCCTTGATCAGGTGGCCCACGCCCTTCTGGCGGGTGATGCGTCCGACGAAGGCGACCATCGGGCGCGACGGGTCGACGCCGAGGTCCGCCAGCACGGACCAGCCGTTGGCCTCCTGCGACTCCTCCCACGTCGGGCGCGGGTACCACAGGCCCGGGTCGATGCCGTTGAGCACGACGTGCACGCGATCCGGTTCGATGCGCGGGTAGGCGTCGAGGATCGCCTCCTTCATGCGGGCCGACACCGCGATGACGCCGTCGGCGTACTCCATGGTGTTCTTCTCCGACCACGACGACACGTCGTAGCCGCCGCCGAGCTGCTCGCGCTTCCACGGGCGGTGCGGTTCCAACGAATGCGCCGTGGCCACGTGCGGGATGCCCTTGAGCTTGCCGGTCAGGTGGCCGCCGAGGCCGGCGTACCAGGTGTGGGAGTGGACGACCTGGATGTCCGTCGCCGCCGCGGCGTCCGCCATGCGCAGGCCGGTGGACAGGGTCTTGATGGCGGGGTTCGCGTCGGCGAGTTCGGGGTCGACGCCGTGGACGTAGCACCCCTCCTCGTCGCGCGGGGCGCCCATGCAATGCACGTCGACGTCGACGCCATCGAGCCCGCGCATGAAACGGGTGAGCTCGGTGACGTGTACGCCTGCGCCGCCGTAGATTTCCGGGGGATACTCTCGGGTCATCATCGCAACTCGCATGTCAACAAGCGTATCCGCATTTGGAGGGGTTGGCCGTGGGCGGCGCATGCGGGGGCGGCGGGCGCGGGTGGGGTGTGTGCGCCGGCCGGGGGAGGCGGCGCGGGTGGGGAGCGCGGGTGGGACGTTCGGGTGCAGTGGGGCGGCGGCTGTCCGGGCGGCGTGGACGCGGGTGCCGGGGCGGGGGTAGGGGGATCGGAAGCGAGACCGCGCAAACGCATATAGGTTGGGAGGCGTGAGGAGTCAACCGAATGTTCTGTCCATCGTTCTCGCCGGCGGCGAGGGCAAGCGCCTGTTTCCGCTGACTGCGGACCGCGCCAAGCCCGCAGTTCCGTTCGGCGGGAGCTACCGCCTCATCGACTTCGTGCTGTCGAACCTGGTCAACGCGGGTTACGTCAAGATCTGCGTGCTGACCCAGTACAAGTCCCACTCGCTTGACCGCCATATTTCCCAGGCGTGGCAGCTGTCCGGCATCACGGGCCAGTACGTCACCCCGGTTCCGGCGCAGCAGCGACTGGGCAAGCGCTGGTTCACCGGGTCGGCCGACGCGATTCTGCAGTCCCTGAACCTCGTGTACGACGAGTCGCCGGAGTACGTCATCGTCTTCGGTGCCGACCACGTGTACCGCATGGACCCGGAGCAGATGGTCCAGGCGCACATCGAGTCGGGTGCCGGCGTCACGGTGGCGGGCATCCGCGTTCCGCGCTCGGAGGCGCATGCCTTCGGTTGCATCGATGCGGATGACAACAATCGGATCACCAGCTTCCTGGAGAAGCCGGCCGACCCGCCGGGCACCCCGGATGACCCGGAGTCGACGTTCGCGTCGATGGGCAATTACGTGTTCACCACCGATGCCCTGATCGAGGCGATCAAGCGGGACTCGGAGAACGAGGATTCGAACCACGACATGGGCGGCGACATCATTCCGATGCTGGTCGCCGAGGGCGAGGCCTACGTTTACGACTTCAAGGACAACTACGTCGCGGGCGAGACCGAGCGCGACAAGGGTTACTGGCGTGACGTGGGCACCATCGACGCCTTCTACGAGGCGAACATGGACCTGATTTCGGTGCACCCGGTGTTCAACCTCTACAACAAGAAGTGGCCGATCCACACGTTCGCCGATGAGAATCTGCCGCCGGCGAAGTTCACGCAGGGCGGCATCGCCCAGGCGTCGATGGTCGGCGCGGGGTGCATCGTGTCGGGTGGCACGGTGCGCAATTCGGTGCTGAGCACGGGCGTGGTCGTCGAGGACGGCGCCACGGTGGAGGGTTCGGTGCTGTTCCCGGGTGTGCGCATCGGCCGTGGTGCCGTGGTGCGTCATGCGATTCTGGACAAGAACGTGGTCGTGGGCGACGGCGAGATCATCGGCGTCGATGCAGAGCGCGATGCCCAGCGGTTCAAGATCAGCCCCGGTGGCGTGGTGACCGTGGGCAAGGGCGAGGTCGTCTAGTTCGTCGCGCGTCCCCGGGTGCCGCCGTCGGGTGGCGGTGGGGACGGTGTCGGGCGTCGTCATGCGTGACGACGTCCCGGCGTTTCGCCCATCCGGCGTGCCTCATGGGGTGCGCCGGTGAGGCCGGGGGCGTGGTTCCCGGTCGTGTGACTCCCCGGTGTCCGTCCCGGTTTGCGGCGGGCATGGGCCGTGGTGCGTGGTGACGTGCCGCGGCCCTTTTTTTGTGTGCGGCGACGGGTTCGTGGGCGCTGGTGGGGCTGCACATTTGACGAGTGTGCGCTGCCGGCCCTGTGGCGCACATTCGTTGGTGTTGGCGGTGCTGCACATTTGACGAGTGTGCGCCGTGAGCTCTGTGGCGCACATTCGTCGGTGTTGGCGGGGCTGCACATTTGACGAGTGTGCGCTGCCGGCCCTGTGGCGCACATTCGTCGGCATTGTGGCGGAATGCCCACCATCGGTGACTAATGGTTACCATGGAGTTTCGGTGATCCGCGGATGCGGATTGGCCAACCTGGCCCGAGGGGCGGCATCGCCTCCGGGCCTGAATTAACGAACGAGAAGTTGAGGAGACCATGACGGACATGTCCAACCAGGACCAGATCGATCACGGCCAGGCGGACCAGGGCCAGGCCGGCAATGGTCGGCCGCTCGATGGGCGTCGCGTGGCGGTGCTCGCGGGTCAGGGCGTGGAGCAGATCGAGCTGACCGATCCGATGCGTGCGATCCGCGCCGCCGGTGGTGAGCCCGTGATCGTGTCCTACTCCGAGGGGTCTTTCGTCGCGATGAAGGGCGACTGGGAGCACGCCGATACCTTCGTGGTCGACGTCGACGTCAACGAGGCCGACGTCGATGTCTTCGATTCGCTGGTGTTGCCGGGTGGCACCCTCAACGCGGATGCGGCGCGGATCGACGAGGGGGTGCTGCGCTTCGTCAAGGCGTTCCATGAGGCGGGTCGGCCGATCGCGGCGATCTGCCATGCGCCGTGGTTGTTCATTGACGCGGGCCTGGCATCGGGTACGAAGCTGACGTCGTATGTCTCGTGCAAGGCGGATCTGGTCAACGCCGGTGCGGACTGGGTGGATGAGCCGCTCGTCGTCGACGGTAACATCATCACGTCCCGCAATCCGGGCGATCTCGAGCCGTTCTGTGCGGCGATCGTCGAGGCGACCGCTTCGGCCCGCTGATCGTTCTAGGCGGACATGGCCGTGGTGCGTGGTGACGTGCCGCGGCCCCTTTTTCGTGTGTGCTGACGGGCCGCCCAGGTGAGGTGGGGCTGCACATTTGACGAGTGTGCGCTGCGGGCCCTGTGGCGCACATTCGTGGGAGGTGCCGGGGCTGCACATTTGACGAGTGTGCGCTGCGGGCCCTGTGGCGCACATTCGTCGGCTGAGTACGAGGCGCCGCCTACCTCTTGATCAGCGCAATCGCGCCCGAGCCAATGGGCAGGCGGGCCACCAGCGCGTCCTCGCGTTCGAGGAGGTGTTTTTCGGCCTCGCGGGCGGCGTTGGTGTCGCGGTCGCGGCGGGATTCGTCGGCGATGGTGCCGTCGAGGAGGACGCCGGCGAAGATCAGCACGCCGCCGTCGGAAAGCAACGGCCATGCGCGTTCGCGGAACATCGGGATCTCGGCGGGGGAGACGTCGGCGTAGATGAGGTCGTAGGCGCCGGGCGCCAGGCGGCCGAGCACGTCCAGCGGGCGCGACGGCAGGAAGCGGTGGCGCGACGGGCCGATGCCGGCGCGGCGGAAGGCGTCGCGGGCGAGCTTCTGGTGCTCGGTCTCGGGGTCGATGCACGTCAGCACGGCGTTGTCCGGCATGCCCGCGAAGAGGTGCAGGCCGACGACGCCGACCGCGGGGGTCGCGGCGACGGCGGCGGGTCCGTCGGGGCGGCGGGCGGACGCCAGGGCGGCGAGCGCGGTGAGCGTGTCGCCGGCGACGGCGTCGGGGATCGACAGGCCGAATTCGGCGGCGTCGTCGCGCGCGCCGGCCAGTGCCTCATCGGCCACGGAGGTGGCGTTGATGTGGGCGCTCATGGCGTCGAGGGCGGAGATCGGAGCTGCGGAATCGGTCACGACGCCGAGTCTAGGGCGGGGTCGTCGTTGTCCGGGGAGGGCACGCCGGGGCTTGCAGTGGAATCGGTGAGGGGAGACGCCAGGGGGATTTGTTTCGGAGCCGCAACTGTACTCACATGTGACTATCAGGTTAAGGTCAATGGACCCCCAGGTAGATGAGGCAAGGTACCTGCCATGAACGACGAAGGCTCTCCTGTTCCGGACAGCGTTCCGGACAGCGTTCCGGACAGCAACGCCCCCGCCGATGTGCGGGACATGGCCGATGGCGGCCCGGTGACGGGTGCTTCGGCGGAGTCCGAGATTC
The DNA here is from genome assembly GCF_030408835.1 of Corynebacterium freneyi. Lineage (NCBI taxonomy): Bacteria > Bacillati > Actinomycetota > Actinomycetes > Mycobacteriales > Corynebacteriaceae > Corynebacterium > Corynebacterium freneyi. Next base: position 982,031 of record NZ_CP047357.1, read on the forward strand.
TTTCCGGCACGGCGGCCTTCGATGCGGGCGAGGGGGACATGCCCACGTGGGCGGAGTTGGTCGAGGAGCACGGCGACAGCGTCTATCGCCTCGCGTTCCGCCTGACGGGCAATCCGCATGATGCGGAGGATCTGACGCAGGAAACGTTCATGCGGGTGTTCCGTTCGTTGAAGCGGTACAAGCCGGGCACGTTCCAGGGGTGGCTGCATCGGATCACGACGAATCTGTTCCTGGACATGGTTCGGCATCGTCAGGCGATTCGGATGGAGGCGCTGCCGGAGAATTACGATCGCGTGCCGGGCACGGCGCCGACGCCGGAGGAGGTGTACGCCGACGCGAATCTGGATCCGGATTTGGAGCGTGCGTTGGCGGCGCTGCACCCGGATTATCGTGCGGCGGTGGTGCTGTGTGACGTCGTGGGCCTGACGTACGAGGAGATCGCCGACACACTCGGCGTGAAGATGGGCACCGTCCGTTCCCGCATTCACCGCGCCCGGACCCAGCTTCGCGCGCATTTGGAGGCTGCGGAGCGGGAGCGCGCGGAGCGCGAGTCCTTCACGCACGCGCGGTAGTTGCGCCATCGGGCGGTCGTCGTCGGTATCGTGGGCGGGAGAACCGACCGGTGGGGTGGTCGGCGTCGGCGGTGCGGCTTTCCGCGCCCGCTGCGTGACGACGTCCCGACCTTGCCCTTATCGCCCGTGATGTTGCGGGCCAGGCTTTTTGGAGGAGGCGCGACAGTGGCTGCACCGCATCAGGAGTTCGCGTCGACCGACCATTTGGGCACCGAGGCCGTTGCGGCGTTCGTCGACGGGGAGTTGGGGGCGGTGGCGCGTCGTCGTGCGCAGGCGCATTTGTTGGCGTGCGCCGAGTGTCGGCGTGAGGTGGCCAGGCAGCGTCAGGCGGCTCGGCGTCTCCGCAATTCCGGTGAGGTGCGCATTCCGGCGGATCTGCGGGAGCGTCTTGCGTCGTTGTCGCGGGAGCAGATGCCGGAGAATGCGCCCGGCGCCCGCCACTTGTCGCATCGCCGGCCGGATTCGTTGGCCGCGTTTTTCGAATCCACGTGGCGTACTTTGCGCGGGCCGAGGAACGGCCAGTGACGGGGCGCGATCCGTTCGCCCGTCCCGACGGCGTCGTCGGCGGCGTGGATCCCCGTCATCGGGGTGAGGAGTTCGGTGGAGACGACGCCGAAGGTTGGGGCACGGGTGGCCGCAGTGCCGAGGGCTGGGGAACCGGTGGCCGGGACGCCGGTGGAGACGACGCCGACCTCGACGCCTACGTTTCCCGTGAGGACCTGGCCTTTTCTCCGGGCGGTGCGACCCACCAAGGTCTGCAGTTGCCGCCGAATGTGGATGGACGCGGGTCGTCGTCACGCAAAGGCGGTGGCGGCGGACTGTTCGACGAACCACGCGACGACGCTGGGGACGGGTACTCGCCGTGGGCGAACCCGCGCACCCGCATGGTCACCGGAGGCACCGCGCGGAAGCCGAAGCGGCCCAAGCGGGAGCCCGTCGTGCCCGTGCCCCGCGTCGACGTGCGCGAGGCGATGTTCGGCCGCATCGTGCCGTGGCGTTTCCTCGCCCTCGGCGCGGCGGTGGTGCTGGCGCTGGGCGGCATCGGCGGATTCGCCGGCGGCTGGGCGGGCAAGACGTTCCGGGCCGACCATGAGCGCGTCGAACTGCGGCAGGTGGAGGGGCGTCCGGGCAACGGCGACCTCACGGAGATCGGCGACGTCGCCCGACGCGTGCAGCCGGCCGTCGCGTCGATCAGCATCGATGCGGCGGGGATGAGCGGCATCGGCTCGGGCGTGGTGATCGACGATGCGGGGCACATCCTCACCAACAACCACGTCGTCTCCGAGGCCGCCGATGCCGAGGACGTCGAGCTGGCCGTGACGTTCACCGACGCGGGCAATCCCCGCAGCGTGCCGGCCACCATCGTCGGCCGCGACCCCAGAACCGACCTGGCGGTGATCAAAGTCGAGGACGTCTCGGGCCTCACCGTCGCCGAGCTGGGCGATTCGTCGCAGGTCCGCGTCGGCGACACCGTCATCGCGATGGGGTCGCCGCAGGGTCTCAACGGCACGGTGACCTCGGGCATCGTCTCCGCGCTCAACCGTCCGGTGAAGCTGGCCGGCGAGGGCACCGACACCGACGGCGTGGCCGACGCAATCCAGACCGACGCCTCCATCAACCCGGGCAATTCGGGCGGTCCGCTGGTCGACGTGCGTGGTGCGGTCATCGGCATCAACACCGTCATCTACTCCGTGTCCGGCGGGTCGCAGGGCCTCGGTTTCGCCATCCCCATCAACATGGCCAAGGACATCGCCGAGCAGCTCATCGCCGGCGAGCAGCCCGTCCACCCCGACATCGGCATCGCCGCTCGGACGGCCGCCAATGGTGCGGTCACCGGTGCCGAAGTCGCCACCGTCGTGCCGGACGGGCCCGCCGACGCCGCCGGCATCCGGGAGGGCGACGTCATCACGGCGGTCGGGGAGCGGTCGGTTGGTTCGGCCGATGAGCTCACCGTCGCCATTTGGGGCGTGCCCGTCGGCGAGACCGTCCGCGTCACGCTCGTCCGCGACGGGCAGACCATGGAACTCGACGTCACTCCGGCGGGGTGAGCGGCGTCGCAAAGCAAACGCGGCGGCGGGCGCTGCGTAATCGGCCCGCCCAGCATCTGCAATCGACCGCCATGGCGGCTAAGGTACTAACTCGTGTTCTCTAATGTCGGTTGGGGAGAAATCCTCCTTATTCTCATCGTCGGTCTGGTGCTGATCGGGCCCGAGCGGCTGCCGAGCATCATCACGGATGTCCGTGCGATGATCCTCGCGGCCCGCACCGCGATCGACGATGCCCGGCAGAGCATCACCGGCGAATTCGGCGAGGACTTCGACGAACTGCGCAAGCCGCTGGGCGAGCTCAACGAGCTGCGCAAGCTCAACCCCAAGACCGCGCTGACGCGCACGCTTTTCGACGGCGACGACACGTACCTCGACCTGCTGTCCGGCAAGCCCGCAGCGGGTGGAGGGGCCGCCGGAACCGCCGGCGATGCCGCGAACCCCAACCCGGGTGCGGCCGGAGGCAATGCGCTGCCGGGCAACACGGTCAACACCAACGACGGCGGTGGAGCGAGCCCGAATGCCGGTGGCGCGAACCCCGCAGCGGACCCGAATGCTGGCGGCGCCCAGGCCGGCGGCCACAACTGGGCCGACGACGACGTTCTGTAGCGGACTCTGGCCCGCCGCTACGGAGCCAGATCGTCGAGGATCTCCGCCGCCGACGCCGCACGGCACGACCGGTGGCCCACGCCGGCCCACAGATTTAGACCCTCGGGATCGCCGACATCGGCGGCTGCGGCGCGGATCGGCGACGTCAGATAGTGCACGTGCGGGTACGCGGCCGGCGCCATTTCGGTGTACCGAAGCGTGAAGTCGTTGACCAAGGCACGGGCCAAGCGGCCGGAGAAGCAGCGGGTCATCACGGTGTCGCGGTCGCGGGCCAGCAGGGCTTCGCGGTGCGGCTGCCGCGTACCCGCCTCGTCGGCGGTGAGCAGCAGCGTGCCCACCTGCACCGCGTCCGCGCCGGCCGCCAACAAAGCCCGTACGTCCGAGCGCCCGCCGACGCCGCCGGCCGCGATGATCGGCACGGTCGGGGTGTCGTCGGCGATCCTCTTCGCGTGTTCTTCCGTCAGCGCGCGCACCGACCGCACGAGTTCCGCCGTCGCCGATTGCGCTTCAACGGAATCGACGGACGCGGGAATCTCGGCGACGGTGAAGGTCGACTGGTGTCCGCCGGCACCTGGCCCCTGGACGATGAGATAGTCCACCCCGACGTCGAGCGCCGCCCGCGCATCAACCGGGCCGGTGACGGTGACGCCGACCGATTTCCCGGCCTCGTTGAGGGCGTGCACGACCGCCCGCTCGGGTAACCCGAACGTGAAGGTGACGGTCGAAACTGCGTCGCACGGCCCGGCTGCGGAACTTCCGGTGAGCAGCGCGAGCTTGGCATCCCAATCGTCGTCGGACCACCTTGGTGCGGCGGGCAGATCCACCCCCGGGAAATCCTCGGCCAGAAGATCGCGGTACTCGCGCCAACCTTCGGAATCGTCCGCGTCCGGCACGAAGAGGTTCAGGCCGATGCGCCCGCGCGCCGACCGGCTGCTCCCGGAGGGACGGTCGGCGCGGCGACGGGAAGTCGGGGCGTCGCACAGCGCGGCAGCGGCGTCGATGACCTCGGCGAGCCGTGCCGCGGTGAGATAGCCCGCCGCGATCATGCCGAGGCCCCCGGCCCGCGCGACGGCGGAGACCAGTTCCGGCGTGGAGGGACCGCCGGCCATCGGGGCGCCGACGAGGGGGAGCGGGAGATCGCGGGGACTGAACATGGAGTCCAGAATACGCAATTGAAGTCGGGTTGACCGATGCGGACGGTGGGAGCCGGTGGCGGCCGGTGCTGGCCGCCGCGGATTCCTACTTGGGCGTGACACCCAGGCCGAGCGACTTTCCGGCCAGGGACTCGCGCCGGGTGAACAGCTTCGCCGCGATGTCGTTGAGGGCCTTGCCCGCGCCGGACTCCGGTTCCGACAGGACGATGGGGGTGCCCTCGTCGCCGCCTTCGCGCAGGCGGGTGTCCAGCGGCACCTGGCCCAGCAGCGGCACGGTCGCGCCGGTGATCTGCGTCAGGCGCTTGGCGACGGTCTCGCCGCCGCCGGAACCGAAGACCTCCATCTTGGAGCCGTCGGGCATCTCCATCCAACTCATGTTCTCGATGACGCCGGCGATGCGCTGGCGAGTCTGCAGGGAGATGGTGCCGGCGCGCTCGGCGACCTCGGCGGCGGCCATCTGCGGCGTGGTGACGATGAGCAGCTCGGCGTTGGGCACCAGCTGCGCCACGGAAATGGCGATGTCGCCGGTTCCCGGGGGCAGGTCGAACAGCAGCACGTCCAGGTCGCCCCAGAAAACGTCGGCCAGGAACTGCTGGATCGCGCGGTGCAGCATCGGGCCGCGCCACACCACCGGCGCGTTGTCGTCGACGAAGTGGCCGATGGAAATCAGCGACACGCCGTGGGCCTGCGGCGGCATGATCATGTCGTCGACCTGGTGCGGCTTGTCCTGCGAACCCATCATGTGGGGCACGGAGTGGCCGTAGACGTCGGCGTCGAGCACGCCGACGGCCAGGCCCTTGGCGGCCAGCGCGGCGGCGAGGTTCACCGTCACCGACGACTTGCCCACGCCGCCCTTGCCGGACGCCACCGCGTAGACGCGGGTGCGGGATTCCGGCTGGGCGAAGGGGATCACCGGCTCGGAGGCCGAGCCGCGGACGGCGTTGCGGAATTCGCGGCGCTGCTCGTCGTTCATCACGTCGGTGGTGACGGTGACGGCGCCGACGCCCTCGATGCCCTTGACGGCATCTTCGGTGCGCTCGACGATGGTGTTCTTCATCGGGCACGCGGCGATGGTGAGGTACACCTCGACGGCGACGTCGTTCGACTCCGAAATGGCGATGGACTTGACCATGCCGATTTCGGTGATCGGGCGACGGACCTCGGGATCCTCGACCGTGGAGAGGGCGGTGCGGACCTGGGCTTCAGTAATCGTGGACATCGGTTGGGATTCTATCGGTCGTCGTGGTCTGCGGGGGAGCCGGGGTGGCGGTCGTCGTGGTGCGCGCCGGGGTGGCGGTCTTCTTCGTAGAGGCGGGCTTCGATGCGTTCGAGGACGCCGGTGAGGTCGTCGAGTTCGCGGCGCAGGTAGTCGCGGGTGACTGCTTCGCCGACGATGGCGCGGACGCCGGCGATTTCGCGGGCGAGGAATTCGGTGTCGGCCTTGGTTTCGGCGGCGCGGCGGCGGTCTTCGTTGACGGAGGCGCGGTCGCGGTCCTCCTGCCGGTTCTGCGCGAGCAGGATCAGCGGCGCGGCGTAGGCGGCCTGGGTGGAAAACGCCAGGTTGAGCAGGATGAACGGGTAGGGGTCCCAGTTCCACCACATGCCGCCGATGTTGAGGGCGATCCAGGCGACGACGATGATCGTCTGAAACGCCAGGTATTTGCCGGTGCCGAGGAATCGGGCGACGCTTTCGGCGACTTCGCCGACGCGGTCGCCGTCGAAGTCGAGGTATTTCTTCCGGCGGGCGACGACGGGCGTGTCCAGCCCGAGGCGCTCCTTGGCGGGCCGTTCGGTGCGGTGGGCGTCCTTCGCCATGGGTTACGCCTCCTTCTTCGTCGTGCCGGTGGTCCGGGTTGCGTTGCTTTGCGACGCCTCCGTGTTGGCGGCAGCGGCCGTGCGGATGCGGCCGGCGGGGCGGATGCCGTCTTCGCGCCAGTCGTCGGGGAGCATGTGGTCGAGCAGGTCGTCGACGCTCAGCGCTCCGAGGAGGTGGCCTTCGTCGTCGATGACCGGCCCGCACACCAGGTTGTAGGTGGCGAAGTACCGTGCGGCGATTTCGTCGTCGTCTTCGGCGTACAGGGGCGGCAGGTCGGGGTCGAGGATGCCGCCGATCTGCGTCGACGGTGGTTCGCGCAGCAGTTTCTGCAGGTGCACGCAGCCGAGGTAACGGCCGGTGGGAGTCGCCGTCGGGGGGCGCACGACGAAGACCATCGACGCCAGCGACGTCGGCAGCTCCGGGTCCCGCGCCCTGGCCAACGCCTCGGCGACGGTGGTGGTGGGCTGGAGGATCAGAGGGTCCGACGTCATCAGACCACCGACGGTGTCGGGTTCGAAGACCATGAGTCGCCGCAGCGCCTGCGACTCCTCGGGGGCCATGAGTTCCAGCAGCACGTCGGCTCGGTTTTCGTCGAGTTCGCCGAGCAGGTCGGCGGCGTCGTCGGGATCCATCTCCTCCAGGATGTCCGCGGCGCGTTCGATGGTGAGGTCTTCCAGGACTTCGGTCTGGTCGTCGTCGGGAAGTTCCTGGATGATGTCGGCGAGCAGTTCGTCGTCAAGCGCCTCTGCGATGCGGCGGCGCCGTTCATTGGACATGTCGGCCATGGCGGAGGCGACGTCGGCGGGGCGCATCTCGTGGAACTCGGCGATGAGCTCGGTGTCGTGGTCGCTGGGTTCCGCGCCGGCGCCGAGGCCGTGGACGTGGTTCCACGGGGCGACGGCGACATCCCGGCGGCCGCGCAACCCCCGTTTCGGGCCGAGCACGGCGACGCGGGTGAGGATCCAGTCGCGGGTGCGGGAGCGTTCCATCTCGACGTCGGTGAGTTCCTGCGGCACGCCGTGCAGGTGCTCCAGGTCGGGGTCGTCGATCTGCACCTTCGCGCCGACGAGGTCGCCGAGCACCGTCGATTCGCCCGGCCGCGCCCGGAATTGCCGCATGGACACCAGGCCGGAGTTGAGCAGGATCTCATTCGGCTCGATGGCGGTGATGCGCCCCATGGGCACGAACACCCTGCGCTTGTCGGTCAGCTGCAGCACCAGCCCCAACGCCCGCGAAGGGGCACCGGAGGGGCGCAGCCGCACGACCACGTCGCGGGCCCGTCCGATGGCGTCGCCGTCGGGGTTGCGGACGATCATCCCCGACAAACGGCCGGCGTACACGCGATCGATTGAAGTCATGGACACAACAATAACCGCCGCGTCGGGGCCGCCGTGATTGGAACAAATTCCGAGGCCGGGCCGTTGAAGGGGGTGGAACGAGCGGGCATCCGCCGACTCACTTCCGTTGGCCGCCAGTCGCCGGCCGACACCGCCCGCAGCCGAGGATCAAAAGGAGCATCACCGTCATGGCCCAGGGCCGCCGCCCCTACGGAAAACCCACCGCCACGCCGCCCGAGGGATGGCCGATCGGAACCTTCACCACGTACGCCGAGGCGCAGGCCGCCGTCGACGAACTGTCCGACCGGGATGAGTTTCCGGTGTCGGATCTGACCATCGTCGGCGTCGACCTCATGCAGGTCGAGCGGGTGGTCGGCCGTCTGACGTGGGGCAAGGTACTCGGCGGAGGAGCGTTGTACGGCGTGTGGATGGGCCTGTTCTTCGGCCTGCTGCTCGGCCTGTTCCAGGAAGACTGGATCGCCCCGCTGATCACCGGCGTCGTCGTCGGCGCGGTGTTCGGCATCATCCTGGCCGCAGTGCCCTACGGCATGCAGAACGGCAAGCGGGACTTCGCGTCGACCACCGAGATCGTCGCAGGCCGGTACGACGTCCTGTGCAACCCCCGCAACGCCGAGAAGGCCCGCGACCTGCTCGCCCAGCGTCGACTGCGGTAGGCGCACCCCACCCCTCCCGCTGCCGCCGTCGCCCGTGCCCGTGCGCGCGGGCATCACGGGCGCGCTGCCGGGGCTGCGGCTGATCGCTTACTGATCCAACACGGCCATCTCCGAACGATCGACGTAGACGTCGTCGTTTTCGTCCATGACGAATCCCGATGCAACGGCATCGCAACCAATGGTGTCGCCCAGGTTGAAGCAGGTGATTCCGCCGACGGTGACGGATTCTCCCGGTTCAAGAAGCTTTGAAGGATTCAGTCCGATGAGCGGGCTCTCCAACATCAGCGCGACCGGAATGAACCGCTCCCGAGGTCCACCGGCGATGAGAAAGTTCAGCGGACCATTGCCGTCAGGTGCATTCGGATATTGCGGGTCGATGGACATCCACCGCCCTTCCCGTCCGGAGTCCAAAAAATCCTGTACGAAACAGTAAACCGCTTGATTCTCCGGATGGATCAGGCAACCGACATCTCGGTTGGAGAATTGAACGTAATGGTCGCCCAGATAATCCGGTGTGCTGTCAGTCCGGAACTCCTCGGGGTCGACGGCGGCCGTTTGAGACCTCCAGTCGGCATCGCCGGATTCCGCATCGGCGTCTGATCCATCGCCGACGCCGCCCCAGCCGGTTTCGGCCCACTGCTGGTAGTCGGTGAAGCGGTCCGCACCGGTGGGGCGTTCGGATGCGTCGCCGTCGGCTTCGGCCAGACCCATTTCCCCGAGGAGCGTGGCGTCGGGACGCACGCCCATGTCCTTCGGCGTGGTCACCGGGGTGTCGTCGGTGACGGCATCGAGGACTTCTTGCTGCGTGGCGGAATCACCGGAGTCGATGCCGATGTCGAGCGTGGTGCCATCGTCGATGTCGATGACGTTGATGGTGTCGATTGTGACGTCGGTTTCGTAGATGGTCACGACGTCGCGCGGTTTGTATCCATCCCAGTTGGCCTTGTCGACTTCCGGAGCGGTGTAGCCGTTCCATGCTTCGGCAAGCGGGTTGCCGCAGGAGCACCGGACGCGGGGCACGCCGTAGGCATCGACCATCACCGCAGTGCCACGCTGCAGCACCGACTGGTACGGCGTTGCCCGTCCATTGTCGTAGCCGTGGTTGGTCACCCACGTGTCCTGGCGCAGGATGGCCGGGGTCAGCGAGTGGACGTAGCGCTCCACGTCGTGGGCGTTGATGCCGATTCCTTCGGCGAACGCGGCGTTGAGGTCGGCGTTGGCGGCCAGGTTGGCGACCAGTTCATCCGCATCACAGACGCTGAGTTCGCCGGACCCTCCGTAGATGTTGGGGTCATCGCCGGCGACGGCGCCTTGAGCGGAGGCACTGACCAGGTTCGAATGGATCGAACCCGCAGCCACGTCCTTGTTGACCGCCGATTCCATGAACGGATTCGGTCCGGGGTCGTCGGTGGAGATGTAGGACATTGCGGCAAGGTTCTTGCCCACGCCGCCAATGAAGAAGACGACGCCGCCGACGACGACGGACAAGACGACGAAGACGACGAGTGCCATCACCGGGCCATTGATGCTGCGCTTCTTCTCGGGCACCGGCCCCGACCCTGGCCAAGCGGTCATGGGCGCCCCATTGAGCGGCCCCCGAGCGCCGGACGATGTGGGGTGCCCGGCAAAACTGCCGGTGTTTGCCGGCGTCGAGTCGAAAACGTCCTCGCCGAAGAAGTCGTCCGGACCCGATCGGGGGTCGGGGCCATTGTCTTCGGGTTGCGGAACATCCCAGGGGTTGTTGCTCATTTCGGTGCCCTAAAACTCGTTGAAGGTGGTCATCACAGCCACTTGTTGCGGCGCAGCAGCCATACCAGGAACGCGACGATCCCGGCCATGATGAGCAGGACGATGTAGTACCCGTACTCCCAATGCAGCTCGGGCATGCGGTCGAAGTTCATGCCGTAGATTCCGGCCAGTGCGGTCGGCACGGCGAGGATGGCGGCGTAGGCGGAAATGGTGCGCATGTCGGTGTTCTGCTGCAGCTGGATCTTCACGGCCGCGGCGTCGATCAGGGCGGACAGACGCTCGTCGAAACCCTGCGCCATGTCGGCGGCGACGAGTTGGTGGTCCAGGACGTCCGACAGGTAGCGGCGGACGGACTTCGGCATCAGCTGGCCGCGCATCGCCATGATGGAGCGCAGCGCCGTCGTCAGCGGGTCGATGGCGTGGCGCATCTCCAGGATCTCGCGCTTGAGGATGTAGATGTCCTCGATCTCCGTGATGTATCCCGGCTCGAAGACGTCGTCTTCCATGTCTTCGACGAGTTCCTCGAGCTGCTGGACGGTGCGCAGGTAGTCGTCGACGAGGTAGTCGGTGATCGCCCACAGCACGCCCGCCGGCCCCGGCTGGATCAGCTCGGGGTCCTCGGCCACGCGTTCGCCGAGGATGCTCAGCGCCTCGCGGGCCATGCCCATGCGGATGGTGATGATGTAGTTGCGCCCCAGCACCATGAGCAGCTGGCCGGTGTTGATCTTCTCGTTTTCGTCTTCCTCCGTGCCGTCCGGGTTGTAGTGGACGGAACGGATGACGAAAACCATGTGGTCGTCGTGAATCTCGACCTTCGGGCGCTGCCGCTGCGTCAGGGCGTCCTCGACGGTGAGCTCGTGGAGGCCGTACTCCTCGGCGATGGCGTCCATCTGCACCGCGTTCGGCCGTGACAGCGACAGCCACACGAAACCTTCGCCGCGGTTGCGGACCTCTTCGAGTGCGCTGCGGTGGTCGAATTGCCCCGGCAGGCGGTGCCCGTTGACGTAGACGCCGCAGTCGCGCATCGCGTCCTGCGCCGGCTCGAATGCTTTGCGACGATTCGTCCGCGGAGTCGGCCGGGGGGACGAGGGCACTGGGACCTCCTACGTGGGTAATCTGGCGGCGTATTGCCGATTGACGGAAGCGAAGTGGTGAAGGCCGTGAGCGGTGCCGCGAAGATGACGGAGGTCCGGCGCATCGGAATGAGCTTACGACGCGACCGGCGGTATCGCCGAACGGGTCAAGCACGGGGGGCAATGCGCATGCGGGGTGCGGAGTCGACGGGGACGTCGACGGCAAGACTGCCGGTGATGCTGTCGGCGACGCTGGCGACGACCCTGGTGCTGGCCGGCTGCGCGTCCCAGGACCCCGCCGTGCCCGTGCCCGCCGAACAGTCCGAGCCGGTCGTCGTCGGCGCCGACGCGCGCATCGCCCAGCAGGCCGTCATGGCCGAGGTGTACGCCGGCGCGCTGGAACGGCGTGGTCGGGAAGCCGCGCCGGTCGTCGAGGTGCCCGCCGACGAACGGATGCTGGCCGTGCAGTCGGGGACCGTGACGCTGTCGTTCGGCTGCACCGGCGAACTGCTGGGGCTCATCGACCCGGCGACCGCCCGCGAACTCGCCGAGGAATACCTCGCCGACGACGACCCCGGCAAGGCCCTGTCCGCCGAATGGCGCGACCGCGTCTACGGCGCCATGTCGGCGGCGCTGCCCGGCGAAATCATGGCCACCGACCCGTCCAACGCGCAGGGCTGCGGCCGCGAGGACGGACTCGACGAGGACGAGGCGGCCGCACTCGAAGCACGCGTGGACGAGGACCCCGGCGCCGTGCTGCCGCAGCACATCGTGCCCTTCTACCTCAAGCCGGCGCTTACGAGGGCCGATCGCGTCAACGTCCTCAACCGCGTCGCCGGGTCGCTGTCGACCGAAGAACTCGACGACCTGACCACCCGCGTCACCGCGGGGGAAAACCCGTCGGAGATCGCCGCCGAATGGCTCGACACCTCCCGATTCACCACCGGGTAGACGCCGGGGGAGGGGCGTCGTCAAGCAAATCGCGCACAGCCCAACCGGACATGCGGAAGGCCCCCGCCCCGACCCGATGGTCGGAAGCGGGGGCCTCGTCAAACCCTGATGCGCGGGCGGCCTACTTGAAGGCCTCCTCGAGCAGAGCCTTCTGTTCCATGGCGTGAACCTTCGCCACACCCGTCGCCGTCGACGACTGGGCGCGACGCGACACGCGGGTCAGCTTCGGCATGTCCGGCAGGACCTCCGGCAGACCCAGCGCCAGGAACGGCCACGGACCCTGGTTCGCCGGCTCGTCCTGGACGAAGCGAACCTCGGTGGCGTTCGGGTAGTTGTCGAACGCGTCCCGCAGACGGTTGAACGGGATCGGGTGCAGCATCTCCAGACGGACGATGGCGACGTCGTCGCGCTTGTCCTTCTGGCGCTTCTTCTCCAGCTCCCAGTACAGCTTGCCCGACACCAGCAGGATCGTCTTGACCTTGTCCTTGTCGCCCTGCCCGGACTCGAAGTACTGGTCGTCGATGACCGACTTGAACTTCTTCTGCTCGGTGAACGCCTCCACCGGCGACACCGCGGCCTTGTTGCGCAGCATCGACTTCGGGGTGAAGACGATCAGCGGACGGTGCAGGTCCGACAGCGCGTGGCGGCGCAACAGGTGGAAGTAGTTCGCCGGGTCCGACGGCTGGGCGACGGTGTACGAACCCTCGGCCGCCAGCTGCAGGAAACGCTCGATGCGGGCGGAGGAGTGGTCCGGGCCCTGGCCTTCGTAGCCGTGCGGCAGCAGCAGGATCAGCTTCGAGGTCTGGCCCCACTTCGCCTCACCGGAGGAGATGTACTGGTCGATGATGGTCTGCGCACCGTTGGCGAAGTCGCCGAACTGCGCCTCCCACGCGACGACCGCGTCCGGGTTGCCCAGCGTGTAGCCGTACTCGTAACCCATGGCGGCGTACTCGGTCAGCGCCGAGTTGTACACCATGAAACGGCCGCCGTTGCCCTGCGACTCGGCGTAGGCGTTGACCGGGTTGTACTCGGCGCCGGTGTTCGGGTCGATGAGGACCGCGTGGCGCTGGGTGAAGGTGCCGCGGCGGACATCCTCGCCCGCCAGGCGGACGGTGCGGCCGGCGCCGGCGAGCGAACCGAACGCCAGCAGCTCCGCGAAGCCCCAGTCGATGCCGCCTTCCTTCGCGGCCTCGGCGCGCTTCTTGGCCACCGGGGCGACGCGCGAGTGCGCGGTGAAGCCCTCGGGGAGGTTGACGTGCGCGTTGCCGATGGCCTGCAGCTCGACCTTGTCGATGCTGGTGTCCAGGCCGTGCGGCAGCGGCTGGGAGCCGGTGATGCCGGTCTGCTCGCCCGGGCCACCGCGCTCGGCGGCGCGGACCTCGTTGAACACGGCCTCCATCTGGTCGTGGAAGTCGCGGCGGGCGGCCTCGGCCTCTTCCTCGGACAGGTCGCCGCGGCCGATGAGGTCCTCGGTGTAGGCGGCGCGCACGCCCTCCTTGGCGTCGATGACGTCGTACATCGCCGGCTGGGTCATCGACGGGTCATCGGCCTCGTTGTGGCCGCGCTTGCGGTAGCAGACGAGGTCGATGACGACGTCCTTGCCGTAGCGGTTGCGGTACTCGACGGCCAGCTGGCCGACCCACACGACGGCCTCCGGGTCGTCGCCGTTGACGTGGAAGACCGGGCAGCCGTAGGCCTTGGCCAGGTCGGTGGCGTAGTACGACGAACGCGAGGAGTCGGGGGAGGTGGTGAAGCCGATCTGGTTGTTCACCACGATGTGGACGGTGCCGCCGACCTTGTAGCCGCGCAGGGCCATCAGGTTCAGGGACTCCTGGACGATGCCCAGGCCCGCGAACGCCGCGTCGCCGTGGAGCAGCATCGGCATGACCGAGTAGCCCTCTTCGCCGCGGTCGATGATGTCCTGCTTGGCGCGCGCCAGGCCCACGACGACCGGGTTGACGGCCTCGAGGTGGGACGGGTTGGCGGTCAGGGTGATGTCGATCTCGCCGTCGCCGAACATCTGGATGTGGCGGCCCTCGGTGCCCAGGTGGTACTTCACGTCACCGGAGCCGCCGGCCTGGGCCGGGTCCATGTTGCCCTCGAACTCGGTGAAGATCTGCGACAGGGGCTTGCCGACGATGTTGGCCAGCACGTTGAGACGGCCACGGTGCGGCATGCCGATGACGACCTCGTCGAGGCCCTGTCCGGCCGCGGTGTCGATGGCGGCGTCCATCAGCGGGATCAGCGACTCGGCGCCCTCGAGGGAGAATCGCTTCTGGCCGATGTACTTGGTCTGCAGGAAGTTCTCGAACGCCTCGGCGGCGTTGAGCTTCTGCAGGATGTACTTCTGCTCGGCGTGCGTCGGGCGGGGCTGGCCGCCCTCGATGCGGTCCTGCAGCCACTCGCGCTCGTCGGCGTCGAGGATGTGGGTGTACTCGGAACCGACCTTGAGGCAGTAGGCGTTGCGCAGGCGGATGAGCACCTCGCGCAGGGTCATGCGCTCCTTGCCGCCGAAGCCGCCGACGTTGAACGTGCGGTCGTAGTCCCACAGCGACAGGCCGTGGGTGGCGATGTCGAGGTCGCGGTGGTCGGGGGTGATGATGTTCGGGTGGTCGAAGTGCAGCGGGTCGATGTCCGCGAGCAGGTGACCGCGCTGGCGGTAGGCCTCGATGAGGCGCATGACGCGGGTGTTCTTGTCGACGCCGACGTTCGGGATGTCCTGCGCCCAGCGGACCGGGGTGTAGGGCACGCCCATGTCCTCGAAAATCTGGTCCCAGAACTTGTCGTCGACGAGCAGCTGCGACATGGTGCGCAGGAACTCGCCGGACTCCGCACCCTGGATGATTCGGTGGTCGTAGGTCGAGGTGATGGTCACCAGCTTGCCGACGCCCAGCTCGGCGAGACGGTCGGCGGAGGCGCCGGCGAACTCGGCGGGGTAATCCATGGAGCCGACGCCGATGATGGCGCCCTGGCCCTTGGTCAGGCGGGGCACGGAGTGGCGGGTGCCGATGCCGCCCGGGTTGGTCAGCGAAATGGTGACGCCGGAGAAGTCCTTGCCGGTCAGCTTGCCGTTGCGGGCGCGGACGACGATGTCCTCGTAGGCGTCGACGAACTCCTTGAACGACAGCGTCTCGCATTCGCGGATGGCCGCGACGACGAGGGCGCGGGAGCCGTCCTTGTTCTGCATGTCGATGGCCAGGCCCAGGTTGATGTGCTCCGGGACGACGAGCGTCGGCTTGCCGTCGACGACGTCGTAGGAGTTGTTCATGTCCGGGTGGGCCATGACTGCCTTGATCATCGCGTAGCCGATGATGTGGGTGAAGGAGATCTTGCCGCCGCGGGTGCGCTTGAGCTGGTCGTTGACCAGGGTGCGGTTTTCGAACATGAGGCGGGCGGGCATGTCGCGGACCGACGTGGCCGTCGGGACCTCCAGCGAGATGTCCATGTTCTTGGCGATGGCCTTGCCGATGCCGCGCAGGGCGGTCTTGCCGGCCTCGGGGGCCTCGGCGGCCGCGGCGATGTCCATGGGGGACTTCTTCGCCCGGATCGGGGAGGCCTTCTGCGGGGTGCCGGTCGGCTCCGGTCCCTTCGACGGGCGGCGGCCGGTTTCCCTGGCCTCGGCCTCGGTGGCGGCTGCGGGCTTGGCCATCGGCGCCGGATCCTGCGGGTTGTTGCGCGGGGTCGCGGAGCCGACGCGGCTGGCGGCCGACAGGTCCGAACCGGAGGCGTTCTTGGTGAAGTAATCGCGCCATTCCGGGTCGACGGAATCGGGATCCTTCTTGAACTGCTGGAACATCTCGTCGACCAGCCACTCGTTCTGGCCGAAGCTCATGTCGCTGCTCACGGCAGGTACTCGCCTCATTTCATGTTGATTGCATCTGCGCGTTGACTGCGGAGTTTTTGGAGTCAATCAAGGATAACGGTTGTTGTCCCGTTCCTCCACGTCCGCCGCCCCTTTATGGTACGTGTCCCAAAGCCGAGCGTAGGGGCCGCCCGCCGCCAGTAGAGCGGCGTGAGCCCCGTCTTCGATGATGCGACCATTTTCGATCACCAAAATTCTGTCGGCGCGGGCTGCGGTGGCGAGTCGGTGGGCGACGATGACCGAGGTGCGGCGGCATGTGGCGCGGTCGGCGGCGGCGAGGAACGTCGCTTCGGTGGCGGGGTCGAGGGTGGCGGTGGCTTCGTCGAGAAGCAGCAGCGCGGGGTCGACCATTTCGGCGCGGGCCAGGGCGATGAGTTGGCGTTGGCCGGACGACAGACCGCGTCCGCGTTCGTTGACGGGGTGGGTGAAGCCGCCGGGGATGGCGGCGATGGCGGTCAGTGCGCCGACGCGGCGGGCGGCGTCGGTGATGGCGTCTTCGTCGGCGTCGGGGCGGCCGTAGGCGATGTTCGATGCGATGGTGCCGTGGAACAGGTGGGGTTCCTGGGGCACGTAGCCGAGGGTGGCGCGCCATTGTTCGAGGGGGAATTCGCGGATGTCGGTGCCCGAGGCGCGCACGGCGCCGGACACGGGGTCGTGGAAGCGGGCCAGGAGCTTGACGACGGTCGACTTCCCCGCACCGGTGGATCCGACCACGGCGACCGTTTGCCCGGCGGGGATGTGGAGGTCGAGTCCGTCGAGCACGGTCGGCGGGAGGGAGGTGGGGGCGGTGGTGTCGGCTTCCTCGGTGGAGTCGATGGTCGCACCGGATCCTGCATCGGTCTTTCGGCCGGTGGTCGCGTCGCCGTCGGAGGCGTCGGAGTCTGCGGGGGCGTAGCGGAAGGTGACGTCGTCGAGTGCGACGTCGCCGGCGGCGGCCGCCCGGGCTCCGTCGCGGGCGCCATCGTCGGCGACGGTCGGTTCGGTGCCCAACAGGTCGGAGATGCGGGTCAGGCCGACGCGCGCTTGCTGGTAGCCGTCGAAAACCTGGGACAGCTGCTGGATGGGGCCGAACATCATGCCCAGGTACAGGGTGAACGCGATGAGCACGCCGGCGGTGGTGGCGCCCTCGGCGACCTGGGTGGCGCCGACGAAGAGCACGGCGGCGGTGGTCAGTTCGGCGATGAGGTTGATGCCGGGGAAGAAGACGCTCACGGCGGCCTGGGCGCGGATGCGCAGGCGGCGGTAGCGGTCGGACTGGCGGGCGAAGGACCGTTCGACGTCGGCGACGCGGTGGTGCATCTGGATGGCGCGCAGGCCGCCGATGGTCTCCTGGAAGTCGGCGTTGACGGTGGAGACCTGTTCGCGGGCGGCGGCGTAGAGCTTCGACGAAATCGACCGGAAGACCGCCGTGGCCACCGCGACGATCGGCAGCGCCAGCAGCGCCACCCCGGCGAGCGTGACGTTGGTGGCCAGCAGCATGCCGGCGACGCCCAGGAGGGTGGACAGGGCGATGATGCCCTGGGCGACGCCGGTTTGCAGGAAGGACGACAGGGCGTCGATGTCGGTGGTCATCCGTGTCATGATGCGTCCCGACCGTTGACGTTCGAAGTAGTCCAGTCCCAGCGAATGCAGGTGGCGGAAGGACCGGACGCGCAGCGCGTAGAGCAGGCGTTCGCCGGTGCGGGAGGTCAGCACGGTCGTGGCGGCGATGGCGATGAAGCTCACGGCCACCACGCCCAGGCCGGCTGCGGCGGCGAGCCAGAGGGTGGTTTCGTCGCCGGCGGACACGCCGTCGTCGATGGCCCAGCGCACGAGCATGGGGAACGCGAGGTCCGCGGCGGTGGTCACCAGCAGCAGTGCGACGACGGCGAGAATGAGCATCCGTGCGTTGGACAGCAGGTTCGGCAGGCTGAACGGCCGCGAGTCGTCGAGGGCGGAGGCGGCGATGCGGGGTTCTTCGTCGGCAGGGGGCAGGGCGGCGATGCGGTCGAGGAGGTCCTGGGTGACCGGGGCGTTCATCATCGCGGCCCCCATGCCGCCGCCCATCCCGCGATGGCCGCCGCCCCGGCCGCCCCCGCCGCTTGCGCCCATCGCACCGCCTGCGCCGCCACCGCTCATTCCGGCTCCCGCGCCCGTTGCCGAGATCACGCGGTCGGACCCGACGCCTGCATCGGCCTCGGTCTTCGCCGTCGGCCACAGCACCGCCCGGTCGGGTTCCGCGGCGTCGGGTGCATCGATGACCAGGGGATCGGCGTCGCCGTCGCGTTCGGCGTCGAGCGCGGCGCGGGCGCGGGCGCGGTCGTCGTCGGACAGGTCCATCAGGTCGGCGAATCCGGGGTGGCCGGCGAGAAGTTCGTCGCGCGTGCCGTAGCCGGTGACGCGCCCGCCGTCGAGGACGAGGATGCGGTCGGCCAACTCCAGGGTGGAGGAACGGTGGGCGACGACGACCGTGGTGATGTCCCCGTAACGGGTGCGCAGCGCCCCGAAGATGAGGGCTTCGGTGGCGGCGTCGATGGCGGAGGTCGCGTCGTCGAGCACCAGGATCCGCGGCCGGGCGAGCAGAGCACGGGCGAGGGCGACGCGCTGGCGTTGGCCGCCGGACAGGTTGTGGCCGCGCTCGCCGATGGCGGTGTCCCACCCGGCGGGCAGCTGGTCGACGAACGTCACCTGCGCATCCTCGGCGACGGCCTCGATTTCCGCGTCGGTGGCGTCGGGTTTGGCCAGCGCGATGTTGTCGCGCAGCGTCCCCGAACGCAGGAACGGCTCATCGGGCACGACCGTGATCGCGCCGCGCACGTCGTCGGCGGTGGCCAGGGCGATGTCCGCGGCCCCGGCGTCCTCCTTGCTTGACGACGACCCGCCCACGATCTCGATCGACCCGGAATCGGCGACGTAAAAACGCCCCAGCAACTCCGTCAGGATCGTCTTTCCCGCCCCCGGCGGCCCCACCAGCGCCAGGGTCGAACCGGCGGGGACGTCCACGTCGACGTCGTCAAGCAAAGTGCGCCCGCCCCGAGAATGCGTCACTCCCCGCAACCGCAGCCCCACCGGCCCCGCCGGCACGGCAACCGGGTCGTCGGGGTCGGGATGATCCGGCACCGACTCGATGACCTCGCCGACGCGATCGATGCTCGCCGCCGTGAGCTGCAACGAAATGATCATCGTCGACACCATGCGGGACAAGGCCGTCAACGTCGTCAAATACGTGGCGAACGCCACGAACGTGCCCACGGTGATCGAACCCCGCAACGCCAACCAACCGCCCACCGCGATGTTGACCACCAACGACACCTGCGGCAAAGCCTGCAACGCCGGCTGAAACCGCGCGTTGAGCTTCGCCGACCGCATCCGCAACGCATACAACGACCGCGACAACGCATCCAGCCGCGCCACCTCACGCGACGACTGCGCGAACGCCTTGACCACCCGCACGCCCGAGACGGTCTCCTCCACGTGCGTCGCGACGTCCGCCGCCTTCTGCTGCGCCGTCCACGTCGCCGCATACAGCGCCGAGCGGGACTTCACCGCGACCGCCACCACCAGCGGAATCACCGCCAGGCCCACCACCGTCAACGGCAGGGAAAGCATGAGCATCACGCCGATGGTCAACACGATCTTGACCACCGCCCCCAACGTCAACGGCAACATCGCGAGCATCCCCTGAATGCCCTGCAAATCCGAGATCGCCCGCGAAACGACCTGGCCCGTGCGCACCCGGTCCTGCGCCGGGCCGTCCAGCGCCTGCAACGAACGCAGCAGCCGCACCCGCAAATCATGCTGGACGTCAAGCGACAGCAGCCCCGCGGTAAACCGGCGCACCACCTGCGTGAGGAACCGAGCCACGCCCACGCCCACGAACACCGCGATCACCGCAGCCAGCGGTGCCAGGCCGGGCAGCAGCGCGGTGGAGGCGCCACCATCGCCCTGACCCGTCGCGACGTCGATCGCATCGCGCGTCAACAGCGGGATCACCGTCTCCAAAGCGACGAGCAACACCGTCGCGACGACCACCGCCGCCAACGGCCCCGGATGCCGAAGACACGAACGCCAGATCACGCGCGCCGGGTGGGTCCCGGGTGCGGCGGCGGGACCCGGCACCTAAGCCTCGGGGCTCTTGTCGGAGGAGCCGCCCTTGCCCGTGTCATCGTCCTTGCCGCCGATCCACCCGAACGACAACGGAAGCTTCGGCAGGGAGAACTGGGCCTTTGCGAGGTCGTCGTCGGAAAGCGCGAACTCCTCCGGCCACGACGCCGGAATCGGACCAAGCGCCAGACGCGCCCGCTCCATCAACTTCTTGGCGATCTTGCGATTCGCCCCCGCGCCCACGAACGCGCCGATGCCCATCGGCATCAACTTGCCGATCATCGCCATCCGCGCCGACTTCGCGAGGCGCTTCTGCGCCTGCTTGATCATCATCTTGTTCAGCCCGCCCAACTGCGGGACGCCCAAACGCGCGATCAGCGACGCCGCCGGGTCCTTCGCCGGGGCCTGCTTCCGCAGCGGCTCATCGCCCATCGCCGCCGCGACCAGCGCCGTGCCCGACGCACCCATCAACGTGACCAGCACCAGACTGCGGCGCCGCTCCTCCTCGCCGATGCTGATGCCCCGCAGCGACGCCGACGCCAGCGTGTACCAGGCGGCGATCTCGAGGAAGACAACCGACTCCAACGCCACCGCGCCGAGACCCGTGACGAAACCGACGCCCGGAACGACCGCCGCACCGCCCGCCGCGCCACCGGAGCCGGTGACCAGCGCCAGGAAGTGATCGTCGATGCGCTTCTGGATCTGCGCCGGAGTCTCGTCCGGCTTGCGCGCGTGGAGCTGCCGGACGTAGCCCGTGATCGCCGAGGTCTGCCAGCCCATCGCGGTGTCCAGCGAACGGATCAGGAGGCGGCCGGCGATGCCCGTCTCGTCCTGCAGCTTCTTCGGGTCCGAGCCGACGGCGTCGGTGACGAAACCGCCGTCGCGCGGGGCGCTGTCGAGGCCGACGGGGCCGTCGCCGTTGGCGTCGTCTGTGGTGCGGGGCTTGGTCTTCGTGGCGTCGCCGTTCTTGCCGAAGAATCCGAACATGTGGCGTCCTTCCTGGTCGTCGGCCATCAACCGCCGAGAATCGACTGTTGGCTGCCGGAATTGGTCTACCGGTTGCCGACGGTCGCCGGGGGTTATCGACCTGATTCTATCCGCATCGGCGATTCGCGGGACCCATTGGTGAGTGCCGTTACCCAACTGTGTCGTTGTTCATCCCGTGTGTCCATCCATCCCGTGTGTCGATCCACCGCATGTATCCATCCACCGCGTGTGGCGATGCACCGCGTGTGTCCATCCACCCCGTGTGGTGATCCATCCCGTGTGCCGATCCACCCCGGGTGTCGATCCATCCCGTGTGCCCCCGGGATTCTCGGCCCACTCCGGTTTCCCTGTTCGGCCGCCTCGTCTGGCCCCGGATTCTCGGCCCACTTCACTTCCTCGCGGTCTGCGGCGCACTCGACGGCGCTCAATGGCGTCCTGGCGGGGTAACAAGTTTGCTATCGCACAAAACGGGACATTGTCGTTGGCTTCGACCTGGGGTTTTGCGGGTGTCGGCTGTCCCGTTTTGTGCGACCTCGCGGGATTCTGGGGCGGGAGTGACTGGGGTGGGTGCGGTGGCTGCAGTGGTGGCGGTGGTCGGGTTGGGTGCGGTGGCTGCAGTGGTGGCGGTGGCCGGGTTGCGTGCGGTGGCTGGGGTGGCCTGCGCAGGCTGTCCCTAGGCTGGAGGCATGCGCACGGCGAGAGGTGGACTGTCATGACCGACGGAACCGACGGAATCGACGGAACTGTTCCGGCCAACACGGGTCCGGTGCCCGAGCCGGCGCGGGAGTATGCGCGGACTCTCGCCGAAATCCCGCGGCTCACCGCCGAGGTCAATGCTCACGACGGCGCGCGCTGGTGGGCGGGCGAAGACGCGCGGACGTTGCTTGCCGACGACGGCGATTTCCTGCG
Organism: Corynebacterium freneyi; assembly: GCF_030408835.1. Taxonomy (NCBI): domain Bacteria; kingdom Bacillati; phylum Actinomycetota; class Actinomycetes; order Mycobacteriales; family Corynebacteriaceae; genus Corynebacterium; species Corynebacterium freneyi. Next base: position 1,003,852 of record NZ_CP047357.1, read on the forward strand.
CGCCCGAATCGACGCCGGCCGGGCGTTGTTCCCGATGCCCGATGCCGCGGCGAAGGGTCCCGACGGCGCGGGCGACCAGAGGTTCCAAACGCAGCTGTGGTGGTATTCGACGTGCAATTCGTGGTTGGGCCCGGCGGCGGCGTCGATTGTGGTGCAGGGCCGGGCGCCGTCGGCCGAGTGGGCGGGGTTGACGGTCTTCGAGCGCGACGACTACTGGCTGGGCTTCGCCTCCGACTCCTTCGTGGATGTGGGCGCCGACGACGGCGTCGAGCCCGGCGACCCGGCCATGGCCGACGCGGTGCGGGCCTACGGGCGGGCGCTGGGGGAACTGGTGGCGCCGGTCGTCGCGGCGATGGAGGAGGAGTTGGGGGTGCGGCCGGCGCCTTCGTGGGCGATCGTCGCCGATGGCCTGGCGGGCGCCGCGGTCGCCGCGGGCAATGAGGTGATGGAGCCGTGGGCGGGTGCGCTGATCGGCGCGTGGCTGGTGGAGGGCTTGGGCGAGGTGGCGCGGGTGCCGGCGCCGCGTTTCGTCGACGTCGTCGCCGGCGCGGGGGCGGATGGCGTGGTGGCCACGGATTTGGCGGCTGCGGCGGATGGGGCGGTTGCGGACTTTGACGTCGTCACGCATGTGGAGCGGTCGTCGTGTTGCATGATTTTCCACTGTCCGGACGCTGACTTGTGCGTGTCGTGTCCGCGTCGGTCGGCGGAGGAGCGGCGTGCGTTGTGGGCGGGTGCATGAGCGGGGCCGCGCCGGGCGTGTGACGGGGTGGTTTTGGTGGCGGCGGGGGCGGCGGGTTGTCGCTACGATGGCGGTCGTGCCGCGGCCGGTGTTCGGGCGTTGGGCTGACGTCGATTGAGGGAAGGGTCCCAGTCATGAGCTTCTTCGAGGATATTGCCGCGGCGCTGGATCGCGAGGACATCGAGAGCCGGGTTAACGGTGACACCTTGTTCGTGCCCATCACCTTGGATTTGGAGGTCCAGTTCGTCACGATCGACGAGGATTTGCCGGCGGCGGAGGTGTATGTCGCGGCGGCGGACGTCGATTCGGATGATGACGATTTCGAGGCCGTGTTGGTGTCGGTCGTGTTCTCGGTGGAGGATGCGGTCGATGCGGTGGCGCATCATGTGGCGACGGATCGGGTGGTGGCGTTGCTGCGCACGCTGCTTGATGGTGACGACGATCGCGTGTCGGATCTGGAGTTCGAGCAGGATCCGGAGGAGGCGACGTTGGTGTCGGCGGAGGTGGGGGAGTCGTCGGTGCTGCAGGTGTTGGTGTCGGCGAATGACAATGATCCGGTGGCGCATGTGCGGTTCATTGCGCAGGACGAAAATCTGGATGAAATCGTCGATCAGGCGATTGCGGAGTTTTGGGATTCGGATACGGAGACGATTCTCACGGATGAGGATCGTCGGAAGATGTTCGCCGACCTGTATGCGGATGCCGCGAGCTTGCGCAATGAGGTTTTGACGTTGGGGTCGTTCCGGGATTTCGACAAGTTGTTGGATGTGTTGTCGCTGGCCGCGGATCGTGCCGAGGAGTGGGAGGATCAGCTCGCGCCGGTGGAGGATGGTTTCGCGGAGTCGTTGTACGAGTCGTACCGGGATGGGGACGACTGGGACGATGACGATGATTACGACGACAATGACGAAGACGACTTCGATGACGACGACGACTTCGACGATGATGAGCTTGACGACGATGACCTCGAGGGCGAGGAGTCTGAGGATGATGGCGACGAGGACGACTCCGACTCGGATGACGACGAAGACGACTCCGACGATGATGATGACTCGGACGACGCGGATGACGAGAAGTAGTCGCGTGTAGCGCGTATCGAGGAAGCGGGGCACTGGCATTGGGCCGGTGCCCCGCTTTCGCGTTTACGCTTCGGTGATTCGAGCTTCGGTGATTCGGTCGAGGGCGCGGGTGAGCGTTGCTTCGGCGCCTCGGCTGGTGGCGTCGGTGGCGAATGCGGGGTTTTCCAGGCAGCGCAGGGCGATTCCGTCAATGGCGACGCGCAGGTCGGTGGCGAGTTCGGTCGAGGCGTCGCTGGTCGGGTCGAGGTCGGGGCGAAGCTGGCCGACGATGTCGGTGCACAGTTGGTCAAGTTTCGCGCCGGCGTCTTTGATCGACTCGCGGATGGGGGCGCTGTCGGGGTGGGCGGTGAAGAGCGCGAGTTGAACCACCAGTTGCGTGCGGGTGGTGTCGGTCAGGGGGATGACCTCGCGGAGGACGGCCAGGAACATGTCGCGCTTGGGGGTTCCGGCGGCGAGTTCGCGGGCGTAGACGGCTTGGATCTGTGCGGCGGCTTGGGTGGCGTTGTCGGCCATGAGCTCGATGAACAGTGATTCGTGGGAGGGGAAGATGTGCCGGAGTGAGCCGGTGGCCATGCCGGCTTCGGCGGCGACGTTGCGGACGCTGGCGGCTTCGATGCCGCCGCGCAGGATCAAGCGGCGGGCGGCGTCGAGTGCTTGGGCCTTTCGTTCGTCGGCGGTGAGGCGTGGTCGGGGGCTGCGAGGGGAGCGCGAAGTGCCCGTTGAGCTACTGCCGGAATCTGCCATGACGCAATTCTAGCCCAGTCGTGCTAGTCTCCGTGATTAGCACGACCGTGTTAGAGGTGTGGGAGGGAAGTGATCGGCCATGGTGTACGCGATCATTGCGTGTGAGATTGGATTCTGGGTGCTCATCGCGGCGGGCCTGTTGGCGAGGTATCCGCTGGGTATGTCGCGGTTGGGGTTGGTGTTGTTGGCGCTGACGCCGGTGGTGGATGTCGCGTTGTTGGCGTTTACGGTCATTGATCTGCGTACGGGTGGTCAGCCGAGCTTGGTGCACGGGGTGGCGGCGTTGTATTTGGGCTTTTCGGTGGTGTTCGGCAAGCGTTCGGTGGCGTGGGCTGATCGGATGTATCGGCGGAAGGTGCGGGGCGAGGATGTCGCCGAACCGGACGTCGGGTCGAAGCTGCGCAAGGAGTGGGTGGACTTCGGCTTGGCCGTCGTGGCGGCGGGAATCGCGGCGGTGGTGTTGGAGGTGTGCGTTTTCGCCGTCGGTGGTGGCGTCGAAACGCAGTCCCTGCGTGATTGGCATCCGCGGCTCGGCATGATTTTGGCGATCTGGTTCATCACCGGCCCTCTGTGGGTGATGCTGTCGCCGCGTGAGCGTCAGTCGGCGGAGGCGGGGTAGGGCGCTGGTAGCTGTGGTCGCGGGCTCCATTGGCATGGGGGTGTCCCGGGGCTACTCTTCGGGTAACCGGAGGAGGTGCAGAACGCCATGACTGCAATCACGAGTGATGATTTTGATCGAACCGAAGCTTTTGTTCGTTGGTTGATGTCTGAGTATCCGGTCGACGATGACTTGCGAGAATGGGCGGAGCATGACTTCGATCATGGGTACCCGTGCTCACCCTTGACGGAAATTTTTTCCGGTTTTCGAGCCCGGGGAGTCAAGATTCCGTCCGAGGTATTCGATGAGGCCATGCGACATTTCGAGATCCATCGAGGTCCGGCCGATGCTGCCGATTGGCGTGCCGTATTTTCCGACATCGTCGCCGATTAGCCACTTTTCCCTATCCTGGCCATCATGACTTCCGTTGATTCCGCGCTGCTGTGCGACCGCGCCCGCGGGTGCTTGCTTGGCCAGTTCATCGGCGATTCGCTGGGCAGTCTCGTGGAGTTTGAGGCGCCTGAGGAGATCGCCGAGCGTTACCCGGACGGGGTGCGCGATCTCGCCGACGGTGGCACGTGGAATCTGATCGCCGGCCAGCCGACGGACGATTCGCAGATGGCGATGATGCTCATTCGTAGTTTGCAGCGCTGCGGCACGTTCGATGCCGATGACGTGATGCGCGGTTACGTTCATTGGTATTCGACGGGCCCGTTCGATATCGGCGGCACGTGTGCGCAGGCGTTGTCGGGTGAGGGGCTCAACGGGGACTCCCAGGCCAATGGCGCCCTCATGCGCGTCTCTCCGCTGGGCGTATTCGGTGCTCGCGAGGACGTTGGCATCGACGCCGCCGCCGATTTCGCCCGCGCGGATGCCGCCCTGACCCACCCGAATCCCGTCTGCGTCGATGCCAACGCGGTGTTCGTCACTGGTCTGGTCACCGGCATTCGTGGTGGCGCGGCCGGGGAGGTCGTCGATGCGATGGAGGCCGCCGCCTTGGAGCGGGCGGTGGCGCAGGCGATTGCGGCGGGCCGCACGGGTGTCGTCTCCGCGTATGAGGGGCACATGGGCTGGGTGTTGTTGGCGTTGTCGATCGCGGTGCGGCAGCTCGTGCTTTACGACGATCCCGTCGAGGCTCTCGTCGACGCCGTCGGCATGGGCGGCGACACGGACACCAATGCGGCGATTGCCGGGGCGTTGCTTGGCGCGGTGCATGGGGCGGGGGCTTGGCCGGAGCGCTGGGTGACCGGCGTACTGGAGTGCGAGCCGGCGGAGGGGCGCCCCGGTGTGGCGAATCCGTTGGGCCGTGAGTTCTGGGCGACGGGTCTGCTGGAGCAGGCCGACGAGCTGGCGGGCACGGACTACGGGGAGTAGGCGTCTACGCTGCTCGATGTCGTGGACTGAACAGTTCGGGTGGGCTGGTGAACACCCGGCCTTCACGGTCACCGATCCAGCTGAAGCGCAGGGCGCCGGTGGCAGGGTCGGTGCCGTTGGCGTGGATGTTGGCGGCGTCCCGGGCGTCGTGGAGGGCTTCGGCGATGGCGCGTGCATGTGCGTGTCGGGTGGAGGCGGTGGGGTGGTCGTCGTGAAGCCCCACGCGGATGGACACCGTGAAGAGGTAGACGGGGTTGCCACCGAGCAGGAAGTACTCGGGGTAGCGCAGCGACAAGTCGCGGACCAGGCCGGCGGGGACGCGGACGCGGTGGGTGCGGACGGTGGCTGTGACGGCGTCGGTGTCGGGCAGGGTGATGGTGTGGTCGAGTGCGCCGGGGTGCAGGCTGCGGGCGGCGACGGGGTGGCGGTGGAACGTGAAGATCAGCGCCAGATCGTCGGCGCAGGTGGTGCGGTAGCGGTCGGCGAGGGCGGAGGCGTGCCGGGGGAGTTGGTGCACGTCCGGGCGAGCGGCGTCGGGGCAGGTGGTGGGCCGGTTGGTGGCGGGGGTGTTTGGGGAGGTCGTCATGGCCCGCACGTTAGACGACGGCTCGGACGGGTGTTCGAAGCTCATTCGAACATGTGTGCCATTCAGGTGCGGCCGGCATGGTGGAAGTCGATGTCACGGCGGTCGTGGCGATCGAAGGTCCGGGGAGGCGAAATGAAGCGATCGGGGCCCGCACCCCTGAGTGACCAGGTTTCGCGCAACTTGAGTCGCGTCAAACGGCGCGACACCAAGCCGGAGATCGCGTTGCGCTGGGAACTGCATCGCCGGGGCCTGCGGTTCCGGGTGGATTACGGGGGGGTCCCGGGGCATCCGGATGTTGCGTTCATCAGGGCGAAGATCGCCGTTTTCGTCGATGGTTGCTTTTGGCACGGCTGTGACATCCATGGGTCGATCCCGAAGAACAACGCCGCGTGATGGCTGGCCTAAAGGTCGTTAAACATGCGAAAATAATCGGTGAAGACAACTTATGCTGTGAGCCTATCGGGGTGGACGGTCAAAGGTGGAGGAGCGATGGGTGTGGGTGGTAAGCGGCCGGATGAGGTCGAGTGGTGGCGTCTTGAACATCATCCGGGCACCAAGAGGGTTAATGGAGTAGAGCGTCGGATCGCGTCGTACCTCTACCGAAACGTTGAAGTTGGCGAGAAGTTCACTACGGATGAGCTGCGCCGAAAGATCACGGTTGCCGGTGAGCGGAACTCGGATGAGCACTTCCAGCGGAGGCTGCGTGAATTGCGTAAAGACGGCTGGATTTTGCCCACCCAGAAGGAGCTGGCCAGCCTCGGACCGGGGGAGTATCTGGTGCAGCAAAAAGGCTGGGCCCCTGAGCTTGGCCCTCGCCCCAGAAAGGAGCTGATTTCCAACGCGGTACGAAACGCGGTGTTCGCTAGGGATGGCTTCACTTGCCAGTTGTGCGGTGAGCGAGCCGGTGATGTCTACGCTGATGATCCAGCAAGTACAGTGCGTTTGACGGTTGGCCATATCGCTGCCCAGGCGCACGGTGGCAGCAACTCGATGGAAAACCTGCGTGCTGAGTGCTCCCGCTGCAACGAGACTAAGCGTGATGAAGGTCAAGCTCCGGAGCACGTCGGCCACATTTGGTCGTCTGCGGTGAACCTCCCGCTGAAGGACAAGAAGGTGCTTCTTTCGTGGCTCCTGTCTGGTGCGCGCCCCCGTGACAAGGTCGAACAAATCTATGTGCGAACGCGGCTGCTCAGTGCGGAGGACCGTCAGCGTGTCATCGAGAAACTGCGTGCAGCGACGGAAAAGTAACTCGACATCGTGTGGGATCGTCCTTGGTAGATCGGAGCCTTTGAATGTGCCCTCATCAGAACAGGAGATACTCGAAGGACATGGTTGGAACGTGCGGTAGTGGAGACCAGGATCTCCTGCGGGTGCGGGATCTGATTCTCAAAGCGGATCCTGATGGGACACGGTTCGCTCAGACTTTTCGGTCGTCGTATGACCGGCTCTATAACGGGCAGTGGACCGGCCGCTACTCGTGGGATCAGCTCTACAAGACCGAAAAGACGCACTTCGGCACGCTGATTGAGATCGCCATCCGCCAGGAGTTCGACGACATCATCGATGACGGTGTCCAGGACCATCTCGACTACCGCATCTCCGGTGTCGATGTCGACTGCAAGTTCTCGATGGGCAAGGCCCAGTGGATGATCCCTGTGGAATGTGTCGGTGAGATCATCATTGGACTTCATGCTTCGGATGAAGCCTCTACATGGAGCTTGTGTGTCGAGCGGGCGACCGAGGATCGGTTGACGCAAGGTGGCAATCGCGACCGCAAGCGGTCTTTCACGAAGGCGGCTAAGGCAGACATTCAATGGCTTTTCGAAGATGCGGCGTTGCCGGTCAACCGGTTGCTTCATCTTCCTCAGCCTGACCGAGACGCGATCTTCGAGCCACGGTCCGGCCAAAAACGAGTGTGTGAGCTTTTTCGGCGGACACTCGGCTTGACCGTTAACCGGGAGTCCATTGCCGCTGTGGCGGAGCAAAAGGACTACATGAAGCGTGTCCGGGGCAACGGTGGTGCCCGGGGGCTGCTTCAGTCGGAGGGGATCGTTGTGCTTTCGGGGAAGTACCGGAACCAGGCCAGTATTGTCGAGCAACTCGTGGGGGAGCAGCTTATGCCGGAAGAGTTGATGTCGCTGAGGCTCGTCCCCGCGGCGGCCAGCGATCCGGAGCCGCGGGTTGAGATCAGTGGGGGCTGGTGGCGGGTGGCACATCCGGGAGACCCTGTGGTGGCGGCACCTGTCGTGCGAGATGCGACGTAGGGATCTCTGCGAGACGCTGCTAGTCTGGCTTGCGTCTTCGAACATGAGGTCGCACTAGTGTTCGAATGGCTCGTCTGTGGTCCGACGGGCTACATAGGATGCGCGTCAGGCGTCGGTTTGGCGCCTGGAACCAGTCCAGGAGGATTGTGGCGTGAGTGAACTTGTCTCGTTGGAGATTTGCGCGGGTGCCGGTGGGCAGGCGCTTGGTCTGGAGCAAGCTGGTTTCCGGCATGTCGGAGCCGTTGAAAATGATGAGCATGCATGCCAGACCTTACGTATCAACCGTGACCACGATGGGTTGGAACCCGAGCACCGCTGGAACGTCATGGAAATGGATGTCCATGACCTCGATGGTCGCGACTACCAGGGCATTGATCTCTTTGCCGGCGGAGTCCCTTGCCCACCGTTCTCTATCGCGGGCAAGCAGCTAGGTGCCGACGATGAGCGAGACCTCTTCCCCAAGGCGCTCGAGATCGTTGCCGATGCCCGGCCGCGTGCGGTTCTGCTGGAGAACGTTCGAGGCCTTTCACAGCCGCGCTTCGCGTCATACCGAAAGCAGATCCTCGACCGTCTTCATGAGTTGGGTTACTACACCGAATGGCACCTGATCCATGCTGCTGAACATGGTGTCGCGCAGCTGCGGCCTCGATTTGTGCTCGTAGCGGTCGAGCAGAAGTACCAGGGAGGCTTCATCTGGCCAGAAGCCAACCCGAACCCGCCAACCGTGGGTGAGGTTCTCAGGGATCAGATGGCTTCGAATGGTTGGCCAGGAGCTGACGCGTGGGCGGAACGTGCTGATGGGATTGGGCCGACGCTTGTTGGCGGTTCCAAGAAGCATGGCGGTCCTGATGTGGGCCCGACCCGTGCCCGCCAAGGGTGGGCCAAGCTCGGCGTCAAGGGCAGCTCGATCGCGGAAGAAGCGCCGGCGCCGGACTTTCCGCTTGATGAGATGCCCCGTCTTACTGTCAAGATGGGGGCATTGATTCAAGGCTTCCCGCCAGAGTGGGAGTTCTATGGCCGGAAGACTGCCGCCTGGCGTCAGGTTGGAAACGCCTTTCCGCCGCCGGTTGCGCGAGCACTGGGTGGGAGCATTGCTCGGGCTTTGGGGCAATAGTGCCGTTGGTCGCCGTTGGCAGATGGAAAGTGGGGAGAAATTGTGAACGCGATTGAGGCGTTGGGCGCTTTGTCCTCTATTGCAACGACAATCGCGGCGATAGCGGCGGTTGTTTCCCTTCGCCTCATGGCTCGTGACTCCTGGGACCGTTCAAAGCCATATGTCTATGCGCAGCCGGTTCCGGGACTTTGGGGCGGGGGTCAGCAGATCTCCGCGTAGTCAATCATGGCCAGAGTCTGGCTCGGGACGTAAGGATAGAGCTCAAAGACTTTGATTGGAGTGATTTGGGAGAAGATCACGTCTTGAAGGCGCTCGACAAGGGGGTGCGGGGCAAGAAAGTCGACCTTCCGCCGGGTGCAGCTCTTCGGTTTATGTGGCGACATATTTCCAAAGAAGGAGTTCGGTATGGCATGCCCGATGAGCAATGGGTAGCTATTCGATATGTTGATGTTCGCGGGAAGTGTCACTCGGAAAAGTACTTGATATCCAACTTGATGGCGAAGGCTATGCCTGCGCCTATCCAAGGTGCAGAGCGGACTTCTGGAGAAAAAGGCGTGAGAGAAATTGCGAATATCTCACTTGCGATCCGAGCGCTAAATAATCATGTTGGAGAGCTGCGCAGATAGCGAGGCGCCCCCTACTCCGGCAGCACCTCCCGCAGGACGCGGAGGGTGTTGCCGCCCATGATCTTCGCGATGTCCTCGTCGGAGTACCCGCGGTCCATCAGTTCTTGGGTGATCACGGCCAGCTGGGAGGTGTCCCACGGCACCTCCACCGACCCGTCGAAGTCGGAGCCCAGCGCCGCGGCGTCGATGCCGGCGACGTCCACCACATGGTCGATGGCGTCGACGACCGGCCCGGTGCCCAGGCCGCACACCGCGTCCTCCCAATAACCGATGCCGATCACGCCACCGGTATCGGCGATGCCCCGGATCTGCTCGTCGGTCAAATTCCGGTTCACGTCGCACGTCGCCCGCACGCCGCCATGCGAGTACACCAGAGGGGCGTCGGCAAGCTCGATCATGTCCGCCATCGCAGCCGGGCTGGCATGCGCCAAATCCACGGCCATGCCCAGCTCCTGCATCTCGGCGAACACCTCACGGCCCAAATCCGTCAAACCCCCGCGATCCACGCCATGCATCGACCCGGCGACCTCGTTGTCGAAGAAATGCGTGAACCCCGCCATCCGCGCACCCGCGTCATACAGGCGCCGCAGGTTCGACCCGTCGCCCTCCAGATTGTGCAGTCCCTCCAAGGCATACAGCGCGCCGATCACGTCCCCGCCGGCCTCGCGCTCGGCCACCAGCGCGTCCAACTCGCCCTTGGTCCGCACCCACTGCAGCTGCCCATCCGAGCCCTCGACCGCACGATCCAGCTTCTCCGCGTGATACATTGACCGCTCGAACAACGACCCCCATGTCCGCGGCGGCTGCAACTGCGCCGCCACCAGGGGAGTGATGTTGTCCGTCTCATCCGTGTTGCCGTCCAGGTTCTGCCCCCGCGGCGACTGCGTCACCGACGCGAACACCTGCAACGCCACATTGCCCTCCCGCAGACGCGGCACATCCACGTGCCCGCGCTCGCCGCGATCCAGAATCGACCGCTTCCACAGCAACGCATCCGAATGCATGTCGGCGATCAGCAGACCGTCATGCAGTTCCAGGGCCTGCGGCGACGGTTCCTTCAGCGCCACCTCCGCCACGGGGTTCCTCTGCTTTTCGACGATCCCCGGCCCCACCGCCAACACCCCCGCAGCGATGACGCCCAACCCCACGACGACCGCGCCGCCGATCTTCAGGCCACGCCGCTTCTTGCGGGGCTTGCCGGACTCGGTTTGGCCGACCTCCACTCCCTTCGCCCCGGCCGGTGCCTCGGCAGCGTCCGATGCGTCCGTCCGTCCTCGCTTAGTCGCATTCATGTTTGACACGCTAACTGAATTCCCGACCGTTGTGGCGTGGATCACGTCACTTCTTCGGGGAGAAACGCGACCGCCACGGGGGACCGACGCGGCCGAACCTCGACGACATAGACGTCGTCAAGCAAAAACGGCCCGTTTTGACCCCGGGTCTATGGTGGACACATGCAACAAAACCGTGGCCGCGCCGCTGCCACGCGCCACACGAAAACCCCGATCCCGCACGAAATCTGGGTACTGGTCAGCGCGGCGTTCATCATCGCCCTCGGCTTCGGCCTCATCGCCCCCGTTTTGCCCCAATACGCCCGCAGCTTCGACGTCTCCGTCTTCGCCGCCAGCTTCGTAGTCAGCTCGTTTTCCATCTTCCGGCTCATCTTCGCGCCGACGTCCGGACGGCTCGTGGACAAGGCCGGGTACCGCCGCACCTACCTCGCCGGCCTGACCATCGTCGCCGTGTCCACCCTGCTCGTCGCCACCGCCTGGGACTACTGGTCCCTGCTGGCGTTCCGCGCACTCGGCGGCATCGGCTCGACGATGTTCACCGTCTCGGCGATGGGCCTGATCGTGCGCATGGCGCCACCGAACATCCGCGGCAAATGCTCGTCGGCCTACGGATCGGCGTTCCTCCTCGGCAACGTGTTCGGCCCCCTGCTCGGCGCCGCCATGGCCCCCTGGGGCATGCGCACGCCCTTCTACATCTACGGATTCGCCCTGGTCGTGGCTACGCTCATCGTGGCCGTGCGGCTCAACCCCGAGGCGCTGCGGCAGAAGGTGCCCGTGCGCACCACCCCCGTCATGCGCTTCCGCGACGCCTGGCGCGACTCCGCCTACCGCGCCGCCCTGGTGTCCGGCTTCGCAAACGGCTGGTCCAACTTCGGCGTCCGCGTCGCCATCGTCCCCCTTTACGCCGCCGCCACCTTCGTCCACGGCGCAGCGGTGGCGGGCCTCGCGCTGACCGCCTTCGCCGTCGGCAACGTCATCGCCCTGCAGTTCTCCGGCTCGCTGTCCGACCGCATCGGGCGGAGGCCCCTCATCTTCGCCGGGCTCGCCGTCAACGGCCTGTTCACCGGGCTCATCGGCTTCATGCACGGCGACGTCACCCTGCTCGCCGTGTCGGCGGCGGCCGGCTTCGGCGCAGGCATGATCAACCCCGTGCAGCAGGCGGTGCTTGCCGACGTCATCGGCTCCGACCGACAGGGCGGCAAGGTCCTGGCGAACTACCAGATGGCCCAGGACCTCGGCGCGATCTCCGGGCCGCTGGTCGTCGGACTCATCGTCGACCTCGCCGGCTACCGCGCGGGATTCGTCGCATGCGGGATCATCACCGGCATCGCGCTGCTGGTCTGGCTTGGCGGGCGCGAGACGCTCGGGCGCGTGCCCACCTCCGCCAAACCGGCAGGGGAGTAGGGGCGGCGGACTTCGACGAGTGTGCGCTGGAGGGCGTGAGGTGCACACTCGTCAGATGTGCAGCCCCCGGCCCGTTGACGAGTGTGCGCTGGAGGGCGTGTGGTGCACACTCGTCAGATGTGCAGCCCCCGGCCCGTTGACGAATGTGCACTGGAGGGCGTGTGGTGCACACTCGTCAGATGTGCAGCCCCCGGCCACCGCGTGAGCGCCGACCATGGTCGCCGTCGAAGTGACCTCCGCCACCGTTGGGTCGAGTTAATCGCGTTTTGGCATGTAGAACGGGTAACGTGGCTCGGGCAATGAGCACAACCGATGACGGTGCCGGCGACGCGAATACGCCGGAGAGCAACGACGAATCGGTATCCACGGATAGCTCGCACGACAGCGCACCCCTCACCCTCGACGACGTCCTCAACGCGTCGACGGACGATGGCGCGCAAGTCAGCAGGGATATGAGCGCCACCGCGGACACTGACGATGGGCGGGCCGACACGGCCCACGAAGACAATTTGACTGCAGAGCACGCGGCGAACGAGACCGCGGACGAGACGGCCGGACGGGCCGCACACGAGGCCCCTCAGGGCCGGGAAGACGCCCCGACGGGCGATGAGATGGGTACGACAATGGGAAATAACGACAACACGGGCGCCGAAAACACCGACGTGATCCGCGATGAGCAGGGAGCGGAACTGAACGGCGACACCGCGGAGCAGAGCGCCGCGGAAGAGAACGTCGCAGAGAACGCCGTCGAGAACACGGCCGAAGAGAACGTCGCCGAGAACCCGGCCGACGAGCAGGGCGAGCAGCAGGCCTCCGAAGACCAGGCCACCGACAACGCCGCCGAGAACACGGCCGTCGAGAACACCGCCGACGACGTGGAGACGCCGAAGGGCGACAAGGCGGACGTCGCAAAGCAAAACAAGCATGACGACGACGCCGACGGCGAAGAAGGCCCCGGCTTCGACGAACTCGACCTGCCCGACGAAGTCGTCAACGCAGTCGCGAAGGTCGGCTTCGAATCCCCGTCGCCCATCCAGGCCGCGACGATCCCGACCCTGATGTCAGGCCGCGACGTCGTCGGCCTCGCGCAGACCGGCACCGGCAAGACCGCCGCCTTCGCCCTGCCGGTCCTCGCCCGCATCGACCGAACCGTCCGCGCCCCGCAGGCCCTGGTCCTCGCACCCACCCGCGAACTCGCGCTGCAGGTCGCCGACTCCTTCCAATCCTTCGCCGACCACCTCGGCGGCATCTCCGTCCTGCCGATCTACGGCGGCCAGTCCTACGGCATCCAGCTGTCCGGCCTGCGCCGCGGCGCCCAGATCATCGTCGGCACCCCCGGCCGAGTCATCGACCACCTGGAAAAGGGCTCGCTGGACATCTCCGACCTGCGCTTCCTGGTACTCGACGAGGCCGACGAAATGCTCAACATGGGCTTCCAGGAAGACGTCGAACGCATCCTCGCCGACACCCCGGACGACAAGCAGGTCGCACTGTTCTCGGCGACCATGCCGGCCGCGATCCGCCGCCTGTCCAAGCAATACCTGGACGAGCCGCAGGAAATCACCGTCAAGTCGCAGACCCGCACCGCGGACAACATCCGCCAGCGGTTCCTCATGACCGCCCACCGCAACAAACTCGACGCGCTGACCCGCGTGCTGGAGGTCGAGGAATTCGAGGCGATGATCGTCTTCGTGCGCACCAAGCACGAAACCGAGGAACTCGCCGAAAAGCTGCGCGCCCGCGGCTTCACCGCCGCCGCCATCAACGGCGACATCGCGCAGAACCAGCGTGAACGCACCATCGACCAGCTCAAGTCCGGCCGCCTCGACATCCTCGTGGCCACCGACGTCGCCGCCCGCGGCCTCGACGTCGACCGCATCAGCCACGTCGTCAACTTCGACATCCCCCACGACACCGAGTCCTACGTCCACCGCATCGGCCGCACCGGCCGCGCCGGACGCTCCGGCGAGGCGCTGCTGTTCGTCACCCCCCGCGAGGGCCGCCTGCTGCGCGCCATCGAACGGGCCACGAAGTCGTCGCTGCACGAAATGCAGCTGCCGTCCGTCGACGAGGTCAACGACTCCCGCAAGTCGAAGTTCATGGACGCCATCACCGAAGCGCTCGCCGACGACCAGGTGCCCGTGTTCCGCGAGCTCATCCAGGCCTACGCCGACGAGCACGACACCCCGCTCGTCGACATCGCCGCCGCCCTGGCCGCGCAGTCGCAGAACGGCGACTTCCTGATGAAGGAACCGCCCCGCCGCAAGCGCGACGGCCGGGGCCGCTTCGACGAGGACCGCCGCGGCCGAGGCCAGCGCGACCGCCGCAGCGAGCACGCGGCCCGCCGCGCCGAGCGCGCCGAGTTCACCCGCGAGGGCATGACCAAGTTCCGCATCAGCGTCGGCCGCCGCCAGCACGTGCGCCCCGGCGCGATCGTCGGCGCCATCGCCAACGAGGGTGGCCTGACGTCGAAGGACTTCGGCCACATCGACATCCGCGGCGACCACACCCTGGTGGAGCTGCCGGCGAACATGCCGCAGGAGGTCTTCGACAACCTGAAGGACACCCGAATCTCGGGCCAGCTCATCCACCTCACCCCGGACGACGGCACCAACGTCGACGACGGGTCCTTCGCCTACGACGACCGCGACGACCGCGGGGGTCGAGGCGGCCGAGGTGGCCGGGGCGGATTCCGCGGCGGGCGCGGGGGAGACCGTGGCGGGCGCGGTGGTTACCGCGGTGGCCGCGGGCGTGGCGATGACGATCGGGGCGGCCGTGGTGGTCGCGGCGGTTACCGTGGTGGCCGAGACGACGATGAGCGTGGTGGCCGTGGCGGACGGGGCGGCTGGGACCGCGACGACCGTGGTGGCCGTGGCGGACGGGGCGGCTGGGACCGCGACGATCGGGGCGGCCGTGGTGGTCGCGGCGGTTACCGCGGTGGCCGGGACGACCGTGGTGGTCGCGGCGGTTACCGTGGCGGCCGAGACGATCGCGGCGGCCGCGGCAGCTGGGACTAGGCGCAAACCACGGGGTCTCCACCGGATCGTGTGGTGGGGGCGCGCGGAGCCGTGCGGTTTCGGCCGCCACACTCGCAAACCACGGGGTCCAAACCACGGGGTCGACCGTTTTACGGCCTTAAACCACGGGGTCGGCACTGACCCCGTGGTTTAGACCCCGTGGTTTGGGGTTGGGGGTGCGGATCCCGTGGTTTAGACCCCGTGGTTTGGGGGAAGAGTGTTGGACCCCGTGGTTTAGACCCCGTGGTTTGGGGATACGGGGAGGGGGAGCGGGGGAGCGGCGCGTCAGAACCGGATCGCGTCGATGGGCTTGACCCGCACTGCGATTGTCGCGGGAATCACGCCGGCCAGCGCGCCGACCAGCGACGCGATGGCCACGCCCATGAACGCCGCGGTCAGGGGGTACGGCACGGCGCCGAGTTCCATGGGCAATCCGAGCACGTCCTCGACGGGCATCTGCTTGACGGTGATGATCGACAGCACCACGCCGATCACGCCGGCGACGGTGGTGGCGACGACGGACTCGAGGAACACGGAGATGAAGATTCGCGCCGCCGACGCCCCCATCGCCCGCCGGATGCCGATTTCGCGGACGCGGTGGCCGACGGTGACGATCGACACGGTGAGCAGGCCGAGCGCGCCGAGTGCGATGACGATGCCGCCGACGATGCCCAGCACCTTCGTGATCATCGAGTTCATCTGCTGGGTCTGCTCGACGTCCTGGTCGGCGGTGGTGGCGGTGACGTCCCAGCCGGTGCCGAGCAGGCCGCCCATCATGCTGGTCAGGGTCTGCCGCGCTTGTTGGGCGTCGTCGACCGGGGCGGTGACCAGCAGGTTGCGGGTGCCGATGGGGCCGGCGTACCCGGCGTACCTCAGGGTGTCGTAGGACACGACGGCCAGGGGCGAATCCCAGGATCCGAGGTCGTTCATCACGCCGACGATGGTGAATTGCGTGCCGCCGGTTTCGCGGGCGGTGAACGTCGGGTGGTCGGCGAGGTTGGGGGAGCCGAGCTGTTCCCACAGCATTTCGTTGACGACGGTGGGGTTCATCAGGCGTTCGCCGTCGCCGTCCTGCAGTGCGCGGCCGTGGCTGATGGTGCGGCGGTAGATGTCGAACCAGCCGGGGTCGACGCCGTGGATTTCCGGGTCGCCGGAGCTGAAGCACGTCGGGTCGATCATGGGGTCGCACTCGGGTGCGGCGGGGATGTTCACGGCGAGCGATTGCGTCCGCACGCGCGACCAGTGGGTCGACCCGACGCGGTCGACGGTGGCCAGGGCGGCGTCGGAGAAGGGGTCGTCGATGGTGCCGTCAGGCTTGACGACGTCCGGCTCATCGCCGGAGGAGCCCGCGTCCATGGGCGAGCCGAACATCATCCCCGTGGGATCGGTTCCGAAGCCGAAGTCGGCGCCGTCGACCGCATCGGCGGACCCCTGGTTCACCGTCACCGTCACGGTGCCGGGAATGCCGGTGAACTGGGCCTCGGACGCCTCGGCGGAGGAGGTGAGGAGGTTGCTCAACGCGATGACGGTCGACATCGCCCACACGGCGGCGGCGACGCTGACCAGGGACAACATGATGCGGTTGCGGTTGATGCGCAGTTCGTGCCACGCCTCCAGCAGCGCGCCGAGGTACGGCGTCAGCGACTGGGCCAGGGAACCGGGTTCACGATTCATCGTCGCCTCCGACCGGCAGATGGGGCGCCCGCAGCAGCGAATCGTCGTGAAGCGTGCCGTCGCGCAGTTCCACGATGCGATCCGCCCGCTCGGCGACCTCCAGGTCGTGGGTGATGACGAGCAACGCCGAATCGTTCTCCGCGGCGACCTCCTCCAGCAGGTCCATCACCACCGCACCGGTGTCCAGGTCGAGGGCGCCGGTCGGCTCGTCGGCGAGGATCACCTTCGGCATCCGCACCAGCGCCCGGGCGATGGCCACCCGCTGCTGCTCGCCGCCGGACAACCGGCCCGGCATCGCGTCGAGACGGTCGCCCAGGCCCACCCGGTCGAGCATCTCCGCCGCCAACTCGCGACGGCGCCAGAACTTCGGGCCCTTGTCGTACAACAGCGGAACCTCGACGTTGTCCAGCGCCGTGCGCGACGGGAAGAGATTGAACTGCTGGAAGACGAACCCGAAGGAATCGCCGCGCAGGGCCGCCCGCGAGGCGTCGTTGAGCGTCGACACGTCGGTGCCGTCGAAGGTGTACGTGCCGCCGTCGGGCAGATCGAGCATGCCGATGATGTTCAGCAACGTCGACTTGCCGCTGCCGGACTGGCCGATGATGCTCACGTGATCGCCCGGGGCGACGGCGAAATCGATGCCCCGGAGGATGGGCAACAGCTCGCCGTTGGGCAGCTCCACCGTGCGGGTGACCCCCGCCAGCTCCATCATCGCGGCCACCGTCAGTTCCCGGCCGGGGCGTCGTCGGCCCCGGAATCGGCGCCGGCATCGGCGTCTGCGTCGTCGCCGCCATCGGCGTCGTCGTAGGGCACGACGTCCGGGTCGCCGTCGTCGTCGCGCGAGACGGCGGGGACGAACATCAGGACTTCCTCGTCCTCGCGGAGGCCGCCCTTGATTTCGATGTTGGTGCCGTCGTTCGGCCCGAGCTGCACCTTGCGGCGCACCGGCTTCTGCGACGGATCCTCCGCCGGCAGATAGACGATGCCTTCGTTGAAACGGCCTTCGACGGCGGACACCGGCAGGGTGTTGACCTCTCCGGTGACGGCGCCGCCGATGGTCAGCGTGGCGGGAATGCCCTCGTAGACGGTTTGATCGTCGGGGATGTCGCAGCGGATCTGGGGTCCGCCGGCGCTCGCCGCGTCCTCGGCGGCCATCCCGGCGGCACCGCCGGAGGAGGAGGTCTGCCCGACGGTGACGATCTTCACCTCGGTGCACAGGAACGGCCCCGGCCCGTCGGTGATGCTCAGCGAACCCGAGCGCAGCGCGTCGCCCATGGAGTACAGCTGGCCGGGCTTCGGCTGCGCCATCGCGTGGAACGAGTTCGGCGAGATCGTCCCGATCTCCTGGCCGACCTCGACGACTTGGCCGATGACCACGTCCATGCTCACGGTGCCGCCCGCGCGCGCCGGGATGTCCCGGTAGCTGACCTCGGGGGCGACGGCGGCGGCGTCTTCGTCATCGGTCGCCGCCGCGGCACCGGCCGGCATCGTCGTCGACTTCACCTGGATCAGGCTGCGCCCCTGGTCGACCACCTGCCCCGACGACACGTACACCGCGGTGATCTCGCCGGACGCGGTCGCCCGGATCGGAGTGGGCGCGTCGCGCAGGATGGTCGCCGCCAGCTTCGCCTCGTTGTTGATGGTGTTCTTCTCCAGCGTCACCGTCGGCTGGGAGAAGTCGCCGTCGCCGACGAGCTGCGGCTCATCGCCGCCGGGGAAGAAGGCGATTTTCACCAGCGACAGCGTCGCCAGCGTCAGCAGCGCGTATTTGAAGGCCCGCAGGAGGCCCGCGCCTCGCTTCTTGTTCTTCATCGTGGGTGGTGTGTCCGTTCGGGAGGTGGGGGACGCGTCCGGGTGGTTCATCGGTGGTGGAACTGCATGGTCGCCACCCTGGGAATGCAGGCCCGGGTGGTGTGCAACAACAGGGAGATTAACACCGGGGATCGGCATTGCCCACGTTTATTTTGGTGATGAGTTTCACTTATTCCCGTTGTTGCGACGCCCGGCCTCCCGTCCGGCCTCCCGCGTCGCCGGATGCCCCGCCGGCCGGTGCCCACCTCACCGCGATTCTTCATCGGGACCGGGGCTTTTCCATGCTTGACGACGAACCGGCCCCCACCCGAAACAGGTGGGGGCCGGGGACGTCGTCAAGCAAAGAAGGTGACTACACAACCGTGAACTCGCCGTCGATGTACCGGTAGGTCACGTCGTCGAGCACGCCATCGCGGTCCTTCCAACGAACCGTGATCGAGTCGGCGTCGGTCGCCGTGACGGACTCGACCCGGCCGGCGTCGGGGCCGAAGCTCGGGTCGGCCTCGAAGCCTTCGGGAACGGCCGCCGTGCCCAGGTACGCGCCGTCGTCCGGGCCGTAGAGCAGGACCGCCTGCGGCGAGGAACCCGTCGCGCCGGCCACCGTGATCACCTGCGCGGCCACCGCCCGGTCATCGGCACGGGCGATGGGGAAGTAGCCGTCGGCGACCCAGTCCTGGTCCGCCGAGATGCGGCCCTCCCGCTGGGCGGCGTCGATCGCGGCGTCGAGACGGGCCTGATCGGCCTGGTCGTCGGCGGGGCCGGTCTCGATCTGGGTCTGCGCCGGGGCCGGTGCCGGATCGGCCGGTTCCGCGCCGGCCGTCGGGGCGATGGCGCCGGCGGTCAGGGCCAGCGCCGCCGCAGCCGAAGCGGTGAGCGCCCGGACGCGGTGGCGACCGGTGGTGGTGTGACGGGTGTTGGTGCAGAGGTCGGGGTTGCTCATCGTGTTGACCAAGATGTCCTCTCCGATCCGCCGAAGAATATTGCGTCGGGGACAAGGCGGCGGACCTCGTCGACCGGGCGCCGGGGCACCGGTTGCCCGGGGTTTCCGGGCGCCCGATCAACGTGCGGGGCCCACGATCGTCGTGGAGACCGACGCAGGCAAGGCGATGTCGCGACCGTTGTCGCATCATCGCCGGAGCGTTATGGGTATGTGATGTGCTGCGCCGTGGGGCGTCGCGCCGCCGTCGGGGGACCGGGGAACCGGTTAGACGCGCAACGCCGCGCGCAGTCCCTCCTCGACGCCTTCGGACACGTGGCCGAAGCGGTGCAGCGACCACGAAATCGACTGCTCCCGCAGGTAGTGCAGCATCTCGTGGCGGCCGCTGCGCACCACCGGCGCCGGATCGAGCCACGACCCGTTGTCGGCCGCGGCCCGCAGCGCACCCTCGGGCACGGCGCCCAGACACCGCACCCGCGACGACGCCTCCGCCGCCACCCGCGAGGTGAAGTCCGCGTCATCTTCGACGACGACCTCGATCAACCCGTGTGCGGCCAACACCCGCAACGTGGCGGCGAACGGCGAATCGGGGCGACTCGGCGACGTTCCCGGCCGGGCACCGGCTTCGGCGTCGCCCATCACCGACGGTGCGACGGTGACCACCGGCACGGCCGCCCGGCGGGTGCCCGGGGCATCGACGCCCGCGCCGACCGCCTCCCGCGCGGCGGCCGCAGCCAACGCCGTCCGCGCCAACTGCACCGGGTTCGCACCCGGACCCACGCGCACGGTCGGCTGCGGGAGGGGACGGTAACGGAAGACGTTGGCCTCGCCGATCAACCCCGATTCGTCGCGGGCGACGCCGAACTCGGTGCCCCGCCAGTACGCATCCGATGCCGCGGCGTCCCGGAGATACTCGATCGCGCCGTCGATGAGGGCGGCGGTTTCCTCCCGGGTGTCGGCGGACCCGGCGGCACCCTCGCGCAGGGCATTGGCCAGGTCACGCAACACGGCGTTGCCCCTGCGGCCGGGGCTGGCCTTCGGAATGGCCGACGACGCGACGTCGTGAAGCGTTCCCAGCTGCGCCACGTAGTTGGGGCCGCCCGCCTTCGCACCCGGACCGACCGACGACCCCTTCCACCCGCCGAAGGGCTGGCGGCGGACGATCGCGCCGGTGATGTGACGGTTGACGTAGGCGTTGCCCACCTCCACCTTCGACAGCCACGTGGCCACCTCGGAGGAATCGAGGGAGTGGATTCCGCCGGTCAAACCGAAATCGACGGCGTTCTGCCACTCGATGGCGGTGTCCAGATCCGGTGCGCGCATGATGCCGAGCACCGGGCCGAAACACTCCGTCATGTGGAACCACGAACCGGGGCGGACGTTGTCGCGGATGCCCGGCGACCAGATCGTGCCATCGTCATCGAGCGGGCGCGGGCGCACCAGCCACGATTCGCCGGGCTCCAGGGAGGTCAGGCCGCGGCGCAGTTTCTCGCCGGGCGGTTCCACCAGCGGGCCCATGTCCGTGGACAGGTCCCGGCCGTGGCCGACCTCGAGGGTGCGGGTGGCGTCGAGGATCTGCTCCAGCAGCCGCTCGGACTCGCCCGCGGCACCGACGAGGATCGCCAGAGAACCGGCAGAACACTTCTGGCCGGCGTGGCCGAACGCGGACGCCACGATGTCCGCCGCCGCCAGATCCGGGTCGGCGGCCGGGGTGACGATGATCGCGTTCTTACCGCTCGTCTCCGCCAACACCGGCCGCTCGGGCCGCCACGTCCGGAACAGCGCCGCAGTCTCCGACGCGCCGGTGAGCACGACGGCGTCGACGTCGTCATGCGTGATCAGGTGCTTGCCCGCCGCGGCCTCGTCGGTGTTGGCCAGCTGAATCAAGTCGGGGTCGGCGCCGGCGTCGCGCAGCCCCTCGCGCAGCGCGGCGACGGCGATCTCCGCCACCCGCACCACCTGCGGCGCCGGTGACACGATCACCGCCGACCCCGCCGCCAGCGCCGCCACGATGCCGCCGACGGGAATGGCCACCGGGAAATTCCACGGCGGCGCGACGACCGTCACCCGATTGGGCGTCAGCGCCACGCCCGGTTCATCGGCCAGCGCCCTCGCCGACGCCGCGTAGTACCGGATGAAATCGATCGCCTCGCTGACCTCCGGGTCGGCCTCGGCCACCGTCTTGCCCGGCCCATGCACCGCCGCGGCGATGAGGCCGCCGCGTCGTGAAGCGAAACGCCGCGCGACGGTCTCCAGAACCGCCGCACGCCCGTGCTCGCCGAGGTCGGACCACCCCGCCTGCACGCTCGTGGCGCGATGGACCACGGCATCGACGTCGGCGACGTCGGTGATCAGCGGCGCCCGCGACGGACCCGGATCATGCGCCGGATCGACCAGCGCCTTCGCCCACTCGCGATTGGCGGGCAACGCGGGATCGGTGTCTGGCTCGTTGGCGAAATCCGCCGGCGACGCCGCCGTCCGGGCCGTCTCCGCGCGGGGAGTGGTCACCGTGCCCGGGGCCGCGTCGCGCGTGGTCGGCGGGCCCTCGACGCGGCGGTCCTGGGTGCGGCGCGGCTCGGCGAGCGTGGAGTCGCGCTCGACGACGGCCTGCCGGAACCGCGCCTCCTGTCCCGACATCGGCGACTGGGGCGACGACGGCGCCGGACCATCGCCGCCGGCCCGCTCGGACTCGTCGACCGAGGTCATCGCGTGCAGGAAATTCTCCTCGGCGGCGTTTTCCTCCAGCCGGCGCACCAGGTAGCTCACCGCCACGTCGAAGCTGTCGGCGTCGACGACCGGGGTGTACAGGATCAGGCGACCGACGTCGTCCTGGATCACCTTCTGCTGCGCCGGGGCCATGCCCTGCAGCATCTCGGCGTCGATCTGCTTTTCGACGCCCCGTGCCCGCGCCAGTTCCACCGCCGCCGCCATGGAAAAGAGGTTGTGGCTGGCGACGCCGACCCGCAGGCTGTCGGCGACATCGGGACGCAGCGCGCGATCGAGCAGCCGCAGGTAATTGGCGTCCGTTTCCGCCTTCGTGGCGTACGGCGCGCGGACCCACCCGTGCGAGTCGGCGGTGACGGTCTCCATCGACAGGTTCGCGCCCTTGACCAGGCGCACCTTCACCGGGGCGCCGCCGCGGGCCGTGCGGGCGCGGGCGAAGTCGATGAGCCGATCCAGCGCCGCCACCGAATCCGGCAGATACGCCTGCAACACGATGCCCGCCTCCAGGCCCAGGAACTCGTCCTCGGACAGGATGCGCTCGAAGACCTCCAGCGTCAGATCGAGGTCGTGGTACTCCTCCATGTCCAGGTTGATGAACGGGGCAGCCGGCCGCGACGCCCGCCCCGGGGCGTCGACGGCGATGCGGTACAGCGGACGGAGCGTGCCGACGAGCCGGTCGACGCTGCCGTCGAAATCCCACGGATTGAGCTGCGAGACGACGCTCGACGCCTTCACCGACACGTAGTCGACCATCGGGTCGCGCAGCAGCGCCATCGTGTCCCGCAGGCGGCGTTCGGCCTCCTTCGCGCCGAGGACGGCCTCGCCGAGCAGGTTCAGATTCAGGCGACGGCCGCGGGTGCGGGCGTCGGCGAGCAGTTCGTGCAGCGCCTCGCCGTCGGAGTCGAGGATCAGGTGCCCGACCAATTGCCGCATGCGGCGGCGGGCGATCGGCATGACCAGCCACGGGGCCTTCGGGGCGAGCAAGCCGCCGAGCTTCATCGCCGCGCGGTCGAGCGGGGACAAAAACGACGGGGTCTTCGTGCCGCGGGTCAGGCGCACGAGCTGGCGGGCGGCGGTGGCGTCGTCCTCCGGGCGGGCGACCTGGTCGACGAACGCCATCGTGTAGTCCACGCCCGCCGGATCGTGGACGAGCTTGGCCAGCTGCTCCGCCGCATGATCCGAGGCATCCTGGACCGGGCCATCGGCCTCGCCGTCGCCACCTGCGGCCGGGGAGGAGTCGCCCGCGGCGCGGGAGCGTCCGGTGACCTTCTCCGCTTCTGCGAGCCACCCCATCGCCCGCTCCACCGCGGCATCCACCAAATCCTCGAGGGGAGTCAGGGCCGCGTCGCCGGTCCCTTGGTTGGACTGAGCCTCTTGAGCTTCCCGGGCCCCCTGAGTCCCCTGGCCGGCCGGGGTGCCCGGGCCGTCGTCGCGACCGTCGTCGTCGATCTGATGGCGGGCGTGCGTGGGGGCCATGGTTCCTCCTCGGGCGGGATCGGGCGGTCCCCGCGCCGGGCGGGTGCCCGTGCTGTGCGCGGGGAGGGGCGGCGGTGGGTGCCGCCTTCTGTCCGCGACCCTACGTATTGTTCCCACTGGGAAACAACCTGCGTTGGCGCGGCCGGCACGGTCCCGGCAACGCGAAAACCGGCCGACGGGAATCCGTCGACCGGTCGTGCGCGGAGTGCGCGTGGTGCGCGAGGTGCGTGCGGACCTAGATGAAGAACATCAGCACGGCGGTGATCAGCCACAGGGCGCTGAAGATGCCGGAGAACATGGCCAGCTGGCCCTTGGCCTTGTCCCAGTCCAGCGCGGCGGCCTTCTCGGCGCGCTCGCGGAAGTCCGGGTCATCGGGCAGCTCGTCATCGCCGGCGACGCCGAGGCCGGCCAGCATGACCGACTGCTTCGGGGTGATGACGAAGTACAGCAGCGCCCACGCGATGATCGTGAGGGTGATCGAGGCGTGCAGGGCGCCCTGCTTGATGTAGTTCTCGATGTCGGTGAACATGACGCCGAAGCCCAGCAGCGGCACGGCCAGCGAGAACAGGCCGTAGGTGCGGGTGACGGCGTGCATGGTGCGGGCGGCGCCGACGGTGCCGGCTTCACCGCCGCAGGCGGCGAGGGCGAGGCGGGGGAACATCGAGACGGCGACGGTGACCGGGCCGATCAGCAGGATCGCCGCGACGACGTGGGCGATGAGGACGACGTTGTTCACGTAGTGCCTTTCAGGTGGCGGATGTGGGCTGGTTCATGGGGAAACCGCCGGGTCGGGCGGGTTTCCCATCGGGGCGTCATGTTAGCCGACGGGGTCGGACGGCTCAGCGGACGGTGATGCCGCAGGCGTCGGCCATAGCCTCCCAGTCGGCGATCGACACCGCCAGCCGCCAAGCGACGGCGACGCGGAGGTAGCGGGCCGAATAGTCGCAGCGCAGGTCGCGGTTGGGCGGCAGCCACTCCGCCGGCGTGAGGTCCGACTTCGCCCGGTTGACGCCGGAGGCGACGGGCACGAGGTTGCGCTCCGCGTCGTTGGCGAAGGCGCGGCGGGTGCGGGCGTCCCACCGGTGCGCCCCGAAATCCCACGCGGCGGCGAGGGGATAGACGTGGTCGATGTCCGCGCCCTCTGCCGTGAGGTCGTCGCCGGTGTAGGGGTCGGCGATGATCGTGGCGCGGTTGCCGTCGCCGGTGCCGAACCACTCCGCGAGAACCGCGTCGCGGGTGTCGCCGGTGCCGGTGCCTGTGCCAGTGCCTGCGTCCGGGCCTGCGCCGGCCGGCGCCCAACCGCCGAAAAGCGACCGGTCGTAGCCGAGGACCGTCACCCGCTCGGCGACGACGCGGACGGTGGCGAGCAGTTCGGCCACTTCGGTACGCCGCCCGTCCCGACCACCCGCGCCATCGTCCGCGACGCCGCAGGCCACGGTGCACCCCAGGGGCAGGGCGATGAAAACCGCGACGAGGCGTCGTAAAGCAAAGAAGGGGAGGGGACTGCCGCACGCCGTCGGGGCGCGGGAAACGACACGGTTGCGGAAGGGCGCGAAAACGCGAAAAAGGCGGGTCACGTCTCATTCGACGCGACCCGCCCTCAAACGGTTCCGTTCAATTTCCCTCCCCACCCGGATGGGGTGGGACGGGGCGGCAACCGGCGGAAACCGGGTTTAGACCGTGGTGCCGGCCGGGGCAGCGGGCTTGGCGGCCTCGGCGGCGGCACGGTCGAACTCCTCGACGATGTGCGGAGCCGGAGCCTTCGTCAGCAGGGACACCGCGACCATCGCGATGGCGGAGGCCAACACGCCCGGCACGATCTCGTACAGGGTGTCCGTCAGCGGGCTCATGCCCCACGCGAACGACGTGATGGCACCGACGATGATGCCCGCCGCGGCACCCGGCACGTTCAGGCGACGCCAGTACAGCGACGCCACGATGACCGGGCCGAACGCCGAACCGAAACCGGCCCACGCGAAACCGACCAGCGACAGGATCGACGAATTCGGGTTCGCCGCGATGATGCCGGCGACGACCGCGACGCCGGCCACCGCGATGCGCGACGCCATCATCGACGTCGAGGACCGCAGATTCTTGTTCACGACGCCGCGGTACAGGTCCTCGATCAGCGCCGAGGACGACACCAGCAGCTGCGACGAAATGGTGGACATGATCGCCGCCAGCACCGCGGTGAGGATCAAACCGGCGATCAGCGGGTGGAAGATGACGCGGGTCAGGTCCAGGAAGATCGTCTCGTACGACTCCGTGTCCGTGATCGACGCGTCGGGGTTGCGCGCGAAGAACACGGTGGAGACGATCGCGACCAGCGTCGTGCCGAGCATGCACAGCACCTGCCAGGTCACGCCGTAGCGACGACCGGCGACGGCGTCGGCCGGGGAACGCAGCGCCATGAAACGCACGATGATGTGCGGCTGGCCGAAGTAGCCCAGACCCCAGGCGAACAGGCCGATCGCGGTGATCAGCGGCACGCCGGTGAACGGGTTGAAGAAGTCCTCGACCGGGGTGCCGTCGCTGCCCGGGTAGGGGTTCTCGGCGGCGAAGGAGAACAGGTCCGAGACCGGCTCGCCCTCGCCGGTGAGCACGAACATGGCGACGATGGGCACGGCGATCAGCGACAGGAACATGATGACGCCCTGCACGGCGTCGGTGTACGACACCGCCAGGAAACCGCCGAACAGGGTGTAGAGCACGGTCACGCCGGAGACCAGCAGCAGGCCGACCATGTAGTCGCCGCCGAAGGTGGACTCCCAGTAGCGGCCGCCGGCGACCATGCCGGAGGACACGTAGAAGGTGAAGAAGATCAGGATGATGATGCCGGAGGCGACGCGCAGGATGCTCGTCGAGTCCTCGAGGCGGTTTTCCAGGAACGACGGGATGGTGATGGAGTTCTTGGCCACCTTGGAGTAGCTGCGCAGGCGCGGGGCGGTGAGCTTCCAGTTGGCCCACGCGCCGACGCACAGGCCGATGGCGATCCACGTCTGGTTGAGGCCGGACAGGTAGATCGCGCCGGGCAGGCCCATCAGCAGCCAGCCGGACATGTCGGACGCGCCGGCGGACAGTGCCGCGACGAACGGGTGCAGGCCGCGGCCGGCGAGCATGTAGTCGTCGTATTCCGTGGTCTTACGGTAGGCCGTGAAGCCGATGTAGAGCATCAGGGCCAGGTAGATGACGATGGCTATGAGATACCAAGTCGTCGTTTCCAAGTGGGTCCACTCCTTCAGGTGTGGGAAATCATGTCTACGTGCGTAAAAGTGACTAAACGACGTTTTCACGTTCCCGCCGGGGCGCGCAAAACGGTGACCTGGGTTTTTCCGGTCGGGCGCGCTTTTTTGAACCTTAATGTGACCTGTGAGCGGCGGGGATAACGAATTCGTAACAATGTGGGTTCGGCGATTCTGATCGCCCTGTTGCGCGGGGTGGTTCCGGGGCCTGTCGGGGTGGAGGCGCGGGTGCCCGAGCGGGTTCGGAGTCGGTGTTCGAACGCGCGGCTGGGACGATCCGGGGCGGGTGGCATGATCGGGGCATGTCTTCGACCACCCATCTGCTCCACGGTTTGTGGCTGCCCGGTTCCGGGTTGAATCTGTGGCTGGAACGGGTCGAGGGGCATCGGGTGTTGGGGGCGCTTGACGACGCCTCCCGGGAGGCGCTGCCGGCTGCGGCGCTGGCCGCGCTGTCGTCGGTGCCCAGGGGGCGACCCGAGGTGGAGCTGCGCACGCCCAAGGGCAGGACCGTGCGGCACGTGTTGCCGACGTGGGCGTTCGTGCCGGAGCGTGCGGTGACGGTGCTGGAGTCGTTGCGCGGCGACGTCGACGATGTCGCCATCGCCGCGGATCTGCGTTTCCTCGTTCGGGTGCAGGAGTCGTTGGAGCGGTGGGCGCGCGCCGGGCGTGCGTTGGTGGCGGTGACGTGGGAGGACGGCCAGTGGTGGCCGCAGTGGAGGTTGCCGGACGGGTTGAAGGAGACGTCGTGGCGGGCGCAGGTGGCCCAGCGCACTCCGCCGGTGCTCATGGTCAACGGTGGCGGCGGGATGCTCGACGATCTGGTCGGCCGGTTGTTCCACTGGACGGTCAATGCCCTGTTGTCCGATCTGCCGGAGCCGCCGAAGGGGCGGCAGGCGTTCGTGCGGGCGCTGTTGGATTCGGAGCCGTTGCGGCGGGCCACGCCGGACGTGGCCACGGATCTGGCGCAGTGGCGGGCGTCGGCGACGGGCGAGGACGTCCGGCTGCTGCTGGTGCTCGAGGAGCCGGAGGATTTCGACGATCCGGATCATGGCCGCGTCATCGACATCGTCAAGCGCCGGGGGCGAAGCGGCGCCGAGGGGGAGGGGGCCGACGGTGCCGCCGAGCCCCTGTGGTGGCCGTTGCGCATGCATTACCGCATCGGCGTCGATGCCCCCGAGCGGCTTGACCCGGCAATGTGCCGGGGCTCGGTGCTCACCCAGCTGCGTCCGCAGTTGGAGGTGGCCCAGCACGCCTTTCCGGTGTTCCGCGACGCGATGTCGGACGGCGATGGCCTGGACCTGTTGCTGAGTCCGGAGCAGGTCGTGGAGTTGGTGGCCCGGGGCGTCGATGCGCTGCGCGACGTCGGCATCGCGGTGATGCTGCCGCGCTCGTGGGTCGCCGCCGAGCCGACGCTGCGCCTGGAGGTCGATCCGCGGGAGATGCAGCCGGTCGGGTCGGTGCGCGGGGCGACGGAGTCGCGCGTCGGTTTCGACCAGATCGTGGATTACACGTGGCGGCTGACCCTCGGCGACGAGGTGTTGTCCGACGATGACATCCGTCGCCTGTCCGAATCGGGTTCGGGGTTGGTCAAGCTGCGCGACACCTGGGTCGCCGCCGATCCCGTTGCGACGCGCAAGGCGCTGAAGTTCCTCGAGGAGCAGACGAAGGCCGGCGAGGCCACGGGGAAGGGCTCGGCGGCGCTGAAGGAGCTCCACTTCTCCGAAGGGGCCGTGTCGCAGGCGCCGGTGCCGGTCGACGTCGACGCCCGCGGGTGGGCGCGGTCGCTGTACGGGGCGGGCGGCGAGGACCACGTCGCCGATGCGGCCGGGAAAGCCGGGGACGACGGGGAGGGCGAGAGCATCGCCGACGGCGCGTTCCAACGTCCGCGGGTGCCCACCCCGAGGGGTTTCGTCGGACAGCTGCGCGAATACCAGCGGCGCGGCCTGGATTGGCTGGCGTGGATGTCGGATGCCGGATTCGGCGTGATCCTCGCCGACGACATGGGTCTGGGCAAGACGGTGCAGATCCTCGCGTTGCTGCTGCATGAGAAGGAAACCCGCCTCTCCGCGGAGTCCGGCTGTCTGCGGGATGGGGAAGACGTCGTCAAGCACTGGCCGACGCTGCTGGTGGCGCCCCTGTCCGTGGTGTCGAACTGGGCGAACGAGGCTCGGAAGTTCGCGCCGGGCTTGAAGGTGGAGGTGCTGCACGGCGGCAATCGGCCGCGCGGGGAGGAGCTCAAGCGCGTCGCGGAGAATGCGGATCTGGTGGTGACCACCTACGGCATCGTCGCCCGCGACCCCGGCGAATGGGCGGCGGTGGAGTGGGATCACGTCATCCTCGACGAGGCGCAGGCCGTGAAGAACCCCAACACCGCGGCGGCCAAGGCGGTTCGGCTGCTGCCCGCGCGGCAGCGGATCGCGTTGACGGGCACGCCGGTGGAGAACAACCTCGGCGAGCTGCGGGCGATCATGGATTTCTGCAACCGCAACATCCTCGGATCGGCGCGGTCGTTCCGGTCGAGGTTCGCCGCGCCCATCGAACGTGACGGCGACGTCGAGGTGGCCGCCGAGCTGCGGGCGATCACGGCTCCGTTCATTCTGCGGCGCATGAAGACCGACCCCGGCATCCTCGACGACCTGCCGGAGAAGGACGAGTCCGTCACTCTCGTGCCGCTGACCGCCGAGCAGGCGCTGCTGTACAAGGGGTGGGTCGAGGATCTCGAGCGCGAGGTCGAGGCGGCGAAGGGGATGAAGCGGCGGGCGCTGGTGTTGCAGGGCATCACCAAGCTCAAGCAGATCTGCAACCATCCGGCGCATTTCCAGTCCGACGGGTCGCCGCTGCTCAACCGCGGCCGGCACCGGTCGGGCAAGGTCGCGGAGCTGGAGCGCATCGTCGACCAGGCGGTGCTTGCCGACGAGCGCGTCCTGGTGTTCACCCAGTACACGGCGTTCGGCCGGATGCTGCAGCCGTGGCTGTCCGAGCGGCTGGGCCGCGAGATTCCGTTCCTGCATGGCGGGGTGTCGCGGGCGGAGCGGGCGCGGATGGTCGACGAGTTCAACCACGAGGATGGAGCGCCGGTGATGGTGCTGAGCCTGAAGGCCGGTGGCACGGGCCTGAACCTCACGGCCGCCAACCATGTGGTGCACGTCGACCGTTGGTGGAATCCGGCGGTGGAGGACCAGGCGACCGACCGCGCCTACCGCATCGGCCAGCGGCGGGATGTGCGCGTGCACAAGCTGGTGGCCAAGGGCACGATCGAGGAACGCATCGACCAGGTCATCGCGGGCAAGGTCGATTTGGCGCGGGCGGTCATGCCGACGGGCGAGGCGTGGCTGACCGAGCTCGGGCTCGATGAGCTGCATCGCCTGTGGAGGCTCGACGACGCCCGATCGCGCGAGGCCGAGCGGGCGGCCCGGGCCGGGCACGTGAAGGAGGAGGATCGGGATGGCCGGCGGTGATGTGACGTGGGGCGACAACGTCATCTACGCGAACTTCGGTGACGGTAGCGCCCGTGGCAGGGGACGGCGCGCCGCCCGGGGGACGTCGTCGCGGAAGGGGGCGACGGGTCGTCGTGCGGTTCGGGACGCCTCCCGGGCGCCGCGCACCCCGGTGGCCCGGCGCCTCTGGGAGTCCGTGGCCGACGCCACCGACGACGGGCGGCTGGAGCGCGGCCTGGCGTACCACCGCGACGGCAACGTGCTCGGCTTCCGGATGGTCGACGGGCAGGTCGTCGGAGAGGTGAAGGGCAGCCAGCCGGCGCCGTTTACCGTGGTGGTCAAACTGCCGTACCGCGACGCCGACGCGGCCGACGCGGTGTTGCGGTGGCTCGCGGACACCGATGGGGCCGCGGACGCCTTCGCCCGCGGGGGGTTGCCGGACAAGCGGCTCGATGAATTGCTCGTGGCCGACGACGAAGAGCCGGCGCCGCGATGTTCGTGCCCCGACCCGCATCCGGCGTGCAAGCACGTCGTCGCGGTGATGGCCGCCGCGGCGCAGGCCCTCGACGCCGAGCCGCTGAACGCGTTGGAGCTGCGCGGCGTCGGCGTGCACGAGGCCAAGCACCGGCTGGCGGCGATGGCCGCCGACGCTGCGGCGAAGAAGTCGGCGCGGCGCACCGGCCGCGATGCCGACGGCGGGCCCGCCCGCCCCGTGCGCCGACCGACCGGGCCGGGGGCCCACGATGCGGTGCTCGAACTGGTGGAACGGGACTTCTGGGGCAATGACCTGCCCGCGATCGAGGTGCCTGCGCCCGAACCGATGGTCGTGCTCCGCGACACCGACCCGACGCTGCTGCATGCGGCGCTGCGGTCGACGACGGTGCTGTCGGTGGAGACGCTGCGCGCGGTGTCGGATCTGGAGGATTGCTGGGATCATCTGCTGTCGCCGCCGTCGTTCGATGATGCCGACGCCGATGGCGGGGCCGGCGGTCCCCGTGGCGGCGATGACGATGGTGTCGTCGCAGCGTCGTTCGACGACGAGGAATGACCTGAAATGGTCGGGGAAGGGGACGGAACTTCCCGAAGTGACGCTCGGGTGAACCGATGTTCGAATGGGGGTGGGCGTCGGCGGGCGGTGATCCGGGGCCTCTGATAAGACTCTGAACATGGATGAGCAGCGGGATTGGCGGTCGGAGGGCGGACACGGCGACGTACCGGAGGGTGCGGTGCGCTTCCTGCACACGTCGGACTGGCAACTGGGCATGACCCGGTGGTTCCTCAAGGAAGGCGACGGGGAGGCGCAGGCCAGGTACTCGGCCGACCGTCTCGAGGCCGTGCGGCGCATCGGGCGGCTCGCGCAAGAGCGGGGCGCCGAATTCATCGTCGTCGCCGGCGACGTCTTCGAGTCGAACACGCTGCCCGAACGCGACTTCCAGCGGTCGCTCGACGCCATCCGCGAACTTCCCGTGCCCGTGTACCTGCTGCCCGGCAACCACGACGCGCTCGATGCGACGTCGGTCTACCACCGGCGGGTGTTCGACGAGGTCGCCCAGAAGGGCGTGCACGTCCTGCGCGATTCGGAACCCGTGGAGGTCCGCCCCGGCGTGGAGATCGTCGGCGCGCCCCTGACCAGCCGGGTTCCCGACGTCGACCTCCTCGCGGAGGCTCTGGAGGACCTCGAGCCCACCGGCGGCGTGCGCGTCGCCGTCGCCCATGGCCAGGTCGCCGGGTTCGGCGCGGAGGTCGGGGAAACCCTGTCGCTGGAGGCGATTGCGGCGGCCGTCGACAAGCGCGCCGTGCATTACGTCGCGGTGGGAGACTCGCACTCGGCGCAGCAGCTCGACGACGACGGGCGCGTGTGGTTCTCCGGATCGCCGGAAACCACCGACTACGACGACAAGGAGAAGAACTCCGGCACCGTGCTCGTCGTCGACGCGCGGCCCGACCGGGCGCCGCTGGTGGAGGCCGTGCACATCGGCCAGTGGCATTTCCGGGCCATGGACCGAGACATCGCCGACGTCGAGGATGCGCGGGCCTGGCTCGACGAGCTGCGGATGCTCAACGACAAGTCGCGCACCTGCGTGAAGTACTCGCTGCGCGGCACCCTCAACCTCGTCGCCGACGCCGAGCTGAAGCGGGGACTGCGCGAGATCGAGCCGTCGTTCGCCGCCCTGTACCGGCGGGCCAGCGGCTCCGAAATCACCGTGGTGCCGGAGGACGGCGACATCGGCGCGCTGGGAGTCAACGGCTTCCCGCTCGACGCCGCCGAACGGCTGAAGACGAGGACGGCGGACCCGGCGCTGGCCGAGGAAGACCGTCGGACCGCCGCCGACGCGCTGGCGCTGCTCGCGCGCCTGGCCGGAACCGGGAAGTAGGGGAGGACGCCATGAAACTGCACTCGATCGAGCTGAAGAACGTCCGCGGCATCGAGCACCTGGTCGTCGACGAGTTGCCGGACCGCGGCGTGGTGGTCATCGCCGGCGACAACGAGATGGGCAAGTCGACCATCGCCGAAGCCATCCACGTCGCCCTGTCGTGGCCGGCGAAGGCCGAGCGCAAGGAAACCAAGGCGCTGCGGCCCAACAACCGCGACGCGTTCCCCGACATCAGGTTGGACATGACGCTCGGCGACACGCGCTTCGTGCTGCGCAAGGTCTTCGCCGGCCAGCGCGCGGCCACGGCCACCGAAATCACGGTGCTCGAGCCGGAGCGCAAGGAGCTGACGGGCGAGGCCGCCCAACAGTGGCTCGACGAACTCACCCGCGGCGAGGGCACGCGCGAACTGTGGGACGTCTTCGTCGCCCGCCAGGGCACCGAGCAGAAGGCGCTGCAAATGGGCTCGTACGCGAAGGTGACGGCGGCCCTGCAGGAGGCGTCGGGCGGCACGGCGGAGACCGAGGGACAGAAGTCCATCCTCGAGGCCGCGCTGGCCGAACGGGCGCTGTACTACACGGCCCAGGGCCGCGAGAAGGCGCCGCTGAAGGAGGCCCGCGAGGCCGTCGAGGCCGCCGAAACCCGGTGGGCCGCGGCGTCGGAGCGGGTGGCGCAGGTCCGCGACCTCGTGGAGGAGGCGAAGAAGAACGACCGTCGCCGCGCCGAAGTGGAATCCGCGCTGCCCGAGGCGGAGGCCGAGGTGGCCACGTGGCGCGAGACCGTCGCCGAGCTCGCCGAGTTCCGCCACGCCAAGTCGAAGGCCGACGACGCGGTGACGCTGGCGAGCGTCGAGTTGAAGAACGGCCGACAGGCCCGCGAGAGTCGCGACGAGCTCATCGCCCAGGAAAAGCAGGCGCAGGCCGCGTTGGAGCGGGTGGCCGAGGAATTGGTGCCGCTGCGGGAGGCCGCCGAGGCGGAGGTGCGGGAGGTCGACGAGGTCGAGGCGAAGGTCGTGGAGACCCGCGCCGCCCGCGACCGCGCGCGCCGTCTGTTGCAGCTTGCCGACGACGACCTGACCCAGTGCGCGAACGTGCGAAAGCTCGCCGAACTCGACGACGTGCTGGAGCGGGTCCGCGACCTCGAGGAGGAGGTGCGGGACAAGCGCCGCAAACTCGCCGAGCACCGCATCACCGCCGACGACGCGAAGCGGGCCGGCGACGCGGAAAACGAGTGGCGTACTGCGACGACGGTGCTCGAGGCGTCGTCGTCGGAGTTGACCGTCAGCGCCGCAACCGAGCAGACGGTGACCATCAACGGCGATGACGTCGAGGTCGGGGCGGAACCGGACACCCGCGCCGTGACCGCGCCGACGAGCGTGCGCGTCGGAGACGTGACCGTCACCGTGACGCCGGGCGACGGGGCCGGCGAGTACTCCGGGCGGGCGGCGCTGGCGAAGGAGAAGCTCGACGAGATTCTCTCCGAGCTGGGCGTGAGCTCCGTGCGGCGGACGGAGGAGAAGGCCAAGGCGCGCGCGGTGGTCGAGTCGGAGTTGGAGATCGCCCGCACCCGCCTCGACGCCGAGCTGAGCAACCGTGACCTGGCCGACATCCGCGAGACCCGCGACGGGCTCGACGCCGACGTGGAGGCGTACCCGGCCGTTCGCGCCGAGATGATCGCCGGCTGGTCGGACAACGGCGGCGGGGGCGGGGACCTCGACGTCGAGATGCCCGCCGACGAGGACGAGGCGCAGGCGATCCTCGACGCCGCGAAGGAAAACGAGCGCACTACATCCGGCGAGTACGAGGCCGCGATGCAGGCGGCGCAGACGATGAGCGCGCGCCCCGCCCGCCACGAACTCCACGCCAAGCAGGCCGACGAACACGCCCGAATCGAGGATGTGCGTCGCGCCGTCGATGCGCTCACCGAGGCCCGCGCCCGCGAAACCGACGACGCCCTGGCCGAACGGTTGGCGGGCCTGGAGTCCGCGTTCGACGACGCCCGCGTAGCCGCAGAAGGCGCCGCCCGGGTTCTGGTCGAGCGGGGCGCCGAAGACGCCGATGAGTCGTTGGCCGGCGCCGACGCGCACCTGCAGGGGCTGCGTGACGAGCAGATCCGCCTGCGCATCCGCCGCGGGGCGTTGACCGGCGAGCTGAAGTCGGTGACGGGCGTCAACGAGGAACTCGCCGACGCCGATGCCGAGCGCACCCGCCTGCGCCGCGAGCTGGAATCCATCACCCGTCGGGCGGCGGCGGCGAAGCTGCTGTACGAAACGCTCGAGGAATCCCGCCGCGACACCCGCCAGGCCATCGGGGAGCCGCTGTTGCAGAAGCTCACCCAGTACGGCGGCGCGGTCTTCGGCCACAGCACGACCTTCGAGCTCGACGACGGGATGGCCGTGAAGTCGCGGTCGAACGCCACCGGCACCTTCGAGTTCGACGCCCTGTCGGGCGGCGCCCAGGAACAGATCGATGTGCTGCTGCGCCTGGCCGTCGCCGGCGTCATGGACGGGGGAGGCGGTGCGCCGGTCATCATCGACGACGCGTTGGGCTACTCCGACCCGGACCGTCTGCGGAAGATGAACAACGCCTTCGCGCGGGCGGGCGAGGACAGTCAGATCCTCGTGCTGACCTGCTACCCGGAGCGTTTCTCCCGCATCGCCGACAGCCACCGCCTGGACATGGCGGACCTGCTGCGCGCCGACGGCTGATCGGACGAGAAACCCGGGCGACAAACCTACGCCTTGACGGCGGAGACCTCGATCTCCAGGACGACCTTGTCCGACACCATGACGCCGGAGTTCAGCGGGGCCTGCCAGTCCACGCCGAAGTCCTTGCGGTTGATGGAACCGGAGGCGGTCAGGCCGATGCGCTCCTGGTCGAAGGCGTCGACGTTGGTGCCCTCGAACTCGACGTCGAGGTCGATCGACTTGGTCACGCCCTTGATGGCGACGTTCGCGGCGTTGGCGTCGCCGTTGTCCGGGTCGACGGTGAAGGAACCGGTGTAATCGGTGAAACGGCCGCGGGTCTTGGTGACCATCGCGTGACGGACCATGAAGCCGATCTGCGAGTGCGCGGCATCGATGTTCCAGGTGCCGGCGAAATTGGGGGAGAGGGTCATGACGATTCCTTCCGACGTTGTTCGAATCCGGTTCGGGAGGACCGGCCCGGCGACATGTTGTCATATCAACAACTCCGATCGTAACGACCGCATGATGACACGTCAACAACGTTGTCGGTTTTGGTGAAAACCGTGGTCAATCGGGTAGCGTCTTGGTCATGCAGCAGGAAGTACCGTGGCTCGACGACGATGAGCAGACTCTCTGGCGCGCGATGATGGATGCCGCCAAGGCGGTCGAACGTGCGATGGACACGCGCCTGCTCGCCACCGAGGAGATCTCCAGCGCCGACTTCTCCGTGCTGGTGCAGCTCTCGGAAGCGGAAGGGGGCACGGTGCGCATGCGCGAACTCTGCGAGGCCCTCAGGTGGGACCGCAGCCGCATGTCGCACCAGATCACCCGCATGGCCCGCCGCGGCCTGGTGAACAAGCTGCGCTGCGCCAACGACAGCCGCGGCATCGACGTCGAACTCACCGCCCATGGCCGCGACGTCATCGAACGCGCCGCCCCGGACCACGTCCGCATGATCCGCCGCATCGTCTTCGACGAACTCGACGCCGTCCCCGGCCTCGACCGCGACGCCGCGCTGGCCGCCCTGCGCAACGTTTCCACCGCCGCCGAAGCGTTCCGCGACATGACTCTTGAGCAGTAGCCGGGTTCGGCGGTGGCCGCGATCCGGCGGGCGTCGCAAAGCATGCGAAACCGCGCCACCGGCACCCGACTACTCTTCCCGGGCCTATCCCCGTTAGCCTTACGGACATGACGGACATGAACGACTACGAATGGCTCACCGACGACGAGCAGCGCTTCTGGCAGATGCTCGTGTCCGCCTTCCGCAGCGTGGAGCGCAACATCGAGGCGACCCTCCGCGAAAACACGGGACTGACCTTCGGCGACTTCACGGTGCTCATCGCGCTGACGGAGACCGAAGACGGAGTCATGCACGTCGACGACCTGTGCCGCCGCCTGAAGTGGAACCACCCCCGCGCGCTGCTGCACACCTCGCGGATGGAAAAGCGCGGCGTCATCAGCGTCGAGGACCCCGGCGCCGACCCCGACTCCGACTACACCGTCGCCCTGACCGGCGTGGGACGCCACGTGTTCGCCGAGGCCGCGCCGGATTACGTCGCCACCGTCCGCTCCGAGGTGTTCGAGCGGCTGTCCGACGACGATGTCGCCACCATGTCCCGCTGCTTTACGGCGATTTTGCGCAACTCCGAAAACGGCAACGGCTCTAATCTGCTGTAGCCGCCGGTCGCAGTCGTTCGCCGTCCGCGATCGTCGGTGAACGCCGTTGCTGCCCTCGGCGTGGTCCCGTAAAATCGGGGCATGGCCAACATGGGCAACAACGAACCGTTCAACCAGCAGAAAATCTCCCAGTCCATCGACCGGATGGTGGGCACGCCGGTGCGCCGCAGCCACTCCAACAAGTGGGTCGCCGGCGTGTGCGGCGGCATCGAGGAAGCCACCGGATTCAACGTCACCGCACTGCGCGTCATTTTCGCCGTGCTCGGGCTGACGGTCGCACCGCTTGCGCTGCTGATCTACCTGGGCCTGTGGCTCGTCGTCCCGGAGGCGTAAAAAACCGCCGCGCCGGACGCGCCCACCGGGGCCTTTCGTCGTTCCGCGGGAGGCGGTGCTAAAGTATCGGACGTTGCCCGCAAGGGCGCACGCCTCCGTAGCTCAGTGGATAGAGCACCGGTTTCCGGTACCGAAGGTCGTAGGTTCGACTCCTATCGGGGGCACCGCGAAAAGTCCCGCACCACGTTGGTGCGGGACTTTTTTCGTCGCCGGTCCGCCCCGGCACCCGGGTGCGCCTACCCGGCGATGACCACCACCAGGGTGCGCGGGCCGTGGACGCCCTCGACGCGGTTGAGTTCGATGTCCGACGTCGCCGACGGCCCGGAGATCATGGTGATCGGCGCGGTCGGCTCCAGGCGGGCGATGGCCTCGGGCACACCGTCGACGATGGTGTCGGCGGGCACGACGCACACGTGCAGGTCGGGCACCAGGGTCAGGGCGCGTCGCCCGCAGGCGGGGGAGCCGTCGAGGAAGATGGTGCCGGTTTCGGCGGAGGTGACGGCCGAGGACGTCACGACGCCGTCGAGCACGTCGAGTTCCGTCGGCGCGAACAGGCCCGGCTCGTCGACGACGACCTCGTCGACATCGCCCAGCCACGCTTCGTCGAGGCCGACGGGGATGCCGACGCGCTCCACGCCATGGTCGGCGAGGGCCTTCGACACCGCCTCGCCGATCGCCTTGGCATCGTCGTCGCAGCGGATGACCTCGGCGCGGTAATCCACCAGTCGATCGACGAGCAGGTCGATGAGCTCGACGCCGGGCGTCCGCCGCCCGCGGATGTAATCGCGCGGAACGGGGTACTCCTCGCCGGGCACGCCGGGGTCGATGCCGGCGCCCTCCGAAATCACGCGTCCCTGCCGCGCGCGGGCGTGGGCGTCGCGGATTCGGGCGAGCATTTCCTGCTTTGCGACGTTCATCGGGTCGCCTCCTCGGTGTCGTCGGTGGCGTCGCCGCCGCCGTTGATGTTCGACGGAACGGTGTGGGCGGCTTCGTCGTCAAGCATCGCCCGCGCCGCATCGGTGCCCCACCACGACCGGAACGCCTTCTTCGGGGGCACGGGAGTGTCGCGGGCATCCGACCAGCCGGACAGGAACAGCGGCAGGCGGTGGATCTCGCCGTCGCGAAGCCCCAGCACGCGGGCCAACGACGCCGAACGCACGGCCATGTCCCACAGGCGCGGGCCGCCCATGACCCACCCGAGCAGGCCGAACAGCTTGCCCTCCACCGGCGGGCGATGGTCGCGGACCTTCTGGTGCCGCAGCTCCAGCAGCGCCGCCGGGATGTCGATGCGCACCGGGCACACCTCGAAGCACGCCCCGCACAACGACGACGCGTACGGCAGCGACGCGTTCGGGTCCTTCGCCGAATCCATGCCCGTCAGCTGCGGCGACAGGATCGCGCCGATCGGCCCCGGGTACGTCGAACCGTAGGCGTGGCCGCCGGCGCGCTCGTAGACGGGGCAAATGTTCAGGCACGCCGAACAGCGGATGCACTTCAGCGCCTCGCGGCCGATGGGATCGGACAGCGTGGCGGTGCGGCCGTTGTCCAGCAGCACGATGTGGAATTCGCTCGGGCCGTCGCCGTCGGTGACGCCGGTCCACATCGAGGTGTACGGGTTCATGCGCTCGCCCGTCGACGACCGGGGCAGCAGCTGCAGGAACACCTCGAGGTCCTGGAAACGCGGCAGCAGCTTCTCGATGCCCATCACCGTGATCAGCGTCTCCGGCAACGTCAGGCACATGCGGCCGTTGCCCTCGGATTCGACGACGGCGACGGTGCCGGTTTCGGCGACGCCGAAGTTCGCGCCCGAGATGGCCACCTTGGCGTTCATGAACTGATCGCGCAGGAACAGCCGCGACGCCTCGGCGAGTTCGGCGGGCTCGCTGCCCAGGTCCGGGTCGACGCCCGGGATGCCGCGGCGGAAGATGTCGCGGATCTCGTCGCGGTTGCGGTGGATGGCGGGGACGAGGATGTGCGACGGCTTGTCCTCGCCGAGCTGGACGATCAGCTCCGCCAGGTCGGTTTCGCGGGCGGAGATGCCGGCGTCGGCCAAGGCCTCGTTGAGCCCGATTTCCTGCGTGGCCATGGACTTGACCTTGATGATGTCCGTCTCGCCCGTCGCCCGCACCAGGTCGGTGACGATGGCGTTGGCCTCGGCGGCGTCGCGCGCCCAGTGGACGTGGCCGCCGCGGGCGGTCACCGCCGCCTCGAACTCCTCGAGCAGCTCCGGCAGCCGGGCCATGACGTCGCGCTTGATGGCCGACCCCGCCAGGCGCAGCTCCTCCCAGTCGGGCTTCTCGCCGACGACCTCGCCGCGTTTGGCGCGGATGGCGTGGGTGGCGTTGTGCAGGTTGGCGCGCAGCTGGTCGTTGCGCAGTTCGTGGTGGGCGGCGGCGGTGAAGCCCTCGTCGCCGCGCAAATGGCCGACGCCTGCGGGGGCGCGCGGGGGCACGGGCAGGCCCAGGTTGACGGGGCTCATCGGGCGTCTCCTTCATACGGGCGGCGTTTGGTGGAGGCGAGGATCTCGGCGATGTGCAGAGCCTTCGCCTCCGAGTCGCGTTTGCGCAGCGAGCCGCCGATGTTGAGCAGGCAGGACGCGTCGCCGGCGGTGACGAACTCCGCGCCGGTGGACTCGATGTGGTCGACCTTGTCGGCGACCATGGCCGCGGAGGTTTCGGCGTTCTTCACGCTGAAGGTGCCGCCGAAGCCGCAGCACTCCTCGGCGGCGGGCAGATCGAC
This sequence comes from Corynebacterium freneyi, assembly GCF_030408835.1. Lineage (NCBI taxonomy): Bacteria > Bacillati > Actinomycetota > Actinomycetes > Mycobacteriales > Corynebacteriaceae > Corynebacterium > Corynebacterium freneyi. The sequence continues at coordinate 1,043,799 of NZ_CP047357.1, forward strand.
CAGGTCGATGCCGTCGACGGCGCGCAGCAGCCGCAGCGGCCGGTCGCCGACGTGGAGGACGCGCAGGCTGTGGCACGTGGAGTGGTAGGTGACGCGGTGCGGAAACCACGCCCCGACGTCGGTGACGCCGGCGACGTCGACGATGAACTCCGACAGGTCGAGGGTTTTGTCCGCGCACGTGCGGGCGGCGTCGGCTTGGGCGGCGGTGCCGAAACGCGAGGCGATCATCGGGTGCTGGTGGCGCACGGCGCCGGCGCAGGACCCGGAGGGGGCGACGACGTAGTCGACCGACGGATCGGTGAACGCGTCGGCGTAGGCGTCGATCTGGGGGAGCGCCTCTTCCTGGTATCCGGTGTTGACGTGCATTTGTCCGCAGCACGTCTGCGTGGCGGGGAAGACGACGTCGCAGCCGAGTCGGGTGAGCACCGCGGCGGTGGCCTGCACCGCGGACGGGAACATCACGTCGCCGACGCAGGTGGCGAATAGGGCGACCTTCATGGGGCAGCTCCTCGGTGGTGGGTGGGGCATGGGGGGACAAGGGGCCGCTTGTCCCCGCCGAGTCTACGCGCGGTCGCGGATCCCCGAACCGATTCAGCGCATCCGGTGAGCGTCGTTCAGGGGTGCTTTGCGACGGCCATCGGCACCCCGGGAGCCGCCGGGTATGGAGCCGACGGGGAAGACGATCGACCGTCGTAAAGCGGGGTCCGCCGCACCCGCTAGGATGTGCAACCATGACTCCAGCCGAACTCGCCGCCCTGATCCGCGGCCTCGCCGTCGACGTCTTCACCGAACACGACCTGGACCCGTCCGTCCTGCCGGACGAGGTCGTCGTCGAGCGACCCCGCAACCCGGAGCACGGCGACTACGCCACCAACGTCGCCATGCAGGCCGCCGGACGCGCCGGCGCCAAGCCCCGCGACGTCGCCGGCTGGCTGGTGGACAAGCTCGCCGAGGCCGACGGCATCGACGAAGCGTCGGTGGCCGGTCCGGGATTCATCAACATCCGGCTGGGCTCCGCCGCCCAGGGCAAGATCGTTTCCGAGATCCTCGCCGCCGGCGACGCGTGGGGCAACGGCGACGACTACGCCGGCACCAAAGTCAACCTGGAGTTCGTCTCCGCCAACCCCACCGGCCCGATCCACCTCGGCGGCACCCGCTGGGCCGCCGTCGGCGACGCCCTGGGCCGGGTGCTCACCGCCCGCGGCGCCGACGTCACCCGCGAGTATTACTTCAACGACCACGGCGGCCAGATCGACCGCTTCGCCCGCTCCCTCGTCGCCGCCGCCAAGAACGAGCCGACGCCGGAAGACGGCTACGGCGGCGACTACATCGCCGACATCGCCGCCAAGATCGTCGACGTCCGTCCCGACGCCCTCGACGGCGAGCCCGCGCAGGTGCAGGAACTGTTCCGCGCCGAGGGCGTGGAGCTGATGTTCGCCCACATCAAGCAGTCGCTGCACGAATTCGGCACCGACTTCGACGTCTACTTCCACGAAAACTCGCTGTTCGAGTCCGGGGCGGTCGAGGCGTCGGTGGAGAAGCTGAAGAACGACGGCAAACTCTACGAGCACGACGGCGCCTGGTGGCTGAAGTCCACCGACTACGGCGACGACAAGGACCGCGTCGTCATCAAGTCCGACGGCAACGCCGCCTACATCGCCGGCGACATCGCCTATGCGAAGGACAAGTTCGACCGCGGCTTCGACCTGTGCATCTACATGCTCGGCGCCGACCACCACGGCTACATCGCCCGCCTGAAGGCCGCCGCCGCGGCGCTGGGCTACGACGCCGACGCCGTCGAGGTGCTCATCGGCCAGATGGTCAACCTGGTGCGCGACGGCGAGGCGGTGCGCATGTCCAAGCGCGCCGGCACCGTCATCACGCTCGACGACCTGGTGGAGGCCATCGGCATCGACGCCGCCCGCTACTCGCTGATCCGCTCGTCGGTCGACTCCTCCCTGGACATCGACCTGGCGCTGTGGGCGTCGCAGTCCAACGACAACCCCGTCTACTACGTGCAGTACGGCCACGCGCGCATCAGCTCCATCGCCCGCCGCGCCGCCGAGGCCGGCGTGACCTCCGACGGCGCCGACTTCGGTCTGCTGACCCACGACCGCGAGGGCGAGCTCATCCGCACCCTCGGCGAGTTCCCAGCCGTGGTCGCCGCCGCCGCGCAGCTGCGCGAGCCGCACCGCGTCGCCCGCTACGCCGAGCAGCTCGCCGGCGTGTTCCACCGTTTCTACGACGCCTGCCAGATTCTGCCGAAGGCAGGGGAGGACGCCGAGCCCCTCCACGCCGCCCGCCTGGGGCTGGCCGAGGCCACGCGCCAGACCCTCGCCAACGCGCTGGGCCTGCTCGGCGTCACCGCCCCGGAGAGGATGTAGCCCGTGGCCGATACCGCGCGCACCGGCACCGCCGCCTTCAACGGACTGCCCGCCCACGTCTGGCCCCGCAACGCCTCCCGCGGCGACGACGGCGTCGTCTCCATCGCGGGCGTGAAGCTGACCGACGTCGCCGAGCGTTTCGGCACCCCGGTCATGGTCGTCGACGAAGACGACTTCCGTTCGCGCTGCCGTGACATGGCGGCGGCCTTCGGGGGGCCGGAGCGCGTGCATTACGCGTCGAAGGCGTTTTTGACGCGCACCGTCGCACGCTGGGTCGACGAGGAGGGGCTGTCCCTCGACGTCGCCTCCCTCAACGAGTTGCGCATCGCGCTGATGGCGGATTTCCCGGCCGAGCGCATCACCGCGCACGGCAACAACAAGGACGACGAGTTCCTCCGCGCCTGCGTCGTCGAGGGGGTCGGCCACGTCGTCCTCGACAGCGACCAGGAGCTCGAGCGGCTGGAGATCATCGCGGGCGAGGAGGGCCGGACCCAGCGGGTGATGGTCCGCGTCAAGCCCGGCATCGAGGCCCACACGCACGAATTCATCGCCACCAGCCACGAGGACCAGAAGTTCGGTTTCTCCCTGGCGTCCGGTTCGGCCTACCGTGCCGCGGAGGCTGCGGTGAAGGCGGAGCATCTCGACCTGGTGGGGCTGCATTGCCACGTCGGTTCGCAGGTGTTCGATGCCCGCGGGTTCACCGCGGCCGCCGATCGGGTGCTGGAGCTGTACTCGCGCATCCACGACGAACTCGGCGTGGTCCTGCCGGAGCTCGATCTCGGCGGCGGTTACGGCATCGCCTACACCGAGGATGAGGAGCCGCTGGACGTCGACGCGGTCGCCCGCGAACTGCTCGCCGCCGTGGCCCGCATCGCCGAGGAGCTGGGCATCGACGCTCCGACGGTGCTCGTCGAGCCGGGTCGCGCCATCGCCGGCCCCGGCACGGTCACCGTCTACGAGGTCGGCACGGTCAAGGACGTCACCGTCGCCGAGGGCGTCACCCGCCGCTACCTGTCGGTCGACGGCGGCATGAGCGACAACATCCGCCCCGCCCTGTACGGCTCGCTTTACGACGCCCGCCTGGTGTCCCGCATGGCCGAGGGGCGACCCACGGCGACGCGCATCGTCGGATCGCACTGCGAATCGGGCGACATCCTCATCCGCGACGCCGACTACCCCGACGACATCCGTCGCGGCGATCTCGTCGCCCTGGCCGCCACCGGCGCGTACGCCTATGCGATGGCCAGCCGCTACAACGCCTTTTCCAGGCCCGCGGTGGTCAGCGTGCGCGACGGCGTCGTCACGCCCATGATGCGGCGCGAAACCATCCGGGACTTCCTGGCCCTGGAAGGGTAGGGCCCGCCCGCCGTCACCCGACGGGCGGGGACGGCGGGGCCACCAGTAGGCTGATCGGGAACAATTCCGGACAGGAACATTGATCCGGTCGGGACCGGGACGTACACAGACGAACACAACGGGAGAGCAATGAGCACGAACAACGAGGCCACCTTCAACCCCGGCAAGGGCGCGGGCGAGTCCGTCGGCGTGGCCATTCTCGGCCTCGGCACCGTCGGCACCGAGGTGCTGCGCCTGCTGGGCGAGAAGGCCGAGGATTTCGAGCGCCGCATCGGCGGCCCCATCGAGGTCAAGGGCGTCGCGGTCCGCGACAAGTCCAAGCCGCGCCCCGGCATCGATCCCGAGCTGATCACCGACGACGCCTTCTCTCTCGTCGAGCGCGACGACGTCGACCTGGTCGTCGAGGTCATCGGCGGCATCGATTACCCGCGCCGCGTTGTGCTCGCCGCCCTGCGCGCCGGCAAGTCCGTGGTCACCGCCAACAAGGCGCTCGTCGCCGCCCACGGCGCCGAGCTGTCCGAGGCCGCCGATTCCTCCGGCGCCGACCTGTTCTTCGAGGCCGCAGTCGCCGCCGCGATCCCGATCGTCGGCCCGCTGCGTCGCTCGCTGGCCGGCGACACGGTCAACAAGGTCGTCGGCATCGTCAACGGCACCACCAACTTCATCCTCGACGCCATGGACTCCACCGGCGCCGACTACGACGAGATGCTCGCCGAGGCCACCCGCCTGGGCTACGCCGAAGCCGACCCGACCGCCGACGTCGAGGGCCACGACGCCGCCTCCAAGGCCGCGATCCTGTCCTCCCTGGCGTTCCACACCCGCGTCACCGCCGACGACGTGCACTGCGAGGGCATCTCCGGCATCACCGCCGACGACATCGCCGCCGCCAAGGCCGCCGACTGCACCATCAAGCTGCTGGCCACCTGCGAGCGAGTCAAGGACGAGGACGGCAACGAGGGCATCTCCGCCCGCGTCTACCCGGCGCTGATCCCGCGCCGCCACCCGCTGGCCACCGTCCGCGAGTCCTTCAACGCCGTGTTCATCGTCGCCGAGGCCGCCGGCAACCTGATGCTGTACGGCAACGGCGCCGGCGGAAATCCGACCGCCTCGGCCGTGCTCGGCGACGTCGTCGCCGCCGCCCGCAACATCGTCCACGGCGGCCGCGCCCCGGGCGACTCGACCTACGCCAACCTTCCCATCCTGGATTTCGGAGACGTGCGCACCCGCTACCACATCGACCTCCACGTCGACGACCGCCTCGGCGTGCTCGCCGAGGTCGCCCAGACCTTCGCCGACCACGGCATTTCGCTGCGCACCGTCCGCCAGGAGGGCGCCAACCCGGGGGCGCGGCTGGTGATCATCACCCACCGCGCCAAGGAGCGCGAGCTGGAGGCCACGGTCGAGGCCCTGCGGAACCTCGACGCCGTCCTGGAGGTCAACTCCGTCATCCGCATCGAGGGAATGGACATCTAGCCATGGCCCAGGAACTGCTGCCGGGCCAGAAGGTCCGGGTGACGGTGCCGGGTTCGTCCGCGAACCTCGGTCCCGGGTTCGACACCCTGGGTCTGGCTCTGTCCATCTACGACACCGTCGAGGTCGAGGTCATCGAGGCCGGCGTCGAGGTGGAGATCTACGGCGAAGGCGCCGAGGAGCTGCCGACCAACGAATCGCACCTGGTGGTCCGCGCCATCCGCTCGGGTCTGCGCGCCGCGGGCATGGAGGCCCCGGGCCTGCGCGTGGTGTGCCACAACACGATCCCGCAGTCGCGTGGCCTGGGTTCGTCGGCCGCGGCCGCCGTCGCCGGCGTCGCCGCCGCCAACGGCCTGTGCGGATTTCCGCTGTCGGAGGATCAGGTGATCCAGGAGGCGTCCGTCTTCGAGGGCCACCCCGACAACGCCGCCGCGTCCGTGCTCGGCGGGGCGGTGGTCAGCTGGACCGACAAGCCCGTCGACGGCCGCACCGCCCCGCAGTACCGGGCCGTCGGCCTCGACGTGCACCCGGACATCCGCGCCACCGCGCTGGTGCCGTCGTTCCACGCCTCGACCAACGCCGTGCGCCAGGTGCTGCCGTCCGACGTCAGCCACATCGACGCCCGCTTCAACGTCTCCCGCGTGGCCGTCATGGTCACCGCGCTGACCAGCCACCCGGAACTGCTGTGGGAGGGCACCCGCGATCGCCTGCACCAGACGTACCGCGCCGAGGTGCTGCCGGTGACCGCCGAATGGGTCAACCGCCTGCGCAACCGCGGATACGCCGCGTTCCTGTCGGGCGCCGGCCCGACCTGCCTGGTCCTGTCCACCGAGGAAATCCCCGCCAAGGTGCTCGACGAGGCCCGCGAAGCCGGCATCAAGGTCATGGAGCTGACCGTCGCCGGACCGGTCCAGGTCGAGGTGGAAAGCTAGGACTCACCGCAGCCGCAGCAAAAAGACGCCCCGGGTTCGGGGCGTCGACGCGGGCCGTCGTCACGCAAAAACCGTACGGCCCGCCGGGCCCGGGCTACTTCTCGCCCGGGCCCTTCAGCTTGATGACGTCGAGTTCGCCCGCCGCCAAATGCGCGCGCAGGTCCTTCTTGTCGAACTTGTCCACCGACGTCTTGTCGATGTGATCGACGAACGCCCAGTAGTCCGGCAGCATCCACTTCGGCAGCTTCGGGCGCAGCTCGTCGCGAAGCTTCTCCGCCTGATCGCGGTCGGCGGGCACATCCGGGTAGAGGACCGTGACGGCCAGCGGGCGCTCGCCCCATTTGTCGTCGGGCACGCCGATGACGGCGCACTCGACGACCTCCCGCGACTCCATGACCAGGTTCTCCAGCTGCACCGAGTAGATCCACTCGCCGCCGGAGCGGATGACGTCCTTCGCGCGGTCCTGCACCGTGAGGTAGCCATTGCGGGTGATCGACCCGACGTCGCCGGTGCGCAGCCACCCGTCGGCGGTGAACCGCGACCGGGCGGTGTCGACCTCGTCGCCGCGGAAGACGTGGGCGTCGCCGCCGTCCTCCTCTTCCGGGGAGTGGTAGTACGAGCCGGTGACGGTGTTGCCCCGCACCTGCAGCTCGCCCTGGTTGCGGTCGTGGAGATCCAGCACGCGGCCGTCCTCGTCGACGATGCGGAAATCCATGATGTCGGGGAAGCGGCCCTGGCTGACGCGGTAGCGCTCGCGGGCCTCGCCGGACGCGCCCGACGGGGGTCGGGCGACCGTGCCCACCGGCGACGTCTCCGTCATGCCCCACAGGTGGATGACGTCGACGCCGTAGCGCTCCTCCCACATGCGGATCAGCGCCGGCGGTGCGGGGGAGCCGCCGACGAAGATGTCCTGCAGGCTCATGCGCTCCGGCGGGTTGTTCAGGTAGTGGACCATCAGCGAAATCCACAGCGTGGGCACGCCCTGCGCGACGCGCGGCAGAGAGGTGGCGATGATCTCCGCCAGCCTCGGCGCCGACAGATCCGCCCCCGGAAACACCATCGGGGCGCCGCAGGCGAAGCTCGCCAGGGGCACGCCCCAGCTCAGCACGTGATAGATGGGCACGCAGCACAGCCACGGGGTGCCGTGCGAGATGGCCAGCGAGTCGGTGGTGCGCACGTTGAGGCTGTGCAGGTACAGGGAACGATGCGAGTAGATGACGCCCTTCGGCGCGCCTTCCGTGCCGGTGGAGTAGCACATGGCCGCGCCGAGGGTCTCGTCCAATTCCGGCCAGTCGAAGGTGGACGGGCGGCCGTCGAGAAGCGCCTCGTAGGAGTACCAGGGCAGCCCCTCCGGCAGGCGCGACGCCGCCTCCTCCAGGCCCTCGGTGCCGGTGATGATCACCGCCCGCACGCCCGGGCACTCCGGCAGCATGCGGCCCAGCTCCCCGGTCAGGCGCGGGTCGCAGACGATGACCTCGTCGTGCGCGTGGTTGATGATGTGCACGATCTGGTCGTCCATCAGCTGCTGGTTGAGCGGCTGGAACACCGCGCCCATCGACGCCACCCCGAGGAACACCTCGAGATGCTCGGCGCAGTTGTACATCAGGGTGCCCACGCGCTGGTCGCCGTCGATGCCCAGCTCGTCGCGCAGCGCGTGGGCCAGGGCGGAGGCGCGCGACGCGATGGCGGCGAAGGTGGTGGTTTCGGGGCCGCCGTCGTGCCACGACGTCACCGTCGTGTTGGCGTGGATCGTGCGGCCGTACTCGAGGATCCTCGCCACCGAAAGCGGGATTTCCTGCATCGTGCTGCGCATGGGTACAGGGTAGCCCGAAGGTTGCGTCGACACGCCGCCCCCGCCCCGGTTGCCCCGCGGCGACGGCGGCGATTACTCTTGGGGGCCAGGACGCCGCGACGTAGACCGTCGGACCTCTCCGCCACCCCGTTTCCATCGCTTTTTCGCGACGCCGCCCGCGTGTGCCGGGTGGCGGGGGTTGACTTCAGGTTCCGCGATCGGCAGCGATCGCCCCCGGGGATTCGATTTGGGGGCGCAATGATCTCCGCGGCGTCGGCACCCCACGACACCCGCGCGACGGGATCGGCCGCCGGATGCGGCCGGGTAGATCGGGGCCGCGCAGTCCCGGCCCCCGCTTCGGGCCGCACCGGATCGATGGTGCGGACGATGAGTCGAGGGAAACACACGAAAGGATTTCCGTGACCGATACGGACACCACCGGCGCCAACCAGGGCCAGGAGAATCTGACGGCACTGCGCATGGCGGAGCTTCGCGCCATCGCTTCCGGCAAGGGCATCCGCGGCATTTCGGCGATGCGCAAGCATGAGCTCATCGCCGCGATTCAGGGGGCGGGGGAGGGCCGGGCCCCTGCGGCGAAGAAGCCGGCGAAGGATTCGGGCGAGGACGCGGGCAAGGGTTCCGCCGGGTCGCGCGGCGAGGATTCCGGCTCCGCCGGGCGTGACGACGACTCGTCCGCCGCCGATGACCGCGGCAACGACAAGAATGACCGCGGCGACGAGAAGAACGACCGCGACGACAACCGGGGCGGCAAGAACGACCGCGGCAACGATGGCGGCGACCGCAACGGCGGCACCGACGACAATCGGGGCGACAAGAACGGCAAGAACGACAAGAACGACCGCAAGGGCGGCAACGACGACAACCGTGGCGGCAACGACGGTCAGAACGAGTACCCGTCGCGGTCGCAGTCCCGTCGCGCCCGCCGCGAGCGTGCCCGCCAGCGCAACCAGGAAAACCGCGACAACCAGGGCGGTCAGAACAACAACGGCGGTGGCGACAACCACGGCGGGAACAACCAGAACAGCGGCGGCGGCGACAACCGCGACAACCACGGCGGCGGCGACAACCAGGGCGGCCGCAACCGCAACCGGAACCGCAACGACGACAACGAGGGGCGCGGCAACCGCCGCAACCGCCGCAATCGTCGGGACCGCAAGGGCCGGGACAACCAGGGCGGCGGCGACGGCGTGCGCGAGGGCGACGTCCTGCAGCCCGTCGCCGGCATCGTCGACGTGATGGACAACAACTCGGCGTTCGTCCGCACCTCCGGCTACCTGCCGGGCGCCAACGACGTCCACGTTTCCCAGCAGCTCGTGCGCAAGTACGGCCTGCGCAAGGGCGACGCCATCACCGGTCAGGTCCGCATGCCCCGCGAAGGCGGCGGCGGACAGGTCACCCACGGTTCAGGCCGCAACAAGCGCAAGTACAACCCGCTGGTGCAGGTCGACACCGTCAACGGACAGACCCCGGATGAGGCGAAGAACCGTCCGGAGTTCGGCAAGCTGACCCCGCTGTACCCGAACCAGCGCCTGCGCCTGGAGACCGAGCAGAAGATCCTGACCACCCGCGTCATCGATCTGATCATGCCGATCGGCAAGGGCCAGCGCGCCCTCATCGTCTCCCCGCCCAAGGCCGGCAAGACGACGATCCTGCAGAACATCGCCAACGCGATCGCCACGAACAACCCCGAGTGCTACATGATGGTCGTCCTCGTCGACGAGCGTCCGGAGGAAGTCACGGACATGCAGCGTTCCGTGCGCGGCGAAGTCATCGCCTCCACCTTCGACCGTCCCCCGTCGGACCACACCACGGTCGCGGAGCTGGCCATCGAGCGCGCCAAGCGACTGGTGGAGCAGGGCCAGGACGTCGTCGTCCTGCTCGACTCCATCACCCGCCTGGGCCGGGCCTACAACAACTCCTCGCCGGCGTCGGGCCGCATCCTGTCCGGCGGCGTAGACTCGAATGCGCTCTACCCGCCGAAGCGTTTCCTCGGCGCCGCGCGCAACATCGAGGGCGGCGGGTCGCTGACGATCATCGCCACCGCGATGGTGGAGACCGGTTCCGCCGGCGACACCGTGATCTTCGAGGAGTTCAAGGGCACGGGCAACGCCGAGTTGAAGCTGGACCGCAAGATCTCCGAGCGCCGCGTGTTCCCGGCGGTCGACGTCAACCCGTCGGGCACCCGCAAGGATGAGCTGCTGCTGGCCCCGGAGGAGGCCCGCATCATGCACAAGCTGCGTCGCATCCTGTCCGCGCTGGACCCGCAGGCCGCGATCGACCTGCTGATCAAGCAGCTGAAGAAGACGAAGAACAACCGCGAGTTCCTCATGCAGGTGGCGACTTCGGCGCCGATGGCCGCCGACGTGGACGTGGACGAGATGCTGTAGCCGAGGTCGGACCCCCTTCCCGGCGCTTGCCGTCGGCGGGGCCACGCGGCGCAGTCAATCCACTTCCATTTCGACGACGAGGAACATCCCATGGCCAATCAGGTTTCCGCAGTAGACGACATCCTGTCCGAATACCACGGGCTCGAGGCGCAGCTGGCCGACCCCGAGCTGCACAACGACCCGAAGCAGGCGCGCCGGGTGGGCAAGCGCTTCAACGAGCTGCAGCCGATCATCCAGACCCACGCCAAGCTGACGCAGGTCCGCGACGACATGGAGGCGGCCCGCGAGATGGCGGCCGAGGACTCCGAGTTCGCCGCCGAGGCCAAGCGCCTGGAGGTGGAGGAGGAGGAGCTCGAGGAGAAGCTCGCCGACCTGCTGGCTCCGCGCGATCCGCACGATTCCGATGACATCGTCATGGAGATCAAGTCCGGCGCCGGCGGCGAGGAGGCCGCGCTGTTCGCCGGCGAGCTGGCGCGCATGTACCAGCGTTACGCCGAGAAGCACGGTTTCTCCACGGAGATCCTCGGCCTGTCGGAGTCGGATCTGGGCGGCGTGAAGGACATGACCATGTCCATCCGCGCGAAGAATCCGTCGCGCGACGGCGCGTGGAGCGTGTTCAAGTTCGAGGGCGGCGTCCACCGCGTCCAGCGTGTTCCGGTCACCGAGTCGCAGGGCCGCATCCAGACTTCCGCCGCCGGCGTGCTGGTCTACCCGGAGCCCGACGAGATCGAGGACGTGCAGATCGACGACAAGGATCTGCGCGTCGACGTCTACCGTTCCTCCGGCAAGGGCGGCCAGGGCGTCAACACCACCGACTCGGCGGTGCGCCTGACGCACCTGCCGACCGGCCTGGTGGTCACGTGCCAGAAGGAGCGTTCGCAGATCCAGAACAAGGCCCGCGCCATGCAGGTGCTGGCCGCGCGACTGCAGCAGATGGCCGAGGAGGAGGCCGCGGCCAACGCCTCGGACGCCCGCAAGTCGCAGGTCCGCACGATGGACCGGTCGGAGCGCGTGCGCACGTACAATTTCCCGGAAAACCGCGTGTCCGATCACCGCATCGGCTACAAGGCCCACAATCTGGACGCGGTTCTCGGCGGCGACATGGAGGATCTGCTCAAGGCCCTCCACGACGCCGAGCGCCAGGAGCGCCTGGAAGCCGAGTAGTCGGTGTCGGCTCCGTCGACCGTCGGGTCGATTCTTTCGGAGGTCGCGGCCGCGCTGGCCGACGCCGGTTGCGCGTCGCCGCAGGCAGATGCCGAACAGCTGATGATGCACGTCAGCGGCCGGTCGCGCACCGACCTCATCCTGTCGCGCCGTGATCCGGTGGCGGCGGATGATCCCCTCGTCGCCGAGTTGCCGGCGCTGGTGGTCCGCCGCGCCGCCCGGGAGCCGTTGCAGCACATCCTGGGCACGGCGCCGATGGGCCGGTTGGAATTGGCCGTGGGGCCCGGCGTGTTCGTGCCGCGCCCGGAGACCGAACTCCTCGCCGAGTGGTGCATCACGGCGCTCGGGGATGTTGGGCTTGACGACGACCCGCATCGTCGTAAAGCAGGAGCACCGGCCGGGAACGGGCCCGTCGTGGTCGACTTGTGCACCGGATCCGGTGCGCTCGCGTTGGCCATCGCCGACCGGGTGCCCGCGGCATCGGTGACCGGCGTGGAACTCGACCCGGTTGCAGCCGAATGGGCGCGGCGCAACCTCGACTCCTGCCGCGAACTGTGGGCGGGGGAGGCCACGCCGCGAACCGGTGCGGTGCGCATCATCGCCGGCGACGTCACCGACCCCGGCCTCGTCGACGGCGCCGACGCCCCGCTGGCCGACCTGCGCGGCCGCGTCGACCTCGTCGTCTCCAACCCGCCGTACGTGCCGCTGGCCACCTACGTCGACGCCGAAGTGCGCCACGACCCCCATCACGCCGTGTTCGGGGGAGACGACGGACTCGACGTCATCCGGCCTATGCTGAACATCGTGCGCGAGCTGCTCGCACCCGGCGGCGCCGTCGCCATCGAACACGACGACGACTCCGGCGCCGACGTATCCGAACTGCTCGCCGGAACCGGATTTTGCCGCGACATCGAGGTTCACCGCGACCTCGCCGGGCGGGACCGGTTCACCACCGCGTACCGTTGCGGCGGCGGGCACCGCTGCGCGCGACGCGGCGCCACCGGAGACGGCGCCACCCAAAATGACTCCACCCGAGACACGAACGAAGGGACAGACCAGGCGACATGAGCATCATCCACGACTGCTCCACCGACGAAGGCCGCGAGAACGGCCTGAAGGCCGCCGTCGACGCGGTGCAGGCAGGCCGTCTGGTCGTGCTGCCCACCGACACCGTCTACGGACTCGGCTGCGACGCATTCAACAACGCCGCCGTCGCGTCCCTGCTCCGGGCCAAGCACCGCGGCCCCGACATGCCGGTGCCGGTGCTCGTCGGCTCGTGGACCACCGTCGACGGACTCGTCCGCGAGCACACCGCCGCCGGTCGCGCGCTCGTCGAGGCGTTCTGGCCCGGCGGGCTGTCCCTCGTGGTCAATCAGGCGCCCAGCCTGCCGTGGAACCTCGGCGACACCCGCGGCACGGTGATGCTGCGCATGCCGCTGCACCCCATCGCCATCGAACTGCTGCGCCGCACCGGTCCGATGGCCGTGTCCAGCGCGAACATTTCCGGCCAGGAGCCGGCGCTGACCGCGGTGCGCGCCAAGCAGCAGCTCGGCGCCGAGGCCGCGGTGTACCTCGACGGCGGGCGCGCGACCATCGGCAAGCCGTCGACCATCGTCGACCTGTCCGGCATGGAGCCGCGCATCCTCCGCGAGGGCGCCGTCACTGCGGAGCAGATCGGGGAGGTCCTGGGCAAGGACCCCGCCGCTTTGCGACGGCCCGCGGGCGCCTGATCGGCCGACCACCATGGGCAACGACGTCGCGCTGCTCGCCGCCTCCGGAGCCGGGGCCGGCGTGCCCCTCCGGGAACTGGCGCTGCTCGTCCTCGTCTCGGCGTCGGTGAGCTACCTGCTCACCGGAGTCGTCCGCTACCTGGTGGTGCGCAGCGGGCACCTGGACATGCCGCGCGAACGCGACGTCCACGACATCCCCAAACCGCGCCTGGGCGGGGTGGCCATGTACAGCGGCATCATCGTCGCCATTTGGGTGGCCAGCGAGCTACCCGCCCTGAACAGGGGATTTCCGCCGATGACGCCGGACATGTACGCCATGGTCGCCGCAGCGACGATCCTGCTGCTCGTGGGCATCCTCGACGACCTGTTCGACCTCGACGCCCTGACCAAATTCGCCGGACAGGTGCTCGCCGCCGTCGTCATGTCCCTGATGGGCGTGACGTGGTACCTCCTGTACATCCCATTCGGCGGCGGCACGACGCTCATCCTCGACCCGGTGTCGTCGACGTTGGTGACGGTGCTGTTCACCGTCGCACTGATCAACGCCATCAACTTCGTCGACGGCATCGACGGACTCGCCTCCGGGCTGGGCATGATCGCCTCCGGTTCGCTGCTCGTCTACTCGATGGTCATGCTCCACGACCAGGGCGGCACCGTGTCCGCCTACCCGCCCGCGATGATCTCCGCCTGCCTGCTCGGCGCGTGCATCGGTTTTCTGCCGCACAACTTCGAGCCGGCGCGGATCTTCATGGGCGACTCCGGCGCAATGCTCATCGGCCTGATGCTCGCCGGCGCGTCGGTGTCGGCGTCGGGGCGCATCTCGCCGTCGATGTACGGCACCGCCGATGCGCTGGCCCTCATGTCGCCGATCATCGTCGTCGTCGCCGCGCTGAGCGTGCCCATGCTCGACCTGCTGTTGGCGATCATCCGCCGCACCCGCCGGGGACAGTCGCCCTTCGCGCCCGACAAGATGCACCTGCACCACCGCCTGCTGGAAATGGGTCACAGCCACCGCAGGGTCGTGCTGGTGCTCTACATGTGGGTGTCCGTCGTCGCGTTCGGCGCCGTGGGCACCACCGTGTTCCCCGCGCCCTTCGTGGCCGTGGCCTTCGGCTTCCTGCTGGTGCTCGCCGTGGCGTTGACGATGGTGCCTATCTGGCGCCGCGGGGGAGCGGGTACCATGTCCCCCCGTGAGCGAAGACACTCCCATCAATGACGACGACCGCCTGACCGAAGGCACGGCCGGTGGCCCCTCGGATGCTGCCGACGCCGCCGCTACGGCGCCGACGTCGAAGTACGACGATCCGCGCATCCCGCTGCTGGCGGCCGCCCGTTCCGGCCTCATCGCGCTGGGCGTCCTCACCGTCATCTCCCTGCTCGTGTGGGGAGGCAAGGACGGCATGCCGGGCGTGTGGGGAGTGGTCCTCGGCGCGGCCATCGGCGGCGGTTTCGTTCTGCTGACCGTCGTGTCGGTGCTCGTCACCGCGCGGTCGACCCCGGCGATGACCGGAGCCGTGGTCATGTTCGGATGGCTTGCGAAGATCGTCGTGCTGATCCTCATCCTGCTCGTCATCAAGGACATGACCTTCTACGACACGATGGCGTTCTTCGTCACCGTGGTGCTCGCCCTCATCGTGACGCTCGGCGCGGAAGTGTGGGGGATGTCTCAGTCGAATCTCACGTACGTGACCGGAGGCTGACGAGGGCTCGACTCGAACGTGCGGACGATGGTTTCCGTTTGATGGCACGTCATCGCCGGTCATCACCCCCGATCATTTCCGCTTTCACCCGAAAACGGTGCAATCCCACAGGATCGAGCGCCGTTTTCCCGCTTTACGGGGTCGAATGCCCGGGGGTGTGCCCAATGTGAAAAACGTGCCGGAACTGTTATCCTGAGCGATGGGTAAGACGGCTTGCCCCCGTTTCGGGTTTCCCGCAGACGGGGGCGCAGGTCGGCGGCCGTAGAAATACGGGGTCGGCTTCGGCTGCCACCCCGTGTACGCCGTGCAGATGTGCGAATGGAATCGCCGGCGCTCCACGTTAAACGACGTCCTTCGCACCGCTTGACCCAGTTCATGCGGCCCAATCACGGGAGAGAACGCTGAGCGTTTCAACACTTGCCGCCACGAAGGGTGAGTTTCACTCACCCAACTTGCAGGAGGAGTACTTCCCGGGTGAGCTGTACGACCACTTCATCATCGGAGGTGCCGGCGACTGGTACGCCATGGACCGCCTGATGTTCGTTCGTCTGCTCATGGCCGTTCTCGTCGCCATCTTCTTCGTGGTCGCCTTCCGGCGGCCGAAGCTGGTGCCGACTGGACTGCAGAATGTCGCCGAGATGATGCTGGACTTCGTCCGCATCCACATCGCGGAGGAAATTCTGGGCAAGAAGGAGGGCCGCCGGTTCCTGCCGGTGCTGGCCACCATCTTCTTCCTGGTCATCTCGATGAACGTTGCGGCCGTCATTCCCGGCCTCAACATCTCGCCCAACGCGCGAATCGGCATGCCGCTGATTCTCGCGCTGTTCGCGTATGTCGCCTTCATCTACGCGGGCTCGAAGAAGTACGGCTTCTTCAAGTACGTGAAGTCTTCGGTCGTCATCCCGAACTTGCCGCCGGCGCTCCACCTCATCGTGGTGCCCATCGAGATCTTCTCCACCTTCGTTCTGCGCCCGGCCACGCTGACCATCCGTCTGATGGCCAACATGCTGGCCGGCCACATGGTCCTCGTTCTTCTGTTCGGAGCCACGAACTTCTTCTTCTGGCAGCTGAACGGCTGGACGGCCCTGTCCGGCTTGACCCTCATCGCCTCGATCCTGTTCACGCTGTTCGAGCTTCTGGTGATCTTCCTGCAGGCGTACATCTTCGCCCTGCTGAGCGCCGTGTACATCGAACTGTCGCTGCACGCAGACGAGCACTAGCAAGCCCGCCGCCGGGTCACCCGGCATCGGGCCCAACTTCATAGCACGACCCATTTGACCTCGCCCGGGCATCCACTACGACTCACGAGCCCGGGAATCCTCAGAAAGGGAACGGTTCATAATGAACGACGTCATCCTCTCCGCCCAGGACACTGTCGCCGCCGTCGACACCAACGCCGGCCTGAAGACCATCGGCTACGGCCTGTCGACCCTGGGCCCGGGCCTGGGCATCGGCATCGTCGCCGGCAAGACCGTCGAGGGCATGGCTCGCCAGCCCGAGATGGCCGGCCAGCTCCGCACCACCATGTTCCTGGGCATCGCCTTCACCGAGGCGCTCGCCCTCATCGGCCTGGTCGCCGGCTTCGTTTTCTAAGTCCGGACCTCAACTAAGCGGAGAACACTGAACCATGACGGATTTCATTACCTACCTGGCTGCGGGGGAGGCTCTTCCTCTGGAGGAGCAGATCAACCCCCTGCTGCCCAAGAACTATGACATCGTCTGGTCCATTGTCCCGCTCATTGTCATCCTGGTGCTGTTTTGGAAGCTCGTGCTTCCGAAGTTCCAGGAGGTCCTGACCGAGCGGGAGGACCGGATTGAGGGCGGCATCGAGCGTGCCGAGGCCGCGCAGGCCGAGGCCAAGGCCGCTCTCGAGAAGTACAACAGCCAGCTCGCCGAGGCCCGCACCGAAGCCGCCAAGATTCGCGATGAGGCCCGAGTCCAGGGTCAGAAGATCATCGCCGAGGCGACCTCGAAGGCCAACGACGAGAGCGCACGAATCATCGAGTCCGGTGAGAAGCAGCTGGCGGCCCAGCGTGAGCAGGTCGTCGCCGAGCTTCGCAAGGAGATGGGGCAGAACTCGATCAACCTCGCGGAGCGTCTGCTCGGCGAGCAGCTGTCCGACGACGTCAAGAAGTCGGGCACGATCGACAGCTTCCTCAGCAACCTTGACACCGTGGCCACGGCCGGAAAGTAGGCGACATGCACGCAGCTAGCCGCGAATCTTTGGCGCACCTCCGCACGGAGCTGGACGCCGCCGTCGGCGGTGCCACCGTCTCCGTCGCGAACGCGGCCCAGACCGGCTCCGAGCTTTTCGACGTCGTCGAAACCCTCGACTCCGACCGCGGCCTGCGTGTCGCCGTCGCCGACCAGTCGGTTACGGCGGAGCAGCGCTCCGGAATCATCCGGAGCCTGTTCGCTGGAAAGGTGTCCGAGACGACCCTCAAGGTCATCACCGACGCCGCCACGCAGACCTGGTCGAACTCGCGCGAGTTCCGCGCGGGCCTGGTGGAGCTGGGCCGTCGCGCCCTGCTGCGCTCCGCCGAGGGCCAGGGCCAGCTGGAAACGGTCGAGGACGAGCTGTTCCGTTTGGGCAGCATCCTCGTCAACGAGCCGCAGCTCGAGCAGCTGCTGGCCGACAAGGCAGCGACCCCCGAGGCGAAGCGGGGTCTTCTGGCCTCCGTGCTGTACGGCAAGGTCACCTCGGTGACCGAGGCGTTGGCGCTGCAGGCCGTCGGGCGCCCCGAGAAGCGCCCCGCGGACGACATCGACTCCCTGTCCCGGCTTGCCGCCGGCCTCCGGAATCGCACCGTCGCCCGTGTGACCAGTGCAACCGCTATCTCCCCGGAGCAGCAGCGTGCGCTGGCGGACAAGCTCGGCCGGCTTTACGGCGAAGAGATGTCCATCCACACCGAGATCGATCCGTCGATCCTCGGTGGACTGGTCATCCGGGTCGGCGATGAGGTCATCGACGGCAGCCTTTCGACGAAGCTCGAGAAGCTGCGCGTCGGCCTCGGCTGACGGATGGTTTGACGAAATTTCACTGGAAGTAGAATTTACCGAGAGCAGGAAGAACATGGCGGAGCTGACGATCTCCTCCGACGAGATCCGTAGCGCGATTGCGAATTACACCTCGAGCTACTCCCCGGAGGCCTCCCGGGAGGAGGTCGGCGTGGTCATCAGTGCTGCTGATGGCATTGCGCAGGTTGCGGGTATGCCGTCGGTCATGACCAACGAGCTTCTCGAGTTCCCGGGCGGCGTCATCGGCGTCGCACAGAACCTCGACACCGACAAGGTCGGCGTCGTGGTCCTGGGCAACTTCGAGTCGCTCGCCGAGGGCGACGAGGTCAAGCGGACGGGCGATGTCCTGTCCATCCCGGTCGGGGACAATTTCCTCGGCCGCGTTATCAACCCCCTGGGCCAGCCGATCGACGGCCTGGGCGACATCGAGGCCGAAGAGGACCGCGTCCTGGAGCTCCAGGCCCCGTCCGTGCTGCAGCGTCAGCCGGTCGAGGAGCCGATGGCCACCGGCATCAAGGCCATCGACGCGATGACCCCGATCGGTCGTGGTCAGCGACAGCTGATCATTGGTGACCGCAAGACCGGCAAGACCGCGGTCTGCCTGGACACCATCCTCAACCAGAAGGCGAACTGGGAGTCCGGCGATCCGACGAAGCAGGTGCGCTGCATCTACGTCGCGATCGGCCAGAAGGGCTCGACCATCGCCGGCGTGCGCAAGACCCTCGAGGAGCACGGCGCCCTCGAGTACACCACCATCGTGGCCGCCCCGGCCTCCGATGCCGCCGGCTTCAAGTGGCTGGCCCCCTTCGCGGGTGCCGCCCTGGGCCAGCACTGGATGTACCAGGGCAAGCACGTCCTGGTCATTTACGATGACCTGACCAAGCAGGCCGAGGCCTACCGTGCCATCTCCCTGCTGCTGCGTCGTCCGCCGGGACGCGAGGCGTACCCGGGTGATGTCTTCTACCTGCACTCCCGTCTGTTGGAGCGTGCGGCGAAGCTGTCCGACGACATGGGCGCCGGTTCGCTGACCGCCCTGCCGATCATCGAGACCAAGGCCAACGACGTCTCCGCCTTCATTCCGACCAACGTGATTTCGATCACCGACGGTCAGGTCTTCCTGGAGTCTGACCTGTTCAACCAGGGCGTCCGCCCGGCCATCAACGTCGGCGTCTCGGTTTCCCGAGTCGGCGGTGCGGCCCAGACCAAGGGCATGAAGAAGGTCTCCGGCAACCTGCGTCTGGACCTCGCGTCCTACCGCGACCTCGAGGCGTTCGCGATGTTCGCGTCCGACCTCGACGACGCTTCGAAGCGTCAGCTCGAGCGCGGCCAGCGTCTGGTCGAGCTGCTCAAGCAGAAGGAGAACGAGCCGCAGGCGGTGGAGTACCAGATGGTCTCCATCTACCTGGCCGGCGAGGGCGAGTTCGACGACGTCCCGGTCGAGGACGTTCGCCGCTTCGAGTCCGAGCTGATGGAGTACCTGTACTCCAACAACGACGCCGTGTTCCAGCAGATCGAGGGTGGCACGCCGTTCTCCGACGAGTCGAAGTCGGCTCTGAAGAGCGCCGTCGCCAACTTCAAGAAGGGCTTCCAGACTTCCGATGGCGCGCCCGTCGTGAAGGAGGCTCCGGCGGAGCCCCTCGCCGAGGGCGAGAAGACCAAGGAGCAGATCTCGGTCTCCCGCAAGTCCGCCGCGAAGTAGTCGGGGCGTGTTTGCAATGACCGTTATCGAAAAAGAAGGGAGGCGTTAGAACATGGCGAATCTTCGTGAGCTTCGCGACCGAATCAAGTCTGTGAACTCGACCAAGAAGATCACCAAGGCACAGGAGCTGATCGCGACGTCGCGCATCACCAAGGCGCAGCGACGCGTCGCCGACTCCCAGCCCTACGCCGACGAGATCGAGCGCGTCATCGGCCGCCTCGCCTCGGCTTCCTCGCTTGATCACCCGATGCTGCATGAGCGCGAAGGCGCGAGCCGTGCCGCGATTCTCGTGGTGACGTCCGATCGCGGCATGTGCGGCGGTTACAACCACAACGTCCTGAAGAAGGCCGCGGAACTCCGCGCGTCGCTGAAGGAAGAGGGTTACGAGACCGTCACCTACGTCACCGGGCGCAAGGGCATCGACTACTACGATTTCCGCGAGATGCCGATCGCCGGCAGCTGGGAGGGCTTCTCCCAGGATCCGGATTACGACCTGACCCACGACGTCCGTCGTCACCTGATCGACGGTTTCGTGGCGTCCTCCGACGGTGAGGCGAAGTACCGCGAGGGACTTCGCGTCGCCGAAGGCCAGGGCGTCCAGGGCTTCGACCAGGTCCACGTCGTGTACACGGAATTCGTGTCGATGCTGTCCCAGACCCCGCGGGCGCACCAGATGCTGCCCATCGAGCCGGTCATCGAGACCGAGGAGATCGAGCTGGGCGAGGACATGCTTTCCGACGGTGCCGGCGAGCTGCACCCGGACTACGAGTTCGAGCCGGACGCCGACACGCTGCTGGCCGAGCTGCTTCCGCAGTACGTGTCCAGGAGCCTGTTCGCCGTGATGCTCGAGGCCGCCGCCTCCGAGTCCGCGGCGCGACGCAACGCCATGAAGTCCGCGACCGACAACGCGACCGAGCTGGTCAAGGACCTCTCGCGCGTGGCCAACCAGGCCCGTCAGGCGCAGATTACCCAGGAAATCACAGAGATCGTCGGTGGCGCCGGTGCGCTCGACGACAGCGGAGAAAGTGACTAGATATGAGCACAGCTCTCAATGAGCAGAACACCGCGACGGCCACTGGCCGCATCGTGCGTGTCATCGGTGCCGTCGTCGACGTGGAGTTCCCGCGTAACGAGCTCCCGGCACTGTACAACGCGCTGACCGTGGAAGTGACCCTTCCGTCGGTCGCCAAGACGATCGTCCTCGAGACGGCGCAGCACCTGGGCGACAACCTGGTGCGCACCATCGCCATGGCCCCGACCGACGGTCTGGTCCGCGGCGCCGAGGTCACCGACACGGGCAAGCCGATTTCGGTTCCCGTCGGCGACGTCGTCAAGGGCCACGTCTTCAACGCCATGGGCGACTGCCTGGATGAGCCGGGCCTGGGTCGCGACGGCGAGCAGTGGGGCATCCACCGCGAGCCGCCGGCCTTCGACCAGCTCGAGGGCAAGACCGAGATCCTGGAGACGGGCATCAAGGTCATCGACCTGCTGACCCCGTACGTCAAGGGCGGCAAGATCGGCCTGTTCGGTGGCGCCGGCGTCGGCAAGACCGTTCTGATCCAGGAGATGATCACCCGTATCGCGCGTGAGTTCTCCGGTACGTCGGTGTTCGCCGGCGTCGGTGAGCGCACCCGTGAGGGCACGGACCTCTTCCTCGAGATGGAGGAGATGGGCGTGCTGCAGGATACGGCCCTCGTCTTCGGCCAGATGGACGAGCCGCCGGGAGTCCGTATGCGCGTCGCGCTGTCGGGCCTGACCATGGCGGAGTACTTCCGTGACGTGCAGCACCAGGACGTGCTGCTCTTCATCGACAACATCTTCCGCTTCACGCAGGCCGGTTCCGAGGTGTCGACCCTGCTGGGCCGCATGCCTTCGGCCGTGGGTTACCAGCCGACGCTGGCCGACGAGATGGGCGTCCTCCAGGACCGCATTACGTCGACCAAGGGCCGTTCGATTACGTCTCTGCAGGCCGTCTACGTGCCCGCCGACGACTACACCGACCCGGCTCCGGCGACCACCTTCGCCCACCTCGACGCCACCACGGAGCTCGACCGCTCCATCGCGTCGAAGGGCATTTACCCGGCCGTGAACCCGCTGACCTCGACGTCTCGCATCCTCGAGCCGTCCATCGTCGGCGAGGAGCACTACCGCGTGGCGCAGCAGGTCATCAACATCCTGCAGAAGAACAAGGAGCTCCAGGACATCATCGCGATCCTGGGCATGGACGAGCTGTCCGAAGAGGACAAGATCACCGTCCAGCGTGCCCGCCGCATCCAGCGATTCCTGGGCCAGAACTTCTTCGTCGCGGAGAAGTTCACCGGCCTGCCGGGCTCCTACGTGCCGCTGAAGGACACCATCGTGGCCTTCGACCGCATCTGCAAGGGCGATTTCGACAACTACCCGGAGATGGCCTTCGACGGCCTGGGCGGCCTCGACGACGTCGAGAAGAAGTACGCCGAGATGCAGAAGAAGTAAGGGGCGTTCCACATGGCTGACATCGCCACCGAACTGGTCGCCGTCGAGCGCAAGCTCTGGGAGGGCAAGGCCACTTCCGTGACGGCCGAGACCACCGAGGGTGAGATCGGCGTGCTGCCCGGCCACCAGCCGTTCCTCGGCCAGCTGGTCGAAAACGGCACGGTGACCATCCGGACCGACGACGGCCAGGTTCTGGTCGCCGCCGTCCAGGGCGGGTTCCTCTCCGTGTCCACGAAGAAGATCACCGTCCTCGCCGACAAGGCGGTTTGGGCCGACGAGGTCGACGTCTCCGACGCCGAGTCCCGCCTCCAGTCGGACGACCCGGACGTCAAGGCTCGGGCACAGTCCGAGCTGCGCGCCACGCGCCGCGCTTCGGGTGCCGCCTAGGCGGTAACCGGTCGCACGACCAGGTTCTCCACCCGCATCAGCGAGAGGGGGGCGCCGGAACCACACGAGAGTGTGGGGCCGACGCCCCCTTTTTCGTTTTACCCTGGGCCCAGCTTCCATTAAGATTTCCTTAATTCCCGTGTTCTTCCGGGGCCGCGGATTCCCTGCGCGGTGGACGGAGTCGAGCGAATCGAGGTCGGTGTGGACGCCCTGAACGTCTTCGTGGTGGTCGTGGCCTTCGTCCTGCTGCTCGGGGGAGCGCTGGCGATGTGGCGGTTCACCAAGTTGCGCTCCAAGGGCACGCCGGTGATCATCCGCCCGATTCCCGCCCAGGACGGCGCCGCGTGGCGCCATGGGGTGATGACGTACAACGAGGGCACCGCGCTGGTGTACAAGCTTCGTTCGCTTCGTCCGGGTGCCGATCTTTCCTTTCCCCGCAACGATGTCGAGATCCTCTCGCGCAGAGAGCCGACCGACGTCGAGGCGGGTTTTTTCGATTCAGGGCTCCACGTCGTCGCGCTGGCGGTGGCCGGCCAGGGGGAGTGGGAGCTGGCCGTCGACGATTCGGGTGACACGGCGCTGGTGGCGTGGGTGGAATCCTCGCCGTCCGCGCGTCAGACCCGCACCCTGCCGACGAACATCGAAGAGCGTTTCCGCCGCGTTCGGGGCCGCGCCCGGCGCCAGGGCCGGTAACGCGCGCGCTTTCCGTCTCCCGGGGCCGTGAATCACGGGCGGAACGCCGACCGTTAGGGTGTGGGGCATGCGTCTCGTCATCGCCCGCTGCACGGTCGACTACGTCGGTCGGCTCACCGCCCATCTTCCGGAGGCCCCGCGCCTGCTCATGGTCAAGGCCGACGGATCGGTGTCCATTCACGCCGACGATCGGGCCTACAAGCCCCTGAACTGGATGACCCCGCCGTGTTCGCTGTCCGAGCAGCCGATTCTCGACGAGTCCGGAGAAGACACGGGCGAGTTGTTGTGGGTCGTGGAGAACTCCAAGGGGGAGCAGTTGCGCATCACCATTTCCGAGGTGCTTTCCGACGACTCCCACGAGCTCGGCGAAGACCCGGGCTTGGTCAAGGATGGCGTGGAGACACACCTGCAGGAGTTGCTCGCGGAGCATTTCACCACCTTCGGCGAGGGCTGGACGCTGATCCGCCGGGAGTACCCGACGGCGATCGGCCCGGTGGACCTGCTGGGCCGTGACGCGGACGGGGCGACGGTGGCGGTGGAGGTCAAGCGCCGCGGCAACATCGACGGCGTGGAGCAGTTGACGCGGTACCTGGACATGCTCAACCGCGACGAGATGCTCGCCCCGGTCGCCGGAGTCTTCGCCGCCCAGGAGATCAAGCCGCAGGCGCGCACGCTGGCCGAAGACCGCGGCATCCGGTGCGTCGTGGTCGACTACGACGCCCTGCGCGGCACCGAATCCAACGAATTGCGGCTTTTCTAGCGGGTAGCGTCTCTTTCAACGGCGACTGTTCCAGCGACGTCGCAACGACCGGGCACGCCGACTCGGCCCACCGGGCCGGGCGAACCCGGCGCAGGAAACGGAGGGCAGGAACGTGGGACGGGGCAAGAAGCGCAGGCGCGGGCCGTCGCAAAGCAAAGGCGGCGCACACCGCCCGCTGCCGAGCCTCGGCGCCTTCCAGACCACGCGCACCGAATCCGGGCCGGGCAGGCTCGCGGGGGAGGACTTCAACGTGCGCGACGTCGCCTCCGGGCAGGCCACGAAGTGGTACCGGTGCCCGGGCTGCGACCAGGAGATTCCGCCGGGCGTGGCGCACATCGTGGCGTGGCCGGCCGATTACGGGGGACGCGCCGACGACCGTCGGCATTGGCACCGCAACTGCTGGGGCAAGCGCGCCGACCGGGGCATCACGCGACGCTGGGGCTAGGCACCCCCCGAACGGACGGAAACGGACATCGTCGGGAATGCGGGGTATTCCGTTCGGTCACGGCCGGGAGTAGTCTGAATCAAGACAGTTCCGGAAACGGGCCACGGCTCGGACATGACCGCACGACCCGCGGTGTGCAGCGGGAACGCGGCCCCGAACGGCCACGCGCTTCCGGCAGCACCCGCGGTTCGCCCGACGGCCGCCGCGGCCGACGAAAGGGACACCATGGCCGGATCGGTCGAGTCCACGGCAGCATTCATCCTCGACAAAGTCGGTGGGCCGGACAACATCACCTCCGTGACCCACTGCGCCACCCGCCTGCGCTTCCACCTCCGAGACCTGTCCAAGGCGGACCAGGAGGCCATCGACGCCGATGACGAGGTCCTCGGCGTCGTGCCCCAGGGATCCACCGGGCTGCAGGTCATCATGGGCGGCGACGTGGGCAACTACCACCAGGCCCTCATGCGGCAGCCCGGCATGGGCGACGCGGAGAGGGAAGAAGGCACGAAGACCACGTCGCGCGGCCCCAAGACCGGTGCCGACGGGAAGAAGGAGTACGACGGCGTCCGCGGCAAGTTCGGCTGGGTCGACTACTGCTTCGAGTTCCTGTCCGACACGTTCCGGCCGGTGCTGTGGGCGCTGCTCGGCGCGTCGCTGATCATCACCCTGCTGGTGCTGGCCGACACGCTCGGAATCCAGGACTTCAGCCCCGCCGACGGCGAGACCCTGCCGCCGACGTGGCAATTCCTGCACGCCATGTGGCGGTCGGTGTTCTACTTCCTGCCGATCATGGTCGGCGCGACGGCGGCGCGGAAGCTTGGCGCGAACGAATGGGTCGGCGCCGCGATCCCCGCGGCCATGCTCACGCCGGAGTTCATCGCCCTCGGCGACCAGGGCGACACCGTCACCGTCTTCGGGCTGCCGATGGTCCTCAACGACTACGCCGGGCAGGTCTTCCCGCCGCTGTTCGCCGCGGTGGTGCTGTACTTCGTGGAGAAGGGCCTGAAGAAGATCATCCCCGGCGCCATCCAGATGGTGTTCGTGCCGTTCTTCTCGCTGCTGATCATGATTCCGGTCACCGCGTTCGTCGTCGGCCCGTTCGGCATCGGCCTGGGCAACGGCATCTCCAACATGCTGCTCGCCATCAACGAGTTTTCTCCGTTCATCCTGGCCATCGTCGTGCCGCTGATCTACCCGTTCATGGTCCCGCTGGGACTGCACTGGCCGCTCAACGCGATCATGATCCAGAACATCGCGACGCTGGGCTACGACTTCATCCAGGGCCCCATGGGCGCGTGGAACTTCGCGTGCTTCGGCCTGGTCACCGGCGTGATGATCGTCGCCATGCGGGAAAAGGACGCCTCCATGCGCCAGGTGTCCTCGGGCGGCATGTTCGCCGGCCTGCTCGGCGGCATTTCCGAGCCGAGCCTGTACGGCGTGGTGCTGCGCTTCAAGAAGACGTACCTGCGGCTGCTGCCCGGCTGTTTCGTCGGCGGCGTGGTCATGGGCCTGTTCAACGTCAAGGCGAAGGCGTTCGTGTTCACGTCGGTGCTCACCGTCGGCGCCTTCGATCCGCTGGGCGGCTACGTCATCGGCATCGCCGCGGCGTTCTTCACGTCGCTGCTGCTGGTGGTGTTCTTCGACTACCGGTCGGCGGACGAGAAGGCCGAGGCCCACGAGCGCATCGCCCGGGAGCGCGCCGCCGCGATGGCGGAGGTGGAGGAGGCCGCGAACGCGCCTGTGCCGGAGTCTGCGGACGCCGCGTCTTCGCGTGACGACGCCGACGTTTCCGCCGCAGGGGCCGGGGCCGCGGGTGCGGGCGCCGCGACCGCCGTTGCGGTGAAGGACGTCGACGCGGACGCCGCCGTCGACCTCGCCATCGCCGCCCCCATGAGCGGCACGCTGCTGCCGCTGTCCGAGGTGCCCGATGCCGCGTTCGCCGCCGGCAAGGTGGGCAAGGGCGCGGCCATCGATCCCGACGGCGACGTCGTGGTCGCACCCGCCGACGGCAAGGTCATGGTCACCTTCCCGACCGGCCACGCCGTCGGCCTCAAGCTCGACAACGGCCTGCAGGTCCTCGTCCACATCGGCGTCGACACCGTGAACATGGACGGCGAAGGCTTCAAATTCCTCGTGGCCAAGGGCGACCGCGTCACCGCCGGCACGCCGCTGGTGCGCTTCGACCGCGACGCCATCGTCGCCGCCGGCTACTCGCCGATCACCCCGGTGCTGGTGACCAACCACAGGAAATTCGCGGGGGTCGACGTCGTCGCAAAGCAGGGGCCCATCGCAATCGGCGACGCCCTGCTCGAGGCAACCCCCAAGCCGCCGAAGCCGGAGGCCTGACCTGACGCCCTGGGCGTAGAGCCCCGCTATCCCACCTCGAATGACGTAACCCACCCGCAATAGCGGGTGGGTTACGCCATTCGAGGGGGGGTTGGTCGATTTCATGGAACCGATCCACCGCGAACCGCGTCTAAGTCATCGAGGAGACCACCGGCGGCGACCACCAGGTCGACTGCCCGGTGGCGAGGCAACTGACGAAAAGGGGCGAAACTCGATGACGGGGGAGCGGGAATCACTGGTCACGCATGCGGAGACCGGATTGATGCTGAGCTCGATGCAGGGGGAGTCCGGACCGCGGCTGCTGCAGGCGGCGCTGAGGGACGGGCGGATCGAACGAATCACGAGAGGCGTATACGCGACCGTGGAGGCCAGGGCCCGCCACGAGACCTTCATGCTGCTCGCCATGGCCATCGGGCTGACCAACCGCGCGGCGATAGTCACCGGCCCGGCGGCCGCCGCCATCATGGGGTTCGCGTTCATCATCCCGGACGACGGACGCGTGGACGTGCTCGCCATCGGGTCGAAGGATCGCCGGGCGGGACGCTCGGTAGCGCGGCACGCGGTGACGGGGATCGGGACCCCGTGCATTTCACGGGGCGTCCGCGTGACGTCACCGGCCCGGACGGCGCTGGAAACGTGCCTCCTGCACGGGATCAAGGCCGGATTGGTGGTCGTCGAATCCGTGCTGTGGAAGGGGAGCGCCGATGCCGCAGCCCTGGCCGCGGAACTGCGGGCCATGGGCAGGCGGCGCGGAATCGGGTCCGCGCGGCGGGTGCTAGCGTTGGCCTCGAATCGCAGCCAATCAGCGGGTGAATCACTCGTGCGCTGGTGCATCGACCGAGCCGGGCTGCCACAGCCGCTGCAGCAGGTGGCGGTATTCGACCGGCATGGGAACTCGCTCGCCGTGGTCGACTTCTTCTGGCCCGAGCTGGGCCTGGTCATCGAATTCGACGGTCTGGTGAAGACCTCCGGCGAGTATGGGGATCCCGTGCAGGTGGCCCGAAAGCAGCTCGAGAGGCAGGACCTTCTGCTGCACGCCGGATTGCGCGTCATGCGCCTTGGGTGGGCTGACGTGTTGTCCGGGCGGTGCGTGCCCGTCCTGCTCGACGCGTACCGGCAGCGCCGTGCCCAAGGATCCGACTTCACCGGCCAGCACCGCCTCGCCGATGTGGCGTCGATGTCGCGGCGGTGAGGAGAACGCGAGGAGGCGGAGCGACACGGGAGCGAAGGCGGTGTGCAGGCGGTGCGCGCCTGGCGCACGAACTAACCCACCTCGAATGCCTTAACCCACCCGATACAACTGGTGGGTTAAGTCATTGGAGGTGGGTTAACGGGACGGGGGCGCAGCTTCGCGGGAACGGCGCCCTGCTACCCGGGAATCTCGTCCGTCGGGTAACCGGTCGTCGGGCCCTCGGAGCCCGGCCTCCAACCGAGCTCGGGCGCGACGTGCTCGGCGAAGGCCGACAACAGGTGCAGGTTGTAGTCCACGCCGAGCTGCGAGGGGATGGTCAGCATCAGCGTGTCGGCGCTCATGACGGCTTCGTCGGCCAGGAGCGCCTCCACGAGCTGATCGGGTTCGCCAGCGTAGCTCTTGCCGAACGTCGACCGGAAACCGTCGATGACGCCGATCTGGTCGCGGCCCTGGGCCTCGCGGATGAACAGCTGACGGTCGACGTCGGTCATGATCGGGAAAACGCTGCGGCTCACCGACACCCGCGGCGTCCACTCGTGGCCGGCCTCCGCCCACGCGGCGCGGTAACGGGCGATCTGCTCGGCCTGCAGCGACGCGAACGAGTCGCCGGTGGCCTCGGTGAGCAGGGTGGAGCTCATGAGGTTCACGCCCTGCCGCGCCGCCCATTCGGCCGTGTCCCGGGAACCCGCGCCCCACCAGATCCGCGAGGCGAGACCGGGGGAGTGCGGCTCGACCCGCAGGTACTGGTTTGGCCCGAACTGGGCGGGGTCGGCGGTGGCCAGGCGCTCGCCGCGCACGGCCCGCAGGAACAGATCGAACTTTTCGCGGGCGATGTCCGCGCCGCGCGGGTCGGTGGAGCCGTCGTAGCCGAAGGCCTCCCAGCCGCGCAGGGCGGGTTCCGGCGATCCCCGGGATACGCCGAGCGCCACGCGTCCGCCGGAGAGCAGATCCAGGGCGCCGGCCTCTTCCGCGAGGTACAGCGGGTTTTCGTACCGCATGTCGATCACGCCGGTGCCGACCTCGATGTGCTTCGTCCGTGCGGCGATGGCCGACAGCAGCGGCATGGGCGACGCCGCCTGACGGGCGAAGTGATGGACGCGGAAGTACGCGCCGTTGACGCCGATCTCGTCGGCGGCGACGGACAGCTCGACTGCCTGGGTGAGCATGTCCGCGGCGTCGTGGCCGGAGCCGGGGCTTCCGTAGTGGCCGAATGACAGGAACCCGAAAGATTTCATGTCCATGTCAACAAAGCGGGGGGCGGGCGCTATTCCCGAAGCCGCACGGGCCGGCTAGATTTTCTTCTTGCGCGCCTTGACGACGACCAGCACCAGCAGGCCGATCGTGAACCACAGAAGATAGCGGTTGACCACGTTGATCACCTCGAGCACCTGATCGCCGAAGGTGTGGCCCAACCACATGAACAGACCGTTGACCGCCAGGACGCTGAGCGCGTTGATGGCCATCACGACGCCGAGTCCGACCTTCAGCAGCCCGGCGATGGCGTTGAGCACGGTGCCCGGCACCGGCCCCGGGCAATAACCCAACGGCACGAGCCCCAGGATGACTGCCGTGGTCTTGCCGCTTTCCTTGGTCAGCGCCTTGGTGAAGAACGTGCGCGCCCGCGGCATGTACTGCAGCGACATGTCGATGAACTCCATGCCCCACCGCTTGCCCATCAGCCAATAGACGGGCACGAACTTCAACGCGCCCACCAGCGACGCCGCGAGGTAGAACCACCAGTCGCCGTTGCCGACCGACGCATTCGCGCCGGACACGGTGGCGCTGGTGTAGCCGCCGATGAGCAGCGAATACGCCAGAGGATGCGACAGCAGCCACGCCCGCAGCGCCAACATGGCCATGGAGTAGACGCCCATGGCCATGAGGAGGACGAACAGGAGCTTGTCCATCGGCTCCGGGTTCTTCATGAAGTCGGGGAGCTCGGGCTCGTCCCCGCCACCTCCGGAGGCGTGGTGGCGCCGGTCGTTTCGCTGTTCGGTCACGACAGTGAGAGTAGACCAGCCCCCGGATCCGCCGGACCCTGCACCTACTTGGCGGGCTCGACCAGCTCGAGCAGCACGCCGCCCGCGTCCTTCGGGTGGACGAAGTTGATGCGGGAACCGGCGGTGCCCTTCTTCGGCACCTCGTAGAGCACGCGGGTGCCCTGCTCCTTCAGGTGCGCCATCAGGGCGTCCATGTCGGTGACGCGCAGGGCGTACTGCTGGATGCCGGGGCCCTTCTTGTCCAGGTACTTCGCGATGGTCGACTCGTCGTTGAGCGGGGCGAGGATCTGGACCAGGGTGACGCCCTCGACCTTCTCGGCCGGCCCGAGCATGGCCTCGCGGACGCCCTGCTCCTCGTTGACCTCTTCGTGGTAGTTCACGAAGCCCATGTTCGCGCGGTACCACTCGACGGCGGCGTCGAAGTCGGGCACGGCGATGCCGACGTGGTCGACGTGGGTGACGAAGTGGTGGGGGACGGTGACGTTGTTCTCGCTCATGCCTTCCAGAATACGGTGTTTGCCTCGGCGGCGGCGCTACGCTGGGATGCATGATCGTCGCCTTTTCCGTCGCCCCCGCGTCCGTGGATCCCGATGAGGGGATGTCCGCGGCCGTCGCCGAGGCCGTCCGGGTGGTTCGCGAGTCGGGCTTGCCCAACGAAACCAACGCCATGTTCACTCTCGTCGAGGGCGAGTGGGATGAGGTGATGGACGTCGTCAAGCGCGCCACCGAAGCCGTGTCGTCCGTCGCGCCGCGCACGTCGCTGGTGCTCAAGGCCGACATTCGCCCGGGGTTCACGGGGCAGTTGTCGGCGAAGGTGGATGCGGTGGAGCGTCGCCTCGCGGAGTAGGCCGCTTTTTTGCTTGACGACGGCCCGTCGTCCCGCCCGACCGGCCGACAGTTTCCCACGACCGTTAGGATCCCATTCCCATGACGCATGCCCACGGACATTCCCATGGCCACTCGCACTCGCACGGACACTCCCACGGCGGCCACCGCTCGTGCTCGACGCCTCCGCCGCCGCCGGGCACCGTGGATTTGGAGGCCCTGAAGCGCGAGGCCGACGCCCGGGCCGAGGCGGAAAAGCGCATCTCCGACCAGGGAGAGGGACTGCCGCCGTTGGTGGAGGCCACCGTCGAGAATTTCGAGCCCGAGGTGGTCATCCGTTCCGAGCAGGTGCCGGTGGTGGTGCTCATCGGCGCGGCGGCGTCGCCGGAGTCGGTGCGGATGCGGCTGCTGCTGGAGGAGATGGCGCGCGAGGCGAACCTCAACTGGATCGCAGCGTGGGTGGATGCGGACACGCAGTTCGACGTCGCCCGCGCCTTCGGCGTGCAGGCCCTGCCGACCGTGGTGGCCGTGGCGATGGGCCAGCCGATCGGCCAGTTCGTCGGCGAACAGACCCGCGAGTACATGGACCAGTGGATCGAGGCGGTCATGGACGCCACTCGCGGCCGCCTGAAGGGCCTGCCCGCCGGCACCCGCATGATGGGCGAGGGGGAGGAGGGCCCCGACGAGGGCGCCGGCCTGAAGCCCCCGACGGATGATCCCCGCCTGCAGGTCGCCGAGGACAAGCTCAACGAGGGCGACTTCGACGGCGCGGTGGCGGTGTACGACGAGATCCTCCAGTCCGAGCCGGCCAACGCGGAGCTGAAGGCGGCGCGCACCAACGTGGCGTTCCTCGCCCGGGCCCAGAAGATCGACCGTTCCTCCGACCCGGTCGCCCGCGCCGACGCGGACCCGAAGAACGTGGAGCTGGCGCTGGACGCCGCCGACGTGGAGATGCTCGTCGGCGATCCGGCGCAGTCGCTCGAGCGTCTGCTGGTGCTGCTGCCGACGGTGTTCGGCGACGATCGCACCGCCGTCAAGGACCGACTGCTGGATCTGCTGCAGCTTTTCGACGCCGCCGATCCCGTCGCCCTCGACGCCCGCCGTCGGATGGCCAGCGCGCTGTTCTAGAACCCGGGGCGGACGGGGCGGGGCGGGGCCGGACGGGAGAGTGCCCCCGGCTCAGGCGTCCTGGTGGGTGTACGGCCAGTCGTCGGGGGCGACGAAGTACCAGACCGACGCCATGACCGCGGCCACCGAGATCGTCAGAACGGCTCCCAGGGCCACTTGCGTGGCCCAGTGTCGGGCGCGGAACCATTCCTCGGCGTCGTCGTAAAGCCGGGCCAGCCGCACGTTGAGCCGCCGCATGGGCGGATGGACCAACGACAGCAGGCCCAGTGACACGAAGATCAACAGCCAGCCGGGCGCCGGCGTGGGCAAAATGACGACGCCCACGATGAGCAGGCAAAACCCCAGGACGAGCAGGATCGGGGACAGGACGGGGCCGTACCAACGCCGCCGCATCCGCTCGTGGCGGTCCTTCATCCGGTCCATCAACCGGCTGATCCTCTCCTCCACGGGCCCTCCCTTCCGATGCTCGCGTCCGTGCCGCGCGTCCGTCCCGCGACCGTTCGGTGGTCCGGGCGCATATTCCGACGATTTTGCCATCCCGCAGCCGTGAGCGCCCGTCGAAAACACGGCGAAACCGCTCCATCGCCGGCATATGGGGGGGGATTTTCGGGTGCGTCCGTTGGAAGCCGATGCTTGACGACGGCCGTGACCTGGTACTCTGCCGACGTTCACCGAAGAAGAAACGTCGACGCCCGACTTCCGGAAGCGGACCGGGCGTCTTTTCGCGGCCCGAACGCGCCAGCCCGACGGGATGCGGCGCCCGGGGCGACACCCAGGAGACGATGATGCGAGCACGAACGGGGACGGCGAGGAAGGTCCCCGGACTCATCCTGGCCGGCATGACGGTCACCGCGCTGCTGGCCGGCTGCACGATCGGCGGCGGCGACGCCCCCGCCACCGAGAACCCGACGGCCACCGTCGAATCCGTCGACGGGTGGGACCCGTCGGAGGAAGTGGAGTGGACCGACGCGCAGAAGATCCTCGACGACGCCGTCGACGACTTCTACGACCTGTACGGCATCGACCTGGCCGTCTACCTCCGCGTCATCGACGGCCCGTACCGCGGCCTGACCGCAGCGGCCGGCGGCGACGAAAAGCAGTACTCGGCGTCGACCATCAAGGCCCCGCTCGTCGTCACCGCGCTGAACACTTTCGGCGACGACCTCGACGAGATCGTCACCGTCGACTGGGAGGACGCCGTCGGCGGCAGCGTCATCGGCCCGGGCGACTACACCGTGGACACGTTGGTGCGCTACGTGATGGCCTACTCCGACAACACCGCCGCCAACGGCCTCATCGACGCCGTCGGCGGATTCGATGCGGTCAACGACGTCATCGAGGCGGCCGGCGTCGACGGCGAGCGCTACCACCTGGGCAACAAGATGAACATCCCGAACCCCTCCGGCGACCGTTCGTGGATCTCGCCGAGCCAGGCCGCGCTGTTCATGGCGCGGATCCAGGAAGTCGCCGACGGGCGCGGCGACCACGACTTCATCGACCGGGACACCGCGCAGCAGGCGCTGACGTACCTGACGTACGGAGGGGCGCAGAAGTTCGCCATGTACGTCGGTTCCGCCGTGCAGAAGACCGGCGACACCGGCGAAGGCACCAATGACCACGGCATCCTCTACACCGCCGCGGGCCCCGTGGCCTACGGCATCACGACCCGCTTCGGGACCCCTATGAACGAACTCACCGACGCGCTGCTCGGCCAGCTCGGCGGGCGGATCGCCCCGCTGTTGCCGGACTACAACCGCCTCGACGACGACGGGAAGCCCGTGAGCCCGAAGGACGCCGCGACGTGGAGCGCCGACGAGGACGGCGACGGCATCGCCGACCGACTGGCCGACGCGGACGCCACCGCCGAGCCGCAGTACGACGAGACCCTCGAACCCGACTGGTTCAACCCCTACCGGGCGTCCTAGGCAAGCTGCGCCGCCCGGGATCAGCCCTCGTGGCGGAACCAGATCGCGGTGTTGGCCGGCAGGGTCAGCTCGATGGACTGATCCTGGCCGTTCCAGCCGTGCGACTCGGCCTCCAGGGTGCCGTTGAGGCCGTAGCCCGAACCGGCGTAGCGCTCGTCGTTGGTGTTGAGCACCTCGCGCCACGCACCCGTACGCGGGACACCGATGCGGTAACGCTCCTGCGTCGCACCGGACAGGTTGAGCACGCACGCCAACACGGACCCGTCGTCGCCGTAGCGGACGAAGGACAGCACGCTGTTGTTCGTGTCGTCGGCGTTGATCCAGGAGAAGCCCTCCGGACGATCGTCCTGCGACCACAGGGCGTTGGTGTCGCGGTAGATGGCGTTGAGGTCCTTGACCAGCAACTGGATGCCGCGGTGGAACTCGCCGCCCCAGCCCTCGAGGTTGTCCCACGCGATGGACTCGTCATGGTTCCACTCGCGGTTCTGGCCCAGCTCCTGGCCCTGGAACAGCAGCTGCTTGCCCGGGTGGCTCCACATGAAGGACAGCAGGGTGCGCAGGCCGGCTGCCTTGTTCCAGTCGTCGCCCGGCATCCGCTCCCACAGCGAACCCTTGCCGTGCACGACCTCGTCGTGGCTGAACGGCAGGATGAACTTCTCGGAGTAGGCGTAGACCATCGCGAAGGTGATCTCGTGATGGTGGTACGAACGGTGGATCGGATCCTTGGAGAAGTACTCCAGGGTGTCGTTCATCCAGCCCATGTTCCACTTCATGGTGAAGCCCAGGCCCCCGTCCTCGGTCGCGGCGGTGACGCCAGGCCACGACGTGGACTCCTCGGCGATGGTGAGGAACCCCGGGTGGTGCTTGTGCACCGTGGCGTTGAACTCCTGCAGGAACTGCACGGCGTCGAGGTTTTCGCGGCCGCCGTACTGGTTCGGCAGCCACTCGCCCTCGTTGCGGGAGTAGTCGAGGTAGAGCATCGACGCGACGGCGTCGACGCGCACGCCGTCGATGTGGAACTCCTCGGCCCAGTACAGGGCGTTGGCGTACAGGAAGTTGCGGACCTCGTTGCGGCCGAAGTCGAAGACGTAGGTGCCCCAGTCCTTCTGCTCGCCGCGACGCCAGTCCGGGTGCTCGTAGCAGGCGGTGCCGTCGAAGCGGGCCAGCGCCCAGTCGTCCTTGGGGAAGTGGCCCGGAACCCAGTCGACGATGACGCCGATGCCGGCGGCGTGGAAGGCGTCGATGAGGGCGCGCAGCTGATCCGGCGAACCGAAACGGCTGGTCGGGGCGTAGTAGGAGGTGACCTGGTAGCCCCAGGAACCGGCGAACGGGTGCTCGGCGACCGGCATGAACTCCACGTGGGTGTAGCCCATGTCCTTGACGTAGCGCACCAGCTGCTCGGTCATGACCTCGTACGACAGGCCCCGCTTCCACGAGCCGAGGTGGACCTCGTAGATCGACATCGGCTCGGCCCGCCAGTCGGTGGTGGCGCGCTTGGCCATCCACTCGTCGTCCCTCCATCGGTATTCGGACTCGGCGACGACGGAACCGGTGGCCGGCGGGACCTCGGTGGCGAAGGCCATCGGGTCGGCCTTGTCGCGGCGGTGTCCCTCCGGGGTGGTGATGGCGAACTTGTAGACCTCGCCCGGGCCGACGCCCGGGATGAAGACCTCCCACACGCCCGATCCGCCCATGGAGCGCATCGGGTACTGGGCGCCGTTCCACATGCAGAAGTCGCCGATCACCGCCACGCCGCGGGCGTTGGGCGCCCACACGGAGAAGGACACGCCGGACACCTCGCCCAGTTCGGTGTCGTAGGTGCGCGGATGCGCGCCCAGCGCCTCCCACAGGCGCTCGTGGCGGCCTTCGCCGATCAGGTGGAGATCACCCTCCTGGACCGTCGGCAGGAAGCGGTAGGCGTCCGCGCGTTCCTCGACGGAACCGTCGGCCCACGTGACGCGCAGGCGGTAATCGAAGTCCGGCTCACCCGGAACCAATGCCGCGTAGACGTCGTCGCCGACCGGTTCGGCCTCGAATTCTCCCCGGGTGGAGACGACGGTCACCGCGGTCGCGCCGAAAATGCGGGCGCGGATGACGGTGTCGCCGTCGATCAGGTGCGCACCGTAGAACGAGTGGGGGTCGTGGTGCGTGCAGCTGCGGAGACGATCCATGTCTCCGGCCGGGATGGTCAGGCGCGGATCGGTGGGGGCGCTCATGGCGGTCCTTCCAGGTGGATTCCGGTGTATTCGTCGTGGGACGGGCCGAACGGGGATCGGGTCGAACTGTGTTGCGTCGGGGCACGCCGAAGTCCCGACCGGGAATTCGGACGGACCCGCCTCCAGCGTATGCGCGTGTGGCGGGGCCCGTGCCGGGGTGACCCCGGGTGGGGCCGGGGGCGCCGTTTAGCCCTCGTAGTCGGGGACGTCGCGCCACGCCAGCTTGCGGCGCAGGCTCTCGGGCACGTCGGGCAGCTGGACGATGTGGGCCACGTTCGACCACGGCTCGAGGCGGATGAAGTTCTCCTTGCCCCAGTCGAAGCGCTGCCCGGTGATCAGGTCCTCGACGTCCATGCGGTCGGTGCTGCGGCGGCCGATGGAATTCATGTCGATGTCGAGGATGCCCTCCTGGGCGTTCCACGGATCGAGATTGACGACGACCATGACGGCGTCGCCGGTCAGCGGGTCGATCTTGGAGTACGCCAGCAGATTGTCGTTGCCGATGTCGTGGAAACGCAGGGTCCGCAGCTGCTGCAGGGCCGGGTGCTCGCGGCGCAGGGTGTTGAGCAGGGTGATGAAAGGCTCGAGGGAGTCGCCGGATTCCAGCGCGGCGTCGTAGTCGCGGTGGCGCAGCTGGTACTTCTCGCTGTCCAGGTACTCTTCGGAGCCTTCCTTGACCGGCACGTTTTCGTAGAGCTCGTAGCCGGAGTACATGCCCCACAGCGGCGACATGGTCGACGCCAGCGCGGCGCGGATGGCGAAGGCGGCGCGACCGCCCTTGACCAGGAAGTCGTGGAGGATGTCCGGGGTGTTGACCCACAGGGACGGGCGGGCGATGTCGGTGTGCTTGACGATTTCCTCGCCGAACTCCTTCAGCTCCTTCTTCGTGGTCTTCCACGGGAAGTAGATGTAGGACTGCGTGAAGCCGGCCTTGGCCAGGCCGTACAGGCGGGCCGGGGCGGTGAAGGCCTCGGCGAGGAAGATGACCTCCGGGTTGGTTTCGTGGACGGTCTCGATGAGCCATTCCCAGAAGTTGCCCGGCTTGGTGTGCGGGTTGTCCACGCGGAAGACCTTGACGCCGCGCTTGACCCAGAACTTCACGACGCGCAGGACCTCCGCGTAGAGGCCCTTCGGGTCGTTGTCGAAGTTCAGGGGGTAGATGTCCTGGTACTTCTTCGGCGGGTTCTCGGCGTAGGCGATGGTGCCGTCGGGCAGGACGGTGAACCAGTCCGGGTGCGCCTCGGCCCACGGGTGGTCGGGGGCGCACTGCAGGGCCAGGTCGATGGCGACCTCCAGGCCGCGTTCCTCGGCCGCCTTGACGAACTCGGCGAACTCGTCTTCGCCGCCGAGCTTCGGCTCGATGGCGTCGTGGCCGCCGTCGGCCGAGCCGATGGCCCACGGGGAGCCGACGTCGCCCGGCTCCGCGGTCAGGGTGTTGTTGCGGCCCTTGCGGTTGATTTCGCCGATCGGGTGGATCGGGGGCAGGTAGACGACGTCGAATCCCATGCGGGCGGCGCGGTCGAGCTGGGGGAGGGCGGTGGTGAACGTGCCGTGCAGGAGGTTGCCGTCTTCGTCGAAACCGCCGTTGGAGCGCGGGAAGAACTCGTACCAGGAGCCGAACAGGGCCTCGCGGCGCTCGACGAGGACCTTGCGGGTCTTGCCGCGGGTGAGCAGCTCGCGCAGCGGGTGGAGTTCGAGGATGCCGCGGGTCTCGTCGGACAGGGCCGGGGAAACGCGGGCGCGCAGTTCGGCGTCGGAGCGCAGCGACTGGGCCACGCCGCGCAGGTGCGAGCGGTACACGGTGGCGGCGCCGGTGGCGGCGCGGTCGAACAGGCGGGCGCCGATCTCGAGGTCGTTGGCCAGCTCCTCCGCGGACTGCCCGGCCTCGATCTTCTTGATCACGGCGTTGCGCCAGGTGGCCATCGGGTCGGACCAGGCGTCGACGCGGAAGGTCCACAGGCCGGGGGCGTCGGGGACGAAGGTGGCGTTGACCTGGTTGGGGTCGTGGTCGCTGAAGCGCATGGGGATGCGCTGGGTGCGGGCGGCGAAGGAGGATTCCTTCGGGCCCTTGACGTTCAGCGTCGCATTGAGCGCATCGTGGCCCTCGCGCCAGACGACGGCGAAGACGGGGACGACTTCACCGGCCACCGCCTTGGACGGGGTGGCGCCGCCGTCCACCTGGGGTCGTACGTCGTCGATTCCGAGTCGTCCGGTCACCTTGGGGGTCTCCTTCGCGTCGCGTTCGTGTCATCCGATGGTGCGTCCACCGTGCGTCCCCGGCGGCGACCTGCCGGCCGCCGCGGATACTCCCTCCAGCGTAGTGGAGGTTCGCCGATCCCACAGGGGAGGAATTCGCCGGTCGGCCCCGATCGGGTAACACCGGACGCCGCGGCCCGGATGCCGCACGTCGGCCGCCACGCGGGGGAGCGCGTCGGGGCGCGGGGCGGGGAAGTGGGGCACGATGGTGACGTGGCTGACTTTGACTCTGACTTCAACGACGACGACTTCGACGAGGACCTGCTGATCGATTTCCGCGGGGTCTCGCTCAAGCGCGGCGGCCGCACCCTGGTCGGCCCGCTGGATTGGCAGGTCGAGCTCGACGAGCGCTGGGTGGTGCTCGGGCCGAACGGCGCGGGCAAAACGTCGCTGATGCGCGTCGCGGCGGCGGAGGAGTTTCCGTCGTCGGGCGTGGCCCGGGTGATGGGGGAGCGTCTGGGGCGCACGGACATGCGGGACCTGCGCACGATGATCGGCTTGACGTCGTCGGCGCTGGCGCATCGGATTCCCGCCGACGAGAAGGTGGCGGACCTGGTCATCTCGGCGTCGTATTCGGTGTTGGGCCGGTGGCGCGAGACGTACGAGGAGATGGACTTCCGCCAGGCCGCGGACATCCTGGAGAAGATGGGCGCCGAGCATCTGGCGGATCGCACGTGGGGGACGTTGTCGGAGGGCGAGCGCAAGCGGGTGCTCATTTCGCGGGCCCTGATGGTCAATCCGGAGCTGCTGCTTCTCGACGAGCCGGGCGCGGGCCTGGATCTCGGCGGGCGCGAGGATCTGGTGGGCTATCTCGGTGATCTGGCGTTGGATGCGGATGCGCCGGCGATCGTCATGATCACCCACCACGTGGAGGAGATTCCGTTCGGTTTCACCCACGCGATGCTTCTCGACGACGGTGGCGTGGTGGCCCAGGGGCTCATCGACGATGTGCTCACGAGTGAAAATCTGTCGAAGGCCTTCCACCAGTCCATTGCGGTGGATCGCATCGACGGCCGGTTCTTCGCGCGCCGGGCGCGCCGGGCCGGTGCGCACCGGAGGAAGGAGTGACCGGCATGGGTGGTTCGCAGAAGAAGGGTGCCGCGATTCCGGCGACCCCGCGGTTGGCGTCGACGGTGTTGTTGGTGCGCGATTCGGTGCACGGCATCGAGGTGTACGTGCAGGAGCGCGTGAGCACCATGAAGTTCGCGGCGAACATGACGGTGTTCCCGGGCGGCGGGGTCGATGCCCGCGACTTCCCGGGCGACGTCGACGGCGACGGCCACGACAGTCCGAGTTTGGCGTGGTCGGGGCATCCGCCGCAGTGGTGGGCGGAGGCGTTCGACGTCGCGCCGGCGACGGCCCGTGCGTTGGTGTGCGCGGCGGTGCGCGAGACGTTCGAGGAGACGGGAACATTGCTGGCGGCGGATGCGTCGGGTGACGTGGTCGTCGATTCGGGGCGGTTCCATGCCCGGCGCAAGGCGTTGGAGTCCCATGAGCTGTCGTTTTCGGACTTCATGGCGGACGAGGGGCTGTGCCTTCGCTCCGACTTGCTGCGGCCGTGGAGCAATTGGGTGACTCCGGAGGGCATGCCCACGCGCTACGACACGTATTTCTTCCTGGCGGCGCAGCCGGAGGGGCAGATCGCAGACGGTGACACGTCCGAGGCGTCGTCGACGGGGTGGTTCCGGCCGACGGCGCTGATGGAGGGTTGGCGCGACCGCAAGGTCGGTCTCATGCCCCCGACGTGGGCGCAGATCAAGCGGCTGGTGCGGTACACGACGGTGGCCGAGGTCCTTGCCGCGGCGGATTCGGGGCAGGAGCCGCCGCATCGCACGACCAGCGATTTCTTCGGGGACCCGTTCATGGACGAGTTCTTCGCGGTGTCCACGCATCTGGGGCATCTGCGGGATCTCGCCGAGCGGGGTCGCCGGTGAGCCTGTCTTCGGCGGAGGTCCGGGCGCTGCTCGCCGATCCCGGGTTGGCCGGAGCCGCCGCGGGCCTCGAGCTTTCCGACGCCTCCCTCCTGGCCGATCTCACGCACCTGCGGGAATCGCTGGGTGAGTCGGCGGAGTTGGCCCGGGCGGTGGTCGAGTTGGAGCGGGCGCGCCGGTCGACGGCGGGAAAACTGCCCGGGTGGTGGCTGCTGGACTCCGATTCCGCGCAGCAGGCCACGCATGCGGCCGTGGCGCGGGCCCGCGCCGAACGCTTGACGACGGCCGTCGGGGAGGGCGTCGCCCCGGGGGTGCATGACGTCACGTGCTCCATCGGCGCGGAGATCGCCGCGTTGACGGAGTACCGGGCCGAATCCGCCGTCGGCGCGTTTCCCGTGCTGGGGTCCGACCTGGACATGGCGCGAGTGCTCATGGCCCGCCACAATGCTCCGGACGCGCACGTCGTCGTCGCCGATGCGCTGGCCCCGGTGAGCGAGGGGATGATCATCGTCGCCGATCCCGCGCGCCGGGCCGGCGGCCGCCGCATCCTCCGGCCGGAGGATCTCCTGCCGCCGTTGCCCGACCTCATCGACGCCTGGCGTGGCCCGGGCGTCCGCCGCAATCACGAGATGGCCGTCAAATGCGCCCCCGGCATCGACTACTCCGACTGGGAGGGCGAAGCCGCCGTCACCTCGGTCGACGGCGGGGTCAAGGAAGCGTGCCTGTACACGCCGGGACTTGCGGCCACACCTCTGGGGGACGGGGGAGACGTCGTCACGCGAAGCGCCCACCTGCTGCGGACCCGGGGCGAGGGCGCCGTCGGGGAACGCTACGACGACACGATGCCCGACGATTGCGGCGTCGGGGATGCGGGGCGCTGGATCATCGACCCCGACGGGGCGGTCGTGCGCGCCGGGCTGGTGCGCCACTACGCCACCGCGCACGGGCTGCGGCAACTCGACGAACGCATCGCCCACCTCACCGGCGACGCCATCCCGCCCGGGGCCTCCGGATTCGAGGTGCTCGAGCAGGTGCCGCTGAAGAAGGTCAAGCGGGCGCTGGCGGCGCGGGACTGCGCATCGGCGGAGATCCTCGTGCGCGGCGTCGACGTCAATCCGGACGTGCTGCGCAGGCAATGGAAGCTCGGCGGGGCGAAGAAGGGCGGCGGGAAAGGCGCGCAGCTCGGCGTCGTGATCACCCGGATCGGGTCGACGGCGACCGCCTTCGTGTGCGGCCAACGGCAGTGGGGACCGGAGTCGTAGAGGCGGGGGTACCCGACGTGCGCCTTTGTCACCCTGCGTTAATGGAGATTCACTCAACTAGAAACGAAAAAATATCGACATTGTTACGTGGATCACCTACAGTTCACCCTTGACTCTGTTACCTTCGACACAGAGGGCGCGCCGACCGGCCGCGGTCACGCAAACACCGTTTCGGGTGCGAACATGACCCGCGCCGCGGGTGCGCCGGATAAATTCATGACACGTTCACAGTCACTCAACCAGTAAGGACGACAGACACATGCCGAACATCGTGGTTCTGGTCAAGCAGGTCCCGGACACCTGGTCCGAGCGCAAGCTCGCCGACGACGACTTCACGCTCGACCGCGAAAGCGCCGACGCCGTGCTCGACGAGATCAACGAGAACGCCGTCGAGGCCGCCCTGCAGCTGAAGGAAGAGCACGGCGGCAACGTCACCGTCGCCACCATCGGCCCGGAGCGCGCCGTCGAGGCCCTCCGCAAGGCCCTGTCCATGGGCGCCGACGACGCCGTCATCCTGTCCGACGACGCCCTGGCCGGCTCCGACGCCATCCAGACCGCGTGGGCCCTGTCCACCGTCATCGACGCCATCGGCGACGTCGACCTCATCATCACCGGCAACGCCTCCACCGACGGCGGCACCGGCACCGTCCCGGCCGTGCTCGGCGTCTACCGCGGCCTGCCGGTCCTCACCCACATGCGCTCCGTCTCCGTCGACGGCTCCACCGTCACCGGCGAGCGCGAGACCGAGGACGGCATCCACCAGCTCAAGGCGAACCTCCCGGCCATCGTGTCGGTGACGGAGAAGGCCAACGAGCCGCGCTTCGCCTCCTTCAAGGGCATCATGGCCGCGAAGAAGAAGCCGGTCCGCGAGCTGACCCTGGCCGACGTCGCCGCCGAGGCCGAGCAGGTCGGCCTGGAGAACGCCGCCACCTCGGTGACCTCCGCGACGCCGAAGCCGCCGAAGACCGCGGGCGAGCGCATCACCGACGAGGGCGACGCCGGCGTGAAGCTGGCCGAATACCTCAAGGCCCAGAAGTTCATCTAAGCGCCCATCGCGAACACCGCACGAACGAACAGCAGGAGAAGAATCACAATGACCGACGTCCTCGTTCTCGTCGACCACAACGATGGCGAACTGAAGAACACCACCGCCGAGCTCCTCACCGCCGCCCGTGCCTTCGGCACCCCCGCGGCCGTGGTTGTCGGCAAGCCCGGCACCGCCGAGAACTTCGCCGAGACCCTCGGCAAGTACGGTGCCGGCGAGATCCTCGCCGCCGAGTCCGATGAGGCCGGCAAGCACCTGATCACCCCCGAGGTCGGCGTCCTCGTGGGCCTGGCCTCCGAGCGCCAGGTCCCCGTCCTCGTCGCCGCCTCCGCCGCCGGCAAGGAGATCGCCGGCCGCGTCGCCGCCCTGACCGGCTCCGGCGTTCTGTCCGACGTCGTGGAGATCAAGGACGACCGCTCCGTGGTCTACTCGATCTTCGGCG
This sequence comes from Corynebacterium freneyi, assembly GCF_030408835.1. Classification (NCBI taxonomy): domain Bacteria; kingdom Bacillati; phylum Actinomycetota; class Actinomycetes; order Mycobacteriales; family Corynebacteriaceae; genus Corynebacterium; species Corynebacterium freneyi. The sequence continues at coordinate 1,086,780 of NZ_CP047357.1, forward strand.
GCGAGTTCATCGTCGAGGGTGCCGGCTACGGCGCCTCCCCGGTCTACGCCCTGCGCCCGGGCTCCGTCGACCCGGTCGAGGCCGCCGCCTCGCCGTCCGTCACCGCCGTGGAGTACCCGGCCGCGGACGACACCGCCGTCGAGATCGTGTCCTTCACCCCGGCCGAGGGCGGCGACCGCCCCGAGCTGACCGAGGCCAAGATCGTCGTCTCCGGTGGCCGCGGCGTCGCGTCCGCCGAGGGCTTCGCCGACGTCGTCGAGCCGATGGCCGACGCCCTCGGTGCCGCGGTCGGCGCCTCCCGCGCCGCCGTCGACGCCGACTACTACCCGGGCCAGTTCCAGGTCGGCCAGACCGGCAAGACCGTGTCCCCGGACCTGTACATCGCCCTGGGCATCTCCGGTGCGATCCAGCACAAGGCGGGCATGCAGACCTCCAAGACCGTCGTCGCCGTCAACAAGGACGAGGAGGCGCCGATCTTCGAAATCGCCGACTTCGGCGTCATCGGCGACCTCTTCAACGTGGCCCCGCAGGCCACCGAGGAGATCAAGAAGGCGTAAGCCTTCCCGATCCGCGAAAGGGGCCGTCCGCAGCATGCGGGCGGCCCCTTCGCCGTGCCCGGTGCACCGGCGAGGCCGCGGCGACGCGCTACTCTGTCCGGGATGTCCAGCACCGATGATTCCCGCACCACCCGGCCGCGCCACCACCTCGACCATGCCGCGACGTCTCCGCTGCGCCCGGCGGCCCGCGAGGCGATGATCGCCGCACTCGGCGCCGGCAACCCCAATTCGCAGTATGCGGAAGGGCGGGCCGCACGGAAGATCCTGGAGGAGGCGCGCGAATCCATCGCCGCCGACCTCGGCGCCGAGCCCGTGGAGGTCGTGTTCACCTCCGGAGGCACCGAGGCCGACAATCTCGGTCTGCGCGGCCTGTACCTGGCGTCGGCGGCGAAGTCGGGCGCGCCCGGCACGGTGGTGACCACTCCCGTCGAGCATGACGCGATCCGCAAGGCCGCCGCGCACTTGGCCGAGCACCATGGCGCCCGCGTCGTGGAGGCCCCGGTGGACGCCGCCGGACGGGTGTGCGTGGGCGCGCTCCGGGAGCCGTGCGCCGACCCCGCCGTCGCCGATGCACCCCACCACGCGTGGACGTGCCAGTGGGCGAACAACGAAACCGGCGCCATCCAGCCCGTGGACGAGTTCATCGCGGCGGCCTCCGACCACGACGCGCCCGTCCACGTCGACGCCGTTCAGGCGGTCGGCCACGTGCCGGTGCATTTCGGGAAGTCGGGGGCGGCCACCCTCGCCGCGTCGGCCCACAAGTTCGGCGGCCCGCGCGGAATCGGCGTCCTGCTGGTGCGGCGTTCGACGTCGTTGACCGCGCTCAACGCCGGGGGCGGCCAGGAACGGGGCCTGCGGTCGGGCACTCCGGACGTCGCCGCCGCCGCCGGAATGGCCGCCGCACTGCGCACCGCGACCACGGCGATGGAGGAGGAACGCCGGGCCGTCGTCACGCTCCGGGATCGTCTGCTCTCCGGCATCCGCGACCTCGACGGCATCGTCGTGCACACCACCGAGCCCGCGTTGCCCGGGCACGTCCACGTCAGCGTGACGGGGGCGGAGGGCGACAGCCTCATCATGCTTCTCGACGCCGCCGGGATTTCCGCCGCGACCGGCTCGGCGTGTGCCGCAGGCGTCAATCGGGCCAGCCACGTGCTCGAGGCGATGGGCGTCGACGTCGCGGTGTCGCGCGGTGCGCTGCGGCTGACGCTGGGCTGGGATTCCACGGCCGCCGACGTCGATGCGGTGCTGTCCGTGATGGGTGATACCGTCGCACGGGCGCGCGCGGCGGGCATGGCCTGATCCCGTGCAGTGCGGTGACGGGGACGACGGAATCGGACGGAAACGAAGGGCGAAGCCCACGGGAGGTAGCGCGATGCGGGTGTTGGCGGCGATGAGCGGCGGCGTGGATTCGGCCGTGGCGGCGGCGCGGCTGGTCGATGCCGGCCATGACGTCGTCGGCGTGCACCTGGCGCTGGCCAAGGATCCCGTCACGCTGCGCGCCGGCGCCCGCGGCTGCTGCTCGCTGGAGGATTCCGGCGACGCCCGCCGGGTCGCGGACCTGTTGGGCATCCCGTTTTACGTGTGGGATTTCTCGGAGCGGTTCCGTGCCGAGGTCGTCGACGATTTCATCGATTCCTACGCCCGCGGCGAGACTCCGAACCCGTGCCTGCGCTGCAACGAGCGCATCAAGTTCCAGGCCTTGCTCGACCGTGGGCTGGCGTTGGGGTTCGATGCGGTGGCCACGGGCCATTACGCGTTGGTCGACGACGACGGTCGGCTGCGGCGCGCCGGCGATCCGGCGAAGGACCAGTCGTATGTGCTCGGCGTGCTCGACCGGCATCAGCTGTCGCGGTCGCTGTTTCCCATCGGCGACACCGAGAAGCCGCAGATTCGCGCGGAGGCGGCGGCCCGCGGCATCTCCATCGCGAATAAGCCGGATTCGACGGACATCTGCTTCATCCCCGACGGCGACACCCAGGCGTTTCTGGGCCGTCACATTCCGCGGCGGCCGGGTGCGGTGGTCGACGGTGCGACGGGGGAGAAGCTCGCCGACCACGGCGGCGTCGACGCCTTCACCATCGGCCAGCGCAAGGGCCTCGGGCTGCCGGGTCCCGCCGTCGACGGCAAGCCGCGTTACGTCACGGGCGTCGATGCCGGCACGGGCACGGTGACCGTCGGACGACGCGAGGACCTGGATGTCCGGGTGCTCCACGTCGATCGGGCGGTGTGGCTTTACGACGACGCCGGCGTCGACGCGGGCGGCCCCCCGGCGGAATTCGATGCGGAGGTGCAGGTGCGGGCGCATGGCCGCCCCGTGCCGTGCACCGTGTCGTGGACCGGCCCGGTGGATGCGGCGGGCACCGGAGGGGCGTTCATCTGCGTCCTCGCCGAACCGTTGCGCGGGGTGGCCCCCGGGCAGGCGGCCGTGCTCTACCGCCCCGACGCCGACGGCGACATCGTGCTGGGGTCCGGCACCATCGCGTCGACGGAGAAGGAGGCGGACCGGTGACCGCGTTTTCGGGTCTGGGGCCGCTGCCGGGTACCGACGTGCGCGCGGCGGCGGAGATCCTCGCCGGGGAATGCGGGGCCACTCCACACCTGCCCATCCTCGCCGACCGGGGACTCGGTGCCGACGCCATCGGGCGGACCGGCGCGATCCTGGCGGACCTGTCGATGGACGTCGGCCCGCGGTCGTGGCGCGTGGCCGATCGACCGGGGGCCGCGGCGTCGCTGGCCGCCGACCACCTGGAACGCGACCTCGACGTCTGCGAGGAGTTCTGGGGCGCGACGCCGGAGACCGTCACCGTGCCCGTCGTCGGGCCGTGGACGCTGGCGGCGTCAATCGAGCTGGCCGACGGTCACCGCATGCTGGTCGACCGCGGCGCCGTGTCCTACCTCGCCGCCGCGCTCGCCGAGGGGTTGGCCGCCCACATCGCCGACGTGCGACGGCGGTTCGGAGCGGAGGTGGCCGTCGTCATGCACGAACCCGCTGCCCCGGCGATCGCGGCGGGCCTGGTCGAGGCGGCGGTGGCGGGAACGTCGCTGCCCGCCGTCGGTTACCGCGAAATGGCCGCGCAGTGGCGGGTGCTCACGGCGGAAGGCTCGGGGCTGCCCGACATCGCCATCGCGGTTCCCGGGCTGGTCGCGCGGACGTCGGGGGAGGGGCCGCGGCCGCCGTCGCTGGAAAAGGCGCTGCTGGAATCGGGCGCCGCCCGAATCGCGCTGCCCATCGGGGCGATCCGTGGCTCGGCCACCCTCGACGAAGTCGGCCGCCTGCGCGCCGCCGGCCTGGATCTGCTGTTCGGCGCCGTGCCAGCGGTCCCGGGCGCCACCGACGAACACACCGGCGCATACCTGGAACCCGAAGCCCGCGACATCGCCGAACGCGTCGCCCGGCTGTGGGACGAACTGTCGTTCCCGCGCGCCGACCTCGTCGACCACGTCGGCGTCACCGTCGACCGCGGTTTCGTCGGTGCGCCCGCGTCGTGGATCGCCCCCGCCTACGCCGCAGGCCGTCGCACCGCGGAATTGATCTCGCGGGCGGCGGGAGACCTGTAGCGCGCCTTTCGGCCGGGTCGATGGCGTTGGAATGTTACGGTTGTCGCGCAAGGAATCGGCGTCAGGGAATCCGGTGTGAATCCGGAACTGTCGCGCAGCGGTGAGAGGGATCCATCCCCCGCATGAGGCCACTGGAGTGCACTGCACCGTCCGGGAAGGCGCGGGGGAGTCGCCTTCGAGTCCGAAGACCCGCCGGTTCGTCATCGACGTCGCATCTCGCGTAAAGATCGCGGCGGTTTTCCACGAAGGTGGACCAATTGAACAAGTTCCCGCTTCGCCCTGCCTCCGCCGCCATCGCCGCCTCGATGGCCCTGCTTCTGGTGTCCTGCTCCGGGACCGACGGCGCCGATGACGCCAACGGCGGCACCGTCAACGCCGACGGCAGCGTCACCGTGGAAAACTGCGGCGAGGAGATGACTTACCCGGCCGATCCGTCGATGCTGGCCTACGACTCGGGAATCATCTCCATCGCCCTCGCCGCCGGTGCGGGCGACAACCTGTCCGCGGTGGCGTCGATCGGGAAGGCCCACGACACCCTGGCCGCCAAGTACGGTGCCGACGTCATCGACGGCTTCGACGTGATTTCGGACAAGCAGCCCACGCTCGAACAGGTGGTGTCGCTGCAGCCCGACATCTACTTCGCCGGCTGGAACTACGGACTGTCGGAAGGCCTCGGCGTGACGCCGGACCTGCTGGACCAGCGCGACATCGCCACGTACCTGCTCACGGAGTCCTGCCGACAGGAGGGCACCGACCACCGCGGTCTCGTCGAACCGTGGGAGGCGCTGGACATCGATCTGCGCAACATCGGCGCGATCGCGGGCGACTCCGAGCTGGCCGAATCCGTCATCGACGACATCGATGACCGGCTGAAGAAGCTGAACGACGCTCCGCAGCCGGAGCAGACCCCCACCCTGTTCGTCTTCGACTCCGGCACCGACGCGATCTTCACGTCCGGCAAGTTCGGCGCGCCTCAAGCGATCATCGAGGCCGCCGGCGCCCGCAACCAGGCCGAGGACCTCGCCGACTCCTGGGTGCAGGTCGGTTGGGAGTCCCTCGCCGCCGACGCCCCCGACGCCTTCGTGTTCGTCGACTACGAGGGGCAGTCGCTGGAGGACAAGATCAAGATCCTGAAGAACCACCCGCTGACCCGCGACCTGCCGGCGGTCAAGGAAGACCGCTTCATCAACCTCAACTACTCGATGTGGGTGTCCTCGCCGCTCAACATCGACGCCGCCGAGCACGTTCGCAAGGGACTCGAGAAGTTCGGCCTCGTGCCGGAGTCGGACATCGAGCCGGCGATGACGCTGCCCGAGAGCCTGGACGGACGGGAGTACATCACCCGGTAGCCGCGACGCTACGGGACACCGGAGAAAAGCGAGGTTTTCGAAAGTGCGGAGCAAGGCGGCGACGCCGCTTCTCGTGTTTTTGTTGGCGGCGCTGACCGCCGTCAGCTTCGTCGCGTCGTTGACGTTCGGTTCGGTGAGTTACTCGCTGTCGGACGTGTGGTCGGTGCTCGCGGCCCAGTTTTCGGGCACGGTGCACCCCGACCGCGCCGTCAACGACATCGTGTGGGAGCTGCGCGCGCCCCGCGGGCTGATGGCGATCATCGTCGGCGCGGGGTTGGCGATGGCAGGCGTCGCCATGCAGACGTTGGTGCGCAACCCGTTGGCAGACCCCTATCTGCTCGGCATTTCCTCGGGCGCGAGCGTCGGTGCGACGGCCGTGATCACCCTGGGGGCGTTTTCCAGTTTCGGCATCTGGGCGTTGTCCGGTGGCGCGTTGGTCGGCGCGATCGCGGCCACCGCCACCGTGTATTTGGTGACGATGTTGCAGGGCGGCATCACCCCGCTGCGGCTGATTTTGTCGGGCGTCGTGCTGTCATCGGCGTTCTCGGCGGTGGCGAGCCTGCTGGTGTTCAAGGCACCCGATTCCCGCTCGGCGCAGTCGGTGCTGTTCTGGATGCTCGGGTCCGTGTCGGGGGCGCAATGGGACCGGCTGCTGCTGCCGCTGCTCGTTCTCGTGCCCGCGGTGATCCTGATGTTCATGTTGAGCCCGCGCCTCGACGCGCTGTCCGCGGGCCCCGAAACCGCGGCGGCCCTGGGCGTGCGGGTCGGACTGCTGCGCAAGGGGCTGTTCGCGGTGCAGGCGCTGTTGGTCGGCGCGATGGTGGCCGTGGCCGGTGGCATCGGCTTCGTCGGCCTGGTCATCCCGCATTTCGCCCGTCTCGTGGTGGGGTCGGTTCATCGCCGGGTCATTCCCGTCGCCGTGTTCGGCGGCGCGCTGTTCCTGCTGTGGGTGGACGTCTTGGCCCGTCTCATCGCGCCGCCGCAGGAGATTCCGCTGGGAGTGGTCACGGGCGTCATCGGCGCCCCGGTGTTCCTGCTGCTGATGGGCCGTTCCCGATACCGTTTTGGAGGACAGTCATGAGCGGGTCGAGCAACGCCGCGATCCTCGAAGTCGAGTCGGTGGCCGTCGACGTGGGGCGGCGCCGCCTGCTGTCGGACGTGACCTTCACCGCCACGCCCGGCTCGCTGACGGCCATCGTCGGCGTCAACGGCATCGGCAAGTCGACGCTGATGCGCGCCTTGGCCGGGATCACCCCGCCGGCTTCCGGACGGGTGCTGTACGGGGGTCGCGACGTCGCCGGCATGCGTCCGCGGGAGCGCGCGCGGTTGGTGGGCTTCGTGGGGCAGGATGAGCGTCCGCCCGGGGAGCTCACCGCCGCGGAATTCGTCGCACTCGGCCGCCTGCCGCACATGAATCCGTGGGATCTCGGCGGCAAGTCCGAACATGCGGCCGTGCGGGAGGCGCTGGAGCTCATGGGCGTCGATGCCCGGGCCGATGCGATGTGCGATCAGTTGTCCGGTGGCCAGGTGCGGCGGGTCGTGCTGGCCCGGGGGTTGGCGCAGGAAACCGGGCTGCTGCTTCTCGACGAACCGACCAACCACTTGGACGTGCACCATCAGATTCACCTGATCGAGGTGCTGCGAGGCTCCGGTCGGACGGTCGTGGCGAACATCCACGACCTGGATCTGGCCATGGCGCACTTCGATCGGGTCGTGTTGCTCCACGACCGTGCCGTGCTGCGGGACGGGGATCCGGCGCATGTGTTGGCGCCGGAGGCGGTGCGGGAGGCTTTCGCCGTGGAGAGCCTGGTGGTGCGGCCGGAGGAATCCTCGCGCCCGCACCTGGTCATCGAGTCGCTGTAGGGGCTCAGCGTTCCGGTTCGTCGATGGGCCAGCCGCCGATGCGGAAATCGGACACGTCGCGGCCCTGGCCGACCAGCCAATCCCGCAACGAGGACTGCGATTCGAAGTGGGACACGGCCTGGTATTCCATGAGCTCGTCGCCGTCCATCTCGGCCAGGTCCGGCCAGACCTTCTTGCTCATCACCCAGGCCAGGCGGGCGGCGGCCAGGGCGTCGGCGGTGGCCTCGTGTGCGTTGTCCAGGCGGACCCGGTAGTGCTCGCACACGTTTCCCAGCGTGCGCTTGCCCTTGCGGTGCGTGTCCCGCGCGCGGTCGATGACGAGCGGGTCGAATACCAGGCCGTCGACGGTGAAATCCGGTTGCCGTGAGCGCAGCACCGTCAGGTCGTAGGCGGCGTTGTAGGCCACCAGCGTCAGTCCGTCGCTCCATGCCCGCCGAATGGCCGCGATGGTGTCGGCCAGGACCTCGTCGTGCGGGCGGCCGTGCTCGCGGGCGTACTCGGTGGTGATGCCGTGCACCCGGGCGGCGCCCTCGGGGATCTCCACTCCCGGATCCGCGAGCAATTCCTCCGTCTGCGGCGGACCCCCGTCGATGCGGACCAGCGCCGAGGTCACGATCCGGCATTCGTGCGGGTCGGTACCCGTCGTCTCCAGGTCGAAGGCGAACATCCTGCCCGCGTCGAAGGTGGTCATGGGCACCACTTTAAACGGGTCCCCGGATTCGGGGCGGCCCGGGTGGAGGGGTCGACGGAGGGGTCGGCGGAGGGGGCGCGATTCCCCACGGTCGGGTGGTTGCCGCGGTGCAGCGTTCGGCTTCGGATGGGGGATCGCCTAATGTCGTTGTCGAAGTTATCGACGGTGCGTCGATAACATTCGTTTTCCGTTTCGGCGCGACTGATGTCGACGCGATTGATTTCGAAAGGTGTCCCACCCATGTACGAGTCATTCCTCCGTGCCGCGTTCGGCACGAAGAAGAGGGCCTGGGCGGTGATCGTCGCCTGGGTGCTGCTGGTCGGGGTCCTCGCGGCGATGGCCCCCGGCATCGACGACGTCAAGGCGGCCGGCGATGACGGCGCCCCGGCCGATTCCCCGTCGGTCATGGCCGAAGAGCGGTTGCGCGAGGAGTTCCCCGGCCGCGACGACGTCCTGCCGGCGATCATCACCGTGCAGGCGGGCAGCGAGAAGGCGGCCGGCGATGCCGCGGCCGCGGTCACCGCGCATTTCCGCGACTCCGCGGGCGACCGGACCCTGGCGCCGATCTCGGCGTCCTGCGCGGAGACGGGGTCCGGACTGCGCCCCGGCCGCGATTGCATGCCCGCGGGGGAGGAGGGCACGCGTTCCGACGACGGCCGCACCCGGTCGCTCATCGTGCCCGTCGTCGGCGATCCGACGACCGAGGAGTTCCGCGACGGCGTCGACGCCATGCGCACAGCCGCAGCCGACGTCGCCGCCGATGCCGCAGAGGGGGCGACGACGCACCTGACCGGCCCGGCGGGCATCGCCACCGACACGGTGAAGGTCTTCGCCTCCGGTGACCGGGTGCTGCTGTTCGGCACCATCCTGCTGGTGTTCGTCATCCTCATCGCGGTCTACCGCTCGCCGGTGATGGCGATCCTGCCGCTGGTCGCCGTCGGCGTGGCCATGCGCCTGGCGGAATCGGTCGGCGCCCTGCTCGCCGACGCCGGCGCCATCGTCATTTCCTCGCAGACCGCGTCGATCATGACCGTCCTGCTGTTCGGCGTGGGCACCGACTACGCGCTGATCATCAACGCCCGTTACCGCGAGGCGCTGGCCGCCGACCGCGACGCCGGTCGTCCCCGCGACCCCCACGGCGCGATGGTCGCCGCGATGGGCCGCACTGGAGAGGTGCTCGCGTCGTCGGCGGGCACGATCATCCTGGCGATGATGGCCCTGCTGTTCACGTCCTCTCCGTCGCTGCAGGGCTTCGGCCCGTACCTGGCCATCGGCGTCGGCTCCATGGCCGTCGTCGCCGCGACGTTCCTGCCCGCCCTGCTGCTGGTCGCCGGCCGTTCGGTGTTTTGGCCCGGCGGCGAGCAGCGCGCCCTGCGACGGGTGGATTCGCCTTTGTGGGAGAAGGTCTCGTCGTTCGTCGACGCACGCCCGAAGGCCGTGCTCGCCGGTGCGCTGGCCCTGCTCGTCGTCCTGTCGGCGGGCCTGGTCGGCTACAAGGAGTCGTACAACTTCCTCACCGGTTTCCGCGTGGACACCGATTCCGCCGCCGGTCAGCAGGTCATCGCCGAAGAACTGGGCGTCGGCGAAATCGCGCCGGTGACTCTGCTGGTCGAGGGCCGGGGCATCGACGCCGCAGCGCTCGAGTCGGCCGCCGGGGCGTTGCCGGACAGCCTGCCGGACACGGTGGCGCGGGCCACCGCCGGCGAGCGCGACGTGGCGGAGTCCGGCGATGCCGGGCGCCTGAACGTCATCCTCGCGGTCGACCCGTACGAGCCGGAGGCGATGGATTCGCTGCCCGCGCTGGAGGACGCCGCCCGCGACGCCCTGGCCGACGCCGGGGTGGAGGAGGTCGAGGTCGCCGCCACCGGCGAGACGGCCACTTCCACGGACATCCGTTCGGCCCTGGAGTCGGACACGCTGCTGCTCATTCCTCTGATCCTCGGCATCATCGGCCTGGTTCTGGGGCTGCTCCTGCGGAGCATCCTCGCCCCGGCGTACCTGGTGGCCACGCTCGCGCTGTCGTTCGTGGCCACCGTCGGCCTGACGACGTTCATCGCGGTGACCCTGCAGGGCGACTCGGGCATCGGCAATCGCGTCACCGCCTACATCCTGGTGTTCCTCACCGCGCTGGGCGTGGATTACACGATCTTCCTCATGTCGCGCGTGCGGCAGGAGCTGGCGCATTCGGGCATGCGCGAGGCGTTGCGGACGTCGCTGGTGCGCACCGGCGGGGTGGTGTCCTCGGCCGGCCTCATCCTGGCGGCGACGTTCTCGGTGCTAATGACGCAGCCGATCCGCGAGCTGTACCAGTTCGGTCTGGCCATGGCGTTGGGCATTCTGCTGGACACGTTCGTGGTGCGCCCGCTGCTCGTCCCCGCCATCGTGCGTCTCATCGGCGACCGTGCGCTGTGGCCGATCGTCCCGGCGAAGTCGGAGGCCCCGGCGGACGACGGGAAGGCGATCCGCGCGACCGCCTAGAATCGGCGCCGTGACCGATCCCACCGAAGACATCGTCGACTCCACCCCCGACAGCGCGCGCGATCCACTGTCCGACGCCCCCGCCCCCGAGGTGCGGCGGGCGTGGGAGGAGTTGGCGGCAGAGATCCGCGACCATTCGGCGAAGTACTACACCGGCCAGCCGGTCATCTCCGACGCCGAATACGACGCGCTGTTTCGCCGGCTGCAGCAGATGGAGGCGGAGCATCCGGAGCTCGCCGTGCCGGACAGCCCCACCCAGCAGGTCGGCGCCCGCGTCGACGCACCCGCCGACGGGGTGGCCTTCGAGCCGGTCGAGCACCTCCAGCGCCTGTACAGCCTGGACAACGTCTTCGACGAGGCGGAGCTGCGGGATTGGCTGGCCCGCACTCCGGCATCGGCCTATCTGACGGAACTCAAGATCGACGGCCTGTCCATCGACCTGATCTACGAAAACGGCCGCCTGGTCCGGGCGGCGACGCGGGGCGACGGCCGCGTCGGCGAGAACGTCACCGCCAACGCCCGCACCATCGCCGACATCCCGCATGAACTCGAGCTTTCCGACGAGTACCCGATTCCCGACGTGCTCGAGGTCCGCGGTGAGGTCTACATCCCCGTCGGCGAGTTCGACGGGCTCAACGCCGACCGTGCGGCGGCGGGTCAGCGCACCTTCGCCAATCCCCGCAACGCCGCGGCCGGTTCGCTGCGGCAGAAGGACCCGGCGGAGACGGCCAAGCGTCCGCTGGCGATGATCTGCCACGGCATCGGCCACGTCGAGGGGTGGCGGCCCGAGACCCAGCACGACGCGTACCTGGCGCTGGCGGCCTGGGGCCTCCACGTGTCGCCGTACACGGAGAAGGTGGAGGACCCGGAAGACGTCGTCAAGCGCGTCCTGTACTGGGGCGAACACCGACACGACGCCGAGCATGAGATGGACGGCCTGGTGGTGAAGGTCGATGCGCTGGCCGAACAGCGCGCGCTGGGTGCGACGTCGCGGGCGCCGCGGTGGGCGATCGCGTTCAAGTACCCGCCGGAGGAGGTCACCACCGAGCTGCTGGACATCCGCGTGTCCATCGGCCGCACGGGCCGCGCCACCCCGTACGCCGTGATGCGCCCGGTGACGGTGGCCGGTTCGACCGTCGAGATGGCCACCCTGCACAATCCCACCGAGGTCAAGCGCAAGGGCGTGCTCATCGGCGACCGGGTGACCATCCGCAAGGCCGGCGACGTCATCCCGGAGGTGCTCGGACCGGTCGCCGACGTGCGCGACGGCACCGAGCGGGAATTCATCTACCCGACGCTGTGCCCCGAATGCGGCACCCGCCTGGCGCCGGCGAAGGAGGACGACGCCGACTGGCGCTGCCCGAACACCCGGTACTGCCCGGGGCAGCTGCGGCGGCGCGTCGAGTTCCTGGCGTCACGTGGCGGCTTCGACATCGAGCACCTGGGCGAGCGCGGCGCGGCCGACCTCATTCACCGCGGCGTGCTTTCCGACGAAGGCGACCTGTTCGCCCTCACCGCCGCCGACCTCGAGCGCACGGAGGTGTACACCACCGCGGCGAAGAAGAAGGTCGGCGACGACGGCGTCGCGCGCGGCACCCTCAACGCCAACGGCCGGAAGCTGCTCGACTTCATCGAGGCCGCGAAGTCCCGCGAGCTGTGGCGGGTGCTGGTGAGCCTGTCCATCCGTCACGTCGGCCCGACCGCCGCCCGCGCCCTGGCGCAGCGGTTCGGGTCGATGGACGCCATCCGCGCCGCGTCGCGCGAGGAGTTGGCGGACACCGACGGCGTCGGCGGGATCATCGCCGATTCGGTCATCGCGTGGTTCGCGGTCGACTGGCACCGCGAGGTCGTGGAGAAGTGGGAGGCCGCCGGCGTGCGGATGGTCGACGAGGTGTCCGATCGTCCCGAGCAGGTCCTCGAGGGGCTGACCGTCGTGGTGACGGGGTCGCTGGAGGATTTCACCCGTGACAGCGCCAAGGAGGCCATCCTCGTCCGCGGCGGCAAGGCGGCGGGGTCGGTGTCGAAGAAGACTTCGGTGGTCGTCGTCGGCGACAACGCGGGTTCGAAGGCCACGAAGGCCGAGGAGCTGGGCGTGCCGATCCTCGACGAGGCGGGTTTCCACCGCTTGCTTGCCGACGGCGCGGCGGCGATCCGCTCGGCCGACTCCGCCGAGTGACGTCAAGACGCGAAAAGCCGGGCCCCGCGCAGATGCGGGGCCCGGCTTTCGTCTGGACCAGTCGATCCGAACTACTTGTGATCCGAACTACTTGATCGGGGTGGCCTTGATCTTCCACACCTCGTCGGCGTAGTCGCGGATGGTGCGGTCGGAGGAGAAGCGACCCGAACGGATGATGTTCAGGAAGCACATGCGCGCCCACTTCAGCTCGTCGCGGTAGTCCTCGGCCATGCGGTCGCGGGTCTCGCGGTAGTCGGTGAAATCGCCCAGGACGTAGTACACGTCGGCCGGCTCGTAGCCGGGGGAGTTGAGCAGCGAGTGGTGCAGGTCGTGGAACATGCCCGATCCGCCGTCGGAGAACGTGCCGTCGATCAGGGAGTCCAGCGCCCGCTTCAGGCCCGGCACCGACTCGTAGACCGCGCGCGGGTCGTAGGTCTTGCGAAGCTCCGGCAGCTCCTCTTCCTTCGCGCCGAAGATGTAGGCGTTGTCGTCGCCGACGGCCTCGACGATCTCGACGTTGGCGCCGTCGAGGGTGCCCAGGGTCAGGGCGCCGTTCATCATGAACTTCATGTTGCCCGTGCCCGAGGCCTCCTTGCCGGCCGTGGAGATCTGCTCGGAGATGTCGGTGGCCGGGATGATGTGCTCGGCGGGGGAGACGTTGTAGTTCTCGACGAACACGACCTTGAGTTTGTCGCCGATCTCCGGGTCGTTGTTCACCAGGTCCGCGATGGAGTTGATGAACTTGATGATCGCCTTCGCCCGGACGTAGCCCGGGGCCGCCTTCGCGCCGAAGATGGCCACGCGCGGCACGACGTCCCACTCCGGGTCGTCCTTGATGCGGTAGTACAGGTCCAGGATGTACAGGGCGTTGAGCAGCTGGCGCTTGTACTCGTGGAGGCGCTTGATCTGCGAGTCGAAGATCGCGTCGGGCGAGATCTCGACGCCCTGGCGGGCCTTGATCCACGCGGCGAAGTCTTCCTTGTTGCCGTGCTTGATGGCCATGACCTCGCGCAGGACGTCCTCGTCGTCGGCGAACTTCTCCAGCTCGGCGAGCTTGTCCAGGTCGGTGACCCAGTCGTCGGATCCCGACAGGCGGGTCAGCAGCTGCGGCAGGCGCGGGTTGCACTGGTTGAGCCAGCGGCGCGGGGTGACGCCGTTGGTCTTGTTGTTGAACTTCTCCGGCCAGATGTCGTGCCACACGCCGAGGGTTTCGCGCTTGATGATCTCGGTGTGCAGCGCCGCGACGCCGTTGATGGAGTACGCGGTGTAGCAGGCGATCCAGGCCATGTGGATGAAGCCGTTGGAGATCGGCGCCATGTAGTCGATGGTGCCGTGGTCGATGCCGCGCTCGGCGAGGTCGAGGCGGAAACGGCGGTCGATTTCCTGGATGATCTCGAGCACGCGGTGGAACAGGCGCTCGAAGATGGAGAATTCCCAGGTCTCCAGGGCCTCGGCCAGCACGGTGTGGTTGGTGTAGGCGAAGGTCTTGGAGGTGATGTCCCAGGCCTTGTCCCAGCCGAGGCCGTGCTCGTCGAGAAGCAGTCGCATTAGTTCGGGGATGGCGAGCACCGGGTGGGTGTCGTTGAGCTGGACGCAGTTGTACTCGGCGAAGGAGTCGAGGGAGCCGTGGTTGTCCAGGTGGGAGTCGATCATCGCCTGGAGGGAGGCGGAGACGAAGAAGTACTGCTGGCGGACGCGCAGCACCTTGCCCTCGTAGGTGGAGTCGTTGGGGTAGAGCACGCGGCACAGGTCGTGGACGCGTTCGCGCTCGACGATGGCGTCGGTGAAGCGCTGGGAGTTGAAGGCGTCGTAGTCGAACTCGCGCATGGGCTCGGAGTTCCACAGGCGCAGGGTGCCGACGTTGTCGGTGCCGTAGCCGGTGATCGGCATGTCGTGGGGGACGGCGCGGACGGTGAGGTCGTCGAATCGCACGATGCGGGACTCGTCCTCGCGGCGGACGACGAAGGGGTAGCCCTCTTCCATCCACGGGTCGGGGTGTTCGTCCTGGAAGCCGTCTTCGAAGGTCTGCTTGAACAGGCCGTAGCGGTAGAGGATGCCGTAGCCGGTGGCCGGCAGGTCCTGGGTGGCGCAGGAGTCGAGGAAGCAGGCGGCGAGTCGGCCGAGGCCGCCGTTGCCCAGCGCGGCGTCGTGCTCGGCTTCGAGGATGTCGGTGAGGTTCTTGCCGTAGGCGGCGACCGCCTCTTCGGCTTCGTCGACCAGGCCGAGGTTGAGCAGGTTGTTCAGCAGGGCGCGGCCCATGAGGAATTCTGCCGAGAAGTAGTGCTGCTGCCGGGTGGCGGCGTAGGCGCGGGTGGTGGCTTCCCAATCGTCGGCGAGGTGGTCGACGACGACGCGGGACATGCCGGACCAGAATTCCATCTCGGAGGAGGCTTCGGGCGTGCGGCCGGATTCGGCGCGCACGTGGGAGGCGAGGCGATCAGTGAAATTCGTCATGGGGCTTTGGATCTCCGATTGCGGGGGTGGGCGGGCGTCGGTGGACGCAGGCGGACTCCGACATTACCCCGCAATGCGGTCGGTCTCGCGCCGAGCGTTCCGGTCGGGGTTGCTTTGCGACGCCGACGTGGCGATCATCCGGCGTCCGATGGCGATGACGGCGATTGCGGTGACGTACATGACGATGGAGTAGACGGCGGCGGGCACGGCGAATTCCTCGTCGCGGACGACGGTCAGCGCGATGACGAGTCCGAGGGTGGAGTTCTTGATGCCGTATTCGACGGCCAGCGCCAGCTGGGAGGCGCGGTCGACGCGGGCGATCCACGCCAGTGCGCCGCCGACGAGAATGACGGCGATGTTGAACACGAGCACGGCCGGGCCGGTGACGATGGTCATGTCGATGATCTCCCCGCCGAGGTCGACGGCGACGGCGCCGATGGCCAGCAGCAGGACCAGCGCGCCGAAAACGGACATGCCGCGCTCGAGCTTGGCGGCGAGTTCCGGCTTCTTGGCGCGGATGACCATGCCGATGGCCACGGGGATGAGGATGATGCCGATGAGCAGGCCGAAGGTCTGGCCCAGCGGCACCGAGACGGAGAGTTCGGTGGCGCCGGGGAGAATGCGGCCCGCGACGTCGAGCCAGCCGGGCAGGGTGACGATGATCACCAGCGATGCGACGACGGTGAGGATGATCGACAGGGCGACGTTGCCGCGCGCCAGGTAGGTGACCAGGTTCGACGTCGATCCGCCGGGGCAGGCGGCGACGAGGACGAGGCCCAGCGCCATGATCGGCGGAAGGTCCATGACCAGCGCCACCGCGATGCCGATGGCGGGCACCAGGAACACTTGGCCGAGCGTGCCGATGATGGTGGCCCGCGGCGTGCGGGCCTGTTCCCGGAAGTCGGCGAGCGTCAGGCTCAGCCCGATGCCCACCATGATGACCGCGAGGGCCACCGGCAATCCGATGGCGATGACCGGGCTGTCCTGCATGCGTCGACGACCTTCCCCTTGGCTTGCGGCACCCGCCGATGACGGGCACATGGTTTTGCGGGGGATGGTATTCGCGTCGAGGGTGGTTGTGGGTGAAAAACGAAAACTTGGTCGCCTTTTGTGTCGTGCGCCCCATGCCCGTGGCTCGGGCGCGGCGGTTCCGGCGTGGCGACTCTAGTCCAGGATCGCGCCGACGATGTCGCCGATGCGGCCGAGGTGGGCGACCTCCGACGGGAGGAAGTCCGGGCCGCCGGGGCGGCCGATGACCAGCGTCCAGCCCTTGCCCATGGGTGCGGCGGCGAGGGAGGACTCCATGAGCGTCCACGACGGGGGAATCCACTGCTCGTTGTCGACGTCGAGGCGGCGCGCGGAATCCACCGGCGGCTCGGACAGCGTGCGGCCGTCATCGGCGGGGGCGGCCATGGACGCGACCACGCGGCGCGTGCCGCCGGAGGAGTGGCCGAGCACCAGCGCCCAGCCGGCGGTCATGGTGCGGGGCAGGCCGTCGACGAGCTCGCCCAGCGCGCGCTGCGGCTGATTGCGGTGCCGCGACAGGTCGGCGAGCATCGCGATCTGGCCGCGGCGGTCGACCGACCCGGAAAACGGGCGAATCGAATCGACTTCGACTCCGTCGAGTGACTGCGCCGCGCTGATGAGGGTGTCCGGCAGGCTGCCGCCGGGCAACTCCACCACGATGTCGTCCACGACCGTCCCGTCGGCGCCGTGCTCCACCACGTCGACGGAACGGATGTCCCCGCCCGTGTCGCCGAGCGCCGCCGCCAGCAGGCCCAAAGAGCCCGGGGCGTCGGGGATTTGCACTCGCAAGAGATAGGACATGGGTTACGGGAACCTTTCGTGGCGGCCGCCACCAGGGGCGATCCCGGGTGACGCCGGCCGGTATGGTCAAGACGGATCACAAGGGTACATGGCCGTCACCCGCCACGGGAATGTGAGTTGCACCACTGCTGAAACGTCGGGTCGAGTGCCGCGACGGTGCAGTAACGGCGCCGCGCCAACCACGCGACGACCCCGTGTCGACCCCGCACGGCGACGAATCCGCCGCAGCGGCTAACCTGTTCGGGGAAAACCCGGAGACAACGAAAGGGGTCACGCGTGCCCGCAATCTCGCGCGACGAGGTCGCCCACCTCGCACGACTGTCCCGCCTGGCTCTGACCGACGCCGAGCTCGACGAGTTCGCCGGTCAGATCGACGGCATCATCAACCACGTCCAGGACGTCCAGGAGGTCGCCGCCGCGGACGTCGAGCCCATGAGCCACCCGTCGTCGCTGTCGGGCGTCATGCGCGAGGACGTGGTCAAGCCCACGCTGACCGCCGAGCTGGCCCTGGACCAGGCGCCCTCCGTCGAGGACGAGCGTTTCGAGGTTCCGCAGATCCTGGGCGAGGAGGAGTGATCATGGCCGACAACGCCGCCAACGCCAAGCTGTTCACCGCCGTCGCCGACGACCCGATCCTGGGTCTGACCGCCGCGGAACTGGCCGAGAAGATCCACGCCCGCGAGCTGACCTCCGTGGAGGTCACCCAGGCGTTCCTCGACCGCATCGCCGCCGTCGACGGGGACATCCACGCCTTCCTGCACATCGGCGCCGAGGAGGCCCTGGCCGCCGCGAAGGCCGTCGACGAGTCCCTCGACGCGGGCGAGGCCCCGGCGTCGCCGCTGGCGGGCGTGCCGCTGGCGCTGAAGGACGTCTTCACCACCGTCGACGCCCCGACGACGTGCGCGTCGAAGATGCTCGAGGGCTACATGAGCCCCTACGACGCCACGGTCACCGAGAAGCTCCGCGCCGCGGGCATCCCGATCCTGGGCAAGACGAACATGGACGAGTTCGCCATGGGTTCGTCGACGGAGAACTCCGCGTACGGCCCGACCCACAACCCCTGGGACGTCGAGCGCACCGCCGGCGGCTCGGGCGGCGGTTCCTCCGCCGCGCTGGCCTCGGCCATGGCTCCGCTGGCCATCGGCACCGACACCGGTGGTTCTATCCGCCAGCCCGCCGCGCTGACCGCGACCGTCGGCGTGAAGCCGACCTACGGCACCGTCTCCCGCCATGGTCTCGTCGCCTGCGCGTCCTCGCTCGACCAGGGTGGTCCGACCGCCCGCACCGTGCTGGACACCGCTCTGCTCCACGCGGTCATCGCCGGCCACGACGAGCGCGACTCCACCTCCACCGATCAGCCCATCGCCGACGTCGTCTCCGCCGCCAGGGAGGGCGCCAGCGGCGACCTGACGGGCATGAAGGTCGGCGTCGTCAAGCAGTTCGACCGCACCGAGGGTTACCAGGCGGGCGTGCTGGACAGCTTCCACGAGGCCGTCGAGAAGCTGAAGGGGGCCGGCGCGGAGGTCGTCGAGGTCGACTGCCCGAACTTCGACCACGCCCTGAGCGCCTACTACCTGATTCTGCCGTGCGAGGTCAGCTCCAACCTGGCCCGCTTCGACGGCATGCGCTACGGCCAGCGCGTCGGCGACGACGGCACCCGCTCCGCCGACGAGGTCATGGCCATGACCCGCGCCGCCGGTTTCGGTGACGAGGTCAAGCGCCGCATCATCATCGGCACCTACGCCCTGTCCGTCGGCTACTACGACGCCTACTACGTCCAGGCGCAGCGCGTGCGCACCCTGATCCAGCAGGACTTCGAGCGCGCCTTCGAGGAGGTCGACGTCCTGATCTCGCCGACCACCCCGACCACCGCGTTCAAGCTGGGCGAGAAGGTCGATGACCCGCTGAGCATGTACATGTTCGACCTGTGCACCCTGCCGCTGAACCTGGCCGGCATGTGCGGCATGTCCGTGCCGTCGGGCCTGGCCCCGGACACCGGCCTGCCGGTGGGCCTGCAGATCATGGCGCCGCGGCACGGCGACGACCGCCTGTACAAGGTCGGCGCCGCCTACGAGAAGGTCCGCGGCCCGGTGGCCTGATCTTCTCGTCAGATCTGGTCGCCCGCGCGGGGTCGCCCCGCGGGTGACGATGACCGCCGTCCCTTCCCGGGGCGGCGGTTTCGTCGTCTGTGGCCACCGCACGCGCGGGCGAAAGTCGGCCGGTCCGTCCGGCCATGAGATCGACGATCGTCCCGCCGACGACGTTCGCCGGATCCTGGAGGCGCCGTCTCGCGGCGAAGAAGGTTGGTGGGAGCCGGCGGCGGCAACGGGGGAGTAGCCGTCGCGTAGCATCACTGCGATGGACGCACGGGGCACGGAAGCGAAAGGCGGTCACATGCGGGATGAGTCGATGCCGGCGCAGCATCATCTGCCGCCCAAGCAGGCGTATCTCGCGTTGTTCGCGCTCTGCGTCGGGTTCTTCATGAACCTCTTGGATCAGTCGATCGTCGCGGTGGCCACGCCGCAGATCATGGACCAGCTCGACGCCGAATACTCCGCCGCGATCTGGGTGACGTCGGCCTACCTGCTCGCCTACGCGGTGCCGCTGCTGGTCACCGGCCGCCTCGGTGACCAATTCGGGCAGAAGCGCGTCTACCAGGTCGGCATGGTCATCTTCACGCTGTCGTCGCTGTGGTGCGGCATGGCGGCGTCGATCGAATCGCTCGTGCTCGCCCGCTTCGCCCAGGGGCTCGGCGCAGCTCTCATCGGGCCGCAGACGTTGGCGATCATCACCCGCATCTTCCCGCCGGAGCGCCGCGGCAAGGCGATGGGCTGGTGGGGCACCGTCGCGGGCCTGGCCACCCTCACCGGCCCGCTGCTCGGCGGCGCGTTGACCAGCTCCGTCGGCTGGGAGTGGATCTTCTTCGTCAACATTCCCTTCGGCATCCTGTCGTTGGTGCTGGTTGCCACGTGGGTGCCGGATCTGCCGTCGACGTCGCGCAGCTTCGACATCCCGGGCATCGTGGTGTCGACGCTGGCGATGGTCGGCCTCGTCTTCGGCCTGCAGCAGGGCCAGCACGCCGGTTGGGCCCCGTGGATCTGGGCGCTGCTGGGCGGCTCCGCGGTGCTGTTCGTCATCTTCGTGCGACTGCAGGCCACGGCTCCGTCGCGCGGGGTGGAGGCGCTCGTTCCGCTTCGGCTTTTCGACGACCCGAACTTCGCCCGGGGAGCGCTGTCCATCGCGACGATGGCCTTCGCCACCGCGGCCAACGCGCTGCCGATCATGCTGTACGTGCAAACCCACGAACACCTCACCGCTTTCCAGGCGGGGCTGCTGGTGGCGCCGATGGCCCTGCTGTCGGGCGTGCTGGCGCCGTGGGTCGGGTCGATGGTCGAACGCACCAAACCCAACCGACTGTCCATGATCGGCTTCGGTTCGATGATCGTCGGCCACGTGGCCATGTTCGCCGTCCTGCGCGACTCGGTGCCCACGGCGGCCATCGCCGTCGTGGTCCTCATCCTCGGCGTGGGCAACGCCTTCGTGTGGGCGCCGAACTCCACCATCACCCTGCGCGGCCTGGACACCCGCATCGCCGGCGCGGGCTCCGGCGTCTACAACGCCACCCGACAGGTCGGCGCGGTCTTCGGCGCGGCCGCCACCGCGGCGTTCATCGAAGTCGGGCAGGCGGCCGGGGCCGGGGCCGCCGTCTTCGGCCGGTCGCTGCTGCTGCATGCGGCGGTTCTGTGCATCGGATTCGTCGCGGTGTCCGGGTTCACCCGACCCCGCGAATCCCACGTCGGGGCGTCGTAAAGCGGGCACCGACACGGAGGGGAACCAGGCACCCGCCGCCCGAAGCGCGGTGACGCCCGGTCGTCGCTATTGTGGAGATCATGCGAATCGCGACCCTGACCTCCGGTGGCGACTGCCCCGGTCTCAACGCCGTCATCCGCGCCATCGTGCGCACCGCCAGCTCCGAATACGGCTCCACCGTCGTCGGCTTCGAAGACGGCTGGATCGGCCTGATGGAAGACCGCAGGGTCCAGCTCTACGACGACGAGAACATCGACAAGATGCTGCTGCGCGGCGGCACCATGCTCGGCACCGGCCGCGTCCACCCCGACATCCTCACGTCGAGCCTGGACCGGATCAAGGAAAACCTCTCCGACGCGGGCATCGACGCCCTCATCCCCATCGGCGGCGAAGGCACCCTCAAGGCCGGCAAGTGGCTGTCGGACAACGGCGTGCCCGTCGTCGGCGTGCCCAAGACCATCGACAACGACGTCAACGGCACCGACTTCACCTTCGGCTTCGACACCGCCGTCGCCGTGGCCACCGAAGCCGTCGACCGCCTGCACACCACCGCCGAATCCCACGAGCGCGTCATGATCGTCGAGGTCATGGGCCGCCACGTCGGCTGGATCGCCCTCCACGCGGGCATGGCCGGCGGCGCGCACTACATCGTCATTCCGGAAGAGCCCTTCGACATCAACGTCATCTGCAAGTCCATGGAACGCCGGTTCCAGATGGGCGAAAAGTACGGCATCATCGTCGTCGCCGAAGGCGCCACCCCCAAGGAAGGCACCATGCGGTACGAGGAAGGCGGCATCGACCAGTTCGGCCACCAGACCTTCAACGGCATCGGCCAGGTCATCGGCAACGAAATCAAGGAACGCACCGGCTACGACGTGCGCACCACCGTCCTCGGCCACATCCAGCGCGGCGGCACCCCCACCGCCTACGACCGCGTGCTGGCCACCCGCTACGGCGTCCACGCCACCCGCGCCGTCCACGAAGGCGACTACGGCAAGATCGTCGCCCTGCGCGGCGAGCACATCGAGCGCATCGACATCGACGACGCCGTCGCCGAGCTCAAGGTCGTGCCGCCCCGCCGCTACGCCACCGCCAAGGCGCTGTTCGGCTAAGCGCCCCCGTGCCCGGCGACCTCCAACACGAAGGAGTCGCACCGGTAGGGAAGCGGCACCACGTCATCCGAGGCGAACCCCAGGTGGTCATGCAGATACCACCGCAGGTTCGCCTCGACCTTTTCCCGCGTCCGCTGCGCCGACCGCAGCCAGTACGACCGGGTGCGGGCCAACATGACGATCTGCTCCGGCGTCAAAAGCTGCTCCCATTCCAGTCTCAGCTCGTCGGTGATGCGCAGCGGGGCGGCGACGTCGGGGACGAAGCCGGGCTTCTGCACGTCGCCGGCGTGCATGATGCGCGTCAGCCGGTGCACCCACGGCACCCGCACGTCGAGGGTGTTCCACGTCAACACCACCCGCCCGCCGGGCCGCAGCAGCCGCGCGAACTCCGCCGACGCCGCCGGCACGTCGACCCAATGCCACGTCTGCGCGCAGGTGATCGCGTCGAACGAGCCGTCCGCCAGGCCCGTGGCCTCCGCCGTGGCCCGCACCCGCGCGACGTCGGGGCAGGCGCGCCCCAGGGCGGCGAGCATCTCCGCGCCGGGTTCCACGGCGGTGACCCGATGGCCGGACGCCACCAGCGCGGCGGTGAGCTTGCCGGTGCCCGCACCGACGTCGAGAACATCGAGCGCTGCGCCAATGGTCCCTGCGTCAGTGGTCCCTGCGCCGACCCCGGCGCCGACGAGGGCGACGACCTCCTGCGGATACCCGGGGCGCACGTCGTCGTAGCGTGCCGCGTCGCCGTCGGAAAGCCCCTCGCCGAAGGCCCCGGCACCGACCCGGCGATGCGCGCCATCGCGGAACACGGGCATCGCCGCCCGCGACGTCGGCGGAATCGGGGGATGATCGCTGGGACCGGGCATGGAACTACAGCAATCCGTGGGCCGACGCGAAGTCGCGGGCCTCGTCCTCGGAACCGTACGGACCGAAACGCAGCACCGAATTCTCCGTCACGTCGTAGATCAGACCCGTCTCCTGCAGCCAATGCACTTCATGGGCGCCATCGGGGGAGGTGCCGAGCTCGATCATGTCGACCCCGCCGGCGGGATCCTTCACCGCATCGGCGAACCCCTCGTCGGTGACCATCGTGGTGGAAATTCCGTTCGGCGAGCCGTCGTCAAGCAAGCAATTCACCGCCGGCACCTCGGCGGGAACGCCATCGTCCGGCGACCCCAAGCCGCGGGGATTGTCCATGAGCAGGAAGCACATCTCCGCATTCCAGCCCTCCGCGAGCTCCGCGGGAAGGGAATCCCGCAGGCCCTCCGGATGCAGCTCCGCGCCGAAACCCTCGTTCGACGTGCCCGTGAACATCGACGCGATCACCGCAATCGACACCACCACCGCCGCACCGATCCCGAGTCCGGCCAGCAGCCCCCTGCGGCGCGGTCGATTCGGCTCGTCCTTGGCGCTGTCATCCTGGGTGCGGGCGTGGGTCATCGGGACTCCCGGTGCGTGATCGGCGGCGACTGTGAAGCAACGAGAACAGGGTAGTCCACCGTCCCGGCCCCGGGGTGCCCGCCTCCACCCGGCCACTAGTACGATGTCCCCCATGACCGCCGCTTACGCTGATGATCTGATGGACTACGACGAGGTCCTCGAGCGCTTCGAACCCGTGATGGGCATGGAGGTGCACGTCGAGCTCGCGACGAACACCAAGATGTTCTCCTCTTCCTCCGCCAACTTCGGTGCCGCACCGAACAGCAACGTCGACCCGTGCAGCCTGGGCCTGCCGGGCGCGCTGCCGGTGGTGAACAAGACCGGCGTCGAATGGGCCATCAAGATCGGCCTGGCGCTGAACTGCGAGATCGCCGAGTCGTCGCGCTTCGCGCGGAAGAACTACTTCTACCCGGACCAGCCGAAGAATTACCAGATTTCCCAGTACGACGAGCCGATCGCGTTCAACGGCCACCTCGACGTCGTCCTCGACGACGGCACCGAGTGGCGCATCGAAATCGAGCGCGCCCACATGGAGGAGGACACCGGCAAGCTGACGCACCTGGGCGGCACGTCGGGCCGCATCCACGGCGCGACCCGTTCGCTGGTCGACTGCAACCGTGCGGGCGTGCCGCTGATCGAGATCGTCACCAAGCCGATCATCGGCGCCGGCGAGCGCGCCCCGGAGGTCGCCCGCGCGTACGTGTCGGCCCTGCGTGACCTGGTCAAGGCGCTGGGCGTGTCGGATGCCCGCATGGATCAGGGTTCCATGCGCGTCGACTCGAACCTGTCGCTGCGTCCGATCGGCCAGGAGGAGTTCGGCACCCGCACCGAGACGAAGAACATCAACTCGCTGAAGTCCGTCGAGCAGGCGGTGCGCTACGAGATGCAGCGCCAGGCGCAGGTTCTCGTCGACGGCGGGTCCATCCGCCAGGAGACCCGCCACTACCAGGAGACCGACGGGTCGACGTCCGCCGGCCGCATCAAGGAGACCGCGGAGGACTACCGCTACTTCAACGACCCGGATCTGCCGCCGGTCATCGCCCCGCGCGAGTGGGTCGAGGAGATCCGCGCGACGCTGCCGGAGCTGCCGTGGGTCCGCCGCGCCCGCATTCAGCAGGAGTGGGGCCTGAAGGACGAGGAGATGCGCGACCTGGTCAACGCCGGCGCGCTGGACCTGGTCGTCGACACGGTCGAGGCGGGCACCACCCCGGATGAGGCGCGTTCCTGGTGGGTGGCGTACCTGTCGCAGCAGGCCAACGAGCGGGGCGTGGACCTGGCGGAGCTGGAGATCACTCCGGCGCAGGTTGCCCGCGTCGTCGCGTTGATCAAGGAGGGCAAGCTGACCAACAAGCTGGCCCGCCAGGCCGTCGACGGCGTGCTGGCCGGCGAGGGCGACGTCGATGAGGTCGTCGAGGCCCGTGGCCTGGAGGTCGTTCGCGACGACGGTGCCATCGAAGCTGCGGTCGACGAGGCGCTGGCCGCGAACCCGGACATCGTGGAGAAGTACAAGGCCGGCAACAAGAAGGTCGTCGGCGCGATCGTGGGTCAGGTCATGAAGGCAACCCGCGGCAAGGCCGACCCCGCGCAGGTCAATCAGCTGATCGCGAAGAAGCTCGGCTAGTTTGCTTGACGACGCCCACGGGCCCGGCATCCGATGTGGATGCCGGGCCCGTGGCGTTTGGTTGGTCGTTGTGCGCCGCTGTACTTTTGCGGTGAATATAGGAGAATAATGGGCATTTGCTGGACCGTGTCGGGTGGGGGAATTTTCAGCCGAGGCTTTATGTGGATCCTGTGAACGCTCTGCATTTTGTTGAAGATATAGTTATCTGAAGCGTATTGCGGCCCCTTTTGCGTGATCGGCTTTCTGACGCTCGGAGGTGCGGGTGACCTATCGGCGCAGCGTGCTGCCATGGTGGGCATGCGGCAAGAGTCGCAATTGTGCAGCGTCAAGGGTGGGGGTGCGCATTGTTGTGGGGTGACCTGCGTTAATTCAAAATGCCGGGGGGTCGCCAAAAAATAGTTGCTCCAAATGGGGGAAATGTGTGCTTATCCTGATGGCGAAGTTGTTCAGCGATGTGGCCGGTGGCGCTATCGCGGCGTGAATGGCCACATATATGTGAGGAGATCACGATGAAGGTCAGGAAGACGACCGTGTGGGCCGGTGCCGCGATTCTCGCCTCCGGTGTGATGACGATGGGGGCTCCGGCGGCTCTTGCCGATGTCGACGATGACGGGGTTCTGATTCAGGCGCAGGAAGCCGGGGGCGACCAGGGCGGTGACGACCAGGGCGGTGACGACCAGGGCGGCGACGGCGGCGGCGACGGCGGAGATGACGGCGGCGACGGCGGCGATGACGGCGGCGACGGCGGCGACGGCGGAGATGACGGCGGCGACGGCGGCGACGGCGGAGATGACGGCGGCGACGGCGATGACGACGGCGGAGATGACGGCGGCGACGGCGGTGACGACGGCGGAGATGACGGCGGCGACGGCGATGACGACGGCGGAGATGACGGCGGCGACGACGGCGATGACGGCGGCGACGACGGCGATGACGGTGGCGACGACGGCGGAGATGACGGCGGCGACGACGGCGATGACGGCGGCGACGGCAACGGGGGCGACGATGAAGACGGCGACGGCAACGGGGGCGACGACAAGGACAAGGACAAGCCCCGTCCGACCGACCCGCGGGAACGTCCGCGGCCGGGTGATCGTGGCGTGCCGGCGCGTACCGGCGACACCACCGCCGCGTGGGCTGCTGCAGGTGGCGTGGTGCTGATCTCGGTTGCGGGTGGCACGTACGCGCTGCGTCGTCGTCAAGCCTGAGTGAGGTTGAGTTTCCGGGAGTGATGCGGACGGCGCCGGACGGGTGAGGGACCAACCGCCCGGCCGGCGCCGAACCCGTCGTTCATCGGTAAGAAGGTGGAAAGTGCGGGTTCGGTTCGGGAGGTGCGGTGATGTCCGGCATGACGCGATCGCGCGGCGGCGTGCGGTTGACGGATGTCGTGGTTGCGTTGGTGGTCATCGCAGCTTTCGCCGTCGGCGCGCACTTCCTCGGTTTCGGCCCGTTCGCGGATTCCCGGTCGCCGGTCGATCGTGTCGACGCCACCGTCGACGTCTCCGAGCCGATTGAGGACATTGCCACGTCGCAGCCCCTCGAGATGGCCATCCCGGCCTTGGGGTTGCGCGCCGACATCGACGCCCAAGCCTGCCCGTTGACGGACGGTGCGCTCGACCCGCCGACATTGGACACCGCTTGCTACTACGTCGCCGATGATCGTCCGTACTCGCTGCCGGGCACCGACGCGCCCGATCTGTCGGTGCTTGCGGGTCATGCCGCAAGTGGCCGGGATGCGGTGTTCGACGACCTCTACGACAACGGCACCGACACCTTCACCCTGGAGAAGGGCGACGAATTGCTCGTGCGCACCCGCGCCGGCGGGGATCGGTGGCTGGTGTACGAGGCGACCGATTTTCACGGCATCGACAAGGCGTCCCTCGGCGGCTCCGCCGAAGTGTGGGGCGATGGTCCGATGCCGGGGCGGATGCTGACCATCAGCTGCATCGAGTCCCGCAATCCCTTCGCCGCTGCGACGCACAACGTCATCGTCGGCTGGACCTTCGCGGGTCTTGCCGATGCCCCGGATCTCTGACGCACGGGGTTGGCGCCCGCCTACGCCATGAACGGCTCCACCACCAGCGACAACACCTTTTCGAATATTCGGCTTAATGCAGTGCCGGTTAATGCAGTGCCAGACCGACTCTTCGACGGACGTGGCGGGTTTCGTGACATCGGAGGGTCGCGACTTTCAGGAGAAGATCATCATGTCCACTTCGCTTGCTCGACCGCGCGGAGTGCGGTCGGCCGTTATCGCGGCATTGGCCGCAGTACCGTTGTTGCTCACCGCGTGCGGGTCGGATACGCCGCCGTCGCCCGCTTCCCCGGAGCCGGGGGAGACCGGGGAAACCGGGGAGGTCGATCAGGCCGCCATCGAGGCGTCGATGCCGGTGGAGATCTCCATGCCGG
The DNA here is from genome assembly GCF_030408835.1 of Corynebacterium freneyi. Classification (NCBI taxonomy): domain Bacteria; kingdom Bacillati; phylum Actinomycetota; class Actinomycetes; order Mycobacteriales; family Corynebacteriaceae; genus Corynebacterium; species Corynebacterium freneyi. The sequence continues at coordinate 1,114,125 of NZ_CP047357.1, forward strand.
GCTTGGGTTTGTCGGAGCCTGTGGTCGATGAGTTGTGTCCGATGACGGCCTATGGCGTGGACCCGGTGCAGCTGATGGACGTGTGTTTCTACACCGCCGACGACAAGCCGTACGTGTTGCCGTCGACGGATCAGGAGGATGTCGCCGTGTTGGCGGGTCACGCCAACACCCGGCCCCCGGGTGTTTTCGATGACGTCTACGACTCGGTGAAGCAGGAGTTCAACGTCAAGCTTGGCGACGAGTTGCGCGTGCGGACGGAGGCGTCGGGAAGCAAGTGGCTCGTGTACAAGGCGACCGATTTCCATACGCCGATGAAGGTGGATCTCGCCGTCGACGATGATGTGTGGGGTACCGAGCCCATGCCCGGGCGCCTGGTGCTCTTGACGTGTTTGCGCGCGTCAACTCCCAACGAGCCCGTGTTGCACAATGCGGTGGTGGGGTACCAGTTCGACCGGGTCGAGGATGATGACGGGGTGGATGGCTGACGCTGGTTCGGTCTCAGGCGTCGTCGGGTCGGTTTTCCTTCTTCCAGGTGCGGAAGCCCTCTTCGGTGCGGCCGACGCGCCAGTAACCGGAGATGGAGGCGCCGCGGACCTGGAGGCCGGCGTCTTTCAGCATGGGGCGGATGCGTTTCATCACCGCGTTGGCTTCGCCGTGGATGAAGACCTGGATTCCGGTGGGGTCGAAGTCGGGTCGTGATTCCAGCTTTCCGACGATCGCCGTGGTCATCTCCACCAACGAATCCCCGGGTTCGGCGTCGGGGGCGTTCGACGGGGTGACGTGGGTGATTGCCGCGCCGGGGTGGTTGGGGATCAGGTCGACGTCGGCGTAGGCGGGGGCTTCAACCACGACGTCGGCGATCGCGTCGGCGGGAAGTGCCTTGATGGCGGATGCGATTGCGGGAATTGCGGTCGCGTCGCCGCAGAGGAGGTGGCGGGTGGCGTCGGGGTTGGGGGAGTAGGCGCCGCCCGGGCCGAGTGCTTCGATCACGTCGCCGGGGCGTGCCGACAATGCCCAGGCGCAGGCGATGCCGGAGCCGGAGCCGGGGTTGCCGGCTTCGTCGCCGTGCAGTGCGAAATCGATGGCGAGCGTTGCCGCGTCGGCGTCGATCGAATGGACGGTGTACGTCCGCATGATCCGTGCTGCGGTCTCCGTGGTCGCTGCATCGGTGGCGGCGGCTTCTCCGACCGGGGGTTCGAAGACCAGCTTCACGTAGGCGTCCGTGTTCGGGGAGTCCGCGAAAGGCGTGATGTCCGAGACGTCGAACATCACCCGCTGGATGGTCGGGGAGACCCGGTCGGAAGCGGTGACGGTGAACGTGGAAGTGATTCGAGCCATAAATGGAATCGTAGCCTAACCTTTGTTGATGTGGTCTCGGCCCTGGTGAGGAGTTGTCCTAGAACGGGGATGCGTCAGAAGGGAATGCCCGGTCGCGGCCCCAACGGCTTCGGCGGCTGCGGCACGCGGTGGGCATCCACATCAGCCCGACACCACCCAAACCCCTGCTCACGCCGACGCCTGGCCACCCGCGCCGAGACCTGCTGCCGCGACCACACCACATCATCGACACACGGCCACCCATCATCAGCCGCGACCACCAACCCACCGGCCTGTTGCCGCACATCCGGGTCACCGGAATTAAGCGGCCCGGCAACGAAATCAGCCAACTCCTCCTCGTACCGTCTGGTCTGACGGGCGTGTGTGCGCAGTGCGGCATCGATATCGGCCTGCTCCATCGCCGCCTGCCTGTCGGCTTCGGCTTTCATCCGCCGCAGATTATCCCCGTGAATCGTCGACGCCCGACGGGTGGCCCGCTGCGAAAACGTCTGCCGGCCGATATGGGCAATCGGACCATGAGCCACCGTGGTGGCAAACACATGTCCGGCATGGTCGACCCACGTCACCGACCCATCGGCATGCATCACCGCGCGCCAATGCTTCGAGGTCTTCAAGTTGTGGTGGCGCTGGCACAAACACTGCAGATTCCACGTCGCCGTCACCCCCAACCCATAACCACTGCCGGAACCACCACCGCCACTGGTGGTGTGGGTGGGGTCGTAGTCGATGACATGGTCGATCTGACATCGATGCGCCGGCACATCACACCCCGGGAACCGACACTGACCATCACGGCCGCGTACCCGCGCTTTTTGTGCTTCGGTGGGCACATACCCACCGGTGACCGAGTCCGACGACAACCGAACAGTCGCCGCCCGGGACAGCCACGCCTTGGTCAGGTACTTCGGCAACCAGCCGGCACCGTCGAGCCAGACCTGCACATCAGCCTCATCAGCAGTGCCGGTGGTGTTGGCGGCGCCGGTAGTGCTGGTGCCGGTGGTGTTGGTGCCGTCGACGTAGACGTTCATCGTCACCGACACCCCCTCACCGCCACCGCGACACAACGCCACAAGAGCATCGGGCAAAGAACACTCGTTGCCGTCGTTGCCGTCGTTGGCCTTCGCATCCCTAATCGCCCGCACGGTGGCGTCGAACTCGGCGAGACGGTCTTTGCGCAACACCACGATCAACTGCCCGAAATCACCAGCTCCCTCATTGTCGACCGCGTACGACTCACCGACAATCGGCCTCGGTTCATCGTCGGGTGGGGTCGACACCGGTTCGATGGCTTCGACGATGCGGCGCAACTCCCGGGCGAAGACCCTCGGCCCGGGCAGGGCCTGGAAGTCCTTCCTCGGGCACAGGTAGGCGACGAACTTGTCTTCCACCGCAGCGAGATTGTCGTCGGATACCGCGGCAATGGCCGCGGCAATCGTGGCCAGACGTTCATGCGGCCACGCTCCCGACCGGCATACGCCCAAGACTTTGGGCATGCGGCGCAGCATCACCCCGACGTCGCAGTATCGGGCGGCTTTGCCGCGTGACAGGCCCAGGCGCGTGGCCACGCAGGCGAGGTGGGAGTCGACGTCGTCGTCACCATCGGGGGCGACTGCAAGGCAGATGTCGATGTCGACGATGTTGCGCCGCCGGGCGAGGTTGCTCACCGGTTCATCGCGTTCGGTGGCCCACCGCTTCCGCGCAGGTGGTGGCTCGGTGTCGTGATGATCGTGATCGTGATGGTGGTGGTTGTTGGTTGCGTCATGGTCGAATGCCATGTCGATTCCCCCCGGCGCTGGATGCGCGTGTCGAAAGTGACTGTGTCGCGTGATCGCTGCTGCTGATCTGCCCCGATGCGGCAGCCTCCCCCGGCCCCGCCGTCACCATTCGTGATACAAGTGTTCGAGTCGATTCCTTCGAACATTGGGTAACGATTCGGGTTCGTTTCGCCCCACCGTTCACATGTGCATCAGGGCGCATGCGTACCCGCCGCCGTCGTCAAGCAAACAAGTCCCGGCCCCGCACCACCGGCTAATCCGGGGAGCCGCCCGACGAACCGCCGGAGGGAATGCGGAACACGCGCTCATCCGACGTGCCGCCCGAACGCCCCTCGGCGGTGTTGACGGTGCCGCCCCACACCTCGACGCCTTCTTCCGCCACCACCGGCGCAACCCAGCCGACGTGGCCGAACTCGCCCTCGAGCAACGTCGTCGGCGACCCCGCCACGGTCCAGGCCCCGAACGGCCCCGGCTCCGGAGGAGTGATCGGAATGGATACCACGCGCTGCGCCCCCGGCACCGCCACGACCACGTCCGGGCCGATTACCGCGCAGCCGCCCAACGAATCATCCAGGTCCACGCCGCCGACCGGCTCGATCAGCCCACCCGACCACTGCGCGAGCATCGGCGTCCCGTCGAGACGCACCGTCATCAGCGGCGGCGCCCCATGCGGGCCATGGCACATGGAAATCACCTCGATGCCGGGATCGCCGGCCAGCAGCGTGTTCACCTCGCCGTCCTCGTCGAGATACAGGCCCAGGGTCATCGCGTCTCCATGCTCGGGCAGTTCCCGCAGATCCGTGCCGCCACCCGGCAGCAGGGTCAGGCGCGCCACCGATCCGTCGGCGCGCAGCAGAAAAAGCTGTCCATCTTCGGCGACCGTCGGGCCAGCCGTGATCTGGGCGACGCGGGAACCGGCATCGGCGATCTCCACCGGCTCCGCCCCGGCGACGACCAGGTGCAGGCGCCCGTCGGCAGTCGCCACCACCGCCCGCCCCGGCCCCGGCGACGCCATCGCGGTGACCTCCGGCAGGCACGCGGCGAGGACGACGTCATCGATGGCGCATGGATCATCCGAACCCCGCGGCTCCCGCTGGACGCCCGGGGCGGGCATCGCGTCGCGCATGCCGGAATCGGGCATCGGCAGGCCGGTCGGCTCGGACTCCCGCGCCTCGAACGGCGTCTGCGTCGCGGGGGAATCGTCCATGCACGCGGACGTCGTCAGCGCCATCACGGCAGCTGCAGCCACCGCGACCGCGCGTCCCATCCGGTTGCGTCCCATGCCAGCCAGAATAGAAAAAGCGCCGCACCCCCGGCACGGCACCCGCCCGAACCGGTGTCCGGCGCTTACTGTTGACCATGTGAGCGACAACACCAAGAACCCGAATCCCCGCAACCTGGGCGACTACGAGGAGGGGCTTGACGACGACTTCGACGTCCCGACCTACCGTCGAATTGCCGACGACGGCCCCGAAGCCGATGTCGCCCCCGACACCGATGCAGAGTCCGACACCGAGCCGGAGGCGCGGATGGAGCCCGAGCAGGACGCGCCGACCGAGATCCTCGACGGCACCGGCGCCGGCCCGATCGCCGGCGATGCGGACGGATCCGACGAGGCCATCGCCGCCGCGACGTCTTCTTCGCTTGACGACGCCGACGTCGACGCCGCAGAAGCCGACGCGCCGGAAGTGGCCGGGGAGGCCGGGGAGGCTGCGGAAACGCAGGTGATCCCGCGCCGCGACATTTACGACGTGGCCGGGCGCACCGCCCCGCAGACGATCGAGCCGTTGGCCAAGACGGAGGATTACCGCGAGGCCGACGCCGACTTCGCCGACGCCGCCGACCAGCCGACGCAGGTGGCCCCGGCCGTCGCCGACGATGACGCCCCGGAGACCATGGTCGTCGACGATCGCGGCGACCTCGATGGGCGCGACGACTACGCCCGCGATCACGGCCGCGACGACTACGACCGCGACGATGCGTTGCTCGACGAGGGCGCTGCGCCGACCGCCGGTGCGGCAGGAGTCGCGGGAGCAACCGTCGCGGACTCGGACGACCCCGATTTCCGCGACGATGACCGTGACCGCGATTTCGACCCCCGCCGCGGCACCCTCGACTTCGGGCTCCTGCTGCTGCGCCTCGGCGTCGGCGGCATGGTGCTCATGCTCGGCCTGGCCACCTTCTTCCAGTTCGGCGGCGCCCCGGGCATCGGCACGCTGGAGGCGCAGTTCGCCGCCAACGGCTACAACTTCGCCGGGGTCATCGCCGTGGCCATCCCCACCGTCCAGGTCATCGCCGGCGGATTGCTGGTCCTCGGCTTGGCGACGCCGCTCGGGGCGGCACTGGCCCTGGCGATTTCCGCGTTCCTCACCATGTTCGAGGTAGCCGTGGGCGACTCCGGTTGGAACGTGCTCGCCGCCGGCGCCGAACCCGTTCGCCTGCAGCTCGCGCTCACCGCTTCGGCGCTGGCCCTGCAGTTCACGGGGCCGGGCCGATACGGCATCGATTTCAGCCGCGGATGGGCGCGACGTCCGCTGGCGAGTTCCTGGATCTTCTGCCTCTTGGCGATCGCCGCGGCCGTCGCCCTCTGGTACTTCTCGGCCGGCCAGCTGCCGTTCGTGAACACCACCACGGGCGTGACCGCCTGACTTTCTGCAGAGCTTTTTGACCGGCACCCCTCGCGGCGCGCGAGGGGTGCTTTCGCGTATTCGCGGGGTGAAGGTGCGTTGCGCGGCCGGAGTGGCAGGGGTGCCGCACGGGGGGAGGGGAGGAAATGTCGGCCGGTGAGCATGTCCCGAATTCGGCGGAGACACCCTTGAGTGGGTGTAACGCTGCGTTAACCGTCAAGCCAACTCGATGTCACGCGGCCGTGGCCGCTTCGGCGTGGTGTCGAGCCGTTGCGGCGTGCGGTCGCAAAGGGGATCGCCGGCTCCTTGTCCTGGCATAACTGCTGGAGAAGCGAGGGGTATTGGTGGTTTGGGGTGTTGGCGTGCGGAGCTCGGGCGTGGTGGGTCACGCGGAGTGCTGAGGGAGAGTATCGGCATGACAACAGATGTAACGCTGTAATGGGGTGCGGTAGGTGCATGTGTAAAGGAAAGATTCTTCTGGTTTTGTCGATGCGCGTCGAGGCATGTGATCTTCGCCTCGCCCACTAGTTATTCGAATGCCTTCGGGTGATGATGGTTCCGCCTTGCCCCGGCAATGCAAAAAAAGGGAGAACTCATATGCACTCGGAGAGTCACGGGCGATCGAAGTACGTCGTGACCGGAGGAGCGGGCTTCATCGGCTCGCATCTGTGCGATCGGCTGCTCGCCGACTCGCGCACGGAGACGGTCGTCTGCGTCGACAACCTGCAGACGGGCACCATGGACAACATCGCGGAGGCGCTGCGCGACCCCCGCTTCCACTTCGTCGAGGCCGACGTCCGTCAACCCATCGCACTGGACGCCGAACTCACCGTCGGCCTCGACGCCGTTTTCCACCTCGCCAGCCCGGCCTCGCCGCCGGCCTACATGGAGGACCCGGTGGGCACGATGCTCACCGGCGCCGTCGGCACTCTCCACGCCGCGCAGTTCGCCCTCGAGCACGGGGCCCGGATCGTCTACTCGTCGACGAGCGAGGTTTACGGCGACCCGATGCAGCACCCTCAGGCGGAGTCCTACTGGGGCAACGTCAACCCCATCGGTCCGCGCGCCTGCTACGACGAGGGCAAGCGCTTCGGCGAGGCGCTGCTGACGTCGATGAAGCAGCAGCACGGCCTCGACGCGGGCATCGTCCGCATCTTCAACACCTACGGCCCCCGCATGCTGCCCACCGACGGGCGCATCATCTCCACCTTCGCCGACCAGGCGCTGGCCGGCGAGCCGATCACCGTGTTCGGCGACGGTTCCCAGACCCGATCGTTCTGCTACGTCGACGACCTGGTGTCCGGGCTGGTGAAGATGATGGACTCCGCCGAGCCCGGCCCGATCAACCTGGGCAACCCGACCGAGCGCACCGTTCTGGAGATCGCCCACATCATCCGCCAGGCCACCGACGCCTCGTCGGAGATCACGTTCCACCCGCTGCCCGTCGACGATCCCACGCGCCGCCGTCCGGTCATCGACGAGGCGAAGGAAAAGCTCGGGTGGGAGCCCCAGGTGCCGCTGTCCGAGGGCCTGCTCAAGTGCCTCGACTGGCACATCGAACGCCGCAAGAACGCGGTCGCGGATCGGGTGAAGTGACCGCCCATTCCGACGGCTCCGCGCCACTGACCGACACGATCACCCCGCAGGTCCCCGATCGCCCCCGGCCCGCAGGCCCCGGCGACTCCGGGGATCTCGCCGGGTTCGCACCCGACGGGCCGCTGTTCGCCCGCACCCGCCCCGTGGCGGAGCACGTGGCGGCCCCGTCCCTGTTCGTCCCGGCCCTCACTCGACCCCAGCGCTTCGAGATGGCCCTGTACTCGCTGCTGTGGCTGGTGGCGGTCGTCGTCTTCTGGGTGTGGTGGGCCGATCCCGCGCATATCCTGGGGCCGTGGGCGTACGCGCTCAACACCGCGCTGCTGGCGTACCTGATTCTCCTGCCGGCGGTCTTCGTCTACCGCATGCAGCGGCTGCGGAAGGTGCGCCCCGACGCTCCCGTCCCGGATCTGCGCGTCGCCTTCGCGGTGACCCGCGCCCCGAGCGAGGGCTGGGACGTCGTCGGACGCACGCTGCGGGCCATGCTCGACCAGGACATTCCCATCGCCTACGACGTGTGGCTGTGCGACGAAGCGCCCACGCCGGAGATCAGGGAATGGTGCGCCGACCACGGCGTGCGAATATCCACCCGCAACGGCATCGAGGAGTACCACCGCGCGGAATGGCCCCGCCGCACCCGATGCAAGGAGGGCAACCTCGCCTACTTCTACGACACGGTGGGGTACCGCGACTACGACGTCGTCACCCAGCTCGACTGCGACCACGTTCCGGAACGCGGCTACCTGGCGGAGATGGTCAAGCCCTTCGCCGACCCCGGCGTCGGCTTCGTCGCAGCGCCGAGCGTCTGCGACTCCAATGCGGCCACGTCGTGGGCCGCGCGCGGCCGCCTGTGGTTCGAGTCCTTCTTCCACGGGGCCTTCCAGCTGGCGCACAACGGCGGCGCCGTGCCCGTGAGCATCGGATCGCACTATGCGGTGCGTACCTCCGCACTGCGCGAAGTCGGCGGCATCGGCCCGGAATTGGCGGAGGACTTCTCCACGTCCTACATCCTGCGTCTCGGCGGCTACGACGGCGTGTTCGCCATCGACGCCCGCGCTCACGGCCTCGGGCCGGACACCTGCGCGGCGATGCTCACCCAGGAATTCCAGTGGACCCGCAGCCTGACGGCCATCGCCCTGACGCTCGTGCCGCGCACCCTCCACCGGGTGCCCATGCGCCTGCGCCTGCGGTTCTTCTTCGCGGTCACGCACAACGCCGTGTTCGGCTTGCTCGCCTTCGTCGGTTTCCTGTTGGCGCCGATGGCGGTTATTTTCGACCACCCGTGGGTGTCGGTGAACTTTCTCGAGTTTCTGCTGTTGACCTGGCTGACGTCGCTGCCGTTGATCGGCATCGTCCTGTTGCTCAGGTCCGCCGGCCTGCTGCGTCCCGACGACGCCCCGGTGCTGTCGTGGGAGACCGCCCTGTACAAGATCGCCCGTCTGCCCTACCTGTGGCGCGGAGCGTTGGCCGGCATCGTCCAGGCGACCACCGGCAAGATCACCCAGTTCCGGGTCACCCCGAAGGACCGCGAGGGCATCGAGCCGTACACGGTGGGCCAGGTGATGCCCTATGTCGTGCTCACGCTGGCCAATGTCGCCGTCGGCGCCTGGGGGACGTGGGCGGACCGGGCCTTCGGCTACGCCGGCCTGACGTTGCTCGCCGCGGTGTCCTTCGCGGTCGTCGCCATCGCCGTGCCCGCGTTGCACGCGCGGGAGCTCAGGGCCGTCGAGTCGGCCGCGGGCCCGCGGTGGAAGGCGGTGGCCCCGGCGCTGACGCTCGCGCTTGCGGTTGCCGCACCGACTTTCGCGGTGGCGATCTGGTACTGCGTGGAACTTGCCGCCCTCATCGTCGCGTGACGACGACCCCCGCATCCCTTCACACCGTTTTTCCGAGGAGCAGGAACATGACCACCACCCCCCGCACCGTCCTGGTGACCGGAGGCGCCGGTTACATCGGCAGCCACGTCGTCGTCGATTTGATCGCGTCGGGCCACGTGCCCGTGGTCATCGACGACTTCTCCAACTCCGACCCGTCGGTGTTCGACCGCATCCGCGAACTCGCCGACGCCGACGTCGAATGGGTGCGCGGAGACATCACCGACGCGGCCGCACTGCACGATGTGTTCGAATCCCACGACATCGACGCCGTCCTCCATTTCGCCGGTCGCAAGGCGGTGGGGGAGTCCTGCGAGAAGCCCGAACTCTACTTCGACGTCAACGTCGGCGGGACGGCGGCGCTGCTCGCCGCGATGAACGACCACGGCGTGCGCGAGATGATCTTCTCGTCGTCATGCTCGGTGTACGGGGAAGCCGGCGGCGGCCCGCTGACCGAAGAATCGCCGACCGGCCCCACGAACCCGTACGCCTGGTCCAAGCTGACCTGCGAAACCATGCTGGAGCAGGTCGCGCAGCGACGGGAGGGGTTCGGCGCGGTGTCGCTGCGCTACTTCAACCCCATCGGCGCCCACCCCAGCGCCCTGCTCGGGGAGGACGGCCGCGAGAACTCGCCCAACATCATGCCGCGTCTGCTGGAGGTGGCGTCGGGGGACCGCGACCACCTGACCGTGCTCGGCGACGACTACCCCACCCGCGACGGCAGCTGCATCCGCGACTACCTCCACGTCATCGACGTGGCCCGGGCGCACGTGCAGGCGCTCGACCTGGTCTCCGAACCGGGCCACCGCGTCATCAACCTCGGCACCGGCGTCGGCACCACCGTCTTCGAGCTGGCCCGGGCGATGTCCGAGGCCTCGGGCAACGAGGTCGCCACCGTCGTCGGCGATCGCCGTCCGGGCGACGTCAGCGAGCTCGTCGCCGACCCGTCGCTGGCGCGGCGCGTGCTGGGGTGGTCCGCCGAATACGACGTCGCCGACATGTGCGCCGACGCCTGGCGCCACCACCTGGCCCGCGCGCGGCGGAGCTAGGGGCGCACGGCTCCGGCGAAGATCTTTCCGTCGGTCTTGCGGCCCGCGAGATCCGTGGTGTCGCCGGAGACGGCCGGCTCGCAGCCGCGGCCGAGGGTGACCTGGGAATCCGGGAGGAGGTCGGCCGCCTCGGCATGGGGATCGTCGATGGTGGCGTCGGTGACGACGGAACCGGGATCGTCGACGAGATTCCACCAGTAGGTGAAGTCGACGTAGGTGACGCCGTTGAGCCAGCCGACCGCGCTTCCGGTGCCCGGGGAGTAGGCGTTGCACCGGAACTCGGCACCGTCGGAATCCTTCAACGTCCGTGCGCCGATGACGCCGCCGTAGCCGCGGACGTCGAAGAAGTTGGCGATGACCTCCGCGCCGGTGACGTCACCGTCGATGGACAGCGCGGGGGCGGGGGAGTCGGCGCCGATGACGACCGTGTTGTGGGCGATGTAGAGGTCCTCGACGGTGGAGCCCTCCGGGCTCTGGGGCAGTCCGCCGTGCACGCTGATGGCGCCGTGGAACGAATCGTTCGTGGAATCGTCGATGCTGGCGTTGAACATCACGGCGTTGTCCGCGGTCGGGAGGCCCGAGTTGGCGAACACCAGGTAGCCGGGACCCATGTTGTCGCGGGAGATGTTGCCGATCAGGGCGGAATTGTCGACGTCGACGTCGATGGCGAAGCCGCCGCCGTCGGCGTTCGACGTCTTGTTGTCCTCGGCGAGGTTGTTGCGGATGGCCACCCGCGACGACGAGTACGCCCAGATGCCGATCGGGCCCTCCACCGCGTCGGACAGCCGGCCGTTGTCCTCGGCGACGTTGTGCTCCACCACGCCGCCGTCGACGGCGCCGATGACGATGCCGCTGCCGGTATTGCCCGTGGCGCCGGCGATGCCGGTGGTGCCGGAGACCTTCGAATACGACACGTTGACGTCGGTGTGGGCACGTTCGCCCAGCTCATCGGAGTAGAAGAGGATGCCGTTGCGGATGTTGTCCACCGCCGCGACGTGGGAGACCGTGACGCCGTCGAATCCGGCGCCCCCGCCGACGGCGCCGACGGCGATGCCGTTGCGCAGGCCCTCCACGGCGACGCGCTCGATGCGGATGCCGGCGCCGCGCGCCCCGGGAGTCGACGCCCACACCACGATGCCGTCGGGGATCTTCGCGGCGGATTCCGGCGACTGCCCGGCGTCGCCATCGTCGTTGAGGCCGGAGCCGTCGACGACGTCGATGTCGCGCACCGTGACGTACGACGAATCGGAGATGCGGATGCCCGCGCCATCCTCGGCGGCGATGATTCCCCGCTTCTCCGGCGCGGAGGTCACGACGATGGGGTCGTCGGCGGTGCCGTTGCGGCCGGACAGGTTCAGCGTGCCGGGGACCCGACCGTGGACGACGATGACCGTGCCCGGTTCGATCTCGGCGTCGGAGACGCGGTCGAGGGTGCGCCACGCTTCCTCCGCCGAGGAGCCGGATGCGGCGTCGTCGCCGGTGGCCGACACGTGGATCTCGACGGTCCGGTCGCCGATGCGGCGGTCGGCCACGTAATAGATCGCCGCGGCGAGGAACAGGACCAGGACGATGGCGAGGACTACGCGCGAGGCGGTGCTGTTGCGGGACAAGACGGGCTCTCCGGACGATGACGTCGATGGGTCCGGGGCCGGACCCGTGAATCCTCCCAACAATAACGCACCGCGTGTGACCTGGCGCGATTGGCGGGTCTAATCGACGATGCGGACCGCACCCTTGTCGGCGCTGGACGCCATCTTCGCGTAGGCGCGCAGGGCCTTGGAGACCTTGCGCGGGCGTTCCTTGCGCGGGGTGAAGGGCTTGTCGCGCTTGAGCTCCTCTTCGCGGCGGCGGGCCAGCTCGGCGTCGTCGACCTGGATTTCCAGGCGACGTTCGGCGACGTCGATGTAGACGGGGTCGCCGTCGCGGACCAAGGCGATGTCGCCGCCGGCCGCGGCCTCGGGGGAGATGTGGCCGATGGACAGGCCCGAGGAGCCGCCGGAGAAACGGCCGTCGGTGACCAGGGCGCACACCTTGCCCAGGCCCGCGCCCTTGATGAAGGCGGTCGGGTGCAGCATCTCCTGCATGCCCGGGCCGCCGGCGGGGCCCTCGTAGAGGACGAAGAGGACCTCGCCCGGTTGGAGGGTGCGGTTGAGGATCACCGATACGGCCTCCTCCTGGCTTTCCACGACGCGGGCGGTGCCCTCGAAGTGGAACTGGTCCTCGGAGATGCCGGCGGTCTTCAGGATCGCGCCGTCGCGTGCGATGTTGCCGCGCAGCACGCACAGGCCGCCCTCGGCGGTGTAGGCGTGGTCGACGGAGCGGATGCAGCCGTTTTCGGCGTCGACGTCGAGCGATTCCCAGCGGTTTTCCGTCGAGAACGGCTCGGTGGTGCGCACGCCACCCGGTGCGGCGTGGAAAAGTTCGATCGCCTCGTCGGTGGCGGAGCCACCGCGGATGTCCCAGTCGTCGAGCTGCTTTTCCAGCGACGGGGCGTGGACGGAGTTGGCGCCCATGTTCAGCAGGCCGCCGCGACGCAGCTCGCCCATGATGGCGGGGATGCCGCCGGCGCGGTGGACGTGCTCCATGTAGTAATCGGAATTCGGCGCCACCTTGGACAGGCAGGGCACGCGACGGGAGATTTCGTCGATGTCGGCGAGGTCGAAGTCGATCTCGCCCTCCTGCGCGGCGGCGAGGATGTGCAGCACCGTGTTGGTGGAGCCGCCCATGGCCACGTCGAGGGTCATGGCGTTGACGAAGGCGTCGCGGTTGGCGACGTTGCGCGGCAGCACCGACTCGTCGCCGTCGTGGTAGTAGCGGTTGGCCAGGTCGACGATGAGTTCGCCGGCGCGGGTGAACAGGTCGCGGCGGGCGACTTGGGTGGCCAGGGTGGAACCGTTGCCGGGCAGCGACAGGCCCAGGGCCTCGGTGAGGCAGTTCATGGAGTTGGCGGTGAACATGCCGGAGCAGGAGCCGCAGGTCGGGCAGGCGGAACGTTCGATGTCGAGCAGCTGATCGTCGTTGACGCCGTCGTTGGCGGAGGCCGAGATCGCCGAAATCAGGTCCGATCCGGGCTTGACGACGCCGTCGATGACGACGGAGGAGCCGGATTCCATGGGGCCGCCGGAGACGAACACGACGGGGATGTTCAGCCGCAGCGCCGCGTTGAGCATGCCCGGGGTGATCTTGTCGCAGTTGGAGATGCACACCAGGGCGTCGGCGGTGTGGGCGTTGACCATGTACTCGACGGAGTCGGCGATGATTTCGCGGGACGGCAGCGAGTAGAGCATGCCGTCGTGGCCCATCGCGATGCCGTCGTCGACGGCGATGGTGTTGAACTCGCGGGGAACGCCGCCGGCGGCGACGACCGCTTCCGCGACGATGTCGCCGACGTTCTTGAGGTGCACGTGTCCGGGCACGAACTGGGTGTAGGAGTTCGCGATGGCGATGATCGGCTTGCCGAAGTCGCTGTCGGTCATGCCGGTGGCGCGCCACAGCGAACGGGCGCCCGCGGCGTTGCGGCCGGCGGTGGTGACCTTGGAACGAAGGGGGATCATGGCTGCCCCATTCCTCTCTGGTAGGCGGCGATTTCTTCCGATGATAGACGCCGCACGCGGCGGTTGTCCCACCGGGCGGACTTATGTGTCCACTATGTGGACGGAGAAAAACCCGCCCGGCACAATGCCGGGCGGGTTCGCATGAGGTCCGTGAGGCCTACTCCTTCGGGGCCTCGTCGGCCTTGTCAGCCTTGCCGGCTTTGTCGGCTCTGGCCCGGGCGGCCGCCTCATAGGTGGCGTACTCCTCGCGGGTCATCTTGACGGATTTGCCGTCGCGGTCGAAGACCTCCACCTTCTCGTCGTCGGCCAGTCGGGCCGGGGTGACGGGGTCGGGGATCCGGCCGTCGGTCGCCTCGCTCAGGGCGGGCAGGGAATTGAAGGTGATGGCCGGCAGCGCGAAGCGGACGTCATCGTCTTCCGCGCCGTCCGTGGAGCGGCCCACCGCGTAGGCCCGGCCCCGCTTGTCGAACAGCACGCCCCGGAAGCGGTTCCACGGCAGCGAACGGCGGCCGCCGAGGAAATACACGGCGGTGATGCCGCGGGAGCTGACCGTGGTGCGCACCCGCAGAATCCACAGGGCGTAGACCACCGGCACCAGCAGCAGCGGGGACAGCCACAGGGAGAAGCCCATCGCCACGATCGCCAGGAACACCAGGAAGGTCACGGCCAAAAAGTGCGTCTTCTGGGGACGGAAGCGGGTCGTGGGCAGCGCGGTCGGCTGATCGTTGCTCATGGGGGCTCATTGTAGGGCCACGGTGCGCGCCCGCGGCACTCGGCCCGCGCCTAGTTCGACGCGGTGCCGCCGCCCCCGGTGCCGGAGTTCGCGCCCGCGTCCGCGCCGGTGCCGGTTCCGGTGCCGGTGTCGCCGGTGCCCGTGTCGCCGGTGTTGCCGGTGTTGCCGGAGTTTCCGGTATTCCCGGAGTCGCCGGTATTTCCGGAGTTGTCGGTATTGCCGGTGTTGCCCCCGTCGCCGGTGTTGCCGGTGCCGGCGTCGGTGCCCTGCTGGCCGCGGCCGCCGTCCGGTTGGCTCGGCGCGTCGGTCGGAGCGGTGGTGGTGGCGCCGCCCGTGCCGGTGTTGCCCGATCCCGTGCCGGTGCCGACGTCGGTGCCGTCGTCGTCGGCTTCCTCGTCGCCGCCGGTGAATCGGCTCGGAGCCAGCCAACCGGCGACGCCCTCTTCGCCCTCGCCGGGCTCGACGGTGGCGAGGTTGAGCATTCCCAGGATCAGGAGGGTCACCAGCAACACGACCGTCGACGGCCGCGCCCGTCCGCCGGCCGACAGGATCCGGCGCACGCGCTGGCGCTTCGACAACTCGGACCACGCGACCCGGTCGGTCGCCGTGGCCTGCTCGTCGGAGTCATCGGCATCGGCGTCGACGGCCGGCGCCACCTTCGTCTCGTCGAGATCGGCGGAGTCGGAACCGTCGGAGTCGTCGGCGTCACGAGCTTTGCGACGCCGCTCGTCGAGTGCGGCGCCCGCGGACGGAAGATCGCTGCGGCGACGATCGTCGTCGTCAAGCGAACCGGAGGTAGACTGCGCCTGCTTCGCCGAATTCGCCTGCTCGACCTCGAGGGAACCGGTGCCGCGATTCGATCCGGGCGTCGAGCCGCCGGCGTCGACGAAGGTCGTCGTCTTCGCATCGTCGCCGGAAGAATCCGGTCGAATGACGGGGGAGCGGCGCATGCCCTGATCCGGCGACGCCGACAGTGCGCTCAACTGTGCGGTGAGGGCCTCGGTCTGACGCAGCGGATTCGCCTCCGCGCGCTCGCCGTAATCGTCCCACCACGTGTCGATGATCTCCGACCGCACCGCACGTTCGATCAGCCACTGGTCGCCCGGGTCGCAGTCGGCGATCAGACGCATGGTCACCGTCCACGGCAGGCCCATCGCCGTGGGGGCGACCAGCTGCGTCGAGGACTGGATGCGGATCTCCGACAGGACGTGCTCGCGCACGCCTTCCGCCGCGACCGCGCGCTTGGCGGCCTCCAACGTACGTTCCTCCAGATCGCGCACCGAACCGCCGGCCGTCATGGGCACCGGAATCTCGATGACCGCGCGCGACCACCGCGACGAGTAGTTCACGCACATGCGGGCCTCGGAGTTCGGGACCACGATCTCCTCGCCGTTGAGCGTGCGGATCGTCGTCGCGCGGAGCGTCATGTTGACGACGTCGCCCTGCACCGTGCCGCTGGGGGAATGGAACTCGACCCAGTCGCCGATGCCGTACTGCTTCTCCGCGATGATGAATACGCCGCCGATCAAGTCGCCGATGACTCCCTGCGCGCCGAAACCGATCGCAGCCGAGATGACCGTCGCTGGAATCGCCGCCGCCGTCAGCGATACGCCGAACTGATTGAGCAGGGCGATGCCGAGGACGAAGTAGGCGACCATCTCGACGAGGTAGACCACCGCGCCGATCAATGCGCGGCGCCCCTTCGTCGACTCCTCGCCGTCGGTCATGTTGGATGTGGCCACGGCGATGACGAATCGCCGGATCCGTGGGACGAGGACCAGAAGGATCAGCAGCGCGGCGATGGACAAGCCGTGTGCGGCGATCCATGCCCACGAGCGCTGCAATAGATATAGAAGGAAGTCCATGGGCGCCACGGTAGGGACGCAGACTTAGAGGACGCTGAGGCGCGAGGCATAATGTGCGGGAGATCCGCGCACGCCGCGGGTGGTCGCGGCGGGTGGTGTCCAACTATGTGGGATTGACTGTCCACTATGTGGACGCTAGTCTCGGAAGGGACATGGGACGCCGGTGATGCCCCACCACGGGCGCATTCGGCGGCCCATCGTGCTCGGACCCGCCCGTACCCGACTACAGGAGCGCACCGGAATGAACGCCGCCCCACAGAACAGCCCCTCGCCCGCCACCGTGGCCGCACAGACGCGCCGCACGACGCCCGAGCGCATCACCGGCGCCAAGGCCATCGTCCGGTCCCTCGAGGAGCTTGGCGCGGACGTCGTATTCGGCATTCCGGGCGGCGCGATCCTGCCGCTGTACGACCCCCTGTTCGACTCGGAGAAGATTCGCCACGTGCTGGTCCGCCACGAGCAGGGCGCCGGCCACGCCGCCACCGGCTACGCGCAGGTCTCCGGCAAGGTCGGCGTGTGCATCGCCACCTCCGGCCCCGGCGCCACCAACCTGGTCACCCCGCTGGCCGACGCCCAGATGGACTCCGTGCCCGTCGTCGCCATCACCGGCCAGGTCGGCATGCCGCTGCTGGGCTCCGACGCCTTCCAGGAAGCCGACATCCGCGGCGTGACCATGCCCGTGACCAAGCACAACTTCATGGTCACCGACGCCAACGACATCCCGAAGGCCATCGCCGAGGCGTTCCACCTGGCCTCCACCGGCCGCCCGGGCGCCGTCCTCGTCGACGTGCCGAAGGACCTGCAGAACACCGAGATCGACTTCGTCTGGCCGCCGGAGGTGGACCTGCCGGGCTACCGCCCGGTGACCACCCCGCACTCCCGCCAGATCGAGGAGGCCGTGCGCATGATCGCCGCGGCCGAGCGCCCGGTGCTCTACGTCGGCGGCGGCGTCATCAAGGCCGATGCCTCGGCCGAGCTGCTGGCGTTCGCCGAGCTCACCGGCGTGCCGGTCGTCACCACCCTCATGGCCCGCGGCGCGTTCCCGGACTCCCACGAGCTGCACATGGGCATGCCGGGCATGCACGGCAAGGTGTCCGCCGTCGCCGCCCTGCAGAAGTCGGACCTGCTCATCACCATCGGCGCGCGTTTCGACGACCGCGTCACCGGTCAGCTGTCCACCTTCGCGCCGCACGCCAAGGTCATCCACGCCGACATCGACCCGGCCGAGATCGGCAAGATCCGCGAGGCCCACGTGCCCATCGTCGGCGACGCCCGCGAGGTTCTGGCCGCGCTTGCCGACGCCTACCGCGACCTGGACCTCCCGGCCCCGTCGATCGCCCCGTGGCTGCGCGAGCTCAACGAGCTGCGCGACGACTTCCCGCTCGGCTGGGAGGAGCACGCCGACGGGTCGCTGTCCCCGCAGTTCGTGCTGAAGACCCTGTCGGAGGTCGTCGGCCCGGACGCCATCTACTGCGCCGGCGTCGGCCAGCACCAGATGTGGGCCGCCCAGTTCATCCAGTACGAGAACCCGCGCACCTGGCTCAACTCCGGTGGCCTGGGCACCATGGGCTACGCCGTGCCGGCCGCGATGGGCGCCAAGGCCGCCGCTCCGGACAGGGAAGTCTGGGCCGTCGACGGCGACGGTTGCTTCCAGATGACCAACCAGGAGCTGACCACCTCCGCCATCGAGCACTTCCCGATCAAGGTCGCCCTGATCAACAACGGCAACCTGGGCATGGTGCGCCAGTGGCAGACGCTGTTCTACGAGGAGCGTTACTCCAACACGAAGCTGCGTCCGGAGGACAACTCCTACGTGCCGGACTTCGTGCGCCTGTCCGAGGGCCTGGGTTGCGTGGCCATCCGCGTGACCAAGGAAGAGGAGGTCATCCCGGCCATCCAGAAGGCGCGGGAGATCAACGACCGCCCGGTGGTCATCGACTTCATCGTCGGCGAGGACGCCCAGGTGTGGCCGATGGTCGCCGCCGGCAAGTCCAACGACGAGATCGAGTCGGCCCGCGGCCTGCGTCCGCTTTTCGACGAAGACATGTCGGCGGGGGAGTCCCCGGCGGACATTCACGAAACGATGGCGGACAACGTCGAGGACGCCGCGAAGGCGCCCGAGGCCAACCACCCGACCATGCAGACCCGGTAATCCCGGCAACCAGACGAAGAGGAAAGGGAAGCTCATCATGGCCGAACTGCACACCCTGTCCGTGCTGACCCTCGACGAGCCGGGCATCCTGGTCCGCATCGCGGGCATGTTCACCCGCCGCGGGTTCAGCATCCAGTCCATCACCTCGGGCACCACCGAGGTGGAGGGAGTCAACCGCATCACCCTGGTGGTTGAGACGGAAAATCTGCCCATCGAGCAGATCACCAAGCAGCTGAACAAGCTGGTGCCGGTGCTCAAGGTCGTCCGCCAGCCGGACGATCAGCTGGTGTCGCGCGCGCTGCTGCTGGTCAAGGTCACGGCGGACAACAACAACCGTCCGCAGGTGGTCGACGCGGCGAAGCTGTTCCGCGCCCGCGTCGTCGACGTGGCGCAGGAGTCCGTGGTCATCGAGGCCACGGGCGAGCGTTCGAAGCTGCGCGCCCTGCTGGAGGTTCTCGAGCCGTTCGGCATCCGCGAGCTGGTGCAGTCCGGCGTCGTCGCGGTGGCCCGCGGCCCGAAGCCGATGCTGGCGTCCCGGGCGCTGTAACCTCCGACACAATCTCCCGGCTAGACTGTTCCCGTGCAACCGGGGCGGTGGCCGCCGGGCGCACACGAAAAACAGATTTCCACGAAAGGCTTTTTCACTTCCATGGCTATTGAACTGCTGTACGACGACGACGCCGACCTGTCGATCATCCAGGGCCGCAAGGTCGCGGTGCTGGGCTACGGCTCCCAGGGCCACGCCCACGCCCAGAACCTGCGCGACTCGGGCGTCGAGGTCGTCATCGGCCTGCGCGAGGGGTCGAAGTCGGCGGAGAAGGCCAAGGAGGCCGGCTTCGAGGTCAAGTCCAACGCCGACGCCGCCGCGTGGGCGGACGTCATCATGCTGCTGGTGCCGGACACCACCCAGGCGAAGGTGTACGCCGAGGACATCGCCCCGAACCTGAAGGACGGCGACGCGCTGCTCTTCGGCCACGGCCTGAACATCCACTTCGACCTGATCCAGCCGGCCGACAACGTCACCGTCGGCATGGTCGCCCCGAAGGGCCCGGGCCACCTGGTCCGCCGTCAGTTCGTCGACGGCAAGGGCGTGCCCTGCCTCATCGCCGTCGACCAGGACCCGAAGGGCGAGGCCAAGGAGCTGTGCCTGTCCTACGCCGCGGCCATCGGCGGCGCCCGCGCCGGCGTCATCCCGACCACCTTCGAGGCGGAGACCGTCACCGACCTGTTCGGCGAGCAGGCCGTGCTGTGCGGCGGCACCGAGGAGCTGGTCAAGGTTGGTTTCGAGGTGCTGGTCGAGGCCGGTTACGAGCCGGAGATGGCGTACTTCGAGTGCCTGCACGAGCTGAAGCTCATCGTTGACCTGATGTTCGAGGGCGGCATCGCCAACATGAACTACTCGGTGTCCGACACCGCGGAGTTCGGCGGCTACCTCTCCGGCCCGCGCGTCATCGACGCCGACACCAAGAAGCGCATGAAGGACATCCTGGCCGACATCCAGGACGGCACCTTCACCAAGCGCCTCATCGCCAACGTCGAGAACGGCAACAAGGAGCTGGAGGGCCTGCGCGCCGAGTACGCCAGCCACCAGATCGAGGAGACCGGCGCGAAGCTGCGCGACCTCATGTCCTGGGTGAAGAACCCGCTGGACGCCACCGCCTAAGGCCTTTTCCCGCTTTACGACGGTCGACCTCCCCCGCACCACGGTGTGCGGGGGAGGTTTTTCGTCGTCAAGCGAGGGAAACGGCGACTAGTCGACGCACGTCGGGGACGATGTCCGTTAGTCTGATCGGGTACCCGTTTACCGTGCCCCCGTGAAAGGCAGGCCCGCCTTGGTTTGGTCAGCTGCTCGCCCCACCCCCGCCCGCCGGGCCCTGGCCCTCGTGGCCGGGGCCGCGACCGTGTTCGGTCTCGTCGCCTGCTCCGGCGACGACGGCGCCTCGAAGGCCGCGAAGGCCCCGTCGGAGTCGATCACCGTCGACACCGAGCTCGCCGCGTCGCAGAAGCTCCTGGATTCCGCCGACGCGGTCGTCGTGTCCGCCGATGACGACGATTCGCAGCGCCGGGCCGCAGGCATCGCCGTGTCTTCCGGCGTGCCCATGCTGGTGCAGCAGGGCGGCGACGCGTCCTCCGTGGAAGAGGAGATCGATCGTCTGGGCGCGGAGACCGTCGTCACCGTCGGCGACGCCGACGTCGCCGCCGAAGGGGAGCGCACCGTCGTCGCCGCCCCGGAGGGCCTGGACGGCCTGAAGAAGCTGACCGGCGTCGAGTTCGAAGCCGCAGAGGACGAGGACGAGCCGGCCCGCGCCGTCACCGAGATGGACGCCGCGAAGCCGACCGTGCCCGAGGTCGAGGCAGATGACGCCGAGGAGGAGTCCGCCGACGGGTCCGACGCCCTGGCCTCCGCCAAGCCGGCGTCGCCGAAGACCGGCGACGGCGACCCCCTGGCGTTCGCCGCCCCGGGCACCCCGCTCGGCGCCATCGCCACCGCCCGCGCCGCGGGCCTCGAGGTCGCCTGGCTGCCCATCGGCGACGCCCGCGCCACCTCGGAGTCCATCGAAGCCGCACGCGACGGCCGGACCCTCATCGGCCTGGGTGATGCGTTCGGCGGCGACGACAAGTTCGCCGCGTCCGCCGAGCTCGCCGCCGACGAGGACATCGAGGAGCTGCCCGGCGGCGGCCAGCTCGTCTTCCCCGGCCGCCACATGATCGCCACCTACGGCCACCCGGGCGCCCCCGTCCTGGGCGTCATGGGCGAGGAAACCCCCGAAGAGGCCGTCACCCACGCCAAGCAGCTCGTCGAGGAGTACCAGGGCCTGACCGGCGACAAGGTCATCCCGGCCTTCGAGATCATCGCCTCCGTCGCCCAGGCCTCGCCCGGCCCGCGCAACGACTACACCGAGCCGGCTCCCATCGAGGTGCTCAAGCCGTACGTCGACGCCATGACCGAGGCCGGCGGCTACGTCATCATCGACCTCCAGCCCGGCCGCGCCGACTTCGTCGACCAGGCCAAGTTCTACGAGGAATTGCTCAAGCTGCCCAACGTCGGACTCGCCCTCGACCCCGAGTGGAAGCTGACCCCGGACGGGTTGCCCAACGTCGCCGTCGGCCACGTGCAGGCCGAGGAAGTCAACCGCGTCATCGACTACCTCGCCGACCTGACCGCCGAGAACACCCTGCCGCAGAAGGTGCTCATGCTGCACCAGTTCCAGCTGCAGATGCTCCGCGACCGCGAAACCATCGACCTGTCCCGCCCGGAGCTGGCCGTCGTGCTGCACGCCGACGGACACGGCACCCCGGAGCAGAAGTTCGAGACGTGGAACGTGATGCGCCAGGACCTCCAGCCGGAGATCTTCATGGCCTGGAAGAACTTCATCGACGAAGACCAGCCGATGTTCACCCCGGAGCAGACCATGGACATCGAGCCGCGTCCGTGGATCGTCACCTACCAGTAGCCGCCCGGCCCCGACGACCGGCCGGGGCGACGCCCTCCCACGTTCCGGGGACTGACGCCCCCGTGGGCCACACCCGGGGGATATGATGGGTGGGTCCACGCCAACGAGCCGGCGTGGGCCCATCCTTTCGGGCGCGGTCGTGCCGGATCGGATCGGACGCATACGCACATAATCAGGAGTTGCTCGTGAGCCAGAACGCTCGCCCGGTCGTCCTCATCGCCGACAAGCTCGCGCAGTCCACCGTGGACGCGCTCGGAGATTCCGTGGAGGTGCGCTGGGTCGATGGCCCGAACCGCCCGGAGCTCCTCGCCGCCGTCGTCGACGCCGACGCCCTGCTGGTCCGTTCCGCGACCACCGTGGACAAGGAAGTCCTCGAGGCCGCCCCCAACCTGAAGATCGTCGGCCGCGCCGGCGTGGGCCTGGACAACGTCGACATCGACACCGCCACCGAGCGCGGCGTCATGGTCGTCAACGCCCCGACCTCGAACATCCACTCCGCGTGCGAGCAGGCCATCGCGCTCCTGCTGGCCACCGCCCGCCAGGTCCCCGCCGCCGACGCCACGCTGCGCGACGGCGAGTGGAAGCGCTCGTCCTTCAAGGGCGTCGAGATCTTCGGCAAGACCATCGGCATCGTCGGCTTCGGCCACATCGGCCAGCTGTTCGCCCAGCGCCTCGCGGCCTTCGAGACCACCATCATCGCCTACGACCCGTACGCCAACCCGGCGCGCGCGGCCCAGATGAACGTCGAGCTGGTCGAGCTCGAGGAGCTGGTCTCCCGCGCCGACTTCGTCACCATCCACCTGCCCAAGACCAAGGAGACGGCCGGCATGTTCGACGCCGACCTCCTGGCGAAGTCGAAGAAGGGCCAGATCATCATCAACGCGGCCCGCGGTGGCCTCGTCGACGAGCAGGCCCTGGCCGACGCGATCAAGTCGGGCCACATCCGCGGCGCCGGCTTCGACGTCTACGAAACCGAGCCCTGCACCGACTCCCCGCTGTTCGAGCTGCCGCAGACCGTCGTGTCGCCGCACCTGGGCGCCTCCACCGTCGAGGCGCAGGACCGCGCCGGCATCGACGTGGCCAAGTCCGTGCTGCTGGCCCTGGCCGGCGAGTTCGTGCCGGATGCCGTCAACGTCTCCGGCGGTGCCGTGGGCGAGGAGGTTGCCCTGTGGCTGGAGCTCGCCCGCGAGCTCGGCCTCGTCGCCGGCGGCCTGCTGGAGGGCGCCCCGACCGCGGTGGAGGTCACCGCCCGCGGTGAGCTGTCCACCGAGGACGTCGACGTCCTGGGCCTGGCGGCCGCCCGCGGCCTGTTCTCCACGATGATCGAGGAGCCGGTCACCTTCGTCAACGCCCCGCGCATCGCCGAGGAGCGCGGCGTGGACATCTCCGTGGGTACTGCCCCGGAGTCCGTGTCGCACCGCTCCGTGCTGGAGGTCAAGGTCATCGCCGCCGACGGCACGTCCTCGACCGTCACCGGCGCCCTGACCGGCCTGGAGCGCGTGGAGAAGATCGTGCGCATCAACGGCCGCGGCGTGGACATGCGTTCCGAGGGCCGCAACCTGTTCCTCACCTACAAGGATCAGCCGGGCGCCCTGGGCAAGGTCGGCGTCGCGCTGGGCCAGGCGGGCATCAACATCGAGGCCGCCGCCCTGTCCCCGGAGGCCGACGGCGACAACGCCATCCTCATCCTGCGCGTCTCGCAGGAGGTGCCGGAGGATCTGGTCGAGTCGATCGTGGACGAGATCGACGCCAACCGCGCGCTGCAGCTGGTGCTCAACTAGCTCCACCGGCCGTTTGCGTCGCGTGATGTGAACGGTGAGCGCAACAAATCCCCGGGGCCCTTTGGGCCCCGGGGATTCTTTCTTCCCGCCGTCCCACCGGAATTCGCGGTACCCGCCCCTACCAGCACGAGCAAGGGTAGCCTTGTCAAATGGGTGACGGGTCACCTATGGTGCTCCCGTGCGGCGGTGCGCCGCGTCAACGACGAACGGGAGTTCAGAATCGTGAACAACAACCATGGCCGGAAGATGATCGCCAAGGCGGTGGCGCTCGTGGCAGCGACCGCGCTGGCCGTGACCGGCTGCTCGCGCGGCGACGGTGGAGCCGAAACGGCCGCCGCCGGCGCGAACGGGGAAGGCGTCGAGCGAGTTGCGGCCGTCGGCCTCGGCGACGCCGACACGCTGCTGGCACTGGGCATCGACCCCGTGCTGATCGCTCCGTGGGGCGCCGAGGGCGACGTCGACGAATCCGGGGTGGGCCCGTGGTCGATGGAGCTGCTCGGCGACGCCAGGCCCGACGTCGTCTACGGCACGGGCACCGGATTCACGGCCGAGACCGTGGAGAAGATCGCCGCGTCCGACCCGACGCAGATCATCGCGGTCAACAACGCCGTCGACGAGCAGGCCAAGAAGGACCTCGAGGCCATTGCGCCGGTGACCCTCCACGACGACGAGTACGCCGATTGGCAGGTGCCGTGGGATTCCCAGGTGCGAACCATTTCGGAGGCCGTCGGCAAGCCCGAGGAGGGCGCGAAGCTGATCGCCGACACCGAGGCGAAGTTCACGGAGTTCAAGAAGGAGCATCCGGAGACCGCCGACCAGACCGCGGCGATCGTCATGCCCTACGACGGAAGGATCGGCCTGTACACCGACGGCGACGGCCGTGGCCAGTTCGTCGAGAACCTGGGCTACACCATCCCCGATGATCTGCAGAAGACCGACGACGGCATCTTCTACAAGGATTTCGCGCCGGAGAATTACGCGGATCTCAACGACGTCGACGTGTTGTTCGTGCTCGACTACATGGGCGCCGTCGATGCATTGAAGAAGGACCCGACGTTCATGAATCTCGACGTGGTCAAGGATGGTCGCGTGCGTTTCCTCGGTTCCGACACGGGCAACGCCATGAGCATGCCGAACCCGGTCACCATTCCGTGGGCGATCGACAAGTTCGCCGACCAGCTGTGACCGGAGCCCGCCGCGTCTGGCCCGTCGCCCTCGCGGCGACGCTGATCGCCTGTGCGGCGGCGTCCGTGTTCATCGGCGCCAGGCCGACGTCTCCGACCGAGGTGCTCGCAGTACTCCGCGACGGGCCCTCCGCGGCGACCAGCGTTTTCGGTGACCTGGTCCACGTGGTCTGGGAGCTGAGGGTGCCCAGGACGATCCTCGGATTGGGGGTCGGGGCTTCGCTGGCCATGGCCGGGGCGATCGCGCAGACGTGGACGCGCAATCCGTTGGCGGACCCCGGGATCATCGGCATCACCTCCGGCGCCGCCTTCGCGGTTGCGGTGGGCCTGACCGCCGGGGCGGCGGGATCGTTCGCCCGGGCCCCGCTGGCCATGGCCGGCGCCGCCGCGGCCGCGCTATTCGTGTTCGGGGCGTCGCGCGCATCGGCGGATCCGTTGACCCTGATCCTCGTCGGCGTCGGCGCGTCGGCGGCCTTCACCGCGGCCACGACGCTGCTGGCGCTGCAATCCCATGCGGTGCTCGACGGCATGCGGCAATGGACCGTCGGTTCCATGTCGGGAAAGGCGGCCGAGGACGCGGCGCTGGCGGCAGGCGGGCTGGTCGTCGGCGGAGTCATCGCCGCCACCTTCGCACGGTCGATGGACCTGCTGACCATGGGCGATGACGTCGCGGCGGGGCTCGGTGCATCGCCGGGGGCGGTCAGGGCCGCGATGCTCGCCGCCGTCGTCGTGCTCGCCGGCTCCGCGACGGCGGCGGTGGGGCCGGTGGCCTTCGTGGGATTCGCCGCTCCGCACCTGATCCGGCCGTTGACGGGGCCGTCGCTGGTCCGGTTGCTGCCGGCTGCTGCGGTCGCGGGAGCCGCGCTCACGGTCTTCGCCGACGTCGTCGGACGGATGGTGGTGCGGCCGGGCGAGGTCGAGGTGTCCATCGTGCTGGCCCTCGTCGGCGCCCCGTTGTTCGTGTACGCGGTCCGAAAGGGGGAGCGTCGTGCCCGCAGCTGATCGCAGGATCGTCGCCGCCGGGCTCACCGCCGCAGGATTCGGGGCGGTCGCGGCAGTCGCGTACGTGCTCATGCTCGGCCTCGGTCCGGTGTCGATCCCGCCGTCGACGGTCCTGTCCGTGCTCATGGGCGGCGGCACCGGTCGCGAGATCGCCGTCGTATGGGACCTGAGGATGCCGGTGGCCATCGCCACACCACTCGTCGGCGCGGCGCTCGGTCTGGCCGGGGCGTGGACGCAGACGTCGTCGCGCAACCCGATCGCGTCGCCGGACGTGCTGGGCGTGTCCGGGGGAGCGGCGGTGGCCGTGGTACTGGGCACGCTGGTGGCGCGGCCGGAGTTCGCCGATGGAATCCCGACGTTCTGGTGGCGCTGTCTGCTCGCGATGACGGGCGCCGCGGCGATCGTCGCCCTGTTGTTCGCATTCGGCGGACTCGGCACGTCGAGCCGGGTCATCCTCGTCGGCGTCGCCCTGTCGCTGATGTGTCATGCGGCGGTGTCCTACCTCATGGTCCGCGCGGACCTGTCGCGGGCGGCCGAGGCGCAGACCTGGCTGGCCGGGTCGACCGGCCTGGTCCGCTGGGAGGCGATTCCGCCGCTGCTCGCCGCCACGGTGCCGTTTGCGGCGCTCGGTGCCTGGTGCACGCGGGACCTTCCGTTGCTGGCGCATGACGACGATTCGGCGCGCGCGCTCGGCGTCGACGTCGAGCGAGTGCGGGCCACGCTGCTCATCGCGTCGACGGGCCTCGTCGCGGTGACCGTGTCGGTGGTGGGGCCCATCGGGTTCGTCGCGCTCGTCGCCCCGCAGCTGGCGCGGCTGGCGTCCCGAGCCCCCACCGCGCCGCCGGTGGCATCCGCCGCCGCGGGCGCGGCGCTCATCTCCGGGTGTGCGGTCATCGCGTCGCTGCTCCCGGTGACCGTGCCGGTGGGCCTGATCACCGCCATCATCGGCGGACCCGTTCTGGTCGCGCTGGTCGTGCGCGGATCGATTTCGAGGAGCATCCCATGAACATCACCGTCGAGGCGGTCGTCGCCGGATATGGCGAGGGCCCGGACATCGTCCGCGGGACGTCGTTGACCGCGTCACCGGGAGACGTGACCACGCTGCTCGGGCCCAACGGCTGCGGCAAATCGACTCTTCTGCGGACCATGTCCCGTCTGCTCGTGCCGCGTTCGGGTCGGGTGCGCATCGGCGACGTCGACGTCCACTCGCTCTCGGCCCGCGATTGCGCCCGCCGCGTGGCCGTGCTCCCTCAGCATCCGGTGGCGCCGGAGGGGCTGACCGTCGGTGAACTCGTCGCCCGCGGCCGACACCCTCACCGTCCTCGGTGGCGGGGGATCTCGGCCCGCGACCGCGCGGTCGTCGCCGAGGCGCTGGAACGCACCGGCACCGCCGAGCTCGCCGACGTCGACCTGGCCACCTTGTCGGGCGGGCAGAGGCAGCGCGCGTGGTTGGCCATGGCGGTGGCGCAGGAGACCCCGGTGCTGCTTCTCGACGAGCCGACCACCTATCTCGACCCCGCGCACGCCATCGAGATGCTCGACCTGGTGCGCGGGCTCGCCGACGAGGGCCGCACCGTCGTGATGGTGCTGCATGACCTGTCGATGGCGGCGATGTATTCCGACCGCGTGGTGGTGATGAAGGACGGTGCGATCCTCGCCGACGGCGGCCCCCGCGACGCCATCACCCCGGAGCTGCTCGCCGAGGCCTACGGCCTGCGCGCCGACGTCCTCGACGACCCGACCGGGGGGAAGGCGCCGCTGATCGTGGCCCGCGGCACCGTCTGAACCTTCAGGCGCCTTCGCGGCCGGCGCGCCAGTATCCCATGAACGAAACCCGCGACTTGTCGACGCCGAGGTCCCGCACCAGATGGCGGCGCAGCCCGGTCACCGCAGAGGCTTCTCCCGCCAACCACGCGTAACCGCCGCCGTCGGGATGATCCGCGGCGAGGTCCCAGACGACTTCTCCGGCGTCCGCCTCGACATCGTCGGGTCCGTCGTGCCCGGCGGTTCGTCCGCGGAGGAATCCCGGTTCGTCGGCGAGGAAGGCGCGCACGGCGTCGGAAAGCAATTCGCCGGGGGCGATGTCGTCCGGGCGGGCCAGCCTGACGACGTTCCATTCGGCGGGGGTGCGGAGATCGTCGAGATCGCGCAGATCAGGCGCTTCGACGACGATGCGCACCCGTGCGTCGGCGGGAACTCCGCCCTGTTCGACGATCCCGGCGATGGCGGGCAGGGCGGTCTCGTCGCCGGCGATGAGGATGGACGACGCCGCGCCGGGCCGCCACTCGATGCCGCCGAGACGCCCCGCGGACAACTCGTCGGGGCCCAGGATGGTGAGCGGATCGCCCGGCCGGACCTGCGCCAGCCAGCGCGCGGACGGGCTCGTGGTGCCGTGGGCGACCAGATCGACGTCGAGGGCCGTGCCGTCGGGGTCGATCCGGCGCACCGTATATGTGCGCACGTGCGGGGCGTCGGGCGCGGACTTGATCGACCGCAGCCGAGCGAAAGCGGTGTCGTCGCCGGCACCGTCCGCGTCGAAGAGATCCGGGCCGAGGTCGGGCAGGGGCAGTGCGCGATCGGTGACGTCGTCGATGCGGGGGAAGAAGAGCTTGATGCGCTGGTCGAGTCCGCCTCGACCGAAACGGCGGAGGCAGTCGCCGCCGAAGGTCACGCGGACTATGTTCGGGCGCGACCGATCGATCGTCGTGACGGTGGTCCGGAAAAGCCGGAAGGGCGCCAGACCGGGGGAGGAAGCGCTGATGACTTCTTGACTCATGAGGGTAGGCTACCCAAAACATCGATGCGCCTCCAGTGTGCGAGCGGCCCCACCGCATGGGATCCGGGGGTGGCTGCTGGCTAAGGTAAGACTTCCTTGCCGCCAGCATCGACCCGGGAGGTTCCCCTTTGCCGCTCATCACCGCGCTGGCCACGCCGCCGTCGATTGCGCCGCCCGCCTTCGACGCGACGACGTCGCCCGCGAAGTATCAGCTGCGGGTGATGTTCTCGCGCAAGCCGGTGACGATCCCGGCGATGCTGCTGATGATCGTGCACCAGGTGTGCGAGGCCCTGGTGCCCGTCGTCGCCGGGCGCACGGTCGACACCGCCATCGCCGACGGCAATTCCACGGCGCTGTGGTCGTGGATGCTCGTGCTGGCGGCGGTCTTCCTGGCGCTCGACCTCGCGGCACGCTTCGGCGGCCGTTTGGGCACCATCGCGATGCTCACCGTCGAGCACGCCCTGCGCATGCAGCTCACCGACCGCATCATCGACCGGCGCGGCTTCGCCAACGGCACCCGTCCGCCGGGCGCGTTGCTGGCCGTGGCCACGACGGACGCGCAGAACACCGCCCGCGCGGTCATGGTGGGTCTGCGCCCCGTGGCGGAGGTCGCGGCGCTGATCTTCGCGTCGATCATCCTGCTCACCGTCTCCGTGCCCGTCGGCCTCGTCGTCCTCGTCGGCGGCGCCCTGCTCACCTGGGGGTCGATGGCGGCGGGGGCGCCGCTGCGCCGTCGGGTGGGCCGTCGTCAAGCCGCGGCCGCCCGGGCGTCGGCCACCGCAGCTGACCTGGTGGCGGGTTTCCGCACGTTGGCGGGTCTCGGCGCCCGCCGCACCGCCGCCTCCCGGTACCGGGCACGTTCCCGCGAGGCGCTGGACGCCACGGTCCACGCCGTCGACGCCGAGGCCCGGCTCATCGGCTCCGTGGAGGTCCTCGGCGGCGTGTTCGTCACCCTCGTCGCAGTAGGCTCCGGCGTCGCGGCGATTCAGGGACACCTCACCGTCGGCGAACTCATCACGGTCGTGGGGCTGGCGCAGTTCATCATCGATCCGATGACGGCCCTGGGCAAGAACGCCTCGGCGGTGTGGGCGACGTCGGTGGCCTCGGCCGAGCGTGTCCTCGGCCTGCTCCGCGAGCCCTACGCGGTGGAGGAGGACGGCACTCCGGTGGGCCGGGATCTGCGTGACGACGACCCCGCCCGCATCGTCATCGACGGCGAGGCCGTGTCGCCGGGGGCGCATCGCGTCATCGCCGTCGGCGCGGAGGAGATGCAGACGATCGTCGACGCGCTGACGATCACCCGTCGCCCGCAGGCGGGCACGTACTTCGTCGACGGCGTGGACCTGGCGGAGGCCGACCTCGGCGACGTCCTGGACCGCGTGGTCACCGCCCCGCATTCGGCGGACCTGTTCGACGGCACCGTCACGGAGAACCTGCTGGCCGTGCGCCCCGACGCCACGGGGCCGGAGATCGACGCCGCGCTCGCCGCCGCAGGCTGCATCGACGTCATCGAGGTACTGCCCGACGGCACGGACACCCGCATCGGCGACGCGGGGGTCATGCTCTCCGGCGGCCAGCGACAGCGCATCGCATTGGCCCGGGCCCTGCTGGCGGATCCGCCGGCATTGGTGCTGGTGGATCCGACCACGGCCGTGGACTCGGTGACGGAGCAGGCCGTCGCCCGCGGCGTCGCCCGGCACCGAGCCGGCCGCACCACGATCGTGCTGACCTCCGCCCCGGCGTGGGCGGCCGAAATGGAGGTGGCGTGACATGCGCGCCATGAATCGCCTGGCCCGGGCACTGCGGCCGACGTTCGCCGCCGACAGCCGCGACGCCTCCGTCACCGCCGACCGGTTCCCGGTGGCGAGTGCGGGGGAGACCCTCCGGCACCTGCGCACCCTCGTGCGCGGGCGCGGACTCCGGTTGGGCGTCGCGGTCACCGTGCTCATCGGCGCCGCGTGGTGCGGCGTGCTCGTGCCCAAGCTGATGGGCGGCATCGTCGACGTCGTCGCCGGGGGCGGCACCACCGGCGACATCGGGGAACTCGCCCTGCGGATGGTGGCCGCGGCGATCGGCTCCGGCGTGCTGTCGGCGGTCGGCTTCACCCTCGTCGCCCGGCTCGCCGAGACCGCCATCGCCGACCTGCGCGAGGACATGGTCGCCACCGCGCTGGGCCTGCCCGTCGAGCGCGTCGAACGGGCCGGCGCCGGCGACGTGGTCTCCCGCGCCACCGACGACGTCGCCCAAGTGTCCGCGTCGGTCACCCAGACCCTGCCCATCGTCGCCGGCGCCGCGTTCACCGTCCTGGTGTCCATCGCCGGCGTCGGTTCGGTGGATTGGCGGTTCATGGTGGCGTTCCTCATCGTCGCGCCGGTCCACGTCATCGCGGTGCGCGGTTACCTGCGCACCGCCCCCGCCGTGTTCGCCGCCGAGCGCGGCGCGATGGGCGAACGCGCCCGCACGGTGCTGTCGACCATCCACGGCCTGCCCGCGGTGCGCGCGTTCGGCCTCGCCGCTTCACGACGACACGGCATCGCCGACTGGTCCTGGAAGGTCGTCCGCCACGGCGTCGACGCCCGCATCACCAACAACATCATCATGGCGCGCATGCACCTGGCTGAGTACCTGGGCATGGCGTCGACGCTGGTGCTGGGCTTTTATCTGGTGCGCGCCGGGCACACCACCATCGGCGGCGCCACCGCCGCGATGCTGCTCTTCATGCGCCTGTTCGCACCCCTGACGCGCATGGTCATGGTCCTCGACGTCGCCCAGTCCGGCGCGACGTCGCTGACCCGCATCGTCGGCGTGTTCGCCGAACGTCGCCCCGAACACGCCGACGCCGACCCCGATCCCTCCGCCGGCGTGGAACTGCGCGGCGTGAACTTCTCCTACGGTCGCGGCATCGCCGTCACCGACGTCGACCTGATCATCGCACCGGGGGAGACGGTCGCACTCGTCGGATCCTCCGGCGCCGGCAAGTCCACCCTCGCCGCCATCGTCGCCGGTCTGCGCATCGCCGACTCCGGCACCGTCTCCGTCGGCGGCCAGGATCTCACAGTCGACGCGGAAGCCGCCCGCGGGCGCACCGTCGCCCTGGTCACCCAGGAAGTCCACGTCTTCGAAGGGGCCCTGCGCGACGACCTGACGCTGGCCGCCCCCGACGCAGACGACGCCGCCGTCGTCGACGCCCTCGAGCGGGTCGGGGCCGACTGGTTCCACCGCCTGCCCGACGGCCTGGACACCATCGTCGGGCTCGGCGGCCACCGTCTCGACCCCGTCGCCGCCCAGCAGGTGGCGCTGGCCCGGGTGCTGCTGTCCGACCCGCCGGTCATCGTCCTCGACGAAGCCACCGCCGAAGCCGGATCCGTCGGCGCGGACTCCCTGGCCGACGCCGCCGACGAAGTCACCCGCGACCGCACCGCCCTCATCGTCGCCCACCGCCTCGACCAGGCCGCCGCGGCCGACCGCATCGTCGTCATGGAAGGCGGCCGCATCGTCGAATCCGGCCCCCACGCCGACCTCGTCGCCGCCGGCGGCCGCTACGCCACCCTGTGGGCCGCCTGGTCCGAAGGCCGCAGGAAACAAGCCTGATCCGCCCCCGAACAACGGACAAACGCCCGGCCCGCACACTCCGAAGGGAATGTGCGGGCCGGGCGTCGCAAAGCGGGGGAGAGGCCGTCGGCCCCGGACCCTACTTCTGCTTCATGGAACCGGTCTCGACGAAGCGCTGGTGCCAGCCCAGGGCCTCCTTGAGGTCGTGCGGGGTGTGCAGCGCCGACTGGCCGCCCTTCTCGGCGCGCTCCACGTACTCGTACAGCGCCTCCTTGTAGTCGGGGTGCGCGCACTTGTCGATGACGACCTTCGCGCGCTGGCGCGGGCCCAGGCCACGCAGGTCGGCCAAACCCTGCTCGGTGATGATGACCATGGTGTCGTGCTCGGTGTGGTCGTGGTGCGACACCATCGGCACGATGGCGGAGATGTCGCCGCCCTTCGCCGTCGACGGGGAGACGAAGGTGGAGATGTAGGCGTTGCGGGTGAAGTCGCCGGAACCGCCGATGCCGTTCATCATCTTCGTGCCCATGATGTGGGTCGAGTTCACGTTGCCGTAGATGTCGGCCTCGATCAGACCGTTGCAGGAGATGACGCCGAGACGACGGATGACCTCGGGGTTGTTGGAGACGTCCTGCGGGCGCAGCACGATCTTCTTGGCGTACTCCTCGGCCTGGTCGTTCATGCGCTCGGCCGCCTCCGGGGACAGGGCGAACGAGGTGGCCGACGCCACCGACATGGTGCCCTTGTCCAGCAGCTCGACCATGCCGTCCTGGATGACCTCGGTGTAGGAGGTCAGGTTCTCGAAGTCGGAGTCCAGCAGGCCGGCGAGCACGGCGTTGGCGATGTTGCCGACGCCCGACTGCAGCGGCAGCAGGTTCTCCGGCAGGCGACCCTGGGCGACCTCGTTTTCGAAGAAATCGATGAGGTGGCCGGCGATGGCCTTCGAGTCGTCGTCAAGCGGCTTGAACGGCGAGTTGCGGTCCGGGGCGTCGGTCTCGATGACCGCGACGACCTTCGACGGGTCGATCTGGATGGCGGTCTCGCCGATGCGCTGGCCGGAGCCGACGATCGGGATGATCTGGCGGTTCGGCGGCAGGCCCGGGTTCCAGATGTCGTGCATGCCCTCCAGGCCGAGCGACTGCCAGGAGTTGACCTCGACGATGATGCGGTCCGCGGCGTTGAGGTAGGAGACGCTGTTGCCCACCGAGGAGGTGGGGACCAGGCCACCGGACTCGGTGATGCGGGTGGCCTCGACGACGGCGACGTTGAGCTCGCCGAAGAAACCCTCCTCGGTCTGCGGACCCGAGTGCGACAGGTGCATGTCGGAGTACAGCGACGTGCCGTCGTTGATGGCCTTGCGCATGCTCGGATCGGACTGGTACGGCATGCGCCAGGCGACGCCGCCGGTCTCGGCCAGCACGGCGTCGAGTTCCGGAGCGGTGGAGGCGCCGGTGAGGACCTTGACGCGGAACTCCTCGCCGCGCTCGGTGGCCTCGGTGATGCGCTTGGCCAGCGCGCCGGGCAGCTCCTTCGGGTAACCGGCGCCGGTGAAGCCGGAGAAACCGATCATGTCGCCGGGGTTGATGAAGTTCGCGGCCTCATCGGCGGTCATCACCTTGCCGCGGAGACCCGCGTGTGCGATGCGGTCGGTCATGTCGTTGATTCCTCCTGGATCGTTTGGGCCAATGTGCGTGCGGCCTCATGCGTTCGCCGGTGCGTGACTCCGGCATTGGTCCACCGTCGAGTGTGGGCGATCACACCTTCGGTTTGGCCCTGAATCTACCAGATCGCTAACGGTGGTTCTCGGACCGATTTCGGGGTGGTTGGCGGCGATGCTTCCCGGATGGAAAATATTCATGAAGGGCCATTGGCGGGCGCACGTTTCGGTGCGGAATTCCCCTGTGGCGCACGTCGTGGGCTATCACTGTTGTGCTGCATGTCACGTCGTCGTTGGCGGGTGTCGACGATCGGGGGAGGGTGTCCGTGGCGCCGATAAAACTATGCATGACGACGGATAGGATTGGGGCAGCGGCCCACCGTCGCTTCAGCCCGTTTTTTTCAAGGAAGGATTCACGATGTCCGATCGCATCGCCCACGCGGGTCTCCGCGGGAAGATCATGTCCGCCGAGGAGGCGGCCGCATTCATCAACCACGGCGACCTGGTGGGTTTCGCCGGTTTCACCGGCGCGGGCTACCCCAAGGTCGTTCCCCCGGCCCTGGCCGAGCGCATCAGGGCCGCCCATGCCCGAGGCGACGAATTCAAGATCAAGATGATGACGGGCGCGTCGACGGCCCCCGAGCTCGATGGTGCGCTGGCGGACGTGAACGGCGTCGAGTGGCGCATGCCGTACCAGTCGGATCCGCACATGCGCAATCGCATCAACGCCGGTGACGCGGGATACTCGGACATTCACCTGTCGCACTCGGGTCCGCAGGTCGAGCAGGGCTTCTTCGGTCCCGTCGCCGCGGCCGTGGTCGAGGTGTCGCGCATTCGCGAGGATGGTTCGCTGGTGTTCGCCTCCTCCGTCGGCAACAACCTGTCCTACCTCAACGCCGCCGAAAAGATCATCATCGAGGTCAACTCCTGGCAGTCAGAGGATCTGGAGGGGATGCACGACATCTACGACGTGGGCCTGCCTCCGCTGCGCAAGGAGATCCCGATCACCAACCCGGGCGATCGCATCGGCTCCCCGTACATGACCGTCGACCTGGACAAGGTCGTCGCCGTCGTGGAAACCCACGCGGAGGATCGCAACTCCGCGTTCAAGCCGCTCGACGACGATTCGAAGGCCATCGCCGGCTACCTGCTCGATTTCCTCGACGGCGAAGTCAAGGCCGGCCGTCTGCCGGAGAATCTCCTGCCGATGCAGTCGGGCGTGGGCAACATCCCCAACGCCGTGCTCGCCGGCCTGTTGGACTCGAAGTACGAGAATCTGACCTCCTTCACCGAG
Source organism: Corynebacterium freneyi (assembly GCF_030408835.1). Lineage (NCBI taxonomy): Bacteria > Bacillati > Actinomycetota > Actinomycetes > Mycobacteriales > Corynebacteriaceae > Corynebacterium > Corynebacterium freneyi. Next base: position 1,149,386 of record NZ_CP047357.1, read on the forward strand.
GTCATCCAGGACGGCATGATCGACCTGATGGACGCCGGCAAGCTGACGGTCGCCTCCGCCACCGCGTTTTCGCTGTCGCCGGAGTACGCCGCGCGCATGAACGAAAAGGCGGCCGACTACCGCGAGAAGATCGTGCTGCGCCCCCAGGACATCTCCAACAACCCGGGGCTGGTGCGCCGCATGGGGCTGATCACCACCAACGGCATGATCGAGGCCGACATCTACGGCAACGTCAACTCCACGCACGTCGCCGGCTCGCGCATGATGAACGGCATCGGCGGTTCGGGCGACTTCACCCGCAACGCCTACATCTCCACCTTCGTGTCCCCGTCCATCGCGAAGGGCGGCGACATTTCCGCCATCGTGCCGATGGTGTCCCACGTGGACCATACCGAGCATGACGTGATGGTCATCATCACCGAGCAGGGTCTGGCCGACCTGCGCGGACTGGCCCCGCGCCAGCGTGCCCGGAAGGTCATCGAGAACTGCGCGCACCCGATGTACAAGGAGGCGCTCCTCGAATACGTCGAGCGCGCCGAGAAGGCCACCCCGTTCATGCACACGCCGCATGACCTGGACACCGCCGCCGACTTCCACCGCCGTTTCCTCGCTAACGGCTCCATGAAGCCGGAGTAGGCCGGAGCCCGTCGGTTACCCGCGTTCGGCCAGCAGCGCCATGGTCTCATCGTCGGTGAGCATGGCGGCGTCGAACGCGGCCACTGCGGCATCGGCGTCGAAGTTCACGCCGATGAGCACGACCTCGTTGGACGGCGCCACATCGGTGCGTGCCCACTCCACGGCCGGCTGGATGGACAGGTTCGGGCCGGCCTGGCTCCACACCTGCGCGATCTCCAGCCGGTCGGCGATCCAGCAGTGGCCCTTCGACCGCACCAGCCCGCGGGTGCCGCGCAGTGCGGCGATGAGGCGATCCCGGTCGAAGGGTCGGTCACCGCGGAACGTGACGGAGGAGATCCCGTACTCCTCGGTCTCCGGGGTGTGGGGAGCGGCGAGTTCTTCGGCGTAACCGTGGTAGGTCGCGGCGGTGGCTTCGTCGTAAAGCCCCGCATCGAGGATGACGCCCGCGCCTACCTCGCCATCGGTGACGCGCAGGATGCGCGCCCGGGGATTCATCGCGCGCACCGCATCCTCCGTGGCTCGGGCGACGCGCTCGTCGACGAGATCCGTCTTGGTGACGAGGATGAGATCCGCGAACTCGACCTGATCGACGAGAAGATCGGACACCGTGCGCTCGTCATCCGGCGTGGCCTGGCGATCGGCGTCGGCCAGCGCCGTGCCCGAGCGCAGCATGGTGAGGAACTGGGAGGCGTCGACCAGCGTCACCATCGTGTCGATGGGGGCGATGTCCGCCAAACGCGTGCCGTCGTCGAATTCCCACTCGAACGTCGCGGCGACCGGCATCGGCTCCGAAATGCCCGTCGACTCGATGACGATCTGGTCGTACTTGCCCGAACGGGCCAACGCTCCGACGCCCTCGACGAGGTCCTCCCGCAGCGTGCAGCAGATGCAGCCGTTGGACAGCTCGACCAAACGATCCTCGCCGCGGGTGAGATGCGATCCGGCGGCGATGAGCTCGGCGTCGACGTTGACCTCCGAGAAATCGTTGACGATGACGGCGAGTTTGCGGCCGCCGCGATTGGCGAGCAAGTGGTTGAGCAGCGTGGTCTTTCCCGAGCCGAGGAATCCGGAGAGGACGGTGACGGGGGTTCCGGCGGAGACGGGGGCGGGGTTCGTGTTCGGCATGGGGGACATCATCACGCAAGTGAAAACCGATTGCAACAAGGTGGAAAAGTCCCGCTGGATGACCGTGGCCTGAATGTGACCTGAACGCAGGCTTGACATTGATGGTGGATTAGGTCACAAAAGTAGGTAACCGTCAACGGTGCAATTCACGGTTTACGAGGGTGAATGACGCAAATTCGCCCGTTCCACCAGGCAACCGACGGGCGGAACCCTCCCACAGCCCCGGGCCACCACCCCGGGACCGACGAAAGGCAGGACCATGAAGTCACAGAAGAAGGCGATCCTCGCCGGACTCACCGCCATCGCGGCGAGCGCCGCGATGGTCGCGTGCAGCTCCGACGACGGAACCGGAGGAGGCGGCGACGGATCCGCCGTCATCAACGCCTACGGCTGCGAACCGCAGTCGCCGCTGCTGTCCACCGACACCAACGAAGCGTGCGGCGGCAACATCATCGACGTCCTGTACACCGGCCTGGTCACCTACGACGTCAACGGCGAAACCGACATGGCCGTCGCCGAGTCCATCGAGGCCAACGACGACGCCACCGAGTTCACCATCAAGCTCCGGGACGACTGGACCTTCACCAACGGCGAGGCCGTCACCGCCGATTCCTTCATCGACGCCTGGAACTACGCCGCCGCCTCGAAGAACGCCCAGAAGCAGCAGTACTTCTTCGAAAACATCCAGGGCTACGACGAGGTCGCCGAAGAGGGCGCCACCGCCGACGAGATGTCCGGCCTGGAGAAGGTCTCCGACACCGAATTCATCGTCAAGCTGACCAACCCGGAGGCCTCGTTCCCGATGCGCCTGGGCTACGCCGCGTACTACCCGTGGCCGTCCGTCGCCTTCGACGACGTCGAGGCCTACGGCCAGGCCCCCATCGGCAACGGCCCCTACAAGCTCGAATCCGACTCCGCCTGGCAGCACAACGTCGGCCTGAACACCGTCGTCAACGAGGACTACGCAGGCGACGCCCCGGCCAACGGCGGCGTGAACTTCGTGTTCTACCAGAACCTCGACACCGCCTACGCCGACCTCCAGTCCGGCCGCCTCGACGTCATGGACACCATCCCGACCTCCGCCCTGTCGAACTACGAAAACGACTTCCCGGACTCGCACGACTCCAAGGCGAAGATGGTCTCCCAGACCTTCGTCATCCCCGAAAACCTGGAGCACTTCGGCGATGACGAGGAAGGCAAGCTCCGTCGTCAAGCAATCTCCCTCGCCTTCGACCGCCAGCTGATCGTCGACACCATCTACGCCGGCGCCGCCGACCCGGCCGTCGACTTCGGCGTGCCGACCCTGCCCGGCCTGCAGTCCCCGGACAGCTCCGACACCATCGGCTACGACCCCGAACGCGCCAAGGAGCTGTGGGCGAAGGCCGACGACATCAACCCGTGGTCCGGCAAGTTCGAAATCGCCTACAACGCCGACGGCGACCACCAGGCATGGGTCGAAGCCATCACCAACGGCATCGCCGACACCCTCGACATCGAAGCCACCGGCAAGGCCTACCCCCTGTTCAAGGGCCTGCGCGACGACGTGACCAACAAGACCATCGGCTCCGCCTTCCGCGCCGGCTGGCAGGCCGACTACCCGTCGCTGGCCAACTTCCTGGAGCCCCAGTACATGACCACCGGCTCCGCCAACGACGGCGGCTACTCCAACGAGGAATTCGACCGCCTGCTGGCCGAAGCCGCCGCCGAAACCGACGAGACCAAGGCCAACGAGCTGTACAAGCAGGCCCAGGAAATCCTCGTCGACGAGCTGCCCGCCATCCCGATGTGGGTGCCCAGGGCCTCCTACGCCTGGAACCCGGACGTCTCCGGCGTCGACATGCTGTGGAACGGCACGTTTGACTACGCACCCATGAAGAAGGGCTGATCGCGGTGCCGTGGTACATCGGCAAGCGGCTGCTCCAAATGATCCCGGTGTTCTTCGGGGCCACCTTCCTCATCTACGCGATGGTGTTCCTCACCCCGGGCGACCCGATCCAGGCGTTGGCGGGCGACAAGCCCCTGACGCCGGCGGTCGAAAACGAGCTCCGCGAGCGATACAACCTGGATAAGCCGTTCCTCGTGCAGTACCTCATGTACGTCGGCGGCATCTTCCAGTTCGATTTCGGGCAGACCTTCTCCGGTCGGCCCGTCACGGCCGTTTTGGCGGAGGCGTTCCCCGTCACCATCAAGCTGGCCCTGATGGCGCTGGTGATCGAGACGGTGTTCGGCATCGGCTTCGGCGTCATCGCCGGCCTGCGCAAGGGCGGCTGGTTCGACTCGACCGTCCTGGTCGCGTCGCTGTTCATCATCGCCGTGCCGATCTTCGTCATCGGCTTCGTCGCCCAGTACCTCTTCGGCATCAAATGGGCGGTGGTGCCGCCCACGGTGGGCGGAAACGCCGGCTTCATCGACCTGATCATGCCCGCCACCGTGCTGGGGCTGGTGTCCTTCGCCTACGTGCTGCGACTGACCAGATCCTCGGTCGCCGAAGCCGTCGGCTCGGACTTCGTCCGCACCGCCTACGCCCGCGGCATGTCCCGCAGGGAAGTCGTCGCCTCGCACGTTCTGCGCAATTCGCTGATCCCCGTCGTGACGTTCATCGGCGCGGACCTGGCGGCCCTGATGGGAGGGGCGATCGTCACCGAGGGAATCTTCAACATCCCCGGCGTCGGCGGCCTGATCTTCCGGTCCGTCACCATCGGCGAAACGCCGACCGTCGTCAGCGTGGTCACCGTCCTGGTGATCATCTACATGGTGGCCAACCTGCTCATCGACCTGCTGTACGCGGCACTCGACCCGAGGATCCGATATGCCTGACCCAAGAAACGTCCCCGCGGGCACCGGCCTCGCCGCCGGCGACCCCAGGCTGGTGCGCGGCCATGCGCCCGTGTCCACCGAGGACGTGCTCACCCGCGACCAGAAGCTGCCCGACACCGTGCCGCTGGGCATGTGGGGGGAGGCGTGGCGACGCATGCGCCGGCGACCCCTGTTCTGGGTGTCGATGGCGATCATCGCCCTCGTGGCCGTCGTCGCGATGTTCCCCGGCCTGTTCACGTCGGTGGATCCGCGCGCCGCGGACCTGCGCAACTCGCTCGGCGACCCCGTCGACGGGCACCCGTTCGGGTTCACGCAGCAGGGCTATGACGTCTATGCGCGCGTCATCTACGGCGCCCGCCCGTCGGTGATCGTCGGCGTGTGCGTGACGTTGCTGGTGACGCTGCTGGGCATCCTCATCGGCGCCACCGCCGGCTGGGTCGGCGGCATCCTCGACTCCTTCCTGTCGCGCATCACCGACATCTTCTTCGCCATTCCGCTGCTGCTGGCCGGCATCGTCCTGATGCAGGTCTTCCCGCAGCGCGACGTGTGGACGGTGACGCTGGTGCTGTCGCTGTTCGGCTGGCCGTCGATGGCCCGCGTGGTGCGGTCGGCGGTGTTGTCGGTGAAGAACAACGAGTACGTCATGGCGTCGCGCGCGTTGGGTCTGTCCGGCGGGCGCATTCTGCTGCGGCACGTTCTGCCGAACTGCCTGGCGCCGATCATCGTCATGGCGACGACGTCGCTGGGCATCTACATCGTCGCCGAGGCCACGCTGTCCTACCTGGGCATCGGCCTGCCGCCGACCGAGGTGAGCTGGGGCAACGACATTTCCGTCGCCCAGAACACGCTGCGTCAATCGCCGGCGACGCTGTTTTACCCGGCCGGCGCCCTGGCCATCACCGTGCTCGGCTTCATCCTGCTGGGCGACGTGGTCAAGGACGCCCTCGATCCGAAGGAGAGGAAGAAGTGAGCGAAGCCCGCGAACCCGCTCACGCGGACGAGCCGCTGCTGTCGATGCGCGGCGTGGACATCGCCTTCGGCGGCAAGAAGGACCCGGCGCCGACGGTCTTCGACGTCGACCTGGACATCTATCCGGGCGAGACGGTGGCCATCGTCGGAGAGTCCGGTTCCGGCAAGTCGACGCTGGCGCATTCGATCATCGGCCTGCTGCCGGGCGGCGGTCACGTCACCGGCGGCACGATCACCTTCGACGGCGAGGACATCACCCATGCGTCGCAGCGCCGCATGACGGAGATCCGCGGCGCGGAGATCGGTCTGGTTCCGCAGGACCCGATGTCGAACCTGAACCCGGTATGGAAGGTCGTCCACCAGATCAAGGAGTCGTTGCGCGCCAACGGCATCGCCACCGGGTCAAAGGCGCACGCCCGCGCCATCGAGCTGTTGGAGGAGGCGGGGCTTCCCGACGCCGCCCGCCGCATCGACCAGTACCCGCACGAGTATTCCGGGGGCATGCGCCAGCGCGCGCTCATCGCCATCGGGTTGTCGGCGCGGCCGAAGCTGCTCATCGCCGACGAGCCGACGTCGGCGCTGGACGTGACGGTGCAGCAGCAGATCCTCGACCACCTCGACGGCCTGACCAAGGAGCTGGGCACGTCGGTGCTGTTGATCACCCATGATCTGGGCCTGGCGGCCGAGCGTGCGTCGCGGATCATCGTGATGAGCCAGGGCCACGTCGTCGAGTGGGGTCCGGCGTTGGAGATCCTGCAGGATCCCCGGCACGAGTACACCAAGCGTCTGGTGGCGGCGGCACCGTCGTTGCGGGCCCGGCGCGATGACGTCCTCGACGCGCGTGCGGAGGTCCGCGAGGAGGCCATGGTCCAGGCGACGGAGGCCGTCGAGGAGCAGGATCTTGCGCCGGAGGTGCCGATCCTCGAGGTCCGCGAGCTGACGAAGGTGTTCAAGGTCCCGGGCGGTCGCCCGTGGAAGAAGGACACGTTCACCGCCGTCGACGACGTGTCGTTTTCCATGCCGCGCGGCACGACGACGGCCATCGTCGGCGAGTCCGGTTCGGGCAAGTCGACGGTCGCCCAGATGGTGCTGGGCCTGTTGGAGCCGACGTCGGGCACTGCGGTGTTCGACGGCATCGACGTCGCGAAGCGGTGCGCGCACCGGCGGGGCGAGTCCGGCGAGTTGGATTTCCGGCGCCGGGTGCAGCCGATTTTCCAGAATCCGTACGGTTCCCTCGACCCGATGTATTCGGTGTACAACACCATCGCGGAGCCGTTGCGCATTCACGGCATCGGCGACGAGAAGTCGCGGCAGGAGCGGATCAACGAGCTGCTCGATCGCGTGTCCATTCCGCGGCAGATGGCGCACCGGTACCCGGGTGAGCTGTCCGGCGGTCAGCGTCAGCGCGTGGCCATCGCCCGTGCCCTGGCGTTGAATCCGGAGCTGGTGGTGTGCGATGAGGCGGTCAGCGCGCTGGATGTGCTGGTGCAGTCGCAGATCCTCGATCTGCTCAATTCGCTGCAGGCCGAGCTCGGTTTGTCGTACCTGTTCATCACGCATGACCTGGCGGTGGTCAAGCAGATCGCCGATCAGGTGCTGGTGATGGAGAAGGGCCGCATCGTCGAAACCGGCGGCACCGACGAGCTCTTCGAGAATCCGACGGAGCCCTACACCCGTCGCCTCATCGATTCGATTCCCGGTGGCAGCATCGAGCTCCACGCGGGATAGGGTCACCGCTTTTTCACTTGACGACGCCCCGTCCCCGACCTTCGTGGTCGGGGGCGGGGTTTCGCCGTGGTGCGGTGGTCAGCGAAGGTCGTCGTCCTCGAGTTCGTCCTCGAGTTCCAGGATGGCGTCGCGGAACGCGCCGTCAGACAGTCGGACTTCGCCGGTGATGGGGTGCGTCGCGAACGTCACGGCCTCGATCTCCATGTCGCCGCCGTTCCAGTGCATGAACCACGGGCCGGGCATGCCGGTCTGGTCGCGTCCGGCACGAACGGCAGCTTCGAGGCGACCAGATTCGATTCGCCCTTGAAGGACCACAACATGGAGCCCTTCTCGGGGTGCGTCATCAGATCGATGTCGCAGTGCAATTTCTCGGTGTTCTTGCGGGCGGCGTCGTAAAGCAAATCCACGTCCCGACCCTCGACCTGGAGATCCGACAGGTACGCCAGGTGTGGTCCCATCTTCATCTGCAGGACCTCGTGGAACGGGCCGAACTTCCGCGCGTAGGTGTAGGCGTCGGGTCCGAACTCGGCCGGCAACTCCCACAACAGGCGCGAATAGGTGTTCCGCAACAGTTCGACTTCGCCGATCCCCGGCACGTCCGGAGGGCCGTCCACCGCCGGCTTGATGAAGTCTTCGATGATGCGCCGCCACTTCGTGCGCGGGGCGTTGCCGAGCATGTGCTCGAGATTGTGCGTGTTGAAGATGGTCCCGTTGTCCAGCTCAAGGCGTGCGCCGACGCCGTCGTCGACGATCCCCTCCACCGTGATGCCGGACCACTTGAGCGTGCGGATGATCATTGCCAGGGACGGCCGTGCCGTCGTCGTTTCCCCCATGGCACGAAAAACTAGCGGGACCGAGGCGGGTCCGCAGAAGTGCAGTCACGGGGGTACGGCGACGGGGGAGACTGGACGTCGTTGGCCGCTGGTGGCGCCGGGTACTATCGTGGGCGATATCAATCGGCGCTGGCGCCACGGAAAGAAGGGCGGCACGCGATGATCCGCAGCGAGAAGGACGAGAAGGAACCGCTTTTCGACGACAACCCGTGGGACGACGGAAAGCCCGGAAATTTCGGTCCTGCCGACAACCGCCTGTCAGCGGGGATGAAGGCGGCGATAATCATCGCCGCGTTGGTGGCGGTCATCGCCGTCGCCGTGGCGGTGGCCGTTGTGGCGTTGACGGGGAACGACGGGGAGCCGGCGGCGGCTGCATCGTCCGAAACGGCGGGTCCTGCCATGGGCTCCACTTCTTCGTCGGAGACCGATGCCGAGACCGAACCCGAAGAACCGGCCATGGATTCGGCGGCGATGCTCGAGGGGGCCGGTTTCGACGTGGTGATTTCCGGGCCCGCCCCGAAGGCCGTCGAGAGCTGGGGCGACTACCGGCTGGAACGTTCGGAGAGCGGTCGCGTGCGCGTGGGCCAAAACTCGGGGCCGACGCAGGCAACGCTTGACGGGGGCCAATGGCCGATGTCGATGAATTCCTGCGGCATCGTGACGTATCTGGTCGTGTTCCGGAGCGCGAACGAAAACGTCATGCTCAACGCGAGTCTGGCCAATTCGGTGGGTGACGTCGTCGCCTCTCAGCAGGGCGACCGGGGCTGGATGCTGCTGACCAACTGTGCGACCCCGCAATGGGAGTTCATGTCGTCGACGGATGAGGGCAATCTCGGTGACGTCGTCTACGACGTCCACGAGTACCGGCAGTCGGCGACGGCGGCGGGTGCGGGGCAGGGTGCTGATGACGGTTCCGGGGTCAGCGCGGATGGTGGCGGCGAGGCGAAGTACTTTTACTATTGCGTCGAGGATTCTCCTGGTCAGGCGATCATGACCGACGGCTCCGTCGGCTACGAGGAATACTGCGTGCAGAATCCCCAGGCGACCCGCGCTTCGTTGGGGGAGCGGTGCTGCGGCGGCTTGAACGGGTCCCAAACTTGTGGTCAGGATCTGTGGTACGACGTGTGCCAGTCGCGCCCGCCGGGCTGGTGACGCCACCACCGTGACCCCGCCAATCTCATTTGGTAGGATTGCCGCGTCCATATAGTGAGAAGGGATCCCCGCGACAATGAGCGACACCACCGCCACCACCGGCCCGCTGAAGATCGCCGTCATCGACGGCGACGGCATCGGCACCGAGGTCACCGCCGAGGCCCTCAAGGTCCTCCGCGCGACCATCGGCGACTTCGAGACCACCGAGTACGACCTGGGCGCCCGCCGCTACGAGCGCAACGGCGAGCTGCTCACCGACGCCGACCTCGACAGCCTGCGCGAACATGACGCGATCCTCCTGGGCGCCATCGGCGACCCGCGCAAGGTGCCGCCGGGGGTCCTCGAGCGCGGGCTGCTGCTCAAGATGCGCTTCGCCCTCGACCACCACGTCAACCTGCGCCCGTCGAAGCTGTACCCGGGCGTCGAATCCCCGCTGAAGAACCCGGGCGACATCGACTTCGTCGTCGTCCGCGAGGGCACCGAGGGCGCCTACACCGGCAACGGTGGCGCCATCCGCGTCGGCACGCCCCAGGAGGTGGCCAACGAAACCTCGGTCAACACCCGCTTCGGCGCCGAGCGCGTGGTCCGCTACGCCTTCGACCTGGCCATGACCCGCCGCAAGAAGCTCACCCTGGTGCACAAGAGCAACGTGCTCGTCTACGGTGGTGGCCTGTGGCAGCGCACCGTCGACGAGGTCGCGCGGGAGTACCCCGAGGTCACCGTCGACTACAGCCACATCGACGCCGCGACCATCTACATGGTCACCCAGCCGTCGCGCTTCGACGTCATCGTCACCGACAACCTCTTCGGCGACATCATCACCGACGAGGCCGGGGCGATCTCCGGCGGAATCGGCCTCGCCGCGTCCGCCAACATCGACGCTTCCCGCACGAACCCCTCCATGTTCGAGCCGGTCCACGGTTCCGCCCCGGACATCGCGGGCCAGGGCATCGCCGACCCGACCGCGGCGATCCTCTCCGGCGCGATGATGCTGCGCCACCTCGGCCGCGAGGACGACGCCGCCCGCATCGAGCGTGCCGTGGAGGCCGACGTCGCCGCCCGCGGTGACGCTCCCATCGTCACCTCCGAAGTCGGAGACCGCATCGCGGTCGCCGTCGCGCAGGGGTAGGTCCACTCCGCAAGCGTCCATGGGGCGGCGGTGGCGCCGCCCCATGGAACGGCGCCGGGGACTGCCCTACGGTGGGTCAGGTTAGGCTAAGATTGGTCCATTCATGAAGTAGGTCCCAACCTTTTCCACCGTCAGGATTCAGCATGTCCCACGCAGACCACACCCGGCACGGCTTCGACCTCGAGCGCGCAATGGCCTCGGCGAAGGCGGACTGGGAAGCGGGTGCCACCCTGGGCACCCTCCGCCGCAACATTGACGAACTCGACGAGGAGATCGTCGCCCTGCTCGCACGCCGCCAGCACTGGGTCACCCTCGCCGCATTCGTGAAACGGGAATCCGGGGAAGAAGCGGTGCGGGCGCCCGAACGCGTCGACGAGGTCCTGGGCAAGGTGAAGGCCCTCGCGGATGAAAACGGGCTGTCCCGCGACATCGCCGAACCCACCTACCGCGCTCTGATCGCCGCATCCATCGACCATCAGCTGGGGGCGCACCGCCTGTTGCGGGCCCGGGACACCGCCCCGCGGGTCACCGCGGGACGATGAGGGGACCGCCCGCAACCGGATCCTCCACGATGAGGGCATCCAGGCCGAAGACGTCGGCAAGCAAACCCTCCGTGAGCACCTGCCCCGGCGACCCGGTCGCCGCGATCGCCCCCTCGTGCATGACCACCAGATGATCCGAGTGACGCACGGCCAGGTTGAGGTCGTGGAGGACCATCACGACCGTGCGCCCCAGGCGGTCCCGCAGAGTGCCGACCAGCTTGAGCACGTCGATGGCGTGGGCCAGATCGAGGTACGTGGTCGGCTCATCGAGCAACAGGGTCGGCGTCTGCTGGGCCAGCACCATCGAAATCCAGACCCGCTGGCGTTGCCCTCCCGACAACGACGACAACGGGCGCTCCGCCAGATCCGAGATGCCCGTCAAGGACAGGGCCTCCGCGACCTCCATCTCGTCCGACCCCGACCACTGGCGCAGCCAACTCTGATGCGGATGGCGCCCCCTGGACACGAGATCCGCCACCACGATTCCATCCGGGGCCAACGGCGACTGCGGGAGCATCCCCACCATCCGGGCCAGCTCCCGCCTCGCCACCGACGTCACGTCGCGCCCATCGACGTGCAGGGAGCCCTCCGCCGGGTGCGTGCGCGCCAATGACTTCAGCAGCGTCGACTTCCCGCAGCCGTTGGGGCCGATCACCGTGGTGACGGCCCCCTTGGGGATGTCGACGTCGACGCCATCGAGAATGACGCCTCCGCCGTAACCGGCCCGCAGCCCGCGTGCCCTGATTCCGATTTCGGTCGTTGTGGTCATGCGCTGGTCCTCCGATTCGAGCGGATGAGCAGATGGATGAGGAACGGGGCGCCGATGGCGGAGGTGACGATGCCCACCGGCAATTCCCACGGCGCGATGCCGCGGGCGATGACGTCGGCCACCGTCACCAGCGCGGCACCCGCCGCGGCGGACGTGGCCAGGGGAGGGGACGGTACGCCGGCCAGCCGCAGCGCCAACTGGGGCGCGACGAAGGCCACGAATCCGATCGGGCCCGCCGCGGCCACCGACGACGCGGCCAATGCGACGGCCACGAGCAACAGGGCGACCAGGCTGAGCTGGACCCGGCCGCCCAGGGCCGACGCCGTCGCCGGCCCGAGCTGCAGGACGGACAGGCGAAACGCCATCCACCCGAACAGGCCCATGGCGACGGCGACGCACAGCGCCACCGCCGCCAGCCCCGACCACGACGCCCCCGACAGGCTGCCGGACAGCCAGGTCCGCGCCGCGGCCGCATCCCGCAAATCGGACGCCGCCATCAAGTAGATGATGTACGCCTGCAGCAGCGCCGACACGGCGATGCCGATCAGCACCAGCCGGAAGGGATCCACGCCGCGGCGCCACGCCAGCAGCCAGATCGCCGCCGTCACCGTCAACGCGCCGGCGAACGCGGCGAGCGGGATGCCGACGCCCGACAGCGTCGGCGCCGCCGCCCCGTAACCGCCGCCGCCGAGAACCGTGCCCGCGACGATGATCGTCACCGCCATCGCCGAGGCGCCTTCGGTGATGCCCAGGACATCGGGGCTGGCCAGCGCATTGCGCGCGATCGACTGCGTCAACGCCCCGGCAATGCCCAGGGCAGCGCCCACGATCACGCCGCCCACCACCCGGGGCAGGCGCGAACCCAGCACCACCGTCCGGTCCAGCGAGGAGCCGCCGCCGAAGAGGACCTCGATGACGCGGGCCGGCGAAATCGCGTAGTCGCCCATGCCCAGGCCGACGACGACCGTCGCCAAGCACAGGACCGCGAGGCCACCGGCGGCGAGGGCCGCACGCGGCCGCCACACCGCCGACATGCCCGCGAACCGCAGGGGCGGACGCCCCGGCACCACCGGTGGGCCGATCAATGTGGGGGTCATGCCGTCACCAACTTCCTGCGGCGCACGACCGCGATGAAGAACGGGGCGCCGACGAACGCGAGCACGACGCCGACCTCGAGTTCGCCCGAAGGGATGATCACGCGCCCGACCACGTCGGCGAAGGTGAGCAGCGCGGCACCGGCCGCCGCCGAGGCCGGCAGCAGCCAACGATGGTCCGGCCCCGTGAAACTGCGGACCAGGTGGGGGACCATCAGCCCGACGAAGCCGATCGGCCCCGCCGCGGCCGTCGAGGCCCCGGCCAAAACCGCGACGATGACCATCGCCGCGATCCGGGCCATCGGGACGTTGACGCCGAGCCCCGCCGAGACGTCGTCGCCCAGGGCCAGGAGATTGAGCGTCGGGGCCGTGGCGAATCCCGCGAGGATCCCGATCGCCAGAATTGGGGCGATGGTCAGCGCCACCCCCAGATCGCCGGCGGCCACCGACCCCACCGTCCAGAACCGCACCCGGTCGAGGGCCCGCGCATCCGACAGGACCAGCGCGGACGTCAGCGAAGCGAGCAGGGCGGTGATGGCTGCGCCCGCGAGGATGAGCGTCAGCGGGTTGAGCCCGCCCCCGAAGGAGGTCACGCCGAACACCGCGAATGCCGCGATCGCCGCGCCGACGAAGGCCAGGGCGGCCGTCGCCGGAGTGGACAGCGACCCGGCGAGCAGCGTCCCCGCGACCACCGCGAAGGCGGCGCCGGCGGAAATCCCGAGAATCCCGGGCTCCGCGAGGGGATTGCGGGTGTAGCCCTGGATGATCGCCCCCGCCACGCCGAGCGCGGCGCCCACGGACAACGCCAGGATGGTGCGGGGCACCCGGAGGTTGGCGATGATCTCGCCGTCCGACCCGCCGCGCGACCCGGTGCGCAGGGACTCCAGGGCCGGCCCGATGGCATCGGCCAGTTGATCGGCCGACATCGGCCTCGAGCCGATGGCCAGGCTCATTGCCGAGGCCGCGATGATGAGCACGGGCAGCGCGATCATCCAGCCGGATCTGCGCCGGCGACATGGTGCGCCCGCGACTCCGGCGCTCGGGGCCCGGACGGTTGTGTGTGACATGTGATTCTCCGCAATAGGGGTTCCATTGATGCTGGCTAGGACATAGGCTAGCATTCAGGTTAGGCAAGCCTGCATTGCCTGTGAATGGTGGGCCTAAATCCCGTGCGTGGCGCGGGTGGCGCACCCCGGAACGAGTTAAGGAAACCAGATTCAGTGAAGCGAACCATTGGGAAAGCCGCGGCGATCGTCGCGGCGGCCGGCCTCCTCCTGACCGGCTGCTCGAAAGCCGATGAACCCGCGGATGGCGACCGGAAGGACGCCGGAACGGTCAGCATCGCCCATGCGTGGGGGACCGACGAATACCCCGTGAAGCCCGCCAAGGTGGTGGCCTCCGGCGTCGCCGTCGACAATCTCCTCGCCCTGGGCGTGACCCCCGACGTGGTCATCGAAACCCCCGAGGACAAGGGCGCCCCGTGGCGCGCCGAGGCGCTGAAGGGGGTCGAGCGCATCGACGTCCCCGATTTCCGCACGGTTCCCGTCGAGAAGATCGCCGCCGCGAAGCCCGACTTCATCGTCGGCGACTTCTGGCGGATCACGCAGGAGACCTACACGAACCTCAAGGAGATCGCCCCGACCCTCGGCGGCATCGGCGCGGAGGGCGAATCCCTCGGCTGGAAGCCGCAGCTGGAGGCCCTGGGCAAGATCTACGGCAAGGAGGGTGATGCGAAGAAGGTCATCGACGAAGACGCCGGGCGCTTCGACTCCGTGAAGTCGGACCTGCCGAAGCTCGAGGGCAAGACGGGCGTCATCGCCCAGTACGCGCCGCAGCGGGGCATGGGAGTGGTCGCGGATCCGGAGGAGCCGGGCAACTCCGCGCTCTACGACCTGGGCATGAAGGTGCCCGATTCCTTCGCGTCCCTCCCGCAGCGATCGGGCCGCGCCATGGTGTCCCCCGAGAACATCTCCGTGATCGACGCCGACTTCATGGCCGTGTACGCCGTCTCCGGCGGTCCCGACGAGATTCGCGCGATCCCCGGCTTCTCGGACCTGCGCCAGGTCAAGAACGACACGACCATCTTCGGCGATGCCGTGCTGGTGCAGGCGCTGAACAACCCGAGTTCCCTCAGCCGCGCCTGGGTGCTCGAGCAGCTCCGCCCGACCCTCGAAAAGGTCGCGAAGCAGTAGTCCCCGACGGGCCCCGCCCGGCGGGGCCCGAAGAAAGGTGCAGAAGAAAGGTGCAAACGATGAGTTCGAAACTGCTGCGGCGCTGCTCCGTGGCGTGCGCGCTGAGCATGTCGCTGGCTTTCGCGGCGGCTCCGGTCGCCGAAGCCGGCGTCGTGCGGGGCCCCGGTCCCGCCGCGTCGATCGATGAGTCCGAGAAGCTGCCGGTCATCTACGTCTCTGGCTCGAACGAGCCGAAACAAATGGCGGATGCCTTCGCCGCCTCGATGCGGCGCTTCGACGTGGACGTCCACCCGTTCATGGTGTGGGAGCCGTCCGATCCCGCCACCAGCCCCTATGTCACGGTGAAGGGAAATTCGGCCCGGATTCCAGCTTTCATCGAGAAGCTCAAGGCCGAGACCGGCCACGACAAGTTCGACGTGGTCACGTATTCGCAGGGTGGCCTGGTGACGAGGTACTGGCTGAAGGACTTCGACGGAGCGCGCCACGTCCGAAAGGTCGTGAGCCTCTCGGGGCTGATCAAGGGGTCGCCGTTCCAGGCCGATGCGGTGCGCAACGGCCAGTGCCCGCCGCCCGGGCTGGAGCTACTCGTGCCCCCGGAACTGGCGAAGAACCCCTCCGACGCCTGCCTGGAAATGTCCTCGGAGGGTGATGAGGTGCGCCGGTTGAACACCCCGTCCGAGGCGTTGCCCGGCATCCGGTACTACAACATCACGACGACCCTGGAATACGATGCCTCGCCCTACCGCATCAATCTGATGGACGGTCCGGGCGACTACTACAACATCGTCACACAGGACCTGTGCCCGAATGATCCGGTCGTCCATCTGACGATGACGATGACCCCGTCGGTGCAGTCCCTCGTCGCCTCCGCACTGAAGGGGGGTCCGCTGGAAATGAAGTGCATGACCCCCGATTCTCCGCCGGGGGCGCCGTCCCTGAAGGACGTCCCGCCGGTCGAAAACGGCCCCAAGGTCATCTGATCCGGTGGCCGGGCCGATGGGCCCGGCGGAAATGAAGCGGTGCCCTCCTCCTCGGCGGGCACCGCTTTCGCGTGCGCGGGGGCTTTCCTTCCGGGGCCGTTCAGGGCGGATGCCGCAGTGAAAATATGATTATTGCCACAGAGTGAGGAAAGCCTGGCCATAGCAAGCGAGGGCAACCTAATATCTTGCTTTGGCCCGGCCCCGGTTTCCCCGGAGGCCGGGAACCGACACCCCGGGGCCGCCGTACGCGGCGCACCCCCAGAAAGGAACCAATCAGATGACGAACCTCATGATCGTGGGCGCCGGGCCCAAGGCCGTCGCCGTCGCGGCCAAGGCGCACGCAATGCGGGAAGTCGGCCTGGATGCGCCGGAGGTCACCGTGGTCGAGCCGCACGGGATCGGCGCGAACTGGCGGGCGGTCGGCGGCTGGACCGACGGCAAGCACCTGCTGGGCACCCCGCCGGCCAAGGACATCGGCTTCCCGTACCGGTCCGAGATCGCGGGAACGCTGGGTCCCGCGGTCGATCAGCGCCTGCTGGCCAATGGATGGGTCCAGTACCTCATCGAGTCGGGCCGCTACTCCGAATGGATCGACCGCGGCAACCCCTGCCCCCGCCATGACCTGTGGGCCGACTACCTCGAATGGGTCGCCGGCCGGGTCGGCATGGACGTCATCGCCGGAACGGTCACCCGGGCGTCGCGGCACCCCGGCGATCCTGCGGCGTGGAGCGTCTCCATCGACGAAGTCGGCGGGGGCACGCGCACCATGTCGGCCGACGCCCTGATGATCACCGGACCGGGCCGCAGCGACCGGCGATTCGCGGAGATCCCGGGGGTGCTCTCCGTGGCCGCCTTCTGGGAGACGGTGGTGGCGGGTTCGCTTCCCGACGCCGCCCGTGTCTCGGTGATCGGCGGTGGGGAAACCGCGGCCAGCGTCATCGACGAGCTCGTGCGCCACGACCTCGAGATCATCGACGTCATTTCGCCCCTGGCCGCCATCTTCTCCCGCGGTGAAAGCCAGTTCGAGAACGCCCTGTACACCGATCCCCGGAAGTGGGCGATGTTGGACGACGACGAGAGGCGGGACGTCATCCGCCGCACCGACCGCGGTGTCTTCTCCGGGCGCGTGCAGGGATCCCTCCATGCCGAGGATCGGGTGCATCACGTCCACGGCCGCGTCGAAAAAGTGAACGCGGCGGGCGACGGCGGGCCCGCGCTCGCGGTCACCGTCGTCGACAGCCGGCATTCGGCGCAGGTGCTGAGCACGGACCTCGTCATCGACGCCCGCGGCAACTCCCCGATGTGGTTCGCGGGCTTGCTCGGCGACGACATCGTCGCCGAGCTCCGCGTCGCCGCAGGGGGCGACTTGGCGGTCGAATCCGTGGAGGCGGTGATCGGCCGCGACCTTTCGGTCGAGGGGATGACGCCGAAGCTCTTCCTGCCCGGCCTCGCGGGCATGGCGCAGGGCCCCGGGTTCGCCAACCTGAGTTGCCTGGGCGAGCTGTCGGACCGCGTCCTCGGCGGTTTTCCGCCCGCCTCCGCGCAGCGCGCACTCGAAGCCCGGGCGGAGGTGAAGGCATGAGCCGGGCCCTGGCTCGCTTCGCCGCCCGCGTCATCGGCCCGGACCGGCCGCATGACCGGGTCGCGGCGGACGCGGCGGCCGTCGTGGGCCCCGAATCCGTGCGCGTCGCGGATGACCCGTCCACCCCGGTGCCGGCGATTCTCTGCGCCGACGCCGACGCCGATGCCGGCGAGGACCTCGGGGAGCCCCGCGTCGCCGTTCATCCCCGGCCCTCGGGAACGCTGGTGACCGTATGCGGGAACGATGCGCCGTCCGTGGCACATCGCATCTGCGCGGGGTCGGGCGACGGCGTAACCGCCGCCCCGACTCCGTCCGGCGACGCGGCGGAGAACGCCGCCCGGTTCTGGACCGATGAACTGGAGGGGACCGTCGGCGTGCCCGCCATCGCCGAAGTGCCCGGCATCGAGGAGGACCGGGCGATCGGCGTGGCGAAGGGGAGGGTGCCGCGCGAGGCGTTGGGCGCGAACCCCGTCGCGGCGTTGGTCGCGGCAGTCGCGGCCTGCACCGGGGCACCCCGCGATTCGGTCGTGGGGGTCGTCCCCGAGACCGGCCCGGACACGTGGTCCGGGCAACCCCTGCCCGTTCGCGTGCGGCCGCGGCCGGGGCAGTCCCGCGAAGACGCCGCCGCCGAAGCTCTCGCGCGGATCGCAGCGGCCGACGATGGCGTCCGCCGTGTGGGTTTGCCCGGCATCGTGGCGGCGCTGGGCAGGCCGCCGTTTCCCGTGGCCGTCGTCATTCGGTCGCCCCACGATTGCGGAGGGGCGCGGATCGTCGACGATCGCGCCCCCGTGCCGGAATTTTGCCTGGCCGGAATCGACGCGGTCATCGGCGACGCCTCCGCGGTGTCCCTGAGCGTGCGTGCCCGCGGCGGGCAGGCCGGCGCCCGCTCACTCCTCGCCGCGGTCACCGCCGCGATCGAGGGGACCGGGCAGAAGGCCGCCCCGTCCGGCGCATCGGAACTGGGCGCATCGGAACCCGGCGCGGAAGCCGGCTCCGGGGCGCCCGGAGGCGCCGCCGGCGCGAACCTCGGCGTCCTGTGCGCCGCGGTGGCCGAAGTCCTCGACCTTCCGGAGGAAAAGGCGCCGGGCCCCGGCGACGACTTCTTCCGGCTCGGCGGCGACAGCATGGCCGCGTTGAGGCTCAGCGCCGCGTTGTCCGCGCGCGGGATGTCCCTCGAGGTCCGCGGCATTTTCGAGCATCCGGTGCTCGGCGAGCTCGCCGGCCTGATGCGCCCCGGCGCCGCGGATGGGTCCGGAACGGATGCCGCCGGCGGGGCGGCGGAGACGGCCGCGTCCGCCGAACCCATGTCCGCGTCCGGGCTCAGCGCCGAGCAGCTCTCGGCGCTGCTCGGGGAGGAGAACCGATGACGGGTGCCATCGCCGACGTCGTCGCGCTGACCCCGCAGCAGTCGGGCCTGTGGGCGACCGGCGCCGCAACGGAAGAGTATGACCCTTACCTGGTCGTCCTCCGGCTGCGGCTGACCGGTCCCGGAGCGCTCGATCGCTTTCGGGAGGCCCTTGGCACCGTCGTCGGGCGCCATCCGCACCTCGGGGGCCGGGTGCTGTCCGCCGGCGTGCCCCACCCCGTGCTCGTCGTGCCCGGGGCGCCCCGGTTCGACTGGTCCGAGATCGACGCCCGTGGGGCCGCGGATCCCGGCGCCGAATTGCAACGGCATGCGGAGCGGGAGCAGGCCCGGCCCCTGGACACGATCGCGGGCCCGTTGACCAGGGTCAAAGCCGTCCGGCTCGGTGAATCTGAGTGGGGGATCCTGATCACCGTCCATCACATCGTCATTGACGGATGGTCGATCCCGATCTTCCTGGGCGAGATCGTCGCGGCCATGGCAAACGAGGCCGACGAGCTGCCGCCGGCGCCGCCGATCCGCGATCACGCCGCTTGGGTGGCCGCGGCGGATCCCGGGGAAGCCCGCGACGCCTGGCGCCGCGCCTTCTCCGGATTCGCCGAAATGCCGATGGTGGGGCCCGCGGGAAGGCCGGCGGGCGCCCCCGAAGTGGGCGAAGTCGTGCTCGGCGAGGCCGATACCGCCGGGCTGCTGGCCTTCGCCCGGGAATCCGGTTTGACCGCGAACACACTCATGCAGTTGGCGTGGGCGCGGATCCTGTCGGGGCTCGTGGGCCGCGACGACGTGTGCTTCGGGCAGACCGTCGCCGGCCGGCACCCGTCGATCCCCGGTGCGGACCGCATGATCGGGGGCCTGGTTTCCACGGTCCCGGTCCGCGTGGACGTCGGCGATGCGTCGCCCGCGGAGGCGGGTGCCCGTCTCCAGTCGGTCACCGGAGCCCTGCGGGACGCGGATCACATCGGCATGTCCGACATCATCAAGTCGATCGGCGCGGGCGACCTTTTCGACACCCTCCTCGTCTTCGAGAACACGCCGCGCGGGGACGCCCCCGCCCACGGCGACGATTTCGATTGCGGCGGCGGTGCGCGCCTGGGCCTGGACCGCATCGACTCTCCCAGCCACTATCCGCTGACGGTCGTGCCGGTCATCGAGGGCGGGCGCCTGGTGGTGCGGGTCGAATCGGCTCCCGGGTCGGGATTCGACCCGGACATCATGGCGCGCCGCTTCGTGGCGGTTCTCGGCCGTTTGGCGGGGGCGGGCTCGCTCGCTTCCGTGGACGTACTGCTCGATTCCGAGACGCCGATCATCCGGGGCGCCCGGCCGGATCCCGGGCCGGGGCCGGAAACGGCGGATGAAGCGCTGCGCGCCATCGCGGACGAGTGCCCCGGTGCGGACGCGATCGTCGACGTGCACGGGACCGTCGATTTCCGGGGCGTGGCCGAGCTCGCCGAGGCGATGGCGTCGGGGCTGCGCGCCGCCGGGGTCTCCGCCGGCGACGCCGTGGCCGTGATGCTGCCGCGGGATCGCCGCGTGCTCGCGGCCCCCTTCGCGGTGGCGGCCCTCGGGGCGCACACCATCCACATCGATCCGGATTCGCCGCCGCAGCGCGCCGCGGCGATCATCGAGGATTCCGGGGCGCGCCACCTGTTGGCCGCCGACGGCGTCGCCGGCCGGGTGCGCGCTTGCCTGGGGGAGGACGACCCCGGGAACGCGCCGTCGTCGGAAGAGGACGCCAACTGGCGCTTGACGACGGCCATGCCGGACCTCTCCGGCGAACTGCGCTGGTGGGGGCCGCTGCGTGCTTCGGCCGGGACGAAAGCCCCGGCACCGGAGGACCCCATGTACGCGGTGTTCACCTCGGGCACGACGGGCCGGCCGAAGGGCGTCCTGGTTCCGCACCGGGCGCTGCTCAATCTGTGGCGGCACCACGGCCGGAACATCCTGGCGCCGCTCGCCGCCGAACTGGGGCGGCAAGTGCGCGTCGGGCATGGCTGGTCGACCGGGTTCGACGCCGCGTGGCAGCCGGGGATCGCCCTGCTCAGCGGGGCGACCGTCGTCATGCTGGACGGCCCCGACCGCTCGGATCCGGCGCGGCTGGTCGCGGCCCTGCGCGACAACGCCATCGATGTCTTCGACACCACCCCGTCGATGCTGGCGGAACTGGAACGCGCCGGGTTCTTCGCGGAGGGCGCGCCCCTGTCCGTCCTCGCATTGGGCGGGGAGGCCATCTCCCGCGACGTCTGGCGGAGGCTGCGCGGCATGGCCGGCCTCGAGGCGATCAACTGCTACGGCCCGACGGAAACCACGGTCGAGGCCCTCATGGCCCCCTTGTCCGAGTACCCGGAGCCGACGATCGGGCGACCGTTGGACGGGATGGCCGTCGCCGTCGTCGACCACCGTTTGCGCCCGGTGCCGCCCGATGGGTCGGGCGAACTGATCATCTCGGGCCCGCAGTTGGCGATCGGCTACATCGGCCGGCCCGAACTGACGCGGCGTTCCTTCGTAGAAAGTGAGGGCCGCCGCTGGTACCGCACCGGGGACATCGTCCGCCGCCGCAGCGGCGACGGGCTGCTGGTGTTCGGGGGGCGCGCAGACGAGCAGATCAAGATCAACGGTTACCGCGTCGAACCGGCCGAAGCCGGAGTGGTGCTCCGCTCCATCGACGGAGTCGAGGCCGCCGAAGTGATCGCGCACCGGGTCGGCAACCGGATGCGGCTGGCGGCCCTGGTCGTCGCATCGTCGCCGGTGGCGGACATCCGGGCTGAGGCGGCGAAGCTGCTGCCGTCGTACCTGCTGCCCTCGCCCGTGGTCGAATGCGCGTCGATCCCGCTCAACCGCAACGGCAAACTGGACTCCGCCGCGGCGGCGGCGATGGTCCGCGAAGAGATGGCGCGCACCGACGGGGCGCCCTCCACTCCCGAGGAGAAGGCGGTGGCCCGGTGCGTCCGCGCCATGACGGGCATGGACGTCGCATTGTCCTCCGGTCTCGCCGACGCCGGCATCGACAGCCTCGGCGTCATGGATCTCATCGTGCGCCTGCGCGCCGAGGGACTCGACGTCGGCGCGGCCCCGGCATTGGGCGCCGCGGACCTCAGGTCGCTGGCGGCGATCGTCCGGCCGATCGCGGCCGAGCCCCCGGCTCCCGCTGCCGGCGCCGACCCCGGCCGGCCGATCGAACTGGCCCCGCTGGCGGCCCGGTTCGCGGTGCTCGGCGGAGCAGTTGAATCGACCCATTCACAGGGCCTGCGCCTGCGCCCGGGCATCTCGGCCGATGCCGCCGAGTCCGCGTTGCGGCGCGTGATCGGCGCGCACCCCGCACTCGGCGCCCGGTACGACGATTCCGGCCCCCGGGCACGGCTGATCCCGCGGGAGGACCCGGAATTCGTCTTCCGCATCGCCGGATCCGGCGAACGGGACGAGGGCGGCGTCCTCGATGCCCACCACGGCGCACTCGATCCGGCCGCCGGCCGGATGGTGGCCGCCACCTATGGCGGCGGAACCGAACCCTGGCTGGTGGTCACCATCGCCCATCTCGCGGTTGACATGATGTCGTGGCGCTTCATCCTGGAGGATCTCGCGCTGGCCCTGGGCGGGCAGCCGCCCCTCGGCGAAGAAGCGCGCGGCGATGCCCCGCACGGCCCGTCCGAGACGGAAGCCCCCGGCAGCCCGTTCCGGCGGGTGCCCGTCCCCCCGGTGGGGCTGCGGCACGCGGACCCGCGGGTCGACCGGCCCGCCGACGTCCGCGCCCGGCACGAGGTTCTCGACGCCGCGACCACCGCCGCGGTGGAACGCGCGGCGCTCGAGCGCGGCGCATCCCTGCGGGACGTCCTGGAATCGGCCGTCGCCGTCGCCGCGACCCCAGATGAATCGGGGATGACGGCAATCACCCGCACCACGCTGGGCCGCCCCGACGGTGGCGCCGATCGGCGGGTCGGCTGGTTGACCGCCGAAGAAGCCGTCCTCATTCCCGCGGCCGACGCGAGGGGCTTCATCGCGGGCGGCGGGCCCCCGCCGTCGCCGACGACGGATCCGTCGGCGGTGGGCGCCGTGAACGTCAACTACCTCGGGCGCATGGACATGGCGATGCCCGAGACCCGCGAATGCCGGCTGATCGGCCAGGGGGAGTTCTTCCGGCGATTCGGCGCACCGGGCCATTCCGCCGTCCCCCCGTGCCACGGAGCGCAGATCACGGCGGCCATGGACCGGGGCCCCGGGGGACCCGTGCTCGGCCTGCGGTTCGAAATCGACGTCCCCGCCGTCGGCGAGGACGCGGCCGCACGATTCCGCACCGGCGTCGTTCGGGCGCTGGAAACCTTCGCCGGATCGGCGATGAACGAGAAAGACGAAAACGACTAATGATTGACCTGGAAACCCTCCGCGGCATCCTCGCCGAAGAACTCGGCGTGAGCCCGGCCGACATCGGCGCCGGCGATGATCTGGTGAACCTCGGCCTCGATTCCCTCGGCGTGATCGGGATCAGCGAGGAACTCCGCCGCAGAGGTTGCGGCGTCCACTATTCGGCCCTGGTGCTGGAGCCGACGCCCGAAGCGTGGTTGCGGATCATCGGCGAATCCGCCGCCGCCGAAGGTGGGGCGGACCCCTCGGGCGGGATGACCGTCCCCGGTGGCGCGGACGAGGATGATGGCGAGCCTTTCCCCATGGCTCCCATGCAGCACGCCTACTGGGTGGGCCGGCGCGACGACCTCGGCCTCGGTGGAGTCGCGGCGCACCTCTACGTCGAGTTCGATGGCGGGGGAATCGACGCCGCGGCGCTGGAGCGCGCCGCCCGCGCCCTCATCGACCTGCACCCGATGCTCCGCACCCGGGCGCTCGGCGACGGGCGGCAGCGGGTGCTGCCCGCCTCGCCCGGGCCGGCCCTGACCATCGACGACGCGACCTGCCTGCCGGAAGAGGAGATCGAGCGGCGGCTGCGGGAAAAGCGGGAGGCGAAGAGCCACCAGAAACTCGACGTGGATGCCGGCGAGGTCATCGACCTCACCCTCACGCTGCTGCCGGGGGACCGCCATCGCCTGCACGTCGACGTCGACATGTTCGCCTGCGACGCGATGAGCTACCGCACGCTCCTGGACGACCTCATGCGCATCTACCGGAGCGAGCTGGCGCACGGGACGGAGCCCGCCGACGGCGACGACGACCGCACCGTCCCCGAGCGACCCGGCGTGACGTACCGGGAGTACCGCCTGGCCATGGCGGATTCCGGCGGACCGGACCCGGAGGACGCGCGGTACTGGGAAACGCGGGTGCCCGAACTGCCGCCGCCCCCCGCCCTGCCCTTCGTCGAGGAGGCCCGGCGCGCCGACCCCCGGCGCAGCATCCGGCTCGAGCACAGAGTCGGGGCACTCGACGTGGCCCGGTTCGGCGATGCGGCCCACGCCGCGGGCGTGACGCCGGCGATGGTGCTGGCCACGTTGTTCACCGAGGTCATCGCCCGCTGGTCGACGCAGCGGAGGTTCCTGCTCAACGTGCCGTTGTTCGCCCGCGAGCAGGTGCACCCGGACATCGGCGGCGTCGTCGGCGACTTCACGAACTCCGTGATCGTCGGGGTGGACGCGGGTCCGGGAGCATCGTTCCTCGACCGCGTCCGGGCGCTGTCCCGCGAAGTCCATCTCGCGGCCTCGCACTCGACGGTGACGGGGCTCGACGTGCTCCGGTCGCTCGGCGCCCACCGGGGCGAGCCGGTCATGGCCTCGGTGGTGTTCACGTCCGGCCTCGATCTCGGCGAGGTCTTCTCGAGCCGGGTCCGGGACATCGCCGGCGATCCCGTGCACATCCTTTCGCAGGGCCCGCAGGTCGACATCGACGCCCAGGTCGTGGAATTGGACGGGGGACTGTTGGTCAACTGGGACGTCCGGCGCGATTGCCTGCCCGAGGGCGTCATCGGCGACATGTTCGGCGCGTTCACGCGCCTGCTCGACGCGGTCGCCCGCGATGTCCCGGACTGGAACCGCCCGCTGTCGGTGCCGCTGCCCCCGGCGCAGGCCTCGCGCCGGGCGGCCATCGCCCGCGACTCGGCCGATGGCGGCGCCGCGATCGGGCGGCGGACGCTGCACCGGGAGTTCCTGCGCCGCGCGGAGGAGGCCCCGGAGCGGGTCGCGGCCGTGTCCGCGGACGGCGCCGTCTCCTACGGCGAATTGGCGGACGGAGCCGCGGCGCTGGCGGCCGAACTGCGCCGTCGCGGGGTCCGATCGGGAGACGTCGTCGCAGTGTCCCTGCCCCGGGGAGTCGGCCAGATCACCGCGATCCTGGCCGTCCTCATGGCGGGCGCCGCCTACCTGCCCATCGGCGTCGGGCAGCCGGGTCCGCGCCGGGATGCGATTCTGCGGAGCGGCGGTGCCCGGCACGTCATCGCCGCTCCGGCCCGCATCGGCGAACTGCCCCCGGAGGTCGCCGTCGTCGATCCCGCGGCCGTCCCGGACGGGGCGGCGGATGGCGTGGACGCCGGCGCGGGGCCGGAGGACCTGGCCTACGTGCTGTTCACCTCGGGTTCCACCGGCGAGCCCAAGGGGGTGGAGGTCGCTCATGGCGCGGCGGCCCACACCATCGACGCGATCGCGTCGAGGTTCGGGTGCGGGCCGGAGGACCGGACCATCGCCCTGTCGGCGTTCGACTTCGACCTCTCCGTCCTGGATCTGATGCTCCCGCTGTCCGTCGGCGGCGCCGTGGTGCTCGTCGGCGAGGAGTCGACCCGCGACGCGGCGGAATGGGCGCGTCTGATCCGCGAGCACTCCGTCACCGTCGTCAATGCCGCGCCCGGGCTGGTGGGGATGCTCCACGACATCGCGTCGGACGACGAGCTGGCGGGCGTCCGGCTGATCCTCACCGGAGGTGATCGGGTGCCGCCGTCGTTGGGCCGCGCCCTGTCGAGGCGCGTCCCGGGGCTCCGGTTCATCGCCATGGGCGGCGCCACCGAAGCGGCGATCCACTCCACCCGCGAGGAGGTGGGGCCCGATTACCCGGACGACTTCGCGTCGGTCCCGTACGGGCTGCCTCTGGACGGGGTCCAGCTGAAGGTGGTGAACGAACGCGGCGAGGAATGCCCCGATCACGTAATCGGCGAAGTGTGGATCGGCGGCGCCGCCGTCGCGCGGGGCTACCGCGGCATGCCGGAATTGACCGCGTTGAAGTTCATCCGGTCCGGTTCCGTGGATTGGTATCGCACGGGCGATCTGGGCCGCGTGCTGCCCGACGGGCGCGTGGAGTTCATCGGCCGCGCCGACGGTCAGCTGAAGATCCGCGGCTACCGCGTCGAGCTGGGCGAGGTGGAGGCGGCGCTCGAATCTCTGCCCGGGGTTTCCGGTGCCGCGGCGACCGGGGCCGATGGCGCGATCGTCGCGGCGATCGTGCCGGCGCCGGATGCCGGGCGTGTGCCCACCGGCGCCGAGGCGCGCGCGGCGCTGGCGGGGATCGTGCCGGAGTACATGATCCCGGATGCGATCGCCGTCATCGAGGAGCTGCCCGTGACCGCCAACGGCAAGAAGGACCGGTCCGCCGTGTCCGCGCTGGTCGACCGTGGGCCGCGCGGCGTCGCCGAGCCCCCGGACGGTCCGGTCGAGTCGGCGGTGGCCTACCTGTTCGGGGCCCTGACCGGGGCCGGCGGCTGTTCCGCCGCGGACGATTTCTTCGACGTCGGCGGCAACTCGATCCTGGCCACGACCCTGACCGCCCGGATCCGCGAGCTTCTCGACGCCGCGGCGTTCTCGGTCGCGGACGTTTTCGAGGCGCGGACGGTGCGCGGCATCGCCGCGCGGGTGAGCGAGTCCGGCCGATCGCCGGGGGACGTCGCCGCGATGGCGGCGATGCTGATGGAGTTCGCCGATGGCGGGGAGGACGCGCGATGAGGGACCTGGAAGAGGTGCGGCGGCTGATGGCCCGGCACCGCGGCGAATCCGGCACGGTGGCCGACCGCCCGGCCCGGTCGCTGCCGGATCGGGCGCCCGCGTCGGCGGCGCAGAAATCCGTGTGGCTGGCCTCGGCGCTCGACCCGGACGACGTGTCGTACAACCTCTGCCTGAAGTTCACCTTCGAGGGCCGCATCGACGCCGAAGCGCTCGCGGGGGCCTTCGGGGATCTCGTCGACAGGCACGAAGTGCTGCGCACGACGTATCACGCAGACGACGAAGGAGCCCTGCAACAGCGCATCCACGCCGACCTCGAACCGGAGATCACCCGGCACGCGATGCCGCCGGGCGACGCGGGCGACGCCGCCGTCGATGCGCTGGCCGCCGAGCAGGTCCGCCGGCCCTTCGACCTGGCGGCGCAGTCGCCGCTGCGCTTGGCCATCTGCGAACGGGGCCCCGGGCGGGTGGATGCGGTGATGGTGATCCAGCACATCGCCTGGGACGGGATGACCATGCCCGTGCTGGCCCGGGACGTCGCCCGCGCGTATCGGCTGCGCACCGGCCGGCCCACCGAGGGGGACGGCTCCGTCCCGCCGTTGGCCGTCCAGGTCGCCGACTTCGCGGAATGGGAGGCGACCCATCCGGACGCTTCCGGAGAGGACCATTGGCGTTCCGTGTTCCCGGACGGTGTGCCGCAGATGAGGCCGATGCTCGGCGGGGCCGCGGATGCTCCCCCGAACGCCGGTGGACGGGTCGACGCAGTGCTTCCCGACGACGCCGCGCGGGCGCTGACGGCCATCGCGGAGGAGTCGTCGGTGACCCCGTTCGCCGTGTTCCTCGCGGCGCATCATCTGGTGCTGCGCGCGGTGACCGGGGCGCGGGACACGGTGACCGGCACGACGGTGGCCAACCGGGAGGCCGTCGGCGCGGATGAGCTGATCGGCAACTTCAGCAACCAGGTGCCCATCCGGATCTCGGACGGGGGAGCGGAGACGTTCGGCGATCTGGTGCTGCGGGCCGCGCGGTCCATCACCGGCGCGATGTCGGCGAAATCCATCCCGTTCGATCGGATCGCCGCCATCGCGGGGGTCGACCGGGCGGCGGGGGAGACCCTGTTCCCGGTGCTCGTCCTCTTCCTCCACGAGGGCATCGCCGGGCCGCGGCTGCCGGGCGCGGAGACCTCGTGGGAGCTGGTCCACGCCGATGCCGCGCTCCACGCGGTGGCCACGGAGGCGTTCATGCACCCGGGCCGGGTGGAGGTCCAGATGACCCACCGCCTGGACTCCGTGTCGGCCGAGGGGGCGCGGGCCCTGCAACGGGCGTTGGCCGCGGTGCTGTCGAACGCGGGCGCCGACGTGCCGACGGAGGAATTGGCGCAGGTGGCGCGGGCCGAGATCGAGTCGGCCGCCGCGCCCGCCTCCGCGATGGGCCGGGGCCGCCGGGTGCCGGTCGAGCCCGGCGACGTCGACGCGATGATCCGCGCGGCGTCGGCCGCGTCGCCGGATGCGGTGGCGGTGGTCGCGGAGGACCGCACTCTCACCTACGCCGAGTTCGATGCGCGGGTCTCGGCCTTGGCCGCGCGGCTCGCGGAGGCGGGGGCGCGCGCCGGCGAGATCGTCGCCGTCGTCGCCGAACGCGGTTCGTGGCTGCCCTGCGCGATCACCGCCGTGATCCGCACGGGCGCGGCGGTGGTCCCGGTGGATCCCCGGTACCCCGCCGAGCGGATCCGGATGATGCTCGACGACGCCGCACCCGCGGCCATCGTCCGCGCCGGCGATGTCCCGCTGCCGGACACGGCGGCCGCGATCATCGACGTGGAGCGTATCGATGAGGAGGGGCCGGAAGCCGGAACGCCCGAATTCGTTCCGGCGCGGCCCATCCGCGGCGACGACCCGGTCTACCTCATTTACACGTCGGGGACGACGGGCCGGCCCAAGGGAGTGGTCAACCACCACCGGGGCGTCGCGTCCCATCTGCAGTGGATGGCCCGCACCTTCGGCGACGGCCCGATCCGGATGCTGCACAAGGCGCCGATCTCGTTCGACGTGGGCATGGGCGAAGTGCTGCTGGCCCTGACTTCCGGGGGCACGGCCGTGATTCCCCCGGCCGATTGGTGGGCGGGGGACGCCGAGGGCCTTGCCTCGATGATCGAGGAACACCGGGTCACGGTGCTGTCGCTGGTGCCCGGCCTGCTGCGCGAGCTGCTCGCGGCGGGCGCGGCCGGGCGGCTGAGGACGCTGCGCCACCTGCTGCTCGGCGGCGAAGCGGTGCCCACCGATCTCGCGCGCCGGGCGAGGGCGGAGATCGGCTGCCGCGTGCACGGCCTCTACGGCCCGAGCGAAACTGCGATGGACGTCGCCTGGGTGGAATACGGCGATGATTTCCCGGAGGACGGCTTCCTGCTCGGCGCCGCCGAGGACAACAACGACCTCCACGTCCTGGACGAAAACCTGCGGGAGCTGCCCGTCGGCGAGGCCGGCGAGCTGTGCATCGGCGGGGTGCAGGTCGGCCACGGGTATCACGGGGCCCCGGACGCCACCGCGGATGCCTTCGTGGACGACCCCTTCGAACCCGGCGGAACCCTGTACCGCACCGGCGACGTGGCGAAATGGGGAGCCGACGGCATGCTGCGCTTCCTCGGCCGCATCGGCGACCAGGTGAAGATCCGGGGCAACAGGGTGGAACTGCTCGACATCGACGCGGCGCTGTGCAGGGTGCACGGGGTCGCGGCCGGCGCGTGCCGGCTCTTCGGGGTAACCGGCGCACCGGCGCGGCTCGTGGGCTACGTGGTCGCGGCCGACGGCGGAAAGCCGGACGAGCGCGCCATTCTCGCGGAGCTGGACCGGGCCCTGCCCGCGTACATGGTGCCCAGGACGATCGTCGCAGTGGATTCCCTCCCCACGACCGCGACCGGGAAACTCGACCGCGCGGCCCTGCCGGAACCCCCGGGCGCACATGCCGCCGGAGGCGACGCCGACGAACCGCGCGGGGCGGCCGAGCTGGCCGTCGCCGATGCGTTCGCGCGCGCCATCGGGAAGGATGTCCGGCCGACCGCGCAGTCCGGGCTGATCGAGCTCGGGGGCGATTCCATCACGGCGATCCGCGCGATCTCGCTGTTGCGCCGCAGCGGCTGGGAGGCCGAGGTGCGCGACATCCTCGGCGGCGGGACCGTCCGCACCGTGGCCGCCGCCGCGCGGCCGGTGTCCGCGACCGATCCCGCCGACGGGGCGGACGGCGGGGGATTCGCCGCGCCGGCTCCCGTCCATCCGTTGGCCGCGGCGCTGCTGGAGTCGGCCCCCGGCGGCGGTGGCCTGTGCCAGGCGCGGCTGCTGACCGCGCCGGCGGATTTCGGCGCGGAACGGCTGTCGGAGGTTCTGGAACGCCTGGCCGGGCTCCACCCCATCCTCTCCCGCGCGGTGGCCGGCGACGGCGGATGGCCGATGTTCGCGGAGCCGCCCGCCGGCGCCGAACCATTCACGATGGCGGAGGCGGAGGCGGAGGTCGCCGCCGCGGACGGGGCCGGGGAACTGATCGGGGAGCTCGCCTCCCGGCTCGATCCCGCCCGCGGGACGATGCTCGCCGGCGCGGTGGCCGAACTCCCCGCCGGGCGCCGCATCGTGCTGGTCGCCCATCACCTCGTCGTCGACGCGGTGTCCTGGGAGACCCTCATCGACGACTTCCGCGATCTCCGCGGCGTCGCAAAGCACACCGCCGCCGCCCGCCGGCCGGAAGCGGCCGTCGCGGACCATGCGCGCCGCCTGCGCGCCGCCACCCTGTCGGGCGAACTCGACGAAGATCTCGCCGCCTGGGAGAAGATCGCCGCGGACGCATCGGGGACGCTGGCCATCGACCCGGCCCGCGACACCGAAGCGACGGTCGACATCGCGGAGATCACCATGCCCGAAGCGTCGTCCGCCGCACTCGCTGCCGGCGTGGAGCGGGCCTTCGGGTGCCGCGGGCAGGACCTGCTCATCGCCGGGCTGGCCATGGCGCTGCGCCGTCTGGGCCTCGACGCCGACGGCACGGTCGGGATGACCCTTGAATCCCACGGCCGCGACGCGACCGGCTCCGTGCCACCGGTGCCGCCCGACGCGGTGGGCTGGTTCACCGCCGCGTACCCCGTCGCGGTGGAGGTCGGCGACGGCCTCGACCCCGTCGCCGCGGTGCACGCCGTGCGCCGGGCCCGCCGGCGCCTGCCCGATGACGTCCACGTCCACGGCTGCGCCATGTGGGTGGGCGGGCGACCGGCGCCCCGGCCCATCGCCTGCCTGAACCACCTCGGGACCGTCGCCTCCGATGCCCGGGAAGGGGACTTCGCGCCCGCCCCGGAAGCCCCCGCCCTCATCGGCGCGGCCGATGCGTCGGCGCCGCTGCCCAACGTCATCGACGTGATGTCGCACGTCGGCGCGGACGGGCTGCTGGCCGCGACCATCAGGGTCGCCGCGGAGGTGCCCGGCGCACCCGGCGCCGCGGACGTCGGCCGGGAGCTCGGGGCCGCGCTGGCGGACATCGCGGCCGCGGCGGCGACGGGGGATGCCCGGCGCGCACCCGCCGATTTCACCGCCCCCGGCATCACGGACGCCGACGTCCGCGCCTGGGGCGGCGAGATCGAGGACGTGCTGCCGCTGACGCCGATGCAGGAAGGGCTGATGCTTTCGTCGCTGACCTCGGGCGATCCCGCGGGATACGCGGTGCAGACGCCGCTGCGCGTGCGCGGCCGCGTCGATGCCGCGGCTCTGGGCCGAGCCGTCGGCGCCGTGCTGCGGCGGTTCCCCAACCTGCGCATCCAACCCGCGGCCACGGTGGACGGCACCCCGGTGGGCGTCGTCAGGCCCTGCGGCGCGTTCGGCTGCCGGGTCCGCGACGCGAACCGGGCCCCCGACCTCATCGCCGCCGACGCCGCCGAGGGATTCGACTTCGCCGCCGCGCCCCTGCTGCGGATCACGGTCGCGCACCCCGGCGACGGCGCCGACGGCGAGACGCTGGTGCTCATCTCGGCCCACCACATCCTCACCGACGGTTGGACCGGGCAGCTGCTGCCCTTGGCCATCTTCGCCGAATACGCCCGAGAGATCGGGGCCGACCCGGGCGTCGGCCGCATCGGCGACCCCGGGGCGTTCCCGGCGCTGCTCGAGGCGATCGCGGAAGACGGGCCGGAGGCCCGGAGGGCCTGGGAAGCCAGGCTGCGCGGGGTCGTCCCGGCGCTGGTCGGGCCGGAGGCCACGCCCACCCGGGCGGGTCAGTCGTCGCGGATGAGCTCGGTCGGCCAGGACGTCGTGGACCGGCTCCACGCGGTCACCCGCCGACTCGGGGTCACCCCGGCCGTCGCCTACCAGGCGGCGTGGGCGCGGACCCTCGGGATCGTCCTCGGCAGGGACGACGTCGTGTTCGGGGAGGTCGTGTCCGGGCGCGATCCCTCCATCGCCGGAGTGGCGGAGGGCATCGGCTGCTTCGCCAACCTCGTCGCCGTCCCGGCGTCGGTCGACCCCTCCGGCACCTGGGCCGGCGCGCTGGCGCAGATGCGCGACGAGCGCCTGCCGCTGCTGGGCCACGACCATTTCCCCATGACCCGGGCGCTGTCCGTCACGGGCGCGCGCCGGTTGTTCGACACCATGTTCGTGCACCAGTCCTACCCCCCGCACCAGGACCGGCTCGCGTCGATCCTGGAGTCCTGCGGGCTGGGCCACGTCGGCACCGACCCGGGCGGCACCACGGACAACGCGGCGCTGCTGATGGTGTTCCCCGGGGACTCCGTCATCGGGGGAGCGGGGACCCGGTTCCTGTTCACCTTCGCCGCGGGCGTCATCGACGACGCCGCGGCGGAGGTCATCGAAAAGCTCTTCCTCGGGTGCGTGCGCGCCATCGCCGACGCCCCGGACGCGGCGATCGCGGACGGGCCCGTGCCCGACGAATTCGATGCCATGGCCCTCGGGGGGATTCTCCGCTGACGACCCCGACCGGGACCCGAATCACACACTTCGAAAGGAAACACATGCAGACCCAGATCGGATCCGCTTGGCTGCGCCGCTTCGGGCGCGCAGCGGTGCGGGGGGCGACGCCCCTCGTGATCTGCCCCCACGCGGGCGGCGGGGCGGCGGCCTACCGGCCGTTGGCCGCGGCAATCGAGGAAGCGGCGCAAGGGGCGGTGGACGTCATCGCGCTGCAGTACCCGGGCCGCCAGGACCGCATCGCCGACCCCGCCCCGGAGACCATCGGCGGCTACGCGGACGGCGCGCTCGCCGAGCTGCGATCCCTGCTTTGCGACGGCCCGGCGCCCATCCTGTTCGGCCACAGCATGGGGTCGATGGTCGCCTTCGAACTGGCGCGCCGCCTCGAGGAGGAGGGGGTCGCCGTGGGGCGCCTGTTCGTCTCCGGTGCCGTGGCGCCGTCGCGGGTGGCCGACCTGCCGCCCCATCCCACCGACGATGAAGGGATGGTCCGCCACCTGGCGGCGCTGCGCGGAACCGGCGGGGACGTGCTGGGCCACCCGGACATCATGCGGCTCGCGCTGCCGGCCCTGCGCGCCGACTACGCGGCCTTCGACCGCTACGAGACGGCCGGGGAGGCGCCGCTGGCCGCCCCCATCAGCGCCTTCGGCGGCGAGGACGACGAACACGTCACGCCCGGCGACCTCTTCGGTTGGTCGGGGCACACCTGCGGCGGCTGCGACGTGCGGCTGTTCCCCGGCGGACACTTCTACATCGACGACCGCGTCGGGGCCGTCGCCGCCGCCATCGTGGGACTGGTGCGGCCATGAGCTCCATCGTGATCACCGGAATGGGCGTCGCCGCCCCTGGGGGCGTGACCGGGCCGACCTCCCTGTGGCGGATGCTGGAGGCCGGGCGCGACGTGCTCGGCCCCCTGCCCCGGGACCGCGGCTGGCCGTTGGACCTGCTGTTCTCCCTCGGCGACCGGCCCGGCTGGGCGCCGGTGCCCGATTCGGGCGGGTTCCTGGACGATGCCGCGGAGTTCGATGCCGCGTTCTTCGGGGTGGCTCCCCGCGAAGCGCCCGCGCTCGATCCCCAGCAGAGGGTCGGGCTGAGGGTCGCGTGGGAGGCGCTGGAGAACGCCGGATTGAACCCGGCGTCCCTGTCCGGGCAATGGGGCGGCTGCTTCATCGGGGCGTCCTACACCGAATACGGCCCGCGCATCGACGAAGTCAACGAGCTCTCCGGGTTCCGCGGGACCGGCGTGTCCCTCTCCGCGGTGTCGGGGCGGGTGTCGCATGCGCTCGGCCTGCATGGGCCGTCGATGACCGTCGACGCCGCCTGCGCGTCGTCCCTCGCGGCGATTTCCGCGGCCGTCGCCTCCGTCGCGTCGGGGGAGAGTGACTGGGCGCTGGCGGGCGGGGTCTGCGTCATGGGCTCCGCGGCACCCTTCGTCGAATTCTCGGCGAACGGCGCGATTTCGGCGGACGGGCGCTGCCGGCCGTATTCGTCGCGGGCGTCGGGGACCGTGTGGTCGGAGGGGGCGGCCCTGTTCGTGGTGGAACGGGAGGACGCCGCCCGGGCCCGGGGCGCGCGGATCCTGGGCCGGGTGCGGGCGGCCGTGGTCAACCACAACGGCTCCGGTGCCCCGCTCGCGGTGCCTTCCCAGCGGGCCCAGGAGGCGCTGTGCCGCAGGGCGCTGGCCGTGTCCGGCCTGGCCGCGGCGGACATCACGATGATCGAG
Source organism: Corynebacterium freneyi (assembly GCF_030408835.1). Lineage (NCBI taxonomy): Bacteria > Bacillati > Actinomycetota > Actinomycetes > Mycobacteriales > Corynebacteriaceae > Corynebacterium > Corynebacterium freneyi. Next base: position 1,183,827 of record NZ_CP047357.1, read on the forward strand.
GGCCATGGCACCGCCACGGCCGTCGGAGATCCCATAGAACTCCGGGCGCTGCACGGCACCTACGGGCAACCGGGCCCGGATGGCGCTCCGTCGGCGTCGATCGGGTCCATCAAGGCCAACCTGGGCCACGCCCAGGCCGCCGCCGGTGGCCTGGGCCTGGCCAAGGTCCTGCTGTCGGGATGGCACGGCCGGATTCCGCGGAGCCCGCACATCGGGGAGCCGACGCGGGCATTGGATTGGGAAGAGACGAGACTCCGGCCGGCGATGGCATCCGCCGAGTGGCCCGCCTGCGACGGGCGCCGCTGCGCCGTGGCGTCCTCCTTCGGGATGGCGGGGACCAACGCGCAGTTGATCATCGAAATGGACGAACGCGGGGGCGATTCCGCGCCCGGCGACACTGAAGGAGCATCACGATGAACACCGCACACCACGATGGCGCGCCGCCGATGGTCGTCGTCTCGTCGGCGCACCGCGGCGGAGTCGCCCGCGAGGCCGCCGCCATCGCCGCCTTCCTGCGGGAGTCGCCGGACGTCTCCGTCGGCGACGTCGCGGCGGCCCTCGACGCGACCCGCGGGTGGAGGCGCTTCCGCGCCGTCATCGTCGCGGCCGACCGGGCGGAACTGCTCGAGAACCTGGACGCGCTGGCGCAGGGCCGCGCCGCCGGGAAAACCGCGGCCGGCGAAGCCTCCGCCCGAACCATCGCGATGGTGTTCCCGGGACAGGGGTCCCAGCGCCCCGGCATGGGGCTGCTGGCGCACTCCGCGTCGCCCGGGTACCGCGCGACGGTCGCCGAATACGACCTGCTTTTCGACGAGATCTTCGGGTTCCGCCCCGGCAGGTACCTGCTGGAACCCGAACACGGCGACGACATCCGCGTCGTGCAGCCCGCCCTGTTCGTGCACATGATCGGGCTCGCCGAACTCTGGCGCGAGCACGGGGTGGAACCGGACATGGCCATCGGGCACAGCCAGGGGGAGATCGCCGCCGCGCGGGTCGCCGGGCTGATCGGGGCGCGCGACGCCGTCAGGGTCGTCGGGTCGCGGGCGCGGCTGGTCCACGACCTCATCGCCGACGGGCGGTTGGCCGCCGACAACGCGATGGCGGTGATCGGCGCGGACCGCGACACCGTCGAGGCGGCCCTGGCCCGGCAGGTCGGATGGGCGGAACTGTCCGTGGTCAACGCTCCGGGCATCCACGCCATCGCCGGAGAGACCCCCGCCATCGACGGCATCGTCGGCGACATGGCCGACCGGGGCGTGTTCGCCCGCCGCATCCGGGTCGACTACCCGGCCCACACTTCGCTCGTCGGCGCCTTCCGGGACGATTTCCTGGGGCTGCTCGATGACCTGGATGAGCCGCGCTTCGATCCGGCGGCGATCCCCTGTTTCGGCGGTGCGCTGGGCGGGCCGATCACCCCCGACCTCGACCCGGCGACGTACTGGTACTGGAACCTGCGCAACCGGGTCCGCTTCGATCTCGCGGTCGAACGGGCCGCCGAAGCCGGCGCCGACGTGTTCATCGAGGCTTCCGAGCATCCCACCCTCCAATTGTCGATCAATGGGATCCTCGCGGGAATCGGCGGGGCCGGCGGCCCGGGCGCCGTCAACATCGGGACGTTGCGCCGGGATGACGGCGACCTCTCCGGCTTCCTCGGGTCCCTCGCCGCCGTCCGCGCGGTGCATCGGGGCCTGGACGCGCCGGTCGGGACGTCGCCCGGGGCCGTGCCGTGGGGTTTCCCCGCCACCGTCTGGGAACGGGCGGAGTACTGGGCACCGGGACCGGACGCCCCGGTCCCGGGCGGCGGCGTGCCCGCGCGTCCGGCCCCGACTCCGGCCCCGGTTCAGAATCCGTTGACGCGGGCGGGAGAACCGCCGCTCGTTTTGTCGGAACGATGGTCCGCCCTCGGCGAAGGAGAGCTCGCCGCACCGGACTCCCTGTGCATCGTCGGCGCGGATGACGCCTTCCGCGCCGAATTGGCGGCCGCGGCGGCCCGCTTCGGCGACCGGATCGTCGATGAGCCGGCCGCCGCGGGACGCATCCTGGTGCTGCCGCCCGACGGCGGGACCGGAGACGAACCGGCGGAGGCCATGGCGGCGTTCCTCGCGGACGCCCACCGGGAGCTCGCGGATGCCGCGGGCACGGCCGGCACCGCATGCCTGGTCACGCGGGGCGGGGAATCCGCCGGAGACGCGGCACCGGGACGGGTCGACGCGGGGCACGCCGCGGCGGCGGCCATGATGCGCTGCATCGGCGCCGCGACCGGCCCGGGACCGATGCGCATCGACGTCGAACCGGACGACGACCCCGCCGAGACCGCCCGATCGGTGATCAGGGCCCTCCACGCCACGGGGGAACCGGAAATCGCCGTCCGGGGCCGCGAGCTTCTGGGACGCCGGTTCGTCCCGATTTCCGCCGGCACGCCCGACGTTCCGCCCACCGTGGTGATCATCGGGGGCACCGGACCCGTCGGCAGGGCCTTCGCGGCCCGGTGCGTCGCCCTCGGGGCCGCCGACGTGGTGCTCGTGTCCCGCAATGCACCGTCGGCGGCGGTCGCGGCCGAGATCGCCGGGCTGGCGGACGGGGGAACCGCCGCCGTCCGCCACGTGCGCTGCGACGCGACCGATCGGGCGCAGCTCGCCCGGCTGGCCGCGGACCTGGGCTCCGCCGGCCCGCGCCTGATCGTCCACTGCACCGTCGATTACGCCTCCGCCGAATCGGCCGCCGCGGACGACGGTGCCGCGGATGCCGGTGCCTGGCACCGCGCGGACGCCGCCAAGCGGGGATCGTTGGCCGCCGTCGTGGCGGAGCTGGCCCGCCCCGGGGACCGGGTGCTGGCCTGTTCGTCGCTGTCCGCGGGAATCGGGGGTCGGGGCCACGCCGCCTATGCCGCCGTCAACCGGCTCCTCGAAGTCGAGGCGGCCCGGGCCCGCGAAAACGGGGTGGACGCCCTCGCCATCCGGTGGGGCCTGTGGCACGGGGTCGGGGCCGACAACGACGGGGCGATCGGCGAGATCGAGGCCATCGGCCTTCGCCCGATGGACCCGGATGCGGCCGTCGATGCCGCGCTCGGGCTGTTCGGCTGCGATGACGCGATGGCCACGGTCGCCTCGGGCGATTGGCGCAAGGTGGCGGCGGTCCACGAACTCCGGGGAATGCCCGGGCTGTTCTCGCGCATCGCGGGGCCGCCTGCCCCGGAAACACCGGTGAAGGACGGGGAACCGGCGGCGGCCGAAACCGCCCCGGCCCCGGGAGCCTCCGCCGGAGCGGGGGCGATCGCCCGGTCGGTGCTGCTGGAGACCCTCGGATACGCCGAAGGCGACGACCCCGACCCGACCGTGCCCCTGGTTTCCCTGGGGCTGGACTCGGTCCAGGCCCTCGACGCATGCAACCGCATCACTTCGGCGACGGGTGCGGAGGTGCCGATCGCGGGCATCCTCTCCGGCGCCTCCCTCGACGACGTAGTCGCAATGATGACCGAGAAAGGACGAGATTGATGGACAACGATGACCGGAACGCGACGGAGACGGAGGCCGGCGGGTACCCCGACATGGTGGAATACCCGGCCGACGTCGCGCGCGCCTACCGGGAGGCGGGGTACTGGACCGGGGAGACGCTGCCGGGGTTCATCGGCCGCGTCTGCGCCGAGCACGGCGACGCCCCCTGCGTGACGGACGAATCCGGCACGCTCACCTACCGGCAGTTGATCGAATCGGCGGATCGCGCCGCGCAATGGCTTCGCGAGAGCGGCATCGCCCCGGGGGACCGGGTGCTGATCTACATGCCGAACACAGTCGCCTTCGTCGAGGTCTTTTGCGCCATCCTGCGGGTCGGCGCGGTACCGGTGCTGGCGCTGGCCGCCCACGGGCGCGCCGAACTCGTCCACGTCGCACGGCACTCCGGCGCGCGGCTGCTGGTCACGGAGGAGCGGAAGGGCATGACCGACCCCCTGGCCATCGCCGAGACGGTGGCCGGGGAAGTCGGCGATCTCCGCGTCGCGGCCGTCGGCGCGCCCGGGGCGAGGGCGTGGCGGGCATGCGGGGACGAGGGCGAGGCGCCTCATGAGGCGCCGCCGTCCTCGATGGCGCTGATGCTGCTGTCCGGCGGCACCACCGGGGCGCCGAAGCTGATCCCGCGCACGCACGACGACTACCTGTACTCCGTGCGGGAGAGCGTCGACGTGTGCCGGCTGCGCAAGGGCGACGTCATGATGATCGCGTTGCCGTGCACCCACAACTTCACGCTCAGCGCCCCCGGGATCCTCGGCGCGATGCAGGTGGGCGCGGAAATCGTGATGGCCCCGGACCCGTCGCCCGCGACGTGCCTGGAGCTCGTCGGCCGCCACCGAATCACCCACGTGGCGCTGGTTCCGCCGCTGTTGCTGGCATGGCTCAATTCGCTGGACCTGGCGGGCTCGGACCTGTCCTCGCTGCGGACGGTGTGGGTCGGGGGCGCGAAGCTGTCCGAGGCGGCGGCGCGCCGGGTGACGCCCGAGCTGGGCTGCCGGCTGCAGCAGGTCTTCGGCATGGCCGAGGGGCTGTTGAATTACACCCGCCTCGACGACCCCGACGAGGTCGTGGAAAAAACCCAGGGGCGGCCGGTTTCGCCGGCCGACGAAGTGCTCGTCGTGGACGACGGTGGAGAGCCGGTGCCCGCGGGAACGGAAGGCCATCTGCTGACGCGTGGCCCGTACACCATCCGCGGCTACTACCGGGCCCCCGACCACAACCGCCGCAGCTTCACGGACGACGGCTTCTACCGCACCGGGGACCTGGTGCGGGTGGACGAGCGGGGCAACATCACCGTCACCGGCCGCTCGAAGGACATCATCAATCGGGGAGGGGAGAAGATCGCCCCCGAGCTGGTCGAAAACGGCCTGCTCACGCACCCGGGGGTCCACGACGCCTCGGTGGTCGGCATCCCGGACGAGGTGCTGGGCGAGAAGATCCGGGCGCTGGTCATCCCCCGGTCGCGGGAGGAGGGGCAGTGCCCCACCCCGGCGCAACTGCGAATGCATCTGCGGCGCCACGGGCTGGCCTCGTTCTCGATTCCCGATGTGATCGACCTCGTCGACGAATTCCCGTTTACCGCGGTGGGAAAGGTGGACAAGGGCAATCAGCGGACCGGCGGCCGGTGACCCGGGCCCGGGTCACCCGCCGCCGAGGCGGAGGAAACCGAGCAGCAGGGCATTGAACGCCTCGGGCCGCTCCAAGTACCCCCAGTGCCCGGTCCGCGGAAGCTCGACGTACCCGCACCGCGGGATGGAGTCGGCGACTTCGCGGACCTGGGCGGGTGGAATCACGGCGTCATCGGCGTAGGCGAGGGCCAGGCAACGCGCCGTGATCCGCCCGTAGGCCTCCCTGCGGTCCCGGCCGTCATCGACCATCGCCTGCAGGCGGGCGCCGTAGCCGGGCGCGGGGGCGTGGCGGACGATGTCCATCCAATCGCGGCACGCGACGTCGTCGAGAAGCGTCGACGCCGACAGGTTGCGAGACACCTCCGCCGCGGCCGCGAACTCGGGGTGTTCCGCCCGCAGCGTGGCATCCGCGTCCGCGGAATTCCGGGACATGGCCAGTTGGGCCGGCGTCTGGCGGGCGTGGCCGGCGGCGAACACCGCCCCGCGCACCAGATCCGGGCGCGACAGGGCGAGTTCCTGGCAGATCCGCGCGCCCAACGACGTGCCCACCACGAAGGCCGGCTGTCCGTGCTCGGACTCGATGATGCCGGCGAGATCCGCGACCATGTCGTCGAGGGTGAAGGGGATGGAGTGACCGGCGGAGACCCCGGAGCCGCGGTTGTCGAACACGGTGACGCGGTATCCCGCCCGCACCAGCGCCGGCACCTGGTGCAGCTCCCACACGCGCCCGCCGTGCCCGCGGCCCATGACCAGGACGACGGGCGGGCCGTCGCCGCGGGTGCGCACGCCGTGGCCGCCCTCCGGCGGCGCCGCGGCCGTCATCGGCCGGTGCCCCGTTCGTAGGTGAACAGCCTGATCCTGCGGTCGGGCCGGGCGTCGAATTCCCCTTCGTCGCGCCACCCGGCGCCGCGCAGGATCTTGTGGACCACGGTGTTCCGGTAGTCGGGTTCCACCGCGAGCTTTTCGCACTCCGGGTCGCTGCGCAGCATCGCCGGGCCGAGTTCGGCCATGAACCGGCCGAAGATGCCCCGCCCGGTCAGCTCCGGGCGCCCGATCGCGATGTGGTAGCCGAGGTCATGGGGGGATGCCCCGTACAGGACGCCGATTTCGTCCCGCATGGGGCGGTAGACCTCGAGGTACCCGACGTCGCGGTCCTCGTACCGGATGATCGCCGGCATCGAATAGGTGCCGTCGAGCCGCGCGCGTGCGTCCGCGCGCCACCGGTCGGGGCCCCAGTCCTGCTCCCAGGCGGCGACGAGGTGGGGAAGGGCCATCCACCCGGCGATCAGTTCGGGGTCCCCGGAGTCGGGGTCGACTGGCCGGAGCCCGAAGGGGGGCGGCATGTCGGGCAGCGGGGGGCGTTCGGCGAGCACGGCGTCGGCGGGGACTTCGCGGAGCCGGGGCAGGATTGCGGCGGGATCGTTCACTGCGCGGCACCCGAGGTCGCGGGTTCGCCGGCTGCGGAGGCGGCCGCCCATTCCGGGCCGAGCCAGAACACGTCGGTGACCGGGCCGAACTTGGCGGTCGTTTCGGCGGTTTCGGCGGCGGGGACGGAATCGGCGACTATGCCGCCGCCGGCATGCGCGGTCACCCGCCGGCCGCGGAGCAGGGCACCGCGGATGGCGACCCTCCATTCGCCGTCCCCGTTGGCCCGGGACCATCCGACCGCCCCGGCGTAGAAGCCCCGGTCCGGCTCGTGCTTTCGCAGGTAGCGGAGCGCCTCGGCGGCGGGGTGCCCTCCGACGGCGGGCGTCGGGTGCAGCAGTTCCGCGAGCTCGAGGGAGGTGCACGAGGGGTCTCTGAGGATGCCGGAGATCGGGGTGCCGAGGTGCCAGGTGTGCTCGGTCTTCATCAGCGAAGGGCGGTCCGGCACATGGAGTTCCAGGCACAGCGGCGACAGCGCGCGCTTGATCGCGTCGGTCACGACCGCGTGCTCGGCGCGGTCCTTCTGCGAGAGCATCAGTTCCGTGGCGCGGGCGTGGTCCTTGACGGGGTCCGCGCACCGGGGCGCCGTTCCGGCGAGGGGATGCGACGAGATGATGGACCCGCGCTTGCGGATGAGCAGTTCCGGGCTGGAACCGACCAAATGGGCCGCATCGGATTCGGGCCCGGAGGGCGTGAGCAGGGCGAGGTACGCGTTGCCGCCGCCCGCGGCGAACGCGTCCGCCAATGCGGCGGGATCGGGGCGGGATTCGAGGTCGAGCACGAGGGCGCGCGACAGCACGAGCTTTTCCGCGTATCCGTCCCTGATCAGGTCCACGGCCTCGCGCACGCGCCGCGTGTGTTCGTTCCTGCCGGGGATTTCCCGCCATCCCGTCACCCGGGGCGGGACCCCCGGTCGGGGCGGTGGGGCGGCCCGGAATGTCTCGGGCGCGAAGAGTGCTGGTGCGTCGCCGTGATGGAACGGTAGCGCGCCGACGATCACCGGACCCCGGCGCCGGCGGAGGAGCCGGATCGCTTCATCGGTGCCGGACGGCACTTCGGCGATGCCTTCGCCGGCCACGCCGCGGCCCTGGGTTCGGAGGAGAAACGAGATCATCGGATTCCTTTGGGATCGGTTGCCGGATGGGGAGCGGACGGATCCGCACGACAGGTAAGGCTAGCCTTAGACCATATGGTTATTCAAGTATTCGCGGGCGGCCGGGCTTTTGCCCTTGGGGGTATGCGCGGGGGTGGCGTGGCGACGCTTCCCATAGGTGCGCCTATCCTTAGGTCAGTAGCCCACGCTAATTCGCCCGCCCCGGCATCCGGGGCACGGAAGCAAGGAGGACCGGCATGACCGGCAATCCCATTCTCGAACTCGAAGGCGTCGCCATCGCCGCGGGCGACGACGTCATTTGCCGCGACATCGGCCTGACGGTCAACGAAGGGGAGAGGCACATCCTGATCGGCCCCAACGGCTCCGGGAAGTCGTCGCTCCTCTGCGGCCTCATGGGGGTGCGGCCGTTCCGCATCGTCGCCGGCACCGCGACGCTGCTGGGCCGCGACCTCGCCGACATGTCCATCGACGAACGTGCCCGCGCGGGCATCGGCATGGCCTTCCAGCGCCCGCCGAGCCTGACCGGCGTCACCGCCCGCCGGCTCGTCCAGACGCTCGACGAGCACGGCGCCGGGGCAGATGCCGAGGACCATCCCTTCATCGCGGACCTGGGCGTGGACCACCTGCTGGACCGCGAAGTCAACCGCGGGTTCTCCGGCGGCGAAGTCAAGCGGTGGGAGGTCGCCAAGCTCGGGGTCCAGGGCCCGTCGCTGTGCCTCTTCGACGAACCGGAATCCGGGGTCGACCTGGAGCAGGTCGGCATCGTCGCCGAGGTCATCGATGACCTCCTGTCGAAGCCCGACGCCGGGGGCCGGGACCGTGCGGCGATCATCATCACGCACACGGGCTTCATCCTCGACGGCGTCGAGGCGACTACCGCGCACCTGATGATCGACGGGCGGATCGTCGAGTCGGGCGACGCACACGAAATGTTCGAACGAATTCGCCGCGACGGCTACGCGCCGGCGCGCGCCTGATCCGGCACCGCCGGAGCAACGAAAGGAATCGCGATCATGAGCACCGATCTCAGCGCCAACAGGGTGCCGCTCGGCGCCGCCACGGCCACCCCCGAACTGCTCTCGCCGGTCGGCTGGGCGCCGGAGGAGACCCGTTCCAGCACGAGCATCATCGTGGACCACGCCCACGGGACGCTCGACGTCAACGACGACGGCGTCGTCGTCATGCCCCTGTCCCGCGCCCTCGTGGAATACCCGTGGGTGCAGGACCTGATGTTCAGCCTGGTCTCCCCCGACGAGGACGAGGTGCTGCGGCGCGCGTTCGAGTCGACCCGGGAGCCGCTGGGCACGTTCACCTGGGTGCGCCCCGGCGCCACGGTGGACCTGCCGTCGCAGTCGTTCTGCGTGATGACGGTCCCGCAGGAGCGCCAGTTCATCCACGACGTCACCGTCATCGGGGAGGGGGCCGTCGTGGACATGGTGTCCGGCGCGGCCGTCGCCCCGGCGCTGACCCGCGGCCACCACGTGTCGCTGTCCGAGACGTTCATCGGCGACGGCGCGCAGGTCCGTTCCGTCGACGTCGACCGCTGGGGCTCGGACATGGACGTGACGTCCTATGCCCGCACCAAGATCGGCGAGAATGCGTCGGCCAGCAGCGTGTCCGTCGCGGTGTGGCCGCTGCGCCGCTGCCGCTCGGACTCCCGCACCGAGGTGGGCGCCGGTTCATCGTGCGTGAACCATTCGATCATCCTGGCCACGGGCGGGTCGGAGCGCGTCCTCGACACGGCCATCACCCTCGCCGGCCCGGAGGCCCGAGCCGAGCAGGTGTCCCGCATGGTGTCCGACGGCGGCACGATCCGCAACCACAACGTCCTCCAAGCGACCAGCGGCGACACCCGCGGGTTCCTCGAGTGCGACGGCCTGATGCTGCGGGCCGGCGGCCGGGTCGAGTCCATTCCGGTGCTCGACGCCGGGGTGGCGCGGGCGCAGCTGTCCCACGAGGCGTCGGTCGGCATGATCGACGACGAGAAGATGGATTACCTCATGTCCACCGGCCTGACGGAGTCCGAGTCCCGCGACCTCATCGTCCAGGGGTTCCTGAACCTGGACGATGAACGGATCCCGTCGTCGATCCGCAAGACCGTCCAGGGGCTGGTCGAAGCCGCCCGCGGCGCCGAGAACATGTAGGCGCGCGGCGGGCGCCGGCCCGCTAGTCCTCGAGCAGCGCGATGAGCTGCTCGCGGACCACCCACCGGCGGCGCTGCGAACGTTCCGGGCCGGCGACGCCGTCGGAGACGCGGATGCAGGCGGCCTCGATGTCGACGGTGCCCAGCTGCTTGCCGTCGGTGGTGGTGATGAGGTGCCCGCCGTAGTACTCGTCGGGCTCGATGGCATCGGCGGGGTGGCCCTGGCGGTCGAGCTCGTCGATGATCAGGTCCAGCACCGACCGCTTCTGGCCGGCGCGCGGCAGCCCGGCGAGCAGGGCGTCGCGGGTGATCTCCAGGTGGCCCAGGTGCTGGGCGCACTCGTTGTAGACGTGCGCCATCACGCCGCCGATGGTCGGTAGCCACCAGCGTTCCTTGTCGGTCGGGGGAGCGGCGGGCGCGGCCTGCGGGTCGGCGTCGCGGAGCTTTTCCAGGGCGGCGACGATGACCTCGCGCTGCGCGGCGTGACGCTCGAGCTCGTCGGCGACGGTGCCGGAGGCGGAGAACTCGTCGGTGCGGTCGCGGACGTCGGCGTTGCCCAGGCACACGTGGTCGAGCCAGTACCGCGAGGAGCCGCCGACGTGGCGCAGCAGCACCAGCGGGGAGTTCACGCCGGGGATGTCCGGGCGGGCGTTGGCCAGCTCGTCGTCCATGCCGCCGACGATCGCGGCGATCGCGTCAAATGCCGTGAGAATGTGGGATTCCAGGGGGCGGGCGGGGTTCTGCGTGTTCATGCACCCACCATAGCGGTGATGGATGTCACACTGCATGCTTCGCGACGCCTGCGGCGGTCACTGCCCGCCGGGGTTGATCAGGCCCGCGCGCATCATGGCGTCTTCGAAAGCCCCGTCGACGACGACGGAGGGTTTGCCGCCCGGGCCGTCGGGTCCGCGGACGTCCTGGATGAAAGGCCCGTCGCTGAAACCGCTGTCGACGGTGGCGGAGGACACCTCCGGGTCGTGGATGTAATACAGCCCGTCGAAACCCGTGTCGTCTCCGAAACGCTCGAGAAAATCGAAGAGCATGCCCACGCCCTGCAGCGACGCGTCGTCGACGAGCGGGACTCCGATGATCGAGCCGCGCCGCGGGGCGACGGCGAGCACCCCTTCGCCAAGTGCCGGGACGCCCACCCGCTCCGCGATGCGCGACGGCAACGACGCCAACTGCGAGGACACGAAGAAATGATCGCCCTCCAACAGCCACAGCGGGCCACCGCCCTCCACCTCCACCGACGACAGATCCGAGGGTTCGACCTCGGTGTTCTTCCGCGCCGCCGCGAAGAGCAGATCCAAATCCCGGCCGGCCAGCTGGGCATCGGTGAGCGTGGTGACGTGCGTCGGCAGATCCCGGCACATCACCTCCACGAACGGGCCGATGCGGCGCGAGTACGCGAACATCTCGTCATGGGCCTGCCCGGTCATCCGATCAAACAGACGGGACCGCAGCGAAGGCATCAATTCCGCGTCACCGGAAGGGATGTCGTCGTTAAGCGAAAAAGCCTCGTCGGCCGCGGGGGCGGAATCGGGGGTATCCCGGGAATCGGGCGTGCGGCGTCGGGAGAACATGGGGCCAACCTAGCAGCGGCGTTCGATATTCTGGAGGAAACAAACGCCGTCGGGCGGCGAAGGCCCGACCGGAGCCCCGGGAGACCCCATGACCGTCGAGCTCGACGAAATCCGAGAATTCCTCCGCGCCACCCCGCCCTTCTCGGAATTGCCCGAAGCGGAACTGAAGACGCTGCCCGGCCGACTGACCATGCGCTACGCCCGCCGCGGCCAGACGATCATCTCGGCCGGACGCGCCAACGACGTCCTGTACATCGTCCGCTCCGGCCTCGTCGACGTCTTCGACGCCTCCGGCACCCTCCTCGACCGCCGCGACGACGGCGGCACCATGGGCTACTCCACCATGATCTCCCACGAGCCGTCCCTGTACACCATGACGGCCGTGGAAGACACGCTGCTGCTCGTGGTGCCGCAGGACGTCTTCGACGACCTCATGGGCCGCTACCCGCAGGTCAGCCGCCACTACGGCGGCGAGAACGCGCGCATCCGCGCCGTGGCCTCCGACCTGCGCAGCTCCGCCTCCTCCGACGCCCTGCGCACCCGCGTCGCCGACCTCATGGCCGGCCCTCCCGTGCACATCGAATCCACAGCCACCATCGGCGACGGAGCCACGCTCATGACCGAGCGCGGCGTGTCCTCGCTGATCATCATCGACGACGGCGAACTGAGGGGAATCCTCACCGACCGCGACCTGCGCCGCCGCGTCCTCGCCGCCGGGCACGGACCCGAACTGGCCATCGCCGAAGCCATGACCCCCGACCCCGTCACCGTCGACCCGTCGATGCTGGCGTTCGAGGCCATGCTGCTCATGGCCGAACGCGGCTACCACCACCTGCCCGTGGCCGACGACTCCGGCGTGGTGGGCATGGTCGTCATCGGCGACCTGCTGCGTACCCTGCACACCGACCCCGTCTACGCCACCGCGACGCTGGCGCGGAAGAAGACCGTCGAGGAAATCGCCGAAGTCGTCGCCAACGCCCGCCTGGTGGTCAGCCGCTTCATCGAGCGCGGCGTGTCCGCCGACGAAACCTCCCGCCTGCTCACCGTCACCGCCGACGCCGTCGCCCGCCGACTGCTGGACATGGCCGAAGACAGGTTCGGGCCCCCGCCGGTGCCGTACTCCTTCGTCGTCCTCGGCTCGCAGGGCCGCCGCGAAATGGGCATGGCCTCCGACCAGGACAACGCGCTCATCCTCGACGACTCCTACGACGAAGCCGCCCACGGCGAGTACTTCGAGAAGCTTTCCGAATTCGTCTGCGGCGCCCTCGCCGAATGCGGCTACCCGCTGTGCCCCGGCGACATGATGGCGTCCAACCCGGACTGGCGCATGAGCCTGTCGAAGTGGAAGACCGTGTTCCATCAGTGGATCACCAAACCCGACCCGGACGCCCTGCTGCATGCCCAGACGTTCTTCGACATCCGCGGCGTCCACGGTGAAGACCAGCTCGTCGACGACCTGCGCGCCTCCTACGTGCCCATCGCCGAAGGCTCCAAGCGCCTCCACGCGCACCTGGCCAAGCTCGCCGCGCACCGCGAACCGCCGCTGGGCTTCTTCCGTGGCCTGGTGCTGGAAAAGGGCGGCAGCCACGAAAACACCCTGGACATCAAGAAGGGCGGCATTGCCACGGTCGTGCAGATGGCCCGCCTGTTCGCCGTCTCCGCCGGCTTGCCGCAGATCGGCACCCGCGAGCGCCTCAACGCCGCCGCGGGCGCCGGTGCGGTCAGCCGCCAGGGCGCGGCGGACCTGCGCGACGCGTTCGACTTCCTGTCCACCGTGCAATTCGGCCACCAGCAGGCAGCCGTCAACGCCGGCGGCGAGCCGAACAACCACGTCAAACCGAAGAAATTGTCCCGCCTCGAACGCGAGCACCTGCGCGACGCCTTCGGCGTGATCCGACGCCTTCAGCAGTCGCTGGCCACCAAGTACCCCATCAACCAGATGTCGTGACGGGGCCGCGGACATGGGATTCTTCGATTCACTCTTCGGCGGCGGGCGCCGCGGGGCCACCGGTGCGCTGGCCGAGTTCTACGACACGCCGACCCGCGACGAAGCCTGGCTCGCCGTCGACGTCGAGACCACCGGCCTCGACCCCAACAATGCGCGGCTGCTGTCCATCGGCTGGGTGCCCGTCGACGGCGACGAGATCATCCTCGGCGGCGCGGGCCACGTGATCGTGCGCGGCGAGGCGGGGGAGGGGTCCGTCGGCGAGTCCGCGACGCTGCACGGCCTGACCGACGACGAGGTGGCCAAGGGCGTCGAACCGCGCGAGGCCGTCGAGATGGTGCTGCATGCCCTGAAGGGGCGGAAGCTGCTGGCGCACTTCGCCAAGCTGGAGACCGGTTTCCTGGACAAGGCCTGCCGGCGGCATTTCGGCGCCGGCCTCAAGGTCGACGTCGCCGACACGATGCAGCGGGAGTACATGAAGTACATCGCCGCTGATCGCGAACCGCGCCGCGACGATCTGCGCCTGTGGACGTGCCGCGAGCGTTACGGTCTGCCGCCGTACAAGGCCCACCATGCGCTCACCGACGCGCTGGCCGGTGCGGAGCTGTGGTTGGCGCAGGACGCGGCGAGGCTGCCGCGATAGCCGTGAAGTGGGGCCGATCACGCGGCCCTCGATGCGGCCATGTAACCTGTCCCGCATGCGTATTGCTCGAATCGCCCATCCCGAGGGCATGTGCTTCGCGCTCGTGGAGGGCGAAGGTGACGGTGTCCAGCTGCATGAAATCGAAGGTCACCCGTTCGGCGAGGTGACCAAGACCGGCCGTGCGTGGCCGCTCGCCGACGTGCGTCTGCTCGCGCCGATGCTGCCGTCGAAGGTGGTCGCCATCGGCCGCAACTACGCGGACCACGTCAAGGAGGTTTTCAAGACCTCCGGCGAGTCGCTGCCGCCGACGCTGTTCCTGAAGCCGCCGACGGCGGTCATCGGCCCGGAGGCCCCGATCCGCATCCCGGATTTCGCCACGAAGGTGGAGTTCGAGGGCGAGCTGGCGCTGGTGATCGGCAAGCCGTGCAAGAACGTCAAGGCGGCCGACGCCGAGTCGGTCATCTTCGGCTACACCATCGTCAACGACGTGTCGTCGCGTGATCTGCAGTTCGCGGACGGCCAGTGGGCGCGCGCGAAGGGCATCGACACGTTCTGCCCGCTGGGTCCGTGGATCCAGACGGAGCTGGATTACGAGGATCTGCCGATCAAGGCGCACCTGACGCAGAACGGCGTGACCGAAACCAAGCAGGATTCGAACTCCAACCAGATGATCATGTCGATTCCGGAGATCATCGAGTTCATCACCGCGTCGATCACCCTGCTGCCGGGTGACGTCATCTGCACCGGTTCGCCGGCCGGCACCGCGTCGATGTTCCCGGGCGACCGCATCGAGATCGAGATCCCGGGCATCGGTTCCCTGGCCAACCCGGTCGAGCGCGCTTAGCTTTTCGTCGCGTTTTCGCTTGACGACGACGCCCCTCCCGGACCTTCGCGGTCGGGGAGGGGTTTTCGCGTGTCAGAGTCCGAATGCCCGCAGGACGGTGCGGAGTTTCGCGGTGGTTTCGGCGAGTTCTTCTTCCGGGTTGGATTCGGTGACGATGCCGCCGCCGGCCCACAGTCGGGCGTCGGTGCCGGCGGCGTCGATTTCGGCGCAGCGGATGGAGACGACGAATTCGCCGTCGCCGTCGGAGTCGCACCAGCCGACGCAGCCGGCGTAGAAGCCGCGGTCGGATTCGACGGCTTCGATGACGCTCATGGCGGATTCGGTGGGGGTGCCGCAGATCGCCGGGGTGGGGTGGACCAGCAGCGCCAGGTCCAGGGCGGAGATGACGGGATTCTTCAGTTCGCCCCGGATGAACGTGCCCAGGTGCCACATCTCGGAGGTGCTCAGCAGCTGGGGTTCGTGGGGCACGTCGAGGTGGGAGCAGATCGGGTCGAGGTTGTCGGCGATGTCGTCGACGACGAAGGCGTGCTCCTCGTTGTTCTTGCGCGAGGCGGCGAGTTTCGCGGCGGCGGCTTCGTCTTCGTCGCGGTCGCGGGAGCGGGGAGCGGAGCCGGCCAGCGGGAAGGCTTCGACGATGGTGCCGCGGCGGCGGACGAGCATCTCGGGGGAGGAACCCACGAGCAGACGACCGGTGAACCGACCGCCCGCGGGGCCGAGGTCGGCGACGAAACCGTCGCGGTTGGGCGACTGGTCGATGAGCCGCGCCGACAGCTGCAGGGGGTCGATGGCGGGGTTGATGGCCAGGTCGACGGCGCGGGCCAGGACGATCTTCTCCAGGCCCGAGACCTTCATGGTGCGGATCGCGGCGTCGATGCGCTCGAGGTGTTCCGCGGGCGCGGGGTCGTGTCCGAGGATGCGGGCCTTCATCTCCGGCGAGTTCCACCGGTAGTGGGCCGGCGGTTCGAGGGGTTGCTCGGAGCGGATGATCTCGCGGGGCACGGTCAGCGCGGCGGGGCGTTCCGGGTTGAACGGGATCGCGCCGACGACCATCTGGTGCTCGCCGCGGCGCAGGCGCTCGGCGGCCAGCCACGGGTCGGTGTACGTGGCCAGCGACCCCTGGGTGCGCACCGAGCCGTGGCTGCGGGAGAGCAGGAAATCCGGGGCGGTGGCGGGGCGGCCGTCGAAAGTGGCGCGTTCGTCGCCTTCCGAGTTCATCGGATCCGTTCACCGCCTTCCCGTGCTCGACCTTGCGGAACACCGGAAAAGGGCTGGTCGACGCGGTGCGTCGCCGTGGCCGGTCCGGTGTTCCGGGGCTGGTTCGATGATACCCAGCGGGTGCCGGGGAACCGATTCGTCCCCGATACCTCCACGTCAGAGGGATTCACGGCGGCGGCTCAGCCCCGCCCGGCGAAGGGCATTCCGGCGGCGGTGACGGTGAGTTGGTCGACGACGGCGCTCGGCGGCAGCGATGCGGCGTAGACGAAGGCGCGGGCGGCCTCAGCGGCCGGGAACGTCGGCTCGACCAGGCGGGAGCCGTCGGCCTGCAGTGCGCCGGTCGACGCCCCGAATCCGGCGAGCAGTCCGGTGGCGGCGTTGCCGATGTCGATGCGGGTGGCGGTGATTCCGTGCGGCCTGCCGTCGAGCGAGGTGACGGCGGCCAGTCCGGCCAGGCCGGCCTTCGACGCGGCGTAGGGCGCGGAGTGCGGCCGCGGGGTTTGGGCGGCGATGGAGCCGTTGAACAGGATGCGCCCGCCGGACGGGTCCTGTGCGGCCATGGCGCGGAAGGCGGCGCGGGCGGTGAGGAACGCGCCGGTCAAGTTGATGTCGATGGTCTCGCGGAAGCCCGCGGGGTCGACGTCGCCGAGCGGGGCGGTCGGCCCGGGCACTCCGGCGTTGACGACGGCCAGGTCGAGGCGCCCGTGGTCGGCGATGATGTCGGCGACCAGCGCGTCGACGTCGTCTTCGTCGGTGACGTCGCAGCGCGCCCAGCTCAGCCTGGCGGGGTCGGCGGCGCACGTCGTCTCGAGCGGTTCGGGCGTGCGGCCGCAGATGCGCACGGTCCATCCGTCGGCGGCCAGTGCGGTGGCGACTTCGGCGCCGATGCCGGCTCCGCCTCCGGTCACGAGGGCGATGCGCGGGGTCGCGTCCGCGGGTGCATGGTCCTTGACCTGGTTCATGCCGAAGATTGTGGCATGTGCCACTAGCCTGGCGGGCATGACCCCCGCCACGCACGTCGCCAATTGTTCGACCCTCTTTCCGGGGCTCGCCCCCGCCGAGGCCGCCCGCGCCGCCGCCCGGGCCGGGTACCGCGAGGTCGAGTTCTGGTGGCCGTTCGCCGTCGAGGATCCGTCGGAGGCCGACATCGTGGGCTTCGCCGATGGTCTGCGCGACGCCGGCGTCGAGTTGGTCGCCGTCAATTTGTGGGGCGGCGACATGGCGGCGGGGCAGCGGGGGGTGTTGCACGAAAGGATGCTTTCCGACGCGCACCTGGACGCCGTCCGGCGGTTGATGCGGCTGACGGGGGTGTCGATGGGCAATCTGCTGCCCGGCGCGGGCGGGCCCGAGGTGACGGAGGTGCAGCGGCGACACGTGCGTGCCGTGGCGGATGCGTTGCCGGGGTTCACGCCGCTGATCGAGCCGATGTCCGGCAACCCGGATCTGCCGGTGCGCGACCCGTGGACGGCGACGCAACTGTGCCGGGAGACGGGCGCGGGGCTGCTGCTCGACGTGTTCCATCTCGCCGAACTCGGCGTCGACGTCGACGACTGGCTCGACGACGTGGCGGCGGGGAAGCAGCCCCTGCCGCATCACGTGCAGATCGCCGATTCACCGGGCCGGGGCGCGCCGGGCGGCGGGGACGCGCCGATCGAGGCGTGGCTGGGGCGGCTGGCCGACCTCGGCTACGAGGGGCGCGTCGCCGACGAGTGGCTGGGGTAGCGCCCCCGGGTCACTCCGCGACGAAGATTCCGCCGCGGGCGATGGCGTTGACGGTCTTGCCCCACAGCCACGCGATGACCAGCGAGGCGATGGCGAGGAAGAAGATGCCGAACACGGTGGAGTAGAGCAGCGTCGCGGCGGCCATGGCGGCCAGGGGGAAGGACATCGCCCAGTGGGGGATGTTGAACGGCAGCTCGATGATCTCGGGGAGCATGGTCAGCGCCAGCAGCAGGAACGCGCCGGCGGTGGACAGCAGCGCGGCGCCGGCGAGGTTGGGGTCGTCCAGGTCGCCGAACAGCGACAGAGCAGCGACAGAGCCGACGGCCGGCGGGGCGACGAGGATGAGCACCGTCGGCCGGAACTTCGGGGGCATCGCCTGGTGGGTGAACAGGCGCAGCAGCACGATCGGCAGGACGCCGAGCCACATGATGATGCCCACGGAGAAGCTGAACACGCTCATGCCGACGTTGCCGAAGCTCACGCCCGCCAGAGGCACCAGAACGTTGCCGACCACGGGGATGAACCATGCCGGGGTGACGTGGTCGAGGGTGATGCGCGGGTGGATCCACATGCGCATGGTCAGCAACATGCCGGCGAGGTGGCCGACGGAGCCGACCCACCACATGCCCTCGGCGACGGCGTCGGGTAGGACGGCGCGGCCGGACGTCGCCAGGATGACCAGCGACACCGTGATCGCCGTGAGGAACGTGACCTTCATCGGGTGGCGCAGGTCCGCCAGCAGGCGTTCGCGGGAGGAGATGCGCACGCCGTAGGCGATGAGGAGGGCGACGTAGACGGCGGCCGCGAGCCAGAACAGGGCGTCGGCGATGAACGCCGGGGTGCCCAGCACGTCGTGCGCGCAGCGCCACGCCATCGCGAGCCCGCCGGTGCCCATCACCGTGGCGAACAGGGGGAGCGGGGTCAGCCGCAGCTTGTCCATCAGGGTCGGGGCGGTTGCGCTTCCGGGCTTGCCGACGGCGCCGCCGGGCTGGTCATCGCTGGTCACGTTCATGAATTGCCATTAAACCCCAGGGGGTATAAATGGGCAAGTGATCGGCCACGCGGCCGGGCCTCCCCCTTGGCCGCGAGCGTGCAGGCGGGGGCGGGTATCGTCGTCAAGCATGTCTGATGTTCGCGTTCGCTTTTGCCCCTCGCCGACCGGCACCCCACACGTCGGCCTGATCCGAACCGCCCTCTTCAATTGGGCGTACGCCCGCCACACCGGCGGCAAGCTCGTGTTCCGCATCGAGGACACCGATGCCGCGCGCGACTCCGAAGAGTCCTACCAGGCCATCATCGAGGCGCTGACCTGGCTCGGCCTCGACTGGGACGAGGGCATCGACGTCGGCGGACCGCACGGCCCGTACCGCCAGTCGCAGCGCAACGACATCTACGCCGACGTCCTGGCCAAGCTCATCGAGGCCGGCGAGGCCTACGAGTCCTTCTCCACCCCGGAGGAGACCGAGGCCCGCCACCGCGCCGCCGGACGCGACCCGAAGCTCGGCTACGACAACCACGACCGCAACCTCACCGACGAGGAGAAGGCCGCCTTCCGCGCCGAAGGCCGCAAGCCCGTCATCCGCCTGCGCATGCCCGACGAGGACATCGCCTTCGACGACCTCGTTCGCGGGCGCGTCGAGTTCAAGGCCGGCGTCGTCTCCGACTTCGTCATCGCCCGCTCCACCGGTGAGCCCCTTTACACCCTGGTCAACCCCGTCGACGACGCGCTGATGGAAATCACCCACGTCCTGCGCGGCGAGGACCTTTTGCCGTCGACCCCGCGGCAGATCGCCCTGTACCGCGCCCTGGAGCGCATCGGCATCGGCTCCGGCGTTCCGAAGTTCGGGCACCTGCCGTTCGTCATGGGCGAGGGCAACAAGAAACTGTCCAAGCGCGATCCCGAGTCGGACTTGTTCATCCACCGCCGCAACGGTTTCCTCCCGGAGGGGTTGCTCAACTACCTGGCTCTGCTGGGCTGGTCCATCTCCGCGGACAACGAAGTCTTCACCATGGACGAGATGGTCGCCGCCTTCGACGTCGCCGACGTCAACTCCAACCCGGCCCGCTTCGACCAGAAGAAGGCCGACGCCATCAACGCCGAGCACGTCCGCCGCCTCGCGCCCGAGGATTTCGCGGCCCGCCTGCGCACCTACCTGGCCGAGACCCGCGACTGGCCCGTCGACTACCCGGCGAAGGACTTCGCGTTCCTGGCGGAACTGGTGCAGACGCGCATCAAGACCCTCGGCGAGGCCTGGGACCTGGTGAAGTTCCTCGTCGTGTCCGACGACGACTTCGAGCTCGACGAGCGCTCCGCCCGCCGCAACCTCAAGGACGACGCCGTCGCGGCGCTCGACGCCACCATCGCGGCGGTGGAGGGTCTGGCGGAGGAGGACTTCGCCACGCCGGCCATCGAGGCCGCGCTGCAGAAGGCCCTCATCGAGGATCTGGAACTCAAGCCCCGCAAGGCGTTCGGCCCCGTCCGCGTCGCCATCACCGGCAACCAGGTCTCGCCGCCGCTGTTCGAGTCCATGGAGCTGCTCGGCCGCGAGAAGTCGCTCGCACGCCTGAAGGCCGCCCGCGCCGTCACGCCCTGGCCGACCGACGCGTAAGCGGGAAGGTGCGCAACCGAGCGAATTACGCGCTTGTTTTCCCTCTGACCAGCGGATTTGTGTGGTTGCGCGCCTTCTGGCTATATTAGTCCTCGTTGCAACGGCAGCCGGTCGAAAGGCCGGAGGTCGAAGCGCGATGGCCTATGGTGTAATTGGCAACACTACGGTTTCTGGTACCGTCATTCTAGGTTCGAGTCCTGGTAGGCCAGCTGAATTCCAGCAGATCGGAAACGATCCGCAGCGAGTTCTGCGCCCCGTTCGTCTAGCGGCCTAGGACACCGCCCTCTCACGGCGGCGGCACGGGTTCAAATCCCGTACGGGGTACCACGAAAAGACCTCCACCTTCCGGTGGGGGTCTTTTTTCGCGTTGATTCCGGTCGCTCCGATCCTGGTTGGCCCGCGACGACCGGTGCCGGGCGCACGCCGCACGGTGGACGCGAAAATGGGGTCTCACCAGGCGATTAGGAGCGCACGGCGGGTGTTGCTAATCTTCTTCTCGTCAGCGCAGAGCGGGTGGGACGGAGTCGTTCCGGCCGCGCTCGCCGTCCGAGCCCCGTTCGTCTAGCGGCCCAGGACACCGCCCTCTCACGGCGGCGGCACGGGTTCAAATCCCGTACGGGGTACGAAGAGGAAAAGCCCCCGCGAAAGCGGGGGCTTTTCGCATGCGCGCCGCAGCTTGGGTTCTATCGGTCGTTGCAACACCCCTACCCACCAGGGGACCCAACGACCATGGCACCACGCCACCCGTTCTACTCACTGACGCCCACCGACCAACAGGCTCTTGCCCAAGCCCTGTCACAACCGGGAACTTCCATCCGCTCGGCGGCCCACACGCTGGGACTGCACTACCGGCATTGCCTCAACTTCGCCCACACCCATGGCCTGGTACCACCACGGCCAACACCACCGGCCGACACCATCAACCGGGCCGTCGACCGCGTTGCGGCCGGTTCCACCCTGACCCAAGCCGCCCGTGACTGTGGCATCAGCATCTCGGCGGTATTCAACGCCGCCCGCGCCGCCGGCGTCCACCAACCCCGCCCGATGCCTCGCGGTGCCGCAGCGACAACTCGCCGAGTCGAGTATCTAACGCTGCGTCTATCAGCACTGACCCGCACCGATGCCGCCGCAGCCTGCGGCATCAGCCCCCGCACCGCCTTGGACTTCGACAAAGGGGTAACCAAAACCGGTACCCGGCCGCGCACACGCTTCATCCCCACCGGCGCCGACGCCGCCCAGTACAACAGACTCATGACCACTTTGCTGACGCACCATGACGTCATCGAACCCGGCCGGCAACCCGATCCCGCCAATCACCCCACCATTGACCCGTATCACCGGATCCACCCGCGCTACCTGTCGCTGACTGAACGGGAAACCATCGCCGACCTGCGGCGGGAAGGATGGTCCATGCGGGCCATCGCCGGGCACCTGGGACGTAGCCCGTCGACGATCAGCCGCGAGTTAGCCAACAACCGCAGCGCCGACGGGCCCTACCGGCCCATCGCCGCAGCACGCAAAGCCGCGGCCCGTAGGCTTCGGCCCAAACAACCCAAAATCGCCGGTGACGCGATGCTGGCGCAGCTGATCCAAACAAAGTTGGATCTGCGGTGGTCCCCCGAACAGATCGCTGCATGGCTACGCCGGGCCTATCCCCACGCCAAGGAGTGGCACGTGTGCCATGAAACGATCTACCAGGCCCTCTACGTCCAAGCCCGCGGCGGGCTGAAAAAGCAAGTCGCCGCAGCGCTGCGCACCGGCCGCGCACGGCGAGTGCCCAACGGTGACCCGGCCCAGCGGCGGCGACGCTTCGTCGACGACATGGTCATGATCAGCCAGCGGCCCGCCGATGTCGAGGATCGGGCGGTGCCCGGGCATTGGGAAGGCGACTTGATCCTGGGTGCGGCCAACAAGTCCGCCATTGCCACGCTGGTTGAACGCACGACCCGCTACGTCATCCTGGTGCATCTGCCTGCCGGTCACGGTGCCACCGCCGTGCGTGATGGGCTCACCGCGGCGATCGGTTCGCTGCCCACGCACCTGCGGGGATCGTTGACCTGGGATCAAGGCTCGGAGATGGCCGGCCACAAGCAGTTCAGCGTCGCAGCCGAATGCCCGGTGTACTTCTGCGATCCGGCCAGTCCCTGGCAACGCGGTACCAATGAAAACACCAACGGCCTGTTGCGGCAGTACTTCCCCAAAGGAACTGACCTGTCGGCGCATTCGCCGGAGGACCTGGAGTTCGTCGCCCAGCAGCTCAACGGTCGTCCCCGGAAAACTCTTGGATGGGACACACCGGCTCAGCGGATGAGTGCTTTACTGGACGCGTCTTGATCCGCTGGTGTTGCAACGACTCCTAGAATCCGCCCAGTTACGCTTCGTCGGATTCTTCCTCGAGCGGGCCGAGCTCGGCGACGAGGACCTCCTGCGCGACCTTCATGGCCGACAGTGCGGCGGGCGCGCCGCAGTAGCCGGAGGCGTGGACGATGGCCTCGGTGATTTCGGTGCGGGTCAGGCCGTTGGCCAGCGCCCCCTTGATGTGTCCGCGCAGTTCCTCGGTGGCCCGCAGGGCGACCAGCATGCCGATGTTGAGCAGGGAGCGGTCGCGCTTGGCCAGCCCTTCGCGGCTCCAGACGGAGCCCCAGACGGTGGCGGTGATGTGCTTTTGCAGCGTCTCGCCGTCGGAGCCCGCGTTGCGTTCCAGGGCCGCGTCGACGAAGTCGTCGCCCATCACTTCCCGGCGGATACTGATGCCGGCGTCGTAGCGCTCGGAGGAGAAGAGGTCATCGTTGGGGTTGGTCATGGGCATCGAGTATAGGGCGCTGTGCAGGCGATTTCGGGACCTCGGGGACGGTTACCCCCATTGGTGACGCTTGCCTAAATCGGGAAGTGCTTGTGCGTGTTAGTGTTACGTTCCGAAAATCGTTGTCAAGAAGGACCTGATGAATCGAACGGCGACGCTGAGTCTGCGCGACGTCACCTCCCGTGCCGGTGACGCGACGCTGCTGCACATCGACGACCTCGATGTTTTCCCCGGCGACATCATCGCGGTGATGGGGCAGTCGGGGGCGGGGAAGACCACGCTGCTGAAGGAACTCCGGGACGCGGCCGCGGCCAAGGGACTGCCCGCGAGCTTCATCCAGCAGGACACGCTGGCGAGTCTCAATCCGCTCGTGCGCTGCGATCGCCAGGTCCGCATCCTCGCCGGCCGGGACGGAACGGAGGCGCTCGCCGCCTGCGGCATCACGCCGGAGCTCGCGCACCGTTATCCCATGAAGTTGTCGGGAGGGCAGCGTCAGCGCGTCGCCATCGCCGCGGCCTTGGCCGCCGATCCTGCTCCGGCGCTGCTGCTTGCCGACGAACCCACCTCATCCCTCGATCCGATCGCCACGCTGGAAGTGCTCGACGCCCTGACGTCCCTGCACCACGGCACGGATACGGCCATCGTCATCGCCACCCACGATCTCGGGGTGGCCCGGAAGATCGCCACGCGCCACCTCCTCGTCGAGGGCGGAGAAGTCCACGAGCGGGAGTGCCCATGATTTCCGTCGACAACGTCAATTGCCGGGGGCGTCTCACCGACGTCACCCTCGAGTTCCCGGCCGGGGCCAAGGTCGGCATCATGGGCCGGTCGGGTGCGGGCAAGAGCAGCCTGATCAGCGTCCTGACCGGCCAGCTGCTCCCGGATTCGGGCACCGTCGCCATGCCGTCGGGCGGCATCGGTTACATCCCGCAGGATCCGGGCACCACATTGCTGCCGAATCGCCCCGCCGTCGACAGCATCTGCGAGTTCGCCCGCGACTGCGTCAGCGACGTGCCGAAGGTGCTCGCCTCCCTCGGCCTGGATCCACAGCTCGCCGAGCGCAGGCCCTCGGAGCTGTCCGGCGGCCAGCGCCAGCGCATCGCCGTCGCCCGCGCCCTGATCGGCAACCCCGACCTGATCATCGCCGACGAGGCGTTTTCCGCCCTCGACTCGGACACCTCGGCGCTGCTGGAGCAGGTGCTGCTGGGAACCGAAGCGACGGTGCTGCTGATCTCCCATGACATCGCCAGACTGCTGCGGACGTGCACGCACATGGTCGTGCTCGCCGACGGCCGGGTCGTGTTTTCGGGCGACCTGGATGGTCTCGGCACCTGCGAGAAACCGGAGGTAGTGGAGTTGCTGGCGGCGGCGAAGGAGCTCGCGGGATGAGGACCGGAATGAAGGGGCTGCCCCGGAGAATCCAGGCGCTGCTGATCACCCAGATGCTCTTCAACATCGGGTTCTACCTGGTGGTGCCGTTCATCGCGGTGGAGATGACCGACTCCCTGGGCGCCTCCGGCGCCGTCGTCGGGCTGGTGCTGGGCGTGCGCACCTTCAGCCAACAGGGCATGTTCTTCCTCGGCGGCGGTCTGGCCGATCGGTTCGGCGCCATCAGGGTGCTGTTGGTCGGCGTGGCCATCAGAGTGCTCGGCTTCCTCGTCGCCGGCTCGGCCACGTCGGTGGAGATGATGCTCGTCGGCGTGATCCTCATCGGCTTTGCCGCGGCGCTGTTTTCTCCGGCGGTGGAATCGTTGCTGGCCTCCGGCGGCCATGAGCTGGAGGAACGGGGCGTGTGCACCAGGGCGCACCTGTTCGCGCTCGACGCCAGCTACTCGCGCATCGGTTCGCTGACCGGCCCGCTGTTGGGCGCGCTGCTGATCCCGGTGGGCTTTTCGTTGGTGTGCCACGTCGGCGCGGCCATCTTCGCGGGGATCTTCGTCATGCACCTCCTCCTGGTCCCGAGGTGGCGGGGCGTGCGCTCGACGAGCAGTGGATCGATGACCTCCGCGTGGGGCCGGATCCTGCGCAACCGCGGGTTCATGGTGTTCGCGCTGCTGTATTCGACCTACCTGCTGGCCTACAACCAGCAGTACCTGGCCCTGCCGGTGGAGCTGCGCCGCGCGACCGGCAGCGACGAGTATCTGAGCTGGTATTTCGCCATCGCCGCGGTGTTCGTCATCGGCCTGCAGACCACCATGACCGCCTGGGCGCAGCGCTTGGCCCCGTCGGTGGCCATCGGCGGCGGTTTCGCCCTGATGGCCCTGTCCTTCGCCGTCGTCGCGGTGTGCGCGCCGATCGAGATGTCCGGTTGGTGGGCGTTGGCGCCGTCGATGGTGATGCTGCTGGTCATGCACACCGGAATGATGATCGCGGTGCCGATCTCCAAGGATCTGGTGGGCACGCTGACCGGCAACCGGGATCTCGGTTCGGCCTACGGCTTCCTCAACAGCTTCGGCGGCTTGGCCGTGTTGCTGGGTTCGCTGGGCATCGGCGCGACGCTGGACTGGGCCGAGATTCCGCAGCCGGCGGCCGCGGTGCCCTGGATCATCATGACCGTGCTGCTGCTTATCTCCGCCGTGGGTCTGTCCAAGCTGCGCCACGGTGCCGGGCAAGAGAAATGACCATCAATTGAACGATCATCGAACGTTCATCGAACAAGGAACGCAACCAACCATGAAACGAAAGATCGGAATCCTCCTGGCCACCGCGGCCCTGCCGCTGACGCTGGCGGGGTGCTTCACCCAGGGAGCCGACGACGCCGACGCGCTGCGCGTCGCCCTGCAGTTCAATCCCGTGGCGGAGTTTTCGCCGTACTCCGACGACGCGGTGCTGGTGACCCGCGCCGGTGGCGCCGAAATGCTCGTGGGCATGGACGAAGACGGCATGGCCGTCCCGGAGCTGGCGGAGAGCTGGGAGGTCAAGGACGCCCGCACGGTCGTGTTCACCCTGCCGGAGGGCGTGACCTTCCAGGACGGCACCCCGGTCGACGGCGAGTCGGTCGCCAACTCGCTGTCCCGGTCCATCGGTGCCGCGGCGCGTCCGAAGGGGCTCGGCTCCAACACGCTGGAGGCCACCGCCACCGGTGAGCGGGAGGTCACGGTTACCTCGGACAAGGACGATCCGATCCTGGTCAACCGCTTCGCCGACCCGGGCACCATGATTCTCTCGCCGGGGGCGTACACGGGCGAGGCACCCGATCCCTTCGGCCACGGCACCGGTCCGTTCACGCTGACGACCAAGAACCCCGACGGCACCGTCTCGGCCGAAGCCTTCGAAGACTACCGCCTGGGCGCGCCCGCCACGGAGGCGCTGACGGTGTCCTTCATCGAAGACTCCGCCGCCCGCGTCAACGCGCTGCGCGCCGGAGAGCAGGACGTGGTCAAGGGCATCCCGATCGCCTCGCGCGGCGAGATCGGCGACGCCGACGTTTCCGACGTGGATCTGCCGCGCGTCAACCTGCTGCACTTCAACACGACCAAGGGCGTCTTCGCCGACGAGGAGCTGCGCACCGCCGTGGCTGCGGCCATCGACGCCGAGCCGGTCGTCCGCGACATCTTCGAGGGGCAGGCCGCCAACCCCAAGGGCTCGATCTTCAACCGGTCGTCGGACTGGGCCGACGCGACTCCGGAAACCACCGTGCAGCCCGGGGCCGAGGGCGAGGGCAAGAAGGTCACGCTGGCGACCTGGGACTCCCGTCCGGAGCTGCCGGATACCGCCAACCTGGTCGCCGACCAGCTGCGCACGATGGGCTTCGAGGTCGACGTCACCGTCGCCGACTACAACTCCCTGGAGCCCGACATGCTCGAGGGCAACTTCGACCTCATCGTCGGCTCGCGCAACTACATGATCGGCGCGTCCGATCCGGTCAGCTTCCTGCAGTCCGACTTCACCTGCGACAGCTCCTACAACCTGTCGCAGCTGTGCGACGCCGACATCGACGCCGAGATCGACAAGGCCGCCGAGCTGGCCGACCCGAAGGAGCGTCTGGCCGCGGCCGCCCGCATCGGCGCCATGATCGTGGCCGACGGCGCCGCCGTCCCGCTGGCGCACGAGCGGCTGCTCGTGGCCACCGACGGCGTCACCGGCATCGACCTGAACCCGATGGAGCGACACCTCATCACGGAGAAGACCGCCAAGTGATCGCGCGGAGGGTCGCCACGGTCGTCGTCTCGAGCGTGGCGCTGCTGGTTCTCACGGCCCTATTGCCGTGGCTGACCGGACGAGAGCCGGCCTACGCGGTGCTGCGCGCCCGCGAACGCGAGCGCGAGGCCACCCCCGAGCTGATCGAGGCCATCCGCACCGAGTACGACCTGCCGGCCAGTCCGTGGGAATCGCTGTCCCGGTGGTTCGGCGGCGCCGTCCGCGGCGACTTCGGCACCTCCTGGGTCACCGGCCGTGACGCGCTGGCCGCCGCCACCCACGGGCTCGGCATCACCATCGCGTTGACCATCGCCGCGACGGTGACCAGCGTCCTGCTGGCCTTCATCATCGTCCTGCCGCGCATCATCGGATCGCGGGCGGGGCGCTGGACTCCCGGCATCCTGGCGATTCTGGCGGCATTGCCCAGCTTCGTGCTGGCGGTGTTGCTGCTGTCGTGGTTCGCGGTCGGCTGGCGGATCTTCCCGGTCGGCGGGTGGAACTCCGTCGCCCACATGGTGCTGCCGACGCTGGCCATCGGCCTGCCCGCAGCCGGGCTCTACGGTCGTGTGTTGCTGATCTCCGTCGACACTGCGCTGGCGGAACCCTGGGTGGAATCGTGGCGTCTCAACGGTGTCGGGAAGTCCACGATCGTCGGCTACGTGGCCATGCGCGCCTTCCTGCCGACGCTGTCCCAGATCACGCTTTTCTTCGTGGGCACGCTGGCGGCGACCGCCGCGATCGAGGTCGCCTTCAACATCCCCGGCTTCGGCCGTGACGTCGTCGACGCCGCCACCGCGGGCGACATCCCGGTCCTGCAGGCCGCGGTCGCCGTCGTGCTGCTGTTCGGCATCACCTTCGGCACGGTCGCCCAGGTCGCTCGTGCGAGCGTTGCGCGCAAGCTCGCGGGCGGCGCCGCTCCGGCCGCCCGCCCGACCGTCTTCGGCGGGGGCGTGGGGTTGGCGCTGTCCATGATCCCGATCGCCTTCATCGCGGCGGGCCTGCCCCGAAGCGCCGCCATCGAGTCCTCCCGGAGGCTGCAGGCGCCGTCGTGGTCGCATCCGCTCGGCACCGACCAACTCGGCCGCGACATCTGGGCGCGGCTCGCCGACGGCATCGGCTCCACCATCGGCATCGCAGTCATCGTGACCGTCATCTGCGCCCTCATCGCGCTCGTGCTTGGCCACATGGGCCCGTCGGTCCAGTACCTCGGCGACGCCATGAACGCCGTGCCCGCCATCCTCCTGGGCCTGGTGCTCGCCGGCGTCCTGGGGCGTTCGGTGCTCACCGCGTCCATCGCGGTGCTGCTGGTCGGCTGGATTCCGCTGGCCGCCCACTGCGCGGAAGTGGCGGCGGAGGCGGCGGCGACCGGGCATTACCGATACGCCCGGACGATGGGTGCCGGTCGTTGGCATCTGCTGCGCCACCACGTGCTGCCGACGACAGTTCCGGCCGTGACCAAGCACGCCGTCACCCGCATCGCCCACAACGCCATCGCCCTGGCCTCGTTGGGCTTTCTCGGTGTCGGCGCCGCCGTGGGCAGCCCGGATTGGGGCGTGATCCTCAACGAATCCACCAATTATCTCGAACGGTCGCCGTGGATGGCCTGGGGGCCGATGATCGGTCTTGCCAGCCTCGGCGTCGCGGCCACGATCGCCACTGACCGCTTCGTCGGCCGGCGAGCCGCG
Organism: Corynebacterium freneyi; assembly: GCF_030408835.1. Classification (NCBI taxonomy): domain Bacteria; kingdom Bacillati; phylum Actinomycetota; class Actinomycetes; order Mycobacteriales; family Corynebacteriaceae; genus Corynebacterium; species Corynebacterium freneyi. Next base: position 1,212,832 of record NZ_CP047357.1, read on the forward strand.
AAATAGGGGTCACTCCAGGACGACCCGGCCATAGGCGGGCATGGCCAGGTACATGCGCATCCTTGGCAGCCGTACCCCGGCACACGCTGCCCCCTATGTCCGGGACCCGGCGCCTGATGTACCCGGCCATCAGGTTGGTAGCAGTCGGCTGACCGGCGGGTGGCCTCCGAGTGCGCTGTGGCGTCGTTCAGTGTTGTAGTACTCCAGCCACGGCGCAAGGGCTGCCGTCCGATCACTGTTACAGGCGTAGATCTGGCGGTAGGCCCACTCGGTGGCCAGAGTGCGATTGAGGCGTTCGACCTTGCCGTTCTGCCATGGACAATGCGGCTTGATGAACTTCTGGACGATGCCATGTTCGGCGCACACCTCACGCAATGAGTAGCGGTAGGCCCAGGCATTGTCGGTCATCAGCCGCTCGACCCGGTCGATGCCGTGCTCGGCGAAGTAGGCGATCGCCCGTTCCAGGAAACCGGAGCAGGTGGCCCCCTTCTCGTCGGGGAGGACCTCGCTGTAGGCCAGGCGGGAATGGTCATCGACCATCGAGTGGACGTAGTCGTAACCGACTCTGGTCTTGCGGTCGCGTGGGGCGTTCGGGCGGCCATGGGCGCGCCATCCACCACCGTCGGGGATCTTGCCCAGCTTCTTGACGTCCATGTGCACTAACTCGCCCGGCCGGTCGCGCTCGTACCGCACTGCGGTGGTCTTGGATGAGCGGATCACCTCGCCGGTGATCGGGTCACATTGGCGCAGGTACGGAACACCGTGGCGGCGCAGAATACGCGAGACCGTCCGGGCCGGCACCCCGACGCGGGGACCGAGGACGTCCGGGCCCTCCCGATGCTCGGCACGCGCGGCAAGAACCTGCTTCTCGACCTCGGCACTGGTCTTGGTCGGCGAGGTGTGCGGGCGCGAAGAACGAGTCTGCAGGCCGGCCTCGCCCTCGGCGGCGAAGCGGTCGATCCAGGTCTTCACGCACTTGCGGGACACACCCATCGCCGCGGCGATGTGGGATTGGGGCCACCCGCACTGATGACGCTCGACGATCAGCCGGCGACCATGAACGGTCAAACGAGCACTACCGTGGGACACGAGAACCTCCGGTTTGGAAGTGGGCCTTAGACAAGCCACATCCCATCCGGAGGTTCTCGCTTAATCAACCAGGCTCGCCGCTACCAACCTGATGGCCGGGTACACCTAGAAGGCCCAGTCGCCGTCGTCGGTCTCCTCGGCCCGGCCGATCACGTACGACGAGCCCGAGCCCGAGAAGAAGTCATGGGTTTCCGCCGAATCCGGCGCGAGAGCGGCGAGAATTTCCGGTTCCACCTTCGCGGCCTCGACCTCGTACTGGGGGCGGTACCCGAGGTTCATCAGGGCCTTGTCGGCGTTGTAATGGACGAATGCCATGACTCCGTCGATCATCTCGAAGCCGTCGTAAAGCTCGGAAGAATAGGCCTTCTCCATGGCGAGCAGTTCTTCCACGAGGCCCAAGGTGAAATCCTCCATTTCCGCCCGCCGCTCCGGATGAGCCTCCAGGCCGCGCTGGTACTTGTAGCCGGAGTAGTAACCGTGGACGGCCTTGTCGCGCAGGATCAGGCGGATCATGTCGGCGGTGTTCATCATCACGCCCCTCGAGGAGAAACGCAACGGCAGGTAGAAGCCCGCGTACAGCAGCAGTGACGACAGCAGCGTCGCGGCCGCCTTGCGCTTCAGCGGGTCGGGCCCGCGGTAGTGGGCCATCACCGCCGTCGCACGGACCTGGAGCAGGGGATTGGCGGTGGCCCATGCGTAGGCGTCGTCGATTTCGGCCGTCGAGCACATGGTGGAGAACACCGATGAGTAGCTCCGCGCGTGGACGGCCTGCATGAACGCGATGTTCGCGTAGACGGCCTGCTCGTGCTCCGTGCGGGCGTCGGGGATCTGGCTGACTTCGCCGACGGTCGCCTGCACCGTGTCCAACAGGGTCAGCCCGGTGAAGACGCGGACGGTCAGGTCCCGCTCGCGCTGCTCCATCTGCCGCCATTTCGGGAGGTCGTTGGATAGCGGCACCTTTTCCGGCAGCCAGAAGTTGGCGGTCAGGCGCTGCCAGATCTCCAGATCCTTGTCGTCCTGCAGCCGGTTCCAGTTGATCGGGCGCAGCGGGCGGGTGTCTCCGGGGCGCCATTCCGGCGGGGTGATGTCGATCATGGGGTCGCGTGGTCCTTCGTGTGGTCGTTGGTCGGGTGGGTGCGGGCTGCGGTGGCCCAGAAGTCGGCGAGGCCCGCGCGGACGACGTCGACGTCGTGGTCGGTGCCCAGCAGCTCGAAGTGGAAGAGCTCCGGGACCCCGCATTTCGCGGAGATGATCGGGCCGGCGCAGCAGAACGCCTCGCCGAAGTTGGTGTTGCCGGAGGTGATGACGCCGCGGATGAGCGCGCGATTGTCCGGGTCGTTGAGGAACCGGATCACCTGTTTCGGCACCGCGTGCCGCAGTGCGCCGCCCCCGTAGGTCGGGGTGATCAGGACGTACGGGCGCCTGACGCGCAGTGGCGGGTCTTTCGGGGCGAGCGGTATGCGCACTGCCTCGAGCCCCACTTTCTCGACGAAGCGCCGCGTGTTCTCCGATGCGGATGAGAAGTAGACGATGAGTCCCATTCATCCCTTTCCGGTAGGCCGAATATTGAAGTACGTAGCACCGTAGTTTAGAGTGTGGTGCACCGATCAATCAATCCCGCTCGAGCGGGAGAAGGAGTAGTCACATGGCGCTCATCGACGAGAGCATGCGAGAAATGCTGTCCGAGCAGCTGCCCATCCTGGCGACCGTCACCGACGGCGAGCGGCCCAACGTCGGGCCGAAGCGATCGCTGCGCGCGTACGGCGACGATGCCCTGATCTACAACGAGAACACCGGCGGGCAGCACCTGGAGAACATCAGGGCCGGTTCGCCCGTCGCGGTGGCGGTCATCGACCGCCCGAACCTCGACGGCTACCGCTTCCTCGGCCGCGCGGAACTGCATGACGACGGCCCGGCGTGGGACGATTGCCTGGCGTTCGCCGCGGCCAACGGCATGGGCGAACCGAAGCACGCGGTGGTCATCCACATCGAGGAAGTGCATTCCCTGCGTTCCGGGCCGAAGGCCGGGACCCGGGTGGCTGGAGGGCGATGAACCCGGAAACCAATCATTTCGGCGAGGGGCTGCGAACGTTCTTCCGCGGCTGCGCGGCCGGGGTGTGGGTGATCACCACGGTCGACCCCGATGGGCGGCCGGTGGGCTTCACCGCGTCGTCCGTCGCGTCGGTGTCCCTCGATCCGGCGGTGTTCACCATCTCCATGCAGGCGGGCTCATCATCGTGGCCCGCCGTGGATGCGACCGGGCGGCTCATCGTCCATGCGCTGTCCTCCGGCCAGCAAGCCGTGGCACGCCTCTTCTCGACCTCCGGCGTCGACCGTTTCCGCGGCGTGAACTGGAGGCCGACGGCGGACGGCCTGCCGCTGATCGAGGGCTCCAACGGCTGGATGAGCGCGGAAATCCTCACGATCGTCCCGGTCGGGGAGTCGAGGCTGCTGCTGTGCAGGGCCACCGAGACCCACATCCCGGGCAACCGCCGCCCGCCGCTGGTCCATCACGACCGCGCGTACTGGGCGACCATGCCCGCCTGAGGGTCAGCCGCGCGGCGCGGCGATGCGGATGGATTCCGCCACGTCGACGGACACCGCGACGGCGCCGCCCTCCGGCGAGGCCGGTTCCAGGGCGATGACGCCCGACGACGCCCCGTCGTCGGAGATCGTGAACCCCGCCCCGGGCACCACGCCCCGCGCGCCCAGATGGCGCAGCAGGGCGGGGTCGGCGTCCCTGATCCGCGTGATCTCGATGGCCTCGCCGATCCGCGACGACGTCAGCGGGCGATCACCGCGATCGCCCAGGTCGCCGTCGGGCCCGGGGATGGGGTCCCCGTGGGGGTCGTGGGCGGGCGACCCCAGGTATTCGTTGAGGCGTTCCAGCATGCGGTCGGAGACGGCGTGCTCGAGCCGGTCGGCGTCCTCGTGGACTTCGTCCCAGGGGTAGCAGAGCACTTCGGCGAGGAACGTCTCCACGAGCCGGTGCCGGCGCACCATCTGCAGCGCCAACCGCCGGCCCTCCGGGGTGAGCGACACGGCGCCGTAGGGCGCGTGCTCGACGAGTGACTGTTCCCGCAGGCGCCGGATCTGGTCCGACACCGACGACGGGCGCAGCCCCAGGTGGGCCGCCACCTCGGACGGCGGCACCGGCGCGCCCGACCATTCGGACAGCGTCCACAGGGTCTTCAGGTAATTCTGCGCGCTGTCGCTGAGGTCCGTGAGCTCCATGGCGTTCAGCCTAATCCGGGGGCGCGCGTCAGGGGTCGAGGGTCACGTGGCGGTTCTCGTCGTCACGCGGCGCTACCGCCAGCGCCGCGGCCGGGAACAGCGCCGTGACCGCGAACAGCGCGGGAAAACCCACCGCCGCGACGATCGCGCCGGCGGCCGGGGGAGTGGCGGCGTAGATGATGTTCTGGAACGTGTTCTGCGTGCCCAGGGCGCGGCCGGACCACAGGGGACCGGCGTACTCGGCCACGGCCGTGAAAGCCAGGCCATTCGGCGACACCGATGCGACGGCCACGGCGCCGATGACGATCGTCGCCATGATGCCCAGGGGGGAAGCGGCGACCGCATCCGCGCCGGACGTCTCGGAGGCCCCGGCCGTCCAGCCCGCGCCCAAGCCGTCGAAAAGCGACATGAGCACCAGCAAGCCCAGCGTGACGCAGGCGACGTGCCGGTACGGACGCAGACGCGACCGCGCCCGGTCGGAAATGAAGCCCATCGCGGCACGCGACCCCGCCCCGCACAACTGCGCCACCATGACGATGACGCCCGCGGACACCTCCGAATGGCCCCGCGCGATGAGCCACACCAAGATGAACGACCCCATCATCGACTGCGGCCACGACAACAGCGCCGAGGCGACGTGAATGCGCACCAGGTACCCCGAACCCCGGTACGGGCTCACCGCGGCCGCCGCATGGTCGGCCGAACCCGACTCCGGACGCGGCGGATCCTTGATGCCCAACAGACACGCCACCGCCAGCAACCCGCACAGCACGGCGGCGAAGATCAGCGCGGCTCGGATGCCGTGGGCGGCGGCCAGCACCGGCAGCGTCACCGCCGACAGGGCCGAGCCCAGCGGCTGCGCCATCTGCCGGATGCCCATCGCCGTGCCGCGCTGCGACGGCGGGTACCAGCCCGACACCACGCGCCCCGACGCCGAATTCACCGACGCCGCGGCGCAACCGGCGAGGAACAGGGCACCGGCGAGCAACACGGGGCCGCCGCCGGAGGCCCACGCGGCCATGCCGGTCATCGCGGCCGTCGACCCCAGGCCCGACGACAGGGCGGCGCGCTCGCCGAAGACGTCGACGAACCAGCCCCACGCGATGAGCGTGAACACGATGCCCGCCGCCGGCATCGCCGCGATCAATCCCGCCGCGGGCAGCGACAGGCCCGATGCCGTCAGCGCCGGAATGAGAAACGGCGTGCCCATGTGGACGACGGAGGAGCCGACGGCGGCCAACGTCGACAAGCCGAGGACGAAATGCCGGTACGCGGGGGAGGCGGACACTACAGCCGCTTCTCCATGTCGGCCGCAGCGGCGAGCACCTCGCGGCCCCACGCCGCGTACGGCGACGGCGACAGGCGCTCGACGGGACCCGAAATGGACAGCACTGCCACGATCTCGCCGGTGCCGTCGCGGACGGGGGCGGAGACGCTGGCCAGGGCAGGGTCGCGCTCGCCCATGGACTCGGCCCATCCCTGCTTTGCGACGTCCGCCAACTCCTCCGCATCGAAGTCCGCCTCGGGCAACACGCGTTCGGCCAAACCGGCGGGGCCGTAGGCCAGGAGGATCTTCGCCGCCGAACCGGCCGACAGCGGCATGCGCGAACCGACCGGCACCGTGTTGCGCAGGCCCGTCGGCGGTTCGAGGGAGGCGATGCAGGTGCGGGCGTCGCCCGTGAGACGGTAGAGCTGCACGGATTCGCCCGTGGTTTCCATGAGCCGGGGAAGCACGTGGGCGGCGGCGTCGGCGAGCAGGTCCGAGGTGACCGGCGTCAGGTCCGTCAGCCCCGGGCCCGTGGTCCAGCGGCCGTCGGGCGTGCGGGTGACCAGGCGGTGCACCTCGAGTGCGGTGGCCAGGCGATGTGCGGTGGCCCGCGGAAGGTCGGTGCGCTCGCACAACTCGGCGAGCGTGCAGGGGCCTGCGGCGACCGTGGTGAGGATGAGAACGGACCGGTCGAGGACCTTGATCCCGCTCATCGGGGCCACGTCGGCTGTGCTAGTCTGTCCCATGCCATGATATTAACATCCCACGATCTGGGACGTGAGGATCGGAGCCGTCATCCCGGCCCGGTGACCCGGATCCGAGGATGACACAGCAGCCCAATCACGACCCGAGAGGTGACCATGAGCACCACGGACGCCAGCCCGAAGACGCTCGCCGAGAAGGTGTGGCGCGACCATGTCGTCAAGCCGGGCGATAACGGTGAACCCGACCTCATCTACATCGACCTGCACCTCGTCCACGAGGTGACGTCGCCCCAGGCCTTCGACGGCCTGCGCCTGGCCGGCCGCAAGGTCCGCCGCCCGGACCTCACCATCGCCACCGAAGACCATAACGTGCCCACCGACGGCGCCGGCGGCGGCGCGATCGAGCTCATCAAGGAGCCGACGTCGCGCACGCAGATCGCCACGCTGCGCAAGAACGCCGAGGAGTTCGGCATTCGCCTCTACCCGATGGGCGACCGCGAGCAGGGCATCGTCCACGTCGTCGGCCCCCAGCTGGGCCTGACCCAGCCGGGCACCACCGTCGTCTGCGGCGACTCCCACACCGCCACCCACGGCGCGTTCGGCGCCATGGCGTTCGGCATCGGCACCTCCGAGGTCGAGCACGTCCTGGCCACCCAGACGCTGCCGCTCAAGCCGTTCAAGACCATGGCGGTCAACGTCTCCGGCGAGCTGCGCCCGGGGGTGACCGCCAAGGACCTGATCCTGGCGATCATCGCCAAGATCGGCACCGGCGGCGGGCAGGGCCACGTCATCGAGTACCGCGGCGAGGCCATCGAGAAACTGTCGATGGAAGCCCGCATGACCATCTGCAACATGTCCATCGAGGCCGGCGCCCGCGCGGGCATGATCGCGCCCGACGCCACCACGTACGAGTACCTCAAGGGCCGCCCCCACGCCCCGCAGGGCGAGGAGTGGGACGCCGCCGTCGAGTACTGGGACTCGCTGGTCACCGACGCCGACGCCGAGTTCGACACCGTCGTCGACATCGACGGCTCCGCCTTGACCCCGTTTGTCACCTGGGGCACCAACCCCGGCCAGGGCGTCCCCCTGGGCGAGGCCGTGCCGGACCCGGAGCTCATCTCCGACGAAGACGAGCGCCTCGCCGCCGAGCGAGCCCTGGAGTACATGGACCTCAAGCCAGGCACGCCGATGCGCGAGGTTCCCGTCGACGTCGTCTTCGTCGGCTCCTGCACCAACGGCCGCATCGAGGACATGCGCGCCGTCGCCGACGTCCTGAAGGGCCGGACGGTCGCCGAGGGCGTCCAGATGCTCATCGTGCCGGGCTCCGCAAAGGTCCGCGAGCTCGCCGAGGCCGAGGGCCTCGACGCCGTGTTCACCGCCGCCGGCGCCGAGTGGCGTCAGCCGGGCTGCTCCATGTGCCTGGGCATGAACCCCGACCAGCTCGAACCGGGCCAGCGCTGCGCGTCGACCTCGAACCGCAACTTCGAGGGCCGCCAGGGCAAGGGCGGTCGCACCCACCTGGTCAGCCCGGCCGTCGCCGCCGCCTCCGCCGTCGCCGGTCATCTGGCGTCGCCGGAAGATCTCTGACGCACGCACACCGACACGTACTCCGAAAGGAACCGCGAAAATGGAGAAGTTCACCACCCACACCGGTGTCGGCGTGCCGCTGCGGCGCTCCAACGTCGACACCGACCAGATCATCCCGGCGGTCTACCTCAAGCGCGTGACGCGCACGGGCTTCGAAGACGGCCTGTTCAGCAACTGGCGCAACAACGAGCCCGACTTCGTGCTCAACCGCCCCGTGTACGCCAAGGGTTCCGTGCTGGTCGCGGGTCCGGACTTCGGCACCGGGTCGTCGCGCGAGCACGCCGTCTGGGCGCTGATGGACTACGGCTTCCGCGTGGTCATCTCGTCGCGTTTCGCAGACATCTTCCGCGGCAACGCCGGCAAGGCCGGTCTGTTGGCCGCGCAGATGGAGCAGTCCGACGTCGAGCTGCTGTGGAAGAAGCTCGAGGAGGAACCCGGACTGGAGCTCACCGTCGACCTCGAGGCGCGCACGGTCACCGCCGGCGACACGGTGCTGCCGTTCGACGTCGACGACTACACCCGTTGGCGTCTTCGCGAGGGCCTCGACGACATTTCGCTGACTCTGCGAAATGAGGCCGAGATTAACGCTTTTGAGGAATCCCGCCCCTCTCACAAGCCTCGTACGCTGCAGTAAATCCCCTGGTCGGGACGGGGTGAGGGCGCCACGCTCGCGTGGCGCCCTTTCGCATGCGCGGTTAAGTTGAGGAGGGAATCACGGCCCGGAAACGCAATCACGGCAGCACCATGAGCCGATGATTTTCCGAACGTCGATGCCCGCGCCCGCATGCCCACCTCGAAGCCACCGGAGGTCATCCGCGATGAACAAGGCCGACCTCGTCGCCGAACTGGCAGACAAGCTCGACATCAACCAGGCCGACGCCGCCGCGGCGATCGAGGGCACCCTCGACATCATCGTGCGGTCGGTGGCGCAGGGTGAATCCGTCACCATCATGGGCTTCGGCACCTTCGAATCGCGTCAGCGCGCCCCGCGTACCGCTCGCAACCCGCACACGGGCGAGACCATCGAGGTCCCGGCGACGCGCAGCCCCGCGTTTCGGCCCGGCAATTACTTCCGCGCCGTGGTCAAGGAGGGCCTCACCGACGACGCCGGCATCTCCGTGCGCCGCACCTCCTCGCACACGGGCTTCCGCGGCTGACCCGCGGCGTTACTTCACCGGCAGCGCGCTGGCGTAGTAGTCGGCGGTGGTCAGCACGCCGTCGTTGAAGCCCAGCACCCAGGCGGAGCCCTTCTTGCAGGGGATGTCCTCGATGGGCAGGGTGCCCTTGGCCGACAGCCACGCGATGGTGTCGGGGATGACGGTGCCCTGGGCGCAAATCACGGACACGCCGCCCTCGGCGACGACGTCCATGAAGCGGCGCTGCGCGTCGACCATGCGGGCAATGGAGGCATTGTCGCCGAAGAGTTCGTCGACGACGACGTCGACGCCCATTTCCGACGCCAGGGGCTCGACGGTGTGGATGCAGCGCACCGGTTCGGCCGAGTACACGCGCTCGGGGCGGAAGGGCAGCAGTCCGGGCACGAGCAGTTCCGCCTGGCGGCGGCCCTTCTTGTCGAGGGGGCGCAGGTTGTCGTCGCCGGCCCAGTTCTTGCGGTTGTGGGCGCGGCCGTGGCGGACGTAGATGATGCGGGTGTCGGGTTCGGTGCCCAGGCGCTTGCGGGCCTTGTTGAGCACGTCGACGTCGAGATCGTAGGTCAGCAGGTCGGCGGCGTCGTCGAAGCTCACCCAGCGCAGTTCGTCGACCTCGGCATTCGGCTCGAACTCGCCGTCGAGGACTTCCGCGGTCCAGTACCAGACGAGTTTCGTGCGGCCGGTGACCGGGTAGCTGACGTTGCCCAACAGCTTGCCCAGGCGCACGGTGTAGCCGGTTTCCTCGCGGATTTCGCGTTCGGCGGTCATGGGCAGGTTTTCGCCCGGGTCGAGCTTGCCTTTGGGCAGCGACCAGTCGTCGTAGCCGGGGCGGTGGATGATGCCGATTTCGGGGTTCGCCGCGTCTCCGCGCCACAGCACGGCGCCGGCGGCGTAGGTCGGCTTGGGCACGCCTTCGCCGGGTTCGACGCCGATCTCGCGCAGTCGCCCCGTCAGGCTCTGGTCGTTGACCTTGTCCTTGTCGTTTTCGTGCATCGTCATGGGGCTGCGACTCCTGTGCGGCGGACGGGGATTGCTGTCGATCAAGCATAACCCCGGCCCAGGTGGCTCACCTCCCGAACGCGATCGCCGTCCGGCATGGCTAGGCTTTACGACGACGGCGGGTGCCCGGGATCGACCCGCGCGAAACGATGGGGAAGGAGCCGACGATGGTGAGCGTTGCCGTGATGGGCGCTGGTTCGTGGGGAACGACTCTGGCCAAGGTCTTCGCCGACGCGGGCAACCCGGTGCGGTTGTGGGCCCGCCGCGGCGAGCAGGCCGAGCGGATCCAGGCCACGCGCGAAAACTCCGATTACCTGCCCGGGGTGGTGTTGCCGGAGAACATCGCGGCCTCCGACGACGCCGCGGCCACGCTCGACGGCGCCGACATCGTGGTGTTGGGCGTGCCGTCGCAGACGCTGCGCGGCAACCTGGCGGTGTGGCGCGATCTCATCGACCCGCAGGCGACGTTGCTGAGTTTGGCCAAGGGCATCGAGCGCGAGTCCCACAAACGCATGAGCGAGGTCATCACCGAGGTCGCCGAGGTCCCCGAGGAACGGGTCGCGGTGCTGTCGGGGCCGAACCTGGCGCGCGAGATCGCCGCGGGTCAGCCCGCCGCGACCGTCATCGCGTGCACCGACGTCACCCGCGCCCAGCTCGTCCAGGCGGCGGTGGCCACCGGCTACTTCCGCCCGTACACCAACCCCGACGTCGTCGGCTGCGAGATCGGCGGCGCCTGCAAGAACGTCATCGCGTTGGCGTGCGGCATGGCCACCGGGCAGGGGCTGGGGGAGAACACCCTGGCGACGATCATCACCCGCGGCCTGGCGGAGATCACCCGCCTGGGCGTCGCCGCCGGCGCGCAGCAGAAGACCTTCTCCGGTCTGGCCGGCCTCGGCGACCTGGTGGCCACGTGTTCGTCGCCGCTGTCGCGCAACCGCACCTTCGGCGAGCGCATGGGCCGCGGCGACACGGTGGAAGAGGCCCAGCACGCCACCCGCGGCCAGGTCGCCGAGGGCGTCATCTCGTCGATGTCGGTCCGCGAGCTCGCCCACGAACACGGGGTGGAGATGCCCATCACCGAAGCCGTCCACGCAGTCTGCCACCGCGGCCAGTCCGTCGAAGAGATGATTCGCGCGTTGATGGGACGGTCCCGCAAGGCGGAATGACCTCCGCGTCGGCGTCGTCAAGCAATCCGTGCCGCGAAGGCGGACGCATCCGGGCCCGGGGGTAGGATGCGAAACCATGACTTCGCCCGCACAGCGCACCGATGACCGCATTGCCGTCGCCGTCCTCTACGGCGGCGCGAGCCCCGAACACAACGTGTCCTGCGTGTCGGCCGGTGCCATCATGGCGCACCTCGACGCCGCCACGTACCGCATCGTTCCCGTCGGCATCACCCGCGATGGCACGTGGGCCCCGGGCACGTCGGATCCGGAGGCGCTGAGCAAGCACGGCCGCGAATTGCCGCAGGTCCCCGACGTCGCCGAGGGCGGCGACGAGCTGCAGCTGTCCGCCGACCCGAAGCGCGCCGGCGAGTTGCGCTACGTCGCGGGGCCGCGCGTGGGCGAGCTTCACGACGTCGTCGACGTGGTGTTCCCCGTGCTCCACGGGCCCAACGGCGAGGACGGCACCATCCAGGGCCTGCTCGAACTGTCGCGCATCCCGTTCGTCGGGCCCGGCGTGCTGGCGTCGGCGGCGGGCATGGACAAGGAACGCACCAAGAACCTCGCCGTCGCCGGCGGCATTCCCGTCGGCGAGCAGGTGGTGCTCCTCGACGGCGAGGAACTCGGCGAGGACGACCGCGACCGTCTGGGGCTGCCGGTGTTCGTCAAGCCGGCGCGCGGCGGATCGTCGATCGGCATTTCCAAGGTCGATTCGTGGGACGAGTTCGACGCGGCGCTGGAGCTGGCCCGCGCCCACGACGCGAAGGTGCTCGTGGAAAAGGGCATCGTCGGCGCCGAGGTCGAATGCGGCGTGCTGCAGCGGCCCGACGGCGAGCTGGTGGCGTCGGTCCCGGCGCTGCTGGCCGGCACCGAAGACTCCGACGAGGGCTTTTACGGCTTCGACACCAAGTACCTCGACGACGTCGTCACCGCGCAGATCCCCGCCCAGCTTCCCGCCGAGACCATCGAGCAGCTGCAGACGTTGTCGAAGCAGGTGTTCCGTTCGCTGGGCTGCGACGGCCTGACCCGCGTCGACTTCTTCGTCACCGCCGACGGGCCGGTGCTCAACGAGGTCAACACCATGCCCGGCTTCACGCCGATCTCCATGTACCCGCAGATGTTCGCCGCATCCGGCGTCGCCTACGCGGAGCTGCTGGACACCCTCGTCCGGCGCGCCCTCGTCGCCCGGAGGTAGCCCTACTCTTCGCTGGGCGAGGTGTTCTCCAGGTTCGCCGCGATGATGTCGGAGAAGGCGGGCAGCACGCCCGACGCCTCGGCGACCGGAAGGTGGACGGCGACGAACCGCTCGCGGCCCATCGCGTACCAGGTGCCCACGTCGCCGAAGGACATCGACGGCTCCGCGAACCACACGATGTCGTTGATCTGGGTCAGCTGCTCCTCGGTGTCGGCGTAGCCCTCCGGCTCGCCGACGCCGCAGCGCAGCGACACGATGCTGCCGCTATCGTCGACCCACACCATCGATCCGGCCGGCAGGTCGGCGTCGTCGACGCGGGTGCGTTCGCCGATCTTCGTCGGCAGGGCCGCCAGCAGGGCGGAGCAGCGCTCGTCGGCCTCGTCGGCGGCCAGGTCGGTCAGGGGCACGGGATTCGGTTCGTGGGCGCCGCCGACCTCGGAGTCGGGGAGCAGCGCCTTCGACAGGTCGTCGATGGCGTCGGCGCGATCGGAGTTGGCCGTCACGGCGACGACGGGCGTGCGGCCCACGGAAAACCACGTAGCCAGGTCGGAGCCGGCGGTGGCGTCGTCGACGCGGATCCACTTCACGCCGTCGACCTCTTCGGTCACCGACAGCTCGGTGTACTGCACCGGCACGTCCGCGCCGCAGCGCAGCGTCACCCGCTCGTCCGCGGTGTTGCGCCACACCGCCGCGCCCTTGGGGGCGGGGTCGGCGAGTTCGGCGCGCACCAGGCCGTCGACGCGGTCGGGAAGGCGCTCGAGAAGCTCGGCGCACTGCGGGGAATCGTTGTCCGGCATCTCCAGCGACGACAGCAGCACCGGGTTGCGGGCCTGGTCATCCTGGAACAGTTTCGCCCCGATGATCACGCCGAAAGTGAGCAGTACCGCGAGGGCCAGTGCGATGCCCGCACGGCGCCGGTTACCCTGTGCCTGAACGTTTTCTCCCATGTGGGAAAAGTCTACTTCGCCCCCGCCCCGGGCGATGCGCCGCCCCGCGGCCTCCCCGGCGGATCAGGGCGCCGCGGAAGGAACGGTGACCCCAAACCATGACGACAGTTGGAGAGGCCGGCGAGCACGCCGTCATCGCCGCCATCCGGGAAGCCGCGCCTTCGGCCCGAAACGGCGACGATGCCGCGGTGCTGTCCATGACGACCCCCAACGCCCGGTACATCGCGTCGACGGACATGCTCGTCGAGGGCCGTCATTTTTCCCTGGACTGGTCCACCCCCGAGCAGGTGGGGGCGAAGGCCGCCGTGCAGAATTTCGCCGACATCGAGGCGATGGGGGCACGCCCGACGGCGATCCTCATGAGCCTGTCGGTCCCGGAGGGCACGCACCTCGACGTGGTGCGCGGCATCGCGCGGGGACTGCGGGAGCAGGGGCGCAAGTGCGCCGCGGAACTCGTCGGCGGCGATGTCGTCGGCGGCTCGTCGCTGGTCATCTCCATCACCGCGATGGGCGAGCTCGGCGGCCCCGGCCGGCCCCTGGTGCGCTCGGCGGCGCGTCCCGGTGATGCGGTCATCGCCGCCGGCCGCATCGGGCATTCCGGCGCGGGCCTGGACATGTTGAAGCGGTACGGGTCGCCGTCGGCGGTGCCGGAGAAGTTCCGGGAGCTCGTCGACGCCCACCTGGTCCCCGATTTCGCCTACGGGCGGGGCCCGGTGGCGCGTGCCGCAGGCGTCAACGCCCTGACCGATAACTCGGATGGCCTCGTCGTCGACCTGACCGCGATCGCGGAGGCGTCGAACGTCACCATCGACGTCGACGAAACCGCCGTCGCCCCGTCGGAATTGCTCATGGCCGCCGCCGATTGCCTCGACACCGACCCGTGGCGCTGGGTGCTTGCCGGCGGGGAGGATCACACGCTGCTGGGCACGACGCCGGGGGAGCCGCCGACGGGATTCCGTCGCATCGGCACGGTCCACCGTGACCGGGGGCTGCCGGTGTCCGTCGACGGCCGCGAGCCGTGGTTGCGCGGGGGATGGGTGAGCTTCTGATGGGCGACGTCACCGATCGGCATCAGCGTCCCCTGCCCGTGGAGGCCGGGTGGGCCCGTGCGTTGGAGCCCGTCGCCGACCGCATCCATGCGATGGGCGACTTCCTCCGTGCGGAAAACGCCGCCGGGCGGGGTTACCTGCCGGCGGGCGAGGATGTGCTGCGGGCGTTCACCAAGCCTTTCGACGACGTCCGCGTCCTCATCGTCGGCCAGGATCCGTATCCCACGCCCGGGCATGCGATGGGGCTGAGTTTCTCCGTGCACCCGGACGTGCGGCCGTTGCCGCGGTCGCTGGCGAACATCTACCGCGAATACGAGTCCGACCTGGGGCTGACGCCGCCCGAGCACGGCGACCTGTCGCGCTGGACGGACAACGGGGTGGCCTTGTTCAACAGGGTCCTCACCGTCCAGCCGGGCAAGCCCGCCTCGCATCGGGGCAAGGGGTGGGAGGAGGTCACCGCCGAAGCGATTCGCGCCCTGGCCCGCCGCGACGCCCCGCTGGTGGCGATCCTGTGGGGCCGCGACGCTCAAACGGCGCAGCGGCTCCTCGGCGACGTGCCGTGCATCTGCTCCCCGCACCCGTCGCCCTTGAGCGCGTCCCGCGGCTTTTTCGGGTCGCGCCCGTTTTCCCGCGCCAATGACGCGCTGCGGTCGATGGGAGCCGAGCCGGTGGACTGGACGCTGTAATATGCGCGCCATGTCCTCGTCCGCCCGGCCCGCCCGGCCCACCCGCATCGATGGGACGTCCCTGCTCGACTGGGCGCGTCGCTGCGTCGCCGTCCTGGACCGGCGCCGCGAGGAAATCAACGAACTCAACGTTTTCCCCGTCCCCGATTCCGACACGGGCTCCAACATGGCCGCCACCATGTCCGCGGCGCTCGCCGAAGCGGAGTCCGCGGCGGAAGGCTCCTCTGATCAGCGCCTCGATGCGCATGACATCGCCATCGCTCTGGCCACCGGCGCGGTGCGCGGCGCGCGCGGCAACTCGGGCACCGTCCTGTCGCAGGTCCTGCGGGCCCTGGCGGAGGCGGCGGCCCCCGGCGGCTTCGGGGGCGAACACGTGCAGAAGGCCCTGAGCACCGCAGTCGAACACGTCGACCGGGCCATCGCCGATCCGGTGGAGGGAACCATTCTCACGGTCCTGCGCCAGGCCTCCGCCGCGGCGGGGCGGGAGAATCCCGACGACCTCGTCGGCGTCATCGTCGCCGCGGCCGACGCCGCTCGCCGGGCCCTCGAGCGCACGCCGTCGCAGCTGCCGGCCCTGCGTGAGGCGGGGGTCGTCGACGCGGGCGGGGCGGGACTGGTGTTGCTTCTCGACGCGCTCGTCGACGAAGTGTCCGGCGAGGCCCCCGAAGAACCCGATCTGCACGTCACCCCATCCACGCCGGAGGGCCCCGAGCTGGAGGTGATGCTGCTCGTCGACGTCGCCGCCGACCGGCTGGACGAGTTCCGCGCCACCATGCATTCGCTGGGCAATTCGCTGGTCATCGCCGGCGAGGGCGGCGACCGGCACATGATGCACATCCACTCCACCGACGCCGGCGCGGTCATCGAGGCTGTCCTTGATTTCGGGCGTCCGGAGAACATCCGCATCGAAGTCATCGACGACGGTGCCGGTCACGGGGCCGCGCCGTCGCGGTCGCTGCTGGCCGTGGCGCCGACGGGCCCGATTTCCGATCTGTTCGCCTCGGCGGGCGCGACGCCGGTGGGACCGGACGGCGACGTCGTCGGTTCGATCCTCGGCGCCATCGCGGGTCTGCGCGGCGACGGCGACGTCCTGCTGCTGCCCAACGGGCTGGTCGGCAACCGGGAGCTCATCCAGGTGGAGCTGGCGGCCCAGGCCGGCGGGCATTCGATCACCATCCTGCCGACGGCGACGCTGGCCAACGGGCTGGCCGCCGTCGCCGTGCACGACCCGACGATTCCGCTGGCCGTCGACGCCTACGCCATGAGCGAGGCGTCGGCGGGCATGCGCACCGCCACCCTCGGCGAGGCACCGAGCGCCGGGCTCACCGCCGCCGGCCCGTGCGCGAAGGGCGACGTGCTCGCCACCGTCGGCGGGGACATCCTCGTCGTGGGCGACACCGTCGCCGACGCCCTGACCCGCACCGTCGAGCTGATGCTGCGCTCCGGCGGCGAACTGGTCACGGTGTTGCTGGGCACCGGCGTCGACCCCGAGGCGGCCACGGCCCTGCGTCTGCGCCTGGAGGACGTCGCGCCGGGCGTCGATGTCACGGCCTACGCCGCCGACGGCATGGTCGAGCTCGCCCAGATCGGCGTCGAGTAGCGGGCGTCGGGAATGCTGGGCTGGTTGTCGACGGCGACGGCCATGACGCCGTTGCGGGAGGTCCTGGGCGCGAAGGCCGCGAAGAAGGTGAAGGACGCCCTCGGCGACACGTCCGTCGGCGAATTGCTTCGCCGCCTGCCCCAGCGCTACGCGACGCAGGGGCACAGTCTCAACGTCGATTACGCGCAGGTCGGGGAGTCGATCACGGCCGTGGTGGAGGTGGTCGGCGTCGTCACGCCGGACTCCGGTGACCAGTCGCAGCTGACCCCGAGGGGTAGGCCCCGCCAACCGTTGCGGATCATGGTCACCGATGGCGTGCGCACCATGCCCATGCCCATTTTCGGCCAGGCGTGGTTGGGCAAGGTGCTGCATTCCGGCACGCGGCTGCTGGTGCTGGGCACGCTCGGCGAGTTCCGGGGGCAGCCGCAGATCACCAACGCGGACATCCTGGTCATCGGCGCGGACGGCAAGCCGGGGGCGGCGACGGGGAAGCTGAAGAAGCTCATCGACGGCGCCGACGGGATGGCGGAGCTCAGGGGTCTGCTGGCGCGGCCCTACCTGCCGATTCACCGGGGTCGCAAGGGCCTGTCGGGCATCCTGTTGGCGCTGTACATCCGGCGGGTGCTGCAGTGGTTGCCGCGCCAGGCCGAGCCGTTGCCGGAGTTTCCGTCGGCGCTGCCGGGGTTCGACGAGGCCCTGCGGGAGGCGCATTTCCCAGGCGTCGACGGCCCGTTGGCGGCGTTGAACCGACTCAAGTACGACGAGGCCCTGGAGTTGCAGCTGGCCCTGGCCCTGCGCCGCGCCGGCAACGCCGACCGTGTGGCGCCGGAGTGCCCGCCGACGGAGACCGACTACGACCGCGTGTCCCGTCTCGCCGCGAATCTGCCCTTCGAGCTCACCCGCGGCCAGGAGGCCGTGTTCGCCGACGTCTCCGCGGACTTGGCGCGCCCGGTGCCCATGAACCGTTTGCTGCAGGGCGAGGTCGGCTCCGGCAAGACGGTGGTGGCGCTGCTGGCCATGCTCCAGGTCCTCGACGCGGGCCGCCAGAGCGTGCTGCTCGCCCCGACGGAGGTCCTGGCGGCGCAGCATGCCCGCACCATCCGGGGGTTGCTTGACGACGCCGGCGTGGACGCGCGGGTCGCCCTGTTGACCGGCTCGATGTCGGTCGGGGAGAAGCGGGCGACGCTGCTGGACACCGTCACCGGTGAAGCGGGGATCATCATCGGCACGCATGCGTTGCTGAGCGAGGGCGTGGATTTCTTCGACCTGGGGCTGGTGGTCATCGACGAGCAGCACCGGTTCGGCGTGCGCCAGCGCGACCGGCTGCGCGAGCGGGGCCGTGACGGCATGACGCCGCACGTGCTGGTGATGACCGCGACTCCCATCCCGCGCACCCTGGCCATGACCGTCTTCGGCGATCTCGACGTCTCCGAGCTGGCCGAGTTGCCGGGGCAGCGGCGGCAGGTGACCACGGTGGTGGTGCCGAGCGTCGAAAAGCCAACATGGGAGGCGCGCGCCTGGGAGGTCATCCGCGAGCAGGCCGCGTTGGGGCACCGGGCGTTCATCGTGTCGCCGCGCATCCTCGGCGAGGGCGAATCGGTGGAGGACAATTTCGACCTGGCGCGCCGCAACCTGCCGGGCGTCGACGTCGGATTCCTGCATGGGCGGATGACGCCGGAGGAGAAGGCCGCGGCGATGGCGGACTTCGTGACCGGGCGCACGTCGGTGCTGGTGGCGACGACGGTGATCGAAGTCGGCGTCGACGTCCCCGAGGCGACGGTGATGATGATCCGCCGCGCCGAAGGCTACGGCGTCTCCCAGCTCCACCAGCTGCGCGGACGCATCGGCCGCGGCGACCTGGAGGGCATCTGCTTCCTGTGCACCGAAACGTGGCAGGGCACGCCGGAGCGGGCCAGGCTCGACGCCATCGCGGAGACCAACGACGGTTTCCGGCTCGCCGAAATCGACGTGCGCACCCGCAAACACGGCGACGTGCTGGGCGAGGGACAGTCGGGTCTGGCGGCGGGCCTGGGGCTGCTCGACCTCGGCGAGGACGGCCGCATCATCGAGCGGGCGCGGAAGGACGCCGCCAAACTGGCCGCCGAGATTCCCGACTACGCGCGGCGGTTGACCTACGACATCACCGACGAACAGGCCGGGTACCTGGAGCGGAGTTGACCCGGATCCGCGCCATGCCGCGCCGCGTCCGTAGACTCGTGGCCATGAGCGAAACGAACGGTGACGACGGCGCCGTGGTCGTGTGCGCCCCCTTCGCGGGCGTGGCGCGGCTGCAGGTCGCCGAGGGCGACGACGTGACCGCCGGGGTGCCGGTCGCGGTGGTCGAGGCCGTGAAGCTGGAGGCCCCCGTGCCCGCGCCCTGCCCCGCGACGGTGGCGTCGGTGCTGGTGGAGGACTTTTCCGACGTTTCCGGCGGCGACCCGCTGGTGACGCTGACGCCGAAGGGCGACGGCCGATGACCCGCATCATCGCCGGCGTCGCGCGCGGCCGGAGGTTGGTGACCCCGAAGGGCGACGGCACCCGGCCGACGTCGGACCGGGCGCGGGAGGCGATCTTTTCGTCATGGTCGTCGCGCTTCGGCATCGAGGGCACCACCGTGCTGGACTTGTTCGCCGGTTCCGGTGCGCTGGGTCTGGAGGCGGCGTCGCGCGGCGCGGACGAGGTCGTCCTGGTCGAGTCCGATGCCGCCGCGTGCCGGGCGATCCGGCGCAACATCGAAACCGTCGGCCATCCCCGGGTGAGCGTGGCGGAGATGAAGGCGTCGACGTACCTGGCCGGCGCCCCGGCCGATCATTTCGACCGGGTCATCGCCGACCCGCCCTATGAGCTGGCGGGGGAGGCGGTGACGGAGATGCTGGAGGCGCTGCGTCCGGCGTTGCGCGACGGCGCCGTGGTCACCGTCGAGCGTCACTCCGCCGACGACGAAACCGTCTGGCCCGCGGGATACGGCATCCTGGAGCAGAAGCTCAAACGCCGAATCCACGGCCTGGCCCGCTTCGACACCGCGATCTACCGACGAGGGGAAGACCGATGACCCATGCCTGTTGCCCCGGTTCGTACGACCCGCTGACCAACGGCCACCTCGACGTCATCCAGCGCGCCGCCGCGCTTTTCGACGAGGTCACCGTGCTGGTCACCCACAACCCGAACAAGCAGGGGATGTTCACCCCGGAGGAGCGGATGCGCCTGATCGAGGAATGCACCGCCCACTTGGACAACGTCCGCGTCGATTCGTGGTCGAAGCTGCTGGTGGACTACACCACCGAGCGCGGCATCGCGACGTTGGTCAAGGGTCTGCGTTCGGCCATGGACTACGAGTACGAGGTGCCCATGGCGCAGATGAACCGCCGCATGTCCGGCGTGGACACGCTGTTCATCGAGGCGGATCCGAAGTACGGCCACGTGTCGTCGACCCTGATGAAGGAGGTCGTGCGCTACGGCGGTTCGGTCGAGGGGCTCGTGCCGGCGCCGGTGCAGAAGGCGCTTCGGGCGCGCCTGACCTAGGTGTACTGACCGGGGAGGTCGCACCGCAAAACGCCGTGGCCTGCAATCACCGCGAACATGCAGGTCATCGCGTACCCTGAGCGGCATGTACCGTGTTTTCGAATCCCTCGATGAACTTGTCCAGACCGTCGAGGAGGCCTATGGCGTTCCGATGACGGCCAACTGCATGGTGCCGCGGCGCGATGTGCTGGTGCTTCTCGACGAACTGCGCAACGCCTTCCCCGCGGAGCTGGACGACGCCCAGGACGTGCTCGATCAGCGCGACGTCATCATCGGCGACGCCGAGGCGTCGGCCGCCGAGTCGATTGCGGCGGCCGAGGAGGAGGCCCGCCGGATCATGGACGAGGCCGAGGACCGGGCCCGCCGCATGGTGGAGGACGCCGAGAATCGCGCCCACGCCACCGTCGCCGAGGCCCAGGAGGAGGCGGCCCGTCGCCGCGAGGACGCCGACCGCGAGTACCACCAGGTCACCGAGCGCGCCGCCGCGGAGGCCGATCGTCTGATCGCGTCCGGCAACGCGGCCTACGACCGTTCCGTCCAGGACGGCCTGGCCGAGCAGGAGCGCCTGGTGTCGGAGTCGACGGTGGTCCACGAGGCCAACGAGGAGGCCCGCCGGGTCATCGAGTCCGCCTACGCCGATTCGAAGCGTCTGCGCGGCGAGTGCGACGTGTACGTCGACGACAAGCTCGCCGAGTTCGAGGCGTCGCTGTCGGAGACCCTGCGTTCGGTCGGCCGCGATCGCGCCGCGCTGCGCAAGGGCGCCGGCGCCTCCGGTGCGATGGGCGACCGCGAGGGTCGCGATGGCCGCGACGACTACGGTTCGGACCGCCAGTACGACCACGGCGGCGACTACCGGCGCTGACTCCGACCGCCGGGGTGGGAACCCGGCGGGGGAGGTAGGATGACGGCATTATGAGTGCCGATTCCCCTTTCGTGTTTGACGTGGGCCGGGTGCTGCGCGAAGGCGCCCCCGAGCCCTTTTCCCGTGTCGGCGATTCCCCCGAGCGCATCGGCGCCGAGATGATCGCGGTGCAGCCGGGGACCGAGGTCCGTCTCGACGGCGTGATCACCCCGCTCGGCGGTGGCGTGCTCGTCGACGCCGATGTCCGGGCTCCGCTGACGGGCCGGTGTGTGCGGTGCCTCGGCGATCTGTCCGATGAACTCGACATCCACGTGTCCACCGTCTTTTCGGCGGGCGAGGGGTTCGTCGTCTCCGATGGCGAAGACGACGACGAGGACGTCGCCGACGACGTTCCCGCGCTCGTGGGCGACCTGGCGGACATCACGCAGGCCGTCATCGACGAGGTGGTGCTGTCGCTGCCGTTCAACCCGACGTGCGAGACGATCGAGGATCGCCCGTGCCGCGGCGACGAGACCGGGGTGCCCGCGCCCGATGGAGTATCCGGTGAGCAGGAGAACGCTCCCGATCCGCGGTGGGCGGGTCTGGCCGAGAAATTCGGTGACCTGCGCTCCGACGATGCTGCGGATGCCGGGGAGGGCAAGTGAGCAGGAAGCGGCGCCTGAGCGGTGAGGCGGCGCGGCAGGCGGCGTTCACGTCGGTCGACCATGCCCCGTTGCTGGAGCGTCTGGGGGTCGAGCTCGAGGACGATCGCCTGTGCCTGGCGTTGACGCATCGCAGCTTCGCCAACGAAAACGGCAACCTGTCCAACAACGAGCGCCTGGAGTTCCTGGGTGACGCGGTGCTGGGCATGTGCGTCGCCGAGGAGCTGTACCGGCGTTTCCCGGACCGGGCGGAGCAGGACATTTCGAAGATGCGCGCCGGCGTGGTGAACATGTACGCCCTGGCCGATCTGGCGCGGCGCATCGAGCTGGGCCCGCACATTCTGCTGGGCCGCGGCGAGAAGGCCACGGGTGGCGCCGACAAGCATTCGATTCTGGCGGACACGGTGGAGGCGCTGCTCGGCGCGATCTACCTGCAGCATGGTTTCGAGACGTCGAAGGCGACGGTGTTGCGGTTGTTCGACGCGATGATCGACGAGGCCCCGACGCAGTCGCGCGGCCGGGACTGGAAGACGCTGCTGCAGGAGCGGCTGTCGGCGAAGAAGCTGCCGGCCGCCGAGTACGTGGTCAGTTCGGAGGGCCCGGATCATGCCCGGACGTATTCCGTGGAGCTGCTCGTCGATGGCGTCGTGCGCGGCCGGGGGACGGGCGCGACGAAGAAGGAAGCCGAGATGCTCGCCGCGCACGAAGCGCATACGGCGCTGGGTTAGGGGAGCGGGGTGCCCGAACTTCCCGAGGTGGAGACCATCCGCCTGGGTCTCGATCCCCACGTCCGCGGTCGTCGCATCACCGGGGCGCGGGTGCTGCGCGACCGTGCGGTGCGCCGCCAGCCCGGTGGCGAAGGCGAGTTCGCCGCGCGCCTGGTGGGCCGCACGATCACGGGTACGGGGCGGCGCGGCAAGTTTTTGTGGCTGTCGCTTGACGACGAGTCGACGTTGCTCATCCATTTGGGGATGAGCGGTCAACTCATCATTCCCGGGCCCGATACGCCGCCGTCGCCGCATGTCCGGACTGTGGTGGAACTCGATGGCGCGACGCTGCAGTTCCGCGATCAGCGCACCTTCGGGTGGGTGTGGGCCTGCGACGCCGACGCCGACGGTGTTCCGGTTCCGGCGTCGCACATCGCCCGCGATCTGATGGATCCGCGCGTCGATCCGGTGGCCCTGGCGCACGTCATCCGGCGGCGCACCAGCGGCATCAAGCGGGTGCTGCTCAACCAGGAGGTGGTCTCGGGCATCGGCAACATCTACGCCGACGAGATGTTGTGGGCGGCCCGGGTCCACGGGGAAACTCCGGCCGACGAGGTGTCGGTGCGCATCCTGGCCAAGCTGCTGCGCGCCGGGCGCGAGGTGATGGGGCGGGCGATCGAGGTCGGCGGCACCAGCTTCGACGCCCTGTACGTCAACGTCAACGGCGAGTCCGGGTACTTTGCCCGGGACCTGGAGGCCTACGGCCGCGAGGGTGAGCCGTGCGGTCGCTGCGGCGCTCCCATCGTGCGCGCGACGTTCATGAACCGTTCCAGTTTCTTCTGTCCGCGTTGCCAGCGGCTCCCCCGAAAGGCCGCATGATTCACCACGTCACCGATTCCGCGGCAGAGTCCGCGCACGCGCCCCTCGACCGCATCGCCGGGTTCGTCCGGCACGGTTGGGTCCGCGCCGTCATCGTCGTCGCGTTTGCGGCGTTGGCGGCGACGAAGCTCGTCGATTTTTCCGGGCGGCCTCGTTATTTCCTCGACGCCGACGTCTACGCGGTGGGCGGGCGTCGCCTCCTCGACGGTTTGCCGCTGTACGACGGCGCCTTCCCGACGTCCACGGACGTGTGGCTGCCGTTCACGTACCCGCCGGTCGCCGCGGTGCTTTTCGCGCCGCTTGCGATGATCCCGCTGCAGCTGACGTTTCTGCTCGTCGCGGCCGCATCGATGGCGTCGCTGTGGTGGGTGCTGCGGGTGGTCGTCGTCAAGCTCGGGGGCCTGCGCGTCGTCGACGCGGGATGGCTTGCGCTGGCGTTGACCGCCGCCCTGCTGTGGTTCGGGCCGGTGCACACGACCATCGGGTTCGGCCAGATCAACGTCATCTTGATGATGCTCGTGACCATCGACGCCCTCGTCGTCCCGCCCCGCTTCCGGGGGCTGCTCACCGGTGCTGCGATCGCGATCAAGCTGACGCCGGCGGTGTTCGGGCTCTGGTTCCTGCTGCGACGGGACTGGGCCGGCATCGCGCGCATCGCGGCGTCGGCCGGCGGGCTGACGCTCCTCGGGCACCTGGTCGTGCCGGCCGATTCCACGAAGTATTGGCTGGACACGCTGGCCGACACCGGCCGCATCGGCGGGCCGATGTACGCCTCGAACCAGTCCATCGACGCCGAGTTGTGGCGCCTGGGCCTGCACACCGACGACGGCGGTTCGGGATTGTGGCTGGCGCTGGTGCTGGTTGCGTTTCTGGCCACGGTCGCCGTCATGGTGCGTTTGCTTCACGACGGCCACCCGTTCCTCGCCGTGTGCGCCAACTCGCTGTTCGGCCTGCTGGCCTCGCCCGTGTCGTGGTCCCACCACTGGGTGTGGGTGCCGGTGATGCTCGTCGCCGTGGCCGTCCTGGCGTTGCGCGGGACGGATGTCGGGGTTCTGCCGTGGGTGTTCGTCGCCTCCGGATTGGTGTGCTTCGCCCTCGAACCGCAGGCGTTGGCCCCCGCCGAACAAGGCCGTGAACTGGACTGGAGCGTGTTCTGGCACGTGGTCGGCAACTCGTACCTGTGGTGGGCGATCGCCGCCATGGTGATGCTCCGGTTCCTGTCAAGGCGTTTACCCGCCGTCGACGGGGGTCTAGAGTTCCATCCATGACCTGGATGGAAAGCGCCACGGACGCGGTGACGGCCTGGAACGACAAGTACTGGCTGTTCATGATCGGATTGCTCGTCGCGACGGGCCTGTACTTCTGCGCCAGGACGTTCGTGGTGCAGATCCGCTACCTGCCGGACATGTTCCGCGCCATCGGCGAAAAGCCGTCGGAGATTTCCGAGGGCGTCAAGGGAATCTCCAGCTTCAAGGCGTTCACCATTTCCGCGGCGTCGCGCGTGGGCACCGGCAACGTCGCCGGCGTGGCGGTGGCCATTTCCACCGGCGGCCCCGGTGCGGTGTTCTGGATGTGGCTGCTGGCCATCATCGGCGGCGCGACCAGTTTCGTGGAGTCGACGCTGGCGCAGCTGTACAAGGTGAAGGACCGGGATTCCTACCGGGGCGGTCCGGCGTACTACATCACCCGTGGCCTGGGCGAGAAGTTCCGGTGGCTGGCCGTCCTCTTCGCGCTGGCCATCACCGTGACCTACGGGTTCGTGTTCAACGCCGTGCAGTCGAACTCCATCACCGCCGCCGTCGCCGAGTCCACCGGTCGGGATTCGACCGGAATGAAGACCGCCATCGGCCTGGTGCTCGCCGCGGCGACGGGCGTGATCATCTTCGGCGGCGTGCAGCGCATCTCGAAGTTCACGCAGGTCGTCGTGCCCGTCATGGCCGTCGCCTACATCGCCCTGGGCCTGATCGTGTTGGCCATCAACTGGCGCAAGGTGCCGGGGATGCTGGCGCTCATCGTCGAGCACGCCCTGGGCATCCGGGAGATCGCCGGTGCGGCCGTGGGTACGGCGATCATGCAGGGCGTGCGCCGCGGCCTGTTCTCCAACGAGGCCGGCATGGGCTCCACCCCGAACGCCGCGGCGACGTCGTCGGTGTCGCACCCGTGCAAGCAGGGTCTGATCCAGACCCTCGGCGTGTACTTCGACACGATCATCGTCTGCACCGTGACCGCGGTCATCATCCTGCTGTCGAATCCGGAGTACGGAACGGGCGCGGAAGGCACGGCGCTGACGCAGGCGGCGTTGGCCGCGCAGGTCGGCGGGTGGGCGATTCACGCGGTGACGGTGATCATCTTCTTCCTGGCGTTTTCGTCGATCATCGGCAACTACTACTACGCCGAGGCCAACGTGCCCTTCCTCACCGGAAATAAGGCGGTGCTCAACGGGGTGCGCGCGTTGATCATGCTGTGCGTGCTCGGCGGGGCGTTGGGGTCGGTGCCGCTGGTGTGGGCGCTGGCCGACGTGTTCTCCGCTCTGATGGCCACCATCAACCTCGCCGCGATCCTGCCGCTGGGCGGAGTGGCCGTCGCGCTTCTGGCCAATTATTCGGCGCAGAGGGCCAAGGGACTCAACCCCGTGTTCCACCGGGACGACCTGCCGGGCATCCGGGGCCACGCCAACATCGAATGCTGGGACGGTTCCGACCCCATGACCGTGCGCGCCGACGCCGGTGGCTCTACCGGGGTCATCCGATGACCACCGCACCCGTTCGCCTCACCGCCTGGGTCCACGGACACGTGCAGGGCGTCGGGTTCCGGTGGGATACCCGCGTGCGGGCCCTGGAGCTGGGCCTGACCGGTTACGCGAAGAACTACCCGGATGGTCGGGTGCTGGTCATCGCCGAGGGGCCCGGGTCGGCCTGCAAGGCGCTGCTTGAGTGGCTCGAGAGCCCCGACGCGCCGGGATCCGTCTCCACCGTCGTCGCCGACGTCGGCGCCGCCCGGGGCGGTTACGAGGGGTTCGCCAGAAAGTAGGGGCGCCGTCCGCCTACGACGCCGCAGCCGCGAGGAACTCGCGAATTTCCGCGACGGCGGCGAGATGATCTTCCCGATGTTCCCCGGGGTCGAGGATGCCGAGGACGCGGGCGCCCTGCTCGCCGACACGGAGGAGTCGCTCATCGGCGGTGCCGGTGATCTTGACCCATCCGATGGCGGCGGCGATGCGGGCCTGGGCTTCGGCGGCCAGCGCGTGCACCTCCGCCGGGTTTTGCGCGACCCAGGCCCGCACGTCGTCGTCGCCGGCGCCGAACAACTCCGGGTCGATGCCGAAGTCCCAGTCGGACAGGAGTTCATGGAGCGCGTCGAGGGCGTCGACGCCGTCACCGTCGGATTCGGCCAGTTCCTCGAGGACGACCAGGACGTCGGCGCCGGAGTCGTTGCCGAACGGGGCGAACTCGTCGATTTCGGAGTAGAAGCCCTCGGGCGCGAGTTCGACGAACCGGGGATGGCTGGTACGCGGGGACAGCCCCTCATCCGGATTGGTCACGTGGATGCTCATGCGGGCATGATATCCCGGCCACGGGTGGGCGCGCGCGGTGCAGTTCAGGCCCGCGACATGGCACAATGATCAGCCGTGCACCTCAAATCGCTGACCCTCAAAGGATTCAAGTCCTTCGCGTCGGCGACCACGCTGAAGTTCGAGCCGGGCATCTGCGCGGTCGTCGGCCCGAACGGCTCCGGCAAGTCCAACGTCGTCGACGCCCTGGCGTGGGTGATGGGCGAGCAGGGCGCGAAGACCCTGCGCGGCGGGAAGATGGAGGACGTCATCTTCGCCGGCACGTCGGGCCGCAAGCCGCTGGGGCGCGCCGAGGTGACGCTGACCATCGACAATGCCGACGGTGCGCTGCCGATCGGCTACTCGGAAGTGTCGGTGACGCGCCGCATGTTCCGCGACGGCGCCAGCGAGTACGAGATCAACGGTTCGCGCTGTCGGCTCATGGACGTCCAGGAGTTGCTCAGCGATTCCGGCATCGGCCGCGAGATGCACGTCATCGTCGGTCAGGGGCGGCTGTCCCAGATCCTGGAGTCGCGGCCGGAAGAGCGTCGCGCGTTCATCGAGGAAGCCGCCGGCGTGCTCAAGCACCGCCGTCGCAAGGAAAAGGCCCAGCGCAAACTGCAGTCGATGCAGAGCAATCTCGACCGTCTCGAGGATCTGGTGGGGGAGTTGCGTCGTCAGCTCAAGCCCCTGGCCCGGCAGGCGGAGGCCGCCCGCCGCGCGCAGACCGTGCAAGCGGATCTGCGGGAGGCGAAGTTGGCGTTGGCGGCGGCCGATCTCGTCGCATTGCGGGAAGCGCTTGACGACGCCGCCGAGCAGGCCAGAATGGTCGCCGCGAAGGTGGCGGCCGAGGAGCAGGTGGCCGAAGCCGCGGCCGAACGTCGCGACGAGCTCGAGTCGGAGTTGGAAGACCTCGTCCCGCGCGCCGACGCCGCCCGCGACCTGTGGTTCCGTTTGTCCGCGTTGGCGGAGCGGGTGGGCGCGACCCGCCGCATCGCCGCCGACCGTGCCGCCGATGCGGGGCCCGTGCCGTGGACGGGGCAGGATCCGGAGGAGTTGGAGGCCCGCGCCGAGCGCGCCGCCGCCGAGGAAGAGGAGCTGGCGGAGGCGGAATCCGAGGCCCGCGAACGACTCGAGTCGGTCCGGGACGTGCTGGGCGAGGCCGAGGACGCCTTCCGCGCCGCCGAATCCGAGCACATGGCCCAGGTCCGGGCGTTGGCCGACCGGCGTGAGGGCGTCGTCCGCCTCGTCGCCGCCGAGGAATCGCTGCGTGCACGCATCGAGTCCGCCGAAGCCGAATCCGCGCGTCTGGCCGAGCACGTCGCCGAAGCGGGACAGCGCCGTGACGACGCCGCCGACGCCCTCGACGACGCCGCCGAAGCGTTGGCCGAAGCCGAAACCGCCGGCCCCGAGCTCGCCCGCGCCCACGAGCGCGCCGACGCCGAGTCCGCCGCCGCCACCGCGCGGGTGAAGGAATTGCGTGACCGGGAGCGGACGCTGGAAAAGACCGTGTCGGGCCTGTCCGCCCGCATCGAGGCGCTCGACGCCTCCCGCCGGGCCGCCGCCACCGACGGCGCGGGGTGGTTGCGCGACACCCACGGCCTGCCGCCGTTGTCCGGTGCCCTGCACGTCACGGGCGGGTGGGATTCCGCCATCGCCGCCGCCCTCGGCCCCGCCGCGGAAGCCCTGGTCGCCGGCGACGAGGGCGCGCCGGATCACTCGGCCGACGACTTGATCTCCCAGCTCGCCGACGCCGAAGCCGGCCACGCCACCATCGTGGAACCCCGGGCGGGCGAGGGGTGGCGCCTCGACGTCGACGCCCCTCCGGGGTGCACGTGGGCGCTCGACGTCGTCGACCATCCGGCGGAGCTGGCGGCCGCGTTGTCGGCGCTGCTCGTCGACGTGGTGCTGTGCCCCGACGCCGCCACCGCCCGCCGCGTGGTCGACGAGGACAACCGGTTGCGCGCCGCCACCGCCGACGGACGTCTCCATGGGCCGGGGTGGGTGTCCGGCGGTGCCGGCGGCGCGCGGTCCAGCGTGGAGATCGGCGCGGTCATCGCGGCGGCGGAAGAGGAATTGGCCGCCGCCCGCGCCGATCTCGCCGATCTGGCCGGCGTACTGTCCGGTGCGGCCGCCGAGGAGGAGGACCGCCGCACCGACGCCGCAGCGGCCCGCGCCGCCCTGCGCGAACACGAGCGCGGCCTGAAGGCGCTGAAGGACGCCCGCACCCGCGCCCAGTCGCAGTTGGCCGGGGTCGACCATGACGCCGAGCGCGCCGCCGCCCGCCGCGAGGAGGCCGAGTCCCGGCTGGTGACCCTGCGCGCCGAACTCGACGAGGTTTCCGACCGTCTGGCCCGCGTCGACGACGATCCGGCCGAGGGCGAGCCCTCCACGGAGGAACGCGACCACGCCGCCGCGGCGCTCGCCCAGGCCCGCGCCATGGAAACCGAGGCCCGGCTGGCGCTGCGCACGGCGGAGGAACGCTCGGGTGGAGTGCGGGGCAAGGCCGAACGGCTTCGTCGTCAAGCAATGTCGGAACGCCAGGCCCGCGCCCGCCACGAAGCTGCCCAGGTGCGCCGGGAACGCTCCCGCCTGCTGGCCGCGACCGTCGCCGAGTTGTCCGGCGACGTCGCGCAGCAGGTATCGGTGTCGCTGGAACGCGCCGCCGCCGACCGCGACGAACTCGACGCCGCCCGCAATGCCATCGGCGCCGAGCTGAACAAGGCCCGCGCCGACGCCTCGGCCGCCGCCAAACGCGTCGCCGAACTCACCGACGGCGCCCACCGCGGCGACATCGCCCGCGCCGAAGCGCAGCTGCGCGTCGACCAGGCGGAGGAGACCATCGTCGATCAGCTCGGGGTGCCCGTCGCCGACCTGCTCGAATCCCACGCGCCGGGGGAGGACTTCGACCGCGCCGAAGCCGAGGCCCGTCTCAAACGCGCCGAGAAGGACCTCCGGGTGCTCGGCCGCGTCAACCCGCTGGCGCTGGAGGAATTCAAGGCGATGGAGGAACGCCACGACTTCCTGGCCACCCAGCTCGACGACGTCCGCCGCGCCCGCGCGGACCTGCTCGACGTGGTGGAGGAAGTCGACGACACCATCCTGCGCCTGTTCACCGAGGCCTGGCTCGACGTGGAGCGGGAGTTCCCGAAGGTGTTCGACACGCTGTTCCCCGGCGGCGAGGGGCGGCTGGTCCTCACCGAACCCGACGACATGCTGACCACCGGCATCGAGGTGGAGGCACGCCCGCCGGGCAAGAAGGTCAAGCGCCTGTCGCTGCTGTCCGGCGGCGAGAAGTCGCTGACGGCGCTGGCGATGCTCGTGGCCATCTTCCGGGCCCGGCCGAGCCCGTTTTACGTCCTCGACGAGGTCGAAGCCGCGCTTGACGACGTCAACCTGCGGCGCCTCATCGCCCTGCTGGAGGAATTGCGCGAATCGTCGCAGCTCATCGTCATCACGCACCAGAAGCCGACGATGGACGTGGCCAACGTGCTCTACGGCGTGACCATGCGCGGCGATGGCGTGACGCGGGTGATTTCGCAGCGGATGTCGCCGGATTCGCACAGCTAGCGGGAGCCGTCCGGGTATACGGTTGGGGCATGAGCATCATCGCCCGGAACGTGCGCAGGACATTCGGCGACCACGTGGCCGTCGACCACGCCGACGTCGACGTTGCGCCGGGCCGGATCACCGGTTTGATCGGCCCCAACGGCAGCGGCAAGACGACGTTGCTGCTGGTCCTCGCCGGCCTGCTGGCGCCGGATGCGGGCAGCGTGGAGGTCGCCGGCGCCGATCCCTCCGCCGACGGTCCGGGGGCCCGGGCCCGCATCGGGTGGATGCCCGATCAGGTGGGCACGTGGGAGACCCTGACGTCGCACGAGATCGTCGCGAGCTTCGGCCGCCTCTACGGTCTGCCGCGCGGCGATGCCGATGCGCGGGCCACCGAGTTGCTCGCCGAGGTGGGGTTGTCGGAGTTCGCCGGGGAGCGCGTGCGCGTGCTGTCGCGCGGCCAAAAGCAGCGGCTGTCGCTGGCCCGGGCCCTCGTCCATGATCCGGCGGTGCTGCTTCTCGACGAACCGGCCTCCGGGCTCGACCCCGATTCGCGGGTGGCGCTGCGGCGCATTTTGCGGCGTCGGGCGGATGCGGGGGCGGCGATCATCGTCAGTTCCCACATCCTGCCGGAGCTGGAGGAGATGGTCGACGACGTCATCATGATGCGCGACGGCCGCACCGTGCTCGCCGACTCCGACGCCCGGGCGCCCCTGTGGCGGTTGGCCGTCGCCGGGCCGGGCGAGGCGCTGCGCGGCTGGGCCGACACCGAAGACCCTGCGCTCGGCATCGTGCTGGGTGGCTCGGCCCCCGGCGACGGGCCGGGAATGGAGTGGGCGGATTTCTCCGCCGAACCGCAGGAAGCGTCGGCGGCGTTGGCCCGCGCGCTGGCCGTCGGAGTGGTGGTGGCGTCCTTCGGTCGCAGAACGTTGGAATCCCGATACCTGGAATGGGGTGCGCGACGATGAACGCGATGCGAGAGGTGCTGTCCCTCGAATTGACGCAGCGGGCCCGGTCGACGAGATGGCGGGTGCTGCTGGTCGCCTGGTTCGTCGTGCTCGTGGGCACGGTGGTGCTGCAGACGCTGTTCTTCGATTCGGTGGGTCCGGGCGTGATGGGCGACGAATCCACGTGGACCCGGTCGTCGGCGGAGGCCATCGCCACAGGCACGCTGCTGTTCGTGCTGCTGGTGGGCCTGCTGGTGGCGCCCGCGCAGACGGCGACGTCCATCAACGGAGACCGCCGCGACGGGGTGCTCGCCCTCGTCCAGGCGGCGCCCGTGTCGACCTGGGCGGTGGCCGTCGGCAAGCTCCTGGCCGCCTGGCTGGCGTCGCTGGCCTTCCTGCTGGTGTCGCTGCCGGTGCTCGTGTGGACGGTGATCCGCGGTGGCCTGACATGGTGGGCGCTGCTGCTGGGCGTGGCCGTGGTGGCGCTGCTGTTGCTGGCGGTGTCCGGCATGGGGTTGGGCTTGTCGGCGCTGACGCCGCGGACCGCGTCGTCGACGATGCTGTCCTACCTCATCGTGGCGGTGCTCACGGTCGGCCTGCCCCTGGTGTTCGCGCTGTCGATGCCATTGACCGAGCACCGCGAAACCCGCCAGGTCGCCTACCTGACCAGGTACGACGACAATCTCGACCTCGACGACCCGGCCAGCTGGTGCCGCGAGGAGGTCACCCCGGTGTCGACGATGGACACCCGTTCCATCGCATGGCTGCTCCTGCCCAATCCCGTCGTCGTGCTTTCCGACGCCTTGCCCCATTCCGGAGACGCCCCGGGGGTGACCAACATCGTGCGCAACGTCGTGGACCGGTCCTTCCGGGCGCCCGAGAGGCAGCCGGAGACGTGCGCCGAGCTTGCCGAATCGATGCGGGAGTCGGGCGACGACCCGATCCTCCAACCGGCGTCGGATCCCGGCAACGGCGCGCCGGGCTGGAAGTGGGGGCCGGGTTTGGCGGTCAACCTGCTGCTCGGCGGGGCCGGCGTCGCCGTGGCGCACCGGCGGTTGAAGGTGCCCGCGGGCGAGCTGCCCAAGGGAGTGCGCATCGCCTGACGGGCGCGAACCTGCAAGACTGGGGTCATGACGGTTACGCAATGGATCATTCTCGCCGCGGTTGTCGTGGTGCTGCTGTTGGTGATTCTGCTTCTGGTGGGCCTGGCCCGCCGGAAGAAGAACACCATCTCGTTCGAGGAGAAGAAGGCTCCCGAACAGCTGACTCAGCAGGAAAAGTCCGGCAATTACCAGGCCCAGGGTGGTTTCAACTTCGCCCCGGCCACGCCGACGACGAAGCCGGAGAAGCAGCCGGACCTGCTTCCCGGCCAGGAGCTGGGCACCCCGCCGGCGAAGCCGACGCCGCCGACCCCGCCGGTGCCGCCGCGTCTGGAGGAACCGGAGCCCGAGGTCATCGAGCCGGCGACCACGCCTGAACCCGAACCCGAGGTCGAGCCCGTCGAGACCGAGGTCATCGAACCGGAGCCGGAACCGGAACCGGAACTGGAGCCTGAGCCGGAACCCGAACCCGTCGAGACCGAGGTCATCGAACCGGAGCCCGAACCGGAACCCGAGCCCGAGCCCGAACCGGAACCGGAGGTCGTCCGCGAGCCGGTCGCCGACACCGCCCCCGTGGAGGATCGTCCGGCCGACGTTCCCGACGAGGAGACCGAGGCGGTCGCGCCGGTCGAGCCGGAGCAGAAGCTCGACGACATCGAGCCGACCGAGGGCCGCATTTCCCGCCTGCGCGGTCGTCTGTCCCGTTCGCAAAACGCCATCGGCCAGTCGGTGCTGGGCATCCTCGGCGCCGGCGATCTCGACGAGGACGCGTGGGAGGAGATCGAGGACACGCTGATCATGGCGGACCTCGGCACCGCCGCGACGATGAACGTGGTGGACAAGCTGCGCGAGCGCATCGCCTCCCGCGGCGTCGGTTCCGAGGCCGAGGCCCGCGCCCTGCTGCGCGAGGTGCTCATCGAAGAGTGCGGCCCCGACATGGACCGTTCCATTCGCGCCCTGCCGCACGAGGGCAAGCCGGCCGTCGTGCTCGTCGTCGGCGTCAACGGCACGGGCAAGACCACCACCACCGGCAAGCTCGCCCGCGTGCTCGTCGCGCAGGGCCACGATGTTCTGCTCGGCGCGGCCGACACGTTCCGCGCCGCCGCCGCCGACCAGCTGGAGACCTGGGGCCGCCGCGTCGGCGCCACCACCGTCCGCGGACCCGAGGGCGCCGACCCGGCGTCCATCGCGTTCGACGCGGTGGCCAAGGGCATCGACGACCAGGCCGACGTCGTCCTCATCGACACCGCCGGCCGCCTGCACACCAAGACCGGCCTGATGGATCAGCTGGGCAAGGTCAAGCGCGTCGTGGAGAAGAAGGCCGCCGTCGACGAGGTGCTCCTGGTCCTCGACGCCACCGTCGGCCAGAACGGCCTGATGCAGGCCCGCACGTTCCGCGACGTCGTCGACATCACCGGCGTGGTGCTGACCAAGCTCGACGGCACCGCCAAGGGCGGCATCGTCTTCCAGGTCCAGCGCGAACTCGGCGTGCCGGTCAAGCTCGTCGGTCTCGGCGAGGGCGCCGACCACCTGGCGCCCTTCGAACCGGAGGGCTTCGTCGACGCGCTGCTGGGGTAACATCCGCGAAACATGAACCCGCCGATCGGTGACGGAAACGTAACCGGTCGGCGGGTTCCG
Organism: Corynebacterium freneyi; assembly: GCF_030408835.1. Classification (NCBI taxonomy): domain Bacteria; kingdom Bacillati; phylum Actinomycetota; class Actinomycetes; order Mycobacteriales; family Corynebacteriaceae; genus Corynebacterium; species Corynebacterium freneyi. The sequence continues at coordinate 1,246,898 of NZ_CP047357.1, forward strand.
TCGTAACACGGCCGTTGGATCATCATCTCGTTCCCGACACCGATAAGGATCAAAGGAGACGTGATGACACCGGATACGGTTGCGCTCAACTCCGGAAACGCGGCATGGATGCTCGTTTCCGCTTCGCTCGTGCTGCTGATGACGCCGGCCCTGGCCATGTTCTACGGAGGCATGACCGGCCGTCGCGCAGTGCTCAACATGATGATGATGTCCTTCGGGGCGCTCGGCGTGGTCGGCGTCGTCTACGTGCTGTGGGGCTGGTCGATGTCCTACGGACCGACGTCGTGGGCCGGCATCGTGGCCGACCCGTTCGAGCAGTTCGGCTTGGCCGGGCAGATCGCCGATGACGCCGGCCGATACATCGAAGGCGCCAACGGGTACGCCAACGTCATCGACATCGGCTTCCAGCTGACGTTCGCCGTCATCTCCACCGCGCTGATCTCCGGCGCGCTGGCGGGGCGCGTGAAGTTCGGCACGTGGCTGGTGTTCAGCGGCCTGTGGGCGACGTTCGCCTACTTCCCGATGGCCCACATGGTGTGGGGCGGCGGTTTGCTCGGAGAATCCGCGTCCTCGCTGTCGGCGATGCTCTTCGGCACCGTCACCGAAGGCGGTGAGACCGTCGCGGCCGTCGCGCCGATCGACTTCGCCGGCGGCACCGTCGTCCACATCAACGCCGGCATGGCCGCCCTGGTGCTCGCCCTGGTCGTCGGCCGCGGCCACGGATTCGGCCGTGAGGCGCACCGGCCGCACAACCTCCCGCTGGTCATGAGCGGCGCGGCCCTGCTGTGGTTCGGCTGGTTCGGTTTCAACGGCGGCTCCGCCTTCGCCGCCGACGGTTTCGCCGGCCTGGCGTGGCTCAACACCACCGCGGCCACCGCCGCGGCGATGCTCGGCTGGCTCGTCGTCGAACGCGTCCGCTACGGCCACTTCACCTCGCTCGGCGCGGCGTCGGGCGTCGTCGCCGGTCTGGTCGCCATCACCCCGGCCGCCGGTGCGCTGACGCCGGTGACCTCCCTGATCCTCGGTGCCGTGGGCGGTGCGCTGGCGTGCCTGGGCGTGTCGCTGAAGTACCGCTTCGGTTTCGACGACTCGCTCGACGTCGTCGGCGTCCACCTGGTCGCCGGCCTGTGGGGCACCGTCGGCGTCGGCCTGCTGGCCTCCGGCGAGGGACTGCTCACCGGCGGCGGCGTTTACGGCCTGAAGCTCTTCGCCATCCAGGTGATCGTCGCGGTGGTCGCGATGGCCTTCAGCGGCATCGTCACCGTCGTCATCGCCCTCGGCCTGAAGGTGACGATGGGCTGGCGCATCGACGAGGACGACGAACGCGGCGGCGTCGACGACGCCGAGCACCGCGAAACCGCCTACGACGGTTCCACCGCCATCCCCGTCACCCTGACCCGCTGATCCACCGACCCTCCGACCCGCGGAGAAACGCGGGGGAAAGGAAATCACCGACATGAGGCTCATCACGGCGATCATCAAGCCCACCACACTCGAGGACGTCCGGGCGGCGCTGGAGGAACTGGGCGTCTCCGGCCTCACGGTCGCGGAGGTCCGCGGCTTCGGGCGCCAAAAGGGCCAGGTCGAGGTCTACCGCGGAACGGAGTACCTGGTCGACTTCGTCGAAAAGCTCCGCCTGGACGTGGTCGTGCCCGATGACCTGGCCGAGGCCGCCCTCGACGCGGTCGCCGAGGCGGCCCGCACGGGCTCCATCGGCGACGGCAAGGCCTGGGCCACCGAGGTCACCGGCGCGGTGCGGGTGCGCACCGGCGAACGCGGCGAGGCCGCCCTGCGGTGATCGGCCAGTCGGCGGGTATGGTGGGAAAGCCATGTCCATGACACCGACACCATCAGGGAGATCGACCACCCGTGTTTGAATCACTCTCCGAACGGCTCACAGGGGCACTGAAGGATCTTCGGGGCAAGGGGCGTCTGTCCGAGGCGGACATCAACGCCACCGCCCGCGAGATCCGACTCGCCCTCCTCGAAGCCGACGTCTCCCTGCCCGTGGTGCGCGCCTTCATCAAGCGCATCAAGGAGCGCGCCGCGGGCGCGGAGGTCTCCCAGGCGCTGAACCCGGCGCAGCAGGTCATCAAGATCGTCAACGAGGAACTGATCCAGATCCTCGGCGGCGACACCCAGCGGCTGCGCCTGGCGAAGAACCCGCCGACGGTGATCATGCTCGCCGGCCTCCAGGGCGCCGGCAAGACCACGCTGGCCGGCAAGCTGGCCAAGCACCTGGCCGGCCAGGGACACACCCCGATGCTGGTGGCTTGCGACCTCCAGCGCCCGGGCGCCGTCCAGCAGTTGCAGATCGTCGGCGAACGCGCCGGCGTGCCCACCTTCGCGCCGGACCCCGGCACGTCGATGGATTCCCACGACCACGAGATGGGCACCTCCCACGGCGACCCCGTGGCCGTCGCCCAGGCCGGCATCGAGGAAGCCAAGCGCACCCAGCACGACGTGGTCATCGTGGACACCGCCGGCCGCTTGGGCATCGACGAGACCCTGATGACCCAGGCCCGCGACATCCGCGACGCCATCAACCCGGACGAAGTCCTCTTCGTCATCGACGCGATGATCGGCCAGGACGCCGTCGTCACCGCCGAAGCCTTCCGCGACGGCGTCGACTTCACCGGCGTGGTGCTGACCAAGCTCGACGGCGACGCCCGCGGTGGCGCGGCCCTGTCGATCCGCGAGGTCACCGGCAAGCCGATCATGTTCGCCTCCACCGGCGAAAAGCTGGAGGACTTCGACGTCTTCCACCCGGAGCGCATGGCCAGCCGCATCCTGGGCATGGGCGACATGCTCAGCCTCATCGAGCAGGCCGAGCAGGTCTTCGACCAGAAGGAAGCGGAGAAGACCGCCGCCAAGATGGGCTCCGGCGAGCTGACGCTGGAGGACTTCCTCGAGCAGATGCTCATGGTCCGCAAGATGGGCCCCATCGGCAACATCCTGAAGATGCTGCCCGGCGGCGCCCAAATGTCGGAGATGGCCGACATGGTCGACGAAAAGCACCTGGACCGCATGCAGGCGATCATCCGCGGCATGACCCCGGCCGAGCGCAACGACCCGAAGATCCTCAACGCGTCGCGTCGCAAGCGCATCGCCGCCGGTTCCGGTGTGTCGGTCAGCGAGGTCAACCAGCTGGTCGACCGTTTCTTCGAGGCCCGCAAGATGATGGCCCAGATGGCCGGCCGGTTCGGCATGCCCGGCGGCCGTCCGTCGAATCGCAGGAACAAGAAGGGCCGCAAGGGCAAGAAGGGCCGGGGCCGCGGTCCGACGCCGCCGAAGGCGATGCGTCAGGGCGGCATGCCGGGTATGCCCGGAATGCCGGGAATGCCCGGTATGCCGGGCATGGGCGGCGGCGGAATGCCGGACATGTCCGAGCTGCAGAAGATGATGAAGAACCAGATGCCCCCGGGCATGGAGGGCATCGACCTGGACAACCTGGACTTCGGCCAGGGCGGCGGGGGCCGGAAGTAGAAGCCCCCGGCCGCCCGGCGGTCAGCGGCGCTCGAGTTCGTCGAAGATCGGCTCGAGCTCGCGGGCCAGCAGCGGCTGGAGGGAATCCGCGTAGGCCACGCTGAGGTGGTTCGAGTCGCGGTAGACGATGATGTTGCCGACCACGGCGGGGCAGTGGTCGGGCAGGCAGATCGCGTCCGACATGTCGATGGACCAGCCGTGCTCGAAGCCGTCCAGCAGGGGTGCGGCGGGGTCGCGGTCGGCCAGGCCCTCGTCGCGGGCGATGCCGCAAGCCTTGGCGGCCTCGGCGGCGTCGGTGTCGTCGCGCCAGTTGACCTTGCGTTCGGCGAGGCATTCGGGGGCGTTGGTGGGGGTGCCGTCGTCGTCGACGAGCCAGGGGTTGCTGCGCAGTCCCACCATCGGGATGCCCTCGTCGTCGAGGAAACGGAAGGCCGCGGCCATGCCGGGCGCGAGTTCGTCGGTGCCTTCGCCCCAGTCGCCCCTGGCGCGGGTCGAGGCGGTCACGACCAGGTCGGGCCGTTCGAACGCGATGCGTCCGAGGACGTTCTTCGACCATTCGATGCAGTCGTCGTCGGAGCCGTGCAGGGGAGTGTCGAGGGTGATCACGCAGCCCTGACGGGTGACGGGGATGAGCCGCCAGCCGCGGTCGCGGGCGATGCGGTCGAGGACGCTGCTCCACTGTTCGGAGTGGGAGCTGCCGATGAGGAACATGGTCCTCTTCCCGTGCGGGTCGCCGTAGACGCACGGTTGGCCGGCGCCGGGGCCGAAGCGTTTGCCGTCGGCCATGTGCGTCGGTTCTTCGTCGGAGTAGGTCAGGCAGCCGTCTTCCGCGGTGATCGGGTAGGCGTCGCCGACGTATTCGGGGGCGGGCCTGGGTTCGAGGCCGCGGGGGACCGGGTAGCCGTCGCTGAGCGCGAGGGCGCCGGGGTAGGCGATGGGGTCGAGGCGGGTCGCGGCGGAGGCTTCGGCGCGGCGGGTGTATTCCTGGCCGAGGCCGAGCAGCGACCCGTACATCGCCACCAGCACGACTGCGGCGACGGCGCGGGCGGCACCAGGGCCGGTGGCCAGGGAGCGCAGGCCCGCGCGGAGCCGTCGTTCCCCGACGAGCGGCCGCGGGGCCTTCTGCATCAGGGGCTTTTCGACGAAGCGGTGCGTGAGCCATGCCAGTCCGAGGGACGCGGCGATGACGGCGGTGCCGATGCCCGCATCGACCTCGTCGAGTCCCAGCGCCGACATGGAGATGATCAGCAACGGCCAGTGCCACAGGTACAGGGCGTAGGCGAGGTCGCCGAGCGTCGTCATGAATCCGGATTCCAGGAACCGGGACATGAAGCCGGCGCCTCCGCCGAGGATGACCAGTGCCGCGCCGCCCAGGGGCCACAGCGTCCACGGCCCGGGGAACTCTGCGGCGCCGTCGAAGAGGAATCCGGTGGACACGATCATGGCCACGCCCAGGACGGGCAGGGCGGGGGCGATGAGGCGGGGCGTCGCAAAGCGGGCGACCGCCAACGCCAGCAGACCGCCGGCGGCGAGCTCCCACATGCGCGACCAGGTGGAGTAGTAGTTCTGGCCCTGGTCCTGACCGTGCAGGACGGTGGCGTACCAGAAGGACGCGACGGTGGCGGCGACCAGCAGCGGCGCCATGATCGTGGCGACGCGCGGTCGGGCGTGGGTGGCGCGCAGCACGAACGCGATGGCGGACACGATGAGGATGCCGAACAGGTAGAACTGCCCCTGCACCGACATCGACCACAGGTGCTGCAGCGGCGAGACCTGCGCCGACGCCGCGGCGTAGTCGGCGCCCTGGTCCGCCAACACGATGTTCTGCACGTACAACAGCGCCGCGGGCAGCTGGGCGGCGATTTCGCCGTTGATCAGCGCCGGCGCGAAAGCCAGGACTCCGGCGGTGGTGGCGGCGACGACGACGATGAGCGACGGCAGCAGCCTGCGGATGGTCCGCCACAGCGAATGCCAGACGTTGATCGACCGGTCGCCGCGATCGGCGTTGCGCATCTGCGAGCCGAGGAAGAAGAACCCCGACAGCAGCAGGAACACGTCGACGCCGCCGGAGACCCGGCCGTCGAACACGTGAAAGACCACCACGAGGGCGATGGCCAGGCCGCGCAGCCCGTCGAGGTCGTGACGGTACGCGCCCGTCGATGCATTGGCCGTGGTCATTCGGAGTCCTCCCTGGTGCGGCCGGTGCGTTCGATGTCGTCGAGGATCGGGGCCATGCGGCGCTTCATTTCGGCGGACATCGTCTGCGCGAACTGGTCGGACAGGTGATTGTCGTCGCGGTAGACGTAGATGTTGCCGATGACCGCCGGACAGTGGACGGGGCCGCACAGGACGTCGGAGAAGTCGAGGGGGTACCCGCCGGGCAGGCTTTCGAGGATGCCGTGAGCCGGGTCGCCGGGGGAGAGCACCCGTTCGCGCAGCGGTCCGCACGTGACGGGGTCTCCGCCGGCGGCGACGCAGTCGGTGGCGCGGTACGGGCCGTCCGCGTCGTCGATGAGCCACGGGGTGTCGCGGATGCCGACGACGGGGATGGACATGTCGGTCAGCGCCCGCCAGAAGTCGACGTAGCCGTCGGGGGTGTAGTCGGTGTTTTCGAACCCGGGGCGACTGGAGGTGGTGACCACCAGGTCGGGGCGAACGTCGGCGAGGTGGGCGACGACGGCATGCGACCAGTCGGCGCACCGGTCGCTCATGTCCCACACGGGCGACAGGAACGTGGCGCAGCCGGGCCGGAGGATGACCTCGAGTCGGTAACCGTTGTCGCGGGCGACTTCTTCGAGAGGGGAGAACCACTGTTCGGAGTGGGAGCCGCCGACGAGGACGATCGATTTGTCGGAGTCGACGTCGCCGTAGACGCAGGGGGACTCGTCGGTGTAGCGCTTGACGGTTTCGATGTGGTCGGCGTCGTCGCCGGATTCGGACAGGCAGCCTTCCTGGGCGGGCAACGGCCACATGTTGTTGATCAGGTCCTGGCCGGGGCGGTAGGGCACGTCGTCGGGCACGGGTGCGCCGTCGGTGACGGCCCGCGCGCCGGGGTAGGCGGCGGGGTCGAGGACTTCGGCGCGGGCGAGTTCGATGCGGTGCTTCTGCACGGGGAAGGCGGCGAGCATCGTCAGGGCGAGCAGTCCCAGCGCGGCACCCGCCAGCGCGCGGCGTCGGGCTGCGGGCTCGGTGCGCAGGTCGGCCCGCGCCCGGCGGACCGGGTGGTCGCCGATCTTCGGTCGCTTGCCCTTCATCATGAGGGGCTTTTCGACGAAGCGGTGGGTCAGCCACGCCAACACCAGAGAGGCGGCGATGACGGCGGCGCCGAGCTTTTTGCCGGGGGCGTTGGCGCCGACGGCGAGCAAACCGAGGATGAGCAGCGGCCAGTGCCAGAGGTAGAGGGCGTAGGCGATGTCGCCGAGTCGGCGCATGGGGCGCGAGGCCAGCCACGCGGAGACGACGCCCGTGCCGCCGCCCAGGACCACCAGTGCGGCGCCCAGCAGGGGCCACAGCGCCCAGGGGCCGGGGAACAGTGCGGCACCGTCGAGGAAGAAGCCGGTGGCGACGATCATGGCCACGCCGATGGCGGGCAGCCAGGGCTTGAGCTTCGCGGGGATCGGAATGGCGGCGGTGACGTAGATGAGCAGACCGCCGACGGCGATTTCCCAGATGCGCGACCAGGTGGAGTAGTAGTTCAGGCCCTGCGACGTTTCGTGGAGCCACGTGGCGTAGCCGAAGGAGGCGATGGTGGCGACCAGGAGGATGGGCGGCATCACGGAGCGGACGGTGCGACCAGAATTACGTCTGCGCAGCACGTACGCGATGGCGGACACCAGCAGGATGGCGCCGAGGTAGAACTGTCCCTGCACCGACATCGACCACAGGTGCTGCAGCGGGGACACCGTCGACCCGGCGACGGCGTAGTCCTCCGCTTGGCGGGCGAGGACGATGTTCTGCCGGTACAGGACGGAGGCCGACAACTGGCCGGCCATCGACGGCGATTGCAGCTGGGGGAACCAGGCGATCGCGGCGGCCGTGGTGGCGGCGAGAACGACGATCAACGCGGGCAGGAGGCGGCGGGCGGTGCGCCACAGGGAATGCAGCGGGTTGATCGACTGACCGGATCGGTCGGCGTTGCGGATCTGCGCGCCGAGGAAGAAGAAGCCCGACAGCAGCAGGAACACGTCGACGCCGCCGGAGACGGTGCCGCCGAACACGTGGAAGAGCACGACCAGCGCGATCGCCAAACCGCGCAGACCGTCGAGGTCATGGCGGTACGCGCTGGCGCGGTCGGGCGTGTTCAGTTGGGCACCTCTGGGATCTTCTGGCTGGTCGGTGACGCTGGCAGGATAACAATTCGATGTAGGTGGGCGTCGGACCGGACGCCTTTTGGAGGTCTGCGTCGCCGCTGGTATCGTTTTCGGGGTTGTCCGCGCGCCGCGTGGGCGACGCTGCGGTTCGTCGGGCCCGACCACGGTCGACCGATGGTCACCCGCAGATCAATCCAAGGGCAAAACCGGCCTCCGCCGCGAATGCGGGGGTGTCACAAGAATTGCCCCGTGACCGAGAGGAAGACGCCACATGGCCGTCAAGATCAAGCTTCAGCGCATCGGCAAGATCCGCACCCCGCACTACCGCGTCATCGTCGCCGACGCCCGCACCCGTCGTTCGGGTCGCGTCATCGAGAACATCGGCATCTACGAGCCGAAGTCCGAGCCGTCCGTCATCAAGATCGACTCCGAGCGCGCCCAGTACTGGCTGTCCGTCGGCGCCCAGCCGACCGAGCCGGTTCTGGCCCTGCTGAAGGTCACCGGTGACTGGCAGAAGTTCAAGGGCCTGCCGGGCGCCGAGGGCACCCTGAAGGTGGCCGAGGAGAAGCCGTCGAAGCTGGACCTGTTCAACCAGGCTCTGGCCGAGGCCAACGAGGGCCCGACCGCGGAGGCCATCACCGAGAAGCGCCGCGCCGCCAAGGAGGCCGCCGAGGCCAAGGCCGCGAAGGAGGCCGAGGAAGCCGCCGCGAAGGAGGCCGCCGAGGCCGCCGAGGACGCTCCGGCCGAGGAGGCCGCCGAGTAATTCGGTTGCTTGACGCCGTCACCCATCGGGTGGCGGCGTTTTCGCATGTCCGGGGTAGCATTTTCGCCCATGGCCCCGGCACGTTGCCGTCGCTGCTGGTCGGCGAGCGCGCACCCGAACGGTGTCCGTCGACGGTGGCCGCGTGACGGATCTTTGACCCCGGCGCGATAGTCTGGGCGCGTGAGCCAGAAGAATTCGGGAAACCAGGGCGGCGCCGGTGGCGACCTCGTGCAGATCGGCCGGGTCATCAAGCCCCACGGCGTGCGCGGCGAGGTCGTCGTCGACGCGACCACCGACGATCCGGAGGGCCGCTTCGCGGTCGGGGCGGTGCTCGTCGGCAAGCAAGCCGGACGCGAGCGCGAGCTGACCGTGAAGTCCATGCGCCCCCACCAGGGGCGGCTGCTCGTCTTCTTCGACGAGGTCCCGAACCGCAACGACGCCGAAACGCTGCGCGGCATGCGCTTTTTCGCGGCGCCCGTGTTCGACGACGATGAGGCTTACTACGACCACGAGCTCATCGGACTGCGGGTGCTCGACGTCGGCGACGTCGACGAGGACACCGCCAACGCCCGCGCGTACGAGGGCCAGCTGCCGGAGCCGGAGGACATCGGCGAGATCGTCGGCGTCATCCGCAACCCCGCCCAGCGTCTGCTCGAGGTGCGGCTGGACGACGACGGCCGCGACGTGTACGTGCCCTTCGTCCACGCGCTGGTGCCGATCGTCGACGTGGACAACGGCGCGGTCGTCATCACCCCGCCGGAAGGACTGCTGGAGCTGTGACCGCCATGCGCCTGGACGTGGTGACCATCTTCCCGGACTACCTCGACCCGCTGCGCCACGCTCTGCTGGGCAAGGCGATCGAGAAGGGCATCCTCGAAGTGGGGGTGCACGACCTGCGGCAGTGGGCGACCGGCGTGCACCAGGCCGTCGACGATTCGCCGTACGGCGGCGGCCCCGGCATGGTCATGAAACCCGACGTGTGGGGCCCGGCGCTCGACGACGTCGCCGCCGGCACCGGTCCGGCCGCGCGCGCGGAGGCCCTCGATTCGGCGATGCCGCACCGCGGGCAGGCCCGGCACGACGAGCTGGCCGGTCTGCCGGAGACGTCGTCGTACCCGGAGGCCGCGGGCGCGGGCGAGGACGTCGCAAAGCCCCTGCTCGTCGTGCCGACCCCGGCGGGCGCCCCCTTCACGCAGGACATGGCGCGGCGCTGGTCGCACGAGGAGCACATCGTGTTCGCGTGCGGGCGCTACGAGGGCATCGACCAGCGCGTCGTCGACGATGCCGCGCACCGGTACCGGGTGGAGGAGGTCTCCATCGGCGATTACGTGCTCATCGGCGGCGAGGTCGCGGTGCTGGTGATGGCCGAGGCCGTCGTGCGTCTGGTGCCGGGGGTGCTGGGCAACCGGCGCAGCCACGAGGAGGACAGCTTCTCCGACGGCCTGCTGGAGGGCCCGGGCTACACAAAGCCGCGGGTGTGGCGGGGCCTGGAGGTGCCGCCGGTGCTGCTGTCGGGCAATCATGCGAAGGTCGACCGGTGGCGGCGGGATCAGGCGTTGCTGCGCACCGCGGCCCGTCGGCCCGAGCTGCTCGACGACGTGGACCTGTCGGCCCGGGACCGCAAGACGCTTGACGACGGCGTCAGCCCGGAGGAGTAGCGCCCGGGCCGGTGGGGTGCGCCGCTAGGTCGACAACATGAGCAGGAAGATCGCGTCGCGGTGGTCGGCGTGGACCGAGTGGACGACGCCCTCGGGCACGTGGAGGACGCGGCCCGGCTTGAGGTGATGGTCGCGGTCTTCGACGGTGAACGTCAGGCAGCCTTCGATGACCTGCACGGTCAGCGGGTGGGGTGCGTGGTGGTCGTCGAGGCGTTGGCCCTTGGCGAAGGTGAACACCACCATCGTCGCGCCGTCGGCGGTCAGGACGCGTGTGGCGGCGGGGAAGTCGCCGTCCTTGGCTTCGGGGGCGGCGTCGAGAACGTCGATGAAGGTTTCGGGGGTTTCGCTCATGGCTGCTCCTGGGGAGGGCTCGGTGCGGATACTCGAGCCTTAAGTGGAACGGCAGATACCACAACAATAGGTGGGATCCGGGCGACGTGCTAGACAGTTCCCATGACCCGATACCAGACCATCACGCGCGCGCTGTTCGACCCGGAGGATCTCCCGGCCATCGGCGAGCGCATCCTCGCCGAGTTCGCGTCCCTGAACCTGACCGTGGTGAAAAACCGCGTGGTCATGCCGTTGGCGGGGGAGGACGGCGCGGTCGACGCCCAGGCGGAGTCGCTCATGGACCGGTGGTTGTCGATGAGGTCGCAGCCGCCGACCGTCGAGAAGCTCCATGCGCTGCACATCGTGGCCGACGGCCCGGCGGCCCTTGAGTCGGAGGTCACCGAGGCGGTCGGCCGCGGTCTCGGCGAGTCGACCCCGTGGGTGGGCGAGACCACGGTGATCGAATGAGCCGCGTGTCCGTGGCCCGGCCGTCGCACGTCGTCGGGTGGGGCACCGCGTTGGTGGCGTTGGCCTGGTTCGCGTCGACGTCGACGGGGGCGGAGATGGACGTGCGTTTCGCCGAGTGGGTGCGCGATCTGCGGGCCGGGGCGCTCGACGGTGATCTCGACGGCGCGTTCATGGGCGTGACCGAGGTGTTCCGCCCGCTGTTCGTCGCCCCGGCGACGCTGGTGGCGGCGTTTTTCCTGTGGCGGCGCCTGCGGGCGATGGCGCTGCTGGTGCCGTTGGCGTTCGCGGCGTCGATCGCCATGACGTACGTGATGAAGTGGCTGCTCGACCGGGATCGTCCCGCTGGCCCGTTGCGCCTGTCGGAGTTGCCGGCGCTGCACGACGGCGCCTTCCCGTCGGCGCACGTCGCGGGTGTCACGGCCACCGGCATGGCGCTCATCCAGGTGCTCGCCCCGATGGTGCGCCGTGGCCTGGCCGTCGCGTTGAAGTGGGCGGTCGTCGCCTTGATCGGCGTCGTCGCGTTGAGCCGCGTGTGGGTGGGGGCTCATTGGCTTTCCGACGTCGCCGGCGGATTGGCGGCCGGTGTGGTGGGCCTGATCATCGCGTTGCTGATCATGCGGTCGGCTCCGGTACGGCGGATCACTGCAGGCGCCGCAGGTACGCCTGCGCCAATTCCGCTCCCCGGGCTGCGTCGTCGACGCCGATGAAAAGCGCCTTTCCCGTCGCCCTGTCGATGCGCAGGCCCTGTCCTCCGCGCAGGAGGATCGCGGTGCCTTCGCCGCCGAGGCGGTAACCCCAGCCGCCCCAGTCCGCGGCCTTGAGCTCGACCGCGGTCACCGAACGGATGTCGTCGATGGGGACGTGGCCGCGCGGGAGGCCGGGACCGAGCGACCACCGCACGCCCGTGGCGTCGATGCGGACGCGGACGACGGCGAAGATCCACGTCGCCAGGGCGACCAGTGCGGCCGATGCGCCCAGCACGATGGCCAGGTCGGTTTCACCGCCGCGGATGGCGAATGCCGCGGGTATGGCGGTGACGGCCACCGCGAGAGCGAGAATGAGAAGCATCGTCGACGAGGCCCGGCCACGGCCGAACCAGGCCGCGTGCGTCGATTCGGTGACCTCCACGGGCGCGGCGGCGGGGACGGTGCCCTCCGGTTCGGCGGGCGGGTGGATGAACGTCGCGACGAGCACGCCCACGACGATGCAGGCGACGAAGGCCGCGATCGTGCCCGGCATGGGCAGCGTCGCCTCCGATGCGTCGGACATGCCCGTTTGCGGGTGGGCGACGGCCACCATCAGCAGCGGGGCCAGCGCGATCGATCCGGCGCCCACCCCCGACACGATCCGGCCGGTGCGAGTGGAGGAGACGCCGGTCATGGTCAGGGCGCCGAACACCACGGCGGTGGCGACGGCGGCGCCGACGTTCGCCGCGATGAACGTGCCGGGGGAGATGAAGCCATCGGCCCGCCCGTCGAACGAAAAGTGCGTGGCCATGGGGTCGGGCAGTCGGGGCAGCACCCACAGTCCCCAGACGGCCGCGGCGAAGGTGAGCAGAAGGGGCCCCGCGATCATCGCCGCGGTGAACCGGAGGCGGGCGGTGGTTGCGTCGGTCATGTCAGCGCACCCCCCGGACGGTGAGGCCGGCGATGAGGTCCGACATGGGCACGGATGCGTCGCGTGCCGCGGCGGCGAGACGATCGAGGGCCGTTTCCACCGCCCCGTGCCCGGCGGTCTCGGCGTCGGAGGCGGCGCCGGCGATGACGGTGGCGCCGCGGCCCCGGCGCAATTCGACTATTCCGTCGTCGCGCAATTGCCGGTACGCGCGCAGGACGGTGTTCTTGTTCAGGTCCAGGGAGTCTGCGAGGTCGCCGGCGCTGGGCAGCTTTTCCCCGATTGCGACGTCGCCGTCGTGGATCGACCTGCGCAGCGCCGCGACGAGCTGCGCCCACAGCGGCGTCGTCGACGCGGAGTCGAGGTGGATGAGCATCCGGGATCACAATTCCTTTCGGTTGAATGATGCGATGCCGAGGGCGATGGCCGCCGCGATGACCGCGATGGTGACCCCGATCGCGCCCGGTTCGGCCGAGGCATCCTTGGCGGCGAGCACTCCTGCCGGGCTCCACTCCATCAGGGGCGGCCACATGCCGGCGACGGCCATCATCGCGAAGTACGCGATGCCCGCCGCTGCAGCACCGAGCGACGACGCGCCCGCCCCCGACGCAGCCATGGTCACGGCGATGACGGACAGTGCGAACAGCAGCCACAGCGCGGTGCCGGTCACGGGGGCGGCGATGCCGGATGCGGAGATGCCGTCGAAAAGCAGGGAGGTGACGGCAATGACGAGAGCCGTGGAGGCGACGGCGACGATGCATACGGTTACCGCCACTGCCGTGAACGCCGACGCCCACAACCCCGTGCGAGAAACGCCCCGGGCGAGGATTGGCGCCGCCGTGCCACGGGCGACGTCGGCGGACACGGCTGAGGCGGCGACGACTGCCACGATGACGATGATCAGCTGCGTGAGGTTCGACGCCCATTGAGCCCACGCGTCGGCGGGTGTTGGGTCCGGCAGTGCGGACACGTCGATGGGAATCATTTGATCACCGCCGATAATGCCGCCTAGGATCTCCGGCAGGTACCGCGCGGTGACGGGGGAGAGCACCGCGAAGAACACTGCGGCGCCGACCAGAGCCCACGTCGCCCACGAGGCGCGCAGAGCGCGGAATTGTCGGCCGAGGAGGACCACCATGGTCGTGGTGCTCATCGTGCACCTCCCATCGCGGTGGTGAAGGCATCGTCGAGGGCGCCGCCGGGTGTGACCCTGACGTGATCGAAACCGGCATCCGCCAACGTGCCCTTGATGTCAGTGCCGGCGGGCGCCCGGAACGTTGCGGTGACGCGCTCGGGATCCCCAAAGCGCGCGACCAATTCCGTCAATGTGCCCGTGGCGAGTATTCGGCCGCGCCCGAGGAACGCCGCCCGGTCGCACACCGCCTCGACGTCGGCCATGGAATGGGTGGAGAAGCACACCGTCGCCCTGCCGCGCAGCGATGCGATGACGTCTAGCACCTCGCGGCGGGCGATCGGATCGAGCGCCGACGTCGGCTCGTCGAGCACCACGATTCCCGGCGTCGCGATGAGGGCCTGCGCAATTCCCAGCCGCTGCCGCATGCCGCGCGACAGTCCCGAAATAGGCCTGTGCACCGACTGCAACCCCGACACCTCCAGAGCTTCGGCGACGCGCTCGTCGAGCTCGTCGCCCTCGAACCCCTCCAGGCGCGCGGACAGCCGCAAATACTCCGCTGGGGTCAGCCACGGCTCGAAGGCGGGGACGTCGGGAAGATACCCGGCCTTTCCGTCGAGCTTCACGACGCCCGCGTCCGCACGGGCCAGGCCCATGAGAATGCGCAGCGCCGTCGTCTTGCCCGAGCCATTCGGCCCGAGGAAACCGAAGACCGACCCGTGCGGCACCGTGAGTGAAACGTCGTCGAGGACCACGTGATCCCCGTAGCTCTTGCTCACCCCGTCGAATTCGATGGCTGGACCGGGCGAGGGGGCCCGGCCCTCGTACCTGGCCAGAAGCGTCGTGCCGGGCCGCACCGTTGGGCCGTCGTCGCGCCGCTCGCCCCATTCCCGGCCGACGGCGAAGAAGATGATCGGCCCGATGCCGTTGGCCAGCAGAACGACCAGCGTCCATGCCCACGGGGGCAGGAGCTTCACCCGTTCCCGCGGCGTAGTCGCCAGGACGGCGAGCGCAGCGACGATGAGGATGACCTGCACGGCGGCAATGGCCCCCAGGGCCACCTGGAGGCCCTGCGGCAGGTCCCGGAATTCGTTCAAAGTGGCCATAGTGCTATCTACACTAGCACATTGCTTCGTTGGCGGGCCGTCGTCAAGCATGCGGGGCCGGGCCACTAGACTCGCCGGAATGATCGAGACCACCATCGCCCGCGAGCTCGGGGTGGACCAGGCGCACGTCGCCACCGCCGTGAAGCTCCTCGACGAGGGCAACACCGTGCCCTTCATCGCCCGCTACCGCAAGGAGGCCACCGGCGGCCTCGACGACGGCCAGCTGCGCACCGTCGAAGAACGCCTCACCTACCTGCGCGAACTCGAGGACCGCAAGACCGTGGTGCTCAAGGCCATCGAGGAGCAGGGCAAGCTCACCGACGACCTGCGCGCCCTGATCCGGGCGTGCGACACGAAGGCGCGGCTGGAGGACCTCTACCTGCCGTTCAAGAAGAAGCGCCGCACCAAGGCCGACATCGCCCGCGAGGCGGGACTCGACCCGCTTCTCGACGACCTGCTGCGCGACCCGTCCGCCGACCCGGCGCAGCTCGCGTCCGGATACGTCACCGAGGGATTCGCCGAACCGAAGGACGCGCTGGCCGGTGCGCGGGCGATCCTCGTCGAGTCGTTCTCCACCGACGCCGACCTGGTCGGCGACGTGCGCGAGCGGGTGTGGTCCACCGGATCCGCGGCGGCGAGCGTCGTCGAGGGGAAGGAGCAGGCCGGCGCGAAATACCGCGACTACTTCGACCACGTCGAGCCGCTGGAGACCATGCCGGGCCACCGCGTGCTCGCGGTGCTGCGCGGCGAGTCCGAGGGCATCCTGCAGCTGGGCATCGACGCCGGCGACGACGCCGTGTACGAGGGCATGGTCCGCCGCGCCTTCGACCTGCCCGAATCCGAGTGGATCGACCAGGCCATCCGGTTCGGGTGGCGCACCAAGCTCGAGGTGTCGGCGGCGCTGGACGCCCGCATGCGCCTGAAGGAACGCGCCGAAGCCGAGGCCGTCGAGGTCTTCGCCCGCAACCTGCGCGACCTGCTGCTGGCCGCGCCCGCCGGCCAGCGCGCGACGCTCGGCCTGGACCCGGGGTTCCGCAACGGCGTCAAGTGCGCGGTGGTCGATGGCACCGGCAAGGTGCTCGACACCGCGATCGTGTACCCGCATCAGCCGCAGAACAAGTGGGGCGCCGCCCGCGACGCCCTGGCCACCCTGTGCGCCACCCACCGCGTCGAGTTGATGGCCGTGGGCAACGGCACCGCCTCGCGCGAGACCGGGCAGCTCGCCCGCGAGGTCGCCGACCTGCTGGTCAAGGCCGGGGGAGCGCGCCCCGAGCCGGTGACCGTGTCGGAGTCCGGTGCCTCGGTGTACTCGGCGTCGGCGCTGGCCGCGGCGGAGTTCCCCGACATGGACGTGTCCCTGCGAGGTGCGGTGTCCATCGCGCGCCGACTGCAGGATCCGCTGGCGGAGCTGGTGAAGATCGACCCGAAGTCCATTGGCGTCGGCCAGTACCAGCACGACGTGTCGCAGACGAAGCTGGCGCACACCCTCGATGCGGTCGTGGAGGATGCGGTCAACGCGGTGGGCGTGGAGGTCAACACCGCGTCGGCGCCGCTGCTGGGTCGCGTGGCCGGCGTGAGCTCGACGGTGGCGGACAACATCGTCGCCTACCGCGACGAGCACGGCGCCTTTTCGTCCCGCAAGGAGCTGCTGAAGGTGCCGCGCCTGGGGCCGAAGGCCTTCGAGCAGTGCGCGGGCTTCCTCCGGGTGCGGGGCGCGGACAATCCGTTGGACGCCTCGGCCGTGCACCCCGAGTCCTATGGCGTGGTCGACCGCATTGCGGCGGCGACGGGTCTGGGCGTGGCGGAGTTGATCGGCAATACGCGGGTGCTGCAGGCGTTGGACCCGCGGGATTTCGGCGACGAGGCCGCCGGCGTCGGCGTGCCCACGGTCACCGACATCATCGCCGAGCTGGACAAGCCGGGCCGGGACCCGCGTCCGGAGTTTAAGACGGCGACGTTCAAGGAGGGCGTGGAGAAGGTATCGGACTTGACTCCGGGCATGATCCTGGAGGGCACGGTCACCAACGTCGCCGCGTTCGGTGCGTTCGTCGACGTCGGAGTGCACCAGGATGGCCTGATCCACGTCTCGGCGATGAGCAAGGGCTTCGTCTCCGACCCGCATGAGGTGGTCAAGTCGGGGCAGGTGGTCACGGTGAAGGTCATGGACGTCGACGTCGACCGTCAGCGCATCGGCCTGTCCCTGCGTCTCGACGACGAGCCGGGCGAGAAGCCGCAGCGTGGCGGTCGTGGCGGCAATCGGAGTCGCGGCGGCAAGCCCCGCAAGTCCCGTAATTCCCGTGGCTCCGGTTCGGGCGGCGCGGGCGGCGGTTCGATGGCGGATGCCCTGAAGCGCGCGGGTTTCGGCGGTTAAGCGGGCGTAGCCTCGGGGCATGGCTTCTTTCACCACTCACCTCACCGCGTTGCTGGATGCGTCGCGGTGGGGGGACGTCGAAAAGCGCATGCGTGCGGCCCTGGCGGATGCGGGGTTGTGGAACGACGGCATCGACGTGCGGATTCAGCGCAATTACTGCGAGGAGGACAACATGCTCCTCGACCAGCATTTGGCCACGCACGAGGCGCCGCCGACGGTCGAGGAGATTCACCTGATCCGCGTCCGGTCGTCGGGGGAGCCGTTGGGCGGGCTCGTCGGGGTGGAGGCGGATCGGGCGATTACGAAGGCGCTGGTCGGCGCGTTGCCCGAGGGAACCAGCTGGTACGGGACGACCGTCGGCACGGATTAGCGTCGGTTGGGGTCGGTTTTGCTTGACGACGGCCCGTCGGTGGGCGTTCGGCCCCGCGTGGCGCCGCTCTGTGCGATGCGCATGTGGCTGATGGTGTGAAAAGAGTTCGAATCGTTATTCTGTTTTCGATGGAATTGAATCGAACGTATGTATCATGAGTGGTGAAGGCGGGGCCGGGGAGGCTCTGCATCGGGGCAGATCAGGTTCGGCGATCACGTTGAAAACCTTCGTCAAGCAGTGCATTCGGCACCGGGGGAATCGATATGGCGTTCGATCAGGGAGCAGTCGGCAGTCATCACGGCACCAACCACGACACACACGACACCAACGGCATAGGCCGCGATGGCCATGCCGGCCGCAACGATTGCGCCGAGCAGCCTCCGCCGCGGAAACGGTGGGCCACCGAGCGCGACGAACCGGCGACCAACCTGGCCCGGGCCCGCAATCTCAACGAGCTGGAATTGGCCATTGCCGTCACGCCGGAAGGCGATGCCGATGTCGCTTCCCACGCTGCATCCGTGGCGATGCGGATCGGAGGCGGCAAAGCGCGTGCGATGGACTACTGCGACGTGGGACTCATGCTGCGGCACATGCCGAAGCTCCTGGAACCGTGCCGGTCGGGAGCGTGGCCGTTGTGGCATTTGACCAAGATCGCCGATGCCATCGTGGCCGTCTCCGCTGAGCATCTGCCCGACGTCGAGGACCGGATCCTCGACTACCTCACACCGCGCCGGGATTTCCAGGCGCTGCCCGGAATCCGGGTCTTCGCCCGCGAATTGCGCCGCATCGTCGAGTCCGTCGAACCGGTGTCCACGCCGCCGGATGAAGACGAACATCATCCGGCCACCGGTGAGTCGTACGGGGCCGACAACGGATACCGCGGTGAATACGGCGAGCTCCGGGCGATCCTGCGCAAGGACCGAATGGCAGAGTTCGACGCCACGGTTCGCGCCATCCGCGATTCGAAGATCAAGGCCGGATACGAGTGTTCCTTGGCGGACGCGCTGATGGCGATGTGCCGCGGCGATTTCGCCGGGGCGACGGTGACGCTGAACGTCTACGCGGACGGCAACGCCGACGACAACGAACTCCGGCTCTGGCTGGACGGGGCCGGGTGGTTGTCGAAGTACCTCACCCGCGAGTGGTTGGAGCGGGCCGACAACGTCCGATTGTCCGCCGATTCCCGCACCGAAGGTTACGTTCCCACCGATGCGCAGAAGGCGCGGGTGCGGGGCCGTGACGGCGGGTGCAGGTTTCCCGGGTGCGAGGTGCCGGCGCACAGGTGCCAGCTCGATCACGTCATCAACTACGGCCCGGGCGAGACCGCCACGTGGAATCTGCAGTGCCTGTGCCAGCACCACCACAATCTGAAGACCAGCAGGCACTGGCACGCGGAGATCCACCCCGACGGGACGGTGACCTGGGCGGATCACACCGGTGAAGTGTTCGCGACGACCGTGCCGCATGGGCCGATCGCCCACATCAAGCGGCAGACCTTCGATCAGCGGGCCACGCGGCTGACCAGAACCGTCCGGGCCGCCAACCACGCGAAGATGCGGGCTGCCGCAGTCTCGGACTTCGCTGCGGGACAGGCGGAGAACCAGCCGCACAACTCTGAAACCGATGCCGCCCGGGAGGCGTACCTCGACGACCTGTGGCTGAACTCGCCCGCGAAGAAGAGCGACGAGTGGGGCGAGTGGAATGAGCGGGAGGCCTGGGACGATTCGGACGAGTGGGACGACTGGAAGGCGGGCGGTTATCCCGATGAGGCGGATGACCCGGATGCGTGGGACGAATGGGCCGGCCCGTGGGACCACTGCCCGGAGGACAACGACCCCCAGGCGATGGAGCGGTTGTGCAAGATCGATCCCGCCCTCCGCATGAACCCGGGCAATCTTCGGTGGGAGGGGGCGGCGAAGGAGAGGTAACCCGAGCTACCCGTGCAGACGATCCAGGCGAGCGTTGATGTCGCCGGCGATGGCGTCGGCGGTCCCGTCGGGAACGACGATCGTCCAGTTCGTGGTGGTCGTGTCGATGTCGATGGCCTCGCCGGACCGCGACGCCACGGCGATGCGCTTGCCCCTGTCGCTGCTCGGCCCCGAATAATCGACGACGCGAATGCCGACCCCGCCCGAATCGCCCCAGTCGTAGCGGGACGGGCGGGCGGCGGTGATGGTCTCCAGGGGAATCGTTTCCCAGATCAGGGCCCGCAACCGCACCGCGTCGTCGTCGACGCGCAGCCGCACGACCATCGTCTGCGCCAACAACGGCACGCACAAGAACAGCAGAACGGCCAAACCCGGCGAAATCAACGCGGACGCGGCGGAGGCCACCACCCACACCGCCAGCAACACCTTCATGCCCGTAGCGGCTCCCGTGCGCACCTCTTCGGAATGCTGTCCGCGGGGGAGCGCCGGATCCGGCGCTCCCTGCGCGGCGACGGCCGTCGGCTCCCGCAACACTGCCGCAACGGCCACGCCGACGAGCAACCCCGCCACAGTGCCGCCGATGGTCCAGACTTCCCCGATCACGACTCCCTCTGCCGTCGCCCGATCCAGCTGCGGCATCACGAGATCCGGGACCATCCCCGCCATGAACCCGGCGAACGTGGTCGCCACGGGCCCAAGGGTGCGCCGAAGAATGCGGGGGTAGCGCCGCGCCGAACCGAGCAGGCCCATCACCAGCACAATCGGAACGGTCACCACCACCAACACCACCAGCAGCGTCGTCGGTGAGCCGAAACCATCGGCCCCGCCGCCCGCGCCGAAGTGCACGGCGACGGGATCGGGCAGCCGCCCCCGCACGGACGCAGCCCACCACACGACGCCGGCCACCACGATCAGGGGAAACGCCACGAAACCGGCCAGGGCGGCACCATCCCAACGGCCGTGCGGGTCGGGGCGCCGGGACGTCGTCAAGCCATTCATGCCCCCCAACACTGCCATGGCGCCGTCAGATTTGGCTCCGACCTGGGCTTCATGACATACTGTCCCGGTTGATCGCGGGTCCGCCGTTGCCCAACGAGGCAGCGGGGAGCGTCGCGACGGCTGAACATGTTTCGGGCACGAACCGGCCGAGCGCCCAACGGGAAGAGCCGCCAGGGTCCTCTGTCCAGCACAGTAGATAGGAAACCAATTCCATGAACATTCTCGACAAGGTTGATGCCGCGTCGCTCCGCGACGACATTCCCGACTTCCGCGCCGGTGACACGGTCGAGGTCAACGTGAAGATCGTCGAGGGCAAGACCGAGCGCATCCAGATGTTCAAGGGTGTCGTCATTCGCCGCCAGGGCGGCGGCGTCCGCGAGACCTTCACCGTCCGCAAGATCTCGTTCGGCATCGGCGTCGAGCGCACCTTCCCGGTCCACTCCCCGAACATCGACTCCATCAACGTCGTGTTCCGCGGTGACGTCCGTCGCGCCAAGCTGTACTACCTGCGCAACCTGCGCGGCAAGGCCGCCCGCATCAAGGAGAAGCGCTGAGCACCGTCCGTGCTTTGCGACGGCGCCGGTTCCACCGATTCGGTGGAGTCGGCGCCGTCGGCGTTTTCGGGCCGGTGGTCGGCGCGTATAGTCGCGAAGCATGACCGAGGACGATCCCACCGCCGGCGAAACCAGCCCCACCGGGAAGAGCTGGAGGCCCTCCGGGCACCGCGACACCGCCGATGCCGATGCCGCCGACACCACCGACCGTGACGGCGACGACGACCGGGGCGTGCGGACGCCGTGGTGGATCGAGATTCCGATCATCATCGTCATCGCCCTGCTGATTTCCGTGGGCGTGCAGACGTTCGTCGGGCGCGTGTACCTCATCCCGTCGGAGTCGATGCAGCCGACGCTGCACGGCTGCGAGGGGTGCACCGGCGACCGCATTTGGGTGGACAAGTTGTCGTACCGGTTCTCCGAACCCGAGCCGGGCGACGTGCTGGTGTTCAACGGCCCGCCGTCGTGGGACGACACGTTCGTCAACCCGCGTTCCACGAATCCGGTGATCAACTCGATGCAGACGTTGGGCAGCTGGATCGGCGTCGTCGCGCCGAACGAGAACGCTCTGGTCAAGCGCGTCATCGCCACGGGCGGGCAGACCGTCCAATGCCGCGAGGACGATCCGGGGATCATGGTCGACGGCAAGCTCGTCGACGAGTCGTTCACGCTGGCCCCGCCGCAGAACCCGATCGACCCGACCGTCGGTTCCGAGGCCTGCGGTGGCCCGTACTTCGGGCCGATCACCATTCCCGACGATCACCTGTGGATGATGGGCGACAACCGCACCAACTCGCTGGATTCCCGCTACCACCTCGGCGACGAATACCAGGGCAGCGTGCCGGTGGAGTTCGTCGTCGGCAAGGTGCAGGCGATCATCCTGCCGTTCAGCCGCATCGGCGGCGTCGATGACCCGGACATCCAGGGCCAGTAGCCTTCGTCCCGCGCTCGTCGACGATCTGCCGCGGCCGACGCTGCGCAGGCTCGCCCAGGACCGGATGTACGAGGTGGCCCTGGACAAGCGCGGGTTCGGTCCGGTCGCCGGGGTCGACGAAGCGGGGCGGGGCGCCTGCGCCGGCCCGATCGTCATCGCCGCCTGCGTGTTGCCGCGCCGCACCATCCCGGAGCTGGCGGCCCTCACCGATTCCAAGGCACTGTCGCCCGCGGCCCGCGAGCGCCTGTTCCCGATCATCCGACGCTTTGCGACGGCCACGTCCACCGTCGTCATCTCCGCCGGGGAAATCGACGCCCGGGGCATCCAGCACGCGAATATCTCGGGAATGCGGCGGGCCGTCGCAAAGCTCCCGGTGCGCCCGGGATACGTGCTCACCGACGCGATGACCGTGCCCGGGCTGGAATCGCCCCATTTGCCGATGATCGGGGGCGACGCGGCGGCCCGATGCATCGCCGCCGCGAGTGTCGTCGCAAAAGTGACGAGGGATCGCATTATGTTTGAGCTCGATGCGCAACTGCCGGGTTACGGTCTGGCCGGGCACAAGGGCTACGGCACCGCCGCGCACATGGCCGCAGTGGAGATGCTCGGCGCGAGCCGGGAACACCGGATGAGTTACGCCAACGTGGCGGCGGCGCACCGGCGCCACCGCCGACAAGATGCATGAGACGACCGCACCGCAACCGAGGGGAGACGCTGACGTGAGCGCCGAAGATCTGGACAACTACGAAGCCGAAGTCGAGCTGTCCCTCTACAAGGAATACCGCGACGTGGTCAGCCAGTTCGCCTACGTCGTCGAGACGGAGCGGCGGTTCTACCTGGCCAACGCCGTCGAACTGATCCCGCACAACTCCGGTGGCGAGGTCTACTTCGAGCTGCGCATGTCCGACGCGTGGGTGTGGGACATGTACCGCCCGGCGCGTTTCGTGCGCTACGTCCGCGTGATCACGTTCAAGGACGTCAACATCGAAGAGCTGGACAAGCCGGATCTGCGCCTGCCGGACTGATCTGCGCCTGCCGGACCAGGGGTGGGCGCGCGTCGTCCACAGGACGCGATCCATCCACAAAACCCGCCCGCCGGGGCACCGGCCGGCGGGCCTTTTTGCCGTCCCCGCCGCATGGTCGGGGCATGACGCGAGCAGGACGGAAAAAACAAGCGGAGCGGCGACGACTCGGCGCGGCGGGAGAGACCGCGGCGGTGGGGTTCCTGAAAGGGCGGGGGCTGACGCTGATCGGGACCAATGTCCGGGTGGGCCGGGACGAACTCGATGCGGTGTTCCTGGACGGTGATGCGGTGGTCGTCGTCGAGGTGAAGACCCGGTCGACGGCCATGATGGGCGACGGTCTGGCGGCGGTGACCGGGCGGAAGATGCGTTCGCTGCGCCGGGGCGTCGCCCGATGGCTGCGGGAGACGGGGAGGGACTGCGATCACGTGCGTTTCGACGTCGTCGACGTCAGGCCCGCCGGCGGGGAATTGACCCTCGAGTGGTTCCGGGGCGTGGCGTAGATGAGCGTCGGCAGGTCGGTGTCGGTGGCGTTGCAGGGGCTCGACGGGGTCGTCGTCGCGGTGGAGGCCGACGTGGGCCCGGGATTGCCCGGTATGCACATCGGCGGATTGGGGGACGCCGCCGTGGCCGAGGCGCGGGATCGCGTGCGCACCGCGGCGGTGAACTCGGGGTTGACGTGGCCGCGGACCAAGGTGGTGGTGTCGATGTCTCCGGCCAGCCTGCGCAAGCACGGGTCGTCGTTCGACCTGTCCATCGTGTGCGCGGTGCTGTCCTCCGGGCTCGACGACGGCGACGAGGCGCGCGGTCGGCTCGAACGCACGGCGCTGCTCGGGGAAGTCGGGCTCGACGGGACGGTGCGGCCGGTGCAGGGAATCCTGCCCGCCGTCATCGCCGCCCGGGACGCGGGACTGCGGTGGGTGGTCGTGCCCGCCGGCAATCTCGACGAGGCGGCGTTGGTCGGGGGAATCGCCGTGGGAGGGGTGTCCACCCTGGCGCAGTTGTGGCGGTGGGCGCTCACGGGTGACGGGGTGGATGCGCCCGGTGAGGGGCGGCGGGCCGTCGTCACGCAAGAACTGCCGGACATGCGGGACATCCACGGCCAAGACGAGGCGCGCCGGGCGCTGGAGGTCGTCGCGGCCGGCGG
The DNA here is from genome assembly GCF_030408835.1 of Corynebacterium freneyi. Classification (NCBI taxonomy): domain Bacteria; kingdom Bacillati; phylum Actinomycetota; class Actinomycetes; order Mycobacteriales; family Corynebacteriaceae; genus Corynebacterium; species Corynebacterium freneyi. The sequence goes on from NZ_CP047357.1 coordinate 1,271,090, forward strand.
GCACCACGTGTTCCTGACGGGGCCGCCCGGAACCGGCAAATCGATGCTCGCGGCGCGGCTGCCGGGGATCCTGCCGCCGCTGGCGGAGGCCGAGGCACTGGAGGTGACGGCCGTGCATTCGGTGTCGGGGCGCATCGGGGCGCACGAAGGCGGGCTGATCACCCGGCCGCCGTTCGTGGCGCCGCATCATACGGTGACTGCGGCGGCGCTGCTCGGCGGAGGATCGGGCGTGCCGAAACCCGGGGCGATGAGCCTCGCGCATGGCGGGGTGCTGTTCCTCGATGAGGTGACGCTCATGCCCGCCCGGGTGCTCGACGCGCTGCGCACCCCGCTGGAGCGCGGGGAAGTCACGCTGCTGCGATCGCGACACCAGGTGCGGTACCCCTGCCGCGTGCAACTGGTGATGGCCGCCAACCCCTGTCCCTGCGGTGCCGCCGAGCCGGGGGAGTGCACGTGTCCGCCCGGGGCGCGGCGTCGGCACATGGCCGCGGTGTCGGGGCCGCTGCGCGACCGCATCGACGTGCAGCTGTCCATCCACCCGCGGCATTCCGTCGTGAGGCCGGAGCCGGGCGAGGAATCGGCGGCGATCCGCGAGCGGGTGATCGCGGCGCGGGACCGGGCGCGCGCACGATGGACGGCGATGGGCATCGAGGCGGCGGGGGCGAATTCCTCGGTGCCCGGACCGGTGCTGCGCAGAAACGCACCGGCCGACGATGCGGGGATGGCGTACCTGGAATGCCGACTGGCGGACCGGAGCGTCACCCAACGCGGCGTCGACAGGGCGCTGCGGGTCGCCTGGACGCTCGCGGACCTCGACGGACGGGAGCGGCCGACCCTCGAGGACGTGGCCGCGGCGTGTGGCCTGCATGCCCCGACCGACGGCGAGGTGGCGGCATGACGCGGGCGCGCCGGGCGTGGGCGTATCTGGCGCGGACGGTCGAGGGGCCGCATCCGTCGCTGAACGTGTTGTTGGGAGAAGTCGGGCCGGAGGAGGCCGCCGAACGCGTCAAACGACGGGTCGGGTTGCCGCGGGATCTGGCGGGGGCGACGGAAACCCGGTACCACCGGGATCAATCGGACGAGGACCTGGCCGCCGCCGAGCGGCACGGGTTCCGTCTGGTCACCCCCGAAGACGACGAATGGCCCGTAGACGCGATCCAACAATTCCTCGGGTCGACCGCCACGGGGCCGGAGGCCGCGCCACCGCATGCGTTGTGGGTGCGGGGCGGCGAGTTGGGTTCGCTTTTCGACGACTCCGTGGCGATGGTCGGCACCCGGGCCGCCACGTCCTACGGCACCCGGATGACCGAGCGATTGGCGGCGGGCGTGGCCCGTGCGGGGGCGACGATCGTCAGCGGCGGGGCGCTCGGCATCGACGCGGTGGCGCACCGGACGGCGCTGGAAGCCGGCGGTCGGACAGTCGTGGTCGCCGCATGCGGTCCGGGGGTCGACTACCCGGTGTCGCACGTGGACCTGTTCCGGCGGATCGGGGCGACGGCGAAACACGGGGCGATCGTCACCGAGTACCCGCCGGGGGTCAGGCCGGCCCGGCACAGGTTCCTCACCCGCAACCGTTTGGTGGCCGGGCTGACCGGGGCGACGGTGCTGGTGGAGGCGGGGTGGCGCTCGGGGGCGCGCAACACCGCCGGGTGGGCCAGAAGCATGAACCGTCCGGTCGGGGCGGTTCCGGGGCCGGCGACGGCGGCGTCGTCCACGGGTTGCCACGATGCGATTCGGCAGGGGGACGCGGTGCTGGTGACCAGTCCGGAGCACATTCTCGGCCTGTACCGGGGCGTCGGCGCCGTCGACGAGGACGCGCAGCTGGAGTTGGATTGGGCCGCCGATCCCGTGCAGGCGCTGGGCCGCAACGAACTGCGGGTCTACGACGCCACCCCGATGGCCGGGGTCGGGGAAGGCCGGGGTGCCGATACGGCGGCCATCGCGGCAGAGGCGGCGCTGACGTTGCCGTTGACCATGCATCTGCTGCTGGCCCTGGAGGGAAAGGGCCTGGTGGTCCGTGAGGGGAGTACGTGGCGAAGGGCGAGGTAGGGGCCTTCGAAAATCGGGGGAAAATTGGGGGTTGCGACTTCCGTAAGGCTATGTAGAATAGGGCAGGCAAGCCTAAGGGAGGGGCCGATACGGGCTGGTGTCGGCCACTCTTCCCGCTAACGGTGGGCCGGACGAGGGCGTCGTGTCTTCAGGGGTCGCGACGGCCACCCGGCTCACCGGGGTAGGGTCTTGCATCATGGGTGAGGCACTGACGACGGCTTCCGGAGGGCCCGCGGATCACGCGGACCGCCGGGGGCCGTCGTCGCCGCTCTCCGACGCATTGTCCCCGAACCTCGAGGCGGTGCTGGGAGACTTCCTCGACCACCTCGAACATGTCCGGGGACTCGCGCCGCGCACCATCCGCGCGTACCGGGCCGACCTCGTGCCCTTGCTCGCGGGCATCGACGACATCGGCGAACTCGACGTTCGCGTCATCCGGGCCCACCTCGGCGCCAAGCATCGGGCGGGTGCGGCTCGTTCGTCCCTGGCCCGGGCCGTGACCTCCATCCGCCGGTTCGGGGCCTGGGCGGTCTCGGCGGGGCTTCTCGACGTCGACCCCGCCGCCCGCGTGACCGGACCCCGCCCGCATCGCCACCTTCCCGAGATCCTCACCGTCGACCAAGCCGACGCCATGCTCGACGGGAAGGGGGGAGAGGGAGAGGTCGCTTCCGGCGAAAACGCCACTCCCGCACGGCGGGCGCTGGCCCTGCGGGACCGGGCGTTGATGGAGATCCTCTACGCGGCCGGCATTCGAGTGGGCGAGTTGTGCGCCCTTGACGTCGGCGACGTCGATCTGGCCCGCGGCACCCTCACCGTCACGGGCAAAGGCGACAAGCAGCGCACCGTCCCCTTCGGCGAACCTGCGGCCCGCGCCATCGAGAACTGGATCGGCGCCCGCGACGAGGTGGCCGCCGGAGAGAACCCGGCCCTGTTCCTCGGGGCCCGCGGCGGGCGGCTGGATCCCCGTCAGGCCCGCCGCATCGTCCACGCGGCGACGTCGGAGGCCGGGGCGGACCTGTCCCCGCACGGGCTGCGCCACACCGCAGCCACGCACATGGTCGAAGGTGGCGCCGATCTGCGCGTCGTGCAGGAGATGCTCGGCCACGCGTCGCTGGGCACGACGCAGATTTACACCCACGTCTCCACCGACCGGCTGCGCGAGGCGCACCGCCGGGCCCACCCCCGGGCGTGAGCGGGCCCTTCCCTCAGCCCCTCACTCCACGGGTTTCAACACGATCGGCCTGAGCCACAGCAAATCCAGCGGATTGAGGTAATCCCGACCCCGCAGCGCGCCCCAATGCAGGCCGGGGTCCTGGCCGGCCTCCAACGTCCCGATCACGTCACCCCGGCGCACCCGATCACCGCGACGCACCGACCACCGCACCGGCTGATAGGTGGTGCGGATGCCGTCGGCGTGCATCACCGACACCGTCGGCGTCCCCGCCACCATCCCGGCGAAGTGCACGACACCGTCACCCGAGGCTCGCACGGCCGATCCGATCGGCGCCGCCAGATCCACGCCCCGGTGTCCGGGCAGCCAGCGTTGGGCCGGCGGATCGTAGGGCGTGACGACGTCGCCCGGCACCGGTTTGGCGTGCTCTATCGCTGAGATGCCGCCGGAGCGAGGGGCGGCATCGGCCACCGTGGATTCCGGAATGACGGAAATGCAGACAAAGAGCGAGCAGCACAGGACAATGCACAGGCACCGGGCCAGCGATCGAATGGCCGTATGTTGGAGGGGCGCGGTCACGGCCTCAGATGACCGTGAAGGTCGGCCGTCGTCAAGCGAAAAAGCCCGGCCCCGACGCCCGATTGTGGATAAAAGTCGACCTGTGGATGAGCCCGTTGGCGCCACCAGCGGCGTTGCGCTAAACTACCCCCCGCAGTGTGCCCGGACGACCCGGGCACGCTGACTTCGCGCGCCGCACATCGCAGCCCACGTCGCCGGGTGCCCGGTCACAACCGGGAGGCGACGCAGGTTCCAGCGGCGCCAGGGTGCGGAGAAAACCCGCACGCGACATCAACCGAACATCAATCAGAAAGCGAGGAAGGGAAGCAGCCGCGGTCCTAGTCAGACCGGACGAGAGGCCTTCCCTGAATTCACATGGCTGTCGTTTCCATGCGCGAACTCCTCGACGCCGGCGTCCACTTCGGACACCAGACGCGTCGCTGGAACCCCAAGATGAAGCGCTTCATCTTCACCGACCGCAACGGCATCTACATCATCGACCTGCAGCAGACGCTGACCTACATCGATGAGGCCTACGAGTTCGTCAAGGAGACCGTCGCCCACGGCGGCAACATCCTCTTCGTCGGCACCAAGAAGCAGGCCCAGGAGGCCGTGCAGAACGAGGCCGAGCGCGTCGACATGCCCTACGTCAACCACCGTTGGCTCGGCGGCATGCTCACCAACTTCTCCACCGTCTCCAAGCGTCTGGCCCGCCTGAAGGAGCTTCAGGCCATGGACGCCGCCGAGAACGGCTACGAGGGGCGCACCAAGAAGGAAATCCTCATGCTGACCCGCGAGCGCACCAAGCTGGAGCGCACCCTGGGCGGCATCCGCGACATGGCCAAGGTCCCCTCGGCCCTGTGGATCGTCGACACCAACAAGGAGCACATCGCCGTCTCCGAGGCGAAGAAGCTCAACATCCCGGTCGTCGCCATCCTGGACACCAACTGCGACCCGGACGACGTCGACTACCCGATCCCGGGCAACGACGACGCCATCCGCTCCGCCACCGTCCTGACCCGCATCATCTCCTCCGCCGTGGAGGAGGGCCGCCGCGTCCGCGCCGAGCGCGAGACCGCCGCCAACCGCGAGGCCGCCGGTGACGCCCCGGTCGAGGCTCCCGCCGCCGAGGCCACCGAGGCTCCGGCCGAGCAGGCCGAGACCCCGGCCGCCGAGTAGTTTCGCGGGGACGGGAAACCGTCGATGTGGGAGACTGTCCGCACGGACAGTCTTTCCGGGCCGCATCCCGACGGCCCATCCGACAAACGACACCAAGGAGGATCGCCGCACATGGCGAATTTCACCGCCGCCGACGTCAAGAAGCTCCGCGAGCTCACCGGCTCCGGCATGAAGGCCTGCAAGGACGCCCTGGTCGAGACCGAGGGTGACTTCGACAAGGCCGTCGAGATCCTGCGCATCAAGGGCGCCAAGGACGTGGGCAAGCGTGCCGAGCGCACCGCCGCCGAGGGCCTCATCGCCGTCTCCGGCAACACCATGGTCGAGGTCAACTCCGAGACCGACTTCGTGGCCAAGAACGCCGAGTTCATCGAGTTCGCCAACAAGGTCGCGGAGGCCGCCGCCAAGGTCAAGGCCAACTCCCAGGAGGAGCTCGCCGCCGCCGACCTCGACGGCCAGTCCGCCGCCGACGCCACCCAGGAGCTGTCCGCCAAGATCGGCGAGAAGCTCGAGCTGCGTCGCGCCGTGACCCTCGAGGGCGACGACGTCGCCGTGTACCTGCACCGTCGCTCCGCCGACCTGCCCGCCAGCGTCGGCGTGCTCGTCGCCTACACCGGCTCCGGCGAGGAGGCCCAGCAGGCCGCCCACGTCGCCGCCATGCAGGTCGCCGCGCTCAAGGCGCAGTACCTCACCCGCGAGGACGTCCCGGCCGAGCGCGTCGATGCCGAGCGCACCGTCCTGGAGAACATCACCCGCGAGGAGGGCAAGCCGGAGGCCGCCCTGCCGAAGATCGTCGAGGGTCGCCTCAACGGCTTCTTCAAGGACATCGCCCTCCTGGACCAGGCGTCCGTCGCCGACTCCAAGAAGACCGTCAAGCAGCTGATGGACGAGGCCGGCGTCACGCTGACCGGTTTCGCCCGCTTCGAGGTCGGCCAGCACTAAAGGCCGCCGCGACAGCGCAGGGGCGGGCCCCGGACCTTCGTCGGTTCGGGGCCCGCCCCTTTGCGCGTGTACCATCTGCGATAGCCGATTACCCCGCACAGAAAGAAGGGTCATGACCGACACCACCGAAAAGGACGCCCGCACCGGTTTCCGGCGAGTGATGCTGAAGCTGGGCGGTGAAATGTTCGGTGGCGGCTCCGTGGGCGTCGACCCCAACGTGGTCGAAAACGTCGCCCGCCAGATCGCCGAGGTCGCCCGCGCGGGCACCGAGGTGTGCGTCGTCATCGGCGGCGGCAACTTCTTCCGCGGCGCGCAGCTGCAGCAGCGCGGCATGGATCGCGCGCGCTCCGACTACATGGGCATGCTGGGCACCGTCATGAACTGCCTTGCGCTGCAGGACTTCCTGGAGCAGCAGGGCGTGGACTCGCGGGTGCAGACGGCCATTCAGATGACGCAGGTCGCCGAGCCGTACTTGCCGCTGCGCGCCAAGCGTCACCTGGAGAAGGGCCGCGTCGTCATTTTCGGCGCCGGCATGGGCATGCCGTACTTCTCGACGGACACCACCGCCGCCCAGCGAGCCCTGGAGATCGGGTGCGACGTGCTGCTGATGGCCAAGGCGGTCGACGGGGTGTACTCCGACGATCCGCGCGAGAACCCGGACGCCGAGATGTTCGACCACATCACCCACCGCGAGGTCATCGAGCGCGAGCTGCGCGTCGCCGATGCGACGGCCTTTTCGCTGTGCATGGACAACGACATGCCGATCCTGGTGTTCAATCTGCTCACGGACGGCAACATCGCCCGCGCCGTGGCGGGCGAGCACATCGGCACGCTCGTGCGCAGCTGATAGATTAAAGACCCGTAACACCCGCAGGGGACGAGACCGACAGGTCCCAGATAGAAGAGGCGACGATGATCGACGAGACGCTGCTCGATGCAGAAGAGAAGATGGCCAACTCCGTGGAGCACTGCCGCGAGGAGTTGACCCACATCCGCACCGGCCGCGCGAATCCCGCGATGTTCAACGGCGTCATCGCCGAGTATTACGGCGCGCCGACCCCGATCACCCAGATGTCCACCATCTCGGTGCCGGAGCCGCGGATGCTCATCATCAAGCCGTACGAGCCGTCGGTCATGCAGGACATCGAAGATGCCATCCGCAACTCGGATCTGGGCGTCAACCCGACCAACGACGGCCAGGTTCTGCGCGTCACGGTGCCGCAGTTGACGGAGGAGCGTCGCCGCGAGATGACGAAGATCGCCAAGGGCAAGGGCGAGGACGCGAAGATCGCCATCCGCAACGTGCGCCGCAAGGGCATGGAGGCCCTGAAGAAGATCCAGAAGGACGGCGACGCGGGCGAGGACGAGGTGCAGACCGCCGAGAAGGAGCTCGACGGCGTCACCAAGAAGTACGTCGAGCAGGTCGATGCGCTCGTCGAGCGCAAGGAAGCCGAGCTGATGGAGGTCTAGGACCTCCGCTTTCCCGTATGCCCCCTTTTTTCACGAACCGGAGCTGACGTGCCCTCGCCGAATTCCGAGCGCCTCATCGAGGAGCTCCGCCTTCCCAAGCCGCGCAATTCCGCGGGGCGCAACGTGCCCGTCGCCATCGGCATGGGCGTGTTGCTGGGTGCCCTGGTCATCGGTTCGCTGCTGCTCGGCCCGGTGGCGTGGTACGTCCTCGTCGCGGTGGCCGCGGCGGCGGCCACGTGGGAGGTGGCGCAGCGGTTGCGGGAGTCCGATTGGATGTTGCCGCGGCCGGTGCTGATCCTCGGCGGGCAGGCGATGATTTGGCTGTCGTGGCCGATGGGGGTGTCGGGCATCGCCGTGGGCCTGTTGGCCACGTTGATGGCGTTGCTGGTCAGCCGGTTGTTCTTGTACGGCGCGAACGAGGCGCCGCGGAACTGGCTTCGCGACGTCGGCGTGGGCTGTTTGGTGATCATGTGGATCCCGCTGTGCCTGGCGTTCGCCGCGAGCCTGGCGCACATGCCCACTCCGGGCGACGTGAATCCGGTGTGGGTGATCGTCACCTTCATGTTGTGCGTGGTCGCCAATGACGTCGGCGGCTACGTGGCCGGGGTGTTCTTCGGCAAGCATCCGATGGCGCCGGCGGTGAGCCCGAAGAAATCGTGGGAGGGTTTCGCGGGCTCGGTGGCCTTCGGCTCCGCGGTTGGTGCGGCGTCGGCGGTTCTGCTTCTCGACGCCCCGTGGTGGTTCGGCATGGTGCTCGGCATGGTGCTCGTCGTCGCCGCCACCCTCGGCGATCTCGTGGAGTCGCAGTTCAAGCGGGATCTGGGGATCAAGGACATGTCCGACCTGATCCCGGCCCACGGTGGCCTGATGGACCGCCTGGACGGCATGTTGCCGGCGGCGGCCATGGCCTGGATGATGTTGACGATCTTCGGCCTGTGACGGCAGGGCCCCGGGGGCGGGGGAGGGGCCGGCGGGTCAGCCGCGCTTGTGGTTGCGCTTCATTTCGAACATCTTCCAGATGCCGGCGCAGGCCATGATGAGGCCGCCGATGATGGAGGCCAGCAGGAGACCCACGCCGAGCGGGAAGTTCCACGTCCACGCGAACAGGTTGAGCTCAACGGACTGCTGGTTCTGCATGATGAACACCAGCAGCAGGATCAGCAGCAGGGCACCGACGATGAGGGCGACCCACGTACTCGACGCCGCGGTGCCCTGCTTGGCGGGTTTGGCGGGCTTGTCGTCGTGGAAGGGGGTGGGGGCCTTTTCCGTCGCCGGGGCGATCGCGGTGTCGTCGCTGCCCGGGGCGGGAGGGAGGTCCGCTGTGTTCTCTGCGGGCAGGGGGTAGTCGTCGCGGGAGCGCCCGGAGGCGGCGGGAAGGTCGTTTTCAGTCATGCACACCATTCAACCTTGCCGTGCGGTTCGCCGCCAATGGTCGCAGCATGCGATGATGAGGCCATCATGACCAAGCAACTTCCGCTCGTCTTCAAGGCGCCCCGGCGCGGCATGCCCGACACCCACCTCGCGGACCTGGATGGTCCGGCCCTCAAGGAAGCGGTGAAGGATCTCGGCCTGCCGGCGTTCCGCGCCAATCAGATCGCCCGCCATTACTACGGCCGCCTCGAGGCGGACCCGGAGACCATGACGGACCTGCCCGCCGCCGCCCGCGGCAAGGTCAAGGACGCGTTGTTCCCGCCTCTTCTGGAGCCGGTGCGGCACATTTCCTGCGATGACGGCGAGACCCGCAAGACCCTGTGGAAGGCCGGCGACGGCACGTTGCTGGAGTCGGTGCTGATGAAGTACCCGGATCGTGCGACGCTGTGCATTTCGTCGCAGGCAGGTTGCGGCATGGCGTGTCCGTTCTGCGCGACCGGCCAGGGCGGTCTGCAGCGCAATCTGTCGACCGCGGAGATCATCGACCAGGTCCGCGAGGCCGCAGCCACCATGCGCGACGAGGGCGGTCGGTTGACGAACATCGTCTTCATGGGCATGGGCGAGCCCCTGGCCAATTACAAGCGCGTCGTCGCCGCGGTGCGCCGCATCACTGACCCGGTGCCGGATGGTTTCGGCATTTCGCAGCGCAACGTCACGGTGTCGACGGTGGGGTTGGCGCCGGCGATCCGCAAGCTTGCCGACGAGGACCTGTCGGTGACGTTGGCGGTGAGCCTGCACACGCCGGACGACGAGCTGCGCGACACCCTGGTGCCCATCAACAATCGGTTCACCGTCGCCGAGGTGCTCGACGCCGCCCGCTACTACGCCGACAAGTCCGGACGTCGGGTATCCATCGAGTACGCGCTCATCCGCGACATCAACGACCAGGGGTGGCGCGCCGACATGCTGGGCAAGAAGCTGCACAAGGCCCTCGGATCTCGCGTCCACGTCAATCTCATCCCGCTCAACCCGACGCCGGGGTCGAAGTGGGACGCGTCGCCGAAGGAGCAGCAGGACGAGTTCGTCCGCCGCGTCCGCGAACAGGGCGTGCCCTGCACCGTGCGCGACACCCGCGGCAACGAGATCGCCGCGGCCTGTGGTCAGCTCGCAGCCGAGGGCGCCTGACCCACACGGTCGTCCCACGCGGACGCGAAAAACGCCCGCGCCGTGCGAACACGGTGCGGGCGTCGTCGTCCCGGGGGACCTCCAGTGAGGATTAGGCCTGGAGGGTCTTGCCCTTGTCCTCGTCGGTCGCCGGAATGCCGGCGGTCACCGGGGCCTGGGCCTTGTTCTTGCCGTAGGTCTCCGGGGTGTGGTTCCAGGCGCGCATCTGGGACTCGGTGAGCTCGGCGTAGACGCCGGTGCCGTTGAGCTGGTCGCTGGTCCACTGCGGCTCGACGTGGCCGAGCGGCTTGTTGTGGGCGGTGACGGTGCGGACCTGCTTGCCCTTCGGCGAGAAGGCGCGCAGCAGCAGGCCGATGGTGAAGAGCGCGGCGATGCCGATCAGCCAGATGTTCTCGACCTTGCCCGGGTGGTTGCCCCAGAGCATCGCGATCAGGAAGATCACGGAGATCCAGCCGGCCTTCTGCAGGGTCGCCTCGCTCAGGGCGCTCCAACCCCACTTGGCGGCGGGGACGTCGAGATTGCTGACGCCGTTGTAGAATTCTTCCTTCTTCTGTCCGTGGGCCACGGTAATCCTCCTGTTTGCGCCGTACCTTCGCCGCCGCAGTGCCTGGTGTTGCTTGTGCTCGTCACGGTGTTCGTCACCGTCGCATCCGCGGCGGTCCCGCTAACGTGCATTTTGGCACACTCTCAGCGAATGTTGAGTATCGGGTGTAACAATACCCCAGTGAAGACCAGGATTCTCGTTCTCGGCAGCACCGGTTCCATCGGCACGCAGGCGCTGGAGGTGATCGCCGACAATCCGGAACGGTTTGCCGTGGTCGGACTGGCCGCGGGCGGGGGGAACCCGGAATTGCTCGCCGCCCAGGCGAAGGCCCACGGCGTGTCGTTCGATCATGTCGCCTGCGCCGATCCGGCCGCCGCGGCGTCCATCGACGCATCCGTCCTCCACGGCCCCGACGCCGCCGAGCGTCTGGTTCGCGAGGTCGAGGCGGACGTCGTGCTCAATGCGCTGGTCGGTTCCATGGGGCTCGGGGCGACCCTCGCCGCCCTGGAGTCCGGGGCGCGTCTGGCGCTGGCGAACAAGGAATCCCTCGTGGCCGGTGGTTCGCTGGTCCTGCGCACCGCGCGGCCGGGCCAGCTGGTGCCGGTCGATTCGGAGCATTCCGCCATGGCCCAGTGTCTGCGGTCGGGCACCCTGGACGAGGTCGACCGGCTCGTGCTCACGGCCTCCGGCGGCCCGTTCCGCGGTTGGACCCGCGAGCAGCTGATGACCGCCACCCCCGAGCAGGCGGGCGCGCACCCGACGTGGTCGATGGGCCCCATGAACACCCTCAACTCGGCGTCGCTGGTGAACAAGGGTCTGGAACTCATCGAGGCATCCCTGCTTTTCGACGTTCCGGCCGATCGCATCGACGTCACCGTGCACCCGCAGTCGATCATCCATTCCATGGTGACCTTCATCGACGGGGCGACCATCGCGCAGGCGTCGCCGCCGTCGATGAAGCTGCCCATCGCCCTGGCCATGGGGTGGCCGGACCGCGTCGCCGACGCCCAGCCGGCGCTGGACTTCCGCGACGCGATGGATTGGCGTTTCGAACCCCTCGACGACGACGTCTTCCCGGCCGTGCGCCTGGCGCGCGAGTCGGTGACGGCGGGCGGTTGCACCCCGGCGGTGTACAACGCCGCCAACGAAGAGGCCGCGGAGGCGTTCCTCGCAGGCCGCATCGCCTTCCCGCACATCGTCGACATCGTCGGGGAGACCCTCGACGCCATCGACGCGACGGCGCAGCCGCGCGACATCGCCGACGTCCTCGAAGTCGAGGGCCGGGCCCGGGCGCTGTCCACCGAGTTGGCGGATAGGCTGGCGCGGTGAGTTTTCTTCTCGGGGTCGTCCTTTTCGCGCTCGGCATCGCAGTGACCATCGCCCTGCACGAGTGGGGCCACATGCGGGCCGCCCGCGCATGCGGCATGCGCGTGCGCCGTTACTTCATCGGCTTCGGACCGACGGTGTGGTCCACCAGCCGCCGCCACGCTGGCGCCGGGGGCCATCTCACCGAGTACGGCGTCAAGGCCGTGCCGTTGGGCGGTTTCTGCGACATCGCGGGCATGACCGCCCAGGACCCGGTGGCGCCGGAGGAAGAGGAACACGCCATGTGGCGCCGCCCCTGGTGGCAGCGCATCGTGGTGCTCTCCGGCGGCGTGGCCATGAACCTCGTCGTCGGCGTCATCCTCATCTACGTCGTCGCCGTGGCGTGGGGCCTGCCGAACCTCAACGCGGACTATTCGCCCCGCGTGCAGGCCACCCAGTGCGTGCCCGCCACCCAGCACGCCGACGGGACCCTGTCGGAGTGTTCCGGCACCGGGCCCGCCGGAGACGCGGGGTTGCGGGCCGGCGACGTGATCACGTCGGTCAACGGCCGGGAGGTGGAGACCTACCCGCAGGTCATCGAGGCCGTCGGGTCGTCGGAAAGCGGCCCCATCGAATTCACCGTCGAGCGGGCGGGCACCACCGAAACGATCACGGTGCAACCCGACGTCGTCGAACGCCGCGCCGCCGACGGCACCGTCGTGGAAACCCCCGCCGTCGGCGTGCTGTTCCAACGGCCGGACAACACCCTCAACGAGTACACGCCGCTGACCGCGGTGCCCGGGGCGCTGACGTTCACCGTCGACATGTTCGGCGCCGTGTGGGACGGCCTGCTGTCCATCCCGTCGAAGGTGCCCGGCGTCGTCGCGTCGATCTTCGGCGGCGAACGCGACCAGGAAAGCCCCATGAGCGTCGTCGGCGCCAGCCGCGTCGGCGGCGAGATGGTGGAAAACGACATGTGGAGCGGGTTCCTCATGATGCTCGCCAACCTCAACTTCTTCCTCGCGCTGTTCAACCTCGTGCCGCTGCCGCCGCTCGACGGCGGGCACATCGCCGTCGTCGTCTACGAGAAGCTCCGCGACTTCGTCCGCCGCCTGGCCGGCAAGCCCGCCCTGGGCCCGGCGGATTACACCAAGCTGATGCCGGTGACGATGGCGTTCACCGCCGTCCTGCTGACGTTCGGCGTGATCGTCATCGCAGCCGACGTCGTCAACCCGATCCGGCTTTTCGGCTAACGTCCATGTGTAGACGCCATCCAGGCATGGCTATCCACGTACCGCCATCCACGTACCGTCCAGGAATGAGGAAGCACTTCCCGTGAACGTCTCGCTCGGAATCCCCGAAACCCCCGCCGTCCTCGCGCCGCGTCGCAAGACCCGCCAGCTGATGGTCGGCGGCGTCGGGGTCGGGTCGGACCACCCGATCTCGGTGCAGTCGATGACCAACACGAAGACGCACGACATCAACGCCACGCTGCAGCAGATCGCGCAACTGACCGCGTCGGGCTGCGACATCGTCCGCGTCGCGTGCCCGAAGACGATCGACGCGGAGGCGCTGCCGATCATCGCGAAGAAGTCGCCGATCCCGGTCATCGCGGACATCCACTTCCAGCCGAAGTACATCTTCGCCGCCATCGACGCGGGATGTGCGGCGGTGCGCGTGAACCCGGGCAACATCAAGGAGTTCGACGGACGCGTCAAGGAGGTCGCCAAGGCCGCCGGTGACGCGGGCATTCCCATCCGCATCGGCGTCAACGCCGGTTCGCTGGACAAGCGGATCATGGAGAAGTACGGCAAGGCCACCCCGGAGGCGCTGGTGGAGTCGGCGCTGTGGGAGGCGAGCCTGTTCGAGGAGCACGGCTTCGGCGACATCAAGATCTCCGTCAAGCACAACGACCCGGTGGTGATGGTGGAGGCCTACCGTCAGCTGGCCGCGCAGTGCGATTACCCGCTGCACCTCGGCGTGACGGAGGCCGGCCCGGCGTTCCAGGGCACCGTGAAGTCCGCCGTGGCGTTCGGAGCGCTGCTGGCGGAGGGCATCGGCGACACCATCCGCGTGTCGCTGTCGGCTCCGCCGGAGGAGGAGATCAAGGTCGGCGACCAGATCCTCCAGTCGCTGAATCTGCGTCCGCGCAAGCTGGACATCGTGTCGTGCCCGTCGTGCGGTCGCGCGCAGGTCGACGTGTACGAGTTGGCCGACAGGGTCACCGCAGGCCTGGAGGGCCTGGAGGTGCCGTTGCGCGTGGCCGTGATGGGCTGCGTAGTCAATGGTCCGGGCGAGGCCCGCGACGCCGACCTGGGCGTGGCGTCGGGCAACGGCAAGGGGCAGATCTTCGTCAAGGGCGAGGTCATCAAGACCGTGCCGGAGGATCAGATCGTGGAGACCCTGATCGAGGAGGCCATGCGCATCGCCGCCGAGATGGGCGAGGATGCGGGCACCGTCACCGGTGCGCCGGAGGTCAAGATCACCGGCGCCTAGCGTCGCGCGTCCGGGGCAAGGTTTCGGGCTTGACGACGGCCGATCTTGGGGCTTTTCGGCGTGCCGTACGGGGGCGCCGGGGTGCCCGGTGATAGCGTCCGCGGCATGAGCCCCAGTTCCCCGCGCCGGCGCATCGCCGCGCTGTTCACGGCCGTCGCGATGGCCGCCACGACGGTGGCGTGCACCCCGCGCCCGGACACCGGGGAAGACGTCCTGGAGGACTTCTTCGAGGCGTTGTCGGCCGGTGACGTCGTCGGTGCCGCGGAGCTGACCGACCACGAGTCGACGGCCCGGGCGGATCTCGACGCGGCGTGGAACGGTCTGTCCGCCGAGTCGCTGGAGACGGAGATCGGGGACGTGCGCGGCGACGGGGGACGAACCACCGCGCAGGTGACCATGAATTGGGATCTGGCGGGCGACCGCGAGTGGTCGTACGACACGACGTTCCACCTGACCCGGTCGGACAGCCGGTGGGCGGTGCGGTGGAGCCCGTCGGCGCTGCATCCGCGGCTGGGCAACAATCAGCATCCGGAGTTGCGGCGCGTCCCGGCGCCGCGGGCGTCGGTGGTCGGCTCCGATGGTGCGCCGCTGCTGGAACCGGGGACGGTGCACCGGGTGGTGCTCGACCGGTCGGCGGTGTCGGACGTGCAGGGGGCGGTCAACCGCATCGCCACGGTCGTCAACAACGGCATGCCCGCCGATGACGAGGGGCGTCGGGCGGCGAGCGTGGACGCCCGCGCCGTGGGCAAGCAGGCCGTCGGGGGAGAAGGGCCGTATTCCGTCGTGGTGCTGCCGGCGGATTCGCCGGTCGAGATGCGCGACGAACTCGCGTCGCTGCCGGGTGTGACGGTCAACGACGAGGCGGCGATGGTGCGGCCGGATCCGGGGTTCGCACCGGATCTGATGAGCCGCGTGGAGCGGATCGTCTCCGACGACGTCACCGGCGACGACGGGTGGAGCATCGTGGCGGCCAACCCGGACGGGGGCGTGCTGGCGTCGCTGCATTCGGTGGATCCGGAGGTGCGTCCGGCCATCCGCGCGTCGGTGAGCAAGACGGTGCAGGACGCCGCGCAGCGGGCGGTGGATCTGCGGCCGGATGCCGAGGTCATGCTCGTGGCGGTGCGTCCGTCGTCGGGCGAGGTGCTGGCCGTGGCGCAGACGGGCAAGGCCGACGAAAAGGGTGACCTGGCGCTGATGGGGCAGTTCCCGCCGGGGTCGACGTTCAAGATCGTCACCGCGGCCGCCGGGATGGACCATCTCGACTTGGACCCGGGGTCGACGGTGCCGTGCCCGGGCACGATGACGTTGGGGCCGCGCGTGGTGACCAACTACAACGGCTCCGGCGTGGGCGACACCTCGCTCGACGACGCCTTCGCGCGGTCGTGCAACACCACCTTCGCCGACATCTCGTACCGCCTGGAGCCCGGTCGGCTGCAGTCGGAGGCCGAGCGCTTCGGCATCGGCGTGGACTACCGCATCGCGGGCCTGGACACGATCACCGGTTCGGTGTCCGACGGCACCGACGAGGCCGAGCGCATCGACGCCGGCTACGGCCAGGGCTTCGACTTGGCCAGCCCCTTCGGCATGGCGATGGTCTCGGCGACGGTGGCGGCGGGCCGCGTGCCCACCCCGACCCTGGTGCCCCAGGCCGGAACATGGGCGTCGACGCAGCCGGAGCCGCTGAACCCGGAGACCGTCCAGAAGCTGCGCAGCGTCATGCGTTCGGTGGTCACGTCGGGCACGGCCACGGCGATCGCCGGTCGCGGCGAGGTGTACGGAAAGACCGGCGAGGCCGAGGTCACGGGCGGTTCGCACGCGTGGTTCACCGGCTGGCGCGATGACATCGCCTTCGCCACGCTCATCGTCCACGGCGGCGGCTCGGAGCATGCGGTGGCGGTGACCGACGCATTCCTGGCCAACCTCGACGAGCAGGCGGACGCCGCGCCCGTCGACTGATCGATCCGGCGGCGGGGGTATCGTGTTCGCCATGACCGATCGCGCACCGTTGACCATGCAGGAGCCCACCCCGTCACGCACCGTGCCCGCCCACATCGAGCGGCCGGAGTACGCGTGGAAGGACGAGGTCGCCGAGGGAGTCGGCGAGCCGCTGGTCCAATCACCGGAGGACATCGAGGCCATGCGGGAGGTGTCCCGCATCGCCGCCAACGCGTTGGTGGAGGCGGGGAAGGCCTGCGTGCCGGGGGCGACGACGGACGACGTCGACCGGGTGGTCCACGAGTACCTGATGGACCACGACACGTACCCGTCGCCGTTGGGCTATCGGGGCTTCACCAAGAGCTGCTGCGTGTCGCTCAACGAGATCGTGTGCCACGGCATTCCGGGCCCGCAGGTCATCGAGGACGGCGACATCGTCAACGTCGACGTGACGGGCTACAAGAATGGCGTGCACGGCGACACCAACGCCACGTTCTTCGCCGGCAACGTGTCCGAGGAGCACCGTCTGCTGGTGGAGCGCACCTACAACGCGACGATGCGCGGCATCAAGGCCATCAAGCCGGGCCGCGAGATCAACGTCATCGGCCGCGTCATCGAGGCGTACGCGCGGCGTTTCGGCTACAACACGGTCCGCGATTTCACCGGCCACGGCGTCGGCACGACGTTCCACAACGGCCTGGTGGTGCTGCATTACGACGAGCCGTCGCAGACCACCGTGCTCGAGCCGGGCATGACGCTGACGGTGGAGCCGATGATCAACCTCGGCGGGTTGGACTACGAGATCTGGGATGACGGTTGGACCGTCCAGAACACCGACCGCAAGTGGACCGCCCAGTTCGAGCACACGGTGCTGGTGACCGATTCGGGCGTGGAGATCCTCACCCTGCCGGACGAGGTCGTCGAGGGGCAGTTCCTCACCGGCTGGAAGCCGGGCGCCTGATCCGATGACCGGGTCGTCGCCCCGGGGCACCGCGTTTCTCGTCGCCGGCTGCACGTCCGATGCGGGCAAGTCGGTGCTGGTCGCCGGCCTGTGTCGGCTGCTGGTGCGCCGGGGCGTGTCGGTGGCGCCGTTCAAGGCGCAGAACATGTCCAACAACTGCGCGGTGACGCCCGACGGCGGGGAAATCGGCCGCGCCCAGGCGCTGCAGGCGTTGGCGTGCGGTCTGGAACCCAGCGTCGACTTCAACCCCGTGCTGCTCAAACCGGGCTCCGACCAGACGAGCCAGGTCGTGGTGCGCGGCCGGGCGGAGGGCACCGTGTCGGCGCTGACCTACCGGGAGCGTCGCAAAGCACTGCGGTCCGTCACCGTCGACTGCCTGGCCGATCTGCGCGCGCGGTACGACGTCGTGGTGTGCGAGGGAGCGGGATCGCCCGCGGAAGTCAACCTGCGGGAATCGGACATCGCCAACATGGGCTTGGCGGAAGCCGCCGACCTGCCGGTGCTCGTCGTCGGCGACATCGACCGCGGTGGGGTGCTGGCGCATTTCGTGGGCACGCACGCGATCCTCGGGGAGTCCGACCGCCGCCGGATCACGGGCTTCGTGGTGAACAAATTCCGCGGGGCGGTGGAACTGCTCACGCCGGGACTCGACGTCGTCACGCAGCGCACGGGCGTGCCGGTGCTCGGCGTCGTCCCGTTCATTTCCGGCCTGTGGATCGACGCGGAGGATTCGCTGGGCACCGTCGCCGCGACGTCCATCGGACCGGCCACGCGGCCACTGGGGGAAGAGACGCTCACCGTCGCCGCCATCCGACTGCCGCGGGTGTCCAACGCCACCGACGTCGAGGCCCTGGCCGCCGAGCCGGGCGTGCGCGTCGAGTGGACCGTCGACCCGAGCACCGTCGCCCGCGCCGACCTGGTGGTGCTGCCCGGCACGAAGGCCACGGTGCACGACCTCGGCTGGTTGCGGGACCGGGGGCTCGACGACGCCCTGATCCGGCGGGCCGCCCGCGGAGCGCCGACGCTGGGCATCTGCGGGGGATTCCAGATGATGTGCGCGTCCATCGTCGACGAGGTGGAGGCCGGTGACGGGGCCGCCCCGGTGCGCGTCGACGGTCTGGGCATCTTCGACGCCGACATCGGCTTCGCCGAACCGAAGGTCCTCGCCCGCCACGACGACGGCTCCTACGAGGTGCACAACGGCCGCGTGACCAGAAGCGGCGAAGAGCCGTGGCCCCATGGCGAAGGGGCCGTGCGGGGAGCCGTCGCGGGCACCCACCGCCACGGTCTGCTGGAAAACGACGACCTGCGGCGGCAATACCTGCGATCCGTCGCCGAGGCCGCCGGGCTGGAACGGTTCGTCGTCGCCCCCGGCACCGACTTCCGCGCCGAGCGGCTGCGGCAGCTCGACCTCATCGCCGACGCGATCGAGGAACACCTCGCCGGGCCCGCGCTGGCCGCGGCGACAGGCGTGCGGGAACTGGGGTGATCTCGGGAAAGCGGGGCGCTGGTGCCCGGCGGCGGTTATGTTCGTGGGGCAATGGCAAAAGGCGCGCCGGCGACGGCGCCTGACCAGGGGAGCGGTAGTTGATGCGGGTGCGGCTGTCGAGGTGGATGCGCAGCGGGTGGGCCAAGGGGGCGGCCATCGCCGTGGGAGCAACGATGGCGATGAGTGCGAGCACGGCATCTGCTGTGCCCGTTGCCGCGACTCCGGCCGACACCGCGGGGGAACCGTTCCCCGCGCTGGACTGGGCCAACGACCCCGAATGCGTGCCCGACCCGGCGCACCCGGAGCCGGTGCTGCTCATCCACGGCACGTGGAGCAAGGCCGAGGACATGGAGACGATCGGCGTCCCGTTGGCTGAGCAGGGCTACTGCGTGTTCTCGCTCGAGTACGGGTGGCACCGCGAATCGCTGAGCGGAATCATCCCCGGCGTCAACGGCGTCGGCGACATCCGGGACAACGCCGCCGCCGTAGACCGGGCAATTCGCTACGTCGCGGGGGAGACCGCCACCGGCCGGGCCGCCGGGAAAGTCGATGTGATCGGGCATTCGCAGGCCGCCGCGCTCATGCACGTGGCGATGAGCGACCACGGCGCCGCGGAATTCGTCGATGACGCGATCTACCTGGCCGGCACGCACCGCGGCACGGCGATGAGCGGCGTCGACCAGCTGAACCTCCACTCCAGCCCCGAGGCCGTGGCCATCGGCGACGCACTGCTCGGACCGGCGGCGATGCAGCAGCTGAACGGATCCGACTTCGTGATGCATCTGGAGACGCTTCCGGACACGCAGCCCGGCGTCGACTACACCGTGATGGTGTCCAGCGACGACACCACCGCCACCACCGCACCCGACGCGTTCCTGGAGGCGGGCCCCGGCGCGACCGTCACCAACGTGCTGATCCAGGACGTCTGCTCCGACATCCCCTCGCCGTTCAGCCACGACGACGTGCGCGATCATCCCATCGCCCACGGCCTGATCATCGCCGCGCTGGAGGGCCGCCCCGTCGTCTGCGACTAGTCGAACTCGAGGCCGAGAATCGCGTTCTCGATGAGCTCGGGCAGCGCCGGGTGGATCCAATGCTGCTTCGCCACGACCTCGCGGACGTCCAGGTCGAATGCCATCATCTGGATGCACTGCTGCACCAGAGTGGCGGCCTGCTCGCCGATGAAGTGGGCGCCGAGCAGACGGCCGGTGCGCTTGTCGGCGATGAGCTTGGCGAAGCCGTCGCGATCCTCCAGCGCCCAGCCGTAGGCCACGTCGCCGTAGTTCTGCACCTTCACGGTGATCTCGGTGCCGTTGTCCCGCGCCCACTGCAGCGCCTCGTCCTCGGTCATGCCGACCTGGCCGATCTGGGGGTGCGAGAAAATCGCCGACGGAATGTGCCGGTGGTCGAAGGACCGCAGGTCGCCGGGGTTGAGGACGTTGTGGAAGACCACCTTCGCCTCATGGTTGGCGATGTGCTTCAGCTGATGCGGGCTGGACACGTCGCCCAGGGCCCACACGCCCTCGGCGGAGGTGCGGCCATGCTCGTCGACGGCGATGCGGCCGTCGGCGGTCATGTCCACCCCGCCGGCGGCGAGCTCCATCAGATCGCCGTTGGGGGTCCGCCCGGTGGCGACGAGGAATTCGCCGCCTCGGACCTCGGTGCCGTCGGAAAGCTTCGCGACG
The DNA here is from genome assembly GCF_030408835.1 of Corynebacterium freneyi. Classification (NCBI taxonomy): domain Bacteria; kingdom Bacillati; phylum Actinomycetota; class Actinomycetes; order Mycobacteriales; family Corynebacteriaceae; genus Corynebacterium; species Corynebacterium freneyi. The sequence continues at coordinate 1,291,427 of NZ_CP047357.1, forward strand.
ACGACGCCGTCCTCCTCGCGCAGCGATTCGATGGTCGTGTTGAGGCGCACGTCCCAATCCCGGGAGGCGACCTCGGTGAACCGGGCCGACACGTCGGCGTCGGACTGGCGGTTGAGGGCGCCGGAACGGACGATGACGTGGACCTTGACGCCCAGCGACGAGAAGACGTGCGCGAACTCGGTGGCGATGAACCCGCCGCCGAGGATGATCATCTCCTCCGGCAGCCGGTCGATGCGCATGATGTCGGCGTTCGTGCGGTACCGCACGCCGGATTCGGTGACGAAGCCCGGGATCGTCGTGCGCGAGCCGGCGGCGATGATGATCTGGTCGGCGGTGATCTCCATCTCCTCGTCGCCCTGGCCGGTGCGGATGCGGCGGGGCCCGACGAAGACGGCGTGGCGGTCGTAGACGTCGATGTTCGGCGTCTCCGGGCCGCGGCGGTACGCCTCGCCGCCGTCGGCGATGGCGTCGATGCGGTCGGCGAACACCCGCTCCTTGATGGAATCCCAGTCGATCGAATCGACGTGGGCGTGAACCCCCAGTCGGGCCGCCTCGGACACGGTGCGGGCGGCGTCGGCGGCGAGCACGTACATCTTCGTGGGGATGCACCCGACGTTGAGGCACGTGCCGCCGAAACGGCCCTCCTCGACCAGCGCGATGCGCACGTCATCGAAAGCGGGGGACGGGATCGAGTTGCCCGATCCGGTGCCGATGATGATCAGGTCGTAATGCCGGGCGTTGTCGCTGGTCAAAGCATCTCCTCGGTGGTTGGGGTCGTGTGCGCGGGGGTCAGCGGCCGTTGACGGAATCCAGGAACAGGATCGTCTCCCTCATCGCCTGGGCGCGCGCATGGTCCTTGGACAAATAGACGTCGTGGCGGGCGCCGGGGATGGTCCGGTGGCGCGCCCCGCTTCCCAGACAACGCGTGCGGCGGGCGATCTGTTCCACGTCGAGCACCGCGTCGGCGGTGTCCAGCGACGGCGACCACTTCTGGTTCACGGCCGAACGGTCCGAGTGCAGCACCAGGCAGGGCACTCCGACCTCGATGCCGCGGTGCAGGCGACGCTGGGCGACGAGCACGGCGTTGAGCCACGACCAGGACTTCACGTGGCCGGCGATGGGCTTGAAGGTCGTGTCGAAGTCCCACTCGCCCTTGGCGCTGCGGTGGATCGATTGGCCGTAGCCGCCCAGGCCCTTGTCGGGGGTCAGGCGGTCGGGCGCGCGGCGCGCCATGACGGTGGCCGCGAGCTTGACGACGGCGCGCTGCATGGGCGGGAACTGCAGATCCAGCCAGGGGCTGTTGAGCACCGCCCCGGCCACCCGCGCGTGGACGTCGGGGCGACGCTCACGCAACCCGTCGAGCCACAACGCGGCGATGAGACCGCCCGTCGAGTGGGCCAGCGGGACGACGGTGGGATGGCCGACACCGAGGATCAGGTCCGCGGCTGCGTCCAGGTCGGCGTCGTAAAGCCCCAAATCGGTGATGTGATGCCACCGCTGCCCCTCGCGCCGCGACCGACCGCACTTGCGCAGATCCACCGCGTAAAAGGCGTAGCCGGCCTCATGGAGCTCCCGGGCCACGTGATCCTGGAAGAAGTAGTCGCTCATCCCGTGGATCCACAGCACCGCCGGGCGCGAAGTGAAGTCGGCCCCGTCGGCGCCGGGGGGCGCGTACTTGATCACGGTGGCGACGACTTCGCCCTCACCATCCGGGTCCGGGCCCAGGTCGGCGACGGTTTCGGGGAAGTCGGCGCCCAACGAACCGGGCTTCCATTCGGGGGTGGGGGACGTCATGTCATTGAAGGTCACGGCCCACAGCCTAGCGGCACATTATGGGGGTGCACCCGGGGTTGTGCCACAATGGACGGGAACAGTGTGTCAGTCCGGGGGACGTGCGTGCGCCGCCCGATTACCTAGTCATGAAGGATGTTGACCGCAGTGTCTGAAAACAATCTTCCCGCCACCGTCGGTGATGAAGTCGACGTTGTCCTGATCGGTGCGGGCGTCATGAGCGCCACCCTCGGCGTCCTGCTCACGGAGCTCGAACCCGGCTGGTCCCAGCTCATCTTCGAGCGCCTTGACCAGCCCGCCGAGGAATCGTCCTCCCCGTGGAACAACGCCGGCACCGGCCACGCGGCGCTGTGCGAGCTCAACTACACGCCCGAGTCCAACGGCGTGGTCAACGTCGACAAGGCGCTGAAGATCAACGAGCAGTTCCAGGTCTCCCGCCAGCTGTGGACCAACCTGGTCGAAGACGGCGTCATCACCGACCCGAGCGCGTTCATCAACGCCGTCGACCACACCACCTTCGCCCAGGGCCCCGAGCAGATCGCGTTCATGCGCCGCCGCTTCGAGGCCCTCGACAAGCAGCCCCTGTTCCACGACCAGGAGCTCATCGAGGACCAGGACCGCTTCGCCGAGTACCTGCCGCTGATGGCCGAGGGCCGCGACTTCTCCACCCCGGTGTCCGCCATCCGCAACCCCAACGGCACCGACGTCAACTTCGGCGCGCTGACCAAGCAGTACCTGGCGGCCCTGTCCGACCGCGGCACCGAGATCCGCTACGGCCACGAGGTCAAGAACATCACCCGCGAGGGCGCCAAGTGGGTCGTCACGGTGAAGAACATGCACACCGGCGACACCCGCACCGTCCGCGCGAACTTCGTGTTCGTCGGCGCCGGCGGCAACGCCCTGCCGCTGCTGCAGAAGTCCGGTATCCCCGAGATCAAGGGCTACGGCGGCTTCCCCGTCGGCGGCCAGTGGCTGCGCTGCACCAACGAAGAGGTCATCGCCCAGCACAACGCGAAGGTCTACGGCAAGGCGTCCGTCGGCACCCCGCCGATGTCCGTGCCGCACCTGGACACCCGCATCATCGACGGCAAGAAGGGCCTGCTGTTCGGCCCCTACGCCGGCTGGACCCCGAAGTTCCTGAAGCAGGGCAAGATCACCGACCTGCCGATGTCGCTGCGCCCGCACAACCTGGCCACCATGCTCGGCGTCGGCGTCCACGAGATGGGCCTGACCAAGTACCTCATCACCGAGGTGCTCAAGAACCACGCCGCCCGCGTCGAGTCGCTGCGCGAGTACGTGCCCAACGCCCGCGACGAGGACTGGGAGATCGTCCACGCCGGTCAGCGCGTGCAGGTGATCAAGCCGGCCAAGGCCCCGACCTTCGGCACCCTGGAGTTCGGCACCGCCGTCATCAACTCCGCCGACGGTTCCATCGCCGGCCTGATGGGCGCGTCCCCGGGCGCCTCCATCGCCCCGGCCGTGATGATCGAGCTGCTGGAGCGTTGCTTCGGCGACAAGATGAGCGCCTGGACCCCGAAGCTCAAGGAGCTCGTGCCCTCCTACGGCACCTCGCTGGCCGAGGACACCGCCCTGTACAAGAAGGTGTGGGACGCCTCGCAGAAGGCCCTGAAGCTGGAGCGCTGACCCCGGTTTCGCACTGTCGCGCACGGCGGCGGTTCCCGCGGATTCGCGGGGGCCGCCGCCGTCGATTTTTTCGGTACAGGGTATAAGTGGGCTCATGTCTGCCTTTCCGGGTTTTCCGTTTTCCGCGATCGTCGGCCAGGAGCGCCTTCGGCTGGCGCTGCTGTTGACGGCGGTGTCGCCGGGCATCGGCGGGGTGGTGGTGCGCGGCGAGAAGGGCACGGCGAAGACCACGGCCGTGCGCGCGCTGGGGCCGCTGCTGCCGAAGGGCACGGTGGTGGACCTCCCGCTGGGCGCCACGGAGGACCGCGTGGTCGGGTCGATCGACGTGGAGTCGGTGTTGACCACCGGCCACGCGGAGTTCCGTCCGGGGCTGCTGTCGAAGGCCGATGGGGGAGTGCTCTACGTCGACGAGGTCAATCTGCTCGCCGATCACCTGGTCGACGTGCTTCTCGACGCCGCCGCGACTGGTCGCGTCACCGTCGAGCGTGACGGGGTGTCCCACGTGGAGGAGACGTCGTTCGTGCTGGTGGGCACGATGAACCCGGAGGAGGGGGAGCTGCGTCCGCAGCTGCTCGACCGGTTCGGCCTGGCCGTCGACGTCGTCGCCTCGCGGGACCCGGAGGTGCGGGTGGAGGTCATGCGCCGCCGCCTGGCCTACGAGTCCGACCCCCACGGCTTCGCCGCCCGATGGGCGCAGGCCGACGGCGAATTGCGGGATCGTCTCACCCGCGCCCGCGGGTTGGTCGGGCAGATTCCGCTCGATGACGTTCATTTGGCGCGCATCGCGTCGCTGTGCGCGGATTTCGACGTCGACGGCATGCGCGCCGATCTGGTCATCGCACGCACCGCCCGCGCCCACGCGGCCTGGCGCGGTGCCGAGGAGATCGATTCGGAGGACATTCGCGTCGCCGCCGAGCTGGCTTTGCCGCATCGTCGCCGCCGCGACCCCTTCGACGAGCCCGGCGTCGACCAGGGCGATCTCGACGACGCGCTCGACCGGGCGGAGGAGCGGTACCCCGACGAACGGGACCACGCCGAGGAGCCGCCGCAGCCGTCACACGACGACGAGTCGCAGGAGCAGCAGGAGGGCCCCGCGCCGACGGGAGGTACTGCCCGATTGGGCGACCCCTTTCGCGGCCAGGACGCTGGTTCTCGACGGCATCGGTGAGGGCGGCGACGGTCGCCGCGGCCGGGCCACGGGACCCCGGGGCCGGGACATCCGCGCCGTGCGGGGCGGCCGGGGCGTGCACGTGCCGGGCACGGTCTTGGCGGCGGCGGAGCGTGGCGCGCGCGTCGACGGGGCGATGGTGCCGCTCATCGGCACCGACCTGCGGGGAGCCGAGCGCGAGGGGCGCGAGTCGAACCTCATCGTGTTCCTCGTCGACGCCTCCGGGTCCATGGCGGCCCGCGACCGGCTCGAGGCGGTCACGGGGGCGGTGCAGTCGTTGCTTCGCGACGCCTACCAGCGCCGCGACCGCGTGGCCGTGGTGACGTTCCGGGGCGACGACGCGACGGTGGAGCTGCCGCCGACCCGGTCGACGGTGGCCGCCAGCAGACGGCTCGAGGACGTGTCGACGGGCGGCCGCACGCCGTTGGCGTCGGGGCTGGAGACGGCCCGGAAGCTGATCGAGCGCGAACACCGGCGGGATCCGTCGCGGCGCGCGATGCTTGTCGTCCTGTCGGATGGGCGGGCGACGTCGGCCGGCGGGCGCGAGGCGGCGGGGCTGGCCGCCGATGCGTTCCGCCGCCGGGGAGTCGCCGGGTCCATCGTCGTGGATTGCGAATCCGGGCGCGTGCGGTTGGGGCTGGCCAAGGAATTGGCGACGAAGCTCGGCGCGCCGTGCGTGCGCATCGAGGACCTCGACGCCGACGCCGTCGCGGGCGTGGTGAAGGCGGCGGTAGTCTCGCGGTCATGAGCGACCCGCAACCGGACACCGTCGTCGTCAACGTCGTCGAGATCACCGTCTTCGCCGAGCGGTGGCGGGCGGACCTGCTGCTCGGGCGGCTCGGTCTGGCCATCGGGGCGCGCCTGGGCGGCGTCGACGCGGGTTTTTCCGTCACCGACGCCGAAGACGACGACTGGGACCTCGTCGACCAGTGGCGCCAGCTCAACGCCGGTGTGCGGCCGCCGGCGGACAAGGGGCTGCACACGGTCGTCGCCTGGTTCACGGGAGAGCCGAAGGGCGCCGGCGACGATGACGCGGACACCGCCGACGAGGACGAGACGCTGGCGATCATCCTCGACGCGCTCGACGGCCTGGCGCAGGCCGGGGTGGGGGAGTCCGAGCTGGACTACGACGGGGCGAACCCCGACCACGTGCCCTTCGGCGACGTGCGCCACGTCATCGAACTTCCCGCCGCGACGATGGCCAAGGGCGCCGACCTCGCCCCCGACGTCGCCGCGGCCGTGGGGCGGCTGCGCGGTCTGGTCGCCGCCGGTCGCGGGCCCGCGCCTGAGGTGACGAGCATCCAGATGCGGTCCCGGGCGGCTTTCGACGAAGCTCGTTCGGCGTGGTTGGCCGACGAGGGACGGGCCCGCTGACCTGCCGCGCCGACCCCGGCTACCATGTCGGCCATGGCACAGGGACAGGTTGATCCGAAGAACATTCCCGACGACGGGCTGACGACGCGGCAGCGCCGCCAGCTGCCCATCACCGCGGTCCACACCGGCCACGGCAAGGGCAAGTCGACCGCGGCGTTCGGCATGGCGTTGCGCGCGTGGAACCAGGGGCTCGACATCGGCGTGTTCCAGTTCGTGAAGTCGGCGAAGTGGAAGGTCGGCGAGGAGTCCGTGTTCAAGCGCCTCGGCGAGCTTCACGACGACACCGGCGAGGGCGGTGCGGTGCAGTGGCACAAGATGGGCGAGGGCTGGTCCTGGTCCCGCAAGAAGGGCACCGAGGAGGACCACGCCCGCGCCGCCGCCGAGGGGTGGGCGGAGATCAAGCGCCGCCTGGCCGCGGAGGAGCACGACTTCTACGTCCTCGACGAGTTCACGTACCCGATCAAGTGGGGGTGGGTCGACGTCGACGACGTCGCCGAGACGCTGGCCAATCGTCCGGGCCGCCAGCACGTCGTCATCACGGGCCGCGACGCCGACCCGAAGCTCATCGAGGTCGCGGATCTGGTCACGGAGATGACCAAGCACAAGCATCCGATGGACGTCGGCCGCAAGGGGCAGAAGGGCATCGAGTGGTAGATCGGCTCGCCCCGGGCGTCGTCATCGCGGCGCCGGCGTCGGGCACCGGCAAGACCACCATCGCCACCGGCCTCATCGCCGCGTTGGCCCGCCGGATGTCCGTGGCGCCGTTCAAGGTGGGCCCCGACTACATCGATCCCGGCTATCACGCCATCGCCGCGGGCCGGCCGGGCCGCAACCTCGACTCCGTCATGTGCGGCGCCGACGCGATCGGCCCGTTGTACGCCCACGGTGCGAGGGGACTGGACGTCGGCGTCGTCGAAGGCGTCATGGGGCTGTTCGACGGCCGCATCGGCGGCGATCCCCTCGACGCGAGCGCCTCGACGGCCGAGATCGCGCGGCTGCTGGGCATGCCGGTCATCCTCGTCGTCGATGCGCGGCACATGAGCCAATCCGCGGCGGCCCTGGTCCATGGCTTTGCGACGATGGACGACCGGGTCCACGTCGCCGGGGCGATCATCAACCGGGTGGGCTCCGACCGTCACGAAACCGTCGTCCGCGATGCCGTGGAGGCCGTCGGGGTTCCGGTGTTGGGGGCGATTCCGCGCGTCGACGGCATCGAGGTGCCCTCGCGTCATCTGGGCCTGGTCACGGCCGCGGAAGGCGGTGCAGAGGCCCGTGCGGCGGTGGCGATGATGGCCGACCTCGTCGAAAAGCACGTCGACCTCGACGCCGTCGTGTCCCTGGCCGACGTGCGGCCGGGGTCCGAACCGTGGGATCCGGCTGAGGCGATCGGCGGCGAAGCGGCGCACGGCGACGGCCCCCGCATCGCGCTGGCCGGAGGGCCCGCCTTCACCTTCGCGTACGCCGAACACTCCGAGCTGCTGGCCGCCGCGGGCGCCCGGGTCGAGGTGTTCGACCCGCTGGTCGACGATCTTCCCGACGCCGACGGGCTCGTCGTGCCGGGCGGTTTCCCGGAAGAACACGCCGCCGATCTCGCCGCGCGCGACGACCTGGCGGCGGCGGTGCGCGCGATGGTCGCCGACGGCGCCGCCGTCCACGCCGAGTGCGCCGGACTGTTGTGGCTGCTGGAATCGCTGGACGGCCACCCCATGTGCGGGGTCATTCCCGGCTCGGCGTCGATGGGCAGGCTCAGCCTCGGCTACCGCACCGCGACGATGCTGTCGGACTCGCCGCTCGGCGGCGTCGGCGGGCGGGTGACCGGTCACGAGTTCCACAAGACCCGCCTCGATCCGGGCACCGAACGGGCCGCCCACGACGCCGGATGGACCCGCGCGTGGGGCTGGCGCGGCTGGGGCGGAGAGACCGTCACCGAGGGTTTCGTCTCCCCGAACGGCCGCCTACACGCGTCTTACCTGCACGTTCACCCCGCAGGCGCGCCGTCGGTGTTGCGCAGTTTCGTCGACGCCTGCCGCTGAGGGCCGATGCGCGGGGCCCGGGCGCCGGGCGATAAGATCCCCTCATGACATTGATGTTGAAGGGCAGCCGCGTCCTCGTCGTCGGCGCGTCCACCACGGCCGAACGGGTCATCCCGGGACTGGTCGGCGGGGGCGCCGAGGTCATCGTGTGCGAGGGCGGCGAGATTTCGCCGGCCATCGAGGGGTGGGCGGAACGGGGCCGCATCCAGCTGTGGCGCACGCCGTTCACTCCCGCGATGCTGTGGGGCAAGCGGATGGTCGTCGTCACCGACCCGGATCTGCTGCGCGAGGTCATGGTGCAGTCCAACCTGCACGGCGTGCTCGTCGACGACGCCACCGACGGCGCGGCCCAGCACGCCCAGGCGTTCAAGGGCCGCCGGGCCTCCCGGGCCGGTCACCTCGCCGGCACCGTCGCCCTCGTCGGCGGCGGGCCGGGCGACCCGGGCCTCATCACGGTGGAGGGGCGTCGCCTGCTGCGCCTGGCCGACGTCGTGCTCGCCGACCACCTCGGCCCGCTGTCGCTGTTGGGGGAGTTGGACGTCGACGTCGAGATCATCGACGCCGCGAAGCTGCCCTACGGCCGTGCGATGGCGCAGGAGCGCATCAACGAACTGCTCATCGACCGCGCGCGGCAGGGCCTGTTCGTCGTGCGCCTCAAGGGCGGCGACCCGTACCTGTTCGGTCGCGGGTTCGAGGAACTGTCCGCCCTGCGCGAGGCCGGCATCCCCGTCACCGAGGTGCCCGGCATCAGCTCGGCGATTTCCGTGCCGGCCGCCGCGGGCATCCCAGTCACCCAGCGCGGCGTCAACCACGACTTCACCATCGTCTCCGGCCACGTGCCGCCGGGGCACCCGACGTCGCTGGTCAACTGGGAAGCGCTGGGGCAGCTCAAGGGCACGCTCGCGGTGATCATGGGCGTGAAGAACGGCCCGAAGATCGCCGAGGCGCTCATCGCCGCCGGCCGCGCCGCCGACACGCCCGCCGCGATCATCCAGGAGGGCACGACCGAAAACCAGCGCGTGCTGCACTGCGATCTGGGCACCCTCGGCGACACCCTCGTCGGGCGGGAGGTCAAGCCCCCGGCCGTCATCATCATCGGCGACGTGGTGGCCCTGGGCCGTTAGGCGGGCACCGTCACGACGATCCCGCCGTCGTCGGCCTTCGCATCCAGTCCGGCGTCGCGGGCCACGGCGACGGCGTCGTCGAGCGAGTCGACCGGCCCCGCCGCCTCCGCCAGGGCGCGGGCGAGCAGACCCTTGTGGTGCTTGTTGAAATGCGAGACGACCTTGCCCTCCGTTGTGAGCACCGTGGCCGTCACCGCACCGGGGACCTTGCCCAGGTTCATGTAGGCGCCCGACCGCAGGTCGACGATGAGCCCGTGGTCGCCGCCGGTCAGCGCCTCGGTGATGGCCGTGCCCCAGCGGGCGCGCATGGTGGGGGCGGCCCCGTCGGCACCGGGCAGCTTCGAGCCGCCGGACAGCCGGTACGCGGGGATCATGTCTTCGCCTCCCACGACGCCGAACAACGCCGAACCGACGGCCAGCCGGCTCCGGGCGGCGGAGGAGAGGGTTTCCGCGTCGAGTGCGTCGTAAAGCACGCCCGTGTACCGGTCCAAGGCGGGCATGGTCGGGGACGTGAACAACGCGGCATTGGCGTCGACTTCCCCGGCCAGCTTCGGCCCGAGCTTCAGCGCGGCCATGGCGGCGTCGCGGTCGGCGGACAGGGCGACGAGGTCGTCGGCGATGGTCCGGCGCACGTCGGTCAGCTCCGGCCACGACAGGCCCGGCAGATCCAGGGGTGCGCCCGAACCGCCGGTCGACTTCGACTCGGACGGCGGCAAAAGGATCAACATGGGCACCGACTTTAACCGTCCCGATTCCGTGCCCGACGACCGCCGACGCACGGGCCGCCCCATGCCCGCCGCCGTATGCCGCGGGCGGTAGAGTAGCCGCCATGATCACGCGTATGTCTCGGCTGTTCCTGCGCACGCTGCGGGACGACCCGGCCGATGCCGAAGTGCCCAGCCACAAGCTTCTCGTCCGCGCCGGCTACATCCGGCGCCACGCCCCCGGCATCTACTCCTGGCTGCCGCTCGGCCTGAAGGTGCTGCGCAACATCGAGACCGTCATCCGCGAGGAGATGGACGGCATCGGTGCCCAGGAGATCGCGTTCCCGGCGCTGCTGCCGCGCGAGGCGTACGAGGTGTCCAACCGGTGGACCGAGTACGGCGACGACCTGTTCCGCCTCAAGGACCGCAAGAAGGCCGACTACCTGCTCGGCCCGACGCACGAGGAGATGTTCGCCCAGGCCGTCAAGGACCTGTACAGCTCCTACAAGGATTTCCCGGTCACCCTGTACCAGGTGCAGACCAAGTACCGCGACGAGGCCCGCCCGCGCGCCGGCATCCTGCGCGGCCGCGAGTTCATCATGAAGGACTCCTACTCCTTCGACATGGACGACGAGGGCCTGGAGCAGTCGTACCAGCTGCACCGCGGCGCCTACCGGCGCATCTTCGACCGTCTGGGCCTGGAGTACGTCATTTGCTCGGCGACGTCCGGCGCGATGGGCGGTTCGGCGTCGGAGGAGTTCCTGGCGGTGTCGGAGTCCGGCGAGGACACGTTCGTGCGCTCCACCGCCTCCGATTACGCCGCCAACGTCGAAGCCGTGACCACCCCGGCGCCGCCGGCCGAGCCCATCGAGGGCAAGCCGGAGGCCGTCGTCCACGTCACCCCGGACGCCACCACCATCGACGCCCTGGTCGAGTGGGCGAACTCCGAGGAGGCGGGCCTGGGCCGCGAGGTCACCGCCGCCGACACCCTCAAGTGCGTCATGGTCGCCATCCGCCAGCCGGGCGGCGAGTGGGAGCTGGCCGGCATCGGCGTGCCCGGCGACCGCGAGGTGGACATGAAGCGCGTCGAGGCCGGCCTGGAGCCCGCCGAGGTGCGGCTGCTGGAGGACAAGGACTTCGCGGCGAACCCTTTCCTGGTCAAGGGCTACATCGGCCCGCGTGGTCTGGCGGCCAACGAGGTCCCGCTGTACGTCGACCCCCGCGTCGTGGAGGGCACCGCCTGGATCACCGGCGCCGACGAAGCCAACCGCCACGTCGTCGATCTGGTCTGCGGCCGCGATTTCCACCCGACGGGCACCATCGAGGCCGCCGAGGTCCGCGAGGGCGACGCCGCGCCGGATGGCGAGGGCACGCTGACGCTGCGGCGCGGCATCGAGATCGGCCATATTTTCCAGCTGGGCCGCAAGTACACCGATGCCTTCGAGGTCGACATCCTCGACGTCAACGGCAAGCGTTCCCGTCCGACGATGGGTTCCTACGGCATCGGCGTGTCGCGTCTGGTGGCGGTGCTGGCCGAGCAGCTTCACGACGACCGCGGCCTGCGCTGGCCGGCGTCGGTGGCGCCGTTCCAGGCGCACGTCGTCATCGCGAACAAGGATGCCGCGGCGGCGGAGGCGGCGGAGAAGCTGGCCGAGCAGCTCGACGCCGCCGGCGTGTCCGTGCTTTTCGACGACCGCCCCAAGGTCAGCCCGGGCGTGAAGTTCAAGGATTCCGAGCTGCTGGGCATGCCCGTCGTGGTCGTCGTCGGCCGCGGCTTCGCCGACCACAAGGTGGAGCTGCGCGACCGCATGGGCGGCGAGACCGCCGAGATCGACTACGACGACGCCGTGGACTCGGTGCTGGCCCTGATCAAGTAGCCGACAGGCCCGGCAGTGCGGCGGCTCCGTCGCCGCGGAAGACCGCACCACCGGCGTGGCACAGACCCGCCGCCTGCAGCGCAAACGCGCGGGCGGCGGGTTCTTTCGCCTCCATGAGCGCGCGCCGCCAGGCCTCGGCGCAGGAATCCTCGAGTGCCGCGGCGAACCCGGCGGCGTCCCGCTCCGGGGCGGGGGCGCCGTCGACGACGGAGTACCCGGGTTCGGCGACCGGCACGGCCACGTCGGCGTCCTCGAGCATCGAAATGACCCGATCGCGCAGCATGCGGTGGCGGTCGGCGCTGGTCGCCGTCGATTCGCGCAACTCCGGGGCGATGCGGGGAGCCGCCACGCCCATCCCGTAGACCAGCGCGTATTCGGCGATGAGGGCGTCGGCGAAGGCTGCGGCGTCGTCGCCGTCGATTCCCTCTTCGTCGGTGTGCTCGGGCACGAGGTCACGCCAGCCGACGTCCAGTCCCCGCAGCGACAGCACCACGCCGCCGTCGACGGCGGAGACCAACGCCGCCTCGTACGGATCGCGCAGCGCACGGCCGGACGACAGGGCGTCGTAAAGCAAAGACGAGCCGCGGGAATCGCGCAGAACCGACTCCGCATCGGCCGGGGCCGGAGCCGCCGGCAGGGGAGACGGGGCGGCGACGCACTCCTCCGGGGAAGTGCCGTCGTCGAGGACTCCGCACGCGCGGGTGACCTCCGCGGCCAACGCATCGGCCTGGGTGCGGCGCACATCCGCGGCAGCCGGTGCCGCGTCGCCGAGGACGTCGACGTCGCGCAGGGCCAGCGCCCACGCCGCCTCCACCACGGGATCCGCGGAAGGGCCGGAAATGGGGGAGCAGCCCGCGGCGGCCAGCGTCAACGCACCGCCGAGGCCCGCGGCACCCGCGAGGAACGCGCGGCGGGGCAGGGGAGCAGTCGGGTCAATCACGCGTCCATCGTGCCACGGTCGGCGGGGGCTAGACTGCACGGCATGGCCTTTCCCCCCGCAGAAGCAATCGCCGACGTCATCCGCCCCGCAGCCGCCGCCCGCGGCCTCGACATCGAGGACCTGAAGGTCACCGGCGCCGGACGCATGTCGCGGGTCACCGTGCTCGTCGACGGCGACGACGCCCCCGACCTCGACGCCATCGAAGCCGTCACCCGCGACATCTCCGCGGCCCTCGACGAAGCCGAGGCGGCCGGGGAGATCGACTTCGGCGAGAAGGAATACACCCTCGAAGTGAGCACGCCCGGAGTGTCGGCGCCGCTGACCGCCCCGCGGCACTGGCGCCGCAACCGCAACCGCCTGGTCCGCATCCGGCTCGACGACGGCGGCCAGCTGGTCGGCCGCATCGGCGCGTTCGACGAAGACGGCGACCGGGTGATCATCGTCACCTCCACCGGACCCAAGGGCCGCCCCAAGGCGACCGGCGCGATTCTCGAGTTGGCCATGGTCGCGCAGGCGGTGGTAGAAATTGAGTTCTCTAAGGCACCGGCGGTCGAGCTCGACCTGGCCGGACTGGATTTCGACGACGCCGTGACCCGGCTGGAGGAACTGGACAAGTGAAGATCGAACTCGCCGCCCTGCGCACGCTGGAAAAGGAACGCAACATCCCGTTCGGCGAAATGATGGGCCTGCTCGGCCGCGCGCTGCGGGAGGCCTACCGGGGCACCGACTCGCCGGCTGAGTACGCGCGAGTCGACATCGATTACGACACCGGCGAGGTCACGGTCTTTGCCCAGGAACGCGACGAAGAGGGCAACCTCGTCGCCGAATGGGACGACACCCCCGAGGACTTCGGGCGCATCGCCGCCTACCCCGTGCGGCAGACCATCCTCCAGCGGCTGCGCGACGCCGAAAGCGACAAGGTCTTCGGCGAGTACGCCGACCTGGAAAACCAGATCGTCTCCGGCGTGGTCCAGCGCGACGTCCGCGCCAACGACAAGGGCATCGTCATCGTCCACATCGGCTCCGAGGCCAACGGCCGCGACGGCATCCTCCTGCCGGCCGAGCAGCTGCCGGGCGAAACCCTCGAACACGGCGACCGCACCAAGTGCTACGTCGTCGGCGTCAACAAGACCCCGCGCGGCGTGGCCATCAACCTGTCGCGCACCCACCCCGAGCTCGTGCGCAAGCTGTTCGAACTCGAGGTGCCCGAGGTCGCCGACGAGGCCGTCGAGCTGGTCTCCATCGCCCGCGAAGCCGGCCACCGCTCCAAGGTCGCCGTCCGCGCCACCGTCAAGGGACTCAACGCCAAGGGCGCCTGCATCGGCCCGCGCGGCCAGCGCGTCAGCGCCATCATGAACGAACTCGGCGGCGAGAAGATCGACATCATCGACTACGACGAGGACCCCGCGAAGTTCGTCGGCAACGCCCTGGCCCCGGCCAAGGTCGTCTCCGTCGAGATCCTCGACGAGGAGGAGCGGCAGGCCCGGGTCGTCGTCCCCGACTACCAGCTCTCCCTCGCCATCGGCCGCGAAGGCCAAAACGCCCGCCTCGCCGCGCGACTGACGGGCTGGCGCATCGACATCCACTCCGACGCCGAATAAGCGCCCCGGCGGGCCGTCGTAAAGCGACCGTCCCGCCGCGCCGGAAAACCCCGGGGTTGGGATTCGGGGCCCGTTTCGGGTTAGGCTGTAAGACGGCCAACGAAGACGAGACGGTGAAAGGACAGGTGCGTTTGCGCATGACGACGATCCGGGACGACCACGCCCCGCACCCCGTCGAACGCGAACGAACCTGCATCGCCACCCGCACCAAGCTGCCCGAAGGGCGACTGCTGCGGATGGTGGCCCGCCGTGACGGCGACGCCACCCGCGTCGTCCCCGATCCCCGACGACGAATGTCGGGACGAGGTGCCTGGATCACCCCCACACTCGACGCATGGGCGGTGGCCGACAAGCGCCGCGCGTTCGGCCGCGCATTGAAGGTGTCCGCCAACGCGGACGCGAACCCGGTCCGCGAGTACCTCGAAACCCTCGAGGCGCAAACCGATGCCGCACGCCTCGGATCCGGCGACCGGGAACCGACCAACGGAAAGACCTGAACACTGATGAGCGCACGATGAAGCATCAGCGATGAACGGCAACCGATAACGGGAGTCGGCAGTAGGCCAATGCGCGGGGAAACGAACCCGCCCGGCACTGTTCGACTCCGCAAGTGAGGAGAAAAGTGTCCGGAAAGCTCCGTGTCCATGAGCTCGCAAAGCAGCTCGGGGTCACCAGCAAGGAACTTCTCGCCCAGCTCAAGGAGCAGGGCGAATTCGTCAAGACCGCGTCGTCGACGGTGGAACCCCCCGTCGTCAGGCGCATGAAGCAGCTCTACGCGGCCAAGGAGGCCAAGCCGGCCGACGGCGACGCGAAGCCGGCTACCGGCAAGCCCGGCCCGAAGCCGGGTGCCGCCGCCAAGCCGGGCCCGAAGCCGGGTGCGGCCAAGCCGGGCCCCAAGCCCGCCCCGAAGGCCCCGGCCGCCAAGCCGGGCCAGCCCGCCCCGAAGGCCCCGGCCGCCAAGCCGGGCCAGCCGGGCTCGAAGCCGGGTGCGGCCAAGCCGGGTCAGCCCGCCCCGAATCCCGCTGCGGCCAAGCCGGGTCAGCAGGGCCCGAAGCCGGGTGCCAAGCCCGGTCCGATGCCGCGCCCGCAGGCCCGCGGCGGCAAGCCCGGCCCGAAGCCGGGTGCCCGCGCCCCGCGCGTGGCCAACAACCCGTTCTCCACGGGTGAGCGCCCCGCGCCGCGTCCGTCGGCGATGCCCCGCCCGCAGGGGGGCGGTCGACCCGGCCCGAAGCCGGGTGCCCGTCCGGGTGGCCCGGGTCAGGGTGGCCCGCGCCCGCAGGGTGGCGGCAAGGGCGGCCCCCGTCCCCAGGGCGGCGGCCGCGGCGGTCAGGGCGGCGGCAACCGTCCGACCCCGTCGATGATGCCGGCGCACCCGAACCCGGGTCAGATGCCCGCCAAGTCCTCCGCCGGTGGCCGTGGTGGCCGCGGTCGCCCGGGCGGCGGTTTCGGCGGCGGTGGCCCGCGCGGTGGTCGCGGCGGTCGTCGCGGCGGCACCGCCGGCGCCTTCGGACGTCCGGGCGGCGCCCCGCGCCGTGGACGCAAGTCGAAGCGGCAGAAGAGGCACGAATACGAGTCGATGCAGGCGCCTTCGGTCGTCGGCGGCGTCAAGCTGCCCAACGGCAAGGGCCAGACCATCCGGCTCGCCCGCGGCGCGTCCCTGTCGGACTTCGCCGAGAAGATCGGCGCCGACGCGGCCGCCCTGGTGCAGGCCCTGTTCAACCTCGGCGAGATGGTCACCGCGACCGCCTCGGTGAGTGACGAGACCCTGCAGCTGCTGGGCGAGGAGATGGACTACAAGGTCCAGGTCGTCTCGCCGGAGGATGAGGACCGTGAGCTCCTCGAGTCCTTCGACCTGCAGTTCGGCGAGGACGAGGGCGACGAGGAGGACCTCGTGGTCCGCCCGCCGGTGGTCACCGTCATGGGTCACGTCGACCACGGCAAGACCCGCCTGCTGGACACCATCCGCAAGGCGAACGTGGGCGGCGACGAGGCCGGCGGCATCACGCAGCACATCGGCGCCTACCAGGTCAACGTCGACTTCGAGGACACCGAGCGCAAGGTGACCTTCCTGGATACCCCGGGTCACGAGGCGTTCACCGCCATGCGTGCCCGTGGTGCCCAGGCCACCGACGTCGCGATCCTCGTGGTCGCCGCCGACGACGGCGTCATGCCGCAGACGGTGGAGGCCATCAACCACGCGAAGGCGGCCGACGTGCCGATCGTCGTGGCGGTCAACAAGATCGACAAGGAGACGGCGGACCCGCAGAAGATCCGCGGCCAGCTGACCGAGTACGGCCTGACCGACGAGGAGTGGGGCGGCGACACGATGTTCGTCGACATCTCCGCGAAGCAGGGCCTGAACATCGACAAGCTGCTGGAGGCGGTCCTGCTGACGGCCGACGCCGCGCTGGATCTGGTCGCCAACCCGAACATGGACGCGCAGGGCATCGCCATCGAGGCGCACCTGGACCGCGGTCGTGGCCCGGTGGCCACCGTCATCGTTCAGCGAGGCACGCTGCGCGTCGGCGACTCCATCGTCGTCGGCGACGCCTACGGTCGCGTCCGTCGCATGGTCGACGAGCACGGCAACGACGTCGAGGAGGCGGGCCCGTCCCGTCCGGTGCAGGTGCTCGGCCTGACCTCGGTGTGTGGCGCCGGCGACAACCTGCTGGTCGTCGACGAGGACCGCACGGCCCGCCAGATCGCGGATCGTCGCGACGCCCGTCGTCGTAACGCGCTGCAGGCCCGCAACCGTCGTCGCGTCTCCCTGGAGAACCTCGACGAGTTCATGAAGGAGACCAACACCCTCAACCTGATCCTGAAGGGCGACAACGCCGGTACCGTCGAGGCACTGGAAGAGGCGCTGCTCAAGATCGAGGTCGACGAGGAGGTCCAGCTCAACATCATCGACCGCGGCGTCGGTGCGGTGACGCAGACCAACGTGACGCTGGCCGAGGCGTCGGATGCGGTGATCATCGGCTTCAACGTCCGTTCCGAGGGCAAGGCCACCGAGGCCGCCAACGCCGCCGGCGTGGACGTGCGCTACTACACGGTCATCTACAAGGCGATCGAGGAAGTCGAGCAGGCGCTCAAGGGCATGCTCAAGCCGATCTACGAGGAGCGCGAGCTGGGTCGCGCCGAGATCCGCGCGATCTTCAAGGCGTCCGCCGTCGGCCTCATCGCGGGTTGCATGGTGGAGTCCGGCAAGATGCGCCGCAACGCCAAGGTGCGTCTCATCCGCGACGGCAACGTCGTGGCGGAGAAGGCGACCATCGATTCGCTGCGCCGCGAGAAGGACGACGTCACCGAGGTGTCCGCCGGCTACGAGTGCGGCATGGTGCTGTCGTATCCGGACATCCAGGTCGACGACATCATCGAGGCCTACGAGATGGTCGAGGTGCCGCGCGACTAGTTCGCCTCGCATCGCCGGTTTCCGGCGGGCACCGCTTTACGACGGCCGGCCCCCACGCCCGAATGGCGTGGGGGCCGGCTTCGTCGTGAAGCATGGAAGGGCGGGGCGGACGCCCACGATCCGGGCGAGCGGCTATTCTGGGAGGCCGGAGTTCCGGGCGTGATCACCTCGCGGCCCGGCATGAAGGACGGATCCGCCTTTCGTTGGCGGGTCGTCGAGAAAACAGTCCCCGACCAGAGGAGATGATCGAGATGGCCGATCCCGCACGCGCACGCCGCATGGCCAAGCGAATTCAGGAGGTCGTCGCCGCCGCGATCGAACGGGAGGTCAAGGACCGCCGCCTCGAGCTGGTGACCATCACCGACTGCCGCGTCACCGGCGACCTGCACGACGCGACGGTCTTCTACACCGTCCGTGGCCGCACCATCGACGAGGATCCTGACTGGGACGCCGCCGCCGAGTCGCTCAACCGCGCCCGCGGGCAGCTGCGCTCGATCGTCGGTCGGGCGCTGGGCGTGCGCTACACGCCGACGCTGGCGTTCGAGGTCGACACCGTCCCCGAGGTCAGCGCCCACATGGAGGAGCTGCTGGCCAAGACCCGCCAGCGCGACGCCGAGTTGGCGAAGCTGCGCGAGGGCGCCGCCCCCGCCGGCGAGTCCGACCCGTACCGCCACGCCGACGAGGCGGAGGCCTGACGTGGGGCCGGGGGAGCAGGCGGCGCATCAGCTGTCGCAGTCGATCAGCAGGCGCATGTCCGGTCCGATCCAGGACTCGATGGACATGCTCGCCGACGCGGAGTTCGTGGCCGTGGTGTGCCACATCCACCCCGACGCCGACGCCATCGGCGCGGCTGCGGCGATGGTCATGGCGCTGCGGCAGCGCGGCATCCGCGCGGTGGCGTCCTACGGCAACGACGAGGCGCCGGCGAAATCGCTGTTGACCATTCCGGGCTGGGAGTTCTTCGTCGCCCCCGGCGACATCCCGGAGACGGTGGACACGTGGGTGTCGGTCGACTGCGCCAGCCCCGAACGCCTGGGTGTGCTGCGTGACCGGATGATGGAGTCGGAGCGGCTCATCGTCGTCGACCACCACGACACCAACTCGCTGTACGGCACGGTGAACATGGTCGACGACGAAGCCGAATCGTCGACGATGGTGCTGCTGGACTTCTTCGAGGTCTGGGGCATCAAACTCACCCGCGACATGGCGCATGCGTTGTACGCCGGTCTGCTCACCGACACCGTGTCCTTCCAGTTCGGCCGCTCCCGCATGCACACCGCGGCGGCGCGGCTGCTGAACAAGGGCCTGGACCCGCGAACCATCGGCGCGCAGCTGCTGGAGGGCCACCCCTTCGAGTACCTGCCGTTCCTCGGCCGAGTCATGGCCACCGCCGTCCGCGTGCCCGAATGGGCCGACGGCGCCGGCCTGGTGCACGTCACCATTTCCCACGAGGACATGGCCGACGTCGGCCACGATGAGGTCGAGGCCGTCGTCGACGTGGTCCGCACCACCAACGGCGGCGACGTCGCGGCCGTGTTCAAGGAGTACTCGCCGCGTTTTTGGTCGATGTCGCTGCGTTCGCGCGAACTCGTCGACGTCGCCGCAGTGGCCGCCTTCCTCGGCGGCGGCGGGCACCTTCGGGCGGCCGGGTACAACTTCAACGGCGACCGCGATGCCGTGCTCGGAGCGCTGCTCGGCGCGACCGACGTCGCGGCCGCCACGATCGAGCAGGCGACCGACGCCGACGGCAGCTGACGTGACCACGGAACTCGACCGGCCCGTCACCGCGGGCCGGATCCTCGGCCTGGCGCTGCCCGCCCTCGGAGTGTTGGCGGCGCCGCCGCTGTACCTGCTTCTGGACACCGCCGTCGTCGGTCGTCTCGGCGCCATCGAATTGGCGGCGCTGGCCGCCGGCGCGACGGTGTTTTCCATGCTCACCGCGCAGCTGACGTTCCTGGCCTACGGCACCACGGCCCGGGCCTCCCGAGCGTTCGGCCGCGGCGACGTGCGCGGCGCGGTCGCCGAGGGAGTGCAGGCGACGTGGGTGGCGGTGTTCGTCGGCGCGATTCTCCTTGCGCTGGTGGAGGTCTTCGCCGGCGGCATCACACGGCTGCTCACCCCGGACGCGGACGTTGCGACGGCCGCGGCCGGGTGGCTGCGCATCGCGGCATTCGGCATTCCCCTCACGCTCATCGCCCAGGCCGGCAACGGGTGGATGCGCGGAGTGCAGGACACGCGACGGCCGTTCCTCTACGTCGTCGGCGGCTTGGGTCCCGCAGCACTGTGCATCGTGCCGCTCGTCGGCTGGCTCGGACTCGACGGCTCGGCATGGGCGATGATCATGGGCGAGACGATCACCGCCTCGCTGTTCCTGCGAAAACTCGCCGTTTCCGCGTCGGCGCAGGATGTCGACAAGCGGCCCAGATGGACCCTGATCAAGCGCCAGCTGGTGCTCGGCCGGGACCTGATCCTGCGGTCCCTGGCTTTCCAGGTGGCGTTCCTGTCGGCCGCCGGCGTGGCCGGGCGGTTGGGCGCGTTCTCACTCGGCGGCCACCAGATCCTGCTGCAGTTGTGGAACCTGCTGTCGCTGGTGCTCGACTCGCTGGCCATTGCCGCGCAGACCCTCGTCGGGGCGGCGCTGGGCGTGGGGTCGGTGGCGGCGGCGCGGTTCACCGCCCGGCGGGTCATCGCGTGGTCGACCGTGTTCGCCGGCGTGCTGGCCGTGGCGTTCGCGGTGCTGCACGGGGTGCTGCCGGGGCTGTTCACCAGCTCCGACGGGGTCATCGCGGCGATCGCCGAAGGGCCCTGGTGGATTCTCGTGGCCATGATCCCGGTCGGCGGCGTCGTCTTCGCCATCGACGGGGTGCTCCTCGGAGCCGGCGACGCGGCGTTTTTGCGCAACGCCACCATCACCGCGGTGGTGTTGGGCTTCCTGCCGCCGGTGTGGCTGACCCTGTCCATGGGCTGGGGGCTCACCGGCGTGTGGTGGGGCCTGCTCACCTTCATGCTGCTGCGTCTCGTGTTCGTCGCCGTGCGCTACCGCGGCACGGGGTGGACGGTCGCAGCGGGGGAGTAGCCGCGAGTTCGCCTCCGGGGGAGACGTCGGTGATTTGTTGCACCAACATTGTTGACGTTGTGGAGGTTGTGACTAAAGTTGCCTACGGGTCATTCGTGAACCAGGCGGGTCGCCGTCGTCAAGCAAATGGCCTTGATTACCGCCATGGCGTTACGAATTCGTGACACACGGCGATACGGGAAGTAGGGTTCACGGCACACGAAGCGGAGGAGGCGCCCATGGCGGAGGACGATCATCCGTCGACCACCCTGTGGGCGGTCTCCGACCTGCACGTGGCCGTCAAGGCGAACAAGGCCGTCGTCGAGACGCTGCGCCCGCGCAACCCCGCGGATTGGCTCATCGTCGCCGGCGACGTCGCCGAACGGCCCGAACTGGTGCTCAAGACCCTCGGCGAATTGTCCCGCCGCTGGGCGCAGGTGATCTGGGTCCCCGGCAACCACGAACTGTTCTGCCGCGGCGCCGACGCCCACGTGGGCGAAGACCGCTACGCGCAGCTCGTCGACGGTTGCCGCCGCCTCGGCGTGCTCACGCCCGAGGACCCGTACCCCGAGTTCGGCGGCGTCACCATCTGCCCGCTGTTCACGCTGTACGACTACTCCTGGCGCCCGGCCGGCACGACCATCGCCGAAGCGCTAGAGATGGCGGGCGCCAGCCAGGTCATCATGACCGACGAGTTCGCCATCAAACCGTTCGTCGACCCGGTGCTGTGGTGCCGGCGCCGCCTGGCCTACACCGTGCGCAGGCTCGCCCGCGTCGACGGGCCGACGATCCTGGTCAACCACTGGCCGCTCGCCCGGGAACCGCTGTCCGCGGTGTTCTACCCGGAATTGTCCATGTGGGCCGGCACCCGGCACACGCAGGACTGGGGCACGCGGTACCAGGCCCGCCACGTCATCTACGGGCACCTGCACATCCCCGGCACCACCGTCGTCGACGGCGTGCCGCACACGGAAGTCTCCCTCGGTTACCCGAGGGAATGGCAGCCGCGGGAAGGCGACCGGACGTGGCCCTACCCGGTAATGGAGGTTCGATGACTGTGCTCACGAAGGCCATGCTCCCGGCGCACGCCTCGTTCCATCAGATGTGGACGACCGGCGACAGCCTGGAGAACTACCATGCGCTCGACCCGGCGGAACGCAATCTCGTCGCAGGCGCCGTCGACGCGCGCAAGGCCGAGTTCGGCGACGCCCGCTGGTGCGCCCACCGGGCCATCGAGGAGCTGACCGGCAAGCCGTCGGCCAAGCCGATCCTGCGCGGCGAACGGGGCATGCCGCTGTGGCCGAACCAGATCACCGGCTCCATGACGCACACCCGCGGGTTCCGCGCCGCCGTCGTCGCCCCGCGCCTGCTGGTGCGTTCCATCGGCGTCGACGCCGAGGCCGCCGAGCCGCTGCCCGACGGGGTGCTGGCCTCCATCGCCAGCGCCCGCGAGCTGGCCACCATCGGTTCCTCCGGCCTGGCCTGCGCGGATCGTCTGCTCTTTTGCGCCAAGGAGGCCACGTACAAGGCGTGGTACCCGTTGACGGGCCGCTGGCTCGGCTTCGAGGACGCCGACATCGACCTGCGCCCCGACGGCACCTTCGTCTCCTACATCTTGGTCCGGCCCACGCCCGTCCACTTCATCGAGGGTCACTGGACCGTGGACAACGGCTACGTCATCGCCACGGCCATCGTCCGGTAGGGCGGTCGGCTACTGACGGGCTGCCGACCAGCTACTACAGCGTCGAGGGCCGCACCACGAACACGGTCTTCGCGCGCTTTCCGGACTCGGTGATGAGGGCGACGACGCGCCCGTCGGGGGTGCGCGCCGCCTGCACGCCGTCCATCCCGATCGGTTCGAGCCACTTGCCCTGCGACAGCGCCACGCCTTCGTCGGCGGTGACGTCGCGGGCGGGGAAGCACGCCAGGCACGCCTCGTCGAGGCTCATCGTCGGCGTCGGATCCGCCTCCAGCTGCTCCAGGGTTTTCGCGCCCTCGATCCGGAACGGCCCCGCCGCCGTGCGCCGCAACGCCGTGAGATGCCCGCCGACGCCCAGGCCGGCCCCCAAATCCCGCGCCAGGGACCGGATGAAGGTTCCGGCCGAGCAGTCCACGCTGACGTCGAGATCGATCCATTCCGCGTGACGACGAATCCCGTGGACGTCGAAAAGCGACACGGTGACCGGACGCTCTGGCAGCACGACGTCCTCGCCGCGACGCATGCGCTCGTGGGCGCGGACCCCGTCGATTTTCACCGCCGACACCGACGCCGGACGCTGCATGATGTCGCCGGTGAGCTCCGCGACGCCGGCCATGATCGCCTCATCGGTCACCGCCGCGAGCTGCTCGGGCGTCGCTGTGGCCAGCACCTCGCCCTCGGCGTCGTCGGTGACGGTCGAAGCACCCAGGCGGATCGTCGCGTCATAGGACTTCGCGTCGGCGTGGACGTGCGGCAGAAACCGGGTGCCGCGATTGACGCCCAGCACCAGCACACCCGTCGCCATCGGATCCAACGTCCCCGAATGCCCCACCCGGCGCGTGCCGAACATGCGCCGCAGCTTTGCGACGACGTCGTGGCTGGTCATTCCGGCCGGCTTGTCCACCACGACGAGCCCCGAATCGGCGAGCGGATCGACCTTCGGATCACGCGTGTTCCCGGATGCGTTCATGAGGGGCATCCTATTCGGCGGAAGCCCCCGCCGGTGTCGTAGGGTTGGCGCGTGGACATCTGGCACGGGATTGACAACGTACCCGCCGACCTGGGCGACACCGTCGTGACCATCGGCGCCTTCGATGGCATCCATCGCGGCCACCGGCGGCTGATCGGCCGTGCGGTGGACAGGGCCCGCGAACTCGGCGTGCCCGCCGTGCTCGTCACCTTCGACCCGCACCCCATCGCCGTCTTCGCCCCCGACAAGGCGCCGGCGACGCTGGCGACCTGGCCGCGGCGCGCCGAACTCGCAGCGGAGATCGGCGTCGACGCGATGCTCGTGATGCGCTTCGACCGCGCCCTCGCCGCCGTCGAACCCGAGGACTTCGTCGCCGACATCCTCGCCGGAAAGCTGCACGCCAAGGCCGTCGTCGTCGGCGAGAACTTCACCTACGGCCACAAGGCCGCCGGCACCACCGACACGTTGCCCGGCCACGGCGCCGCGCACGGCATCGACGTCGAGATCGTCGAGTTGCTCGCCGACGGGGGCGACCGGGTGTCGTCGACCCGCGTGCGCGGACATCTCGCCGACGGCGACGTCGCCGCCGCGGCCGACTGCCTCGGCCACCCGCATCGCGTCACCGGCGAAGTCATCCACGGGCAGGGCAGGGGAGGAGCCCAGCTGGGCTTCCCGACCGCCAACATCGACGTCGCCCCGGGACTGGCCGTGCCCGCCGACGGCGTCTACGCCGCCTGGTTCACCGCATCCGAGGGCCCGGAACGCACCGACGTCGACTCCGACGGCGACATCGAACTCGGCCGCGCCTACCCGGCGGCGGTGTCCGTGGGCACGAACGTCACCTTCGGCGACACCGCCCGCACCGTCGAGGCGTTCATCCTCGACCGTTCCGCCGACCTGTACGGGCTCACCGGTTCCATCGACTTCGTCGGCCGCATCCGCGGGATGGAGAAGTTCGACGGCGTCGATCCGCTCATCGAACGGATGAACCTCGACGTCGTCGAAACGCGACGGATCCTCGGCGCGGACGGCGATTAGGTTTCCGAGCCGGACTGCTGGTACTCTCGCCCGTTGGCCGTGACTGTGGTCCACGAACAGTCGCCATGACGCCGGTGTCGCCGGGGCCGCGAAGTGGACTGAAACAACCATCGACGAGAAGGAGACGCCCCATGGCGCTTTCGACCCAGGAGAAGGCCGACGTCCTCAAGGAGTTCGGCCTGCACGAGACCGACACCGGTTCGCCGGAGGCCCAGGTCGCGCTGCTGACCGCCCGCATCCGCCAGCTCACCGAGCACCTGAAGTTCCACAAGCACGACCACCACTCGCGCCGCGGCCTGCTGCTGCTCGTGGGTCGTCGCAAGGGCCTGCTCAAGTACCTGGCCGACAACGACGTCCAGCGCTACCGTAACCTCATCGAGCGCCTCGGCCTCCGCCGCTAAGAGCTTTTCGTCGCCGGAATCCGGCGGCCGGACGAGCCCGCCGCGACCAGGATCACCCTGGTTGCGGCGGGCTTTCTCGCGTTCACCGTGGTAGAGTCGCCCCGATGCCCCGAGATGAACAGGATAGGGCGGCACCGACGATCGCCCCGGGGGCTCACCAAACGAAAGACGTGGTTTTCCCCGTATGACCGACAATCAGTACGACTACGACGACAACGGCTACGACGACATCGTGGAGACCGTCGCGGTCATCGACAACGGTGACTTCGGCACCCGCGAGATTCGCTTCGAGACCGGCCAGCTGGCCCGCCAGGCCGACGGCGCCGTCACCGCGTACCTCGACGACGACACGATGATGCTCGCCACGACGTGCGCGTCGAACAACCCCCGCGAGGGCTTCGACTTCTTCCCGCTGACGGTGGACGTCGAGGAGCGCATGTACGCCGCGGGCCGCATCCCCGGTTCCTTCTTCCGCCGCGAGGGACGCCCGGGCCAGGACGCGATCCTCGCGTGCCGCCTGATCGACCGCCCGCTGCGCCCGACCTTCGTCAAGGGCCTGCGCAACGAGGTCCAGATCATCATCACCGTGCTGTCCCTCGACCCGAAGGACATGTACGACGTGGTGGCCATCAACGCCGCCTCCGCCGCCACCCAGCTGTCCGGCCTGCCGGTGTCCGGCCCGGTCGGCGCCGTTCGCATGGCGCTCGTCGCCGACGACGCGCACCCGAAGGGCACCTGGGTCGCGTTCCCGACCATCGAACAGCACGAGCAGGCCCTGTTCGAGATCGTCGTCGCCGGTCGCCTGGCCGACGACAACGCCGCCAAGGGCCGCGGCAAGTCCCGCAAGGCCAAGGCCTCCGCCGACAACGTGGCCATCATGATGGTCGAGGCCGGCGCCACCGAGCACGTCGCCGACCTCATCGCCCAGGGCCGTCCGGCGCCGACGGAGTCCGTCGTCGCCCAGGGCCTGGAGGCCGCCAAGCCGTTCATCGCCGAGCTGTGCCGCGCGCAGCAGGCGCTGGCCGACGAGGCCGCCCAGGACGTCCGCGAATTCCCGCTGTTCCCGGCCTACAACGACGACGTCTACGCCGCCGTCGAGGCCGAGGCCGCCGCCAAGCTGCCGAAGCTGTTGAAGAACCCGTCGAAGCAGGACCGCGACGAGGCCACCAACGTCTTCATGGACGAGGTCATCGAGACCCTCGAGCCGCAGTTCCCGGAGCGCGGCAAGGAAATCGCCGCCGCGTACAACGGTCTGATGAAGTCGATCGTGCGCGACATGATCCTCACCGACGGTTTCCGCATCGACGGCCGCGCCACCGACGCGATCCGCGACCTGGGCGTCGAGGTCGAGCTGATTCCGCGCGCCCACGGCTCCGCCCTGTTCGAGCGCGGCGAGACCCAGATCCTGGGCGTGACCACGCTGGACATGCTGAAGATGGAGCAGCAGATCGATTCGCTGGGCCCGGTGTCCGCGAAGCGCTACTTCCACCACTATAACTTCCCGCCGTACTCCACCGGCGAGACCGGCCGCGTCGGTTCCCCGAAGCGCCGCGAAATCGGCCACGGTGCGCTCGCCGAGCGGGCCATCGTGCCGGTGCTGCCGTCGCGCGAGGAGTTCCCGTACACCATCCGCCAGGTCTCCGAGGCGCTGGGCTCCAACGGCTCGACGTCGATGGGCTCGGTGTGCGCCTCGACGCTGTCGCTGTACAACGCGGGCGTGCCGCTGCGCGCCCCGGTGGCCGGCATCGCCATGGGCCTGGTCTCCGGCGAGGTCGACGGCGAGACCCGCTACGTCGCGCTGACCGACATCCTCGGCGCCGAGGACGCCTTCGGCGACATGGACTTCAAGGTCGCCGGCACCTCCGGCTTCATCACCGCGCTGCAGCTGGACACCAAGCTCGACGGCATCCCGTCGAAGGTGCTGGCCGACGCGCTGGAGCAGGCCCGCGACGCGCGCCTGACCATCCTGGAGGTCATGGCCGAGGCCATCGACGAGCCGGACGAGATGAGCCCGTACGCCCCGAAGATCACCACGATCACCGTGCCGCAGTCGAAGATCGGCGAGGTCATCGGCCCCAAGGGCAAGGTCATCAACGGCATCACGGAGGAGACCGGCGCGAACATCTCCATCGAGGACGACGGCACGATCTTCGTGTCCGCCACCTCCGGCGAGGCCGCCGACGCGGCGATCGAGAAGATCAACGCCATCGCCAACCCGCAGCTGCCGAAGGTCGGCGAGCGCTACCTGGGCACCGTGGTCAAGACCACCGCCTTCGGCGCGTTCGTCTCCCTGGTCCCGGGCCGCGACGGCCTGGTGCACATTTCCAAGCTCGGCGACGGCAAGCGCATCGACAAGGTCGAGGACGTCGTCAACGTCGGCGACAAGCTGCAGGTCGAGATCGCGGACATCGACAACCGCGGCAAGATCTCCCTGGTTCCGGTCCAGGAGTAATCTCCTCCGGCAACCGGCCGACGGGCCCCGCATCGTGTTCCTCACGGTGCGGGGCCTCCGTGCGTTCACGGGCAGGCTCGGTATCCGGATGCGTGGGGGAAGTGGGATTACACGTCGCCTGAACCGAGCAAGCGCTCCCGGATGTGTCCGAATAGACATTCCGGTTATGACCAGTTCTGACGTTACAGTGCTATGGTCGATGTCAATGGGGTCACACCCGAAGCATTTCGCCGCAGGAGCGTCATGATGGCCACCACCGCAAGCGCAGGGACGCCGAAGCGCCCGCGTCACGGGCATCCGTTCATCGAGATTTCGGCGGGACGGTACCGCGCCGACATCTCCGCCTTCGGCGGCGGCCCCCGCTTGCTCGAATACGACGGCCGCCCTCTGCTGGTCGACTACCCGCGCGGCGAATTCCCGCCCCTGAACGCCGGGACGATGCTGGCGCCGTGGCCCAACCGGGTCGCCGACGGCGTTTTCATCCACGACGGCGTCGTCCACCGTCTGGAAATCACGGAGCCCGGCCGCTCCAACGCCATCCACGGTTTCGTCGACGACCGCGTCTGGAACTTCGTCGAAGCAGGCGACGACCACGTCACCCTGGCCATTGACGTCGACCCGCAGCCCGGCTGGCAATGGCCGATGCGCTTCACGGTGCGCTGGAGCGTCGACGCCGACGACGGCCTGCGCGCCGCCGTCACCGCCGAAAACCGCGGCGAGACCGCCTGCCCCTTCGGCTTCGGCTTCCACCCCTACCTCAGCGCCGCCGGTGCGGACGTCGCCGACTGCATCCTGTCCGTCGACGTCGAGGCCAACCTCCCGCTCGAGCCCGCCCGCAACCTGCCCGCCGGTCCCATGATCCCCGCCGACGCCGTCGTCCCCGGCCTGTCCGACGGCATCGCCACCTCCGGCCTGTGGCTCGACCACTGCTTCAACTCACCGGCCGCCGACGCCCGCGCACGCCTCATCGGCCCCGACGGGCACGGCGTCGAACTGTGGGCCGACGACCACTTCCGGTGGTTCCAGATCTTCACCGCCGACCCCGCCCGCCGCGAAGGATTCCCCCGCGTCGGCCGCGCGGTGGCGGTCGAACCCATGACCTGTCCACCCGACGCGCTGAGATCCGGTCGCGACCTCATCCGCATCGACGCCGGCGAAAAGATCGAACTGGCCATGGGCTTGCGTGCCGTGACCACATCGACGTCGTAAAGCAACGACCGACGCACGACACGCCGCCAACAAACGTTTCCCCCGACCACACGACCACCACACAGTCAGGAGAATGCCGTGATTCAGGCTGAAGCCGCACTCCGGCTGGACGCGAGCTGGGTCGATTACCTGCTCGTCGCCCTCTACTTCGCATTCGTTCTGGGCATCGGCTGGGCCGCCCGGTCCAAGGTGTCCTCGTCCATCGACTTCTTCCTCTCCGGCCGCTCGCTGCCGGCGTGGGTGACGGGCCTGGCGTTCATCTCCGCCAACCTCGGCGCCGTCGAAATCGTCGGCATGTCCGCCAACGGCGTCCAATACGGATTCCAGACCATGCACTACTTCTGGATCGGCGCGATCCCCGCCATGGTCTTCCTCGGCATCGTCATGATGCCCTTCTACTACGGCTCGAAGGTCCGCTCCGTCCCCGAATTCATGCTGCGGCGCTTCGGCCCCGGCGCACACCTGGTCAACGCAATCTCCTTCGCCGTCGCCCAGCTGCTCATCGCCGGCATCAACCTGCTGCTGCTGGCGAAAGTCGTCAACTCCCTGCTCGGCTGGCCCCTGTGGGTGACCCTCATCGTCGCCGCCGTCATCGTCCTGTCCTACATCACCCTCGGCGGCCTGTCCGCGGCGATCTACAACGAAGTCCTGCAGTTCTTCGTCATCATCGCCGCCCTGCTGCCGCTGACCCTCATCGGCCTGCACAACGTCGGCGGCTGGAGCGGACTCAAAGCCTCCATCGCCGCCGAATCGCACTTCCACACCTGGCCCGGCACCGACATCTCCGGCTTCGACAACCCCGTCGTCTCCGTCATCGGCCTGACCTTCGGCCTCGGCTTCGTGCTGTCCTTCGGCTACTGGACCACCAACTTCGTCGAAGTCCAGCGCTCCATGGCCGCCGACTCGCTGTCCGCGGCCCGCAAGACCCCCATCATCGGCGCCTTCCCGAAGATGTTCGTCCCCTTCATCGTCGTCGCCCCCGGCATGATCGCCGCCGCGACGGTCACGCCGATCATGAACCAGACCGCCGCGCCGAACGACGCCATCCTGTACCTGATGCGCGACCTGCTGCCCAACGGCCTGCTCGGCGTCGCCATCGCCGGCCTGCTCGCCGCCTTCATGGCCGGCATGGCCGCCAACATCTCCGCGTTCAACACGGTGATCAGCTACGACATTTGCCAGGCGTACCTCATCAAGGACCGCGACGACGACTTCTACCTGAAGTTCGGTCGCTGGGCCACCGTCGCCGCCGCCGTCATCGCGGTGTTCACCGCCCTGATCGCCAACAACTTCGGCAACGTCATGGACTACCTCCAGACGCTGTTCGGCTTCTTCAACGCGCCGCTGTTCGCCACCTTCATCCTCGGCATGTTCTGGAAGCGCATGACGCCCACCGCCGGTTGGGTGGGCCTGGTCATGGGTACCCTGTCGGCGATCGTCTACTGGTACATCTCCACCTTCACCGGCGTGGAGGCCGCCGTGTTCAACCTGCCGGGCCAGGGCACCGCGTTCGTCGCCGCGTCCGTCGCCTTCGTGGTCGACATCGTGCTGTCCATCGTCGTCTCCCTGGTCACCACCCCGAAGCCGGACCATGAGCTGGTCGGATTCGTGAAGTCGGTGACCCCGAAGGAGAACCTCACCGACGCCAACGAAGCCGCGCTGCCGTGGTACCAGCGCACCGTGCCGCTGGGCATCCTGTGCCTGGCCATGGTCATCGTCCTCAACATCGTGTTCGCCTAGGAGTGACCGACATGAACGCAACACCCGAGAAGAACGCATCGTCCGAGAAGAAGGCCGCCGGTGCCTTCGACGTCCGAAACATCATCGGCATGCTGCTGGGCATTTACGGCATCGTGCTGCTGCTGTCGGCGTTGCTGCTGGATCCGGGCATCAACCCGGACACGGGCCTGCCGAAGGACGCCTCCTACAACACCTGGACCGGGTTGGCCCTCGTCTTGGCCGCCGCGGTGTTCCTCACCTGGGCGAAGCTGCGGCCGATCATCGTGCCGGCCGACCCCGAGACCCCCGCCGATGTCGCGAAGGAGGCGTAGCGCGCCATGACCGCCCATGCTTTTTCCACCACGCGGATGACGCTTGCCGACGGCCGCGAGCTCATTTACTTCGACGACGAACCCGATTACGTCGAGGGCCGTCGCACGCGCAAGACCGTCGACGAGCGTCGGTTGCCGGAGGCGGTGACGGAGTCCGAGCTGCGCCGCGATCCGCTCACCGGCGAGTGGAACGTCTACGCCGCGCACCGCATGAACCGGACGTTCATGCCGCCGGCGAACGAAAATCCGCTTGCGCCGACGAAGCCGGGGGAGTTGCCGACGGAGATCCCGGCCGACGACTACGACGTCGTGGTGTTCGAGAATCGGTTCCCGTCGTTGTCGATGCACATGGAGGTGCCGGAGGATTTCGCGGTCGAGGTCGACGGCGAGGGCCTGTTCCCGCGTCGTCCGGCGCTGGCCCGGTGCGAGGTCGTGTGCTTCACCCCGGACGTGACCTCGTCGTTCCGCGATCTTCCGTATCACCGTGCGCGCACCGTGGTGGAGGCGTGGGCGCACCGCACGCGTGAACTGTCGGAGATCGATGGCGTGCGTCTGGTGTTCCCGTTCGAGAATCGCGGCAAGGAGATCGGCGTCACCCTGCAACACCCGCACGGGCAGATCTACTCCTACCCGTACCTGCCGGCGCGGGCCGCGGCGATCGCGGACCAGAGCAAGAAGCATCGCGAGCAGACGGGTCGTTCGCTTTTCGACGACGTCCTGGCGGCCGAGAAGCGGTCGGGCAGGAGGATCGTGGCGGAAGGCGAGCATTTCACCGCCTTCGTGCCGGCCGCGGCGAAGTGGCCGGTGGAGGTCATGCTCATGGCCAATCGGGACGTGCCGGATTTCGCGGCGCTCACCGACGTCGAGAAGGACGAGCTGACCCGCATGTATCTTGACCTGCTCGGTCGCATGGACCGGTTCTTCGAGGGCGTCGAACGCACGCCGTACATCGCGTCGTGGAATCAGGCGCCGGTGGGGGAGGACCGGGAGCACGGTCGTCTGCATCTGCAGCTGTACTCGATGATGCGATCTCCGGGGCGCATGAAGTTCCTGGCCGGATCGGAGTCGGGCCAGGGCGCCTGGATTTCCGACACGACGCCGGAGCGCATCGCGGACCGGTTCCGCGAGATCGGCGGGGCGCGGTGGTCGCCGACGCGTGACGATGCCACCGGCGCCGCCGATGCGACCGCCCTGTTTACCAGGGCTTTCGGCACTGCTCCCGCGGGAGTGTGGGCCGCGCCCGGCCGGGTGAACCTCATCGGCGAGCACGTCGATTACGCCGGCGGCATCTGCCTGCCCTTCGCGCTGTCGCAGCGCACGTGGGTGGCCGTGGCGCCGCGCGACGATGGCCGGTACCGCCTCGTGTCCTCGATGGGCGGGGACGACCCGCAGATCGTGGAGGTCGGCGTCGACGAGGTCGGCCCCGGAAAGCCGAAGAACTGGACCGGGTACGTGGTCGGCGCGATCTGGGCGCAGCAGCAGGCCGGACTGTTGCCGAAGGATCTCGGCGGCTTCGACATCGCCGTGACCTCGGATGTGCCGATCGGCGGCGGGCTGTCCAGCTCGGCCGCGCTGGAATGCTCGGCGGCGTTGGCGGCGTACGAGCTGACCGTCGGACCCATCGGCGCCCCGGGCGAAGAGAAGGGCTCCGAGGTGCGCGCCGCGTTGGTGGCCGCGTGCATCAGCGCCGAAAACGACGTCGTCGGCGCGTCCACCGGTGGCCTGGATCAGCGGATTTCGCTGTTCGGGCAGGCCGGCAACGCCCTGGCCATCGACTACGCCGACGATTCCGCGGTGCAGGTGCCCTGCGATTTGCCCGCGCATGACCTGGCCATTCTCGTCATCGACACCAAGGCGCCGCACTTCCTGGCCGACGGCCAGTATGCCTCGCGTCGCGGCGTCATCGACGCGGTGACCGAGGGGCTGGGAGCGGCATCGCTTCGCGACGTCGACGACGCGGAGACCGCAGCCGCCGAGTGGGCGCGGAAGAACGTGCCCAATGGTGCGGATGCACGGGAATGGGAACGCGTCGTCGTCAAGCGCGTGCGACACGTCGTATCCGAAATCGAGCGCACCGCGACCGCGATCGAGCAGCTCAAGGCGGGTGACATGGCCTCGTTCGGCGAGTCGATGTGCGCCAGCCACGCCTCGCTGCGCGACGACTACGAGGTAACCTGCCCCGAGCTGGACCTGGCCGTGGACACCGCGATGGAGCACGGGGCGGTCGGAGCGCGCATGACCGGCGGCGGATTCGGCGGCAGCGCCATCGCCCTGGTCGACGCCGCGCAGGTGCGGCCGGTGGCCGACGCCATCGCCGGGGCATTCTCCGATGCGGGTTTCCGGCCCCCGGAGTTCCTCGTGGCGGTGCCGTCCGACGGCGCGGAAAAGATCGCATGATCGCGTGAAACGCTGACCGGCGGGGCCGCCGAGTGCGGGTGAAAAATGGCCCGGCCACCTCGATTCGGGGCGGCCGGGCTTTTCGCCGTGCGAAGACGTGTTCGATGCCGTAGCATCGCGGATGAATCGAAAACGAGTGCGATGCCCGGTGGTCGGGGCGCACGTGATGGGGCGGGCCGAGGTCCGCGCCGAAGGGGGAAGGTTCAGATGGGGTCGATGCGGGGAGACATCCGCGACAAGGTCCGCAAGCTGCTCAATCAGGCGGCGGACCGGGAGGGCACGCCGGAAGGCGACGTGTTCCGCGACAAGGCGTTCGAACTGATCGTGCGGTACGGGTTGGATCCGGAGAAGCTGGGTGACCCGGCGGATGCTG
This sequence comes from Corynebacterium freneyi, assembly GCF_030408835.1. Lineage (NCBI taxonomy): Bacteria > Bacillati > Actinomycetota > Actinomycetes > Mycobacteriales > Corynebacteriaceae > Corynebacterium > Corynebacterium freneyi. The sequence goes on from NZ_CP047357.1 coordinate 1,324,740, forward strand.
GAGCGGAGATGAAGGTCGTGGAGCTGGACATGTCCGGGGCGTATCAGCGCCAGCAGGTCGGACTGCTCCATGCCCTGGCCAAGGCGCTGCACTGCGAGGTCGTGCTGTGGGCCGGCGGCCGCGGGATCGGTCGCAGCGCCGATCGGGGGACGCTCATCGGCGCGGTCAGGCACGTCGAGCGCGTCCAACTGCTGTTCTCGGTGCTGTGCCCGCACATGTTGGCCGGTGCCGCGCGGTTGCGGGCGGGTAGTGCGGCGGCGACGGCGCAGTGGCGGCGGTCGTACATGATCGGATTCACCACGGTTGTCGGAGATCGACTCGCGGTCATGGAACACCGCGCGGCGACCCGGGCGAGTGAGGCTCCCGGGGACGGCGAGGCAGATGGGGGCGGTGGGACGAACGCCATGCTGGTGCTCAGGGATGATGCGCAGCGGGCCAACGACGAAATGCGCCGCAGGTATCCGCACCTGCGGCGCACGACCTCGAGGGCCCGGATCGACGGCGACGCGTTCAGGCACGGGTGCGCCGCCGGACACGACGCCGACCTCGGGCAGACCAGGGTGGCCGGCGTGCGGGCCCTGGGCGCGTGAACCGGTGGGCGCGCGCCTATTCCAGTTCGATGCGCTTGCGGGTGCGCCTGACCTGGGTCGACAGGGCGATGGTGATCACGCCGATGCCGACGCCCACCCACAGGGCGATGCGGTAGCCGCCGATGGTCTCGGCGATGGTCGGAGTGGTCGACGACGTCATCGTCGCGGTGGCCGCGGCGGCGATGGCCACGAACGCGGCGGTGCCGACCGCGCCGAAAACCTGCTGCAGGGTGTTGACCACCGCGGAACCATCCGGATAGAGATTCTGCGGAAGATCGCTCAGGCCCCAGGTGAACAGCGGGGTGAACAGCAGGCCCAGGCCGATTTCCAACACGATGTGGGCGGCGATGATCCACCACAGCGGCGTGTGCAAACCGATGAGCGCCAGGCCCAGGATGCCCAGCGTCACCATCACGGCTCCCGGGGGCACCAGCGGACGCGGTCCGTACTTGTCGTACAGGCGGCCGACGAACGGGCCCATCAGGCCCATCACCAGCGGTCCCGGCATGAGCATCAGGCCGATGGTCAGCACCTCGACGCCGCGCAGGGCCAGGTACAGCGGGAGGATGATGATCACGCCGAACATGGCCACCATGCCGAGCGACAGGATGGCCGTGGAAATGGAGAAGCTCTTCGTGCGGAACACCCGCAGATCCAGCAGCGCCGAGTCCGTCCGGGCCAGACGGAACTGGCGCAGGCCGAACAGGACCAGCGACGTCAGGCCCACGGCCAGGGAGATCCACAGCGCCGCGCCGGCGTCGGTGCCCACCAGGGACAGGCCGTAGACGGTCACGCCGAAACCGACCGCCGACAACAGCACCGAGATCACGTCGATGCGCTTGTCGGAGCGTTCGCCGAAGGAGGGGAGCAGAACCGTGCCGACGATCAGCGCCGCGGCGCCGATGGGCAGCATCGTCCAGAACAGCATGTGCCAGTTGTTGCCGGCCAACTTCAGGATGAAACCGGACACCGTCGGGCCGATGGCCGGGGCGACGGCGATGACGATCGACAGATTGCCCATCATCGTGCCGCGGTTCTGCTCGGGAACCAGGCGCAGCACCGTGGTCATCAGCAACGGCAGCAGCACCGCGGTGCCCGCGGCCTGGATGACGCGGCCGACGATGACGACGGTGAAGTTCGGGGCCAACGCACCGATCACCGTGCCCGCCACGAACAGCCCCTCGGACACGACGAACAGCTGCCGCAACGTCAACTTCGAGATGAGGAAACCGGTGACGGGGATGACCACGGCCATCGTCAGCAGAAACGCCGTGGTGACCCACTGGGCCAGGGTCGCGGTGATGTCGAGGTCGGCCTTGATGACGGGGATGGCGACGCTCATGACGGTCTCGTTGAGGATCGCGATGAACGCGGCGGCCAGGAGGACGTAGATGGCCAGGTACGGGCTCCGGCCCGACGGGGTCTCCATCCGTTCGTCGTTCGGCTTCGAACCGCCGTCGTGGGCGGACTCGGCGCTGGACATGCGCCACTCCTTTCCCCGGTATGCCGGGACGCTGGACGGTGGGATGGATTCGGCGTGAAGGGGACTCGACCCGAATGGTGTTCGCGATCGAAGACCGGTGCACGACTGTGGCGGGAGCACGCAACTAAGTGCACCCGCACCAAATCCGATGAATATACGCTTATCTCATCAGCCGTGCCAGTCGTCCTCGTTCGACGCCGTGAAACGGCGGGTCGGCACGAAGTCGACTGCCCTCCGCCTAAGGTGGGGACACGGAACGCGGCGGCGGCGACGTCGCCGCACCCGTTTTCGCGATAATTCAATCCACGACAATCGAATCCGCGACAGCAATCCGAAACAGCAGACCAAAACAGCAGAAAAGGCGCGCCCGGACGGGCCCGCCGCGAGGGGAGAGCCAGGAGAACATGGGCAACATCAAGGTCGGCGTGCTCGGCGCCAAGGGCAAGGTCGGATCCACCATCTGCGAGGCCGTGGAAGCGGCCGACGACCTCGACCTGGTCGCCGCGCTGGACTTCGGCGACGACCTGGCGACGCTGAGCGAAGCCGGCGCCGAGGTCATCGTCGACTTCACTCAGCCCGACGCCGTGATGGGCAACCTCGAGTACTGCCTGGCCAACGGCATCCACGCCGTCGTCGGCACGACCGGCTTCACCCCGGAACGCCTTGACCAGGTCCGCGCCTGGATCGACGCCGGCGCCGAAGGCCGCAAGTCCAACGTGCTCATCGCCCCGAACTTCGCCATCTCCGCCGTGCTCACCATGCGCTTCTCCGAGATCGCCGCCCCGTACTTCGAGTCGGCCGAAGTCATCGAGATGCATCACCCGCACAAGAAGGACTCCCCGTCGGGCACCGCCATCCACACCGCCGAAGGCATCGCGCGGGCTCGTCGTGAGGCGGGAATGTCGGCCCAGCCCGACGCCACCGAGCAGTCCCTCGAAGGATCCCGCGGCGCCGACGTCGAAGGCGTGCCCGTCCACGCGGTGCGCATGACCGGCGCGGTGGCCCACGAAACCGTCATCTTCGGAACCGAAGGCCAGTCCCTGACCATCAAGCAGGACTCCTACTCGCGGACGTCCTTCGTGCCGGGCGTGCTCGTCGGCGTGCGCAAGATCGCCGACCACGAGGGCCTGACCGTCGGCCTCGAGTCCTACCTGGGCCTGTAATCGGCCGGCAAGAGGAAAAACCATGTCCGAGATCGTGGGACTGAGCGCACAGCTCATCGCCTCGACGCAGTTCACCACGCCCGCCGACATCGACTGGGACACCGACGCCGACGGCGGTGAAGCCCTCATCGAATTCGCCGGCCGCGCCTGCTACGAAACCTGGGACAAACCCAACCCGCGCACCGCGACCAACGAGGGATACCTCCGGCACGTCCTCGAAGTCGGCCACACCAGCCTCTTCGAACACGCGTCGGCGTCGATCTACGTCCGCGGCCTGTCCCGGTCCTGCTCGCAGGAACTGATCCGCCACCGCCACTTCTCCTTCTCGCAGCTGTCCCAGCGGTTCGTTCCCGACACCGCCAACCGCGTCGTCGCGCCGGCCGCCATCGCCGAAGACCCCGAACTGGTCCGGCTGTTCGAGGCGGTCGTCGACCAGTCGCGCTTCGCCTACCAGGAACTGCTCGACGCGCTCGAGGAGAAGTGGGCCGAGGAACCCAACGCGCTGCTGCGCCGCAAACAGGCGCGCCAGGCGGCGCGGGCCGTCCTGCCCAACGCCACCGAAACACGTATCGTGGTCACCGGTAACTACCGTTCGTGGCGGCATTTCATCGGAATGCGGGCCACGGAACACGCGGATTCGGAAATCCGGGCACTGGCGGTGGCGTGCCTGCGCGAACTGCAGGCGGTCGCGCCGACGGCGTTCGGCGATTTCGAGGTCAGCCGCCTCCGCGACGGCTCCGTCGTCGCGTCGAGCCCGTACGCATTTGAAGGATAAGCCGGGGCAATGCCCGGCACAGCGACATAGAACAGGTAGCCTCTCAACAATGACCACTGGATTCGCTTCGAACCGAGGCGTCGATGCCTTCGGCACCGTCGCCGTCGCCATGGTGACACCGTTTGACGCTGATGGCGCCCTGGACGTCGATGCAGGCGTGCGACTGGCCGGTCACCTGACCGACAACGGTTGCGATTCGCTCATCCTCGCCGGCACGACCGGCGAGTCCCCGACGACGACCACCGCCGAGAAGATCGAGCTGCTGCGCGCCGTGCGCGCCGAGCTCGGCGACTCGGTGAAGCTGGTCGCCGGCGCCGGGACCAACGACACGACGGAGTCCATCGAACTCGCCAAGGCCTCCGCCGAGGCGGGCGCGGACTCCCTGCTGGTGGTTACGCCGTATTACTCGAAGCCGAGCCAGGAGGGCATCTACCGGCACTTCACGGCCGTCGCCGACGCGACGGACCTGGAGGTCTGCCTGTACGACATCCCGCCGCGCTCGGTCATTCCGATTGAAACGGACACTATTTTCCGTCTCGCGGAGCACCCCCGCATCACCGCGGTCAAGGACGCCAAGGGCGACCTCGGCTCCGCCGCGCACATCATCGCCAACACGGGCCTGGCCTGGTACTCCGGCGACGACGTGGTGAATCTGCCGTGGCTGTCGATCGGCGCCACCGGCTTCATCTCCGTCGTCGGCCACGCCGCGCCCCGCAAGCTCGCCGACCTGCGCGACCAGTTCGACGCCGGTCAGCTCGATGCCGCCCGCGAGACCCATGCTTCCATGACCCCGCTTTTCCGCGCCCAGGGCCGCCTGGGCGGGGTGAGCTTCGCCAAGGCAGCGCTGCAGCTGCAGGGCATTCAGACAGGAGACCCCCGTATGCCTCAGATTCCCCCGACCCCGGAGCAGCTCGATCTGCTCGCCGCCGACCTGCGAGAGGCCGGTGTCCTCTAAGTGAGCGAGAATCGCAGCCGCCCCCGCAAGGTCGTCCGCAAGGCCGGACCCCCGCAGGAGAAGGAAATCGCCCGCGCCGAGGCCCAGACGCCGAAGAACGACGGCGCCGAGCAAAAGAACGAGTCCGCGCAGAAGAACGAGTCCCCGCAGGACCGTGATTCCGGCCAGAACCAGAATCAGGGCCAGAACCAGGGTCGCTCCGGCGGCTCCAACCGTGGCAACCGCGGTGGTCGCGGCGGCCGTGGTGGCCGTGGCGGCCGCGGTGGTCGCGGCGGTCAGAACCAGGGCCAGAACAACAACGGCGGCAAGGGCGGTGGCCGTGGCCAGCGCAACCGCCGCAACGTCGTGCAGTCCATGCAGGGCGCGGACCTGACCCAGCGCCTGCCGGAGCCGCCGAAGGCCCCGAAGGACGGCCTTCGCATCGTCGCCCTCGGCGGCATCTCGGAGATCGGCCGCAACATGACGGTCTTCGAATACAAGGGCCGTCTGCTCATCGTCGACTGCGGCGTTCTCTTCCCGAGCTCCGACGAGCCGGGCGTCGACCTGATCCTCCCGGACTTCTCCTACATGGAGGGCAAGTGGGATCGCGTCGAGGCGCTCGTCGTCACGCACGGCCACGAAGACCACATCGGCGCAATCCCGTGGATGCTCAAGCAGCGCGGCGACATCCCGATCATCGCCTCGCGCTTCACCCTGGCGCTGATCCAGGCGAAGCTGCAGGAGCACCGCATCCGCCCGAAGACCATCGAGGTCAACGAGCACGACCGTCAGCAGCGCGGCCCGTTCGACCTGCGGTTCTTCGCCGTCAACCACTCCATCCCGGAGTGCCTCGGCGTGGCCATCAAGACCGGCGCCGGCCTGGTGGTCCACACCGGCGACATCAAGCTCGACCAGACCCCGCCGGACAAGCGTCCGACCGACCTGCCGGCCCTGAGCCGCCTGGGCGACGAGGGCGTCGACCTGTTCCTGTGCGACTCCACCAACGCGACCACGCCGGGGGTGTCCGGCTCCGAGTCGGACATCATCCCGACGCTGCGTCGCCTGGTGATGGAGGCCAAGCAGCGCGTCATCTTCGCCACCTTCGCGTCGAACGTGTACCGCGTGCAGGCCGTCATCGACGCCGCCGTCGCCGCCAACCGCAAGGTGGCGTTCAACGGCCGGTCGATGATCCGCAACATGCGCATCGCCGAGGAGCTCGGCCTGCTCACCGCCCCGCGCGGCACGATCGTCGACATGAACGAGGCGTCCCGCATGGCGCCGCACAAGGTCGTGCTGGTCACCACGGGTACGCAGGGTGAACCGATGGCGGCGCTGAGCCGCATGGCCCGCCGCGAGCATCGTCAGATCACCGTCCGCGACGGCGACCTGATCATCATGTCGTCGTCGCTGGTGCCGGGCAACGAGGAGGCCGTCTTCGGCGTCCTGAACATGCTGGCCCAGATCGGCGCGAAGGTCGTCACCGGCCGCGACGCGAACATCCACACCTCCGGCCACGGTTACGCCGGCGAGTTGCTGTTCCTGTACAACGCGGTGCGTCCGTCCAACGCGATGCCGGTGCACGGCGAGTGGCGTCACCTGCGCGCCAACAAGGAGCTGGCCATTTCGACGGGCGTGCCCGCCGAGAACGTGGTCCTGGCGCAGAACGGCGTCGTCGTGGATCTGGTCGACGGCCGTGCGCGCGTGGTGGGTCAGGTGCCGGTCGGTCAGCTCTACGTCGACGGCACGTCCATGGGCGACGTCGACGCCGACGTGCTGGCCGATCGCGCCGAGATGCGCGAGGGCGGCCTGATCACGGTGACGTCGGTCATCGACAACCGCACGGGTCGTCCGCTGGAGAAGCCGCGCGCGCAGGCCCGCGGTTTCTCCGACGACGTCAAGGAGGTCCTGGCGGAGGTCGAGTCGCTGGTCGACGAGACCATGTACGACCTGGCCGGTTCGGGCGAGAACAACCCGTACCGCATGGCGCAGGAGGTGCGCCGCCGGGCGGAGAAGATGATCAACCAGAAGTACCGCCGCAGCCCGATGATCGTCCCGACCATCGTGCCGATGTCCTCCGAGTCCGTCGACGCGGTCTCCGACGAGGACGTCGACGGCAGCCGCGAGAGTCTGTAGCTTTCCGGCAGCCGCGCGTCCCGGTCGGTTCGTGCTTGACGACGCCCCTTTCGGCCTTGTGGCCGAAAGGGGCGTAGTCGTGTCCGGCGGGTGATCCGGTCGGGCCCGTACACTGGCGGCCATGACTTTCGCGCAGGACGAACGACGGCAGTTGGCGGATTTGCTCCGGGAGGTGGGCCCGGATGCTCCGACGTTGTGCGAGGGGTGGACTACGCGGGATCTGGCGGTGCACCTGGTGGTCCGCGAGAATCGGCCCGATGCGGCGGGCGGGATGTTCGTGCCGGCGTTGCGGGAGCGGCTGGAGAAGGTGACGGCCGAATACGAGGCCAAGCCGTTCGATGAGTTGGTGGACACGTGGGCGGAGGGGGCGCCGGTGTGGAACCCGATGCGGTGGGCGGATCAGCTGGTCAATGCGGCGGAGAATTTCGTGCATCACGAGGACGTGCGGCGTGTGCGCGAGCGGTGGCGGCCGCGGGAGTTGTCGCCGTCGGGGCGCAGGGATCTGTGGCGCATCGCGTCGACGATGTCGCGGCGGATGCTGCGGGATTCGACGTCGACGGTGGTGCTCGTGCGGGATGACGGGGCGGCGACGACGCCGGTGGATCGTGCGGCCACCGGTGCTCCGACGGTGACGGTGAAGGGGGACCCGGGTGAGTTGGTGCTGTGGCTGTTCGGCCGCGATGAGGCCCGGGTGAGCGTCGACGGCGATGAGTCGGGTGTCGTGCGTCTGTCGATCTGACGCGAGCGGCCGCGTGACGTGGGGCAGGGGAGTGGTCGGCGGGCGTCCCGACTGACACGCGTGTGACTAATGTGAAAATAGGGACGAAAAGCGACTAAGGTGGTGCCCATGTCAACCACCAGTCGCACCCGCAGCCCCCGGACGCGCCCCACCTCGCGCGGTCCGGCTCGCAGGCCCGCGGATTCCCGGACCGCCCGTGACGCCACCCGCCGCATGGGCGACGGGTACGACGATGGATTCGAACGCACCGGCAGCGCCTACCGCGCCGTCGGCAGCGGTTTGTCCGGCGCGTGGGAGCAGACCGCCCGCGGCGTGGCTGGGCTGGCCCGCAAGATCGGCGGCCGCAGCGGGAGCTCGAAGCGAGATGCGGTGGAGGTCCGCACGTCGGATGATGCACCAGTGAAGGGTCGTCGGCGGGGCGCCTCCGGCGGAGACGTCGATGGGGGCGGTCAAGTCGAAAAAGTTGATTCCCGTCCGAAGCGTCGAAAGAAGGCCGACGGCTACGACGACGTGACCACCCCGGCCGACTCTCGGGACCATGACCGGGACCAGGCCTACGCGCACGATTACGCGGATCTGCCGCCGGAGGATTCGGCCGCGCGGGGATCGCGCGATGGCGCCGCCCTCCTCGTCCTCGCCCTGGCCATCGTTCTCGCCGGGGCAACGTGGTTCTCGCTGGCCGGCCCGGTCGGCGACGTCATCGAGACCCTGTTCCGCACGATCATCGGCGTCGGCGCGTACGTGCTTCCGGTGGTGCTGGGCATCGTCGCGATCATGATGATGCTCGGCACCATCCCGCCACGCGAGCGTTCTTCGGCGGCAAGCGTCGGCGTCGCGCTCATCGCCGGCGGCATGTTGTCGATCGTGCACATCGGCTCGGGCCGCCCGGAAGATTGGGACGGCCGCCGTGCCGCCGGTGGCGCGATCGGCGGGTACATCGGCACGCCGTTGGCCGCGGGCTTCACTCCGTGGGTGGCCGTGATCCTGTTGTTCGGCGTCATCTTCTACGGTGCGCTGCTGCTCAGCGGCACGACGGTTCGTCAGCTCGTCGACGTCGTCGGCGAGTACCTGAATCTGGGCGCCTGGTCCGGCCGGACGGGCCGTCGTCATGTCGGCGAGGCTGATCACCTGGACCCCGATGACCTCTACGCCGGCGTCGACGGCATGCTCGACGAGCGCGCCGAGGCCTACGACGGCCCCGATGCGGGTTCGCGTGACGACGCCCACCCGGAACCGGCCGATCTGGATGCGTCGTCGAGCCGCTCCCGCCGTCGTGCGCAGACGCCGAAGCGGACCCGCGCGACCCGGCGCAATCAGGCCCCGGTGGAGGACAACCTCTACGACCTGCTCGACGACGACGCCCCGACTCGGCCGTCGCGGCCCACGCGTCGTCCGTCGCCCGCCGACGCCTACCCGGTTGACGAGTACGCCGACGATTCCCGCACCCGTCAGCTGAGCCTCGACGATGTGGTGGAGGCGCCCACCGCGCCGCAGCCGGTCGTCGACGATGCTCCGCGCCGTGCAGCCGAGGACACCTCGGACACCACCGTCGATTCGGACCTCACCGCAGACTCGGACGACGCCGACGCCAACCACACCACCGTCATGCCCGCGGCGGACACCGAGGACGTCGCCGTCGTAAAGCGGGAAAAGCCGGCGACCCCCGACCGCACGCCGGGGAAGGACGCCGTCTCCGAGGCGACCCGCCGCCAGATGGACGCCATCGCGGCGCGATCGGGCATCGACGCCTCCGCGATCCCCGCGACGACCCCGAAGTCCGAAACCGAACCGAAGACCGACGTCGCCCCCGCGCGGCCCGCCGTCGCCGACGGATACCGCCTGCCGTCCACCGACCTGCTCATCGCCGGCGAGCCGCCCAAGACGCGCACGGCCACCAACGACCGGATGATCGAGGCCATCACCGAGGTCTTCTCCGAATTCAACGTCGACGCGCAGGTCACCGGGTTCTCCCGAGGCCCGACGGTCACGCGCTACGAAATCGAGCTCGGCCCCGGCGTGAAGGTCTCCAAGATCACCAACCTGCAGTCCAACATCGCCTACGCCGTCGCCACCGACAACGTGCGACTGCTCACGCCGATCCCGGGCAAGTCCGCCGTCGGCATCGAGGTGCCCAACAACGACCGCGAAATGGTCCGCCTGGCCGACGTCCTCGAAGCACCGAAGACGCTGGCCAACGACGACGCCATGCTCATCGGCCTGGGCAAGGACATCGAAGGCGAGTTCATCAGCCACTCGATCCAGAAGATGCCGCACCTGCTCGTCGCCGGCTCCACCGGCTCCGGCAAGTCGGCGTTCGTCAACTCGATGCTGGTGTCGCTGCTCACCCGCGCGACGCCGGAGGAGGTGCGCCTGATCCTCGTCGATCCGAAGATGGTCGAACTCACCCCCTACGAGGGCATCCCGCACCTGATCACGCCGATCATCACCCAGCCGAAGAAGGCCGCCGCCGCACTGCAGTGGCTCGTCGAGGAGATGGAGCAGCGGTACATGGACATGAAGTCCGCCCGCGTGCGCCACATCAAGGACTTCAACCGCAAGGTCAAGTCCGGCGAGATCACCGCGCCGCTGGGCTCCGAGCGCGAGTACCGCCCGTACCCGTACATCGTCTGCGTCGTCGACGAGCTCGCCGACCTGATGATGACCGCGCCGCGCGACATCGAAGACGCCATCGTCCGCATCACCCAGAAGGCCCGCGCCGCCGGCATCCACCTGGTGCTGGCCACCCAGCGCCCGTCGGTCGACGTGGTCACCGGGTTGATCAAGACCAACGTTCCGTCGCGACTGGCGTTCGCCACCTCGTCGCTGACCGACTCCCGCGTCATCCTCGACCAGGGCGGCGCCGAAAAGCTCATCGGCATGGGCGACGCGCTGTTCATTCCGCAGGGCGCCGGCAAGCCGCGCCGACTGCAGGGCGCGTTCGTCACCGACGAGGAGATCCAGGCCGTCGTCGACGCGTGCAAGGTGCAGGCCGAGCCCGACTACACCGAAGGCGTCACCGAGGACAAGGCCGCCGAGGCCGTCAAGAACATCGACCCGGACATCGGCGACGATCTCGAGGATCTCGTGCAGGCCGTCGAGCTGGTGGTCACCTCCCAGTTCGGTTCGACGTCGATGCTGCAGCGCAAACTGCGCATCGGTTTCGCCAAGGCCGGCCGCCTCATGGACCTCATGGAGACCCGAGGCGTCGTCGGCCCCTCGGAGGGCTCGAAGGCCCGCGAGGTGCTGGTCAAGCCGGAGGAGCTGGAGACCATCATCTGGATGATCCGCGGCGCCGACCCCGCCGAAGCCCCGACCGATGACGCGAACGTCGTCGACGCAGAGCCGACGGAGGGCATGGCCTAGGGGGGGGCGTGAAGCGCCGTGCTTTCCGACGATCCACCCGACGAACCCCGTGCGAGGCAACTCGTACGGGGTTCGTCGACGTGTACAGTGGTGGGCCGTGGAGGGGAGTATCCCCGGTTTTCACCGTGATGGCCGTCGTCAACACGGGAGTCGGGCGCCGGCCGTCGAGGCGGGTGCCGCGAGTTCCCCGGCGCCATCGGCCGACGTGAGTCGTGCGGTGGGAGAGACCTCCGGTTATTCGTCGACCGACCGGAGGAGCACCACCCGTGCACGTACCTTTTTCCGTTTGGGCGATCACCGTCGTGATCGTCATCGGCTTCATCGCCTTCGATTTCTACGCCCACGTCAAGACTCCCCATGAGCCGACGCTGAAGGAAGCCGGCGGCTGGACCGCGTTCTACGTCGTTCTGGCGCTGTTGTTCGGCGGGTTCATCTGGTTGTTCTGGGACCACGAACGCGGCGTCGAGTTCCTGTCGGGTTACGTCACCGAAAAGGCGTTGAGCGTGGACAACCTGTTCGTGTTCGCGCTGATCATCGGGGCGTTCAAGATCCCGCGCAAGTACCAGCAGAAGGTGCTGCTGTTCGGTATCGCGATGGCGCTGGTCTTCCGCACGGTGTTCATCCTGTTGGGTGCCGCGGTGATCAACAAGTGGTCGGACGTGTTCTACCTGTTCGCGCTGTTCCTGCTGTACACCGCCATCAAGACGGTGTGGGACGAGGCGGCGGACAAGCCGGAGACCGATCCGAACGACATGAAGATCATCATCTGGCTGCGCAAGATCGTCCCGATTTCCAGCGGCTACAACAAGGACAAGTTGACCGCACGGGTCGACGGCAAGCGGTACTTCACCCCGCTGGCGGTGGCGCTGGTGGCCATCGGCTTCGTGGACATCATGTTCGCGTTCGACTCGATTCCGGCGATCTTCGGCCTGACCGACGAGCCGTACATCGTCTTCACGGCCAACGCCCTGGCGTTGATGGGTCTGCGTCAGATGTACTTCCTGCTCGACGGTCTGCTCGACCGGCTGGTGTACCTGGCCTATGGCCTCGGCGCGATCCTGGGCTTCATCGCCATCAAGCTGTTCCTGCATGCGCTGCACGAGAACAACCTGCCGTTCATCAACGGCGGGGAGGACGTGGCGGTGCCGGAGATCGGCACGTGGGTGTCGCTGGCGTTCATCGTCGTCGTGTTGGTGGTCACCGTGTTGGCCTCGTGGCTGAAGAACGTCCGCGACCGGAACATGGGCGGCATCGCCTCGGCCCGGTGGACGGGCCACGACGTGGAGCACGAGGAGCTCGTGGTCGACGGTTCCGTCAAAGCGAAGAAGTTCCGCGGGGCTTCGCGTGACGACGGCCCGTCGTCCGAATCCAGCGGCCGAGGGACCTCCGATTAGAACGTCTCGGATTCGGCGGTAGGGTTGACGGCGTGACCGATCAATCCCGCCCCGTCGCGGATGCCGCGCCCTCCAACTGGAACCTGCCGAACGCGCTGACCGTTTTGCGCATTCTCGGCGTCCCCGTCTTCCTGTGGCTGCTGCTGCGGGAAGGCGGCGACGACGCCGGGTGGCGATGGTGGTCCTTCGGAGTGTTCGCGCTGCTGATGATCACCGACAAGATCGACGGTGATCTCGCGCGCGCCCGCAACCTGGTGACCGACTTCGGCAAGATCGCCGACCCCATCGCCGACAAGGCGCTGATGATCGGCGCCCTGGTCGGCCTCAACATCATCGGCCTGCTGCCGTGGTGGATCACGGCGATCATCGTGGTGCGCGAACTCGGCATCACGTTCTGGCGCATGTTCCAGCTGCGCGCCGGCCACGTCGTGCCCGCCTCGAAGGGCGGCAAGCTGAAGACGGTGACCCAGTCGCTGGCGGTGGCGTTGTTCCTCATGCCCGTGGCCTGGCTGCACTGGCCGGCGTGGGTGGTCATGATCCTCGCGGTGGTCATCACCGTCGTCACCGGCGTCCAGTACATCGTCGACTCCCGCAAGGCCGCCGCCTAGATGGGTGCCGTCGATCCGCTTGCCGACGGCACCGCCGCAGTCGACGTCATCGGCGTGCTCACCGCCCGGGGGCAGACGCTCGCGGCGGCGGAATCGCTGACGGCCGGCCTGTTTTGCGCGACGGTCGCCGGAGTTCCCGGAGCGTCGGCCGTCTTGCGCGGCGGCCTGATCACCTATGCCACCGACCTCAAGGCGACGCTGGCCGACGTCCCCGCCGACACGCTCGACGCCGTCGGCCCCGTCGCACCGGACACCGCCCGGGCAATGGCCATCGGCACGAAGAAGCGCTGCGGCGCCGATTGGGCAGTGGCGCTCACCGGCGTCGCCGGCCCCGCACCCCAAAACGGCCACCCGGTCGGCGAAGTCTGGTGCGCCATCGCCCGACCCGACCACGGCGTCGTCGTCAAGCAACTCGACATCGACGCCGACGCGGGACGCTGGGGCATCCGCACCGCAGCCGTCGCGCGGGCGTTGGACCTGCTCACGACCGAGCTCGATCGCTGACGCCGTACCCGCGCCCGGCCGGAAAACCGCCCCTGAATCGTCGAACCGGGAACAAACGCGCCCATTCGTGCGTTAATTGGGGTGATGATCAACGACACCATGACCATTCCCGCCCCCGCGCAATCGCCGCTGCCGGTCGCGGCGCCCGCGCGTGAACCGCTGCTGCGCGAAGCGCTCGGCGAGGCGCTGCGCGACATCCGCACCCGCAACGGCATGACCCTCCGGGAACTGTCCGACCTCGCCGCCATCAGCCCCGGCTACCTGTCGGAACTCGAACGCGGCCGCAAAGAAGTGTCGTCGGAACTGCTGGCCTCCGTGTGCCACGGACTGTCCGTTTCCGTCTCCGACGTCATCATCGACGCCGCCGGCGCCATGGCACTGCACGCCGCGCAGCCCGAAATGGCCGCGATGTAACCCGACCGCGTTCCGCGGCGTTGCTGCGGCACGAACCACCGCCGGGTATTCTGGGACGCCGGACGCCCGGGGCTCCCGCCCACTCCCGCCGACTCTCTGAGGAAGGTACCGAGCAACAATGGCAAACCCCTTCGCCAAGCTGTGGAACTACATGATGGCCCTGTTCGACTCCAAGATCGAGGAGAACGCGGACCCAAAGGTCCAGATCCAGCAGGCCATCGAAGACGCCCAGCGTCAGCACCAGGAACTTTCCCAGCAGGCGGCGGCCGTCATCGGCAACCAGCGCCAGCTCGAGATGCGCCTCAACCGGCAGCTCGCCGAGATCGAGAAGCTCCAGGGCAACACCCGCCAGGCCCTGCAGCTGGCCGACAAGGCCCGCGGCGAAGGCGACGAAGCCAAGGCCGTCGAATACGAAAACGCCGCCGAGGCGTTCGCTGCCCAGCTCGTCACCGCCGAACAGTCCGTCGAGGATCTGAAGGGCCTGCACGACCAGTCCTTGCAGCAGGCCGCCCAGGCGAAGAAAGCCGTCGAGCGCAACTCCATGGCCCTGCAGCAGAAGGTCGCCGAGCGCACCAAGCTGCTGTCGCAGCTGGAGCAGGCGAAGATGCAGGAGAAGGTCTCCGAGTCCCTGCAGTCCATGAACGAGCTGTCCTCCGGCTCGACCCCGAACCTGGATCAGGTGCGCGACAAGATCGAGCGTCGTTACGCCAACGCCCTCGGCCAGGCCGAGCTGGCCCAGAATTCCGTCCAGGGCCGCATGGCGGAGGTCGAGCAGGCGGGCATCCAGCTGGCCGGCCACTCGCGCCTGGAGCAGATCCGGTCCGAGATGCGCGGCGGCAACCAGCTGCCGTCCGGCGGTGCGCAGGGTGCCATCGAGCAGGGGCAGGGCGGCCAGTCCGGCTCCGTCGACCCGGCGGTCGAGGCGAAGCTGCGCGAACTGCGCGGCGGTCAGTAGAGGGCGGCAGGAGGCGGCGGCCCCGCGCGCGATGACCGGCGGTTCACCATGATGGTGGGCCGCCGGTTTTTTGCGTGGAGTCGCGGGGCGGGGTGCGTCAGAAAGTCATGCCACCGCTTTGCAAAAGCCAAGGTGGGGTGTTGGTGGCCGCGAAAAATGTCGAGTTTCTGACCGGCCGACGTGTTTCTGACCGGCCGGTGTGGGGGCAGGAGCCGGGGAGCGTCAGAAAGTCATGCCACCGCTTTGCAAAAGCCAAGGTGGGGTGTTGGTGGCCGCGAAAAATGTCGAGTTTCTGACGGGGCGGTGTGTTTGTGACCGGCCGGCCAGTCCCGGGCCGCCCTAGTCCCCGACGCCGCGGGCTAGTAGGGCGTCGGACATGGCGCGGGAACGGCGAATGGTGCGGATGATCACCGGCACCCCGAACGCGGTCGCCGGCGCGGAGGCTCCACGGGCGCGGCGGGCGTCCAGAACCTCGCGCACGGCCTGCACCTGGAGGGGAATCAGGCGCAGCGTGAGGGACATCGCCAACGAGATGGTGGCCACCGGCAGCCCGAACTTCCCCAGCGGCGCCAACAATCGGTCGAAGGCGTTCATCAGGTCGGAGACGCGGGTGGTCAGCGTCAGCAGCGTCGCGGCGATGACGCAGGCGAGGATCTGCAGAAACAGCATCGCGCCGAGTTCCCAGTCGCCGGTGAGCCCCTGGATGACGGCGATGAACGCCAGCAGCGGCACCGCGCCCAGCAACTGCGCCACCGCGACTTTGAGGGGGATGCGGGCGACGGCGTAGCCGCACAGCGCAACGGCCAGCGCGACCGCGGCGGTGGGGATGGTGCGGGCGAAGATCGTGGCGACGACGATGAACGCGACGACGAGTCCGAGCTTCGGCCCCGCGGGCATCCGGTGGACGGGGGAGTCGCGTTTGACGTACACCGACAGGGGCACGACCAGCGCGCCGCGGCCGGCCATCAGGCGCCCATCCGGGAGACGTAGCTGTCGATGACGGTTCGGGGGTCGCCGTCGTCGACGATGAGTCCGTCTTCGATGCACAGGACGCGGTCGAAGTCGGCGACGAAGTCGAGGTCGTGCGTGACGACGATCAGCTGTTGGTCAAGTCTCGCGAACGTCGCGGCGAGCGAACGGCGATTGCGCAGATCCAGCAACGTGGTCGGTTCGTCGGCGATGATCAGTTCGGGCTCGAGGACGAGCACCGACGTCAGGGCCAGGAGTTGTTTTTGCCCGCCGGACAGGAGGTGGGGGGAGTGGTCGGCGTGGTCGTGGAGGTCGAATCGTCGTAAAGCGGAAAGGGCCAGACCGTCGCGGTCCTTCGGTGCGATGCCGCGCTGGCGCAGGGAGAAGGCGACGTCTTCGGCGACGGTGGGCATGACGATCTGGTTGTCGGCGTCGGAGAAGACGAAGCCGACGTTGCGCCGGACCTCGCGGCCCTTGCGGGCGGGGTCGAGGCCGCCGACGTCGACGCGGCCGGACGACGCGTCGGTGAGGCCGTTGATCAGGCGCACGAACGTGGATTTGCCGCCGCCGTTGGGGCCGATGATGCCGATGCGCCGCTCGGACAGTTCCACCGTCACGGGCCCCAGGGCGCGGCGGCCGTCGAAG
This sequence comes from Corynebacterium freneyi, assembly GCF_030408835.1. Classification (NCBI taxonomy): domain Bacteria; kingdom Bacillati; phylum Actinomycetota; class Actinomycetes; order Mycobacteriales; family Corynebacteriaceae; genus Corynebacterium; species Corynebacterium freneyi. The sequence goes on from NZ_CP047357.1 coordinate 1,341,409, forward strand.
TCGCAGGTGACGGAGTCGAAGCGGATGACGGTCATCGTGCTGCGGTGGCGGCGGTGGCGGCGGTGTTGGCGCGCAGGTCGGGGAAGGCGCGCAGGACGGGGGCGGCGATGAGCGCGGCGACGACGACCTTGACGATGTCGCCGGGGATGAAGGGGACGTTGACCAGCAGGGCCTCGACGAAGCCCATTTCGGCGCGGACCATGAGGCCGAAGGTGCCGAAGAGGTACTGCACGAGCACGCCGACGAGGCCGGCGGCGGTGAACAGGCCGATCATGGCGCCGTTGCCGCGGGGGCGGCGTTCGGTGAGCAGACCGATGACGAGGGCGGCGACGATGTAGCCGACGAGGTAGCCGACGGTGGTGCCGGGCAGGGCGGACAGGGTGGTGCGGAATCCGGCGAGGTTGGGCACGCCGATGAGTCCGACGGCGAGGAACAGCACGACGGACAGGGTGCCGCGGCGCCAGCCGAGGAGCATGCCGGCCAGTGCGATGCCCATGTTCTGCAGGACGATGGGCACGCCGACGGCGCCGACGGGGATGGAGACCGCGCCGAGCACGATGATGAGGGCCGCGAAGGCCGCGATGTAGACGAGGGATTGGATCGCTGTTTTCTGCACGGGAAGTGATTCTAGGCGACGGTTTGAGCGGTGTTCAGGGAGGGGTTTGGGGTCGGGGGCGGCGGTGTTACCGTGGTCGCATGCGTTTGGCCGATTTTCATCGCTTCGTCGAGGCCGAGTTCGGCGATGCCCAGGGGCCGTGGTTGTTGGAGTCGCATGTGTTGGCGGAGTACGGCGCCACGCCGGCGGAGTTGATCGAACGTGGCGTCGAGCCGCGGGACGTGTGGTGGGCGTTGTGCCGCGACCATGATGTTCCGGAGGAGCGGTGGTTGGGGCCGGACGACTGATCGTCGCCGGTGGCTCGGGGTTTTGCTTGACGACGCCCGCCTGGTCGGCGAAACGGCGTCGTCGGCGTGTTGCGGCGCGCATTCGAACGGGCTTTCGTCTATAGTCGAACGCGTGCGGTCCGCGGATCCGCTCGGCCCGGTACAACCACGGGTGTGGGCGGCGAGGGTGCCGCGGAAAAGCAAAATGGAACCGATTCGCTCCGGGGCGCGTCCAACAGGGCGTGACGGATACATCGGCGCCGGGTGCGCATCAGGTGAGGGACGAAACGGATCTGGACGTGGCGGAAGCGCCGCGTGGACGGGAGAAGGACATGGCCAGGAAGAAGGCGACCGCGTCGTCGGGTGGCGGCGATCGGCTCAAGGCGCTCGACGTCGCGTTGGCGAACATCGAGAAGGATTTCGGCAAGGGCGCGGTGATGCGTCTGGGCGATGATGATCGTCCGCCGATTCGCGCGATTTCCTCCGGCAACATCGCCATCGACGTGGCGTTGGGCATCGGCGGTTTCCCGCGTGGTCGCATCGTCGAGATCTACGGCCCGGAGTCGTCGGGTAAGACGACGGTGGCGCTGCATGCGATCGCGGAGGCGCAGCGGGCCGGCGGCATCGCGGCGTTCATCGACGCGGAGCATGCGCTCGATCCGGATTACGCGCGGAAGTTGGGCGTGGACACCGACAATCTGCTGGTGTCGCAGCCGGACACCGGTGAGCAGGCGCTGGAGATCGCCGACATGCTGGTGCGTTCCGGTGCCATCGACATCATCGTGGTCGACTCGGTGGCGGCGTTGACGCCGAAGGCGGAGATCGACGGCGAGATGGGTGACTCCCACGTGGGTCTGCAGGCGCGGTTGATGAGCCAGGCGCTGCGCAAGATGACCGGAGCGGTGTCGAATTCGGGTACCACGGCGGTGTTCATCAACCAGCTGCGCGAGAAGATCGGCGTGATGTTCGGTTCGCCGGAGACCACCACCGGCGGCAAGGCGCTGAAGTTCTATGCGTCGGTGCGGTGCGACGTGCGGCGCATCCAGACCCTGAAGGATGGCCAGGACGCGGTGGGCAACCGGACCAAGCTGAAGGTCGTCAAGAACAAGGTGTCGCCGCCGTTCAAGATCGCCGAGTTCGACATCATCTACGGCCAGGGCATTTCCCGCGAGGGGTCGATCCTGGACATGGGCGTGGACAACGGCATCATCAAGAAGTCGGGTTCGTGGTTCACCTACGAGGGCGATCAGCTGGGGCAGGGCAAGGAGAAGGCCCGCGAGCACCTGCGCTCGAACCCGGAGTTGGCCGCGGAACTCGAGGACAAGATCAAGCGGAAGCTCGGCGTCGGCGAGTACACGAACGCCGCGGAAGAGCCGGATGCCGATGCGCCGGTCGACGTGGTGCCGGACATCGATTTCGACGACGAGTAGCAGCGCAGACGAGTAGGAGAGGGGAGCGCGGCGCGTGGCGGACCGATCTGTGACGGCCGAGCAGGCGGAGCAGGCCGAGAAGCTCGAGAAGCTCCGGGCCGCGATGGAGAAGGTCGCCGCCGAGGGTGGTGAGCCGATCATCGATGCCGATGCCGAAGCGGTGAAGGCGCCGATCCGCTCCCGGGCCCTGCGGCTTCTGGACCAGCGGGCCCGCTCCCGCGAGGAATTGCGCGGCCGGCTGGCGGAAAACGAGGAGTGGCCGCCGGCCGCCATCGGCGAAGTGCTCGACGACCTGACGGCGTCCGGGCTGCTCGACGACGCCCACTTCGCCCATGAATGGGTGCGGCAACGCCACGCGGCCCGGGGGAAGTCGCGGATGGTGCTCGACCGCGAGTTGGCGGACAAGGGCATTGCCCCGCACCTGCGCGCGGAAGCGCTCGAGCAGATCACCGACGCCGACGAGTCGCACATTGCACGGGCGTTGGCCGCGAAGAAGGCCGGCACCATCTCGTCGCCGCCGACCGACCGTGCCGCCCGGGATAGAGACCTGCGGCGCGTCGTCGGGGTGCTCGCCCGCCGCGGATTCGCCCAGGGCATGTCCATGGTCATCGCCCGGGAAGCCCTCGATGCCCGCTACGACGAATTGGGCGCGCGGTGAAAGGTGCCGGGAGGGCGGCGTCGTCAAGCAAAACGCGCACGGCGGTTCCCACGGCGATTGGGGAAGGCACGCCCGCTCGCGATACCCTTTCCCGCGTGACGCACGCCAGCCCCACCACCGAAAACACCGCCCCCGCAGCCGCCGGCCCCCGCACCTACGAAGTGCGGACCTTCGGCTGCCAGATGAACGTCCACGACTCCGAGCGCCTGTCCGGCCTGCTGGAGGACAACGGCTACATCGCCGTCGCCGAGGGCGAACGACCCGACCTGGTCGTGTTCAACACCTGCGCCGTGCGCGAAAACGCCGACAACCGCCTCTACGGCACGCTCGGCAGGCTCAAGCCGGTCAAGGACGAGCACCCCGACATGCAGATCGCCGTCGGCGGGTGCCTGGCGCAGAAGGACAAGGCCGCCGTCGTGAAGAAGGCGCCGTGGGTCGACGTGGTCTTCGGCACCCACAACCTCGGCTCGCTGCCGACGCTGCTGGAACGCGCCGCCCACAACCACGAGGCGCAGGTCGAAATCAAGGACGCGCTCGAGGACTTCCCGTCGGTGCTGCCCGCCAAGCGCGAATCGCCGTACGCCGGGTGGGTATCGGTGTCGGTGGGCTGCAACAACACCTGCACCTTCTGCATCGTGCCGTCGCTGCGCGGCAAGGAACGCGACCGCCGCCCGGGCGACATCCTCGCCGAGGTGCAGGCGCTGGTCGACCAGGGCGTCACCGAGGTCACGCTGTTGGGGCAGAACGTCAACGCCTACGGCGTGCATTTCGACGACCCGGAACTCGAACGCGACCGCAGCGCGTTTTCCAAGCTGCTGCGCGCCTGCGGCGAGATCGAAGGCCTGGAGCGCGTGCGGTTCACGTCGCCGCACCCGGCGGAGTTCACCGACGACGTCATCGACGCGATGGCCGACACCCCCAACGTCGCCCCGCAGCTGCACATGCCGCTGCAGTCGGGTTCGGACAAGGTGCTCAAGGAGATGCGCCGGTCCTACCGTTCGAAGAAGTTCCTCGGCATCCTGGACAAGGTTCGCGAGCGGATGCCGCATGCGGCGATCACCACCGACATCATCGTCGGCTTTCCCGGCGAGACCGAGGAGGACTTCCAGGCGACCCTCGACGTCGTCGAGCGCGCTCGCTTCACCTCGGCGTTCACGTTCCAGTACTCGCCGCGCCCGGGCACCCCGGCGGCCGACATGCCCGACCAGGTGCCGCCGCACGTGGTCAAGGAGCGCTACGGCCGCCTCATCGAGCTGCAGGAGCGCATCAGCGAGGAGGAGAACGCAAAGCAGGTCGGCCGCACCCTCGAGCTGCTGGTCACCGCCGACGATGGCAAGAAGAACGCCGAAACCCGCCGCATGTCGGGGCGCGCGGTCGATGGGCGGCTCGTTCACTTCGCGCCGGTCGCAGTGGACGAGGCCGAGGGCGCCGATTCGCTTGACGACGCCGGCCGACCCCACATCGACGGCGAGATCCGTCCCGGCGATTTCGTCACCGTCACGGTGACGGAGTCGGCTCCGCACTTCCTCATCGCCGATTCCGGTGTCACGGCGCACCGCCGTACCCGGGCCGGCGACATGTGGGAGGCGGGCAACACCCCGACCACCGCCCCGATTGGCGTGGGGCTAGGCTTGCCCGGTGTGGGACGGCCGTCGACGCCGGCCGTGAACCAGACGATGAACCAGGACAGGGGTTGCGGTTGTGACTGACCAAAACGTGACGCCGGAGGGCAGTGCGGAACGCGACAAGCTCGCCGAGTTCCGCGGTGACCTGCGGGAGGCCGAGCGCAAGGCCGGCGGTGAAATCCAACTGGGCATGGCGGTGGTGCCGGTGGGCGTGCTGCTCGTCGGGTTGATCTTCACCTTCTTCGCCCCGCACTCCGGCGTCGTCCTCGGTTTCGACGTGCTGTTGGACACCGACGTCGCCCGCCAGTACTTCACCATGCTGCCGGAGCGGATCTACTCGATCATCCTGCTCGTCGGCATTTTGCTGGTCATCGCGACGATCCTGTCGCGGTCGGCGGTCGTCGCGTTCGTGGCGTGGGCGGCGGTGTGCATCCAGGCGGTGTACTCGATCTTCGCGGGGTGGATGCGCCAGTCGCGTCCGCCGTCGGAGGCGTCCGAGGGCATCGGCTGGGGCTTGGCCATGGGCATCGCGCTGTCGATCCTGATGGCCATCACCTTGAGTTTCGTGGTGTTCCGCAAGTCCACGTTCCAGGCCGCGCTGGCCGCCGCCCGCCGCGAGGAGGTCGACGAGGATCCCGTGCTGCGCGCCCAGCAGCAGTATCTGCGCGCCGGCCTCATCGACAACACCGGCACCGACGTCGACGCCATGGTCGACGATCGACGCGACCGGTCCAAGCGCCGCCGCGCCAAGCGTGCGGAGCAGGCAGAGCAGGCTGAAAAGACGGAACAGACGCCGGACGCCGACGAGCAGTAGGCCACGACCGCAGGCGTCGGCGCCCGCGTCTCCGAGCTACATCTCCTCGAGGGCGCGCTCGGCGGCGTCGGCCCATTCGCGCCACTGGGCGGCCTGGGCACGGGCTTCCTCGGCCTTCTTCGCCTTGCCGGCGGCCTCGAACTCGGCGGCCTTGGCCTCGAACTCGGCGGCGCGGTCGGCGAACTGCTGCACGCGGGCCTGGGCCTCCGGGTCTGTGCGGCGCCACTGGGAATCCGCGGCGTCGGCGACGCGGCGCTCGAGCGCGCCGATCTTGTCCTCGAACTCGCGGACGCGGCCGCGGGGCACGAATCCGATTTCGTCCCACCGCTCCTGCAGCTTGCGCAGCTCCGAACGCGCGTGGTCGAGGTCCTTGTCGGGGCGGATCCGCTCGTCGAACTCGGCCAGCAGGGCGTCCTTGGCCTCGGCGTTGGCCTCGAACTCCTTGTCGCGCTCGGCGTGGGCGGCGTTGCGGGCGCCGAAGAAGGTGTCCTGGGCTTCCTTGAAGCGCTTCCACAGCTTGTCGTCGATGTCGCGGGGTGCGCGGCCGGCTTCCTTCCAACGGGCCATCAGGTCGCGGTAGGCGGCGGCGGTGGGACCCCAGTCGGTGGAGTGCTGCAGGGCCTCGGCTTCCTCGATGAGGGCTTCCTTGGCCTTGCGGGCCGACGCGCGGTTGCGGTCGAGTTCGGCGAAGTGGCTGCCGCGGCGGCGGTTGAAGGCGTCGCGGGCGCGGGAGTAGCGCTTCCACAGCTGGTCGTCGGTCTTGCGGTCGATGCCGCGGATCTGCTTCCACTCGTCGAGGATCGCGCGGATGCGGTCGCCGGCGGCCTTCCAATCCTGGGAGTTTTCGGCGATGTCCTCGGCCTCGGCGGCCAGCTTTTCCTTGCGGGCGATGGCGGCGGCGCGACGCTCGGCTTTCTCGGCCTTGGCCTTTTCGCCGGCTTCGTCGGCGTGGACGAGCACGATGTCAAGGCGGCGATCCAGGGCGTCGAGGTCGCCGACGACGGCGGCGTCGGGCAGCTGGCCCTTGAGCTCCTCGGCGGAGGCGCGGACGGTGGCGGCTTCCTCCGGGTGGGACTGGATGCGGGCCTCGAGCAGTTCGATTTCGGTGGCCAGGTCGTCGTACCGGGCGCCGTAGTGGGCCAGGCCCTCCTCGGGGGCGCCGGCCTGCCACGATCCGACCTGCCGCTCGCCGTCGCCGGTGCGAACCCACACCGTGCCGTCGTCGTCGACGCGTCCCCACTTGGCGGGGTCGGTTTTGCGGGGGACGACGGGGGTCACCGCGGGCGTGCCGGCCGGTGCCGCGGGGCGGCGGGGCCGTCCTCCCGGTCGGGGGCCGGGGCGGGGGCCGGGCTTCGGGGTGGGGGTGTTGTCGGTCATGGGTTCTATCCAATCGGTGCTTTAGCCGCGCGGCACGGCTGCCGGATCACATTCCTCCCATCGAGTATCGCAAAGGTCGGGCCCGCGTGCCGCAACCGTTGGCGGTCGGGGTGCGGGCGCCGGGTAGATTCGAGGCCGTGACACGTCGACTCCTGCTCATTCCCGGGGCACCCCTGGTGGTGCCGGAACTGTCCGGCGCCGATTCGGGGGCGGCCGAGGTGCGGGCTGCTGTGCTTTCCGCCGCCCGCCGCGTTCTGGACGGCAACGGCCGGTCGCGTCCGCTCATCGTGCGTCGTCCGGATGATCGCTTTGCGACGTCCCACCTCGGTTCTTTCCGGGCGTGGGGGGCGGATGTGCGGGTGGGTGGAGGAGCCCATCTGCCGGAGTTGGTGGCCCGGTGGGTGGTGCGCGAATCCGGCCTGGATCCGGCGGAGGTCGACGTCGCGGCGCAGTTGCCCGACCCGTTCGCGGCCGGTGAAGGTCCGATCATCGTCGTGGCCGAGGGACCGTCGGCCTTGACCGCCCGGGCGCCGTTGACGTTGCTTCCCGACGCCGCCCCGATCGACGACACCTGCGCCACCATCGCCGCCGGCGCATTCAACTGGGAACCGGGCGACGACCCCTTCGGGGCGTTCGGCCCCCGCCTGTGCGAGTCGGTGGGCCTGCACACCATGGGCGTGTGGCAGGACGTGGCGTCCTTCGGCGCCGAATTGCGCCTGGACGCCGGATCATTCGTCGCGAAGCAGACGTACCGCGGCGCACCGCATGGCGTGGGCTACCACGTGGCCGAATGGGAATGGGAGGCGTAATGGGAAAGACGGAAACCACGTCGGACCGGGATCTCACGCCCATCGCGGTCATCGGACCGACCGCCTCCGGCAAGTCCGACCTGGGGCTGGCGCTGGCCGAGGAGTTCGGCGGCGAGATCGTCAACGTCGACTCCATGCAGCTCTACCGGGGCATGGACATCGGCACCGCCAAACTCACCGTCGACGAGCGCCGCGGCATCCCGCATCATCAGCTCGACGTCCTCGACGTGGTGGAACCGGCATCTGTGGCGACGTACCAGGAGGAGGCCGTCGCCGACGTGGAGGCGATCATGGCCCGCGGCCGGGTCCCCATTCTCGTGGGCGGTTCGATGCTCTACGTGCAGGCGCTCATCGACGATTGGCGATTCCCGCCGACCGACCCCGCCGTCCGCGCGAAGTGGGAGGCCGTGCAGGAGGAGGTCGGCGTCGAAAAGCTCCACGACCACCTTGCCGACGTCGACCCGGCAGCGGCGGCGATCATCGAGCGCCGCGACCCCCGGCGCATCGTCCGCGCCCTCGAGGTCATCGAACTGACGGGGCAGCCGTTCGGGGCGTCGAAACCTCCGATCGACGCGCCGCCGCGTTGGGGCACCCGCATTCTGGGGCTGGGCACCGAGGCCGAATGGCTCAATGAGCGCATCGAGCGCCGCACCCGACTCATGTTCGAGCGAGGGCTTCTCGACGAAGTGGAGGCGCTGATCGGGCGGGGGCTGCGAGACGGCGTCACCGCATCGCGGGCGATCGGATACGCGCAGGTGCTGGCCCACATGGACGGAGAGTACGACCTCGACGAAGCCGTGGACCGCACCATCACCGGCACCCGCCGCTACGTGCGTCGCCAGAAGTCGTGGTTCACCCGGGATCCGCGGGTGCGGTGGCTGGACGCTGCAGCGACCGGCGGCAACGGCGTGCGCGAGCAGGCGCTGGCCGCGTTGGGGTAACGGTGCCGCCGGACGGCCCCGTGGTCGGGTGTCCTAGTGGCCCCCGCAGCCGCCGGAACCGCAGCCGCAACCGCCGTCGCCGCAGGAATCGCCGCAGCCCTGCGGGGCGATGACCTCGCCGGCCAGCAGGAAGGTGCCCGACACGACCGTGCCGGGCTGCGGCGCAGCGTCAACGTCGGCGGGGATGACCACGTCGAGGGGGACCGGCACGTCGAGGTGCACGAGCCAGAAGTCCTGGCCGGTCAGGCGGTTGGTGCGCTTGGTGGCGGAGTTGACCACGCCGGACAGCGTCGCCGAGGCATCGGGGGACGTCGAGCCGGCGGCGGCTCCGGTGACGGCCTCCGCGCCGGTGAAGCGGACGTCGCCCGGCTGCCCGCCCGTGCGGGCCTCGAAGGCGGCGGCATCCTCATCGACCGCCACGTCCACGGCGAGGGCGGCGAGGTTGACGTGCTCGAAGGTCTGCGTGCCCTCGTCGACTAGCAGCGGCGACTGGGCCAGGTGGCACGTCGCCGTCGCCACGACCTCGTCGAAATCCGGGCGCGACGGGTCGTCGCCGACGATCTCGATGAGCGCCAGGACGTCGTCAAGCGCGGAGACGTGCGCGGTGACCTGGGTCAATCCCGCGAAGCCGGCGAAGGTGGAAAACGGCTCGACGCCGAGGATGTGCAACCGCGCGCCCGAAGGGTCCTCGAAACGGACGAGCTGGCCGCCGCGGACCTCGCCGATGACGGACAGGTGGTCGGTGGCGATGGCCGCCTCGATGGCGTCCTGCCAGCGCGGGTAGTCGAGGCCGATGCTCTTCAGGTCGGAAGTCATGGTGATCCATCCTAGCCCCGCGCGGTGCGGGAGCGGGCTCGGGGTTTTCGGGGGCTTTTTCGGCTTTGCGACGATGTGACGTATTGCTCATCGGCAGCGGCATGAATGGGTTGGTGTTTCGCCGATCAATGGGAGTAGGCTGACCTTAGTTAATTAAGTCAGTGCGTGCTTCGGATTGGGAGAGGCTGTCGGACTGACTGACGTTGATTCGGGAGGATCACCGACATGGCCATTCGAATGATGGGTGGAAGGGCACGCGGACACCGCGCCGCCGACGCTCCGGAAGCGGTCGTCACCGCCGCACCCGAGCGCACCCGCCTCAGCGACGTCGCGGTGGGGGACACCGTCGTGCTCTCCGCGCCGCGCACCGAACCGCAGCTGTGCCGCCGGCTCGCCCAGCTCGGCCTGCGGGCCGGCATGAGCGTCACCGTCGGGTCCAAGACCGCCGGCGGTGGCCGCGTGGTCAAGTCCGGCACCTCGCGCTACGCCATCGACCGCGAGACCCTCGAGCTGATGGACGTTCTGCGATGAGCGCCGCACCGCGTTCCGGCGCCTCGCCGCTGGCCGTCGCCCCGAGCTGCCACGACTGCGCCGGTGCGTCGCCCGCCCCGGCAGGCTCGCCCGTCATCGCGCTGGTCGGCGCACCCAACTCCGGCAAGTCGACCCTGTTCAACGCGTTGACCGGCGCCAAGGCCCAGATGGGCAACTGGCCGGGCACCACCGTCGAAGTCAGCCGCGGCGCGTGGAAGGCCGGCGACGTCACCTACGACGTCATCGACTTCCCCGGCGCCTACTCGCTCGACGCGATGAGCCCCGACGAGGAGCTCACCCGCGAGATGCTCATCAACCGCGAGTCGGAGGAGCGCCCGGACCTGGTCATCGTCGCCGTCGACGCGACAGCCCCGGCCCGCGGCCTGTACCTGTTCGCCGAGATCGCCGAGCACCCGTACCGCATGGTCGTGGCGCTGACGAAGACCGACGTCGCCGCCGCCCAGGGCGTCGACGTCGACGCCGGCGCGATGCAGGAGGCTCTCGGCGTCCCCGTCGTCGACGTCGACCCGCGCCGCCGCGCCGGCGTCGAGGACGTCCGCGTCGCCGTCGCCGGCGCGATGACCGGCTGTGCGCGCGTCATCCGGGCGGGGGCCGGCGAGGACGTCGACGCCGCCGACGAGGCCCGGTTCGCGTTCATCGACCGCGTCGTCGCCGCGTCGACCACCGACCGCGGCCAGAAGCCGACCTGGTCCGACCGCATCGACCGCGTCGCCCTCAATCCGTTCGCCGGTCCGCTGCTGTTCCTCGGCGTCATGTGGCTGGTGTTCCAGATCACCACCACCGTCGCCGCGCCGCTGCAGGACGGGTTGGAGGGCCTGATCACCGGCCCGATTTCCGATTGGGCGCGGTCGGCCATGGAGACCATCGGCCTCGGCGGTCCGATCCCGACCGGCCTGGTCGTCGACGGTCTCATCGGCGGCGTGGGCATGGTGCTCACCTTCGCGCCGTTGATGGCGCTGATGTTCCTGTGCCTGGCCGTCCTGGAGGACTCCGGCTACATGGCTCGCGCCGCCGTCGTCACCGACCGCGTCATGCGCGCGATCGGTCTGCCCGGCAAGGCGTTCATTCCACTCATCGTGGGCTTCGGCTGCAACGTGCCGGCGATTTCGGCGACGCGCGTGCTGGGCAACCCCCGCCACCGTATTCTCACGTCGCTGCTCATCCCGTTCACGTCCTGCTCGGCGCGGCTGACGGTGTACGTCATGCTCGCGGCGGTGTTCTTCCCGGGGTCGGCGGGCACGGTGGTGTTCGCCATGTACGTCATCTCCATCGGCCTGATCGTGCTGACCGGCCTGGTGCTGCGGCACACGCTGTGGCGCACGATGCCGTCGGAGCCGCTGGTCATCGACCTGCCCGGCTACCAGCTGCCGATGCCCCGCCTGGCGCTGTCGGTGATGTGGGCGCGGCTGAAGGGCTTCCTGAAGACCGCCGGCGGCATCATCGTCATCACCGTCGTCGCCGTGTGGGCGCTGATGTCGGTGCCGGTGGTGCCGGGCCACGCCTTCGGCTCCGAGGAGCTGCCGCCGCGCGATTCCGCCTACGGCGCGGTGTCGGAGGCCGTCTCCCCGGTGTTCGCCCCGGCCGGCTTCGGGTCGTGGTCGCTGACCGGCACGCTGCTGACCGGTTTCGTGGCCAAGGAAGCCGTGATCTCCACGTGGGCGCAGACCTACGCGGTGGAGGACGTCACCGACGCCGACACCGAGGAGCAGCGCACGAGCCCGTTGGCAGACAACATCCGCGCCGACTTCGACCGCACCTCCGGCGGGCATGGCTTGGCGGCCGTGTGGGCGTTCATGATCTTCCTGCTGGCCTACACGCCGTGCGTGGCCACGGTGGCCGCCCAGAAGCGCGAGATCGGGTTGAAGTGGACGCTGTTCGGTTTGGCCACGCAGTTGTTCGGGGCGTGGCTGTTGGCGGTGGCCGTTTTCCAGGTGCTGAAGGTGTTCCTGTGAGTTCCTTCCTGACGTCGGTGTTCGCCGGTCGCCGCCGGTTGCGTGACGACGACCGCGGCTCGGCGATCACCGGGCGGGAGCAAGAGCAGGTGCCGTCCCGATCCCCGCTGGCGGCGGTGCGTGAGGCGATCGCCGACGGGGAGGTCTCCCGCGCCGACATCGCCGCCCGCACCGGGCTTACCCGCGCCACCGTCGACGCGGCCATCGAGCACCTCGAGCGCACGGGTGCGTTGCGCCGCGAACGCATGGCGTCGTCGTGCCCGGCGAGCGGGTGCGGCGGTTGCGCCCACGCCACGGCGGACGGTTCCGCGTGCTCGTCGTCACGCAACGGCGCGGGCACCCGCGGCCCCGTCGCCCTCGTGCTGACCCGTCGCCCCTGACCACCGGGGCCACCCCGGCCCCGGTCATGCGACAATGGTCGGAACATGACTGACACCCCCGACAACGACACGTACCCCGACGAGCGCCCCGACGACCGATACGACGGCGCGCCCGGCGGGATTCCGGCCGAGGACCGTGGCGGCCAACCCACCATCGGCGACCTCGACCTGGAGGCGCGTTCCTCGCTGCGCCGCCTGACCCGCGCGGCGACGCACACCACCGACGCCGAGGACATCACCGAGGTCGAGTACCGCCAGCTGCGACTCGAACGCGTCATCCTCCTCGGCGTGTGGACCCAGGGCACCCTCGCCGAAGCCGCGGCCGCCATGGACGAACTGGCCGCGCTGGCCGAAACCGCCGGCTCCGAGGTCCTCGAAGCGGTGCTGCAGCGCCGCGACAAGCCCGACCCGGGAACCTACATCGGCTCCGGCAAGGTCGCGGAGCTGCGGGACATCGTCAAGGCCACCGGCGCCGACACCGTCATCGCCGACGGCGAACTGTCGCCCGGCCAGCTCGTCGCGCTGGAGGACAAGCTCGACGCCAAGGTCATCGACCGCACCATGCTCATCCTGGACATTTTCGCCCAGCACGCGAAGTCCAAGGAAGGCAAGGCGCAGGTGTCGCTGGCCCAGATGCAGTACCTGATCACCCGACTGCGCGGCTGGGGCCACTCCCTGTCGCGCCAGGCCGGCGGCCGCGCCGGCTCCAACGGCGGCGTGGGCCTGCGCGGCCCCGGTGAGACGAAGATCGAAACCGACCGTCGGCGGCTGCGCCAGGACATGGCGCGCATCCGCCGGGAACTCGCCGGGATGAAGACCTCCCGGGAGATCAAGCGCGCCCGCCGCAAGGCCGGGCACCTGCCGCGCATCGCCATCGCCGGATACACCAACGCCGGCAAGTCGTCGCTGCTCAACGCCCTGACCGGCGCCGGCGTGCTCGTCGAAGACGCCCTGTTCGCAACGCTGGACCCGACGACGCGCCGCGCCGAGCTGCGCGACGGTCGCACGGTGATCATGACCGACACCGTCGGGTTCGTCCGCCACCTGCCCACCCAGCTGGTCGAGGCGTTCCGGTCGACGCTGGAGGAGATCCTCGAAGCCGACCTCATCCTCCACGTCGTCGACGGCTCGGACCCGTTCCCGCTGGAGCAGATCCGCACCGTCAACTCCGTCATCGAGGACATCGCCGCCGAGCAGGACGCCGAGGTGCCGCCGGAGCTGCTGGTGGTCAACAAGGTCGACCTCGCCGATCCGGCCACGATCGCGGAGCTGCGCCACGTCCTCGACGACGTCGTGTTCACCTCGGCCGCCACCGGGGAGGGCATCTCCGAGCTGGAGACCCGCATCGAACTGGCGCTCAACGCCATGGACGCCCACGTGTCCGTGCTCGTGCCCTTCGACCGCGGCGACGTGGTCTCGCGGCTGCACGAGGAGGCCACCGTCCTCGACGAGACCTACGGCGCCGACGGCACGACCCTCGACGTGCGCCTGCCGCGGTCGATGGCCCGCGAGTTGCAGGAGTTCATCGTCGACCCGACCGCGTAACATCACGCGGGTGACCAACGAGCATCATCCCACGGACCCCGCCCCGACCCACCCCTCCGGCACCGCCGCGGACGTGGACCACCCCGACCATCCCGATCACCCGGCCGCCCGCGGTCGACTGTTCGGCTGGGACGTCCACGGCGACGGCCGCACCATCGCTCCGGGCGCCGTCGTCGCCCCGGAGGAGCGGCTGGATTGGCCGCGCACCATCGGCATCGGCATGCAGCACGTCATCGCCATGTTCGGCGCGACGCTGCTGGTGCCGCTGCTGACCGGCTTCCCCGTCAACACCACGCTGCTGTTCTCGGGCCTGGGCACCATCCTGTTCCTGCTCATCACCCGCAACCGGCTGCCCAGTTACCTCGGTTCGTCGTTCGCGTTCATCGCCCCGCTGATGGCCACCCAGGCGCAGGGCATCGGCGCGCAGGCCGGCGTCGTCGTCACGGCGGGCGCGGCGCTGGTGCTGGTGGGCCTCATCGTGAAGAAGGCCGGGCGCCGGGTGCTCGACGCCGTCATGCCGCCTGCGGTCACGGGTGCGATCGTGGCGCTCATCGGCTTCAACCTGGCGCCGGTGGCGGCGACGAATTTCGCCACGCAGCCGCTGGTGGCGGCGGTGACAATGCTGACCATCCTCGTGGCCACCGTCGCCGGCCGCGGCATGGTCGCGCGCCTCGGCGTGCTCATCGGCGTCGTCGTCGGGTGGGCGTTCGCCGCGGCCACCGGCAATCTGTCGCCGGAGTCGACGGCGTCGGTGCGGGAGGCCGCGTGGTTCGGCCTGCCGACGTTCCACGCCCCGGAGTTCCACCTCAACGCCATGCTCATCGGTCTGCCGGTGATCGTGGTGCTCATCGCGGAAAACGTCGGCCACGTCAAGGCGGTGTCGGCGATGACGGGCCGCAACCTCGACGATCTGGCCGGCGACGCGCTCATCGCCGATGGTCTGGCCACGACGTTGGCGGGCTCGGCCGGCGGTTCGGGCACGACCACCTACGCGGAGAACATCGGCGTCATGGCCGCCACCCGCGTGTACTCGACGGCGGCGTACTGGGTGGCGGCGTTTACGGCGATCGCCCTGGCGTTCATCCCGAAGTTCGGTGCGCTGATCCTCACCATTCCCGAGGGCGTGCTCGGCGGTGCGACGCTGGTGCTCTACGGGCTCATCGGCATGCTGGGCGTGCGCATTTGGATGGACAACGGCGTCGACTTCAACAATCCGGTCAACCTCGTCGCCGCGGCGACGGCGATGATCGCCGGCATCGGCAACCTGACCCTGTCCATCGGTTCGCTGGAGCTGGAGGGCATCGCGTGGGGGTCGGTGGGCATCATCGTCGGCTACCCGATTCTGCGGTGGCTCTACCGTCGCGTCGGCGAGGGGCAGTTCACGACGGTCAAGGAGTAGCGGGGCACCGGGTTTTCGCGTGACGACGACGGGCCCCGACCGGATCGCTGTTCCGGTCGGGGCCCGTCGTCGTCGACTATCGACGGATCACTCGTCGTCGAGGTTGCGCTCGATGAGGGCGGCGATCTTCTCCACGGCGTCGGCGTCGTCGGAGGTGACGGTGACCTGGTCGCCGTGCTCGGCGCCGAGGGCCATGATCATCAGGGAGCTGGCGGCGTCGGCGGGCTCGTCATCGTCGTCGCCGTCGACGAGCTCGATGAGGATCTCCTCGTCGTACTCCGCCGCTGCATCGGCGATGAGGGTGGCGGGGCGGGCGTGCAGGCCGACGGTGGAGCCGACGGTGACGGTCTTGGAGGCCATTGGGAATGGTCCTTTCTGTCGAGCGGATTACGTGGAAGCCGTTGGTGAACGATTTTACGCGGATGCGGCGGCCGCGGCGGGGGCGTCCGCAGGATCGGCGCTCGCCGAGTCGACGGCGGTCTTGCGGGGCCACAGCTGCTTGGCCGCGGTGACCGCAATCGCGCCGACGATGGCGCCGATGATGATTGCGACGAACCAGCCGAGGACGTTGTCGATGGCGAAGAAGACGAACACGCCGCCGTGCGGTGCGCGGGACGCGGCGCCGAAGGCCATGGACAGTGCGCCGGTGACCGCGCCGCCGGCCATCATCGAGGGGATGACGCGCAGCGGGTCGGCTGCGGCGAAGGGGATGGCGCCTTCGGAGATGAACGATGCGCCGAGCAGCCAGCCGGCCTTGCCGTTTTCGCGTTCGGCCTGCGTGTACAGCGACGGGCGCAGCGCGGAGGACAGCGCCATGGCCAGCGGCGGCACCATGCCGGCGCCCATGACGGCGGCCATGACCTGCAGGGAGGCTTCGTCGCCGGTGGACAGGCCGGCGGTGGCGAACAGGTAGGCGGCCTTGTTGATCGGCCCGCCCATGTCGGAGCACATCATCAGGCCGACGATGATGCCCAGCAGGATCGCGGAGTTGCCGGACATGCCGCCGAGCCAGTCGGTCAGGGCGTTCATCAGGGAGGTCAGCGGTCGGCCGAGGAAGAGGAACATGATCAGGCCGACGCCCATGGAGGCGACGAGTGGCACGACGACCACGGGCATGAGCGACGCGAGCCAGCGGGGCACGCTCAGGGAGGTCAGCCACAGTGCGATGAGGCCGGCGAGGATGCCAGTGACCAGGCCGCCGAGGAATCCGGCGCCGATGGCCACGGAGATGGCGCCGCCGATGAAGCCCGGCGCGATGCCGGGGCGTCCGGCCAGGCCGAAGGCGATGAAGGCCGACAGGATGGCGACGATGGCGCTCATGCCGAAGTTGCCCGTGGCGAAGAGGATGGCGCCGAGGTAGAGCATGAGGTCGGAGCGGTCGACGACGGTGACGGTGCCGTCGTCCATGGTGATTTCGTTGCCCGGCAGGTTCCAGGGGGTGTAGGCCTGCGAGACGCGGTCGGCGACGTCGGCGACTTCGTAGCCGCCGAACAGGAAGCCGAGGGCGAGCAGCAGGCCGCCGGCGGCGACGAAGGGGATCATGTAGCTGACGCCGGTCATGACGGCTTGCTGGATGCGCTTGCCCCAGCTCAGGGAGGAACCACCCGGGCTTGACGACGAGTCGGCGTCGTCGGCGCCGGCCGTGCCGGACACCCGCTTGGCGTCGGGGTTGCCGGCGGCGGCGATGGCCTCGTCGATCATCGCGGTCGGTTCGTTGATGGCCCGTTTGACGCCGGATTCGATGACGGGCTTGCCGGCGAATCGGGCGCGGTCCTTGACGCCGACGTCGGTGGCGAAGATGACGGCGTCGGCGGCGGCGATGGTCTCGGCCGGAAGCGGCTTCACCGCCGAGGAGCCCTGGGTTTCGACGGTGACCTCGACGTCGTCGCGGTCGTCGGCGGCCTGCGTCAGCGAGTCGGCGGCCATGTAGGTGTGGGCGATGCCGGTGGGGCACGCGGTGATGGCGACGATGCGGGTCACCGACTTCGTCGGCTCGGTCGGAGCCGGTTCCGGCTTCTTCGCCGCGGCGGTCGGCTCGGATGCGGTCTTCTGGGCGGTGCCGGCGATGCGGGCGTCGACGACGTCGACGATCTCCTCCGGCGTGGCCGCACCGCGCAGGGCGGCGCGGAAATCCTTCTTGACCAGCCCGCGGGCCAGCTTGGACAGGATTTTCAGGTGGGCCTTGCCGCCGCCTGCGGGAGCGGCGATGAGGAAGACCAGATCGGCGGGGCCGTCGGGGCCCTGGAAATCGACCGGCTTCGACAGGCGGGCGAAGGCCAGCGTCGGCTCGGCGACGGACTCGGAACGGCAGTGGGGGATGGCCACGCCGCCGGGGACGCCGGTGCCGGACTTGGCTTCGCGCTCCAGGGCGTCGGCGGCCAGTTCATCGGCGTCGGCGGCGCGGCCGGCGGTGGTGACCAGCGCCGCCAGATGCCGGATGACGGCTTCCGGGGCATCGCCCGGGGCGACGTCGAGGTCGACGAGCTCCGGAAGGATGACCTGGGGTGACATTGGGAACTCCTTTTCGAAGCGTGGGAAGGGGGCGGCGGGTGCCTAGACTTCCCGGACGACGACGGCGCCGGGGTTCGTTTGATCGGGGCGGGGGATGGTGGTGCCGGGCAAGGCGGTGGCGGCCGAACCGTAGGCGACCGCCTGGCCCAGGGCACCGGCCGCGTCGAGCCCGTCTTCGCGGGCGAGCAGGTAACCGGCCAGGGAGCTGTCCCCGGCGCCGACCGTCGACAGCGGAACGATCGGGGGAGGGGTCGCGGCGAGGGCCGGGCCGTCGTCAAGCACGAGAACCGCGCCGGCCGCACCCAAGGTGACCAGCACCTCGCCGACTCCGGCGGCGTTGAGCTTCCGTGCGGCGGCGACGACCGGGGCCAGATCGCCCGCGGCGGCGCGGCGCTCCAACTCGGCGCCGTCGATCCCGGCGAGCTGACCCAGCTCCAGGCCGTTGGGCTTCATGACTTCGGGCGCGGCGGTCGGGAAGGCCTCGCCCAGGGCGATCAGCGGTGCATCGGAGGTGTCGACGGCGATGCCGGCGTCCGGATTGGCCTCGCGGACGCGGCGCACGCACGTGGCCAAGAAATCAACCGGGGCACCCGGCGGCAGCGAACCGGCGAGCACCACCCAGGACGCCTGCGGCGCATGGTGAGCCAGACGCTCGAGCATCCGCAGCGCATCGGCGTCGGCCAGGTGCGCGCCCGGGGTGTTGAGCTTCGTGGTGGTGCCGTCGTCTTCGACGATGGTGAGGTTCACGCGGGCTTCGTCGGGAAGATCGATGACCTCGTGGGGGATGTCGGTCTGCGCCATCAGCCGGGAAAAGAGCCCGGACTTCGCAGCCGGGTACAGCGCCAGCGTGTCGTGTCCGGCGTTGCGCACGGCGGCCGAGACGTTGATGCCCTTGCCGCCGGGCACGTCCGACTGCATGGACAGGCGGTAGACCCCGCCGCGTTCGAGCCGGCCCTTGACGGTGGTGGTGCGGTCGATGGAGGGATTGGCGGTGAGGGTGAGGATCATTGTGCGATCATCACCGTGACATCGTGATCGCGCAGGTCGTCGATGAAGCCCTGCGGGGCCGACGGGTCGGTGATGACGACGTCGATGTCGTCGAGAGCGGCGAAGCTGACCAGGAAGTCCCGGCCGAGCTTCGTCGAGTCGCACATCACCACCACCTTGCGGGCGTTGGTGATCATGGCGCGCTTGACCGCGGCTTCCTGCGGGTCGGCCGTGGATAGCCCGTGGTCGATGGTCAGGGCGTTGGAGCCGATGAACGCGACGTCGGCGCGCATGAGCGCCAGCGTCCGCAGCGCGGTGTCGCCGACGACGGCCTGGGTGATCGCGCGGACCTGGCCGCCGAGCAACTGCAGCTCGATGTACGGCGCACCCGCCAGGGTCAGGGCGCTGGGCAGGGAATTGGTGACCACCGACCAGTGGCGCTCCTCGGGGAAGGCCGCCATGAGTTCGGCGAGCGCCTCGGTGGTGGTGCCGGCGTCGAGGAAGATGCCGCCGCCGGAGGAGGGCAGGAAGTCGATGGCCGCGCGGGCGATGGAGCGCTTGGCGTCCTTCTGGGCCTTCTTGCGGGCGTCCACGCTGACCTCGATGGTCTGGAACGACTTCGCGGCGACGGCGCCGCCGTGGACGCGGTGCACGGCGCCCTCGGCGTCGAGCTGCGAGAGGTCGCGGCGGATGGTTTCCGCGGTGACGTCGAAGTGGTGCGCGAGGTCGGAGACCGTCACCCTGCCTTCCACGGCCGTCAATGAAGCGATTTTGCGCCTGCGTTCTTCTGCGTACACGTCGTCTCCTGTGTCGAGCCGGCGTCGCCGCCGGGTGATGCCCGACCGTGGAGGGCGTATGCCCGATTTCGGAACGGGGCTTGGGTGAGCTTCATCTGCGTTGGCCTGGCGTTTGCCGTGGTGGGCGCCTTCCAGGTGAACAGTTTTTGCTACTTACGATTGTGCCCGAATGTGTGGGAAAGTCAAGTCTTATTTGGGTTTCAATGTGGGATGTTTCGCGTAGTATTCGGGGTGAGAGATTCCCGTTCGGTCCCCGCGCCGATTCGGGCCCCGCGTGGGCCGCGGACGGGGCCGGTCGGGTGAAACGAACCACGCCGTCCCGAGGAGAGATCATGTCCCCGTCCATGTCTTCGCCCGACTCCGACAACTCGTCCACCTCGTCCGCGCCCGGGTCGGTGTCGCTGCAGGCCACCGCCGTCGTGCCGGGGGTGGGTTACGCGCCGGCGGTGTGGGTGCGACCCCGGCCCGAGCTGCCGCAGGAGGGCGCGGCGATCGTCGGCGGGGACGTCGACGCCGAGATTGAACGGTTCCGGGCGGCGGCGACGGCGGTGTCCGAACGTCTTGCCGCGCGGGCGACGCAGGTGGAGGGCAACGCCTCCGAGGTGTTGTTGGCCACGTCGAAGCTGACGTTGGACCGCGGGTGGCACCGGGCGGCGGTGAAGGAGATCAAGGCGGGCGTCGCGGCGGAGTCGGCGACGATGTCGGCCATCGAGAAGTTCGTCGAGATGTTCAAGGCCGCAGGCGGCGTCATGGCCGAGCGCACGACGGACCTCGAGGACATCCGCGACCGCGTCATCGCCGAGTTGCGCGGTGACGAGGAGCCGGGCCTGCCCGCGGTGTCGGAGGCGTCCGTGTTGCTTGCCGACGACCTGTCTCCCGCCGATACGGCGACGTTGGATCCGGAGCTGTTCGTCGCCATGGTCACCAGTCTCGGCGGGCCGACCTCGCACACGGCGATCATCGCCCGTCAGCTCGGGGTGCCGTGCGCCGTGGCCGCCGGGGCGGGGCTGAATGCGATTGAATCGGGGACGTTGACGCTGGTGGACGGCGCGAAGGGCGTCATCACCGCCAACCCGGACCCGGAGGATGCGCGGGCCGCCGTCGCCGAGGCCGAGCGGATGGCGGAGAAGATCGCCGCGTGGTCGGGCCTCGGCCGCACCGCGGATGGGGAGCATATCCAGTTGCTGGCCAACGTCGGCGACGGCAACGCGGCGCGCATCGCGGCGGAGGGCGCGGCCGAGGGCATCGGCTTGTTCCGCACCGAGCTGTGCTTCCTGTCGGCCGCCACCGAGCCGACCGTGGAGCATCAGGCGGACATCTACGCCTCGGTGCTCAAGGCGTTCCCGGAGTCGAAGATCGTGTTGCGCACCCTGGACGCGGGGTCCGACAAGCCGCTGGCGTTCGCCAACCTCGATCACGAGGACAATCCGGCGCTGGGCGTGCGGGGCCTGCGCATCTCCCGGTCGAACTCGGGGCTGATGGAGCGTCAGCTCGACGCCATCGCGTTGGCCGCGGAGAAGGCCGGTCGCGGCGGGGATGCGCCCACGTGGGTGATGGCTCCGATGGTGGCGACGCTGGAGGAGGCCGAGTGGTTCGCGGACCTGTGCCGACGACGCGGGCTCACCCCCGGTGCGATGATCGAGATTCCCGCCGCGGCCCTGATGAGCCATGACCTGATGAAGGTGCTCGACTTCGTGTCCATCGGCACCAATGACCTCACCCAGTACGCCATGGCCGCCGACCGGCTGTCGCCGCACCTGGCGTACCTCACGGATCCGTGGCAGCCGGCGGTGCTGCGTCTGATCGACATGGCGTGCCGCTCCGGCAAGGACTCCGATACGCCGGTGGGCGTGTGCGGCGAAGCGGCGGCGGATCCGTTGCTGGCGTGCGTGCTCGTGGGGCTCGGCGTGACCTCGTTGTCGGCTGCGGCGACGGCCCTGCCGGGCGTGGGTGCCCAGTTGGCGGAGGTCACCGCCGCCCAGTGCGCGGACGCCGCCCGCGCCGCCCTGGATGCGTCGGATGCCGACGGTGCCCGTGCGGCGGTGCGCGCGGTGCTCCGACTGGAGTAGCGCGAACGGGGGACGTGCACGCGAAAAAGAACCGGGGCCCGAGCTCATGCTCGGGCCCCGGAGGAACTAGAGGAAGAACTAGAGGCGGCGCAGGACGCTGACGACGCGACCGAGAATGGTGACGCCTGCGTCGACGGGGATCGGCTCGAAGGCGTCGTTGTGGGGGAGCAGCCACGTGCCGGAGCGATCTTCGTGCCACTCCTTCACCGTGGCCTCGCTGTCGGCGTCGCCGTCGATCATCGCGGCGATGAAGTCGCCGTTGTTCGCCGTCTGCTGGGACTTCACGACCACCCAGTCGCCGTCGAGGATGCCCGCGTCGACCATGGACTCGCCGACGACGCGGAGCATGTACAGATCACCGGACTCGACGAGCTCGGCGGGCAGCGCCATGTGCTCGTCGATGTTCTGCTCGGCCAGGATCGGGTTGCCGGCGGCGATCTGGCCGACGATGGGCACGTAGGTGGGGGCGGTCGCACCCTCCGGGACATCGGGGACGTCGGCCGACTTCGGCTTCGGGCCCGGCTTTCCGGCGTGCGTGCCCAGCTGCTGCTTCAGATCGCGGACGTCGACGGCACGGGGCTTGTGGGGATCGCGGCGCAGCGCCCCCTTCTTCTCCAGCTCCTTGAGCTGGTAGGCCACCGACGACGTCGAGTTCAAGCCGACCGCGTCGCCGATTTCGCGGATGCTCGGCGGGTAGCCGCGAAGCGACACCGCATCCTGGATGACTTCGAGGATGCGCCTCTGGCGATCCGTCAACTGGGTCTTGTTCGACTGCTTCTTCTCGGCCATGTGTCCACTCCCACTGGTTCAGGTCGTGCTCGATCGCGTCGTGCTCGGTGTCGTCGTGCTGGGTGTCGTCGTGTCGGGGGCGTCGTGTTCGGCGTCCGTCGCGCCGGTCATTCCCGCCCGCCGTTCGAACACGACCCTACACCAAAACCACCCGTTGTGGCACAACTGTTCGAAGTTTTCGCCCCCATCTCTGGACGCGCTCCCGTGGCGGTGCTATAAATCGAACGCGGGAACGGAGTCGAACATCCGTGCGGCACGTTCGAAAGGGATTATCCGCGTCGTTTTTTACGATGCCCGCAGATTGCCGGATGGAAGGAGCCAACCGATGACCGCCTTTATCGAAGATTACCGCATCAACACCCTGACCAGGGGAGAAGAGCAGCTTTGCGACGGGGTGCCCGCGTGGGTCCGGCAACGCCCGATCGGCGCTTCGGCTCGTGTCGGCGCGTCCGTTCGTCGGTCCGCAGCTTCCGGCGATGTTCGACGTCGTGGTGGCTCGGATCGAACGGGGGTCCGCACGTCCCGTGGCCCGTCGAACGGCCGTCCGGGTGGCGTTCCGGGGGCTTCTCGGCGTCCGAACACAGGGCGAACGTCACCGGTGCCCGCACCCGGACACGGTGTTTCGAACATCGGCCACGTTCGGGGTAGCCGTTCGGTCGTCCGGGGTCCGGTGCAGGGAGTGCGCCGCAACGCCACGTCCATGGCCATCGTCGCGGGCATCGGCGCCGTGTTCGGTCTCATGCTCCACTTTTCCGGCCTGGGGGCGCCCATGCCGGACACTCCGCCCACGCCGACGTACGTCGGGGCGTCGAGCACGGCTGGGGAACCCGTGGCAGGCGGGGTCGCGAAGTAGGGGCTCGCCACAGAGGGGGTACCACGGAGGGGTCACCACGGAGTGGGGGACGAGTAAATGGGGTTGGCCGTACAGGAGGGTGCACGCCGTATGCTCGGAAGCGTGCATTGCCAGTTTTGCCACCATGATCAAACGAAGGTCATCGACTCGCGTCTCATCGACGACGGCATGACCATCCGCCGCCGGCGGGAGTGTTTGTCGTGCGGTAAACGATTCACCACGCTGGAACGCTCCCAGCTCGTCGTCGTCAAGCGTGACGGGGTCGTGGAGGACTTCAGCCGTGACAAGGTCATCCGCGGCGTGCGGCGGGCATGCCAGGGCCGTGACGTGCCGGAAGCATCGTTGAAGTTGCTCGCCCAACAAGTCGAGGAAACGCTGCGTTCGAAGGGCACGCCGCGCGTCAATTCCAACGACATCGGCCTGGCCATCCTGGAGCCGCTGCGCGACCTCGACGAAGTCGGCTACCTGCGGTTCGCGTCGGTGTACAAGTCCTTCAGCTCCGCCCAGGATTTCGAAAACGAAATCCGGTCTCTGCGCGAACGCGACGCGTAGCACCTACCGCAACTTGTCGATGGCCTTCTTCACTCGCTGCGGCGACACCGTGCGGGCCGTGCCCAGACGCTGGGCGAACAAACTGACGCGCAGCTCCTGAATCATCCACCCGATGTCGCGGACGGCAGCCGACTTCCGGCGGCCCTCCGGCAACGCTGCCAGACGCTTCTCCAGGTACTCCTTGACCTCGGTGACCTCGTCCTCCAATTCCGCATCACGGTCGGGATCGAGGACCATGTCGGCCAGACGAATCTCCATCGCCTCCAGGTACCGGGACAGATGACGCAGATTCGCCCACCCGTGACGGGCGACCGCACCCTTGGGCAGCATGAACGCAAGCTGCGACCGCATGTCGTCGATCGCCGGGCCATCCCACTCGTCCAACTGCGACACCACCCGGTGATACGCCGGAAGCATCTTCGCCATGCCCACGACGAGCTGACGAACCTGCCCCGCCACCTGCGGCTTCACCGTGTCGCGCAGCGTCGCGTACTCGGCGGGATCGCGGACCGGACCGCCGGCGTCGATCATCCGGTCGCGCACGACGGTCACCCGGCAGTCCTCGACGAGGCCCTCCGTCCCGGCATGCGGCCACGCGTCGACGGCGACCCGCTGCTGCAAGGGCAGTCCCTTGACCATCGCGGTGGTCTGCACGGTGCATTCGCGCAGCAGCATCGTCAGCGTCGCCGTCATCAGCGACGCCTTCGCCTGCGCCTCCGTCGGCACGACCTTCACCGCGACGCCGTCCTTGGTGGCCACCAGCGTCGGGTAGGCGGTGACCTTCTGGCCGTCGACGGTGTTCTCCACGGTCTCCGGCACGGCGCCGAGGTTGTCGGCGGTCCACTCCTTCACCGCCGCATGCTGGGACGAACCGGCCGCCTTCGCCACGGCCGTGGTCACCTGTCCGGCGCGCCGCTTCTGCAGCGCCAGCAGATCCCGGTCCTGGTCGGTGACGTCGCCGCGCCGGTCGACGGTGGCGAAGTTGAACCGCAGGTGCGGCGGCAGTTTGGTCACGTCGAAGTCGTCGGCGTTGATGCCCGTGCCGCCCAACTGGCGCAGCGCATCGGCCAGCGACTCCCGCAGCGGCCGCGCGTACGGGGTCATCGACGCCAGGGCGCGTGCCGCGAAGTCGGGGGCGGGCACGACGGAGCGTCGCGAGGCCTTGGGCAGGGTGCGGATCAGCGATTCCACCAGCTCCTGCCGCAGTCCGGGCACGAGCCAGTCGAATCCCTCGTCGCGCAGGCCGGCCAGCAGCGGCACGGGCACGTGGAGGGTGACGCCGTCGTCGTCGGCCCCGGGTTCGAAGCGGTAGGACAGTTGGAAGTCGAGGCTGCCCTGCTGCCACAGGTCGGGGAACGCGGCGGCGTCGACGTCGTGGGAATCCGGGTTGACCAGCGCGTTCGGGTCGAAGTCGAGCAGGTGCGGGTCGGATTGGGACGTCTTCTTCCACCACCGGTCGAAGTTGGCGGCCGTGGTGGCGTTGTGCGGGATCTTCGCGTCGTAGAAGGCGTACAGGGTGTCGTCGTCGACGACGATGCCGCGGCGGCGGGCCTTGTCCTCGATGCGGGCGGCGTCTTCGAGTTTGGCGCGGTTGTCGGCGAAGAACTTGTGGTGGGTGGTCCACTCGCCGTCGACGAGGGCGTGGCGGATGAACATTTCGCGCGCGGCGGCCGGGTCGACGCGGTGGTAGGGCACGGCGCGGTCGACGACGACGGGCACGCCGTAGAGCGTCGACTTCTGGTAGGCCATGGCCGCGCCGCGCTTGGTGGACCAGTGCGGTTCGGAGTACTGGTGTTTGAGCAGGTGGGAGGCGAGCTTTTCCACCCACGCCGGTTCGATGCGCGCGGCGTCGCGGGCGAAGGTGCGCGAAGTTTCGACGATTTCGGCGGCCATGACCCACCGCGGCGGCTTCTTCGCCAGCGACGACGACGGGTGCACGAGGAACTTGGTGTTGCGGGTGCCGGTGAATTCCTTGCCTTCGCCTTCGCGCACGCCGATCTGGGACAGCAGGCCGGCCAGCAGCGATTGGTGGATGGCGTCGGGGGAGGGGTCGTTGCCGTCGACGGACCAGTTCCAGCCGAGGTCGGCGACGACTTGGTTGAGCTGGCGAATCAGGTCCTGCCATTCCCGCACGCGCATGTAGTGCAGGAATTCACGTTGGCACATTTTGCGGAATTGGTTGCCGGACAATTCGGCGCGCTTTTCCCGCAGGTGTTCCCACAGTTTGAGGTAGGACAGGAAGTCGTTGGTGGTGTCCTTGAATCGCGCGTGGGCCTGGTCGGCTTGGGCTTGCTTTTCCAGGGGGCGTTCGCGCACGTCCTGCAGGCTGAGGGCGGCGACGATGACGGTGACGGGTTTGAGCGCGCCGTTGGCGTGGGCTTCCACCAGCATCCGGGCCAGTCGGGGGTCGACGGGGATGCGCGCCAGTTCGCGGCCGGTCGGCGTCAGGGACAGTGCGTTGTCGGCGCCGTCGCCGTCGTCGTGTGCGTCGCGGGTGCCGGTGCGTTTTTTGCTTGACGACGTCCCGGCGGTGTCTTTGGCAGAGGCCAGTGCCCCGAGTTCGTCGAGAAGTTGCACGCCGTCGCGGATGGCCTTGTGGTCGGGGGCGTCGACGAAGGGGAACGCCGCGACGTCGCCGAGGCCGAGGTTGGCCATCTGCAGGATCACCGACGCGAGGTTGGTGCGCTGGATCTCCGGATCGGTGAATTCCGGGCGGGACAGGAAGTCCTCTTCGGAGTACAAGCGGATGGCGATGCCGTCGGCGACGCGGCCGCAGCGGCCCGAGCGCTGGTTGGCGCTGGCCTGGCTGACCGGTTCGACGGGCAGGCGCTGGACCTTGGTGCGGGTGGAGTACCGGGAAATGCGGGCGGTGCCGGTGTCGACCACGTAGTGGATGCCCGGGACCGTCAGCGACGTTTCGGCGATGTTGGTGGCCAGGACGATGCGTCGTGAAGCATGCGGACCGAAAACCCGGTGCTGCTCCGCATTGGACAGGCGACCGAACAGCGGCAGCACCTCCACGCCGCGCCACTTCTGGCCCTCGATGGCTTCCGCGGCCTCGCGGATCTCGCGCTCGCCGGAGAAGAACACCAGGATGTCGCCGTCGCCTTCCCGCATGAGCTCGCGGCACGCGGCGACGACGCCGTCGATCTGGTCGATGTCGGTGACGCGGGTTTCGGTCTGCCCGTTTTTGCGGGTGACGGTCTCCTCGACGACCAGCGGGCGGTAGCGCACCTCGACGGGGTAGGTGCGGCCCGATACCTCGATGATCGGCGCGGGCTTGCCGTCGGCGTCGGCGAAATGCTCGGCGAAACGCTCCGGGTCGATCGTCGCCGAGGTGATGATGACCTTCAGGTCCGGGCGCTTCGGCAGCAGCCGCTTGAGGTAGCCCAGCAGGAAATCGATGTTGAGGCTGCGCTCGTGGGCCTCGTCGATGATGATCGTGTCGTACTCGAGCAGCAGCCGATCACGCTGGATCTCGGCGAGCAGGATTCCGTCGGTCATGAGTTTGACGCACGTGTCGCGGCCGACCTTGTCGTCGAAACGGATGGCGTAGCCGACGTGGCCGCCGATCTTCTCGCCCAGTTCGTCGGCGATGCGCTCGGCGACGGTGCGGGCCGCCAGACGGCGGGGCTGCGTGTGGCCGATCTTGCCCAGCACGCCGCGGCCGAGGTCGAGCAGGATCTTCGGGATCTGCGTGGTCTTGCCGGAACCGGTTTCGCCGGCGATGACGGTGACCTGGTTGTTTTCGATGGCCTCGGCGATGTCGTCGCGGCGGGCCGACACCGGCAGCGACGCCGGGTAGGTGATCTCCGGGATCGACTCGCGGCGTTCCTCGACGCGCAGGCGAGCCAGCTCGATGTCGTCGGCGATCGCGTGGATCGACGCCGGCGCCGACGCGCGCTTGAGGCGGCGGCGGAAGCTGCGGGCTTCCGCGTGGGGCACCCCGTCCAGGCGCGCGTAAATGGGCCGCTTGTCCACGTGGGGGCGGGAATCGGGGGAGCGGCGGCCGCGTCGCTGACCGCTGCGAGGGGCGCGGCCGGAATTCTCGTTGTGCTCAGACATGGTTGCCAGCAAGGGTAGCCGCTGGCGGCGTTAGCAATCTCACTGGCACGGGCGGGGCCGTGATGCGGGAATGAATGCCATCGTCATTTAAGGTTTTTCTCATGAACTCCGTGTTGATCGCCGTTTTGGTGATGCTCATCCTCGCGATATCGCGCGTCCATGTTGTCCTGGCGCTCTTCATCGGCGCCCTGATCGGCGGTTTGCTCGGCGGCCTCGGTTTCGACGGGACGCTGGTGGCGTTCCAGGAGGGTCTGTCGGGTGGTGCGCGCATCGCGCTGAGTTACGCCTTGCTGGGCGCCTTCGCCATGGCCGTCGCCCAGTCGGGTCTGCCGCAGTTGCTGGCAAACAAGATCGTCGGCACGGTCACCGGCAAGGACCCGGAAGAAAACGCCAAGGCGGTCGGCGTCGTGAAGTGGTCGATGCTCGGCGGTTTCACCCTGATGGCGGTGCTGTCGCAGAACCTCATTCCGGTGCACATCGCGTTCATCCCGTTGATCGTCCCGCCGCTGCTGGTGGCCATGAACAAACTGAAGATCGACCGCCGGGCCGCCGCGTGCGCTCTGACGTTCGGCCTGGTGACCACCTACATGTTCATCCCGCTGGGCTTCGGTTCGATCTTCCTCAACGACATCCTGCTGGGCAACATCGAAAGCGCCGGCCTGGACACCAGCGACATCAACATCCTGCAGGCGATGGGCATCCCCGCCGCCGGCATGTTCACCGGCCTGCTCGTCGCACTGTTCATCAGCTACCGCAAGCCCCGCACCTACGCCGATGAGCCCATCGCCGACACGGGCGCCCGCGGCAGCGCCGACGCCGATCGGGACGATCTGTTCCCGGCCGGTGCCGCCGACCCGGACGCCGCCGGCGACTACGCCGCCGTGGACACCATCGCGCGTGCGGCAACCGAGCCGATCGAGCGTCGCAAGGTGATCATCGCGGTGGTCGCGATTTTCGCCACCTTCGGCATCCAGGTGTGGATGCAGTCGACCGATTTCGAGGCCGACTCGCTGCTCATCGGCGCGCTGGCGGGTCTGGCGGTGTTCATGATCACCGGTGGCGTCAATTGGCGCGAGGCCGACGACGTGTTCACCGCAGGTATGAAGATGATGGCCCTGATCGGTTTCATCATGATTTCCGCCCAGGGCTTCGCCTCCGTGATGACGGAGACCGGCGACGTCGAGCCGCTGGTCGAGGCCACCGCCGAGATGTTCGCCGGTTCGCAGGCCG
Source organism: Corynebacterium freneyi (assembly GCF_030408835.1). Classification (NCBI taxonomy): domain Bacteria; kingdom Bacillati; phylum Actinomycetota; class Actinomycetes; order Mycobacteriales; family Corynebacteriaceae; genus Corynebacterium; species Corynebacterium freneyi. Next base: position 1,370,442 of record NZ_CP047357.1, read on the forward strand.
CGGCGGCGATCGCGATGCTCATCGTCGGTCTCATCGTCACCATGGGCATTGGTTCGTCGTTCTCGACGCTGCCGATCATCTCGGCGATCTACGTGCCGCTGTGCGCTGCGCTGGGTTTCTCGCCGCTGGCCACCGTCGCCATCATCGGCACCGCCGGTGCGCTGGGTGATGCGGGGTCGCCGGCGTCGGACTCCACGCTGGGCCCGACGGCCGGCCTCAACGCCGACGGACAGCACGACCACATCCGCGACTCGGTCATCCCGACGTTCATCCACTTCAACCTTCCGCTGCTGGCGGCGGGCTGGATTGCGGCGATGGTTCTGTAGGAAATCCGCGGCCGGTAGGCGGCGTTTGCCACCTACCGGGCAAGCCGGAAGTTCCCGGCCCATTAACGTCTCGACCGCGCACGGTGTCGGATCGGTGCGCGGTCGTGGTGTCTTTGGGCCGATGATCGGCGCGGCTAGATCGAGCCGGACGAAGCGTCGGCCGACGAGGACGCCGGGACGTCGACGCCGTTGAACTGGCCGATGAGCCAATCCTTGGCATCGACGAAGCCCACCGGCATCGGGCCGAGATGGCCGATCGAGAAGCGCGGCAGCACGGAGGGCAGCGGCATCGAACGGAACTCGACGTCGGCGCCCATGTCCGCCCACCGCTGCGCCAGGGCCTCGGCCTGATCATGCGGGATGGCGTCGTCGTTGACGTTGTTGACCACCAGCACCGGGGCGTTGGGCTTCAACGTGCCGATGAGCTGACGATCCACCAACGCCTTCAGCGTCGGATTGGTGCGGATGTGCTCCTGAATGGATCGGCCATCCTGGGTCAACTCGCCCGTCGGGTTGGGGTGGGTGGTGCCCATCACGCCGAAGGAGACGACGCTGTCGACGATGCACTGGGTGCGGGTCTTCTCCACGACTTCCCGTCCCTTGTCGTTGGTGATGGCGTCGATCTCACCCCGGATCTCCGGGTGGGCCTCCAGCAGACCGTTGATGGTGTAGCCGAGAACGCCGACGATGATGTTGCGATCGACCGCGCCGGCGACGACCTCCAGATCCGCCGGGGGAGCACCGGCGTAGGTGCCCTTCACGTCGAGCTCCGGCGCGTAAGACTCCGCCAGCTCGGCCGCCGCCGCAGCGGCACCCCCGCCCTGGGAGTAACCCCAGAAACCGACGGGAGAGTGCTCCCCGGTCAGCGCCGGCACGACCCGCGCGGCATCGAGCATCGCGTGTCCCTGATCGACGCGGTTCATGTAGGTGTGAACCCCCGGGGTGCCCAGACCAATGTAGTCGGTCATCACCACGCGCACGCCGTCGCGAAGCAAAATGTTGGCGAACATCAGCTCGTAGTTGATGCCCATGGACGGCTGCTCCACATCCAGACCGAGCATGCCCGACGCCAGACGCGACGGAGCGCACTGGTCACCCTGGCCGATGGTTCCGGAGCCGATGACCACCGTCGGACGCGCGCCCTCACCCGTCCACTCCGCGATCGGATCCATGGCGAAACCGGTCACCGCGACGATCTCGTCACGGCTGTTGAGCGAGGTGTACATGAACCGCTCCGCCTTGCCAGGCCACGGCCCATCGACGTTCGGCAACGTGACGTTGAGATCCATCGGTTCGGACCGGATCAACTGGCCCGGCGCGCCGGGAAGCTGCTCCGGCGGCATGTAAAACGCGTTGGCCCCCGTGAAGTCGGGGGACATGTCCAGGGAACCCAGCGACGGCGCGGGAACGTCCTGGGCCGTGGCATGGGGAGCCGCGAGAAGAGACGCGCACATCGCGGCGGCGGTCAACGAAGCGAAGGCGACGGAACGGGACGACTGGCCGAAACGGCGTCCGAGAGATCGACGGCGGAAAGACGAAGACACGAAAAAGCTCCTGGCGGAAATCGGCGATCGCCCGCGGGCACGTGCGGGCAACCGGGGGTGCTGCGTGGGGAGAAAGGGGCGGACGAAGGCCATGCGTCCTGGTGCGGCGCCGGTTTCGTCCATATGATTAGCCCCGGTGAAAGGTTAAGCGATGGCAATAGTCTCCACCCGGAAGGGGTCTCATCGCTGGATTTTGACCAAAAATTACATATATGAGTGTCGCGTCACACTAAGGTTCCGCCAAGAGTTCGGCGACGAACGTTTCGTCGCACGACCGCACACGAACCACCATCGTCGAGGGGAACCGCACATGACCGACGTCGCCCGAATCATCCCGACCCTGCCGCGCCGGGCCTTCCTCGGAGCCACCGCCGCCACCACTGCGCTGGGAGCCGCCCTGGCCGCCGATTGGGGCGGGCTGGCCCCCGCCGCAGCCCAACCCGCCGGCGACGCGGCAACCCCCGGGGCGTCGTCAAGCATCCCCATGACCGTCGGCCGCGGCATGGCCGACATGACCGGCGAACCCCTCGGCGCCGGCATGAACGGCTACGCGGTGCTCAGCCAGCAAACCAGCGGCCTGCGCCAGCGCCAGTTCGCCCGCGCCTTCGTCTTCGACGACGGCAACGGCGGCCGAGTCGCCCACGTCACCGCCGACATGGGCCTGATGTTCCAGTCCATCCAGATGGAAGTCCTCCGCCGCCTGCGCGCACGCTTCGGCGACGTCTACCACGAAGGCAACGTGCTCATCGGCGCGTCCCACACCCACGTCGCTCCCGGCGGCACCTCCGGCCACCTCATGGTCGACCTGACCACCCTCGGCTTCCGGCCCGTCACCTTCGAAGCCACCGTCGCCGGCATCGTGAAGGCCATCGAACGCGCCGACGCAGACATGGCCCCCAGCCACATCGCCCTGACCCGCGGCACCGTCGCCGACGCCGGCGTCAACCGGTCCAAGACGGCCTTCGACAACAACCCCGACGCCGACAAGGCCGCCTTCCCCGACGGAGTCGACCGCGATTCGGTCACGCTGCACGTGCTTCGCGACGGCAAGGCCATCGGCCTGATCAACTGGTACGGCATCCACCCCACGACCTTCGGCCCGGAACACACCATCGTCTCCGGCGACAACAAGGGATACGCCGCCTGGCTGGCCGAACACCGCGCCGGCGTCGACCACACCAATCCCGCGACGGCGCCGTACGTCGCGGCGTTCGCCATGTCCACCCCCGGCGACATCAGCCCCAACCACGGCCTGGTGCCCAACTCCGGGCCCGGCGACGGCAACGAATACGAGTCCGCCCGCATCCTCGGCCGCCGCCAGCTCGACGGCGTGGCGGGCCGCGCGGTCCCGCTGGCCGGCGGCGGAATCGACGCCCGCCACCAGTGGGTCGACATGCGCGACGTCAAGGTCGACGGCCGCTTCACCCCGGACGGCCAGCCCGGCACCACCGGACCCGCCATCCTCGGCGCGGCCTTCGCCGCCTCCTCGCAGGAAGACGGCGGCGGCGAACCCATGCTCGGCTTCAACGAAGGCGCCCGCGGCGGCACTCCCTGGGTGCGACAGGTCAACCAGGTCGTCGTGCCCGCCTCCGCTTCGGCCATCCACGGCGCCAAGGAAAACCTCCTGCCCGTCGGCTACATCCCCGGCCTGGTGCAGCAGACCCACGTCTTCCACCTGCACCGCATCGGCGGCATCACCATCGCCTCGCTCGCGTTCGAACCGACCACCGTGGCGGGCCTGCGCATGCGCCGCGCCATCGCCGAAGCGCTCGGCGTCGACATGGACACCGTCATCGTGCAGGGCTACACCTCCGGCTACGGCCACTACATCACCACGCCGGAGGAGTACGACCAGCAGGACTACGAGGGCGGCGCCACCATCTTCGGCCGCCTCACGCTGCCCGCGGCCACCCAGGTCTTCGACGGTCTCGCCTCCGCCATGGCCGCCGGCATCCCCGTCGACTCCGGCGCCGCCGAAGGCGACCTCACCGGCAAGATCCCGCCGTCGCCGGCCGGCAACCCCTTCGTCGACCTCGCCCCGGTCGGGAAGAACTTCGGCGACGTCCTGACCGGCCCCGACGGCCCGGTCGCCGTCGGCACCCACGTAGCCATCGCCTTCGTCGGCGCCAACCCCAACTCCGACCTGCGCCACGAATCGGGCTTCCTGTCCGTGGAAAAGCGCGGCGGGGACAACGGCGAAGGAACCCGCATCGCCGACGACTCCCACGAAGCGACCGTCATCGAATTCGCCAACGAGGGAGCCTCGACGACCACCACCATCACCTGGGACACCAGCGACGTCGAGCCTGGGGAGTACGTCATCCGCTACCGGGGATCCTCCCGCGGTGCGGGCGGCGAGCTCACCGCCTTCGAGGGCGCCGCCGACGTCACCGTCGTCTAACCTTGGACGTCATCGTCGTCAAGCACTGATTGATCCGGTGCCCGCCGACGTCGACGCGCTGCTGCGGCCCACCGGCCGGAGTTTTACACTGGAACATCTCATCGACCGATGGAGGATTGCACATGACCGATGACAACGGCCGTCCCGGCGACGGCAACGCCGGCAACGACCCCTACGGCCAGCAGGGATACGGCCAGGACCCGTACGGCCAGCAGGGATACGGCCAGGCCCCGTACGGCCAGCAGGGATACGGCCAGGACCCGTACGGCCAGCAGGGATACGGCCAGGACCCGTACGGCCAGCAGGGATACGGCCAGGCCCCGTACGACCAGCAGGGATACGGCCAGGCCGGCTACCAGGGCTACCAGGGCTACCAGGGTTACCAGGCGCCGGGACAGGGCTACTGGCAGCAGGGTCAGCAGGGCGCCGGAGATCCGGGCATCGGCGTCGGACAGCCCGGCGGTGAGGCCCCGCCGACGTCGCCCGTGATGTCCGGCGAAGCCCCGTTCAACATCACGCAGCCGATTACGACGGCGTTCAAGCGCGTCAACGCCAACATCGGCACGTGGCTCGGATTCATGGCGGCGGCCGGCGGCGTGATCGCCGTGGTCATGTTCCTCTTCTTCGGCGTCATCTTCGGCGGCATGTGGTCGAGCCTGTCCAACTACAACCCGTCGGATCCGTACAGCAGCCCGACGGACGCCGGACTCGGAGCAGCCGTCGGCGCGATCCTGTTGATGTACCCGGTGCTGTTCGTGCTCATCTTCGCGTTCACGGTGTTCGCCTACCGCGGCGCGTTCGAGGAAATCGACGGTCGCAGGCCGTCGTTCGGCACGTTCTTCCGCGTCACCCGGTGGGGATCGCTGGTCGGCGTGTGGTTTTTCACCAGCATCCTCGGCTTCGTCTCCCAGATCCCGGGTGTCCTCATGATGTTCGCCGCCGGTGCCGTGGCCGAACGTTCCTCCGCCGCGGGCATCGTGGTGACGATATTGGCGTACGTGCTGCTCATCGCCGGCTCCGTCGTGATGTTGCCGATCTCCGTGATGATGCAGATGCTCGTCATGGACGGCCGCGCCAAGGTGCTGGAGGCCCCCGCCGTGGCGTGGAACCTGGTCAAGGCGCGGTTCTGGCCGGTCCTCGGCGCGCTGGTGCTGGCGAGCATCATCGGCGCGGTCGGCGTTTTCCTCTGCTACGTCGGTGCGCTGTACACCCTGCCGATTCAAATGGTCGCCTACGTCGAGATCTACCGCCAGGTCGTCGGCGGTCGACGCCCCGTGCCGATTCCGTAGTTCGCCGCGGCCCCGGCCCCGGCGTGCGCCTCGTTTTCGCACGCTTTCACGGGCCCATCACCCCGAAGTCGCCCGCCGTTCATGGCGCGGCCGCTTCGGGGTCATGTGTTTCGGGGATGATCGTCGGCTCCCGCGGGCGTCGCCCCGCACCGGCCATCCCTAAACCACGGGGTCGGTCCGCCCCGTTCCTGAACCACGGGGTCCAAACTGCGGGGTCTCCTGTTTTTCGGCGCTAAACCACGGGGTCGCCATCGAACCCGTGGTTTAGACCCCGTGGTTTGGAAGACGGTGAGCTGACCCCGTGGTGTGTCGGCATTCGTGCCATTTCGGGCTTTGCGACGGCCGTCGTCACGCACACCGGCCCCGAAACACGGACAGCGCCCACGAAAAAACCGCCGCACCCGACCCGGGCGAAACCGGGGGAGTGCGGCGGCCTTCTCGAAGCCGTGAGGCTATCGCTGCCGTGAGGCGAGGAAACGCTTAGCGCGCGCCCTCGACCTGGACGGTCTGGGCGACGGCCTGGACCACCGCGGCGATCTTCACGGCCTCCCAAACCTGCTCCTTGGTCAGACCCTCCTCGCGGACGGTCTTGTCGTGGGCGACGGCGCAGTGCTCGCAGCCGTTGATCGTGGACACGGCCAGCGACCACAGCTCGAAGTCGGCCTTCTCCACGCCGGGCTTGGCGATGATGTTCATGCGCAGGCCGAACTTCACCTGGGCGTAGTCGTCGCCGAGCCAACCCTTGGCGCGGTAGGCGACGTTGTTCATCGCCATGACGGTGGCGGCGCCGAGCGCGGCCTCGAAGGCCTCGTCGGACAGGTGCTCCTTGGCCTCCTCGGAGATCTCCGAGAAGACGGTGTCATTGCGGGTCGCGGCCGCCGACGCCAGGAGGGTGCCCCACAGCTGCTGCTCGTTGAGCTCGGTGGAACGGGTCAGGGTGCCCAGGTTCAGCTTCTGATCCTTGGCGTACTCCGGCAGACCGGAGCGAAGGTTGTCAATGCTCATCTATTACTTCAGCTCCTGCTTCAGGACGTCCATCTTGTCGATGTTCTTGGTGGGGTCGTTCTTCTGCCAGTTGCAGGCGCAGACCTCCTCGGACTGCAGGGCGTCGAGGACGCGCAGGACCTCGTCGACGTTGCGGCCCACGGCGTCCGGGGTGACGGAGACGAACTGGATGATGCCGTCCGGGTCGATGATGAAGGTGGCGCGGTCGGCGACGCCGTCGGCGTTCTCGACGCCGAGCGCACGCATCAGGTCGTGGCGGATGTCGGAGAACATCGGGAACGGGATGTCGAGCAGTTCCTCGTGGGTGGCGCGCCAGTTGAAGTGGGAGAACTCGTTGTCGCCGGAGCCGCCGAGAACGATGGTGTCGCGGTCCTCGAACTCCTCGTTGAGCTTGCCGAACGCGGCGATCTCGGTCGGGCAGACGAAGGTGAAGTCCTTCGGGTAGAAGAAGACGATCTTCCACTTGCCCTCGTACGAGTCGTTGGTGACCTGCTCGAAGTAGTCGTCGGGCGAAGCGGCGTTGGCCTCGCGCAGGTTGCCGCCCTTCAGGGCGGTCAGGTTGAACTCGGGGAACTTGTCGCCAACGGTGAGCAGAGCCATGTGAATCCTCCTAGGGGATTGGCTTGGAGTCGGTGTTCGTACGGCGCAGACGGCGCGGTGACGATTTTCCCGCTCGGCCACCCGCCGGGGGATGGTGTATCCGCCCTGGTGGTGGTGCCGGCGGGGATCGTCCCATCCGGTGCATCGCCCATTATGCCTATGAAACCTCGGACTGTCAAGAGGTAATTTGAAATAGTCTCGTGTACGCTCATAGGCATGCGTAATCGCGAATACCGCCCCACCCTCCCGCAGCTTCGCGCTTTCGTCGCGATCGCTGACACCGGCCACTTCGGTCAGGCCGCCCAGCGAATCGGCATTTCCCAGCCCTCCCTGTCCCAGGCCCTGTCCACGCTCGAAGGTGGTCTGGGCGTCCAGCTCGTGGAGCGTTCCACGCGCCGTCTGCTGGTCACGCCGTTGGGTCGCAGCATTTTGCCGTATGCCCGCCAGGTGTCGGAGATCGTCGACGACATCGTGGCCCGTGCGTCGGGTCGCGCCGATGAGCTCGCGGGTCCGTTGGCCATTGGTTTCATTCCGACGGTCGCGCCCTACATCCTGCCGAATTTTCTGGTCAACGTCCGCGAGGAGTTGCCGGAGCTGGAGCCGCGCATCGTGGAGGAGCCCACGGCGCACCTCATCGAGGCGTTGCGTTCGGGTGCCATCGACGCGGCGGTGCTGGCGTTGCCGTCGGGGGTGTCGTCGTTCGAGGAGACTCCGCTGTACGAGGAGGAGTTCCATCTCGTGCTTCCGGAGGGCCATGACCTGGCCGGCCACGATGATGTGCCGTTGGATGCGCTGACGGATTTGAATCTGTTGTTGCTTGACGACGGCCACTGCCTGCGTGACCAGGTGCTGGATCTGTGTCGTCGGGTGGATGCCCATCGCGACGACAGCCTGGGGTTGGAGACGCGCGCTGCGTCGTTGTCGACCGTCGTGCAGTGCGTCGCCGGCGGGCTGGGCGAAACCCTGGTGCCCGAGTCGGCGCTGAAGGTGGAGGCGCAGCGCCCCGGTCTGGCCACCGCGCGTTTCGAGGGGCCGACGCGCCCCGGCCGCACCATCGGACTGGTCCACCGGGCGTCGTCGGTGCGCGGCGACGAGTTCACCCGCATCGGTGAGCTGGTCAAGGCTGCCTACGACCGGGCCGTGTCGGAGAACTGAGACAGCGGCGAAGAACGGAGGCCCGCGGAGAACTGATCCGCACCCGCCGGGTCAGCCCGCCTTGACCTCCAACGACCGCAGGCGGACCTCGCCGGCGGCGTCGGATTCGGCCAGATCGACGTCGGCGACGATGCGCCAACCGCGGTCGCCTTCGGGGTCGAGGATGGTCTGCTCGACGCGCCACACGCCGCCGTCGGGGGCTTCGCCGGTCGCACGGGAGTCGTCGACGCGGAAATGCTCCGGGCCCCGGGCGGACGGTCCCAGGTCGACGTCGTCGTATTCGTCGAAGTAGTCGTCCATGAGCGCCGGCCAGTCCGGCGCGTCGTCGAGGTAGGAGTCGAGCTCCTCCAGTTCGCGTTCCTTTTCCAGCGCGAACAGCTGGACGTGGCGGAACATGAGGTTGCGCACCATGCGGGTGAAGGCGCGGGTGTTGCCGGTCAGCGGGCGGGATTCGTCGCCGCCGAACGCCGCCTCGCGAAGAGTCTCCTCGTCGACCGGTTTGTCGGGGTCGGCCATCTGCGCCCACTCGTCGACCAGCGAAGAGTCGACCTGCTGGATGAGTTCGCCGAGCCATTCGATGACATCGGCGAGCTCGTCGTTGGCGGCCTCCCGGGGCAGGGTGTGCCGGAGGGTGCGCCACGCATCGGTGAGGTAGCGCAACAGCACGCCTTCGGCGCGGGCGATGCCGTATTCGGAGACGACGTCGGAGAAGGTCATGCCCTTTTCCACCATCTCGCGGACGACGGACTTCGGCGACAGTTCGAACTCGCGCACCCACGGGTGGCCCTTGGCGTAGGTCTGGTACGCCTGCTCCAGCTCCTCGTCGAGGGGCTTGGGCCAGGTGATGTCCTCGACGATGTTCATCCGCTCGGTGTAGTCGACGCCCTCGGCCTTCAACGCCGCGATCTCCTCGCCGCGCGCGGCCTTCTGCTGCGCGGCAAGCAGCGGTCGGGGATCGTCGAGGATGGATTCGAACACGGAGATGACGTCGAGCGAGTAGTCCTCGGCCTCCGGGTCGAGCAGTTCGAGTGCGGCCAGGGCGAAGGGGGCCAGCGGCTGGTTGAGAGCGAAGTCGCGCTGCAGTTCCACGGTCAACCGCGGCCGGATGTCGTCGTCGCCGCCGGGGCCGGTGGTCTCCTCGACGATGCCGGCGGCGACGAGGCCCCGGTAGAGCTCGATGGCGGTGAGGATCGCCTGGTTCTGCTGGTGGCGGGTGTCATGGTTGCCGCGCAGCAGGTCGCGCATGTTGGCGTAGGTGTCGCCGCCGCGGGCGATTACGTTGAGCAGCATGCCGTTGCTCACCCGGAACCGGCTGGTCAGGGCCTCCGGCGGCTGCTCGACGAGCTTGTCGAACGTCTTCTCCGACCACGTCACCTCACCCTTGGGGGCGGCCTTGAGGCGGAGCTTCTTCATCTTCGCCTCGTCCTGTCCGGCGCGTCGGCGCAGCTTGAAGTTCTCGATCTCGTGGTCCGGGGCCTGCACGACGACGGTGCCCTCGGTGTCGTAGCCCGCCCGTCCGGCGCGGCCGGCGATCTGGTGGAACTCGCGGGATTTCAGGATGCGTTGGCGCGTGCCGTCGTACTTGACCAGGCCGGTCATCAGCACCGTGCGGATGGGCACGTTGATGCCCACGCCGAGGGTGTCGGTGCCGCAGATGACCTTGAGCAGGCCGGTCTGCGACAGCCGTTCGACCAGACGCCGGTACTTCGGCAACATGCCGGCGTGGTGGACGCCGATTCCGCGGCGGACCAGTTTCGACAGCACGCGGCCGAAGGACGTCGTGAAGCGGAAGTCGCCGATCTCCTGGCGGATGCGTTCCTTCTCCTCCGGGTTGAGCAGGGTCAGGCCGGTGAGCGCCTGCGCCCGTTCGATGGCCTCGCGTTGCGAGAAATGCACGACGTAGATCGGCGCCTTGCCGTCGGCCAGCAGCTCGTCGAGGGTGTCGTGGACCGGGGCGTAGACGTAATGGAAGTCCAGCGGCACCGGGCGGGTGGTGCCGGTGACCAGTTCGACGTCGCGCCCGGTGCGTTCCTTCAGGTCGCGGCGGAACATGGACACGTCGCCGAGCGTGGCGGACATGAGCAGAAACTGCGCGCGGTGAAGAAGCAGCAGCGGCACCTGCCACGCCCAGCCGCGGTCGGGCTCGGCGTAGAAGTGGAACTCGTCCATGACCACCTGATCGATGCGCGCCTCCGGGCCCTCGCGCAGCGCGATGTTGGCGACGATTTCGGCGGTGGCGCAAATGATCGGGGCGCCGCCGTTGACGGTGGCGTCGCCGGTCATCATGCCGACGTTCTCCGCGCCGAACACCTCGCACAAGGCGAAGAACTTCTCGCTGACCAGCGCCTTGATCGGGGCGGTGTAGAAGCTGCGCTGCCCGCGCGCCAGGGCGACGAAATGCGCGGCGATGGCCACCATCGACTTTCCCGAGCCCGTCGGCGTGGCCAGGATGACGTGGTCTCCGCCGGCCAGGGCCAGCGTCGCCTCCTCCTGCGCGGGGTAGAGCGTGATGCCCGTCTGCCTGGTCCAGGCGATGAAGGAGTCGACGATCGCGTCGTCGATCAGTGATTCGGGGACGTCGGCGAGGTCGGGGAGCATGGCGGAGAGGGACACGCCGTCCACACTATCCAATTGCCCGATCTGACAGGCCCGCCGTGGTTACATGTTCATATGCAAACTGGAAACGGATTCAGGCGCACGGTGGCGGCGCTGGTGGCGGCGGGAATGTTCACGGCGACGGCGGGGGCGGTGCTTCCCGGCATTGCTTCGGCAGGCGATGGCGCGGCTGATGCGGCCTCGCTTTACGACGAAGACCTCCCCATCGTCGAAGCGGCCCCCGGGACCGTGCTGTCGTCTCGACCCGCCCCGTCGCCGTCGGGAAGCATCGGCGGCGGAAGCTCGGCCAACGGCTCGAGCGGAGGGGAATCGGTGGAGTACACGGCGCGGATCTTCAGGTTCGCCACCCGCGACGGCGCCGGCCGCGGTCGCGAGGTCGGGGGAGTCGTCGCCGTGCCGGACGTGCCGTGGGAGCACGAGGGGCCGCGGCCGACGGTAGTCGTCGCACCGGGCACCGTCGGACAGGCCGACAAGTGCGCGCCGTCGGCGACGTTCGGCGAAGAGGGCGGCGGACAGATCGACCAGGTCGAACCGCTGCTGGAGCAGGGTTTCCGCGTCGTGGTCACCGACTACATCGGGTTGGGTGCGCCGGGCGTGCACACCTACGTCAACCGCGTCGACCAGGGACAGACGGTCCTCGACGCCGCCCGCGCCGGCCTTGCCATCGACGGCCTGCCCGCCGACTCGCCGATCGCGTTGTGGGGTTACTCGCAGGGCGGCGGCGCCACCGCATCGGCCGCCGAGCTGGCGCAGACCTACGCGCCGGAACTCAACGTCGTGGTCACCTTCGCCGGCGCCCCGACGGCCGACCTGTCGCAGGTGCTCACCCGCATCGACGGCAACCTGATCATGGGGGCCATCGGCTACGCGGTCAACGGGTTCCTCGCCGCCGAGCCGCACCTGCGCCCGCTCATGGACGACATCGCGTCGCCCTACGGCAAGCGGATCCTGTCGGAGCTGTCGGAGGACTGCATCGACGATTCCGTGGCGCGCGTCGGCCTGCACCGCACGAACTCGTGGACGGTCGACGGCCGCTCGCTGTCGGATCACTTCGCCGAGCACCCGGAAATCGTCGAGGTCCTCGACCGCAACCGCATCGGCCGCCTGAAGCCGAATGCCCCGGTGCTGGTGCTCAACGGACGCAACGACGACGTCATCCCGTTCGGGCAGGCCGAGCAGCTGGCCCGCGACTGGTGCGCCCAGGGCGCCGAGGTCACGTTCGTGCCCGCCGAGATTCCCCGCCTCGCACCAGGTCTGGGCATCGGCCACGCCGCGCCCATGATGACCGGCTCGGAGCTGGCCACCCATTACCTGGCGGCGGCGTTCGGCATCGCGCTGAAGGAAGCCTCCGTCAACGGTTCCTCCTCCGACATCGAACTGCCGGGCGCCTGCCAGTTCTAGTCGGTCGTCAGTTCTAGAAGCGGAACCAGGGGCGGCGCGGACGTCGGCCACCCGGGTTGTCGGGACCGTCGGAATCATCGGAGTCGTCGGAGCCGTTGGAGTCGTCGGACTCGGTCGAGTCATCCGACTGCTCCGAACCGCGTGCATCGTCCGAATCGACGCCATCGGATCCGCGCACGTCGTCGTCCACGGCGTCATCGACCGAATCGGCGGGGGAGTCGGAGGCCTGCTCGTCGTCACGCGAAGGCTCGCCGATCTGCGACGCCAGGAACCGCTCGAACTCGGCGCCCAACTCATCGGCCGACGGCATGGTCCCGTCCTCCCGGACCAGCGGGTTCGACTCCAGCGTCGCGCGGCGGCGCTCCTCCTCGTCGTGCTGGCGCTCGAGCATGTGGACGATCCCGGCGACCTCCTCCGACTCCTGGGCCTGCGTGGCCAGCAGTTCGGCGACCTTGTCCGCCTCGCGTTCCAGGGCGGTCAGCGGAAAGTCCAGGTCACCGGCGTCGGCGACGGCCTCGAGCAGGCGCAACGCCGCCAACGGGTAGTCCGACGCCGCGACGTAATGCGGCACCTGGGCGGTGAAACCGCAGGTCTTGCGGCCGCGGCGGGTCAGCTCCAACTCGATGCGCAGGCTCGCCGCACCGGGCACCGTGACCCGCTGGCCCCACGTGCGGTGGCCGGACAGCAACTCGGGATCGTTGCCATGGGCGATGACGGTCAGCGGCCGCGTGTGCGGCACGGTCATCGGCGCTGAGTACAAGGACACGGTGCGCTGCACGTCGAAACGCTCCGCCAAGTCGGCGACCGCCTCGGAAAACGCGTCCCACCGCAGATCCGGCTCCGGGCCCGACAACAGCAGGAACGGCTTGCCCGCATTGTCGCGCACCACCTGCAGCGTCAGGTCCAAGTCGGCGCTTTCGGCGACCTCATCGCCCACCATGGTCACCGCCGGGCGGCGCGAACGGTAATCCACCAGTTCGTCGTTGTTGAAGTTCACCAGCGGCCGGTGGTCGAGCGCATCGGTGAGGTGACCTGCCGAACCCGCCACCGCCATCCCAGCGTCGGCGTAGCCCTGCAGGGCGATGACCATGGTCAGACCACCGTTTTTGGGCCCCACTTCCGGGGCGGGGAACTGCATTTCGTACATCTCGTGTCCCTCGTCCATGGTGTGCGCCTCCTTACTCACCGGTTCGGGTGAAACGTCGTGCCACTGTCGGCAACTGAACCGTGCAACCACCGTCGCCCCGCAGATATTCCACAGGACGGGTTTTCTCCACATTAGGCGGTTGCCGGACCGCTTTACGACGAGCCCCTCAGCGGCGCGTCACGCATCCTGCGGCCATGACCACACGAGGCCAAGACGCCGACCGGAATGCCCGCCCGCCGTACCCGATGGGGCCGACCATGAACCCCGCCGATGCCGTCGACATGCTGACCAACCTGCCCGGACTGCTGGGCTACCACCCGAGGGAATGCCTCGTGCTCGTCTTCGGCGACCGGTTCCTGTGCGAACCGGGGCCGGTGCTGGTGCGCGGCATCGACGGCGCGGACGTCGACGCCGTGCGCCTGGCGGCCGGCGAAATGGCCGCCGAAGGCCACGAGCGCGCCGACGTCTACGTGATTTCCGAAGCGTGGCCCGGCGGCGGTGACGGTGACTGCGGCGGTACGGATGACGGTACGGATGACGGTCGCGGCCTTCGTCGTCGGTGCGACGGAATCGTGGCGGCGCTGGAGGACTTCGACATCGACGTCGTGCAGTTCGCGGGAGTCGACGCCGTGTACGCCGGTGCGTCGGTGACCGATGCCGACGGGTACCTGCTCGGCGTCCTCGGCGACCCGGCGGTGTCCTGGGCCTCCGACAGGCTGCACTCGAGCGGAGAGGCCATCGCGGCGAACGTGGAATCGTTGCGGGAGCGGTTTCGCCCCGAACCCGCGGGCTTGCGGATCGCGGCGGGGGAGGCGTTGCGCCGCGCCGACGACGACGTCCGGGGGCTTCGGCGCGCCGACGGTGGGTCCGGGTCGCAGGCGATGGAGCTGGTGCGCGAGCATCACCTCGAATGGTTGTCCCTCGTCGGCGCGGTCGACCGGGGCGACATCAGCGTCGACGATGCGCTGACCGAACCGATGCACCTGCGCACCCTGGCCCGGCCGTTGGTCAGCTTGTTGCTGCGCGACCTGACCATGTGCGAGATCCTCGGCGACGCCGAAGACACCGTCCGGGCGCTGTGGCTCGGCTGCGCCCGCATCTTCCGGGGAACGGCGCGGGCCAACGCCCTGGCCTGCTACGCCATCGACCGCCACGTCCACGGCAACGCCACCATCGCCCGAGCCGCACTCGACGCGGCGCTGCTCACCGACCCCGGGCATTCGCTGTCCCAGCTGCTCCTGGTCGCCATGACCTCGGGGCGGGGCGAGGAAGCCCTTCGGTCGATGCTGGAGGCCACCACCGCCATCCTCGGTGAGGTGCATCCGGAAGACGGCGAGTACTGGTCCGACGAAAAACTGTCGATCAGCGGCGGGCGGAATGCGCGCGGTCGCCGAGGGACTCGGTGAACTTCCACGCGTCGGAGACGATGGTCTTCAGATCCGTCAACTTCGGATCCCACCCCAACTCGGAAATGGCGCGGGCGGACGAGGCGATGAGGGTCGCCGGGTCTCCGCCGCGGCGCGGGGCATCCTCCGCCGGGATCGGGTGGCCGGTTACCTCGCGGCAGGTGTCGATGACCTGGCGGACCGAGTACCCGTCGCCGGAGCCGAGGTTGAAGATGCGGTGCGTGCCCGCCTCATTCGAGCCCAACGCCAGCAGGTGGGCGTCGGCGAGGTCCTTGACGTGGATGTAGTCGCGCACCGCAGTGCCGTCGGCCGTCGGCCAGTCGTTGCCGAAGACCATGATCTTGTCGCGGTGGCCCAACGCCACCTGCAGCACCAGGGGGATGAGATGCGTTTCCACTACGCGGTTTTCGCCGTGGCCGTTCCACGCGCCGGCGACGTTGAAGTACCGCAGGCTCGTCGCCCCCAGCCCGTAGGCCCGGGCGTAGGAGGTGATGGCGTAGTCGATGGACAGCTTCGTCGCGCCGTACGCGTTGGTCGGGGCGGTGGGCATGTCCTCGGTGATCGGCACCTGCGTCGGCTCGCCGTAGGTCGCGGCGGTGGAGGAGAACACCAGGTTGTCCGTGTTCGTGTCGCGCATCGCGTCGAGCAACGTCAGCGTGGTGCCGACGTTGCCGTGCCAGTACTCCGCCGGCACCTCCACGGATTCTCCGACCAGGGAACGCGCCGCGAAATGCAGCACCCCGTCGAATGCGCCGTCGGAAAGCACGTCGCCGATGACGTCGGCGACGTTGGCCTCGATGAACTCGGCGCCTTCGGGCACGCCGTCGCGATTGCCCGTCGACAGATCGTCGAGGACCGTCACCTCGTGGCCCCCGGACAGCAGGACGGCGGCGGTCACGCCACCGACGTAACCGGCACCACCCGTCACCAGGAGTTTCACTTGTCGTGCACCACCATCACCGCGTGGGAGAGCGTATCCGGGATGTCCAGCGAATGATCGCCACGCGCCAACGTCACACGCCCCGGATGGAGCTCGACCTCGGCTTCGGCGCCCGGCATGATGCCGGCGGTGTGAAGCCGCTTCATGTAGGTCGGCTCGACCTGAAGAATCTCGTTGATCTGCAACACCGTCACATGGTGCGGGCCGCCCTCGGGCAGCTCGGACAGGCGGACGGCGTCGGCCGGCAGGTCAGCCGCGGCGGTCGAATCCAGTTCCTCCAGCCCCGGGATGGGGTTGCCGAACGGCGACACCGTGTGCTCGTCGAGGACGTCGAGCAGCTTGCGCTCGACCTCGTCGCTCATCACGTGCTCCCACCGGCAGGCCTCGTCGTGGACCTTGTCCCACTCCAGCCCGATGACGTCGGTGAGCAGGCGCTCCGCCAGCCGGTGCTTGCGCATAACCGCCGTCGCGCGGGCGCGGCCCTCCTCAGACAACTTCAAGCTGCGGTCCGGGGCGACCGACAGCAGGCCGTCGCGTTCCATGCGGGCCACCGTCTGGCTCACCGTCGGGCCGGACTGCTCCAGCCGCTCGGCGATTCGGGCACGCAGGGGGATGATGCCCTCTTCTTCGAGCTCGAAGACGGTGCGCAAATACATCTCCGTGGTGTCTACCAGGTCCTTCACTGCTGTCCTCCGGGGGCTCAAAACGTCTGCCCGCGCGCGTGCGCGGCGGCGCGCCGCGCCATCGACGTGGCGACGGGCGGCGCGAATACTTCAACAATAACCGCAACCGGGGTTCGTTTGTTCCCGACAAAGCGGCGCGCCCCGTCACCGAGCGGATGCGGTGACGGGGCGGCGGATGTTCCCGCGGGGATCCCGGCGACCGGGAACTCCGGGAAAGCGGGGCTATTTGGCGTAGGCGCGCAGCTTGTCGGCGCGCTCGCCCTCGCGCAGCTTGGCCATGACCTCGCGCTCGATCTGGCGGACGCGCTCGCGGGACAGGCCGAAGTGGCGGCCGATCTGATCGAGGGTGCGGGGCAGGCCGTCATCGAGGCCGTAGCGCAGCTTGATGACCTCCTGCTCCCGGATCTCCAGCGTCGACAGCACGCGGCGGACGTCGTGGTGGCGCAGCGACGCGACGACGGCCTCTTCGGCGTCGGTGGCCTCCGAGTCCTCGATGAAGTCGCCCAGCGGCGCTTCCTCGTCGGTGCCCACCGGCATGTCCAGGCTCACCGGGTCGCGGGACTGGCGCAGCAGCATTTCGATCTTGGCCTCGGGGATGCCGGACTCCTCGGCCAGCTCCTCGTTGGTGGCCTCGCGGCCCAGCTGCTGGTACAGCTCGCGCTTGATGCGGGAGATCTTGTTGACCTGCTCGACCAGGTGGACGGGCAGGCGGATGGTGCGCGACTGGTCGGCCATGCCGCGGGTGATGGCCTGGCGGATCCACCAGGTCGCGTACGTGGAGAACTTGAAGCCCTTGGTGTAGTCGAACTTCTCCATCGCGCGGATGAGACCAAGGTTGCCCTCCTGGATGAGGTCCAGCAGCGGCATGCCGCGGCCGGTGTAGCGCTTGGCCAGCGACACCACCAGGCGCAGGTTCGCTTCCAGCAGGTGAGCGCGGGCGGCCTTGCCGTCCTTGGCGATGATCTTCGCGTCGCGCTTCTTGGCGCGGGTCATCTTCGCGCCGGTCTTCAGCAGGTGTTCGGCGTAAACGCCGGCTTCAATGCGCTTGGAGAGTTCGACCTCTTCCTCCGCACTGAGCAAGGCCGTCTTGCCGATTCCGTTGAGGTACACGCGAACCAGATCCGCGGAAGGGTTGTTGTTGTTCCCGCTGCGGCGCCCGGTATCTCGCTCCCGGGTTTCGCGCTCGTCAGTTCGGACATCGGCACTAGTCATGTGATCCGGCCTTTCCTTGGGAAGTCGACGATCTCACCCGGTCCAACGGACCGGCGCCTCGGTTTGTTCCCGCCGCGGCATATCGGTGACGAGTCGAATGGGGGAATTCGGGTCGACCTTTGTGTTTCTTCGGCAAAACTGCAGGTGAAGTGCGTCACGTCGCCGATTTCGCACTACCGGGAAGCGTTCCACGTCGTCTTTTGGTGCCCCATTTCGGGGGAGGGGCAATGCTTTACGACGGTGACACCTGGGAACGGTTCAGTGTGCCGACGCCAGGCTCGACGGGTGTCGGATCAACATTCCACGAGCACGGTAAAGGGACCGGAGTTGACCGACTCGACGTCCATCATCGCCCCGAACCGTCCCTCGGCGACCTCGAGGCCGCGTTCGCGCAGTCGGCCGACGATCTTCGCGATGACCGGCTCGGCCACCTCACCCGGTGCGGCGTCGGTCCACGACGGTCTGCGGCCCTTCTTCGTCGCGCCCATGAGCGTGAACTGGCTGACCACCAGAACCGGAGCGCCCACGTCGACGGCCGACTTCTCGCCGTCGAGGATGCGCAATTCGGCGATCTTGCGCGCCATCGTCTCCCACGCGTCCGGATCGTCGTCCCGCCCGACGCCGACGAGGGCGAGCAGCCCGCCGGTGTCGCCGCCGTCGATTTCCCCGACGACTTCTCCGTCGACGCGCACCGCCGCACGCGTCACCCTGGTCACGACCGCCTTCATGTGTTCGCCGTCTCCTTCTCGTTGGTCTCGTTCGGCTGGTTGGTTTCGTTCGACGCGCTTGTGGCCGCGTCAGGCGCGTCGGCTACTCGTCGTGGGCGTCGGCGTCGTCAAGCAACTCGGCCGGCAACAGCAGCCCATGCCGGACCAGGTCGACGACGACGGGGACGAGCGCCTCCTTGACGTCGTCGAGGCCGTCCTCCGGAAGCGCTCCGAGCATGGCCATGACGTCGAGCACCGTCGCCAGCGGCGCGTCCGGAGTGATCGCGGACAGGATGCGCACGACGGCGTCATCGGTGTCATGGCTCCATCGCGGCCCATCGGTGCGGGTGATGCGCAGGGCGGCGGGGGAGAAGCCCTGCTCCGGATCGGCCTCGGTGCCGGCCAGCTCGACTCGCTCGACGGCCACGCCCGGCCGGACCCGGTACCGGGCGTCGAGAATGTCCCCGGCGTTTCGGTCGCGCAGCCAGGCGGTGCGCAGCAACCACTCGGCCGCCTCGTCGCGGAACGGCCCACCCAACGGCTGTGGCATGTCCTCGCACGTGATCGACGAAGGCCCGTCGACGCGCTGCAGCGTGATGTAGCCGAAACCGATGCCCACGACGTCGTTGGCGGCGAAATGGTCGAGCCACCGGCGGGTCTTCGCCCGGCCCCCGGCGCTCCGCGGGTCGATGGACTCGTCGCGAAGCCACGTGCCCACGTAGGCGGCCGGGTCGACGACGTCGCGCTGGATGATCCACGCCTCGACGCCCTCCTTCGGCAACCACGACGCCACGCGAGAGGCCCAATCCGCCCCATCGCCGGAATCGACGTGCGCCCACGCGCCCAGCAGATGCGCGGTGCCGTCGGGCTCGAGGTGATCCGGCACCTCGCGCAACATCAACTCGGTGGCGCCGTCGAGGTCGAGACCGGAGTCGCGGTAGACGTGGCCGACCTCCGGCACGCCGACGACGAACGGCGGGTTGGCGACGATGCGGTCGAAACGGCGACCCGCCACCGGCTGGAACCACGAGCCGACCAGAACCTCCGAGGAGTCGGCCAGACCCGCCGCGGCCAGCGTCGCCTCCGCGAACAGGCACGCCCTGGGGTGGACGTCGGTGGCCGTGATGGAACCGGCGCCATGCTGTCCGAGCGCCTGCACCCCGCATCCGGCCCCCAGATCCAGGGCGGAGCCGACGGGATCCATCGGCGTGATGTCCAACAGGGACCGCGATGCCCGGCCCACCCCCAGAACGTGGTCCGGGCCGGGAACATGATCGGTCATGGAGGCGTCGCGGTCGGAGAAGACCAGCCGCTCCACGCCGTCGACCTCCACGGGGCGCGCATCGATGGCCGCGGCATGACGGGGGTGCTGCCCCGCGTCTCCGACGTTGCGCAGCACTCCGCAGCGAATGCAGTCGGCGACGAGTTCTTCACCCAGCCACGGCACCAGGTCCACGGCATCTCCCACGATGAACGCGGAGACGACCGCGGCCAGCCCCGGCCGGTCCAACGCGAGATCGATCTTGCACACCACCGCCTCCGGTTCGCCCCGGTCGAGGGCGGCCAGGCCGTCGTCGTCAAGCAACTGACGCAGGCCGGACACCCCGTAGCCCAAGCCGCGCAACGCATCGGCCAAACGCGGGGCGAGGGCCGGCAGCCCGGCAAGCTCCTCGTCCGAGGGCGGGGTCACGATCGGATCGGTGCTCACTTCTTGCGGTTCTCCCGTGATTCGGTGGTTGGGTTCTGGTCGGCGTCGGCCGGGTCATCTGCGTCCGCGTCATCGTCTTCCATGTCGATGATCATCGACGGATCGATACCCCCGTAGGGGCCGACGCCGACCTCGTCGCCGCGAACGGCCGGCAAATTCACGTCGCGCGGATCGGCGTCGGAATCGCTGGTGGCACCGGACCCGCCGGCGGTCAGGGCGTGGGAGGGGCCGTCGGAAAGCCGGGCCAGCCGTTCCCGCTGCGCCTCCTCCCACCTGCGATTCTGCTCGCGCACGACGCCCGGCTTGTACACCCGCGGCGACCGCTTGTCCGCCGGCTCACCCACGCCATTGGCGATGACCACAGCAACCCACGGCATCGGCACCGACAACACGGTGAGGATCGCCGCCAACCACGCCAGGTCCCACCACAAAAACGCGGCGGCGGCCAGCAACAGCAACGGAATGCGCGACCACTGCAACACCGCGTAGGTGTGCCGACGGTAGTTGTAGTTGCGAATGCGGGACTGCCGCGCGTCCGTGATCAGCACCGCTTCGGGGCCGCGCCTGCCCCGGCGGTTCGTCCGCCGATTCGCCATGGCCACAACGGTACTCGCCGCGCAAACTCCCGCAGTGCCGGGCCGGTTCCGGGGCCGGGCGCCTGCCGATCCGGCCGATGGTGCACAATCGGGAACCGTGAGCACGCCCCTGAAGACCACGAAGACCATCGAACGGACCGACACCCGCGTCGACGAGACGACGCGCGATGACACCCCGAAGTTCTTCCATTACGTCAAGAAGGACCGGATCGTCGACTCCGCCGTGTCGGGCAGCTACGTCGTCGCCCTGTGCGGCGAAACGTTCCCGGTGACCAAGTCGGCCAAGCCCGGCTCGCCGGTGTGCCCGGAATGCGAGCGGATCTACAAGACCCTCCGCCGCAAGTGAGCGGCCTGCGCAAATGGCAGCAGGAGGCGCTGGACAAGTACCTGTCCACCAACCCGCGTGACTTCCTCGCGGTGGCGACCCCCGGCGCGGGCAAGACGACATTCGCGCTGCGCATCGCCGCCGAGCTGCTGGCCCGCCGAATCGTCGAGCGGGTGATCGTCGTCGTGCCCACCGAGCATCTGAAGGTGCAGTGGGCGGAGTCGGCGGCGCGGTCGGGCATCGCGCTGGACCCGGCGTTCACCAACGCCAAGGGAGTGGTCAACCCGGCCTACCACGGCATCGTGGTGACGTACGCCCAGGTGGCGGTGCACCCGTTCAAGCATCGCGCCGTCGCCGATGCGCGGCCGACGCTGGTGATCCTCGACGAGGTCCACCACGGCGGTGACGCGAAGAGCTGGGGCGACGGCATCGCCGAGGCGTACGGGGGTGCGGAGCGCCGTCTGTGCCTGACGGGTACGCCGTTTCGTTCCGACGACGCCGCGATTCCGTTCGTGCGGTACGCCGAAGACGGTGAGGGGCATCTGAAGTCCGTCGCCGACCACGTCTACGGGTACGCCGACGCTCTGCGCGACGGGGTGGTTCGCCCGGTGGTGTTCCTGGCGTATTCGGGCGAGGCCCGGTGGCGGGACTCGGCCGGCGAGGAGTTCGCGGCGCGGCTGGGCACGATCATGAGCCCGGAGGAGACGACCCGGGCGTGGCGCACGGCGCTGGACCCGGGCGGCGATTGGATTCCGTCGGTGCTGCGGGCCGCGCACACGCGGTTGCTGCAGATGCGCAAGCACATTCCGGACGCCGGCGGGTTGGTCATCGCCACGGATGCGACGACCGCGCGCGCCTACAAGCGGGTGCTGGAGCAGCTCAGTTCCACTCCGGTGGCGTTGGTGCTTTCCGACGAACCGGGTTCGTCGGAGCGGATCCAGACGTTCTCCGATTCCACCGACGAGTGGATGGTCGCGGTGCGCATGGTGTCCGAGGGCGTCGACGTGCCCCGGTTGGCGGTGGGCGTGTATGCGACCAGTTCGTCGACGCCGCTGTTTTTCGCGCAGGCCATCGGCCGGTTCGTTCGTTCGCGCCGCCCCGGCGAGACCGCGTCGGTGTTCCTGCCGTCGGTGCCGGTGCTGCTGGATTTGGCGTCGCAGATGGAGGTCCAGCGCAACCATGTGTTGGGCAAGCCGCACCGTCCGAGCGAGGGTTGGGACGATGACCTGGTCGCCGAGGCCAACCGCACCCGCAACGAGCCCGATGAGCTGCCGGCCTACGAGTCGTTGGGGGCCGACGCGGAGCTCGACTATCTCATCTACGACGGTTCCTCCTACGGCACGGCCACAATGGCCGGTTCGGAGGAGGAGGCCGATTACCTGGGCTTGCCGGGGCTTCTCGACGCGGAGTCGATGCGCACTCTGCTGCGGAAGCGCCAGGAGGAGCAGTTGAAGGCGTCGACGGCGAAGGCCGAGCACGAACGGAAGACGGGTGAGCTCGACGCGGCGGAAGCGAAGCCCGAGTCCGGTGGCGCGCCGGAGGTGCCCATGCCCCGGCCGGGCGGGGTGGCCAGCGACGTGATCCCGAAGTTGCGCAAGGAGCTCAACACCCTCGTCGCCATGACGGCGGCGCGCACGGGCCGCAAGCACGGGCAGATCCACAACGAGGTGCGCCGCAACTGCGGTGGCCCGCCGACCGCCCTGTGCACGGAGCAGCAGTTGCGCGACCGCATCGGTTACCTGCGCAACTGGTGATGACGCCCGGCGCGCCGGGCCGGGTGGGGTACCGTTGGCACCCGCAGGAGAATGAGCCGCAGGAGTCAACCACCGCAGGAAGGAATCCCGATGTCGCGACCCGATAACGCCGGATACGACCCGTTCGACACGCCGCAGCCCGGGCAGGGGCAGGGATTCCCGGGCGCCCAGGGCTTCGACGCCGGTGCCGGCTACCAGGGCAGCTACGACTATTCGTCGAACAATCCGTACCAGGCGCCCGTCGGTCAGCCGATGGCGCCGATGGCCTCGACGGCTCCGGCGGTGTCGACGGGTACGGGCCTGGCGGTCACGGCGCTGATCCTTGGTTTGCTCTCCATCCCGCTGGCGCCCGTGATTTTCGGCGGTGTGCTGGCCATCGCGGCGATCGTCTTCGCCATCTTCGCCCTGCGCGCCGCGTCGAAGGCCCGCAAGCTCGGACCGGTGCAGACCGGCGGCACCACGGCGATGTCGATTCTCGGCATCATTTTTTCGCTCGTCGGGTTGTTCATCGCCGCCTTCATGCTCTGGGCGGTGTGGCTGGGTGCCGGCGCGGTCTCGGGGTGCGAGCACCTCATCGACGACCCTGATGCGTTCGATGCGTGCGTCGAGGACGAGATCTTCGACCGCCTCGGACTGAACTGATCCTTCCCCGTCTGACCTTTCGACCAACAGGAGCACCACCGCAATGAGCAATCTCGCCACCGACGGATACGGGCCCGACGGCATCGACGGTTCGTCCGTCGGTCGCCAGCTCGGACTCATTTCCCTGGTCACGGGTCTCGGCGGGCTCATCACGTCGGCGTTCATCATCGGTGCGCCGGTGGGCGCGGTCGCGGTGATTCTCGGGCTCATCGCGATCGTGAAGTCCATCCGCGCGCACAAGCGCATCGAGGCCGCCGGCCGCGAACCCCGCACGGGCGGCGCGTTCGGCATGGGCCTCATCGGAGTCATCACCGGCGCATTGGCCATCGCCATTTCGTTGGCGCTGATCGTCGCCGCGCAAAACGTCA
Source organism: Corynebacterium freneyi (assembly GCF_030408835.1). NCBI lineage: Bacteria > Bacillati > Actinomycetota > Actinomycetes > Mycobacteriales > Corynebacteriaceae > Corynebacterium > Corynebacterium freneyi. Next base: position 1,394,267 of record NZ_CP047357.1, read on the forward strand.
TCGAAGAAGCCGACGAAAAGTGCGGCCACCTGGGCAACACCACACCGGAGTACCTCGAGTGCGTGCGCGATAACGTCGGACGGTAGCGGACGATGGAGCGAATCCTGGCGCCGGACGTGGCGCGCGGCTTCATGCTGCTGGGCATCGCCGTGGCCAATGCGGTGACGGCGTGGCTGATGATGGGCTCGCCGTCGACGGGGGACGAGCGCTCCCTGCCGACCGACGAATTCGTCATCGTGCTCAACGACGTCCTCGTGCACACCCGCGGGCTGCCGATGTTCGCGACGCTGTTCGGCTACGGCATCGGCATGCTGGTCATGCGCGAGTACCGGCGCTGCGCCCCGTGGCCTGCGGCGCGGGCGCTGTTGTTGAAGAGGTACGGGTGGTTGGCGCTGTTCGGAGTCATCCACGCGATCTTTCTTTTCTTCGGCGACATTCTGCTCCTGTACTCGCTGTTGGGGCTCATCGTCACGTTCCTCGTGCCGCTGAAGAACAGGACGCTGCTGTGGATCGCCGGCGTGCTCGGCGTGGTGTCCATCGGGATCAGTTTCCTCACCGCCGGAATGAACGGTGACATCGAAGACGCCGTGTTCTCCGGCGCCGACGACACCTTGCTGCCCTTCATGGGCGAAGGCTTCGTGGGCCAACAGCTCGTCGTCGGCGTCATCGCCGTCGTGTCCTCGCCTTTCGTCATTGCGATCGCCGGGCCGCAGCTGATGGCGCTGATGCTCGTCGGTCTCGTCGCCGCCCGGATGCGGGTGCTGGAGGAATCGGCCGCTCACGTTCGGCTGCTGTCCATCGTCGCCGCCTTCGGCATCACCGCCGCAGTGGTCACCGGTGTGCCGGCGGGACTGGACACGCTCGGGGTCGTCGACGCGGCCTGGACGCAGGGGCTCAGCGACGCCGCCGGCCTGTTCGCCGGTCCGGGGCTCGTCGCCCTCATCGCGCTGGTGTGCCTGCCGACGCAGCGCCGCATCCGCGAGGCCGCCGCCCGGGGCGACACCCTCGCGCCGCCGTTGCCCCTGGGCATGTTGCAGGCGCTGGGCCAGCGGTCCATGTCCGGCTACGTCACCCAGTCGGTGTTGTTCCTCGTGCTCGCCGGATCGTGGAGCCTGGACCTGTTCACCGATGAGTCGGTGACCATCATCTGCCTGTGGGCCACCGGCGTGTGGCTGTTCACCCTCATCGCCGCATGGCTGCTGGCCAAGGCGGACAAGCCCGGGCCGCTGGAGGCCGTCCACCGGCGCCTGACCTACGGGTCGAAGAACGGAAAGGGCGGGCGTCGCCAAGCAATGCCGCCCATGCCGGGACCGCACGCCGGAGGAGCGCCGGGCGCGGCAACACCCTGATTCGGGGGCACCCTCGGGCGGTGATAGGCCACGGTTGTCAATGCGATATTGTGGGTTTGTACCACGTTCATCCGGCGCCGTGACGGACTACACCGATCGAACGGCGGCGCCCGTGCAGAGGGAGCGACGTCACGATGTCGACCGCACACCCAACCGGACGGACCTCGGCCAGCGCGGCCGCGGAGTTGTCACCGGGCCAGCAGGATCGGGGCGACGGCCCCCGCGAACTATTCCGCAAAAGATTCGGACTGATCACGGGCGTGGTCCTCGCCCTGGCGGTGTACTACTTCATGCCGTCGGATCTCGACCACATGCTGCGCGGCACCGCGGCGATCGCCGTGCTCATGGCCGCGTGGTGGATGTCGGAGGCCATCCCGATCACCGTCACGGCGCTGCTGCCGCTGGTGCTGTTCCCGGCGCTGGGGATTGCGAAGATCGGCGACTTTTCGGGGCAGTACACCGCGCCGACGATCTTCCTGTTCATGGGCGGGTTCCTGCTGGCCCTGGGCATGCAGCGGTGGAACCTGCACAAGCGCGTGGCGCTGTGGGTGCTGGTGGCCATGGGGTCGTCGCCGAAGATGCTGATCCTGGGCTTCATGATCGCCACCGGCTTCCTGTCGATGTGGGTGTCCAACACCGCCACCGCCGTGATGATGTTGCCCATCGGCGTGTCCGTCCTGTCGCTCATCGTGGGCATGCTCCGGGATGAGGCGAAGGCGGCGAAGGAGGGGGCCCCGTCCCGCACGGGCGGTTACCGGCACGCGTCGCTGTCCGAAGGCGAGGCCGAGATCCTCGAGGCCGACGGCGACGCCGTGGCCGGCGAGGCGGGGGAGCAGCAGTACGAGCACTCCACCGACCCGGAGCCGCAGTCGAACTTCGGCATCGCGTTGATGCTGGGCATCGCGTACGCGGCGTCGATCGGTTCGCTGGGCACGATCATCGGCACTCCGCCGAACGCGATGTTGGCGGCGTACATGGCCGAGCAGGGCGTGAACATCGGCTTCGGCCAGTGGATGCTGCTCGGTGTGCCGGTGGCCGTGGTGCTGATGGCGGCGGCGTGGTTCGTGCTGACGAACGTGATCTTCAAGCCGGAGATCGACCACATTCCCGGTGGCCGCGCCCTGATGCGCGAGGAGTTGGGCAAGCTCGGCGGCATGTCGCAGGGCGAGCGTCGCGTGCTGATGGTGTTCTTCGTCGCCGCGGCGGCGTGGGTGTTCGTGCCCGTGCTGTGGCCGGAGACGATGATCGCCGACGCCGTCATCGCCATGGCGGTCGGCATCGCGCTGTTCATCATTCCGGGCGGGCCGAACGGCGTGAAGCTGCTGCGGTGGGAGGACGCCCTGGAGTTGCCGTGGGGCGTGCTGTTGCTGTTCGGCGGCGGCCTCGCGTTGTCGAAGCAGTTCACCGAGTCGGGCCTGTCGGACTGGATCGGCGACCAGATGTCGAGCCTCGGGTTCCTGCCGATTGCCCTGTTGGTCGTCGCTGTGGGCCTGGTGGTGCTGGTGCTGACGGAGTTCACGTCGAACACGGCGACGGCTGCGACGTTCCTGCCGTTGGTTGGTGCGATGGCCATTGGTCTGGGCATCGATCAGATGCTGCTGGCGGTGCCGGTGGCGTTGGCTGCGACGTCGGCGTTCATGATGCCGGTGGCCACCCCGCCGAACGCCATCGCGTACGGCTCGGGTTACGTGTCGATGGGCAACATGGTTCGCGCCGGCATTTGGCTCAACATCATCGCCCTGGTGGTCGTTTCCGCGGCGGCCATGACGTTGTTGGGCTGGGTGTTCGGGGTCGTGTACTAGAGGTCCCGGCCAGAAGGTCCGGCATGGGCCCTGAGCAGGGCCGTTGCGTGACGACGAGGCGGCGCACCGGTGGGGCGGTGCGCCGCCTTTGGCATGGTCGGGTCGTGATCGCCGGGTGATGTGCTTCTCAAGCCGATCTGCCGGCGACGAAAGGTGCGCCTGGCCCGGAACTGGCCGGGATTATTGCAAAACGGGGGCCAATTCAAAGTCATGTCTAATGAGTTGTGGAACTCATCTGCGGGGGGGGCGCCCGAACGGCGCTCTTTAAGTATCAAATTAAATAACGCTTTGGTAAGATTCAATAGTCCGTCAAGAATTGACCGCCGGAAGGAAGCTAGTATGAAGAAGATCACTCGCCGCGTCGCGTCCGTGGGTGTCGCGACGTCGATGCTCGTGTCGGGGGCGGCGATCGCCGCGCCGACTGCTGGAGCGCAGGCGCAGTCCGGCCTGGCCATCGCCGCCATCGTCATCGGGGGTTCGTCGGCTCTCGGTTCCTCCGCTCTGGGCTCCTCGGCGCTGGGCTCGTCCGCCGCTGGGTCCTCGGCGCTGGGTTCGTCGGCCCTGGGTTCGTCTGCGGTTGACTCCAGTGCCGCCGGCTCCGCTGCCCTGGGTTCCGCTTCGCTGGGCTCCGCCAACCTGGACACGCCGGGCATTGAGGTTCCGGAGCCCCCGACTCCGGAGGCCCCCGAGGCTCCGGCCGAGGAGGAGGCCCCGGCTCCGGAGAAGCCGGAGGGCGACGGCAAGGCTGCCGAGGAGGCCAAGCCGGCTCCCGCCGAGATCAACAAGGCCGCCGAGGCTCCGTCCGGCCTGGCTCAGACCGGTGTCGAGGCCTGGATGTTCCTCCTGGCCGGTGGGCTCGCCGCCATGCTCGGCGCTGCTCTGATCGTCCTCCGTAAGTTCGCGAAGTAGCTTCCTGCGGGCATTTGCTTTTGTGACGGCATCGATCTAGAGAAAGAATCACGAAATTCAATGACCAAGCGATCCGTGTGCAAGCGGGCACTGTCGGTGGTTGGCGTCGCAGGACTGGTGGTTGCCTCTGCATTTGTCGCCCCTCACGCCATGGCGTCTCCTGCGGGCAATTACGTCGCGTTCGGTGACTCGTACCCCGCTGACGCGGGGCAGATGTCTCCCGTGGAGGTGGGGGCCGGCGGCTGTGCGCAGTCGGTGCGCAACATCTCCCGGCTCGTGGCAAATCAGGTTGACCTGGAACTGAGGGACTACACCTGCAACGGAACGGTGGTGTTTACTCCAACACCGAAGTACCTGAACAATCAGGTCGACGCGGCTGTCAGGTCCGGAGCCCTGGATTCGGGCACCAAATTGGTGACGCTGCTCGCCGGAGCGAATGACGCCTTCCAGGCATCGTGGACGCCCACGGCGTTCCAAGATGAGATGTTCCACACGGCCATGGTGATGGCGGTGGAAAAGGTCCAGCAGGCTGCGCCCAACGCGAAGATCATGATCGTCGGTTATCCGGAATTCACTTCCCGGGATGGTTCGCATTACGGATGTCCGGTGAACGTATTCGGGTTTGCTCCTCAGGTGTCGATGCCGATGGTCAACGCTGCGGAGAATGCCGTGCAGAACAGGCAGGTGAGGGCGGCAGCCGAAACGGGCGTGATGTTCCTCAATATGAAGGATCGCTCCAACGTTGAGGCGGGAATGTGCGCGCCGGATGGCGAACGCAACGTTTCTGCGGTCATCGATTCCGATGTGTACCAGTACAACATGGGAAATCACTTGACCTTCAAGGGTAGTGGCGTGTTCGCGGACGCAATTGCCGAGGCGTATAGGGGCTAGCCTTACGTAGGGTGCGCTAGTGGTTCGCCTCACCCACTTAATGCCCCCGTTATGGTTACGTGATACCCCCGTTAAGGTGTGGTAATCATCACATAATCCTTTTATAAAAGGTCTGTGTGGTAATTTTACCGAGTCCATTGGGAATTGACCTCTGAAAGGAATTCAACATGAAAAAGTTTGGCCGCCGGGCTCTTGCCGCAGGTGTTGCGGCGTCGATGCTGCTGGCGATGGCGCCCTCGGAGGCGTCGGCGGTAAGTGACTCCCGACGTCTGCCCATCATCATCGGTGGCGTCGTGGCCGGTTCGGCCGCGCTGGGTTCGTCTGCATCCTCTTCTGGTTCGTCGTCTCTCGGCTCTTCCGCGCTCGGCTCGTCGGCGCTGGGCTCCTCTGCTTTGGGATCGTCGGCCGTCGGCTCCTCCGCTGCCGGGTCTGCTGCGGGCTCGTCCGCCCTGGGTTCGTCTGCTCTCGGTTCGTCCGGCCTGGATACCCCGGGCATTGAGCTGCCGACCCCCGAGGTCCCCGAGGTCCCGGCTCCGGAGGCCCCCGAGGCTCCGGCCGAGGAGGAGACCCCGGCTCCGGAGAAGCCGGAGGCCGACGGCAAGGCTGCCGACGAGACCAAGCCGGCTCCCGCCGAGATCAACAAGGCTGCCGACGCTCCGTCCGGTCTGGCCCAGACCGGTGTTGAGGCCTGGATGTTCCTGCTGGGCGGTGGCCTGATCGCCATGCTCGGCGCCGCCCTGATCGCGGTTCGCAAGTTCGCCAACTAACGGCCGCACTGCGGTTGAGCCAACCGCCGCATTGCGGCGGGATCAGTGGCCGCACCGCGACGCAAAAACATCGCGCCCATCACCATCCGGTGATGGGCGCGATGTTGCTTCGTGCAGGGGAGTGCCGCCCTATTCCAGGTAGTCGCGCAGCACCTGCGAACGCGACGGGTGGCGCAGCTTCGACATCGTCTTCGACTCGATCTGACGGATACGCTCACGGGTGACGCCGTAGACCTGGCCGATTTCGTCGAGGGTGCGCGGCATGCCGTCGGTCAGGCCGAAACGCAGGCGCACCACGCCGGCTTCGCGCTCCGACAGGGTCTCCAGCACGTCGCCGAGCTGATCCTGCAGGAGGGTGAAGCTCACCGCGTCGACGGCGATGACCGCCTCGGAGTCCTCGATGAAGTCACCGAGCTGGCTGTCGCCTTCGTCGCCGATGGTCTGGTCCAGGGAAATCGGCTCACGGGCGTACTGCTGGATCTCGAGGACCTTCTCCTCGGTGATGTCCATCTCCTTGGCCAGTTCCTCCGGGGTGGGCTCGCGGCCAAGGTCCTGCAGCAGCTCGCGTTGGATGCGGCCGAGCTTGTTGATGACCTCCACCATGTGGACCGGAATGCGAATGGTGCGCGCCTGGTCGGCCATCGCGCGGGTGATCGCCTGGCGAATCCACCACGTGGCGTAGGTGGAGAACTTGTAGCCCTTGGAGTAGTCGAACTTCTCCACCGCGCGGATCAGACCGAGGTTGCCTTCCTGGATGAGGTCCAGGAACGCCATGCCGCGGCCGGTGTACCGCTTGGCCAGCGACACCACCAGACGCAGGTTCGCCTCCAACAGGTGGTTCTTGGCGCGCTGGCCATCGCGGGAAATCTCCCGCAGATCGCGGCGCAGAACATGGGCGAGGCGTTCGCCGGACTCCTTGGCCTGGTCGATCTTGTACTGGGCGTACAGGCCGGCCTCGATGCGCTTGGCCAGCGAGACTTCTTCCTCCGCCGTCAGCAGCGCGACCTTGCCGATCTGCTTCAGGTACGCGCGCACCGAGTCGGCCGATGCGGTCAGCTCGGCGTCCTTGCGGGCCTGGCGCAGCGCGGCGGACTCGTCTTCGTTCCACACCTCGTCGACGGTGTCCGACTCTTCCTCGGTGTCGTCGTCCGAGTCGTCGCCCTCGTCGAGCTCGGGGTCGAACTCGCCGTCGATCGACAGGTCGGAGTCGTCCTCCTCGAGCTCTTCGTCCTCGAGGGCTTCGGCGGCCAACTTGTCCTTCGCGGCCGCGCTGGTGGCCTTGGCTGCGGTCTTTTTCGCCGCCGTCTTCTTCGCCGCGGTCTTGCGCGCGGTGGCCTTCTTCGCCGTGGTCTTCTTGGCGGCCGTCTTCTTCGCCGCGGCCTTCTTCGTGGTCTTCTTCGCCGTCGTCTTCTTGGCGGGCGCCTTCTTCGCCCCCTTCTTGGCCGGTGCCGCGGTTGCGGTGGTCTCCGCCTCGCTTGACGACGCCTCCGTGGCGGCAGTCGCCGCAGTGGCCGGAGCCGCCTTCTTCGCGGCGGTCTTCTTCACCGCCGTCTTTTTGACCGCGCTCTTCTTCGCGGCGGTCTTCTTGGCCGCCGTCTTCTTCACGGCCTTCTTGATCGCCTTCTTCACGGCCTTCTTGGCCGGGGCGGGCGAGTCGGCGGAGCCGCCCGCAGTGCCCTGGCCGTTCGGCTGCTCGGATTCTTTGGCTGTCACGAAAGCCCTTTCACGATGATGTCGATTGCCGCCGGCGAGCCGGACTGAACCGGTGCGCGGCCCCGATGATCCCTGACCCGGTCACCGGGGGACGGGGCGCCCGATGAGCGCCACCGCCGGACAAATGTCTGCAATGTCGATGTTTCGTGCCACGAATCTCGGTTGCCGTATCGCGGGTGCCGGCCCTGCCGCCCCGCCTTAGTCATGTTCAACCGTCCGTGAATCAACTCCCCAGTGTAACCCAATGGGGACGATCACCTCGGCGTCCCCCCGTGCGGGGTTGCCTTGGCAATGCATGAATCGGTCATCGGGACCCGCCTCAACGAGGGGAGACGAGCCCCGAAACTATTACGGCAGCAGTCCGGTGGCCGCCGCCAACGCGGCACCTGCGATACCGGCGTTGTTGTGCAACTTCGCGGGAACCACCGGGGTGCGGCACTCCAGCAGCGGCACCCACTTCTCGTGCTTTCGGCTGATTCCGCCGCCGACGACGAAAAGATTCGGCCAGAACAACGCCTCGTAGGTCCGCAGCACCTTGGACACGCGCTTGGTCCACTTCTTGTAGCTGAGTTCCTCGCGCTCCTTCACCGCCGCCGATGCCATGTGCTCGGCTTCGGTGTCGCCGATGTACAGGTGGCCCAACTCGGAATTGGGGTACAGCAGGCCGTCGTGAAGCAACGCCGAACCGATGCCGGTGCCGAAGGTCAGCAAAATCACCGACCCCCGCCGGGCCTCCTCGTTGCCGAAGCGAACCTCCGCAAGACCCGCGGCATCGGCGTCGTTGAGCACGTGCGCCGGATTGTCGGGCAGGTGCTCGGCGAACAACTCGCGGCAATCCGTGTCCACCCACGACTTGTCGATGTTCGCCGCCAACAGCGCCGTCTGGTCCCGCACCACCGACGGCAACGTCACACCCACCGGGCCCTCCCACCCGGCGATGCGCACGATCTCCGCGACGGTTTCCGCCACCGCATCCGGAGTCGCCGGCTTCGGGGTGAAGATCTTGATCCGATCGCCGACCAGCTCGCCCGTGTCCAGGTCGACGACACCTCCCTTGATGCCGGAACCGCCCACGTCCACGCCAAAACCGATGTTGTCTGCCATATGACCGATTGTACGAAAACGAGCACAATGGGCCCATGACCGTCAACGACCCCGAAGCCGCCCACACCTCCGACTACGCCGACGCTCCGGCCGATCTGCGGGCCATGGCCGTACTGTTGGCCTCGGCGGCAGCCGACCACATCCGGGTTCGGCGACGGGAATTGGGCGTCGGCGGTGGTCGGGCCGAGGGGACCGACGTCAAGTCCAGCCGCGTCGATCCGGTCACGGTCGTCGACCGGGAATCCGAGGACCTCATCCGCCGTCTCGTCGCGTCGCTGCGCCCCGGCGACGTCGTTTTCGGCGAGGAGGCCGGCGGCGCCGGAGCCCGTGCCGAGGGCGTGCGGTGGATCGTCGACCCCATCGACGGCACCGTCAATTTCCTCTACGGCATCCCCGCCTACGGCGTGAGCATCGCCTGCGAGAAGGACGGCCGCATCGTCGCCGGCGCCGTGGCCGACGTGGCGGGAAGCCGCATCTTCCATGCCGCAAAGGGAGGGGGAGCGGTCATGCGCGACGCGTCCGGGCGCGAGGAGCCGCTGTCCTGTTCCGCCCCGACGGACCTCGGCGTCAGCCTCGTCGCCACCGGCTTCGCGTACGCGGCGCAGCGCAGGGCCGCGCAGGGTGGCCTCGTCGCCGATTTGCTTGCCGACGTCCGCGACATCCGCCGCATCGGTTCAGCCGCCCTGGACCTGTGCCTGCTGGCCGCCGGTGCGGTGGACTGCTACTACGAGCATGGCCTCAACCTGTGGGATTGGGCCGCCGGGGCGCTGATCGCCGAGGAGGCCGGCGCCGTCGTAAAGCGCCCGGCCACGGAGGCGGGATCCGCCGACGGCGAACTGGTCGCCGCGGCCGCACCGACCGTGGCGGAGGAATTCTTCGCGGCGCTTCAGTCGCGGGGTGCGCTGGAGTCGATCAACACGCTCGGCCGCTGAGCGACTGCAGCGTCGCGGCATCGACGTCCTCGCCGGACCGAAGGGTCTCCATCGCCGCACGAACCGGGCCGGAATCGTCCAGCCCCCGGAAACCCGTGCCCAACGCCACGTCGACCGACCCGTCCTCGCGGGCGTCGTGGACGAGCTCCAGGCATGGGAACACCGCATGCAACGTCGCCCCGTGGGCCGCGAAGCCCGCGCCGAAGCGCAGTTGGCCATAACAATCCAAATCTAGGTTCGGGGTCAAGGGATCATTGCCGACCCCGCCTTCGGCCGCCGTGAAGCCCAACCCGGCCAGCCCCTCCGACACCGTCGTGGCCTGCCCCGACTCGCCATTGGCGTTGAACACCCGCACCGGAATGTCGCCGGGGGCCGCCGGCGCCTCGCCGAGCAGGTCCGTCGACGACACTACCGCCCCCGCATCGGGGTGATGGCACGCGACGTTGGTGACCTTCACCGGACGGGTGAACGCCACCGACCACGCGACCACGGCGAGCACCGCGACGACGCCGACGATGATCCCGTACGGCAGGCCTTTTCGGCGCGGGGGAGGGCTCGGCAGACGGTGCGACATGCGCACCATGTTAGTCGGGGCGGCGTCGACACCGTTCAGATGCTGGATTGCCCGCTCAAAACACCTGGTGATCTGCGGATATGACAGATTCTTAGAGTTGACCTAGTATCCGCGGGGAATACGGCGCACGACACGCTGCGCCGCGACCCGACGGAGGAGGGCCGACAGATGGCTGTCGATTACGATTCGCCCCGGACGCGCGAAGAAGAGGACATCGCCACCGATTCGCTCGAGGGGCTGCAGGCCGCCAGCGAGAACAATCGCATCGCCGATGACGACGACGGCGAGATCGTTGAGCCCTACGAGCTCCCCGGCGCCGACCTTTCCGGCGAGGAGCTGGAGATTTCCGTCGTGCCCCGTCAGGACGACGAGTTCACCTGCGGGTCGTGCTTCCTGGTGCAGCACCGCTCCATGATGGCCCACGACCCGGGCGACGGATTCCCCATCTGCCGCGATTGCGCCTGAGTCCGGGCGGACCAGAATAAACGCCCCGGGCGACCCGATCCAATGGAATCGGAGTCGCCCGGGGCGTTGGCGTTTTGCCGAGTCGTGCGTCGCGGTCGGAGAACCGACACAGGGTGGCGCTTCCGGGGTGACGCTAGGCCGACGGGCGGTCGGCGCCCAGGAAGGCGTCGAGAAGCTCCTCCGGCCGCCTGGTGGACACCAACCAGTACGGGGTCGGATCGTCCGGGTCGTCCAGGACGAGCAGCACCATCGTGCGCACCCAACTGTGCGTGACCAAAAACGCCGCCGGGTCGAGCTGACGGCCCAGCGCGTTGCGGTGCGCGGATTCCGGCACGGCCAGCGACTTCGACACCACCGAGGCCGGCAGCACCGCCGTGCCGGCGTGCAGCCACCGTTCGCCGGTGGAATCGACGTCGACGGTGATCTTCGTCTTCGACAGGGTCACCAGGATCCACACGCCGATGAGGGTGATGATCACCGCGCCGACGATGAGCCAGATGATGCTGCGGTTGAACGCGACCTGCGCGGTGCACACGACGACGGCGGGAACCGCCAACGCCCAGTACCACCAGGGCACCCACAACTGTTCTCGATAGAGAATGTTGCCGGAGGCGGCCGTCACGGTGCTGTCGTCTGAGGTGCTCACGGGCATCGAGTCTACCCATCCCGCCCCCGCGGGGGACCGGGGAGGCCGCGGTGCGTATCGTCTGGTGCGTGAACGACGACGCGACCCGAAACACCGCCCCCGCCGACGCCGACGCCACCGCCGCGACCACCGCCGCCGAACCGGCGCCGGTGCGCGTGCGACTCCTTTCCCCGGATGCCGTCGCCCCCGTCCGGGCGCACCACGACGACGCCGGCGTCGACCTCGCCTCCGCCGAAGACCTCGTCCTCGAACCCGGCGAACGCGCGCTGGTGGGCACCGGAATCGCCATCGCACTGCCCGCCGGCACCGTCGGCCTGGTCCACCCGCGGTCGGGTCTGGCCGCCCGGGCCGGACTGTCCATCGTCAACGCGCCCGGCACCATCGACGCCGGTTACCGGGGCGAAATTAAGGTCAGCCTGATCAACCTGGACCCGCGCGAGCCGATCACCATCGCCAAGGGAGACCGCATCGCACAGCTGCTGGTACAGAAGGTCGAGCTCAGCCCCTTCGTCGTGGTCGACGAACTCGACGCCACCGATCGCGGCGACCGCGGCCACGGCTCCACCGGCGTCGCCGGCGCCCCGACGGGACGCCCCTGAGCCCCGACCGCACACGCGCATCCCGGGCACTTCGCCCGCCCCGGGGTGCGGTTGCCGTTACCCTGAACACCACACGCCCGAATCAACGACGAATGAACGTCGGGCGACGCAGACGCCATTGATCCCCGATCAATGCCAGCGACAGTCGACGACACGAGGGAGACCCCGGCCATGTGGCCCTTTGGCAAGAAGAAGAACGACGACACCGCCCCCGCCGCCGACGCCGGCCGGGCCGCCGAAGCCGACCAGGCGGCTGAGACGGCCGACACCGCCATCGATGCCGGCGCTGGCGCCGCCACCGCGACCGAGCAGGCCGCCGCTGGCACCGCGCTGCCCACCGAGTCCGGTCCGTTCGACGTCGCCGACGCCAAGCCCGAGGAGTTCGACTTCTCCGACTTCGCCAAGGCGAGCGTCAACCTCGGTTCCGTTCTGCTCGCGGTGCCCCACGCCGGCGACATTCAGGTCGAGATGGGCCCGCAGGGTCCGACGATGCTGCACGTGGTCACCAGGGCCGGCCGCATCACCCCGGTCGCCTTCGCCGCCCCGACGTCGGGTGGCCTGTGGGGGACCTCCAGCCGTGAGATCGCCGAGGGCCTGTCCAACGACGGCCTGCAGGTTCACCTGGAGGAGGGCCCGTGGGGCGACGAGGTCGTGGGCGTGCGCGACGAGATGCAGATGCGCATCATCGGCGCCGACGGCCCGCGCTGGATGATGCGCCTGACGCTGTCGGGCCCGGTGGCCTCCGCCGACGAGCTGGCCGACATCGGCCGCGGCGTCATGGCCCGCTGCTTCGTCAGCCGCGGCAACAATCCCATGCCCGCCGGTCAGCCGCTGCCGGTGACCCTGCCGGTGCAGATGGCCGAGCAGATCCGCCAGGCCTACGCCGCCCAGCAGCAGGCGCAGCAGGGTCAGCAGAACCAGCAGAACCAGTAGGGCGGCACCGGTCGGCTGCCCGCGCCGGCCGGTCCACACCATCCCCTTTCCAGGAGAACACCCCATGAGCACCCCGGCCATCGGCCCCACCATCGTCGAGGCGGTCGTCGACCGGCCGGCGCACGGCGGCGAGTCCATCGCACTGCTCGACGGCAGGGTGATCCTGGTCCGCGGCACCATCCCGGGGGAGCGGGTCCGCATCGAGCTTGACGACGCCGACGCCAAACTGTGGCGGGGCCGGGCCGTCGAAATCCTCGATGCGTCACCCCACCGCATCGACCCCGTCTGCGAGGCCGCAGCCGCCGGCGCCGGATGCTGCGACCTCGGGTTCGTCGACCCGGCCCACGCCGTGGAGCTGAAGCGGGACGTGCTGCTCGACGCCCTGCGCCGCATCGGCCGCTTCGACGCCGACGAATTGCCCGAGCCCACCGTCACGGCACTGGCCCCGGCCACCGGGTGGCGCACGCGGGTGCGGCTCGGCGTCGACGACAACGGCCGGGCGGGACTGCGCAAACGCCGCTCCCGCGACTTGGTCGTCGGCCACGACTGCGCCCAAAACGTCGCCGGGCTCACCTACGGCCTCGGCGAGCCGGGTGCCGTGCCCGCCGGGGGAGAGCTCCACGTCGTCCACGACGCCGACGGCACCCGCCACGTCCTCCACGTCATCGGCTCGGGCCGCAAACGCCGCGTGACTCGGGTGGAAGGCTCCGACACCGCCGTCGAGCGCATCGACGGCCGCGAATTCGACGTGCCCGTCGACGGTTTCTGGCAGGCCCACTCCGCCGCCGCCGGCCATTACGTCTCCCGCATCCGCGAACTGCTCCCGGCGACCCCCGGCGGTCGGGCCTGGGACCTCTACGGCGGCGTCGGCGTGTTGGCCATCGCGCTGGCCGACCTCGTCGGACCCGACGGTACGGTGACGTCCGTGGAATCCTTCGCACGCTCCGCCGCCGTCGGACGCGCGGCACTGTCCGACCTTCCCGTGGAATTCCGCACCGGCCGCGTCGAGACGGTCGTCGCAAAGCTCGGCCACGCCGTCGACCTCGTCGTCCTCGACCCGCCCCGCACCGGCGCCGGCGCGAAAACCATCGACGCCATCGCCGCCGCCCGCCCCCGGAAGATCCTCCACATCGGCTGCGACCCCGCCACCTTCGCCCGCGACGCCCGCACCTGGGCCGACAACGGCTACCGCATCGACGCCCTCGACGTCATCGACGCATTCCCCGGCACGCACCACCTGGAGACCATCTCCGTGCTCACGCCGACGTCGTAAAGCAACGCAGCGACGGCCCCACCCACCGCGACGCGAAGGCAAGCCTTAGTCACCCGGCGCCGCCGTCACCCGTACTATTGAAAGACCAGCCCGGCCACCCGCGCCGGACCGCCGAGACGTGAAAGGAACGGGTACCGGTTCATGGCTCTCCTCGAATCGATCAACTCACCGGCCGACGTGCGCGCACTGCGCCCGGAGCAACTCGATGAGCTGGCCCGGGAGATCCGCGAATTCCTCGTGGAGAAGGTCTCCGCGACCGGCGGCCACCTCGGCCCCAACCTCGGCGTCGTCGAACTGACCATGGCCCTGCACCGCGTCTTCGACTCGCCGACCGACCCCATCATCTTCGACACCGGCCACCAGGCCTACGTGCACAAGATGCTCACCGGACGCGCCGGCGACTTCGACACCCTGCGGCAAAAGGACGGCCTGTCCGGCTACCCCTGCCGCGCCGAAAGCCCCCACGACTGGACCGAGTCCTCCCACGCCTCCGCCGCCCTGTCCACCGCCGACGGCCTGGCCAAGGGCTTCGACATCCGAGGTGAACACCACCGACACGTCGTCGCCGTCGTCGGCGACGGCGCACTGACCGGCGGCATGTGCTGGGAAGCGCTGAACAACATCGCCGCCGGCAAGGACCGCTCCGTCGTCATCGTCGTCAACGACAACGGCCGCAGTTACTCGCCGACCATCGGCGGACTCGCCGAAAACCTCGCCGCACTGGCGCTGCAGCCCGCCTACGACATGGTCATGCGGCAGGGCAAGTCCGGCCTGCAGCGGCTCGGCCCCGTCGGCGACTTCCTCGCGCGCATCGTCTACGGAGCCAAGGAAGGCCTCAAGTCGACGGTCATGCCGCACGAAATGTTCTCCGACCTCGGCCTGAAGTACATCGGCCCCGTCGACGGCCACAACATCCGCTCGCTGGAAAACGCCCTGCGCCACGCCCGCGAATTCGGCGGACCCGTCATCGTCCACGCCAAGACCCACAAGGGCCGCGGATTCGCGCCCGCCGAAGCCAACGAAGACGACCTGATGCACGCCACCGGCGTCATCGACCCCGTCACCGGCGAATCCAAGTCCACGCCCGTGCGCGACTGGACGTCCGTGTTCGCCGACGAACTCGTCGCCCTCGGCCACGAACGCGACGACATCGCCGCCATCACCGCCGCCATGGCCGGGCCGACCGGGCTGGCGAAGTTCGGCAAGGCCCACCCCGACCGCTTCTTCGACGTCGGCATCGCCGAACAGCACGCCGTGACCTCCGCGTCCGGCCTCGCCCTGGCCGGCATGCACCCCGTCGTCGCCGTCTACTCGACGTTCCTCAACCGCGCCTTCGACCAGCTGCTCATGGACGTGGCGCTGCTGAAGCTGCCCGTCACCCTCGTACTCGACCGCGCCGGCATCACCGGTTCCGACGGCGCCAGCCACAACGGCGTGTGGGACATGGCCCTGACCTCCATCGTCCCGGGCATCCGCGTCGCCGCCCCGCGCGACGGCGCCCGCCTGGTCGAGGAGCTGCGCGAGGCCGTCGCCGTCACCGACGGCCCGACCGTCGTGCGATTCCCCAAGGGCAAGATCGCCGACGACATCGACCAGGTCGAGCGCACCCCCGACGGCGTCGACGTGCTGCACCGCACCCGCGAAGACGGCGGCGACGTGCTCGTCGTGGCCGTCGGGTCCTTCGCCGGCGCCGCAGTCGAGGCCGCCCGGACCCTGGAAGACGAGGCCATCGACGTCACCGTCGTCGACCCGCGCTGGATCGTGCCCGTGGCCGGCGACCTGCTCGCCATGGCTGACAACCACTCGATGGTCGTCGTCGTCGAAGACGGCGTCGTCCACGGCGGCGTCGGGTCCCTGCTCGGCGACGCGCTGCGCGCCGCGGCCATCGACGTGCCCACGCGCCAAGTCGCCGTGCCCCAGAAGTTCCTGGACCACGCCTCCCGCGGCGAGATCCTCGACGAACTGGGGCTGACCGCCGACACCATCGCCGACGACGTGTCGGCCTGGTGGGCGGCCGTGCAGCGCGCTTAGCCCAGCGGCTGCCTGCGCGGCAGCAGCACCGCCTCGCCGACCAGACCGGCCATGAAGTCGACCTGCCACGGCCGCGCGCCCAAGCCCGCGAGCAGGGCGCGCACCTCGTCGTCGGTGCGGGGCACGTCGTCGCCGCCGGCGCCCGACATGGTCCACGCGACGTCGCGCACATCCGAGGGGCGGAACAGCGTCTCCGGTGCGATGCCGAGATCCTCGGCCAAAAGCTCGTGGCCGCCGCGCAGCCGCTCCAGTACGGCGGCGGCCTCCGGCGCACGCTGCTCCCACGTGCGGTGGTGCGGCCGGGCCGGACCGGTGGGGCGGGGCCGCTCGGGCCACGTGTCGCGGGGCAGGGCGAGCGCGGCGCGGACCTCCCGCATCCATAGCTGCGCCGCACCACGACGCCTGCGGGGAAAACCCTTGATCGCAGTGAGCGCCCGGTCGTCCCGGGGCAGTTTCTCGGCGATCGACGCCAGCACGTCGTGAGGCAGCACGGAAACGGGGGAGACGTCGCGCTCGCGCGCCATCCGATCGCGGGCCAACCACAGTTCCCGGCCCACGACGAGCTGTTCCGGGCGCCGCAGCTTGCCGACGCCCTTCATGGAGCGCCACTTCTCCTCGTCGGGCACGTCGTGCGAACCAGGGGCGTGGGCGAGCCGCACCGCCTCCGATTCCTGCCGCAACCATTCGAGGCGGTCGAGTTCGGCCAATGCGGCGGTCAGGGCGTCGGAAAGCTCCACCAGAAGCTCGACGTCCAATGCGGCGTAATCCAGCCACTCGGCGGGCAGGGGCCGCGTCGACCAGTCCTCCCGGCCGTGGCCCTTCGCCAAGGTGACGCCGAGGAGGCCTTCGGTCATGGCCGCAAGGTTGACCTTCGGCAGCCCCAGCAGGCGGCCGGCGATTTCGGTGTCGACGAGTCCGTGCGGATGCAGTCCCAGATCCGCCAGGCACGGCAAGTCGGACACCGCGGCGTGGATGACCCACTCGAGCGGATTGAGGTGGTCGGCCAGCCCGGAGTCGTCGATCACGCCGGGCACCGTCTCGGGATCGACGAGAAACGTGCCGGCGCCGTCGCGACGCAACTGGATCAAAAAGGCGCGGTCGCCGTAACGGTAGGCCGAGGCGCGTTCGGTGTCGACGGCCAACGGCCCGGTGCCCGCCGCCAGAAGCCTTCCCGCGTCCGCAATGTCATCGGAGGTGACCAGAACATCCGGGGTTCCGCCACGCGGGGAAAGCAACGCCGAGCACATGAGAAAGAGCTTAACCCGCAGGTGTGGAGCCGGTCATGCGGCCTGATCGGGGACACGTACGCAAACGTTTAGGTAGTACCTGCGTTGGTTGTGTTAGCGTGTCCTAAGGCCCGAAGGGAAGTGCTGCTTTCCACGGGTCGGAGATTTGCCACCACATGAACCGGGGCGCCCGCGGCTGATACCGCAACCGCCCACGACAGCGAGGAGACTCCCTCTTGATCACGACGCTTCGCCGCCGCACGATGGCGGTCGCCGCCGCCGCGGCCCTCACGTTCGGCCTCGTCGCCTGCTCCGATGACGCGACCTCGACCGACACCGACGCCGCCGGCACCGGCGAGACCACCACCGTGGAGATCGAGGACAACTTCGGCACCCACACCGTCAACGTCCCCGCAGAGCACGTCGTCGCCACCGACAACCGCGTGTTCCGGACCCTCGAGGACTGGGGCGTCGAATTGGCCGCCGCGCCGGTCGCCCTCATGCCGCCGAACCTCGATTACAAGACGGACGACTCCATCGTCAACCTCGGCAACCACCGCGAGCCCGACCTCGAGGCCGTCGTCGCCGTCGAGCCGGACCTGATCATCAACGGCCAGCGCTTCCAGCAGTACGCCGAGGACTTCGCCAAGCTGGCCCCGGACGCCACCATCGTCGACTTCACCCCGCGCGAGGACAAGCCCTTCGACGAGGAACTGCGCCGCCAGACCACCGCTCTCGGCGAGCTGTTCGGCAAGCAGGAGGAGGCCGACAAGCTCATCGAGGAGTTCGACAAGTCCATCGAGCGCGCCAAGGCCGCCTACGACTCCAACGACACCGTCATGGGCGCCATCACCTCCGGCGGCAACATCAACT
The DNA here is from genome assembly GCF_030408835.1 of Corynebacterium freneyi. Lineage (NCBI taxonomy): Bacteria > Bacillati > Actinomycetota > Actinomycetes > Mycobacteriales > Corynebacteriaceae > Corynebacterium > Corynebacterium freneyi. The sequence continues at coordinate 1,412,354 of NZ_CP047357.1, forward strand.
ACGCCGCCCCCGGTTCCGGCCGTTCCGTCGGCCCGGCCTTCGACATCCTCGGCCTGACCCCGGCCCTTGAGGTCGACAACGCCACCACCGACCACGAGGGCGACGACATCTCCGTCGAGGCGGTCGCCGACGCCAACCCGGACATCCTGCTCGTCATGGACCGCGACGCCGCCGTGGCCGCCAACAAGGGCGAGGAGTACACCCCGGCCAACGAGCTGATCGCCAACTCCGCCGCGCTGAAGAACGTCAACGCCGTCAAGAACGACCGCATCATCTACATGCCGCAGTTCACCTACATCGACGAGGGCATTCAGACCTACACCGAATTCTTCAATTCCCTGGCCGACGCCCTGGAAAAGAAGTAGCCCCAGCGGCGCGACCCACCGGGTTCGCGCCGTCGGTCGAATCCGGCCCGGCCATGCCGAGAAGCATGGCGGGGCCGCGTCCGTCCGGCGGCGACGCCCGCCGCGCAGCACCAGCAATCCGAGAAAGTCTGAGCGCATGACCGCACCCAGCACGAACACGACCGCCGGACGCGACCCGTCCGGCGCAGAAGCATCGCACGATGCCACGTCCAACGACCCCTCAGCCGCCCCCGCGGCGGCGAAGGGTCGTCTTTTCACGTGGCCCCTGCTCATCGGGGTCCTGGTGACCGCCGGCCTGGTGGTCACGTCGCTGTTCATCGGCGTCTACGACGTTTTCGGCGCCGACGACGGCATCGAGATGTTCGGCATCACCCGCATTCCGCGCACCATCGCGTTGGTGTTGGCCGGCGCGGCGATGTCGATGTGCGGCCTGGTCATGCAGCTGCTGACGCAAAACCGCTTCGTCGAGCCGACGACCACCGGCACGACCGAGTGGGCGGGCCTGGGCCTGCTGCTGGTGATGATCGTGGCACCGGATTCGTCGATCCTCGTCAAGATGGTCGCCGCCGTCATCGCCGCGTTCGTGGGCACGATTATCTTCTTCGCGTTTCTGCAGCGCGTGACCCTGCGGTCGTCGGTGATCGTCCCGATCGTCGGCATCATGCTCGGCGCCGTCGTCGGCGCGGTGTCCAGCTACATCGCCCTGAAGACGAACATGTTGCAGAGTCTGGGCATCTGGTTCGCCGGCTCGTTCACGTCGGTGCTCAAGGGCCAGTACGAGCCGCTGTGGTTCGTCGCCGTCGTCGTGGTGCTCGTGTTCATCGTCGCCGACCGGTTCACCGTCGCGGGCCTGGGGGAGGAGATCGCGACGAACGTCGGCCTGAACTACCGGCGGATCGTCTTCCTCGGCACCGGCCTCATCGCCATCGCCACGGGCATCGTCACCGTCGTCGTAGGCAATCTGCCGTTCCTCGGCCTGATCGTGCCGAACATCGTCTCCATGTTCCGCGGCGACGACCTGCGGTCGAACCTGCCGTGGGTGTGCCTCGTCGGCATCTCCGTGGTGACCGTCTGCGACATCATCAGCCGCATCATCATCCGCCCGTTCGAAATTCCCGTGTCGACGATCCTGGCGATCGTCGGCGCCGTCGTCTTCATCACCCTGCTGCTGCGCCAGCGTCGTCACGCATGAGCCGCCGCCGCAGAGAGGAGCGAATCATGAGCACCGCAATCGACCGCACCACGCCCGGCCTCCCGGACGAGGCGTTCGCCGAGTTTTCCGAGGTCGCCGGCATCGACGAGTTCGACACCGCCGACGCCACCCCCGACCGCACGAGGGGCGACTCCGGCACCCGGCAGGCCACCGGCCCGCTGCCGACGGCCCGTGCGCGCAGGCGCTACTGGATCATCTTCGGCGCCCTGGCGGTGCTGGCCGCGGTCTTCGCGACGGGAATCCTCGCCTGGAACAACCCCATGCCCTTCGGCTCCCGGGGATTCCGCCTCATCGCCGAAATGCGGCTGAGCAACCTGGCGGTCATGGCCGTCGTCGCGTTCTGCCAGGCCACCGCCACCGTCGCATTCCAGACGGTGACGCACAACCGCATCCTCACCCCGTCGATCATGGGCTTCGAATCGTTGTACGTGGTCATCCAGACTGCGGCGGTGTTCTTCCTCGGCGCGGCCGGCATCGTCGCGGTCACCGGCACGCCGCAGTTCCTCGGCCAGGTCGCCATCATGGTGGTGTTCTCCGCGATCCTCTACGGCTGGCTGTTCGGCGGGCGCTTCGGCAACATGCAGATCATGCTGCTCGTCGGCATCATCCTCGGCGGCGGCATGGGCGCACTGTCGACGTTCATGCAGCGCATGCTCACCCCGAGCGATTTCGACGTGCTCACCGCGCGCCTGATCGGCTCGATCGCCAACGCCGACACCGACCACCTGCTCATCAGCCTGCCCATCGTCGTCTTCGCCGGCTCCGTGCTGTGGCTGCGCGCCACCAAGCTCAACGTTCTGGGCCTGGGCCGCGACACCGCCACCAACCTGGGCATCAACCACAAGAAGGACACCATCATCGTCCTGGTCATGGTGTCGATGCTCATGGCCGTGTCCACCGCACTGGTGGGGCCGATGACCTTCCTCGGCTTCCTCGTGGCGATGATCGCCTACCAGCTCGCCGACACCTACGACCACCGCCACGTGTTCCCGATCGCGTGGCTCACCGGCTTCGTCGTCCTGTCCGGCTCGTACTTCGTCCTCAAGAACGTCTTCTACGCCGAAGGCTCCGTCGGCATCATCATCGAAATCGTCGGCGGCACCTTCTTCCTCATCCACATCCTGCGAAAGGGGCGCCTGTGATCACCCTGACCAACGTCGCAAAGCACTACAACGACGAGGTGTCCATCGGCCCCGTGGACCTGAAGATCCCGGCCGGCGGCGTCACCGCACTCGTCGGACCCAACGGCGCCGGGAAGTCGACGCTGCTGACCATGATCGGCCGCCTCGTCGGCATGGACGAAGGCAGCATCGAAATCGCCGGTTACGACGTCACGTCGACCAAGTCCGCCGACCTGGCCAAGATCGTGTCCATCCTGCGGCAGGAAAATCACTTCATCACGCGTCTGACCGTCCGCCAGCTCGTCGGCTTCGGCCGCTTCCCGTATTCCAAGGGGCGGATCACCGCCGAGGACGAGAAGATCATCTCCCGCTCCATCGACTTCCTCGGCCTGACCGAGCTGGAGGGCCGGTACCTCGACGAACTGTCCGGCGGTCAGCGTCAGCGCGCCTACGTCGCCATGGTGCTCGCGCAGGACACCGAGTACATCCTCCTCGACGAGCCGCTGAACAACCTGGACATGCGGCATTCGGTGCAGATGATGCAGCACCTGCGTCGCGCCGCCACCGAGTTGGGCCGGACCGTGGTCATCGTCGTCCACGACATCAACTTCGCCGGCCACTACGCCGATCGGATCTGCGCGGCGAAGAACGGGCGGATCGTGCATTTCGGCACGCCGGACGAGATCCTGCGCGACGACATCCTGTCCGACGTGTTCGACACTCCCGTCGAGGTCATCGACGGCCCCCGCGGACGCTTGGCCGTGTACTACTAGCCGGTCGGTCGGCGCGGTTTTGCTTGACGACGGCGCCCGGGTCGGGAGCAGCGGCCGGAATCAGCGGCCGAGCTCGGCCACACCCTCCGGCGGCAATCCGGCGACATTGGCCAACACGCGGGAAAACGCCTCGACGTGCGGCGCAAGATCGATGTCCTCGGCGGTCCAGGACGCGCGCATCTCCAACTGGAAAGCTTCCGGCGGCCCGCCGATCTCGCCGTAGCGCACCGAGTTCGTGGTGGTCACGGTGCCGCCCAGGTTGCTGAAGCCGGCACCGCACTCGGCGAAACCCTCCGTCAGCCACTGCCACGCCACCTGGGGCAGCAGGGGATCGGAGGCGACGTCGGCATCCATGTCGGCCTGGATGTAGGCCACCAGGCGCATCGTGCCCTCCCACGTCTCGTCCGCGCGGGGATCGTGGAGCAGAATCAGACGACCGAACGCGTCGCCTTCCGACGTCTCCGGAACGAGGTCGGTTTCCGGGTGGAGCACCTCCAGGCCGACGGCATGGCTGAACGGGGCCAGCTTCTGCGGGGGCCTGATGTCACCCAGCGAAATCTCGGCGCGCACGTGCGCGGCGTGCATCGACTTGACGGCGTCGCGGAAGGGCTGCGGGGCGGTGTCGGTGGCTGTCACGGTGCTTGAATGTAGCGGCGCCGGCCGCCCCGGCCGTGGAGGCGCGCCGCGAAGGGGAGGCGGCGGTGTCGAAGATGCCGGATGGGGCATGATGGGAGCATGTCTAATCGCCGCAACTTGTCCGACGCCCCCTTCCTCGAGGCCGCCGCCGGGCGCACCCCGTCCCGCCGCCCCGTGTGGTTCATGCGCCAGGCCGGGCGGTCCCTGCCCGAGTACCGCGAGATCCGCAAGGACATCGGGATGCTCGATTCCTGCTTCAACTCGGAGCTGCTGGCGGAGATCACCATGCAGCCGGTGCGTCGCCACGACGTCGACGCGGCGATCCTTTTCTCCGACATCGTCGTGCCCGTCAAGGCCGCCGGCGTCGACCTGGACATCGTCGCCGGCCGCGGCCCGGTGGTCGCCGAGCCGATCCGCACCGCCTCGGACATCGACCGACTGCCGGAGCTCGACCCCGCCACGCTGCAGCCGGTGGCCGACGGCATCGCGGGCATTCTCGAGGAGCTCACGGACCGTCAGGCGCTCATCGGTTTCGCCGGCGCCCCGTTCACCCTCGCGTCCTACCTGGTCGAGGGCGGCCCGTCGCGCAACCACGAGCGCACCAAGGCGCTCATGCACTCCGAGCCGGAGCAGTGGGACAAGCTGATGCGCCGCATCACGCCGATCATCGTCGGCTTCCTGCGCGTCCAGATCGAGGCGGGCATCGACGCGATGCAGCTGTTCGACTCGTGGGCGGGCTTCCTCACCGAACGTGATTACCGTCGTCACGTGCTGCCGTACTCGCAGGAGATTTTCGAATCCGTCGCCGACGCGGGCATTCCGCGCATCCACTTCGGTGTCGGCACCGGCGAGCTGCTCGGTGCGATGGCCGAGGCCGGTTCCGAAGTCGTGGGCGTCGACTGGCGCGTGCCGCTCGACGCCGCGGCACAGCGCATCTCCAACACCCTCGCCGACGCCGACCCGGCGGGCGACCGCGCCAACCACGCCCGCGTGCTGCAGGGCAACCTGGACCCGGCGATGTTCTTCGCCGGCGATGCGGCCATCGAGTCCGAGGTGCGCCGCATTTGCGCCGAGGCCGACCGCGCCATCGAACGCGGCACCGCCCGCGGCCACATCTTCAACCTGGGCCACGGCGTGCCGCCGAACACCGACGCCGACGCCATCACCCGCACCGTGAAGATGGTGCACGAGCTGTGAGCACCAATCCGCTGACGGTCGTGGTGGCCGGCGCAGGTCTCACCGGCCTGGTCGCCTCGCACCAGCTGCGTCGGAGCCTGGGCCCGGGCGCTCGCATCGTCGTCGTCGACCCGGATGACCGGGTGGGCGGCAAGTTGCGCACCGTTGACACGCAGGAGGGACCGATCGAGGTCGGCGCCGAGGCGTACCTGGGGTTCCGCAAGGATGCGACGGATTTCTTCGAAAGCCTCGGGCTCGGCGATGAGCTGGTCACCCCGTCCGGGCTGCCGTCGACGATTTTCGCGGCCGGCGAGGTGCGGTCGATGCCGCGCACGACGGTGATGGGCGTGCCCGCGTCGTCGGAGGGCCTGCAGGGGCTGCTTTCCGACGACACGTGCGCCCGCATCGACGCCGAGGGCGACCCGGAGCATACGGCGCCGTTGCATTGGGTGCATGGTGACGACGTGAATCTGGGGCAGCTGGTGGAGTCCCGGCTGGGCCGCGAAGTCGTCGACCATCTGGTGTCGCCGCTGCTCGGCGGGGTGTACTCGTGCCTGGCCGACGATCTCGGCTTGCGCGCGACGGTGCCGCAGTTGGCGGAAACGCTCGATGCGATGACCGCCGTGGGCGAGCCGGTGAGCCTCACCGCCGCCGCGCAGCGCGTGCTGGATCAGCGGGCGGCGGCCAACGAGGCCCGCCTGGCCTCCGGTGCCGTGTCCGCACCGATTTTCCGGACCTTCCGCAACGGCTACCGCAGGCTCTACGACACGTTGGTGGAGCAGGCCGGGCCGGAGCTGGAGCTGGGCGTGGGCGTGGATAAGATCGCCGACGCCGCGGACGTTCCCGGCACCGGCGTCAAGGACGTGACCTTGTCCGACGGTCGGGTGCTGCGCGCCGACGCGGTGGTGCTGGCCGCCCCGGCCCCGGTCACCGGTGCGCTGCTCGCCGACGTCTGCCCGGACGCCTCGGAGATCATCGGCGGCGTCGACCTGGCGTCGTCGGCGGTGGTGGCCATGCGTTTCGACACCGACGAGGGATTGCCGGAGTACTCGGGCATCCTCGTCGCCGCCGACGCTGGCCTGGACGCCAAGGCGTTCACGTTCTCGTCCCGCAAGTGGCCGCACCTGGGCGAGCGCGGCGGCGCGGTGGTGCGCGGTTCCTTCGGGCGCTTCGGCGACGAGTCGTTGGTCAAGCTTTCCGACGACGAGCTCACGGCCGCAGCGCGGGCCGACCTGAAGTCGCTGACGGGCTTCGACGCCGAGCCGGCGGAAGTCGTCGTCCAGCGCTGGTGGGGAGGCATCCCTCGTTACGGCGTCGGCCACGGTGACCTCATGCGGTTCGCCGACGCCGCCCTCGGCGAGGTTCCGCGAATCGCCGCAGCCGGGGCGTGGCACCGCGGTCCGGGCGTGCCGGCCTGCCTGTCCGATGCGAAGGCGGCTGCCGCGAAGGTCGTGGCCGACCTCGCCTGACCCGGTGAGGGTAGCCTTGTTCGCAGTGCCAGCCCGGCCCGCGCGCACCCGACGCGGATTTTCAACACAGACATTCCCCGAGTTCACATTTCCCGAGTTCAAGGAGACGATCGTTTCATGGCGAAGCTCGACTACAAGAAGCTCAACGACACCATCCGCTACACGATGTGGTCCACGTTCAAGGTGGCCCCGGGGGCGCTGGGCGATGACCGCGACGCGGCGGTCGCCGAGACCCGCGAGTTCCTCAAGCGCTACGAGGCCGACGACGTCGATCTGATCGTCCGGGGCTTCTACGACGTCTCCGGCATGCGCGCCGAGGCCGACTTCATGTTCTGGATCCACGCCGAGAAGATGGAGGACCTGCAGGCGTTCTACAATGCGTTCCTGCGCGAAACCCCGCTGGGCCGGGCGTCGACGCCGCACTGGTCGAACGCCGCGCTGCACCGTCCGGCGGAGTTCAACAAGTCGCACCTGCCGTCGTTCATCATGGGCGAGGAGCCGCAGCGCTGGATCGCGGTGTACCCGTTCGTGCGTTCCTACGACTGGTACCTGCTCAAGCCGGAGGACCGCCGCCGCATTCTCGCCGAGCACGGCCAGGCCGGCCGCGACTACCCGGACGTGCGCGCCAACACCGTGCCGGCGTTCGCGCTGGGCGACTACGAGTGGATCCTGGCGTTCGAGGGCCCGGAGCTCGACCGCATCGTCGACCTGATGTGGAAGATGCGCTACACCGAGGCGCGTCTGCACGTCCGCGAGGAGATTCCGTTCCACACCGGCCGTCGCGTCGACGACATCGCGGAGATCATCAACGCCCTGCCGTAGCCCGGCCGCGTTTTTCGCTTTACGACGACCAGGCCCCCGCCACCCGACGACCGGGTGGCGGGGGCGCTGGTCTTTTTCCGTAATCGAATCGATGTGGACCATTCATCCGTCGTTAACCCGTTCCGGGACGCGTGCCGGTATTTTGTTTGGCCAGTGAAGCTGCACGAGCGTGGGCTCGGCATACGAAAGAACCGGGAGGAACAAATGGAGCAACGCAAACCGTCGCGATCAGTGGGAACGTCACAGATCATCGGATTGGCGACGATAGCGGCGATCGTCCTCGGGGTGGGGGTGTGGGCCATCGCCGAGTTCGCGATGGGCACGCCGCGTTCCGATGCGATCGGCTCGGGGGCGTCGGCCGCCGGACTGGTCCTCGTCATCGCCGTGATCTACGCCGTGGTTGTGGCGCTGCGTTCCGGAAAGGAACGCTGAACGGTCGATTCGCGGGCCGTCGTCGAGCAAAGGCGAACGCGGAGCCGTTCGTGAACCGGGTCGGCGAGGCTGACGTCGAGCGGTGGGTTACGGCGAGACCGGCTTTTCATCCAGCGTCAGGCAAATCGAATTGATGCAGTAGCGCTGATCGGTGGGGGTGGGGTAGCCCTCGCCGGTGAAGACGTGGCCCAGGTGAGACTCGCAACGGGCGCAGAGCACCTCCGTACGGCGCATGCCCAGGCTGTCGTCGGCGCGCTCGATGACGGCGTCGCCGGCCAACGGGGAAAAGAACGACGGCCACCCGCAGTGCGAATGGAACTTCTCCGTCGAACGGAACAATTCCGCGCCGCAGGCCCGGCAGGAGTAGACGCCCTCGGTCTCGGTGTCGGTGTACTCGCCGACGAAGGGGGCCTCGGTGCCGGCCAGCCGCAGCACCCGGAACTCCTCCGGGGTCAGGCGGGCGCGCCACTCGTCGTCGGTGAGGTTCCAGTCGTTCGTCATGCGTGCGTCCTTTCCGTCGGTCCCGAGTCCGCCGGTCGTGTGCCGGGGCGTTCATCCGTTGCAACGGCGGACCGGGCCGACGATGTTCCAACCCGCCCGAAAAACGACGTCGCGCCGGCGCGCCCCAACCAGTCGTAGTCTGCCGCGTGCTCCTCGATGGTCCACTTGATCAGCACCGCGAACATGGTCAGGCACAGCAGCATCCAGCCGATCCACGCCATCACCTGGATCCACAGCAACGAGCCCACGGCGTAGTCGTCCATGAACCAGTTGAGGCTGAAGTAGAACATGGTCGCCGCCAAGCCGGCGGGGGCGTTGAGCACCAGCGAACGGGGAGCGTCGCCTTGGGCGTCCGAGGGGCCGAAGAGAGCGTGGAAGATGCCGATGAACGTCGGCAGGATCAGCAGCGCGTAGTACTGCTGGCCCAGCGAGCTCAGCAGGAGCACGCCCGTCATCAGTACGCCGGACGTCGACAGGGCCCAGAAGACCTCGTCGCGCCACTGCCACCGCAGCAGCAGGATCAGCGCGAAGATCACCGGCGCGGCAAACGCGATGAGCCATAGCTTCACCAGCAATTCCGGGGCCCCGAAGTAGAGCAGCTCGCCGGAGATGGACGCATTGGCGTGGAGGCGAACCTCGCCCAGGTACGGAATCGTACGCTCGACGTATCCCATCGGGTCGGCGGCCAACGGCCATGCCACGATGTTGAACGCCACCGGGATGCCGAACGCCCAGATGATGGTCGACCAGTCCTTCCGCACGAAGGCGAGGAACAGCAACGGCGCGACGATGGGCTTGACCGTGATGGCGAGGCCCAGGACGATGCCCGCCAGCGTGCGGCGGCCGCCGAGCAGAAGGACGATGAACAGCACCTGGGCGAGCATCAGCGTGCCGTTGACGTTGGCGAAGCGCAACGTGCTGGTCGCCGATTCGGTGAGGAACGTCAGTGCCAGCGTCAATGGCACGATCCAGCTGGTCAGCGGCACGCGACACAACCGCAGCAGCAGGAGGACCGCCGCGACGATGCCCGCGGCCTGCACGAAAATGAACCACATCCGGGCCGTGTCGTAGTCGCCGAGCCACGTCACCGGCTGCAACGCCAACGTGCCGCCGGGGGAGTACAGGTAATGCGGGTCCACGTGCGCGTAATTGGCCGTGTACACGGGGTTGCCGTCCCCGAACCGGATCAGGGCGCGCCACACCGTGGTGAAGTCGTCGGTGCCGCCGCTTTGGTGGGGCAGCGCCCAGGCGCGGTGGATGATCATGAAAATCGCCAATGGCCACAACAAGGGGGCCACCATCCGCCGGGCGTGGGCGCGTGCGCCGTCGGTCGTCGTCGGGGAGGTAGTCACGGGTACGAAGCTACCCGGCGGCGTCCCCGGAATAGCGGACAAAAAGGTGCGAGTCGTCAAATGCCGCCGCCTCCGCCCGGAAGCCGAGGGGGAGTGCGGAGCCGGTGGCGTCGAAGGTGTCGGTGGCGTTGGTGTCACCGTCGGAGTGCGAGTTTCCGTCCGCCTCTTCCCGGGAACCGAACGTCGCCGGCCCGTCGCCGACGACCATCGGCGCCAAGGTCACGTACGCGCGGTCCACCACATTGGCGCGGAGAAAATCGCGGTACACGCCGGGCCCGCCCTCCAGGGCGATGCGCGTGAGGCCGCGCCGTCGCAAAGCATCGACTACCCGGTGCGGCGCGGTGTCGGGGACGTCGAGGAACTCCGCCCCGGCAGCGGCGAGGGCTTCGCGACGATCCGGCTCGGCCCGTCCGCCCCCGACGAGAATGGGCGGATTATCGGGGTCGTCGAAGATCGCGGAATCCGCATCGACCGAGAACGAACCGCTGAGCACCGCCAACCGGGTCGGGGCCGCCGCAGGACCGTAGTTTTCGGCGCGCACCGTGCCGGCCCCGACGAGGACGACGTCGCTCGCGCGGCGCACCGCCTGCAGTAGCGCAGCGTCGGCCGGATTGCCCAGGCCGCCGGACACGCCGTCGACTGCGGCGCGGCCATCGATCGAGGTCACCGCGATGAGCGTCACCCCGTCGAGCGGCTCGACGAAACCCGCCGCGATCGGGTCGCCGGCGTCGAGTTGTCCCATCCACTTCATGCACGCCGAGCCTAGGCAACGCGGCTCAACCCCGCCAATGCCCCTAGGTTAGGGCACCCTTCTTTGGCTAGCCGAATAACCCTTGTGGGATTGATCGGCATGCGCATATGGTTACGGTATGCGACTCAACGACAAGCTTGAAAAGGCATTCAACGACCAGGTCACCATGGAGCTCCAGGCCTCCAACGTGTACCGCCAGCTGGCCATCGAACTGGACCGACTCGACCTCAACGGCATGGCGCAGTGGATGCGCGCCCAGTCCGAGGAGGAGATCGTCCACGCCGAGAAGTTCATCGACCACCTCGCCGCCCGCGACAACCACGCACTCATCGGCGCCGTCCCCGCGCCGGAGGTGAAGGTGGAGACGGCCCTCGACGCCTTCCGCATCGCCCTGCAGCACGAGGAGAAGGTCTCCGCGTCCATCCGTGACCTGTGGAACCTCGCCGCCGACGAGCGCGACGTCGACTCCCGCCCGCTGCTCGACACCTTCATCGACGAGCAGATCCAGGAAGAGGACACCGTCCGCAACATCATCGGCCGCATCGAGCTCATCGGCGCCGACGGCCACGGCCTGCTGCGCATCGACGAGGAGCTCGGCTCCCGTCAGGAGGAGCTGGACTCCAAGGCCTAAGTCGGCGCGCCGCATCCGCGGCACCTGCTTGACGACGACCCGCCCCCGCGACTTTCACCGCGGGGGCGGGTTTTCTCGTGGGAACATGCCCCGGACGCGAAAAACCCCGCCGGATCAACGTGATCCGGCGGGGTAGTGGAGCGGATGACGGGACTCGAACCCGCGACCCTCACCTTGGCAAGGTGATGCGCTACCAGCTGCGCTACATCCGCGTGAGGCACCAGGTGCCTTGGTGCGCGATACTGGGATTGAACCAGTGACCTCTTCCGTGTCAGGGAAGCGCTCTCCCGCTGAGCTAATCGCGCTTGTGCAGAGACTGCATATGCAATTTGATTGCGAGGTGGAAACGGGAATCGAACCCGTGTGCACGGCTTTGCAGGCCGTTGCCTCACCACTCGGCCATTCCACCGTGGCGTTACCGCCTCTCGTGATTCACTCCGAAGTTATACCAGATGGCGTCTCTCCGGAGAAAATCCGAGCGGATGACGGGACTCGAACCCGCGACCCTCACCTTGGCAAGGTGATGCGCTACCAGCTGCGCTACATCCGCACTGCGTTCCGTTGCGCTTGCCCGGTTTCCCGTGCCCCGCTTGCGGTGCGAGAAGAACATTAGCGGGATTCGTCGAAAATCCACAAATCCCCAGCATGTAAGCCGTTTCGAGGAGTCTTGGCGTCCACGTCGTGCGCGGCATTCGGGTGCGGCGCGGGGGTGCGGGCGTCGCATTGGCGGGCGGTGATCCACATTGCGTGGCGACGCCCGGCGGCGAAGCGGGGAACCGGTGGACGTCGCAAAGCCCGGGTGGGGTGAGAAGCGTGGGCGGGGCGCCGGCAAACATGCGGTGAACATGCGATTAGGCCACCGGTCGAAGGCGTGCTAACTTAATCACCCGTAAGCGGGACAGGCTCCCGACTACGTGCAGTCCCATAGCTCAGCGGAAGAGCGTTCCGTTCACACCGGAAAGGTCGCTGGTTCGAACCCAGTTGGGACTACCGCAACCGCCGGAGGCCAGCCCTCCGGCGGTTTTTTCGTGTCCGGCCTCGGTTTCCGGCGGGTGGCCCCGGCTGGGGTGATCGAAGGCAACGGGGTGCCGGGGTACACTCGGGGGTATTCGTCGGGTCGTCAACAATCATCGCGGGAACCAATCGAACCCATGGCCCGACTACTGATGTGGGCCGGGCGCGGAAAGTCCGGTCCACCTGGTTCCCGCAGTCGAAGGCCGAACAACGGTCACGGAGGTCAATGCCGGTGCACATGCGCAAAGGATTCATCGGGCGCTCGGCGATCGCCGCGACGCTCGCGACCGGACTGGCGTTCGCGCCCGCCCTGGGCGGGGCGGACACCGCGCCCGTCGCCCATGCGCACGACTCCGTCATCGCCTCCACCCCGGCCGACGGCCAAAACCTCGACGAATTTCCCCGCCGCATCGAGATGACCTTCTCCGGCGTTCCGCGCGACTCCTTCAACACAGTCGCGGTCAGCAACGCGGACACGAAGGAAGTGCTGCTCACCGAGCAGCCGGAACTCGACGGTCAGGTCATCTCGTTCGACATCCCCGACTCGCTCGACCCCGGTCCGGGCGCGTACATCGTCGGGTTCCAGATCACCTCGTCCGACGGGCACTCCACCCGCGGCAAACTGTCCTTCTCCGTCGGCGACCACCAGGTCGACGCCGGAGGAGGGTCCGACCTCGAAGAGGACTCCGGCGTACCCACCTGGGCGTGGATCGCCGGCGGCGGGCTCGTCGCCGTCATCCTCGCGGTCGTCGCCGGAGTGGCCGTCGTCAACCGAAAGGCAGATTGATCCCCATGAAGCTCCACCGCACCACCAAGGCTCTCGTCGCCGGTTCCGCCGCCCTCGCCCTCGCTCTCGCGGGCTGCTCGAGCGACGACGCCGCCGACACCACCGCGGCCGACGGCTCCGCCACCACCACCGCGGCCGACGGCACCGAGTCGGAGGCTTCGGCGGCCGTCACCTTTGAGGACGCCTACATCAAGGAGAAGCCGGCCGACAAGGGCATGACCGGCATCTTCGGCACCCTGAAGAACAACACCGACGAGGACCTCGAGGTCGTCGACTTCCGCGTCGAGGGGCTGAAGGAAGGCACCGTCTTCGAGCAGCACGCCACCGAGGACGGCAAGATGTTCAAGATCGAGGGCGGCCACACGATCCCGGCCAACGGCGAGAAGGTCCTGGCCCCGGGTGACGACCACCTGATGATCATGGACAACGACGAGGCTCTGGAGCCCGGCCAGATGTACACCGTCGTGCTCGAGCTGTCCGACGGCTCCACCCTGACCCAGGAGCTGGAGGTTCGAGTGCAGGCCGCCGGCGAAGAGGACTACGGTGAGGACGGCGAACTGGGCAACCCGGGCATGGGCGAGGACGGCCACATGAGGAACATGAACGACGGCATGGGCGACGAGCACGACGAGCACGACGAACACGCCGGTCACTAGAACCGGACCGGCCCGGTACACCGGGCCGGACCTGCGGTCATGGCGGTCGCGTCATCGACCGCATTGATCGAGTCAGAACCAGGAGCACCACCCGCATGAGCAGCAACCTGTCCCGCCGCCGTTTCCTCACCGGGCTGGGGGCCGGAGCCGGTGCCGGAGCGCTGGGCATCGCCGCGGCCGGCGACGCCGGAGCCATCGGCCTCGAGCGACCGTCGGACGAGGAGGAACTGCCTCCGCTGCAGACCCAGACCGTCGAGTTCGACGGCGAGCACCAGGCGGGCATCGCGACTCCGTCGCAGGCCAACCTGTGGTTGATCGCGTTCAACGTCAAGGACGACGTCGATCGATCCCGTCTCCGCGGACTGATGCGGGTGTGGACGCAGGATGCGCGGCGCATGTCCAAGGGGCAGGCGCCGCGCACCGACCTGGAGCCGGAGATGTACGACGCCCCGGCGAACCTGACGTTCACGTTGGGCCTCGGCGAGGGATTCTTCACCGCCGTCGATCGTGAGGACGAGATGCCGGAGTGGCTGGGACCGCTGCCCGAGTACAAGACGGATCAATTGCGTGACGAGTGGAACGGCGGCGACCTGTGCCTGCAGATCTGCTGCGACGATCCGCTCATGCTCTCGCATGCGGCGCGGTTCATGATCAAAAACGGTGCACCGTTCCTCGACGTGCGCTGGGTGCAGATGGGCTTCCTCAACGCCCGCGGCGCCAAGGACCCGGACGCCACCCCGCGCAACCGTTTCGGCCAGCTCGACGGCACCGTCAACCCCCGCGGCGAGGACGACTTCGATCGCGTGGTGTGGATCGACTCGGGGCCGGACTGGTTGCGGGGCGGTTCCGCCATGGTCGTGCGCCGCATCGAAATGGACATCGACGGGTGGGATATCCTCGACCGCCCGAGCCGTGAAGAAGTCGTCGGCCGCACCCTGGACACGGGAGCGCCGCTGGGCAAGGAAAACGAGTTCGACCCGGTCGACCTCGACGCCACCGACGAGTACGGCCTGCCGGTCATCGATCGCAACAGCCACGTTGCGCGTTCCATGCCCCCGAAGGAGTTCCCGAATCAGCGGATCCTGCGGCGTGTTTACAACTACGACCTGCCGCCGGAGCCCACCGGGCGCTTCACGTCCAACACGGGCCTGGTGTTCATCTGCTTCCAGAAGAACCCGATGGACCAGTTCCACCCCATCCAGGAGCGCCTGGCAGAGGCGGACCGTCTCAACGAGTGGATCTTCCACATCGGTTCGGCCGTTTTCGTCATCCCCCGCGGCACCACGGGCGACGAGTACTGGGCCCAGGACCTGTTGGAGGACTGACCCGACCCGGGGCGCTAAGGTTGTGGGGGTCCGCGGGGGTCGCCAGGTATGCGACACCCGCCCGATTCCGGAAAAGGAGCCACGCCAGCCGTGTCCGAACCCATCACCGTCCCCGCCCCGTTCACCGTCCCCGCGGGCGTCGCCGCCGGCGCCGCCATGCGCGACCTCGGTTACCCCAACAAGGGCCCCGACGCCATCGTCTGCGTCCGCGACCCCCGGGGTGACCTGAAGGACCTGTCCTATGTTCCGGCCGTCGACGAGACCGTCGAGCCCGTCGCCGCGAACACGGAGGACGGTCGCGGAGTCATCCGACACTCGACCACCCACGTGCTGGCGCAGGCCGTGCAGGCGGAGTTCCCCGGCACGAAGCTGGGCATCGGTCCCGCCATCGACGGCGGCTTCTACTACGACTTCGACGTCGCCGAACCGTTCACGCCCGAGGATCTCAAGCGCATCGAACGGCGCATGAAGAAGATCATCAAGTCGGGGCAGAAGTTCGAGCGCTTCGTCTTCGAGTCCCCGGACGACGCTTCCGATCAGCTGGCGCAGGAGCCGTACAAGCTCGAGCTCATCGCCGACAAGTCGTCCGGAGACATCGACGCCAACGAGGACGCCACGGTCGACGTGGGTGGTAACGAGCTGACCGGCTACCGCAACGTCAATCCCCGCACGGGCGAGACCGAGTGGTTCGACTTGTGCCGCGGCCCGCACGTGCCCACCACCCGCTACATTCCGGCGTTCACGCTGACCCGCTCGTCGGCGGCTTACTGGCGCGGCGATCAGTCCAATGCCGGCCTGCAGCGCATCTACGGCACCGCGTGGGAGTCCAAGGAGGCCATGGACGCCTACCTGGACATGCTGCTGGAGGCGGAAAAGCGCGACCACCGTCGGCTCGGCGCGGAGCTGGACCTGTTCAGCTTCCCCGACGAGATCGGCTCGGGCCTGCCGGTGTTCCACGTCAAGGGCGGCATCATCCGCAACGAGATGGAGCAGCATTCGCGCCGCCGTCATCTCGAGGCCGGCTACGACTTCGTCAATACCCCGCACGTGACCAAGGGTGACCTGTTCGAGCAGTCGGGCCACCTGGACTTCTACGCGGAGGGCATGTTCCCGCCGATGCAGCTCGACGGCGAATACGACGAGCACGGCAACTGCACGAAGGCGCCGCAGGACTACTACGTCAAGCCGATGAACTGCCCGATGCACAACCTGATCTTCGCGTCGCGCGGTCGCAGCTACCGTGAGCTGCCCATCCGCATGTTCGAGTTCGGCACCGTCTACCGCTACGAGAAGTCCGGCGTGGTCCACGGCCTGACCCGCGCCCGCGGGTTCACGCAGGACGACGCGCACATCTACTGCACGGAGGAGCAGCTGGAGGAGGAGCTGACCAGCGTCCTCGACTTCATCATCTCGCTGCTGCGCGACTACGGCCTCGACGACTTCTACCTGGAGCTGTCCACGAAGGACGACAAGAAGTTCGTGGGCACCGACGAGATCTGGGAACGCTCGACGCAAATCCTGCAGCGCGTCGCCGACGCTTCGGGCCTGGAGCTCGTTCCGGATCCGGGCGGAGCCGCGTTCTACGGCCCGAAGATCTCGGTGCAGGCCCGCGACGCCATCGGCCGCACGTGGCAGATGTCGACGGTGCAGCTGGACTTCAACCTGCCGGAGCGTTTCGAACTCGACTACACCGCCCCGGACGGTTCGAAGAAGCGCCCGATCATGATCCACCGCGCCCTGTTCGGTTCCATCGAGCGTTTCTTCGGCGTGCTGCTGGAGCACTACGCGGGCGCGTTCCCGGCGTGGCTGGCCCCGGAGCAGGTCGTGGGCATTCCGGTCGCCGACGACTGCATCCCGCACCTGGAGGCGTTCACCGCGCAGTTGAAGTCCCGCGGACTGCGCGCTCACGTCGACGTCTCCGACGACCGCATGCAGAAGAAGATCCGCAACCACACGCAGGCGAAGGTGCCGTTCATGGTGCTCGCCGGCGCCCGCGACGTGGAGGCCGACGCGGTGTCGTTCCGCTTCCTCGACGGTTCCCAGATCAACGGCGTGCCGGTGGCCGAGGCCGCGGACCTCATCGCGAACTGGGTGGCCGAACGGATCAACGATCAGCCCAACGGAGACAACATTGCTTCACGACGCTGACGGGACCCCCGACGACGCGGTGGTCGACCGCGGCGTGGGCGCCCCCGACCGACTCGAGCGTCTGTGGGCGCCGTACCGGATGCAGTACATCACGGACAACGGCGCCGGTGAGGACTCGGCGGGCTCGTCGTCAAGCCAACCGCGCTCGCGCAACCCCTTCGTCGACCTGCCGAATCGATCCGACGAAGACGCGCTGATCGTGGCGCGCGGCGAGTTGGTCTACTGCGTGCTCAACCTCTACCCGTACAATGCCGGTCATCTCATGGTGGTGCCGTACCGACAGGTCGCGAACCTTGAGGACCTCACCGACGAGGAGATGACGGAGCTGATGGCATTCGGGCAGCGGGCGATTCGCACGCTGAAGAAGGTGTCGCGGCCCCATGCGCTCAACGTCGGTTTCAACCTCGGGCGTGCGTCCGGCGGTTCGGTGGGGGAACATCTGCACATGCACGTCGTTCCCCGCTGGTCCGGCGACTCCAACTTCATGACCGTCATCGACGGCGTGAAG
The DNA here is from genome assembly GCF_030408835.1 of Corynebacterium freneyi. Lineage (NCBI taxonomy): Bacteria > Bacillati > Actinomycetota > Actinomycetes > Mycobacteriales > Corynebacteriaceae > Corynebacterium > Corynebacterium freneyi. Next base: position 1,430,034 of record NZ_CP047357.1, read on the forward strand.
GTGCTGCCGCAGATGCTGCGCGACACCCGCGCACTACTGGCGGAAGCCTGGTAAGACCCGACCCACCGACGCCCAACCGAGAGGACCCCGATGCTCAGCGTCCACGGCCGCAAGCCCATCGCTCCCGTCGTCGAGCCGATCGCCCGCACGCTGAACTCGCTGGGCGTGTCGCCCAACGTGATGACGGTGTTGGGCACGGTCGCGGCCATCGCGATCTCGGTGACGCTGATCCCGACCGGGCACCTGTTCGCGGCGGCGGTGCTCACCGGCCTGTTCGCCGCGTTCGACCTGCTCGACGGGACGATGGCGCGTCTGCGCGGCGGCGGCACCCGGTTCGGCGCCGTGCTCGACGCCAGCTGCGACCGGATCACCGACGGCGCGTTGTTCGGCGCGATCCTGTGGTGGGTGTTCTTCTCCCACGGGGCGCCGGGGCACCTCATCATCGCGGTGTTGGTGTCGCTGGTGGCGGGTCAGGTGACGTCCTACGTCAAGGCGCGCGCCGAAGCGTCGGGGTTCACCGTCAACGGTGGTCTGGTGGAGCGGCCGGAGCGTCTGATCCTCGCGCTCGTCGGCATCGGATTGCAGGGGCTGGGCGTGCCGTGGGCGGTGGAGATCGCCATGTGGGTCCTCGCCGCGGGCTCCGTGTTCACGGTCGTCCAACGCCTGGTCATGGTCGCCCGCGGCCCCGGGGCCGGGGAGCCCATCGCCCCGCCGGTTGGGACGTCCGATGCGGGGGAGCGGCGATGAGGTTTCCCCGAAACCGGGAGGACCTGGCGGCGCTGGGGTACCTCGCCGGCTGGAAGATCGTGGGCAAGCTGCCCGAGCGTCCCGTCATGTGGGCGGCGATGAAGGCCGCCGACCGTTTTTCCGACGACGGCCGCGGCCCCGAGCAGCTGCGCCGGAATCTCGCGCGCGTCACGGGTCTGCCCGCCGACGACGTTCCCGACGCGCTGGTCAAGGCGTCGATGCGCAGCTACCTGCGGTACTGGGTGGAGGCGTTCCGGCTGCCGACGATGGCCGGCGCGGAATTGTACGAGCGCATCGCCGGCATGATCCGCGGCCGCGAGATACTCGAGGCCACCGCGGCCCAGGACCGGGGCATCATCCTGCTGGTCACCCATTCCGGCAACTGGGACATGGCCGGCATGTGGGCGGCCCGGCGGTTCGGCGGCTTCACCTCGGTGGCCGAACGCCTGCGCCCCGAGGAGCTGTACGACGCCTTCCTGGAGTACCGGGAAAGCCTGGGCTTCACCATTTTGCCGCTCACCGGCGGTGAGCCGCCGATGGTGGGTCTGCGGCAGCGGCTGGAGGACGGCGGCGTGATCGCGCTCGTCGGCGAACGGGACTTCGGCGGCAGGGGAGCGGAAGTCGAATTCTTCGGCGAGAAGACCATCATGCCCGTCGGCGCGGCGCAGCTGGCCCGGGAAACCGGCGCGGCGCTCCACGTCGCTGGACTGTGGTTCGACGGCGACGATTGGGGTTTCCGGGTCCATCCCGAAGTGCCCGCCGCCGGCCGCGAGCTCGACGACATCGTCCAGGACTGCGCGTGGCTCATGGAATCCGACATCGCGGCCCACCCCGCCGACTGGCACATGCTTCAGCCGTTGTGGACGGCGGACCGGCGAGCACGTCGCCGTCGTAAAGCCGAAAACGGCGAGGCGGGTGCCGACGCGCCCGATGCAGCCGACCGGGCGGGGAGCTGAACCATGCGCATCGGAATGGTCTGCCCGTACTCCTTCGACGTGCCCGGCGGCGTCCAGGCGCACGCGATCGACTTGTGCCGGGAGTTCCGGGCGCGCGGCCACGAGGTCAGCCTCATCGGACCCGCCGGACCGACAGCGGAGGTGCCGGACTTCGTCGAACGCGGCGGACGCGCGATCCCGATCCCGTACAACGGGTCCGTGGCGCGGCTATCGTTCGGACCGGTGACGCAGCGGAAGGTGCGCCGGTGGATCGACGCCGGCGACTTCGACGTCCTGCACATCCACGAACCGAACTCGCCCAGCTACTCGATGCTGGCCACCCGCGCCGCCATTGGCCCCATCGTGGCCACGTACCACTCCGCCGCCACGCAATCGCTGGCGCTGAAGCTGGCCACGCCGTTCCTGCGGCCGATGCTCGAACGCATCCGCGGCGGCATAGCCGTCTCCGAGGTCGCCCGGCGCTGGCAGGTCGAGCAGCTCGGCGGAGACCCGGTGCTCATCCCCAACGGCGTCCGCGTGGGCGAATACGACGCCGCCCCCGACGCCGCCGACGTGCCCGAGATCGGTGCGCCGCCGCCGGGAACGAAACGCCTGGTGTTCCTCGGCCGCTTCGACGAACCCCGCAAGGGTCTGCCCGTCCTCCTCGACGCCGTGCCCGCCATCCGGCGGGTGTTCCCGGAATTGGAGATCCTCGTCATCGGCGACGGCGACCGGGCCCAGGCGGTGCGGCGGGCCGGTGAACACGCCGACGTGCTGCGCTTCACCGGCCGCGTCTCCGTGGAAGCCAAGGCCGCGGCGCTGAAGTCGGCCGACGCCTACATCGCCCCGCAGCTGGGCGGGGAAAGCTTCGGCATCGTGCTGGTCGAGGCGATGGCCGCAGGCGCCGCCGTGATCTCGTCGGACCTCGACGCCTTCCGGCTCGTCCTCGACGACGGCCGCTACGGCGATCATTTCCGCAACGGCGACTCCGCCGACCTCGCCCGCACCACCATCGCATTGCTTTCCGACGACGCCCGACGTGCCGGACTCGTGGCCGCGGGGCATGATCGTGCGTGGGAATTCGACTGGTCGACGATCGCCGACAAGGTCCTGCAGGTCTACGACACCGTCCGCATGGACGGGGAGAAGGTGGTGGTCTCGTGATCCTCGTGCCGTGGTGGGCCGTCGTGCTCGCCGTCGTGGCCGTGATCGCGCTGGTCGCGGCGCTGCTCGCGTCGGCGACCGCCACTCGGCTCAACCGGATGCACGTGCGCACCGATCTCGCCCGGGCATCGCTGGAGGCCGCGCTGGGCAGGCGCGGAGCCGTCGCACGGGCGGCGTACCCGGAGCTCGGCGCGGACGTCGCCCGCGCCGAGTCTCGTCGCCTCACCGCCGCCGACGCCCACGCCCGCGCCGACGCGGAGAATACCCTCAACGCCAAACTCGCCGAGGCGATGCAGGCCAACCCGCCGGAGCCGGCGCTGGCCATCGAGCTCCACGACGCCACAACCCGCGTCGAGCTCGCCCGCCGGTTCTACAACGACGCCGTCACCGACACCCGGATGTTGCGCACCCGACCGCTGGTCCGCGGACTGCGCCTGGCCGGCACCGCGCCGATCCCCGAGTACTTCGACGTGTCCGTCGGCACCCCGCAGAGCCCTTGAACCCACCGCGGGGCCTATAGACGGCACTGTCTACCGGCGGGTCTATAGTTGGCAGACGCCGGGCCCCGCCGCCCGGATAGAACACCGGAAAGAACCTCCAGAAAGCAGGTTTCGTTGACCACCTCCGACAACAACACCAGCCACGGCACCGCTCGCGTCAAGCGCGGCCTGGCCGAGATGCTGAAGGGCGGCGTCATCATGGACGTCGTCACCCCGGAGCAGGCGAAGATCGCCGAGGACGCCGGCGCCACCGCCGTCATGGCGCTCGAGCGCGTTCCCGCCGACATCCGCGCCGAGGGCGGCGTGTCCCGCATGTCGGATCCGGACATGATCGAGGGCATCATCGAGGCCGTGTCCATCCCCGTCATGGCGAAGGCCCGCATCGGCCACTTCGTCGAGGCGCAGGTGCTCCAGTCCCTGGGCGTCGACTTCATCGACGAGTCGGAGGTTCTCACCCCCGCCGATTACACCAACCACATCGACAAGTTCGACTTCACCGTGCCGTTCGTCTGCGGCGCCACGAACCTGGGCGAGGCCCTGCGCCGCATCAACGAGGGCGCGGCCATGATCCGCTCCAAGGGCGAGGCCGGCACCGGCGACGTGTCCAACGCGGTGACCCACATGCGCACCATCCGCGCCGAGATCAACCGCCTGAAGTCGATGGCCCCCGACGAGCTGTACGTCGCGGCCAAGGAGCTGCAGGCCCCGTACGAGCTCGTCCGCGAGGTCGCCGAGACCGGCAAGCTGCCGGTCGTCCTGTTCACCGCCGGCGGCATCGCCACCCCGGCCGACGCCGCGATGATGATGCAGCTCGGCGCCGAGGGCGTGTTCGTCGGTTCCGGCATCTTCAAGTCCGGCAACCCGGCCGACCGCGCCAAGGCGATCGTCCAGGCCACCCAGCACTACGACGACCCGAAGGTCATCGCCGACGTCTCGCGTGGACTCGGCGAGGCCATGGTGGGCATCAACGTCGACGAGATCCCCCAGCCGCACCGCCTCGCCGAGCGCGGCTGGTAACACCGACCACGGGCACGGAGGGCGAGATGGTGAACGGGGGAGCGCCGGCCGCGCGCCGCAGTGACCTGGATGGTGTGCGCGGTCTCGCCATCGCGCTCGTGGTCGTCTTCCACGTCTTCGTCGGCCGGGTGTCCGGCGGCGTGGACGTGTTCCTCATGCTGGCCGGGTATTTCTTCCTCGGCTCGCAGATCCGCTACGCGGGCCGCCCGGGGGCGTTGGCCAACCCGCTGTGGCCCCTGTTGCGGACCATCCGCCGCCTCGTGCCGTCGCTGGTGACGGCGATGGCCGGTTCGGCGCTGATCCTGGTCATGTTCGCCCCCGAGTGGATGTCGGAGCTGTTGACCCGGCAGGTGCGGGCGGCGCTGACCTACGTGCTCAACTGGGAGCTCATCGACCAGGAGGCGCCGTACGCCGCGGCGTCGACGGCGCCTAGTCCGTTGCAGCACCTGTGGTCGATGTCGGTGCAGGGCCAGTTCTACCTCATGGCCATCCTGGTCGGGTCGCTGTGCGTCGCGTGGCCCTTCTTCCGCCGCCGGCTCGTCGGACCGTTGCTCGTCGTCGTCACGATCGCCTCTTTTGCGTGGGCGTCGCGCGGCGGACTGTACGGCGGGATGGACGACTACTACTCGACGTGGACGCGGTTGTGGCAGATGACCCTCGGCGGCGTACTCGCCGTCTACGGCCACAAGCTGCGCGTGCCGGCGTCACTGTGCGGGGCCGCCTCCTTCGTCGGCGTCGCCATGATGGTGGCCACCGGATTCGTCATCCGCGACACCACCGCGTTTCCCGGGCCGCTGTCGCTGCTGCCCATCGGCGGTGCCGCGCTGATCATCCTGTCCGACGGATCGGGCCGCACCGGCGACGTCCTGCGGTCTGCGCCCATGCAGTGGCTGGGCCGCGTCGCCTATCCGCTCTACCTGTGGCACTGGCCGTTGCTGATCCTCATCGCCCATGCAACCGGCAATTGGGACGTGCCGGTCTGGTTGGGCCTCGTGGTCATCGGCCTGTCGCTCCTGCTGGCCGATGCGACCCACAACTACGTCGAAAAGCCCCTCCAGGAGCAGGGGCCGCGCCGCACCGCCGACACCCCCGAAATCCCGGAACCGACGCCGCGCCGCGGACCGAAAGTCGCCGCAACGGCCGTCATCGGCGCACTCGTCGTGGCGGGACTGTTCGCCAACACGGCGTGGATCGCCCACCTCGACCGCATCGACTCCCGCGAGTTGGATCCGGCCGTCTACCCCGGGGCAATGGCCGCCGACGGCAGCATCGAAGTGCCCGCGGCGGAGCCGTACCCGGAACTGCCCGAGCACATCGGCACCCGCTCCTGGCGGGACGGGTGCCTGGTGAAGATGGACGCGCCGACCGACGAGTACCCCGACTGCGTTTACGGCGACGTCGACGCGGAGATGACGGTGGCCATCGTCGGCCATTCCCACGCCGACACCTACGTCGAACCGCTGCACATGCTCGGCCTGGAACGGGGCTTCCGCGTGGTGACGATGCTGCGCGAGGCGTGCCCGCTGACCCTGCGGACGTCCTGGTTCGTCAAGCGCGACTGCGTGACGTGGTCGCGCGGCGCGATCGACCGACTCATCGAGCTCGATCCGGACCTCGTCGTCTCCGTGAGCACCACCTCGTCACGCGGGCGACGCGACGAAGTCGAACAGGTCGTCGTCGGCGCCGACGACTTCTGGGCCGAGTTGGCCGACCACGGCATCCCGTTCCTCGGGCTGCGCGACAACCCCCGCCTCGTCGACGAGAACGGCAAGCCGTTCTACCCCAACCGGTGCATGCGCAAGCAGGACGACTGGGCCAACTGCGCCGTGCCCCGGTCGCGGATGTACGAGCCGGAAAACCCCGCCGACCGGGTTCTTTCGCAATGGCCGACGGCCTGGTCCGCGGACACCGCCGACTGGTTCTGCCCGTTCGAATGGTGTTCGCCGGTCATCGGCAACATCGTCGTCTACCGCGACCGAGACCACATGACCAACGCCTACGCCCGATCGCTCGCCCCGCTGCTGGGCGAGGAAATCGACGCCGCGCTGGCCCAGGCGGGGGCCGCTGCGCGCTGACGGGGCCGATCGGGGATACTGGACACCATGCCTGACATCCGCGAAGTACTCGACCTCGAGCGCATCGACCGCGATATCTTCCGCGGTCCCGTCATCGAATCGGTTCTCCAGCGCACCTTCGGCGGCCAGGTCGCCGGGCAGGCGCTGGCCGCGGCGACGCGGACGGTGGACTCCGAGTTCGCCGTCCATTCGCTGCACGCCTACTTCGTGGGCCCCGGCCGCCCGCACATTCCGACGACGTACCTCGTCGACCGCATCCGCGACGGCCGTTCCTTCGTCCACCGCCACGTGCGCGCGGTCCAGGACGGGCGGACGATCTTCATGATGCAGGCCAGCTTCCACCGTCGCGGCGACACGGGCATCGAGCACTCCGACACCATGCGCGACGTGCCGGCGCCCGAGGACGTCGTGGTGGACACGTCGAATATGTCGCGGGCCCGGCGCCTGCTGTTCGCCGAGTGGTCGGACTGGGACATCCGCGTCATCCCGCAGGACCAGTACACGTGCAACCCGTACACGCCGTCGCAGCAGGTGGTGTGGTTCCGGTCGAAGGAGCGCCTGCCCGATGACGAGACGTTCCACGTGTCCACGCTGGCGTACATGTCGGACATGACGTTGCTGTCTTCGGCGAAGGTGCCGCACCCGGACGTGAAGCTGCAGGAGGCCAGTCTGGACCACGCGATGTGGTTCCTGCGTCCGTTCCGGGCCGACGAGTGGTTGCTCTACGACCAGATTTCCCCGTCGGCGCACGCCGGCCGCGCGTTGACGCATGGGCGGATCTTCAACCGCGCCGGGGATCTCGTCGCGGTGGTCACGCAGGAGGGCCTGACGCGCCACCTGCCTCCGGGTGTGGAGCCGGTGCCGTTCACGCCGGCGTCTCAGACGAAGCTGGGCGAAAACATTGACTGAGGCGGGACGGCCCGTCGTCGGCGTGCTCGCGTTGCAGGGCGGCGTCGTCGAGCATGAGCGGGTACTGGACGATCTTGGCGTCGCCCACCGCAAGGTGCGCCTTCCCGAGCATCTCGACGGGCTGTCGGCGATCATCCTGCCGGGCGGCGAGTCGACGACGATGTCGAAGCTCATGCGGTTCAACGGCCTGCTCGAGCCGCTTTCCGACGCCTTGTGCGGGGGCCTTCCGGCGTTCGGCACCTGCGCCGGCATGATCCTGCTGGCGTCGACGGTGCTGGACACGCGCGACGATGCGGTGCGCCTCGGCGCCCTCGACGTGACCGTGCGCCGCAACGCCTTCGGCCGCCAGGTCGATTCCTTCGAGACGGATCTGGCGTTCGCGGGCATCGACGGGCCGGTTCCGGCGACGTTCATCCGCGCCCCCTGGGTGGAGTCCGTCGGCGCGGGCGTCGAGGTGCTGGCGACGGTGCCGGAGGGCCCGGCGGTCGGCGCGATCGTCGCGGTGCGCGATGGTGCCGTGATGGCCACGAGTTTCCATCCGGAGGTCGACGGCGACGTGCGGGTGCACCGTCTTTTCCTGAGGGAGTGCGCGGGCCTGGACGTGGCGTAGCCCGGCACGTCACCGCCCGGGGCCGTCGTTGCCGTATAATCGCCACGACCGCCGGAATGGGTCCGGCGGACCGGTCGTTCCCGGTCGAGGGGCGATCGGCATCCTCGAGACAAAAAGGGAGTTTGGACCAGCAGATGGCGGGCCATTCCAAGTGGGCGACCACCAAGCACAAGAAGGCGGCCAACGATGCCAAGCGAGGCAAGGAATTTGCCAAGCTGGTCAAGAACATCGAGGTCGCGGCGCGCACCGGCGGTGGTGACCCCTCGGCGAACCCGACGCTGGACGACATGATCCGCAAGGCCAAGAAGGCCTCGGTTCCCAACGACAACATCGAGCGTGCCCGCAAGCGCGGCTCCGGCGAGGAAGCCGGCGGCGCGGACTGGGAGACCATCGTCTACGAGGGCTACGCCCCGGGTGGCGTGGCCGTCATCGTCGAGTGCCTGACGGACAACCGCAACCGTGCGGCGTCGGACGTCCGCTCGACGTTCAACAAGCAGAACGGCAACATGGGCGACTCGGGTTCGGTGTCGTACCTGTTCGAGCGCAAGGGCGTCATCGTCGTGCCCAAGGGCGAAGGGGATGAGCTGACCGAGGATGACCTGCTCCTGGCGGTTCTCGACGCGGGCGCTGAGGAGGTCAACGACCTCGGCGAGAACTTCGAGGTGGTCAGCGCCTTCACCGACCTGATGTCGGTGCGCACCGCTTTGGTCGATGCCGGCATCGAGTACGACACGGCGGAGCAGGATTACCGCGCGGCCACCGAGGTCGCCCTGGACGTCGAGGGTGCGCGGAAGTTCCTGCGCCTCGTCGACGCCCTGGAGGATTCCGACGACGTGCAGAACGTCTACTCCAACGCGGACATCTCCGACGAGGTTCTGGCTCAGCTCGACGACTGATCCCGGCTCACCTGCCCCGCATCGACTCCAGCGCGCGTCCGAACAAGGCGCGCGCCGTCGTTTCCGGGGTGCGTCCGGTGGTGAGGTGGTCGATGAGGAGGAACACCGCGTCCCAGCGGGAGTAGGCGGCGGCGCGGCGTTCCAGGTCGCGGTCGGCGGCTGCCAGGTCGGAGAGGACCCGTGCGTGGAAATCGGGGGAGATGCCCGCCAGGTGGGCGACGTCGATGGCGGGGTCGGCGAGCGTCATGTCGGAGAAATCGATGACGCCCAGGCGGCCGTCGGCCCACCGCAGGTGGGTTTCGTGCAGGTCGCCGTGAATGAGCCGCGGGGCGACGGGATCGTCGATGAACGTCGTCTCCGCCTCGGCGAGGATGGCGCGCGTCGTGTCCGCGTCGGGGCGGTCGAGGATCGGCAGCAGATGCTTGACGACGGCCCGCGTCAACTTGGAGTGCTTGACCGGAAACCAGGAAGCCCTGACGTCGGAGAGCTCGGGATCATTGACGTCACGGCCGTGGAGCGCGTCGAGCGTGCCCGCGAGGTGGGCCGCTGCAACCGTGCGGGCGGCGTCGTCAAGCTCCGCCCAGACCGTATCGGTCAGCGGCTCGCCGGGAACGTGCCTCGCCAGGGTCAGGCTGTCGCCGTCGGTTGCCAGTGAACGCGGCACTGCAGCCGGGGCGCGTCGGTCGACGTCGGCGAGCACCCGGGCCTCGACGTCGGCGCGGCCAACGACGCCCGGGGCGATGGCCAGGCGGGCGACGACCGCGGGAAGGGGCGAATCCTCGCCCGGAACGCCGGAAACCCCGGACAAGACCGCGACGTGATGGTCGAGGCCCTGTTCGGGGAAATCGGCGTGCTGCCACGACAACTCGGGGAATGCGGTGCGGGCCGCGTCGAGGACGTCCGGCCCAGAGGCGGGGAGATTCACGTGGGTCAGTTGAACCATTCGGTCGGCGGGCCCGCGTTGAGCAGGAGGGCGAAGACGACGGCCACGGCGACGATGATCGCCACGGCGGCCGCGGCCGGGTGACGCACGACGGGGGCGAGGACCTTCTCGGGCAGGGTGGCCGGGGTCTCGTCGGTGTCGCGGAATCGCCACGGGCCGTCGAGCTTGCCGGCGCGCTCGGTGGAGGTTTCGAACGGCACGGTCATGTAGGGGATAATCGCCGAGGCCAGGCCGAGCACGCCGCGACCGAAGGACCAGCGCTGGTTGGCCCACACCAGAATTGTCACCGCCGCGTAGGACAGGAACACGAAGCCGTGGATCGAGCCGCCGATGGTGGTGGCCAGCGGCATGTCGGCGAAGTTCTTCAGGAGGATGCCGACGATGAGGATGGTCCAGGTGACCATCTCCGCCAACGCGAGCTTGCGGTACAGGGATTTGGGCGTGTTCATGGTGGAAAAAGTTACGTGCTCGCCCCCGGTCGTGACCAATGACGTTGCGCCGCTCCCACTTTCGATTGCCCCCTGCGCGCGTCGGCGCATGCTTGACGACGATTGCCGCAAGGCGAACGCACACTTGTTCGGATGGTGTGGTATGAATGGGGCGAATCAAATGGTCGGTGCGTGCGGTGTCGGGGCACTGGCGGATATCGAGGAGGGTGCGGTGACCATTCGCGTGATGGGAGTCGATCCGGGGTTGACCCGGTGCGGTTTGTCGGTCGCCGACGGTGGGCGTGGTCGCGCGGTGACGCCCATCGCCGTGGGCGTGGCCCGCACGCCGTCGGACATCGAGCTGCCGGATCGCCTGCTGCGGCTGTCGAACGCCGCGGAAGAGTGGATGGACCGCTACGAACCCGACGTCGTGGCCATCGAGCGGATCTTCGAGCGCGGCAACGTGTCGACGGTCATGCAGACCGCGCATGCGGTGGGCGTGCTCATGCTCGCCGCCGCCCGTCGCGGGCTGCCGGTGCACATGTACACGCCGTCGGAGGTCAAGAAGGCGCTGACCGGCAACGGTCGCGCCGACAAGGCGCAGATGACCACCATGGTCACCAGGATTCTCGGGCTGTCCGAACCTCCGAAGCCGGCCGATGCCGCCGACGCCCTGGCGTTGGCCATCTGCCATTGTTGGCGTGCGCCGCTGCTGGCGCGGGCGAAGGAGGCTGTGCGGTAGTGGAGACGATGCAGTGACGGAGACAAGACAGTGATGGAGGCAATGCAGTGATCGCATCGGTGCGCGGCACCGTCATCGACATGGGCGCGGCCCACGTCGTCATCGAGTGCGGGGGAGTCGGCCATCTGGTCACGGTCACGGCCCGGACCGGGGCGACGTTGACGCGCGGCGAGGAGGGTTTCCTGCTCACCACGCTGGTGGTGCGCGAGGACGCGATGACGCTGTACGGTTTCGCCTCGTCGCAGGAACGCGAGATGTTCGAGCTGCTGCAGACGGTGTCGGGCCTTGGGCCCCGCCTTGCAATGGCGGTGCTGCAGGTGCTCGACCCCACCGACGTTGCGGCGGCCGTGGCCGCCGGAGACTCCAAGCGCCTCCAGGCGGCCAACGGAGTGGGCAAGCGGATGGCCGAGCGCATGCTCGTCGAATTGAAGGACAAGGTCGCGCCGTTCGCCGCTCCCGCCGGGACCGGTGCGCCGACCGAGGATGCAGCTGCGGCGGGCACCCGGCCCGGCGCCAACGCGAAGGCACCGGCCGCGGACGCCGACCAGGTCGTCGGCGCGCTCACCGGTCTGGGCTTCCGGGAGCAGGAAGCGTCCGCTGCGGTGGCGGACGTGCTCGCCGCGGATCCGACGTTGGACACGTCGGCCGCACTGCGGGCGGCGCTGAAGGAATTGGGCGGCTGAGCCGGGGACCATCGCCGGGGAATAGGATGACTGAACATGTCTGATGTGGAGCGCACCGAGTTCAACCTCACGGGACCGCGCGACGTCGACGCGCGCGCCCAATCGGCGGAAGTCGACGCCGAGGTCAGCCTGCGCCCCAAGTCGCTCGACGAGTTCATCGGCCAGCCGAAGGTCCGCAGCCAGCTCGAGCTCGTCCTCGGCGGCGCCCGGGGCCGCGGAGTGACGCCCGACCACATCCTCCTGTCGGGTCCGCCCGGCTTGGGCAAGACGACGATGGCGATGATCATCGCCCAGGAGCTCGGCACCTCGCTGCGCATGACCTCGGGCCCGGCGCTCGAGCGCGCCGGCGACCTGGCGGCGATGCTGTCGAACCTCATGGAGGGCGACGTCTTGTTCATCGACGAGATCCACCGCATCGCGCGGCCCGCCGAGGAAATGCTCTACATGGCGATGGAGGACTTCCGCATCGACGTCATCGTCGGCAAGGGCCCCGGCGCCACGTCCATTCCGCTGGAGATCCCGCCGTTCACGCTCGTCGCTGCGACGACCCGGTCGGGGATGCTCACCGGTCCGCTGCGCGACCGCTTCGGCTTCACGGCGCAGATGGAGTTCTACGACGTCCCGGATCTGACGCAGGTGGTCACCCGAGCCGCGGGCATCCTCGGCGTGGAGATCAGCCCGGAGGCCGCCGTCGAGATCGCCTCCCGGTCGCGCGGGACGCCGCGCATCGCCAACCGGCTGCTGCGCCGGGTCCGCGACTTCGCCGACGTCCACGCCGGGGGAGTCATCGACATCGGGGCCGCGCGCGCCGCCCTGCTCGTCTTCGATGTCGATGAACTCGGCCTCGACCGGCTCGACCGGGCGGTGCTCGATGCGTTGGTGCGGGGACATGGCGGCGGCCCGGTCGGCGTCAACTCCCTGGCCCTGGCCGTCGGCGAAGAACCCGGCACCGTGGAAGAAGTCTGCGAACCCTACCTGGTCCGCGCCGGCATGATCGCCCGCACCTCCCGTGGTCGGGTGGCCACCACGACGGCGTGGCGCCACCTCGGCCTGGAGCCGCCGGAGAGCGCGATCGGCCTGCGCTGAGGACTCGGACGGCCGTATCGGAACGTGAGCCGCGTCTCACCGGGCCCGGGGTTCGCTGCGGTGCAGGGGCCAACCGTTAGACTCTCCGCTCATGGACCCGATTCTTCTCATCATTCTCATGGTCATCCTGCTGGCTCTGCCGGTGTGGTCGACCTTCCGCCAGAACAAGCAGCTCCGCCAGATCCGCGAAATGCAGGCGCGTCTCGCCCCGGGTGCGGAGGTGCTCACCGGTTCCGGCCAGCACGGCATCGTCGTCGCCGTGGATGAGACGACCGTCGACCTCGAAATCGCCAACGGCGTCGTGACCCGCTGGGAGCGCGCCGCCATCGTCCGCAACGTCAACGAGGAAGAGGCCAAGCAGGCCGCCGACGCCACGTCCGCCGATTCCGCCGATTCGGGCAAGCCCGCCGACGTCGACGGCGACGACGCCTAAGGCGCACCGCGCCCGCGCCCCAAGACACCGCATCAACCCAGGAGTTCCCCTTGGCAAGCTCATCCCGCGGCGCCAACCGCAGCTTCCGCGCGAAATGGCCGCAGTGGTCGCTGCTGCTGTTCGTCGCCTTGCTCGTGCTGACCTACGTCCTGGTGTTCTTCACCGGAAACCGTGAGGCAACGCCGAAGCTCGGCATCGACCTGCAGGGCGGCACCCGCGTCACCCTGGTCCCGCAGGGCGAAAAGCCCACGCAGGACCAGCTCGCCCAGGCCCGCCGCATCCTCGAAAACCGCGTCAACGGCATGGGCGTCACCGGCGCCCAGGTCGTCACCGACGGCGACACGCTCGTCATCACCGTGCCCGGCGAGGACTCGCAGGAGGCCCGCGCACTCGGCCAGACGTCCCAGCTGTTCTTCCGGCCGGTCGCCCAGATGCAGGCGCCCGACCCGGCCGCGCTGACCGACACCACCCTCGAGATGGCCAACGACTGGGTCTCCGTCGGCCTGCTCACCCCCGAGGAAGCCAACGACGCGCTGGCCGAGCTGCACGAATCGCTCAGCGCCGACCTCGAGCGAACCAAGGAGATGTTCGAGGAGCAGAACCCCGACGAGCCGCTGCCCGAAGAGCTGCAGTTCGAAGTCGGCGAGCCCGGAAAGGTCACCGCCCCGGCCGCCGAGGAACCGGCCAACTCCATCGAGGCCGCCGAGCGCCGCGAGCAGGTCCGGGACGTGCTGCTGGCCTCGCGCCAGTCGTCCGACCCGACGGAGCTTTTCGCCGCCCAGGGCCTCATGCGTTGCGACGATCCCGACGCCGCCGACCCCCTGTCCGGCGCGGACGATCCCGCCAAGCCGCTGCTGACGTGCGACCCGGACAACCCGGGAGCCGTGATCTACCTCGACCAGGTGCCGCTGCTGATCGGCGAAACCGACGAGGAGAACGGCAAGCGCCTGTCCGGCGACGACATCGACACCGACGCCCCGATCAACGGCGGCTACGACCAGCAGTCCGGCGAGGTCCAGGTGTCCTTCAGCTTCAAGTCCGGTCGCGACGACGCCGGCGCCCGCACCTGGACCCAGTTGACCACGGACTACCTGCAGCAGCGGGTGGCCATCGTGCTCGACTCCGAGGTCATCTCCGCCCCCGTGATCCGCGACGCCACGCCGGTCGGCCAGGCCACCCGCATCACCGGCGACTTCACCATCGACGAAGCCCAGACGCTGGCCAACAACCTGCGCTACGGCGCCCTGCCGCTGAGCTTCGCCGGCGAGGACGGTGAACCGGGCGGCACCGCCACCACCATCCCGGCGACGATGGGTTCGGCGTCGCTGACCGCCGGCGTCATCGCCGGCCTGGTCGGCATCGGCCTCATCGTGGTCTACGCCCTGGCGCTGTACCGGGGCCTCGGCGTGATCTCGCTGGTGTCGATGGCCGCTTCCGGCGCGATGATCTACGGCGTCCTCGTGCTGCTGGGCCGGTGGATCGGCTACTCGCTGGATCTGGCCGGCATCGCGGGCATCATCATCTCCATCGGCACCACGGCCGACTCGTTCATCGTTTTCTTCGAGCGCATCAAGGACGAGCTGCGCACCGGCCGGACGTTCCGCTCCTCGGTGCCGCATGCGTGGCGCAGCGCCAGGGGAACGATCCTGGCGGGCAACTTCGTCTCGGTCATCGCGGCGGTCGTGCTCTACATCCTCGCCGTCGGCGACGTCCGCGGCTTCGCGTTCACGCTGGGCCTGTCCACGATCTTCGACATCATCACCGCCTTCCTGGTCACCGCGCCGCTGGTGATTCTGGCGACGCGGAAGTTCCCGTCGCTGGCGAAGCCGTCGATGAACGGGTTCGGCTCCGTGATGAAGCTGGCCTCGGACCGTGGCGTCAATCGTCGTAACGCGGGCACCGCCCGCACCGAGCCGCAGGAGGCGAAGTGATCATGTCGGACAACCGCGACACCGCACGCACCGATTCCACCGTCGCCGTCGACGAGCTCGACCGGGCCGTCGCCGAGCGCGGGTTCTTCACGCGCCTGTACACGGGTTCGGGCGGCATCGACATCGTCGGCAAGCGCCGCACCTGGTACGGCATCACCGCCGTGGTCCTTCTGGTGTGCATTGCCGCGATGGCCATCCGCGGGTTCGCCCTCGGCATCGATTTCGAGGGCGGCACCCGCATGACCATGCCGCCGGCCAACGTCACCGAGGAACAGGCGACGGAGGTCTTCGAGGACGCCACCGGCGTCGAGCCGAAGCTGGTGCAGATCATCGGCGCCGGCGACGCCCGCGTGTTGGAGATCACCTCCGAGCGTCTCGGCGAGGACGCCATCAACGACGCCCGCTTGGCGCTGTACGAGGAGTTCCATCCGGTCGACGCCAACGGCGAGGCCACGCCCGACGCCATCGGCGATTCGACCGTCTCGGAATCCTGGGGCGGTTCCGTCACCGAGCGCATGATCCTGGCGATGGCGGTCTTCCTGGCCCTGGTGTTCGCCTACATCGCCATCCGCTTCGAACGGGACATGGCCATCGCCGCGATCGGCGCCCTCGTCGTCGACGGCATCGTCATCTCCGGCATTTACGCGCTGGTCGGTTTCGAGGTCACCCCGGCCACCGTCATCGGCCTGCTGACGGTGCTGTCGTTCTCGCTGTACGACACCGTCGTCGTGTTCGACAAGGTCCGCGAGAACACCGCCGGTTTCCGGCAGAGCACCCGCCGCACGTACGCGGAGCAGGTGAACCTGGCGGTGAACCAGACGATCATGCGCTCGATCAACACCACGGTGTCGTCGCTGCTGCCGCTGCTCGCGCTCATGGTCATCGCGGTGGGGTTGCTGGGCGTGGGCACGCTGAAGGACCTGGCGGTGGTGCAGGTCATCGGCATCGTCCAGGGCACGTTCTCGTCGATCTTCCTGGCCGCGCCGTTCCTGGTGTCGCTCAAGCGCCGGCAGAAGAAGTTCGCCGAGCATGACGCCAAGGTCGCCGAGGCGCGCGCCGCGGGCACGGCTCCGGCGGTGCGTGACGACGAGTCGTCGGACGCCGCTCCGGCGCGCAGGTCGGTGGCCACCCCGACGGTGACGAAGTCGGCGACGGCGCCGCGTTCTTCCGAGATCTCCGAGATCGACGGGGGAGACGATGACGGGGGAGACGCCCCCCGCCCGGCGACGTGGCGCCCGGGGCGCTGACATCCCCGGCAGCATGAGGCCCGTCCGGTGAGCGATCGCTCACCGGACGGGCCAATGCGTTGGAGCCGCACATCGCGTGGAAAGATGGGGGTAACGTTGTCGCGACAACGCCCCAAGGTTTCCCGTGGTCGCGTCACGCGTCCGTTCACCCGAAAGCGAGGATCCCCGTGGCCTATGAAAACGCGCGGGCCGCACTGGCCGACCTGATTCGTCTGGTGCCCGATTTCCCTTCCGACGGCGTCCTTTTCGAGGACCTGAGTCCGGTGCTCGCGGATCCCGAGGGGTTCCGCCTCATCGTCGATGAGGTGGCGGAGGCGTGCAGGGGATTCGGCGCCGACGTGATCGGCGGTCTCGACGCCCGCGGTTTCCTCATCGGCTCGGCGGTGGCGTACAGCATGGACCTCGGCGTGTTGGCGGTGCGCAAGAAGGGCAAGCTGCCGCCGCCGGTGCACACCGAGTCCTATGACCTGGAGTACGGGTCGGCGGCGCTGGAGGTCCCGGCCTCGGGTCTGGACCTCGAAGGCAAGCGCGTCGTACTCGTCGACGATGTGCTGGCCACCGGCGGCACCATGGCCGCGGCGCGGTCGCTGCTGGAGAAGTGCGGCGCCGAAGTGACGGGTCTGTGCGCCGTCCTCGAGGTCCAGGGTCTCGGCGGTCGCGACAGGCTGTCCGACCTGCCCCTGTACGTGGTGAACAACCCGCCGGCCGGTGGCGTCGAGGCGCGGAGCGGGGCGGAGGATGGCTGATCGTTCGCCGCGCCGCTACGGCGCACGTCTCGCCCGGAGCCTGACGGGCGCGCGCACGAAGGTCAATCCCGTCCTCGACCCGCTCGTGGCCATCCACCGGGAGGTCCATCCCCGCGCGGACCTGTCGCAGCTGCAGAAGGCCTACGACACGGCTGAACGGCTGCACGCGGGCGTCAAACGCAAGTCGGGGGAGCCGTACATCACGCACCCGCTGGCGGTGGCCACCATCGCGGCGGAGATCGGCATGGACACCACCACGCTGGTCGCGGCGCTGCTCCACGACACGGTGGAGGACACCGACTATTCCCTCGAAGAGCTCACCGACGATTTCGGCCCCGAGGTCGCGCGCCTGGTCGACGGCGTCACGAAGCTGGACAAGGTCGCGTTGGGTTCGGCCGCCGAGGGCGAGACCGTGCGCAAGATGGTCGTGGCCATGAGCCAGGATCCGCGGGTGCTGGTGATCAAGGTCTGCGACCGGCTGCACAACATGCGCACCATGCGTTTCCTGCCGCCGGAGAAACAGGAGAAGAAGGCCCGCGAGACTCTCGAGGTCATCGCCCCGCTGGCGCACCGCCTGGGCATGGCGAGCGTGAAGTGGGAGCTGGAGGACCTGTCCTTCGCCATCTTGTACCCGAAGAAGTACGACGAGATCGTGCGCCTGGTCGCCGACCGCGCGCCGCAGCGCGACCAGTATCTGAAGCAGGTCTCCGACGAGATCACCGCGGACCTGCGCGCCGCCCACATCGACGCCACGGTGATGGGCCGCCCGAAGCACTACTGGTCGATCTATCAGAAGATGATCGTCCGGGGCCACGACTTCGACGAGATCTTCGACTTGGTGGGCATCCGCGTGCTCGTGGATACGACCAAGGACTGCTATGCCGCGATGGGCGCGGTCCACTCGCTGTACCAGCCGATGCCGGGCCGCTTCAAGGACTACATCTCGGCCCCCCGCTTCGGCGTGTACCAGTCGTTGCACACGACGGTGATCGGCCCGGGCGGCAACGCCCTGGAGGTGCAGATCCGCACCCACGAGATGCACTACAACGCCGAGTACGGCATCGCCGCCCACTGGCGGTACAAGGAGACGAAGGGGTCGCACAAGGGCGACGCCGCCGAGGTCGACCAGATGGCGTGGATGCGCCAGCTGCTCGACTGGCAGCGCGAGGCCGCCGACCCCAACGAGTTCCTCGATTCGCTGCGCTACGACCTGGCCTCCAACGAGATCTTCGTGTTCACGCCCAAGGGCGACGTCATGACGCTGCCGATGGACGCCACACCCGTGGACTTCGCCTACGCGGTGCACACGGAGATCGGACACCGCTGCATCGGCGCGAAGGTCAACGGCAAGCTGGTGGCGCTGGAGTCGACGCTGAAGACGGGCGACCGCGTCGAGGTCTTCACGTCGAAGGACCAGCATTCGGGCCCGTCGAAGGATTGGGCGTCGTTCGTGAAGTCGCCGCGGGCCAAGGCGAAGATCCGCCAGTGGTTCGCGAAGGAACGCCGCGAGGAGGCGCTGGAGGCCGGCCGCGACGCGTTGGCCGCCGAGGTCCAGCGCGGCGGTCTGCCGATGCACCGCCTGTTCACGCCGCAGTCGATGAAGCAGATCGCCACGGAGCTCAACTACGCCGACGTCGACGCGCTCTACACGGCCATCGGCGAGGGCGCGATCGGCGCCAAGCACGTCACCAACCGCCTCATGGCGCAGTTTTCCAGCAAGGACGACGCCGAGGACCAGTTGGCGGCGCGTACCCCGCTGTCGAAGCTGCAGGCCCCGCAGAAGCGTCGCCGCGCCGACGGTGCGGGCGTCCTCGTGGCGGGGTCGGCGGACATGATGGCGAAGCTGGCCAAGTGCTGCACCCCGGTGCCGGGCGACGAGATCTTCGGTTTCGTCACCCGCGGCGGCGGCGTCAGCGTCCACCGCACGGACTGCACGAACGCCGCGAAGCTGAAGGAGGAGCCGGAGCGCCTCATCGACGTCGAGTGGGCGAGCGATTCCACGGGCGCGGTGTTCACGGTCACGGTGCAGATCGAGGCGCTCGACCGTCATGGCCTGCTCACCGAGATCACGCGGTCCATCAGCGACCAGAAGGTGCCCATCATCGCGACGTCGTCGCATACGGCGGAGGACCGCGTCGCCGTCATGCGCTTCACGTTCGAGGTGTCTGACATCAAGCAGCTCGGCTACATCATCTCGCTGCTGCGCGGGGTGGAGGGCGTGTTCGACGTCTTCCGCGTCACCAGCGGCGGCTAGTTGCTTGACCGGCTAGTGCTTGACGACGAAAACCGGCCCCGCACAGTGGTGTGCGGGGCCGGTGGCCGTCGTCAAGCCGAAGCGGCGGGGGCCTGCGGGGTCCTGCGAGATCCTAGGAGACCGTCGCGGACTCGATGCGGACTTCCTCGGCCGGCTTACCGTCGAGCTGGCCGCCCTCGATGCCCTTCTCCGAGATGCCCTTGACCACGTCGAGGCCCTCGGGGGTCATGGCGCCCAGAACCGAGTAAGACGGCTGGAGCTGACCGTCGGCGTAGTTGAGGAAGAACTGCGAACCGTTGGTGTCCGGGCCGGAGTTGGCCATCGCGATGGAGCCCTCCGGGTAGATGACGCCGTCGGACGCGGCGCCGGCCTCGTCGACCGGGTACTCGTCGGCGAAGGTGAAGCCCGGGCCGCCGGCGCCGGAGCCCGACGGGTCGCCGCACTGCAGGACGTTGAGTCCGCCGGAGGTCATGCGGTGGCAGACCGTGTCGTCGTAGTAGCCCTCCTTGGCCAGGTGCTCGATGGCGTTGACGGCGCAGGGGGACAGGGAACGGTCGAGCTGCATGGGAATGTCGCCGTGATTCGTCTTCAGCGTCACGGTGACGGTGCCGGTGGCGGGAACGTCATCGGTCTTCGGCGTGGAGACCTCCTTCGCCGCCTCGCCGCCCCCGGCCGGGTACTCGCAGGTGACGGTGTCGGGCAGCGCCTCGGCGCGGGCCATCGCCAACGGCTCCAGCTCCGGGGTCGACGTCTCCGTCTCTTCGGCCGTGACGTCGGTATCGTCGCCGTCCATCGTCGTGAGGAACCAAATGCCGCCGACCAGGACGAGCAGGATGGCCAGGGTGGCGACCACGACGCCCAGCGGCTTGGCCTTCTCCGCGCGGTCGCGGCGGCCGAGCTCTCGCTCGAGGTGCTTCATCGCCTCGCGGCGTCGTTGTTCATTGCCCTGCACGGTTACCTCTTTCGATCGTGGACGGGTCTGGCGTGGCATCCCGCATATCCGGCGCGACGTCCAGCACAACATTATGCCCTGCGGCGGATTCGCGGCGTCGGAGCCGGGGCGGCGATTCGGGGGCGGGGCGTGGAACGGGAGTGGTACGGACGTGGAACGGGCGCGGCGATGAAGCCGCGTCCGGGCAAAGTAGTATGTTCGACGAAACACCCCGCGACTCCGCGCGACACCGTGCGACACCGTGCGCGGTCGGCGCATGCCCCGCCGCCGATTCCCCTCAGATTGGAGCCCCATGGAGATCATCGGTTTCCCCTCCGGACCGCTCGAGACCAACTGCTACGTCGCCACCGGCCACTCGATGGACGGCGACGCCGCCGACGGCCCGACCCCCGTGGTCATCATCGACCCGGGCATGGACGCACTGGGTCGGCTGAAGAAGGAGTGCGAGGAGCGCAACCTCAAGCCGGAGGCGGTGCTGCTGACCCACGGCCACATCGACCACACCCGCGATGTCGGCGACGTGGCCCGAGAGTGGGGGATCCCGGTGTACATCAACCGGCACGACCGCTTCATGCTGGACAACCCGCTCATCGGCGCGGGCCTGAGCCTGGGCAAGATGTTCAACGTCGCCGAGATGGTCCCGCCGACCGACATCCACGACCTCGACGACGGCGACGAGGTCAAGTTCGCCGGCCTGGCCTTCGAGGTCATCCACGCCCCCGGCCACTCGCCGGGATGCGTCATGCTGCGCGCCTTCGACGGCGGCGACGAGATCGTGTTCTCCGGCGACGTGCTGTTCGCCGGGTCGATCGGCCGCACGGACCTGCCGGGCGCCGACCCGCAGGACATGATGGATTCCCTGAAGAACCGCGTCCTGCCGCTCGACGACCACCTGACCATCCTGCCGGGCCACGGACCGACGTCGACGATCGGCCAGGAGAAGGCCCACAATCCGTTCCTCGCGCAGGTGAAGTAAGGTTGCCCGGGTGACCGAGCAGCAGAAGAAGACCAAGTTCCGTCCCTTCACCGCGCCGAAGGGCGTGCCGGACTACGTTCCGCCGCAGTCCCGTGCGTTCGAGGCCGTGCGGGGATACCTTCAGCACCGTGCCCGCCTGGCCGGGTACGAGCACATCGAGCTGCCCGTCTTCGAGGACACCGGCCTGTTCGCCCGCGGCGTGGGCGAGTCCACCGACGTGGTGTCGAAGGAGATGTACACCTTCGCCGACCGCGGCGAGCGTTCGGTGACCCTGCGCCCGGAGGGCACCGCCGGCGTCATGCGCGCCGTCATCGAACACAACCTGGATCGCGGCCAGCTTCCGGTGAAGCTGTCGTACGCCGGGCCGTTCTTCCGCTACGAGCGCCCCCAGGCCGGCCGTTACCGTCAGCTGCAGCAGGTCGGCGTCGAGGCCATCGGCGTCGACGATCCGGCCCTGGACGCCGAGGTCGTGGCGCTGGCCGACGCTTCCTTCCGGGGCATTGGCCTGACCGGCCACCGTCTTGAGCTGACCTCGCTGGGCGATTCGTCCTGCCGCCCGGAGTACCGCCGCAAGCTCCAGGACTTCCTGTTCGGCCTGCCGCTGGACGAGGAGACCCGTCGCCGCGCCGAGATCAACCCGCTGCGCGTGCTGGACGACAAGCGCCCGGAGGTCAAGGAGATGACCGCCGACGCGCCGCTGATGCTCGACCACCTGTCGGCGGAGTGCCGCACCCACTTCGAGACGGTCACCGGCCTGCTCGACGACATGGGCGTCGAGTACGTGATCAACCCGCGCATGGTCCGCGGCCTGGACTACTACACCAAGACCTGCTTCGAGTTCGTCCACGATGGCCTCGGCGCACAGTCGGGCATCGGCGGCGGCGGCCGCTACGACGGCTTGATGGCCCAGCTCGGAGGCCAGGAGCTGTCCGGCATCGGTTTCGGCCTCGGCGTCGACCGCGCGTTGCTGGCCCTGGAGACCGAGGGCAAGATCTTCGGCGACGAACGCCGCGTCGACGTCTACGGCGTGCCCCTCGGCGAGGAGGCGTCTCGTGCGATGGCGGTGCTCGTCGGCAAGCTTCGTGCCGCGGAGATCAGCGCCGACATGTCCTACGGCGGCCGCGGTTTGAAGGGTGCGATGAAGGGCGCCGACCGGGCCGGCGCGCGTTTCGCCCTGGTGCTCGGCGAGTCCGAGCTCGCGGCGGGCGAAGTCCAGCTCAAGGACTTGTCCGCGCACGAACAGCATGCGGTTGCGCTTGACGACGTCGTCGCCCAGCTGCAGGCGCGCCTGAATCAGTAGGAACGCGGGCCAAGCCGCGCGCTCACCTTCGCGCTCACCGGTCTAGTCGGTGTGCCGCAGTTCCATCGCCGAGGCGACGGCAATTGCCGCGCACACCGGCGCCCAGAGCCGTTCCTTCGGGGACGGCGAGGCAAGGTTCGGGATCACGGCGACGCCCATGATGCCGGCGATGGCGCCGAGCAAGGCCCGCGGCGCCGCTCCCTTTCCGACGACTCCGGCTGCGGTGAGATAGACGGGCGCGGCGACGGCGCTGGTCGCCCGCAACCGGTCCGGAAGCGTGCCGCGATGGGCGCCGCCGTACGAGGCTTCGCCCCACGGAATGCCCGCCGCGAGGCCCGTCTGGAACAAGCCGAGGGCGGCCAGACCGGAAGCGGCGATGATTCGGGGGATCGGGACCGGCATCTGATCAGCACTCCGTCCTGTTCACGGGCATCTGCAGTGCCACGGCGAGGCCGCCCGTGGACGTCTCCTTGTACTTGGTCATCATATCACGGCCGGTGGCCGCCATCGTCTCCACCACTTCATCGAGGGTGACGGCATGGTCGCCGTCGCCCAGCCTGGCCAACCTCGCGGCGTTGATCGCCTGCACGGCCGCCACGGCGTTGCGCTCGATGCAGGGAATCTGGACGAGACCGCCCACGGGATCGCACGTCAGGCCCAGGTTGTGTTCGAGGGCGATCTCCGCGGCGTTTTCCACCTGGCGGGGATCGCCGCCCAAAACCTCGCACAATCCGGCGGCGGCCATCGCGGCCGCCGAGCCGACTTCGCCCTGGCACCCGACTTCGGCGCCGGAGATCGACGCGTTCTCCTTCACCACGATCCCGATCGCGCCGGCCGCGAGGAGGAAGCGGTGAGCCGCCTGGGGAGTGAACCCGGTGACGTACTCGTGCGCGTAGCGCATGACCGCCGGCACGATGCCCGCGGCACCATTCGTCGGGGCGGTCACGACGCGCCCGCCGGCGGCGTTCTCCTCGTTGACCGCAACCGCCCACAGGTTCACCCATTCCATGGCGGCCAGCGGATCCGGCTTTTCATCGGACCGCGGGCCCATGAGCTGCCGGTGCAGTTCGGGAGCCCGTCGCCGCACGCCGAGTCCGCCAGGAAGGATGCCGCCATTGGCGTCCTGGACGTCGACGCCGGCGCCCGCGTCGATGCACGAGCGCATGGTCGACCACACCGCGTCCAAGTGCTTTTCGACGATTTCGTAGTCGCCGTGAAGCGCGGCTTCATTGGCGGCCATGACGTCCGAGACATCGAGGCCCCCGCGTTCGCAGTGTTCGAGCAGCTCGTCGCCCGTGGTGAAGGGGTGGGGGATCGTTCCGCTCCGCCCGGTCGTCGACGCGCCCGCGCCCAACCCGGCCGGGCCATTGCCGCGGGCCGCGATTTCCTCGCCGGACAAGACGAAACCGCCGCCCACCGAGAACCATTCTTGGGTGAACTCCTCATCGCCGCGGCGGGCGGTGAAGACCATGCCGTTGGGGTGGCCCTCGATTTCCTCCGCGTCGAATGTCACCCGGTAGGAAAAGTGTCGGCCACCGTCCGCCGTCTTCTCGACCGTGCCTTCCTCCGGCACCCTCGCACCGGGCGGGGGTTCCGCGTCCGGCGGGATCGTCTCCGGGTCGTGTCCGGCCAGTCCCAGCAGCACGGCGCGATCCGTGCCGTGGCCCCTGCCCGTCGCGGCGAGCGATCCGCGCAACTCGACGTCGACGGTGAACCGCGGGGATCCGGTGGTGAAGGTGGGCGCCGGGCCGTCGTCACGCGAACCGGCCGGGGAGTCATGCGGCTCGCCGAGGAATGCCGGCGGCAGCCCGGAGATGAACTTCGACGCCGCCCGCATCGGGCCTACGGTGTGCGACGACGATGGCCCGATGCCGATGCTGAATAGGTCCACGACGCTGATGGTCATGTGGCCCACACTACAAATGAAGCGTTTCCGGGATGTTCCGCCGGCGTGACGGCACCGGTGCCGATCGACGATGACGCGGGTCAGTACCCGTCGGGATCGATTTTCTTCATCGACATCATCTTCTCGTAGGCGCCCGGACGCGTCATCAGCTCGTCCATCGTGTCGGGCACGACCTGCCAGGACAGGCCGTAGCGGTCCTTGCACCAGCCGCACTGCTCGGCGGCGGGATCCGACGACAGCGCGTCCCACACGCGGTCGAGCTGCTCGCCGGGCCGGCACTCGACGAGGAGCGAGATCCCCTCGTTAAATGCGGTGTCCTGCGGGACCGCGGAGTCCATCGCCGCAAACCACTCTCCGGCCAGACGGAAGTCGGTGAACATGACGGCGCCGTGGTCGTACTCGACGAGGGCGCCCCGGGCGGTGTCCTCCGCGCCCGCGTCCGACAAGACGCCGACCCAGAAGTCGGTCGCCTCACGCGCCTTGTCCTGGTTCTCGCCGCCGAACATGAACGACGGCGCGAGGAACGGCCGCGGCTCGCCCTCCGGATCGGTCAGCATCAGCTGCCAGGTCACGCCGTAGCGGTCGCGAATCCACGCGTAGCGGGGGCTGTGCGGATACTCGCCGAGCTCCATCATCGACTCGCCGCCGTCGATCAACGCGTCGTGGACCTCGTCCAGGTACTCCCGGGCCAGGTCCGTTCGCTTGGCGACGTCGTCTCCGTCATCGCCGAACGCCGCCGGGTCGAAGTTGAGCAGGAAGCTGATCGAATGATTCGGCCGCCTCGAGGGCCGTGCCGTCGCACCAGATGTTGGGGATGATCCGCATGCCCCGAGGGTAGAGGAGCATGCGGATCACGGGGGCGCGTCAGCCGGCCGGACGGACGGGCCTCAGCCCAAGTGGCCCTTGAGCAGGTCGCCGAAGGAGGGGCCGGACGGCGCCTTGATGCCCGAGCCCGAGCGGCGGGTGGCACCGGTGGCCAGACCGCCGACGCCCTGCGCCAGGACCAGATCGGCGAGCTCGCCGGCCGCGCGGGACACGCGCGAGGTCAGGGGAGCGGTGCCCTGATCGTCCCCGTCCTTGCCGTTGCCGCCACCGGTGAACGTCGCCGCCCCGAAGTCGTCCGTCGCCGCGAAGACGCCGGTCGGCGCGACCATGGCCCCCATGTAGGAAAACAGCGGACGCATGGCGTGGTCGACTGCCAGCGAATGTCGGGCGGTGCCGGCGGTCGCGCCGAGGACGGTGGGCACCGACCGCAGTGCGTCGTCGTCAAGCGAATCGATGAACATCTTGAACAGGCCCGAGTACGAGGCCTTGAACACCGGCGACACCGCGATCACGGCATCGGCTGCGGCGACCGTGCGGCGCGCCTCGTCCAGGGACTTGGACGACAGGCCGCCGACCGTGAATGCGTCGGCGAGATCGCGGGCGAGATCCCGGACCTCGATGACAGTCACGTCCGCCGGATTCACATGTCCTCGACGCGGCCCGGCTGCACCTTGTGGTGCGGGTGCTCGCGGTCGAGCTTGAGGGTGGCGTGGGTCGGCGGGTCCGAGGGCACGTGCTCGGGGCGGCGGGCCTCCATGCGACGGCGCAACTCCGGAACGACCTGCGTGCCCAGGATCTCGATCTGCTTCAGGACCACCTCCAGCGGCAGGCCGGCATGGTCGATGAGGAACAGCTGACGCTGATAGTCGCCCACCCAATCCGCGAACTCCATGGTGCGCTCGATGACCTGCTCGACGGTACCGACCGTCAGCGGCGTCATCTCCGTGAACTCCTCCAACGACGGCCCGTGGCCGTAGACCGGGGCGTCGTCGAAGTAGGGGCGGAAGAACTTCTTCGCCGCTTCTTCCGTGTCGCCGATGAAGACCTGCCCGCCCAGGCCGACGATGGCCTGATCCGCCCGGCCGTGGCCGTACTTTTCGTAGCGGCGGCGGTAGATGTCGACCATCTTCGCCGTGTGCTCCCTGTTCCAGAAGATGTTGTTGTGGAAGAAGCCGTCGCCGTAGAACGCCGCCTGCTCCGCGATCTGCACCGACCGGATGGACCCGTGCCACACGAATGGCGGCGTGTCGTCCAGCGGCCACGGCGTGGAGACGTAGCCCTGCAGCGGAGTGCGGAACTCGCCCGACCAGTTGACCGGACGTTCGCGCCACAGGCGGCGCAGCAGGTGGTAGTTCTCCACCGCCAGCGGGATGCCCTGCCGAATGTCCTTGCCGAACCACGGGTAGACCGGCGCGGTGTTGCCGCGGCCCATCATCAGGTCGACGCGGCCGCCGGAGAGATGCTGCAGGAAGGCGTAGTCCTCGCCGATCTTGACCGGGTCGTTGGTGGTGATCAGCGTCGTGGCCGTCGACAGCAGCAGCTTTTCGGTCTTCGCCGCGATGTAGCCGAGGTGCGTCGTCGGGGAGGAGGGCACGAACGGCGGATTATGGTGCTCTCCGGTCGCGAACACGTCGAGCCCGACTTCCTCCGCCTTCAGCGCGATCCGCGTCATCGCGTTGATGCGCTCATGCTCGGTGGGGGTCGTGCCGTCGGTCGGGTCGGTGGTGACGTCGCCGATGGTGAAGATGCCAAACTGCATCGCGTGCTCCTGTGGTCCGATTTTGTGCGGGGTGGGTGTGCGGGTGGGGGAGGAAGAAGGGGGCGGGTGCCGTCGGACGACCCTTCGGCGTCATCGCCCCGAAGTGCAGCCGGCTTCGAGCGTCGTCGACTCCGGGATGCTCTCGCTCTTCTCGCACCATCCTCGGTATATGACACGTCAACAATAGGTCGAAATGGTGTCGCCTGCAAGGGGTTTGAAAATACTGACCCCTTCGGGTCGCACGCGTGTGCGATTGAGGGTAATGTTGGAGGTGACGGCGGGGGAAGTTGGTTGCCGTCACCTCCCGCAATGTGGGGAATTGGGGGAGTTCGTCGACAAGCCCATTGGTTCACGTATGCGATTGCGGTGCTGATTCGCGTCGGCGCCTACGCCGATCAGCACACCCTGACACGTAAACCGCGATATGCCCACGACGATCTGGAACATGACATGGCGGACACCGCGCACACCGACCCGGCCCACCACGACGACGAGCATCGACCCGGCGACCAGCAGCACGCCAAACAAGAGGACGGCAAACAGCAGGACGGCACGCATCATGGCGACAAACATGACGAAGACGCGCCGTTCGAGTTTCCCGAGCTCCGCTACGCCCACGAGAACGCCGACGATCCGTTGTGCGCCGCCGGCCTCGACCGCAACGCACGTGATCTGATCATCGCCGCGGCCGCCTGCCCCGAGTCGTTGGCTGACGTCGAGCACCACCTGGCCACCCTCCATCCGCGATTGGGCGTCACCCGAACCGAGGGTTTCGCCTACTGCGACCTCGGCATCGCCCTGGAACGGCTCCCGCGGCTGGCGGAGTTGCTCGAGGAAAGGCCGTTTTTGCCGATGTCGCACATGAAGGCCATCGCCACGGCCGTGTATTGCCTCTCCGACGAGCATCTCGACGCGTTTTGCGACCGCCTACTGCGGTATCTCGCGCCGAAGCGGCCCAACCAGGCGTTGGTGGGCTGGCGCTCGCTGTCGAAACAGTTGTGCCACATCGTCGAGGTGCTCGAACCCGCTGTCCGGCCACCCGACCCGCCGGATGACTCCAAGCCTCCGGACCCGGCGGAGGACCCGGCGTTCAGCGTCGACGAGCGGTCGCCCACCCACACCAGTTTCAAGGTCACGTTGCGTGCCGACGAAGGCCGGGAAGTCCTCGACAGCCTCGACGCCGTCGCCCGGGCGCACCGATGTTCGCGCACCGACGCGCTGCTGCACCTGATCCGGTCGAAAACCCGGGTCGACGTGGTGTTCAACGTCTTCCGTGCGTTCGACGGCGATCGGGCATGGATGTCCGGCGTCGGGTGGCTGTCGGCGGTCGCCACCGAAGAATGGACGAAGCGGGCGACCCACCTGCGCCTGTCGTCCAACGGCTCGACCGACGGGTACGCGCCCACCGACGCCATGGACGCGTTCATCGAAGGCAGGGACGGCATCTGCCGGTTCCCGGGGTGCAGTTGCCCCGCGCACAAGGCCGACGACGACCACGTCATGCCCTACGACGCGGAGGATCCTGCGTCGGGAGGGCCGACGAACACCGCCAACCTGCACAAGCTTTGCCGACGCCACCACAACCTGAAGACCGCGAAACTGTGGGACGTCGACGCCCACCCGGACGGGACCGAGGTGTGGACCAGCCGCGACGGCAAGCACACGTTCACCACGATGCCGGAAGGACCGCTGGCCGGATTCGGCCGGCAGACCTTCGACGCCCGATTGACGCGCAAGACCGCCGTGCTGCGGGAATTCAACGAGCGCCGCATCGCTGCCGAAGAGGAGGCCCGACGGATCACCGAGGAAGCGTTGCGCGTGAGCGACGAGCGCCTGCGTGCCGACGAAGAGAAGTACCAGGAGCTCTACGGCCCCAACGCCACCCACCCCGACGCGCACCTGTCTCGCGAAGAAAAGCTGAGGAAGTACCCCGACGTCCCGCCCTTCGGATTTCTGGGATGATTCGGTTCGCTGGGATGATTCGGTTCGCGGGGGGTGAAGGGCAGAGGGGGTGAAGGGCAGAGGGCGATGGGGTGAAAATGGAGTCGTGGGGGGGGCCGGGGTGATCGATCTGCCGGCCAACACGACTCGGATAATGCGTCCCGCCTAATACGACCCGATCTGCACTTCGGCCCACAGGATCGGCAGGTCGGCGCCGCCCACGACGCGCAACGGCTTCTGGTCGGGTTTGCCGTGCTCGGTGATGATGAGCGCACGCGGAACGAGGCCGTCGTCGCCGGGGATGGTCAATGCGGTCACCGCGTCCTGGACGGTGGAGTTGCGGGGCATGAAGTACGGCATGTCCCGCGAACCGGCCCAACCGAGGACGTCGGCGACGGTCTTGGCCTCCAGTCGGCCGTCGTCGCCGTAATCGTGGGCGACCCAGATGGCGATGGCATCCGTCGTCAGCAACGACGTGCACGTGCCGCGGTCGACGCCGCCGTCGTACACGGGAAACTGCGAGTACGTCGACTCGGCCAAAACCTCGAACACCTTCTCCACCGAGTCCTCCGGCGTGACTGTCACGGGCCGGCGCTGGGGCAACACGTCGAGAACCAGCGGGGGATCGATGAGGTTGCGCGCCAGACGTTCCGCATCCGCCACCGTCTCCGGCAGCGGATCCGCGATGGGGCGGCCATCCCGGTACTCGCCGTGGCTGATCGCGTTGCGAAGGTCGGAAAAAGCCATGAGGGCGGAACGCTGTGCGTCGGAAAGCCGATGCTTCCGGTGGCTGAGGTTGACCATCCACTTGAACCCGTCCGACGGCTTTGCCCGCAGATCACGGCGCAGATGAGCCTCGATGTCGTTGAACGCGGCGAGAAACGCCGTGGCATTGCCACCCGGAGATGCATCGGTCATGGCGCCCAGGCTACCGACGCTCAGGTGGGGCGGGCATGGGACTCAGGCGGGAGGGCATGAACCTACGCTGACCTACGCTGGTGGGCATGAACGCGAATGAACCGGATCGGAACCGACGCGGCGGGGCGGAGCAGCCTCGGTCGCTCAATCGAACGTCGCGGTTGATCGCGCACGTCATGGACGACCTGTTCACGATCCCCGGAACCAATCGCCGCGTGGGGCTGGATCCGCTCGTGGGACTCGTCCCGGGGCTTGGCGACGCCGCCGGAGCCGTCGCGGCCACGGGGCTGGTCATCGACGGCATCCGCTATCGGGTGCCGTTCGTCGTCCTGCTGCGAATGGCGTTGAACCTGCTGCTCGACATGGTCATCGGTGCCATTCCCGTTGCAGGCGACGCGTTCGATTTCTTTTTCCGGGCCAACATCCGCAACGAGCGGCTGATGCTCAAAGCAATCGACGACCCCGCCGGGACGGCGAAGTCGTCGAAACGCTATCTGATCGGCGCGGCGATCCTGCTGGTCGTGCTCGTGGTGCTCATCGTCGCGCTCGCGATCGGCGCGGTCTGGGGCCTCATCGCGCTCATACAGGCGGGGTACTGATCCGGACTCGCAGCGCCATATGGCCGGCGACTACCTGTACACGCCCCGCTCGAGGGTGTCGCAGCGGGCCATCTTGCCGGTCTGGTAGCCGGTCATGAAAGCGTCGGCGCGCTGCTCGGAGGAACCGTGGGTCCACAAGTCGGGGCGGATCTCGCCGCCCTGGTGGCCCTGGATGGTGTCGTCGCCGATGGCGCGGGCGGTCTTCAGGGCGTCGGCGACCTGCTGCTCGGTGAGCGGCTCGAGGATCGCGTCGGGGCCCTTGTCGGCGTAGTGCGCCCAGATGCCGGCGTAGCAGTCGGCCTGCAGCTCGATCTTCACGGCGTCGGAATCCGGGCCGGGCTCGTTGTAGTTGGAGCGGCCGAGGGTGCCCTCGAGCTTCTGGATGTGGTGGGCGAACTCGTGCGCCACGACGTACTGCTGGGCCAGCGGCCCACCGCCGCCGCCCATGCGTTCGAGCTGGTCGAAGAAGGAGACGTCGTAGTAGGAGTATTCGTCGGCGGGGCAGTAGAACGGGCCGGTCGACGCCGACGCGTAGCCGCAGCCGGACCGGGTGGAGCCGGAGAAGATCTCGATGCCGGGCGCCTGGTACTCGATGCCGGCCTGGGCGGGCAGCTGTTCGGCCCACACGCGGTCGACGGAGATGCCGGTGAACTCGATGCGGCAGTCCAGGTGTTCGTTGGCGTCCGCGCCGGTCTGGCAGTGCTCGAATCCGCCCTGCGCGTTCTGCGATTGGCCGCCGCTCGGCTGGGAGGGCTGCTGCAGCTGCGAGGGGTCGCCGCCGAGGAGGAGGAAAAGGCCGACGAGGAGCAGGCCGCCGAGGCCGCCGCCGATGGCGATGCCGCCGCGGCCGCCGCCACCGCCGCGGCGAGCTCGGTCGCCGCTCTTCTGGAAATCGGAACGGAACGTCATGAACCGAGTATGCCAGCCGCGACGCCGACGCGAGCGACGAAGGTGCGGCATCTGTTCGGGACTCTTCGGGGTTCTTCGGGCTTTACGACGGCCCGGCCCCCGGACTCATCCGGTGCGGCGGGTAGACTGCCATCGACGCGCGCCCGGACGGGCGCACGATCTCGGTTAACTCTTACAGGCAAAGCTTTGGAAGGACCCCAATAGTGCTGCGTACGCATCTCGCCGGCGAGCTCCGCGCCGACCAGGCCGGACAGACCGTCACCCTCACGGGTTGGGTGGCCCGCCGCCGCGACCACGGTGGCGTCATCTTCATCGACCTGCGCGACCGTTCGGGTCTGGCCCAGGTCGTTTTCCGCGAAAGCGAGGTCGCCGAACGCGCCCATCACCTGCGCAGCGAGTACTGCGTGCGGGTGACGGGCGTCGTCGAGAAGCGGCCGGAGGGGTCGGAGAACCCGAACCTGGCGTCGGGTGACGTCGAGCTCAACGTCACCGAGCTGGAGATCCTCAACGAGTCGGCGGCCCTGCCGTTCCAGCTCGACGACGCGTCGAGCGCCAACGAGGTCGGCGAGGAAACCCGACTGAAGTACCGCTACCTGGACCTGCGTCGCGAGGGCCCGGCGAAGATCATGCGCCTGCGTGCCGCGATGAACCGCGCGGCCCGCAAGGTGCTGGACTCGCACGACTTCACCGAGATCGAAACTCCGACGCTGACGCGCTCCACCCCGGAGGGCGCCCGCGACTTCCTGGTTCCGGCCCGTCTGAAGCCGGGTTCGTTCTACGCCCTGCCGCAGTCGCCCCAGCTGTTCAAGCAGCTGCTGATGGTCGGCGGCATGGAGCGCTACTACCAGATCGCCCGCTGCTACCGCGACGAGGACTTCCGCGCCGACCGTCAGCCGGAGTTCACCCAGCTCGACGTCGAGATGAGCTTCGTCGAGCAGGACGACGTCATCGCCCTGGCCGAGGAGATCCTCACCGCCGTGTGGCGCGAGGGCGGCTACGAGATCACCACCCCGATCCCGCGGATGACCTACCGCGAGGCGATGGAGAAGTACGGCTCCGACAAGCCGGACCTGCGCTTCGACATCCAGCTGACCGACTGCACCGAGTTCTTCAAGGACACGACCTTC
Source organism: Corynebacterium freneyi (assembly GCF_030408835.1). Taxonomy (NCBI): domain Bacteria; kingdom Bacillati; phylum Actinomycetota; class Actinomycetes; order Mycobacteriales; family Corynebacteriaceae; genus Corynebacterium; species Corynebacterium freneyi. The sequence goes on from NZ_CP047357.1 coordinate 1,462,592, forward strand.
CGCGTGTTCAAGAACGAGTACGTCGGTGCCGTCGTGATGGACGGCGGGGCCTCCCAGCCGCGTCGTCAGCTCGACGCGTGGCAGGAGTGGGCCAAGCAGCGCGGCGCCAAGGGCCTGGCGTACATCCTCGTCGGCGAGGACGGGGAGCTGGCCGGCCCGGTGGCCAAGAACATCACCGACGCCGAGCGCGAGGGCATCGCCGCCCACGTCGGCGCGAAGCCGGGCGACTGCATCTTCTTCGCCGCCGGCGACACCAAGTCGGCGCGTGCGCTGTTGGGCGCGGCCCGCGGCGCCATCGCCGAGAAGCTGGGCCTGATCAAGGAAGGCGACTGGGCCTTCACCTGGGTCGTCGACGCCCCGATGTTCGAGCCCGCCGCCGACGCCGCCGCCTCCGGTGACGTCGCCCTGGGCCACTCCGCCTGGACCGCCGTGCACCACGCGTTCACGTCGCCGAAGCCGGAGCACCTGGCCACCTTCGACAAGAAGCCGGGCGAGGCGCTGGCCTACGCGTACGACATCGTGTGCAACGGCAACGAGATCGGCGGCGGCTCCATCCGCATCCACCGCCAGGACGTGCAGAAGCGCGTGTTCGAGGTCATGGGCATCTCCGACGAGGAGGCCCACGAGAAGTTCGGCTTCCTGCTCGACGCCTTCGCCTTCGGCGCCCCGCCGCACGGCGGCATCGCGTTCGGATGGGACCGCATCGTCTCGCTGCTGGCGGGCGTGGAGTCGATCCGCGAGACCATCGCCTTCCCGAAGTCCGGCGGCGGCGTCGACCCGCTGACCGACGCCCCGGCGCCGGTGACCGCCCAGCAGCGCAAGGAGTCCGGCATCGACTTCAAGCCGAAGGCGGACAAGAAGCAGGAGCAGGGCCAGAACCAGCAGGGCAAGAAGCAGCCGCAGGACACCAAGCAGTAGGCCCTCGGCGGAACCCGGCCACACGCGGGCCGGGGAACGCCGGAGCACATACGACGACGGCGGGCGCGAGCCCGAGGAGATCATGGAAGCCCACGACAATCAGAGCAACGAGCACGACGTCGCGGACATCATCGCGACGGCCGGTGAGCTGCTGGCGTCCCGTTTCGGCGGACGGCCGGAGCTGACCGACCCGGAAGACCTCGGCGGTTCGAGCCGGGCGATGGTCGTGCGGCTCCGCGTGTCTCCGAACCCGTTCCTGCCGGTGCGGTCGCTCGTCGTCAAGCGCATGCCGGAATCCTCCGCCGCCGGCGCCGACCCGGCGCTGCTGCGGGAGATCGTGGCGTACCAGTTCGCCACGTCGCTGCCCGAGGACGTCCGCCCCGGCCCCGAGTTGCTGGCGCATGACGTGGCGGAGCGGATCATCGTGCTGTCCGACGCCGGTGACGCGCCGACGTTGGCCGAAGTCCTCGAAACCGGCGACGCCGACACGCGTCCGCGGGCGCTGCGGTCGTTGGGTGCCGCGCTGGGGCGGATGCACGCGGGCACGGCGGAGCGCGAGGACGGCTTCAACACCCTGATGTCGCGCATGTGGTCGCGGCACCGGGGCGACGAGGACGTGTCCGGCGAGCGCGACCGCGGTATCGTCCGGGCCATCGGGGTCGGCATGGAGCGCCTCGAAAACGCGGGTCTGCCCGTCACCGACGGGGTACGTCGCCTGGCCGGAGACGCCGCCCGTCGGATCTCCTCGGGCCACCACCGCGCGTTCACGCCGTTCGACCTGGCGCCCGACAACATCCTCATGGCCAGTCGCGTGTCCTTCCTCGACTACGAGTGGGCGGGCTTCCGCGACGCCACCTTCGACGTCGCCAGCGTCATCGCAGGCTTCCCGCTGCACGTGTTCACCGAACCGCCGACGCCGGAGGAAACCGACGTCTTCGTCCGCTCCTGGGTCGAAGAAGTCCGCCTGCCGTGGCCGGAGGTGGTCGGCGAACAGCACCTGCGCACGCGCCTGATGACGGCGCTGCTCGGCTGGACGCTCATCACCGTCACCATCCTCCACTTCGGTTCGCCGCAGGCGGCGCTGACCGCCGGTGCGGAAACTCCGGAGGGCGAACGCGACGAGCCGTTGGCGGGACGGGGCGAGGCGTTGGGCGGCGGAGCGTTGGAACGCCGTGATCTGCTGGCCACGGCCCGCGCCCTGGAATCGTTCTCCGCCGGCTGCGAAGACCCGCGGGCCGGCGAGGTCGGCGACTTCGCGCGCGCGATCATCGAGTTCGTCGCGGAGTAAACGGGAAGGGAGGCCGGCATGGCGGGCGAGCCGGGGCTTTTCGACGACCCGGGGGCAGGCGGTTCAGCCGGTGCAGCTGGTTCAGCCGATGGAGTCAATGCCGACGATTACTTCCATCCCGGGGCGCATGCGCCGCTGGCGGTGCGGATGCGGCCGCGCACCCTCGATGAGGTGGTGGGGCAGAAGCACCTGCTCGGCGACGGGGCGCCGCTGCGCCGACTGGTCGAGGGCGGGGGAGACACCTCGGTCATCCTCTTCGGGCCGCCCGGCACCGGCAAGACGACGCTGGCGAGCCTCATCTCCGCGTCGACGGGCCGACGTTTCGAGGCGCTGTCGGCGCTCAATGCCGGCGTGAAGGAAGTTCGCGCCGTCATCGAACGGGCCCGCAAGCACCTCGTCCGCGAGGGCGTGCAGACGGTGCTGTTCATCGATGAGGTGCACCGATTCTCCAAGACCCAACAAGACGCTCTGCTGGGGGCGGTGGAAAACCGCACGGTGCTCCTCGTCGCCGCGACGACCGAAAACCCGAGCTTCTCCGTCGTGTCGCCGCTGCTCAGCCGGTCGCTGCTGCTGCAGTTGGAGCCCCTGACCGACGACGACGTCGCCGAAGTCATCCGCCGCGCCGCCGTCGACGAACGGGGCCTGGGCGGGCGCATCACCATCACCGACGACGCCCTGCACCAGCTGGTGGCGCTCGCCGGCGGCGACGCCCGCCGCTCCCTGACCTACCTCGAGGCCGCCGCCGAGGCCGTGCCCGACGGCGGTGAACTCGACGAGGAAACCGTGCGGGCCTCCGTCAACCGGGCGGTGGTGCGCTACGACCGCGACGGCGACCAGCACTACGACGTCACCAGCGCCTTCATCAAGTCCGTCCGCGGCTCCGACGTCGACGCCGCGCTGCACTACCTGGCCCGCATGATCGAAGGCGGGGAAGACCCCCGGTTCATCGCCCGGCGCATCATCATCCTGGCCAGCGAAGACATCGGCATGGCCGACCCGTCCTCCCTCCAAGTCGCCGTCGCCGCCGCCGAGGCCGTCCAGCTCATCGGCCTGCCCGAAGGCCGCCTGCCGCTGGCCCAGGCCGTCATCCACCTGGCCACCGCACCGAAGTCGAACTCGGTCATCTCCGCCATCGACGCCGCCCTCAAGGACGTCCGCGCCGGAAAATACGGCGCCGTTCCCCCGCACCTGCGCGACGGCCACTACAGCGGCGCCCGGGCATTGGGCAACGCCGTGGACTACCAATACCCGCACGACGACCCGAAAGGCGTCGTCAAGCAGCAATACCCGCCGGACCCGCTCGTCGACGCCGAATACTACCGGCCCGGCACCCACGGCCGGGAACGTGCGATGGGTGACCACCTCGCCACGCTGCGCGGCATCGTGCGAGGCAACAACCGGGGCACGACCCGGGGGAAGACGGAGTAACTCCGGGCGAGGGGGTATGCTGGCACGGCTATCGCCGCCACCCGGCGGCACCCACCATCGTCGTCACAGAGGAACCCGACTGCCGTGCAGACCCATGAGATCCGGAAGCGCTTCATCGACCACTTCGTGAACGCGGGGCACGCCGAGGTCCCCAGCGCCTCGCTGATCCTCGAGGACCCGGACCTTCTCTTCGTCAACGCCGGCATGGTGCCGTTCAAGCCCTACTTCCTCGGCGAACAGAACCCGCCGTTCCCCAACGGCACCGCGACGTCGATCCAGAAGTGCGTGCGCACCCTCGACATCGAGGAAGTGGGCATCACCACCCGCCACAACACCTTCTTCCAGATGGCCGGCAACTTCTCCTTCGGCCAGTACTTCAAGGAAGGCGCCATCAGCCATGCCTGGGCGCTGCTGACCAACCCGGTCGCCGACGGCGGCTACGGCCTCGACCCCGAGCGCCTGTGGGTCACCGTCTACCTCGACGACGACGAGGCCGCGGAAATCTGGGAGAAGAAGATCGGCGTGCCCGCCGAACGGATCCAGCGCCTCGGCATGGCCGACAACTACTGGTCCATGGGCGTGCCCGGCCCGTGCGGCCCCTGCTCCGAGATCTACTACGACCGCGGCCCCGAGCACGGCGCCGAGGGCGGACCCGCCGCCGACGACACCCGTTACCTGGAGATCTGGAACCTGGTCTTCATGGAGAAGGAGCGCGGCCAGGGCACCGGCAAGGACTCCTTCGAAATCCTCGGCGACCTGCCGAAGAAGAACATCGACACGGGCATGGGCGTCGAGCGCGTCGCCTGCCTGCTGCAGGGCGTCGACAACGTCTACGAAACCGACTTGCTGCGCCCCGTCATCGACGCCGCCGAGGAGATCACCGGCGCGAAGTACGAGGGCGGCGGCCAGGACGCCATCCGCTTCCGCGTCATCGCCGACCACTCCCGCACCGGCATGATGCTCATCCTCGACGGCGTCACCCCCTCCAACGAGGGCCGCGGCTACATCCTGCGCCGCCTGCTGCGCCGCATCATCCGTTCCGCCCGCCTGCTCGGCGCGACCGGCGAGACGATGGAGCGGTTCATGAACGTCATCATGGACACCATGACGCCGTCGTACCCGGAGATCGCCGAGGCCCGCGAGCGCATCATCCGCACCGCCGTCGCCGAGGAGCGCGCGTTCCTGAAGACCCTCGAGTCCGGCACCCACCGCTTCGACGAGGCCGCCGCCGCCCTCAAGCAGGAGGGGACGACGACGTTCTCCGGCCAGGAGGCGTTCACCCTCCACGACACCTACGGTTTCCCCATCGACCTGACGCTGGAGATGGCCGCCGAAGCCGGCCTGGAGGTCGACGTCGACGGGTTCGAAGCCGCCATGAGCGAGCAGCGCGCCCGCGCCAAGGCCGACAACCTGGCCAAGAAGCACGGCCACGCCGACGTGTCGGTCTACCGCGACTGGGTGGACAACAACCCCACCGAGTTCGTCGGCTTCACCGAGCTGACCGCCGACGCGACGATCCTCGGCCTGGTCATCGACGGCCAGTCGGTCACGCAGGCCCACGAGGGCGACGACGTCGAGGTCATCCTGGACGTGTCGCCGCTCTACGCGGAGGCCGGCGGCCAGACCGCCGACCGCGGTCGCCTGGTCGCCGGCGGCACGATCCTCGAGGTCGAGGACGTGCAGAAGATCGGCAAGAAGCTGTGGGTGCACAAGTCGAAGGTCACCGCCGGCGGCGTGGAGCTGGGCCAGACCATCCGCGCCGAGGTCGACGAGGCGTGGCGCCACGGTGCCCGCCAGGCGCACACGGCGACGCACCTCATCCACGCGGCCCTGCGCGAGGTGCTGGGTCCCACGGCCGTGCAGGCCGGTTCGCTCAACCGCCCGGGCTACCTGCGCTTCGACTTCAACTACACCGAGCAGCTGACGCCGGAGCAGCTGGCGGAGATCTCCACGATCACCAACGAGGCCGTCGACTCCGACTTCGCGGTCAACACCATCGAGACCACGCTCGACGAGGCCAAGAAGATGGGCGCGATGGCGCTGTTCGGCGAGAACTACGGCAACGAGGTCCGCGTCGTCGAGATCGGCGGCCCGTTCTCCATCGAGCTGTGCGGTGGCACGCACACCGAACACACATCGCAGATCGGCCCGGTGGCGGTGCTGGGCGAGTCGTCGGTCGGTTCGGGCGCGCGCCGCATCGAGGCCTACTCGGGCATGGATTCCTTCCGGTACCTGTCCACCGAGCGGATGCTGGCGGAGCGCCTGGCCGCGGAGTTCAAGGTTCCGTCGGCGGAGTTGCCGGATCGCATCGCCTCGCTGGTCGATCGTCTGAAGGCGGCGGAGAAGCAGGTCGCGGATCTGCAGGCGGCCCGTTTGCTTGCCGACGCGCAGTCGCATCTGGACAAGGCGCGGGTCATCGGCGACGTGACGTTCCTCGGTCTGCAGCTGCCGGCCGGAACGCAGGCCAAGGACATTCGCGTGCTGGCCAACGATCTGCGCGGCCGTCTCAACGACCGTGCGGCGATCATCGCCCTGGCCGCGGAGTGCGACGGCAAGGCGCCGTTCGCCGTCGCCGTCACCGATTCGGCCGTCCAGGACGGTCACAAGGCCGGTGATCTGGTGAAGCTGCTCGGCGAGCGAATCGGCGGCCGGGGCGGCGGCAAGCCGCAGCTGGCGCAGGGCTCCGGTTCCGAGCCCGCCGGCATCGAGTCCGGTCTGGCCGCCATCGCGGACTCGCTGGGCTAGATCGTGGCGAAGCTCGAGATCGACCGTCCGGGGGCCGATGACCCGGGCCGCGGACGGCGGCTCGGCATCGACGTCGGGGACGTGCGCGTTGGCGTGGCGATGTCCGATCCGGACGGTCTTCTGGCCACGCCCGTGGAGACCATCGCACGGGAGACCGGCCGGCGGGGCCCCGACGGGGCGGACATCGACCGCCTGGTGGAACTGGCCGAGGAGCTCGACGTGGTGGAGATCGTCATCGGCCTGCCCCTCATGCTCGACGGCACGCCCGGCACGTCCGCCCGCAAAGCGGGGGATGTCGCGTTCCGGCTGCGCCGCCGTTTGGGGGAGGGGGTCTGCATCCGGTTGGCTGATGAACGCATGACCACCGTGATGGCGCAATCCCGGCTTCACCAGGCCGGACGCGACGTCAAGGCCGGTCGTGGCGTCATCGACCAAGCGGCGGCGGTGGAGATTCTGCAGTCGTGGCTGGATCAGCGGCGTGATTTTTTGCGCGACACTCGTGACTGAAATGTGACAATCGTCGCCGATATGGGGGAGAATCAACAAGATTGCGCCGACCACCGCCTGCGGTCGGATCCCCGTCCCCCGAGGAGACCGAGATGAGCACTGGCCCGAAGTCGGCCACCCGGAACACGAAGGCACCGAAGCCCGCGCGGGGTCGGCGCCCCCGAGTTCGCCGTCGGCAGACGGCGGTGGCCATCAACGTCGTCTCGGTGTTGTTGAGCGTGATCATCCTCGCCGGCGTCGGCTTCCTGTGGATGCGCGGTGGGGTAGCGGGGGACTTCACCGGCGAGGGCAACGGCGAGACCGTGGTCGTCGAGGTCGCGCAGGGGTCGTCGCTGTCCGATTTGTCGTCGGAGCTGACCGAGATGGGCGTCGTCGCCACCGAGGGCGCGTTCATTTCCGCGGCGAACAACCACGACCGTTCGGGTGAGCTGCAGCCCGGGTTCTACCGCCTGGAGAAGAAGATGTCGGCGGCCGCCGCGGTCGACGCGTTGCTCGATCCGACCAACCAGGCCGGCACGGTGGACATCCCCACCGGCACGCGCCTGGCCGACACCCACATCGTCGCCTCGGATGACGTGCGCAAGGGCATCTTCACCCTCATTTCGGAGGCGTCGTGCATGGGCGACGACGAGTGCATCACGGTCGACGAGCTGAAGCAGGCGGCCGGCACGATGGACCTGGCGAAGCTGAGCGTTCCCGAGTGGGCCACGGCGGAGGTCGGCGCCCGTGGTGACGACCCGCGCCGCATCGAGGGCCTGATCACGCCGGGCGTGCACCAGTTCAACCCGCAGGCCTCCGCCGGCGAGGTGCTGTCGACGCTGGTGAAGGAGTCGGCGGCCCGTTACGAGCAGACCGGCCTGGAGGCGTCGGCGGCGCGGGTGGGCCTGTCGCCGTACGAGCTCATCACCGCCGCGTCGCTGATCCAGATGGAGGCGCCGGACGGCGACTTCGAGAAGGTCGCCCGGGTGATCCTCAACCGCCTGGACGAGCCGATGCGCATGCAGTTCGACTCGACGGTCAACTACGACCTGCCGGACCAGGAGGTCGCCACCACCGACGAGGACCGCGCCCGCGAGACGGCGTGGAACACCTACGCCAAGGATGGTCTGCCGGAGACGCCGATCGCGTCGCCGTCCATCGAGGCGATCACTGCGATGGAGAACCCGGCCGATGGCCCGTGGCTGTACTTCGTCACGGTGGACAAGGACGGCCGCACGGTGTTCACGACGACGTTCGAGGAGCACCAGGCGGCGATCCGGGAGTCCATCGACAACGGCGTCCTGGACTCGAACCGATGATCGCCCATCGCGCCGCCGTCCTGGGTGATCCGGTGGAGCATTCCCGGTCGCCGCTGATCCACAACGCCGGGTATGCGGCGCTGGGGCTGGACGACTGGGAATACGGCCGGTTCCGGTGCACGGCGGAGGACCTGCCGCGCGTCGTGGGGGAGGCCGACGAGTCCTACGCCGGTTTTTCTGTGACGATGCCGGGCAAGTTCGCGGCGCTGGAGTTCGCTAACGTGGCCACCGACCGCGCCCGCGCCATCGGTTCGGCCAACACGTTGGTGCGCACCGCCGACGGGTGGCGGGCGGACAACACCGACTGCGACGGCGTCACGGGCGCCCTGCGCGAGTTGGGGGCGACGGGTTTGTCGGACGGACGCGCGGTGCTCGTCGGCGCGGGCGGTACGGCCCGCCCGGCGTTGTGGGCTCTGGCGCAGGCCGGGGTCACGCACGTGTCGGCGGTGGCCCGCTCGGAGCGGGTTTACGCGCTCGAGCCGTTGGCCGCCCAACTCGGCGTCGGCTTCACGTGGGTGCCGTTCACGGCGCCGAATCTCGCCGACGTCGCCGGCGCGGCCGATGTGCTGGTCTCCACCGTCCCATCCGAGGCGTTGGAAAGCTACGCCGGACCCTTGGCGCGCGCGCCGCGCATTCTCGACGTCATCTACGATCCGTGGCCGACGCCGCTGGTGGAGGCCGCGGACCGCGCCGGTCACGTCGCCCTGGGCGGCCTGACCATGCTGCTGCATCAGGCGTTGGGCCAGTTCGAGCAGTTCACCGGCCGTCCGGCTCCGGAGGCCGCCATGCGCGAGGCCGCGTTTTCCGGTTAACTTCCCCGCATGGGGTGCATGGGGTGGGGGAACGTCGCGTGGCTGGCGTGCGCGTGCGCGTACGTGGTCTGGGCCGCGTGGTTGTCGTGGCATGACCTGTCGTCGCGTCGGCTGCCGGATCGGCTGACGCTTCCGGCGGTGCCCGTGGCGGCGCTTGCCTCGCTTTACGACGACTCATTCGCCTCATTCGCCGCGGGCGCCCTGATCTGGTCGGGCGGGTACGCGGCGGTGGGCGTCGTCAAGCCGGGGGTGATGGGCGGCGGCGACGTGAAACTGGCGCTCACGCTGGGCGGCCTCACCGGCTGGCTGGCCGGGATGCCGGGGACGCTGCTGGCCATGGTCGCCGCCGGTACGCTCACCGCGGCGGCGGGCGTCGCCACCCGGAGAACAGCCCTGCCACACGGCCCGTCGATGCTGATCGCCTGCGCGGGGGCCGCGCTCGGGGGACCAATGACGTGACGTCCGTTACGGACATGAGATGATGTGCGCATGCTTCGATGGACCACCGCAGGAGAATCGCACGGGCAGGCGCTCGTCGCCATGGTCGAGGGCGCCCCCGCCGACATCCCCGTCACCCGGGAGGAGATCTCCCGGCAGCTCGCGCGGCGACGCCTCGGCTACGGCCGCGGCGCCCGCATGAAGTTCGAGGCCGACGAGGTCACCCTGCTCGGCGGCGTCCGCCACGGCCGCACGCTCGGCTCGCCGGTGGCCATCATGATCGGCAACACCGAATGGCCCAAGTGGACCACCGTCATGAGCGCCGACCCGGTCGACCCCGCCGAGCTCGACACCGCCCGCGGCGCCACCCTGACCCGCCCGCGACCGGGCCACGCCGACTTCAACGGCATGCTCAAGTACGACCACACCGACGCCCGCAACATCCTCGAGCGGTCCTCGGCGCGTGAAACCGCCGCCCGCGTCGCCGCCGGCACCGTCGCCCGGTCGATCCTGCGCGAGGCGCTGGGCGTCGAGGTCGTCAGCCACGTCATCTCCATCGGCGCCTCCGAGCCGTACGAGGGCGAGCTGCCGACGATCGCCGACCGCGACGCCATCGACGCCTCTCCCGTGCGCGCCTTCTCGAAGGAGGCCGAGGAGTCGATGGTCGCCGAGATCGAGGCCGCGAAGAAGCAGGGCGACACTCTCGGCGGCATCGTCGAGGTCGTCGTCCACGGCCTGCCCATCGGGCTCGGCTCGCACGTGTCCGGTGACGCGCGCCTGGACGCGCAGCTGGCGTCGGCGCTGATGGGCATTCAGTCCGTCAAGGGCGTCGAAATCGGCGACGGCTTCGAGGAGGCGCGCCGCCGTGGCACGCAGGCCCACGACGAGTTGGTCCGCGTCGAGGGCGGCGCCGGCGTCGACCGCGTGACCAACCGCGCCGGCGGCCTGGAGGGTGGCATGACCAACGGCCAGCCGCTGGTGGTGCGCGCCGCCCTGAAGCCGATCTCCACCGTCCCGCGCGCCCTGAAGACCGTGGACATGGCCTCCGGCAAGGCCGCCACGGCGATCCACCAGCGCTCCGACGTGTGCGCGGTGCCCGCCGGCGGCGTCGTCGCCGAATCCATGGTCGCCCTGACCCTGGCGCGCGCGGTCACCGAGAAGTTCGGCGGCGACTCGCTGGTCGAGCTGCGCCGCAACGTCGACGGTTACCTCGCCCAGGTCGCGGACCGTCTGGACTGGGAGTAGGTTTCGGCAACGATGGCAACTCCCCGCTTAGTCCTCGTCGGCCCGCCCGGCGCCGGAAAATCGACGATCGGCCGCCGCCTGTCCCGGGCTCTGCACGAGCCGCTGACCGACACCGACCACCTCATCGAGGAACGGGAGGGCGACACCTGCGGCAACGTATTCACCAAGCTCGGCGAGCCGCGCTTCCGCGAGATCGAGGAGGAGGTCGTCGCCGAGGCGCTGCAGCGCCCGGGGATCGTCTCGCTCGGCGGCGGTGCGGTGTTGTCGGAGGCCACGCGCGACCGCCTGGCCGACCACGACGTCATCTACCTCGAGGTCAGCGTGGAGGAGGGCGTGCGCCGCACCTCCGGCGAAACCGGCCGCCCGGTGCTCGACGCCGACGATCCGGCGGAGCACTACCGCGCCCTGTACGAGTTCCGGCGCCCGCTGTACGAGGAGGTCGCCAGCTTCAAGGCGCGCTCCGATTCCAGTTCGCCGCAGCGCGTGGTCGCCGAGATCCTCGGCTACCTGGATGCCGCCGACGGCGACGAACGAGACTGACGCTTTCCCCGAAAGGACCCCGCGAACCGTGACCATCATCCCCGTCAACGGACCCGCCCCCTACGAAGTTCTGGTCGGCTCCGGCCTCACGGCGCAGATCGCCGACGCCGCGGGCCAGGCCGCCAACGTCTGCGTCATCCACCAGGGCAGCGTCGCCCCGGCCGCAAACCGCATCGTCGAGGCTCTGGCCGCCAAGGGGGTCTCCGCTTTCGCGTTGGAGATCGCCGACGCCGAAGCCGGCAAGACGCTGGAGTCCGCGGGCCGATGCTGGGACGTGCTCGGCGAGCGGGGACTCGGCCGGGCCGACGCCATCGTCGCCGTCGGTGGCGGTGCCGCCACGGATCTCGGCGGGTACGTCGCGGCGGCGTGGATGCGCGGCATCAAGGTCTACCAGGTGCCCACGACGCTGCTGGCCATGGTCGATGCGGCCGTGGGCGGCAAGACCGGCATCAACACCGCGGCGGGCAAGAACCTCGTCGGCGCGTTCCACGAACCGTCGGGCGTGTTCGTCGACCTCGATTTCCTGCGCACCCTGCCGAAGGCGGAGCTGGTGGCCGGCTCGGCGGAGATCATCAAGGCCGGCTTCATCTCGGACACCGCGATCCTCGACCTGTACGAGGCCGACCCGGCGGCGTGCCTGGACGTCGACGGCGCACTGCCGGAGCTCATCGAGCGGGCGATCCGCGTTAAAGCACATGTCGTGGGGGAGGACCTGAAGGAGTCCGGCCTGCGCGAGACGCTCAACTACGGCCACACCTTCGGCCACGCCATCGAGCGCTACGAGGACTACCGCTGGCGCCACGGCCACGCCGTCGCCGTGGGCATGGTCTACGTCGCCGAGCTCGCCCGCATCGCCGGCTTCATCGACGCCGAGCTGGTCGAGCGTCACCGCACGATCCTGGAGTCCATCGGCCTGCCGACCACGTACGAGGGCGACCGTTTCGTCGAGTTGTTCGCCGGCATGACCCGCGACAAGAAGAACCGCCGCGGCACGATCCGGTTCGTGGTGCTCACGGCGCCGGGACAGACCACGCGTTTGGAGGGGCCGTCGGAGGAGCAGCTGCGCGAGGCGTACGCGGCGTTGGTTGCGGCCGGCAAGCCCGCGGACGAGGAGTCGGCGCGATGACGTCCGCCCCGACCGTCCTGGTGCTCAACGGCCCGAACCTCAACCGCCTGGGCAAGCGTCAGCCTGAGGTGTACGGGTCGACGACTCTCGCCGACGTCGTCGCCGGCCTGGAGTCCCTGGCCGCCGAGCTCGGAGTCTCCGTCGATTGTCGCCAGTCCAATCACGAAGGCGAGCTCATCGACTGGGTGCACGAGGCCGCGGACAACGGCTGGCCGGTGATCATCAACCCGGGCGGCTTGACCCACACGTCGGTGGTGCTGCGCGACGCGCTCGCCGAGGTCGCCGACGGCGCGGGCTTCCACGAGGTCCACATCTCCAACGTCCACGCGCGCGAAGAATTCCGGCACACGTCGCTGCTGTCGCCCCTGGCCGCCGGAATCATCGTGGGCTGCGGCACGGACGGGTACGGTTTGGCTTTACGACGAATCGCGGCAACCGCCACCCCGTAGCCGCCATCACGTACCTGGCAGCAACCAACCATCAGGAGCCGTCCGATGACCGCCACCATCGATTACGCCGACCGCCGGGCCCGCCTGGCCGAGCAACTCGAGCACGTCGGCTGCGACGCCATCGTCGTCGACCATCCGCCGCACGTGCGCTGGCTGACGGGTTTCACCGGCTCCAACGGTGCGGTCCTGGTCCACGCCGACGGCTCGGCGATGGTGTCGACCGACGGCCGGTACACCACGCAGATCGGCATCGAGGCGCCGGATCTGGAGCTGCACCTGTCGCGCAATTGCGCCGTCGAGTTGGCCGGTCGGGCCGGTGCCGCGGGCGTCACCCGGCTCGGCTTCGAGGCGGCGCACGTGTCCGTCGCGTCGATGCACCGCATTGCCGCGGCACTCGATCCGGCCGCGGGAGCGGAGTTGACGGAGACCGTCGACCTCGTCGAAAAGCTCCGCGCCGTCAAGGACGACGCGGAGCTGGAGGCGCTGCGCGACGTCGCCGACATCGCCGTGCGGGCCTTCGAGGGGCTGGTGGAATCCGGCATCATCGCCGCCGGCACCACGGAGCGCGCCATCGCCGCCGACCTGGAGCACCGCATGCGCGTCGGCGGGGCGGACGGCATCGCGTTCGAGACCATCGTCGCGTCGGGACCGAACTCCGCGAAGCCGCACGCCGGAGCCGAGGACCGGGAGCTGTGCGACGGCGACCTGCTCACCATCGACTTCGGGGCGGCCAAGAACGGCTACCACTCGGACATGACGCGCACCCTCGTCGTGGGCGGCTCGGAGGCAGCGGAGGACTTCGCCATGGAGATCTACTCCACCGTGCTGCGCGCCCAACTCGCCGGCGTGGCCGCCGCGCGCCCGGGCACCCCGCTGGCCGACGTCGACCGGGCCTGCCGCGAGGTCATCGCCGCAGCCGGGCACGGCGAGTACTTCGTGCACTCCACCGGCCACGGCATCGGCCTCGACGTCCACGAAGCCCCGTTCGCGTCGACCCGGTCGAAGGAAACCCTGGCCGCCGGCATGACGCTCACCATCGAACCCGGCATCTACGTCCCCGGGTACGGCGGCGTGCGCATCGAGGACACGGTCATCGTCACCGACGGTGAACCGGAGATCATCACCCCGCTGCCCAAGACCGTGTGACCGAGTCGACCGGCGCGCCCCTTTAGCGTCCCGGCGGCGGCGGGGGTATCGTATATCGGTCAGACCCGTCGTCTACCCAACAGGAGCTATTCGTGGCAAACACCTCCGACTTCAAGAACGGCCTCGTGCTGAAGATCGACAACAAGCTGCAGCAGATCGTCGAGTTCCAGCACGTCAAGCCGGGCAAGGGCCCCGCGTTCGTGCGCACGAAGCTCAAGGACGTCGTGACCGGCAAGGTCACCGACAAGACCTTCAACGCCGGCGTCAAGGTCGACACCGCCACCGTCGACCGCCGCGACATGACCTTCCTGTACCGCGACGGCGAAGACTACGTCCTCATGGACGAGAAGACCTACGACCAGATCAACCTCGCCCCGCACCTGTTGGGCGACCCGGCCCGCTTCCTGCTGGAGAACACCACCGTGCAGGTCTCCTTCCACGAGGGCGAGCCGCTGTTCGCCGAGCTGCCGGTGTCCGTCGACCTCACCGTCGCCCAGACCGACCCGGGCCTGCAGGGCGACCGTTCCACCGGCGGCACCAAGCCCGCCACCCTGGAGACCGGCGCCGAGGTCCAGGTCCCGCTGTTCATCGAGACCGGCGACGTGCTGAAGATCGACACCCGCGACGGTTCCTACCTGTCGCGCGTGAACAACTGATCGCGGGATCGATGACCGACAACAATTCCGGAAAGACCCCCGCCAAGGATTCCGGCAAGGAAGTCAACTACAAGCGCCGCGGCGCGCGGTACCGTGCCCGCCGCCGCGCCGTGGATCTGCTGTTCGAGGCCGAGCAGCGGGGCGTCGACCCCGCCGCGCTCATCGACGAGCGTCTGGAGCTGGCCCGCGACGACGAGTCCGGCGTCGCCCCCATCGCCGAGTACGCCGAGGAGATCGTCCGCGGCGTGGCCCTGGAGATGGTCGGAATCGACTCCACCATCGCGTCGTACCTGGCGCCGGAGTGGCCCCTGCGCCGTCTGCCCGCCGTCGACCGCGCGATCCTGCGCGTGGGCACGTGGGAGCTGTTCCACAACCCCGAGGTGCCGCCGCGCGTGGCCGTCGTCGAGGGCGTGGAGTTGGCCAGCGAGTACTCCACCGACGTCGCGCCGCCGTACATCAACGCGGTGCTCGACGCCGAGGCCGACATCGCCGACCAGGCCCGCATGGCGGCCGCGGCGGTGCGGGTGACCTCCGCCCCCGCGGACGCCGCTCCGATCGTGCCGGGCACCCCGACCATGCCGGACCCCGGGGTCGAGGTCGTCGAGGCCGGCTCGTCGTCAAGCAAGCCCGCGGACACCGGGGACGACACCGCGGAGACGCAACCGAACTAGCATTGCCCCATGGGCAAAAAACGAAAGCACCGCCACTTCACCCTGGACGACGCGCACGCGCTGAAGGTCGGGGAGGGGTGGCGGCTTTCGCATGTCGACGCCGACTCCACCCCGGGTCTGCCGAACAACGGGAAGGGAAAGGAGATCGCCGCCGACCAGTTCGACGACCACGACGAGGAAATCGCCGACCTGCAGGAGCGGATGTACGCCGCGTCGCGGAGCGGGAACGGGACGGCGCCGACGATCATCATCGTGCTGCAGGGCATGGACACCTCCGGCAAGGGCGGCGTCGTCCGCCACGTGCTCAAGGGCGTCGATCCGCAGGGGGTCGAGGTGTTCTCGTTCGGGAGGCCGACCGAGGAGGAAAAGCGGCGCGACTTCCTCTACCGCTCGCGCATCCGCATGCCCAAGCCCGGGCGCATCGGCGTGTGGGATCGCTCGCACTACGAGGCCGTGCTGGTGGAAAAGGTCAAGGAACTCACCCCCGCCGACGACATCGAGGGGCGCTACGACCGGATCGTCGAGTTCGAAAACGAGCTCGCGGCGCAGGGCGTCCACTTGATCAAGGTCATGCTGCACATCGACCCCGACGAGCAGTACGAGCGCCTGATGGAGCGGCTCGAGCGCCCCGACAAGCACTGGAAGTTCGATGTCGGCGACATCGCCGACCGTGCCCTGTGGGACGACTACCAGGCCGCCTACGACGAGGCCCTGCGCCGCACGTCGACGGAGACCAACCCCTGGTACTGCGTGCCCGCCAACCGCAAGTGGTACTCCCGCCTGGTGGTCAAGGGCCTGTTGCTCGACACCCTGCGCGGGCTGGAGCTCGAGTGGCCGACCGCCGATTTCGACGTCGAGGACGCCAAGAAGAAGCTCGAGGCGACGAAGTAGTGCGCTCCTGACCGGGTGCAAAAGCGCCGAGACCACCCTTTGGCAGCTGAAGTCGATCGGGCCCGATATGCCCCAGGTGTGGGATGGTCGGGCAAAGTCGCCGCTGAGGCTATCTTGTTCTGGGCCACTCATAAGAGTTGTCAGTTAAGAGTTGCCAGTGGCACTGAATTGCAAAGCTGACGAGTCAGAAATGATGACTACTAAGTTCAAACCATCCGGAGATATACCAGTTTGGCTCGTAGTTTGCGTAGCCTTGTTGCTCGTCGCCTCCATCGTGGTGCAGACGGTCGGGAACATGGCCGACATGTTCGCCAACCCGTGGGCGTGGGCGCTCAACATCGCCGGCCTGGCCGGTGCGCTTTGGCTGCGCAAGACGTGGCTGATCGTGCTGGCCGCCGTGGCCATCCTGTGGCCCATCATCGTCATGGTGCCGCTCATGGCGTTTTCCTTCGGCGCGCCCTGACTCAGGGGCCGGGGGCTGGACGGTTTGGCCCGGGGCGGCTGGTAGGATCGCAGCCGTAACCGTGGGCAATCACGGGACATCCTTTAACGGACCGCACGGAGAGGCGGGGAAGGAGGTCACGATGAGCGACAACACGAACCCGGCGACCCCGGTGGACGGCACTTCCGCAGATACGACGGAACTGCTGAACGCCGACGAGGTCGGTCGGACCGTCGCGCGCATCGCGCACCAGATCATCGAAAAGACCGCGTTGGACGGATCGAGCGCGCCGAGGGTGGTGCTGCTGGGCATCCCGTCGGGCGGCGTGCCCCTGGCCGAACGGCTGGCCGAGCGCATCGAAGAGTACTCCGGGGTGAAGCCGGAGACCGGCTCCCTGGACATCACGCTGTTCCGCGACGATCTGCGGAACCGCCCGCACCGCGCGCTGCAGCCGACGCGGATCCCCGACGCCGGCATCGACGGCACCATCGTGGTGCTGGTCGACGACGTGCTTTTTTCAGGACGCACCATCCGGGCCGCACTCGACGCGCTCAACGACATCGGGCGCCCGGACATCATCCAGCTGGCCGTGCTGGTCGACCGCGGCCACCGCCAGCTGCCGATCCGCGCCGACTACGTGGGCAAGAACCTGCCGACCGCCCGCCACGAGGACGTCCGGGTCCTCGTCGAGGACATCGACGGCCGCGACGCGGTGATCCTGAGCAGGACGCGGGCGTCGTGAAGCATCTGCTGAGCATCGCCGATCTGTCCAAGGACGAGATCGTGGGTCTCATGGACGAGGCCGACCGTTTCCGGGAGGCCCTGGCGGGCCGCGAGATCAAGAAGCTGCCGACGCTGCGCGGCCGCACCATCTTCACCTGCTTCTACGAGAACTCGACCCGCACCCGCGCGTCGTTCGAAACCGCGGGCAAGTGGATGAGCGCCGACGTGATCAACATTTCGGCGTCGTCGTCGTCGGTGAAGAAGGGCGAAAGCCTCAAGGACACCGCGCTGACCCTCGACGCCATCGGCGCCGACGCCATCGTCGTGCGCCACCCGGCGTCGGGCGCGGCCAAGCTCATCGCCGACTGGACCGGCAAGCACGGTCAGCAGCCGGCGATCATCAACGCCGGCGACGGCAAGCACCAGCACCCGACGCAGGCGCTGCTCGACGCCGTGACGCTGCGCCAGCGACTCGGCGGCATCGAGGGCCGCAAGGTCGTCATCGTCGGCGACATCCTGCACTCGCGCGTCGCCCGGTCCAACGCGGACCTGCTGTCGGCGCTGGGTGCTGAGGTCGTCTTCGTCGCGCCGCCGACGTTGCTGCCCTTCGGCGTGGAGAACTGGCCGGTGCGCGTGGCCCACCGCATGGAGCCGGAACTGCCCGACGCCGACGCGGTGATGATGCTGCGCGTCCAGGCCGAGCGGATGGACGGCGGATTCTTCCCGTCGCACCGCGAGTACGCCACCCGGTACGGCCTGTCCCGCGACCGGGAGAAGCTGCTTCGCGACGACTGCGTCGTCATGCACCCGGGCCCCATGCTCCGAGGAATGGAAATCAACGACCACGTCGCCGACCTGCCGCGCACCGCGGTGCTGCAGCAGGTGTCCAACGGCGTACACGTCCGCATGGCGGTGCTGTTCACGCTGCTGACGGCCGAAACCTCGTTCTCCCCGGAAGGAGCGGCACAGTGACCGGAACGACGACCGGAACCACCACCGGGAACCACCACGACGATTCCGCGTTCCCGCCCGTCGGCCCCCTGGCCGCCGCCGCGCCCGGCGAGCTCCTGCTGACCGGCGTGCGCCCCTACGGCGAAGGCGAGGACGTCAAGGTCCTCATCCGCGACGGCGTCATCGCCGCCATCGGCGCCGACGTCGAGGCCGGCGAGGGCGCACGGGTGCTCGACTTCGATTCGCTGATCCTGCTGCCCGGGCTCGTGGACATCCACGTCCACCTGCGCGAGCCGGGCCGCGAGGACACCGAAACCCTGGCGACCGGTTCGGCCGCGGCCGCGCGCGGCGGCTTCACCGCCGTGTTCACCATGGCCAACACCGCGCCGGTCACCGACGACCCCGCCATCGCCGAGTCGGTGTGGCTCAAGGCCCAGGCCATCGGCCTGTGCGACGTCCACCCGGTCGGGTCCATCACCAAGGGACTCAAGGGCCAGGGCCTGACGGAGTTCGGCATGATGGCCGACTCGCAGGCCAAGGTCCGCATGTTCTCCGACGACGGCAAGTGCGTCGACGACCCGCAGATCATGCGCCGCGCCATCGAGTACGCCCGCGGCGAGGACGTCCTGCTGGCCCAGCACTGCGAGGATCCCCGCCTGACCAAGGGCGCCGTCGCCCACGAGGGGCCGACCGCCGCCCGCCTGGGGCTGGGCGGCTGGCCGCGTGTGGCCGAGGAGTCCATCGTCGCCCGCGACGCGATCATGGCCCGCGACTACGGCGGACGCATGCACATCTGCCACGCGTCGACCGAAGGCACCGTGGAACTGGTCAAGTGGGCGAAGGAACGCGACATCCCGCTGACGGCGGAAGTCACCCCGCATCACCTGATCCTCACCGACGCCCGCCTCGAGACCTTCGACGGCGTCAACCGCGTCAACCCGCCCCTGCGCGAGGACCGCGACGCGGCGGCGCTGCGCGAGGCGCTCATCGAGGGCGTCATCGACTGCGTGGCCACCGACCACGCGCCGCACGGCTCGGAAGAGAAGTGCTGCGAATTCGAGCACGCCAAGCCCGGCATGCTCGGCCTGGAGACCTCGCTGCCGATCATCGCGAAGGAGTTCGTCCTCGACGGGCCCTGCGACTGGCGCTGGCTGGCGAAGGTCATGAGCGAACGGCCGGCGGAGATCGTCCGCCTGCCCGGCCACGGACGCCCCATCGCCGTCGGCGAGCCCGCGAACCTCACGGTCGTCGACCCCGGCCGCCCCTGGACGGTCCGCGGCGCCGACCTGGCGTCGAAGGCCGAAAACACCCCCTACGAAGACATGGAGATGGCCGTCTCCGTCGCCGCCACCGTGTTGCGCGGCCGCGTCACGGCCCTCGACGGAAAGGCCGACGCCTGATGGGCAAGCACCACAAAGACGACATGCTCCATGCGGAGAACATCGAGAAAGGCAGCCACGTGAGCAACGCCCCCGCGGACAAGAACACCCCCGCGGTCCTGGTCCTCGCCGACGGCAAGGTCTTCCGCGGCCGAGGCTTCGGCGCCACCGGAACGACCCTCGGCGAGGCGGTCTTCACCACCGCCATGACCGGCTACCAGGAAACCCTGACCGACCCGTCGTACCACCGGCAGATCATCGTCGCCACGCCGCCGCAGAGCGGCAACACCGGCTGGAACGACGAGGACTCCGAGTCCCGCGACGGCCGCATCTGGGCCGCAGGCTACGTCATCCGCGACCTGTCCCGCGCGCCGTCGAACTGGCGCACCAAGCGGACGCTGGTCGACGAAATGGTCGCGCAGGGCCTCATCGGCATCCGCCAGATCGACACCCGCGCCCTCGTGCGCCACATCCGCGACCACGGCTCCATCGCAGCGGGCATCTTCTCCGGCGACGACGCCGCCAAGCCCGTCGACGAACTCGTCGAGATCGTCCGCGCGCAGCCGTCGATGGCCGGCGCGAACCTGTCCGAAGAGGTCACGGCGGGGGAGACCTACGTCATCGAACCCGAGGGCGAGCCGACGGCGACCGTCGTGGCCTACGACCTCGGCATCAAGGCCAACACCCCGCGGGAGCTGGCCAAGCGCGGCGCCAAGGTCGTCGTCGTGCCGGCGAACACCCCGTACCCGCAGATCAAGAAGGACCACGACCCGGACGGCGTGTTCATCTCCAACGGCCCAGGCGACCCGGCCACCGCCGACGCGATGGTCCAGGTGGCCAAGAACGCCCTGGACGACGGCATGCCGCTGTTCGGCATCTGCTTCGGCAACCAGATCCTCGGCCGCGCCCTGGGCCTGAACACCTACAAGATGCGCTTCGGCCACCGCGGCATCAACGTGCCGGTCAAGGACCACGTCACCGGCACCATCTACATCACCGCCCAGAACCACGGCTTCGCCCTCGAGGGCACCGCGGGCGAGAGCTTCGACACCCCGTGGGGCCCGGCCCGCGTCACCCACACCTGCCTCAACGACGACACCGTCGAGGGCGTCGCGCTCGAGTCGGGCATGGCCTTCTCCGTGCAGTACCACCCGGAGTCGGCGGCCGGCCCGCATGACGCCCACAACCTCTTCGACGACTTCATGGCGCTGATGGACCGCGCCGGCTCGAACAACCAGGAAGGCCAGAACTAGAACATGCCTCGCCGCAACGACATCAATCACGTCCTGGTCATCGGTTCCGGTCCGATCGTCATCGGCCAGGCCTGCGAGTTCGACTACTCCGGCACCCAGGCGTGCCGCGTCCTCCGCGAGGAGGGGCTGCGCGTCACGCTGATCAACTCCAACCCGGCGACGATCATGACGGACCCCGAGTTCGCCGACGCCACCTACATCGAGCCGATCCAGACGTCCTACATCGAGAAGATCTTCGCCAAGGAAGCCGCGGAAGGTCACCCGATCGACGCCGTGCTGGCCACCCTCGGCGGCCAGACCGCGCTCAACGCCGCCATCGCGCTGGACCGCGAGGGCATTCTGGAGAAGTACGGCGCCGAGCTGATCGGCGCGGACATCCCCGCCATCCAGCGTGGCGAGGACCGCCAGATGTTCAAGGACATCGTCGCCAAGATCGGCGGCGAGTCGGCCCGCTCCCGCGTGTGCCACAACATGGACGAGGTCCACGAGACCGTCAAGGAACTGGGCTTGCCCGTCGTCGTCCGTCCCTCCTTCACGATGGGCGGCCTGGGCTCCGGCCTGGCGTACACCGAGGAGGACCTGGAGCGCATCGCCGGCGGCGGCCTCGCCGCCTCGCCGGAGGCCAACGTCCTCATCGAGGAGTCGATCCTCGGCTGGAAGGAATTCGAGCTCGAGCTCATGCGCGACGGCGACGACAACGTCGTGGTCATCTGCTGCATCGAAAACGTCGACGCCCTGGGCGTCCACACCGGCGACTCGGTCACCGTGGCCCCGGGCCTGACGCTGACCGACCGCGAGTACCAGGTCATGCGCGACCAGGGCATCGCCATCCTCCGCGAGGTCGGCGTGGCCACCGGCGGCTGCAACATCCAGTTCGCCCTCAATCCGCGCGACGGCCGCCTCATCACCATCGAGATGAACCCGCGCGTGTCGCGTTCCTCGGCGTTGGCGTCGAAGGCCACCGGCTTCCCGATCGCCAAGATCGCCGCGAAGCTGGCCATCGGCTACACGCTCGACGAGATCACCAACGACATCACCGGCGAGACCCCGGCGGCCTTCGAGCCGGTGCAGGACTACGTCATCGTCAAGGCCCCGCGCTTCGCCTTCGAGAAGTTCCCGGGCGCCGACGACACCCTGACCACGACCATGAAGTCCGTGGGCGAGGCCATGGCCATCGGCCGCAACTACATCGGCGCCCTCGGCAAGGCCATGCGTTCGCTGGAGTCCAAGCCCGCCGGCTTCTGGACCCAGCCCGACGAGTACTTCGCCGGCGACCGCGCCACCGACGTCGACGCCGTGCTGGCGGACCTCAAGCGCCCGACCGAGGGCCGCATCTACGACGTGGAGCTGGCCCAGCGCCTCGGCGCCACCGTCGGCCAGATCCACGTGGCCTCCGGCCTGGATCCGTGGTTCATCACCGAGATGGAAAACCTGCAGGACATTCGCACCGCCCTGCTCGAGGCCTCCGTCGTCGACGAGGATCTGCTGCGCGAGGCGAAGTACTGGGGCCTGTCCGACGTCCAGATCGCCGCGCTGCGCCCGGAGCTCGCCGGCGAAGAGGGCGTGCGCCTGCTGCGCTGGCGCCTGGGCGTCCACCCGGTCTACAAGACCGTTGACACCTGCGCCGCCGAGTTCGAGGCAAAGACCCCGTACCACTACTCGGCCTACGAACTCGACCCGGCCGCCGAGTCCGAGGTCACGCCGCAGACCGAGAAGGAGAAGGTCATCATCCTCGGCTCCGGCCCGAACCGCATCGGCCAGGGCATCGAGTTCGACTACTCCTGCGTCCACGCCGCGCTCGAGCTGTCCCGCGTCGGCTACGAGACCGTCATGGTCAACTGCAACCCGGAGACCGTGTCCACGGACTACGACACCGCCGACCGCCTCTACTTCGAGCCGCTGACGTTCGAGGACGTCATGGAGGTCTACCACGCGGAGTCGCAGTCGGGCACCGTCGCCGGCGTCATCGTCCAGCTGGGCGGCCAGACGCCGCTGGGCCTGGCGCAGCGCCTCGAGGCGGCGGGCGTGCCCATCGTCGGCACCACCCCGGCCGCCATCGACCTGGCCGAGGACCGCGGCGAGTTCGGCAAGGTCCTCGCCGCCGCCGATCTGCCGGCCCCGAAGTTCGGCACCGCCACCTCCTTCGCGGAGGCGCGCGACATCGCCGACTCCGTCGGCTACCCGGTGCTGGTGCGCCCGTCCTACGTCCTGGGCGGCCGCGGCATGGAGATCGTCTACGACGAGGCCACGCTGGAGGACTACATCAACCGCGCCACGGAGCTTTCCGACGAGCACCCGGTGCTGGTCGACCGGTTCCTGGACAACGCCATCGAGATCGACGTCGACGCCCTGTGCGACGGCGACGAGGTCTACCTGGGCGGAGTCATGGAGCACATCGAGGAGGCCGGCATCCACTCGGGCGACTCCGCCTGTGCGCTGCCGCCGATGACGCTGGGCCAGGGCATCATCGACCTGGTCCGCGAGTCCACCCGCAAGCTGGCGCACGGCATCGGCGTCAAGGGCCTGATGAACGTCCAGTACGCCCTGCGCGACGACACCCTTTACGTCATCGAGGCGAACCCGCGCGCATCCCGCACGGTGCCGTTCGTGTCGAAGGCCACCTCGGTGCCGTTGGCGAAGGCCGCGTCCCGCGTCATGATGGGCGCCACCATCGCCGAGCTGCGCGAGGAGGGCATGCTGCCGCGCGACGTCGACGGCGGTTCGCTGCCGCCGGAGGCACCCATCGCGGTGAAGGAGGCCGTGCTTCCGTTCAACCGCTTCCGCAGCCCGGACGGCCGTGAGCTCGACAGCCTGCTCAGCCCCGAGATGAAGTCCACCGGCGAGGTCATGGGCCTGGCGGGCGACTTCGGTGCGGCGTACGCGAAGTCGCAGGCCGGAGCCTACTGCGAGCTGCCCACCGAAGGCACGGTGTTCGTCTCGCTGGCCAACCGCGACAAGCGCATGCTGGTCTTCCCGATCCAGCGCCTGGCCGGCCTCGGCTTCCGAATCCTGGCCACCCACGGCACGGCGGGCATGCTGCGCCGCAACGGCATCGAGTGCGAGGTCGTCAACAAGCTCACCGAGGATGGCCCGGAGGTCGCCGGCGAGAAGACGATCGTCGACGTCATCCGCGGCGGCGAGGTCGACCTGGTCATCAACACCCCGGTCGGTTCCGCCGACGTCCGCTCGGACGGCTACGAGATCCGCGCGGCGGCGGTGGCCATGAACATCCCGTGCGTCACCACGGTCCAGGGCGCCGTCGCGGCGGTCCAGGGCATTTCCGCGGTGCGCAACAACGAGATGGAGGTGCGGGCCCTCCAGGACCTGCACGTCCTCGGTCAGTAGGTGCGCGGTGCCGGATAACGCCACCTCCGCTTCTTCGGCCGACGCCGGGCGCGCGAGCTTCGGTTCGCGTCTCGTCGCCGCGACAAAGCAGCGTGGACGCCTGTGCGCGGGCATCGACCCGCACCCGTCGCTGCTGCGCGACTGGGGGTTGACGGTCGACGCCGCGGGCGTGGAGACCTTCACCCGCATCTGCGTCGAAGCCTTCGCGGGCACGGTCGCGCTGGTCAAGCCGCAGGTCGCCTTCTACGAGGCGTACGGATCGAAGGGTTTCGCGATCCTCGAGCGGGCGCTGGCGGACTTGGCCGACGGCGGCGCCCTGACGCTGGCCGACGCCAAACGCGGCGACATCGGATCGACCATGGCGGCCTACGCCGACGCATGGCTTTCCGACGGTTCCCCCTTGGCCGTCGACGCGGTGACGGTGTCGCCGTACCTGGGCTTCGGTTCCCTCGAACCGGCGCTGTCGCTGGCGGAGGACACCGGCCGCGGGGTGTTCGTGCTGGCGGCGACCTCCAATCCGGAGGGCCGGTCGGTGCAGGACGCGGTGATCGACCGTGACGGCGCGTCCGTGGCGTTGTCGCAGGACATCGTCGATCGCGCGGCCGGGCGCAACGCGCCGCACATCTCGGCGGGCGACGAGTGCGGCCCCGTCGGCGTCGTCGTCGGCGCCACCCTCGACCGTGCGCCGCGCCTCGACGAGTTGAACGGCCCCATCCTCATGCCGGGCGTCGGCGCCCAGGGCGCGGGCCCGGAGGACGTGGACAGGCTCGCCGGCGATTGCGCCCGGTTGGCGCTGCCGAACATCTCGCGGGGCATCCTGCGCCACGGGCCGAACCCCGAGGCGCTCGCACGCGCCGTCGCCGACGCGGCGGGGGAGTACCCCGCATAGCGCAGACGCCTCGACCCGTACGCCGCGAACCGCCGTTCCAGCCCAGCCACCAGCCGTTAGACGGAGGTTGAGCCGGGACGGCGGTTCTTGCGCTGCGGCAACCGGTGCTATGATTGCCGGAGTTGATCGGCCATCGCGCCGGTCGGCGGCCCACACGGCCGCGGAGGTTCCTCACCGGAGATTCCGCAGGTCGTCGCAAAGCAGCCGCCGGTCGCACGAAGGGCCGCGTGATGTCTCCCACCCGGACGACACGCGCGGCACATTGACACGAATTCGTGTTGGTGAGGTACGGTCACCTCCGGTCCAAATGACCGGACCATTCCGAAACGTCTAATTTTTTTAACGGAGGAACCCGTGGCCCTTCCGCAGTTGACCCCCGAGCAGCGTGCAGCCGCCCTCGAGAAGGCCGCCCAGGCCCGCAAGGTCCGCGCCGAGCTGAAGGACAAGCTCAAGCGCGGTGCGACCGATCTGCCCGAGGTCCTGAAGCTGGCCGACGAGGACGAGATCATCGGCAAGATGAAGGTCTCCGCTCTTCTCGAGGCTCTGCCGAAGGTCGGCAAGGTCAAGGCCCAGGAGATCATGACCGACCTGGAGATCGCCCAGACCCGCCGTCTGCGCGGCCTCGGCGACCGCCAGCGTCGCGCCCTGCTGGAGCGCTTCGGCTTCTCCGCCGAGTAATCGCCATGTCCGGGGACTCCGCTTCTCGCCTCGTGGTTCTTTCCGGACCCGCCGGCGTGGGCAAGTCGACCGTCGTCGACCGGCTCCGCGCCGAGGTCCCGGACCTCTACTTCAGCGTTTCCATGACCACGCGGGCCCCGCGCCCGGGCGAGGTCGACGGCCGGGACTACTTCTTCGTCGACCGCGAGGAATTCGACCGGCGCATCGGGGCCGGCGAGATGCTGGAATGGGCCGACATCCATGGCGGCCTGCAGCGTTCGGGAACCCCCCGACGCCCCGTGGAGGAGGCACTCGCCGCCGGCCGTCCGGTGCTCGTCGAGGTCGACCTCGCCGGAGCCCGGTCGATCCGGCAGTCCTCTCCGGACGCGCACCTGCTTTTCCTCGCCCCTCCCAGCTGGGAGGTTCTCGTGGAGCGGCTCACCGGCCGCGGCACGGAATCCGAGGAGCACATCAAGCGCAGGCTGGAAACGGCGCGCACCGAGATGGACGCGATGGGCGAGTTCGACCAGAGGGTCGTCAACGAGGACGTCGACCGGGCGGTCGCTGAAATCAGCGCGGCACTGCTCGGGAAATGACCCGCCGGCGGTCGGAGCCGGAATGGTTCGCCATTCCGACGCCGCCGCCGGTTTTTCACACGCCGGGGAACCGTCGCCGGGACCCGGCTCGCATGCCTTCGCCGCATGCGGTTCACATACAGGCTTTCACTACCAGGACAGGGAGATCGTCACAGTGACCCAGGACAGCACCGCCGCCCCCGAAGCCGTCTTCGACCCGCCGGTCGGCATCACCAACCCGCCGATCGACGAGCTGCTCAAGACCGCCTCGTCGAAGTACGCGCTGGCGATCTTCGCGGCCAAGCGCGCCCGGCAGATCAACGACTACTACCAGCAGATCGACGAGGGCATGCTCGAGTACGTCGGCCCGCTGGTGACCCCGGGCGTGGCCGAGAAGCCGCTGTCCATCGCGCTGCGCGAGATCAACGCCGGCCTGCTCGAGCACACCGAGGGCTAGGCGGGCTGGGACATGGCGGGTGATGGTCGGCTCAACGTCGTCGTCGGGGTGTCCGGGGGGATCGCCGCCTACAAGGCGTGCCACCTCGTGCGGGCCTTCACCGAACGCGGGCATTCCGTTCGCGTGGTGCCCACGCCTTCGGCCCTCAACTTCGTCGGCGCCGCCACCTTCGAGGCGCTGTCGGGCAACCCGGTGTCGACCCAGGTGTTCGACGCCGTCGACGAGGTCCGCCACGTGCGCGTCGGCCAGGAGGCCGATCTCGTCGTCGTGGCTCCGGCCACCGCCGACCTGATGTCGCGGGCGGCCCACGGCCGCGCCGACGACCTGCTCACCGCGACGTTGCTGGTGGCCACGTGCCCGGTCGTCTACGCGCCGGCCATGCACACCGAGATGTGGAACCATCCCGCCACCCGCGACAACGTCGCCACCCTGCGCCGCCACGGCGCCATCGTCCTCGATCCCGCGCACGGCCGGCTCACCGGCGTCGACACGGGCCCGGGGCGTCTGCCGGAGCCGGAGCAGATCGCCAAGTTCGCGCTGCTGGCCGTGGAGGAGCCCGCGGCGTTCACCCGCGATCTCGAGGGCAAGCGGGTCGTCATCACCGCCGGCGGCACCCGGGAGGCCATCGACCCGGTGCGCTTCATCGGCAACCATTCCTCCGGCCGCCAGGGATTCGCCCTGGCCGACGTCGCCGCCCAGCGCGGCGCCGACGTCACCCTCATCGCCGGCGCCGTCGACGCGCTGGACACCCCGCCCGGCGTGACGCTGCGGTCGATCACCTCGGCCCGCGATCTCGACGCCGCCGTGGCGCAGGAGGCGCAGGGGGCCGACGTGGTCATCATGGCCGCCGCGGTCGCCGATTTCCGTTCCGCCTCCGAGTCCGACGCCAAACTGAAGAAGGGCGCGTCCGACGACGCCCTGTCGCGCATCGACCTGGTGGAGAACCCCGACATCCTCGCCGCCACCGTCCGCCGTCGCGCCGACGGCGAGCTCGACGCCGACACGATCATCGTCGGCTTCGCGGCGGAGACCGGCGACGCGACCGCCACGCCGCTGGAGCATGCCACCGCGAAGCTCGCCCGCAAGGGCTGCGATCTGCTCATGTGCAACGACGTCTCCGGCGGCGCCACCTTCGGCGCCGAAGACAACGTCGGATGGATCCTCTCCGCCGACGGCTCGGTCGACGAGGTGCCGCGCGGTTCCAAGCACGCCGTGGCGTCGCGCATCCTCGACGCCGTGTCCCGCACTGCGGCCGCTCGGGCTTGACGACGGGCGTCGTCACGCGACACGCCCCGTCACCGGCACCCCCTGCGGTACCGAATGAACCGCTTGGTCTATGATTCGGCGGGTACCCAGACAACGAACCCGGCGCGGCGGGAAATGACCGCGCGGTTAGGAAGGCTTTCCGTGGCTCACGACCTTCGCCTGTTCTCCAGCGAATCCGTCACCGAGGGGCATCCGGACAAGATCTGCGACTCGATCTCCGATGCGATCCTCGACGCCCTGCTCGAGGTCGACCCGGACAGCCGCGTCGCCGTCGAAACCGTCGTGACCACCGGCCTGGTCCACGTCGTCGGCGAGGTGTCCACCACCGGTTACGTCGAGATCCCGCGCATCGTCCGCCGTCGCCTCATGGAGATCGGCTTCGACTCGTCGGAGAAGGGCTTCGACGGCACCACCTGCGGCGTGTCGGTGTCCATCGGCGAGCAGTCCCCGGAGATCGCCGACGGCGTCACCGAGTCGCTGGAGTCCCGCAGCTCCGGCGGCGAGATCGAGGCCGACGACCGCGCCGGCGCCGGCGACCAGGGCCTCATGTTCGGCTACGCCGTGCGCGAGACTCCCGAGCTGATGCCCCTGCCGATTGCGCTGGCGCACCGTCTGGCCCGCCGCCTGACGGAGGTGCGCAAGGACGGCACCCTCGACTACCTGCGGCCGGACGGCAAGACCCAGGTCACCGTCGGCTACGACGACAACGACGTGCCGGTCGCGCTGGATACCGTGGTCATTTCCACCCAGCACAACCCGGGCGTCACCCATGCCCGGCTGGAGGAGGACCTGCGCCGCGAGGTCATCGACCCGGTGCTCGGCGCCGAGGGCCTGCCGGACCTCGACGTGTCGGAACTGACGCTGCTGATCAACCCGTCGGGTTCGTTCGTCGTCGGCGGCCCGATGGGCGACGCCGGCCTGACCGGCCGCAAGATCATCGTCGACACCTACGGCGGCATGGCCCGCCACGGCGGCGGCGCGTTCTCGGGCAAGGACCCGTCGAAGGTCGACCGTTCCGCCGCGTACGCCATGCGCTGGGTGGCCAAGAACGTCGTCGCCGCCGGCCTCGCCGACCGCGTGGAGGTGCAGGTGGCCTACGCCATCGGCCGCGCGAATCCGGTGGGCCTGTACGTGGAAACCTTCGGCACGGGCACCGTGGACCGCCGCACCATCGAGGACGCGATCCGCAAGGTGTTCGACCTGCGTCCGGCGGCGATCATCCGGGAGCTGGAGCTCAAGCGCCCGATTTACGCGCAGACCGCGGCCTACGGTCACTTCGGCCGGTCCGACGTGGACCTGCCGTGGGAGCGGGTCAACCGTGTGACGGAGCTGCGTGCGGCGGCGGGCGTGTAGCGCCTCCGTCGATGGGGCATTCGCGGCGGCCCGTCTCTAAGATGGGTTGCCATGACGACGACCCGGGACACCATGGCCGACCGGCCGGTGGCCCGGGTTTTGCCGTTGCTGGGGTTGCCGCAGCTGGACCGGCTTTTCGACTATTCGGTGCCGGAGACGTTGTCGGCGCAGGCGCTGCCGGGCACGCGGGTGCGCATCCGGTTCGCGGGGCAGCTGGTCAACGGCATCGTGTTGGAGCGGGCGGCGTCGGCGGAGCATGAGGGGGCGCTGACGCCGATCAAGGACGTCGTGTCGCCGGAGGTGGTGTATCCGCCGCAGTTGGCGGCGCTGGTCGATTCGCTGGCGGAGCTGTACGCGGGCGTGCGGTCGGACATCATCCGTTCGGCGGTTCCGTCGCGGCATGCGCGGGCGGAGAAGGCGCGTGGCGCGGGTCCGGGGCCGTCGTGGGAGGAGTTGGGGCGGCTGGAGCTTGACGACGTCGACCTGTCGGCATGGAACGCCTACGCCTTCGGAGGGTCTTTTGTGCGGGCGGTGCGCTCCGGGGCCCACGCCAGGGCGGCGTGGCATCCGGCACCGGGGGAGGACGTGGCCGCGCGGTTGGCCGAGTTGGCCGTGACGGTCGCCCGCGACGGCGGTGGGGTGCTCGTCGTCGTGCCGGATCAGCGGGCGCTAGACGCGGTCGAGGCGGCTCTGCGGGAGTTGGTCAGCCCCCGGCAGATCACGACGCTCGCCGCCGGCCTCGGCCCCGAATCGCGGTATCGGCGTTACCTGGACATCCTGCACGGGCAGGGGCGCCTGGTGGTGGGCACTCGGTCGGCGGCGTATGCGCCGGTGCGTAATCTGCGGTTGGCGGTCATCCTCGACGACGGCGACGACAATCTCGTCGATCCCCGCGCCCCGTACATCCACGCCCGCGACGTGCTGGTCACCCGCTCGGCGTTGGAGGGGTGCGCGCTGATCCTCGCGTCGGCGACGCGCACGGCCGAGGTGGAGTTGCTCGTCGAGTCCGGGTGGGCCCACGGACTGGTGCCCACGGTGGAGACGTTGACCGCCCGCATGCCCGACATCGTCGCCACCGCCGACACCGGGGCCGATCCCGAGGACGTCTCCCGCGGCAGGTTGCCCGCCGCGGCATTCCGCATCGCCGCCGCGGCGCTGCGCGACGATCTGCCGGTGCTGGTCCAGGTGCCCCGCAAGGGATACGTGCCCACGTTGGCGTGCGCGCGGTGCGGGACGCCCGCACGGTGCCGGCACTGCAATGGGCCGTTGGAGATTCCGCATGGCCCGTCGCCCGACATGGCCGGCGACGCCGCACCGCCGACGTGCCGTTGGTGCGGCCGAGTCGACGTGCGGCACCGATGCCACTCCTGCGGCGGCACGAGGATCCGCCCGGTGATCATCGGCTCCGACCGCACCGCCGAGGAACTGGGGCGCACGTTCCGGCCGCATCCGGTGATCTCGTCGTCGGGGGAGCGGATCCTCGACGAAGTCAAGGGCGGGGCGCGGATCGTCGTGGCCACTCCCGGCGCCGAGCCGAAGGTGCCCGGCGGTTACGGTGCGGCGCTGATCCTGGACACGTGGGCGACGATGAACCGCCAGGACCTGCGGGCACAGGAGGAGGCGATGGCCACGTGGGCGCGGGCGGTGCATCTGGTGCGGCCGGCGGCTGCGGGCGGACACGTGGTCATCGACGCCGACGCCGCCGTGCCGGTGGTGGGCGACCTGCTCACGTGGGACGTCACCGGCGCCGCCGCCCGGGAACTCGCCGACCGCGACGCCGCCGGACTGCCTCCGGCGACGAGGATGGCGGCGATCGACGGCACCGCCGAGGGCGTGGAGCGCTTCATGGCAGATTTCGAGCCGCCGGAGGGCGCGGAAATCCTCGGCCCGGTCGACATGCCGCCCGGGGGACGGCCGCCGGCGGGCATCGAACCCGGCACGCCGGTGCGTCGGCTGCTCGTGCGAGTGGAGCGCTCGCGGGCCCGGGAGCTCGGCCGGGCGCTGCGGGCCGCCCGGGGCGTGCGCGCCGCCCGCAGGGATCCGGCGCCGGTGCGCGTCATCGTCGACCCGGCGCGCTTCGGGTAGCGGGCGAAACCCGCCGGTGGGGTAGCATCGTGCTTCGATTCCGGGCGCAATCGCCGACCGCCCGGCCCACACCGATCATCCGCAGGAGCTGATGCGAAGCATGTCCGTCCGAGAAATCCGCTTGTTCGGGGACCCCGTCCTGGTGTCCCGCGCCGACGAGGTCACGGCCTTCGACGCGAAGCTGGCCCACCTCGCCGACGACATGCTCGAGACGATGGATTCCGCCGGCGGCGTCGGCCTGGCCGCCAATCAGGTCGGCGTGCTGCAGCGCATTTTCGTCTACGACTGCGACGATCGCCGCGGCGAGCTGGTCAACCCGGTGTGGGAGCCGATCGGAGAGGAGACCGAGGTCTCCGACGAGGGGTGCCTGTCCATCCCGGGCATCGACGCCCCGACCGAGCGGTACCTGCGCGTCCGAGCCACCGGCCAGGATCGCACGGGCACCCCGGTGACCATCGAGGCGGAGGGCCTGCTGGCGCGGTGCATCCAGCACGAGACCGATCACCTCGACGGCGTGCTCTTCCTCAAGCGCCTGACCCCCGACGTACGCAAGGCGGCGATGCGGGAGCTGCGCTCCACCGACTGGTTCCTGGCCGGGAAGTAGGGGACATGCGCCTGATTTTCGCCGGTACCCCGGAGCCCGCCGTTGCCGCGCTGCGTGCGCTCATCGAGCATCCCGGCCACGAGGTCGTCGCCGTGCTCACCCGTCCCGACGCCCGCGTCGGGCGGGGCCGTTCCCTCAAGCCGTCGCCGGTCAAGGCCGTTGCGGTGGAGCACGGCATCGAGGTCATCGAGCCGACGTCGCTTGCCGACGACGACGCGCGGGCCCGTTTGGCCGAACTCGCCCCGGACTGCATTCCCGTGGTGGCGTACGGAAACCTCGTGCCGAAGGATCTGCTGGACCTGCCCCGCCACGGCTGGGTGAACCTGCACTTCTCGGTGTTGCCCGCGTGGCGTGGCGCCGCGCCGGTGCAGGCGGCCATCGCCGCCGGCGACGAGATCACGGGGGCCTCGACGTTCCTGATCGAGGAGGGCCTGGACACCGGGCCGGTGTTCGGCACGGTCACGGAGACGATCAAGCCCACCGACACCGCCGATGATCTGCTCACCCGTCTCGCCGATTCCGGCGCGACGCTGTTGGCGGCCACGATGGACGGCCTGGAGGCCGGTCGCCTGCGCCCCGAGCCGCAGTCCGACGACGGGGTCAGCCACGCGTCGAAGATCACGCCGGACGATGCCCGCATCGACTGGTCGAGGCCGGCGCACCTCATCGATCGCCGCATCCGCGCCCACACCCCGGCGCCGGGTGCGTGGACGATGCTCGGCGACGACCGCATCAAGGTCGGGCCGGTCACCCCGCTCGACGCCGACGCTGAACTCGGCGAAGGCCGCATCCGCGTGGAGAAGAAGCGCGTCCTCGTCGGCGCGGGCGGCGGCACCGCCGTGGCGTTGGGCCAGGTGCAGCCCCCGGGCAAGCGGATGATGAACGCGGTGGACTGGGCGCGCGGCGCCCGACCGGACGAGGGGACGATGGTCTAAATGCCCGAACGGCGCTCGAAGAACACCCGCCGCCGCAACGCCGCCGGACAGCGACGCGGACAGCGCGGACGGGACCAACGGGGCAACCAGAGCAACCATGGGAATCAGGGCGGCCAGCGTCGCAAGGCCAGCGCCATCGACGCCCCGCGCCAGGTCGCGCTCGACGTCCTCGGAGCCGTCCGAACCGACGGCGCCTACGCCAACCTCACGCTGCCGAAGGAACTGCGCGCCCGGAACATCACCGGCCGGGACGCGGCCTTCGCCACGGAACTGACCTACGGCACCCTGCGCGCGCAGGGCCTGCTCGACGCCGTGCTGGCGGAGGCGTCGACGCGTCCGCTCGACCAGATCGACCCCGAGGTCCTCGACGTGCTGCGCCTCGGCGCTTACCAGCTGCTACGCACCCGCGTCGGCGCCCACGCCGCCGTCGACACGTCGGTGCGCGCGGTCATCGGCGCGGGCAAGGTCGGGGCGAAGGGCTTCGTCAACGCCATCCTGCGCACGGTCTCCCGCAAGACCGAGGAGGAATGGGCGGCCGAGGTCGCCCCCGACGCCGGCCGCGATCCGGTGGGGCACCTGGCGCTCAAGCACGGACATCCCCGCTGGATCGCCGACGCCTTCGCCCAGGCGCTGGGATCCCGCGCCGGAGAACTCGCAGACGCCTTGGCGGCCGATGATGCACGACCGATCGTCCATCTCGTCGCAAAGCCCGGAGAGATCTCCGCGGAAGAGCTGGCCCTCATCACCGGCGGCGAAGAAGGCCCGTGGTCCCCGTACTGCGTGCGCCTGGAATCCGGCGACCCCGGCGACCTGGCGCCCGTCAAGGAGCGGCTGGCCGCCGTGCAGGACGAGGGCTCGCAGCTCATCGCCCGTGCCGTCACCATGGCCCCCCTGGACGGCGACGACGGCGGCCGCTGGCTCGACCTGTGCGCGGGCCCCGGCGGCAAGGCGGCCTTCCTCGGCGGCATCGCCGCAATCGAAGGCGCGACCGTCGACGCCGTCGAACCGGTGAAGAAGCGCGCCGGCCTCGTCGAAAACTCCGTGCGGGGACTGCCCGTCACCGTGCACGTCACCGACGGGCGCGACCCCGGACTCGAACCCGGATACGACCGCATCCTCGTCGACGCGCCGTGCTCCGGCCTCGGATCGCTGCGCCGACGCCCCGAGGCGCGCTGGCGCAAATCCACCGACGATCTGCCCGCCCTGACGAAACTTCAGGGCGAGCTGCTGGAATCGGCGGCGAAACTCGCCCGCCCGGGCGGCATCATCGTCTACTCGACGTGCTCGCCGCACCTGCGCGAAACCCGCGGCGCCATCGACCGGGCCGTCCGCCGACTGGGACTGGAGGAACTCGACGGCCGCGCGCTCGTCGAACCGATGGGCGACGTCGGCGACGGCCCGTCGGTGCAGATGTGGCCGCACCGCCACGGCACCGACGCGATGTTCTTCGCCGTGCTGCGCAAGCCCGCGTAGCCCGGTTCGGGGGCGCGGTAGGCTGTGGGGGTATGAGCACCCCGATCATCGCGCCCTCGATCCTCGCCGCCGACTTCGCCCGACTCGACCGGGAAATCGACGCGGTCTCCGACGCCGACTGGATCCACATCGACGTCATGGACGGCCACTTCGTGCCCAACCTCTCCTTCGGCGTGCCCGTCATGGCCGCCGTGGCGAAGGTGACCGACAAGCCCCTCGACGTGCATCTCATGATCGAGGAGCCCGAAAAGTGGGTCGACGGCTACGTCGACGCCGGCGCCGCCGGGGTGACCTTCCACGTCGAAGCCTCGCCCGACCCCGTCGCCCTGGCCCGCAAATTGCGCGAGGCCGGCGTCCGCGCGGGCATTTCCGTCCGCCCCGGCACGCCGATCGAGCCGTGGCTGGAGCACCTCAACGAATTCGACCTGGTGCTGGTCATGAGCGTCGAGCCCGGCTTCGGCGGGCAATCGTTCATGCCGGAGCAGCTCGAGAAGGTCCGCATCCTGCGCAACCAGATCGACCTTCGCGGGCTGGGCACCATCATCGAAATCGACGGCGGCATCGGCGCCGGGACCATCGCCGACGCGGCCGAGGCCGGTTGCGACGCCTTCGTCGCGGGCTCCGCCGTCTACGGCGCGGAGGTGCCCAACGACGCCGTCAACGAACTTCGCGCGCTGGCCGTCGAGGGCCGCCAGCGCGACGGCGACAACTAGCCGGGATCGCCGCCCGGAAACGTCAACCAGGAAAGTCGAGGCCGCCATGCCCCTGTTCACCGACCTCGTCGCCGCGTCGGCGCTGTCGCCGGACCAGGCGATGCGCACCGCCATCGCCGCAGCCGAGCGCGTGCGCGGCACCACGTCGCCGAACCCGCCCGTCGGTTGCGTCATCCTCGACGCCTCCGGCATTCCGGTCGCCGTCGCCGGCACCGATCCGGTCGGCGGACCCCACGCCGAGGCCCAGGCCCTGGAAGCGGCCGGGGAGCGGGCCCGGGGAGGCACGGCCGTCGTCACGCTCGAGCCCTGCCACCACCACGGGCGCACCGGCCCGTGCACCGGGGAACTGCTCGACGCCGGAGTGGCGAAGGTCATCTACGGCGTCGCGGATCCCAACCCCGTCGCCGCCGGCGGGGCGGACTGGCTCGACGCCAGGGGAGTCACCGTCATCGGCGGGACCCTGCGCGGCGAGATCGCCGACGGCGTCCTGCGCCCGTGGCTGCACTGGCAGGCCACCCGCCGCCCGCACATCACCTTGAAGACCGCCGGCACCGTCGACGGACTCGCCGCCGCCACGGACGGCTCCTCGCAGTGGATCACCGGTGAAGCGGCCCGGGCGCGAGTCCACGTCGACCGTTCGCGCCGCGACGCCATCATCGTCGGCACCGGCACCGTCCTCGCCGACGACCCGCGACTGACCGCCCGCGACCCGCAGGGAGTTCCGTACCCCAACCAGCCGCTGCGCGTGGCAGTGGGCCGCAAGGAAATCCCGGAGGACGCCGCCATCCGCGGGGGGTTCCTGCCGGGCGAGCGCGTCGATCCGGCGATCGCGTCGACCGACATGTTCCGGCACATCCAAACCCGCGACATGTCCCAGGTCGTCGACGTCCTCGCCGACCTCGGCATGATCGACGTCCTCGTCGAGGGCGGCCCCCGACTGGCCGGCGCGTTCCTGGAGGCCGGCCTGGTCGACGCCGTCGAGTCCTACATCGCGCCGGGGCTGCTCGGGGCGGGCACCGCGGTGGTGGACACCGGAGCGGCGACGACCGTCGACGACATCGTCCGGTTCCGCACCGTCGGCGTCGAACTGCTCGGCGACGACGTGCTCGTCAGGTCCGTGCGCCGCAATTGATCGTCGAGGCTCGGCCGATCGCCGCATGACCCCGCGTGCCGGACGGGCCCGAGCCGAACCGATCAATACCGTTCACAACCGAACACACACCAATCGAAGAAACCCACGCCGGAGACGCCGGCACCGAACACCAGAGAGGAACGACCACCCGTGTTCACCGGAATCGTCGAGGAGCTCGGCCGCGTGGCCGCGATCGAGGACCAGGGCGACGCCATTCGCCTCACCATCGGCTGCACGACCGCGGTCTCCGACGCCAAGCTCGGCGACTCCATCGCAGTCAACGGAGTGTGCTTGACCGTCGCCGAGTTCGACGAGACCGGCTTCACCGCCGACGTCATGCAGGAATCCCTGGACCGCACCAGCCTGGGCGGTCTCGCCGTGGGCTCGCCCGTCAACCTCGAACGCGCCGTCGCCGCCGGCGCACGCCTCGGCGGCCACATCGTCCAGGGCCACGTCGACGGCACCGGCGCGATCGTGTCGCGCACGCCCGGCGAGCACTGGGAGGTCGTTCGCATCTCGCTTCCCGACGACCTCGACCGCTACGTCGTCGAAAAGGGATCGATCGCCGTGGACGGCACGTCGCTGACCGTCTCGGCCCTCGGCGGCGACGCCGGTGCGCGGTGGTTCGAGGTCAGCCTCATCCCGACGACGCTGGCCGACACCGTCCTGGGCACGCTCGACGCCGGCGCGACGGTGAATCTGGAGGTCGACGCGGTGGCCAAGTACATCGAGAAATTGCTGCCCCGATAAGCTCATGGCCGTGATTGAACTGGACAGCGTGGAACGGGCCATCGCCGACATCGCCGCCGGCAAGGCCGTGGTGGTCGTCGACGACGAGCACCGCGAAAACGAAGGCGACATCATCTTCGCCGCCGAGAAGGCGACGCCGGAGCTGGTCGCCTTCACGGTGCGGTACTCCTCGGGATACATTTGCGCGCCCCTGACCGGCGCGGATTGCGACCGGTTGGGGCTGCCGCCCATGGTGGCCCGCAACGAGGACGTCCGCGGCACCGCGTACACGGTCACCGTCGACGCGGCGACCGGGTCGACCGGCATTTCGGCCGCCGACCGCGCGTACACCATCCAACGGCTCGCCGCCGCAAACTCGACGGCGACGGAGTTCACGCGCCCCGGCCACGTCGTGCCGCTGCGCGCGAAGGAGGGCGGCGTGCTCACCCGGGCCGGCCACACCGAAGCCGCGGTGGACCTGGCTCGCCTCGCGGGTCTGCGCCCGGCCGGCGTGCTGTGCGAGGTCGTGTCCGAAGAGAATCCGACCGGCATGGCCCGCACTCCGGAGCTGCGCAGGTTCTGCGACGAGCATGGTCTGGCGTTGATCTCCATCGAGCAGCTCATCGAGTACCGCCGCCGCCACGAGCACTTGGTGGAGCGGGTCGTGGAGACCCGGATGCCCACCGAGTTCGGGGAGTTCCGGGCGGTGGGCTACCGCAGTCTCGTCGACGGCGTGGAGCACGTCGCCCTGGTCGTCGGCGATCCCGCCTCCGACGAGGGCTCGGATGTCCTGGTGCGCGTGCATTCCGAGTGCCTGACCGGCGACGTCTTCGGTTCGCGGCGCTGCGACTGCGGCCAGCAGCTGCACAAGTCGATGGAGATCGTCCAGGCCGCGGGCCGGGGCGTCATCCTGTACATGCGGGGCCACGAGGGCCGGGGCATCGGTCTCATGCACAAACTCGAGGCGTACCACCTGCAGGACGAGGGCGCCGACACCGTCGACGCCAACCTGAAGCTGGGCCTGCCCGCCGACGCCCGCGAGTACGGCACGGGCGCGCAGATCCTCCGGGATCTCGGCGTGCGGTCGATGGCGCTGCTGACCAACAACCCGACCAAGCGGGCGGGCCTGGGCGGCTACGGCCTGGAGATGAGCCGCCGCGTGCCGGTGCCCGTGGAGGTCAACGCGGACAACGTGCGGTACCTGACCACCAAGCAGCAGCGGATGGGGCATGACCTGCCGTGGCTGTCCGACTACATTGGTGGCGAAGGCGATCAGGAGGAGAAGAAGTGAGCGGAGCCGGACTGCCCGACATCGAGATTCCCGACGCGGAGGGGATGAGCGTCGCCATCGTCACCGCCCACTGGAACGCCGACATCACGGGCCAGCTTCGGGCCAACGCGATCGAGGCGGCATCCGGGGCCGGCGCGCTGGTCCACGACTACACGGTCGTCGGCGCCCTGGAGCTTCCGGTGGTCGTTCAGGCGCTTGCCGACGATCACGACGCGGTGGTCGCGCTGGGATGCGTCATCCGCGGTGGCACGCCCCACTTCGATTACGTCTGCGATTCGGTGACCGAGGGCTTGACGCGGGTTTCGCTCGACCATCGCACGCCCGTCGGCAACGGCGTGCTGACCTGCGACACGCACGAGCAGGCGGTGGCCCGGTCGGGTGCGCCGGGTTCGGTCGAGGACAAGGGCCGAGAGGCCACCATCGCCGCGCTGCACACCGCGGCATTGCTGCGCGCCCTGGGCGAGGAGTGAACGACGTGAGCGACAACAAGAGCGACAACAAGACGGCCGACCGCACGGATTCGGGCTGGGAGCTGGAGGTCACCTCCAGGACCATGAAGCTGTGGGCCTGGGGCTCGGTGGCGGTGGTCATGGCGGTGCACATCTTCATGGGCTTCGTCGTCGACGTCGGCGACACCGGCGCCCAGGTCACGCCGATCGACGTGCTGGCGTTTCCGATTCTGGGCCTGGTCATCTCCGCCGCATGCCTGCTGATGCTGCGTCCCCGCGTGCGCGTCAACTCCCGCGGCGTCGAGGTCCGCAACTTCCTGGGCGCCCGGTTCTACCCGTGGGACGTCGTCCACGGCCTGAGCTTCCCGGCCGATTCCCGGTGGGCCCGCCTGGAGCTGCCCGAGTTCGAGTTCGTGCCCATGTGGGCGCTGCAGGCCCGCGACGGCGCCGCAGTCGTGGAGGCCGTGCGCCGCTTCCGCGAACTCGAGGACCGCTACATGCCGGAAGACTGATGGCGGATCCCTCCACGTACCGCCCGGCGCCGGGGACCATCCCGGTTGAGCCGGGCGTTTACCGTTTCCTCGACGACGGCGGCCGCGTCCTCTACGTCGGCAAGGCGAAGAACCTGCGCGCCCGGCTGTCGAACTATTTCCAGGACGTCGCGAATCTGCACCCGCGCACGCGGCAAATGGTGCTGTCGGCGTCGAAGGTGATCTGGACCGTCGTGCGCACCGAGGTCGAGGCTCTCCAACTGGAGTACACCTGGATCAAGCGCTACGACCCGCGGTTCAACGTCATGTACCGCGACGACAAGAGCTACCCGATGCTGGCCGTCAGCGTCGGCGAGCAGTTCCCGAGGATGTTCCTCTACCGCGGCCCGCGCCGCAAGGGCGTCCGGTACTTCGGCCCTTATTCCCACGCCTGGGCCATCCGGGAAACGCTCGACCTGCTCATCCGGGTGTTCCCGGCCCGCACGTGTTCGAAGGGCGTCTTCAACCGTCATCAGCAGCTGGGCCGGCCCTGCCTGCTCGGGTACATCGACAAGTGCTCGGCGCCCTGCGTCGGTCGGGTGTCGGCCGCGGAGCACCGCGAGATCGTCGACGGCTTCATCTCCTTCATGGCCGGCAACACCGGGCCGCTGACCGCGCAGCTGCGCCGGGACATGAACGCCGCCGCCGAGGAGCTCGACTTCGAAAAGGCCGCGAAGATCCGCGACGATCTCGCCGCGGTGGAGAAGGTCATGGAAAAGCAGGCCGTCGTCCTCGGCGACGCCACCGACGCGGACTTCATCGCCTTCGCCACCGACGAGTTGGAGGCGGCGGTGCAGATCTTCCACGTCCGCCGGGGCCGCATCCACGGCCAGCGCGGCTGGGTCGTCGAAAAGTCCGGCGACTCGGAGACCGGTCCGTTGCCGGACGACGCGCCGGATCCCGCGTTGCCGAAGTTGCTGTCCACGTTCCTCACGCAGTTCTACGGCGACGCCGCCGAGCACGCGAAGGTCGACGGAGACGACTCCAACGGAGCCGCCGACGCCGTGCCGCGGCAGATTCTCGTCCAGGTCTCGCCGGAAAACGCGGATGAGGTCGAAAGCTTCCTGCGCGACATCCGCGGCACCGCCGTCGACGTCCACGTTCCCCAACGCGGCGACAAGAAGGCCCTGTTGGAGACCGTCCACCGAAACGCGGTCGAGGCCCTGGCCCAGCACAAGATCAAGCGCAGCGGCGACCTCACCGCCCGCTCCCAGGCATTGGAGGGCATTCGCGACGCGCTGTTCATGGACGAGGCCCCGCTGCGCATCGAATGCACGGACATCTCGCACATCCAGGGCACAGACGTCGTGGCCTCACTCGTCGTCTTCGAAGACGGTCTGCCCCGCAAGGTCGACTACCGCCGCTACCGCATCAAGGACGCCGCCGGCGATGGCCGCTCCGACGACGTCGCCTCCATCGCGGAGGTCGTTCGCCGCCGCTTCCGCCGCCACGCCGAAGACAAGCTCGCCGTGCCCGACGACGAATCGGTCATGTTCGAGGAAGAGGCTGCGGGAGAGTCCGACGGGTCGTCGCAAAGCGTCGTGGAGGAGTCGGTCAGCGGGCGCAAGTTCGCCTACCCGCCGAACCTGTTCATCGTCGACGGCGGTGCGCCCCAAGTCGCCGCCGCGCAGGAGGTCCTCGACGACCTCGGCGTCACCGACGTCACCCTCGTCGGACTGGCCAAGCGACTCGAGGAAATCTGGGTGCCCGGCGACGACGAACCGGTGATCCTGCCGCGCAACTCCGAGGCGATGTACCTCATGCAGCGCATCCGCGACGAAGCCCACCGCTTCGCCATCGGCTACCACCGGCAGCAGCGGTCCAAGCGCATGCGGGCCTCGGTCCTCGACGACATCAAGGGCCTGGGGCCGCAGCGCAGGTCGGAACTGGTCAAGCACTTCGGCTCGGTGGCCAAGCTCAAGCGCGCCACCGTCGACGAGATCCGCGAAGTGCCCGGATTCGGCCCCGCCCTGGCGCAGTCCGTGCACGAAGCGCTGCACGGCGATCGCACGTAGGGTGGACGCATGACCACAGTCAACGCCGGTGCAGCAGAACCCGACACGTCACTGGTCCTCATCACGGGCATGTCCGGGTCCGGCCGCAACACCGCCGCAGCCGTCCTCGAGGAAATGGGCTGGTACGTCGCCGACAACCTGCCGCCCGAGTTGATCATGCGCATGGTGGAGCTCTCCTTCGAGGCGGATTCGCCCGTGGAGCGCCTCGCCATCGTCACCGACGTGCGGTCCCGCGCCTTCGCCGGTTCGCTCGGCGACGTCCTGGACCGGCTGCACGAAAGCGGCCGCCGGCCGATGGTGATCTTCCTCGACGCCGACGACGACACGCTCATCGCCCGCTACGACTCGGTCCGCCGCACGCACCCGCTGCAGGAATCCGGGACGCTGACCCAGGGCATCGAGCGGGAGCGGCAGATGCTCGCCGGCATCAAGGCCATGTCGGACCTTGTGCTGGACACGTCGCGGATGTCCGTCCACGACCTGCGCCGCGCGCTGGAGGTCCACTTCTCGGATCCGGCGTCGCGCGGACAGCGGGTGACCATCCAATCCTTCGGTTTCAAGCACGGCGCCCCGCGCGACGCCGACCTGCTGCTCGACGTCCGTTTCCTGCCCAACCCGTACTGGGTGCCGGGCCTGCGGTCGGGTCGCGGCACGGACCGGGAGGTGGCCGCCTACGTGCTCGAGCAGGAGGACGCCCCGCGCTGGCTGGACACCGTCGAGCAGCTCGTTTCGGTGATCCTGCCCGGGTACCGCCGCGAGGGAAAGAACCACATGTCCATCGCCATCGGCTGCACCGGCGGCCACCACCGCAGCGTTGCCATGTCGGAGGCGCTGGGCCGCAGGCTCGGCGAGTTCAACGGCATCGACGTCAACGTCATCCACCGCGACATCGAGCGGGGTTGACCGGGAGCGCCGTTTTCGCCGCCGGATCCCGATTCGACTCGACCCCAGAGGAGCCTTACCCCATGACCGCCATCACGAGCCTCGGCGGAGGCCACGGGCTGTTCGCGACGCTGCGCGCCGTCCGCCGCATCGCCGAGGACGTCACCGCCGTGGTCACGGTCGCCGACGACGGCGGCTCGTCCGGACGCCTGCGTCGCGAGCTGGGCCAGATCCCGCCGGGCGATCTGCGCATGGCGTTGGCGGCGCTGTCTGCGGAGGACGAGCGCGGGAAGCTGTGGGAGGAGGTCCTGCAGCACCGGTTCGGCGGCACGGGCGCGCTGGCCGGGCATGCGGTGGGCAATCTCATCATCGCGGGGTTGACCAGCGTGCTCGGCAGCGAGGTCGCCGCGCTCGACGAGGTCGGTTCTCTGTTGGGCATCTACGGCCGGGTGCTGCCGATGTCGCCGCTGCCGTTGGACATCGAGGCGGAGGTCGTGGGCCTGGAGGACGACGCCCGCGTGGTGCGCCCCGTGCGCGGTCAGGTCGCCGTCGCCACGACGCCGGGTCAGGTGCGGCGCATCCGGTTGATCCCGGAGCAGCCGCCGGCCACGCCGGACGCGGTGGACGCGATCCTCGCCGCGGACATGGTCACGCTCGGCCCGGGTTCGTGGTTCACGTCGGTGCTGCCGCATCTGCAGGTGCCGGAGTTGGTGCAGGCGTTGCGGGACACGACGGCGCATCGGGTGGTCGTTCTCAACCTGTCGTCGGAGCCGGGGGAGACCGCGGGCTTTTCGTCGGAACGTCACCTGCACATGCTGGCCCAGCATGCGCCGGATCTGACGCTGGACACCATCCTCGTCGACGAGTCGACGATGGGCGGCCGGTCCGAGCGCGGGTACCTGGAGCGGGCGGCGGCGACGCTGTCGGCGGAGGTGGTGTACGCCGACGTGCGCGAGCTTGACGACGACGGCGGGTGGACGGAGCGGCACGACCCCGTGAAGGTCGCCTCCGCACTGGGGGAATTGCTGGCCCGGTAGGCGGGGTCGCTAGACTGCGCTGCACGGCGAACGGGTCGCCGACGTGAGGAGAGTGCCCACATGGCGTTGACGCCGAAGGTGAAGGATGAGCTGGCGCGCGTGCCGGTCAACCAGGACAACGCGAAGTCGGCCGAGGTCGCCGCGCTGCTGCGGTTCGCCGGCGGGCTCCACCTGGTCGCCGGGCGCATCGTCATCGAGGCCGAGGTCGACTCGGGCGCAGTGGCGCGTCGGCTGCGCGGCATGATCGATTCGCTGTTCGGCATAGAGCCGGAGCTTCAGGTGCTCAGCCCGGGCGGGCTGCGCAAAACCGCGCGCTACATCGTGCGCGTGTCGGAGGGCGGGGAGGAGCTCGCCCGCCGCACCGGCCTGATCGACCGCGCGGGTCGGCCCGTGCGCGGTCTGCCGCCGAAGGTCATCGGCGGCACCGTCCTCGACGCCGAGGCGGCGTGGCGCGGTGCCTTCCTCGCCCACGGTTCGCTCACCGAGCCGGGGCGGTCCTCGGCGCTGGAGGTCACGTGCCCGTGCCCGGAAGCGGCGCTGGCCCTGGTGGGGTGTGCGCGTCGTCTGGGCATCGCCGCGAAGAGCAAGGAGACGCGCGGGGGAGACCGCGTGGTCATCCGCGACGGAGAGGCCATCGGCGCCCTGCTCACCCGCATGGGGGCGCAGACCACCCGCCTGGAGTGGGAGGAGCAACGCATGCGCCGCGAGGTGCGGGCGACGGCCAATCGCCTGGCGAACTTCGACGACGCGAACCTGCGCCGGTCGGCCCGTGCGGCCGTCGTGGCCGCCGCCCGGGTGGAGCGTGCGCTGGAGATCCTCGGCGACGACGTCCCGGAGCATCTGGTCACCGCCGGCGAGCTGCGCGTGGCGCACCGGCAGGCGTCGTTGGAGGAGCTCGGCCAGCTGGCCAATCCGCCGATGACGAAGGACGCCGTGGCCGGCCGCATCCGCCGTCTGCTGTCGATGGCGGATCGTCGCGCCGCGGAAACGGGCGTGCCGGACACGAATTCCGTGGTCACCGACGAGCTTTTCGACGAAGACTGATCCGGGAGATCACCCCCGTCGACCTCCTCTCCGCCCCTTCTTCACGCCTTTTCCACGCCGTGGCGGTGGGCTCCAAAAGCATCGTCGTAAAGCACATTCGAGCCGAACGGGCATGCACCCCGCGCCGGATGTCCGTTGGTGAGGCGTCTCACTGGAATGCGGGCATTCCACCCCTGCGCATCGGCGGAACCCCACGTACAATTCGAAATTGAACCAGTTGGCCCGGTTCCCGGGCCGTTGGGCAATTCTTAGCCGATTCCTTTGGAGGAGATCATCGTGACGGTTCGTGTAGGCATCAACGGCTTCGGTCGCATCGGACGCAACTTCTTCCGCGCCGTGATCGCGCAGGGCGCCGACCTGGAGATCGTGGCGGTCAATGACCTGACCGACAACAAGACCCTGGCCCACCTGCTCAAGTACGACTCGATCATGGGCAAGCTCGACGC
Source organism: Corynebacterium freneyi (assembly GCF_030408835.1). Classification (NCBI taxonomy): domain Bacteria; kingdom Bacillati; phylum Actinomycetota; class Actinomycetes; order Mycobacteriales; family Corynebacteriaceae; genus Corynebacterium; species Corynebacterium freneyi. Next base: position 1,507,405 of record NZ_CP047357.1, read on the forward strand.
CGAGGTCACCTACGACGACGAGTCCATCACCGTCGACGGCAAGCGCATCATCGCCTGGGCCGAGCGCGACCCGAAGAACCTCCCGTGGGGCGAGCACAACGTCGACATCGTCATCGAGTCGACCGGCTTCTTCACCGACGCCGAGGCCGCCAAGGCCCACATCGACGGCGGCGCCAAGAAGGTCATCATCTCCGCCCCGGCGAAGAACGAGGACGCCACCTTCGTCGTCGGCGTGAACCACACCGACTACGACGCCGAGAAGCACAACATCATCTCGAACGCCTCCTGCACCACCAACTGCCTGGCCCCGATGGCCAAGGTGCTGGACGAGGAGTTCGGCATCGAGCGTGGTCTGATGACCACCATCCACGCCTACACCGGCGACCAGCGCCTGCACGACGCCCCGCACAAGGACCTGCGCCGCGCCCGCGCCGCCGCCCTGAACATCGTCCCGACCTCCACCGGCGCCGCCAAGGCCGTCGCCCTGGTCCTGCCGCAGCTCAAGGGCGTGCTGGACGGCTACGCGCTGCGCGTGCCCACCCCGACCGGCTCCGTCACCGACCTGACCTTCACCGCCAAGAAGGAGGTCTCCGTCGAGGCCGTCAACGCCGCCGTGAAGAAGGCCGCCGAGTCCGACGAGCTCAAGGGCATCCTCGGCTACAACGAGGAGCCGATCGTGTCCAAGGACATCGAGGGCGACCCGCGTTCCTCCATCTTCGACGCGCCGCTGACCAAGGTCATCGGCGACCAGGTCAAGGTCGTCTCCTGGTACGACAACGAGTGGGGCTACTCCTGCCGCCTCGTCGACCTCTCCGTCTACGTCGGCGAGCGCCTCTAAGCTCACCGTTTCACCCACGACCCCAGGGCCGGGGTGTGCCCGCGGGCGCACCCCGGCCCTGGGGTTTCCCACAACGAAGGAAGAAACAGACATGACCGTCAAGACCCTGCAGGATCTTCTCGACGAAGGCGTCGAAGGCCGCTACGTGCTGGTCCGCTCGGACCTCAACGTCCCGCTCAAGGACGGCTCCATCACCGACCCGGGCCGCATCGACGCGTCCGTGCCGACCCTGAAGGCCCTGTCCGACGCCGGCGCCAAGGTCGTCGTCACCGCCCACCTGGGCCGCCCGAAGGGCGAGGTCAACCCCGAGCTGTCCCTCGCCCCGGTCGCCGAGGCGCTGTCCGAGCGCCTGGACCGCTACGTGGCCGTCGCCGGCGACGTCACCGGCGAGGACGCCCACGAGCGCGCCAACGGCCTCACCGACGGTGACGTGCTGCTGCTGGAGAACATCCGCTTCGACGCGCGCGAGACCTCCAAGGACGAGTCCGAGCGCGAGGCCTTCGCCGCCGAGCTCGCCGCCCTGGTGCCGGAGGGCGCCTTCGTGTCCGACGGTTTCGGCGTGGTCCACCGCGCCCAGGCCTCGGTGTACGACGTGGCCAAGAAGCTGCCGCACTACGCCGGCGGCCTGGTCCAGTCCGAGCTGGAGGTGCTGCGCAAGGTCGCCGAGACCCCCGAGAAGCCCTACGCCGTGGTGCTGGGCGGATCGAAGGTCTCCGACAAGCTGGGCGTCATCGAGGCCCTGGCCCCGAAGGTCGACTACCTGATCATCGGCGGCGGCATGTGCTTCACCTTCCTCGCCGCGCAGGGCCACTCCGTGGGCGGCTCGCTGCTGCAGGAGGAGATGATCGACACCTGCAAGGAGCTGATGGAGAAGTACGGCGACCAGCTGGTGCTGCCGACCGACGTCGTCGCCGCCTCCGCGTTCGCCGCCGACGCCGACCACAAGGTCGTCGCCGCCGACGCCATCCCGGAGGGTTGGATGGGCCTGGACATCGGGCCGGAATCCGCGAAGACCTTCGCCGAGAAGCTGGCCGGCACCAAGACCGTGTTCTGGAACGGCCCGATGGGCGTGTTCGAGATGGACGCGTTCGCCAACGGCACCCGCTTCGTCGCCCAGGCGATCATCGACGCGACCCGCGACAACGGCTGCTTCTCCGTCGTCGGCGGCGGCGACTCGGCCGCGGCCGTGCGCACCCTCGGCCTGGACGAGGACGGCTTCAGCCACATCTCCACCGGCGGCGGCGCCTCCCTCGAGTACCTCGAGGGCAAGGACCTCCCCGGCGTCCAGGTGCTCGAGTCCTAGCACCGCCCCTCGTTTTTAAGCGGGTGGCGCGCGCGTCACCGCCGCGCCGCCCGCACCCCATGTTTTTCGACCACCTCAGGAAGTGACACCCACAATGGCTCGCAAGCCCCTCATCGCCGGCAACTGGAAGATGAACCTCAACCACCTGGAGGCCATCGGCGTCGTGCAGAAGCTCGCCTTCGCCCTGCCGAAGGAGTACTACGACAAGGTCGACGTCGCGGTCATCCCGCCGTTCACCGACATCCGTTCCGTGCAGACCCTGGTGGAGGGCGACAAGCTGGCCGTGACCTACGGCGCGCAGGACGTCTCCGTCCACGAGTCGGGCGCCTACACCGGCGAGATTTCCGCGTCGATGCTGGCCAAGCTCGGCTGCCGCTGGGTCGTCGTCGGCCACTCCGAGCGCCGCGAGATGCACGACGAGGACAATGAGCTCGTCGCCAAGAAGGCGAAGGCCGCGCTGAAGGCGTCGATGTCTCCGATCGTCTGCGTCGGCGAGCCGCTGGAGGTCCGCGAGGAGCAGAAGCACGTCGAGTACGTCGTCGAGCAGGTCAAGGGCTCCCTGGAAGGCCTGACCGAGGCGGATCTGGCGAAGGTCGTCATCGCCTACGAGCCGGTGTGGGCCATCGGCACCGGCAAGGTCGCCTCGTCGGCGGATGCGCAGGAGGTCTGCAAGGCCATCCGCGAGACCGTCGCCGAGCTGGGCGGCGAGCAGCTGGCCAAGGAGATGCGCATCCTCTACGGCGGTTCGGTGAAGGCGGAGAACGTCGCGGACATCGTCGGACAGCCCGACGTCGACGGTGGCCTGGTCGGCGGTGCGTCGCTGGACGGCGAGGCCTTCGCCAAGCTGTCCGCCCTCGCCGCCGACGCGGTCAAGTAGTTTCATCGGCCCCGTGCCGTCGTCGTCACGCCCCGGCAACGTTTTCGCGTTGATCCGGGGCGTTTCGCGCGGCGCGTGGCTTTACGACGGTCCGGCCGCGCCGGACGTGCACCCGACATGACAGGAGAAGCCAGCATGCAGGATCAGAGCACGGGGAAGACCAGCGACGAAACGTTGCACGACGACATCCGCCATCTGGGGCGGATCCTCGGCGAGGTGATCCGCGAGCAGGAGGGCGACGACGTCTTCGATCTCGTGGAGAACGCGCGTCGCACCGCGTTCCGCCTTCACCGGGGAGAGGCGGAGATCGGGGAACTGACCGGGTTGTTCCGGGACATCGACCCGGAGGAGGCGACGCCGATCATCCGGGCGTTCACTCACTTCGCCCTGTTGGCGAATCTGGCGGAGGATCTCCACGAGGAGCGTCTGCTGGAAGAGCAGCTCGACGCCGGCGAGGCGCCGCGCGATTCGACCCTCGACGCGACGTGGGAAAAACTGCGCGAGGCGCGGGTGCCGGGTTCCGAGCTGGCGGCGATGATGAACGTCGCGCAGGTCGTGCCGGTGCTCACCGCGCACCCGACGGAGACGCGACGCCGCACGGTGTTCGACGTGCAGAAGCACATCGGCGCCGCGATGCGGGCCCGCCACCAGGTCGAAAACGCCCCGCGCACCGCCCGCACGGACGCGAAGATCGCGGCGCTGGACCTGGAGATCCGCCGGCGCATCATGACGCTGTGGCAGACCGCGCTGATCCGCATGAATCGCCCGGACATCCGCGACGAGGTCGAGGTCGGCCTGCGCTACTACCAGTTGTCGCTGCTGGAGACGGTGCCCGGGCTCAACCGCGACGTCGTGGAGGCCATGCGCGAGATCGGCGGTCCGGACGTGCCGGAGACCCCGGTGGTGCGGATGGGTTCGTGGATCGGCGGCGACCATGACGGCAACCCGTACGTGACGGAGGAGGTCGTCCGCTACGCCACCGACCGCGCCGCGGCGACGATCCTGCGCCACTACGTCAAGCAGCTGCATGCCCTGGAACGTGAGCTGAGCTTCTCCGACCGCCTCACCCAGGTTTCCGTCGACCTGGTGGAATTGGCCAACCGGGGCCAGAACGACGTGCCCAACCGGATCGACGAGCCGTACCGCCGCGCCGTCCACGGAATCCGGGGTCGCGTCGCCGCCACCGCCGTGTCCCGCCTCGGCCACTCGGTCGTGGAGGGGGACTGGTCGGCCCACGAGCCGTATGCGGATGTCGCGGAGATGCGCGCCGACCTCGACGTCGTCGAAGCGTCGCTGCGCCGCAGCAACGATGACCTCATCGCCGATCACCGTCTCGCCGACATCCAGGCCGCCACCGACGTCTTCGGTTTCCACCTGTACTCGCTGGATCTGAGGCAGAACTCCGAGAGCCACGAGGACATCCTCACCGAGTTGTTCCGCCTGGCCGGCGTCGCGGAGGATTACCGGTCGCTGCCGGAGCGCCGCCGCGTCGAGATCCTCACGAAGGAGCTCGCCTCGGCCCGCCCGCTGGTCCCGCGCGGCGTGACGTTGTCGGAGGCCACCGAGCGGGAACTGGGCATCATGCGCGCGGCGGCCGACGCCGTGGCCGCCTACGGGCCGGAGGTCGTGCCGCAGTGCATCATCTCGATGTGCGCGTCGGTGTCCGACCTGCTGGAGCCGATGATCCTGCTCAAGGAGGTCGGGTTGATCTCCGTCGACGACGGCGTGCTCGGCGGCACCGTCGACGTCGTGCCGCTGTTCGAGACCATCGAGGACCTGCAGGCCGGCGCGTCGGTGCTGCGGGCGGCGTGGGACGTTCCGCTGTACCGCCGCTACGTCGCCTCCCGCGGCGACGTGCAGGAGGTCATGCTCGGCTACTCCGACTCGAACAAGGACGGCGGCTACTTCGCCGCGAACTGGGCGCTGTACGACGCGGAGACCGCGATCGCGAAGGTGTCGCGCGACGAGGGCATCCGGCTACGCCTGTTCCACGGTCGCGGCGGCACCGTCGGTCGCGGCGGCGGCCCGTCCTACGACGCGATCCTGGCCCAGCCGAAGGGTGCGGTGCAGGGTTCGGTGCGCATCACCGAGCAGGGCGAGATCATCTCGGCGAAGTACGGCCACCCGGTGGCGGCCCGCCGCAACCTGGCGGCCCTGGTGTCGGCGACCATCGAGTCGACGCTGCTCGACCTGGAGGACCTCAACGACCAGGAGCGGGCCTACCAGGTGATGTCGGAGATCTCGGAGCGTTCCCGCGACGCCTACGCGGCGCTCATGCACGACGACCCGGGCTTCATCGAGTTCTTCGAAACCTCCACGCCCGTCGGCGAGATCGGCAGCCTGAACATCGGTTCGCGTCCGTCGTCGCGCAAGCAGACGACGTCGATCTCCGATTTGCGCGCCATCCCGTGGGTGCTGGCGTGGTCGCAGCAGCGGTCGATGGTGCCGGGCTGGTTCGGCGTCGGCACGGCCCTGCGGGAGTGGATCGGCGACGACGAGGACGGTTCCCGCCTGGAGGAGCTGCGCGAGCTCAAGCGTTCGTGGCCCTTCTTCGATTCGGTGCTGTCGAACATGGCGCAGGTCATGTCGAAGTCGGATCTGGAGCTGGCCAGGCTGTACGCGGATCTGGTGTCCGACCGCGAGGTCGCCGACCGCATCTTCAACCGCATCCGCGAGGAGTACGAGCTGACCCTCGAGATGTTCATGAAGGTCACCGGCTACTCGTCGCTGTTGGAGGACAACCCGCTGCTGGCGCGTTCGGTGGACATGCGGTTCCCGTACCTCATGCCGCTCAACGCGATTCAGCTGGAGATGCTGCGCCGCTACCGTGCCGGCGACGCCCGTGACAAGGTCCGGGCGGGCATCCAGCTGACCATGAACGGTTTGGCCACGGCGCTGCGCAACTCGGGTTAGTCGGCGACTTCCGCCGCCGCGCGCCGACGCGCCGCACCCGCGAACTGCGCGGCGCGGCGCCGGTGCGGTACCCTGGTCAGTTGATCGCGGATCCGGTCGCACCGGGTCCGCCGCCGACAAACGGCACCATGATTCGTCGACAACCGTAGGGAAGTGCGCGTGTACCTCGCCATCCAGATCGTCCTGGTCATCACCTCCGTGCTGATGTCCCTGTTCGTCCTGCTCCACAAGGGCAAGGGCGGCGGCCTGTCCAGCCTGTTCGGCGGCGGCATGCAGTCGAACCTGTCGGGTTCGACGGTGGTGGAGAAGAACCTCGACTACATCACCATCATCACGGCCATCCTGTGGCTGGCGTCGATCGTGCTCCTCGGCCTGTTCCAGGCCTTCGGTTGGTAGGCGACGCCGTCGGCCGCGCGTGGTTGCGCGGCCTTGCGTGACGACGAGGGGCCCGGGCGAATCATCGCCCGGGCCCCTTTTTTCGCGCTTTCTCCGCCCGCCGGCGAGAAAACGGCGGGAGGGTCGTCCCCGCTACAGCATGGACGCGGCGGCGTCGTCGACGAACACGATCGTCTCCTGCGTGCCGTGGACTCCGGCGGCGGGCCAATCGGCCGGGTCCGCGCCGTCGGCGATGGCCTTGACCGCCTCGGCCTTGGCTTCGCCGGAGACCAGCAGCCACACCCGTCGGCTGGCGTTGACCGCCGGCAGGGTCAGGGACACGCGGGTCGGCGGCGGCTTCGGGCAATCGCGGACCTCGACGACGGTGCGCTCGGTCTCGGCGATCGCCGGGGTGTGCGGGAACAACGAGTTGACGTGACCCTCCGGACCCATGCCCAGCAGGTGCAGGTCGAATCCGTCGGGGGCGTGCATGGCCAGGATGTCGGCGTAGGCGTCGGCCGCGCACACCGGGTCGTTCAGGTAGGCGCCGCCGGACGGGGCGATGGGGAACACGTGCGACTCGGGGATGCCCACGTGATCGAACAGGGCCTCGCGGGCCTGGCCGACGTTGCGGTCCGGGGACTCCTCGGGCACGAAACGCTCGTCGCCGAAGAAGATCATGATCCGCCCCCAGTCGATGTCGCCGAAATCGGCGGCCAGGGCGGCCAACAGGCCGATGCCGGCGCCGCCACCGGTCACGGCGACGCGGGCCATGCCGTCGTCGGCCTGCGCGGCGGTGACGACGTCGACGAAACGGGCACGGGCGGCCTCCACCAGGGCGTCCTGATCGGCGTGGCGGGAAAACTCGGGCGCGGTGACGTTGTCGGTCATCGGGAAGACTCCTCGGGGTCGTGGGCGAAAGCGGAAACGGACGGGGAACCGGATGCGGACGAACCGTCGTCAAGCGAACCGTCCTCCGCCTCCCGGGCCTGCTCCGCCGTGAGGCGACGAATGCGGCCCAAACCGCGCAAGGCGCGCGCGTAGGCGGTGTCGGGATCGAGGTGGCGCAGTTCCTCGGCCAGGCAATCGACGGTGGTTCGACGCGACAGGGCCACCTTGAACGGCGGGCTGCCCATGATGGTCACGCACGCCGTCGTCGCGTTTTCCACCTCGACGATGACGTCGGTCGGCGTGCCGTCCTCACCGGGGCGCGACAACGTCACCTTCGTCACCGGCGGCTTCGCCACGCCATCGGCGTCGACGGGAACCTCCGGCTCATCGGTGACCACCCGCAGCACCGGCACGGCCAGACGGTCGGCCAGCCAGCCTGCGGCGACGTCGACCGACGGATCCTCGCCCGGGCCCTCGATCCGCGCCGCGGTGATCGGGCCATGCGGCGGGGAATCCAGCGCCGAGGCCAGCACCCCACGCCACGCAGTCAAACGCGACCACGCCAAATCCGAATCGCCCGGCGTGTACCCCGTGCGACGGGTGTACACCGCGTTGGCGTCGGGGTCCGCCAGCGAATCGGTGATGCGACGCTGCGCGATTTGACCGATCGGCGTCGCCGCCGGCACCTGCGGCGGCGTCGACGGCCACCACGCCACCACCGGCGTGTCCGGCAGCAGCAGGGGAGTGACGATCGCCTCCGGGTGCGCCCCGACCTCGCCTTCCATGTGCATGACGACGACCTCCGCGGCACCCGCGTCACCGCCCAGGCGCAATTCCGCGTCGAGGCGGCTCGCCCCCCGCGGCTCGCCGGCGACGAGCACCAGCACGCGGGCCGGGTGCTCCCGGGAGACGCTGTTGACCGTCTTGATGATGGTCTCCAGGTCATCGTCTCCCTGCGCCAGCACGATGAGCGTGAGCACGCGACCGGTGGTGACGATGCCGCCCGTCTCGCGCAGCGTCACCAGCTGGCGGGCGATGACGCGGGTGTCGGTGTCGGGCAAATTGATGATCATTGGCACGGTAATCCTTTCCCAAGTACCTGTTTCGCCTGTCCCGCCCGTCAGGGACGGCGCCAGGTGCGGCCTTCACGCTCGAGCATCCGATCGGCCGACGCCGGCCCCCACGTGCCCGCGGGATACTCGTCCGGCTGGCCCCGCTTGCCCCAGTACTCGATAACCGGATCGAGGATCTTCCAGGACAACTCGACCTCCTCGTTGGTGGGGAAGAGGCTGGCCTCGTCGAGAAGCGCATCGAGGATGAGACGCTCGTACGCCTCCGGCGACTGCTCCGTGAACGACTCCGAGTAGGAGAAGTCCATGTTGACGTCGCGGACCTCCATCGTCGAGCCCGGGACCTTGGAACCGAAGCGCATGAGCACGCCCTCGTCCGGCTGCACGCGGATGACCATGGCGTTCTGGCCGAGGGCCGTGGTCATGGTGTCCGCGAAGGGCAGGTGCGGGGCGGACTTGAACACCAACGCGATCTCCGTGACGCGCCGGCCCAGACGCTTGCCCGAGCGCAGGTAGAACGGCACGCCCGCCCAGCGACGGGAATTGATCTGCAGCGTGCACGCCGCATACGTCTCCGTCGTCGACTCCGGGTCGAAGCCCTCCTCCTCGCGCAGCCCCTTGACGTAGTGGCTGCCCTGCCACCCCGCCGAGTACTGGCCGCGCGCCGTCGTCCTCGACAGCGGACGCACCGGCTCGGTCGCGCGCAGCACCTTGATCTTCTCCGCCTGCAGCTCCTCCGGCGTGAACGCCACCGGCTCCTCCATGGCCACCAGGGCCAGCAGCTGCAGCAGGTGATTCTGGATCACGTCGCGGGCGGCGCCGATGCCGTCGTAGTAGCCGGCGCGGCCGCCCAAGCCGATGTCCTCGGCCATGGTGATCTGCACGTGGTCGACGTAGTGCGAGTTCCACAGCGGATCGAACAGCTGGTTGGCAAACCGCATGGCCAGGATGTTCTGCACCGTCTCCTTGCCCAGGTAGTGGTCGATGCGGAACACCGACGTCTCCGGGAATACGGAGTTGACGATCCGGTTGAGCTCCTGGGCCGATTCGAGGTCGTGGCCGAAGGGCTTCTCGATGATCACGCGCCGCCAGTTCTCCTCGCCGGCCTGCGCCAGGCCCGCACGATCGAGCTGATGGCACACGTCCGGGAAATTGTCCGGCGGGATGGACAGGTAGTACGCCCAGTTGCCCGCGGTGCCACGGGAGTCGTCGAGCTCGGCGAGCTTGGCGGCCAGCCGGTCGAACGCCTCGTCGTCGACGAATGTGCCCTGCACGAAGTGGATGCCCTCGGCCAGGCGCCGCCACACGTTTTCACGGAACGGCGTGCGGGCCCCGGCCTCGACGGCCTCGCGGACGTAGTTTTCGAAGTACTCCTTCGACCACTCGCGACGGCCGTAGCCGACGAGGGCGAAGGACGCGGGCAGCAGACCGCGGTTGGCCAGGTCGTAGATGGCCGGGAGGAGCTTCTTGCGGGCCAGGTCGCCCGTAACGCCGAAGATGACCATGCCGCCCGGCCCCGCGATGCGGGGAAGGCGCTTGTCCTGCGGGTCACGCAGGGGATTGGTCCAATCGTCGGCGATCGTGCCGGAGATGTCAGAGGTCACGGAAGGTTCTTTCGGAAAAGAGGGGAGGATGGGCTAGCCGCGGATCTCGCGCAGACGGCCGTCGATGGAGTCGAGCAGCTCCTGCCACGAATCGACGAACTTCTCCACGCCCTCGCGCTCGAGGACGGCGAAAACGTCGTCGAGGTCGACTCCGGCGGCGGCGATGGCGGCCATGGTCTCGCGCGCCTGCTCGCCGCGACCGGTCAGGGTGTCGGAGATGCCGTCGAGGTCGGCGTCGGCGGTGGCGCGCAGGGTCTTCTCCGGCATGGTGTTGACGGTGTGCGGGCCGGCCAGCTCGGTGACGTACAGGGTGTCGGGGTACTCCGGGTTCTTCACGCCGGTCGACGCCCACAGGGGACGCTGGACGTGGGCGCCGGCCTCGGCCAGCGGGGCCCACCGCTCCGAGTCGGCCGCGAAGGCGTGCTCGAACTCGGCGTAGGCCAGCCGCGCGTTGGCCACGCCGGCCTTGCCGCGCAGCTCCAGCGCGTCGCCGCCGATGGCCTCCAGGCGCTTGTCGACCTCGGTGTCGACGCGCGAGACGAAGAAGGACGCCACCGAGTGGATGGTGGACAGGTCGAGGCCGTTGTCGCGGGCGCGCTCGATGCCGGCGATGAACGCGTCGACGACCTGGCGGTAGCGCTCCACCGAGAAGATGAGGGTGACGTTGACGCTGATGCCCTCGGCCAACGCATCCGACACCGCCGGCAGGGACGCGTCGGTGGCGGGGATCTTGATCATCGCGTTGGCCTTGCCCACGCGCTCCCACAGGCGGCGGGCCTGGGCGATGGTCGCGTCGTAATCGTCGGCGTACCGCGGGTCCACCTCGATGGACACCCGCCCGTCGGCGCCGCCGGTGCGGGCGGAGACGTCGGCGAGCTCGTCGCAGGCGCGGCGGACGTCGTCGATGGCCATGGTGAAGACGGTCTCGGCGGCGTCGGCGCCGGAGCCGGCGAGCTCACGCAGCTGCCCGTCGTAGGCGTCGCCGGTGGTCATCGCCGAGGAGAAGATGGCCGGGTTGGTGGTCACGCCCACCACGGCGTACTCGTCGACGAGCGCCGTCAGCTCTCCTCCCTCGAGTCGCTGACGGGAAAGATCGTCGAGCCAGGCCGACGTGCCGGCGGTGGCGAGTGCGGCGAGATTGGGGTTGGTCATCGGTGCCCTTCCTGGAGTGCTGGTCTTCTGTCTCGTTCGCTTCAATTGTCGCGTTCGGTAAGGCGCGCGCATCGGCATCCGGCTGATCCCGAATGCGACGGCCCATGCGGATCCCACGTTAGCGTCGACAAGCGTGCGCCGCCCCGGTTCGCGAAGGACGACCGGGGCGGCGGGGACGTGCTGCCGGGGATTGTTCCGCGGCGTCGGCGGCTCTACTCGGCGGCGGCCAGCGACTCGCGGGCGGCGGCGACGACGGCCTCGGTGGTGATGCCGAACTCGTCGAACAGGCGCTGGTACGGAGCCGAGGCACCGAAGTGCTCGATGGACACCGCACGGCCGGCGTCGCCGAGGTACTTGTGCCACGGCATCGCGATGCCGGCCTCGACCGACACGCGGGCGCGGACGGACGCCGGCAGCACCGACTCGCGGTACTCGTCGTCCTGCCGATCGAACCAGTCCAGCGAGGGAGCCGACACGACGCGGGCCTTGACGCCCTCGCCGGCCAGCACGCCGGCGGCCTCGACGGCGATCTGAACCTCGGAACCGGTGGCCATCAGGACGATGTCCGGCTCGCCGCCCTCGGCCTCGACCAGGACGTAAGCGCCGCGGCGCACGCCTTCGGCGGCCTTCTCCTTCGTGCCCTCCAGCACCGGCACGTTCTGGCGGGTCAGGGCCAGCGCCTTCGGGCCGGACGGACCCTCGAGCGCGGCGACCCACGCGGCGGCGGTCTCGTTGGCGTCGGCCGGACGAAGGGTCGTCATGCCCGGCATGGCGCGCAGGGTGGCCAGCTGCTCGATCGGCTGGTGCGTCGGACCGTCCTCGCCCAGACCGATGGAGTCGTGCGTCCACACGTACAGCGGGGAGATGTCCATCAGCGCCGCCAGGCGGACCGCCGGGCGCATGTAATCGGAGAAGATGAGGAACGTGCCGCCATACGGCCGGGTGCCGCCGTGCAGGGCGATGCCGTTGAGGATCGCGCCCATGGCGTGCTCGCGGATGCCGAAGTGCAGGTTGCGGCCGTACGGGTGGGTCGTCCACGTATCGGTGGTGATCTCCTTCGGGCCGAACGACGGCTCGCCCTTGATCACGGTGTTGTTCGAGCCGGCCAAGTCGGCGGAGCCTCCCCACAGCTCCGGCAGGGTCTTGCCCAGCGCCTGCAACGCGGCTTCGGAGGCCTTGCGGGTGGCCACGCCGGCGGCGTCGGGCTCCCACGACGGCACCTCGTCGGCGAAGCCCTCGGGCAACTCGCCGGCCTCGAGACGGTCGAACAGGGCCTTGCGCTCCGGGTTGGCGGCGGCCCACTCGTCGAACGACTTCTGCCACTCGGCGCGGGCGTCGCCCGAACGCTTGGCGACGGCGCGGGTGTGCTCGATGACCTCGTCGGAGACCTCGAAGGTCTGCTCCGGGTCGAAGCCGAGCTCCTTCTTGATCAGCGCGACTTCGTCGTCGCCGAGCGCGGCGCCGTGGGAGGCGCCGGTGTTCATGGCGTTGGGGGCCGGGTACGCGATGACGGTGCGCACGCGGATGAAGGTCGGACGCTGCGTGTCGGCCTTGGCCTCCTCGACGGCGCGCTCGATGGCCTCGACGTCCTCGCCGCCGTCGACCTCGATGACCTGCCAGCCGTAGGAGCGGTAGCGGTCGGCGACGTTTTCGGTGAAGGCGATGGTGGTGTCGTCTTCGATGGAGATGCCGTTGTCGTCCCAGAAGACGATGAGGTTGCCCAGCTGCTGGGTGCCGGCGATGGACCCCGCCTCGGCGGTGACGCCCTCCTGGACGTCACCGTCGGAGGCGATGACGTAGATGTAATGGTCGAACGGCGACTGGCCGGCGGGGGCGTCCGGGTCGAACAGGCCGCGCTCGCGGCGGGCGGCCATCGCCATGCCGACGGCGGAGGCGAGGCCCTGGCCGAGGGGGCCGGTGGTGATCTCCACGCCGTCGGTGTGGCCGTACTCCGGGTGGCCCGGAGTCAGGGAGTCCCAGGTGCGCAGGGCCTTGAGGTCGTCGAGCTCCAGCCCGAAGCCCGCCATGTACAGCTGGATGTACTGCGTCAGCGAGGAGTGGCCGCAGGAGAGGATGAAGCGGTCGCGGCCGACCCACTTCGGGTCCTTCGGGTCGAGGCGCATGACGCGCTGGTACAGGGAGTACGCCAGCGGGGCGAGGCTCATGGCGGTGCCGGGGTGGCCGGACCCGCAATTCTGCACGGCGTCGGCGGCCAGAACTCGGACGGTGTCGACGGCCCGGGTGTCCAGGTCGGTCCAGTCCGAGGGGTAATTCCGCACGACGCGGGCCTGCAGCTCGGGGGAGAGGGTCACTGTGAATGCTCCTGGTTCTCGCTCGCGAATGAGTTCGGCGCCCATTGTAGGCGCAAACAACGCGGTTTCCGGGGCCACTCGCGGGGGAACCGTCGGCATTCGGCGCGGGTGACGTGGCGCACTTCCCCCGGCGGCACGCCGCCCCGGTGCCCACCGGGGCATCCGGCAGGCGCTACCATGGCCGGGTCCGGTTCGTCGGCGCCCGCGCCCGTCCCGGTCATTTCCGTGCCGTCGCTGAAGGATCGGGAACTTTTCGCCCGCTCCGCCCGACCGTTTGAGTTGGAGCGTCAACTCATGTGAGAGGAAACCCTTTGCTGGACACCGTCAAGGCGTATGTGGCGCTGACCAAGCCGCGCGTCATCGAGCTGCTTCTCGTCGCCGCGATCCCGGCGATGCTGCAGGCCGACCGGGGCAACGTTCACGTCGGTCTGATCCTTCTCACGCTGGTGGGCGGTTGGATGGGCGCCGCGGCCGCGAACACGTTCAACATGGTCGCGGATTCGGACATCGACAAGGTCATGAACCGCACGCGCAAGCGTCCGCTGGCCCGGCAGTCGGTGAGCAATCGCAACGCGATGATCTTCGGTTCCGTGCTGACGGTGGCGAGTTTCCTGTGGCTGTGGTTGCTGTGCGATTCGCTGCTCGCGGCGGTGTTCATTCTGCTGACCATCGCGTTTTACGTGTTCGTCTACACGCTGTGGCTCAAGCGCCGCACGGACCAGAACGTGGTGTGGGGCGGCGCCGCCGGGTGCATGCCGGTGCTCGTCGGCTGGGCGGTGATCACGGACAACGCTCCGGAGGTCACCGGCTGGTTGCACTGGTGGCAGGCGATCGTCCTGTTCCTGGTCATCTTCTTCTGGACGCCGCCGCACACGTGGGCGCTGGGCCTGAAGTACCGCGAGGATTACGAGGCCGCGGGCGTGCCGATGATGCCGGTGGTCCGTCCGCCGCTGTACGTCACGGTGCGCATCATCGCCTACACGCTGGCGACGGTGGCTACCACGTTCCTGCTCATCCCGGCGGCCGGTTGGGTGTACCTGGTGGTGTCCGTGGTGGCCGGCGCGTGGTTCACGTGGGGTGCCGTCGCCCTGCACAAGTCGGTGAAGGCCGGCGGCGAGATCAAGCCGATGAAGCTGTTCCTGCTGTCGAACAACTACCTGGCGCTGGTGTGCGTCGGTCTGTCGGTCGATGCGGTGCTGGGGCTGCGCACCGTCGCGGAGATGGTCGGTTTCTAGCGACCCCGCACGGTCGCACCCTCCCGGACCTTTCCGGTCGCGGGAGGGTTTTCCCGTCTGCGGCGTCGGTTGCGTGACGACGCCTACGGGATGAGGACCACCGACCCGGTCGTGGACCGCGCCTGGAGCGCACGGTGTGCCTCGGCGGCGTCGGAAAGCGGGAAACGGTCGCCGACGCGCACGCTCAGGGTGCCGTCCTCGATCGCCGACATGACGTCGTCGGCGCGGGCGGCGAGCTCGGCATGGCCGCGGATGAAGTGGCGCAGGTGCGGGCGGGTGAGGAAGAGGGAGCCGTGGTCGTTGAGCTTCTGCGGATCCATCGGCGGCACCGCGCCCGACGCCGCCCCGAACAGCGCCACCAGGCCCCGGACGCGGGCGCACCGCAGCGACGTGTCGAACGTCGCCCGGCCCACGCCGTCGAAGACCACGTCGACGCCGACGCCTCCGGTCCATTCGGCGACTCGAGCCGGCACGTCGTCGTCGTAACGCAGCACCAGGTCGGCGCCCGCCTCGCGCGACAGGACTTCCTTGGCGTCGGTGGACACGATGGTGGCCACGCGCGCACCTGCGGCGACGGCCAACTGGGTCAGCAACAGCCCCACCCCGCCGGCACCGGCGGTGAGCAGCACCGTGTAGTCGGCCGACAAGCGCCCGACGTCGTGGACGAGGAAATGGGCCGTCAGGCCCTGCAGGAGAATCGAGGCGGCCACGTCATCGTCGATGCCGTCGGGCACCGCGACGAGGGAGTCGACCGGAACCGCGACGAGCTCCGCGTAGGAATCCGGGGCGTTGCACCACGCGACCCGGTCGCCGACGCGCCAACCGCCGTCACCGGAACCATCCGCGACCCCGGGGCCGAGCGCGACGATGCGGCCGACGCCCTCCGCCCCCGGAGTAAACGGCAGGGGCCGGGGATAGATGCCCTCCCGCTGGTACACGTCGGTGAAATTGACGCCGACCGCATCAACGGACACGAGGACCTCCCCGTCGCCCGGGACGGGGTCGGGGAGGTCCTCGCGAAAGAGCAGATGGTCGGGGCCGCCGAAGGATTCGATGAGGATTCCGCGCATGCGGCCAGCCTACCGATCCGCGAAAACTAGGCGGCCACCTTCGCGGTGGCGGAATTGTGCTCGGCGTCGCCGGCGGGGGAGCCGGTCGCCGTGGCGGTGCCGCCGGCGTGGCGCCACCCCAACTGCCACACGATGGCGGTGACGGCGGTCAGGGCACCGGAACCGGCGACGTGGACCGGCACGAGGGCCTCGGGCACCCCGGCCCAGTACTGGACCATGCCGACGGCGGCCTGCGCGACGATGAGTCCCACCAGCCACCAGCCGAGCTTGCGCAGCGCCGGCTCGGCGTTGAGCGCGATGAGCCCGAAGACCAGGCCGATGGCCAGGCCGAGGTACAGGTACATGAAACCGGCGTGGACGTGCGACAGCTCGATGATGGGCAGCTGCAGGCGATCCTCCGGCAGCACGTCGGCGTCGCCCGCGTGCGGACCCGCACCGGTGACCATGGTGCCGGTGACCAGCGTGCCGGCCAGGGCGATGCCGGTGCCCGCGGCGAGCATGCGCAGCGGCTTGGCGTAGGTGCGCACCTCATGGCCGTCGTCGGGTTCCTGGATCTTGACGTAGACCATGCCCGCCAGCCACACCAGCAGCATCGAGGGCAGGAAGTGCAGCGCGACGGCGTACCACTTCAGGTCGACTTTCACCGAAATGCCGCCGATGATCGCCTGAACGATGACGCCCAAACCATTGAGGAACGCCAGCACGACGATCGCCTTGCGCCGGCCGGCGCGAACCACCGCGAGGAACAGCGCCAGCGTCAGCGCGACGAGAACGAAGCTCAGCAGTCGGTTGCCGAACTCGATCGCCTGGTGCAGGGCGGGCGCCGCCCCCGGAACCGGGGTGAAGCTGCCCGGGTGGCACTGCGGCCACGAATCGCAGCCGAGGCCCGAACCGGTCACGCGGACCACGGAACCGGTGACCGCGATGCCGGCTTGGGCGATGACCACCAGCAGGGCGATGATCCGCTGCTGGGCGATCGTCGGCAAAGGCAGGAAGGACAAGGGGAGATTACGGTCGGCGTCGCTCACGCCTTCCAAGCCTACCTCCCGGGGTTTCTCAATCCCCCTTCGCCTCGAACCTGAACAAGCGTGTCGCGGCGATGGCGCACACGGCTCCCCACAGGATCAGGACGGCCAGCGGGTACCAGGCCAAACGCCCGTCGAACGCGGCGATGAGCGACTCCGTCAGAGCAACCGAGGGCAGCACGGTCAAGGCCGCGCGGGCGCCGTCGCCGAGCTCGGGGCCCACGGCCACGAACGTCGCCGCACCGAGGAGGATGAACCAAATCAGGTTGGCCAAGCCGAGGATGAGTTCGGCGCCGAGCGTGCCGCCCATGAGCAGGCCCATCGCGGTGAAGGCGGTGGTGCCCACCATGGTCACCACGTAGGCGAGCAGGAACGCCGCCGCAGGCGCCCGGTAGCCCAGCGCCACGGCCACGGCGGAGAAGATGACGAACTGCGCGGTGACCATGATCGCCACCGCACCGGCCTTGCCGGCGATGATGCCCCACTTCGGCAACGCCGAGGCGCCGATGCGCTTCAGGGCCCCGTACCGGCGGTCGAAGCCGACGGCGATGGCCTGGCCGGTGAACCCGGCGGACATCGTGGCCACGGCCAGCACCATGGGGAAGACGGTGACGATGGGGTCCTCGCGATCGAGGACCGGAACGAGGGTGAAGCCGATGAGCATCGCCAGCGGGATGATCATGGTCAGCAGCATCTGCTCGCCGTGGCGCCAGATCAGCGTCGATTCCAGCTTCGTCTGCGCCGCCAGCACGCGGCCCATCGGCGCGCGCTTCGGGGCGGGGGCGAAGGTGCCCTCCGGGAAACGGGTCGTGGGCTCCATGTCAGCTCCTCATTTCTCGGCCGGTGATGTCGAGGAAGACGTCCTCCAGGCTCCGTCGCGCCACGCGCAGCTCGGAGACGAGGACGTCGTGGTCGGCGCACCAGGCCGTCATGGCGGCGATGCCGCGCGGGGTCGCCGCACCGGTGATGCGGTAGCGGTTGGGGCCGGTGGCTTCGACGGTGACGTCGCCGGCCGCGTCGGCGCCGACGGTGCCGAGATGCCGGGCGAGGGAGTCGACGTCGATGGCGCGGTCGACTTCCAGCACCGCGGCCTGCGTAGACGTGCCGGCGGTGATGTCGGCGGTGGTGCCCGACGCCACGGCGCGGCCCCGGTCGATGATGAGCACGTCGTCGGCCAGCGCCTCGGCCTCGTCCATGAGGTGGGTGGTCAGCACGACGGTGACGCCGTCGCGACGCAGCGAGGACACCAGATCCCACACCGCCAACCGCGACTGGGCGTCCAGGCCGGCCGTCGGCTCGTCCAGGAACACGAGCTCCGGTCGGCCGACAAGGGCGCAGGCCAGAGACAGTCGCTGCTGCTGCCCCCCGGACAGCCTGCGGTAGGACGTCCGGCGGTGGCGGGACAGCCCGACGACCTCCAGGAGCCAATCCACGTCGAGAGGATCTGCCGAGTAGGACGCCACGAGTTCGAGCATCTCGCCGACGCGGACGCCGGGGTAGGCGCCGCCGCCCTGCAGCATGATGCCGATGCGCGAGCGCAGTTCGTCGGTGTCGTCCATCGGGTCGAGGCCGAGGACGCGGACCTCGCCGCCGTCGGGGCGCACGAAGCCCTCGCACATCTCGACGGTGGTGGTCTTGCCGGCCCCGTTCGGGCCCAGCAGGGCGAGGACGCGGCCGCAGGCGAGGGTGAGATCCAACCCGTCGACGGCCGTCACGTCGCCGAAACGCTTGGTCACGCCGGTCAATCGCAAAGCCGGGGAGTCGGTGTTCCTGGTCACGACAGGACATCCTAGGCCAGCGGTGGTGGCCCGGGCCCGGTCGGGTGCGTGACGACGGCCACCCGGGATCCCGACCGCCCGATGGCCGGGGACGGGCGGCGTCAGCGCAGCCGGAACACCTTCGTGCGACGCGACACCTCGACTATGAGGGCCATCACGATGACGAAGGCGGCGATGGAGCCGAGGTAGATCTGCAGCACCGTGCCGGGCGGCAGACCGAGTCCGCGCGGCAGCACCGTGAGGCTGAAGATCGCGGAGTACGCCACGACGGCCCAGCGGAACTGCGGGCGGTTGGCCCAGCCCGACAGGGGAACCAGCGCCCACAGCAGATACCAGGGGTGGACCACCGGGAAGAGCAGCACGAGGGCGAACATCGACAACCCGTATCCGCCCAACGGGTGGATGCGGCCGCGGAACGTCGCCCACAACATGCGCAGCAGCCACGCGGCGGCCAGCAGAATGCCCAGGCCCCGCGTCAGTTCGAGCGCCGCATCGGACACGTCGCCGATGCCCAGCACCCGGCCGGCGAAACCGGAGGTGATGCCCAACAGCGTCGACAACGACATCCACGATCGCACCGTCGCGGCACCGCCCTGGCTGGTGATCCACCCGAAACCGAGCCCCGACCCCGCCGACACCGCCACGACCGTCGCCCCCGCCATGACCGCGGTCGCGACCCCTGCGCGCACGACGGACATCGTCGTAAAGCCGAACCTGCGCGCCAGGGCCATGCCGACGAAGCCGAGCGCGACGAAGCCCGTCACCTTGACCATGCCCGCCAACGAGATCAGGGCGACGCCGCCCGCGAACAGCAGCCAACCGCGGCGGGACAATGCCGGGGACCCCGGCTCCACCGCCGCATCCGGAACACCGGGCACCGGCTTGCCGTGCAACGCGACCAGACACACCTCCATGCCCCCGAGCAACAACGCGAGCAGCAGGGCCTCGTTGTGCACGCCGCCGACGAGATGAAGCAGCGTCAACGGATTGAGCACGCCCAGCCACAACGCGAACTGGGGGCTGACGCCGCAGCGCAACGCCAGGCGAACCAACGCCCACGCCACCACGTACAGCGACGCCACCGCCACGGCCCGATGCAGGAACACCGACGGCAACACCGCATCCGACGTGAGCGCGGAAATGCCCCACGCGACCACCATCGCCGTCGGCCCATAGGGGCTCGGCGAATTCGACCAGATCAACGGCACCGAACGGGCCAGCGGATCCTCCGCGCCGAGCAACTCGACCGGACCGGCCGCATACGGGTCCATGCCCCGATCGACCACCGCCCCCTGCGCCAAATAGGAATAAATGTCCTGCGTGAACAACGGCGCGGTGAAGATGAGGGGGAGCACCCAGCCCGCGAACGTGCGCACCAACATGCCCGTATCCACCGACGACACCCGCGTGCGGGCACCCGAGGCCACGAACGCGCCGACGCCCAACCACGCCGTGATGAGCATCCCGATGCCCGTGAACGTCACGATCGTCGTGGAAATGAGCATCCGGCCCAGCATCGAGCCGATCGGGGTCTCCCAGAGCACGTTGCCCACCACCGGCGTCGCACCCGCGCCGACGCCGCCGACGAGAATGAGAAGGGCGCCGAGCGTGCCGAGCCACCGCAGCCACGTGAAACGACGCAACTCCCGGTGATCGACCCGGAACGCCAGGGGAGACTCGACGCCATGGTGCAGCGACGCCGACCGCGAACCGGCGCGGCCGATGCGCGGCAACGCGTCGATGATCCAGTGGGCGGCGCCGCCGCGTCGTTGAGTTTCGGACACGGATCGAGTGTAACCGGCGGCGCGGATGGCACGGAGCACCGCGACGACACGACCTCGCGCCGACGCCGAAACGACCGAGTCGAACGTTATTTCGCCGATCGCCTCGGGCATCGCCGCAGGCACGCGACACGCCGCGGCGCGACGTTGGACATCTCACACCATTTACGGAACACTCGTGTTGTCTAATACCCGGCAGCCACCGGGTGCGGACCCAATGAAGGGGACCGGCGACCAACCACCGTCGGCCCCGCGAACCACGGGAGGTGAACCAGCGGCATGGCCAACGCCGAAACGCCCGGCAAGGGCGGCGACGGGGACACGCGCCGCAGGATCCTGCTCGCATTGCTCGAACACAATCCGGCCACGGCGGGAACCATCGCCGAGGAACTCGGACTCTCGGCGGCCGGGGTGCGAAGGCACCTCGACATCCTCGTCGACGAGGGCCTCGCCGAAACGGCCCCCGCCCCGTCCACCGGCCCCCGCGGCCGCGGACGCCCGGCGAAGTCCTTCCGTCTCACCGACGACGGACGAGCCACGTTCGGGCACGCCTACGACTCCCTCGCCGCCGCCGCGCTCGACGCGCTGCGCGACGCCGGGGGAGACGCCGCGGTCACCGCGTTCGCGCGGCACCGCGTCAACGAGATCCTCGCCGGCATCGAGCCGGTCGGCGGAGCAACCGACCTCGACGACGTCGTCGAGTCGGTCGTCACGGCTTTCCGGCGCCACGGCTACGCGGCGACGGTCAACGCGACCACCGGAAGCGTGCAGATCTGCCACCACCATTGCCCGATCAGCCATGTCG
Source organism: Corynebacterium freneyi (assembly GCF_030408835.1). NCBI lineage: Bacteria > Bacillati > Actinomycetota > Actinomycetes > Mycobacteriales > Corynebacteriaceae > Corynebacterium > Corynebacterium freneyi. The sequence goes on from NZ_CP047357.1 coordinate 1,528,434, forward strand.
CGCAGGACTTCCCCCAGCTGTGCGCCGCCGAACATGAGGCGGTCAGTAACCTGCTGGGGCAGCACACCGTTCCGTTGGCCACCATCGCCGACGGAAACGGGATCTGCACGACGAACATCCCCCTGACCCCAGTAACTCACGCACCAGCAGAAAGGAGCGGACAATGACCCTCGCCCAGGACGATTCCGCGAAGGTGCGCACGCCGCAGACCGACGAGGAGATCATCGACTCGATCGGCGCCTACCAGTACGGTTGGCACGACTCCGATGCCGCCGGCGCCGCCGCCGAGCGCGGACTGTCGGAGGCCGTCGTCCGCGACATCTCCGCGAAGAAGAACGAAGACGAGTGGATGCTCGAGAACCGCCTGAAGGCCCTCGACATCTTCTACAAGAAGCCCATGCCCACGTGGGGCGCGGACCTGTCGACCATCGACTTCGACAACATCAAGTACTTCGTCCGCTCCACCGAACAGCAGGCGCAGACGTGGGAGGACCTCCCGCAGGACATCAAGGACACCTACGACAAGCTGGGCATCCCCGAGGCCGAGAAGCAGCGCCTCGTCGCCGGCGTCGCCGCCCAGTACGAGTCCGAGGTCGTCTACCACCAGATCCGCGAGGACCTGGAGGCACAGGGCGTCATCTTCCTGGACACCGACACCGCGCTCAAGGAGCACCCGGAGCTCTTCCACGAGTACTTCGGGTCCGTCATCCCGGCCGGCGACAACAAGTTCTCCGCCCTCAACACGGCCGTGTGGTCCGGCGGTTCGTTCATCTACGTGCCCAAGGGCGTCCACGTGGACATCCCGCTGCAGGCCTACTTCCGCATCAACACGGAGAACATGGGCCAGTTCGAGCGCACGCTGATCATCGTCGACGAGGACGCCTACGTCCACTACGTCGAGGGCTGCACCGCCCCGATCTACAAGTCGGACTCGCTGCACTCGGCCGTCGTCGAGATCATCGTGAAGAAGGGCGGCCGCTGCCGCTACACGACCATCCAGAACTGGTCGAACAACGTCTACAACCTGGTCACCAAGCGCGCGAAGGCCGAAGAGGGCGCGACCATGGAGTGGATCGACGGCAACATCGGCTCGAAGGTCACCATGAAGTACCCGGCCGTGTGGATGACCGGCCCCCACGCCCGCGGCGAGGTGCTGTCCGTCGCCATGGCCGGCGAGGGCCAGTTCCAGGACACCGGCGCGAAGATGGTGCACATGGCGCCGCACACGTCGTCGAACATCGTGTCCAAGTCCGTCGCCCGCGGCGGCGGCCGCGCCGCCTACCGAGGCCTGGTGCAGGTCAACAAGGGCGCCAAGCACTCCCACTCCAACGTCGAGTGCGACGCCCTGCTCGTCGACACGATCTCCCGCTCCGACACGTACCCGTACGTCGACGTCCGCGAGGACGACGTCACCCTCGGCCACGAGGCCACCGTCTCCAAGGTCTCCGATGACCAGCTCTTCTACCTGATGAGCCGCGGCATCGAGGAAGAGGAGGCCATGGCCATGGTCGTCCGCGGGTTCGTCGAGCCCATCGCCAAGGAGCTCCCGATGGAATACGCCCTCGAGCTCAACCGCCTCATTGAACTGCAGATGGAAGGGTCGGTCGGTTAATCACATGACCAGCGTTATCACCAACGAGGGCCAGTCCGAGCACAAGCGCCGGGTGCTGGCCAACAAGGGAGACGTCTTCGCCTCCTTCGACGTCGACGACTTCGACGTGCCCAAGGGCCGCGACGAGGAGTGGCGCTTCACGCCGCTGCGCCGCCTCAAGGGCCTCCACGACGGCACCGCCGGCGACCCGGTCGCCGCGACCGTCACCGTGGAGGGCGCCGACGCCGAGGGCATCACCGTCGAGTCCGTGGCCCGCGGCGACGAGCGCCTCGGCCGGGCCGGCACGCCCACCGACCGAGTCGCCGCGCAGGCGTTCTCGTCCTTCGACGAGGCCACCGTCGTCACCTTCGGCAAGGGCGTCGTCGCCGACGCCCCGGTCACCGTCACCGTCGACGGCCCGGGCGCGGACAAGGTCGCCTACGGCCACATCGTCATCGACGTCCGCGAGCAGGCCGAAGCCGTGGTCATCCTCGATCACCGGGGCACCGGCGCCTACGCCGACAACGTCGAGTTCATCGTCGGCGACGCCGCCCGCCTGGCCGTCGTCAGCCTGACGAACTGGGACGAGGGCGCCGTGCACCTGTCCGGGCACCACGCCTCGCTGGGCCGCGACTCCGTGCTGCGCCACTCGGTGGCCACGTTCGGCGGCGACGTCGTCCGCGTCGTGCCGCGCGTGAAGTTCACCGCCCCGGGCGGCGACGCCGAGCTGCTGGGCGTCTACTTCGCCGACGCCGGCCAGTACTTCGAGCAGCGTCTGCTCGTCGACCACGGCGTGCCCAACTGCCGCTCCAACGTCATGTACAAGGGCGCGCTGCAGGGCGAGCCGGGCTCCGGCAAGCCCGACGCCCGCACCGCCTGGGTGGGCGACGTGCTCATCCGCGCCGAGGCTACGGGCACGGACACCTACGAGCTCAACCGCAACCTTCTCCTCACCGAGGGCGCCCGCGCCGACGCGGTGCCCAACCTGGAGATCGAAACCGGCGAGATCGCCGGCGCCGGCCACGCCGCCACGGTGGGCCGTTTCGACGATGACCAGCTGTTCTACCTGCTGTCGCGGGGCATCCCGGAGGACGTGGCGCGCCGCCTCGTGGTCCGCGGATTCTTCAACGAGGTCATCAACCTGATTCCGGTGGAGTCGATCCGCGAGCGACTGACCTCGCTCATCGACCACGAACTCGAAATCGGCGGTTTTTAGCCGCCGGGGGCTCCCCGGAAGCCACCAACCACGAACGCGAACAGCGATCACGACGACACGAAAAGGACAGCCCATCCAATGAGCACCCTGGAAATCCGCAATCTCCACGCGCAGGTTCTGCCGAACGACGAGGCCGGCGAGCCGAAGCAGATCCTGAAGGGCGTGGACCTGACCATCAAGTCGGGCGAGACCCACGCCGTCATGGGCCCGAACGGCTCCGGCAAGTCGACCCTGAGCTACACCATCGCGGGCCACCCGCGCTACGAGGTCACCGAGGGGGAGATCCTCCTGGACGGAGAGAACGTCCTGGAGATGAGCGTCGACGAGCGCGCCCGCGCCGGCCTGTTCCTGGCCATGCAGTACCCGACCGAGGTCACCGGCGTGTCCATGTCGAACTTCCTGCGCACCGCCGCCACCGCCGTGCGCGGCGAGGCCCCGAAGCTGCGTCACTGGGTCAAGGAGGTCCGCGAGGCGATGACGGACCTGGAGATCGACCCGTCGTTCTCGGAGCGCTCCGTCAACGAGGGCTTCTCGGGCGGCGAGAAGAAGCGCCACGAGATCCTGCAGCTGGACCTGCTGAAGCCGAAGTTCGCCGTCCTCGACGAGACCGACTCCGGCCTGGACGTCGACGCCCTGCGCGTGGTGTCCGACGGCATCAACCGCTACCAGGACGAAAACGACGGTGGCATCCTCATCATCACCCACTACAAGCGCATCCTGAACTACGTGCGTCCGGACTACGTGCACGTCTTCGCCGACGGCCGCATCGTGCAGTCCGGTGGCCCGGAGCTGGCCGACGAACTGGAGGAGCACGGCTACGAGCGGTTCGTCAATGCTTGATCGGTCATTGCGCGGCGATTTCCCGATCCTGTCGCGCACGGTGCGCGAAGGGCGCCGTCTGGTGTACCTGGATTCCGGTGCGACGTCGCAGCGCCCGCGCCAGGTCATCGAGGCCGAGGTCGACTTCATCACCAAGCGCAACGCGCCCGTGCACCGCGGCGCGTACCAGCTGGCGGAGGAGGCCACCGACGCCTACGAGGATGCGCGTGAGGCGATCGCGTCGTTCATCGGCGCCGGCTACGACGAGTTGGTGTTCACCAAGAACGCCACGGAGGCGTTGAATCTCGTCGCGTTTTCGCTTGGCGACGAGCGCGCGGGCGTCCACCGCGTCGGCGAGGGCGACGTCATCGTCGTCACGGAGCTGGAGCACCACGCGAACCTCGTGCCGTGGCAGGAGCTGGCGCGGCGCACGGGCGCCACGTTGAAGTGGTACGGGGTGACGCCGGACGGTCGGATCGACCTCGATTCCCTCGAGCTCGACGACTCCGTCAAGGTCGTGGCCTTCACCCACCAGTCGAACGTGACTGGTGCGGTGGCCGACGTCGCCGAGATCGTCCGCCGCGCCAAGGCGGTCGGCGCCCTCACCGTGCTCGACGCGTGCCAGTCGGTGCCGCACATGCCCATCGACGTCACGGAGCTCGGCGTGGATTTCCTCGCCTTCTCCGGCCACAAGATGCTCGGCCCCACCGGGGTCGGCGCCCTGTGGGGCCGTCCCGAGCTGCTCGAGGCGCTGCCGCCGTTCTTGACCGGCGGGTCGATGATCGAGGTCGTGACCATGGAGGACACGACTTTCGCGGCGCCGCCACAGCGGTTCGAGGCCGGCACGATGATGACCAGCCAGGTCGTCGGTCTCGGTGCGGCGGTGAAGTACCTGTCGAACATCGGCATGGACGCCGTCGCCGCCCACGAGCACGAGTTGACGGCCGCCGCGTTGGAGGCGCTGAAGTCGATCGACGGCGTCACCATCATCGGTCCGGAGTCCGCCGAGGACCGCGGTGCGGCGATCTCGTTCCAGGTCGACGGCATCCACCCGCATGATCTGGGCCAGGTCCTCGACGACCGCGGCGTGTGCATCCGCGTGGGGCATCATTGCGCATGGCCGGTGCACCGGGCCATGGGCGTGCAGTCCACCGCACGCGCATCGTTCTACCTGTACAACACCTTGGATGAAGTCGACGCCCTCGCCGACGCCATCCGCGACGCGAAGACGTTCTTCGGCGCCTGATCGCCGAAGAATGACGCGCCGCACAGCACGAAGGGCCGGGCGCCGCTCGGCCGCAAAGGAAAGGAACCGGGAGTGAAGCTGGAGTCGATGTACCAGGAAGTGATCCTGGACCACTACAAGCACCCCCAGCACAGCGGTCTGCGCGACCCGTTCGACGCCGAAGTCCATCACGTCAACCCGTCGTGCGGCGACGAGCTGACCCTGCGCGTCCGACTTTCCGACGACGGAACCACCGTCGACGACGTGTCCTACGACGCCGCCGGCTGCTCGATTTCCCAGGCCTCGACGTCGGTCATGGCCGAGGAAATCATCGGCAGGCCCGTCGAGGAGGCCATGGCGAAACTCGCCGAGTTCGAGCGCATGATCACCTCTCGCGGCAGGGAAGAGGGCGACGAGGATCTCATCGGGGACGGCATCGCCTTCTCCGGCGTGTCCAAGTACCCCGCCCGCGTCAAGTGCGCCCTGCTGGGCTGGAAGGCGTTCCAGGCGGCCACCGCCGACGCCCTGTCCGACGAGGGCTCCGACGGCACCGGATCCGACAACACCGGAGACAAGGAAGTGAACCCATGACCGAGCCGAACACCACCGGCACCCCGGAGAACCCTGAGGCGCCCGCCACCGGCGACAGCCCCGCACCGGGCCTGGACGGCGGCACCTACGAGGTCCCGCCGCGTCCCGAGCAGACCCCCGAGCAGGAGAAGCTCGCCATCGAGGTCGAGGACCGCATGTACGACGTCGTCGACCCGGAACTCGGCGTCAACGTCGTCGACCTGGGCCTGGTCTACGACATCTGGATCGAGGGCGACTCGAAGGCCGTCATCAACATGACGTTGACGTCGCCGGCCTGCCCGCTGACCGACATGCTCTACGACCAGGCCGAGGCGCTCGTCCTGGATCATCCGCAGGTCACCGAGATGCAGCTCAACTGGGTGTGGTCCCCGCCGTGGGGGCCGCACATGATCACCGAGGACGGCCGCGAGCAGATGCGCGCCCTCGGGTTCTCGGTGTAACCGCCGAACCCGCGCCGGGGCGGTTGCCCCGGACCATCGGTGAACACCCCGAATGATTCGACCCACCCGTGTACCGCGGGTGGGTCGAAGCATTCGGGGTCTTCGCGCGTGCGTCAGTCGCGCGACAGGTCGGCGGTTTCCGGAGTGACCGCCTCCGAACCGGTGACGCGCTTGTGGATGTACCACAGGGCCAGGAACACCGGGATACCCAGGTAGGGCGAGAGGATGGCGAACAGGTCCTCGCCGGTGGTGATGGGCCCGTAGGCCTGGCCGAGCACGACGCCGAAGCACATGACCAGGGCGACGACCGCGCCGGCGGGGAAGAACGGCGCCTTGTAGGGCAGCGCCGACAGCGGCACTCCCTGGGCCTTGAGGGCCTTGCGGAAGTGGTAGTGGCTGTAGGAGATGCCGATCCACGTCAGGAACCCGGCGAGCGCGGACAGGGTCAGCAGGAAGGTGTAGGCGGCGCCGTCGCCGACGATGGACGTCAGGAAGCCGAACATGCCGATCGAGGCGGTGGCCACCAGCGCCCGCATGGGCACGTCGTGGTCGGACAGCTTGCCGAAGAACCGCGGCGCCTGGCCCATGCGCGCCAGCGAGTACAGCATGCGGGTGGAGGCGTAGAGGCCGGAGTTGCCGGCGGAGAGCACCGAGGTGAGGATGACGGCGTTCATCAGGCCTGCGGCGATGGCGATGCCGGCGCGGTCGAAAACGAGGGTGAACGGCGACACGGCGATGTTGTCCTCGGCCGAGTTGAGCAGGTTCGGGTCGGTGTAGGGGATGAGGAAGCCGATGACGGCGATGGCGCCGATGTAGAACAGCAGGATGCGCCAGAAGATGGTGCGGATCGCCTTGGGGATGGTCTTCTCCGGGTCTTCGGCCTCGCCCGCCGCGACGCCGACGAGTTCGGTGCCCTGAAAGGAGTATCCGGCGACGATGAACACCGCGAGGATGCCCATGCCGCCGCCGACGAAGGGCGCTTCGCCGGTGGTCCAGTTCTCCACGCCGGGGGAGGTGCCGCCCATGATGCCGAGGATCATGGCGACGCCGATAATGAGGAAGACGATGACGGTGATGACCTTGATCGCCGCGAACCAGAACTCGCCTTCGCCGAAAGCGCGGGCGGACAGTGCGTTGAGCAGGAACAGCAGCAGCAGGAAGCCGGCGGACCAGACGATGGCGGGTACGTCGGGGAACCAGTAGCGCATGACCAGGGCGGCGGCGACGAGTTCGGCGGCGACGGTGATGGCCCAGTTGAACCAGTAGTTCCAGCCGAGGGCGAAGCCGAAGCTGGGGGAGACGTAGCGGGTGCCGTATTCCTGGAAGGAGCCCGCGACCGGCAGGTAGGCGGCCATTTCGCCGAGGGATTGCATGACCAGCCAGACCATGAATCCGATGAGGGCGTAGGCCACGAGGGCGCCACCCGGCCCGGCTTCGGAGATGGTGGCGCCGGAGGCGACGAAGAGGCCGGTGCCGATGGCGCCGCCGATGGCGATCATGTTCAGGTGTCTGGCGCGCAGGCTGCGCTGCAGCCGTCCACTGGAGCCCAGGGGCCCCTTGGCGTCGAGGGAAGCGGTCATTACCCGATCATATGCCCCGGGTCGTGCCGCTCCGGCGCTTTGGGTTGGCTTTGCGACGGTGTCCCGGGTTGCGGGGTGGCGTGCCGGGTCAGGGCTCTGCCACGGGTTTGCCGTCGGCGAAGGTGAGCAGGAGCTTCGCCAGCATGGCGGGCGAGCGGCGGGCGAGGGGGATGAGCAGCCGCGCCATGACCGCGAGGGTTCTCGGGGCGGAGGTGCCGGTGAGGTATTCGCGGATGGCGGCGTCGGGCAGGGTGAAGAAGGCGTCGAAGAATTGCCTGGTCCGGACATCGTCGAAGGCGAGGAGGACGTGGAGACCGCGTCTGCGCAGCCAGGCCAGGGGGCGTCCGCCGGGCGGTGAGGCGTCGGAGCGGGACCCGACGCGGTCGAGGAACCGGTCGACGTCGGAGAGGACGGCGCCGACGGAATAACCGGTCGCGGGGTGCATCCACCCGCCCATCGCGCCGAAATGCCCGTAGCCGGGGACGCCGTCGCCGCCGAAGGGGCGGGTCAGGAAACTCAGGTCGAGGACCGATCCGCCGCGCCCCAGGGGGATGAACGTGAGCCGGTTGGCCAGGGCGACGCGGGGTCGGTTGTCGGGCAGTCGCCAGGGACCGAGCGGAAAATCGACGATTTCCACGGCGATCGCGGCGGCCGGATCGATGCCGAGGTCCGCCACGCGGGCGGCCTGGCGGCGGCGCACGTGCCGGTGGAGTTCCGCGCTGCGCGGATCCCCGGGGTCGGATGAGGCGCGGGCGGCGAGGATCGTCTCCTCGATCAGCCACGTTCCGTCGCCCAGCGGCAGCCGGTAGGAAAAGGTGGCGGGCGCCCCGGTCGAGGCGTCGTCGGCCAGTTCGTCGGCCATTTCGTCGCCGGCGCCGCCGGGTACCCGGAAGTCCATCAGCACCGGCACGCGGTGACGCTCCGGGATGTCCTCCTCGCGGAACACGTGTCCGCGGGCGATCTGCCGGGCGTCCAACACCGCGCTGAACGGGGTCGCCCCGATGGCGTCGATGAACACGTCGGGGGCGGTCCACTCGTCGAAGTCGCCGTCGGGGCCGTTGGGGTCGACGAAATCGGCGGGGACGTCATCATCGTCGGCGTCGTAGTACTCGTGGTGCACCGTCGCACCCGGCCCCTCGGCAGGATCGGGACGCAGCAGCTCCCGGGCGCGCACCAACGCCGAGGTGACCCGTTCCCCGATTCGAGCGAACCGGGCGACGGCACCGCCGGCGGCGTGACCGTCGCCAGCGCCTTCTTCGTCATCACCCGTCCAGGTAAACCGCCAGGTCGAACCACCGTTGCCCGGTTCCTCCCGGACCGCGAAACCGCCGAGTCCCGACAACACGGCCGTGTCCAACACCACGTAATCGTCGTCAAGCAACCGCCGCCGACCCCCGGACGTGATCACCGTCGGCCGGAACCGCGACGCGACGGCGTCGTCGGGCAACCAGTCGGGCAACTGATGCGCCCACGCGCCGACCGTCGTCGGCATCGACCCGCCGGCGGGATCGAGGGCGACGACGTCCCACCCGCGGGCCGCCGCCCGGTGCGCCGCGATGCGACCGGCCGGCCCCGCACCGAGGACCACCACCCGGAAAGGCTCGTTCATGCGTCCACCATAACGCCCCCGCCGAGCCCGCCGCGGCTGATGCCGATTCGCGGCATAGCGGCTGGTAGGGTGGCGCGACGTGATCGTCACCCATGACCTCGAAGTCCGCGTCGGAGCCCGCACCCTCCTGGATGCCCCGGGCGAGATGCTGCGCGTCCAACCGGGCGACCGCATCGGCCTCGTCGGCCGCAACGGCGCCGGCAAGACCACCACGATGCGCATTCTCGCGGGCGAAGGCGAACCCTACGGCGGCAAGGTCACCCGCACCGGCGACATCGGCTACCTGCCGCAGGACAGCCGCGAAGGCAACATCGAGCAGACCGCCCGCGACCGCGTGCTGTCCGCCCGCGGGCTGGACTCCATCCGCCGCAACATGGAGCGCCAGCAGGAAATCATGGAGACCACCGACAACGACGGCAAGCGCGACGCCGCGATCCGGAAGTACTCGCGGCTGGAGGAGCGCTACCACGACCTCGGCGGCTACGAGGCCGATGCCGAAGCCGCCCGCATCTGCGACGCGCTGGGACTGGAGGAACGCATCCTCGACCAGCAGCTCAAGACCCTGTCCGGTGGCCAGCGCCGCCGCGTCGAACTGGCGCAGATCCTCTTCGCCGCCTCCGCCGGCGCCGGCAAGTCCGAGACGACCCTGCTCCTCGACGAGCCGACCAACCACCTCGACGCCGACTCCATCACCTGGCTGCGCGGCTTCCTGTCCAAGCACGAGGGCGGCCTGATCATGATCAGCCACGACGTCGAACTGCTCGACGACGTGTGCAACAAGGTCTGGTTCCTCGACGCCGTGCGCGCCGAGGCCGACGTGTACAACATGGGCTGGTCCAAGTACCTCGACGCCCGCGCCACCGACGAGGCCCGCCGCCGCCGCGAGCGCGCCAACGCGGAAAAGAAGGCCTCCCAGCTGCGCAAGCAGGCCGACAAGCTCGGCGCGAAGGCCACCAAGGCCCGCGCCGCCAAGCAGATGGTCGCCCGCGCGGAGCGGATGATGGGCAACCTCGACGAGGTCCGCGTCGCCGACAAGGTCGCCCACATTTCCTTCCCGGAGCCCGCGGCCTGCGGCAAGACCCCCATGCACGCCAAGGGCCTGACCAAGATGTACGGCTCGCTGGAGGTGTTCGCCGGCGTCGACCTGGCCATCGACAAGGGCTCCCGCGTGGTCGTCCTCGGTTTCAACGGCGCGGGCAAGACGACCCTGCTCAAGCTGTTGGCGGGGGTGGAGCGCACCGACGGCGAGGGCGGCATCGTCACCGGCCACGGACTGAAGGTGGGTTACTTCGCCCAGGAGCACGACACCATCGACCCGGACAAGTCCGTGTGGCAGAACACCGTCGACGCGTGTCCCGACGTCGACGAGCAGGAGTTGCGCGGCCTGCTCGGCGCGTTCATGTTCTCCGGCGAGCAGCTCGATCAGCCGGCGGGCACGCTGTCCGGCGGCGAGAAGACGCGCCTGGCGTTGGCGGCCCTGGTGTCCTCCCGTGCCAACGTCCTGCTTCTCGACGAGCCGACCAACAACCTCGACCCGCAGTCCCGCGAACAGGTGCTGGACGCCCTGCGCACCTACTCCGGCGCGGTCGTCCTGGTCACCCACGATCCGGGTGCCGTCGAGGCGTTGGAGCCCGAGCGGGTCATCGTGTTGCCCGACGGCACCGAGGATCTGTGGAACGACGACTACATGGAGATCGTCGAACTCGCCTGACCGGACGACGGGGCGTCTACGCCTCGTCGGTCATGCCCAGCGCCTCCAGGAGGGGTGCGGCGGACCGTTGCTTGACGTCCTCGTAGCCGCGCACCACATCGGCGAGGGAGGCCAGGGCGGTGGCGTCGGCGAGCAGCTTCTGCTTTGCGACGTCGTCGGTCTCCGCGGTCATCGCCCCGGCGAGCTCGAGCAACCTGGCGCGGTAGGCGTCGCGCAGATCGCGCTCGAACCTGCGGGCGGCGGTGCGCCCGAAGGGATCGAGCGCGGTGCCGCGCAGGCGCTTGGCCTTGGTCAGGGCCCGCAGGGCGGGGCGGGCCATCTTGCCCATCCTGATCTTGCGGTCCCAGCCCAGCGCGCGCAGGACGGGCGGGTGCAGCAGGAACTTCACGTCGGCGGTGTCGCCGTATTCGGCGGCGACGTCGTCGAGGAACCCGGTGTCCAGGGCGAGGCGGGCGACTTCGTACTCGTCCTTGTAGGCGGAGAGCTTGTGCAGGCCGAAGGAGGCGGCGCGCAGCAGGGCGGTGCTACGCGGGGCGACGGCGCGTTCGGCGCGGGCGAGCGTCGACAGGTCGGCGAGGTAGCTCCGGGAGTCGGAGTCGTCTCCCCACTCCCGCAATTCGGCGACCCGCAGGGCGATGGATTCGCGCAGGTCGGTCGGCAGTTCGACCGGCAGGCCGCCGTCGATCCGGGTGCCCAGCGCCTCGTCGACGGCGCGTCGGGCCCAGGCGGGAACCGCGGGCAAGGCCGTGGCGGAGGTGCGTCCGGTGGTCGCATCGGCGCCCTGCGGGCTGGACTTCGCCAGCGTCGCGGCGATGGCCTCGGGGGCGGCGATGAGCTGGCGGCCGCGGCGGAACGCCTGGATGTTGGCGTCGACGGCGATGCCGTTGGCGCGCAGCGCGTTCTCCACCGCCGCCGGCGAAATCGGCAGTGCACCGCCCTGGACGGCGGCGCCGAGCAGGAGGGTGGTCTGGACGGTCGCGTCGCCGAAGAGTCCGCGGGCGACGGCGGCGGCGTCGGTGGTGATGGCGCGGGCGGCGTTGCGGCCGATGGCGCCGGCCAGGGCCACCCCGTCGGGGCGTTCGGCGCGAACGTCGGTGCACATCACGCCGGTCGGGCTCGACGTCGACGACACCACCGCGATGGTGCGCGTCGCGTCGATGACGCCGAGGTTGGCGGGATCGGCCGTCGTCAGCCCGTCGAGGGCGAGCAGCAGGTCGGCGGAGCCGGCGGGCACCAGCCCCGACTGTTCCAGGGCGCCGTCGGTGATGCGCACGTCGGAGACCACCGCACCGCCCTTCTGGGCCAAACCGGTCATGTCGACGCCTCGGACGTGGCGGCCGTCTTCGCGCGCCGCAGCGGCGATGACGGCGGCGAGCATGACCACGCCGGTGCCGCCGACGCCGGTGACGCGGACGTTCCAGCCGCGGCCGGCACCCAGGTGCACGGCCGGGGGATCGGGCAGGTCGGCGTCGTCAAGCACCGGGGCCGGGGCACCCGCGACCGCCGCAGCCTCGGAGCGCGCGTCCGGGTCGACGTCGACCTCGGTGAACGCGGGGCAGTCGCCCTGGATGCAGGAGTAATCGAGGTTGCAGGTCGTCTGATCGATGCGGGTCTTGCGCCCGAACTCCGTGTCGACGGGCTGGACCGACAGGCAACCGGACTTCTCGCCGCAGTCGCCGCAGCCCTCGCAGATGCGCTCGTTGATGACGATGCGCTTCGTCGGCGTCGGCGCCTTTCCGCGCTTGCGGGCCCGGCGCAGCTCGGTGGCGCAGGACTGGTCGTGGACCAGCACCGTCACACCGGACTCGGCGGCGAGTTCGCGCTGCACGTCGGCCAGGTCGGCCCGGTCGCGGATCTCCACCGCACGACCGCCGACGCGGGTGCGCAGGCCACCGCCGAGCTCCTTGCGGGTGCGTGCGACGTCGTCGGTGGTCACGACGATGCGGCCGACGCCCTCGGCGCGCAGCAGGTCGAGGATCCCCGACAGCGGCATCTGGCCGACCGGATCCTGGCCGCCGGTCATGGCGACGGTGCCGTTGTGCAGCAGTTTCAGCGTCACGTCGACGCCGGAGGCCACCAAAGCCCGCACCGCCAGCGACCCGGAGTGGAAGAACGTGCCGTCGCCGAGATTCTGCACCAGGTGGCGCTCCCGGACGAAGGGGCTCATGCCGATCCAGTGCGCGCCCTCGCCGCCCATCTGCGTGGTGCCGGTGACGTCGCCGACGCGGGCTTCGTCCATGAGCAGCACCATCGCGTGGCAGCCGATGCCGGCGCCGACGAGGCTGTCGCCGGTCACGCGGGTCGACGCGTTGTGCGGGCAGCCCGAGCAGAAGTGGGGGGTGCGGGCCGGCACGGACAGGGGCAGTGCTTTACGACGGATCGGCGCGGGCGCCGGAGCGTCGTGGTCGATGCCGAGGCGGCGCAGGGCCGGAGACAGCGCGTTGGCGATGTCGCGCGCCGGTTCGAGGCGGGGGCGATGGTCGGAGTCGTAGAGCACCGCCTGCACCGATTCGAGCAGGAAGGTCCCCTTGTCCTCGACGACGATGATTTCGTCGAGCCCGTCGGCGAAGTCGCAGATCTGCTCGGGGTCCAGCGGCCACGTCATGCCCAGGCGCAGCACGCGCACGCCATCCGGGGAGCCGAGGTTGCGCAGGGTCTCCTCGACGGCCAGGGCCGACGCGCCGGCGCAGACGATGCCCAGCCGATCGGCGGCACCTTCGTGGAGGACGCGGTTGAGGCCGCGGTCGCGGGCGTAGGCCAGCGCGCGATCCAACCGGACGCCGACGCGGGAGGCCTCCAATTCGTGGAGGGTGGCACCGAGGGTGCGGGCGTTCGGGGTGTGCCCGTCGGTCGGCGGGGCCGGGGCGACGGGCGGGCCGTCGAGGGTGACGGTGGAGGAGCCGTCGGCGACCGCGGCGGTGACGCGCAGCGACGTCCACAGCCCGGACTCGCGGGACATCCACGCGGCGTGGATGCCGAGCTTGACCACCTCGGCGGAGTCGGCCGGCACGAGCACCGGCATGCCCATGTCCGCCAGCAGGCGCTCCGACGACGACGGGACCGTCGAGGACTTGGCGAAGGGGTCGTCGCCGACGATGGCGACCGCACCGCCGGTGGGCGAGGTGCCCGCCAGGTTGGCGTGGCGCAGGGCGTCGACGGACCGGTCGAGGCCCGGGGCCTTGCCGTACCAGTAGCCGACCACGCCGTCGACGCCGTCGCGCAACGTGCCCGCCCCGGCCGCGAGTTGGGAGCCCTGCACCGACGTGGCGCCGAGTTCCTCGTTGACCGCCGGCAGGTGCACGACGTCGAGGGGCTCCAGCAGGTCCTTGCGGCGGGCCAACTCGAGGTCGTAGCCGCCCAGCGGGGAGCCCTCGTAGCCGGAGATGAACGACGCGGTGTTCAGACCCCGGGCCCGGTCCGCCAGCGCGCGGTCGCGCACGGTGCGCACCAGCGCCTGGATGCCGGTCAGGTGCACGGTGCCGGTGTCGGCGGTGAGCCGCTCGCCGACGAGGTCGCTCGGGGCGCCGGACCGCTCGGGGGTGCGCTCGGCGGTGCGTTCGGCCGGCTGAGCCGGGGCGGGCGCGCCGTGTCGGCCGCCGTTCGGGTCGGCGTTCGGGTCGCCGGGACGGAACGGGGGAGGGAGCATCGTGGTCATGGGGATCACCTGTCGTCCTTCGCCCGCGTGGGTGGCGCGGGGTCGTCGTGCCCGCCGCGTGATGCCGGGGCGGGAGGGAACACCACTGGGGTTCGTGGTGCACATCACGCTAGGGTGTGACTCACGACATAGTCACGGGTGTCCACGTAAATCGGTACCAGGTGGGCAACCGGCGCATGAATGCCCGCTCAAACCAGAGCACTTGGCCCACTTTTTCCGCAATTGAACCGATATGCGGACATAAGGTCTCGACAACGAAAGGTCTTTTCCATGTCTGCGCGCACCAAGCCCCTGGACAAGCTCGACGTCGATCTGCTGCGCCTCGTCGTCACCGAACCCCGTGCGGGCGTGCGCGAATACGCCCGACGACTCGGAGTGGCGCGGGGGACCGCCCAGTCGCGGTTGGACAAGCTCATCGACGCCGGCGTCATCCCCGACTTCGCCCCGGCGCTCGACCCCGCGGAACTGGGATACCCGCTCAACGCCGACGTGCACCTCACCCTGCGTCAAGCGGACCTCGACGGCGTCGTCGCCCGCATCGCGGAGATCCCGTTCATCCTCCGAGCCGATTCCGTCGCGGGCACCGAAGACCTCGCCTGCCGCATCGCCGCCCGCGACCACGCGCACCTGGAGGAGATCTTCTCGTCGATCATCGCCATCGACGGGGTGGAGCGGATGCGGTCGGAAATCGTGCTGCGCCGCCGCATCCCGCACCGCATCCTGCCGCTGCTCGCCGATCTGCGCCGACGGGTGTGACCCGAGAACTCAGCCCCGGTGGCCGGAATGCAGCCGCGTGAAGTTGCGCAGCACCTGGGCCGAACGGGCGACGTCGAAACGCCGCGCATCCGCTACCGCGCGTACGCTTCCGCCCGGCTGGTAGTAGCCCTGGTCGGCGTAGATGCGCAGGCGCTGCTCGAACGTGTCGGCGTCGAGCTCCGGGTGGAACTGCGTGGCGTAGGCGTTGGGGCCCAGCCGGAACATCTGCACCGGGCACGCGACGCCGGTGGCCAGCAGCGTCGCCCCGGCCGGCAGTTCCTCGATGGCCTCCTTGTGCCCGACCATCGCGTGGAAACGCTCCGGCAACCCCGCCAGCACCGGGTCTTCGGCACCGTCGGCGGTGACGGAGATTTCGACGACGGCGGCCTCCTCGCCGTGCTTGCGCGACACCCGACCACGCCCGACGGTGCCCAACAGGCCGACGCCGTAGCATGCGCCGAAGAAGGGAAACCCGGTCTCGAGCACTTCGGCGAGGTGATCGGCGAACCACGCCTCCACCTCGAGCTGCACCGCCGACTTCGACTCATCGGACGCGTTGTACGGTCCACCGCCGACGATCACGCCGGCGTACCGCGACATGTCCAGCGCACGCGGCCGCTGTCGCTCCAGGCGGATCTGGTGCAGCATCGCCGGCGCCAGACCGGCGGCGCGGGCGAACGACAGCTGCTCGGCATGGGCGGCGGCGTCTTCCGAACGCGTCGACAACAGCAGGAAGGGCTTCGCGGCGGGGGAATCGGACATGATCCCAGATTATCGCCCTGACCGGGCCAAACAGTAATCGATGAACTCGTGGAGGATCTGCTCGGCCGGGCCGAGGTCCGTGGCCCGCACGATGCCCGAGATCACCTCGACCTCCTCCGGCTTGAAGTACCCGGCGTCCATGTAGAACCCCATGCGGCGGATGATGCCCTCGGCGTCCATCTCCGGGTGGAACTGGGTCACCCACGTCGAATCGTTGGCGCGGTAGGCCTGCACGGGGCACGTCGGGCCGGTGGCCAGCAGCACCGCCCCCTCCGGCAACTCCGCCACCGACTCCTTGTGGCCGGTCAGGCCCGTGAAAGTCTTCGCCAGCTTGCCGACGATCGGATCATCGGCCGCGGCGGCCGTCAGGTTCACTTCGCTGACGCCCACACGCTCGGGGTGCGAACGATCGACGCGGCCACCGCCTGCGAACGCCGCGAAACTGTTGCCGTAACACAGCATCAGCGTCGGAATGGGGGAGACCAGCAACTCGTAGAGCTGGTCGTGGACGTGCTTCTGGAGCTCGCAGTGCACCAGATCCGTCACGTTGAAGGGACTGCCGCCGACGAACACCCCGTCGAAGTCCGACAGGTCGGGCAGCACGTCAGCAGTCGACGTGATCGGGTGATGCACCAACCGATCCTTCGGCAGCCCGGTGCCCCGAAGAAAGTCGTCGTACTCCGCCACGGCCACATCATCACCGTCGCGCAGCGCCACCAACAGGAAGCGCCCATTTTCTCCCGCAGCGTTCATGAGTAGACAGCTTAGTTCAGTCTCGTTTGCGGAGGTTAATCGGGGCCCCGAGGCCGTTTCCGGCACCCCGGCGACGTCGTCAAGCACGCCCCCGGACACGCGAAAGCCCGCCCCCGCACGACGCGGGGACGGGCAACGCACGTAGAACCGAAGAGCGAAGCGCCCTACGACCGGGCTACCGCGGCCGGCGGACCGACTCCTCGATCAAATCGAGGGCCTCATCCATACCCTCGGTCGACCGGCCCGTGGCCACCCGCGCGATGATGCCGTCGAGCATGAGCTCCAACAGCAGCCGCAGGGCCTCGGGGGAATAATCGTCGCGCAGCGACCCGGACTTCGCGCTGTCCGCCAACCTCGACTGCAGCGCACCATCCAGATGCTCCTGATGGGCCAACCACTGACGCCGAAACTCGGCGTCCGTGCGCAACCGCCCGACGATCTCCAACCGGGTGCCCAACCACTTGTGCTGATCCGGATGCGCGACCACGTCACGCATCACCTCGACCAACCCGGAACTGGCGGTCACCTCGGCCATCCGGTCGGCATCCTCCTCCGCCAAAGCGAGGAAAAGGCCTTCCTTGGAACCGAAATGGTGGAAAATCGCGCCCCGGGACTTGCCCGTGGCGGCCTCCAACCGGGAAACGGTCGCCCCGTCATAACCGAACTTCGCGAAACACTCGCGCGCGCCCTCGAGGATTTCACTCCTACGCGACGCACGGGCCTCGTCACTGACTCTCGGCATCGGGGCCACCTGCAATCCTCTCCGACCAAACACCGGGGCCGGGCCGGACGGCGAACCGACCGGCCCGGCCCCGGTGCCCGATCACGGCGGGTCGCCCCTCCATGAAGGAGGGGAGCGGACTAGCCGTTGATCATGTTGCGGAGCACGAACTGCAGAATGCCGCCGTGGCGGTAGTACTCCGCCTCACCGGGGGTGTCGATGCGGACGACCGCGTCGAACTCGACGGCCTCGCCGCCCTCCTTGGTGGCGACGACCTTGACGGTCTTCGGCGTGGTGCCCTCGTTGAGCTCCTCGATGCCGGTGATGTCGAAGGTCTCCGTGCCGTCCAGGCCCAGCGACTTCCAGGACTCGCCCTCCGGGAACTGCAGCGGGATGACGCCCATGCCGATGAGGTTCGAGCGGTGGATGCGCTCGAAGGACTCGGCGATGACGGCCTTCACGCCCAGCAGCAGGGTGCCCTTGGCGGCCCAGTCACGCGAGGAACCGGTGCCGTACTCCTTGCCGCCCATGACCACCAGCGGGGTGCCGGCGGCCTTGTAGTTCTGCGCGGCGTCGTAGATGAACGACTGCGGGCCACCCTCCTGGGTGAAGTCGCGGGTGTAGCCGCCGGTCACGCCGTCGAGCAGCTGGTTCTGCAGACGGATGTTGGCGAAGGTGCCGCGGACCATGACCTCGTGGTTGCCGCGACGGGCGCCCAGCGAGTTGTAGTCCTTGCGCTCGACGCCCATGGAGTCGAGGTACTGCGCCGCCGGGGTGCCCGGCTTGATGGAGGACGCGGGGGAGATGTGGTCGGTGGTGACCGAGTCGCCCAGCGCCGCCAGGACGCGCGCGCCCTTGACGTCGGACACCGGCTGCGGCTCCATCTCCATGTCGTCGAAGTACGGCGCCTTGCGGATGTAGGAGGACTTGTCGTCCCACGCGAAGGTCTTGCCCTCGGGGGTCGGCAGGTTCTGCCAACGCGAGTCGCCGGCGAAGACGTCCTTGTAGTCCTCGTCGTACAGCTCGGAGGTGATGCACTCCTCGATGACGGACTCGATCTCCTCGGTGGAGGGCCAGATGTCCTTCAGGAAGACGTCGTTGCCGTCCTGATCCTTGCCCAGGGACTCGGTCTCGAAGTCGAAGTCCATGGTGCCGGCGATCGCGTAGGCGATGACCAGGATCGGGGACGCCAGGTAGTTCATCTTGACGTCCGGGTTGATGCGACCCTCGAAGTTGCGGTTACCCGACAGGACCGCGGTGGCGGCCAGGTCGGCCTCGTTGATCGCGTCGGAGATCTCCTGCGGCAGCGGGCCGGAGTTGCCGATGCAGGTGGTGCAGCCGTAGCCGACGAGGTAGAAGCCCATGGCCTCCAGGGCCGGCCACAGGCCCGCCTTCTCGTAGTAGCCGGTGACGACCTGCGAGCCCGGGGCCATCGAGGTCTTGACCCACGGAGCCGCCTTCAGGCCCTTGTCCGCGGCGTTGCGCGCAAGCAGGGCCGCGCCGACCATCACGGACGGGTTCGAGGTGTTGGTGCAGGAGGTGATCGAGGCGATGGAGACCATGCCGTGGTCGAGCACCATCTCCTTGCCGTTGTAGTTGACCTTGATCGGGTTGGACGGGCGGCCCGCCGCACCCAGGGCCAGGTTCGGCACGTTGGCGTCGTCGGAGAAGGACAGCTCGGCGCCGCCCTTGCCGGAGTTGCCGCCCTCGGCGACGTAGTCCTGCACGGACTCGTTGCCGGAGCCGTTGGTGTAGTTGTGCAGGTCCTTGCGGAACTGCTCCTTGGCGGAGGACAGCTCGATGCGGTCCTGCGGGCGCTTCGGGCCGGCGATCGACGGGACGACCGTCGACAGGTCCAGCTCGAGGTACTCGGAGTACTCGGCCTCCGGGGTGTTCTCGTCCAGCCACATGCCCTGGGCCTTGGCGTAGGCCTCGACGAGGGCGACGGACTCCTCGGAGCGGCCGGTCAGGCGCAGGTACTTGGTGGTCTCGTCGTCGATCGGGAAGATGGCCGCGGTGGAGCCGAACTCCGGGGACATGTTGCCGATGGTGGCGCGGTTGGCCAGCGGCAGCTTGGACACGCCGGCGCCGTAGAACTCGACGAACTTGCCGACGACGCCATGCTGGCGGAGCATGTCGGTGATCGTCAGGACGACGTCGGTCGCGGTGACGCCGGCCGGGGTGTCGCCGGTCAGCTTGAAGCCGACGACGCGCGGGATCAGCATGGAGATCGGCTGGCCCAGCATGGCGGCCTCGGCCTCGATGCCGCCGACGCCCCAGCCCAGGATGCCCAGGCCGTTCTGCATGGTGGTGTGGGAGTCGGTGCCGACGCAGGTGTCCGGGTAGGCCAGGCCGTTGTTGTCGAAGACGGTGCGGGCCAGGTACTCGATGTTGACCTGGTGGACGATGCCGGTTCCCGGGGGAACGACGCGGAAGTTCGAGAAGGCGCCGGTGCCCCAACGCAGGAAGCGGTAGCGCTCGTCGTTGCGCTGGTACTCGATCTCGACGTTCTTCTCGAGAGCGTCGGCGTTGCCGAAGGCCTCGATGATGACGGAGTGGTCGATGACCATCTCGGCCGGGTTGAGCGGGTTGACCTTGTCCGGGTCGCCGCCGAGGGTCTTCACGGCCTCGCGCATGGTGGCCAGGTCGACGACGCAGGCGACGCCGGTGAAGTCCTGCATGATCACGCGGGCCGGGGTGAACTGGATCTCGATGGACGGCTCAGCCGACGCATCCCAGTTCGCGACCGCGTTGATGTGCTCCTCGGTGATGTTCGCGCCGTCCTCGTTGCGCAGCAGGTTCTCGCCGAGAACCTTGAGGGCGTAAGGCAGCTTCTCCATGCCCGGCACGGCGTCGAGGCGGAAGTAGTCGTAGGACTTCCCGCCGACCTCGAGGGTGCTCTTGGCGTTGAAGGAGTTCTTGCTTTCAGTCACAGTCTGCTCCAAATCTTTGCTCGGTTGGGGCGCGCCTTCAGGCCCTGCACACGAGATGGGCCCTGGTGGCACTTGGCGCGAACGCGTCGCGAGGGGCACCTTCGGCGCATGTGGATCATGCGGTGCTCCGCGGTCCGGCTCGACCTCCCCCAAGAATAACAGTACGGGCGTTCTGTTGCACTCATCCGGACACGGCGCGCCGGGGCGCGCTACCCGACATCACCCCCGCGGGACGGCATGATGGTGGGGCACGAGGGGGACAAGGACGACCGGGAGAAGGCGACGCGACAATGAGCGAGGGCACATCGATGTACCTGGAGAACCTCGACGCGAAGACGGTGTCGGAGGCGTTGCAGCACGATCCGATCGTCACCGCGAACGAGGATCTGGAGGCCGCGCTGCGCCCCATCGTCGATTCCGCGCCGGCCCGCGGCATCGAGGACCTCAAGGTCGTCATCGTCGACAAGGACCCGATGGGCACCACCGATCTGCGCAACTTCGCCAACGAGGTCGTGGCCGAGGATGGCGGCACCGTCATCGTCCGTGCGCCGTTTTCGGTGTCGGCCGCCTCGGACGAGATTCCGCAGGCGGCGCTCGAGCAGGCCGGCTTCGCGATGATGGAGGATTACCCCGAGCGGTATCCGCAGGGCTTCGACGCGTTCATCGACATCGCGGGGGACTGGACGGTGCCGTGGGTCAACTACAGTCTCGCCGTCGGCGGGGGGATCGTCGTGGTGTTCGCCGCGCTCATCGCGTTCTGGTGGATCCGCTCGCATCGGGGCAACCGGGGCTGACCGGGGACGGCCGACACCGCGCGGGCCGACCGGACCGAACGGGACGGCCGACGCCGAGGAACGCCGCCGCAGCGGCATAACGATTCGATAAACGCATTGACGAATAGTTAAATTGACGAATAGTTAATGCGATATACCCATGCTTACCCACAGGCAAGAATCAAGTCACTTGGCTTGACCGGCGACAAGGTCAGGTACTTGCTTTGCGACGATTTCGCGTACCGACACGCGGCCCCGACCGCAATTTGTGACGAATATCACACTATTCGAACACATTGTGGAATTCGCAGACCATCACCCATAACGAAACGGTCACGAACAGCGGGACGCACGTTTCGCCTGTGACTCGTGTGCTCTTGGGGAACCTTGTGTCGTAGCGTGCTCATTGTTACCCCGGGTGCGCCTGTCGCTTCCCGGGGCACGCACCACCGGGTGCGACGCCGACAGCCGTCGGCAATCGATTCGGGCAATGGGGAAGTTGCCGTACGAGTCGAACGCCCCCGGTTCATTTCGCACAGCAAGGAGTCTCAGGTGGCAGTTATCCGGACGAACCGGACCCGCCGCGGGTGGGCCCGCCCCATTGCCGGAGCCATGATCGTCGGCCTGATGGCCACGCACGTCCCCACGGCCTCGGCGCAGCCGACCGGGGGTGACTCGCATGCGGAGTCGACCGCCGACGGCGTCCTGCAGAGCCTCGTCCGCGAGGTGACGGAACGCGAACGCACCGTCTCCGATCTCGAGCTGAAGATGGGCTCGCTGCGCGAGGACGTCAACCGCGCCAACGTGGACCTCGGCAACGCCCGCCGCGAGGCTCGCCGTGCGGGCGACGCGGCGGACGAGGCCAAGCGCACCCTCGGCGGGACGCGCGACGACCTCCGCGCCGCCCAGGGCACCTTCGACGACATGGCCCGCGCCGCGATGCGCCAGGGCTACTCGCTGCCGTCCGCGCTGGGCGGAGCGTCCGACGCCGCCGAGGTCCTCGACCGTTCCTCGACGCTGCGCCGCGAGGCCGACAAGCAGGGCCTCGTGGTCGACGAGCTCGACCGCGCCCGCACCGAGGCGGCCAACGCCGACTCCACCCTCCGGGAGATGCGTCGCAAGGCGGAGGAGGCCTCCACCGAGGCCGAGCGACTCCACGGCGAGGCCGAACGCGCCTTCAAGGAAGCCGAGCGCCTGCTCAACGACGAACGCATCAAGCATGCCGCCGCCGTCATCCAGCGCGACGCCGCCCGCGCCGCCCTCGACGCCGCCCGCATCGCCCTGGACGCCTACAACCGTTCCGGCGGTTCCAGCGACGGCCGTTCCGAAGACGAGGTCGTCCGCGAAGCCGCCGACGACGCCCGCGACGAGGTCACCGCCAACGGCGGCGCGACCGAGTCCGACGCGGCAGCCGACGCCGGCGACGCCCCGACCGTCACCCCGCGCCCGTCGCAGACCGACGAATCCGCCGCGGACACGGCCAACGGTTCGAGCGGCTCGGGCGACTCCGGCACCTCGGGCGAGTCCGGCACCTCCGGCACCTCGGGCACGGGCACCGACGATGACGAAGCCGGCACCTCCGACTCGGACGCCGACGCGTCGGAAAGCGACGCCGAAACCACCACGACCCCCGGCACCACGGACGGCACCGGAACCAACGGCACGGCGGTGCAGACCGCCACGCCCGCCAACCCGGAATCGCCGTCGCCGACCGCCGGAGACCGGTCCGCGAAGATCGAAACCGTCATCTCGCGCGCGATGTCGCAGATCGGCGTGCCCTACGCCTGGGGCGGCGGCAACGCCAACGGCCCCACCAAGGGCATCCGCGACGGCGGCGTCGCCGACGCCCACGGCGACTACAACAAGGTCGGCTTCGACTGCTCGGGACTGACGCTCTACGCCTACGCCGGCATCGGCATCAACCTGCCGCACTACACCGGCTACCAGTACCAGCGCGGCACGCATTACCCCGCGTCCCAGATGGAGCGCGGCGACCTCATCTTCTACGGCCCCAACGGCCACGGCCACGTCGCCATCTACCTGGGCAACGGCCAGATGATCGAGGCCCCGCAGTCGGGCTCGCACGTCCGCGTCACCGCCGTGCGATACAACGGGATGACCCCGAACGTCGTGCGCCTCGTCTAATCTGCGGGGAGCACCCCACCCGACCCCACAGGAGAAGACGACGTGACCGACGCCCCGGAAACGAACGCCCCGGATCTGCGCAGGGTCCTCTCCGAGATGAGCCGCGTCGTCGTCGGCCAGCAGCACCTGTGCCGGCAGCTGGTCGTGGCCATGCTCTCCGGCGGCCACGTGCTGCTGGAGGGCGTGCCGGGCGTGGCCAAGACGCTGGCGGTGTCGACGTTCGCCACCGTCATCGGCGGCAGCTTCTCCCGCATCCAGTTCACCCCGGACCTGGTGCCCTCCGACATCGTGGGCACCCGCGTGTTCCGGCAGGACACCGGCGAGTTCATCACCGAGCCCGGCCCTGTGATGGCCAACGTCGTGCTGGCCGACGAGATCAACCGCGCGCCCGCGAAGGTGCAGTCGGCGCTGCTGGAGGTCATGGCGGAGCACCAGGTGTCCATCGCCGGCGTGTCGCGTCCGGTGCCGGAGCCGTTTTTGGTGCTGGCGACGCAGAACCCCATCGAAAACCAGGGCGTGTACCCGCTGCCGGAGGCGCAGCGCGACCGTTTCCTGTTCAAGGTCATCGTCGATTATCCGACGCCGGCGGAGGAA
This sequence comes from Corynebacterium freneyi, assembly GCF_030408835.1. Taxonomy (NCBI): domain Bacteria; kingdom Bacillati; phylum Actinomycetota; class Actinomycetes; order Mycobacteriales; family Corynebacteriaceae; genus Corynebacterium; species Corynebacterium freneyi. Next base: position 1,552,308 of record NZ_CP047357.1, read on the forward strand.
CGCGAGATCGTCTACCGGATGGGGTCGACGCCGCCGACGGCCGGCCGCGTCCTCGATCCGGACACCGTCCGGGCGCTGCAGAAGAAGACCCGCGAGGTGTTCGTCCACCATTCGCTCATCGACTACGTGGTGGCGGTCATCGAGCTGACCCGCAATCCGTCGCGGGCGAACCTGGATGACGTGGGCCGGTGGCTGGCGTACGGCGCGTCGCCGCGTGCGACGTTGGGCGCGATCACCGCGGCCCGGGCGACGGCGCTGCTCAAGGGCCGCGATTACGTCACCCCGGCCGATGTGGTGGAGGTCCTGCCCGACGTGCTCCGCCACCGGCTGGTCCTGTCCTACGAGGGGCTTGCCGACGAGGTGACCCCGGAGGCCATCATCGACCGGGTGCTGGCGCGGGTGCGTCTGCCCGAGGTGGGCGCCGGGCAATGAGCGACACCCCGGCCATCGACCGCGACCTGGACCGGGTTCTGCGGCACCTCGAGTTGACGGTGACCCGCCGGCTCGACGGTCTGCTGCGCGGCACGTTCGCGTCGGCGGCGACGGGGCCGGGCACCGATCCCGATTCGGCCCGCGAGTACGTCATCGGCGACGACGTCCGCCTGATGGATTGGTCGGTCACCGCGCGCACGGGCGTCGCCCACGTGCGCGACCCCGAGGCCGAGCGCGAATTGGAATCGTGGATCGTCGCGGAGTCGTCGCCCCGCTTGACGACGGGGTCCGGCCCCACGACGAAACGCCACCTGCTGGCAGCGGCCACGGCGGCCGTGACGCTGTTGGCGGACAACCCGGGGGACCGCACGGCGCTGGTCGCCGACGGCACCCTGATTCCGCCCGGTCAGGGCCGCGCCCATGCGATGCGGCTGATCGCCCATGCGGCGCGGCACGTGGGCGGTTCCGGTCTGGCCGCGGACCTGGGCACGTTGCCCTCGCGGGCGCCGAGGGCCGGTTTGGTCACCGTCATCTCCGACTTCCTCGGGCCGGTGGACTGGGCCGATGCGTTGCGCGTGGTGGGCACCCGCACCGACGTCCTGGCCATTCGGCTCATCGACCCCGCCGACGAGTCGCTGCCCGGCGCCGGTCCCGTCCGCCTGTCCGACCCGACGACCGGGGAGATCCTCGACGTCGACATCGACGACGCGACGAGGAGACGCTACGAAACGGCGGCGCGGGAGCATTCCGAGCGGGTCACCGCCGCGCTGCGGTCGGCCCGCGCCCGCATCGTCGAGCTGCGCACCGACCGGGACTGGGTGCTCGACTTCGCCCGTCAGATGGCCCCGGGGCGGGGAGGTGCCCGATGACCGGCTCCTTCGCCCACCCGTGGTGGTTGCTCGCGCTGCTGGTGCCCATCGCGGCGGCCGCCGCCTACGTCGTCGTCGACAAGCGCAAGCGCCGGAGGTCCATCGCGTTCGGCAACTTCACCGTCGTCGCCGACGTGACCGGCCCCGGGCACCCCTGGCTGCGGCACGTGCCCGTCGCGGCGCTGCTGGCCGCGCTGGCGGTGTTGGCGATCGCGATGGCCGGACCAATGGCGGAGACGAAGGTGGCGCGCAACAGGGCGACGATCATGCTCGCCGTCGACGTGTCGCTCTCGATGTCCGCAACCGACGTCGAGCCGGACAGGTTGACCACGGCGAAGCAGGCGGGCCGCGAGTTCATCGAATCGCTGCCCGACGACCTCAACGTCGGGCTGGTCACCTTCGCCGGCCGCGCGCAGACCCCCGTCATGCCGACCACCGACCACGACACCGTCGCCCGCGCCCTCGACGGGGCCACCCTCGACAGCGCCACCGCCACCGGCGACGCCATCGCCGCTGCGCAATCGGCGATCCTCCAGTTCGGCGAACAGGTCCAGGGTCCGGAAGGACCCCCGCCCGCCGCGATCGTCCTGCTGTCCGACGGCAAACAGACCATCCCCGCCGAACTCGACGACCCCCGCGGCGCGTACACCGCCGCCGACGAGGCCGCGAAAATCGGACTGCCCATCCACACCATCTCCTTCGGCACCCGCGACGGCGTGGTCAACATCGACGGCCAGGTCCTGGAGGTGCCCAACGACGACGAATCCCTCATGGAAATCGCCCGCCGCACCGAAGGCGAGTTCCATTCCGCGGCGAGCCTCGACGAACTGCGCGACGTCTACGGCGCACTGACCGACGAAATCGGCTACGAACTGCGTCGCAGCGAGAAGCCGCGTCCGTGGATGGCGGCGTCCTTCGTGCTGCTGGTCATCTCCGCCGGCTCCTCGTTGGTTCTCGGCCGCCGCGTGCCCTGAGACGGGCGTCGCCAAGCCCCAACCCACTTAGGGTCCCCTTGTTCGACGGGTGAAGCCGTCCCGTTAAGCTGTCCTGCATGACCGACGCCGCACCCGACCACCCCTTCGACGCCATCCTGGTCCTGTCCTTCGGCGGACCGGAAAAGGAAGAGGACGTCCGCCCCTTCCTGGAAAACGTCACCCGTGGCCGGGGCATCCCGCCCGAGCGTCTCGACGAGGTCGGGGAGCACTACCACCATTTCGGCGGCCGCTCGCCGCTCAACGACCTCAACCGCGAGATCATCGCCAACCTGGAGAAGAAACTCGCCGACGAGGGCATCGACCTGCCGGTGTACTTCGGCAACCGCAACTGGCACCCGATGATCGAGGACACCGTCGAGGACATGGCCCGCGACGGCGTGACCCGCGCGCTGGTGTTCGCCACCTCCGCCTGGGCCGGATACTCCGGCTGCCGCCAGTACCACGAGGACATCGCCCGCGCCCGGGAGCACCTCGCATCGAAGCCGGAGCTCGGCGCCATCGAGATGGAAAAGCTCCGCGGCTTCCACGACCACCCGCTGTTCATTGGCGAATACGCCCGCGCGGTGCGCGAATCCCGCGCGAAGCTGCCCGCCGACCGCCGCGACGGCGCGCGCCTGGTGTTCACCGCCCACTCCATCCCCAACGCCGCCGACGACGCCTCCGGGCCGGCGTCGCTGGGCGGGAACCTCTACTCGCGTCAGGTCAACGAAGCAGCCGGCCTCATCGCCGAGCAGGTCGGGGCCACCGAGTTCGACGTCGTGTGGCAGTCGCGGTCCGGCCCGCCGCAGGTGCCGTGGCTCGAACCCGACATCGTCGACCACATCGAGGCGATCTTCGCCGACGGGGAAAACGCCGCCGTCGTGTGCCCGGTCGGCTTCATCTCCGACCACATCGAAGTCGTGTGGGACCTCGATTCGGAGCTGCAGGACGAAATGAACGCCCACGACATCGTCATCGAACGCGTGGCCACGCCCGGCCCGTCCGAGGCATTCACCGAGATGGTCGTCGAGCTGATCCGCGAGCGCACCGACGGCGCCCCGGCCCGCCGCCTCGGCCTCGAACCGCTGCTCGGCTCCGCCTGCGACGGCAAGCCCTGCGCCGTGGACTGCTGCATCCCCGCCGCGCGGCCCTCCCATGCGGGGCGCCCCGACTGACGCACCCGCCGCGACCGCTCAGGCTCCGGCGTAGTCGGCCGCCCACTCGCGCACGGCGTGATCGACGGCGGCCACCCGCGCGGCACGGATGTCGCGCCACAGCGGAATCAGGTGGGGGTCATGCGCCGCACCCGCCCCGGGAGCCTCGCCGCGCCCGACGGCGAGAATCGCCGCCAGCCGGTCCGCCCGCGCGAGCAACCCGCCGGCACGCCGCGGCAGTTCGTCGGGGAGCTCGGCGAGATCGAAGTGATCCGTCAGCATGCCCACCATCAGCCGCGGATCCGGCGCCGCCGCACCCGGACGCGCCCCGGGCGACGCCGCCGCGATGTCCGCCGCCGCCCGGCGGGTGGCGTCGGCGAGCATCAAATCAGCCTCGCCGGGGGACAGGTGCGCCGGTTCCGGCAGATGCCCCTCCACGGTGAACCACAGCCACCGAACGCCGCCGCCGGCGGGCAAACGGTCGGGCACGAGCACGTGACGCCACCCCGGGGTCGCATCCGCCAACACGATGGCCGCACCGGCCCGGGCGGCGGCGTCGTAAAGCTCCGTTCCCGCGGGCAGCATCGGCGCCTCACCCGGCCCGGACAACACCAGCCGCACCGGCGGTTCGGCATCGCGGGCCCACGCGCCGCCATCGGTGACCGCGCGCACCAGACGAAGCAGCTCTGCGCGCCCCAGCGGCGCATCCACGTCGACGACCGCCGGCACAGTCGCATCGACGAGCTCCGCCGAATGCGGCCCGCCGACGGCGTCGAGCGCGTCGAGCAGGTGGTCGTACGAGACCTGCCCCGTAACCCACGCGCCCAACCACAGGGCCGTGTGCTGGACGGGGGTCCACACCTGATCGACGGCGACGCGATCCACCGGAGGTCGTTCCATGGCAGGACACGGTAGCCGACCGGGGCCGCGACCGAGGTGGCGACCCGGCACGGCGACCGTGACGCCTGCCCGGGACCTCCGCAGCCGTCGGCTACCCTCGATCGCCATGAGCTACCACGACCCCTATGCCTCCCAGGACATTTTCGGCGGCGCCCGCGGCCATGCGCGGCGCAAGGCGATGGTGGCCCCGGAAGTGCCGGCCGACGAGGGCCTCGTCGTGGAGTCGGCGGTCGACGGGTACGTCGGGGCGGTGGTCGGGTTCGAGAAACTGCAGGACGGCGATTGCGTCAAGCTGGAGGATCGCCGCGGGAAGGTACGGCTGTTCCGGATGACGCCGAGCGCGTTCCTCATCGACGGTCGCCGCGTCACCCTGACCCGCCCCGCGCCGAAGCAGGCCGACCCGCGCCTGAACCGTTCCGCGTCGGGTTCGCGCCGGGTGGCCGACGTGCAGGCGAAGGTCGCCCTGCCCAGCCGCATTTGGGTCGAGGGAATCCACGACGCCGCCATCGTCGAGCGGGTGTGGGGCCACGACCTGCGGGTCGAAGGCGTCGTCGTCGAGCACCTGGAGGGGCTGGACAACCTCGCCGAACGCCTCGCCGAGTTCGGACCGGGCCCCGACCGTCGCGTGGGGGTGCTCGCCGACCACCTCGTCGAAGGGTCGAAGGAGTCCCGCATGACGCAGCAGGTCGGCCCCCACGTCCTGGTCACGGGTCATCCGTACATCGACGTGTGGCAGGCCGTGAAGCCGTCGGCCGTGGGCATCCGCGCCTGGCCCGAGGTCCCCTACGGCGAGGATTGGAAAACCGGCGTGTGCGAACGCCTCGGTTGGGGCGACCCGACCGACGGCTGGCGGCGCGTCTACGGCGCCGTCGATTCCTTCCGCGACCTCGAACCCTCGCTCATCGGCGCCGTCGAACGGCTCGTCGACTTCGTCACGGAACCCCACCTCGGCTGATCCGGTTCAGGCCCGGCCGCACCCGCGTTTGTCGGCTTGACGACGACCACGTGGCCGTCGTCAAGCAAAAAGTCCCTCCGCCGCGGGATCCGGGACCTTTTGTAGGATGGCCCCGTGGCTTCGATCATTTGGTTTGGACTGAGCATCTTGCTCGTCTTCCTCGAGTTCGCCATCGGCGATCTGTCGATGCTGATGGTCGCGGGAGGCGCGCTCGCCGCAGCCGGAGTGTCGCTGGCGGACACCCCGCTGTGGGTCGACGTCGCGGTCTTCGCCGTCACCAGCATCGGCTTGATGGCCCTGGTGCGGCCCATGCTGCGACGCAAGATGTTCACCGGCGTCGACTCCGGGAAAGTCGAATCCAACCCCCGCCAACTCGTCGGCCGCACCGCCTCCGTGGAAGAGGCGATCGACGACCGAACCGGACTGATCGGCATAGCCGGCGAACTCTGGTCGGCGCGCGCATTGGTGCCCGGCGTGACATTCTCGCCGGGGGACCGGGTCACGGTCGTCAGCATCGACGGCAACACGGCCGTCGTGGACAAGGAGGTGTGAGCCCATGGCCACAGGAGTCGTATTCGCCCTAGTACTCGTCTTTCTCGTGCTGGTGGTGGTGAGCAAGGCGATCATTCTCGTCCCGCAGGGCGAGGCCGCCGTCATCGAACGGCTCGGCAGGTACACCCGGACGCTGTCCGGTGGCCTGGCGTTCATCATCCCGTTCATCGACAACGTCCGCGAGAAGGTCGACACCCGAGAGCGGATGGTCACGTTCCCCCCGCAGGCGGTGATCACCGAGGACAACCTGACCGTCGCCATCGACACCGTCGTGACCTTCCAGGTCAACGACCCCGCCCGCGCCATCTACGGCGTGGCCGACTACATCTTCGGCATCGAGCAGATCACCACCGCCACCCTGCGCGACGTCGTCGGCGGCCTGACGCTGGAGGAAACCCTCACGTCGCGCGACTACATCAACCGCCGACTGCGCGGCGAACTCGACGAGGCCACCGCGAAGTGGGGCCTGCGCATCGCCCGCGTCGAACTGAAGGCCATCGAGCCGCCGCCGTCCATCCAGCAGTCGATGGAAAAGCAGATGAAGGCCGACCGCGAAAAGCGCGCCATGATTCTGACCGCGGAGGGCACCCGCGAGGCGGACATCAAGACCGCCGAGGGCCGCAAGCAGGCGCAGATCCTCGCCGCCGAGGGCAACAAGCACGCCGCCATTCTCGCCGCGGAAGGTGAGCGGCAGGCGACCATCCTGCGCGCCGAAGGCACCCGCGCCGCCCGCTACCTCGAGGCCCAGGGTGAAGCGCGGGCGCTGCAGAAGGTCAACGCCGCCGTGAAGGCGTCGCAGCTGACCCCGGAAATGCTGGCCTGGCAGTACCTGGAGACCCTGCCCGAGCTGGCCAACAAGGACGGCAACACCGTCTGGATGGTTCCCTCCCAGTTCGGCGACTCGCTGGAGAGCTTCGCCCGCGCGTTCGGCAAGGCCGACGAGGACGGCGTGTTCCGCTACGAGCCGCCGGCCGTCACCGCCGAGGCCCGCGAGGAGGCCGAGCGCGACAAGGACGAGGACTGGTTCGACATGTCCTCCAACCCGGAGATCGCGCGTGCCGTGGCGGCGGCCAACGAGGTCGCCAACCGCCCCGTCGAGGATCCGACCGCCGTGGTGCAGTCGAAGCGCAAGTCCGCGGAGGATGCCGCCAAGGAGTCGCCCATCCCGGGTGAGGACGGCATCGGTCCCGAGGACGGGCGCGGTTCCGATCGCGGTGAGCGTGGTCTGCCCGCCGGCGATTCCCGCCCGGCCGGCGGCGGCGTCGGCCAGCAGCCGGGTATGCCGGCTCAGGCCGGTCAGCCGGGTATGTCGGGTCAGCCTGCCCAGTCGGCCGGGTTCGGTTCGGGCCAGCCGGGTCAGTCAGGTTCGGCGGGCCAGTCCGGCGGGTTTGGCTCCGGTCAGCCGGGTCAGCCGGGGCAGCCCGGAGGGTTCGGCTCCGGCCAGCCGGGTCGGTCGGATCAGCCCGGCGGGTTCGTCTCGGGCCAGCGTCCGTCGGATTTCCGTTCCGGACCCGGCAACGGCAATGCCGGCCGTCACTCCGGCCCCGGCGCTTCCGGCACCCCGGACGGCGCGCGGGGCGCGGGCGGCGCGGGCGGCGAGAAGGGCGGCAACCCCGGAGACACCTGGCGTCCCACCCAGTAACCCTCCGAGCGGTGGAGAGCCCCGGGGCTGTCCCACCGTCATTCCGCCACTGCCGGGATGACCCCCGACATGGATCCGAACATGGGCCGTCAACGTCACTGTGACGTTGGCGGCCCATTTCACGTTATCCACGGACGTATCGCCCAAAACGACTCACGAGACCGCCGCAAAACCCCAGGTCAAGGAGAGGCCGAGTGAGTCGTTTTGGGCGATTGGACGTCGTAAAGCATCAGCTGAGTGGCGGGCACGAGTTGAGTGGCGGGACGTCGTAAAGCACGAAACAACCGAGCCCGCCCCCGGCGGCACCCGACCCTTCGAACGCCGACCCGGCCGCGCCCACCCCCGAACGGAGGCCGCCGCCGAAACGGATGGAACCGAACGGGCCCCGGCGGCGTCCAAATGAGCGTGAAAACACTGAGGGGGACCACCAAAAATGAACGCCAAACACTCGCCCGTCGATGCACCGCCGGCGAACTCCACCGCCTGCACCCCAACATCTACGTACCCGCCGTCGACTGGGCGACGCTGACCGAGACCGACAAGCGGCGCCTCCGCCACCTCACCGCAGCCGACGGCCGACGCGACATGGTCATCGTCGGGCGCAGCGCCGCGCTCGTCCACGGCCTCGACATCATCGAACCGATGCCCGCCGACGGTCGCCCCGCACCGCAATGGCCGGTCCCGCCAGGCGACGACATCATCGAACTGGCCCACCCCACGAGGCGGAAGTTCGAAACGCGCGGCACCATCCACGAAAGCAAGCTGGTCTGGGGGCCGGATGAAGTGGTCGCGGTCGACGGCCGGGCGGTGACGTCACCGGGGGCGACGATCGCCGACATCACGCGGCGGCACGGGTTCGGGGCGGGGCTCGTCGCGGCGGATTCGGCGTTGCGGTTGGGGAATTCGGCCATCGACCTGATGCGGCCGGCCGCGCTGGGCCCGAACCCTGCGGCGGCGCTACGGACGGTGGCGTGCGCGTCGCAGTTTCCGGACAGTGCGCCGGAGTCGCTGCTGCGGGCGCAGATCATCGAGGCGGGGCTGCCCGCGCCGGAAGTGCAGTTGCGGGTGTTCACTGCCGACGGGATTTTCATCGGGCAGGTCGACCTCGGGTATTCGGAGTGGTTGCTGATGGTGGAGGTCCACGGCGAGGGCAAATTCAGCGGGCGGTACGGCGATGGGCAGGCCAGGTCGAAGTACGAGTGGCGGCGCGAGACGGAGATGTTGCAGAAAGGACTGGCGGTGCTGCGCGTGACGTATCCGCAGGTGGTGTCGGGGGAGGGCGTGCGGATGGTGGCCGAGGCGTTGGAGCGGCAGCGGCGGGCGGTCGCGGCGGGGGCGGTGTCGTCGGTGCGGTTCGTGCCCGCCGGGCGGCGGTGGCCGGAGGGGTTTCGTTTGCGGTGAAAGGGCCCCGCGCACTAGAACCCGGCGCATCGCTCCCACGCACTGGAACCCGGCGCATCGCCCAAAACGACTCACGACGTTGTTCCGTGACCTGGGGTTTTCCGGGCGGGGTCTGAGTCGTTTCGGGCGATCTACGCCGGATACGTGACGAAAGAGCCGGAAGCGACGGGTGGGGCGGGAGAGATGACCGAGCTACCACTACCGCAGGCGCCCGGGCCTCCATGCCGGGCGATCGACCCCTTGCCCATTGTTGATATGTCACATATGGTGGGGTTTGTGAGCGCATCCAGGACAAACGACGAAAACACCCGGCGCGACGACCGGGCCACGAACCCGCACGACACGCCGGGCGTCTACGTGGACAAGGGCAAGGACTTCAACCGCGACATGCGGTACATAACCTCGCGCATCACGGTCGACGGCGAAGACGGCTACCCGGTCGAACCGAACCGTTACCGCCTCATCGCGGCGCAGGCGTGCCCGTGGGCGAACCGGGCGATCATCGTGCGCCGGCTGCTGGGCTTGGAGGAAGTCATCTCGATGGGACTGGCCGGCCCCGTGCATGATCCGCGGTCGTGGACGTTCGATCTCGATCCCGGCGGCGTCGATCCGGTGCTGGGCATCGAGCGGCTGCAGGACGCGTACTTCGCGCGCGAGCCCGACTACCCGCGCGGCATCACGGTGCCGGCGATGGTCGACGAGCGCGACGGCGCGGTGGTGACAAACGACTTCGACCAGATCACGCGTGATTTCGCGTCGCAGTGGCAGAAGTTCCACCGCGACGGCGCCCCGAACTTGTGGCCGGAGGATGTGGTCGACGAGATGGAGGCGGTGATGAAGCGCGTCTTCACCGAGGTCAACAACGGCGTGTACCGCTGCGGTTTCGCGGGGTCCCAGGAGTCGTACGACGCGGCCTACGACCGGCTGTGGGCGGCGATGGATTGGCTGGAGGAGCGTCTGGCCGATCGCCGCTACCTGATGGGCGACACGATCACGGAGGCCGACATCCGCCTGTTCACCACGTTGGTGCGTTTCGACGCTGTCTACCACGGGCATTTCAAGGCGAACCGGCAGAAGCTGTCGGAGATGCCGGTGCTGTGGGCCTACGCGCGCGACTTGTACCAGACGCCGGGCTTCGGCGAGACGGTCGATTTCGACCAGATCAAGGCCCACTACTACGTGGTTCACAAGGACATCAATCCGACGCAGATCATTCCGAAGGGCCCGGCGGAGGATGTGTGGCTGACCCCGCATGGCCGGGAAAAGCTCGGCGGCCGTCCGTTCGGCGATGGCACGGCGCCGGATCCGCAGCGCCCCCTGAGGTAGGGCCGCCGCCGCCAACGCGGGGGACCGTCAGTCGCGTGCCGCGCGCTGGAGCAGGTGAACCGCCAGCGACCAGCCGGCTTCCTCCGCATGCCAACCGGCCGCCTGCAGGCGCTGGTTGATGGCCTGCTTGCTCACGCCGAGCTCCGCGGCCACCTCCACCTGCGTCCATCCGGCGCGCACGAGGTTCGTCGCCTCGCGGCCCTCGGGGGACCGTCGCGAGATCACGTGGTGAAGGAGGGTGAAGGCCGCGGCGATGTCGTCGGAAAGCTCCTTGCCCCCGGGATCGCCGGTGCGGATGCGCACCCGCACCGTTCCCGCGCGCCCGCCCTTGCCCAGCACACCCGCGGCCGCGACCGACGCTGCATCGGCGTCGCCGGCCGGAGAAACGCCGATGCCGATCGACCAATCGCCGGCGGCCAGCAACGCCAGCACCAACGTGGTCACCGCGACGGCGTCCCGGGGATGGGCCGACAGCTCCTCGACGCCGGAGGGCGCGACCTTGCCCACGCCGTCGAGCCTCGACAGCGCCGCGCCCGAGGCACGCACGTGGTCGGCGCGGCGGGTCGAGCGTCCCCGATAACGGGCATGTACGGCGAACATGCCTCGAGTCTACCCCGGTGACTTGACGGAATGGACGACCGGCATCCGCGCGTCGAGAACCAAACCGGCCACGCCCACGCACACCAGCAGCCCCGTGACCACCACGATCCGCCAATCCATGCCGACGATGAGCGCATTGCCGAACAGCACCGTGACGATCGTGCCGGGCGCGGAGCCGACGATGGTCGCCAGGAAAAACGGCAGCGGCCGGATCGACGACAGCGCGCACGCGTAATTCAGCGGCGCGAACGGCACCGCGGCGATCATGCGCAGCGACGCGACGGCCAACCAACCCCGATGCTCGAGCCTGTGGTCGAGGTCCATGACGCGGCGATGCCTCATCAGCACATCGCGCGCCCAATCCCGCGCGAAGTGCCTGACGACGACCAACGACACGATCGCCGACGCACCGGTGGCCGCCAGCGCCATCGCGATGCCCGGTACCGCACCGAACAGGATCCCCGCCGACAGGGTGAACACCGTGCGGGGGACCGGCAGCTGCGTGAACCCGACGTAGGCCAGGAAGAACACCACGGGAAACCAGGCGCCGGTGGCCTCCGCCCAACCGCGGATGGCGTCGACGGTGGGCACGTCGACGACGTACAGCACCGCGACGGCCACCAGCCCCAAAGCCAACAACACCAGCGGGCGGATCGCCCGCCGGCGGCGGTAAGGGGAGGGGCGCGTTGACATCGGATCGAGATTACCCCCGTTTGCGCCACGGAACCCCGCAGCACACCGGCCACGGCGGGAATCGGGCGTCGCAAAGCCCGAAAAGGGCGAACTCGGGCACGAACGTCCGGGCCCGATGCGCACATCGGGGGTGGGGGAGGATACCCGACCACGGCTCGTGCCGGAGCCTAATTAGTATTGGAAAGGTGACCGGCTCACAGTGGGTGAACGGTGTCGTCGAGCGCCGGGAATCCGGTTCGGCCGGTTTCGTTCAATTCAACAGCGGCGTCCGCGCCAGACCACTGCGGCCGCACCGAACGGCCTTTTCCACGGCCCATCGGCGCGGCCCAGTGGCCGGGCGTGGGGCGCACGACAAGCAAGGAAGAAGGTCCGCCGTGACTGACCGAACGGCCCCCAACTCCTCCGCGACCGCGCTTCCGCCAGACTTCGAGGAGCAGCAGGCCTCGTGGTTCAAGGCCGTCGCCGGGGTGTTCGCCCGGGTGCGGAAGCAGGACGTCGCCGACGTGCCGTTGGACGTCTGGAAGAAGCTCATCAAGACCACGTACGACGGCGTGGAGGTCCGGCCGCTGTACACCCGGGCCGATGATCTGGCGGAGGTCCCGGCCCCCGGCCAGTTCCCGTTCACCCGCGGCGCCCGCCTGCGCGACGCCGACAACGCCGGTTGGGGAGTGCGCGAGACGTTCGGCCGCGCGGGTTCCGGCCCGGCCGCGAAGGTCAACGAGGCGCTGCTCGACGCGCTGACCAACGGCACGTCCGCGGTGCGCGTGGATCTGCGCAACGGCCTGACTGCGGCGGATCTGCCCGCGCTGCTCAAGGGCGTGTACCTGGACCTGGCGCCGATTGCGATCGAGGCCGGCGAACGGGTCGCCGAGGCCGCCGACGCGTTGTTCGCGCTTGTCGACGACGCCGACCTGAAGGACCCCGAGGCCGTCGACATCGAGCTGTCGGTCGCCCCGCTGACCAGCAAGTACACCGGCGCCCCGGAGGTGTCGCTGGACGAGGCCGTGAAGATGGCCGTCGCCAACGCCAAGCGACCCGGCAGCGTCCGCACCCTGCTGGTCGACGGCGTGGCGTTCGCGAACATGGGCGCCACCGACTCCCAGGAGATCGGTTACGCCCTGGCCGTGGGCGTGGCGTACCTGCGCGCCCTGACCGAGGCCGGTCTGAGCGTCGAGGAGGCCCTGGACCAGATTTCCTTCCGCTACTCGGCCACCGACGACCAGTTCAACACGATCGCGAAGTTCCGCGCGGCCCGCACCCTGTGGGCCCGCGTCGCCCAGGTCGCCGGCGCCGCCGAGCACGGCTCCGCACCGAACCACGCCGTCACCGCCCCGGTGATGTTCTCGCAGCGTGACCCGTGGGTGAACATGCTGCGCGTCACCGTCGCCGCGTTCGCCGCCGGCGTCGGCGGGGCGACCACCGTCGAGGTGCTGCCGTTCGACAACGCCATCCACGGCGGCCAGCCGGGCGTGTCCCGCACGTTCGCGGCCCGCATCGCCCGCAACACCAACCTGCTGCTCCTGGAGGAGTCGCACCTGGGCTTCGTCGCCGACCCGGCCGGCGGTTCCTACTACGTGGAGGAACTCACCGACGAGATCGCCGACCGCGCGTGGAAGATCTTCACCGACGTCGAGTCCTACGGCGGCATCGACACCGCCTTCGATCACGTCCGCGAGAACATCGACGCCGCCCATGAGGCGCGTCGCGCGGACATCGCGCACCGCCGCACGAAGGTCACGGCGATCAACGAGTTCCCGAACCTGGCCGAGGCGCCGCTGCCGCCGGAGGCCCGTCCAGAGGGGGAGCGCATCCGCCGCTGGGCCGCCGACTTCGAGGCGCTGCGCAACCGTTCGGATGACTTCCTCGCCGAGCAGGGCCGCCGCCCGCAGATCGCGATGCTGCCGCTGGGCCCGCTGGCCAAGCACAACATCCGCACCGGCTTCACCGCCAACCTGATGGCCTCCGGCGGCATCGAGGCCCTCAACCCGGGCCAGGTCGTGCCGGGCGAGGCCGCCTTCGACGAGGCCGCCGCGTCCGCCCCGATCGTCGTGCTGTGCGGCGCCGACGGAGAGTACACCGCCTCCGGCGCCGAGGCCGTTGCCGCCGCCCGCGCCGCCGGCGCCTCCGAGGTGCTCGTCGCCGGGCCGGAGAAGCTGTTCGCCGATGCCGGGGGCGATGCCCGACCGGACGGTTACCTGACCATGAACATCGACGCCGTCGCGGAACTGTCGCGGCTGCTGGACTCCCTGGGAGCGTGAACGGACCAATGACCACCATCCCCAGTTTCGCGGACGTGCCGCGCACCGACGCCGACGCCGCCCCCGCCGCGGCAGACGCGACCGGCGCCGCCACCGAAACGTGGACGATTCCCGAGGGCATCGACGTCAAGCGCGTCTACGAACGCGCCGATCGCGAGGCCGCGGCCGCCGAGGGCCACCCGGTTGATTCGTTCCCGGGTCTGGCCCCGTTCATGCGCGGGCCGTACCCGACCATGTACACCAACCAGCCGTGGACGATCCGCCAGTACGCCGGTTTCTCCACCGCCGCCGAGTCCAACGCGTTCTACCGTCGCAACCTGGCCGCCGGCCAGAAGGGCCTGTCGGTCGCGTTCGACCTGGCCACGCACCGCGGCTACGACTCGGACAACCCGCGCGTCACCGGCGACGTCGGCATGGCCGGCGTGGCCATCGATTCGATCTACGACATGCGGCAGCTGTTCGACAGCATCGACCTGGGCGGCGTGTCGGTGTCGATGACCATGAACGGCGCGATCCTGCCGGTGATGGCGATGTACATCGTCGCCGCCGAGGAGCAGGGCGTGCCCACCGAGGAGCTGCGCGGCACCGTGCAGAACGACATCCTCAAGGAGTTCATGGTCCGCAACACGTACATCTACCCGCCGAAGCCGTCGATGCGGATCATCTCGTCCATCTTCGAGTACACCTCGCTGAAGATGCCGAAGTTCAACTCGATCTCCATTTCCGGCTACCACATTCAGGAGGCCGGTGCGACGGCCGACCTGGAGCTGGCCTACACCCTGGCCGACGGCGTCGAGTACATTCGCGCGGGTTTGGACGCCGGTCTGGACATCGACAAGTTCGCTCCGCGTCTGTCGTTCTTCTGGGGCATCTCCATGAACACGTTCACGGAGATCGCCAAGTTGCGCGCCGGCCGCATCCTGTGGGCCGAGCTGGTCAACAAGTTCGATCCGAAGAGCCCGAAGTCCCGTTCGCTGCGCACCCACTCGCAGACCTCCGGTTGGTCGCTGACCGCCCAGGACGTCTACAACAACGTGGCCCGCACGGCGATCGAGGCGATGGCCGCCACCCAGGGCCACACCCAGTCGCTGCACACCAATGCGCTGGATGAGGCGCTGGCCCTGCCGACGGACTTCTCGGCCCGCATCGCCCGCAACACCCAGCTGCTGTTGCAGCAGGAGTCGAACACGACCCGCCCGGTGGATCCGTGGGCCGGTTCGTACTACATCGAGTGGTTGACCAACGAGTTGGTCAAGCGGGCCCGGGGCCACATCGAGGAGGTCGAGGAGGCCGGCGGCATGGCCGAGGCCACCATCGAGGGCATTCCGAAGCTGCGCATCGAGGAGTCGGCTGCCCGCACCCAGGCGCGCATCGACTCCGGCCGCCAGGCCCTCATCGGCGTGAACAAGTACCAGGTCGACGAGGACGAGGAGATCGAGGTCCTCAAGGTCGAGAACTCCCGCGTGCGCCAGGAGCAGAACGAGAAGCTGCAGCGGCTGCGCGCCGAGCGCGACGAGGAGAAGACCCAGGCCGCGCTGCGGGCGCTGACCGAGGCGTGCCGCAACCCGGGCGAGCCGGGTGATCTGGACAAGAACCTGCTGAAGTTGGCCGTGGACTGTGCCCGCGCCATGGCCTCCATCGGCGAGATCTCCGACGCGATGGAGGAGGTCTTCGGCCGTCACCAGGCCGAGATCCGCACGCTGTCCGGCGTGTACAAGGACGAGGTGGGCAAGGAGGGCGCCGTGTCCAACGTGGCGAAGGCCATTGCGCTGGCCGAGGAGTTCGAGGCCGAGGAGGGTCGCCGCCCGCGCATCTTCCTGGCGAAGATGGGCCAGGACGGCCACGACCGCGGTCAGAAGGTCGTCGCGTCGGCCTACGCCGACCTGGGCATGGACGTCGACGTGGGGCCGCTGTTCCAGACGCCGGCGGAGGCCGCCAAGTCCGCGGTCGACGCCGACGTTCACGTCGTGGGCGTGTCGTCGCTGGCCGCCGGTCACCTCACCCTGGTGCCGGAGTTGCGCGCGGAGCTGGCCAAGCTGGGCCGGGAGGACATCATGGTCGTCGTCGGCGGCGTGATCCCCCCGGGTGATTTCCAGGAGCTTTACGACGCCGGCGCGGCGGCCATCTACCCGCCGGGCACGGTCATCGCCGACGCGGCGATCGACATGATCGGCAAGCTGGCCGCCGATCTCGGCCTGGAGCTGGAGTCGCTCTCCGACTCCGACTCCGACGCGGCCGACGACGCCGGCGCCGACGACTCCGAGTAGTCGGCGCCCGGCAACCGGCGCCCGGCAGCCGGGCCACCGGGGGATCCCGCCCGCAACCGGCGGGGTACCTTCGGTGGCCGATGTCGCGGGTGGATGACCCGCGCCCATCTCCGGTGGCGCGGCGCTTCGCACGGTTTTCGGTTTAAGAAGGGATCATGACGGGCTTTCTCGAAGACAACCTCGGCACTCTCCACACCACCGCCGGCACGGTGGTCGAGGGCCGTACCGCCGTGGCGCCGGAGGTGGTGCGCAAGGCGCGGCGCCGCATCGACGTCGACGATTTGTTCGAGGGCGTGCGGGCCGGCAATCGGACGAAGCTGGCCCGCGCGATCACTCTGCTGGAGTCGACGGCGCCGGCCCACCGGGTGTTGGCGCAGGATCTGCTGGTCAAGTTGCTGCCGTTTTCGGGCAACGCGATGCGCGTCGGTCTGACGGGTGTGCCGGGCGTGGGCAAGTCCACGACCATCGAGACGTTGGGCATGCATCTCATCGACGAGGGCCACAAGGTCGCGGTGCTGGCCATCGACCCGTCGTCGACGAGGACGGGCGGCTCCATCCTGGGCGACAAGACGCGGATGGCCAAGCTGTCGGCCACGGACGAGGCCTTCATCCGCCCGTCGCCGTCGGCGGGCACCCTCGGTGGCGTTGCCAAGGCGACGCGGGAATCGATGGTGGTGTTGGAGGCCGCGGGCTTCGACGTCGTCATCGTCGAAACCGTCGGCGTCGGCCAGTCCGAGGTCGCCGTGGCGCAGATGGTCGACTGCTTCGCGTTTCTGGCGTTGGCCGGTGCCGGCGATCAGCTGCAGGGCATCAAGAAGGGCGTGTTGGAGATGGCGGACGTCATCGCCATCAACAAGGCCGATGGGGCGAATCTGCGTCCGGCCAAGCGCGCGGCGCGCGATCTGGCGACGGCCATGAAGATGGTGCGCGCCAAGGACGCGGTCTGGACGCCGCCGGTGTTGACCATGTCGGCGTTGGAAAACGACGGCATCGAGAAGTTCTGGTCGGCCATCGAGGACCACCGCGACGCGATGCTGGAGGCGGGGCTGTTTTCGCGGAAACGCTCGGACCAGCAGGTCAATTGGATGTGGTCGATGGTCCACGAGACGCTGCTGCAGCGCCTGGCCGACGACGAGGCCGTGCGCGAGGCGCAGACCCTGGTCGAATCGCAGTTGCGCGACGGCCACATCACGCCGACACTCGGCGCGGAACGCATCATCGAGGCTTTCGACGGTTCCCGCGGGGCGACTTCGCGCGACGTCGAAGCCGGAAAGTAGCTACATGGCACACAGGCTTGCGCTGGACATCGGCGCCACGACGATCACGGCACGTCTCGGCGGCGCGGACGGGCGCAGGTCCACGGTGCTTTTCGACGGCTCGGCGTCCGTGCCCGCGGCCGTGTGCTTCGACGACTCTGGTGCCTGCGCCGGCGACGCCGCGATCGCCGCAGGGGCGGGGGACCCATCGGCGTTCGCGGGCTCCGCGCTGACCGCCGTGTTGTCCGGGCAGTTGCGGTACGCCGACGTCGACCGGGATCCGGCGGAGTTGCTCATGCCGGTGCTGTCGATGGTGCTCGGCCATGCGCAGGACATCGACGCCGATCCTCCGGAGCAGATCGCGTGCATCGTGCCGGTGGGGACGGCCCCCCGGCTGCGCGAACCGATGGCTGCGGCGGCGCAGTCGTTGGGGCTGCCGGAGCCGTCGCTGATCCCCGAGCCGGTCGCCGCGGTGCTGCATGCGACGGGCGGACAGGGCCTGCAGCCGGGCTCCACCGGCGTGGTCATCGACGCCGGCGGCAGCTCCATGGAAGTCACCGTGTTGCGGGGAACGGTCACGGGCGCGCCATCCATCGTCGTGGACCGGTCGGACCGGTCGCTCGGCGGAGACGACGTCGACAAGCGGATCATGGCCTGGTTGGGCCACTTCCTGGAACGGGACAACCCGCCGTTGGCCGCCGCCCTGCGCGCGGAGACCAACCGCACGCTCCTGGCGTCCCTGCGCGGCGAGGTGCGTCGCGCCAAGGAGGACCTGGCGCGGGTGCCGGAAACCGACATCGGCGTCGCCACGCAGCTCGGACACGGAAACGTCCGCATCACCCGCGGCCATCTCGATCGCATCCTCGCCGACTGGTCCCACCGGGCCCGGGGACTGGTCGCCACGACGCTTGCCGACGCCGGTCTTCCCGCCGATGGTTCGGTGGGGTGCTTCGTCATCGGCGGAGGGGCCTCGCTGCCGACTTTGCGCGCGGCACTCGCCCCCGTCGCACGGCTTACCGTGGCCCACGAACCGCTCACGGCCGCAGCCGACGGGGCGTTGCTGGCCGGTGACCACGTCATCGCCGCCATCGCCACGATGGACGACACCCCCACGGGGGCCGTCGACAAGCAAGGGCCGCGGACCCCGGACCAGCCGTCGACGTCGTCCATGCCGCGCATGCCGAAACTGCCGGAGAAGCTGACGGAGCAGATTTCCCCGTTCCTGGCGCGGACCAAACCGGTGACTCCCCACACGCCGCCGCCGACGACGCTGCCCGCGGAGTTCCGCAGGATCTGGCCGGGCGGCACCCACATCGTCGCCGAAAGCACCGACGACGCCGTGTGGCAGTGGGGCGACCTGCCGTTGATGTCGCTGGTGACCAAACCGCTGGCGCCCCACCGGGTGCCCGGGGTGCGCGGGCCGGTCCGGGCGGCGTCATCGGGCGATTCCTTCTCCGTGCTCATCGACGCCCATGGCGGCACCGTGGCCTGGGGCACCAACGACTTCGAGCAGATCGGCGTCACGGACACCCCGACGCCGAAGAACGCGACCGTGCACCCCGAGGTCGGCGAGCCGCTCATCGACGTCAGCTGCGGCACCTCCCACACCCTGGCGATCACCGCCGACGGCCACGTCCTGTCCTGGGGCGCCGCCCTCGGGGGCAGGCTGGGCAATGCCGCACCGATGGACATCACGCCACAGCTGCCGACTCCCGTGTCGGACAACGTGTGCGACATCGTCTCCGTCGCCGCCGGCCGAAACCACTCGCTGGCGCTCGACGAATCCGGACGACTGTGGGGCTGGGGGCGCGACAACCGCGGCCAGCTCACCGGCAAGTCCGGCAAGGGATCGCCGTACCCCATGCGCCTGCCCACCGCCGTGCCGTTCACCAACATCGCCGCGGGCAAGGACGTCACGCTGGCGCTCGATTCCGAAGGCACGGTGTGGTCGTGGGGCCGCAACGACCGCGGCCAGCTGGGGCTCGGCGGCCCGCCGACGCGCAATGGCGCCGGCCGGGTGCAGCTGCCGGCTCCCGCCGTGCGAATTTTCGTCACCCACACGCATGCCGGGGCGATCCTCATGGACGGCACCCTGTTCGTGTGGGGCGGCAACACCCATGGTCAGCTCGGTCGTCCGGGCGACCCGCGGGGAGCCGCCGCAGATCTGCGGTCGAACCTGCCGCGCGGGGCGAAGTTCCTGTTCGGCGGGGGCGACCAGGTCGCGGCCGGGTCGGCGGTCGACGGGCAGGGATTCTCCTCCCGGCCGCTGCCGGTGCAGCTGCCGGGCAGGGCGACGGCGGCCGACGCGGGCGGCGGCGACGCGTACACGGTGTGCCTGACCGACGACGGGAAGATCTACACCTGGGGCTACGGCCACCACGGCGTCGACGGCACGACGCGACGCGGCACCAGCACCCACGTCCCGACGCTGCTGGCCGGACAACCGGGGGACTGACTCCCGGCGTCACAGGCTGGAACCGTCACCGTATCGGCGAAGGTACCGCCGGTGGCGTCACGGGCCCGCCGGAGTCACCAGTTCGACGGTTCGTAATCCTTGAGGAAAACGCCCGAGTACTCCGGCCCGCCGGTCTCGCCGGCGACGATCGGGTGGTAGACCCGCGCCGCCCCGTCGATGAGGTCGAGCGGCGCGTGGAAACCTTCCTTGGCCAGCCGTTCCTTGGTCACGTGCGGGCGCTCGTCGGTGATCCACCCGGTGTCCACGGCGGTCATTAGGATGCCGTGCTCGCGCAACTCGCCCGCCGACGTCCTGGTGAGCATGTTGAGCGCGGCCTTCGCCATGTTCGTGTGCGGATGACCGGGGCCCTTGTAACCGCGGCCGAACACGCCTTCCATCGCGGAGACGTTGACCACGTACTTGCGGGCGAACGTCGAGGCTTCCATGGCGGGACGCAGCCTGTTGACCAGGATGAACGGCGCCACCGAGTTGCACAGCTGCACTTCGAGCAGTTCGACGGGATCGACCTGGCCGACGGTGGCGACCCAGGAGTTGTGGGCGACGAGGTCGGGGATGAGGCCGCCCGCGTCGACGGCGGTGCCCTCGACGACTCGCTCCAGAGACGCCGAACCGCCGGTCAATGCGGCCGACACGAGAGCATCGGCGGCCGCGGAATCGGTGTGGATGGCGTGGCCCGCGTCGGCGGGGGAAACCGCCCCACCGCTCTCGGCCGCAGTGCCCTCGACCGGGGGGCCTTCGACCGCCCCGTCGGCACGGCCGGAAATCGCCTCGCCCGCGGCTCCCGTTAGCTGACCGGGGTGGATGGCCGTGGTCGTGCCCAGGCTCACCCAATCGACGGCCTCGCCCACGGTGGGATCCAGCGGTGCGGACTCGCCGTCGACGAGACCCGAGTACGCGCCCGCCGAGCGCCGGACCGTCTGCGCCGCGTTGTTGATGAGGATGTCCAACGGACCGGCCGCGGCGACCTCGTCGGCCAAGCGCACCACCTGGGCGGGATCGCGCAGGTCGATGCCGATGACCCGCAGCCGGTGCAGCCACTCGGCCGAATCCTCCTGGGCCGCGAAGCGCCGCACGGCGTCCTTGGGGAAACGGGTGGTGATGGTGAGGTGGGCGCCGTCGCGAAGCAAACGCAAAGCGATGTGCATGCCGATCTTGGCCCGCCCACCCGTGAGCAACGCCCGGCGGCCCGTGAGATCGCACCGGGCATCCCGCCACTTGCGGTTTTCATCCGCGCACTCCGGGCACAACTGATGGTGGAAACGATCGACGAGGGTGAACGGCTTCTTGCAGATGTAACAGTTCTGGGAGCGGATCAACCGGCCGGCGAAGCGATCGGGATCGACCGGACGGCCGTCGACGGACTCCGGCAGGGATCCCGCGGGCAGCTCACGGGCCGGTTTGAGGTCCAGTCCCAGCGTCTCGTCGTCGATGCGGTCGGGGCTGCCGGTGGCCGTGGCCTCGATGACCGCGCGATCGGCGGCCAACCGCCTGTCGCGGGCGGCGCGGCGACGATTGCGCTTGACCTCCTTGAACAGGCGGCCCACGGCGCGCTGCAGCGTCACCGCGTCGGGGTGCTCCGGATCCAGCCGACCGCCGGCCTCGAGAACGCGCAGGCACGTCGCCAGGTCCTCGCGGGAAATGCCCGCGCCCGCCGCACCCGCCGCACCCG
Organism: Corynebacterium freneyi; assembly: GCF_030408835.1. Taxonomy (NCBI): domain Bacteria; kingdom Bacillati; phylum Actinomycetota; class Actinomycetes; order Mycobacteriales; family Corynebacteriaceae; genus Corynebacterium; species Corynebacterium freneyi. Next base: position 1,573,732 of record NZ_CP047357.1, read on the forward strand.
CCGCACCCGCCGCATCCCGGGCGTCCGCCGCCCCGGGGACGTCCCGGCCGTCCGCACGCTGATCCATTCCACGCCTCCCTGCGGTGATGGTTGCCGAAGAGGCAATCGTAGCCGTCGCCGGGCGGGTTGCCGAAAAGTACGATCCGGGGCTGCACGTACACTTTCGTTCATGGATTGGATGATGAACTTCTTCACCGACGTGTCGTGGTGGCAGGCGTCCATCCTGATCGTCGACTACGTGATCAAGTTCATCGCCATCGGCGTCATCCCGGAAAACCGCAACCCGTCGTCGTCGACGGCGTGGCTGCTGGTGATCATGCTGCTGCCCGTCATCGGCCTGCCGCTGTTCCTGCTGCTCGGGTCGCAGACCATCACCGGGCGGCGGAACCGCATCCAGGCGATGGCCAACGAACTGATACTCGAACGCACGAAGGGCCAGCCGGACGTGCCCCGCGACGTCGATCTCGACGCGCAATCGGCGACGACGATCCGGCTTTCGCGCAATCTCACCGGCATCCCGTCGGTCACCGCCGTCGAAAACGGCATCTACACCGACTACGACGCCACCATCGACCGGATGATCGAGCTCATCGACCAGGCCGAACGCACCGTCCACGTGCAGATGTACATCTTCGCCCTCGACTCGACCACCGAGCGCTTCGTCGCCTCCCTGGAACGCGCGCACGATCGGGGAGTGGAGGTCAAGGTGCTCGTCGACCCCATCGGCTCGTACAAGTACCCGGGCTACCGGAAGCTGAAGAAACGACTCGACCGCTCCGGCATCCCGTGGCACCCGATGCTTCCGGTCAGCGTCGTCAAGCTGACGTTCCGCCGACTGGACCTGCGCAATCACCGCAAGATCGTCACCATCGACGGCCAGGTCGGGTTCATGGGTTCGATGAACCTCATCGAGCCGGAGTACCAGCGCAAGAAGAACCATCAGACGGGCCGACAGTGGGTGGACACGATGATCGAGGTGTCCGGCCAGGTCGCGCTGCACCTCGACGCCATCTTCGCCATCGACTGGACCAGCGAGGAGTTCGCCCCGCCGGAGGAGCAGCCCGTCGTCGAACGCGCCCCGTACAGTTCGTCGGAACGCGGCAACGTGGTGCAGGTGCTGCCCTCCGGGCCGGGCTATACGACGATGCCCAACCTCCGGGTGTTCAACGACATGATCTATTCGGCGTCGAGGCGGCTCATCGTGGTCAGCCCCTACTTCGTGCCCGACGAGTCGATGCTGGTGGCCATCACGTCGGCGGCGTACGCCGGGGTGCGGGTGGAGCTCTACGTCAACGAGCAGTCGGACCAGTTCATGGTCGGCCATGCGCAGCAGTCGTATTACCAGGCGCTTCTCGACGCCGGCGTGATCATCTACCGCTATCCGGCGCCGAAGATCCTGCATTCGAAGTTCATGGTCGTCGACGACGAAATCGCCGTGTTCGGGTCGTCGAACATGGACATGCGGTCCTTCGGCCTGAACTACGAGATCTCCATGATCGCCACCGGCGGCTCCATCGTGCCGCGGCTGGTGGCCATCGCCGACGACTACCGCGAGCTGTCGTCCGTTTTGACGTCCGAGCAGTGGGAGAAGCGCCCCTGGGGCCAGCGGTACCTCGACAGCGTGTTCCGCCTGGCGTCGGCGCTGGTGTAGGGCCGGCGCCGCCGCGCTCCGGCCCGGTGCAACACCGCCGATCCCCGAAAGACGAAGCGGGCCCCGACCTTTTCGGTCGGGGCCCGCTTCACGTGGTGTCCGGAGGGGGACTTGAACCCCCACGCCCGTTAATAGGGCACTAGCACCTCAAGCTAGCGCGTCTGCCATTCCGCCACCCGGACTAGGTGGTGTTCACGCGGTCTCCCGCGCTGACCCCCGCTAATTTACCCCACGCCCCGGGGGCCGCCAAATCCGCAGGTAGGACGCGAATTGCAGGCGTGTAAGAAACGATGCCGAAGCCTGCAGTCGGGGCGCCATCCGGTCGTCGGTCCGGCCACCGTCACCGGCACCGCGCCACGTCCCCGCGGCCGGAGGGGAAGGAGGTGGGCGTCGTAAAGCCATGGAATCCGAAGTCGTGGCGAGGCCCAGTGACTTTCGGCACACTGGATGCCATGAGCACTCCGACGAATTTCCCCGGACCCGACCCGTACGCCCCGCTGAAGGACCTGCCGACGTTCGACCTGACGTCGCCGGACATCACCGACGGCCAGCCCCTCGACGAGAAGTTCCGCGCACCGCAGTCCGCCTCGCCCGAACTGAACTGGTCCGGCCTGCCCGAAGGCACCAAATCCATCGCCGTGACCTGCTACGACCCCGACGCCCCGACGGCCGCCGGCTTCTGGCACTGGGCCGCGTTCAACATCCCCGCCGACGTCGACGGCCTGAAGCAGGGCGCCAGCACCGAGGACGCCTCCGACCTGCCGGAGGGCACCATCCAGCTGCGCAACGACTCCGGCCAGCGCGCCCACTTCGGTGCCGCGCCGCCGGCGAACCACGCCCCGCACCGCTACATGTACGCCGTGCACGCCGTCGACGTGGAGAAGCTCGACGTGCCCGAGGACGCCACGCCGACCGTGCTCGGCTTCAACCTGTACTTCCACTCCATCGGGCGGGCGATCATCACGCCCTGGTGGGAGAACACGGGGGAGTAGCGCCCAAAGGGCCCCTTACGCGCCGGAGGCCTCCCGCCACGGCAGGCCCGAACCCACGGCGTCGGCGATCGAGTCGAGGCCGTGGAGACGGATCTGCATGGCGATGCCCTTGTGGATGTCGCGGATCCAATCCGGCCCGCCGTAAATCAGCGGCGTGTACCCCTGCAGCAGCGTCGCGCCGGCGGTGATCCGCTCCCACGCCTGCTGCGGGGTTTCGATGCCGCCGACGCTGATCAGCGTCAGTTCGTCGCCGACGTGCGCGTGCAGCAGCCGCAGCACCTCGAGGGCGCGGGCGGCGACGGGCGCGCCGGAGATGCCGCCGGCGCCCATCTTCTTCACGATCGACGCGGGGGTCTTCAGGCCCTCGCGCGAAATGGTCGTGTTCGTGGCGACGATGCCGGCCAGCCCCAACTCCACGGCGAGGTCGGCGACGGCGATGACGTCGTCGTCGGACAGGTCCGGGGCGATCTTCACCAGGACCGGGGACATCGTCTCCTCCTGGACTGCGGCGAGGATCGGCCGCAGCGTCTCCACCGCCTGCAGGTCGCGCAGGCCCGGGGTGTTGGGGGAGGAGACGTTGACGACGACGTAGTCGGCCAGATCCCCGAGGGTGCGGGCGGATCGGCGGTAATCGTCGACGGCGCCGTCGAGGGGCACCACCTTGGTCTTGCCCAGGTTCACGCCGATGACGCCGTCGCCGCGGCGGTCGCGCAGGTTCGCGGCGACCTGGTCGGCGCCGGGGTTGTTGAAGCCCATGCGGTTGAGGATCGCCCGATCCTCCTTCAACCGGAACAGGCGCGGCGTCGGGTTGCCGGGCTGCGCCTGCGCGGTGACGGTGCCCAGTTCGGCGTAGCCGAAGCCGATGTCGGCCCAGCAATCGGCGGCGGTGGCGGCCTTGTCGAAGCCGGCGGCCAGGCCGAGGGGGCGGGGGAAGTCGACGCCGAAGACGGTCTGGCGCAGCACCGGGTCGTCGACGACGAGCAGTCGCGCGATCGCCCGTCGCGCCTTGGGGGTGCGCTGCAGGCGGGCGAGCCAGTCGTTCATCATCACGTGGATGCGTTCGGGCGGCAGCTGGAACATCGCCTTCAGGGAAGCCTGGTACACGGCGGTGCGGATGGGGTGGGACACGGGTGCTCCTCGGCTGTTTTTGCTTGGCGACGGTCGGCGTCGTTGCTGGGGCGGCGGGTGCGACCGCAGGCGGTGGTCGCACGCCGGGGCGGATCACCGCCCATGGGGGCAGATTATCCGCCGGGCGGATTACTCGCCTTCGCCGGCGCCGGAGGGCAGACGGTCCTTCGGTTCGCGGGGCTGCATGAGACCGCGCTCGGCGTCCAGCTCGGCCTTGCCGTCCTCGAGCGCCTTTTCGACGTCGTCGGTGCTCAGACGCTGGGCGCCGGCGCCGGAGGCGGAGTAGGCGACCAGGCCGCCGTCGGCGGTGACCACCAGGGCCTGCGCGTCGGCGATGAGCGGCACCTGCGCGGCCTTGAGCGCCGTGCCGGTGGAGACGTCGTAGGCGGTGAGCACGCCGTCGACGGTGGAGGTCACCCAGACCAGTCCGCGGGCGGAGTCGACGGCCACGGCCCACGGGCCCTCGGGCACCGGGGTGGAGTTGTGCAGGCGCACGACGTCGTCGGCGGTGTAGATCAACAGCTGGCCGCCCTTGGTGTCCACGGCGGCGACGGTGCCGTCTTCGCCCACGTCGGCCGGGCCGACGCCGATGCCGGCGCGCAGACCCGAACCCGAGCGGGACTCGTCGAGGATGATTTCGTGAATCGACGTCTCCGGTCGGTTGACCTCCAGCAGCACCGCCGACTCCCGCGTCGACGGCACGGACAGCAGCTGCGACCCGTGGCGCGACACCGTGAAATCATCGGCGTGCTCGCCATCGGCGCCGAACACGTCGATGCGGTCCGAATCGCTCCTGTGCCCGACGATGCGTCCGTCGGAAAGCCCGACCGCCGCCGAGTACGACGTGCCGCGGCCGATGACCGCCGTGCCGGAACCGTCCTTCGCCAGCACGTGAATGCCGTCGGGGCAGGGCAGCACCGCGACGTTGCCGGCCGGGGCGAGATCGCCGCAGGCCTCGTCGACGTCGTTGGAGGTCATCTCCGGGTCGGTCGGAGTGCCGGACAGCACCTCGGAGCCGGAACGAAGCAGAATCCGGTCGCCGACGACGAGCGCGCCGGTGATGTTCTTGTCCAGGTCGACGACCGTACCGGCCGGGTCATCGGCGGGGGTTCCGGCGGCGGGCAGCGGCGTCGCGTTGCCCATGCCCGCGGCCACCTCGCCCTCGGCGTCGGAACCACACGCCGCCAGCGGGATGGCGAGGGCGGCGAGGCCTGCGATGGCGGCGGACAGTCGGATGCGGGAGTTGCTGCTCACGCTTGCCGACGGTACCACCCGGGGTTTCCGCACCGGCCCCCGACCCGGGGGCGTTTCGTGCCCCGCCACGCCGGAATCGGGGCTGGGGGACGGGTGACGGCGACCGGGGCCCCGCGGGTCTACGCCAACCCGGCGGTCCTACAGCGACACGTCGTCGAGCGCGTCGCAGATGGCGCCAGGCAGCACCAGGTCGTCGGCGGCGAGCAGCTCGCGCAGCTGACTGCGGGTGCGGGCGCCCATCAGCACCGACGTCACGCCCGGGCGATCGCGCGTCCACGCCAGGGCGGCTGCCGGGGGAGACACGCCCAACCCTTCGGCGGCCCTGCACAACGCGCCGACGACGGTGACGCCATGGGCATCGAGGTAGTCCTGCACCTCCGCGTCGGCGTGCTCCGATGCACCGCGGGAATCCTCGGGGATCGAATCGCGGTACTTGCCCGTCAGCACGCCCTGCGCCAGCGGTGCCCCGGCGATGAACCCGACGCCCAGATGCTCCGCGGCCGGCAGCAGCTCGTGCTCCGGGCCGCGCTGCAGCAGGCTGAACTCATGCTGGGCGACGACCGGCCGGATGCGCCCCGCCGCCGCATGCGTCACGGCCAACTGCCAGCCCGTGTAGCCCCGCACGCCCGCGTACCGGACGCGACCCGACCGCACGGCGAACTCCATCGCGTCGGCGACCTCCTCCGGGGGAGTCGACGCATCCCAGTAGCCGGCGGCCCAAATATCCACGTGGTCGACGCCCATCCGCGCCAGCAGCGCGTCGAGGTCCGCCTCCAGCGCCCGGCGCGAACAATCCACGCGGCGGCCCACCGGCTGAGACGGATCCACGCCGGACGCCGCCGACAGCACGACCTCCCCGCGCAGCCCCTTGCGGCGCAGCACCGACCCCAGCATGTCCTCCGGCGACCCCGACCCCGTCACCGGCGTGGCATCGACGAGCGTGCCGCCGGCATCGACGAAATCGACGAGGATCTTCGCCGCCTCATCGCGGTCGGTCCCCATGCCCCATGTCGCGGTGCCCAGGCCCAGGGTGGACACCCGCAGCCCGCTCGCTCCCAAAAGTCGTCGTCGCACGCCACCACTGTACGTGCCGGGCGCTCCCGCCCCCGCACGCCGAGCCGGGCGTCACATGGGCGTCGTCACGCGACAAGCGGGCACCGCCGCGACGCCGTGCCCCGCGAGCCCGCCGCCATACCCGCAAACCCGTGGCGGAGGGGTAGCCTGTCCGCCGTGACTTATCCCCCTTCGATCCTCTCCGCCGCAGACGCCGCCGGCGCCACCGACATGACGTGGGCGCAGACCATCGTCCTGTCGATCGTCCAGGGGCTCACCGAGTTCCTGCCGGTCAGCTCCTCCGGCCACCTGCGCATCGTCTCGGAACTGTTCTGGGGCGCCGACGCCGGCGCATCGTTCACCGCCGTCATCCAGCTGGGCACCGAAGCCGCGGTGCTGGTGTTCTTCGCCAAGGACATCTGGCGGATCCTCACCGCCTGGTTCCGCGGGCTGTTCAACGCCGAGGCCCGCGACTTCGACTACCGCATGGGCTGGATGGTCATCGTCGGCACCCTGCCGATCGCGGTCATCGGATACCTGGGCAAGGACGTCATCCGCGAGGGGCTGCGCAACCTGTGGATCACCGCCGCCGTGCTGGTGCTGTTCTCCTTCGTGTTCATCGCCGCGGAGAAGCTGTCCCGCCGCGACCGCAGCTTCGACCAGCTGACCATGCGCGACGCCATCATCATGGGTTTCGCGCAGTGCCTGGCCCTCATCCCCGGCGTGTCCCGCTCCGGCGGCACGATTTCGGCGGGTCTGTTCCTCAACCTCGACCGTGAGGTGGCCACCCGCTTCAGCTTCCTGCTGGCCATCCCGGCCGTCCTGGCGTCGGGCCTGTTCTCCCTGCCCGACGCGTTCGATCCCGCCGCCGGCCAGGCCGCCTCGGGCGCCCAGCTGCTGGTGGGCACGGCCATCGCGTTCGTCGTCGGTTACGCGGCCATCGCGTGGCTGCTGAAGTTCGTGGCCAACCATTCCTTCGCCTGGTTCGCCGCGTACCGCATCCCGGTGGGCATCCTGGTGATGGTCCTGCTGGGTGTCGGCCTGATGCAGCCGATGTAAGGTTTGCCGCATGCATTCGTGGCCCATCCCGACCGTTCCCTCCGTCGCCGGCGATTCCGTCCCGCTCCGTCTGCACGACACCGCCGATCAGGTGGTGTCGCCGGTGCGGCCCGGCCGGACGGCGACCATGTACGTCTGCGGCATCACGCCGTACGACGCCACGCACCTGGGGCATGCGGCCACGTACCTGACGTTCGACCTCATCCACCGGGTGCTCCTGGACAACGGGCACGAGGTGCATTACGTCCAGAACATCACCGACGTCGACGACCCGCTGTTCGAACGCGCCGAGCGCGACGGCGTGGATTGGCGTGAGCTGGGCACGTCGCAGATCGATCTGTTCCGCTCCGACATGGAGAACCTGTCGGTCATTCCGCCGCGCGATTACGTCGGCGCAATGGAAAGCGTCGATGAGGTCGTCGACATGGTCGGGGCGCTCCTGGAGTCGGGCGCCGCGTATCAGCTTGACGACGAGTACCCCGACATTTACTTCGACCGCAACGCCACGGCGACCTTCGGGTACGAGTCGAATTACGACGAGGCGACGATGGCGGAGCTGTTCGCCGAGCGCGGCGGGGATCCGGACCGCGCGGGCAAGCGCGACCCGTTGGATGCGCTGCTGTGGCGCGCCGAGCGGGAGGGGGAGCCGGCGTGGGATGCCCCGTTCGGTCGGGGGCGGCCGGGCTGGCACATCGAGTGCTCGGCCATCGCCGTCAACCGTCTCGGCACCGGGTTCGACATTCAGGGCGGCGGGAGCGATCTGGCGTTTCCGCACCACGAGTTTTCGGCCGCCCACGCGGAGGCCGCGACCGGCTGCGCCCGCATGGCCGGCCATTACGTCCACACCGGCATGATCGCGTTGGACGGGGTGAAGATGTCGAAGTCGCTGGGCAACCTGGTCTTCGTCTCCAAGCTCGTCGCCGGCGGCACCGATCCGTCGGCCATTCGCCTCGGCGTTTTCTCCGGGCATTACCGCTCGGACCGCGATTGGTCGGAGGACGTGCTCGCCGAGGCCAACGACCGGCTGTCGCGCTGGCGTCGGGCCGCGGTCGCCGCGTCGGGCGATTCCGGCGCCGAGACCGAACGGGCCACCGCGCAGCTCATCGCCGCGATCCGCGAGGCGCTGTCCGACGACCTCGACACCCCGCGCGCCCTGGCCGCGGTCGACGAGTGGGCCGAGGGCGTGCTCGGCGATTCCCCCGCACACGCCGAGCAGACCGACACCGAGTCCGCCGAGTTCTCCGGCGCCGGCGCCGATGCGGCCGCCGCCCTCGACGCCCTGCTCGGCGTCAAGCTGTAGCCGCGCCGAACGAACGATGGCCCGGTGAACCGTGGGTTCTAGTTCACGTTTCTTTTTGCCACCGCAATGTTTTGGCGCTGAGGTGGGCCGTCGTCGAGCATGACCGTGCCCCGAGGCCTGGTTGACGCACGCAACAGACTAAGGTGTCTACTCATGGTCGATCACGTGGATTCCCCCTTCCTCACCGCACTGCGCGAGCGCGTCCTCATCGGCGACGGCGCCATGGGCACGCAGCTGCAGTCGTTCGATCTCGACGTCGACGACGACTTCCTCGGCCTCGAGGGGTGCAACGAGATCCTCAACGACACCCGCCCCGACATCCTCGAGACGATTCACCGCCGCTACTTCGAAGCCGGCGCCGACCTCGTCGAAACCAACACCTTCGGCTGCAACCTGCCGAACCTGGCGGACTACGACATCGAGGACCGCATTCGCGAACTGGCGGAGAAGGGCACCGCCATCGCCCGCCGCGTCGCCGACGAGATGGGCCCCGGCCGCGACGGCATGCCCCGCTTCGTCGCCGGCTCCATCGGCCCCGGCACCAAGCTGCCGAGCCTCGGCCACGCCCCCTACGCCACCCTGCGCGACGCCTACGTCGAATGCGGCCTGGGCATGCTCGACGGCGGCGCCGACTGCTTCCTCATCGAAACCTGCCAGGACCTGCTGCAGACCCGCGCCGCCGTCAACGGCGTCAAGGAGGCCATGCGGCAGCTGGGCAAGCGCATCCCGATCATCGTCCACGTCACCGTGGAAACCACCGGAACCATGCTCATGGGTTCCGAAATCGGCGCGGCGCTGACCGCCCTGGAGCCGCTGGGCATCGACATGATCGGCCTCAACTGCGCCACCGGCCCCGACGAGATGAGCGAGCACCTGCGCTACCTGTCCAAGAACTCGTCGATTCCCGTGTCCGTCATGCCCAACGCGGGCCTGCCGGTGCTGGGCAAGAACGGCGCCACCTACCCGCTGACCGCCCCCGAACTGGCCACCGCGCTGCGCGGCTTCGTCGAGGACTACGGCCTGTCCATGGTCGGCGGCTGCTGCGGCACCACCCCCGAGCACGTCTCCGCCGTCCGCGACGCCATCGTCGGCGCCGGCGAATGGGCCGACCGCGGCGCCGCCATCCGAGCAGAGCGCGACCCCAACCGCACCGACGACGTCTCCTCCCTGTACTCGACCATGCCGCTGACGCAGGACACCGGCATCACCATGGTCGGCGAACGCACCAACGCCAACGGCTCCAAGGCCTTCCGCGAGGCGATGCTCGACGCCGACTGGGAGACGTGCCTGAACATCGCCCGCGGCCAGGTCACCGACGGCGCGCACATGATCGACCTGTGCGTCGACTACGTCGGCCGCGACGGTCGCGAGGACATGGCCACCCTCGCCTCGCAGGTCGCCACCTCCGTGACGCTGCCCGTCATGCTCGACTCCACCGAGCCCGACGTGCTGCGCGTCGGCCTGGAGAACCTCGGCGGCCGCAGCGCCCTGAACTCCGTCAACTTCGAAGACGGCGACGCGCCCGGTTCCCGCTACCACCGCATCATGGAGCTCGCCGTCGAGCACGGCGCCGCCGTCGTCGCCCTGGCCATCGACGAGGAGGGCCAGGCCCGCACCAAGGACAAGAAGGTCGAGATCGCCGAGCGGCTCATCGCCGACATCACCGGCACGTGGGGCCTGCGCGAGCAGGACATCATCGTCGACTGCCTGACCTTCCCGATCTCCACCGGCCAGGTGGAGACCCGCCGCGACGGCATCGAAACCATCGAGGCCATCCGCGAGCTGAAGAAGCGGCACCCCGAGGTGCACACGACGCTGGGCCTGTCGAACATCTCCTTCGGCCTGAACCCCGCCGCCCGCCAGGTGCTCAACTCGGTGTTCCTCAACGAGTGCATCGAGGCCGGCCTGGACTCGGCGATCGCGCACAGCTCGAAGATCCTGCCCATGAACCGCATCGACGAACGTCAGCGCGAGGTCGCGCTGGACATGGTCTACGACCGTCGCCGCGACGACGACCACCCGGACGGGCCGTACGACCCGCTGCAAACGTTCATGGAGCTGTTCGAGGGCGTTTCCGCCGCCGACGCGAAGGACGCCCGCGCCGAGAAGCTGGCCGCCATGCCGCTGTTCGATCGCCTGGCGCAGCGCATCATCGACGGCGAGCGCACCGGCATCGAGGCCGACCTGGACGAGGGCATGAAGGAAAAGGACCCGTTGGCGATCGTCAACGAGGATCTGCTGCGCGGCATGCAGACCGTCGGCGACCTGTTCGGGTCCGGTCAGATGCAGCTGCCGTTCGTGCTGCAGTCCGCCGAGACCATGAAGACGGCCGTGGCCTACCTCGAGGGCTTCATGGACGCCGAGGATTCCACGGGGTCGAAGGGCACGATGGTCATCGGCACGGTCAAGGGCGACGTCCACGACATCGGCAAGAACCTGGTCGAGATCATCTTGTCCAACAACGGCTACAACGTGGTCAACATCGGCATCAAGCAGCCGATCGCGAACTTCCTGTCGGCCGCCCAGGAGTCGGAGGCCGACGTGATCGGCATGTCCGGTCTGCTGGTGAAGTCGACGGTGGTGATGAAGGACAACCTCGAGGAGATGAACGCCTCGGGCGTGGCGGAACGTTTCCCGGTGCTTCTCGGCGGCGCGGCGCTGACGCGCACGTACGTGGAAAACGACCTCGACGAGATCTACCACGGCGACGTGCATTACGCTCGCGACGCGTTCGAGGGGCTGCGTCTGATGGACGAGATCATGGCGGTAAAGCGGGGCACCGGCCCGGATCCGGATTCCCCGGAGGCGATCGCCGCGGCGGAGGCGAAGGCCAAGCGCAAGGCGAGGCATGAGCGGTCCAAGCGCATCGCCGCCGAGCGGGCCGCGAAGGCCGCCGCAGAGGCGGTCGAGGTGCCGGAGCGGTCGGACGTGGCCGAAGACGTTCCCGTGGCCACGCCTCCGTTCTGGGGCACGCGCATCGTCAAGGGCGTGGCGCTGGACGAGTACCTGACCACCCTCGACGAGCGCGCCCTGTTCATGGGCCAGTGGGGGCTGCGCGGCACCCGCGGCGGGGACGGGCCGTCTTACGAGGAGCTCGTGGAGTCGGAGGGCCGTCCGCGTCTGCGCGCGTGGCTGCAGCGCCTGCGCGCGGAGCACATCCTGCAGCATGCGGCGGTCGTCTACGGCTATTTCCCGGCGGTGTCGGAGGGGGAGAAGGTGCACATCCTGCCCCTGCCGGCCGATGGCGAGGAGCCGGATCCGTCGGCCGAGCCGGTGGTGACGTTCGAGTTCCCGCGCCAGCAGCGCGGCCGGTACCTGTCCATCCCGGACTTCATCCGTTCCCGCGCGCGGGCGATCGAGGAGGGGCAGGTCGACGTCATGCCGTTCCAGCTGGTGACCATGGGTCAGCCGATCGCGGATTTCGCCAACGAAATCTACGCCGCCAACGAGTACCGCGATTACCTCGAGGTCCACGGCATCGGCGTGCAGTTGACGGAGGCGTTGGCGGAGTTCTGGCATCAGCGGATCCGTTCGGAGCTGGCGTTTTCCGACGGCACCACCGCAGCACGCGACGACTCCGACGACACCCGCGATTTCTTCGACCTGAAGTACCGGGGCGCCCGCTATTCCTTCGGCTACGGCTCGTGCCCGGATCTGGAGTCGCGGCGTGGGCTGGTGGAGTTGCTGCGGCCGGAGCGCATCGGCGTGGAGCTGTCGGAGGAGCTTCAGCTTCATCCGGAGCAGTCCACCGACGCGTTCGTGCTGTATCACCCGGAGGCGAAGTACTTCAACGTGTAGGCCGGTATCGGGGGCCAGGCGGTGGTCACCGCGGGCTTGCGCGGACCCGGGCATGCGGGGTCCACGCGACCACTTACTTGACGACGGGCCGTCGGCAAGCCTGAGGTGCCGACGACAGGTAAGCCACGGTTACCAACAACCGCCCAGCCCATACTTGCTGGTGAAGATGGGTTTTTCCGGCAACAATGGTGTCATGGGCACAAAAGATGGTGGCGTGAGCACCAAAACGGAAACGCGGTCACCGGCGAACACCGCTCCCGCCGGATCACCGACGGCGGGGCAGGCGTTGCGGGGATTCGCCTCCTCCCGCGACGGAATGTTGGCGCTGGTCACGTTGGCGGCCATCGCGATCCACCTGGTGCTGAAATTCGCCGTCGGCCTCGACGGTTGGGCGTCCGACTGGCCGCTGGTGGCCATGGTGGTCGTCGGCGGCATCCCGCTGACCATCGACGTGGTGAAGGGTGCCATCCAGGCGCGCGGCGGCGCCGACATGCTCGCCGCGGTCTCCATCATCTCCGCCGTGCTGCTGGGCGAATGGCTCGTCGCCGCGATCATCGTGCTCATGCTCTCCGGCGGCGAGGCGCTGGAGGAAGCGGCGTCGAAACGCGCGTCGGCCACCCTCGACGCCCTGGCAAAGCGCAGCCCGTCGGTGGCCCACCGCCTGCGCGGCGCGGACCTCACCGACGGAGTCGACGACATCCACGCCGACGAAGCACGGGTCGGCGACCTGCTGCTGGTTCTGCCGCATGAACTGTGCCCCGTCGACGGCGAGGTCGTCGACGGCGACGGCGCCATGGACGAGTCCTACCTGACCGGTGAGCCGTACGTGGTGAAGAAGTCGAAGGGCTCGTCGGTCATCTCCGGCGCGGTCAACGGCGAAACGGCCCTGACCGTGCGGGCGGAGAAGGTCGCGGGCGACTCCCGCTACGCCAAGATCGTCGGCGTGCTGCGCGACGCGGAGGACAACCGCCCGCCCATGCGCCGCATGGCCGACCGCCTCGGCGCCTGGTACACGCTGGTGGCCCTGGCGCTCGGCGTCATCGGCTGGGTGGCGTCGGGCGACCCGACGCGGTTCCTGGCGGTCGTCGTCATCGCGACGCCGTGCCCGCTGCTCATCGGCGTGCCGGTGGCCATCATCGGCGCGATCTCGCTGTCGGCCAAGCGCGGCATCATCATCAAAAACCCGGCGATGCTCGAAGACGTCGGACGCGTCGAAACCGTCATGTTCGACAAGACCGGCACCCTCACCTACGGCCGGCCCATCGTCACCGACGTGGCCACCGCGCCCGGCCTGGACCGCGACGAGGTGATGGCCGCGGCGGCGGCCGTCGAAAAGTACTCCAAGCACCCGCTGGCCACCGCCATCGTCGCCGACGCGGAGGAGCGCGGCCTGGACCTGCCGGCCGTGGAATCGGTGTCGGAGAAGCCGGGCCAGGGCCTCGTCGGCGTCGTCGGCGGCCGTGAGCTGCGCCTGACCAACCGCACCGGACTCGCCGACATCGACCACGAGTCCGTGCCGCTGCTGCCCGAGCGGGAAATGGGCATGGAGTCGGTGATCCTGCTCGACGACGCCTACGCCGCGACCGTCACCTTCCGCGACGAACCCCGCACCTCCGCATCGGATTTCGTGGCCCACCTGCCGAAGCACCACGGCGTCGAGCACATGATGATCATCTCCGGCGACCGCGAAGCCGAGGTGCGCCGACTGGCGGACAAGGTCGGCATCGACGAAGTCCGCGGCGGAGTCAGCCCCGAGGATAAGCTCGAGATCGTCCGTGAGCGCACCAAGCTGGGACCGACCCTGTTCCTCGGCGACGGCATCAACGATGCGCCGGCGATGACGGCCGCGTCGGCGGGCATCGCGTTCGGCGCGACCTCCGACGTCACCGCGGAGGCGGCCGACGCAGTGGTGCTGGATTCCTCCCTGGAACGCCTCGACGACCTCATCCACATCGGCGCCCGCATGCGCCGCATCGCCCTGCAGTCGGTCATCGGCGGCATGGGCCTGTCCACCATCGGCATGCTGCTGGCCGCGTTCGGCCTGCTCACGCCGATCATGGGCGCCATTGCCCAGGAGGTCATCGACATCGTCGCCATCGCCAATGCCGCCCGCGTGGCCATGGTGCGCGGGGAACTCAGCGATTTCGACGACGAGTAGGGGAGCACCGGCCCGGTGCGTGCCCGCCACCGCACGGTTAATCGCCACCGTGCGGTTGGCCGCAGCCGCACGGGTAATCGCCACCGCACGGTTGGCCGCAGCCGCACGGTTAATCGCCACCGCACGGTTGGCCGCGGCGGCACGGCTGCTCGCACCCGTGGGCCTGCACCCGCCCGGCCGCGCGTCGCAAAGCAACTCGAACCGGAACGGAATCGCCGACGCCCCCACGCAAACCGGCGCCGGGCCTCGTTGCCCAACGCCGGGCCCCGTTAGACGACAAATGCAGCCTCACCCCAAGTGAACGCAGGTAAATCCCCAGGACGGAAAATCGGGAGGCTGCATTCGTCGTACAACGCCGGCTACGGCCACCACGAACGCCGCCCGCGTCGCAATGGTGCGCGGGGAACTGAGCGACTTCGACGACGAATAGGAAGGGGGCGAGCCGAGGTCGCTCGCACCCGTGGGCGTGCGCGTGTTCGGCCGCGAGTCACACCCGTGCGGTTGCTCTCACCCCTGGGCCTACGCCTGCCCGGCCGCGCGTCGCAAAGCAACTCGAACCGGAACGGAATCGCCGACGCCCCCACGCAAACCGGCGCCGGGCCTCGTTGCCCAACGCCGGGCCCCGTTAGACGACAAATGCAGCCTCACCCCAAGTGAACGCAGGTAAATCCCCAGGACGGAAAACCGGGAGGCTGCATTTGTCGTACAAGGCGGCTCTGACCATCGCCAAACGGCCGCGCTTCCGGCCGACCCCGAACTGACGGCTTTCCGACGCTAGCGGCCGTCCGGCTCGACGGAACCCGCCCCGCCACGCAGCCGCGCTACTGGCCGTCCTGCTCCACGGACCCCGTCACCTGCGGGAAGGGCCGGGCGCGGAACCTCTCCAGCAGCTCGTGGCCGTCGGCACCCTGGATAACCGGGGCACCGTGACGGTCGTCGCCGTCGATCTTCTCCAACGCCGACGCCGTGCCGTGCGACAGAACGTGCTCGCCGGGGGAGAGCTGCCGGATGGCAACTCCGGCAACGCGGTCGGGGTGTTCGAAAACCGCATCGCTGTAGATCAGCGGGTCATGCTGGCCGTCGTCGCCGACCAGGATCCAGTTGATGTCCGGGAAGTCGATGAACAGGTTGCGCAGCTGGACCCGCTTGTGCTCCTGGCCGGAACGGAACAATCCGGTCGGGGTGGGGCCCCAATCGGTGAGCAGCATCGGGCCGTCGGGCAGCCCGTTGACGGCGAGGAAATTCTCGAGCGTCTCGAAGGTATTCCACGCGCCCGTGGACAGGTAGACCACCGGCGCACCCGGGTGATCCGCCAGGAGCTCGCGGTAAAACTCGGCCATCCCCGGCACCGGCTTGCGGGTGTTGGTGTGACGCACCCACGAATTCCAGGCGGCCAACACCGCGCGCGGCAGCCAGGTGACCATGACCGTGTCGTCGATGTCGGACACCAGGCCGATGCGTGCAGACGGCTCGACGATGAGGACGCGCGCCGTCACGGGACGGGCATCGCGCGCCTCGATGGTCACCTCGTTCCACCCCGGCTCCAGGCCGTGGTCGAGGACGAGGACGTCGATGTATCCGTTGGAGTCGGTCCGGGAGTGGACGACCTGGTCGCCGACGCGGACCGTGACGGGGTGATCGCCGACCTGCGTGGTGATGAACTGCCGCCACCCGCGCTGGATATCGGTCTGCGGTTCCGAATACGGGTCCTCCATGAGCACGCGGCCGAGGACGTGGACGCGATCGACCGACCCGTAACCGGAGAACCCGGTGATGGCGGGCCGCCAGCCCTTCGCCAACTTCCGCTGCCGCCCCACGCGGTTGATCATTCGTTCGGTTTTGCGCGCGACGTCGGAGAGGGCCATGCCGACGAGGTTACCGTCCCGCTACGTCGACTGCGGCCTAACCAGCAGGGTTTGCATGGAGCGGCCGACGGGGCCGTGGACGTCGTAGAGGTCGGCGGCGGTCATGCCGATGCCGTCGGGGCCGATGGAGGCCTTGGCGGAGATGCCGATCCATTCGCCGCGCGGCTCGCGGTGGAGGTGGACGACGAGGTCGGTGTTCATGAACATCCACTCGCGGGGGTCGAGGGATGCGCCGACGCCGTTGGCGACGTCGACCATGCTCATGAGGTATTCGACGCCGTCGGTGGTGTCGCCTGCGACGATGGGCTTGTCGGTGCGCACCCAGTGGATGCGGTGGTGGCCGTCGGGTTCGTCGGGGTCGGGCAGGCTGGTGATGTCGATGGAGTCGATGTAGCCGCAGTCCCAGTCGTCGTAAAGCGGCCCGCCGACGGTGGCCTGTTCGGGGCCGGGGATGGGGCGGGCGAAGGACTTTTCCACTTCGTCGGTTTCGAGGACGGCCATGCGCCAGGCGGCTGCGGAGGCGACGGCGCGCCAGTTGCCGTTGCGGTCTTCGGCGAGCAGTTCGGCTTCGACTTTGAGGATCTGCTTGCCGGGCCGGGTGATGCGCGCGCGGGTGCGCATTTCGGTGTAGGGCACGGCGCCGAGGATGTCGACGGCGACGCGGGTGGTGCGCATGCCGTCGGGCAGTCCGGGGCAGCGTTGCAGGGCGTGGGTGAGGATCGCCGCCGGGGGAGCGCCGTGTTGGAACGCGCCCCAGGGGCCCCAGGTGTGCAGGGTGGGGCGGTAGCGTTCGATGGTTTCGCCTTCGGGCAGGCCCATTTCCTCGGGGTCGGCTTGGCCGAGGTGTTCGAAGTACGCGTTGATTTCGGTGGCGGGGTCGAGCCCCATCTGCTTGATGCGGTCGTGTTTGGTGGGGTCGCCGAGGGCGTTGGGCTTCGGCGGGCGGGTGTCGGGCTTGCCTTGCTTGACGACGTCGGCGGGGAAGCGGTCGGCGGGGGAGCCGTCGGCGTCGTGGTCGTGTCCGATGCTGTTGTCCATGCCGTGACGCTATCAGTTAATCGCCACTAACGTGATATGGAACACACGTTTCTGGGGTCGAACCGTCGTGGGGTCGAACCGTCGTGACGTATCCACGCATCGTCGTGAAGCCCCCGCCGACCGGCGCGCGACAACCGCCGACCGTCGTTAAAGCACCTGCGAACCGCGGCCGATCGGGACACCCGGAAGCCCGCCCGTCCGGCGCTTTTCGTCCGCCCCGGCTACCGTGGCGGGGGTGCGAGCGATTCTCTGGGACATGGACGGCAGCCTCATCGACACCGAACCGTTGTGGGAGGTGGCGACCTACGACGTCTCCGAACGACTGGGCCGGCGACTGACCCCCGAACTGCGGGCGAAGTGCATCGGCAACACCCTGCCGGACACCATCGCGATCTGCGCCGAGCACGCCGAGGTGGAGGTCACCGACGAGGTCATCGCCCGCGAATCCGAGTTCATGGAGTCCCGCGTGGCGCAGCTCATCGCCGAACGCGGCATCCAGTGGCGCCCGGGCGTGCGCTCCATCATCGAAGAAGCGCACGACGCCGACATCCCGGTGGTGCTGGTGACCAACACCCGCCGCCGCGTCGCCGAATACTGCATCGAGGCGATGGGCCGCGACGCCTTCACCGACACCGTCTGCGGAGATGACGTCCCCGCCGGCAAGCCCGCCCCGGACCCGTACCTGCGCGGCGCGGAAATCGCCGGCGTCGACCCGGCCGACTGCCTGGCGCTGGAGGACTCCGTCACCGGCGTCCGCTCCGCCATCGCCGCCGGCTGCCGCGTCCTGTGGGCGCCCATGCCGCAGGCCGCCCCACCGGCCGAGGCGATCGCCGAATTCGCGCCTCCCGCTGAACATCTCGACGGCGACCTCGGCGACTGGAGCCTCGACGACCTCCGCGCCGTCCACGCCCGCCTGTCCCGGTAGCCGAGGCGCCGCCCCGCCCGGGGGTCGTCCGACGCCCACCGGCCACCCTCCCGTCGCGGCGCATGGGGGCGCGTGGAATGATGGTGCGCGTGAAAAACTTCGATGATCTCTTCGCGGAACTGAAGGACAAGGCGGCCAGCCGCCCCGAGGGGTCGGGCACCGTCAAGGCGCTCGACGCCGGCGTGCATTTCCAGGGCAAGAAGATCGTGGAAGAGGCCGCCGAAGTCTGGATGGCCGCGGAGTACCAGTCCGACGACGAGCTGGCCGAGGAAATCTCGCAGCTCATGTACTGGACCCAGGTCGTCATGGTGCAGCGCGGGCTGACGCCGGAAGACATCTACAAGTACCTGTAAACGCCGGCGCGCCCGGCCGCGGGAAGGCGGCCCGGGCCACCGCGGCAGCGTCCCGCCGCACCGAACAACGAGGAGCAACATCGTGACCACCCTGCGCGTCGCAGTGCCCAACAAGGGCTCCCTGTCCGAGGCCGCCCTGGAGATTCTGCAGGAGGCCGGGTACCCGGGCCGCGGCGAGTCGAAGAGCCTCTCCGTCGCCGACGAGGCCAACGACATCGAGTTCTACTTCCTGCGTCCCAAGGACATCCCGGTCTACGTGGGCAACGGACACCTGGACCTCGGCATCACCGGCCGCGACCTGGCCGCCGATTCGCTGGCCCCGGTCACCGAGGTGCTTTCCCTCGGCTTCGGCGCGTCGACGTTCCGCTACGCCGCACCGGCCAACGAAAACTGGACGGTGGAGGACCTGGCGGGCAAGCGCATCGCCACGTCGTACCCGAACCTGGTGCGCGAGGACCTGAAGAACCGCGGCATCGACGCCGAGGTCATCCGCCTCGACGGCGCGGTGGAGATCTCCATCCGCCTGGGCGTGGCCGACGCCATCGCCGACGTCGTCTCCACCGGACGGACGCTGCGCAAGCAGGGGCTGGCGGTCTTCGGCGATTCGCTGTGCGACTCCGAGGCCGTCGTCGTGGGCCGCCGGGACAACGAGGTCACCGAGGCGCAGCGCGTCTTCCTCGGTCGCCTCACCGGCATCCTGCACGCGAAGAACTACATGATGATCGACTACAACATCAGCACCGCCAACCTCGAGGCGGCGACCCGCGTCACCCCGGGCCTGTCCGGTCCGACCGTGTCGCCGTTGGCCAACGAGGACTGGGTCGCCGTGCGCGCCATGGTTCCCCGCGATCTCGCGAACCCGCTGATGGACCAGCTGGCCGGACTCGGCGCGGAGGCGATCCTGGCCTCGGACATCCGCATCGCCCGCATCTAGCGCAAAACGGGGCCCGACCAGCGTTTTTTGCGCCGCACACGTACAGTCGTAGGCATGGGCCCCGATACGAACACGCACCGAACGTCCGCCACTCGCACCGAAACCGATCTGCTCGGTCAGCGCGAAGTCCCCGCCGACGCCTACTACGGCATCCACACCTTGCGCGCCGTCGAGAACTTTCCCATCTCCGGCACGACCGTCAACGACGTCCCGGAGTTCATCCGGGGCATGGTGATGGTGAAGAAGGCCGCGGCGATCGCCAACCGCCGCGTCCACACCATTCCCACCGACGTCGCCGACGCGATCATCTGGGCGTGCGACCAGGTGCTGGTCAACCACCGCTGCATGGATCAGTTCCCGATCGACCTGTTCCAGGGCGGCGCCGGCACCAGCGTGAACATGAACACCAACGAGGTCATCGCCAACCTCGCCCTGGAGTACCTCGGCTTCCCGCGCGGCCGCTATGACGTGGTCAACCCCAACGACGACGTCAACCAGTGCCAGTCCACCAACGACGCCTACCCGACCGGGTTCCGGCTGGCGGTGCACATCGCCATGACCGGTCTGATGGCCGAGATGGACGAGCTCGAGTACGCGCTGCACGCCAAGGGCGACGAGTTCAACGACATCATCACGATGGGCCGCACGCAGCTGCAGGACGCCGTGCCCATGACGCTGGGGCAGGCGTTCCACGCGTTCGCCAACAACCTCGCCGAAGAGCACGCGGTCATCCAGGAGGCCGCCGACAATCTGCTGGAGGTCAATCTCGGGGCGACGGCGATCGGCACCGGCGTCAACGCCCCGTCCGGGTACCGCCAGGCGGTGGTGCAGGCGCTCGGCGAGGTCACCGGCCTGTCGGTGTCGTCGGCGAAGGACCTCATCGAGGCGACGTCGGACACCGGCGGCTACGTCAACGCCCATTCGGCGCTCAAGCGCGCGGCGATGAAGCTGTCGAAGATGTGCAACGACCTGCGTCTGCTGTCCTCCGGGCCGCGCGCGGGCCTCAACGAGATCAACCTGCCCGAGCGGCAGGCGGGGTCGTCGATCATGCCGGCGAAGGTCAACCCGGTCATTCCCGAGGTGGTCAACCAGGTGTGCTTCAAAGTCTTCGGCAACGATCTGACGTTGTCGATGGCCGCGGAGGCGGGGCAGCTGCAGCTCAACGTGATGGAGCCGGTCATCGCGCAGTGCCTGTTCGAGTCGATGTCCCTGCTGCGCCGCGCGTCGAAGACCCTGCGGACCCTGTGCATCGAGGGCATCACCGCCAACGCGGACGTGTGCCGGGCGTACGTGGACAATTCCATCGGCATCGTGACGTACCTGAACCCGGTCATCGGCCACCACGAGGGAGACATGATCGGCCGGGAGGCCGCCGCCGGCGGCAGGGGCGTGCGCGAGTTGGTGTTGGAGAAGGGGCTTCTCGACGAAGCCGAACTCGATCGCGTCCTGTCCACCGACAACCTCATGCACCCGGAGTACCGCGGCAAGCGCTATGTGGCGGGGGAGACCCGCCTGTCCGAGCTGGGGCTTGACGACGATGCCGGGCGCGATGCCGATGCCGGGGGCGCCGTCGACTGAACCGGTCTTCGGCCGTCTCTCAGTCGATGCCGGCGGAGATGAACGAGAAGGCGTCGTCAAGCATCTGCCGCGTGGTGCGGCCGGCGGCGAGTTCGCCGTCGCGCACCGCCTCGAACACCACGCTCGACGCCGACAGGCACATGTGGATGAGCGTCTGAGCCTCGAACGGGGACAGCCCGCCGCCCGACCGCTCGACGATCGCCCCGCGCAGCCCCCGGAAAATGCGGTGCGCGCGGTCACCGCCGTCCGGGCCGAGCCCCACGATGACGTGCTCGGCGACGGTGACCAGATTCGGCACCGACGCGATGTCCTCGACGGGCCGGTCGTACATCGCGACGATGATGCCGCGCAGCACCTCGAACGGCGACTGCTCCGCCGGGGCCGAGCGCATCGCCGCTTCCCACCCGTCGATCTTTTCCTCGATGAAGTGCAGGAAGGCGTCCTCGCGGGCGGCGAAATAATTGTGGAACGTGCGGGTGGACACCCCGGCGCGCGACGCGATGGCCGCGACCGTGGCACCCTCGTCGCCTTCGGCCACCAGCAGCGCCACCGCCGCCGTGGCCAGGCTGTTCTTGGTCTGCAGCTTCTTCTGCTCGCGCAGTCCGGACATGGCCCCGCACCCTTCCGTTCCTCGCCGTCGCCCGCGCGGAGGGCCCGCGCGATCGGGCGTGTTCCCGTTGAACGTATCAGGCCCCGGAATCGGCGGAATCGACCTTTTCCACCGGCGTGGCGGGCGGGGCGGCGACGTCGAGCGACTCGCCTTCGATGTCCGCCTTCGGCAGCACCTTGTCCAGCCATGCCGGGATCTTCCAGGCACGCTCGTCGAGCAGGAACATCGTCGCCGGAATGATGGTCATGCGGACGATGAACGCATCGAGCAGCACCGCCAGGGCCAGGGCGAAGCCCATGACCTTGATGAAAGGTTCGTCCATGAGCATGAACGCCGCGAACACCGAGATCATGATCAGCGCCGCCGCGGTGACCACGCGGGCGCCGTGCTTGAAGCCGTTGGCCGTCGCGTTGCCCGCGGTCTTGCCGTGCGCCCAGCCCTCGCGCATGCGGGTGACCAGGAATACCTGGTAGTCCATGGCCAGCCCGAACACGATGCCGATGAGCATGATCGGCAGGAAGCTGATCAGCGGCTGCGGGTCGGACACGATGCCCAGCCAGCCCTCCTGCCAAAGGGCGACGGTCAGGCCGATGGTCGCGGCGACCGACAGTCCGAAGCCAAGCGCCGCCAGCAGCGGCACCCACAGCGAACGGAACACGACCATGAGCAGCAGGAACGCCAGCACCATGATGATGGCGACGTACGGCACCAGAACGTCGGACAGGCGCTCGGAAATGTCCTCGTAGATGGGGGAGACGCCGGTGACGGAGTACGTGGCCGGGGTTTCCTCCTCGAAGGAGGCCTCGCCCGCGCGGATGTTCTCCAGCACCTCGGCGGCGCGCGGATCGGTGGCGCCGACCTCGGGGGTGATCAGGACCTGCGCGGCGGTACCGTCCTCGGAGATTCCGACGACCTGAGCGTTGACCACCCCGTCGATGCCCTGGATGTGGGCCGCCGCCTGGGCGTGGATCATGGGCAGCTGCGCGGGATCGACGTCGGCGGCGGAGGAGTCGCCGACCTCCACCAGCGCCACCATCGGCGCGTTGCGGCCGGGACCGAAGGCCTCGTCGATCGTCTCGTAGGCGATGCGGTTGGGGGTGCCCGGGGCCGCGGACCCGTCGGAGGGCATGGCCAGGCGCAGCTGGGTGGCCGGAATCGCGGCGAGCGCCAGCACGATGACGCCGCCGAGGAGGAACGCCACCGGGCGGGCGCGGATCATGCGGACCCACTTCAGGCCCATAGTCGGCTTCTCGTCCTCCGGGTCCGGCGCCTTGACGAACGGAGCACGGGCCGCGAAGACCTTCGTGCCCACCGCGCCGAGGATCGCCGGCAACAGCGTGACGGCCACGAGCACGGCGATGAAAACGGTCGCGGCGGCGGAAAACGCCATCGCGGTGAGGAAGTCGATGCCGATGATCGACAAGGCGACCAACGCGATGATGACGGTCATGCCCGCGAACACCACCGCCGTACCGGCCTTGCCGACGGCGAGCCCCGCCAAATGGGCCCGCTGGCGGAACGGGATTCCGCGCAGTTCGTCGGCAAGCTCCTTCGGCTCGAGGTCGTTGCCGCCGACGTGGAGCACCAGCTCATTGCGGAAACGGGACAGGATGAACAGGGCGTAGTCGATGCCCACCGCCAGGCCGATCATGACGGCCAGCGTGGGCGTCATCGACGCGATGGAATCGGTGACCGACGTCGCCGCGTACACGCCCGCGATGCCGATGCCGACGCCGATGACGCCGGTCAACAGGGGCAGCCCGGCGGCGACGAAGGAACCGAAGGTGATGATGAGCACCATCGCGGCCACGGCGATGCCGACCAGCTCGGAGACGAACGACAGCTCGTTGGTCTGGAAGACGTTGCCGGCGTAGGAGATGTCCAGTGCGCCGTCGTCATGGTCGTCGACGACGGCGGCGAACGCGTCCTTGGCGTCGCCGGTGACGCCCATCGCCCCCTCGGCGTCGAAGGTGACGGTGACCGTGCCGGTGGCCTTGTCCGCGGACAGCGGGGACACGGCGGCGATGTTGGCGTCGATCTGCTCCTGCGGCACGCCCTGGCCGGCGTACTGCTCGTTCATCTGCTGGGCGACGCCGCCGGCGGCGAGCACGGGGGAGACCAGCGCGTCGGTGTCGGCGAGCACGTCGAGCCCGCGCAGGTCGGCGACGAATGCGTCGACTTCGGCGGAGACGTCGGGGTCGGTGAGTGCGGCGCCGTCGCGGGCCTGGATGACCACGGTGCCGGTGGGCGCGTCGAGCGCGTTGCCCTCGCCGGGGAAGCGCTCCTGGATTCGTTCCTGGGTCTCCACCGACTCGAGGCCTTCGATGGTGAAGGTGTTGCTCATCGGTTGGGTCAGCGTCGCGGCGGCGGTGCCGGCGCCGAGAATCAGCAGCAGCCAGACGGCGATGAATCGCCATCGATGGAGGTAGGCCGACCGGCCCACCTTGTACAGGAATGTCGCCATGCGGGGCGGCCCCTCTTTCGTCGTCGTGTCGGCGGGGTTCGCGGACACGCCGCGTTCGGTGCTCGTCCAGTGCTTTACGCCGCTGCTTTACGACGTTCGCGTCCCCCTGTCAGCCACCTCAGAATATTGCAGTGCTCATGCAAGTCCCAAGGCGGGCGCCCCGCGGTGTGCGCATTCTCACGCACGGTCGACGACGGTGATGGGGCGACCGCCCGGCGCGCCTACTCGCCGTGGGCCCCCGGCCATCCGGGGTACTCGGGCGGGGTGCCGCCGAACGCCGGGCACAACTCCTGGAAAGAACACCAGCCGCACAACTTCGACTTCTTCGGACGGAAGTCGCCGAACTCGCCGTCGCGGACGATGGCGGCCCACAGGTCCGCGAGTTCCCCCTCGAAACGCTCGAGTTCCCCGGCGGTGGGCGAATGCGTCAGGTCGTCGGCGACCTTCAGGTACATCAGCCGCAGCTGCTCGGGGACGTGGCCGGTCAACCGCCACCACACCAGGGCGTAGAACCGCATCTGGAACAGCGCCTCGTCCTGGAAACGCGGGTGGGGCTTCTTTCCTGTCTTGTAGTCGACGATGCGCACCTGCCCGGTGGGGGCGACGTCGACGCGGTCGATGAAACCGCGCACCGGCACGCCCCCGCCTGCACCGGCATCGACGCCGAGCGTCATCTGCACGAACTTCTCGATCTCCGCCGCATCGAAGCCCGTCGGGTTCTCCATGATGAAGTACCCCTTGAGCAGACCACGGCATTCGACGAGGAAATCGAACAGCGACTCCTCGGGCACGAGCCGGGCGAGTTCGCCGTCGGCGTCGTCGTCAAGCATCCGCCGCCACGTGGGCTTGAGCTGCTTGACGGCCGCCGGGTACGAGCGTTCCTCCCGGGGCCGCGCATGCATGTCCTCGAGAACCGCATGAACCAGCGTGCCCTTGACCTGCGCGACGGTCGACGGCTCGGGCAACTTGTCGATGGCCCGGAACCGGTACTTCAGCGGACACTGCCGGTAATCGCCCGCCCGCGACGGCGACAGCGCAAGCCCCCGTCGAGCGTTCGGGGACGGCGACGCAGCCGGGGAAGACGACGCGGGGGCGGCGGCCTCATCCGGAGCAGACGCCGCCGAAGCGGACGCGGCGGTAGTCGAATCGGAGTGCAGGGGATTTTCGGGCATACTGGCCAGGTTAACCCGGGGCACGGATCCAACCGCCGCACCCCGCCACCGACCGCAGACGATGCAGCGAGGATCAGACACATGGCAGACAGCGGCCCGTTCCAGGAAGGCGATCGCGTCCAACTCACGGACTCGAAGAACCGGCACTTCACGGTGACGCTGGAAAAAGGCGGGCAGTTCTTCACCCACCGCGGCGCCATCGCCCACGACGACCTCATCGGCGCGCACGAGGGCACCACCGTCACCTCCGCCGAAGGCACCGTCTACCTGGCCATGCGCCACCTGCTGGTCGACTACATCCTGTCCATGCCCCGCGGCGCCGCCGTGATCTACCCGAAGGACGCCGCCCAGATCATCGTCGAAGGCGACATCTTCCCCGGCGCCCGCGTCCTGGAAGCCGGCGCAGGCTCCGGCGCCCTGAGCCTGAACCTGCTGCGGGCCATCGGCCCGGACGGCACCCTGTTCAGCTACGAAATCCGCGAAGACCACATCGAACACGCCGAACGCAACGTCGTCGAATTCCTCGGCGACAAGCCCGACAACTGGCACCTGCGCCTGGGCGACATGTCCGAGGTCACGCAGGAAGACCTCGGCGGCCCGGTCGACCGCATCATCCTGGACATGCTCGCCCCGTGGGAATGCCTCGACGCCGCATCGGCACTGCTGCAGCCCGGCGGCGTGCTCATGGTCTACGTCGCCACCGTGCCGCAGCTGATGAAGGTCATGGAGGGCATCCGCAACCAGAAGTGCTTCACCGAGCCGCGCGCCTGGGAATCGCTGGTGCGCGACTGGAACGTCAAGGAGCTGTCCGTCCGCCCCGCCCACCGCATGCAGGCGCACACCGCCTTCCTGGTGTGGGCCCGCCGCCTGGCCGACGGCACGGTGCCCCCGCGCCCGCAGCGCCGCAACCAGAGGTAGCGCCATATCCCGATCTTCGGGTGAGTAACCTGGGATTCATGACCACCCCCGCCGACACCATCCGCGATCTCCGGCAGAAGAACCGCACGTTGGGCGCGCGCAACGAAAAGCTCGTGGAGCTGCTGCGCGAGTCGCGCGACCAGCTGACGCTGTTGCGCCAGGACCTCGAGCAGATGACCAATCCGCCGAGCACGTACGGCATCTTCCTGGAACCCGCGAAGGGCAAGATCGACGACCCGAACGGCCCGATCGAGCAGACCGGCGGGTCGAGCCGGCCCGCGCAGGCGGCGGAGGTGTGGACGGGCAACCGCCGCATGCGGCTCAACGTCCTGCGCAGCCTCGACGTCGCCGACTTCAAGCCAGGCACGATGGTCCGCCTCACCGACGGCAATCTCGTCGTCGAGGACTGCGGCTACCCCGACCACGGCGACCTCGCGCTGGTGCGCGAAACGCTGCCCGACCGGAAGCGGGTGTTGGCGACGGACCACCATGGGGAGGAGTTCGTCGTAAAGCTCGCCGGCGACCTGCAGGCGAAGGTCGGCGACACGGTGCTCATCGACCGCAAGTCCGGCCACGCCTTCGAGGTGATCCCGAAGGCCGAGGTCGAAAACCTCGTGCTGGAGGAAATCCCCGACGTCGAATACTCCGACATCGGCGGCCTGAAGCGGCAGATCGCGCAGATCCACGACGCGGTGGAGATGCCGTTCCTGCACCCGGAGCTGTTCACCCGCTACCGGCTGCGGCCCCCGAAGGGCGTGCTGCTGTACGGCCCGCCCGGCAACGGCAAGACGCTCATCGCCAAGGCGGTGGCCAATTCTCTGGCCCGCAAGATCGCCCTGAACCAGGGCCACTCGGAGGAGGAGGCGCGCCGGGCGCAGTCGTACTTCCTCAACGTCAAGGGCCCGGAGCTGCTGAACAAGTTCGTCGGCGAGACGGAGCGGCAGATCCGCCTGATCTTCGACCGCGCCCGCGACATCGCCGAGGCCGGCCGCCCGGTCATCGTCTTCTTCGACGAGATGGACTCGATTTTCCGCACCCGCGGTTCGGGCGTCAGCTCGGACATGGAGAACACGGTGGTTCCGCAGCTGCTGGCGGAGCTCGACGGCGTGGAGGGGCTGGAAAACGTCATCGTCATCGGCGCGTCGAACCGCGAGGAGATGATCGACCCGGCGATCCTGCGCCCGGGCCGACTGGACGTGAAGATCCGCATCGAGCGCCCCGACGAGGAGGCGGCGAAGGACATCTTCACCAAGTACCTGACGCCGGACCTGCCGTATTCGGCTGCGGAGATCGAGCGCCACGGCGGCGTCGAGGAGCTGGTGGCCGCGTTGACGGATTCGGTGGTCGAGCGGATGTACCGGACGAGCCCGGAAAACGAGTACGTGCGCATCCGCTATGCCGACGGGTCCAGCGAGATGCTGTACTTCCGCGACTTCAATTCGGGCGCGATGATCGCCAACATCGTCGACCGCGCGAAGAAGCACGCCATCAAGGCGGTCATTTCCGGTGCCGGCGAGGGCATCACCGAGGAGCATCTGCTGCGTGCGGTGGGCGAGGAGTTCGCCGAGAACGAGGATCTGCCCAACACGTCGAATCCGGACGAGTGGGCCCGCATTTCGGGCCGGCCGACGGGTCGCGTCGTCGACGTGCAGGTCATCCAGCATCAGCACGTCCACGAGGACGCCGAGTTCGGGGTGCTCGGATCGGCGTCGGATTCGGGGCGGGGTTTTTCGCTTGACGACGGTCCGCGCGAGGGCGCGGGGGAGTAGGAGCGGCACATGGCGCGCGTAGTGGGCACCGAAATCGAATACGGCATCACGTCGCCGGGCAAGCCGGAGCTCAGCCCGATCCTGACGTCGACGAAGGCCGTGCTGGCGTATGCCGAGGAGCACTCGGGAGGGCTGGACCGCCGCACCCGGTGGGATTACGAACCGGAGTCGCCGTTGCGCGATTCCCGCGGCTTCGACCTGCGCCGTTACCGCATGGCACCGGTCGTCGACCCCAATGCGTTGGGCGCGGCGAACCTGATCCTGGTCAACGGGGCGCGGTTCTACGTCGACCACGCCCATCCGGAGTATTCGGCGCCGGAGACGACGTCGGCGTACGACGCGCTGGTGGCGGACCTCGCCGGGGACCGGATCATGTTCGAGGCGGCGCAGCTGGCCGGGCGCGGCGCGACGGCCGACGCGGCGGACGGCGAGGCGGGCGACGGATCGGGCGGTTCCGATGACGACGCCGAGCCGGTCGAGCTGAAGATCTATCGCAACAACGTCGACGGCAAGGGCGCCAGCTACGGGGCGCACGAGAACTACCGGTTCCGGCGGGACACCGACTTCGACGCGATCATCGCGGGCCTGACGCCGTTTTTCGTCACCCGGCAGGTGTTCACCGGTTCCGGGCGCGTCGGGCTGGGGCAGAAGGGCCAGGAGCCCGGGTTCCAGATCTCGCAGCGCGCCGACTACATCGAAACCGAGGTGTCGCTGGAGACGACGCTCAACCGCGGCATCATCAACACCCGCGACGAACCGCACGCCGACGCCGACCACTGGCGACGGCTGCACGTGATCATCGGCGACGCCAACCTGTCGCAGACGGCGACGCTGCTGAAGCTGGGCACCACGTCGCTGGTGCTCGACGCCATCGAGGACGGGGTCGACTTCTCGGACCTTGCGCTTCGCGATCCGGTCTCCGACGTCCAGCGCGTGTCCCGCGACCTGACGTGCACGGTGAAGCTGCAGCTCGACGACCACGTCACGCACCTGACGGCCATCGAGATCCAGCGCCGCTACCTCGAGCGCGTCGCCCCGTATGCGGCGAAGTCGGACGAGGCCACCGGCGCGACCGGCGTGAAGTCGGCGGCGCACGTCGTCAAGCTGTGGGGCGAGGTCCTCGACCTGCTCGAAGCGGATCCGCTGTCCACGGCCCACCTGCTGGACTGGACCGCGAAACTCAAGCTCATGGAGGGCCTGCGCGCCCGGGCCGGCATCGGCTGGGATCACCCGAAACTGGCGCTCATCGACATCCAGTACTCGGACATCGACCCGGCCCGGGGTCTGTACCACGCGCTCGTGCGCCGCGGCGCCATGCGCACCATCGTCGACGACGCCGAAGTCGAACGCGCCATCACCCACGCGCCCGAAACAACCCGCGCCTACCTGCGCGGCGGGCTGCTGCGCCGCTTCAGCGACGACGTCGCCGCGGCCAGCTGGGACAGCGCGATCGTCGACGTGGGCGATGAAATGGTCAAACTGTCGCTGAGCGACGTCTCCGGACTGGGGGCGGACACCGTCGGAAAGCTCCTGGAGGAGTCCCCCGACATCGCGAGCCTGGTTGCCGGTCTCCGGGAGCGCGGGCTGGCAGGATTGACCCGGTAGAGCCACGACGCGCGGGCGACGAACCGCGCGACGGCGAGAACAAGCAACGGCAATAGACAAACGACGGCAACGAACACGAGGAGAGCACCATGGCGGACATCAAGGGCGGCCAGATCCAGGGCGGCGGCGGTTCCGGCGGCGACGACGAGATCGACGAGATCTCCGGCGGCGGCCAGGCGCAGGCCCACATCGACTCCACCGACGATCTGCTCGACGAGATCGACGGCCTGCTGGAAAACAACGCGGAGGAGTTCGTCCGCTCCTACGTGCAGAAGGGCGGCGAGTAAACCGTGGCCGACGCGGTGGGCATGGACGGCGGTGGTGCCGCGGCGGCGTTGACCCGGCGCATCGCGGGCCTGGAGACGGAGTACGGCATCACGTGCACCCTCGACGGCGAACGCCGCCTGGGGCCCGACGAGATCGCCCGGTTCATGTTCCGGCCGGTCATCGAGGAATACGGTGCGACGAACATCTTCACCGGCAACGCCGGCCGCCTGTACCTCGACGTCGGCAGCCATCCCGAGTTCGCCACCGCCGAATGCGATTCGGTGTCGCAGCTGGTCGCCCATGATCGGGCGGGGGAGCGGCTTCTCGACGACCTGGCGGCGCAGGCCGAGGCCGGGCTCGTCGGCGAAGACATCGGCGGCAAGGTCTTCCTGTTCAAAAACAACGTCGACTCCGCCGGAAACTCCTACGGCTGCCACGAGAACTACCTGGTCGGCCGGTCGATGGGGCTCAAGGCCCTGTCGAAGCTGCTGCTGCCGTTCCTGGTGACCCGTCAGCTGCTGTGCGGCGCCGGCAAGATCGCGCGGCCCTACCCGGGCAGCCCCTACGAGGACGAGCCGGAGCAGTACTGCTTTTCGCAGCGAGCCGACCACGTGTGGGACGGCGTGTCCAGTGCGACGACGCGGTCGCGGCCGATCATCAACACCCGCGACGAACCGCACGCCGACTCGAATCGGTTCCGCCGCCTGCACGTCATCGTCGGCGATTCGAACATGTCGGAGACGACCACGGCGCTCAAGCTCGGTTCGACCCAGCTGGTGCTGGAGATGATCGAAGCCGGCGTGGACCTGCCCGACTTCGAGGTCGCCAACGAGATCAAGGCGATCCGCCTGGTCAGCCGCGACATGACGGGCACCGCGCCGATCCCGCTGCGTGTCGGCGCGTCGAAGTCGGAGGCGTCGGCGCTGGAGATCCAGCGGGCGTACCTCGCGGCGGCGACGTCGTGGCTGGAGCGTCGCGACGACTCCGGCGGCGGCACGCCCAACGCCGAGCTGGCGCGTCTGGTGGAGCTGTGGGGCCGCGTACTCGACGCGGTCGAGTCCGGCGATTGGTCGACCATCGACCGCGACATCGACTGGGCCATCAAGTGGTCGCTGCTGCGGCGCTTCATGGACCGGGGCCTGGACATCGCCGACCCGAAGTTGGCGCAGATCGACCTGGCCTACCACGACATCCGGCCCAGCCGCGGCATCTTCCGGTTGCTGGAGTCGCGGGGTTCGGTGTCCCGGTGGGTCACCGACGCCGACGTCGAGGAGGCCATGGTCCACCCGCCGGCCACGACGCGCGCGGTGATGCGGGGCCGGTTCCTCGCCGCCGCCCGCGCCGCCGGAGCCCAGACGGTGGTGGATTGGACGCATCTGAAGATTTCCGGAGAGGAGCCGCGGATGGTCGTCGTCGACGATCCCTTCGCCACCTCCGATCCGGCGGTCGACGAGCTGGTGGCGCACCTGGAGGCGCTCGCAGCTCCCGGGGACGGCGACGGCGACGCCACCGCCACCTCCGGCGAGGGGACGGGCGCATGACGCCGAATCCCCGCACCGGCGCGAAGGCCGACGAGCCGGCGAAGGAGCAGACGTTTTCCGCGGTGCGCACGCGTCTGGTCAGCCTTCTGCTCGCCTTGGCCGACAACCCGGAAGGTTTGCGCAAGGACTGGATCCTGCGCACGGTCCGCGGCTACAACACGGTCGCGGGCGACTCGGCGGACCGGTATCTGCGCGACGACGTTCCGGCACTGGCCCCAGGCGGAATCACGGTCACGTGGGACGACAACGACATCCTGCGGCTGGACCGCTCGACGTGGCGCGACGAGGATCCCGGTTTCACCGAGGAGGAGGCCGGGGTTCTGGCGATGGCGTCGCAGGTGGCGTTCAACGACGAGTCGCTCGGCGAGGTGACCCGCGACGCCTGGGCGAAGCTGGCGCCGGTGGCGCAGCGGTCGAATCTCGTCGACGGCCGCGGCACCATCATCTTCGGCGACCGCATCACGCTGGACCGGGAGCAGTTCGCGGCCCTGAACCGGGCGACGCAGCCGCCGCGCAAGCGCATCGAGTTCTTCTACGCCCCGCAGGTTTTCGGCGAGGAGGTCCAGCGGTCCATCGAGCCGTGGCAGATGGTCAACCTCAAGGGGCGCCTGTACGTGGTGGGCCACGACGTCGACCGCGATGCCGTGCGCGTGTTCCGCATCGCCCGCATGCGGGACATCACGGTCACCGACGTCGATGCGGCGCAACCATTTCCCGACGGCGACGTGCAGGCGATCGCCGAACGCGCGCTGAATCGCGGTTCCGCGCCGCTGCGCGCCGTCGTGAAGCTTGACGACGACTCGTCTCCCGAGTCCTGCGCCGACGTTCTCGCCAGCGCCCGGGAGCTCGGAGACGGCCGGTACGAGATCGGGCCACTGACGACCGCGGAGTTGATGGACATCGGTCTCGAGCACGCCGGGGACCTCATCGTGGAGGAACCCGCCGAGGTGCGCGACGACATCGTCGCCCGGCTGCGCGCGATCGTCGCCGCCGATGGCGGATCGCCCGACGCAGCATCGACGAACGCAACGTCAACCGACACAACGTCGACCAACACGGGGTCAACCAACACAACGGGGGAGGAGCACCGATGAGCCGGCGGGACAATGCAGCCGAACTGTCGTGGAGCCGGACGCTGGCGCTGGTGCCGTATTTCACCGAGGTACGGCAACTCACCGAGGCGTCGGCTGACCTGGGCATCGGCTACGGCCAGCTCAACGACGCGCTGAAGTTTCTGGCGCAACTCGAACTTCCCGGTGTGCCGGGCAAGGCCGCGTTCCGCGTGGAGCGCAAGGGCAACTCCGCCAAGGTCACTCCCGCCGTTGACCTGCTGACCGAGCCCGCGCACCTGACGCAGGAGGAACTGTCGGCGATGCTGCTGTCGTTGGAGACCCTCGAGTCGTCGCCAATGCAGCGCGACCCCGAGGTCGTCCGTTCGGCCGCCGCGAAACTGCGCGCCGGCGCGCCCGGGCGTGCCGCGGTGGCCGACACCACACCGCATGCCGCGGCCGACGTCGCCCACGCGGAAATCCTCGCCACCGTGCGTGCGGCGATCGCCGACGGCCACGTGCTGGAGATCGATTACCGCACCGCCTCCGGAAAACGGCGCGTTCGCAGAGTCGACCCGGTGTCGCTGGTCATGGTCGAAGACGATCCCTACCTCAAGGCCGTCGACCGCCACGACGAAGATCCCGGCGCTCATCCGGACGCGGAGCCGGAACCGGCGGGCGAAGGGGAGGCGGGCCCCGTCGTCAAGTCTTTCCGCATCGACCGCATGCTCGCCGCTGTCGACACCGGACAAACCGCCAATCGGCACGACATCCCCGAGTTCACGCCCGACGACCCGCACGGATTCCTCGCCGACGAGGGCCGGTGGGCGCAGGTCGAAGTCGACGCCGACGCCACGTGGGTCGCCGACTACGACCCGGTGGCGTGGATGTACGACCAAGGCGAAGACGGCTTCGTCGAAGGCGGCCCCCACCCCGCATGGGTGCCCGCCGCCAACGCCGAACGGACCATCGGATTCCTGCTGCGCCGCTGGCCGGGCGTGAAGGCCGTCGACCCGGTATCGTTGCCAGAGGCCGTGGCGGAACGCGCGCGCAGGGGTCTCCTTGCGTATGGTGAAAACCCGACCAACGGGTGACGCCGGACCGGCGAATTTTCCGATCCACGTACCCCGAAGCCCAAAAGATCCAACAGCCCCGAAAGGTGAAGCGGATGCCGAATCTCGGCCCCACCGAGCTCATCATCATCGCCGTCGTCTTGATCCTGCTCTTCGGCGCGAAGAAGCTTCCCGACGCCGCCCGTTCGCTGGGCCGCTCGATGCGCATCTTCAAGTCCGAGGTCAAGGAAATGCGCAACGACGACGAGCAGCCGGAGGTCCCGCAGCAGCAGGCCATTCAGCAGGCCCCGCAGGCGCAGCCGCAGCAGCCGTACACGCAGCCGTACCAGCAGCCGCAGGCCCCGCAGGCGCAGCCGCAGCAGTACCAGCAGTACCCGCCGCAGCAGCCGAACATCGACGATCAGCGCTAGTCCGCCGTGACCGCGCCCACGAAACGCCCCCGGGCCCGCAAGCGGAACAAGCGGAATCCCGAGGGCGTCATGTCGATCGTCGAGCACATCCAGGAACTGCGTTCCCGGTTGCTCAAGGCCCTCGCGGGCATTCTCGTCGGCACGATCGTCGGCTTCACGTGGTACCAGTTCTCCTTCACCCTGGGCCCGTGGAAGCTGCCCTTCGGTGACGCGACCTTCGGCCCCGCGCATTTCAAGTCGCTGGGCGAGCTCCTCAAGGAGCCCTACTGCCAGCTTCCCGCGGAACAGAGGTTCGGCGGTGCCGACAGCAGCGAATGCCGGCTCCTGGCGACGAGCCCGTTCGAGATGTTCCTGTTGCGCCTGAAGGTCGGCGCGATTGCGGGCCTGGTCATCTCCGCGCCGTTCTGGCTCTACCAGATCTGGGCGTACATCACCCCGGGCCTGGTGCGGAAGGAACGTCGCAACACGTTCGTCGCCGTCACCGCTGCCGCCCTGCTTTTCGTGGCCGGTGCCGTGCTGGCGTACTTCGTTGTGCATGTTGGCTTGGACTTCCTGCTCCAAGTGGGTGACAACGCGCAGATTCCCGCGCTGACCGGCGAACGGTACTTCAACTTCATACTTGGGCTGATCCTCGTGTTTGGCGTGAGCTTTGAACTGCCGCTGTTCATCGTGATGCTCAATGTTGTGGGCGTACTCAAGTACGAGACGATGAAGGAGAAGCGGCGCCTGATCATCCTGCTGCTGTTCATCTTCGCGGCCTTCATGACCCCGGGGCAGGAGCCGTACTCCATGGTCGCGATGGCAGTGTCGCTGTGCATCTTGATGGAGTTCGCCATCCAGTTCGCGCGCATCAACGACAAGCGCCGCGAGAACAACCGTCCGGAGTGGATGGATCTCGACGACGACGTGGCGTCGGGCCCGGTCACCTCGTCGGGCGGCATCGGGGATCCCGGCGGAATCGACGCCCCGTCCTCGGTGTCGGCGCCGGACTCGATCGATGGCACCACGCCCGTGGACGGCGTCGCCCCGATCGGCGGAGCATCGGCCATCGGCGGCACCGCACCCGTCGGGCCGACCGCCCCCGTCGGCGGTACGGTCGGTGTCACCCCGGCGCAGGGCCCGCGCACCCGCACCACCCGCAACTCGCGCCCGGCCACGCCGGCCGCCCCGCCCGCCGAGGTGACGCCGGACCTGTCCACCCGCTCGTCGTCGGACTTCGACGACGTTCTGTGAGGGCGCTGTCATCAGTTCTCGCCCCGGTAGGTTGCAGTAGCTGACTACCGGGGCACGCTTCACCCATACAGAGTCTGTTACTCGAAGACGCGCGAGCGATCCTTCGCGATCGATCCTTGATGAAGAGCCGACGTCGGCACCCCAAACACTATGCCGATGCGAACGTTGATCAAGAGCACACCAACTCACGCCAACGATTCTCTCGGATTCAGCACTCACCAAAAACGAATGTGTTATGGGAGCTGGTCCTCTCGCAGAACTTCAACGCTAGGTGGCGCCCCCACTACGAGCCACAAGGTCTCCAAACACGGTCTCGTCCTAAGAAATCACTGGCCCGCGACAGAATCCATGTCAAGGTCGACCAGGTTTTAGCCCTGCGCTACCCGGCGTCGCGGCCGTACTGCGTTCTCCCGCTCGCATTAAGCTCTTTCGCTAGATTTGCGGAGTGTTCTAACATCACTCGTTCCCAACTTGCAATAAGTTACTTCAATCACCGACTTAGAGTCACCCTAACTTCCATACGATCTTTTACGACAGCTAACAGCTTAAACCCTTGACGCTATCTATAGCGTCCTGTAGCCTTCGACCTGACCGTTGTTCGGACTACAAAACCAAAGGTCACAGATAATGAAACCTGACAAAAGGCTGCTCTCAACAGTCGCCGCAGTTGCTTTACTTACCGGCAGCACTCCCGCCCTAGCATCGGCCCAGTCTGCCCCCAGCCCGCGAGCTTCCGCCACAAGCACAGTCGCAGGTTTGCCGACCGCCGAAACGCTTCGGAAAGGCCCCAAGAAGCGCTCCGCCCCATTCGATGGATTCTGGAAGTGCATGGGTCATCGGACCATGTACTCGAACATGGGGTTTGGCGTTTCCCTCACCTGCTTCAAGGACGGCGGCAAGTGGTACTACCTTTGGTGGGAGCTGTAGGCTAAGCAGCTCCTGTCGGCATTCAGCCCGTTTGATCTAGCCGCCATCAGATACCAACCCCTAGCTAAGTCACACCTTGACATGGAGGACGACTGCCGTGGGAGTTGAACCAGCTCTACACGTTTTAAAGTGGATTGATCCGGCTAGGTCCAGCGAAGCGTCGTAGCTCTCATCTTGTACCGGCCAGGGCCCCTACATGTCGTGTCACCCCCAGCCGAGCTCTGCGGTCAGCTACACACTCCGAAACGCGAAGAGTCCGATTGCCACGTGGAGTAGACGCCGCCGAGTAACTGAACCGGACGGACTTTGTGGGCCGTGGCTGGCACGCTGGCCATGATTTGTGCCAGCGGTGGTTTTTCTCACGCACCTGTCCCACGACACCGCTTTCTGACCCGGCACGATGCCATTAGCTTCACCGGTCATTGTCATCGCGGAGGGGCACTCGACATTCGAGGTGGAACTGGGCGCCGACGCGCTGCCGCAGGCACTCGCCATCGCAGAGGCACTCGAGCCCGCGCTATGACACTCTGGAAGCATGACCCTTCTGGACGACTTCATCGCCGAGCTGGGCTTCGCCCCCGATGATTTCCAGCTCCGCGCCTGCCGCGCCATCGCGGCCGGGCGCGGAGTTCTGGTGTGTGCGCCCACCGGCGCCGGCAAAACCGTCGTCGGCGAGTTCGCCATCCGCGCCGCCCTCGACGACGGCGGCAAATGCTTCTACACGACGCCCATCAAGGCGCTGAGCAACCAGAAGTACAACGACCTCGTCGCCGTGTACGGCGAAGACAGGGTCGGCCTGCTCACCGGCGACGTCTCCCGCAACGGCGACGCCGACGTCGTCGTCATGACCACCGAAGTGCTGCGCAACATGCTCTACGCGCAGTCGCCGACGCTGAACCGGCTCAGCCACGTGGTCATGGACGAAATCCACTACCTCGCCGACCGCGAACGCGGCCCCGTGTGGGAGGAGGTCATCCTCAACCTCGACGAATCCGTCACGCTCGTCGGCCTGTCGGCGACGGTGTCCAACTCGGAGGAGTTCGGCGACTGGCTGTCCACCGTGCGCGGACGCACCGACGTCGTCGTCACCGACCGCAGGCCGGTTCCGCTGAGCCAGCACATGCTCGTCGGCAAGCGTCTCTACCCGCTGTTCGAGGCCGGCGGCACCGAAGTAAACCGCGACCTGCTCGACGCCGCCGCCCGCGCCGAATCCGGTTACGACGACGGTCGCGGCGGGGGAGGCCGCGGTGGACACGGCGGCGACCGCGGCTTCCGCGGTGGAGGCGGCCGCCGTAGCCGAGGCCCCCACTCCGGTTCCCACTCGGACTCCGGCTCTGGCGGCGGAAACTACCTTGGCGGCGGTAAGTTCGCCCGCCACCAGTGGACGCAACGCCAGGAAACCCAGAAATGGCGGCCCTCGCGCCGCAGCGACGTCGTCAAGCTGCTCGGCTCACGGTCGATGCTCCCCGCGATCGTGTTCATCTTCTCCCGCGCCGGCTGCGAAGGCGCCCTGCAACAGCTCGGCGCCTCGCGCATGGAACTGACCTCCATCGCCGAGCAGGAGGAAATCGCCGCCATCATCGACGCCGGCGTCGCCGACATCCCGGCCGAAGACCTCGAAGTGCTCGGGTTCCGCCGATGGCGTCGCACGGTGGTCCGCGGATTCGCCGCGCACCATGCCGGGATGTTGCCGGCGTTCCGGCACATCGTCGAAAAGCTCTTCAACCGTGGCCTGGTCAAGGTCGTGTTCGCGACGGAAACGCTGGCGTTGGGCATCAACATGCCCGCCCGCACCGTCGTGCTGGAAAAGCTGGTCAAATACAACGGCGAGGCGCACGTCGACCTGACGCCCGGCCAGTACACGCAGATGACCGGCCGGGCGGGCCGCCGCGGCATCGACACGCAGGGCAACGCCGTCGTGCAGTGGGCGCCGGCGATGGACCCGAAATGGGTCGCCGGCCTGGCATCGACGCGCACCTACCCGCTGGTGTCCACGTTCACGCCCGGCTACAACATGTCCATCAACCTGCTGCGCACCCTCGGCCACTCCGACGCGCGGAAGATGATGGAAAGGTCTTTCGCGCAGTTCCAGGCCGACGGCGACATCGTCGGCGACGTCGCCGAGCTGGAGCGCGCCCGCGCCCGCGTCGAACAGCTCACCGCCGAGCTGGGCGCCGCGGATGACGGGCCCGGCGGCGACGTCGAGGGGCTGCTGGCCTACCTGGAGCTGCGGTCGACGATTTCCGCGGAGGAGAAGGCCGCCAAACGCCGCAACATCGAGGACCGCCACACCGAAACCGTCACCGTGCTGCGGCGGCTGCGGCGTGGTGACGTCATCGCCATCCCCGTGGGCAAGAAGGCCCAGTTGGCGGCGGTGGTGCGCGAGGACTCGTCGCAGCATCGCCCGCGGCCGACCGTCGTCGGCGTCGGCGGTTTCACCGGGCGCATCGAGCCGGACGCGTTTCCCAGCGCGCCCGACGTGCTCGGCCGCGTGAAGGTGCCCTCCGACGCAGCGCGCCACCCCAGGCGGGCGGTGAACATTGTCCGTTCCGAGATCGACCGTCACGGCATCCGCGGCCCCAAGCGCCTGCGCCGCCGCACCTCGGTGACCTCGCCCGAGCTCAAGCGCCTGCGCCGCGAGCTGCGCGATCACCCGTTGCACGGCGATCCTGCGGTCGAGTCCGTGGCCCGGGATGCGGATGCTTTACGACGAGCCCAGAACACCGTGGCCACCCTCGAGCGGCGCGTGGCCGCGGCCTCCGATACTTTGGCGCGGACGTTCGACAGGGTCCTCGATCTTCTCGGCGAGTTGGATTACGTCGAGTGGCCCGACGGGGGCGAGGGCGAGGACGGTGAGCGCGGCGAGCCTTTCGTGTCCGAGGAGGGCGAGCGGCTCGCCCGGATCCACAACGGCTCCGATCTGCTCGCCGCCCAGTGTCTGCGCCGCGGCATCTGGGACGACCTCGACCCGGCGGAGTTGGCCGGCGCGGTGTCGACGTTGGTGTTCGAAAACCGAAAGGCCACGCAGGGGTCCGACGAGGTGCCCACCGAGCCGTTGGCCGCCGCGATTTCCGACACGTTCCGCATCTGGCAGGAGCTCGCGTCGGACGAGCAGCGCCACCGTCTGCCGATGACCCGCATGCCGGATCTCGCCTTCGCCACCGCGATTCACCAGTGGACCGCCGGTGCGCCGTTGGGGTACTGCCTGGCGGCGGCGAAGGACGCGGGGGCGGAGCTGACGCCGGGTGATTTCGTGCGTTGGTGCCGCCAGGTGGTGGATCTGTTGTCGCAGGTGCGTCAGACGGGGTACTCGGAGCGGATCCGCGACAACGCGTCGCAGGCGGTGCAGGCCATTCGCCGTGGCGTCGTGGCGTTGGGCAATTACGCTCCGGCTCCACACCCGCCCGCACCGGTGTCTGCCCTGCTACTGAACTCGCCCGCTCCGGCGCTCGCCGACTCGACGGGCGCTCGCGCCGGATCCCGTACTGCTACTGAACCCGCTCGGTCCTGCACTAGCCGGCTCGACAGCCGCCACTCCGCAACTCAATCGCCGACGCGCCCCAGCCAACCGCAGCCCAGACGACGCCATTAGACGACAAATGCAGCCTCCCATTTTCACGTCCTGGGCTTTTATCGCCGTTCACACGACGTGAGGCTGCATTTGTCGAATAACTCCGGCCGCCCCCATCGACTCCCACCACCGGCTGGTGCTCAAGTGACGCATGGGACGACCACGGGGCCGCGATAGAGCGTACGCGAGGAGCGCGGGGCGGCAACGGCACACGAGTTCCACACGAGGCGGCAGCCGGACTGGCGAATTCTCCTGCAGCGGCGGCCACTCCCACCTAACCTGGTTTCATGAACAATACTTCCCGCGCCCACACAGGTTCCACCCACGCAGGTCCCGACCACACAGGTCCCGACCACGCACCTTCCACCCCCACCGAGGACCGCCCGGCCAGCCCGCCGCTTCCCACCGGCCGCCCCGGCCCGGGCACACGCCGTCAGCTTGGCCTTGTCAACGGCGCGATCGAGGCCATCGGCGCCCGTGCCACCGGCCGCAAGCGCCTCGGGGTGTTCGCCACGATCGGCCGGGCGAAGCGCCTGTTCCGCGGTTGGCTGATCTACTCGGCGACGATGATGCCATTCGGCGAGTTGTCCCGGCAGGACACGGAGTTGGTCATCTTGCGCGTCGCCCACGGTCGCGGGGCGGACTATGAGCGGGATCATCACAGGGTGATCGGCAAGCGTGCGGGCTTGACCGACGTGGAGATCGCGGCCGTGGATCGTCGCGATCACGGTTTCACCGGCCGGCGCGGCGCGATGCTCGAGGTCGCCGACCAGCTCGTCGCCCGCCGCGACGTCGACGATGCCGCGTGGTCGGAGCTGACGCGCCATCTGTCGGATCGTGAATGCGTGGCCTTGGTGCAGTTGGTCACGCATTACGACGGCCTGGCCACCGCCCTCCACGTTCTGGGGACGCCTCCCGACGAAAAGCGGTGAGGCCACGGCCGCGCCCGGGGTGTCGAGCACGGCATCTCGGGCGCCCGCCGATAATGGACCGCCTCAGCATCGAAGGCGCCCGCCGCAGCCCCGCCCACGCGGTGATCGGCGACCGCGTCGGCGGTGTCGCGGAGTCGGCGGGGCGCGGTGTTCTACGCCGTTCTATGCCCCGCCGGCCCGGGCGGCGGGGTCGGTTTCGGCGCCCTCGGCGGCCCAGCGCAGGCCGCGGTTGAGCAGCTTCATGACGCCGCGGTAGGCCCACGGCATGTTGACCTGC
This sequence comes from Corynebacterium freneyi, assembly GCF_030408835.1. Classification (NCBI taxonomy): domain Bacteria; kingdom Bacillati; phylum Actinomycetota; class Actinomycetes; order Mycobacteriales; family Corynebacteriaceae; genus Corynebacterium; species Corynebacterium freneyi. Next base: position 1,614,636 of record NZ_CP047357.1, read on the forward strand.
GCCCACCGCCCGACGGGCACCTCGTTGGAGGTGGCGATGAGGTAGGTGCCGGCGTCGACCTCGTAGCGGATGATCGCGGCGGCTTCGGCGGGCGAGATCGCGTGCGACTGGAACAGTTTGGTGGCGTTGGCGACGCGCTTGGCGTTGCGGTCGATGCCGTTGATGTCGAGGGTGTGCACGAGCGGGGTGTCGACGGCGCCGGGGGCGACGGCGTGGACGGAGATGCCCTTCGGGGCGAGATCGAATCGCAGCACTTCGCACAGGCCGAGGACGCCGGCCTTCGATGCGGAGTAGGCGGCGTGCCAGGGCAGGCCGAGGATGCCGGCCGCCGACGACACGCACACGAGTTTGCCGCGTCCGGCGTCGGCCATGGCGGGGATGAACGCTTCGACGACGTGGACGGTGCCCATCAGGTTGATGTCGATGACGCCGCGCCATTTGGCGTGGGGCAGGGTCGTGGGGTCGCCCCACACGGAGATGCCGGCGGCGTTGTACACCTCCATCGGGGCGCCGTGCTTTGCGACGACGCGCTCACCCCATTCGGCCACTGCGTCGAAGTCGGCGATGTCCAATCCGGTGGAGTCGACGATCGGGTTTCGTCCGGGGCCGGATGCCCGGCGCGCCGCTTCGGCGGTGTCGTCGAGACCGGCGGCGTTGCGGTCGGCCATGGCGACCCGGTAGCCGTCGCCGGCGAGGGAGATCGCCAGGCCGCGGCCGATTCCCGAGGCCGCGCCGGTGACCACCGCCAGCGGGCGGGGGTCGTCGTGGGTGGAGGTGTTGTGGGGGGCGTCGGTCACTGTGCGGCCTTCCTGTGTTGGATCGGTGTTCCCGTTGTGGGTCGGTGTCTGGTCAGCGTCTGGTGGGTGTCTGGTCGGTTTGGCGTTGGGTCAGTGTCTGATGGGGGTCTGGTCGGTTCGGTGTCGGGTCGGTCGCCGGTCACTGTCTGACTTCGAGCGCCAGGCGAACGGCGCCGGCGAGTTCGTCGATCGCCCGGCGCGAGGTGCGCCACAGTCCGGGGGAGTTGATGAAGGGGTGGACCATGCCGCGGTGGATCTTCACCGTCACCGGCACTCCGGCGTCGGCGAGACGGGCGGCGTAGGCCTCGCCCTCGTCGCGCAGGGGGTCGAAACCGCCCAGCGCGACGAACGCCGGGGCCAGGCCCGAGAGGTCCTCGGCGAACAGAGGGGAGACCCGCGGGTCCTGCGCCAGCTGCGTCGACGCCGAGCCGGGGGCGCCGTCGCCGATGTAGAGATCCGCGTAGGCGGACATGTCGGCGGAGGTGAGAAAGTACCCGTCGGCGAACTCGCGGCCGCTGCCCGTCCAGCCGTCACGGTCGCCGACCCACGCGAGCATGTCGGTCACCGGGGCGAGCAGCCCCTGCAACGCCGGCTGGGGCAGGCCCCGGCGTTTGGCCTCCAGGCACACGACGGCGGCGAAGTTCGCGCCGGCCGAGTCGCCGATGACGGCCACGCGGCGGGAGGCGGCACGATCACCCGAGGGGGAGGCGGCACCGTCGGGTCCGGATGCCGCCCCGGGGCGCGGGCCCGTCAACTCCTCGTACACCGCCATGACGTCGTCGAGTCCGGCGGGGAAGGGATGCTCCGGCGCGAGCCGGTAATCGACGGAGATGACGTCGACGCCGGCGGCCTCCGCCAAACGCAGGCACGGCGCATCATGGGAATCCAGCGAACCGACCGCCCATCCACCGCCGTGGAGATACATCACGGCGGGGGCGGAAGCGTCGGCAAGCGGAAAACCGAAATACCTGCGCACCGCAACGCCGGCGATCCTCTCGTCGCGCGTGCGCACCTTCGGACGCGGCCCCGCGGCAAGGTACGCCTCCCGGTCGATCTCCCTGCGCGCCTCGGCGACGGACAACTCGCCGATGCCCTTGCCCGACCCGATGACCTTCAACAACGCCAGCGACATCGCCACGTCCGGGTCCAGCAAATATCCCCGCCCGTTGCGGCCCGGCCGGGCCACCAGACGCAGCAGCGGCGTCGGCGCGGACATGATCGCGCGGCCGGCTCGAGCGATGATCCTGGTCAACGGGTCGGGACGGTAGTTCATGCCGCCAAAATACCCGGGTCGGGGGTTATCGTGGTCGATATGACGGAATCACTCTTTCCATCGGACGTCTACTCCCGCCGCCTGACCCGCGCCGCCGAGCTCGCCGCCGACCGCGGCCTCGACGGGCTCGTCTTCGGAACCGGCCCCGACCTGGAATACCTCATCGGTTCGTCCGTGAGCTCCCATGAACGGTTGACGGCGCTGGTGGTGCCCGTCGCAAAGCCCGGAAGCGGCGCGCCCGCACGGCCCGTGCTGGTGCTGCCCGCCGTCGAACGCGGCGACCTGCCGGCGTCCGCGGTGCCGGACCTCGACGTCGACGTGGTGCTGTGGGCCGACGGCGAGAAGCCGCACCGCATCGTCGCCGACGCACTGGCGCCGGCCGCGCACGCCGACCGGCCCCGCATCGGCGTCGGCGCCTCCCTGACCGCCGACCACCTGCTGCCCATCCTCGAGCTGACCGGAGCCGAGGCGGTGCTGGCCGGCGAGACGCTGCGCGAGCTGTTCATGCGCAAGGACGACGCCGAAATCACCCAGCTGCGCGACGCCGCCGCGGCCATCGACCGGGTCCACGCCCGCGTCCCGGCAATGCTGCGCGCCGGGCGCACCGAGGCCGACGTCGCCGACGAGCTGTCCGCCGTGATCCTGGAGGAGGGTCACGACGCCGTCGACTTCGTCATCGTCGGCTCCGGGCCCAACGGCGCGAACCCGCACCACGACTTCTCCGACAGGGTGCTTTGCGACGGTGACGTCGTGGTCGTCGACATCGGCGGCACCTGGGGCGTGGGCTACCACTCCGACTGCACCCGCACCTACGTCATCGGCGACGCCCCGGACCGCGCCACCGAGGCCTGGGCGGTGCTGCGCGCGGCACAGGAAGCCGCCGTCGCCGCCGTGCGCCCGGGCGTGACCGCCGCGTCCATCGACGCCGCCGCCCGCGACGCCATCGCCGCCGCCGGACACGCGGACGTGTTCATCCACCGCACCGGCCACGGCATCGGCCTGAGCCTGCACGAGGAGCCCTTCATCATGGAGGGCAACGACCTGCCGCTGGAGCCGGGCATGGCGTTTTCCGTCGAGCCGGGCCTGTACTTCGAGGGCGACTTCGGCATGCGGCTGGAGGACATCGTCGTGGTCACCGAGGACGGGTGCGAGTCGCTGAACCGCGGGTCGCACGAGCTCGTCGTCGCGGGCGGTGCGCACGGCGCCGGCGCACCGGCGGAGGGGGAGAAGTAGCGATGGGGCACGTGCTCATCTTGGGCGGCACCAGCGAGATCGGCGGCGAGGTCGCCGCGCGGCTGGCCAACCACAACACGGTGACGTTGGCGGCGCGTCGGGTCGACGGGCTCGACGACATCGCCAAGCGGCTCACCGATTCCGGTGCGGTGGCCGTGCACCGGTTGTACTTCGATGCCGATGATCTGGAGTCGCACGCGCGCGTCCTCGACGAGGCGTGGTCGAAGGCGCCGGTGGACACGGCCGTCATCGCGTTCGGCATTCTCGGCGACCAGGCGGCGTGCGAGGCCTCTGGCGTCGAGGCGGCGCGCGTGATCCACACCGACTTCACCGCCCATGCGGCCATCGCCACGGAGCTGGTGGCGCGGATGGAGGCGGCGGCAGCGTCCGGCGAGTTGCCGGTGCGCGACGGGGCGGCCGGCCGCATTCTGGCGTTTTCGTCGATCGCCGGTGCCCGGGTTCGTCGCGCGAATTACGTCTACGGGTCCGCGAAGGCGGGGCTGGACGGGTTCCTGCAGGGCATGCAGGATCGGCTGCACGGCGGCCCGGTGCAGTTGACCATTTCGCGGCCGAGTTTCGTGGTCGGCCGCATGACCGAGGGGATGAAGCCGGCCCCGATGTCGTCGACGCCCGCGCAGGTCGCCGAGGCTTCGGTCACCGCGCTCGACGGCCGCAAGCTCGACGTGTGGATCCCGGCGCGTCTGGGCGTGCTGGCCCGCGCCACCCGGTTCACGCCGCGGTTCATCTGGAGGAAGATGCCGCGATGACGGGTCTTCCCGGTTCGCGGGGGCGTCTGCGGGTGGTGGGCATCGGCTGCGATGGTTTGGACGGGTTGAGCGTGCGGGCCCGGTCCGTGCTTGACGACGCCCACCGCATCATCGGAGCGGCCCGCCAGCTGGATCTGCTCGACGTCGGGTCGGCTGCAGGAGCCGACGGTGGGGGCGGCGGCATCACGGCGCGGCGCGTGACCTGGCCGGAGGGTTATTGGCGCCGGTGGGGCGAAGTCCTCGCCGACCTCGACCCGGCCACCGACGTGGTCCTGGCCAGTGGCGACCCGATGTTCCACGGCATCGGCACGACGCTGGTGCGCGAACTCGGCGCGGACGCCATCGAGGTCTTCGCCGCACCGTCGTCGGCGTCGCTGGCGTGTGCGCGCCTGGGGTGGGCGCTGGATCGCACTCCGGTGGTGTCGCTGGTGACAGGACTTGCCGGACGAGCCAGCGCCGGGGCGGTGGTGCCTTACGCCGACGCCGGGCGGCCGTTTCTGGTGCTGTGCCGCGACGCCGATTCCGTCGCCCACGTCGCCGAGGCCCTGGCCGACCGCCCCGACACCACGCTCACGGCGTTGACCAACGTCGGCGGCACCGCGGACGGCCCCTGCCCGGAGACCATCGTCCGCGGCACCGTCGCACGGCCCCCGAGGCCCGCCGGAAATCTCACCATCCTCGCCGTCGAACCCGCCGGCCCCGCCCGCGTCTGGCTTACCGATGACGACTTCGACTCCGACGGCCAACTGACCAAAAGCCCCGTTCGCGAACTCACCGTCGCAGCTCTCGGCCCGCGCCCCGGCGCACTGCTGTGGGACGTCGGCGGCGGCACCGGCTCCATCGCCATCGAATGGGCCCGCCACGGAGGCCGCGCCGTGTGCATCGAACGAGACGCCGCGCGCGCCGAACGCATCCGAGCCAACGTCGCGAACCTCTCCGGCGGAGTGGAGGTCATCCACGGCACCGCCCCGCAGGCCCTGCCTTCGCTCGACGGCGTCCCCGCCACCGCACCCCACGCCTCCGCACCCGACGCCATCTTCATCGGCGGCGGCCTCACCGCCGACGGCATGATCGACGCCTGCGTCGACGTACTCGCGCCGGGCGGGCGGCTCGTCGCCAACACCGTCACCGTCGAATCCGAAGCCGTGCTGTGGGCCGCCCGCGCCCGCCACGGCGGAACCGTCCACCGGATCGGCATCGAACGCGCCGGTAAGGTTGGGTCGTTCACGGCATGGCGACCGGCCCTGCCCGTGGTCCAATGGGTCGTCGACGGGCCGTCGCAAAGCAACACCCATACCGACACCACCGCAACCGACACAGCACGCACCGCCCGCCGCGGCGGAGAAGGGGAGCAGCACCAGTGACCGTGTACTTCATCGGGGCGGGACCCGGCGCGCCGGACCTGCTGACGCTGCGCGCCGACCGCCTGATCAGATCCTGCCCCGTGTGCCTCTACGCCGGATCGATCGTGCCGCCCGAAGTGCTGGCCAACTGCCCCGACGACGCCGACGTGATCAACACCGCGCGCATGCCGCTGGAAAACATCATCGACGTCATCGCCAAGGCCGACGCCGAAGGAAAGGACGTCGCCCGCCTCCAGTCCGGCGACCCGTCGGTGTGGTCCGCGCTGGCAGAGCAGGCGCGCAGGCTCACCGCCGCCGGCATCGACTACGAAATCGTGCCCGGCGTGGCGTCGTTCTCCGCGGCCGCGGCGGCGCTCGGCCACGAACTCACCGTGCCCACCGTCGGCCAATCGGTGATCCTCACCCGCGTCTCCGGCCGCGCGTCGGCCATGCCCGACGGCGAGACGCTCGACAATTTCGGCCGCACCGGCGCGACCCTGTGCATCCACCTCGCCGCCCACAACATCGACCGCGTCGTCGCCGAACTCGAACCGAACTACGGCGCCGACTGTCCCGCCGCCGTCGTCGCATTCGCGTCCCGACCCGAGGAGGTCATCCTGCGCGGCACGCTCGGCGACATCGCCGCACAGGTCAAGGAGGCGGGCGTGACCCGCACCGCCGTCATCGTCGTCGGCCGCGTGCTCGGCGCCGAAGGATTCCCGGACTCGTACCTGTACTCCGACGGACGCCCCCGCGACGCCGAAGGGAGGACGCTGACGTGCGGGCACTGATTCTCGGCGGCACCGCGGAGGCCCGCGCCCTGGCCGCGCGACTGGTCGACGCCGGCTGGCACGTCACGTCGTCGCTGGCCGGGCGGGTCTCCGAGCCGAGGCTGCCCGTCGGCCACGTGCGCATCGGCGGTTTCGGCGGGCCGGCCGGCCTGACCAGGTGGTTGCTCGCCGACGCCACCGAAGTCTTCATCGACGCCACCCACCCCTTCGCCGAACGCATCAGCGCCTCGGCGGCGGAGGCGGCGCGGGCAACCGGACTGCCGCTGGTCGCGCTGCACCGTCCGGCCTGGGAGCCGGTCCGCGGCGACGAATGGCTCGAGGTCGCCGACATGGCGGCCGCCGCGGAGTTGGCGCGGACGCGGTTCGCCACTCCGTTTCTGACCATCGGCCGCCAGCAGCTGTCGCACTTCGCCGCCGACGACGAGGGCCGGTACCTCATCCGCTGCGTCGAACAGCCCACGGGGCCGCTGCCGCGCAACCGCACGGTGCTGCTCACCCGCGGTCCCTTCGACGTGGCGGGGGAGCGCAAACTGATGCGCGACTACGCCGTCGATTGCCTGGTGACCAAGAACTCCGGCGGCGCCCAGACCTACGCTAAGATCGAGGCGGCCCGCGACCTGCGCAAACCGGTGATCATGGTCCAGCGCCCCGAGTTGCCCGGCAAGGGCATCGCGTACGTCGCCGACACCGTCGACCGGGCCTTCGACGCGGTCACCCGGGGGCGCGTGTAGCGGCACCACCCGCAGTGCGGTCGCTTCTGCGATGCGGCCGCTCCTGAAGCGCGGCCCCTTCTGCGATGCGGCTGCTCCTGCCGCGCGGTGAAGCGTCGCAAAGTACTGCCACCATTCGACAAAAGGCCAGGTCGGGTTTTTCCGGCCGCATAAAATGTCGACTTTCCGACGCGCGGCGCCGATCAACGCCCGCCGCCCGACCGCCGCACGACTGGCCAGTTCGGACGCCCGACCGCTAGCGATCCCCGCCGAGCGCCCCGGTCCCCGCGAATCCACCGCCGCCGTAATGCCGGGCGGTGAACACGCGCACGCCATCGACGCCGTCGTACGCCCGCGTCGACGACGCACCGACGATGAGCATGGTCCGCATGTCCACGACCTCCGGGTCGAATTCGGCGACGGTGGTGACGGTGACCTTCTCCTCCGGCGCCCCGACCGCGCGGGCGACGATGACGGGCGTTTCCGGATCGCGGTACTCGGCGAGAAGATCGCGCAGCGCCACAACCTGGGCCCGCCGCGTCTTCGACGCCGGGTTGTACACGGCGAACGCCATGTCGGCGTCGAGCACCGCGCGCAGTCGCTTTTCGACGGTCCGCCACGGCTTCAAACGGTCCGACAGCGAGAGCATGGCGAAGTCGTGACCGAGCGGGGCTCCGACGCGACTGGCGACGGCCTGGGCGGCGGTCATGCCGGGGACGATGCGCACGGGCACGTCGCGCCACGCCTCGTCGTCGGCGGTTTCCAACACGGCGGCGGCCATGGCGAACACGCCGGCGTCGCCGGAGCTGACCACCGCGACGCAGGCACCGGCCTTGGCCAGGTCCAGCGCCATCGCGGCGCGCTCGCCCTCGACCCGATTGTCGGACATGTGCTTGGTGCGGCCTGGCTTGTCCGGCACCCGGGAAACGTACGTGGCGTAGCCGACGACGTCGGTGGCGCGATCCAGCTCGGCGGCGGCCTCAGGCGTCATCCACCGGTCGGGGCCGGGGCCCAGGCCGATGACCACGACCTCGCCCAGGCCCGCCCCGGGGCCGCCGTGGCCCGCATCCGCGACGGCGTCGGGTGCGCCCACGCGTGAGGCGACGCGGACTCCGGTGTCGGGCCCGCCCGTCTGCTCGGCGCCGACGACCACCACGGCGAAGTAGGGCACGTCGTCGGCGGCGACGTCGGCCAGCGGAGCCGACCAGCCGTCGCCCATCGTGGCACGGACGACGACTCTCGCCCGGTCGAGTTTCCCGGCGTCGCGCAGAATGTCGCGGACGTCGTCGACGTGGCCGGCGAGTTTCATGATCACCAGGCAATCCGCCGCCGCCACCGCCGCCGCCAGTCGTGCGCGGCCTGCGGTGGCGGGCAGGATCGACAGGATGTCCGTTCCCTCGGCCAGCGGGTGGGCGAGCTCGCCCGCCGCGGCGGTGACGCTGGGCACGCCCGGGACGACGTGGGCGGGGAAGTCTCCCGCCAACGCGCGATGCAGGTGCTGGTAGGAGCTGTACAACATGGGGTCACCGAGCGAGAGCACGGCAACCGACCGCCCCGCGGAAAGATGATCCGCCAGACGCGCGGTCGCCTCCGCGTAGAAGGCGCCCATCGCCTCGGCGTAATCGTCGTCATCGCCGCCGCCCCTGGTGACGGGGTACACCAGCAGCTCTTCGATGGCCGGCGTGCTCCGGGCGTCGATGAGCTCCGACGCGATGCGCCGCGCCGTGGACCTGCCGTGCGGGCCGGCGTGGAAGGCGATGACGTCGGCCGACGCGATGACGTCCGCGCCGCGACGGGTGATCAGTCCCGGGTCGCCGGGGCCGAGACCGACGCCGTAGAGGTGGCCCGGCGCGACGGCGCGGTCGCTCACGGGAGGATCTCCCGCTTCGTGGCCAGCGCGTTGAGGGCTGCGCAGGTGATGGCCGAACCGCCGCGGCGGCCGGTGACGGTGATGTACTCCAGGCCGGGGATTTGCGGGGCGACGTCGATGGTGGACTGCTTCGATTCCGCCGCACCGACGAACCCGACCGGAATGGCCAGCACGGCGGCGGGCATGGGCAGCTCGCCGTCGCGGAGTCGGTCGAGCAGGTGGTACAACGCGGTGGGCGCGTTGCCGATGGCCACGACGGCACCGGCGAGCCGGTCACCCCACAAGTCGACGGCGGCGGCGGTGCGCGTGGTGCCCAATTCGGCGGCCAGTCCCGGGGTGCGCTCGTCGTGAAGCGTGCAGATGACCTCGTTGTCCGCGGGCAGGCGGCGGCGCGTGATGCCCGAGGCGATCATGGTCACGTCGGTGAAGATCGGCTTGCCCGCCTCCAGCGCGGCGCGGGCGGCGGCGACTGCGCCGGGGGAGAAGACGATGTCCTCCGCCAGGTCCGTCTGGCCGGCGGCGTGGATCATGCGGACGGCGACGACCTCCTCGTCGGGCGAAAAACGCCCGAGGTCGGACTCGGCGCGGATGATGGAGAATGACTCGCGGTAAATCGCCGCGCCGTCGGTGACGTAATCGAAGCCAAACATGCCAACAGCGTAAGTCAGACCGGCCGGTCGAACGCCGCCGACCCGTCCGCGGCGCGCCCCGACTCAGCGCCGACCACGCTCTGCGCCAACTCCGCGCGGCCCAGTGCCCCGACTCCGCCCCGGCTGGGCTGGGCTCCCGGGGTCAGTCGACCGAGGTGACCTCGTATTCGCCGTCGCCGGTGGCCAGGTAGTCGACGTATCCGCCCTTGGGTCGGCCGCAACGGCGCTCGCAGCCGGAGAAGTGCACGCGTCCCTCGGGCAGGCGGGCCTGGGCGATGGCGTGGGCGGCGTCGCCGCGGGTGTCGGCCAGCGACTTCGGGCAGCCGGGCCGGCCGGTGCAGGCGGAGACGTTGAGCCACGTCGACTTGCGGTCGAAGATCAGGCCGTTGGGCGCCAGGACGCGCACGACCTGCTCGGCGTCGGCTTCCTCCAGGTCGTGGAGGACCAGCGAGTACCAGGGCGTGACGTGGACGGGCACGCGGGTCTGGGCGATGGCGCGGGCCAGGCGGGAGGGCAGGACGCCGAACCGCAGCCCGGCGGCGAGGCTGACCAGGCCGTCGGGCTGGTCGATCCACCCGATCTGTTCGGTGCCGGGGTGGGCGAACGCGAAGGACTCGGCGGCCGACGGATCACCGACGGGCACGCCGATGGCTTCCGCGGTCATGGCGACGACCCGGTCGGCCCCGTCGGATTCGGCGATGCGCCAGGCCTCGCCGCGCACCTCCGCCCACGCGCGGGTCGCCGACAGCAGCATTTCCACCGCGCGGTCGCGGGGCACGGACACTCCGGCGGGTGCCCCGGCGACGACCAGTTCGAATTCGCCGCCGCCGAGGGCGACCAGGCCGAGGTCGGGTGCTTCGCCGAGGACGTCGCCGCGGCCGTCGTCAAGCGCGAACAGGGTGCGTCCCGGCAGCGCCGCAAGCGACTCGTCGGCGCACAAGGCGTCGTCGAACGCGTGCACCAGCTCGGAGACGTCGTCGAGTCCGCCGACGCGGCCGGTCATCGGGGACTGCAGGATGTTGCGCACGCGGTCGTGGTCGGGGTGGGGGAGCATGCCGGCTTCCTCGGCGGCGTCGGCGAACCCGGACACGTCGCGGATGCCGCGGATCTGCAGGTTGCCGCGGGAGGTGAAGTGGATGTAGCCGTCGCCGAAGTTGTCGGCCAGGTCCGCCAGCACCATGAAGCCCGGCGCGGGCAGGAATCCGCCGGGGAAACGCAGGCGGCCGATGGCGCCGTCGGCGGCGATGTGCACGCGGCGGGTGCCCGGGCAGGCGTCGGGGCGGTCGCGTTCGGGGCGGGGGGTTTCGGGCTGGTCGACCATGGGGTTCATGCCTCGATGATACGTGCGGCGCGTGGGGCGGGCGTTGCTTGACGACGGCCCGCCTGCCGCCCGTGCGCCCCGGGGACCGCGGGCGCCCGGGTGTCCCGACGACCCGGATCCGACGGGCGCTGTAGGCTACCCTTCGACAACGTTCAACCACCCGACCCGGGTGGTGGGGAAGCCGGTGAAAATCCGGACGGTCGCGCCACTGTGAAAGTCAGACCCCCACGCCCCGGGAAGCTTGGCCACGGGGCGCGACATTCCCCGGGAAAGGCGCAGACGCGATGATTCTGCTGCTGTCCACGTCCGACACCGACCTGCTGTCCGCCAGGGCCGCTGCGGCGAAGGAGGCGGACGTCGAGTACCGCTGGGCGAACCCCGCCCGCCTGCTCGACGACGATCTGCCGGGGCTTCTCGACGGCGCCGACATCGCGGTCATCCGCCTGCTCGGCGGCCGCAGGGCGTGGGAGGAGGGCATCGACGCCGTCATCGCCTCGGGCATCCCGACGGTGTTGGTCTCCGGCGAGCAGGCTCCCGACGCGGAACTGACCGAGTATTCGACGGTCCCCGCCAACGTCGCCACCACCGCCCACGCGTATCTGGCCGAGGGCGGACCCGACAACCTGGCGCAGCTGCACAACTTCTTGTCGGACACGCTGCTGTTCACCGGCCTGGGCTTCGCCGAGCCGAAGCGCCTGCCGGCGTGGGGCCACCTCGAGCGGAACTGGGGCTCCGCCCTGGACGAGTGCAACGACGATCGCACCGACGAAAAGGCCGGCGGCGACATTGACGCAGCTGCCTCCGCCGACGTCACCGGGACCGCACCGGTCATCGGCGTGATCTACTACCGGGCCCAGCATCTGGCCGGAAACACCGCCTACGTCTCCGCCCTGTGCAGCGCCATCGAAAAGCGGGGGGCCGTCGCAAAGCCCATCTACGCTGCCTCGCTGCGCACCGCCGGCGACGACCTGATCGCCGAGCTCGGCACCTGCGACGCGCTGATCACCACCGTCCTCGCCGCCGGCGGCAACCGACCCGCCCTGGCGCAGGCCGGCGGCGACGACGGCACGTGGGACGTCGCGGCCCTGGCGAAACTGGACATGCCCATCATCCAGGGCCTGGCCCTGACCTCGCCCCGCCAGGCCTGGGAGGACAACGACGAGGGCCTCACGCCCCTGGACGTGGCCACCCAGATCGCCGTGCCCGAATTCGACGGCCGCCTGATCTCCGTGCCGTTTTCGTTTAAGGAGATCGACTCCGACGACCTGATCACCTACGTCCCCGACTTCGAACGCTGCGACCGCCTCGCCGGCATCGCCGTGCGCCACGCCCGCCTGCGCCACGTCGACAACGCCGACAAGAAGATCGCCGTCATGCTGTCGGCCTACCCGACCAAGCACGCCCGCATCGGCAACGCCGTCGGCCTGGACACCCCGGCGTCGACGCTGAAGGTGCTCCACGCACTCGACGAGGCCGGCTACGACCTCGGCGACGTCACCGCCATCCCCGGTTTCACCGACTACGTCGCCGCCACCGCCGCCGGCGACGCCGAAGCCCGCACCGCCGCCGCCGACGCGTTCATGCACGCCATCATCGACGCCGGCGGCCAGGACCCGGACTGGCTGACCGAAGAGGTCATGGCCGCCAATGAACTGCGCTTGCCCGCCGACACGTACCTCGAGCACTTCGAGACCCTGCCGTGGCAGCTGCGCGAAACCATGGTCGACCACTGGGGCGAGGCCCCCGGTTCCCTGTACGTCCACCCGAAGACCCGCGACATCTACATCGCGGGACTGCGCTTCGGCAACGTCGTCGTCATGGTCCAGCCGCCCCGCGGCTTCGGCGACAACCCCGTCGGCATCTACCACGACCCCGACCTGCCGCCGACCCACCACTACCTGGCCTGCTACCACTGGCTGGCCCGCCCCGCCGACGACGGCGGCTTCGGCGCCGACGCCGTGGTCCACATGGGCAAGCACGGCAACATGGAATGGCTGCCCGGCAAAACCGCCGGCCTGTCCGCCGAATGCGGCCCCGACCAGGCCATCGGCGAACTGCCGCTGATCTACCCCTTCCTGGTCAACGACCCCGGCGAAGGCACCCAGGCCAAGCGCCGCGCCCACGCCACCCTCGTCGACCACATGATCCCGCCGATGGCCCGCGCCGAGTCCTACGGCGACATCACCCGCCTGGAGCAGCTCCTCGACGAGCACCAGAACATCTCCGCCATGGACCCGGCGAAGCTACCGGCGATCCGCCAGGAGATCTGGACGCTCATCTCCGCGGCGCAGATGGACCGCGACCTCGGCTGGGAGGAACGCCCCGACGAAGACGTCTTCGACGACATGCTCATGCACGTCGACGGCTGGCTGTGCGAAATCAAGGACGCCGCCATCCGCGGTGGCCTGCACATCCTCGGCGACGCCCCGGCGGGGGAGGACCTCTCCGGCACCGTCGCCACCATGCTGCGCGCCCGCCAATTGTGGGGCGGCGAATTCACCCTGCCCGGCCTGCGCGAATCGCTGGGCCTGTCCGAGGACGGCTCCGACGACCGCGTCACCGTCGACCGCATCGACGCCATCGCCACCACCCTGGTCACCGCGCTGATCGACGACCCGGCCGTCGACCTCGGCTCCCTGGCCGACGACGTCATCGGCGCCAACGGGCTGGACCAGTCGGCGGCGGGCACCGTCGTCAAGCTCCTGGAATTCACCCGGGACGAAATCCTGCCCCGCCTGGCCGAAACCTCCGGCGAAATCCCCCGCATCCTGCACGCCCTCGACGGCGGCTTCATCCCCGCGGGCCCGTCCGGCTCGCCGCTGCGCGGCCTGGTCAACGTCCTGCCCACCGGCCGCAACTTCTACTCGGTCGACCCGAAGGCCATCCCGTCGCGCCTGGCGTGGGAAACCGGCGTGCAGCTCGCCGACGGCCTCATCGAGCGCTTCCGCGCCGACCACGACGGCGAATATCCCAAGTCCGTCGGCCTGTCCGTGTGGGGCACCTCCGCCATGCGCACCTCCGGCGACGACATCGCCGAAGTTCTCGCGCTGCTCGGCGTGCACCCCGTGTGGGACGAGGCGTCGCGCCGCATCACCGGCCTCGAGGTCATCCCCGCCGAGGAGCTCGGCCGCCCCCGCATCGACGTCACCGTGCGCATCTCCGGATTCTTCCGCGACGCGTTCCCGCACGTCATCGACTTGCTTGACGACGCCGTCGCCCTCGTCGCCGGCCTCGACGAACCCGACGACGTCAACTACGTCCGGGCGCACGCGAAGGCCGACGCCGCGACCGGCGAAGCGCAGGACGGCCAGCCGCGCCCCCGCCGCATCTTCGGCTCCAAGCCCGGCACCTACGGCGCGGGGCTGCTGCAGCTCATCGACTCCGGGTCGTGGCGCGACGACGAAGACCTCGCCGCCGTGTACACCACCTGGGGCGGATACGCCTACGGCCGCGGCGTCGACGGAGCGCCCGCCGCCGACGAGATGCGCACCGCCTACCGCCGCATCCAGGTCGCCGCGAAGAACGCCGACACCCGCGAGCACGACATCGCCGACTCCGACGACTACTTCCAGTTCCACGGCGGCATGGTCGCCACGGTCCGCGCCCTGACCGGCAAGGACCCCGAGGCGTACATCGGCGACTCGACGCGGCCCGACGCCGTGCGCACCCGCACCCTCCACGAGGAGACCCGCCGCGTGTTCCGCGCCCGCGTGGTCAACCCGCGGTGGATGTCCGCCATGCGCGCCCACGGGTACAAGGGCGCGTTCGAGATGGCGGCGACCGTGGATTACCTGTTCGGCTACGACGCCACGACCGGCGTCATGGACGACTGGATGTACGAGACGCTTACCGACGAGTACGTCGCCAACCCGGAGAACCGCGAGTTCTTCGACAAGTCGAACCCGTGGGCGCTGCACGACATTTCGGAGCGCCTGCTCGAGGCCGCCGACCGGAAGATGTGGGAGAGCCCCGACGAGGAGCGGCTGGAGCTGCTGCGCCGGGCGTTCCTGGAGACGGAGGGCGAGCTCGAGGACCGGTAGCGGTCGGGGCGCCGGCGGGTCGGCGGGTCGGCGGTGCTCAGTCTCCTCCAGTCGTGTCTCCCCTCGGTCAGGGTTTCCGGGTCACTCCGGGAATTGGGGCACTTCTGGAGGGGGCCGAGCGCCGCCGACGCCGTTTCACCTCATCCGCGCATCTCGGGTCTCATCCATGCCCGCGCCCACCCCTCCATTTCGGACCTCGGCCCGCGCTTCTGGCCATCCGACAAAGCCGCGCCCCCATTTCGCGCCACACCAGCAACACCGGCCACGCCTGCCACCGGGGTCGTTGCTCCCTCAGCCGGGCCCGCAGACGGCGCCGCAGACCACTTCGGCGGGAATCACGCGCCCCCATTTCGCGCCACACCAGCAACACCGGCCACGTCTGCCACAGTTAGATCTTGATCTGCAATTAGTCGGCGGATTTGTTGCAAAACGCCCGTCAAATCGGGAAAGTTTCGCCCAAATCTGCAACAAATCCGCCGACTAAGTGCGTATCAAACCGGGGCACCGACGACGCCGGACAGACGAGCACGCCGGCACCCGGGCCGCGGGCACCTGGGCGGGTAGGCTGGGCCTCATGTCGAATGCGCTGTTCGTGCTGTATCTCATCGTCGAAATCGCCGCGTTCGTCGCGGTGGGGAAGTGGATCGGCTTCGGTTGGGCGATTCTGGCGCTCATCGGCCTTTTCGCCGTCGGCGTCGTCGCGGCGGCGTGGGAGATGCGCCGCCTGACCGCCCGCGCGATGGACGACGCGATCTCCGCGCGAGAGGCGATGGGCGGCGGCTCCACCGGAACCGCCGACGCCCGTGCCTCCCGCGCCTCGGCCAGCCCCGCCGACCGCGAGAAGCAGGCCCGCAAGGCCCTGGCGTCGGCGGGAACGCTGGTGGTGGATTCGGCGATGCTCATGGTGGGCTGCGTGTTGTTGGCGCTGCCGGGCTTCGTCACGGCGGTGCTGGGTTTGCTGCTGATTCTGCCGCCGACGAGGTGGCTGATCCGTTCGGTTGGCGGCGCGTCGTTGTCGTCGTGGTTCCAGCGGACGGGGTCGCGGAGCATGTTCGTGGTGCAGCAGTACGGGGTGTGCTTCGGCGATGATGGTGCGGAAGTCATCGACCACGATGACCCGTCGGCGCCGTCGGGTCCGGGGGCGCCGTTCGGTTCCCGCTTTACGACGGCCGATGACTCGGCGCCCCGCCGTCTTGACCGGGGCACTGGCGAGCGCGTCACGTTTGACGTGCCGGATGATCTCAGCGAGCTCGACGAGTGGGCGAGCGAGGACGAGGAGCTCAGGGGCCGCCCCGCGGGCGGTGTTTCCGATGACATGGTCATCGACGAGGAACCCGCCGCCGATGACGAGGAACCCGACGACGGCGACGACGCGGGCGACGATCGCGATGACCGCCGGGAGCCGCGCGGATGATCGATGTTTCGGAGCGCGGCCGGGCCATTCTCCGTCTCGCCGCCGCGGCGCTCGGCGGTGCCTTCGTGGCGTGGTCGTTTCAGCCGGTGGGCCTGTGGTGGCTGAGCTGGGTCGGTGTGGCGATGTTGTTCGTCGCGCTGCTCGGCCGGCCGTCGTGGCGCATCACCGTCGGCATGGCGGTGTTGTGGGGGTTCACGACGGCGATGATCGCGTTGCCGTGGATTTCCGAGTTCGTCGGCGCGATGCCGTATGTGGCGTTGTCGGTGACGCTGGGCCTGATGCAGATCCCGGGCATTTTGCTCGCGCGGTTCATTCTCGGCGCGGACCTGCCGTGGCCTGCCCGGGCGGTGGGCGCGGCGGCGGCGCTGTTGGCGGGCGAGGCGTTGTTGGCGCGGTGGCCGTTCGGCGGTTTCCCGTGGTTGCGGGTCGGTTGGGGGCAGATCGGTGGTCCGCTTGACGACGCCGCCGTCCTCGGTGGAGTGGCGTTCGTCGGTTTTTTGGCGGTGGTGGCCGCTGCGGGGGTCGCGTCGGTCGTCGTCAAGCAATGGGTGACGGGCGCCGTGCTGATCCTGGTGCCGCTGGCCATCGGCGTGGTGGCGCAGCCGGCGACGGGCGAGGACGTCGACACGGTGCGCATCGCGGCGGTGCAGGGCAACGTGCCGCGGCTGGGCATGGATTTCAATGCGCAGCGGCGGGCCGTGCTGGAAAACCACGCCAACGCGACGCGCGACCTGGCCGCACGGGTGCGCGACGGCGTCGAACCGCGGCCGGACCTGGTGGTGTGGCCGGAGAACTCGTCGGACGTCAGCCCGTTCACCGACGCGGAGGCGGCGCGGATCATCGACGCGGCGGCGAAGGACATCGACGCCCCGATCATCGTGGGCACCTTCACCTACGACGACGGCGTTCAGAACACGATGGTGCTGTGGGACCCCGACACCGGGCCCGTCGACGGCGGGCGCCACGAGAAGATCTACCTGCAGCCCTTCGGCGAAACGATGCCGTTTCGCGATCTGCTGCGGCACATCACGCCGCTGGTCGACCGCGCCGGCGACATGACGCCCGGCTCCGGCGACGGGGTCATCGAGATCGACTCGATCGGCCTGGGCATCGCCACCTGCTACGAGGTCGTGTTCGACCCGGCGTTCCGCGACGCGGTGAACAACGGCGCGACGATCCTGGCCACCCCGACGAACAACGCCACCTTCGGGTACACCGACATGACGTACCAGCAGCTGGCGATGAGCCGGATGCGGGCCATCGAGTTCGACCGCGCCGTCATCGTGGCCGCGACCAGCGGCGTCAGCGCCATCGTCGCCCCCGACGGGACGGTGGAGCAGGAGACGGGGATCTTCGAGCAGCAGGTGCTCACGGCCGACCTGCCGCTGCGGGATCATCTCACCCCGGCCGCCCGGTATGGTGGGACGATGGAGTGGGCCATCGTCGCCCTCGCCGCGTTCGCGCTGATCGCAGCCGTGCGTCGTGCCATGGGCGCGGCGTCCGCGGCCCGCGAGGCCGAGCACCAGCAGGATTCCCATAAGGAGCGATAGTGTCCAAGCCGAGTGACAGCACCCTCGTCATCATTCCGACGTTCAACGAGCGGGAGAACCTGCCGCTCATCGTCGGTCGTCTGCGTGCGGCGCAGCCGGACGTGCACGTCCTCGTCGTCGACGATTCCTCCCCGGACGGCACCGGCGACGTCGCCGACGAGCTCGCCGCCGAGGCGCCGGAGCACATCCACGTCCTGCATCGCGAGGGCAAGGGCGGCCTGTGGGGCGCGTATCGGGCCGGTTTCGCGTGGGGGCTGGAGCGGGATTACCAGGTGCTGTGCGAGATGGACGCCGATGGGTCGCATGCCCCGGAGCAGCTGCACCTGCTTCTCGACGAGATCGACGCGGGGGCGGATCTGGTGATCGGTTCGCGCTACGTGCCGGGTGGTTCGACGGTGAATTGGCCGGCGTCGCGGAAGATCTTGTCGCGTGGCGGCAACCTGTACATTTCGCTGCTGTTGGGTGCCGGCATCCGCGACATCACTGCAGGGTACCGCGCATTTCGCCGTGAGGTGTTGGAGACGTTGGATCTCGACTCCATCGGCAAGGAGGCGTACCTGTTCCAGACGGAGATCGGCTGGAAGACGGTGCGGGCCGGTTTCGACGTCCGCGAGGTGCCCATCACGTTCACCGAGCGCGTGTACGGCGAGTCGAAGTTGTCGGGCAGTTTCGTCACCGATTCGTTGACCGCGGTGACGTCGTGGGGTCTGGGGTACCGGGCGGGTCAGGTCCGCGACATCGCCGGCGAGATCGGGCGTCTGGCCCGGCACTCCATCAAGAAGCGGTTCTAGCGCGCCGTTGCCGCAGGGTGCGGCGGTGTCGCACCGGTTTTCGCTTGACGACGATTCGACCCGGAAGGCCATGTGGTCTTCCGGGTCGAATCGTCGTAAAGCACGTACGGCGTGCGCAAGGGGGTGCGGGCGCCCGCCGGGGCAGGTGGGTTACTTGCCCTGGGCCTCGGCGGCCTCCGCCTCCTGCTGCTGCTTGAGCAGGCGCGCGGCGTTGCGGCGGCGCTTGCGCAGCAGGTCGATGCGCTCGTCGAGCAGGACGTCGAGCTCCTCGAGGGAGCGACGCTCGCGGAGCATGTCCCAGTGGGTGCGCGGCGGCTTGACCGGCTTGGACTCGGTGCCCTCGCCCTCGACGAGCTTGCCCATCTGGCCGTTCTTGCACAGCCACTCGCCGGGGATCTCGGCATCCTCGGCGAAGGGGACCTCGAAAATGCCGTCTTCGGTCTCGTAGCGGACCATGCGGCGGGGGGCGAGGTCGTGGTCGCGGTCCGTCTCGTAGGAGACGGCGCCCATGCGGCTACCGCGGAGAACTCGATCTGCCATGTGTGGCGGCCCTTCTTCCAAATGCTCGGGAATGGGAATCGGTGACCCTCGATTATATCCCCTGGGTGCGGGACGTGCCATAATCCGGGCGTGACACTCAAAGACTCCGGCCATTGCGAATGGTGCGGCAGGGAGATCGCCCTGTCGCCCCGCGGTCGTCGCCGCAAATACTGCGACCAGACGTGCCGCCAGCGGGCCTACGAACACCGGCGTGCCGAAGCCGGAGCCGCAGTGGCGGGCGGCGGTGCCGCGGGGGCGGGGGAGCAGGGGACCGGACTGTCGGATGGGCGGCTGGCGGCGCTGCGTGACGGGTTGTTCGAGCTGCGTTGCGCCGCCGAGGACGTGGAGACGGCCGTGGGCGAGGGCGCCGATGCCTCGGAGGTGGCGGCCATGTGTCGCGAGCTGGTGGTCAAGGCCCGCGAGCTGGAGCATTTCCGCTGATCGCCGGACAGGGCATCTGATCGTGGAGTGATGCGGCCGCCGGATCCGCACTTTGATCGCATTGAATTCCGAGACAAACGTACTGCACTGCGGGGACGATGGCGCTTGCCGGGAACCGACGGGATACCATGTCCGGTATGAATTCGGGCATGAAGAAGTCGATCGTGACGTTGGTGGCGGTGGCGGTGGTCGCTCTGGCGATCGTCATCGTCGGCCCCGTGTTGTACCGGGTCATCACCTCGGAGGGCGTGCGCACCGGTGGCGTGGACACCGAAAACGTCCAGCCGGCCACGACGGACCGCAACGGCACGTGGGAAGTCGCGCGGTCGGGCGCCGGGACGAGCACGTCGGTGGGCTACACGTTCGACGAGTTGCTGCCGGGCAGCAGCCGCACGACGTCGGGCTCGACCCACGACGTGACCGGCACGTTCGAAATCGCCGACGACACGCTGCAGTCGGGTTCGATCGTCGTGGACATGGAGACGCTGAAGTCCGACGACATGAAGCGCGACAACAACGTCCGCGACACCATCTTCACCACGGAGGCGTACCCGGAGGCCAAGTTCGAGGTGGCCGAGGAGACGGACCTGTCGCACGTGCCGGATGATGGCACGGCCGTCACGGTCGAGGTGCCGGGCCGCATGACCATTCGCGGCGTGACCAATGACGTCGTCGTTCCGATGCTGGTGATGCGCCACGGCGATCACGTGCTCATGTCCGGCACGTACGAGTTCAACCGCCTGGACTACAACGTGCGCACGCCTGACTTCGTCGCGGCGTCGGTCGACGAAAACGGCGAGCTGAATCTGCGCATCGTCTTGCGCAAGGTCGAGGCCGAGTAGACGGCCGAGACGAAGTCGGACGGCCCGGAGAAAAGCCGTCGGAAGCCCTGGAGCGGATCCCGAATCCACTCCAGGGCTTTGACATTTCGTCACAGTGACGTTTTGCGGAGCGGCTCCGGTATAGTCTCCAAACGGCCCCATGGGGCGGAGTCAGCCGCTTTTCGACGAAAGAGAGTCACATGTACGAGAAGATGCTCCTCGCACGCCGGGTTCGCATGGCACTGCTGATCGTCTTCATTCTTTTCGTCGCCTGGAAGCAGATGTGGTTGCTCGTCGCGATCGGGGCGGGACTCATGGCGCTGACGGTGTGGCAGACGAAGCGACTGCGCGAGGAGATCGCCGTGCGCACCGCGGCGGACCACGCCGGCGTTCCGTACGGCGCGGCGGCCAACGTCGCAGACGAAGACACGGAAAGCCGCGCACGCTAGACGACGGACACGCGGGACGTCGCCGAGCGCTCGGGGCGACACGGGGTGGCACACGCACCGGACAGCGCGTTCACCGGACAACACGCGCCGGACAGCGCGTGCACCGGGAGCAGGAACCCACAGCAAGAACCCCCGCAGGCAAGCGCCCCTTTCGTCAGATGTCCGATAATATACATTATGACATTCCAGGCATTGGGGTTCTCCCCGCTCGCGGCGCCACGTCCGGCGCATCGGCAGCCGGCGCAGCCACACCTTGCACTCGCGGGATCGCCACCCACGCCCGTCGCATCCGAGTCCGTTGCTAGCCTCGTGCCATGACCGAATCGAAGGACCACGCACCGCGCCATCTGGACCTGGAGATCGCACAGGTCGACGCTTTCACGGACCGCGTCTTCGGCGGCAACCCGGCGGCGGTCGTGCACCTGTCGGAGTGGCCGTCGGATGCGACGTTGCAGGCCATTGCGGCGGAGAACAATCTTTCGGAGACCGCGTTTCTCGTCGGTCGCATTCCCGACGACGCGCCGTCGGCCCCGTCGGCTGCGCCCGCCCATCATCTGCGATGGTTCACGCCGTCCGTCGAGGTCGATCTGTGCGGCCACGCGACCCTGGCTTCGGCCGCCCACCTCTTCGCCGCCGCCGACGCCGGCTGCTGGCATGCCGGTGCCTGCGACGGCGATGATGCGCGTGACGACGACCCCGCCCCGTCCCCGGACCGTCTCGAGTTCTGGACCCTGTCGGGATGGCTCACCGTCACCCGCACCCGAGGCACGAACGGCGGCGACGACCTGTTCACGCTCGACTTCCCCGCCGACGTGCCCACTGTCCTCGACGACGGCCCCTCGCGCGACGCCATCGCGGGCGCCTTGGGCATCGACGCGACATCGATCGTCGACACCGGATCGGGGCGAACCAAACTGCTGGTGGTCGTCGACTCCCCCGAACTCATTCGACCGCTCTCCCCCGACTTCGCGGCGGTGGCCCGCATCGCCGACCACGGCATCATGGTCACCGCCGACGCCACGGCCATCACGGGCGGTCCCGACGCCGATCACGACGTCGTCAGCCGCTACTTCGCGCCGTCCATCGGCGTCGACGAGGACCCCGTGACGGGTTCCGCCCACTGCGTCCTCGGCCCGTACTGGTTCGACGCACTCGGCCGTGACCGGCTCACCGCCCACCAGGCCTCCGCCCGCGGCGGCGTCCTCCAGCTCGAATCGGACGGCGACCGCATCCGCATCTCCGGCCACGCCGCCCACTACCTGACGGGCACCATTCGCGTCCCCATCCTCGATTGACGTCCCCGATTGACCTGGGGGTTTTGCTCCATTCCCGTGCCTGACCGCCCCCATCCGCGTGCTTGACCGACCCGGGGGATTCGGCGTGTCCCCCGGGGATATCTCAGCTCGGCATCACCGGAAAAGTCTCCTTCACCGGTGTGCGCACCGTACGCAAACCTATAAAATCGACTCATGCCTTCAGTGCGTTCCGAAAAGAAGCATACGCCCGCGGAGTCCACGGACGACTCCTGCGCGGCCGAGCCATCCCGAAGTCCCGGCTCCGTCCACGCGACGGACTCCCCGATCGGCGCGGCAGGGGGTGAGCGCCGATGCTCTGGTCCGCGGTAATCCTCCTGATCGCACTCATCGCGCTGATCCTCGCCAACGCGTTGTTCGTCGCCGTCGAGTTCTCCTACCTCACCGTCAACCGCAATGACCTGCAGCGACGCATCGACGGCGGCGACAAGACCGCGGCGCTCGTCGACAAGGCGCTGACGAAGACTTCGACGAACCTGTCCGGCGCGCAGCTGGGCATCACCGTCTCCAGTCTCGTCGCCGGATTCCTCACCGGCCCGTCCGTCGGCGTGCTCCTCCGCGAGGGGTTCGGGTTGACCGGTCTCGGTGATGGCATGGTCACCGCCATATCCACGACGGGCGCGTTCATCCTGGTCACCTTCACGCAGATGGTGTTCGGCGAACTCGTTCCCAAGAACTGGGCCATCGCCCAGCCGATGCGCGTCGCCGACCTGGTCGTGCGCCCGCAGAACGTGTTCATGTTCCTGTTCGGCTGGCTGGTGAAGATCCTCAACGGTTCCGCCAACCGCATCCTGCGCTGGCTCGGTTTCACCCCCGAAGAGGAAGCCGCCTCCGCCCGCACCGCCGAGGAACTGCTTGCCGTGGTTTCGCGCTCCGGAGACGAGGGCACGCTGGTCGCCTCCACCGCGGAGCTCGTCGCACGCTCCATCGAGTTCGGTGACCGCACCGCGGCCGACGTCATGACCCCGCGCCCCCGCGTCCGCTTCATCGAAGACGAGACGGTGGCGCAGGCGCTCGACGCCGTCGCGGAAACCGGCCACGCCCGCTTCCCCATCTTCTCGGACAACGTCGACGACGTCACCGGCGTCATCCACTACAACCGTCTGCTCGGCGTCCCCTACGACGAGCGCGCCACCACCCCGGCAGCGTCCGTGGCGGAACCGGTGCACGTCGTCTCCGAGTCGATGACCCTCGACCCGCTCATGCGTGAACTGCGGGAAACCCCGACGCAGCTGGCCGTCGTCGTCGACGAGTACGGCGGCACCGCCGGCATCGTCACGTTGGAGGACCTCGTCGAGGAAATCGTCGGGGAGATCGACGACGAGCAGGACGGAGGGGTCCGCCTCCACCACCGGATCGACGACTCCACGATGCTCATCTCCGGTCTCATGCGCCCCGACGAGCTCGGCGACCTCATCGACCTCGACCTCCCGGAAGGCGAGGAATCCGACACCATCGGCGGCCTGATCACCGAAAAGCTCGACCGCATGGCGCATGTCGGCGACGTCGTCCGGGTCGACGCCCTCGACCACGTCAATCGGGACGAAGACGACCTGCCCACGACGGCGGAAGTCGAGCTGCGCGTGCAGAAAATGGCCCGCCGCCGCGTGGGCCGCGTCCGCGTCACCGTGACGAGGAAGGAGAACGCGTAAATGTCCACCACAATGGCAATCATCGTCCTCGTGGCCATGCTCGCCCTAAACGCCTTCTTCGTCGCGGCGGAGTTCGCCATGGTGTCGGCGCGCCGCGACCAGGTCGAGCCGATGGCGCTGGCCGGCCGCCCCGGGGCGAAGTATGCGCTGCGCGGCATCGAGAATGTCTCGGTGCAGCTCGCGGCGACGCAGCTGGGCATCACGGCGTGTTCGCTGATCATCGGTTCGGTCGGCGAACCGGCCATCGCGTCGCTGATCGAGGCGCCGTTCCGCAGCCTGGGCGTGCCCGAGAGTCTGGTACATCCGATCGCTCTGGTCATCGCGTTGCTCATCGTGACGTTCCTGCACATGGTGCTCGGCGAGATGGTGCCGAAGAACATCGCCATCGCCAAGCCCCCGACCACCGCGGCGGTCATCGCGGTGCCGTTGCACGTTTTCGTCGTGGTCATGCGCCCGTTCATCGCCTTGATGAACCACACGGCGAATTTTTCGGTCCGCACCCTGTTCAAGGCGACGCCGAAGGACGAGGTCGATTCGACCTTCACGTCGGCGCAGGTCCAGGACTTCGTCGCGGAGTCGGGGCGGCAGGGTTTGCTTGACGACGACGAGATCTCCCTGCTGCAGGGGGCGCTGACCTTCGAGAAGCTGACCGCCGCCGACGTGTTGCTCCCGCCGGATTCGCTGGTCACCGTGACCCGCGAGGTAACGCCCGCGGAGCTGGAGGCCCTGTGCGCCGAGACCGGTTTTTCCCGGTATCCGGTGATGGATGACGGCGAATGCGTGGGCTACGTCCACGTCAAGGACGCCATTCGCCTGCCGGCCGAGGTCCGCGACCTGCCGCTGCCGGACATGCTCATCCGCGTGCCCTCCCGCATTCGATCCGACGAGAAGCTGCAGAAGGTCATGCGCACCATGCAGCGCGATCAAGCGCACTTCGCCCTCGTCGAGCAGGCCGAGGTCCTCGGTCCCGTCGAACCCGGCAAGGCCCCTCCGACGGCCCGCCGATCCGGTGGCGCCGACGACGTCGACGACGCCCGAGCCGATGCAGACTCCCCTGTGGTCGGCGATGCGCACCGCTACGCCGGCATCATCGCCTTCGAGGACGTCATCGAGGAGCTCGTCGGCGAGGTCCGCGAGGCCACCGCCAAGTAGGCGCCCGCAACGGCGTCCACCACGCGAAAACCGGCCCGCACATCACATGATGTGCGGGCCGGTTCGTCGTCAAGCAACCGAAACGGTTACACCGGATCCGGCGACCCGTCGGACGCCTGCTCCTTCTCCTTGACCAGCTTGTCCACGTGCGGATCACTGTCCTTCTTGCCCCAGAACAGCAGACCCCACGCCAGGGACGCCACGAACAGCACCGCCATGGCGATCAGCAGCGGATACGGGCCGAACTGGAAGATGATCGGCACCGACAACGCGGTGATCAGGCCACCGCCGAAGAACGGCTCGAACACCAGCTGCTTGTAACCGAACGCCTCGAACGCCGGCGACTTGCCCTCCGGGTCGACGATGCGCATGAGGATCAGACCCGTGGCCGTAACACCCATCGACTGGCCGAAGTCGCCGATGCCGCGCTCCAGCCAGTAAGACGGAATGGTCTTCGGCACCATCCACAACAGCAGGAACACGTTGAGCACGATGCCCGCCACGCACAGCAGGACGAACGTCCACATGTTGTCCGCGATGGCCTCCAGCGAAATCGTCGCCAGCGCCGCCACGATCAGCAGATCCAGCGCCAGACCCTGGATGCGCAGCATGATGCCGGCGTCGATGAGGTGGCCGTAGCCGATCTTGTTCAGGCCCAGCTGCAGGATGATGCCGCCGATCATGGCCAGCGGGAACAGCGGAACGAACTTCAGCAGCTCGACGGTGTCCGCCCACAGCACCTGCTCGATCCACTGGATGCCCTCCAGCAGGACCACGCCGATGAGGATCGCCACCGCCACGAACGCGACGTGCAGCGACAGCGGCTCGATCGACGACGGGCGCGACGTCATCGTGCCCGCGGTGTACTGCTCGTCCCTGCGGAACAGGCCGCGCTGCTCGGCGATGGAGCGGTCCTTGACCTCGGTGACGACCTCCGTGCGGCCGGTGCGGATGGCCCAGTTGATCACGCCGACGCCGATGACGATGCCGCCGACCAAGCCGACCGTGGCGATGGCGAGCGCGAGGTCACCGCCCTCCGACCAGCCCAGCTCCTCGAAGACGGAGACCATGCCGGCCGCGGTGCCGTGGCCGCCCTCGAAGCCGATCTCGATGAGCGCGCCGGCCATCGGAGTCATGCCGAACAACGGCACCAGAACCGCGACGGCGAGCAGCAGGCCGACGACGTACTGGCCGGAGGCGAACGCCACGCCGACCGCCAGCTGCGGCCCGGCCAGGTTGTACACCGACTTCGGCCCGGGCAGCTTCTGCCCCAGGAACAGCGTCGCGAAGACGACGGAAATCATCAGGCCGGGCAGGGTCTTCCAGACGGCGAGAACGTCGGAACCGAACACGCCGCCTTCCTGAATGAATTCGCCGACGCCACCATCGATGGACCCTCCGAGCAGGCCGAAGACCTCGGGACCGAGCAGCAGGGCGAGGAAACCGCCCATGATCGAGGCGGGCAGGAACAGTTGCTGCGTCACCTTCATCCGGATGCGCATGACCTTGCCGATGAACAGCATCAGCGCCAGCAGCAGCAGAGCGAGTCCAACCACGTTCGCGGACATCCGCACCTCCTTTCGTCATGCGCCCCCGGGGTGCGGGCGGCGCGTCGTATGTGAATGTCTCTCAAGGTCGACCTTATCCAAGTGAAGGTTCGTGTCAGCGAACCAGTTCCGGTTTCGGTGCGAATATTCAGCTTCGGTGCTTGACGACGCCCATGTGGAGCGCGGTTCGCCGGACACGCGAAAACCGCCCACCACGGTGAACGCGAGGTGGACGGGGCGTCGTAAAGCGGAAGAACCCTACTTCAGGGCGGCCAGGGCGGCGTCGTAATCCGGCTCCTCGGTGATCTCGTCGACGAGCTGGGTGTACAGGACCGTGCCGTCGGCGTCGAGGACGACGACCGCGCGGGCGAGCAGACCCGACAGCGGACCATCCTGCTGCACGACGCCGTAGGACTCGCCGAAACCATGACGGAAGTCGGAGGCGGCCGAGACGTTCTCGATGCCCTCCGCACCGCAGAAACGGTCGAGCGCGAACGGAAGGTCACGAGAAACGTTGACGACGGTGGTGTCGCCCAGATCGGCGGCGAGCTCGTTGAAACGACGCACCGAGGCGGCGCACACGCCGGTGTCGACCGACGGGAAGATGTTGAGCACGACGCGCTTGCCGACCAGATCAGCGGAATTGACGTCCGCGAGGTCGGTGCCCACGACGGTGAAGGCCGGGGCCTTCTCGCCGACGGCGGGCAGATCGCCGGACAGGTGGACGGGGGTTCCCTTGAACGCGGTGTTAGCCATGTCACCGTTTCTACCCGCGAACGACGGAAAATGCAGACTCACAACAGCCCGGCCGCCATCTCCACGACCCACACCGTCGCCGCCGTCCCCATCGCCACCGGCATCAACGACATGCCCCGCCACGCGAGCAGCACCGCCGCCGCCATGCCCGCCGCCCCCGAATACCAATTCGCCGTGGCGTGGACGACCGCCGGCAACGTCATCGCCGTGAGCACCGCATACGGCGTGAACTCCAGGAACGTGCGCAACCGCCGATTGCGCAGCTCCCCGCGCACCAGCAACAACGGCAGCGCGCGCAACGCGTAGGTGACGACGAACATCACCGCCACCGCCAACCACGGATCGATCACGGCCGTATCCTCCCCTCGGTCGCGCCCGCCGAACCGGTCATGCCGGCGCCCGCTCCCCCGCGGCGGGAAGTCGACGACGGGCCGTCGTCAAGCCCCGTGCCGCGAGGAAACAGCCACGCCCCGCACGCCGACGCAACCACCGTCGCGATGATGATGCGCCAGCCCGCCTGCAGCTCCGACGTCATCGGCGCGTAAAACAGCACCGCGCTGGCAGCCGCCGCGATGACCGCGACGATCGCCACCGGACGCGACCGCTTCACCGCCGGCACCACCGTCGCCGTGAACATCGCATACAACAACACCCCCATCGGCCCCGCCAGCGACTCGGGCAACACCTCCCCCGCCAACGCGCCGACGACCGTGCCCGACGTCCACCCGAGAATCGGCAACGCC
Organism: Corynebacterium freneyi; assembly: GCF_030408835.1. Taxonomy (NCBI): domain Bacteria; kingdom Bacillati; phylum Actinomycetota; class Actinomycetes; order Mycobacteriales; family Corynebacteriaceae; genus Corynebacterium; species Corynebacterium freneyi. The sequence goes on from NZ_CP047357.1 coordinate 1,642,600, forward strand.
ATCAAACCCGCCGCATACCGCGCCCGCACCACGCGATGGCCCAGCTCGACGGCGAAAATCTCGTCGGTGACCCCATAGGCGACGACCAACCGCCCCACCGTCGACGTCCCCGGCTCCAACCGCTGCGACAACGACATGCTCATCAGCACGTACCGCAGATTGACCAGCAGGGTCGTCAACGCCAACTCGATGATCGTGCCGCCGGCCACCACCGCCACGCCGGCGAACTGGCCCGACGATGACAGATTCGTCGCCGACATCAACGCCAACCCCACCGTGGGAAAACCAACCGCCGCGGCCGCCAACCCGAACGCGATGGACACGGTGAAATATCCCAACGCGATGGGAATGCCGTCGCTCAGGCCCGTCGCAAAGCCCGGAACACAGCGCGGGGCCCCGGCGTCCCCCTCGACCTTCTTCACGCCGGTCAGCATAACCACCCGCGTATCATCGACCGGGTACGGGGCGCGCCGGCGCACCGACCGCCATCCGAAGCACACGAGGAGATCACATGTCGCTGACCACCGCCATTGTCCACATCGACGTCGAGGCCGACCTGATCCCCGAGGCGGCGGAGGCCATCGTCAACATCGACGGCGTCACCGAGGTGTACTCCATCACCGGCGACTGGGACCTCATCGCGATGGTGCGCACCTCCGACCACGAAAAGCTCGCCGAGATCATCCCCGGCGGCATTTCGAAGGTCGACGGCGTCATCCGCACCGAAACCCAGCTGGCGTTCCGCGCCTACTCCCGCCACGACCTCGAGGCGGCGTTCTCCCTCGGCCTGGACTAGCCCGCCGCAAGAGCGTTAAAGGACGCGGGTAAGCGCCCCCGCACCCACCGGGACAGGCCACCTAGTCGGTCCAACCGGTGGCCCGGGCCATGCCACGGCCGGCGCGCATGCCGCTGAAGATGCAGCCGCCGAGGAACGTGCCCTCCAGCGCGTTGCTGCCGTGCATGCCGCCACCACCGAATCCGGATGCCTCGCCCGCGGCGAAGAGGCCCTCGATGGGCGTGCCGTCCTCCCGCAGGGCGCGGCCGTCGAGGTCGGTTTCGATGCCGCCGAGGGTCTTGCGCGTGAGCATGCGCAGCCGCACGGCGATGAGCGGCCCCTCGTTCGGGTCGAGGATCGGCTTCTGCGGCACGGAACGCACGATCTTGTCGCCGAGGAACTTCCGCGCGACATGGACGTAGTTGACCTGGTAGTCCTTCGAAAACGCGTTGGCGGTCTGCCGGTCGCGCGCCTCGATCTGGCGGCGGATGTGGTCGACGTCGAGGACCGGCACGGGGCTTGACGACGCCTCGGCGTCCTCCCCGGTTGCGTCGTCCGAGGTGGCATCGGCGTCCGGAGTTTCATCGGCGTCGGAGGAAGCTTCGGCGGCTTCGTCGGACGACTGGCCGTCGTCAAGCGAAGAACCTTGACCCGAATCGGTCTTGCCCTCGAGCACCTCCTCCGGGACGCCCGCGACGCGGTTCATTCCCGCCACCAGCTCCTCGAGCGTCTCGGCGATGACCCAGTCCTCGCCGTTGTCCATGAACTTGCGCACCGGCTCCGGAATACCCGAGGTGACCTTGCCCACCAGCTTCTTCACCTCCTTGTCCGTCAGGTCGGGGTTCTGCTCCGAACCCGAGAACAGGAACTCCTTGGCCACGATCGCTCCGTTGAGCACGAACCACGAGTACCCGTGGCCGGTGGCCAGGATGTGCTTCATGGTGGCGACGGTGTCCGCACCCGGAATCAGCGGCGCCGGCAGGCGGTTGCCCTCCGCGTCGAACCACAGCGACGACGGACCGGGGATGATGCGGATGCCGTGGCCGGGCCAGATCGGATCCCAGTTGGCCATGCCCTCGGTGTAGTGCCACATGCGGTCGCGGTTGATCAGGTGCGCGCCCGCCTCGCCGGCGATGTCGATGCCGCGGCCGTCGACGTGGGCGGGCACGCCGACCACCATGTCGTCCGGCATGGCGCCGAGGCGCTCCTCCGGCCAGCAGCGGCGCACCGCGTCGAGGTTGCCGCCGACGCCGCCGGTGGAGATGAGCACGGCGCCGCCGCGGATCTCGAAGGTCTCGCCGACCTCCTCGCGCGGGGAGGCGACGCCGCGGGGCAGGTCGTCGCACGGCACGAGGATGCGGCCGCGCACGCCCACGGCCCGGCCGTCCTCCATGATGATTTCGTCGACGCGGTGGCGGTGGTGGAATTCGACGCGGCCCTCGTCGGCGGCGGCCTTGAGCGGTTCGGCGAAGACGCGGACGATCTCCGGGCCGGTGCCCCACGTCAGGTGGAAGCGGGGCACGGAGTTGCCGTGGCCGTCGGCGGACCCGTCGCCGCGTTCGGCCCAGCCGACGATGGGCAGGAATTTCACGCCGAGGCTGCGCAGGTATTCGCGCTTTTCGCCGGCGGCGAAGTCGAGGTAGGCCTCGGCCCACTTGCCGGGCCAGTGGTCGTCGTCGCGGTCGAAGGCGGCGGAGCCGAACCAGTCGGATCGGGCCAGTTCGCGCGAGTCCTTGACCTTCAGGCGGCGCTGTTCGGGCGAGTCGATGAGGAAGATGCCGCCGAGGGACCAGAACGCCTGGCCGCCGAGGTTGGCCTCGTTTTCCTGGTCGACGATGATGACCTTCCGGCCGGTGCGCTGCGCCTCGTAGGCTGCGACGAGGCCGGCCAGGCCCGCGCCGACGACGATGAGGGGCTGTTGCTTCTTCGACGAGCTGGTCTGCGTCGTGGTGGTCTGCTCCGCGGTGGTTTCCATGCGGCGAGATTATCCCGATTGGCGCGACCAAGTTTGCTTTACGACGAAACTAGTTCGGCGTGGGCACCCGCGCGGTCGCGAGCGGCCCGAGCGGCCGGGACATCCGCGCAGGGGCGAGCGGCTCAAGCACCCGAGCACCCGAGAACCCGGGTCGACGCGATCAACGGTTGCGAATGGTGCGGACGGGTGGCTGCCCCGTGGGGATCAGCGGCGTTTGCGGGGCTTGGCCATGAGTTCGAGCTGCACCATGTCCGTGCGGCCGGAGGCGACGAGCGCCTGCTGCAGGGCCAGGTGGAAGTCCCACAGGCGCCGGTAGACGCGGTCGTAGCCGAGCCCGGCGGCCTCGCGGGAGTGGGCGGCGAAAAGCTCGCGCCACAGTTCGAGCGTGCGGTCGTAATGGGCGGGCAGGTGCGACTCGGAGAGGATGCGCAGCCCGGTGTCGCGGTCGACGATGCGCCGAAACTCGTCCAACGTCGGGTAGTACAGCGCGGGCCACACGTAGGAGCGCACCAGATCCAGCGCCGCTCCGGCGGAGTCGTCGAAGCGGTCGCCGGCCACCGCCATCTGCACCACGATGGTCCCCCGGTCGGCGAGAACCCGTTCGGCGCCGCGCAGCCAGCGGCGGATGCCGTCGAGGCCGAAGGTCTCCAACCGCTCGACGTTGAAGATGGCCTCGTAGTCGCCGTCGAAGTCGCGCGGCGAAGGAATCACCTCGTCCGCCCGCAACACGCGGACGGGACCGGCCAGGCCCGCCTCCGCGGCGCGCGTGCCGACGACGTTGGCGTGATCGTCGGAGATGGCCAGAACATCGGCCGAGGCGCCTCGGTCGGCCGCCCGAAGCGCCAGCTCACCGCCCGACGACGGCCACTCCAACACGCGATCTCCGGCGCGGACGCGGGCCAGGTCGAGCATTCGGTCGACGCGCCGGGCCTGCGCCTCCGGCAGATCCGCGCGGATGACGCCCTCGGGAGCGTCGATGCGGGTGACGTCGACCTTCCAGTGCGCCGGCGCTCCACCGCGGCCGGCCCCCTGCGCCTGATTGGGAATCTCCTCCAGCGACGTGGTCCGGGCACCCGAGGCGAACAGCGCCGAGCCGCCGGTCAACGCCGGGCCGGCGAACAATTCGATGAGCGACGCGGGCAATTCGCCGCCCGGCCCCGTCGCGCGCGGCGTGGGGCGGCGACCCGACAGCTTGCGCAGGCCCCTGCCGACCCGGCCCTCCGCACCGACGTCAAGGCCGGCGTCGAAAAGCGCCGCCAACGTCCGTGGCAACGTGTCCGATTCCCACTCGCCCGCCAGAAAAGACTCGCCCAAGCCGACCCAGTCCGCCTCGGCGATGCGGCGGAACATGGCATCCGAGTCCCGGATGCCGATCGTCGCCGAACCGGGCCCGTCGATCTCCACGCCGTACCGGGCGCAGGCACGGCGAAACGACATGCGCGCCAGGTCGGCGCGCTTGCCCAGCAGCGGACCATCGGGCACTCGCGCAACCCCCGGCCACCGCTCGGCGTCGACGGAGAAACGGTCCACGCTCATTGCGGCGCTCCTCCCCTCGTTTTCGGCCATGCGGGCCAGGCTACCGGCCGACGCGGCCAAATAGGCGGCGGCGCACCGCAAGCACTATCATGACCGCGTACCAACACCCATGTACGAATTTTCGAGGAGATTTTCTCATGACCGAGACGCCCTACCGTCCGCGTACCGGACGACCGCACGTCGTCATCGTCGGGGCGGGCTTCGGTGGCCTCTTCGCCGCCAAGAAGCTCAAGGATGAGAACGTCGACGTCACGCTCATCGACCGTACGAACCACCACCTCTTCCAGCCGCTGCTGTACCAGGTGGCCACGGGCATCCTCTCCTCCGGCGAGATCGCCCCGCCGACCCGCCAGATCTTCGACGGCGTGCAGAACGTCCGCGTGGTCAAGGGCGACGTCACCGACATCGACGTCGAGGCGCAGACCGTCACCTCCAAGCTGGGCGACCGCGTGCAGGACTGGGAGTACGACTACCTCCTCGTCGCCGCCGGCGCGGGCCAGGGCTACTTCGGCAACGACCACTTCGCCAAGTACGCCCCGGGCATGAAGACCATCGACGACGCCCTGGAGATCCGTTCCCGCATCATCGCGTCGTTCGAGCACGCCGAGGTCGCCACCGATCCGGCCGAGCGCGAGCGCCTGCTGACCTTCGTCGTCGTCGGCGCCGGCCCGACCGGCGTGGAGCTGGCCGGACAGCTCGCCGAGCTGGCCAACCGCACCCTGACGTCGTCGTACCGCAGCTACAACCCGCACGCCGCACGCGTCATCCTGCTCGACGGCGCCCCGCAGGTGCTGCCGCCGTTCGGCAAGCGACTGGGCCGCAACGCCCAGAAGCAGCTGGAGAAGCTCGGCGTCAACGTCAAGCTCAACGCGATGGTCACCGACGTCAACGAGCATGGAGTCACCTACAAGAACGCCAAGGACGGCACCGTCGAGACCATCCCGTCCTACTGCAAGATCTGGTCCGCCGGCGTCTCGGCGTCCCCGCTGGGCAAGATCATCGCCGACCAGTGCGGCGTCGAATGCGACCGCGCCGGCCGTGTTCCGGTCAACCCGGACCTGACCGTCGGCGAGCACAAGAACGTGTTCGTCGTCGGCGACATGATGGCCCTCGACGGTCTGCCGGGCGTGGCCCAGGTGGCCATTCAGGGCGGCGAGTACGCCGCCGAGCTCATCAAGGCCGAGACCGAGGACGGCGAGGTCGCCGAGAACCCGACCCGCGAGCCGTTCGATTACTTCGACAAGGGCTCCATGGCCACCGTGTCCCGCTTCGCCGCCGTGGTGAAGATGGGCAAGGTCGAGGTCACCGGCTTCCTGGGCTGGTTCCTGTGGCTGGCCGTGCACCTGATGTTCCTGGTCGGTTTCCGCAACCGCCTGGTCTCCGTCATCAGCTGGGGCCTCAACGTGCTCACCCGCGACCGCTACCAGCTGGTGTCGACCCGCCAGCAGATGTACGCGCGCACCGCCATCGACCGCCTCGTCGAGCTGACCGGCGACGACACCGGCATCCGCGACAAGAAGGACGCCGGCGAGATCGAGGGCGGCGACAAGTAGCCCCGCACGCCCCGGATTCCGGCGCAGCGTCCACGGATTTCCGATGACGACCGGACTGTAGGATCGGAGTCCATGACGAACTCCTCCCCCACGCCCCGCCTCACCCTGAGGCGGGGCGTCGGCATTCTGCGGGAACACGTGCGGCAATCCCGGGCCGCGTTGGTCGCGGTGGTGGCGCTGTCGGTGATCGGGGCCCTGGCTTCGCTGGTGCAGCCGCTGTTGGTCAACCGCATCATCGACTCGGTGGGCGCCGGTTCCGCGCTGGCGCCGTTCATCTTCGGCCTCGTCGCCGTGGTGCTGTTGACGTCGGTGGTCGGAGCGGCGCAGCAATATCTGCTCGGGCGCACCGCGGAGACCATGGTCCGTTCCCTGCGCCACTCGCTGCTCGACCGTCTGCTGCGACTGCCCGCCTCGGCGTACGGTCGCCATCGCACGGGTGATCTGGTCTCGCGCGTCGCGGCGGACACGGACTCGGTGCGGACGGCGCTTACCGGCGGCATCGTCGACGCCCTCGGCGGCGTCCTCATCATCGTCGGTTCGGCCGCGGCCATGATCTGGTACGACCCGGTCCTCTTCGCCGTCGCGCTGGCGGTCCTCACGGGAGCGGCGATCACCGTCGCCGCGGCCTCCGGAAAGATCCAGGAGCTGTCGCGCCGGGTCAGCGAGTCGACCGGCGCAATGTCGTCGGGGGTCGAACGCGCGTTGTCGGCGATCGTCGCCGTCCGCACGGCCGGCGCCACGGAGTCCGAGGCGGCGTCGCTGAAGGCCGACGCCGATCGCGCCTGGCGCGCGTCGCTGCGGTCGGTGCGGTTGGAGGCGTTCCTGTGGCCGATGAGCGGCCTGGCCATCCAGGTCGCGTTCCTCATGGTCCTGGGCCTGGGCGGCGCGCGGGTGGCCGCGGGGGAACTGTCGGTGGCAGACCTCATGGCCTTCCTGATGTTCCTGTTCATGCTGATGATGCCGATCGGCCAGCTTTTCGGCGCCATCACGTCGGTCGCCGCCGCCCTGGGTGCGCTGGCCCGCATCGACCAGGTCATGGCCGAACCCACCGAGGACGCCGCCGATTCCCCCGTCCCCGGCGCAGCACCCGACCTGTCCGGTGCCGTGCCCGCCGTCGAATTCGACGACGTCGTATTTTCCCACGACGACGAGCTGGATCCTGCCGGCCGCACACCGGGCCCAGGGAAACCCGGAACCCCCGACGAATCCGGAACCCCGCGCGGCCCCCGCGACCGCGTGCTCGACGGCGTCTCCTTCGCCGCAGACGCGGGCCGCACGACGGCGCTCGTCGGCCCGTCGGGCGCCGGAAAGTCGACGATTCTCGCGCTCATCGAGCGTCTGCACGATCCCCGCCACGGCGTGGTCCGGGTCGGCGGCGCGGACGTGCGTGACCTCGACCGCGCCGAACTCCGCAGCCACATCGCCTACGTCGAGCAGTCCGTCCCGATTCTGGCCGGCACCATCCGCTCGAATCTGACGCTCGGCCTCGGCGACGTCGTCGACGATAGGTGCCGCGACGCGCTGGCCGCGGTCAATCTCCTCGACCGCATCGACGCCCACGACGACGGCCTGGACGCCACGGTCGGCGATCGCGGCATCGGGCTGTCCGGCGGAGAGCGTCAGCGTCTGGCCATCGCGCGGGCGTTGCTGGCGGATCGGCCGATCCTGCTTCTCGACGAACCGACGGCCTCCCTCGATTCCCGCAACGAACGGGCGCTGCAGGAGGCCATCGGCACCGCCTCACGCCGTCGGACGGTGATCATCGTCGCCCACCGTTTGGCCACGGTCGCCGACGCCGACCAGATCGTCGTCGTGGACGCCGGTCGGGTCCGCGCCACGGGCACCCACGCGGAGCTGATGGAGTCGTCGGCGCTCTACCGTGACCTGGCCCGCGATCAGCTGCTGTCGTAACCGCTCGAGGCGGGCCGCCCGCTACCCGGATTGCGCGCCCGGGTTATTCGCCCGGGTTCTGGCCCGCCGGGAGCACCGCGAGCCGCAGGTTGGTGCGCGACAGCAGCTTGCCGTCGGCCTCGCGGACGTGCCGGATTTCCCACACCTGCGAGGTCCGGCCCAGGTGCACGGGCGTCGCGGTGGAGATCATCACGTCACCGGTCTTCGCCGAGCGGTAGAAATCCGTCGAATTGTTCACGCCGACGACGGGGCGGTCGGCGCCGGCGGCGATGAAACCGGCGACGGAACCGCAGGACTCGCCGACGGCCGCGTACACGCCGCCATGGCCGACGCCCCACGGTTGCAGGTGCTCGGGGCCGAATTCCAGGCGCATGCTCATCATGCGCGGGCCGACGGCGACGTAGGTGGTGCCCAGATGCGCATCGAGGCCGGCCGCCTCGACGTCGCCCTCGATCACGGTGTTGAGCTCGGCGATTTCCTCGTCGGTGAGCACCCGCTCGCCGGCGATCTTCATCAGCTTTCCGTACACGCGGAACTTCTCCGGGGGCATGACCATCGTCGGTACCTCTTTCCTTGTGGTGGGCGTCGTCAAGCAAACGTACTTTCCCGGAGGATACCGACGGCGACGGCGACCGTGGCGTTTTTCCCGCAACCCGAACAATCGCCGCCCGGACCGGCGTGCCGATCCGCTCGTGCGCTTACACTGACGGGCATGGACAACGAGAAGCAGCAAGCACAAATCGGCGTCGTCGGCCTGGCCGTCATGGGCTCCAACATCGCCCGCAACTTCGCCCGCAACGGCCACACCGTCGCGGTGTACAACCGCAGCCCCGAGAAGACCCGCGCCCTCATCGCCGAGCACGGCGACGAAGGGTCGTTCGTGCCGTCGGAGACCATCGAGGACTTCGTCGCCTCGTTGGAGCGCCCCCGCCGCGCCCTGATCATGGTGCAGGCCGGCCCCGCCACCGACGCCGTCATCGAGCAGCTCGCCGATGCGATGGAGGAAGGCGACATCATCATCGACGGCGGAAACTCGCTGTACACCGACACCATCCGCCGCGAGAAGGCCATCCGCGCCCGCGGTCTGCACTACGTCGGCGCCGGGATCTCCGGCGGCGAGGAGGGCGCCCTCAACGGCCCGTCGATCATGCCGGGCGGCCCCGCCGAGTCCTACGAGTCCCTCGGCCCGCTGCTGGAGTCCGTGTCCGCGCACGTCGACGGCGTGCCGTGCTGCACCCACATTTCCACCGACGGCGCCGGCCACTTCGTCAAGATGGTCCACAACGGCATCGAGTACGCCGACATGCAGGTCATCGGAGAGGCATACCAGCTGCTGCGCGACGCCGCGGGCATGTCCCCGGCCGAGATCGCCGACGTCTTCCGAGAGTGGAACGCCGGCGACCTGGACTCCTACCTGGTGGAGATCACCGCCGAGGTGCTTTCGCAGGTCGACGCGGAGACCGGCAAGCCGCTGGTCGACGTCATCGTCGACGCCGCCGGCCAGAAGGGCACCGGCCGCTGGACCGTCAAGGCCGCCCTGGATCTGGGCATCCCGACCACCGGCATCGGCGAGGCGGTCTTCGCCCGCGCCCTGTCGTCGTCGCTGGACCAGCGCGCCGCCGCCCGCGACCTGCCCTCCGGCACGGTCACCGGTGGCCCCGAGAATCGCGACGAGTTCATCGAGAAGGTCCGCCGGGCCCTCTACGCCTCGAAGATCGTGGCCTACTCGCAGGGCTTCGACGAGATCAACGCCGGCGCCGCGGAGTACGGCTGGGACATCGACCGCGGTGCGCTGGCCACCATCTGGCGCGGCGGCTGCATCATCCGCGCCCGCTTCCTCAACCGCATCAAGGAGGCCTACGACCGCAACCCGGAGCTGCCGGCCCTGCTGCTGGACCCGTACTTCCGCGACCAGGTTTCCGAGTGCCTGGACGCGTGGCGCGACGTGGTGGTCACCGCCACCCGCATGGGTCTGCCGACCCCGGTGTTCTCGTCGTCGTTGGCGTACTACGACGCCCTGCGCGCCGAGCGTCTGCCCGCCGCCCTGATCCAGGGCCAGCGCGATTACTTCGGCGCGCACACCTACCGCCGCGTGGACAAGGAGGGCTCGTTCCACACCCTGTGGTCCGGTGACCGTTCCGAGGTGGAGGCCTAGCCATCTCCTCCCCTTCTTTCCCGGATCTCGGGGTTTCGGAGGCCGTGGTGCGCACGCTGCGGTCGATGCGCGTCACCGAGCCGACGCCGATTCAGGCGGCGGTGCTGCCCGACGCGTTGACCGGGCGCGACGTCCTCGGCCGCGCCCCGACGGGTTCCGGCAAGACGCTGGCCTTCGGCATTCCGTTGGTCCAGTCGTTGGCGGGGGCGGCGTCGAAGCCGGGGCGCCCGCGTGGGCTGGTCATCGCCCCGACCCGTGAGCTCGCAGACCAGATCGCCGACGTCCTCGGCGATCTCGGCGCCGCGGCGGGGCTGCGCGTGCGTGCCTTCGTCGGCGGGGAGAACATCAACCGGCAGAAGCTCACGCTCGCCGCGCCCGTCGACGTCGCGGTGGTTACGCCGGGTCGTGCGCACGATCTGCGCAAGCAGAAGCGGCTTTCGCTTGACGACGTCTCGGCCGTGGTCATCGACGAGGCGGACGAGCTGGCTGCGCTGGGATTTTTGCCCGATGTCCTGGGCCTGGTCCGGGCCACCTCGGCGGGTGCGACGCGGATGCTGTTTTCGGCGACCCTCGACGAGGCCGCCGAGGTGCTCATGGAGGGCCGCGCTCCCGTGCGCCACGAAGTCGCCGACGCCGTGGTGTCCGTCGACACGATGAAGCACCTGGTTTTCCGGGTGCCCGACAACGACGCCGCCGATGCCGTCACCGCGTGGATCGCCGCCCGCGAAGGCCGCGTGGTCTTGTTCTGCAACACCCGGAACCGGGTCACGTCCCTGGCCGGGTACTTGGCCGACCAGGGCATTCGCGTCGAGGCGCTCCACGGCGACCGGGGACAGACCGCCCGACGCGCGGCGCTGGCCGGTTTCGCCTCCGGCGAGGTGCCGGTGCTCGTGGCCACCGACGTCGCGGCCCGCGGCATCGACGTCGACTCGCTCGACCTCGTCGTCCACGTCGACCCGCCGCCGGAAGCCGCGACATACGTCCACCGCTCGGGCCGCACCGCCCGCGGCGGAGCCACCGGCACCGTGGTCACCATCGTCCGCGATCGACAGGCCGAGGAGACCGAGGAGATGCTCCGCGCCGCCGGCGTCACCCCCGAGGTCATGGACGTCTCCCCCGGGTCGAAGGCCCTGAGGAAGTGGACCGGCGCCCGCAAACCCCCGGGCCCCTCGCGCGGGGCACGCGGCTCGGGCGGACACGCGGGCCGTCGTCACGCGGGAACCGGAACCCGGCACCGCACCGGAGCCGGACGGGGACGCCGCGGCACGGCAGCCGCCTCGCGCCCGCACCGGCCCAAGAAAAAGCGCGGCAAAAAGTAGTGCGGAAGAAGTAGTGCGAACCCCGGAAAGGGAAAGACGCCGGGCCAACGGGCCTGCCGCGACGCGCCGGAGTAGGATCTTTCCCTAATCATGGACATATTCCTCAACATCGTCGCGGTGCTCGGCTTCATCGCCCTCACTGCGGGCACGGGTTTGTTCGTCGCCTTCGAGTTCGCGTTGACCGGCCTGGAACGCTCGGCGATCGACAATGACGTGAAAAAACGCGGCGACGGCCCGGCGCACTCGGTGAGCAAGGCCCACAACCGCCTGTCGTTCCACCTCTCCGGCGCGCAGCTCGGCATCACCCTGACGACGCTGGCCACCGGTTTCCTGGCGGAGCCGGTCCTGGCCCGCTACTTCACCCCGATGCTCGAATGGGCCGGCCTGTCCGAATCCGCGACCCGGCCGACGGCGCTGGTCCTGGCGCTGATCGTGGCCACGGGCCTGTCGATGATCTACGGCGAGTTGGTGCCGAAGAACGTCGCCATCACCGAGCCCCTCGGCGTCGCGCGCGTCACCGCCCGACCGGTCATGTGGTTCAACTGGGTGTTCTACGTGTTCATCCAGTCGATGAACCTCACCGCGAACTGGATGGTGCGCAAGCTGGGCATCGAGCCCGCCGACGAACTCGCGTCGGCGCGTTCGCCCCAGGAGCTCGGCGCGCTGGTGAAGAACTCGGCACAGCACGGCGCACTGGACAAGCAGAAGGCGCAGATGCTGGAGAGTTCGCTGAAGTTCGGCGAGACCACCGCCGAGGACCTGATGACCCCGCGCTCGACGATCATCTCCCTCGACGTCGCCGACACGGTGGAGGATCTGCTGGCCATCGCCCTGGAGTCCGGGCGGTCGCGCTTCCCCGTCACCGACGGAGACCTCGACGCCACCATCGGCGTCGTCCACGTCAAGGACGCCTTCACCGTCGCCGCCGCCCGCCGCAAGTCCACCCGCGTGGCTGAGCTGGCCCGCCCGGTGCCCGTGCTGCCGCAGTCCCTCGACGGCGACGCCGTGCTCGAGGCCGTGCGGTCGGCGGGTTCCCAGGTCGCCCTGGTCGCCGACGAGTACGGCGGCACGGCGGGCATCGTCACCATCGAAGACGTCGTGGAGGAGATCCTCGGCGAGGTCTACGACGAGTACGACGACGCCGAAGCCGAGCAGGAGGTCCGCCACGTCACCGAAGGCTGGGACTGCTCGGGCCTGGTGCGCGTCGACGACCTGCCGCAGAAGGTCGGCTACTTCGCCCCCGACGGCGACCATGAAACGCTCGGCGGCGTGATCATGATGGCCCTGGGCCGCATCCCGGCCGAGGGCGACGTGGTGCTGTTGCCGGAAACCGACCGCGACATCCTCGACGAGTTCGAGTCGGGGCTGCCGGGCCGCTGGTACGCCCGCATCCTCGCGATGGACGGGCGGCGGGTCGACCGGGCCCTGCTGATCCCCATCACCAACGAGCGTGCGAAGGAGATGTTCGAGCGATGAGCGACTGGTTCGGCATTTCCCTCACTTTCCTGTTGTTGGCGTTCAACGCCTTCTTCGTCGGCGCGGAGTTCGCGTTGATCGCCGCGCGCCGTGATCGCCTGGAGGCGCTGATCGCGCAGGGCAAGAAGCGGGCGAAGACCGTGTTGGGCGCCACGGAGCATCTGTCGATGATGCTCGCCGCCGCCCAGTTGGGCATCACCATTTGTTCGCTGCTGTTGGGCAAGGTGTCGGAGCCTGCGATCGCGCACCTGTTGGAGGAGCCGTTCGCCGCCCTCGGGGTGCCGGAGTCGCTGCTGCATCCGATCAGTTTCGCCATTGCGTTGATGCTGGTGTCGATCCTGCACATTCTGCTCGGCGAGATGGTGCCCAAGAACATCGCGTTGGCCGGCCCGGAGACGATGGCGATGTGGCTGACGCCGGTGCACCTGGCGTTCTACAAGGTGACCAAGCCGCTGCTGCTGTTCTTCAACTGGGTCGCCCGCCAAACCCTGGCGTGGTTCGGCATCACGCAGAAGGATGAGCTCGATTCGACGGTCAACACCGATGAGCTGGCGTCGATGATCGCGGAGTCGCGGCAGGAGGGTTTGCTTGACGACGAAGAGCATTCCCGCCTCAACCGCGCCCTGTCCTCGGAGAATCGCTCCATTCGCGAGGTGCTCATCGTTCCGTCGAAGACCCGCACCGTTCCGGCGTCGCCGACGGTCGGGGACCTGGAGGTGGCGGTGACGGAGACCGGGTTCTCCCGCTTCCCCGTCGCCGACGCCGATGGCCGCTACCGCGGTTACGTTCACGTCAAGGACGTCCTGGACCGCGTGCTCGATCCGGCGTCCGGCCCGGACACCCCGATTCCGGACGAGGAGATCCGCGAATTGATCGTGGTCGACGCCGATGGGGCGATCGACCGGACCATGCGCGAGATGCGTCGTCGGTCGGCGCACATGGCCATGGCCGTCGAGGACGGTGCGTTGGTGGGCATCGTGACGCTGGAGGATCTCATCGAGGAGCACATCGGCGTCGTGCGCGACTGGACCCACGAAACCAACCAGGCCATCGCGGCTCGCCCCGGCCGCGCCACCGCGCAGGGCACGGCAGTCAAGGCCGCCCAGGTCAAGACCGCCGCCGTCCGTGCCGCCGCGAAGGCCGGCGCCAAGGCTCCCGCAAAGAACACGGCAAAGACCACGGCCAAGAATCCGCCGCAGCCCGGCGGCCCGCGCGGCGCATGACCGCCGCGGATCCGGTGACCGGCGGCACCGGCGAGCCGCACGAAACGGTTCTCCCCCTCGAGCGGTGGCTGGCGCGCGCCGACGCCCATGCCCGCCGCGCCGACGCCCTGTGCGCCGACCATCTCGACCGCCGGGCCCGGGGGCGCAAGCACCCGGTGTGGGACTTCCTCTTCGAGTACTACCCGGTGCGTCCGGGCACCCTGCGCCGATGGCAACCGGGCCTCGGGGTGGCCTTGGCCGGGTCGGATGATCCCCGCGCCGCCGAGCACGTGTCGCACCTGCGCGATTTCGTCGTCGGCGACGATGGCATCGCCCGGCTGGACCACTCGGCCCATGCCCGGCGCCGTGGCGAAGCGATCTCCTACATCGCCGACCTGCTGGCCGGCACCATGGCCAACGACGCCCATTTCGACTGCTTCGGCCTTCACGAATGGGCCATGGTCTACCGCGCCGACGACACTCGCCACGCGGTGCCCCTGCGACTCGGGCAAGCGGGAACCGACGAGGTCGTCGTCACGCACAGGGTGCGGTGCACGCATTACGACGCCTACCGGTTCTTCACGCCCGAGGCCGTGCCGCTCAACGAGAACCGGCCGACGCGCGCGACCCAACCGGCGTGCGAACAGGCCGGGTGCCTGCACGCGAACATGGACCTGTACAAGTGGGCCACCAAGCTCGGCCCGCTCGTCCCCGGTGAGCTGTGGCTCGACGCGTTCGAACTCGCCCGCGACGTCCGGCGGCTCGACATGGAGGCCTCGCCCTACGATCTGGCGGACTTCGGATTCGAACCGGTGCGCATCGAAACCGCCGAAGGCAAGGCCGAGTACGTTTCCCGCCAGCGGGAACTGGCCGAGCGCGCCGCGCCGATCCGCGCGGAGTTGCTCCGTTTGGCGAGGTCGTTTCACGGCTAGGGTGGGATGCAAGTGCAGCAGCGCCGCACCGCAGCATCGCCGTACTGCGGCATTGCAGCATCGCAGTCACCATCCGGGAGGAGCTGAGCGTCCGTGGGCAGGCATTCCGACGGCAAGCCGAACTACCGCGTGGCCAAGGGGCCGTTGATTTCGCTGCTGGCGGCGATTCTCGTGGGGGCGATGATCTTCGCGTGGGTGACGCTGCGGACTTCCGACGGCGACGATCCCGGGATCTCGGCCGACTGTTCCAAGGGGGATCTGACCCTCGTGGTCGCCGCCGATCCCGCGGTGGTCGGCGTGGTCCGCGAGCAGGTCGACGCCTGGGCCGCGACCGACCCGGTGGTCCGCGAGTACTGCGTGCGCCCGCAGGTCACCGCCAACGGTTCGCAGCAGATCCTCGACGTCATCCGGGAGCACGGCGACGACGGAGCCGACGGAGACGCGGATGGCACCGGCGGTGCGACGGGCGGCGTCAAGCCCGTGCTGCCCGCCGTGTGGGTGCCCGCCGACGATTCCTTCGTCGACGCGGCCCGCGACTCCGGGGGCGTGGGCGTCGACGGCGAAACCGCCCGCTTCTCCCCCCAGCCCGTCGGCCTGGCCGTGGCCTCCGACCGTGCCGCGGACGTCAAGGGGCGATCGTGGGACGACATCGCGGGCATCGAGGATTTGGTCATCGCGACCCCCGGCGGGCCCGACGCCGTGGTGTCCTCGGTGGTCAACGCCCGCCTGACGCCGGATACGCGGGGTCGGGAACTTCTCGACGCCTCCGAGGAGCGCCTCGCCGCCGGTGGCCGATTCACGTCGGAGGCGCTGCTGGGCCAGTTGGCCAAGGACACCGCCGAGGGCTACGACGCCGTCGCCGCGACGCAGTCGATGGTCGACGCGTCGACGCAGACCGGGTCCGAGGGCCTGAGCTTCACCTCCCCGGATGGTTCGCCGGCCCTGTCCGCGCCCATGGTGGCCTTCACCTCCGGTGGTCCGATCAACGAGGTCAACGCCCGTGCCGCGGCGGAGTTCGTCAAGTACGCCCGCAAGAACGGCGTCGACGCCGACGCGCCGGGCGACGGGGACGACGAGACCGCCGCCGGTGCCCTCGACGGTGCGGCGGGTGAGATTCTGCCCGACGTCGCCGCCCGCGACACCGACCCGTTTGCCGGCATCGACGCCGAGGACCACGGTTCCGACGGCGCGGGCGACGATTCCGACGGCGATGCGGCCACCACCGAGCCCGCCGGGTCGACGCTGGTGCTGTTGGACACCTCCGACGGCATGGACCTCGAGGCGGTGCGCACGGCGCTGACGCCGCTGATGGACCGTGCGATCGACGGCGAGGGACGCCGCGTCGCCCTGTGGAACTACTCCTCCCCGCTGTCGGCCGGCGTGACCACCCCGGTTCGCCAGAACGTCCATTTCGGCGCCGGTGCCAAGGACCGGTCGGTCGAGGTGCTCGGCCAGCTGAGCACGGGCGGCGAACCGTGGCTGTGGCGTTCCGTCGGGCCGGCGGTCGACTACGTCGCCGAGGCATGGTCGCCGGGAGTGGCCAACCGCGTGGTCCTGGTGACCACCGGCTCCGACGCCGCCGACGATGACGCGGCCGCGGCCATCGAGCGGATCACCGCCGCCGCCACGACCGACCGGCCGGTCCGCGTCGACGTGGTCGTCGTCGGCGAGGACTCCACCGATGGCGCGCTGCGCGAGCTGGCCTCGGCCACCGGCGGATCCGTCCAGGTGGCCGGCACCGACCCGACTGCGGCGCTGGTGAAGGCGATGGGGCTGTAGCCGGGTACCGCTCGGCCACCGCTCGCCCATCGCTTTCCCGCTGCTGAGCCACCATTCACCCACTACTTGGCAGCTGCTCTCCGGCCGCCCGGCCACACGCGTGGTGCCCAAAGACGCGAAAACGCCCCGCGGGGAGGTGCGGGGCGTCGTCGTTTCAGTGGCTTGGTCGGACTCCTAGCCGATGCGGCGTCGGCGGCGGGCGGCGAGCTCGTCGACCGGGGCGGCGACCGGGGTGCCGTCCACGCGCTCGGACGGGAAGCTGGCGATGGAGCCTGCGAGTTCCTTCATGATTCCCGGCACCGCGATGCCGAACACGCCCTGACCGCCGTTGAGCAGGTCGATGACCTCCTCGTTGGAGCGGCACTGGTACACGGTGCGGCCGTCGGACACGAGGGTGATGGTGGCCAGGTCATCGACGCCGAGGTCGCGGAGCTTGTCCACGGCCAGGCGGATGTTCTGGAGGGAGATGCCGGTGTCGAGCAGGCCGCGGACGATCTTCAGCACGAGGATGTCGCGGAAGGAGTACAGGCGCTGCGAGCCGGAGCCGTGGGCGTTGCGGATGGACGGTTCGACGAGTCCGGTGCGCGCCCAGTAGTCGAGCTGGCGGTAGGTGATGCCGGCGGCCTGGCAGGCGATGGGCACGCGGTAACCGACTTGCTCGTCCGGGCCCATGTCGAACAGCGACTCCTGCACGCCGGCGTCGGTGGCGTCGTCGAGCTTGGAGTCCTGGCGATCAGCTGCGCGATCGTCGACCATGTTCGTGTTCTCCCCTGGTAGTTCCACTGTTGTCGTTTATCTTTCGCCAAGGTTAAGGCACTGTCAACAGGATTTCGGCCGACACGCCGCGTGTCTAAACCTAAAGTTCAGGTTCAGACTTCGTGTTTCACGTATTCGCAGGTCAAAGCACCCTCATTCATCGCGACATGGGAGTTTGCGACTCAAGTCAAGGATCAGACTTCGGGGGTAATCGGGGGTGCCACTCCATGCACTCCAGTCATCATGAGTCACATCAGTAACACGTTTGGGCGCGCGGCATCGCCTCGAAAAAGGAGAAAAAGCTTTGCGACGCCCGCCGCAGCATGAGTGCGCGGGCGTCGCAATCAACCGGTGCCGCAAGCAGCCGGCACACGTTCAGCTGGCTGCGAAAGGAGCCGGCGCCCGATCAGCGGTCGTCGCCGGATCCGTCCCCGTCGCCGGGCTCCCCCAGGAAATCGGCGGCGTCGATCTCGTCGAGGAATCGGGCGAACTCCTCCACCGACTCCTCTTCCTCCTCTTCGGCCAACTCGGGGTCGTCGAAAAGCGAGCCCGCCGGAACGGACACCGACTCGAGGATCTCCCTCGCGAAGACCAGAGGGGCCTCCGCGATCTCGCACACCGCAATCGCATCCGAGACCCGGCAATCCACGCGGCCGCCGTCGGAAAGCACCAGGGACGCGATGAACACGCCCTCATGGAAGCCCGTGACCTCCGCCCGCTCGATCGAATTGCCCGTGGACTCCGCCATCTCGACGATGACGTCCTGGGCGCAGGGCCGGTTCTGCGTCATGCCCGCTTCCCGGGCCGCCAGATACGCGGCCTCGGCGGCGCCGATCCACACGGGGACGACGCGACCGCTACCCGGCGGCGACAACAGAAGAACGGGGTGGTCCTCCGGCTCGTGGACCAAAATGCCGCGCGATTCGACCTCTACGAAATCATCCATGCCACACGACCGGCCCATCAACGACCGAGGTCGTCGTTGACCTGACGCTTCAGCAGCGTTCCGTGCAGGGTGACCAGCAACGCGGTCATCTCCCGCGCCATCTCCTCCGCCTTCTGGCGGGCGCCGTCGGCCTTCGACCGCGCCATCGGGGCGGTCGCCTGGCCGATGAGGTCGGCTTCGCGCGACGCCGCGGTGCGGATGGTCTTCATGTGCCGGGCGTCCAGGCCGAACTCGCGCAGCTTGCCGGCGGTGGTGGCCAACGCCAGGTCATCGCCGTCGAAGCAGTCCATCGCATCCGGGGACAGCAGCCGGGCACGCACCAGGCTGCCCACGAACTCCTCGTCGACGCCCGCCCGCTCCGCCAACTCCGCGCGAGTGAGATGGACCACCGCGGAATCGCGGAACTGATCCGGCGTCACCAGCGGCGTCACCGACGCCAGGCCCTCACCCACTGCGGCGACGTTTCCGGCGTCGATATTGTCCAGCTGCTCCTTGATGACCTTCAGCGGCAGGTAATTGTCGCGCTGGACGGTGAGGATGTAGCGGAGCCGGTCGACGTCGGCACGGGCGAAACGCCGGTACCCCGACTGGCTGCGGGACGGCGAAATGAGGCCCTCGGACTCGAGGAAACGGATCTTCGACACCGTCACGTCCGGGAACTCCTGCTGGAGCTCCGACAGAACGGCGCCGATGGACATCTTCCCCGCGGAACGGGTCCGCGGGGAAGTTGCCCCGGAGTCGGGGGCGGAAGCGGGAACTGCTGCCACGACGTGGTACTTCCTGGTGGTTTTGCTTCGGGCTGGGGGTTTACTTCGGGGACGTGAGGAAGACCAGACGGAACTTGCCGATCTGGACCTCGTCGCCGTTGGACAGGACGGCCGAGTTCTTCGGCTCGCGGTTGACGTAGGTGCCGTTGAGCGATCCCACGTCGACGACCTCGAAGGTGTCGCCCTCCATGCGGAACTCCGCGTGGCGGCGGGACACGGTGACGTCATCGAGGAAGATGTCGCTGTCGGGGTGACGACCGGAGGTGGTCACCGGCTGATCCAGCAGGAAACGCGAGCCGGCGTTGGGGCCGCGCTTCACCACGAGCAGCGCCGAACCTTCGGGCAACCCCTCCACGCCGGGCACGGCGGGATCCTGGCCCGCGCCGGACTCCATCTCCTTGAGCAGGTCGGCGCGGAAGACCGAGGTGGTCTCGACCGAAGCCTCAGGCTTGCCGGTGTTGTTCGTCATTGCACATCCTCCGGATAATCGTCCGATTTCCTGTAACGCCATAAATCATAGCCGTTGGGGCGGACCCATGTGGTGCGACTCCCTCAACGGAACAAGGCCGCAACCGCCCCGATCGCCGAGTCGCCGCCGGACAACGGGTTGTCGTTGACCATGTACGTCCAGGTCGAACTGGGTCGGCCCATTCCCTCGGCGTCCAGGTCGACGCCGTCGGCGGTGATGGTCACCTCGCGGAAACTCTCCGCCGCCCGATCGACCGCCTCGGCGGCGAGATTCTTGAACGCCGCGATCGCCGCGCGGTGGAACTCGTCGATGGGGCTTTCCTTCGCCAACGCGCGCAAATGCACCGACTCCCGCAGGTCGTCCAGGTCCGCCAGATGCTCCGACCACCCCAGGTCCAGGTGGTGCAGCGCGATCTCGCGGGCGGCGACGACGGCGACGTCTTCGGGCACGTCGGCGAGGATCTCCTTCGCGCGCTCGGGCTCGCGCTCCGACAGCTCCCGCCACGCGAGATCCGTGGTGAGCAGACGCTCGCGACGCTCGTCGAGGATCGCCCGCTGGTCGCCGATGAGCTTGTTGTACTTCCACGTCGTGGCGTGGATGGACAGCATCGTCGCCTCGGTGACGCGCTGGGCGCGATCGACGAAGGCGGCGGCACGGGCGTCGCGGATGCGGCCGTCGGCCTCCGGCGTGACGGTGAGCTCCTCCCCGGCCCCGCCTTCGACCACCATGTCGTCGTCGAGGGCGACGAAGAACACGCTGGAACCCGGATCCCCCTGGCGGCCGGCACGTCCGCGCAGCTGGCCATCGAGACGGGCGGTGCGGTGCCGGGCGACGCCGATGACGCACAGGCCGCCGAGCTCGACGACCTCGTCGCGGTCGGCCTCGTCGCCGCCGCCCAACCGGATGTCGGTGCCGCGGCCGGCCATCTGCGTGGACACGGTCACCCGCCCCGGGGCACCGGCCTCGGCGATGACGGCGGCCTCCGCCTCGTCGTTCTTGGCGTTGAGCACCGCCGCCTCAATGCCGCGTTCGGCCAGCGCGTCCGCCAGCCGCTCGGACTCCGCGACGTCGCCGGTGCCCACCAGCACCGGGCGGCGGCGCGAATTGACCTCGATGACCTCGTCGACGACGGCGGCGAACGCGTCTTCGTGCGTGGCGTAGATCCGGTCGGGTTCATCGTCGCGGATGCAGGGTTCATTCGGGTCGACCACGGAGACGCGCATGCCGTAGAACTCGCGGAACTGGTCGCCGGCGGCGACGGCGGTGCCGGTCATGCCGCAGGTGATGTCGTAGCGGCCGATCAACTGCTGGATGGTCAGCGTGTCCAGCACGCGACCGCCGCCGGAGACGTCCAGGCCCTCCTTGGCCTCCACCGCCGCCTGGAGCCCGTCCGGCCAGCGCTGCAGGTCGGCGATGCGGCCCCGCGAGGAATCCACCAGCGCCACCTTGCCGTCGCGGACGATGTAGTCCACGTCGCGGCGCAGCAGTTCCCGGGCGTGCAGGGCGACGTTGACCTGCACGAGGGTCGTCGAGACGTTGTCCTCGTCGTAAAGCGATTCGATGCCGAGCAGCCGCTCGACCCGCGCCGCGCCGATGTCGGTGAGAAACACGTTGCGGCGCCCGGCGTCGACGGTGAAGTCATCGCCCTTGACCAGCCGACGGACGATGTCGGTGATGCGACCCGCCGGAGCATCCCCCTCCGCCGAACCGGCCAGGACCAGGGGAACCAGCGCCTCGTCGACGAGCACCGAATCGGCCTCGTCGACGATGGCCACGCGCGCCGGCTGCTGCACGCGGTCGGCGACGTCGATGGCGCAGCGATCGCGCAGCACGTCGAAACCGAGCTCGTTGACGGCGATGAACACCACGTCGGCCGCATAGGCACGGCGCCGGGCCGCGGCGTCGTCGGACTCGTGGACCGACGCGGCGGTCAGCCCCAGAAACTCGAAGATCGGCCCCATCCACTCGGCGTCGCGGCGGGCGAGATACGAATTCACCGTCACCGAATGCACGCGCTCGCCGCGCAACGCGAACCCGGCGCCGGCCAGCGCACCGGACAGGGTCTTGCCCTCGCCGGTGGCCATCTGCACCACGTCGCCCTCCAGCAGACGCAGCGCGCCCTGCAGCTGGACATCGAACGGACGCAGACCGATGGCGCGTTCGGCGACCTCGCGCAGGCAGGCCAGAAGCTCGGGCGCATCATCGCGATTGTCGCGGGCACGGGCCACCAGGTCGGCGTCGGAAAGCCCCTTCAGCTCGGGCTCGAGCTCCGCGGCCCGCGCCACCAGCGACACGCTGCGCTTCTGGTCGCGGCTCTGCTTGCCGCCGAGTGCCTTCCAAAACCAGTTCATTCCGGCCACGTGAGCCTCCATCCGCTCGACATCCGCGCGACGACGACCGCGCGACCGACGCACCCGGCACGGGTCCTTACTCCGCCCCACCCTAACGCACCCCGCGGATCGGCCGGTCTGGCAATCTTGGGGGGAAAGACACCCGACGACTCAACGATGAGAAAGTGGAGGCCACCATGGGCGACGCCCAGTTCATCCCCACCGCCGACCTGGTCGACGAGATCGGCGCGCACGTGCGCAGCTGCGATACCCAGTTCCGCGACATCGGCGGCAAGCGCGAATTCTGCGGCCGCATTTCCACCGTCCGCTGCTTCCAGGACAACGCGCTGCTCAAGGCGGTGCTGTCGGAGGACTCCGACGGTGGCGTGCTGGTCATCGACGGTTCCGGTTCGCTGCACACCGCCCTGGTCGGCGACGTCATCGCCGGGCTGGGCCGCGATCACGGCTGGGCCGGCGTCATCGTCCACGGTGCGGTGCGCGACTCGAAGCTCATCGGCGAGATGGACTTCGGCTGCAAGGCGCTGGGCACCAACCCCCGCAAGTCCACCAAGACCGGCTCCGGCGAGCGAGACGTCGTGGTCAGCTTCGGCGGCGTCGATTTCGTGCCGGGCGACATGGTCTACGCCGATTCCGACGGCATCGTGGTGCGGTAGGCATGCGCGGCGTCGGCACCGGTTTCGTCACCGGCGTCGACGTCAGCCAGTGGCAGGATGGGCTGCGCCTGTCGCGGGCGGCGGAGGCCGGGCACCGGTTCGCGATCGTCCGCGCCTGCGACGGCACGTACCCCGACCCGGTTTTCGCCTCGCACGTCGCCGACGCGCGGGCGTCGGGGCTGGTCGTCGGGGCGTATTGGTATGTGCGCCATCCCCGGGAGGGGACGTCGTTCCGGCAGCAGGCGCGGGTCGTCGCGGGCCAGCTCGGGTCGGTTTACGGTTCCTTGCTTGACGACGCCCCGGCCGTCTGGCTCGACGTCGAAACCGCGCCGCATCGCCTCGACGCCGATGATGTGGCGGAGGCGGCCCGGGCGCTGGACGAGGTTGGGGTGCGGTGCGCGGGGATTTACACGACGCGGTCCTACTGGCGTCTGCGCAGCTTCCCCGACATCGGCGGTGGACTGTGGTTGGCGCAGTGGCCCGACGACGTCCGCGATGTCTCGGAGGTCGGCGACGACCGTGGCGAGGGAGCCGCCGGGTACCCGGGCGACGATCACCGGGCGTGGCGGCCCTTCCGGGGCCGAACCCCCGACCTGTGGCAATTCACGGATCGGGGGTCGGTGGCGGGGTTCGACGTCGACGTCAACGCATTCCGCGGCGATGTCGACGACCTCAAACGGCTGCTCGCCTAGTTGGCAGCCGAGACGGACCACTGCGGGTCGCGGCCGATGAACGCCATGAGACGATCAACCGGATCGTCGGAGTCGGTCTCCACGGCCGGGCCGAAGTGGCCGGACTCCCGGAGGCCGTCGCCCATCGCGGCCAGGCCCTCGCGCACGCCGGTGGCGTAGGGGCCGGAAAGGTGAATCTCGACGTCGGCCGAGCGGGCGAGGTCCCACGTGTGCATGAAGATGTCCGCCGTGTACAGGCGGTCGATGGCCTCGTCGAGACGCATGCCGGCGAAATCGCCGGACTCGATGATGGCCCCGGCCCGGTCACGGTCATCGAGAATGGCCTGCACCTCGACGGTGCGCAGACGCCAACGCTCGGCGAGACCGCGCGACGGAATGTCCGACAGGGTCGGGCCACCCCAGGACTCGAGCGCCGCCGGGAACCAGGCGAGCAGGTGCTCGACGATGTCACCGGCCGTCCACTCCGGCACGGGAGTGGGCGCGCCCCACTTGGTGACGCGGTCGGCGACGGCGGCGAAGTCGCGCGCGACGTTTTCGTGGCGGGTAGAGATCTCGGTCAACTGTGCCTCCTATGATCGCCGGGACGGGCTGGTGCGTGACCGGTCGCGATGGGTGCCGCGGCCGCTATCCGCGGTCTGTTCCGACGTATTTCCCCGCCGGGCGGCGGGTGGATGGTTACGAAGAATAGCGCTAACGATAGCCATTCCCGTCGGCTTTTCCGAAACGCCGCACCTGTAAACCCGTCGATCGTTGTCATATCAAGGGAACAGACGCCGATTTCGATGTGGCGCCACCCCGGCCGTCCGCGCCCCTCCCGTCACGGCACCGACGACGAAAAACCCGGTGGAGATGATCTCTCCACCGGGTCGCAGTCGTGACGTACTGCAGTCGAAACGCTGGTCGGACTGACAGGATTTGAACCTGCGACCCCCTCACCCCCAGTGAGGTGCGCTACCAAGCTGCGCCACAGTCCGCCGCTGCCGTTCAACGGCAACTGCCACAGATTACAACATTGTCGGCAGTGTGGGCTAATCCGCAGGTCGTGGCGGGTTTGCCGGAGTCTCCCCCGCCAACCGTTCCCGCTCCGCCGCGATGATCTCGCGGGCCAGCTCCGCCTCGGACACGTCGTACGCCTCGGGTGCGGCGTCGGCCGTGGTGGACACCCGCACCAGCTCGTCGAAAAGCTGCATTTTGCGGGCGAGAATCTCCACGATCCGGGCGTCGACGGAATCCTCCAGCAACAACCTGTGCACCTGCACCGACTCCAACTGGCCCATCCGGTGCGCGCGGGCGATGGCCTGCCACTCCGTCGTCGGCTTCAACTGCGGCTCGCAGATGACCACCACCGACGCGGCCTGGATGTTCAGGCCCACGCCGCCGGCGACGATCTGCGACACCAGCACCGCACCACCATCGGCGGCGGAGAACTCGTCGACCAGCTCCTGGCGCCGCGCCGCGGGCACATCGCCCGTCAGCGGCCCCACCGCGACCTCCCCCAACTCGCCCATCACGGCGTCGAGCACGTCCCGGAAATGCGAAAACACGATCACCCGGCGACCGTTGTCGCGCGCCTCCCCGGCGATGTCGACCAGCCGCTCCATCTTCGCCGACCCCGCGCCCGCCGCAAATGCCGCCCGGCGCATGGCCATGAAGTTCCCCTCGTCGACGGCCGTGCGGTAGGCGGCCTCGTCGGCGTCGGTGGCCTCCACCCAATCGTCGACTTCCACCAGCGCGGGCAGCTCGTCGAGCACGTCCGCCTGATTGCGCCGCAGGTAGACGGGCGCGACCAGCTCGCGGAACTTCGCCGCCGGCAGTTCGGCCTCCCCCTCCAGCAGGTCGGGACGCAGGTAGCGCACCAGCGTCCGAAATTCGTCGATGCGATTTTCCAGCGCCGTACCCGTCAGCAGGATCGCACCGTCCACCTGCCCGATCACCTCGGCCAGCAGTTGGGATCGCTTCGCCCCGGGGTTCTTGATGTAGTGCGCCTCGTCGACGACCACGCACGCCAACCCGGGGCACGCCAGCACCCGGTCCCGCACCGCGGCCAGGGTCCCGTAGGTGGTCACGGCGACTCCCCCTCGCACCAGCCATTCGTCGACGGCCAGATCGCGCGCCTGCCCGTGCAGACGGTGGGCCTCCAGCCGCGATTTCGATTCGATCTCGCGCATCCAGTTCGACACCACCGCCGCCGGGCACACCACCAGGAAATGCGTCTTATCCCGGGCATGCAGGTGCGTCAGCGCCGCCAGCGCCTCGATGGTCTTGCCCAGGCCCATCTCGTCGCCGATGAGCACCTTGCCCTGCACCAGCGCGAACCGCGCCGCGAAATCCTGGTACCCGCGCAGCGACGCCTTCAGGTACCCGGTGTCCAGGTCCATGCCGCGAATCGCCGCGACGATCTCCTCCGGCAGGTCGCCGTGGACCCGGTCGCCGTCGTCGGGCAGCAACCCCAGTTGCGCGGCCAGCGCCTGGTAGTCGGCGGGGCGGGCGCGGAAGTCGGCCCACAGCTCGTCGTCGGGGGCGTCCGGTGCCACGCCCGCGTCCTCGTCGGCCGCCGCGGCATCCGCGCCGACCTGCTTTCCGACGGCCCCACCGAGCGCCCGCGCCAGCCTCAGGACCCGTGCGACCGCACCGCGAAACTCGGGGATGCCGTGGCCGGGGGTCGGGAAGACCATCACGTCGCCCACGCCCGGGGCCATCACCGGCGCCAACGCCCCCAACGCCACCGCCGCCGCGGATCCGTCCGGGCCGCGCAGGGGGCCGCGAGTGATCTCCCATCGTCGCAACGCCCGCAGGACGTCGGTGGCCTGCGGCGTGGGCTGCGCGGGATCCAGGTGCAGGGGTTGATCGTCCATCGTCTGTTGCCGCAGCGTCTGCGCCGCTCCCAGCAACTTGCGGGCCGAATCCGCGCCGATGCCGGGCACCTCCGTCAACGACGCACCGGCCCGCAGCACCGCGCCGACGGTGTGCAAACCCGCCTCCTCGATCGGGGCGATGCGCAGCCGGTCGCGGGTGACGTCGCGCAACGCCGACACGTCGAGCCCCGCCAACAGTTCGTCGGTGGCCACGGTGCGCAGGCGCTCGCCCGCCGCGATGGCCGCCAGACGCGCGGTGCGCTCCGCCTCCAATGCGCCGGACAACGTCGACAACGCACCGGGCAGGGCGGCGACGTCCGCGCCGGACACCAGCTCCGGTTCGCCGAGGTCATCCGGCAGTCCGTCGGAAAGCACCGCCATGACGCCCACGTCCGGGTACATCAAGTCGGTGGGCACCAACTGCGGCGCCGCGCCGGCCGCCTCCTGCTCCAGCCTGTCGAGCAAGGTCGGCACGTCGCGCCGCCGCACCCGCTCGACGACATCGCGCAGATACGCCACCGCCCGATCGGCCGTGGCGCGCGCCTCCGCCCGCGAGAAGAACCGCCGCCATCCCTCGGCCGCCCACGTCTCGCGCACGGCCGTCGCGGCGGGCCCCGCCAATTCCTCGACGAGCCGGGCCTCCTCCACCCCGATGCCGGCCAACCACCGGTGCCGCACGATCTCGCCCGAGCGCAGCAGCGCCGCGCCGTCGACCGGCAGCACGCGCCACGCGACCTCACCGTCGATCTTCACCGGCACCGTCCGGGAGCACAGCTCCGACGCCGCCTGCCCGGCGGACGCCGCGATCCGCGCCCTCCCGTCGAGCACCCGCGCCGCCTGCCCGGACCAGCGGCGGACAAGGTCGATCGACTCGCGTGCGGCGGGAGCATTCATGCCGCCGACTCTATCGCCCGGCGCGGATCACCCGCGTCCGCGACCGGACGTACCCTGGAGGCATCGGAGGTGCCCCCCCCATGTTCTCCCACCGACAGCCACACCCGGCCGACCCGATGGTCCGCCCCGCCGCCGTCGCCGGAATGTTCTACCCCGCCGACCCGACGGCGTTGCGCACGCAGGTCGAACAGTTGCTTGCGACGCACTCGTCTGCGCTTGACGACGGCCCGCCGCCCCGCGCCGTCATCGCCCCGCATGCCGGCTACGTCTATTCCGGAAAAGTCGCCGCGTCTGCGTATTCGCTGCTCCGCCGGGCGCTGGCCGACGGTCGTTTCCGCCGTGCCGCGGTGATCGGCCCCGCCCATCGCGTACCCGTGCGCGGCGTCACCGATGCCGGGGTGTCGGCATTCGAGACTCCGCTGGGCGCGGTGACCGTTCCGGACGGGCTGCTGCCCACGTTGCGCGCGCGACTGGCCGACACGTTCCCCGATCTGCTGGTGACCTCGCCCGGCGTCCACGCCCACGAGCACTCCGTCGAGGTGCACCTGCCGTTCCTGCAGGTGCTGGCACCGCAGCTGCCCGTGTTGCCGCTGGTCGCCGGCGATGCCACGGTGGCGGAGATGACCGAACTCGTCGCGGCGATCCTGTCCGACGACGACACGCTGCTGATCGTCAGCTCGGACCTGTCCCACTTCCTGCCCGTCGACGACGCCGTGGCCGTGGATTCCGACACCCTCGACCGGATCGTCGCCCTGAAGGCCCCGCTGCCGCCGAGGTCGGCGTGCGGCGCCATCCCCATCAACGGTCTGCTCGGATTCGCCCGGCGCGCCGGGTGGTCGGCGGAGGTGGTCGATCGGGCGACGTCGGCGGATGCGCCCGACGGCGACCCGCACCGCGTGGTGGGCTATCCGGCCGTGCGCTTCGACCCCCTCGGCCCGCGGCTGCCCGCCTATGCCCGCGCGGTGCTCGAGCACCGGTTGGCCGGCGGCCCCGACCCGTCCGACCCCGCCGCCGGGTTCGCCGATCTCATCGGCCACCCGTGGTTGTCGGACGACGGCGCGTCCTTCGTCACCCTCACCGTCGACGGGCGGCTGCGCGGCTGCATCGGGTCGCTTTCGGCCACGCGGCCGCTGGGCGCGGACATCGCCGCCCACGCCGTTGACGCCGCCCTGCGCGACCCCCGCTTCCCCGACGTCACCGCCGAGGAGCTGCCGGACATCCGCATCGAGGTCTCCGTGCTCTCGGCCCCCGAACCCGTCGCCGCGTCCTCCGAGGCCGAGGCCATCGCGGCGCTGCGCCCCCACGTCGACGGGGCGATCCTTGCGGGTACCCCGCTCGACTCCGCCGACCCCGCCCGGTCGGGCATGGGCGCGTTCCGCATGCGCCTCGACCCGCCCCGCCGCTCCCCGAGCAGCGGCACATTCCTGCCCCAGGTGTGGGACCAGCTGCCGGACCCGACGGAGTTCATCCGCCATCTCAAGGCCAAGGCCGGTCTCGTCGCCGGACCCCGCGACACCGGGTGGGGCGCCGACTGGCGCCTGAGCCGGTACACCGTCGATTCGTGGGAGGAACCGGCCTCGCCCGAGCAGGGCGTCGCCTTCGGGGAGGGCGAACCGCGATGACGTCGGCGTCGTCAAGCATCGAACCCGGCCCCGGCCCCGACGTGCCGGGCACCCACCCCGCCCGGTGGGGCCGCGTCCTCGACGACGGACGCGTGCAATGCCTGCTGTGCCCGCGCGAATGCCGCATGCGCGCCGGGCAACGCGGCTTCTGCTTCGTCCGCGGCAACAACGGCGGACGGCTCGTGCTGGACACGTGGGGCCGGTCGTCGGGTTTCTGCCTCGACCCGATCGAGAAGAAGCCGCTCAACCATTTCCTGCCGGGCACGTCGGTGCTCAGCTTCGGCACCGCCGGCTGCAACCTGGGGTGCAGGTTCTGCCAAAACCACGAGATCTCCACGTCCCGGCACGTCGACACCCTCACCGACGTCGCGGAGCCCGAGGACATCGCCGACGCCGCCGTCGCCTCCGGTGCCGCGTCCGTGGCGTTCACCTACAACGATCCGGTGATCTTCGCCGAATACGCCATCGACATCGCCGCCGCCTGCCGTGACCGGGGCGTGCGCACCGTCGGCGTGACCGCCGGGTACATCTCGCCCACCGCCCGCGACGCCGCCGACTTCGCGCGCGAGGACTTCTTCGGCGCAATGGACGCCGTCAACGTCGACCTGAAGGGTTTCACGCCGGAGTTCTACCGGCGGCTGACCGGCGCGGACCTCCACGTCGTGCTGGACAATCTCGCGTGGCTGGCGGAAACGGACACGTGGTTGGAGATCACCACGCTGCTCATCCCCGGCCACAACGACTCCGACGCCGAGATCCGGGCGATGGCCGACTGGATCGTCGCCAACCTCGGCCCGGACGTCCCCCACCATTTCAGCGCGTTCCACCCCGACAACCGCATGCGCGACGTGCCCCCGACTCCGCCGTCGACGCTGCGCCGGGCCCGCGACATCGCCCTCGACGCCGGCGAGCGTTTCGTCTACACCGGCAACGTCCACGACAAGGACGGCGACACCACGTTCTGCCCCGGCTGCGACGCGCCGGTCATCGTCCGCGACTGGTACCGCATGGTCGATTACCAGCTCGTCGCCGACGAGTCGGGGCGTGGGGCGTGCCCGCAGTGCGGCACGGCGATCCCGGGGCTTTACGACGCCGACGGGCCCGGCGATTTCGGCCCGCGGCGCATTCCCATCCGCATCGCCGGAGGCTGATTCGCCCCGCCGCCCGGGCGCGTGGCCGCGGCGGTCACTCCAACGTGATGGTGATCGGCTGGTCCGTCATCGTCGAAGTACCGGCCGGCGGGTCGATCGAGGCGACGCGGCCGGTGAGCGACACCACCGAATTGGTCGGATTGCCGTTGGCGTCGACGACGGAGATGTCGCTGAAGCCGGCGCGGCGCAGGGCCAGCTCGACCTCGGCCGGGGACTTGCCCACCGCCTCGGGCACCGTGGCCTCGACGACCTCGCCGCCCTCCAGACCCGGGATCGCCGGCGGGGTTTCGCGCAGGCTGCTGATCTCGTCGCGCAGGCGATCGATTTCGTCGCGCACCGCATCGGAGGTTTCCGTCGGCTCCTCCTCGGTGGTGAGCGTCTCGGAGGTCGACGTCGTCGGCTCCGGCGGCGGGGTCGTCGTGGTCGGCTCGGTGGCCTCATCGTCGCCGGACAGGAAGCGGAACATCAACGCCACCAGGATGACGATGGCGATGATCGCCGTCACCGCGATGATCGTCGCACCCTTGCCGATGCCGCCGCGCCGATCGTCTCCGTCGCGATCCCGGTACTCGCGGCCATCCCGGTCACCGCGCTCGCCGTAACGATCGTCGTAGCCGTCCCGGCCGTACTCGCCGTAGCTGCCGTCCTGGCCGCCGCCGAAGGACTGGGGCCCACCGGCCGCACGCGGGTCGATGCCGCGCTCCTCCGGCGTCAGCGGCGCCCAGTACTGTCCGGACTCCTCTCGCCCGCCCTGCCCGGCGGCCGGGCGACCGATGTCGAACCTGGTGGCGTCCCCGCCGCGGGCACCGCCACCGAAATCCGCGTCCGGGTCGTAGCCGGAATCGCCGGCATCGCCGCCGGTGCCCCGGCCACCGCGCCCCGCCGAACCGAAGTACTCGGTCGACTGGTCGTCGCGGCCGCCCCAGGCGCGCCGGGTCGGCTCATCGCGGCCGATGAACTCGGTGCGGCCGTCGTCGAAGGGATCACGCCCGTGTCGGTTGCCGGACATCGCTCATCGTCTCCTGATCATGCGGGGCGCCCGTCGCGCCCCATCCGTTCAGATCCCACAATGCACGCACCCCGACCCCGGACGCAATCGACCGACGCGGCGGGCAACCGGGGACTGTCCCGGTTGCCCGCCGCGTCGGTTATGGGCGGCCGCCAAAGGTCCCGGCCGCCCACGTGCCGTCTACTTGCGGCCGCGCTTTTCGCGGACGCGCACCGCGATGCGCACCGGCGACCCCTCGAAACCGAACTCCTCGCGGAGGCGTCGCTCCAGGAAGCGACGGTAGCCGTGCTCGAGGAAACCGGTCGTGAACAAAACGATCACCGGCGGGCGCGTCGACGCCTGGGTGGCGAAGAGCACGCGCGGCAGACGACCACCGCGCAGCGGCGGCGGCACCTCCTGCAGGACGGTGCGCAACCAGTTGTTCAGGCGGCTGGTGGGGATGCGGCGATCCCACGAGTCCAACGCCTCCAGCATCGCCGGTTCGAGCTTCTGCAGCGCCCGGCCCGTCTTCGCCGAAATGTTGACGCGGCGCGCCCACGGCACGTGCGACAACTGCAGATCGATTTCGCGCTCGAGCAGGTCGCGGCGGTCCTCGTCCATCAGGTCCCACTTGTTGTAGGCGACGACCAGCGCCCGGCCGGAGTCGAGGATCATGCGCAGCACGCGCTGGTCCTGCTCGGTGATCGGTTCGGACGAATCGACGAGGAAGATGACGACCTCGGAATTGTCAATCGCCGAGCGGGTGCGCAGCGACGCGTAGAACTCGTGGCCCTGTGCGGTCTTGGTCTTCTTGCGGATGCCGGCGGTGTCGACGAAGCGCCACACGTCGCTGTCCAACTGCACCAGCGAGTCGACCGGGTCGACGGTGGTGCCGGCGATGTCGGAGACCACGGCGCGATCTTCGCCGGAGATCTTGTTGAGCAGCGACGACTTGCCCACGTTGGGCTTGCCGACGATCGCCACTCGGCGCGGGCCCTGCGGCTGCGCCTGCGCGCGCGGCACGTCGGGGAACGACCGGACGACCTGGTCCATGACGTCGGCGTTGCCGCGGCCGTGGAGCGCCGACGTCGGGTGCGGCTCGCCCAGGCCCAGCGACCAGAACTCGGCGACGTCGCCGAGCTG
This sequence comes from Corynebacterium freneyi, assembly GCF_030408835.1. NCBI lineage: Bacteria > Bacillati > Actinomycetota > Actinomycetes > Mycobacteriales > Corynebacteriaceae > Corynebacterium > Corynebacterium freneyi. Next base: position 1,674,500 of record NZ_CP047357.1, read on the forward strand.
CGAGTCGGATTCGAACTTGTTGGCCGCCAGGATCACCGGCTGGTCCGCTCGCTGCAAGCGGCGGGCCATCATCTCGTCGGTGGCGGTGACGCCGACGGTGGTGTCGACGACCATGATGATGACGTCGGCGGTTTCCATGGCCGCCTCTGCCTGCCGCGCGATGGAGGCGTTGAGGCCCTTGGCGTCGGGGTCCCAGCCGCCGGTGTCCTGCACCCAGAAGCGGCGGCCGGCCCAGTCGCCGAGGTAGCTGATGCGGTCGCGGGTGACGCCGGGGAAGTCCTCCACGACTGCTTCGCGACGGCCGATGAACCGGTTGACCATCGTCGACTTGCCCACGTTCGGGCGGCCGACGATGGCGACGGTCGGCAGCGCCTCCTCCTCGTCGGTGGCGCCGCCGAGAACGGAGAACGCCTCCTCGAGGTCGGCCCAGTCCTCGTCCTCTCCGAGTTCGCCGGCTTCGGCGCGGGCGATGGCCTCGGCGATGACGGTCTCGTGGTCGGCGATGGCCCGATCGAGGCCCGCCTCCGGGTCCTCGTGTGCGCCGTCGAGGTCGGCGCGGATGTATTCGGTGCCGGTGGAGTCGTCGGCCAGCGGGTCACCGTCGACCGAACCGGGGTAACCGGCTTCCACGACGTCGAGGATGTGGTCGACGACTTCCTCGATGTCCATGTCGGAGGTGTCCAGCACGACGGCGTCGTCGGCCGGACGCAGCGGGGAGGTCTTGCGCGAACTGTCGAGCTCGTCGCGGCGCACGACGTCGGCCAGCACGGTGTCGTAATCGGCTTCGCGGCCGGCGGCGATGTCCTGGTCGTAGCGGCGGCGGGCGCGGACTTCGGCGGCGGCGGTCATGAAGACCTTCGCGGGCACGTCGGGAAGCACCACGGTGCCGATGTCGCGGCCCTCGACGACGCAGCGGCCGGCCTCGGCGGCCAGGCGACGCTGCAGTTCGACGAGGTTTTCCCGCACGGCCGGGATCGCCGACACCGCGGAGACGTTGCGGGTGACCTCGGGGCCGCGGATCTCGCCGGAGACATCTTCGCCGTCGAGGATGACCTCCGTCGAACGCGGGTCGTCGCTGATGGTCAGCGGCAGATCGGCGGTCGCCGCGACGACGGCGTCTTCGTCGGCGGGGTCGATGCCGCGGCGCAGGACCCACAAGGTGGCCACGCGGTACATCGCGCCGGTGTCCAGGTACTTCGCGCCGAGGTGTTCGGCGACGGCCCGGGACACCGTCGACTTGCCCGTGCCGGACGGCCCGTCGATGGCCAGCAGCAGGGCTTCGTCGGCGGTGGAATCGTTCATGGTGCGCCCGTCCTCGTTCGCGGTGGTCTCCGCGGTGCCCGCGGTGGTGTTGGGGTTGGTGTTCTGGTTGTCGACTCCGGCCACTACAGTCCCACCGCCTTGTACAGGGAGGCGAGCTCGGCGCGGTTGAGGGCGCGCAGCGCACCCGGGGTCTGCTCGCCCAGCTGGACGGTGTGGATCTTGGTTCGCACCAGGCGTTCCACCGGGAAGCCGGCGGTCTTGAGCATGCGGCGCACGATGTGCTTGCGGCCCTCGTGCAGCTCGACGCGGATGATGGAGCGTCCCTGCCACACGTCGATGATCTGGGCGAAGTCTGCCTTGGCGGGGCCGTCGTCGAGCTCGATGCCATCGGTCAGTTCGCGGATCAGCTTGTTGTCCGCCTCGCCCTTGACCGTGGCCATGTAGGTCTTGGTCACGTTGTAGCTGGGGTGCATCAGGCGGTTGGCCAGCTCGCCGTCGTTGGTCAGCAGCAGCAGGCCCTCGGTCGCCGCGTCGAGGCGGCCGACGTGGAACAGGCGCTGGCCGGCGGAGACCCTCTCGCCGACGATGTCGCCGACGCAGGGCCGCCCCTGGTCGTCGCTCATGGTGCACTGCACGCCGCGCGGCTTGTTCAGCACGAAGTACTGCATGTCCTCGTTGACCACGACGCGGGAACCGTCGACGCGGATGACCGCGGTGTTCGGGTCGACGCGCACGCCCTGGCGGGTGATGATCTTGCCGTCGACCTCGACGCGGCCTTCGTCGATGAGTCGTTCGGCCATCCGTCGCGACGCGACGCCGGCCTGAGCCAGCACCTTCTGCAGGCGCACGCCCTCGCCCGCACCGGAGTTGCCGGCGCCGCGTTTGCGGTCGACGTGCTGGTGGCGGGCGGGGCGGGCCTGGGAGACGTAGTAGTCGGCGGCCTTCTTGTGCCTGTCGGCGGCGGGCGGCTGGTTGTCGTCCGGTGTGCCGTCTCGGCGAGCGGTGGTTGACACGGGTGTCCTCGATCCGTTGAGCTGTGCGGGTTTCGTATCGGGCGGATGTCCGCCGACGAACGTCGCGGGGCTCCGGAGAGCGGAAATCCCATCACGCATGGCGGATGGGACATGTGTCGGGGCGCCCCACGGCGATGTCCGCGTGCCAGCCTACCCCACCAGGGCGCTTCTGCCCGATTCGGTGAACCAGCCCGCAGCGGCCGCCAGGAATTCCTCCCGCCCGAGGGCCCCGGATCCTTCCGGCACGCATCCGAGCACGTCGACGCCGGTGAGGTGGGGCAGGTCCTCGAGGTTGGTGGCGACGATGGGGTCGTCGCCCGCGGGAAGCGATCCGCCGACGAGCCCGATGACATCCATGCCGCGGGCGCGGGCGACTTCCACGGTCAGTTCGGCGACGTTGAGGCTGCCGAGCCCCAGCGACGTGACCACCACGGTGTTCGCGCCGGGCAGGTGCGCGACCAGTTCCGGCAGCCCCCATTGGCCGGCGTCCCCGGGGCCGTCGGCGCCCAACCTCACGAGCAGACCGCCGGCCCCTTCGACGAGCACGGTTCGATCCGGCCCGTCGAGCGCCGTGATCCGGGCGACGACGTCGTCAAGCACCAGCGGCGCCATCCCGGCCCGGCGCGCGGCCGCCAGCGGCGCCATCGGCTCCGGGTATCGGGCGAATCCATGCAGGTCGGTCACTCCGGTCAGCCGCGCGACGTCGTCGAGGTCCCCGCCCTGGCCCGCGCCTTCACCGGTCCCCGGGTATCCGGTCTGGGCGGGCTTGACGACGACCACCTTCCCGCCGTGCGCGCGCAGCACCCCGGCGATCGCGGCGGTGGCGATGGTCTTGCCGACGTCGGTGCCGGTGCCGGTGATGCACAGGATGGTCATGCGTTTTCCTCTCGGACGATCGCGTCGATGGCGCGGCAGATGGCGGCGACCTCGTCGTCGTCGCAGATGTACATGGGCATGGTGTAGACGAGCTTTCCGAAGGGCCGCAACCACACTCCGGCGTCGACGCAGGCGGCGGTGGCTCGGGCCATGTCGACGGGTCGGTCCATCTCCACCACCCCGATCGCCCCGAGCACACGGACGTCGGCGACGCCGGGGCGGCCGCGCAGGGGTTCCAGGCCCGCGCGCAGGGCCGCCTCGATGCGGGGCACGTCGTCGCGCCACCGCCCCTCGGCGATGATGTCCAGGTTCTCCGCGGCGATGGTGCAGGCCAGCGGGTTGGCCATGAACGTCGGGCCGTGCATGAGGCCGCCGCCCTCGCCGGCGGAGATCGCGGAGGCGACCCGACGGGTGGTCAGCGTCGCCGCCAGAGACAGGAACCCGCCGGTCAACGCCTTGCCCACGCACAGCACATCCGGTGTCACGCCCGCGGCGGCGGTGGCGAACAGGTCGCCGGTGCGTCCGAACCCGGTGGCGATTTCGTCGGCGATGAGCAGCAGCCCGTGGTTGTCGCAGATCTCGCGCAGCCCGGCGATCAGCTCGTGGTCGTGGAAACGCATGCCGCCGGCCCCCTGCACGACGGGTTCGACGATGACGGCGGCCACGGTGTCGTCGACGAGCGAATCGAAGCGGGACAGGTATTCCGCCCGCACCTGCTGCGAAGATCCGCGCGGCGGCGGAACCGGGGCGAAGACCTGCGGCGCCCACGCCCCGGCCCACAGGGAGTGCATGCCGCCGTCGGGGTCGCAGACGCTCATCGGGGCGCGGGTGTCGCCGTGGTAGCCACCGCGCCAGGTCATCAGCCGCGTGCGTTCGGGGTGGCCGACGGCGCGCTGGTATTGCAGCGCCATCTTGATGGCCACCTCCACCGACACCGAACCGGAATCGGAGAAGAACACCGCATCCAGGGCGGGGTCGGTCATCGCCAGCAGACGGCGCGCCAACTCGACCGCCGGGGCGTGGGTGAGCCCGCCGAACATGACGTGGGACATCGTCGCCGCCTGCCGTTGGGCCGCCGCGACCAGACGCGGGTGCGAGTGTCCGTGGCACGCCGCCCACCAGCTGCTCATGCCGTCGATGAGTTCGCGGCCGTCGGCCAGCGTCAGCGTCGTTCCGGCCGCCGACGCCACCGGCAGCGCCTGCACCGGGTTGGGCATGGGGCCATAGGGGTGCCAGACGTGGGCCGCGTCGAAGGCGGCGAGGTCGGCGGCTGGGTGCTGCGGGCTGGTGCTGGCGGTGGTCATGCATCGTGACGTTAGCGCCGAAAACGAAAAACGAACATTGTTCAGGGGTACCCGCGGGGGATGATTTGCCATCGAACGCTCTAGTCCGGACGATAACCCCATGACCAGCACCGGACAGCGTTCAACTGGCGTGCTTTCACCACCGGAGACACCGAAGCCCTGCCCACCGGGAATCGCCCGCATCGCCCTGCCCGCCATCGTCGGCGTCGAATTGTGGGAGCGATTCAGCTTCTACGGCATGCAGGCGATCATGGCCTACTACCTGTACGACACCGTCACCGACGGCGGCCTCGGCCTGTCCACCACCACGGCGACGGCACTGATGGGCGCCTACGGTTCCCTCGTCTACCTGTGCACCATCGCCGGCGGCTGGATCGCCGACCGCGTCCTCGGTGCAGAGCGCACCCTGCTGGCCGGCGCGTGGACGCTCGTGGCGGGCCATCTGTCGCTGGCGCTGCTGCCCGGCGGCGCGGGCGTCGCCGGCGGCCTGGTCCTCGTCGCAGCGGGCTCCGGTGCGCTGAAGACGTCGGCGATCACCATGCTCGGCCGCGTCCGCGCCGACGATGACCGCCGCCGTGACTCCTACTTTCAGCTGTTCTACCTGGGCATCAACGTCGGCGCGCTGCTCGGCCCCCTGCTCACCGGCTGGTTGTCCACCCGCCACGGGTATCACATCGGCTTCGGCGCCGCGGCCGTGCTCATGACCATCGGTCTCGTCCATTATTTGCTCGGCCGACGCCGTCTTTCGGGGTCCTGGCTTGACGACGCCCGCGTCGCCGTCGAAAAGCCCTCCCTCCCCATTGCCCGGAGCCACCTGGCCGGGATCATCGGCGCAGTGTTGGCGGCCATCGCCGCACTCGCGGCACTGACCGTGTCCGGTGCGCTGCCGCTGGAGCACTTGGCCACCGTCATGCTCGTGGCCACGCTGGCGGCGACCATCGTGCTCTTCGGGCAGATGCTGGCGGACCGCGGGCTCGGTGCCCGCGAACGTTCCCGGGTCCTGGCGTTCCTGCCGCTGTTCATCGCGTCGGTGGCGTTTTGGGCGATTCTCAACCAGACCTTTGGCGCACTGGCCGTATATTCCGACGTACGCGTCGACCGCATCATCGGCGGCGGCGCGGGCGGCTGGGAAGCCCCGGCGGCGTGGGCGCAGTCGCTCAACCCGATCTTCATTCTCACGCTGTCGGCGCCGCTGGCCGTGCTGCGCCTGCGCCTCGGCGACCGCATGCCGGGCCCGGCGGCGCAGATCACCGGCGGCACCGCCCTGGCCGGTGTGGGCGTCATGTGCCTGCTGCCCTTCACCGGGCACGCCGCGGGCACGGTGCCGCTACTCGCGGTGATCGCCGCCTACGGGATCATCACCCTCGGCGAACTCCACGTCGGGCCCGTCGGCATGTCCGCAGCGACATCATTGGCCCCGGCGAAATACCGGACGCGCTTTTCCGCGCTGTTCTTCATGACCATGGCAATCGGCACCGCCCTGGCGGGTGTCCTGTCCACCGGCTACGACCCGGCCAATGCGTCAGCCGAGCGCACCTACTTCCTCACCCTCGGCCTCTCCGCCATCGCCGTCGCCGTCGTCGCCGCCATCGCGGCCGCACTGGTAGCCCTGTGCGCCCGGAAAACTACTCGGTCGTCGTGCCGCTGAACCAGCCCACGGCGCGGCCGAGGAATTCCTCGCGGTCCAGGTCGGCCGCGCCCTCCGGAAGCCAGGCCAGGACGGGCAGGCCGGTGATGATCGGCACCTGCTCGACAACGCATTCGGCCACGGCGTCGGGCTGATCGGAGATCGAGCCGCCGATGATGCCGGTGATCTCCAGGCCGCGGGCGCGGCACGCCTCCACGGTCAGTTCGACGTGGTTGAGGGTGCCCGGGGCGGTCGCCGTCACGATGGTCACCTTCGCGCCGAGCTCCTCGGCCAGCTGCGGCAGCGCCCAGTTGGAGATCCGCGCCAGCACGCCGCCGGTGCCCTCCACGAAGACGGGACGGCCGTCGGCGGCCAGATCGCGCAGCCGGTCGGCGGTCTCCTCCAGGTCCAGCTCCTGGGCGCCGATGCGGCGGGCGGCGAAGGCCGGCGGCAGGGCGTCGGGGTAACGGGCGAATTCGTGGACGTCCTCGCAGCCGGTCAGGCGCCGGATGGTCTCCAGGGCGCCCTTGCCCTCGGGCTCGCCGGTCTGGGCGAGCTTGACCACGATGGGCTCCTCCCCGGCCGCCATCGCCTGGGCGACGAGGGCTGCGGTGGCGGTCGTCTTGCCGACGCTGCGCCCCGTGCCGGTGATGATGTGGATGCCCCTGAAGTGCATGAGGAGGAGTGTTCCTTTCTCTTTCGCGGGAACCGGCGCGCCGGATGCGCCCATTCGCCAGACAAAATTCACCCGAAATCTCATCAACGACAATATCCGGCATTCACCGTCGGACTGAATCCGGGGTTCACCTGACGACCAAGATCACATTTCCGGGGTGCCCCCACCCCGCCCGGCGGGTCAGGGCAGGTCCGGTTCGTCGATGAGATCGATGTCGGGCAGCAACGGCGCGAGGTCGGGCAGTTCGTCGAGCGAGGCGATGCCGAGCTGTTCGAGCAGCAGGTTCGTGGTCACGTACAGGTGCGCGCCGGTCGACGAGTCCTCCCCCGCCTCGGCGACGAGCCCGCGGGCCAGCAGCGTGCGCATGACGCCGTCGACGTTGACGCCGCGCACCGCCGACACCTGCGCGCGCGTCGCCGGCTGGCGGTAGGCCACGACGGCGAGCGTTTCCAGCGCCGCCCGCGACAGTTTCGTCTGGGTGCCGTCGAGCAGGAACGCCTCCACCGCATCCGAATACGCCGCCCGCGTGTACAGGCGCCACCCGCCCTCGACTTCGCGGAGATCGAAGCCCGATCCGCGTGCGTCGAATTCGTCGCGCATCTGGGCCAGCACTTCGCGGATCGCCGCCGGCTCGACGTCGAGCGCGCGAGCGAGGTCCATCGGGGTGACCGGCGTGTCGATGACGAGCAGCACGCTTTCGACGGCGGCGCGCAACGGGTCGATCTGGGGCAGGTTCATGGCGGCAGTGTATCCGGCGATGGCTCTGCTCTGGTGATCGTGCTCGCATTCGTGGCTTCCGATGGACTGCTCGCTCTGGCTGTCTTCCTCACCGCCGGATTCGCGATAGGGCGCATCCGGGTCGCGGGGCTGAGCCTCGACTCGGCGGCGATCCTCTTCGTCGCCATCGGCTTGTCGACGGCCAATCCGGGCATCCAGATGCCTCCCCTCCTGTACCAATTCGGGTTGGCGCTGTTCGTCTACTGCATCGACTTTTCCGCGGGGCCCGCGTTCTTCCGGGCGCTGCGCAGCCGTGGCCTGGCGCTCAACGTCATCGTCGCGGTGGTGCTGGTCGGGCTGACGGCACTGGCGTTCGCGCTGGTGACGTTCTCCCGCGCCGAAGTCATCGCCGGCGCCGGCATGTTCGCCGGTGCGATGTCGTCGACGCCGGGCATGGCCGCGATCCTCGCCGCGGTGCCGGAGCTGTTGCCGCCGGGCGCGGACCCGGAATCGGCGTCGGAGGCGGTCGTCGGCTATTCGCTGGCGTATCCCGGCGGCGTGCTGGGCATTATCATCGTCGCCGCCGTCGGCGCTCGGCTGCTGCGCGTCGACCACGTCGCCGACGCCAAGGCCGAGGGCGTGCTCGCCGAGAAGCTCCACTACATCGGCATCCGCATCGGCCCCGGGCGGGAGCTGACCGTGGCCCAGGTACCGGAGTTCACCGGCGCGAAGATCATCACCACCCGCGTGGCGGACCTCGGCGCCGACGGCGAACCGTCCAACCAGCGCCTGGCGGAACCCGACGACGTCCTGGCCGAAGGCTGCTCCATCATGGTCAACGGGACGGCCGAGGAGCTGGACAAGGCCGTCGCAAAGCTGGGCGAGCGCATAGAGATGGACCCGCACGAGTCGGATCTGCAATACACCCGCATGGCCGTGTCGAACCCGGATGTGGCGGGCAGGACGATCGGCGAGCTGCGCATCCTGGAGGACCACGGCTTCACCATCGCGCGCCTGCGCCGCGGCGACGCCGACGTCGTGCCGACGAACGACGACCGCCTGCAGCTGTCCGACCGCGTCCGCGTGGTCGCACCGAAACAGCGCATCGAGTCGATCCGGGCGTTCCTCGGCGACTCCGAAAAGTCGCGCCCCACGCCCGATCTGCTGCCGCTGGCGCTCGGCCTCGCACTGGGCCTGCTGCTCGGCGCCATCCCCATCCCCATGCCCGGCGGCGGCACCCTGTCGCTCGGCTTCGGCGGCGGCCCGATCATCGCCGGCCTCGTCTTCGGCGCGCTCGGCCGGACCGGGTCGGTGCGGTGGCAGCTGCCGTACCACGCGACGAAGACCCTCGAGGGCTTCGGCATGGCGCTATTCATGGCGGGCGTCGGCACCACCGCGGGCGCGGGGTTCCGTTCCGCATTGACCGATCCCACCAGCCTCCTGTACATCGGGTTGGGCCTGGTGGTGACGCTCGCCAGCGCGATCGCGACCGTGGCGCTGCTCATGGTGTGGCGCAAGCTCACGTTCGACGAATCCATCGGCGTCGCCGCGGGCATCACCACCAACCCGGCGGTCATCGCGTACCTGAACACCGCCTCGGGCACCGACCTGGCCGCCCGCGGGTACACGACGGTGTATCCGGTGGCGATGGTGGGCAAGATCGTCGCCGCACAGGTGCTGATCATGATGTTGCTGTGACGGTCGTGATACTGCGGCGATGATCATGATGCCGCGCGTTCGGCCGCGGACGTTCCCGCCGCGGCCGAACGAGCGGCGAGCCCTAACCCGGGGTGAGGGGGAACTCGAAATCCCCGACCATGTCCACCAATTCGCGATCGTGGGTGACCAGGACGACCACCGCGCCGCGGTCCGCGCAACGCCGGATCACGCCGGCCATGCTCTCCATCGCCCGCAAATCCAGGCCCGAGGTCGGCTCGTCGAAGATGATCACATCGGCCCCGCGCCCTTCTTCCCCGCCGACCACGGCCGTCGCCACGGCGAGGCGCTGCCGCTGCCCGCCGGAAAGGCTCAACGGGTGGCGTTCCCCCATCCCCTCGAGTCCGAGCTCGTCGAGAATCGCCGCGGCCTCCTCCGCAGACGGTTGTGCGCGGCCCAGGGAAAGCTCCTCGGTGACCGAAACCCCGAAAAGCTGGCGGTTGACGTCCTGCATCACAGCCGAACAGCGGCGGCGCCGTTCGCGGCGCGACAACGCCTTCCCGTCCAGAACCACGGTCCCCTCGGCGCGGCACAATCCCACCAGCACCTGCACGAGCGTCGACTTTCCCACGCCATTCGGACCGGTGACGCAGGTGATCGCACCGCGTGGGGCAGTCGCCTCGTCGATCGTCCACAGCCGCCGGCCATCGCGCACCGCCGACAAAGCGCGCAGCTCCAGGCCGCCCGCATCCGCCGGGGCGGGGGAGGCGCCGGCAACGGATCCGAAGCGGGGGCAACGAGGCTGCGCAACCCCGCGTCACGGCGCTCGCCTTCGCCCATTTCCCAGAACTCGGCCGCGGGACAGTCGGCCACCACCCGCCCGCGGTGCAGCTGGACCACGCGATCGACCAGGCCGCGAAGATAATGCAAACGATGCTCGGCAACGAGGATCGTCGCACCGGCACCCTTCAGGTGGGCCAGAGCTTCGGCGACCGCCTGGGTGGAGGCGTCGTCGAGATTGGCGGTCGGCTCGTCGAGCAGGAACAGCCTGGGCCGCGAAACCACGGCAGACGCCAGGGCGACCCGCTGGCGCTCGCCTCCCGACAGCTCCCCCATCCGCCGGTCGAGCAGGTGGGCGAGGTCGAGGAGATCCACCGCGGCATCGATGCGCCGCAGAATCTCCTCCCGCGGCACGCCCTGGTTGGAAGCGCCGAAGGCGATCTCCGAAAGGACGTCGGTGGCGAAGAACTGGGTGCGGGGGTTCTGGAACACCGTGGCGGCCACTCGTCCCGCTTCGGCCAATTCGACCTCGGCCGGCTCCAATCCGTCGACCTTCACGTCGCCGCCGATGCGCGTGGGGCGAATGTGCGGGATGAAACCGTTGAGCGCGTTGACGAGAGACGACTTCCCCGAGCCGGAACCTCCGGTGACGAGCACCATCTCACCGGGTCGCACCCGGATGTCGATCGACTCCAGCAACGTTGCGGTGACCGCTTCCGGGGTTGCCCGACGGCCGAACCCTGCGCCCCGGCGGGCTCGCCCGGCGCTTCGACGGTGATGCTGAGATCTTTGACCTCGATCATCCGATTTTCTCCTTCACCGCCAACGCAACGACCACCGCGACGATCACCATCGCCACGACGTCGGGGAACCCCACGCGCAACTCCACCACCGATGTCGGCCTCCGCCGGGAACCCAGGCCGCGCAGCAGGGCGGAGGCGGAAAGTTCGTCGCCCGTGCGCAGGGACGTGGCCACCAGCGGCAGCACCGCGTGGCGCACCGCGATGATGGGATGCAACAGCAGCGATGCCCCGGAAGAGACGACTCCGCGAAGCACCAGATTGTCGCGGATCGTCCTCGCGTCGTCGACGACGACGGGGAGGAAGCGGACGGCCACCGCCGAGGGCACGGCGAGGATGCGCGGCACTCGGGCCCAACCCAGGAACGCCTGCAGAGCACCGGTGGTGATGCCGCGGATGACCGCCCAGGCGATGACGCTGACGACGGCGAAGCGGTACGTGAAGCTCATGGCGAACAGCAGCACCGTCAGGACCTCCGAGGCCGTGCCCTCCGCGGCGGGCAGGACCACATGGCCGAGGAGCAGCACCAGCGCTTCGGCCAGGCCCATGACGATGGCCACGACTGGCCGCAGGGCGGCGATCAGGCAGATCACCGCGACCACGGCACCGGTGATCTCCATCAACTCGGTTCCGACGGTCAGCAGGGCGGCGTCGACGACGACTAGCCCGATCAGGGCCACCCTCGGATCGAGCTTCTCGATCGGCGTGGCTCTCACAGACCCGCGCGGGAGAAGTAGGACCGCAGCGCCCGCTGCCCCAGCCATCCGCCGAACAGGGCGGCCACGAAGCAGGTCGCCGTCAGCGCGAGCACCATCGGAGTCGACAGGAATTCGCCGAAGGCCCGCGCCCACTCGGCGTTGGCGCCCTGCGTGTAGCGGGCGAGGATGTCGTCGCGCATGAACAGCAGCGGTAGGACATTGCCCATCGGATAAATGCCGAAGAACGCGTACCCCACGATGGTGCGTTTCGGATCGGAGTAATTGCCGCTGCGGATGATCAGATCGGAGATCAAACCGAAGACCAGCGCGAACAGCACCGACACCAGGTGTGGCCGAAGAGGGTGAAGATCAGCGCCAACAGCGTGGCCATGACGGTCACCAGGCCGAAGTGATTGATTCGCCGGATGAACAGGGCGAAGGGGATGCCGATGATGATGACGGCGAGCACGGCGCCGAACGGCTGGATCTGCGGCCCGAATACGCCGATGACGTTGCACAGGAAATTGATGACCGCGATGATCACGGTGAATACGCCGACGGCGACGAGTTCGCTGCCCGTAGACGCTCCCTTCGCCGATTCCCGATTGACGTCGTTTTTCGTTGACATTGCACTCCTTGAGTCCGTTGCTTCTTTTGGCATAGGTGGTTCCTTGGAATCTTAACTACTTGACTATAGTTATGCTTAGCCTTGCCTTTCCACGCCGATGTTCCAGTGGCCGGCATCCTCGCGCAGCGACCAAAACCGCCGGTAGCGCTCATCCGACGCCGCCAATTCATCGTGGGTGCCCGACGCGGCGATGCGGCCGTCGGCAAGCAGAAGAATGCGGTCGGCGCCGCGGATCGTCTCCAGCTGGTGGGCGATCACCACGACGGTCGCGTCACGGGACAAATCGTCCAGGGCAGCGGTGACGGCACGGCGGGTCGACGGGTCCAGGGCGCTGCTCGGTTCGTCGCACAGCACCAACGGCGCCCGCCGCAGAAGCGCGCGGGCAATGGACACGCGCTGACGCTCACCGCCGGAGAGCAGCTGGCCGCCCTCCCCGACGCGCGTCCGCCAGCCATCGGGCAACCGGTCGGCGATCTCGGTGACGTGCGCGCGGCGGGCGGCGTCGAGGATCTCGTCGCGGGAGGCATCTTCCCTCCCCAGCGCGATGTTGGCCCACAGGGTGTCGTCGAAGAGGTACACGTCCTGGAAAATCATGGAAACGTGCCGGTAGAGATCTTCGGTGGCCATATCGCGCACATCGACCCCACCGATGCGCACCGCTCCCCCGTCGACGTCCCACAGGCGCGCGATGAGGCGCATGAGCGTCGTCTTGCCCGAACCCGATGCCCCCACCAGTGCCGTGGAGGAGCGGTCCCCGATGCGGGCGCTGACGCCGTCGAGGACGAGGGGGGCGTCGTCGCCGGTCCCATAGCCGAAGGTGACGTCGTCGAACTCGATGTCGGCGGTCGGCGGGAACGCGGTCGGCTGAGCCGGCTCCGGCATGGTCGGGGTCTCCAACAGCTCGCGCACATCGTCGATCTCGGCCTCGGACTGGTGCAGCGCGGTCTGCAGCGACGACACGATCCGCAACGGACCGGCCGCCAGGGTGACCAGGCCGACGAGAACCACCGCGCGAACGGGATCGGAACCGCCCGCGGCGGTCCACACCGCCAGCGCCGCGACGCAGCCCAGCACCGTCTGGATGACGAACCCCTGAAGCACCATTCCTCCCAGGGACAGCCACAGGGCGCTGCGACCGGCGGCCCGCTGCTTTTCGACGGCTCGCGTCAGCGGCGGATAGTCGTCGGCGATGCCCGCGGCGCGCAGCACCTGCTGCCTGCTCGCAAACTCCAGTAGCTGCAGGTCGGTATCGGTGCGCACCCCGCGCACTCGCTCTTCCCCGGCCGATTCCCACTTTGACGCCAACCCCGACGTCAACCACAGAACGGGGGCGGAGAGGGTCATCGCGAGGCCGATCCGCCAGTCGATGAACAGGGTGAGGATCGCAATGGTCGCCGGCATGGCGATATGGCCCACCAACGGCACCAGGACATCCATCGCCGCCGTCGCCACGAACATGGTCCCGCGCACGGCGGTGTGCGAGGCGCGGCCCTGCGCCTCGGGGCTGAACCAGCTCAGCGGCAGGTGCACCAGACGGCCGCCGAGACCCCGGTGCATCGACCGGATGATCCCGAGGGATCCGGCGACCCCGGACCAGGTGGCCACGCCGACGAGCACCGCATGGATCAGCCACACGACGGCGAGGACGATCAGAGCCCGCACCGCGTCCGACCAGTCGCCGCGGAACACCGCGGTGAGCACCGGGATGATGCACAGGACGGTGACGCCCTGGGCGATGCCGGACAGCAGCCCCCAGATCACCGAACGGATGAGGAGGATCCGGTCCGCGCCCCCGGACAAGGCAATAAGTGCGCGTATCATTCCATGTCCTTCCACATGCGGGCGTAGAGCCCGTCTTCGGTAAGAAGTTCATCGTGGGTGCCCTGCTCGACCAGCCGCCCGCCGTCCATGACCAGAATGCGGTCCGCATCCTTGACGGTCGTCAGCCGATGGGCGATGACCAGGACAGCGCGCCCGGCGGTGAGCCGGTTCAGCCCCTCCTGCACGGCGGCCTCCGATTCGGGGTCGGTCGCCGACGTCGCCTCGTCGAGCACCAGCACCGGGGTATCGGCGAGCAGGGTGCGGGCGATCGCCACACGCTGCGCCTCGCCGCCGGAAAGACGCGCGTCCTGCCCGACCACCGAGTCGTAGCCGCGCGGCAGCTCCTCGATGCGGTCGTGGATGTTGGCGGCACGGGCGGCATCGCGGACCTGGTCGTCGGTCGCGTCGGGGACGGCGAGGCGGATGTTGTCCGCGATGCTGATCGACAGCAGCTGCGGATCCTGGAACACCGTCCCCACGGTCCGGCGCATCACTTCCGGATCGATGTCGCGCACGTCCACTCCGCCGATGCGCACGGTGCCGGAGTCGGGGTCGCGGAAACGGGCGGCCAGCGCGGCCACCGTGGATTTGCCGGAACCGGATGGGCCCACCAGCGCGGTGACGCCGCCGGCGGGGATGGTGGCAGTCACCCCAACGACGGCCGGGTTGCCGGGATCATAGGCGAACGTGACATCCGCGAACTCCACCGCATTGCCGTCCGGCCGGACGGGGACGTCGGCGGCCGGCAACTCGTCGGCGTCGAGTATCTCGCAGATGCGGCGGGCCGCGTCCATCGCCTGCTCGAGCGCACGGTTGCTCGCCGCCACCGGCTGCATGGCCGCGGGCAACAGCATCGCGATGATGGTCACGACCAGCAGATCGGAGGGTCGGCTCCAGCCGGCGTGGACGAACCACAGGCCGAAGGCGACCTCGATGACGCCGGCCGTCGCGGCGGACAGGAAGACCACCGCAACCGAATGGGCGCGCATCTGCGGGCGGATCATGTCGGAGAACTCGCGGAGGAAACTCTCGGATTTTTCGGTGAACCGGCGCGACCCCTGTCCCGCCTCGCCGAAGATCTTCAAAACGGCGATGCCGTTGACGTATTCGACGATGGTCTCCGACACCCCGGCGAGCCCTTCATGGATCCTGTCCATCACCTGGGCGTTCGACCGGGGCGCCAGTGCGGCGTAGGCGACGGCGTACAGCACCGCGGGAACCACCGCCACCAGGCCCAGGCGCCAGTCCAGGATGAAACACACCACCAGGCTCGCCAAAGGAGTGCACACGCCCGCGACGAGCTCGACGATGGTGTGCGCGACGAGCTGATGCAGCGAGTCCACGTCATTTTGGATCAGCTGGCGGACGCGGCCCGATGATCGCTCGTCGAACCAGCCGAGGGGCAGCCGCGCCAGCTTCGCCGCCAACCCGAGGCGCAGACGCGCCTGCAGGTCGACGTCCGCGATGTGGGAAATCAACAGGGCGACCGCTCCGAGTGTGATCGACGACCCCAACGCGATGAGGAACAGGAAAAGCGGTCCCTTCGAGGCATCCCAGTCCGCACCGCCGCTCACCAGCCTGACCGCGAGCTCCGCCAGCGCGAGGAACTGGACCGCGGACAGCACCGAGCCGAGAATCTGCAGCACCACCGCCACCACGATCCATGGCAGAACCGGTTCGATGGTGCGCAGGGTGACCGCACCCGCCGATGCCGTGTCTTCCCTCTGCCCGGTTCTCTGCTCCTCCTGCACCCGCTCGGCCGTCGCCGCTTCAGGCGTGCTCATGGAAGAACCTCCTTCATCTGTCGTTCATCGTTTCGAGTCTTGTCGTCGACGTTCTTTTCGCCGACGGATCGGTGCCGCACCGTGCGCGATGACGCCAGCGCGATCATCCGGCAGAGCACGGCCAGGTCCTTGTGCTTGAGGTGGTGGAAGTGATCGCCGGGCACGGCGACGGGCCCGATGACCCGGGATGCCCACGCCTGCCAACCTCTCATCGCCGCCTTGGGGAGGTCGTCATCCGAAACGCCCCTAACGGTAATGATTGTCGTTTTCATGACTACCACCGGGGGCGGCGACGCCACGTAGGTTTCGATCAACCGGTAGTCCTCTTTGATGACCGGCAGCAGCAGCGCCGACATTTCCGGATCCTCCATGACCTGGGCGGTCGCATCGTCGAGGCGGCTGAGTTCATCGAGCAGGACCGCATCATCGGATTCGTGCAGGCACCCGCCGCCGGCGTGTTCCGGCGCCGCTTGCCCGCTGGCGACCAGGACGGGCAAGCGCTCACCGGGATGCCGACGGTGAATTTCCCGGAGAGTCTCCACCGCCACCGTTGCACCGAGGGAGTGCCCCGCCAACACCGCGGGCATCGTGCCCATGTCCTCGATGGCGTCGGCGACTTCGCCGGCCAGGCACTGGATCGTGCGCGGATGCGCGGCGCCGATGCGGCGGTCGCGGCCCGGGTAGGTCACGCCCAACCCGGCCACCGGCGCGCCGGCACCGGAGAAAACCCGGGCCCACTTCGCGTACTGGCGCGGGCTGCCACCCGCGTGGGGGAACACCAGAACCGACGGAAGATCCGCAGCCGCACCCGAGCCGGGCAAGGGAACCATCGTTCCGTTCACGACTTCACCTCCGGCGGATCGATGTGCGCGGAATCCCGCGAGTCGATCCGTTCCGGCGCCGGCAGTTGAGCGGAAACGTCTTGCCACCAGCGCAGCACGCACAAGCAGCGACGGTTGTGTTCCAGCATGTCGCGTGCCCGGGCACCGTCGCCGGTGAGCATGGCCGCCGCAGACCGCACGGCCTCCGGCCAAACGGCGTCGACGACGGCACCCCACGTCTCGGCTTCCGGCACCCGATCGGAGGAGCCCCATTCCCGGGCGACGTCGCCGAGCGGGTCCGTGAGCCGCCCGTCGCGCGTATGGGGACGCTGCTGCCAGCGGGGCGTGCGCGCTGATCGGAAGGTACGCCGCCCCGAGGTACAGAACGGCGAGCACGGCGGTGATCTGATCGCGGCCCTTGGGCAGCCGGATTCCCACGAAATCACCCGGTTGGACGGTGTCGGCGAGTTCATCGGCCAGCGCCAGGGCCGCCCGGTGCAACTCGGCGTAGGTGAGGGGGTCACCGTTTCCGGGATCGATGACCGCGGTGGCGTCGGGAGCCTGCTCGACTCGTTCGAGGAAAGGAGCGTGGAGCAGAGCATCGGGTGCGGCCGCAGTGCCGTTGAGGGCCCGACGGCGTGCGGCGGTGTCCCCCGCCACCCGGATGACGTCGTCGAGGGGCAGCGCAGCGAGGGCGGCGGCGTCGGTGTCGGGTGCCGCTTCGGCGAGCGAGCGCAGTGCCCCGAAGAACGCCGAAAACAGCTCCTCGCCGACGGTGCCGGCGTATGCGCCGTCCCGGACGTCGAGGGCGACCCGGACTTCGTCGGCGGTCAGCCGAAGGACCTGGAGGTCGCATAGGACCTGCGGAGTCACGGACCCGGTGTGGGCGAGGTGCCCGAATACATCGCCGACTTCGGGCGACAGCAGAACCTCTTCACTGCCGCAGGTGAGTACGACCGGGAGTATCCCCGGGTGGTCATCTCCCCTGCTCCGCGCCTGCCGCAGTTCGTCGTCCAAGTCGAGGCCGGCGCGGATGCGACGGCGAATTTCCTCCGTTGCGCCACGGGCCGCTTCGCCCAAGGTGATGCCCGGTGACGTCGCGCAGCGGGTGATCCAGGCCCTCGTACGGTCGAGGACGTCATCCGGGGTGGCTCTCTTGTCCATCCCAGGCATGACGATCGAAAGGCGTTCGGCAGGATCCCACAAACCGAGTGCATGCCGGTATATGGCGAGGAGCAATCCCGGTCGACTGGCCCCCGCAGCTTCCGCGATGCGACCGAGCCGTTCCCATTGCGGGATGCCGAGTGCGCCGGAGTGGCGGGTGACGCTCCGGCCGACGCCATCTGCCCCACCGTCATTGCCCGGGGCGGGCAACGCCGGCGGCAGCGGCAGCGCATCGGCGACGGTCGTGTCGAGTGCGTCGCCGTCAGTCTTCGTCGCATTCCTCGCGTTCTTCGCGTTTTTCGCGTTCTTCGCACGGTCTCGCTCGTATTCGCGTTCCCGTTCCGCGATGGCGCCGAAGGTCAGCCAATCCGGGGCGAGGTCTTCGTCGGCGGTGATTCGCCCGGCTCCGGCGTACGCGGCATACGCGGCGGCGAGGTCGTTGACGATCACACCCACCCCACCCAGATCGGCGGCCACGAGGGATATCGCAATGTGAATTACTTCGCCGGTTCCGACATATCCGATGTCGATCCAGCCGAGCTCCCCCGTTGCGTAATCAGCTTGCCTCAGCAAGATCTCGGAACGCTTTTCGCTGCAAATGTTATCGATGTTCACCGCAGCATTGCGGCCATTTTCCGCCAAACCATCCACATTTGGCCGATCATCGATGGATATCGTCAACGGAAGCGAATCATCGCCATTCGAACGGGAACTCCAATGAGACCCGTCGACGATGACGGACCGCATCACGGGATGCCGCTTCAACGAAGCAACCGCCCGCCGCAGCGCCTCCGGATCGAGCGGACACGACTTCGCGGTACCCGGCCGCCCCTCGCCCAACTCTCGACGGAACTCGAACAGCGCCAGACAATCGACACCCCCATAGGGCTGTCCGGGGTCACGTCCCCGGAGGTAGGAGACCTGTATGGGAGTCAGATCCCGCACGTCGCGAAGTTCCGGCACACCACCCTCCCCCTCAACGGGCGTCTCGGCACCGCTTGCGATCATCCCCTCCCCGCCTTCAGATTCCCGCCCGTTCGTCGCCACGCTCATGCAGTCTTGCTGCGACTCGTTTTCATTACGGCCAATACCCCTTGCTTACATAATAAGGGGAGGCTAGCCTATATTCCACACAGGCGCAACACCCGGATTCGCGAAAGCGCCCACCATCCGGAAAGCCAACCAACAATTCGCAGGGGCGAACTCCGCCCCACTCCGCGTTTCAATTTTCATTGCGTTCCCCATCAATACGACCATCCCGGGAAGGAAGTTCATGAGCTCCAGATGGATCACGGCCGTAGTGGCACTATCGGCCGCCATAATGACGCTGGACATGACCGTCGTCGCCATTGCGCTGCCCGACATCACCGGAGACCTATCGGCCAACCTCTCGGATGCACAGTGGATCGTCAACGGCTACGTCCTCGTCTTCGCCGCGCTCCTGCTGGGGGTCGGCGCATTGTCCGACCACATGCCCCGGCACCGCCTCTTCATCGCAGGGCACGTCATCTTCGGCCTCGCTTCGTTGCTTTGCGCGGCCGCGCCCACCACCGACTGGCTGATCTTCGGGCGCGTCGTCCAGGCGATCGGCGCCACCATGGTCTTCGCCACCTGCATGCCGATCATCGCCGACGCCCACGTGGGCGACGAGGCCGGCCGCGCCCGTGCCGTCGGCGCATTCATGGCCGCCGGTGCCGGCGCCGCAGCCCTGGGCCCCCTGTTCGGGGGCCTCGTCGTCGGCGGTGGCGGTTGGCGCTGGATCTTCGCCATCAACCTGCCCGTGAGCCTCATCGCCATCGTCGCCATGATGCTCATCCGCCGTCACTCCCCCGACACGCCCCGCAACTCCGCGAAAGTCTCGTGGTCGTCCACCGTTCTCGTCGCCACGGGACTGTTCGCCCTGAACTACGCGCTCGTGTCCGGCCCGAAGGACGGCTGGGCGTCCGCCACGGTCATCATCGCGGCCATTGCCGCAGTCGCGCTGCTCGCGGCCTTCGTCATCCTCCAGTTGCGCCTCGGCGACGACGCGCTGCTTGATCTGCGGCTGTTCAAGGTGCCCTCGTTCACCGCCGCGATGATCCTTTCGTTCACCGCGCGGCTCGTGACCTTCGGCGTTCTGCCCTACCTGGTGTTCTGGCTTTCCGGCGTGCAGGGCCGCACCGCCATTCAAGTGGGCCTCGTCTTGCTCGCCCTCGCCCTGCCGATGGTCGTGGTGGCCGCTCCGTCCTCCGCCCTGGAGAAGACCGGCAAGCTCAATCTCGTGACGGGTGCGGCCATGGTCATCACGGGCGTCGGACTGCTGTGGCTGGGCCTGATCATGGACCCGAGCCTCACCTGGAAGACCTCGATCTTCCCGCTGCTGGTGATCGGAATCGGCGCCGGCGTGGCCATGCCGCACATGATGAACCTCGCGCTCGCGGTTGCCCCGGCCGACCGTTCCGGTGCCGCCACGGGCGCCACCAACACGGCATTCCCGCTTGGCACCGCCGTCGGCGTCGCCATCTTCGGCGCGGTCCTTTCCTCCCATGTCGACAAGCTCGATTGGGCACCCGAGCAGGTTCGCGAGGCCGCATCCGAGGGGCGCCTCGACATCCTGGCGAAGGTGCTCGACGGCGCCCAGCTGCAGGACGCCATCGACATGTTCACGGCCGGTCTCTCGGTCGTCCTGCTCATGGCCGCGGGGTTCTCTGCGGTGTGCGCCGTCATCTGCTTCGCCGCCATCCGCAACCGCGATCGGATCGGGGATGGGGCCCCCGCCGACGCGGACGATGCGGAACCGGTTCATGCCCGGAGATGACGGTGCCGTGGGGCGTCAGCCAGGCCGCTGGGTTCTGTCAAAGGGGTGATGGATTCCCACCGCGGGTTCCCGGCCGGCATCGGCCAAAAGCCGCCCTACTCCCAGTTCGCCGCGGCCACCACGGCCGGGTCGACGTCGAGGCCGGTCCAGGCGACGTTGATCTCCCCCAGCGCCTCCTCCTGTTCGGTGTCGATGGCCTTGGCGCGGTAGAGCTCCAGCAGCGCCAGGAACCGGCCGACGACCTCCATCGACACCCGGCATTCCGACGTCAGCTGCGAAAACGTCAGCCACGTGCCCTCGCCGGCCAGCCGCAGCGCATCGAGGATCCGCCCGGCCTGCTCCGGGACGGACACCGCGACCTGGTGGATGTGGCCGATGCCGACCTCCTCCGGCGGCTTCGGACGCATGACGACAGCGGCAAACTCGGCGAACTGCCGGGCATCCATGTCGATCTCCACCGGCGGCAACAGCCCCTCGAACCCCGGGTCCGGCCCCGTGGCGCGCGGGTAGCGGTGCGGGGCGACGCGCGCCCAGTCGGCGAACAGATCCGCCACGCGGCTGTACGCCCGGTACTGCAGCAGACGCGCGAACAGCAGGTCGCGGGCCTCGAGCAGCGCCAGATCCTCCTCATCGTCGACGTCGCCGCGCGGCAGCAGACGGGCGGTCTTCAGATCCAACAGGGTCGCGGCGACGACCAGAAACTCGGTGATCTCATCAAGGTCACCGACCGCATCGAGGCTGCGCGTATACGCGATGAACTCATCGGTCACCGCCGCCAACGCCACCTCGGTGACGTCCATCTTCTTGCTGCCGATCAACTGCAGCAGCAAATCGAACGGCCCGGTGAAGTTGGCCAGCGCCACCCGGAACCCGGTGAGCTCCTCCTGCACCGCCCCACCCGGAAGCACCTCGGCGCCCGCCACGTCATCCGCCACGGTGCCCGCGACCCCCGGGGCGCCCGGCCCGGACGTCGGCTCGTCGGAAAGCAAAGGCGCCCCTTACCCGCCGGTGCGCTCGATGACCTCGCGCGCCAAATTGCGGTACTGCTCGGCGCCCGGGGACTTCGGGGCCCACTGCGTGATCGGCTCACCGGCCACGGACGTCTCCGGGAACCGCACCGTCCGGGTGATCACCGTGTCGAAGACGGTGTCGCCGAAGACCTCGATGAGCCGCTCCATCACCTCACGCGCATGCAGCGTGCGGCGATCGAACATGGTCACCAGAATGCCCAGCACCTCGAGATCGAAATTCAGGCGATCGCGGACCTTTTCCACCGTGTCGGTCAGCAGCGCCAGACCGCGCAACGAGAAGTACTCGCACTCCATCGGAATGATCACGCCCTGCGCGACGGTGAGCGCATTGACCGTCAGCAGTCCCAGCGACGGCTGGCAGTCGACGATGATGAAGTCGTAGTCGCGGCGCACCGGACGCAGCGCACGGCCCAACGCCTGTTCGCGGCCGACCTCGTTGACCAGCTGAATCTCCGCGGCCGACAGGTCGATGTTCGCCGGCACCAGATCCAGGCCCGGCACCGACGTGTGGTGGATGGCGTCGCGGACGTCGGCTTCGGAGTCGATGAGCAGGTTGTAGACCGTCAGATCCAGGTCCTCGTGCGGGATGCCCAGACCGGCCGACAACGCGCCCTGGGGATCCAGGTCGACGAGCAGCACCCTGCGGCCGAACTCCGCCAGCGCGGCACCCATGTTGATGGTCGACGTCGTCTTGCCGACGCCGCCCTTCTGGTTGCACATCGCCAGAATCGTCGCCGGCCCGTGGGACTCCAGCGGCTTCGGCTCCGGCAGCTCACGCAGCGGACGGCCGGTGAGGCCCACCCGCATGCCATCGTCGTCGAACAAGCCCGACTCAGCCACCGTCAACCCCTCTTCCTTGACCTATGGAGATCGGTGTAACCACCGATCAACGCCGGGAGCACACGCTCCCCTCGCGACCACTGTACCGGCGCTCACCGCGCCCGCGGGTGAGCACCCGCCCAAACCCTGCGGAGATTATCCGCGGTGACCATCGTGTAGATCTGCGTCGTGGTCACCGACGCATGCCCCAGCAACTCCTGCACGGAACGCACGTCAACGCCGCCCTCCAACAGGTGCGTGGCGAAACTGTGCCGCAACGTATGCGGCGACACCCGCCCGGCCAACCCGGCGCGCTCGGCGACCGACGCCAGGATGTTCGCCGCCGACTGCCGCGACATCCGGCGCCCCAGCGAGTTGATCAGCAACGCCGGCCCCGAATTCGCCCGCGCCCACCCGGGGCGCCCGCGCACCAGCCAGGCGTCGACGGCTTCGATGGCGGGCCCTCCGACCGGCACGATGCGCTCCTTGCCGCCCTTGCCGCGCAGCAGCACCAGCCGTTCCTCCCGGTCGAGGTCGTCGACGTCGAGTCCCGTCACCTCGCTCACCCGCGCACCGGTCGAATACAGAAGCTCGACCAAGGCCCGGTCGCGGACGTCGGCGATCTCGGCGGCATCACCGACGGGGATCGCCTCGATCAACCCGGTGACCTCGTCCACGCTCAAGGCCTTGGGCAAGGCGCTGCCGCGCTTCGGCGGTGCCACGGCCGCGGCCACGTCGACGTCGACCTCGCCCTCGCCGAGCGCGAACTTGTGCAGCCCGCGCACCGCCGACAGCGCCCGCGACACCGACGACGCCGCCATCGGCGCCTGCCCCGCATCGGCGTCGCCGCGCGACAGGTGCGCCACGAAAGCCCCGACGTCGGTCTCCGTCACCGCCCGCAGATCACCGCGGCCCAGCCCATCGAGGAAATCCAGGTACTTGGCCAGGTCCCGCCGGTACGCGCCGAGCGTGTTCGCCGACACGCCGCGTTCGACGGCCAGATGATCGAAAAACGCCTCGGCCACCCCGCGCGCCGGGCCCGCCGTCTCAGCGTCGGCCGTCGGCATCCGCATCCTGCTTCGAATCCCGCTGCGGCACCTGCTTCAGGTCCGCGTCCGGGCCGAGCGCCTCGGCCCGTCGCTCCGCGAGCCGGGTGGGGCGGATCGTAAACGGCACGTCGGCTTCACGACGGTCCCTCCCCTCCGACAAGGTCACGTGGGCGGCCAAAATGCCGGCGACGGCGATGGAGTTGGTGACCTCGCCGCGCAGGACCATATCCGCCGCCTCCGCCAGGTCGACCCAGGACTCGGTCATGTCGGCTTCCTCGTCTTCCGGAGCCGGGCGATCGACGCTGGACAGTCCCTCGGCGAGGTACACGCGCACGGACTCCTCCGCGAAACCCGGCGAGGTGTAAATGTCGGTGAGCAGTGACCACCGCTCGGCGGCCACGCCCGCCTCTTCCGCCAGCTCTCGGCGGGCGGCGACGAGCGGATCCTCCCCGGCTACGTCGAGAATGCCCGCCGGCAATTCCACCAGGCGTTCCCCCGCCGACTGCCGCCACTGCTGCAGCAGGCAAATGCGGCCGGCGCCGTCGCGCGCCACCACCGCCACCGCGCCGAAATGCTCCACGATTTCGCGGGCGGCGACGCGGCCGCCCGGCATGCGCACCTGATCCCGCCGCAGAGCGATGATCGGCGCCTCTACGAGGATCTCGGAATCGACGACGTCGAAGGAATGGGAACCGGCGGACGACGCCGCCCGGGCCCCGGAGGGGGAATCGGCCGTGGATGTCATGACTACTTGCCTACTCCGGTTCGGCGGTTTCCGCAGGCTCTTCCGCGGGCTGGTCGGCGGGCGCTTCCGCGGGCTCCCCGGCGGGTGCTTCCCCGGCCGAGGCGGCACCGGCGCCCTTGCGCTCGACGATCGCGCGCACCACGCCCACGCGGCCGGCGGCGTCGCCGATGGCGGGCTGGGTGGCCACCGAACCGGCGGCGTCGGACGACTCCAACACTTCGATGACGCCACCGTCGCGGGCTGCCTCGGGATCCCCGGCGACGACGACCGTGCCGTCGGCCGACAGCGCCTCGGCGAAATCGGCGAGGATGCGCGATCCCGCGGCCGCATCCTCCCCTTCGCCGGTGCCCGCCCCGGTCACGACGACGATCGCCGCAGTCGGACGCATCGTCCCGTCCTCGTACTCGATGAAGCCCGCGTCACGCAGCGACCCCAACAGCAGACGACGGTCGGCGACGCTGGCGCGCTCGCCGGCGTCCTCGCCGAGCAGCAGCACCGGCGACAGCGCCTGACCCGCCTGGAAACCAGGGTCACGGCGATCGACGTCGAGCGTCGTTCCCGCCGGCAACGCGCTGGTGGCGACGTCCTTGAGCTCATCGGCGCCCTCGGCGGACAGGAACTTCGACGTCACGCCCAGCCGCGTCACCTCCGGCGCACCCGCATCCCCCAGCAGCGCCTCCATCGCGTCCACCGCCGCCGCATCCGCATCCGGGGTGGTCACGAGCAACACGGGAACGTCGGAAAGCGAACCGTCGACGACCTGGGCGGCGACATCCTCGACTACGGCGTTGGCCGCATCGGCGCGGACGTTCGCGGCGTCACGTTCGACGATGGCGGCGTCGCGTTCCTCGGCGGCCTGCCCGCCGCCCCACTCGATGCCGCCCTCCGGCGCCAGCACGTAGGCGCCCAGCGCCGACCCCGCCGCAACGCCCAGCGCCGCCCCCGCGACGCCGACGCTCCACGCACCCGACCGCTTCTTCGCCATCGTCTACTCCCGCCCTACTTGAACAGGCCCTGGAACCACAGGGCGATGGAATTCCACGTGTCGATGAGGTTCTCGCTCACCGACCCGTCGCCGGCGGTGCCCGCGATGGCGATGATGACCGCCAGCGCCACGATGATCGCCAGCAGAGCCCACATGATGCGCAGGCCACCGCCCTCGACGCGGTACAGGTCCGCGACGACGTCGCCGTTGACCAGCTTGTCGCCCGCCTTCAGACGGCTGAGCAGGGCCGACGGCAGCGACTGCTGATCGGCCCCGGCGTAGACGTCACCCTGGTCCAGCGACGAACCGGCGGTGACGATCATCGACGCGCCGTGGTGGTCGGCCAGCACCAGCGCCAGGTCGGTGGCAGAATCCGACAGCGCCGGGAAGGTCATCGCGCCGATGCCCAGGTCCTGGATGTGCTCCAGGCCGTGGGCGTGGCCGTCGGGGTCGGCCGGGAGGATGACGCGGGCGCCCGAACGCAGCGTGTCCGCCTCGATTCCCGCCGGGTCGCCGATGATGAGGTCCGGCTCGTACCCCTGCACCACCAGCGTGTCCGCGCCGGCGTCGACGCCGATGAGCACCGGGTCGAACTCGCCGATGAAGCCCTTCAGGTTCTTCAGAGTCCGTTCGTGGCCCTCGCCGCCGCTGACGATGAGCACCTTGCGGCCGTCGAGCTTCGTCTCGACCTCCGGGATGCCCAGGCCGTCGACGTACAGCGGGGCCTCGGTGGCGGCGAACTCGACGAAGTTGCCGGAAAACGCCTCGAGTCGGTCGACCATGCCCGTCCGGGCCTCGTCGAAGTCGGCGGAGATCTTGTCCATCGTGACCTCGTCGCCGGCGGCCACGCGCCGGTCGCCGAGGTACAGCTTGCCCTCGTACAGGCGGTGGGGCTTGCCGTCGCGCAGCTTGGACGACTCCGCCAGTTCGACGTTTTCGACGAGAACCACGTCGGCATCGAGAAGCATCTGCGGTCCGAAGTTGGGCACGGCGCCGGTGGTGAACGCACCGGTGTTGAGGACGGCCTTCGCCTTGGAATCGATGATCCGCTGGGCGAGGACCCGAGTGATGTCGGGCGCGTCGATGACGATGATGTCGCCGTCGGCGAGCTTGTTCAGCGCGCGGTCGGAGCGCAGGCAATCGCGGACGGTGCCGGTGATGCCCGGTTCGTCGGCGGTCTTCTTCGAGAACAGACTCATGGGCCACAGTGTGCCGCCGGGCGGGCCGCGTTCGGTGGAGGCGCGCCGCAACGAGGTGCAGTCGGCCTCCGCACGGGTGCGGTCTACCGGGGCTTCTTGTCGCTCTGGGCCTTCTCCAGCAGATCGGTGGCGTGGGCGCGGCCGGACTCGGTGCCGTCGAGGCCGGCCATCATCCGGGCGAGTTCCTCCACGCGCCGCTCCCGGTCCAGGGCGGCGACCCCGGAGACCACTCCGTCCTCGGCGACGTCCTTGGCCACGTGCAGGTGAGTGTCGGCGTAGGCCGCGACCTGCGGCAAGTGCGTGACGACGATGACCTGGTTGTGTTCTGCCAACCGCGCCAGGCGACGGCCGATTTCCACCGCGGCCCGTCCGCCGACGCCGGCGTCGACTTCGTCGAAGACCAGGGTGCGGCCACCGTCGCCCTCGGCGAGGACGACTTCCAGGGCCAGCATGACGCGGGAGAGTTCGCCGCCCGACGCGCTGCCGGCCAGCGGGCGGGGTTCGGCCCCCTTGTGCGCCGACAGCAGGAAGGAAACGTCGTCGGCGCCGGACGGCCCGAAGGAACCGGCCTCGGAAACCTCCACGACCAGGGACGTCATCGGCATGGCCAGGCCCTTGAGTTCCGCGGTGACCCGTTCGCCCAATTCGGCGGCCAGCGTCGTGCGGATCGTCGTCAGCTTCTTCGCCGCCGCGCGGACCTTCTTCTCCAGCGCGGCGACGTCGGCGGCGAGCTTGTCCAGCGCCTCGCCGGAGACGTCGAGCGTGCCGAGCTTGCGCCGCGCCTTGTCCCGCCAGGCCAGCACGCCGTCGATGTCCGGGGCGTACTTGCGGGTCAGGTTCCGGATCTCCGCCTGCCGGGCCAGCAGTCCGTCCAGCGACTCGGTCTCCTCCGGCAACGACTCGAGGTAGGTGCCCAGACCCGCGGAGACGTCGGTCAGGCCACTGGTGATCTCGCCGAGACGTTCGGCCAGGTCCGTCAGCTCGGAATCGCCGGAGCCCGCCAACGCGTGCTGCGCCCGGCCCAGCAAATCGGCCGCGCCCTCTTCATCGTCGGCGGCGGCACCGGCGGCCGCCCCGATGGCGCCGGGGCCGTCGATGGCCGCCCACGCCACGGTCGCCGCCTCGCGCAGACCGTCGAGATCCTGCATGCGGCGGATGGTCTCGGTCAGCTCCACGTCCTCGCCCGGCTCCGGGTCGACCGCGTCGATTTCCTCCAGCGCGAACGTCAGCTGGTCGGCGCGCATCGCCATTTCGCGGCGCTTCGACGTGCGCTCCTCCAAATCCTTCGCCGCCGCACGCCACTGGCCGCGCACCTCGCGGTAGGCCTCGAGCAGCGGCGCCACCCGATCCCCGCCGAGCCGGTCGAGGGCCGCGATCTGCTCCCCGCCGCCGAGCAAGCGCAGCTGGTCGTTCTGGCCGTGAATGGCCAGCACCGCACCGGCGATGTCGGCCAACGACGCCGCCGGGGTGCCCCGGCCGCCGATCCACGCGCGCGAACGCCCCTTCGCCGACACCTGACGCGCCAGCAGGATCTCGTCGTTTTCGTCCCTTTCGCCCCCGCAATCGTCGAGGATCCGGTCGACGTCGTCGGCAAGCGGACCCGCGAGGTCCGCCGTGGACACCCTGCCCTCGACGACGGCCTTGTCCGCCCCCGTGCGCACGCGACCGGCGTCGGCGCGGCCGCCCGACAGCAGACGCAGGCCCGTGACCACCATGGTCTTGCCCGCGCCCGTCTCGCCCGTGAGCACCGTCAGCCCCGGGCTGAACTCCACGGTCGATTCGGGGATGACGCCGAGGTCGCGGATGGTCAGCTCCGTCAGCATCGTCGAATCACCGCCTCGGGCCCCGCCATCCCGTCACCGGCAGGCGGAACTTGTGCACCAGCCGATCCGTGAACGGCGCCGAATCCAGGCGGACCCACTTCACCGCCTGCTCGCCGCGGGTGATTTCGATGCGGCTGCCCGCCGGCATCGGAATCGGCCGGAACCCGTCGAGCACCGCCTGCGCGGCGCTGGTCTGCGGATTCGTCTCCACCGCCACCGTCGAATGCGGCGACACCACCATCGGCCGGTCGAACAGGGCGTGGGCGTTGTTGGGCACCACCAGGATCGCGTCGAGCTCCGGCCACAGCACCGGGCCGCCCGCCGAAAAGGCGTACGCCGTCGAGCCGGTCGGCGTGGAAATGAGCACGCCGTCGCAGCCGTAGGAGCTCACCGGGCGCTGATCGACCTCCAGCACGACGTCGAGGACGCCGCGGCGATTGAGGTTTTCGATGCTGACCTCGTTGAGCGCCCAGCCCGTGCCGATGACCCGGCCATCGTTGTCGCGGACCGTCGCCGTCACCGTCATCCGGTCCTCGACGCGCCAGCTGCGGTCGATGACCCGCTGAATCGCCTCGGTCATCGACTCCTGCTCCCACTCGGCCAGGAAGCCGACGTGGCCCATGTTGATGCCCAGCACCGGCAGATCCATCGAATGGGCGATGTCCGCCGCCCGCAGGAACGTGCCGTCGCCGCCGAGCACGAGCACCAGCTCGCACCCCGACGCGGCCTGCGGCGAATGTCCGAACCGCGGGTACCGGCCCAGCACCGGGTGACGCAGCAGCGTCGCCGGATCATCGCCGGCCAAAACGCGCACGCCGATGCCGGCGCGGTCGAGCAGCTCCGCCGCTTCGGCGGCCATCTCCAGGTTGGAGCTGCGCCCCGAATGCGGCACCAGCAGCACCTGGCGGTCCCGGTCCTCCGTCATCGCGGACCTTTCCGTCATCGGGGCCCCTCCTCCACGGCGCGATCGATCATCTCATCCAGCTTTTCATCATCCACGTCGGATGCGCCACCATCCTTGACCAGCCACAGGAAATACTCCACGTTGCCGGACGGGCCGGGCAGCGGGCTGGCGACGACGCCGCGCACCGACAGCCCCAGCGTCCGTCCGAAGCGGGCGACGTCGCCGACGACTTCCTTGCGCAGCTGCGGGCTGCGGACCACGCCGCCGGAGCCGAGGCGATCCTTGCCCACCTCGAACTGCGGTTTGACCATCGGCAGCAGGTCCGCCCCGTCGACCAGGCTGTCGACCAGCGCCGGCAGCGTCAACCGCAGGGAAATGAAGGACAGGTCGCCGACCATGACGTCGGCCGCACCGCCGATCATGTCCGCGGTGAGGGTACGCACGTTCGTCCGGTCGAGGACCGTGACGCGGGCGTCGTCGCGAAGCCTCCAGATCAGCTGCCCGTAGCCGACGTCGACGGCGATGACTTCGGCGGCGTCGCGGCGCAGGCACACGTCGGTGAAGCCTCCGGTCGACGCGCCGGCGTCGATGACGCGACGCCCCGCCAAGCTCAGCCCCTCCGGTTCGAACGCGGCGAGCGCACCGAGCAACTTGTGGGCGCCGCGCGAGGCCCAGTTGGCGTCGTCGGCGTCCTCGCTCACCCGGATGGAAATGTCCCCGGTGACCGCCGTGGCCGGCTTCGTCGCCGCCATTCCGTTGACCGTGACGCGCCCGTCCTTGATCAGCTCGACGGCATGCTCCCTCGACCGCGCGATCTTGCGGCGCACCAGCTCCGCGTCCAGCCGGCGTTTCGGGGTCGATCCCTTAGCCACGCGACGCCCCTTCCCCGCCCAGCGCCTCCTGCAGCAGGGCGTGCGCACGTTCCAGGTGCGCGGCGCGGTCGGCCGGGGTCGGCGCGGGCGCGTCGAGGGCTTCCCGTACGTGACGACGAAGCCGGTCCGGGTCGACCGCCCCGCCGGCCAGAGCGGCGGCGGCGTCGTTGGGCGTGGGGCCCGGCCGGGGACCCGAAGAGCCGGGGCCGGGCACGGGGCCGGGCTTCGGGGTCTGTCCGGAAACGGCCATCTCCTCCATCACCGCCACGCGGCGACGGCAGCGGCGGCCGCATCCGAGGTGGTGCGCACCCCGGTGACCGGAGCGGTCGACGGCGCACCGTCGACGTCGAACCAGGCGACCGAAGCGGCGGTGAGCAGCGCGGCGACCGCGGCCTGAGCAGGATTGTCCAGACGGGCATCCGAGGCGTCGCCGCCGCCGATGACGATGACGCCCGGGTCCTCCGGATCGCGCTCGGCGGTGAAACCGGCCTGCGGACGCGGTTCGGCGTGCTCCGCCGGGGCGACCAGGGCGCCCATGTCGGCGCCGATGACGGTCGGCCGTTCCTCCGGGATCGCCGACAGCGTTTCGTGGTGGCCGGAAATGCCGGTGACGGTCATCAGGGTGTCGTAGCCCGCGGCGTTGCCGCCGGCGATGTCGGTGTTCAGGCGGTCGCCGATGACGATCGGCCGCTGCGACCCCAGGCGGGCCGCACCACGGTGGAACATCGGCGGCTGCGGCTTGCCCGCGCTGCGCGGCTCGACGCCGGTGGCCGACACCACGGCCGCGACCATCGACCCGTTGCCCACCAACAGGCCGCGCTCCATCGGCAGGGTGGTGTCCAGGTTCGACGCCAGGTAGGTGGCGCCGCGTGCGATGGCGAGCGCGGCCTCCGACAACATCGCCCAGTTGGTGTCGGGGTTGTGCCCCTGGAACACCGCCGCCGGCTCGTCGTCGGCGGAGTCGACCAGCTCGTAGCCGGCCTCGGTCGCCAGGTCGCGGAACGACTGCGCGCCCAGCACCAGCACCTTCGAACCCTCCGGGATGATTCCCCCGGCCATTTCGATGGCGGCCTGCGCCGAGGTCATGACGTCATCGCCGGTGCAGTCGTACCCGAGGGAACGCAGCTGCTCGGCGACGGTTTCCGGGGAGCGCGAGGCGTTGTTCGTGACGAACAGCATCGGCAGTCCGGCCTCCGTCAACGCCTCGAGGGCTCCGGGGACGGGGCGGCCGCCCTCGTAGATCGTGCCGTCGAGATCGAGCAGGGCGGCGTCGTAACGTCCGGCAAGCAATTCGGTGCTCATGGGAAAACCTCGGTCCAATCCAAGTGGGTTCGGTTCTGGGTGGGTTCGGTGCTGGTCTGCGTCGGTCACTTTCCCGGTTCTACAGCTCGGCCACGCGTTCGCGGGAGTCGAGGAGCTCGTCCGGGTCGAGCTCGGCCGAACGGTTGAACCACTCGCGGGCCTCGTCGGTGCGGCCGGCCTCCGCCAACGCATCGGCGTAGGCGTAGAACAGGCGAGCGCCCTCGAAGTCCTTGCGGTTCGGATCCAGGTTCTGCGCCTCGAGCTCGATGATCGCCGAATCCAGATCACCCATGTCACGGCGCGCCCCGGCGACCACGATGGCCAACTCGGTGCGCGAGTCGTCGTCAAGCAAACGAACCTCGTCGGTCCGGCTCAGCTCGATGGCCTTCTCCGGACGGCC
This sequence comes from Corynebacterium freneyi, assembly GCF_030408835.1. Classification (NCBI taxonomy): domain Bacteria; kingdom Bacillati; phylum Actinomycetota; class Actinomycetes; order Mycobacteriales; family Corynebacteriaceae; genus Corynebacterium; species Corynebacterium freneyi. The sequence goes on from NZ_CP047357.1 coordinate 1,706,054, forward strand.
CAGGCCACGCTCGCAGTCGGCCATGACCGCCAGCAGACCCGCGCCACCGGAAATGCGGCGTGCGGCGCGCAGCTCCGCCAACGCCTCCTTCCACTCGCCGGCGTGGTACGCGGCGACGCCATTGGTCTCGCGGACGACGCCGACCCGACCGGCCCGGTCCTTCGCCGCGCGGGCATGGCGCAACGCCAGCTTCGGGTCATCGGCCATGAGCGTCGCGGCCATGATCATGTGGCGGGCGACGGTGTCGGCGTTGTCCTTGGCCAGGCTCTTCAGATCCTGACGCACCGACGGGTCGAGCTCGTCGGCCTTGACGTCATCGGGAATCGACGGCTCGTTCTGGCGCGCGACGATGCGCTCCTCGCGGAAACCCGGACGCTGCGGGCCGGTGCGCGGCGCACGCTTCTGATCCGGCTGGAAACGACCGCCCCGGTTGGAACGGCGGCGCGGGCCGCCCTGTCCGCCATGGCCACCCGGGCCACCGCGACGGGCATCCCGACGGTCGCCGCGCGGGCCACCGCCACGACGCTCCCCCTGGCGGTCGTCCCGGCGATCATCGCGGCGCCACTCCCGGCGGTCGCCGCGCTCGCCGCGGTAGTCGCGGTTGTCCCGGTTGTCGCGGTCGTTGCGACGGTCATCGCGACGCTGCCCGCCCCGATCGTCGCGACGCTCATCGCGGCCGTCGCGGTTGTCCCACCGCCGGCCGCCCTGACCGCCGTGCCCCGGACGCCCGCCGCGGCCACCCTGGCCCCGGCCTCCCTGACCACGCCCGCCCGGGCGGCCACCGCCGCGGCCGCCGCGGAAACCACCGGGGCGGCCGCCCTGGCCTCCGCGGCGCTCACCGTCGGGACGCGAACCTTCGTTCTCGGCCATGTTGCAGGAAGCTCCTCACGCGATTGCCGCTTTCGCGCCACGGCGTCGCCCGGTCGGGGCGATCCACCGCGCGAAAGCGGATGAAAGTCGAACATTGACGAATCAAGCGGCGCTTCACCATGCGAAGAGGGGCCCATGCCCCGGCACCGCGTTCAACGGCCCAGGCTACCAGCCGCGGCCGCGCGCACCCCTCACGCGTGGACCGAAAGATGGTGCGCCACGAGCACCGGGTCGCCGGAGATGTCCCACGTCGACGTCGCCGTCCACCCGCCGCCGCGCGTCACCGCCACTCCGGTGGCGCCGACGACCGTGATCTCCGGCCGCTGCGAGGCGAAATCCGCCGGAAACGCCGCGTCCATCTCGGACGGCACGATCACTGCGCGCTTGGTCAAAAAGGCCAGTCGAGCCTCGTCGCCGTCGCGGGCCCTTCCGGCCGCGCGCACGAGCGTCCCCTGTGCGGTGCGAACCGCCGTCATGGCTTCTGCTGCCGGGTCGGCGGCGACGTCGAAAAGCCCGGCCTGCCCCGCATCCGAGGCGGCCTTGCCCGCACCGCCCGTGCCGGAGCCACCGCGGGCCGTGCGTGACGACGACTCCGTGGACGCGGCCCGCCCTTCCTTCCCGGAAGCGGCCGCAGGCCCGCCGGCCATGATCAGCTCCGCACTCGTCGTGGCCCCCGGGAACCCCGGACCCTCGTTGACCGGCTCACCGGCCTGGAAGGACGTCGCCGCGGCGCGCGCACGCTCATCGGCGGCTTCGTTCATCTCGTGGCCGGCGTGCCCCTTCACCCACTCGAAATGGACGACGCGGCCCTGCATCAGCTCATCGATGACGGACAGAATGTCCACGTTGAGCACGGGCTTTCCATCCCGCTTCTTCCAGCCCTTGCGCTTCCACCCCGGCATCCACTTGGTCACCGAGTTGATCACGTACTGCGAATCGCACAGGATTCGAAGTTCTTCATCGGCGCGGTGCGACGTCGACGCGAGCAAGTCCGCCACGGCCATCAACTCGCCGCGGTTGTTCGTGCTCTTCTTCCACCCGCCCGCGGCCCACGTGTCGTCGTCGATGTACCAGGACCAGCCGGCCGGACCCGGATTACCAAGGGCCGAACCGTCGGCAGCGGCGATGATAGTCATGGCTGCCGATTGTAACGACGCCCACCGGCCCGGATGTCACCGAGGCCCGCGGGCGTCGTCACCGGCGAACAATCACCAGACGTCGTAGTCGTCGAGAATGCTCGAGAAGTCGTCGAACATGTCCGAGAAGTCGCCGAAGTCATCGAAGATGTCGGACATGTCGCCGAAATCATCAAAGGCCGAGAAGTCAATGTCCGGATCGCAGATCTTCCACTCGCCGTCTTCCTTCGCCATCTTCAAAGCGGACGAACCGGAACCGATCTCCGCGGCCGTACGGTCATCGTTGGTGAAGGTCACGTCGTCGGGCTCGTAGCTCTCCGCCTCGAGCTCCGAAGCAATGAACTCATCGCCGAACGCACCGAACGAATCCTGGAACTTCTGGATGTTCTCGTCATCGGCGCGGTAGGCCGTGCACATCAGCGCATTCCATTCGACGAGATTGTCCGACTCGAGGATCGTATTCGCGGAATCGTTGGCGGCCTCGGCGACGGCCTTCTTTTCCGCCCGTTCGGAGCCCCCCAGGAAGAAGAAGGCGACCACACCGATGATGGCGATCAGTGCCACGGCGCCGACGCCGCCGAGGATCCACGGGGTCTTGGAGCCCGAAGATCCGGATCCCGAACCGCCGGGCGTACCGCCGGCGGCACCCTGCGGGGCACCGTATCCGCCGCCGGCGCCGAATCCGGACTGCATCCCCTGATCCCACTGCGGGGACTGACCGCCGCCCCAGGACTGACCGCCGTTGCCGGCGCCGCCGGCCTGGTTGCCCTGTCCGCCACCGCCGTAACCATAGGGGTTCTGACCGCCGCCACCGGGCTGCCCGGACTGTCCACCACCGGGCTGGCCATAGGGGCCGGATTGCCCGAAGGATCCACCCTGCCCGTAGGGGCCACCCTGCCCGAAACCGGAGTTATTCATTACCTCTCCCAAAGTATGCGTACAACGGCTACAGCCTACAGGCAGCGACTGCAGGTGGCGTACCGAACCAACGGTGGGCGCCCACGTACCCGAAAAACGCCCCAGTCCCGCCGTCCCCTGCAACCACGTGGTGCGTGGTCCCCGCCAACCCCCAAAAAAGGACCGGCAGCAACCACACCCCACACAATAAAAAAAGAGGGAGTCTCCCCCGCCACCACCAACCCCACGGGCAGGCGACAACGAAGGAAACTCCCTCACACAAGTTATTGGCCGGCAGTGACCTACTCTCCCACACCCTCCCAGGTGCAGTACCATCGGCGCAGGTGGGCTTAGCTTCCGGGTTCGGAATGGGACCGGGCGTGACCCCACCGCTATAACCACCGACACGATCTACGGGAACACACCAACCACACACCAACCACCACACACACGGGTGGCCGGCAAGGGTCGGGGGTGCTGTCCCAGACGCTGGATAGTGGACGCGAACCAAAACTCTTGGTCCTTCTCGTTACGTAGAAAATGTCAACCGCACACCCCACAACAATGGGATGCGTGTGTTGTTGTTTGGTCTATTAGTACCGGTCACCTCAACACGTCACCATGCTCACAGTTCCGGCCTATCAACCCCGTCATCTACAGGGGACCTCAAACGAAACCTGATCTTGGAACAGGCTTCCCGCTTAGATGCTTTCAGCGGTTATCCCTTCCGTACGTAGCCAACCAGCAATGCTCCTGGCGAAACAACTGGCACACCAGAGGTACGTCCGTCCCGGTCCTCTCGTACTAGGGACAGCCTTCCTCAAGTTTCTACGCGCGCGGCGGATAGAGACCGAACTGTCTCACGACGTTCTAAACCCAGCTCGCGTGCCGCTTTAATGGGCGAACAGCCCAACCCTTGGGACCTACTCCAGCCCCAGGATGCGACGAGCCGACATCGAGGTGCCAAACCATCCCGTCGATATGGACTCTTGGGGAAGATCAGCCTGTTATCCCCGGGGTACCTTTTATCCGTTGAGCGACACCGCTTCCACAAGCCGGTGCCGGATCACTAGTCCCTACTTTCGTACCTGCTCGACCTGTCAGTCTCACAGTCAAGCTCCCTTGTGCACTTACACTCAACACCTGATTGCCAACCAGGCTGAGGGAACCTTTGGGCGCCTCCGTTACTCTTTGGGAGGCAACCGCCCCAGTTAAACTACCCACCAGGCACTGTCCCCAACCCGGATCACGGGCCAAGGTTAGATATCCAATACGATCAGAGTGGTATTTCAACAACGACTCCACCCCAACTGGCGTTGAGGTTTCACAGTCTCCCACCTATCCTACACAAACCGAACCGAACACCAATACCAAGCTATAGTGAAGGTCCCGGGGTCTTTTCGTCCTGCCGCGCGTAACGAGCATCTTTACTCGTACTGCAATTTCGCCGGGTCTGTGGTTGAGACAGCAGGGAAGTCGTTACGCCATTCGTGCAGGTCGGAACTTACCCGACAAGGAATTTCGCTACCTTAGGATGGTTATAGTTACCACCGCCGTTTACTGGGGCTTAAATTCTCCGCTTCGACCCACAAAGGATCTAACAGGTCCTCTTAACCTTCCAGCACCGGGCAGGCGTCAGTCCGTATACATCGACTTACCCGTCTTCGCACGGACCTGTGTTTTTAGTAAACAGTCGCTTCCCTCTATTCTCTGCGGCCACGCAACGCCGTCCGCCGCAACGGGCATAGACATCACGCGGCCCCCCTTCTCCCGAAGTTACGGGGGCATTTTGCCGAGTTCCTTAACCACAGTTCACCCGATCGCCTTAGTATTCTCTACCTGACCACCTGTGTCGGTTTGGGGTACGGGCCGCACAACCACTCGCTAGAGGCTTTTCTCGGCAGCATAGGATCACCAACTTCCCCACAACGGGTACGCATCACGTCTCACCACTATCGCAGCCCGGATTTACCTGGACTGCCGGCTACACGCTTACACCACCATCCATCAGGTGGCACGGCTACCTTCCTGCGTCACCCCATCACTTGGCTACTACCAGATCAGGTCCCCTGCATCCACAACCAGACACCACCCGAAGGTGATGAAAGGACGCTTCAGGAGGGTTAGTATCACTGATTCACCATGGGCGCGATTGCGCGGGTACGGGAATATCAACCCGTTGTCCATCGACTACGCCTGTCGGCCTCGCCTTAGGTCCCGACTCACCCTGGGAGGATTAACCTGGCCCAGGAACCCTTGGTCATCCGGCGGAGGAGGTTTCCACTCCTCATTCGCTACTCATGCCTGCATTCTCACTCGCGTCCACTCCACCACAGGTCACCCCGCAGCTTCACAGCCGAACACGACGCTCCCCTACCCAGCAACAAAAAAGTCACTGCCGCGGCTTCGGCGGTATGCTTGAGCCCCACTACATTGTCGGCGCAGGACCACTCGACCAGTGAGCTATTACGCACTCTTTCAAGGATGGCTGCTTCTAAGCCAACCTCCTGGTTGTCTTCGCGATCCCACATCCTTTTCCACTTAGCATACCCTTAGGGGCCTTAGCCGGCGATCTGGGCTGTTTCCCTCTCGACTACGAAGCTTATCCCCCGCAGTCTCACTGCCGTGCTCTCACCTCACCGGCATTCGGAGTTTGGCTGATGTCGCTAAGATGATAGTCCCGCTAAACCAACCAGTAGCTCTACCTCCAGGAGGAAACACACGACGCTGCACCTAAATGCATTTCGGGGAGAACCAGCTATCACGGAGTTTGATTGGCCTTTCACCCCTACCCACAACTCATCCCCTCAGTTTTCAACCTAAGTGGGTTCGCGCCTCCACAGAGTCTTACCTCTGCTTCACACTGGCCATGGGTAGATCACCCCGCTTCGGGTCCAGGACACGCCACTGACAACACACTAGTTAGTATTCGCTTTCGCTACGGCTACCCCACACGGGTTAACCTCGCGACGTGCCGCTGACTCGCAGGCTCATTCTTCAAAAGGCACGCCATCACCCCACAAGGAGGCTCTGACGGATTGTAAGCACACGGTTTCAGGTACTATTTCACTCCCCTCCCGGGGTACTTTTCACCATTCCCTCACGGTACTATCCGCTATCGGTCACAGAAGGTATTCAGGCTTACCGGGTGGTCCCGGCAGATTCACAGCAGATTCCACGAGCCCGCTGCTACTCGGGGACAAACGCAACCAACAGACCATGGCTTTCACGTACCGGGCTCTCACCGTCTACGGCAGGCGATTCCACGCACTTTCCGCTAACCACAACCAATGCTGGCGCACAGCTGGCAGACCATGCACACGTAAACCCCACAACACCACACACGCAACCCCTGCCAGGTATCACACGCATGCGGTTTAGCCTCATCCGCGTTCGCTCGCCACTACTAACGGAATCACAATTGTTTTCTCTTCCTACGGGTACTGAGATGTTTCACTTCCCCGCGTAACCACCAACCAGACTATGAATTCATCTGACGGCGACCGCCCACAACGACGGCCAGGTTTCCCCATTCGGACACCCTCGGATCAACGCTTAGTTGGCAGCTCCCCGAGGCATTTCGCAGCCTCTCACGTCCTTCATCGGCCTCCTGATGCCAAGGCATCCACCGTGTGCCCTTACAACACAACACACAAACGACCAAACAGAATAAACTGTTATGGAACAAATCTACAGAAAAATCAAGATGCTCGCGTCCACTATCCAGTTCTCACACAACACCACCAGAAACCCACACAACCACACCAACTGCGGCCAGCAGGCAACCAGCGCCCCAAGGAAAAACAAACCACCAACCCCACACACCAACCACCAGGTTGACGCACAAGGCAGCAGACGGTGTCTTCCCAGACACCCGACAGCGCACCGACATACCCTTGCAAACACTTTGTGTCAAAGACCGCACCATGCGGCCGGCAAGCGTCCACCCAAAAAACGCGACCCCCACCAGCGTCCACAGGACAACCAGCACAAGGGGCCGACTTAACAAAACAAACTCCTTAGAAAGGAGGTGATCCAGCCGCACCTTCCGGTACGGCTACCTTGTTACGACTTCGTCCCAATCACCGATCCCACCTTCGACAGCTCCCCCCACAAAGGGTTGGGCCACTGGCTTCGGGTGTTACCGACTTTCATGACGTGACGGGCGGTGTGTACAAGGCCCGGGAACGTATTCACCGCAGCGTTGCTGATCTGCGATTACTAGCGACTCCGACTTCACGGGGTCGAGTTGCAGACCCCGATCCGAACTGAGACCGGCTTTAAGGGATTAGCTCCACCTCACGGTATCGCAACCCACTGTACCGACCATTGTAGCATGTGTGAAGCCCTGGACATAAGGGGCATGATGATTTGACGTCATCCCCACCTTCCTCCGAGTTGACCCCGGCAGTTTCTCACGAGTCCCCACCATCACGTGCTGGCAACATAAGACAAGGGTTGCGCTCGTTGCGGGACTTAACCCAACATCTCACGACACGAGCTGACGACAACCATGCACCACCTGTATACGAGCCACAAGGGAAACCACATCTCTGCGGCGATCCCGTATATGTCAAGCCCAGGTAAGGTTCTTCGCGTTGCATCGAATTAATCCACATGCTCCGCCGCTTGTGCGGGCCCCCGTCAATTCCTTTGAGTTTTAGCCTTGCGGCCGTACTCCCCAGGCGGGGCGCTTAATGCGTTAGCTACGGCACAGAAGTCGTGGAAGACCCCTACACCTAGCGCCCACCGTTTACGGCATGGACTACCAGGGTATCTAATCCTGTTCGCTACCCATGCTTTCGCTCCTCAGCGTCAGTTACTGCCCAGAGACCCGCCTTCGCCACCGGTGTTCCTCCTGATATCTGCGCATTTCACCGCTACACCAGGAATTCCAGTCTCCCCTACAGTACTCAAGTTATGCCCGTATCGCCTGCACGCCCGGAGTTAAGCCCCGGAATTTCACAGACGACGCGACAAACCACCTACGAGCTCTTTACGCCCAGTAATTCCGGACAACGCTCGCACCCTACGTATTACCGCGGCTGCTGGCACGTAGTTAGCCGGTGCTTCTTCTCCATCTACCGTCAGAAAACCTTCGTCGATGGTGAAAGGAGTTTACAACCCGAAGGCCGTCATCCCCCACGCGGCGTCGCTGCATCAGGCTTCCGCCCATTGTGCAATATTCCCCACTGCTGCCTCCCGTAGGAGTCTGGGCCGTGTCTCAGTCCCAATGTGGCCGTCCACCCTCTCAGGCCGGCTACCCGTCGCCGCCTTGGTAGGCCATTACCCCACCAACAAGCTGATAGGCCGCGGGCCCATCCCACACCGAAAAAACTTTCCACCACACCCTCACGATGCGGTCCTATCCGGTATTAGACCCAGTTTCCCAGGCTTATCCCGAAGTGCGGGGCAGGTCACCCACGTGTTACTCACCCGTTCGCCACTCGTGTACCCCAGCAAGCTGGGGCCTTACCGTTCGACTTGCATGTGTTAAGCACGCCGCCAGCGTTCGTCCTGAGCCAGGATCAAACTCTCCACAAAAGCTATTTCAGTGAAAAGCTCAAAACCGGCAAAAACAAACGACAAACCAACCACACTCGGCTGGCCTGGCATTCATATCCGAAAAAACAGTGCACCCACCCCGACAGGGTGAAGGAGCAGGCACACCAAACAGGTTGAAAAGAAAGAGCAACCAGAAACTCCTGGCACTCACCAAATCAACACAAAATAAAGTACATCGGCACACTATCGAGTTCTCAAAAAACACACGCACACCCACAACAACCAGGCACACCCAGCGCCGCAAGCAGCAAGAAGGAATCTTAAACCACCCGCCCCACCGAAGTCAAACTCGGCGCAACCAGAAGGTAAATTCCCCGCAAACACCCCGCCCGACCAGCACCCTTGCAGGCACCAACCCGGCGTCTCGCTTGCCCCGGTAACACTACACACGACCACCACGGACACCAAAAGTCCTGGTCACTGCCTGCTTCTCGGCCATCTTGCCTCCCACATGGCCGTCGTAAAGCCCCAAAGCATCACGCAAACCGCTCAAGGGCGCACTTCGCACGCCACGCTCCCGCACGAAAAAAGCCCGCCACCCCGGATTCGGCTCCGGGATGACGGACACGATGCATGCACCTCGACGCGCGCTTCTTCACCACGCGCCATCGATGCGTTGGTCAGCGGTGGATGCGCACGCCGGCGAAGTTCTTCTTGCCTCGGCGCAGCACCAGCCACGTGCCGTGCAGCAAATCGGAATCGGCGGGCACCCACTCCTCGTCGGTGATGCGCTCGTTGTTGACGTAGGCGCCGCCCTCCTTGAGGGTGCGTCGCGCCTCGCCCTTCGACTTCGCCAGGCCCGATGCGACCAGCAGATCCACCGCGGTATCCGGCTCACCGGCGTTGACGTCGGCAACCTCGGTCTCCGACACCGCCGCGGCCAGCGTCGCCTCATCCAAGTCGGACAACTCGGCCCGGCCGAACAACGCCTGCGCCGCCAGCTCCACGGCCTTGCGGGCATCCTCGCCGTGCACCAGGTCCGTCATCTCCTGCGCCAGGCGACGCTGAGCCTCGCGCTTGAACGGACGCTCGGCGACCGCGACCTCGTACTCGGCGATCTCCTCGCGGGTCAGGAACGTGAACCACTTCAGGTAATCGATGACGACGGAGTCGCCGGCGTTGATGAAGTACTGGTACCACGCGTACGGGCTGGTCAGCTCGGCGTCGAGCCACAGCTTGCCGCCGCCGGTGGACTTGCCGAACTTCTTGCCCTCCGCGTCGGTCACCAGCGGCACGGTCAGCCCGTGGACCTTCTCGCCGTCGAGGCGACGGTTCAGGTCGACGCCGGAAACGATGTTGCCCCACTGATCCGAACCGCCGATCTGCAGGCGGCAGTCGTGGGTGCGGCGCAGGTGCACGTAGTCGTTGGCCTGCAGCAGCATGTAGGAAAACTCGGTGTAGGACATGCCGTCGTTTTCCAGGCGACGCTTGACGGTGTCGCGGTCGAGCATCGTGTTGAGCGAAAAGTTCTTGCCCAAGTCACGAAGGAACTCGATCACCGAGATCTTCGACACCCAGTCGTAGTTGTTGACCAGCAGGCCACGGCCCGGCTGATCCTCCTCGATGATGTCGACGAATCGGCGCAGCTGCTCCTCGATCTTCGCGACGTTGCCGGCGATCTCCTCTTCGGTGAGCATGGAACGCTCGCCGACGTCGCGCGGGTCGCCGATCATGCCGGTGGCGCCACCGGCCAGGGCGATCGGGCGATGCCCGGCGTCCTGGAAACGCTTGAGCATCACCAGCGGAACGAGGTGGCCGGCGTGCAGCGACGAACCCGTCGGATCGAAGCCCACATACGCGGTGATGGGCCCCTCCTCGACCAGGGCGCGCAGGGCGTCCAGGTCCGTCGACTGCGCGATGAGGCCGCGCCATTCCAGGTCTTCGATGATGTTCATGTCGGTCACGCGGAACATCCTAACGTGCCGGAACGCGGCGGGCGTGGCGGGGTCGACCCGCACGGGCGCGTCCCCACGTGGGCGCCGCCGCACCAGGTCCGTCCCGTTGCTCAGGCCAGTCCGTCGGCTTTGGCATGACGACGATACGCCGACACCCCGGGCTCGCCGGGCAGCCAGAATCGCCACGGGCGTTGCGACGCCGCCCTCAATCCCACGCGCGGACCGGAGCGCAGCTCGACATTTCGCAGCTCGGCATCTCGCATCTCAGCATCGGCCACCGGCGCCCGCTCCCCCGCACCGAGCTGCACGCGCGAGGAAGGATCGAAGAGGTCCAGCCCATAGTCGCCCAAGTCAATGCCGAGGGCTTGCCCCAGGTTTCCCGGCCCCCGCGCCAGGTCCCGCAGCACCGGGCTCTTCCGTGCCAGATTCCCGCGCGCCGCGCTCCGCCTCCGCCTCGCGACGTCCTCCCCCTCCAGGATCTCCGCACCTCGCAGCAGAACTCCGCCACCGACTCCATCGGGGCCGGCCGTCACGTTCGCGCAGAAATGAATGCCGTACGACCGGTACACGTACAGGTGCCCTGCGGGCCCGAACATGACGCGGTTGCGCGGGGTCACGCCGGGCCACGTGTGCGCCCCCGGGTCGGGCCACGGCGAATCAGCCGGCCCGCCGTAGGCCTCCACCTCCGTGATCCGCGCCCGCAGACCATCGCCGGGAACGACGAGAACCCGGCCGAGCAGCGCTTTCGCGGCGTCGGCCGGGTGCCCGGACAGGATCTCCCGGTTCAGGGACCCGCCCGTCACCGGGGCCAGTCGACGGCCTCGTCGGAAAGCATCACGGGGATGCCGTCCTCGATCGGGTACGCGATGCCCAGGCGCTCGTTGACCAGGACGGACTCGTCCTCGAGATACGTCAGCGGCCCCTTGTCGCGGGGGCAGGCGAGGATGTCCAGCAACTTCGGATCGAGGCTCATGACGATCGATTCTACGACGTCCACGACGACGGGACGCCATCGTCGTCGTCCGGCACGTCGGGGCGGGGACCGAAGCGCAGCTCCATCTCCAGCCGTTTGCGCTCGAGTTCACGTTGTTCGGCGTCGGCGACGGTGTCGGCGTCGGAGTTGATCCGGTCGACCTGGTGGGCCAGCAGGTCGAGCAGGTCCACGATGTCCTCGGTGGCGGCGAACCTGCGGTCGGGGGCGATGGCGAGGTAGCCGTCGACGACTTCGGGCAGGTCGGAGTTGATGATCTGCGCCACGACGGACCTGTGGTGCGGCATCGATTCCAGCCGCGGCCAGTTGCCCAGCGCCTCGACCAGCCCCGCGTGGACGACGACGATTTCGTCCCGCACCTCCCGCGGCAACGGCGACGTCGACCAGCCCTCGATGCGGCGGCGCAGGTCGCGGCCCAGCTCCTCCGGGCTCTTTCGCTTGACGACGGCCGGCCGGGCATCCGACGACTCCAGGGCCCCGGTGCCGTCGGGGGTCCGTTCCGCCGGGGTCAGCAGCACGCCGACACCCCATGCGGCGGCGGCAGCCACCGGCCAGAAGGCGCCGAAACCGACGGCGAGATGGCCGACGATGACGAGCACCGCCAACACCATGCCGACGATGTTGCGGCGGGAGGCGAAGAAGCCCCCGGCGCCGCCCGAACTACTGGTAGCCACGAATTTCCTTGAACGCGGCATCCAGATCACCGTTGAGGGCGTCGAAGACCTCACCGCCGGTGGCCTTGGCCAGCTCCTCCATTTCACCGACGTTGGCTTCGCCGTAGAGGATCACGAAGACCGGGATCGCCTGGCGCTCCTTCGGCAGCGAACGGTAGTGGGCGAGGAACTCGCCCAACCCCGGGCCATCGGTGACTTCGCCGTCGGTCATGAGCACGATCGACGGGATTCCGGCGTCACCGACGTCGATGGTGTCGTAGGCGTCGATGAGCGCACCGTAGATGGCCGTGCTGCCGAACGGTTCCAGCCGACCGATCGCATCGAGCAACTCGGTGCGCGGGCCGGGGTCGGCCGCGGAAAACCGCACCGTCGTCGATTGCCCGGGCTGCGAGGCAAAGGGCAGCAGGCTGATCCGCTCGCGGTCGCGGAAACCGACCTCCGACGTCGACGTGCGGGCGCTGCCGTCGACCAGCGACGTGAGCGTCGCCTGCAGGGAGCGCATGCGCTCACCCTCCATCGAACCGGAGGTGTCGAGCACAAACGCCGTGTCACCCGGCCTGCGCAGCTCGTTGTGGTACGCCCGGACCAGACGGTCCGTCACCTCCTTCGATCCCGGGAAGGGAAGTTCGATGAGAAGATCGTCCGTCAGCTCCGGGGCGGGATCGGACCGGTCGGCGGGTCGTCGGAAGGAATCCCGCACGACGTCCGGGTTGGCCCGCAGCCACTCGACGATCGACTCCACCCGCTCGCGGGCCTTCGCATCCGCCGGCTCCGCCAGCGCCGACAGCGGATAGTCCGCGCTGACCACGCCGTCGGCAGGCACGATGATCTCGACGTCGAGCCCGTCGGACTTCAGGTCGTGGAGGACCGACTCGTAATTGATCATCGCGTCGGCGCGGGTCGGGTCATCCCGGAACGTCTCCGCCAGCCACCCCGACGAGCCCGAGGTGAGGGTCTGGCCCTCGAACAGGTCGCGCAGCTGCGGGGCGACGCGATCGACGTCCTCGGCGGTCAGGGCGTTGCCCGTGTCGGCCACGGCGGTCGCGACCGACACCAGCGCCGAAAAACCCGAATTCGACGTGCCCGGGTCGGTCATGGCGATGGTCAAATCGCCCTTCGACGTCGCCTCCGCGATCTCCGCCCACGTCGGGGCCGTCGAATCCCAGCCCAGCTCGCGGGCCTTCGCCGACCGTACGCCGAAGGCCACCGGAGACGTGGCGATCTTCTCCGCGCCCACGAGCTTGTCGTCCGCGCCGATGAGCTCGGCGTACCGGTTGGTGGCGAACCACGTGGCGTCATAGCGGCCATCGAACTCGCCGGCGCCCAGTCGCTCGGAGTTGTCCAACGTGCCGCCGGGGAAGTCCATCACGACGTCGAAACCGAGATCCTCCGACGCCCGCTCCATGACGGGTTCGAGGTCCGCCAGCTCCGTGGCCGCGGCGATGTGGATCGTGCCCCCGGCCAGCGAGGAATCCGGCTCGAAGTCGGCGCCGGCCCCACCGGAACCCGCCCCTCCCCCGTCGCCGCCGGAGCAGGCGACGAGGAACAACGCCGTCAAGGCCGCCACGACCACCGCGAACGAGGACCTCCAACGCGAAACATCCATGATCGATTCCTTCCCGTGTGTCCGGTTCATTCGCCCACCGGCGCATCGGCGGCGGCACCGGCATCCTCCTCGGCGGCGCTCGGTTCGCCGCGCCCGCCCAACTCCTCGCCGAGGCCCGTCAACAGCGCCTCGAGCAGATCGAAACTCGGCGGATCGATGACGGAGACCAACTCCGGCGGCGCAGGCGCCCCCTTGTCCGCGAGCACCTCGTCGAAAACGCTCCTGGACTGCGGACGGAAACCGTGCTCCGCCGCCAACCGCTGCAGGTCGGGATCCTCGGCGAGCAACCGAGCCACCTCCGCGCCGTCGGAATTCAGGCCGATGACCGTGTGCTTCGACTGGATCGTCGGATCCGGGTAGGCCAGCACCATGTCGTCGCGGATCGACTCTTCGGCGTTCATCTGCCGCTCGAGGAACTGCGACTCGTAGATCATCACCATCGGCTTCGCCCCAATGCCCTGCGACAGGTAATCGGCGAAGGGCCCGGCGGAGGACGATTCGGTGAATCCCTGGCCCGCCAGCAGCGGTGCGATGCGCTCGACGGCGGCGTCGACCTGGCCGCGGTCCGCGACCACGGCGCCGTCGTTGCCCGCCCACGACAGGATGGACGCGTACATCGCCGCCGAATTCGACGTGCGGGCGTCGGTCGTCGACATCTGCACCGTCCGCGGCGAGGGGTAGGCGCCGTCGCCCACGTCACGCCACCGGGTCCCCTCCTCCGCCAGGCGCAGGTACTCCGTCATGTCGATGTACCAGTGACCGTCTTCTTCGCGAGCGACGCCCTCGGCGGCGAGGACGTCGACGATCGGCCGGAACGTGGCCACGGCCATCGGCGAGTGGAACGGGGTGGTCTCCGCCTCATGCGGATTCTCCTCCGCGATGCGCTTCGCCGCGGGTGCCGACGAGGGGAACGCGAAGTCGAATTCGTCGAGATCGACGCCGGTGGCGATCGTGCGCGAACCGGCCGCCTCGACCGTCACCTCCAGGCCGTGGTCGGCGAACACCTCGCGGACGGCGGGATCGCGGAAATACTCCAGCTTCTCCCAGCCCACGACGCCGGCGACCAGGCGGAGGTCTCCCCCGCCCCCGAGGCCGCCCGATCCCGGGCCCCCGCCCGGAGAATCCTCCGACAGGCCGGGAACGGACACCCACCCGCGGCCCACTGCGACCGCGAGCACGCCCACGACGACGAGGATCAGCGCCACGACCCGGGCGCCCGTTTTCCGCGCGCGCGGAGCAGAAGCAGAGGACATGAAAAGAGACTAAGGGATCAAAACGACCCCCGCAGGGTGAGCGCCGTTGACCGGCGCTCGAGCACTCGTAACCTAGGACGAGCGCACCGGCGCCTCCGCCCACGCGCGACCGTCGGCCGACGCCGAACGCACCCGACCGAGCTGCTCGGCCACGCGCACCCCGGCGGTGCCGCCGCGGGTATCGCGCGACGCCACCGCACCATCGATGGTGAGCACCTCGCGCACCTGCGGGGTCAGCGACTCGTGCACCCCGGCGAGCTCGTCGTCGGAAAGCTCGTGCAACCCCACGCCGCGGGACTCCGCGATGCGCACGCACTGCCCCGACGCCTCGTGCGCGACGCGGAACGGAACGCCCTGGCGCACCATCCACTCCGCGAGATCGGTGGCCAGCGTGAAACCGGCCGGGGCGAGCTCGCGCATCCGATCCTCGTGGAACGTCAGCGTGGCCACCAGGCCCGTCATGGCCGGCAGCAGCAGATTCAGCTGCGCGACGGAATCGACGATCGGCTCCTTGTCCTCCTGCAGGTCACGGTTGTACGCCAACGGCTGCGCCTTCAGCGTCGCCATCAGACCCGACAGGTTGCCGATCAGACGACCGGTCTTGCCGCGCGTGAGCTCCGCGACGTCCGGGTTCTTCTTCTGCGGCATGATCGACGACCCCGTCGACCACTCGTCGGCAAGCGTCACGTAGCCGAACTCCGGGGTGCACCAGGCGATGATCTCCTCCGCCAGACGGGACATGTCCACCGCGATCTGGGCCAGCACGAACGCCGTCTCCGACGCGAAGTCGCGGGAGCTGGTCGCGTCGATGGAGTTGTCCGCCGCCGAATCGAAGCCGAGCTCCGCGGCGATGGCCTCCGGGTCGAGGTGCAGCGACGAACCCGCCAACGCACCCGAGCCGTAGGGGCTCACCGCCAGACGACGATCCAGATCCCGGATGCGCTCGACGTCCCTCAGCAACGGCTGCGCGTGGGCCAGCAGCTGATGACCCAACAGCACCGGCTGGGCCGCCTGGAAGTGCGTCTTGCCCGGCATGATCGCATCCGGATGGGCCGCCGACTGGTCCGCCAGGGCGTCGACCAGGTCCAGCACGCAGGCCGCGATGTCGCGCACCGCATCGCGGACCCACATGCGGAACAACGTGGCCACCTGGTCGTTGCGGGAACGCCCCGCCCGCAGACGGCCGCCGACCTCGGGGCCGACGCGGTCGATGAGCCCGCGTTCCATCGCACCGTGGACGTCCTCGTCGGACTCCTCCGGGCCGAACGCGCCGGACGCTACGTCGGCGCCCAACTCGTCCAGGCCCTTCAGCATGGTGGCCAGGTCGTCGTCGGTGAGCAGGCCCCGCGCATTGAGAACCTTCGCGTGGGCCTTCGACGCCAGCACGTCATACGGGGCGAGCACCCAGTCGAAGTGCGTCGACTTGCTCAACGCCGCCATGGCGTCGGCGGGCCCGCCGGAAAAACGGCCTCCCCACAGCGAACCCTCGTTGGTGCCGTGCTGCTCGACGGCGGACTGCTCGGACATGTCGGTGGTGCTCCTCATCGGTGATGGAATGCTGCCGCCCGGCACCCGAAACCGGGGCCGGGCAGCTGCGCGGTTCTGGTCGTGCGACGCGCGGTCTTACAGGTTGAAGTCGCGCTTGGCGGCCATCTTCGACGACAGGCCGTGCAGCTCGACGAAGCCGCGGGCCAGGGTCTGGTCGAACGTGTCGCCCTCGTCGTAGGTGGCCAGGTTGAAGTCGTACAGCGACGAGTTCGAACGACGGCCGTTGACGTTGCAGTTGCCGGCGTGCATGGTCATGCGGATGTCGCCGGACACGCCCTTCTGGGACTCCTCGATGAAGGTGTCCAGCGCACGCTTGAGCGGCGAGAACCACAGGCCGTCGTACACCAGCTCGGACCACTTGGCCTCGACGCCGCGCTTGTAGCGGGCCAGCTCGCGCTCGACGGTGACGTCCTCCATGGCCGCGTGGGCGGTCATCAGGGCGATGGCGCCCGGGGCCTCGTAGATCTCGCGGGACTTGATGCCCACCAGACGGTCCTCGACCATGTCCAGGCGGCCGACGCCCTGGGCGCCGGCGCGGCGGTTCATCTCCTCGACGGCCTCCAGCATGGTGACGGGCTTGCCGTCGATGGCGACCGGCTTGCCGTCCTCGAAGGAGATGATGACCTCGTCCGGGGAGTTGAAGTTGAGGGTCGGGTCCTCGGTGTAGGCGTAGACGTCCTTCGTCGGGGCGTTCCACAGGTCCTCGAGGTAGCCGGTCTCGATGGCGCGGCCCCACAGGTTCTGGTCGATGGAGAACGGCGACGACTTCGACTGCTCGATCGGGATGTCGTTCTTCTCGGCGAAGGCGATGGCCTTGTCGCGGGTCCAGGCGTAGTCGCGGGCCGGGGCGATGATCTTCAGGTCCGGGGCGGTGTTGGAGAAACCGACCTCGAAACGCACCTGGTCGTTGCCCTTGCCGGTGCAGCCGTGGGCGACGTGGGTGCCGCCGTGATCCTTGGCGGCCTGCGCCATGTGCTTGACGATCAGCGGACGCGACAGAGCCGAAACCAGCGGGTACTGCTTCATGTACAGGGCGTTGGCCTTGATGGCCGGCAGGCAGTACTCTTCGGCGAACTCGTCACGGGCGTCGACGATGACGGACTCGACGGCGCCGGCGTCCAGCGCACGCTGGCGGATGGACTCCATGTCCTCGCCGCCCTGGCCCACGTCGATGGACACGGCGACGACCTCGGCGCCGGTCTCCTGCTTCATCCACTCGATGGCGACGGTGGTGTCCAGGCCGCCGGAGTAGGCGAGAATGACCCGATCAGTCATGTGGGTTCGCTCCTTCTTGGGGGTGTTGATTCTTGTCGATTCTACTGCCCGGCGTCGCCGGACAAACGCCGGGCCAGGTCCGCCCCGGTGAGGGGCTCCCGCGCCAGGCAGAAAATGGTGTCGTCGCCGGCGATCGTGCCGGCGATGTCGGGCAGGCCGGCGCGGTCGATGACGCTGGCCAGGTACTGCGCCGCCCCGGGCGGGGTGCGCAGCACCGCGATGGTTCCGGAGTGGTCGGCGGCCACGAGCAGTTCGTCGAGGACGCGCCGCATGCGGGCGACCGCTCCCCTGCCGGCGTGGATGCCGTCGGAGTCGCCTTCGAGGACGTAGCGGGCGGCCCCGTCGTCTTCGCGGATCTTGCGCGCCCCGAGTTCGTCGAGGTCCCGGGACAGCGTCGCCTGGGCGATGTCGATGCCCTCCGCGGCCAGCAGGGTGGCGAGCTCCATCTGGCTGGAGATTCGCCGCCGGCGCAGCAGGTCCGCGATGCGGGCCTGCCGTGCGGTGCGGGAACCGGGGATGGTCATGGTCGCCTACGCTTCCCCGCCGGCACCGGCGGCGCGGCTGTGCTCCAGCAGCCAGGTCAGCAGCGCCTTCTGGGCGTGCATGCGGTTTTCCGCCTCGTCGAAGACGACGGAGGCCGGGCCGTCGATGACGTCGGCGGTGACCTCGTTGCCGCGGTAGGCGGGCAGGCAGTGCAGGAAGATCGCCCCGTCGGCGGCCTTGGCCATGAGTTCGGCGTTGACCTGGTACGGCAGGAAGGGGGTGCGGCGGTCCAGGCCGTCGTCTTCCTGGCCCATCGACACCCAGGTGTCGGTGAGCACGATCTCGGCGCCGGCGATGGCCTCGTCGACGTCGGCGGTCACGGTGACGGTCGCGCCGGTGTCGGCGGCGATCTTTTCGGCGCGTTCGACGAAACGGGCCTCCGGCTGGAAGCCCTCGGGCGCGCAGATCGTCACGTCGAGTCCGGCCGTCGCAAAGCCGACGAGGTACGAGTTGGCCATGTTGTTGGCGCCGTCGCCGAAGTAGACCGCCTTGCGGCCGGACAGTCCGGCCTGGCCTTCGTCGGGGCAGACGTTTTCGATGATGGTCTGCAGGTCGGCGAGGATCTGGCAGGGGTGGAACTCGTCGGACAGCGCGTTGATCACCGGGACGGTCGCGGTGTCGGCCATGGCTTCGAGGCCGGCCTGGGCGTAGGTGCGCCAGACGATGGCCGAGTTGAAGCGCGACAGCACCGCCGCAGTGTCCTGGTAGGTCTCGCCCTTGCCCATCTGGGACGCGCCGGAGTCGACGACGATGGCGTTGCCGCCGAGCGCCGCGATGCCCGCGTCGAACGAGAAGCGGGTGCGGGTCGACGTCTTGTCGAACAGCACGGCCACGGACTGCGGCCCCTCCAGCGGGCGGGTCCCGTACGGGTCCGCCTTGAGTTTCGCGGCCAGCGCGAGGACCTCCGCCTGCTCGGCGGGGGTCAGGTCGTCGTCCGCGAGGAAGTGTCGGATGGTCACCGTCCCACGGCTCCTTTCTGCGTTGTTCGTGCCTTTGTTTCGTGCTTTACGACGGTCGGCCGTCGGGCCAGCCGTCGTCTTCCCCAGGTGGGGTCCGCCGCCGATTCGGCGGTGGTCAGGCGTCGTCGCCTTCGGCCTGCTTTTCGTCGAGGGCCGCCCGCGCCTCGGCCAGGCACTGGCCGACGAGCTCGACGGCCCGGTCGATTTCCCCGTCCGTCAGGTTCAGCGGGGGCACGACGCGGATGACGTTGGGCTGCGGGGCGTTGAGGATGACGCCGTTGCGGTAGCCCGCGTCGACGGCGCCCTTGGCCAGCGGGCCGTCGAGGACCAGGCCGAGCATGTAGCCGCGGCCGCGGACGTGGTCGACGCCGTCGAGCGAGGCCAGTTTCCGGGCCATGATCCGGCCCTTCTCCGCCACGCGGTCGATGAGGCCCTCCGACTCCAGGGCGTCGATGACGGCCAGCGCCGCCGCCGCGCACACCGGGTTGCCGCCGAACGTGGTGCCGTGGGTTCCCGGGGTGAACAGCTTCGCGGCTTCGCCGTGGGCGATGACCGCGCCGAGCGGCAGTCCGCCGCCGAGGCCCTTGGCCAGGGTCATGACGTCGGGCACGATGCCGGAGTGCTGGTGGGCGAACCAGGCGCCGGTGCGGCCGATGCCGGTCTGCACCTCGTCCACGATCATCATGACGCCGTAGCGCTCGGTCAGCGCCCGGACCTGCTCCAGATAGCCCTCCGGCGGCGCGACGACGCCCGTCTCGCCCTGGATGGGCTCCATGATGACGGCGGCGACGCTGAGCGGGTCGGACTCGATGGTCTTGGTCAAAAACTCGATGTCGCCGTAGGGCACGAACTCGACGCCGGCGGGCATCGGCTCGAACGGCGCGCGCTTGTCGGGCTGGCCGGTCATGGCCAGGGCGCCCATCGTGCGGCCGTGGAACCCGTGGTTGGTGGCGATGATGCGGCGGCGACCGGTCAGCCGCGCCAACTTGAACGCGGCCTCGTTGGCCTCCGTGCCGGAGTTGCAGAACATCACGCGGGTGTCCTCCGCGCCCCAACCGGTCAGCTCGATGAGCTTCTCGGCCAGTTCCAGCGGCGGCTCGGAGCCGAAGATGTTGGACACGTGGCCGAGTTCGGCGATCTGCTTCGACACGGCGTCGACGATCGCCGGGTGGCCGTGGCCGAGTGCGTTGACGGCGATGCCGGAGAGCAGGTCGAGGTACTTCTTGCCCTCGGAGTCCGTCAGCCACGGCCCCTCGCCCTTGACCAGCTCGATGCGCGGCGTGCCGTAGTTGTCCATCATCCTGGCGGTCCAGGCGTCGGTGAAGGCGGTCATCACACGTCTCCTTCGCGGTCGGTGTCGGTGTTGTCGTCGGCGGCGGACGTGTCGGACAGGTCCGCGGCCGCGTCGGCGGCGGCGCCGGAGGACCGGGCCACGCGGGCGGCGGCCGCGGTGGCCTGCGCCCCCTCCGGGTCCTCCGTGGCGGCGCGCAGGGCGCGGGCGCCCGGATCGTCGCCGAGCGTTCCGTCGCCGGGCCGCACCATCGTGCCGATGCCGCCGGAGGTGAGCAACTCCAGCAGTACGGAGTGGGGCTGGCGGCCGTCGATGACGTGCGCGGCCTTGACGCCGTTGTCCACGGCGTGGAGGCAGGACTCCATCTTCGGGATCATGCCCGCGTCGAGTCCCGGGACTATCTCGCGCAGGTCGTTGGCGGAGATCTGCGAGACGAGCGATCCCTTGTCCGGCCAGTTGGTGTACAGGCCCTCGACGTTGGTCAGGATGACCAGGCGTTCGGCTCCCAGCGCCGCGGCCAGGGCGCCGGCGGCAGTGTCGGCGTTGACGTTGTAGACCTCGCCGTCGCAGCCCGGGGCGATGGTGGACACGACCGGGATGCGGCCCGCATCAATCAGATCGAACAAGGATTCCGACTTGACTTCCACGATGTCACCCACGAGACCAATGTCCGTGGGCACGCCGCCGACGTCGACGAGCCGCTTCTCGGCGGTGAAGAGTCCGGCATCCTCGCCCGAGGTGCCCACGGCCAGCGGGCCGTGCGCGTTGATCAAGCCCACGAGCTCCCGGCCGACCTGACCGAAGAGCACCATGCGCACGACCTCCATGACCTCCGGGGTGGTGACGCGGAAGCCTCCTCGGAACTCGCCGTCCAGGCCGAGTCGGCGCAGCATCGAGGAGATCTGCGGGCCGCCTCCGTGGACGACGACCGGCTTGATGCCGACGGTGCGCAGGAACACCATGTCCCGCGCGAACGCCGCCTTGAGGCGGTCATCGGTCATGGCGTTGCCGCCGTACTTGATCACGACGACCTTGTCGCGGTGGTGCTGCAGCCACGGCAGGGCCTCGGCCAGCACGTGGGCGCGGTGTTCCGGGGTGAGGTCCTCGGTGAGATTTCCGCTGAAGGGACTCATGGGTGGCGGCCTTCCTTACGTCGAGTACGCCGAGTTGATGTGCACGTAATCGTGCGAGAGGTCGGTGGTGCGCACCGTCGCCGATCCCCCGTCGCCGGTGCCCAGGTCGACTTCCACGTGAATGTCGGAGCCGGACAGGTCGACGTCGCGGGCGTCGGGGGTGCCGCCGGTGTCGCGGCAGACGACGTGCCCGTTGAAGGACACGGTGATGTGCTCCGGGTCCATGGCCACCGGGGCGACGCCCACGGCGGCGAGCACGCGGCCCCAGTTCGGGTCGGAGCCGAACATCGCGCACTTGAACAGGTTGTCGCGGCCGATGATGCGCGCGGCGACCAGGGCGTCGTCTTCTCCGCCGGTGCCTGTGACGGTGATGGCGACGCGCTTGGTCACGCCTTCGGCGTCGCCCTGCATCTGCGCGGCGATGGAGTCGCAGACGGCCAGCACGGCGGCGTCGAGCTCCTCCTGGGTCGGCACGTACCCGGAGGCGCCCGAGGCCAGCAGCAGCACGGTGTCGTTGGTGGACGTAGAACCGTCGATGTCGAGTCGGTTGAACGTCTTCTCGGAGGCGGCGGCCAACGCGGCGTGCGCCATCTCCGGCGTGATGTCGGCGTCGGTGGTCAGCACGCCGAGCATCGTGGCCATGGACGGGCTGATCATGCCGACTCCCTTGCCCATCGCCCCGACGGTGAAGCCATCTGCGCGGCGGACCGCTTGCTTGTCGACGAGGTCCGTCGTCATGATCGCGGTGGCCGCGGCGCGCCCGGCGACGTTGTCGCCCGAAAGGCCGCCGACCAGCGGCTCAATGCCGCCGAGGATCGTGTCCATCGGCAGGCGATCGCCGATGAGGCCCGTCGAGCACACGGCGATGTCGGTCACGGGCACCCCGAGCTCGTCGGAAAGCGACTCGCACGACCGCAGGGCGTCCTCGACGCCGGGGCGACCGTTGCAGGCGTTCGCGTTACCCGAATTGAGCAGCACGGCGGTGATGGAACCGTCCTCGATGTGATCCCGGGTGACGGTCACCGGCGCGGCGACGACGCGGTTGCGGGTGAACACGGCGGCCGCGGTCTTCTTCGGGCCGTCGTTGACCACCAGGGCCATGTCCGGCTTGCCCGAGGCCTTGATGCCGGCGGTGATGCCGGAGGCGCGGAACCCCCGCGGGGCGACGACGCCGCCGCACTCGGGGCCGAACTCCACGGTCCCGCCGACGGTGGCGTCGGCGACGGAAAACTTCTCGGCGGTCACGGCGCAACACCCGCCAGCGGCAGGCCGGCCGTCTCCGGCTGGCCGATGATGAGGTTCATGCACTGCACGGCGGCGCCGCCGGTGCCCTTGGTCAGGTTGTCGATGGCCGACGTGATCAGCAGGCGACCGGCGCGCTCGTCGACCTCGACCTGCACCTGCACCAGGTTCGAGCCGATGACGGACTTCGTCTGCGGCTGAAGGCCCCCGGCGAGCAGCTGGACGAAGGGCTCGCCGTCGAACGCGGCGACGTAGGCCTCGCGGGCCGACTCCGTGGTCACTCCGGCATCCGCCAACGGCGCGGTGGCCGTGGTGAGGATGCCGCGCGACGTCGGGGCGAGCACCGGCGTGAAGCTGACGTTGACGTCGTCGGCGAAGACGCCGAGGTTCTGCCGGAACTCGGCGGTGTGCCGGTGGCGGCCCGCGGTGTTGTACGCCTTGAGGTTGCCCATGACCTCCGAGCCGAGCATCGGCACGGCGGCCTTCTTGCCCGCCCCGGACGTGCCCGTGATGGACACGACGGAGAAGTCGGGCTCGACCAGGCCCGCCGCCAGCGACGGGTACAGCGCGATGGAGGCGCCCGTCGGGAAGCAGCCGGGCACGGCGATGCGGTTGGAGCCCGCGATCTTGTCGCGCTGGCCCGGAAGCTCCGGAATGCCGTAGGCCCACGTCCCGGCATGCGGGGAACCGTAGTAGTGCTCCCACTCGGCGGCATCGGACAGCCGGAAATCGGCTCCGCAGTCGATGATGGTGACGTCGTCGCCGAGCTGCTCGGCGATGGCCGCCGAATGACCGTGCGGCAAACCGAGGAAGACGACGTCATGGCCGCCGAGGGTGTCGGCGTTGGTGTCCTCGATGCGGCGGTCGGCCAGCGGCGCGAGGTGGGGCATGATGTCCCCCACGCGGGCGCCGGCGTTGGAGGCGCCCGTCAACGCGCCGATGGTCAGTTCGCCGGACAGGTGAGCGGGGTGCGAAAGGAGCAGCCGGAGGATTTCCCCTCCGGCGTAACCCGTCGCTCCCGCGATCGCCACTGAAATGCTCATGCGGCCATTCAACACGGATATTCACTCCGATGCAAGATATTCATCGCATCGGCGTGCCGTGCCGCATGACCGCAGGGGCGTGCGGGCCCGGGGCGATCTGTGCACGGGCCGCCCGCGCCCGGCCCCGACGGCCGCAGGGGCGACGCGGAGCTAGCCGCGCAACTCCGCGTCGTGCCGCTGCTTGGCCAGCTCGATGGCGGCCAGGCGCCCCTCGGAGGCCTCGTCCTCGGTGAGCGTGCGGTCCGTGGCGCGGAAACGCAGCGAGAACGTCAGGGAACGACGCCCCTCGCCGAGCTGCTCCGAGCGGTAGACGTCGAAGATGCGGATCGACTCGAGCAAATCGCCGGCGCCCTCGCGGACCGTGGCCTCGACGGCCGAGGCCGGGACCTCGTCGGAGACGACCAGCGCCAGATCCTGGTGCACGGCCGGGAAGGGGCTGAGCACCGGCGCGGGCAGGTGCTCCTCCAGCGGCAGCGCATCCAGGTTGATCTCCAGGGCGCACGTGCGCTCGGGCAGACCGGCGGCGGAAATGACCTTCGGGTGCAGCTCGCCGGCGTAACCGACGACGCGACCGTCGACGCTCAGCTCGGCGCAACGGCCCGGGTGCCACGGCAGGTGCTCGGCGTTGCGGATCTCCAGCTCGACGTCGGCGGCGCGGGCG
Source organism: Corynebacterium freneyi (assembly GCF_030408835.1). NCBI lineage: Bacteria > Bacillati > Actinomycetota > Actinomycetes > Mycobacteriales > Corynebacteriaceae > Corynebacterium > Corynebacterium freneyi. The sequence goes on from NZ_CP047357.1 coordinate 1,730,636, forward strand.
ATGATGCGCGCGGCCTCGATGGCGTCGGCCGCGGAGTAGGCGCGACCCGGCCCCCACGGAGTGTCCAGCTCGATCTGGCCGCAAGCCACCGCGGCGACGTGCAGCGGCTGCTCCGGCAGGGATTCCCGCAGAACGCGCAGCTCCTCGGCGTCGGGCAGGCCGGCGGTCGACGGCATGGGCGAACGACCGTCGCCGCGGACCACGCTGACCTGCTCCACGCCGTACAGCGCCAGATCCACCTGGCCGCGGGACACGTTGCGGCGCAGGGAATCGAGCATCGCCGGCAGCAGGGTGGTGCCCAGCTGCGCGCGATCGCTCTCCAGCGGGTTGATCACCTTCACGGTGTTGCGGCGCGGGTCGTCGGCGTCGAGGCCCCACACGTCGAAGACGTCGTTGGCGGTGAACGGGGTCGGGAGGATCTCCAGGTACCCGTTGTGGGCCAGCGCGTGACCGACGTTGCGGCGCAGCTGCTGACGCGGGGTCAGACCGCGGCCGGCCGGGGCCACCGGCAGGACCACCGGGATGTCCTCCAGGCCCTCGAGTCGCAGGACCTCCTCCACCAGGTCAGCCGGCATGGTCAGGTCGGGGCGCCACGTCGGCGGGGTCACCAGGAGCGTGTCGCCGTCGGAGGAGGCCTCCACGGAGCAGCCGACCTCCTCGAGACGGCCGATGACCGTCTCGCGGGAGTACTCCACGCCGGCCACCCGCGACGGACGGTCGGCCGGGAACTCGATGGTCGCCGGCTGCGGCACGTCTCCCACGAGGGTGCGGCCCGGCTCCACGGCGCCTCCGCCAAGCTCGGCGAGCAGGCGGCACGCCAGGTCCAGCGACGGCTCGACCAGGGCCGGGTCGACGTTGCGCTCGAATCGGCGCGACGACTCCGACGACAGCTTGTGACGGCGGCCGGTGCGGAACACCCGCAGCGGCGACCAGATGGCAGCCTCGAACAGCACGTCCGTGGTGCCGTCGGCGATCTCGGAGGTCAGGCCGCCCATCACGCCGGCCAGGGACTGGATGCCGGAGTCGTCGCAGATGACGACGTCCTCGGGATCGAGCTTGCGCTCGACGTGATCCAGCGTGGTCAGGGTCTCCCCCGCCACGGCGTTGCGCACCGTCAGGCCACCGGAGATCGCACCGCCGTCGAAGGCGTGCATCGGCTGGCCCAGCAGCAGCATGACGTAGTTGGTGATGTCCGTCGGCAGGTTGACGCTGCGCTGGCCGGCGAGCAACAGGCGGCGGCGCATCCACCACGGAGTCGTCGCCTTCGGGTCGACGCCGGTGACGCGACGCAGGCCGAAGCGCACGGCGTCGGTCTCCGGGCGCACCTCCAGATCCAGGACCGACCCCTCCGCCGCAATCGGCTCGACGTCGGCGGGATCGGCGAACTCGACGTCGAACGCCGAGCAGATCTCGCGGCCAAGACCGCGCACCGACAGCGCGTAACCGCGGTCCGGGGTGACGTTGACCTCGAACAGCTCGTCGTCCAGGCCGAGGAAGGCCCGCGCGTCGGCTCCGATTTCCACGTCGGCGTCGTCAAGCACCGACTCCGGCAGCGCGATGATGCCGGCGGACTGCGCCGTCAGCCCCAACTCGGCCTCCGAGCACAGCATGCCGGCGGAAATCCGCCCGTACGTCTTGCGCGCGCCGATGGCGAAATCGCCCGGCAGCACCGCACCCGGCAGCGCCACGACGACGATGTCACCCTCGGCGAAATTGCGGGCGCCGCAGATGATGCCCTGCCGCTCGCCGGTGCCGTTGGCCTCGCCGACGTCGACCATGCAGAAGCGGATCGGCTTCTTGAACTCGGTCAACTCCTCGATCTCGGCGACGCGGCCGAAGACCAGCGGACCGGTGACCGGAGGCAGGGGCTCATGGCCCTCGGTTTCGAAGCCGACGCGGACGAAACCTGCGTCGATCTCATCGGGCGTGACGGACCAGCCGGGATTGGCCGCGGCGACGACGTCGGTGACCCAGGACTGCGGGATGAACATGGAAGCGATTCTCCTTCGAGTGGTGGGTGTGCCGATTAACCGCGGATGCCGAACGGCTGGGTGAAGCGAACGTCGCCCTCGACCATGTCGCGCATGTCGGACAGTCCGTTGCGGAACTGCAGGGTGCGCTCCAGGCCCATGCCGAACGCGAAGCCCGAGTACTCCTCCGGGTCGATGCCCGAGGCGCGCAGGACGTTGGGGTTGACCATGCCGCAGCCTCCCCACTCGATCCAGCCGGCGCCGCCCTTCTTGTTGGGGAACCAGACGTCGACCTCGGCCGAGGGCTCGGTGAACGGGAAGTAGTTCGGGCGCATGCGGGTACGGGTGTCCGGCCCGAACAGTTCCTTGGCCATGTGGTCGAGGGTGCCGCGCAGGTGGCCCATGGTCAGGCCCTTGTCGATGGCCAGCCCCTCCACCTGGTGGAACACCGGAGTGTGGGTGGCGTCGAGCTCATCGGTGCGGAACGTACGGCCCGGGCAAATGACGTAGATGGGCAGGTCGCGTTCCTGCATGGTGCGCACCTGCACCGGCGACGTGTGCGTGCGCAGCACCTGCCGCGACCCGGCCGGGGCGATGTGGAAGGTGTCCTGCAGCGTGCGCGCCGGGTGATCGGGCAGGAAGTTCAGGGCGTCGAAGTTGAAGTACTCGGCCTCGACCTCCGGCCCCTCGGCGATCTCCCAGCCCATGCCCACGAAAATGTCGCCGATCTGCTCCGACAGGATGGTGATCGGGTGCATGCCGCCGCGCTGGCCGCGGGTGGTGTCGACGGTGACGTCGATGCGCTCCTCGACGAGCCGACGCGCCGCGTCCTCTTCCTCCAGCACCGCCTGGCGCTGCGCGAATTCCTTCTCCACCGCGCCGCGCACCACGTTGACGCGGCGTCCGACGTCCTTGCGCTCGGCCTTCGGAATCGAACCGAGGGCGCGGCGGGCCTGCGGGATCGGGGCGTCGTCGCCGAGATGCGCGCGGCGCGCCTCGGCGAGCTGGGCCAGGTCGGAGGCCTCGGCGAACGCGGCCTTCGCGGCGGCGGCGGCGGCGTTCAGCGCTTCCTCGGACAGATCGATGGAGGTGGGGGTGTCGCTCACGTCAGGTGCCCATTTCTTCGTCGGCGGGGACGACGGGGCTGGCGCACGCTGGGGCGCGCCGACCCCGTTCTTGACAACGGGCAATCATAGCCGCTCCCCCGGAGCGGCACCGTCACCGCCCGGGCCGACGCCGTCACCGTTGCTTCGTCACCGCGTCGTCATTGCTTTACGACGGTCGGCGTGACGCCACGGCGCCCGGTGCACCCCGGCGGGCTACTGGCCCCGGGCCGTCTCCCACAGGCACATCGCCGCGGCGGTCGCCAGATTGAGTGACTCGGCGCCGCCGCGAATGGGAATGGACACCCGAGCGCCCGCCCCCGCCAGGACGTCGCCCGGCAAACCATGGGCCTCGTTGCCGAACAACCACGCCACCGGACCCGTCGGCAGCTCATCGCGGCCCAGGACCACGTCGGCGTCCATCGTGGTGGCCAACGTCGTAAAGCCGGCCTCGGCCACCGCACGCAAGACCGCATCCACGTCACGCTCGCGGGCCACCGGCACATTGAATACCGACCCCGCCGACGAACGCACGACCTTGCCGCCGAGCGGATCGACGGAATCGCCGGCGAGGATGACGCCCCCGGCGCCGAGCGCGTCGGCCATGCGGATGATGGTGCCCGCATTGCCCGGGTCATTGCATTCGACGGGCACGACGAGCACGCCCGACTCGACGCCGGCTGCGATGGCGCGTTCCATCGGCGACAGCGCCGCATCGGAGGCGCACACGGCGAACAGGCCGGCGGTGGTGACTGTCTCGGACAGCGACGCCGCCGCCGAATCATCGATGACCGACACCGGGCGCCCCGAAGCCACCGCCTCGTCGAGCAATTCGCGGTGACGATCGATCGCCGAGTCGGTGGCGAAGACCTCGACGACCGCACCCGCCCGCAGCGCCGCATCGACGGAATTGAAACCCTCCACCAGAAACCGCCCCGCCTTGCGACGGGCCGCGGCCCGGTGGAGCTTCGAAGCCGAAACGACCCGCGGAGTCCTTGCGGTGAAGGTCTCCACGGGTCGTCGGAAGTCGTCAGCCATGACGACGAGAGTACGCGAGAGCGAACGCCTACTTGGCGGCCGGGGCGTTGACGTCCTCCGGCAGCGCGGCCTTGGCGGTCTCGACCAGGGCGGCGAAGGCGGCGGCGTCGTTGACGGCGAGCTCGGCCAGGTTCTTGCGGTCGACCTCGACACCGGCCAGGGCCAGGCCCTGGATGAAACGGTTGTAGGTCATGCCGTTGGCGCGGGCGGCGGCGTTGATGCGCTGGATCCACAGCTTGCGGAACTGGCCCTTGCGCTGACGGCGGTCGCGGAACTCGTAGGTCTTCGAGTGGAGCATCTGCTCCTTGGCCTTGCGGTACAGGCGGGAGCGCTGGCCGCGGTAGCCCTTGGCGGAATCGAGAACTTCGCGACGCTTCTTCTTGGCGTTGACGGACCGCTTCACACGTGCCACGTTGATACTTCCTTACTTATCTGACGGATGTTGTGTTCGTTATCCGGTCCCCGGCGCCCTGGCCGGGGATCACGGGCAGTGGGAGGCGCTTACGCCTTGCCCAGGAGGCGCTTGATGCGCTTCTCGTCGGCCTTGGCGACGTCGGTGGTGCCCTTCAGGCGGCGGGTGCGGGTCGAGGGCTTGCCCTCGAGAAGGTGGCGGCGGTTGGCCTGCTCGCGGCGGAGCTTGCCGGCGCCGGTGACCTTGATGCGCTTGGCGGTGCCCTTGTGGGTCTTCTGCTTCATGGTGTTTCGCGTCCTTTTCGAAATCTTGTTGTCCGGAATCGTCGCGACGCCCGTTTTCGGGGCGCGGTGGTCCGCCCGGGGATGCCTGCCGCATCCCGGTTCGCGTCATTCCGGCCGTTGGCCGGCTACTTCTTGTTGCCCTTGCGGACCGGCCCCAGGACCATCGTCATGTTGCGGCCGTCCTGCTTGGCGCGCGTCTCGACGATGCCGTGTTCCTTGACATCCTCGGCGAGGCGCTCCAACAGGCGGAAACCGAGCTCCGGGCGCGACTGCTCGCGGCCGCGGAACATGATGGTGACCTTGACCTTCGACCCCTTGTCGAGGAAGCGGACCACGTTGGCCTTCTTCGTCTCGTAGTCGTGATCGTCGATCTTCGGCCGGAACTTCTGTTCCTTGACCACAGTCTGCTGCTGGTTCTTGCGAGCTTCCCGGGCCTTCTGGGCCTGCTCGTACTTGAACTTTCCGTAGTCCATGATCTTGCAGACCGGCGGCTTCGCGTTGGGCGCGACCTCGACGAGGTCGAGATCGGCTTCGTACGCGAGCTTGCGGGCGTCATCCGTGCGAACGATGCCGACCTGCTCACCACCGGGTCCGACGAGTCGGACTTCGGGAACTCGGATTCGCTCGTTGATGCGAGCTTCAGCGCTGATGTGGCCTCCTAGGTAGTGCCTGTACATTTCGGTGCCGAACCGCCGGAAGCAAATGTACGAGGGAAGCCACGCGAGGCGACCCGGGAAACGGGCCACGACGCCTTCCGATGTTGACGGGCGCGCGGGCCGCATCGGCCTTCTTCGCCCCATCGGGTCGACCCCGGCGCAACCATGGTTCTTCGGCGCACCCAGGGTGGGATTCTCTCCTCTTCGCTACCAAGGCGATGGCGCAATGAAGCGCCGCCGCTTGGCGGTCGTACGGACGAAGATAGCACGGGCTCCCCCGATCAGCCAAAACACAAGCCGGCGAGTCGCACGCCAAACTCCTTTGAGCCAGCATGAATAAAAGATAGACAGATCGGACTAGACAGACTTGTTCGTCTGCATGTAACGTGGCCGCCGCGCCTGACCCACGCATGAGCGTCGGCAAGCGTTTTCAAGTATTTCGCCCTCCCCGGACCGGCGCCGAGCCAGACCGGGAAACGATGAACAGGACGGTGCATTCGCATGCTCCTCACGGGAGCGGTCCTCGGGACCATCCTCGGTTACGTGCTCCAGCGCGGACGCTTCTGCGTCACTGGATTCCTCCGCGACCTCTGGCTGACCAAGTCCATGCGCGGCTTCACCGCCCTGATGCTCGTCATCGCGGTTCACGCCGTCGGCTACTGGGCGCTCGCCGGCGCCGACGTCATCGCACTGCGCGACCAGGGCTTCGCCCCCGTCGCCTCCATCGTCGGCGGCCTCATCTTCGGCTACGGCATGGTCATCGCCGGCGGATGCGCCACCGGAACCTGGTACCGCGCCGGCGAAGGCCTCGTCGGCTCGTGGCTCGCCCTCGTCGCCTACGCCGCCACCGCCGCCTTCATGAAGATCGGCCCCCTGGCCGGATTCACCGACGCCGCCCGCGACCACACCATCGGCACCGGCACCATCCACGGCGACCTCGGCGTCCCCGTGTTCGTGCCGCTCATCGCCCTGGTCGCCGTCACCGCCTGGCTCGTCTACCGCGAGGCCTCCAAGCCCAAGATCGACATCCCCGGCCTGCCCCCGCGCAAGACCGGCCTGGCCCACCTGCTGGCCGAGAAGCCCTGGGGTCTGTTCACCACCGCCGCCATCGTCGGCGTCATCGGCGTCATCGCCTGGCCGCTGTCGCAGGCCACCGGCCGCAACTCCGGACTGGGCATCACCACGCCGTCTGCCCACCTCGTCGGCTGGTTCGGCACCGGCGACGCCGAATACATGAACTGGGGCACCCTGCTGGTGCTCGGCATCATCGTCGGCTCCTACATCGCCGCCAAGGCCTCCGGCGAGTTCCGCGTCCGCGTCCCCAACGCCCAGATCGCGCAGCGTTCCGTCGGCGGCGGCGTGCTCATGGGCGTCGGCGCCGTGCTGGCCGGCGGCTGCACCGTCGGCAACGGCATGGTCGCCACCGGCCTGTTCTCCTGGCAGGGCTGGGTCTCGCTCGCCGCGATGGCCCTCGGCGCGGGCCTGGCCGCACGCATCTACCTGATGCGCAAGCCCCTCCTGCCCGAGTCCCTGCGCGCCGCGTTCTCCCGCACCGGCACCACGGACGCCGCCGACGAGACCGCCGTGTCCGACGCCGATACCGCGAAGGTCAACGCCTAAGCGCCTCGGAGGCGATGCGCCCGCAAACCCGCAAGCGGCTCACCGGCGGCGCAAGGCCCCACCGACCACGAGAATCAGCATTTCCGCTCTTCCCCCGAAAGGAACCACCATGGCCACCCACGTTCTCGAGACCAACGGCGAAGTCTGCCCCTTCCCCCTCATCGAAGCGAAGCAGAAGATGGAGGAGCTCAACACCGGCGACGAGCTCGTCATCGGCTTCGACTGCACCCAGGGCACCGAGTCCATCCCGCGCTGGGCCGCCACCGAAGGCCACGGCGTCAAGGACTTCAAGGTCGTCGGCGACGCCGAATGGTCCATCACCATCGTGAAGAAGTAGACGTCGTCGTCAAGCAGCAGAAGCCACGTGCGGGCGTGACGACGGCGCACCCGCCCGCACACGCCGCCACACGGCGGTGACACCCGCCCCGGAACGACTCCGGGGCGGGTTTCGCATATCCCCCCGGCCTCGACCGCGGAAATACGCGGGGCGTGGTTAAGGACGCGAACGTATTGTCGTGATCATGAACACGCCAGACGACCGCAACCGTCGCCTCGCCGACGCACTCGCGGACCTCGCCGACGCCGCCGACCGCGTCGCTGCAGTGGCGAAGGACCTGCGCGGCGACCTGCAGATGACCGATGGCACGCCCGGAACCGACGGCACCACCGCAGCTGCGGCGGATGCCACGGGCGCCGCTCCCGGCGACTCCGACGCCGTCGCGGATCCAGCGAGCGCGCGGGGCGCCGAGTCCAGGCCCGAGTGGTCCCTGCCGCCGATGCCACCTGGGCCGCAGCGGCAGCATCCCCTCGCACGGAGCCGCACCGCGGGTCCAGCGCCCGGGCAGCCGATGCCGACGCCGACGCCGCAGCAGCCGGTGGCGGGCCAGCCGCCGCAGCAGCCGCCATTGCAGCCGTCGGCACCGCAGCCACCCCAGCAACCGTCGCCGTTGGGGCCCCAGCAACCGTCGCCGTTGGGGCCCCAGCAGAGTCTCCGGCCCCAACGATTCTTCCAGCCGCAGCAACCGCAGCAGCCGCAGCAACCCCCGACTCCCTTCGCCGCTCGTCCGCCGGAACTGATCACGCCCCGGCGCCAAACCCGCGATCACCCATGGTGGGAGGACGAGAAGATCGTCCTGAGGGTCACCGCCGGCGTCGGCGCCTTCATCACCGTGTCGGGCATCATCCTTCTGGTCGCCTTCGCCATCCAGTCCGGCCTGCTCGGGCCGCTGGGTCGCGTGATCCTGGCGTACGCGTTGGCGACCGTCCTCGCGGTCACCGCCGTCGTCGTCCACCGCAAGGACCCCGACAACGCCGGCGTGACCGCAGCGGGATCGGCCGCCGTGATCACTGCCCACGTCACCACCGCGACACTGGTCCAGGGACTGGAATGGTGGCCGAACTGGCTCGGCACGCTGGTGCTTCTCGGCGTGATGGGACTGGGCTTCCTCGCCGCTCGGGTGTGGAATTCCGTCGCCTTCCTCATGGTCGGGTTCGTCGTAACGTACCTGGCCGCGTTCGTTACCGTGTGGCCGCGTTCCGACGACGCCGACCCGTACGCCGTCCTACCGGCACTCTTGATCCCCTCGCTCGTCGTGGCGTGGGTCTGGCGCGACCGTCCCAAGCGCAGCATGGTCTCGAAGAACGCCGCCGGGTTCTACCTCGTCGGTTCCATCGTGGTGCTGGACTCCACCGAGCCCGGCTGGCTGGGGGCTGCCGCGTTCATCGCCATCGGCATCGCCATCGCGGTGCCGGAGTTCCTCGACGACACCGTCATCGAGGGGCACACCCTCGTAACCCCTTCCGCCGGCGCAGACCCGGCCGCACCGGCACCCCACGCGACCACCCCGGGAAGCACCGGCCTCCAGCTGGCGACCCTGTACGCGCTCGCATGGCCGACGGTGATCATCTTGTCGATCGTCGGCCCCGGCGAGAAGTTCTCCCTCACCGTCGCGCTGCTCCTCGGATTGGCCATCGGCGCCGCCGGATTCGGCCCGTGGAAGGACCGCTCCGATCCGCGAATGAACACCCTCCGCTGGGCCGGTTTCATCACCGCGGCCTGGCCCGCGCTGCACCTGGGCATCGTGGACAACCACGAAACGTGGACCCGACTGCCGGCACTGCTCGTCGCCGCCGCGTTCGTGTGGACGTACGTCTTCCGCCGGTCCACGTTGGGACGGCGCCTGATGCCGCTGTGGGTCGCGGTCGCCCTGCTGTGCAACGGTCCGGCTCTGGTGCTGACCATGTTCGCGCCGTCCTACCTCATCGAGCACAGGTTCCAGCTCGGCGTCCTCGACGCCCCGAACGTCGTCCTGTCGGCGTTGCTCCTCGGCGTCATCGCCCTGGGCCTCATCGCGATCACCGTCGCCCACCGCGAACACGCGGGCAACTACGAAAAGACGGCCGGCCTGGTTGGCCTGCTGCTCACCGCGGTGCCCGTCATCATCACCCTGACGTCGGCGGGCGTGCGCTTCAGCCTCGCCCACGTCCTGCTGTCCATCGGCTGGATGGTCGCGGCCGCATGGCTGATGCTCGCCCCCAAGCGACTCAACGTCGACGCCAACATGGCCGCGTCCCTGGTCATCGCCGGCGTCGCGGTGATCAAGCTGGTCTTCTACGACATGCAGGCGATGACGGGTCTGACCCGCGTGTCCGCGTTCCTGCTGTGCGGCCTGGTGATGCTCGGCATGGTCGTCGCCCGCAGCCTCCGCGACAAAAAGGCGGATCGGGCGGACCGGGACGCCCGCCCGGTCGACGTGGAACCCGCGGACCGCTAGTTCCCGCGCCCCGGAGACTGCCCCGCGCCACAAAACCACGGGGTCGTCATCGATCCCGTGGTTCAGACCCCGTGGTTTGTCGTGAGAGTGGTGGCCCCGTGGTTTGTCGGCCCCCTTTGGGCCGTTTCAGGCTTTGCGACGGCCGTCGTCAAGCACATCCTTCTTGGATGGTCGCCTGCGACCCGGCGGATGGAGACCGCGTGAGAAACAACCGGAAGGAGTGAGACCCGGCGGAAGGAGTGCGACCCGGCGGATGGAGACCCGATGGGGGCGCCGAGAAGGACCTGAATACGACAAATGCAGCCTCACGCCCAGTGAACGCCGATAAAAGCCCAGGGCGCGAAACCGAGAGGCTGCATTTGTCGTCTAACTGCTGTGTCCCGGTAGATTGCGAACGTTTCCTACCGGGCCATCACCACATCCGGCGATAGCACCACATCCGGCGGTAGCCACGGTCAGACAAATAGAGGAAAGGCCAACCCTGCAAAAAGAAGGAAGGCCGTCCCTGTGATCGTCTTGGGCCCCACACTCAAAGGCCCCGGAAACGACCGTCCATGATGCCCCGGCGACTGCCCCGCGCAACAAACCTCGGGGTCCAAACTGCGGGGTCGGCCAACACATTCTCAAACCACGGGGTCCAAACCACGGGGTCGGTAATTCTTCGGCCCTAAACCACGGGGTGGGCACCGACCCCGTGGTTTGGCATTCGGGTGGTGCGCCCGCGCGCGTTATCCCCGTAGCGCTGCCGAAACGTGATCGGCTGGAGTCCCCGGTGGTCGGCGCTCGCAACCTACCGGGACACAACAGCTAGGCCTCCAGCAACGGCTTGAGGTAGTGACCCGTGTGAGACGCTTCGACCACGGCGACGTCCTCCGGCGTGCCCTGCGTCACCACGGTGCCGCCGCCGTCGCCGCCCTCGGGCCCCATGTCGATGATCCAGTCAGCGGACTTGATCACGTCCAGATTGTGCTCGATGACGATGACCGTGTTGCCCTTGTCCACCAGGCCCTGCAACACGAGCATGAGCTTGCGAATGTCCTCGAAATGCAGGCCCGTCGTCGGCTCGTCGAGGATGTACACCGTCCGACCGTTCGACCGCTTCTGCAACTCGGCCGCCAGCTTCACGCGCTGCGCCTCACCACCGGACAAGGTCGTCGCCGCCTGCCCCAGGCGAACGTAGCCCAGACCGACGTCGACCAACGTGTTCAGGTACCGGGCGATGGACTGGATCGGCTCGAAGAACTCCGCCGCCTCCGAGATCGGCATGTCCAGCACCTCGGCGATGTTCTTGCCCTTGTACTGCACCTCGAGCGTCTCGCGGTTGTAGCGGGCGCCGTCGCAGACCTCGCACGGGACGTAGACGTCGGGAAGGAAGTTCATCTCGATCTTCAACGTGCCGTCGCCGCGGCACGCCTCGCACCGGCCGCCCTTGACGTTGAAGCTGAAGCGCCCCGGCTTGTAGCCGCGCACCTTCGACTCCTGCGTTTCGGCGAAAAGCGTGCGGATCTTGTCGAACACGCCCGTGTACGTCGCCGGATTCGACCGTGGCGTACGACCGATCGGAGACTGATCGACCTGGACGAGCTTGTCCAGCTGATCGAGCCCTTCGACGCGGGTATGCCGCCCCGGCACCTGGCGGGCGCCGTTGAGCTCGTTGGCCATGACCTTGGCCAGAATCTCGTTGACCAACGTCGACTTGCCCGACCCCGACACACCCGTGACGCAGGTCAACAGGCCCAGCGGGAAGGTGACGTCGACGTTCTTCAGGTTGTTCTCGCGCCCGCCGCGCACCGTCACCAACCGATCGAAATCGACCGGGCGACGCTTCTCCGGCGGCAGGATCTTCCGCTTGCCCAACAGGTACTCGCCGGTGATGGAATCGGCGGCGTCGAAAATTCCGTCCGGCGTCCCCGAGTAGACGATCTCGCCGCCGTACTCGCCGGCGCGTGGTCCGATGTCGACGAGCCAGTCGCCCTCCCGGATCGTGTCCTCGTCATGCTCGACGACGATGAGCGTGTTGCCCAGATCCCGCAGCTTCTTCAACGTCTGGATCAGACGGTGATTGTCCCGCTGGTGCAGGCCGATCGACGGCTCGTCGAGGACGTAGAGGACGCCGGCCAGGCCGGAGCCGATTTGGGTGGCCAGGCGAATGCGCTGGGCTTCGCCGCCGGACAGCGTTCCGGCGGAGCGGGCCAGCGACAGGTAATCCAGGCCGACGTCGAGCAGGAACCGCAGCCGTGCCTGCACCTCGCGCAACACCCGGCCGGCGATCATCTCCTCGCGCGCACCCAGGGTCAACGCATCGAGGAACGCCGAACAATTCGCCACCGACATGTCCGTCAGGCCGGCGATCGACTTCTCTCCGAAGCCCTCCGCCTCCAACGTCACGGACAGGATCTCCGGGCGCAGGCGGGCGCCGTTGCACGCCGAACACGGGACCTCGCGCATGTAGCCCTGGTAGCGCTCCTTCTGGGACTCGCTGTCCGCCTGCTCCAACTTGCGGTGCAGGTAGGGCATGACGCCCTCGAACGGCGCGGTGTACTGCCGGGTTCGGCCGTAGCGGTTGCGGTATCGGACGCTGACCTTGTGCTTCGACCCGCGCATCAGGGCCTTGCGCTGCGCCTTCGTCAGATCCTGCAGCGGCGTGTGCGGGTCGAAGCCCATGGCGTCGGCCAACCCGGTGACGAGCTTTTCGAAGTACTTCTTGTTCAGCGTCCGGTTCCACGGCTCGATCGCCTCGGTCACCGGCTTCGACGGGTCCGGCACGATGAGGTCCTCGTCGACCTCCAGCTTCGTGCCCAGACCATCGCAGGACGGGCAGGCGCCGTACGGGGAGTTGAACGAAAACGACCGCGGCTCGAGCTCCTCGATGTCGATGCGGTGGCCGTTCGGGCACGAGATGTTCTCGGAAAAACGCCGCATGCGATTCGGGTCGTCGTCGTCAAGCCCGACCGCGTCGATGACGACGACGCCGTCGGCCAGCCGCAACGCCGTCTCCACGGAATCCGCCAGACGCTGCTTCTGCGTCGCCTTGACCTGCAACCGGTCCACCACGACGTCGATGTCGTGCTTGACCTGCTTCTCCAGCTTCGGCGGATCCGTCAGCCGGTGCATCTCGCCGTCGACGACCACGCGCGCGTACCCCTCGGAGGCCAGCTCGGCGAACAGGTCCACGAACTCGCCCTTGCGGGTGCGCACCACCGGCGCCAGCACCTGGAACTTCGTGCCCTCCGGCATCGCCAGCACCTGGTCGACGATCTGCTGCGGCGTCTGCGACGAAATGACCTCGCCGCAGGTCGGGCAATGCGCCGTGCCCGTGCGCGCGAACAACAGGCGCAGGTAGTCGTAGACCTCGGTGATCGTGCCCACCGTCGACCGCGGGTTGCGGTTCGTGGACTTCTGGTCGATGGACACCGCCGGCGACAGGCCCTCGATCAGCTCGACCTCGGGCTTTTCCATCTGCCCCAGGAACATGCGCGCGTAGGAACTCAGCGACTCGACGTACCTGCGCTGCCCCTCCGCGAAGATCGTGTCGAACGCCAACGACGATTTGCCCGACCCCGACAATCCGGTGAAAACCACCATCTTGTCGCGGGGCAGGTCGAGGTCGACGCCCTTGAGGTTGTGCTCCCGGGCACCACGGACGATGAGCCGTTCGGCCAACGCACGCACCTTTCTTTTGTCGGTCTTCTGACGGTCTTATGCCGGCATCCGTCGGTTGACGGCGGAACCCCGCGCTCGTCGCGGCCCCGCATCCCCCGCGATGATACATCACTCATACATTCGTTCGAACGGATCGCGGCGGGATCGGTCAACCACGGCTACCCTGGCGGCCATGACAGCACACGACGTCACCATCAACGACGATTACACCGGCGACCTGTCCCGCAACGAGGTCCAGCGCATCCGCGTCGGCGCGATCGACGTCTACAAGACGTCGGTCGGCGACATGGACAACAACTGCCACCTGCTGGTCGACACGAGGGCTCCCGAACGTTCCTTGCTTATCGACGCCTGCGCGGAGGCCGAGCATCTGAAGAACCTGTGCGACGCGGTCGGCGCGACGGTGACGACCATCGTCACCACGCACTCCCACGGCGATCACGTGCAGGCGCTGCCGGAGCTGGTCGAAGCATGGGGCGCGGAGCACGTGACGTCGACGCTCGATTCCCCGGACATCGACGTCCCCGCCGACCGTCTGCTCGACCAGGGCGACGTGATCACCTTCGGCGACGGCGCGACGCTGGTCGCGTTCATCCTGCGCGGCCACACCCGCGGCGGCGTGGGCCTGGGCCTCGACGGCGGCGAACCGTCGAACGCCGCCGACGACGACGTCTCCGACGATTCCCCGATCCACCTGTTCGTCGGCGACTCCCTCTTCCCCGGCGGCGTGGGCAAAACCACCAACCAGGAGAACTTCTCGCAGCTGCTCCAGGACGTCGAAGAGCGCATTTTCGACGCCTACCCCGACGACGCCGTCGTCCACCCCGGTCACGGTTCGGATACGACCGTGGGAGCCGAACGCCCCCACCTGGAGGAATGGCGCAACCGGGGTTGGTGAAACCCCGGCGGGAGATCGAACGCCGCGTAGACTCGACGTATGGGTCGCCGAACCGTTCACACCGGCCCGGCCCGACCGTGACAGACACGACAACCAGGAGTTGACCAGAAAATGATCCGCAAGCTCGCCCGTCCGATGCTGGCCTCGGTCTTCATCGCAGATGGCGTGGACACCCTCATGAACCAGCAGGACCACGTGGAGGGCGCCAACGAGGTGACCAAGCGACTCCGCACCGTCGTGCCCGCCGAGTACCTCTCCTTCCTGCCCAGCAACCCGAAGACCTCGGTGCAGATCGTGGCGGGCACGAAGGTCGCCGCCGGCACCATGTACGCCCTGGGCAAGGCCCCGCGCGTCGCCGCGACCGCCCTGGCCCTGGTCCAGGTGCCCACCGCCCTGGCCCGCCACTCGTTCTGGGAGACCCAGGAGCCGAAGGAACGCAAGGCCCGCAAGACCGGCTTCCTCACCGACGTCGGCCTGCTCGGCGCCCTGTTCCTGGCCACCGCCGACACCGCCGGCAAGCCGGGCCTGGCCTGGCGCGCCGAGCACGCCGGCAAGCAGGTGAACAAGAAGGTGCAGGCGGCGCTGCCGACCCAGTCGGAGACCGAGAAGCGCACCGAGGAGATCAAGGGCACCGCCTCCGAGTGGCTGGAGAAGGCCCAGGACTTCGGCGCCGATCTGCAGGACAAGTCTGAGGTCGCCTTCCACCGCGCCGAGGACTACATCGCCGACAACAAGGGCGACTGGAAGGACTCGCTGCAGTCCTTCGCCGAGGATGCCCGCGACACCCTCGCCGGTGCGGCCGACACCGCCCGCGAGTCGCTGTCCGACGCCGCGGACACCGCCCGCGAGTCGCTGTCCGACGCCGCCGAGACCGCGGAGAAGGAGACCAAGAAGTCCCGCAAGCAGGCCCGCAAGCAGCTGAAGAAGTCTCGCAAGCAGGCCCGCAAGCAGGTCAAGAAGGCCCGCAAGAACCTCAAGTAGGTCACCCGCCGCATGCGGGGCCCGGCTGCGGGCCACTTCCGCGTAGACGATCGGCCCGTCCACCACGTCAGGTGGGCGGGCCGTTTCGCGTCTTGAGTGTGCATCGGGCCCCACGGGGGTCGTCGTCAGGCCGGATCGTCGTCACGCGGGGTCGCCGTCACGCGGGCTCGTCGTCACGCGTCCCGGTGGAAACGGCACGGGCGTGGCGTAAGATGGCGCTTTCCCCCGACCACGATTGGAGCGCACGTGCCGCACCCGGATCTGCCCGCCGAGCAGGAACATCTCGACGAGGTGTACGCGCATCTCGACGCCGCGCGGCGCCGCGACCAGGATGCCCTGCGCACGGTGATGCTCGACGACGACCCGGAGCCGCAGGCCCGCGTCGAGCGGGAGGTGGAGTACCAGCGGCTGCAGGCCAACCTGGAGCGGTACCGGCACGCCGAGGTGGGCCTGGTGTTCGGGCGCATCGACGTCGCCGACGACGAGCCCGACAATCCCGTGCCCGGCGCCCCCGAGCTGGATCGCCGGTACATCGGACGCATGGGGCTTTCCGACGCCGACGACGATTACCGTTCGCTGTTGATGGATTGGCGCGCTCCGCAGGCCCGTCCGTTCTACCTGGCCACCACCGCGCATCCGGAGGGGGTGACCCTGCGCCGTCACCTGCGCACCCGCGGACGCACCGTGCGGGCCATCGACGACGAGCGGCTGACGGGCGCCGATGCCGCGACCGGGACGACCGGGGTGGCGGACGCGCGGGGCGGCGACGCCGAGGGTCCGGTCGAACGACGCATCGAAGACGGCGTCGGCGGCGAGGCGGTGCTGCGCGAGGTCATCGATTCGGCGCGCACCGGCCACATGCGCGGCATCGTCGAAACGATCCAACGCGAGCAGGACCTGATCATCCGCGACAACGGCCGCGGCGCCATGGTCGTCCAGGGCGGCCCCGGCACCGGCAAAACGGCCGTCGCCCTCCACCGCGTGGCGTGGCTGCTGTACACGCACCGCGATCAGCTGGCGAAGACCGGCGTGCTCATCCTCGGGCCCAACACGACGTTCCTGGAGTACATTTCGCGGGTCCTGCCCAGCCTCGGCGAGACCGGCGTGGTGCTGCGGACCATCGCCGACCTCTACCCCGGCGTATCCGGAACGGGCGCGGAATCGCAGGCCACCCGCGAGGTGAAGGGGTCGGCGGAGATGGTGCACATCCTGCGCCAGGCGGTCCGCGACCGGCAGCCCGACCCCGACGCCGACGAGACTGTGACGCTCGACGGCGTCGAATTGACCATCACGCCCGCGATGGTCCGCGCCGCCCGCACCCGCGCCCGGCGCTCCCGCAAGCCGCACAACCTCGCCCGCCCCCTGTTCCGCGAGCATCTCCTCGAGTCGCTGGCGCGCGCGTTGGCCGACCGCATCGGCGCTGATCCGCTGGGCGGAGAAAACCTGCTGTCCATCACCGACGTCGCGGATCTGCGCGACGAACTCGACGCCGACGAGGTCATTTCCGGGCTTCTCGACGACATGTGGCCGGAGCTCACCCCCGAGCAGCTGCTCGTCGATCTGCTCGAGTCCGAAGACCGCATCGCCGCGGCCGCCGTCGAGTACGACGACGCCACCCGCGCCGCCCTGCTGCGCGAGCCGGGCACGCCGATGGGCCCGTCGGATCCGCCGTTGCTGGACGAGCTCGCCGAATTGCTCGGCGGCGTCTCCGACACCGGCGACGAGCGCGAATGGTGGCGGCGACAGATCGAGGAAGCGCAGGACGCGCTGGACATCCTCACCGGCTCGGCGCACCAGGAGCTCGACGACGAAACCGACGCCGAGATCCTCATGGCCTACGACCTCATCGACGCCGAGGCGTTGGCCGAACGCCACCGCGACCGCGACGTGCGCAGCACCGCCGACCGTGCCGCCGAAGACCGCGAATGGACGTACGGGCACGTCATCGTCGACGAGGCGCAGGAGCTGTCGGTCATGGCCTGGCGCATGATCCGGCGCCGCTCCCCCAACGGCTGGATGACCATCGTCGGCGACATCGCCCAAACCGGTTCGCCGGCCGGCGCGGAAAGCTGGGACGACGCCCTGGGCCCGATCATCGGCGATCGCTGGCGCATGCATCGCCTGACCATCAACTACCGCACCCCGTCGGAGATCATGGACGTCGCCGCCGACGTCCTGTCGCGCATCGCGCCGAACGCGGAGCCGCCGCGTTCGATCCGCTCGACCGGCCGCGCCCCCGTGCGCACCGGCAGCCTGTCCGACGCCCTCGCCATCGTCCGCGACGCATCCGACGACGCTCGCCTCACCGCCGTCATCGCCCCGGCCGCACGCGTCGAGGACATCCGCGCGCGGGTCGAATGCCCCGTCCACGACGTCGACTCCGCCAAGGGACTGGAATTCGACGAAGTCATCCTCGTCGACCCCGACGCGATCGTCGCCGAATCCCCCCAGGGCCTGCAGGACCTCTACGTCGCGCTCACCCGCGCCACCCAGGGCCTCACCGTCGTCGCAGACGGGCAACCCGAATCGCTGCCGCCGCTCGACCCCGCACGCTGAGCGGCCCCTCGGGCCGGCAGGGCTTTGCGACGACCGCCGGAGCCTGCGCCGAGATGCGACACGACGAAACCCCGGCCACCCGAACGAAGGGCGACCGGGGTTTCGTCGTCACGCACGGGAAAAACTCCCGCAGACGTGGCCGAAAAACCTGGGTCAGGCGACCGTGTGGACGATCATGACGTCGCAGTCGGACTGACGCGCGACATCGGCCGGGACGGAACCCAGCAGACGGCCGGTCAGCGAGTTGATGCCGCGGTTGCCCACGACGAGCAGATCGGCGTTGCGGTCGTTGACCAGGGTCATGAGGGCCTCGACCGGGGAGCCGGCCTTGACCTCGGTCTCGACGTTCTTGGCGCCGGCGGCCTCGGCGGCCTTCTTGGCGGTGGCCAGGTTCTCCTGGGCCGGGTCATCGCCGAGCACCTGGACGGAGTCCTGGCGCAGCGTCGAGGAAGCGGCTTCCTGGTTCTCGTAGTACGCGCAGCCGATGACCAGGGTCGCATCGAACGCCGCGGCGATGCCCGCCGCGCGCTCGACTGCAAGAAGCGAGGACTTCGAGCCGTCGGTGCCGACGACGATGGTCTGGTAAGCGCTCATGAAAACTGCCTTCCGCAAAACTCGGTGGTGGTTCGAGATTGATTTTTGTCGAGATCGCCGCAGTGCGATCGAGGTGGTGCGAGGAACGTCAGGCCGGGCACGTCGGAAGCGCCGTTCGGGCCGTGTTCCTTTGCCCAAGACTAGCAAAATCGGGGCCAGGCGGATCGGGCATTTCCGACGGTGCGCGAATGATCATTCACTGATTTTCGGGCATCTGCGCACGTCATCACGCCTCTCGTCGAATGTGGCGGGCATCTCATGCGGACCCAAAAGTATCCCCCGCCACTAACCCCGTTCGCCCGGCGCCTACTCCAGCCCGGCCTCCTCCATGCCGCGCAGCTCCTTCTTCAGGTCGTGGATTTCGTCGCGCAGCCGGCCCGCCAACTCGAACTTCAGCTCGCGGGCGGCGGCGCCCATTTGGGCGGTCAGGTCGTCGATGAGCTTCTGCAGCTGCGCCTTCGGCATGCCCTCGATGCTCGCCCGTTCGGCCAGCGCCGCATCGGCGGCCGCGGCATCCCCGGCCGCCCCATCGCCGCCCTCCGACTGATTTTCGTGGACCTGGTCGAGGATGTCGGCGATCTTCTTGCGCAGCGGTTGCGGGTCGATGCCGTGCTCGGTGTTGTAGGCGATCTGCTTTTCGCGGCGCCGCTCCGTCTCCTCGATCGCGTTGCGCATCGAGTCGGTGATCGAGTCGGCGTACATGTGCACTTCGCCGGAGACGTTTCGCGCCGCACGGCCGATGGTCTGGATCAGCGATGTCGTCGAACGCAGGAAGCCTTCCTTGTCGGCGTCGAGGATGGCGACGAGCGACACCTCGGGCAGGTCGAGCCCCTCGCGCAGCAGGTTGATGCCCACCAGCACGTCGTAGTCGCCCAGCCGCAGTTGCCGCAGCAGTTCGACGCGCTTGAGCGTGTCCACGTCGGAGTGCATGTAGCGGACGCGGACGCCGTTTTCCAGCAGGTAGTCGGTGAGGTCCTCCGCCATCTTCTTGGTCAGCGTGGTCACCAGGACGCGTTCGCCCCTGTCTTCGCGCAGCCGGATTTCGTGGATGAGGTCGTCGATCTGCCCCTGGGTCGGTTTGACCACGACCTTCGGGTCGACCAGACCGGTGGGGCGAATGACCTGCTCGACGACTTCGCCGCCGGTCTGCCCCAGCTCGTAGGGTCCGGGCGTTGCGGACATGAACACCACCTGGCCGACGCGCGCGTCGAATTCCTCGAACGTCAGCGGCCGGTTGTCCAGCGCCGACGGCAGTCGGAACCCGAAGTCGACCAGGTTGCGTTTGCGGGAGGCGTCGCCTTCGAACATGCCGCCGATCTGCGGGACGGTCACGTGCGACTCGTCGATGATGGTGAGGAAGTCCTCCGGGAAGTAGTCGATGAGCGTCGCCGGCGCGGACCCGGCGGCGCGTCCGTCGATGTGGCGCGAGTAGTTTTCGATGCCGGAGCAGAATCCGACCTGCTGGATCATTTCCAGGTCGTATTCGGTGCGCATGCGCAGCCGCTGCGCTTCGAGGAGCTTGCCGCGGTTTTCGAAGTCGGCGAGCCGTTCGGTGAGCTCCATCTTGATTTCCTCGATGGCGCGTTCCATGCGTTCGGGCCCCGCGACGTAGTGCGTTGCGGGGAAGATCCGCAGTTCGTCGACTTGCTTGACGACGTCGCCGGTCACCGGATTGAGGTAGTAGAGCGAGTCGATCTCGTCGCCGAAGAATTCGACTCGGACGGCCAGTTCCTCGTAGGCGGGGATGATGTCGACGACGTCGCCTTTGACGCGGAAGGTGCCGCGGGTGAAGGCGATGTCGTTGCGCGCGTATTGGATGTCGACGAGCATGCGGAGGAATTCGTCGCGGTCGACTTCCTCACCGACGCGCAGGATGGCGGATCGGTCGAGGTAGGACTGCGGGGTGCCCAGGCCGTAGATGCAGGACACGGAGCTGACGACGACCACGTCGCGGCGCGACAGCAGCGCGGAGGTGGCGGAGTGGCGCAGGCGTTCGACGTCTTCGTTGATGGACGAGTCCTTTTCGATGAAGGTGTCCGTCTGCGCGATGTACGCCTCGGGTTGGTAGTAGTCGTAGTAGCTGACGAAGTATTCGACGGCGTTGTTGGGCAGCAACGACGACAGTTCGTTGGCCAGCTGGGCGGCCAGGGTCTTGTTGGGGGCCATGACCAGCGTGGGGCGCTGCATTTTTTCGATGAGCCACGCCGCAGTGGCCGATTTGCCCGTGCCGGTGGCGCCCATGAGCACCACTTCCCGCTCCCCCTTGTTCAGCCGTTCCGCCAGCTCGGCGATGGCCTGGGGCTGGTCGCCGGCGGGTTGGAACTCGCTGACGACCTCGAATTCGCCGCCGGCGCGCTCAATGTCGCCGACGGGGCGGAATTCGGACTGGGCGACGACCGGTTGTTCTGCGGGAAAGGCCATGGGGCCAGCCTACAGCGCCCGCAGTCCATCGCACATTCGTTCGCAGGCATAAAAAGGGCCCGGCAAGCGTTAACGCTCCTGGCGTCAGAGGCTACGATCCGGGCCCTTACCGCGTGACGCTCCTGGCGCCAGAGGCGGCTCACGGGCGACGCTACCATCGCCCACATGGGAGTCAAGCGCGACATCAGGTGGGTTTCCGAGGCACGTTTCAAGCCATACCGGGAAGAATGCGATAGCGATGACGATAAGGCGTGGCTCCTTTACGAATGGAACGCGAAGGTCGCTTCCGCACTCACCGAGTGCATACACCATGTGGAGGTTCTCTTCCGCAACTCGATCATGGAGCAACTCGAGAAAATCCACCCGCTCGCATATCCATGGCACCTCGACAACAAGACGATAAAGGATGTCGCAGCGAAACAGTCGCGCGATGCAACGTCAGCTGCCGAACCCGACGACATCATCGCCCATCTCAATCTGGGCTTCTGGAAAACTCTCCTTCAGGACAAGCCCACCGCGAACGAAGACCTTTGGCGACACCATCTTCGCAACGCCTTTCCCCACGTGCACACCGACCGCAAAACCGTGTTAAACGGCGTCGAGGATCTTTTCGAACTTCGGAACCGTTGCGCCCACCATGATTCGCTTCTTCGCTTCGATCCCAGCGTCGAACTCAAGAAGATCATAAAACTCGCCAGTTGGATCGACCCCGACGCGGCTCAGTGGATCGAAGAAATAGAACGAGTGTCGGACGCCGTTCGGGAGCGCCCGGTACCCCCGAAGCTTGACACTGCGGTCATCGGCCATCGCAACGACGAGGTCTACAAGATTTACGAGCAAGTTGGCGCACTCATCAACTCTGCAGATCGCAAGATCGCTCCCGTGACGTACATCGGGTTCTACCACGACAAAAGGATCGAAGCTGAGTTTCCCACAATCCTCGAGATTGAGGTCCCGAAAGCGTGGAGCACCAAAGAAGCCGCCCGCTTGAAGAAATCGACCGACGCGAAAGAAAAGCGACTCGGCAAAGTCATGTCTTGTGCTCTCAAGCATGGAATCGCCCCAGGAGGAAACTACGAGGTCTACCACCTGAGCCCGATTCGCAGTGACGAGACTTCGCGCACGAGATCGCGGAGCCCGATCCTTCACAATAAACACGGCCGGGGCTCGGGCTTCGTCAAAGGAGGGCTCCGCTGTTTTTCGCTGTCGACGCTTCTGCACGCGAGCGACACGACCGACCTCGCCTGACTCTTCACGGAGGCACGGGGCCTTCGTCCGTTACCCCTCGGTCACCACGAGCTCATCGGGGGTCTCCGGCAGTTCGGCGGTCAGCGTTTCCTTCTCGCCGGTGAGGTCCACGACGTGGATCGTCTTGGTGGCGGGGTCGGTGACGTAGGCGACGTCGCCGTTCACGGCGAGCGCGGGACGCGGGTCCTGCCACTCCTCGGACTCCTCCCAGGCGTCGATGACGTCGATGGTCTTGACCACCTTCGCCTGCTCGGGGTCGATGAGGTGCAGCTTTCCGTCGGTGCCCAGCACCACCGCAAGGCCGTCGTCATTCATGCCCAGGGAGCGGAAGGTGTAGGAGGTGCCCAGGTCGACGAGCTTCAGTTCTCCGGTTTCGGTGTCGATGATGGAGACCTTTTCGGGGCGCTCGAGCTCGCCGTCTTCGGCGGCCCCGGCATCCGACTTGTAGTCGCCGAGGACGTACTTCGACTCGGTGGAGCCGGCCTGGTTTCCGATGCGGCCGTACTCGTCGGGCGCCTTGACCTTGGTCACCTTGCCGTCGGCGTACACCAGGCCACCGTCGGAGCAACCGACGAAGATGCCGGCCGAGGACTCCTCGGCGCCATGCGCGCCGGGGCATTCCTCGAAGCGCTTGAGCTCCTTGCCGTCGGCATCGACCTGGGCGACGCCGGTGCGGTTGCCCTCGTCGTCGGCGATGGTGACCATGTACGTCCCGTCCTCCCCGAGTACCGCGATGCCGTGGTGGGCGGGGACGCGGAAGTGGTCGACGGCGTCCATGCCGGTCAACCGCACGGTGGTGACGTCGCCGGTCTCGTCGTCGAAAAGCACGGCGGTGTCGTCGCCGGCGACGACGTGGCCCGGCTTGGCCGCATCGACCCCGAATCCGGTGAACAGCGGGTCTCCGGCGTAGTGGTGGGAGTGGTCGCCATGCGGCTTGGAGTACGAACCCATGTCGAGGGCGCGGAAGCCCTCGTCGGTGGACACGAACACGTGGCGGCCGTCGCCGGCGGGGTTGAGGCGCAGGTAGCCATCGGCGGGCAGTTCGGCGAGCACCTCGGGCTCGTCTCCCCCGTCGAGGTCACCGGCGTCGAGAACCATGACGCCGCCGTCGTAGCTGATCGCCAGCCGCGCCTCGGCGTTGCGGGTTTCGGAGACATCGGCGGCGGTGGTCGCGGTGGTCACGGCCGGAGTGCGGGCCGCGTCCCCCGAGGTGCCCTCGGCGCCATCGGCGGCGACGTCGTCATCGGAGGAGCAGGCGGCGAGGAAGAGCGAGGCGGCGGCGAGTGCGCCGACCGCAATCTTGTTGTTGAACATGGATTGCATTAGAGCATTTGTTGCAAATGTTTTTCAACTGCGCGGCAGTCGCGCACCTCCCCGCGCCAATCAACCGGCGATGAGCACCCCCGCAATGCCGATGCCCGCAACGACGGCGGTAACCAGCGCCGCCATGGCGAACGGAGCCGCCCCGACCTTCCGGATCAGCGAGAACTTGACCCCGACCCCCAGCGCGAACATCGCGGCACCGAGAAACAGCTGCTCGGCGACGCCGGCGACGTCGATGACGCCCTGCGGAACGATCCCGGTGGAACGTACGACGACCATCGTCAGGAATCCCGCGACGAACAGCGGCATGATCGGCGGCAACGTCATTTCGCCGACCCCGCCGCTCGCATTCCCCTTCGTCCCCGGTTCCCCGGCGGAACCCGAGCCGGCGGCGAGAATGCGGCGCCGTTCACCGATCGAGATGGCGGCCATGACCGGTGCGAGCATGAGCACGCGGCCGAGCTTGATGATGACCGCCGCCCCCAGTGCCGGCCCGCCGATCGCCCCGCCGATGGCCACGACCTGGGCCACCTCATGGACCGACGCGCCGGCCCACATGCCGATGGTCATGTCGTCGAGCCCGAAAAGGTGCCCGAGCGCCGGCACCAGCGGAATCATGAGCGTGCCGAAGATGACCACGAGCGCCACGGCCGTCACCACGGATTCACGCAGCCCCGCACCGGAACCGTTTCCTCCGCCTTCCGCGGTGCCGTTGCTTTGCGACGACCGCCCCTCCCCGCTTTCGTCGTTCGCACCCAGCACGCCCGCCAGCGCCGCGACGGCCGCGGCCCCGCAGATGGAGAAGCCGCAGGCGATGAGCAGTCGCAGACGACGGTCGATGCCGAGCGCCGACCCGATGGCCACGCCGACCACGATCCCGCCGACGACCACGGCGACGACGGTGAGGATCATTCCCGCCCCCAGGTCGGCGACGTCGTGAAGCGACAGCCGCAGGCCCAGCAGGACGATGCCGATCCGCAGCACCTGCTTCGCGGCGACGGCGAGGCCCGGATCCACGGCGGCGGGCAAGCGAACCGCGTTGCCGACGACGACGCCGAGGATGATCGCGACGACCATCGGACTGAGCACCGAAAACGGCGCGGCCACCAGGTACGCCGCGCCGACCCCCGCCGCCGCGAGCGCCAACCCGGGCAGGACGTTCGACGGGGATGGCGCTGAGATTTTCAAGGACACCCCACAAGTGTCGGCCACCTGCGGGAAATCCGGTAGACGGCGAATCCGTCCGAGGGCATACGATTTTGATATGACCGTCCATCCGACCGCAGCCGACCGTCAGCCCGAGCTGGCCGCGATGCACTTCACCGCCCAACACCTCATCGGCCTGCGGTTGCTCGCCGCCGCCGACGAACTCGGAAGCCTGGGCGCTGCGGCGCGGGCCACGGACATGGCGCAACCCAACGTCAGCCGCGCCATCGCCGCCCTCGAAGACGCCCTCGGCGCGCCGCTCCTCGACCGCAACCCGCGCGGATCCACGGCAACGCCGCTGGGCAGGTCCGTGATCGCGGCCGCCGCTGCCCTCTTCGACGCCGCCGCCACGTTCCGGCGCGACGTCACGTCCCTCCTCGCCGACGACTCGACCCCGTTGCGGGTGTCGGCGAGCATGACCGTCGCCGAACACCTCATGCCGGGGTGGCTGGCGACGTACCGACGGCGGCATCCCGACACCGACGTCGGACTGAGAGTGCGCAATTCCGAGCGGGTCTTCGACGAGGTGCTCGCCGGCACATGCGACATCGGCTTCGTGGAAACGCCCCTGGCCCGCAAGGACCTCAACGCGACGGTGGTCGCCGACGATCACCTCGTCGTGGTCGTCGCCCCCGGGCACCCGTGGGCGCGGCGCGGCCGCAATGCCCCGGGCGCGACCGCGGATGAACCGGTGGCCGACGAACCCGCCCTCTGCCCGGTCACGGCCGCCGAACTCGCGGCCACTCCCCTCGTCCTGCGCGAATCCGGCTCGGGCACGCGGGCGTTCCACGACCGGGCGCTCGCCCCCTGGAACCCCGTGCCACCCGCCGTAGAACTCGGCAGCAACGCCGCCGTGGCCGCCACCGTGCGGGCCAGCGGTGAACCCGGGGTGCTCAGCGAACTGGCCGTCGCCGACGCGGTGGCCCACGGCGAACTTGTCGTCGTCGACGTCGACGAACGGCTCGATTTCCGCCGCCACATACGCGCGGTGTGGCGCGGAACCGGCGGCCCAGGCCCTAACGCGAGGGAGCTCATCGACATCGCGTCACGGTGAGAGAACCCGTCGGGCTGCTGTGGGGAACCCGTCGGGCACCGCCGGGGACCCCTCAGGCGCCGGCGACCCGGTCGTCGAAGTCCGGGGTCTTCTGGCGGACCAGCGATACCGGGTTGCCCGGGTCGAGGCTTTCCCAATGTGCGCCGACGTGCTTGTACGGCGCGTCGCCAATTTGCGGCTCACCGTCGAGGGTGAGCACCAGCCGGTTGCCGCTGAGCACGGTCCCGACGACGCCGACGCCGAACTGTCGCGTCACGCGGGCCACCTCACGGTCGATGCGGCCGGGCGGGCGCACCGGCTGCGGCTCCACCAGGCCCTCCATGCCGGTCATGGGCACCAGACGGGTGCGCCAAATCTTGTCGACCTGCGTGATCAGCGCCTGCTCGGTTCCGGAGTTGTCGATGACGACGTCGGCGGCCGCCAGCCGTTCCTCGTCGGAGATCTGCGCGGCGATCCGACGGCGAGCATCGGCCTCGTCGACGCCGCGACTCTCCACCAGCCGCTTGACCCGCACGTCCACCGGCGCATGCACCACGAGGACGATGTGGCAATCCGCCGCAAGATCGTTTTCCACCAGAAGCGGCATGTCGTGGACGACGATGTCCCTCGGCCCGGCCTCGGCGAACCGCTCGGCGGTGCGCTCCGCGATCCGCGGGTGCGTGATCGCGTTGAGCATCGCCGTCTTATCCTTCGACGTGAACGCCCGATTGGCCAACCTGCTGCGCAGCAGACGGCCATCGGCGTCGACGATGTCGGGGCCGAAAGCATCGACCAGCTCCCGAAGCGCCGGCTGACCGGGTTCGACGATCTCGCGGGCGATGGCGTCGGCGTCGACGATGACGCACCCCAGCTCGCGCAGTCGCCGGGCCACGGACGACTTTCCGCTGCCCATTCCTCCGGTCAATCCAACTTTCAACATGACCGCCACCTTAAGCCATGCGGCGGATCAGTGGCGTATCGGCACGCCACTTTCGCTTTGCCGCAACCCTTTTGAGAGTGATCAAATCGTTATTTGACGGCGACGCTTCCGCCTGCCGCCATCTGCGGCAACGTCCCGCCCCGGGCCCGTCGACCGGGTCGTCGTCACGCACGGACCGGACACGCGCCACGCACGCCGACGCATCCATCCGCCGGGCCCGCACTCCGGCTTGGGTTCTATCGGTCGTTGCAACACCCCTACCCACCAGGGGACCCAACGACCATGGCACCACGCCACCCGTTCTACTCACTGACGCCCACCGACCAACAGGCTCTTGCCCAAGCCCTGTCACAACCGGGAACTTCCATCCGCTCGGCGGCCCACACGCTGGGACTGCACTACCGGCATTGCCTCAACTTCGCCCACACCCATGGCCTGGTACCACCACGGCCAACACCACCGGCCGACACCATCAACCGGGCCGTCGACCGCGTTGCGGCCGGTTCCACCCTGACCCAAGCCGCCCGTGACTGTGGCATCAGCATCTCGGCGGTATTCAACGCCGCCCGCGCCGCCGGCGTCCACCAACCCCGCCCGATGCCTCGCGGTGCCGCAGCGACAACTCGCCGAGTCGAGTATCTAACGCTGCGTCTATCAGCACTGACCCGCACCGATGCCGCCGCAGCCTGCGGCATCAGCCCCCGCACCGCCTTGGACTTCGACAAAGGGGTAACCAAAACCGGTACCCGGCCGCGCACACGCTTCATCCCCACCGGCGCCGACGCCGCCCAGTACAACAGACTCATGACCACTTTGCTGACGCACCATGACGTCATCGAACCCGGCCGGCAACCCGATCCCGCCAATCACCCCACCATTGACCCGTATCACCGGATCCACCCGCGCTACCTGTCGCTGACTGAACGGGAAACCATCGCCGACCTGCGGCGGGAAGGATGGTCCATGCGGGCCATCGCCGGGCACCTGGGACGTAGCCCGTCGACGATCAGCCGCGAGTTAGCCAACAACCGCAGCGCCGACGGGCCCTACCGGCCCATCGCCGCAGCACGCAAAGCCGCGGCCCGTAGGCTTCGGCCCAAACAACCCAAAATCGCCGGTGACGCGATGCTGGCGCAGCTGATCCAAACAAAGTTGGATCTGCGGTGGTCCCCCGAACAGATCGCTGCATGGCTACGCCGGGCCTATCCCCACGCCAAGGAGTGGCACGTGTGCCATGAAACGATCTACCAGGCCCTCTACGTCCAAGCCCGCGGCGGGCTGAAAAAGCAAGTCGCCGCAGCGCTGCGCACCGGCCGCGCACGGCGAGTGCCCAACGGTGACCCGGCCCAGCGGCGGCGACGCTTCGTCGACGACATGGTCATGATCAGCCAGCGGCCCGCCGATGTCGAGGATCGGGCGGTGCCCGGGCATTGGGAAGGCGACTTGATCCTGGGTGCGGCCAACAAGTCCGCCATTGCCACGCTGGTTGAACGCACGACCCGCTACGTCATCCTGGTGCATCTGCCTGCCGGTCACGGTGCCACCGCCGTGCGTGATGGGCTCACCGCGGCGATCGGTTCGCTGCCCACGCACCTGCGGGGATCGTTGACCTG
Source organism: Corynebacterium freneyi (assembly GCF_030408835.1). Taxonomy (NCBI): domain Bacteria; kingdom Bacillati; phylum Actinomycetota; class Actinomycetes; order Mycobacteriales; family Corynebacteriaceae; genus Corynebacterium; species Corynebacterium freneyi. The sequence goes on from NZ_CP047357.1 coordinate 1,758,969, forward strand.
GGATCAAGGCTCGGAGATGGCCGGCCACAAGCAGTTCAGCGTCGCAGCCGAATGCCCGGTGTACTTCTGCGATCCGGCCAGTCCCTGGCAACGCGGTACCAATGAAAACACCAACGGCCTGTTGCGGCAGTACTTCCCCAAAGGAACTGACCTGTCGGCGCATTCGCCGGAGGACCTGGAGTTCGTCGCCCAGCAGCTCAACGGTCGTCCCCGGAAAACTCTTGGATGGGACACACCGGCTCAGCGGATGAGTGCTTTACTGGACGCGTCTTGATCCGCTGGTGTTGCAACGACTCCTAGAATCCGCCCGGTACACCGCTGAAACGAAAAGCCCCGGCCCCGCCCTCCGCGGAGGACGGGGCCGGGGCCCGACGATCACGGCCGGCGGATCAACCGCCGCACCGGATCAGCGACTCGCTCAGTTGCCGGACAGGCGGGCGCGCAGGGCGGCCAGCTGCTCGTCGGAGGCGAGGGTGCCGCCGGACTCGGCCGGAGCCTCGGTCGACGCCGGGGCGTTCTCCGAAGTCTCGGACGAGTAGTTCGACGGGGTCGCGGCGGCCTCGGCGGCCTGCGCACGGTGACGCTCGATCTGGGCGGCGTGCAGCTGGTGGTGGCGCTCCGCCTCGGCGTAGCGGGCCTCCCACTCGGCGCGCTGGGTCTCGTAGCCCTCCATCCACTCGTTGGTCTCCGGGTCGAAGCCCTCCGGGAAGATGTAGTTGCCCTGCTCGTCGTAGGAGTCGCCCATGCCGTACTTGGTCGGGTCGAACTCGTCGGTGAAGTCCTCGTCGGCCTGCTTCAGCGACAGGGAGATGCGACGACGGTCCAGGTCGATGTCGATGACCTTGACCATGGCCTCCTCGCCGACGGACACGATCTGGTCCGGGACGTCGACGTGGCGCTCGGCCAGCTCGGAGATGTGGACCAGGCCCTCGATGCCCTCCTCGACGCGGACGAACGCACCGAACGGCACCAGCTTGGTGACCTTGCCCGGGACGATCTGGCCGATGGCGTGGGTGCGGGCGAAGACGCGCCACGGGTCCTCCTGGGTCGCCTTCAGCGACAGGGAGACGCGCTCGCGGTTCAGGTCGACCTCGAGAACCTCGACGGTGACCTCGTCGCCGACCTGGACGACCTCGGACGGGTGGTCGATGTGCTTCCAGGACAGCTCGGAAACGTGGACCAGGCCGTCGACGCCGCCGAGATCGACGAAGGCGCCGAAGTTGACGATGGAGGACACGACGCCCTTGCGGACCTGGCCCTTCTGCAGCTGGTGCAGGAACTCGGAGCGGACCTCGGACTGGGTCTGCTCGAGCCACGCACGGCGGGACAGGACCACGTTGTTGCGGTTCTTGTCCAGCTCGATGATCTTCGCCTCGAGCTCCTGGCCGATGTACGGCTGCAGGTCGCGGACGCGGCGCATCTCGACCAGCGACGCCGGCAGGAAGCCGCGCAGGCCGATGTCCAGGATCAGGCCGCCCTTGACGACCTCGATGACGGTACCGGTGACCGGCTCGTCCTTCTCCTTGAGGTCCTCGATGGTGCCCCAGGCGCGCTCGTACTGGGCACGCTTCTTGGACAGGATCAGGCGGCCTTCCTTGTCCTCCTTGGTGAGGACCAGGGCGTCGATCTCGTCACCGACCTCGACCACCTCGTCGGGGTCGACATCGTGCTTGATGGACAGCTCGCGGGAGGGGATGACGCCCTCCGTCTTGTAGCCGATGTCGAGCAGGACCTCGTCGCGGTCGACCTTGACGACGGTGCCCTCGACGATGTCGCCATCGTTGAAGTACTTGATCGTGGAGTCGACGGCGGCGAGGAAATCCTCAGCGGTGCCGATGTCGTTGACGGCGACCTGAGGGGTGTTGGAGGTGGGCATGTGTTGGTTGCTCCGAAGCGGATAGGAATCGTGATGGACAAGGTCGATCCGGTTTACGCACCTCGTCGTCCCGGGACACCCGCACGGGCCCTCGTGGGGCCGTCGCGGACGGCTCGGGTCGGGAGATGGAGACGCCGGATCGGCAGGCGTACGCTGGTCGCGCACGCATACCGCGAACACGATACGCGTCGACCTGCACCGAATCAAGTTCCGTCGCAGGTCGGGCCCGGGTGTTGCGGGTGTGACGAATGGGGCGATGCTCCGCGAGGAACACGCTTCGTTGCTTGGCGACGCCGACGTGCTCGCCACCGCCGACGTCCTCGAGATCGGCTGCGGGTCCGCGCCGTGTTCACGTTGGCTGGCGGCCCACCGCCCTCCGAAGTCCCTGACCGCCTTCGACGTGTCGATGGGCATGCTCGACCACGGGGTCACGGCGGCGGCAGCCGGGAACTCCGGCGCGCGACCGGGGCGCGGGCCGTCGTCACGCACGAAAAGCCCGCGGGACATCACCGGCGTGAACCTGGTGCAGGCAGACGCCGCGGCGATGCCGTTTTCAGACGACTCCTTCGACATCGCGTTCTCCGTGTTCGGCGCCATCCCCTTCGTGGCCGATTCCGCCGGACTGATGCGCGGCGTCGCCCGCGTGCTGCGGCCCGGCGGACGATTCGTGTTTTCGGTGACCCACCCCGTGCGCTGGTGCTTCCCCGACGACCCCGGACCGGCGGGGCTGAAGGCGGGCATCCCCTATTTCCACCGGACGCCGTACGTGGAACGCGACGACGCGGGCACCGCGATCTACGTCGAACACCACCGCACCATGGGCGACCGGGTGCGGGACCTGGTGTCGGCGGGCTTCGTCCTCGAGGACCTCGTCGAACCCGAATGGCCCGAGGACCTCGACGTGACGTGGGGCCAATGATCGCCGCCGCGCGGGGCCGTCATCCCGGGGACCGCGATTTTCGTGACTCGATTGGCGGAGTAGGGCCGGGCAGGCGCGCGCCGGAACAGGGGCCGCGCAGGTGCACGCGGGAGACGGTGTCCGGGCCGTCCGGGGACACCTGTTCGAAAAGATTCCGGCTGCGATCCACGAGGTTTTCTACCATCGGCGGCATGGACATCACTTTCGGTTGGGGCCTCGACGGAGCCGGGTGGGAACAGCCCGGCGGCCGACGGGGGACGCGGGCCACGCTCGGGCACGCGACGGTCGGGCCGGCGGGTTTGACCGGGATCCTGCGCACGCGGCTGGGGCTGACGGCGCCCGAGACCGAGCATCCCCTGCGCATCGGCGCGTACCGCGATGCACTGGCGCAGACGTCGCGGCTGTGGTGCGGCAAGTCCTTCGACGTCGACCCGTGGGCCGTGGCCAAGAAGATGCTGGCCTGGCGCGACGAGCTCGTCGCCGTCGGCTGGGGTGGGGCGGCGGTGCCGGGCGGTTCTCCCCGGTTGGCCGATCTGGCGGAGGCGGAGGCGCTTTTCGACGCTCCGGGGGCGGCCGATTCGGTGCGCGAGGTCGCGGCGATGCTGCGCGGGCTCGTCACCGATGGCGTCGAGTGGCCGCCGGGCATCGACCGCTTGACCGTCCTCGGCTCGACGGAGGCGCTGCCGGCGCCGTGGCCGGGGATCATCGCGGACCTCGCGGCTCTCGGCGTGACGGCGGCCGAGGAAGACGCGCCGGCGGCGCTGCAACATCTGCGGGTGATCACCGCCGCCACGGAATGGGAGGCGGCGGAAACGGCCGCCCGAATCCTGTCGACGGCACCGGACACCGCGCTGGTGGCCACCCATCACACCGACGTCCTCGACCAGGAGCTCGCGCGGCGCGGTCTGCCCCGGCTCGGCGCATCGGAGGCGTCGGACCAGCGGGCCACGGCCCAGGTGCTGCCTCTGTTTCTGGCGGCCATCTGCGGGCCGATCGACGTCCACGCCATCGCCGCATTCCTGGACTTGGGCCTGACCACCACGGACTCCGAATCCGGCGCGGTGACCAAGCTCGGCGTGGTGCCCGCCGCCATCCGGCGGCCCCTCCTCGGGGCGCTGACCGCCCAACCCGGCGTCGGCGGACCGGCGTGGATGGCCGCACTGGAGGAAATCCGGGCGGACATCGCGGAAGACGCGGCGGCCGGGGAAACGGAGCGGGCGGCGCGCAACGAGGAGATCATCGCGACCCTCGACGCGTGTTTCCGCACCTCCCGCATCGAGTTCGCGGGCGGGACCTGCCCCACCGCCGCGATCATCGGGCCGCTGGAGTGGCTGGCGCGGCGGGTGCAGAGGCTCGGCGCCCGGTTCGCGGCACCCGAACTGCTCATCGCGGCGCAGTCCGTGTTCACCGCCATCGAGGTGCTCGGACAGGCATCCGACGTCGGGGAACGCGAGTTGCAGCGGATCGTCGAAGACTGCGGCACGCCCCAGACCTCTCCCCTGGCCGGTGCCGAAGCCTCCGAGCACCCGCGGCTGCCGTCGCCGGCGCTGCTGCGCATCCGCGGCCCCGTTCTGTGGTGGGGTGCAGTCGACGATGGTCGGGTGCACCGCCGCATTTGGACGCCGGCGGAAGTGCGGGCCCTCGCCGAGGCGGGCATCACCGTCCCCGACCCGGGGGAACTCGCCAGGCTGCGTTCCACCGCCGAGTTGGCCGGTCTGCGCCGGGCGGGCACCGTCATCGCCATCGTCCCGGATTCCATCGACGGCACCGCCACCGCACGGCACCCCGTGCTGGCGTTCGCCACCCACGACGTCACGGAGGCGGGCGCGAAGATCGAGGAGGTCGAGAAGACCGCCCACGAGCTCGTCGTCGACGGAACCTGGAAGTACGGCGACGCGTTCCTGCCGCTGCAGGTCCCCGAGCCACATGTTCCCGATGCCGAGGCGGTCAAGTCCGCCGCCGAGGTGCGCACCGTGCCCGCGGGCACCCACCTGTTGCCGGAGCGGCTGTCCTACTCGCAGATCGAAAAGCTGCTGATCCACCGCCTCGAGTGGTTGCTGTCCCATCCCCTGCGCATCCGCGAGGGCTGGGTGACCGACATCCCGACCGGCAACCGGATGATCGGAACGTTCCTGCACGCGATCGTCGAGACGATCGTCGAAGAGGATCTGGACGGCTGCTCCCGGGAAACCGTGCGCGTCTGCTTCGACCGCCTGCTGCCCCACTACGCCTCCGAACTCGACCTTCCGGGGAATGCGCGGTTGCGCCAGCAGGTGGAGACCGAGGCAGTGGACAACATCACCGAATTGTTCGGCACCCTGCGCCGCGGCGGAATGATCGTCACCGCCGCCGAAGCCCCCATCGAGCGTGCGCTGACGCTGAATTTGCGCGCCCCCGACCAGTCCGGCGAATCCGGGGCGGCCCACGCCCACGAGGTGACGATGGGCGGTTTCCGCGACCTCGACGCCGAAACGTCGGACGGCCGCACCGTCGTCATCGACATGAAGTACTCGGTGTCCCGCACCAAGTACCGGGATCTCATCAACGACGGGCGATCCCTGCAGCTGGCCACCTACGCATGGTCGGTCGCCGACGATCTGCCGCTGGACGGCATCGTCACCGCCTACTTCGAGCTGAAGTACGGACGCTTCGACTCCACCTCGCCGGAACTCGGCGACGGCGCCGAAGGCGGGTCCGCCCTCTCCCCCGACGTCCTGTGGCAACGGGCGGTGGCCTCCGTGGAAAAGGCCCTGTCCGAGATCATGTTCTCCGGCGTCGTCCGCGACGAGGGAAACGCGTTGATCAACGCGGCCGACGGAAAGCCACGCGAGTTGGAGAAGTCGTCCGCCAAGGCCGCGGAGGCCGCCGACGCCCAGAGCCTGTACCTGCCCGTGGATACCGCGAAATACGTGGACTACGGAATCATCACCGGCGTCGAGGCCGATCTGTCATGAGCGACGGGAATCAGACGAACACCATGAAATCGACCATCATCACCGCCAGCGCCGGCACCGGCAAGACCTATACGATCACGGGCAAGCTCGCGGACCGCATCAAGGACGGGTTGTCGCCGTCGGCCATCATCGCCACGACCTTCACCACGAAGGCCGCCGACGAGCTTTCGGAACGCATCCGCTCGAAACTGCTGGAATACGGCCTGGTCGAGCAGGCCCAGGCCATCGGTTCCGCCCTTGTCGGCACCGTCAACTCGGTGTCGGCGACGCTGTTGCGCGACTTCGCCATCGACGCCGGACTGTCCCCGGAGTTGGAGACCCTGACCGAGGATGCGGCGAGCCGAGCCTTCGAGCTCGCCTGCGACTCCGTCATCGCCGACGCGGAAAACACCCACCGCGGCCTTTTCCTGCGCACCGGTTACGACAGGCCCGTCGATGCCCACGAGTTCGACGTCCGCGAGTCGTTCGCCGCCACCGTCCGGGCCGTGGCCGACACCGCCCGCCAGAACCTCATCGCCCCCGAGGCCCTCGCGGCCGGCGCCGATGAATCCGTCGCCGATCTCATCGACGTCCTCGACCACATCACCGTCGAAGATGCCGACGACGAGCGCGCCGAGTGGGCGAAGCACGCGATCACGGCCTGCACTGCGGCCATCGCACACGACGCCTCGGCCGCGAAGCAGACCGCGACGTCGCAGAGAAGGCAGCGCATGTACGGGGATCTCGCGAAGAAGATGGGCGGGGACCTCGACCGCATCACGTGGAACGAGTGGGCGAAACTCGGGCACGTCACTTCGCCGAAGCCGATTGCCGCGGCCTTCGAGGACTTCGCCGACATCGCCGAGGACATCGCCGCCAATCCCGCCTACCGCGCGGACATGACGACCCTGACCCGCCTGGTGCTGATCACCGCGGCGGAGTGCCTGACGGCCTACGACGCCTACAAGAAGGAACTCGGCCTCATCGACTTCACCGACCAGGAGGTCCTGGCGCTGAACATCATCCGCTCGTCGGCGTCGGTGCGGGCGGCCATCTCCGAAACGTACGAGGTCCTCGTCGTCGACGAGTTCCAGGACACCAACCCGATCCAGCTCGCCCTCTTCTTCGAGCTGGGCAAGCTTGCGGGCGAGGTCATCTGGGTCGGCGATCCGAAGCAGTCGATCTACGGTTTCCGCGGTTCGGACCCCCAGCTCATGGCGGCGGCATTCGATGAACTGGCCATCGACGGAACCGTCGAAAAGCTCGACCGATCCTGGCGTTCCCACGAACTTCCCCTGGCCCTGACCAACGAACTGTTCTCCGCCGCCATGCCCGACGCCGATGTCCGGTTGAGCGTCGCCGAGCCGAAGAAGCGGGAACATGCCGGCGGCGACGTGCGCATCTGGCGGCCCACCACCGACAAGGGCACCTCGAACGCACCGTGGTTCGACGCGATCACGGCCGGCGTGGCCTCGCTCATCGACGAGGGCATCGCGCCCGGAAAGATCGCCGTACTCGCCCGGTCGACGGCCAACGTCGAGACGATCGTCGACAAGTTGACCACGGCGGGCATTGCCTGCAGCGGAGACAAAGCCGACCTGCGCCGCGCACGGGAGGGGCAGATCATCCGCGCGGCACTGGGCTTCCTGCTCGACGAAAGGGATACGCGCGCGCTGGTCGAACTCATCGTGCTGTGCGACGACCACGTCGCACATGACACCTGGTTCGAACAGCTCACCGCGGCCGACACCACCAAGGACTCGCGAGCCGACCTGCTCGCCGAATGGGCCCGCGACGACGCCCTCGCCCCGCTGCGCGAACTGCGCGGTGCGGCGGTCAACCTCACCCCCGTCGAATGCGTGCGGCAGGTCATCGACGCGCTCGACCTGCGCCGCCGCATCGTCGGCTGGACGCGGCCGTCGCGGCGCATGGGGTCCCTCGACGCATTCACCGGGTTGGCCCGCCTGTACCAGGATGAAACGCGCTCGGCGGGCGGGGCGACGTCGCTGTCCGGTTTCCTCGGCTGGTTCGACGCCCTCGAAGAATTGCCGCAGGCCGGTGGCGACGCCGATTCCGTCTACGTGGGCACCATGCACTCGTCGAAGGGCCTGGAATGGGACGCCGTGTGCGTTGCGGTGCCCAAGCCGAGGGATCGGTTCACCCCCGACGGGCACTGGGTTGCCTCCCGCAACGCGCCGACGCTGGAGGATCCGCTCGGCGAACGCCACCTGCGGTTCTGGCCGGCCGCCCCGGACAAGGCGACGCTCATCGTCGAAACGATGGCCGCCCAGCCCGTCCAGAAGGAGCGCGCCGCAGCCGAAATCGAGGACGCACGCCGTCTGGCCTACGTGTCGCTGACCCGTGCGGCCAAGCATTCGATCCTGTGCGCCCGTTCCGGGTTCGTCGACTTCGATGCCGTGCGGGGCACCGGCGTCACCATGGCCCTCGGGGATGCGAACGTGACCATCACCGACGCCGATGGCAACGAGGCGTTCGTGCCCGCCCGAATCGACACGATGGCGTGGGACGAGTCCGACGCCGCGCAACCGGCGCCGTCGCGCCACCGCCCCGGCCTCGACTCCCTGCGCGGACCGGCCCCCGTGGACCGTCTGGTCCCCGCCCGCGTGGCGCCGTCCTCGATCACCGCGACCGACGGGCAGAAGGACCGCGCGGCCGTCGTCGAACGCGCCGTCCTCGGTGCACCGCTCGTCTCCGGCGGCGGGCAGCATTGGGAGCGCGTCGGCGAAGCCGTCCACGGGTACCTCGGACTGCCGTTGACGATTCTCCCCGAGAACGTGCGCGCCGACGCGGCGACACGGCTCGTCGACGCGTGGGGCGTCGGCGCACACGTCGACGCCGACACGCTCGCCGACGTCGGCGACCGCTGGCTGTCCTGGCTCGAGGCGGAATACCCCGGGGCCACGATCCGCTCTGAGGTGCCGGTGACCTGGCGCAACGACTACCACCAAGTCCACGAGGGCTGGATCGACCAGCTGCTGGAACTGCCCGACGGCCGTGTGGTCCTCATCGACCACAAAACCTACCCGGGCGACGACCCGCTCGATCACGTGCGCGCCACGTACATCGGACAGCTCGCCGGCTACGCCGACGCGTTGGAGCTGGCCGGAGTGGGCCGCCCCGCAGAGATCCTCGTGCACCTGCCGCTCAAGGGGATGGTGGTAGCCATCCGGCCATAGTCAGCGGGCAGCGCCGAGGTCAGCGCCGACGGTGGTGGCCATCCGCCCCTAGTGCGCGGCCTCGTCCCAGTTCGCGCCCGCCCCGACGGAAACCTCCAACGGCACCTTCAGCTCGAAGGCGGCATCCATCTCGCGGCGCAGCATCTCCTCGATGACCTCCCGCTCGCCCGGGGCCACCTCCACGACGAGTTCGTCGTGGACCTGCAACAGCACCCGCGACTTCAGTGCGCCGTCACCCACAGGCTCCTCGGCGCCGGCGCCGCCCCGTCGCAAAGCATCGTCGACGCGGAGCATGGCCACCTTGATGATGTCCGCCGCCGTGCCCTGGATCGGCGAATTCAACGCCGCCCGCTCCGCCATGTCCCGGGCCATCCGGTTGTCGGAATTGAGGTCCGGCAGGTAGCGGCGGCGGTCGAGCAGGGTCGCCGTGTAACCGTCCTTGCGGGCCTGCTCCACGACCCCGTCCAGGTACGCGCGCACGCCGCCGAAACGCTCGAAGTACTCCTCCATCAGGCGCTTGGCCTCGCCCTGCGGAATGTCGAGTTGCTGCGCCAAACCGAACGCGGACAGCCCGTACGCCAGGCCGTAGGACATCGCCTTCACGCGGCGGCGCAACTCCGGGGTCACGCCGTCGATGGGCACGTCGAAGACCTTCGAGCCGACGTAGTTGTGCAGGTCCTCGCCTCGCCGGTAGGCGTCGATGAGCCCCTCGTCGCCGGACAGGTGCGCCATGACGCGCATCTCGATCTGCGAATAGTCGGCGGTGACCAGGCCCTCGTACCCCTCGCCGGCGACGAACGCCGACCGGATCTCGCGGCCGAACTCGGTGCGCACGGGAATGTTCTGCAGGTTCGGTTCCGTCGACGACAGGCGGCCGGTGGCGGCGACGGTCTGGTTGAACGTCGTGTGGATGCGGCCGTCCTCGCCGACGGCCTTGATCAGGCCCTCGACGGTGGATTTCATCTTCTGCGCCTCGCGGAACGCCATGAGCCGCTCGAGGAACGGGTGATCGTTGGTCTTGGCCAGGTTCTCCAGTTCCTTGGCCGCCGTCGAATAGCCCGTCTTGGTCTTCTTCGTCTTCGGCATGCCCAGCTGGTCGAACAGGACTTCCTGCAGCTGCTTGGGCGAGCCCAGGTTCAGCTCGGGGCGGTCGACGATCTCGCGCGCCGCGTCCTCCGCCGTCGACTGGGCCCGGGCGGCCTGATCGCGCAGGCTCTTCAGCTTGTCGACGTCCACCGCGATGCCGGCCCGCTCCATGCGCCCCAGGACCGGCGCGAGCGGAACCTCGATGTCGGCGTAGACGGCGTAGAGGCCGTTGTCGTCGAGTTCGGCGGCCAGCGCGCCCGCCAGGTCGTAGACCGCCGCGACGCGGTCGGCGTTGCCGGGGCCGGGTTCGTCGAGAAGCGTCAGCTGCCCCTCGGCCTGCGCGAGCGTGCGGTTCAGGTGGCGCTGGAGGATGTTGTCCAGCGAATAGCTGCGCTGGCTCGGCCGCAGCAGGTAGGAGGCCAGGAAGGTGTCGTGGATGACGCCGCCGAGCTCGAGTTCGTGGTCCCACAGCGCGTGCATGGTCGACTTCGCGTCGTGGACGAGCTTCGGGTGGTCGCCGGCGAGCCACTCCGCCAGCGCCTCCGCGTCGGCGGGGACGAGGGCGGCGGGATCGAGGACGACGGCATCGATCGACTGCGGGGCGGCGTCGGCGGAGGCGGCGGCACCGGCCGCGTCACCGTCGGCTTCACCGGATCCCGGCTGTTCCTCCGACTCCGACGCGGCGATGGCCAGCTCCCCGCCGGAATAGTCGACGGCCGCCGGGCCACGGCGGGAGCGCAGCCACGCGCCGAGGTCGCCGTCGTCAATCGTGACGACGGCGACCTGCGTGCCGGAGTCGCCCTCGCTCGCGGTCACGCCCGCCCCCTCGACGGCAAGCGTGCGGAAAACGCGGTCGCGCAAGGATTCTCCGAATTCGAGGCGATCGAAGAAATCGGCGATGCCCTGGGCGTTCGCCGGACGCAGCTCCAGCTCCTCCGGACCATAAGGCAAGGGAAGATCCTTGACCATCTCGGTGAGGTCGCGGTTCATCTGCACTGCGGCGACGCGTTCGCGGAGATTGTCGCCCACCTTGCCGCGCACCTCGTCGACCCGGTCGATGAGCTCCGCCAGGCTGCCGTATTGGAGGATCCACTTCTGCGCCGTCTTCTCGCCCACCCCCGGCACGCCCGGCAGATTATCCGACGGATCGCCGCGCAGCGCCGCGAAATCCGGGTACTGCGTCGGCGTCAGACCGTATTTCTCCTTCACCGCATCCGGCGTGAAACGGTGCAGCGTGGACACGCCGCGCATGGGGTACAGCACGGTCGTCGAATCGTTGACGAGCTGCAGCGCATCACGGTCGCCGGTGACGATGAAGGTTTCGAAGCCCTCCGGCAGGGCCTCCGTGGCCAAGGTCGCGATGATGTCGTCGGCCTCGTAGTTCTCCTTTTCCAGGGTGACGATGCCCATCTCCTGAAGCACCTGCTTCAGCAGCGGAACCTGGCCGCGGAACTCCTCGGGCGTCTTCTCGCGCTGGGCCTTGTACTCCGGGAACTTGTCCGTGCGGAACGTCTTGCGCCCGACGTCGAAGGCCACCGCGACGTGGGTCGGCTTCTCCTCCGCCAGGAGGTTCGACAGCATCGACAGGAACCCGTACACCGCATTGGTGTACTGCCCGCCCGTCGTTGAGAAGTTGTCCGTGGGCAACGCGAAGAAGGCGCGGAACGCCATGGAGTGGCCATCGACGAGCATCAGGGTTCGTTTCATGCCGACCAGTGTAGGAAACGGCGCCACCGCACCGCCGACGGCGATGACCACCGGCGCCGGACGGAGGGGCACGATACGCGCGGAGGGTGCAGCGAGCGCGGCGAGTGCGAGGCCCGCGGCGAATGCGGCGAGTACGCAACGGACGGCCGCCCCAGGGTCACTCCTCCCCCTTTTGGGCCCCGGGTGTCCCCCATTCACCACCGTCGATCGAAATACCCGGGGGTGCTTGTGGGTACGCGGACCCCCAAGCTTTAAGCTATTGATCATGGAAAGCGATACCTCACGACCCCGGCGCCAGAATTCCGCTGCCACCCGGGCTCGCATCGTCGAGGTGGCTGCGGACTACTTCACCCGCAAGCCCTTCGCGAAGGTCTCCCTGAAGGAGATCGCCTCGGAAGCGGGCGTCAGCGCGCCGTTGATCATCAAGTACTTCCGAACCAAGGAAGGCCTGCTCGAAGAGCTGATCAACTTCTCCCCGATGAAGGACCTCATTTGCGAGGCCGCCTTCGAAGACATCGGCGCGACGCTTGCCGACGACGCCATCAACGGCGACCGCTCCTCCACGGGCTCCCTCATCGCCCTGCTCATGGCCACCGCCGGCAGCCCGGCCGCGGTGAAGACGGTGACCGACCAATTCCAGGAGGTCATCGGCGGCGCCCTGTTCGATCGCATCCGCGACGAGGCCCCGGCCGTCAACGGCGACGAGGACGCCGAGCAGCGCTGCCAGTACGCGCTGGCCATGTACACCGGCCTGGGCACGGTGCTGGTCAGCTACGCCCGGGGCATCCCGTCGGAGGGAGCCGACGCCGTGAAGTCCTACGGCGCCCACATCCAGCGGGTGTTGGAAACCCCGACGGAGGTCCCGGTCGCCAACGCCGGGGACTGACCGCCCCCCACCCGCGCAGCACCGCGCCAGCCGTCCGCCGTCCACGTGAGCGTCACGGCACCGATCGCCCGATGACAGGGCCAGATCGCGGATGTGACGCGCACTACCCTTTGCCACCACCGGTTTTTCGGCGCCGACCCGGTAACATCCCGACGCGATGGATACCAACGACAACGCCCGCCCCTCCCGCAGCGACGGCGCGCACCACGCGTCCGCACAAGTGGACGGCCCGGCGACCACCACGAACCCCCGTCCCCCGACGGTCGGCGGCACCGTCGCCAACGTCGTCCGCGGCGGCCTCATCGGCCTGGCGGAGACGGTCCCCGGCGTGTCCGGCGGCACCGTCGCCCTGATCACGGGCATCTACGAGCGTTTGATCGCGTCGGCGAAGCACATCACGGAGATCCCGAAGGATCTGGCGACGAAGGGCGATTGGCGCGCGTCGGCCCGCAAGATCGATTGGTGGCTGCTGCTGCCGGTCGCCGTCGGCATGCTGGCGGCGGTTTTCTCCATGGCCGGCATCATGGAGTCCTTCGTCACGGATAAGCCGGTGGCGTCGAAGGCCCTGTTCATGGGCATGATCGCCATGTCGGCGCTCATTCCGTTCCAGGAGGTGCGCCCGGGTGCGCTGGACCGGCCGGGGGTGCGCGGCAAGGCGTTGGCGGTCTTCGTGCTCTTCGCGGTGGGCACGTTCTGGTTGACGTCGCTGCCGCAGTCCACCTCGTCGTCGGATCCGGCGCTGTGGGTGGTGTTCCTCGCCGCGTCGGTGGCGATTTGCGCGCTCGTTCTGCCGGGCGTGTCCGGTTCGTTCTTCCTGCTCGTGGTCGGTCTGTACGCGCCGACGATGGCGGCGGTCGACCAGCGCAATTTCGCGTACCTGGGCACGTTCATGCTCGGCGCGCTGGTGGGCATCGTCCTGTTCGTCCGTCTGCTGGAGTGGCTGTTGGCGCACAAGCACACGGTGACGATGATGGCGATGGCGGGTCTGCTGCTCGGTTCGCTGCGCGCCCTGTGGCCGTGGCAGGCCGAGGACGGTTCGATGCTGCGCGCCGGCGACGATTGGCCGATGGCCCTGGGACTGTTCCTGTTGGGGGCGTTCATCGTCGGCATCGTCGCGTGGGTGCAGCACCGTTTCTCTGAGCCGGAGTCGGTGCGCTAGTATTCTTCACGTTGCTTTGCGACGGCCCGCGCCGGGAGTGAAGCGACCTGGAGCGCCCCCGTAGCCCAATTGGCAGAGGCAGTGGATTCAAAACCCACACAGTGTGAGTTCGAGTCTCACCGGGGGCACGGATAATTCGACCCCGATCACTTGTCATTGCAGGTGGTCGGGGTTTTTCCTGTTGTCGGGATGGCCCTGCGCCCACCCTGGGGAGGTCCCGATCGCGCACGGCCGGCAAAGGCCGGGCGGCAACCGGGGCGCGACCGGATCCCGACCGGGGCGGTGACCTCGACCGATGCCCGCACAGGTCGCCGACGCCGTAGAGTGGACGGCACGATGCGGAACGACGACACGGGCAACGACGACCGAGGACACGACGACATGGGCGCAGCAGACGACTTCGACGTCGACTACTCCGGGCCCGCGCCGTGGAAGAGGATCCTCGTGGCGGTCGCCGTGATCGTCGGCGTCATCGCGTTCATCGCCGCCATCGTCTGGCGCGGGTGGCCCGGCGTCGCCATCGGCGCCGCACTGGCCGGCGGCATGCTCTTGCCCGCCGGATGGTGGTTGTGGCACGAACATCGCGAACGACGCGCGGCCGCCGACCCCGAGGCGCCCGCCGCGGTCCTCGACCGGCGCTGGCGGTTCATCGCCCCCATCGCCGTGATCCTGCTCGCCGTCGGGTCCGTCCTCGCCTTCGCGCTGCCCGCCCCCGACGACGACGCCCCGCCCGTCGAAGAGGAGACCACCAGCCACCGGACTCCGCCGAAGCCCTCCTCGACGTCGAAGTCCCGATCGGCACCCCCGCGCACCACGACGACCTTCACGGAGACGACGACCACGCCGACATCGTCGGAAAGCTCGGAGCCCGACACGTCGACGTCGTCAAGCACCCGGCCGAGCACCGGCGAGTCCGGCACGACCACCGAACCCACCACCGCGCCGACGCAGTCGCCCGAGCCGACCACCCAACCGCCCGAGCCGACGACTCCGCCGACGCAACCGACCACCCAACCGACGCAGCCCACGCAGCCGCCCCCGCCGACCACCCAGCCGACGCAATCCGACCCGGCGGCCGGGGCCGCCCTCGCCCCGCTTCCCCAATAGCCGGTCCGCCACCGGCGCCATCCCCGATCCCGGATGCCGCGGCCGCCGGCGCGTCCATTAGGCTGTCTAAAACGAACCGACGGGCGAAAGGCGCCCGGCCGATCAACGAGGAGCCGACGCAGATGGCCAGCGGCAAGGGCAGCAACAGCAGCGAGACCAGCAGCGACCACCCCAGCGACGAGCACGCCGTCCACGACGACGTGCGCGCCGACGTCACCGCCGGCGAGTCCCCCGCCGCCCCCGTCACCACCGACGAGATTTTCAAGGCGCACGAGGGCGGCAAGCTCATCACCGCCTCCACCTTGCCCCTGGACTCCACCCGCGACCTGTCCATCGCCTACACCCCCGGCGTCGCCCAGGTCTGCGAAGCCATCCACGATGATCCCAAGCTGACCCGCACCTACACGTGGACCGGCAACAACGTCGCCGTCATCTCCGACGGCACCGCCGTCCTCGGCCTCGGCGACATCGGACCGCGCGCAGCCCTGCCCGTCATGGAGGGCAAGGCCCAGCTGTTCGGCCGCTTCGCCGGAATCAACGCCGTCCCCATCGTCCTGGACACCACCGACCCCGACGAACTGGTCGACACCATCGCCCGCCTCGCCCCCTCCTTCGGCGGCATCAACCTGGAGGACATTTCCGCGCCGCGCTGCTTCGAGGTGGAGCGACGCCTCGACGACAAGCTCGACATCCCCGTGTTCCACGACGACCAGCACGGCACCGCCATCGTCATCACCGCGGGCCTGCGCAACGCCTGCAAGCTCACCGGTCGCCGCCTCGAAGACCTGAAGGTCGTCATCTCGGGCGCCGGCGCCGCGGGCGTGGCCACCACCCGAATGCTGCTGTCCGCCGGAGTCAGCGACATCGTCGTCGTCGACTCCCGCGGCATCATCCACGAGGGCCGCGAGCCCCTCAACGAGGTCAAGGCCACCATCGCGGAGCTGACCAACCCGCGCGGCCTGCAGGGGACCATCACCGACGCCCTCGTCGACGCGGACGCCTTCATCGGCGTGTCCGCCGGCCACCTCACCGCCGAGCAGGTGGCGAAGATGGCCGACGGTCCGTTCCTGTTCTCCCTGGCCAACCCGAACCCCGAGATCCCCCAGGACATCGCCCTGCAGTACGGCTCGGTCGTGGCCACCGGCCGCTCCGACTACCCGAACCAGATCAACAACGTGCTGGCGTTCCCCGGCATCTTCAAGGGCGCGTTGGCCGCCGGCGCCACGCGCATCACCAAGTCCATGAAGCTGGCCGCCACCCGCGCCATCGCCGCCGTCGCCGCCGAGGATCTGCGCCCCGACTACATCGTCCCGTCGCCGCTGGATCCCCGCGTCGCCCCGGCCGTCGCCGCCGCCGTGGAAGTCGCCGCCCGCAATGATTCGACCTCGGGGGCCTCCCGCTAGACTCTTCTCACATGAGAAGATCCCTCGCCGCCGCCGCGGCCACGCTGGCGGCCGCACTGACGCTGGGGTTGACCGGCTGCGTCACCAACGACGAAGGCGGTCACCCCGACGGGTGGGAACCGGTGTCCCCGGACCCCGTGCCCGAGCTCGCCGAACAGGTGCCGGAGGATATCCGGGCCCGCGGGACGATTTCGATCGGCACCAATCCCCCGTTCGCCCCGCTGGAGTTCAAGGACGCGAAGGGCGAGATCATCGGTTTCGACCTGGACCTCGCCCGCGCCGCCGCGCGGGTGCTCGACCTGGACCTCGTCGTCCGCGAGCAGGACTTCACGCTGATCCTGCCGTCGATTTCGGCCGGCACGGTCGACTTCGGAGCCTCCGGGTTCACCAGCAACGAGGAACGTCGCCAGACGTACGACTTCGTCGACTACCTGGACACGGGCCTGCAGTGGGCCCGTCCGGCCGGTTCCGACGTCACCCCCGACGACGCCTGCGGGCTGGAGATCGCCGTCCAGCGCGGCACCGTCGCCGAAATGGAGGATCTGCCCGCCCGCAGCGACGCGTGCGTCGAGGAGGGCAAGGCGCCGATCAAACGCCTGGCCTACCAGGACGCCGGCACCGCGGCGACGGCGGTGGTGCTCGGCCGCGCCGACGCCATCGCCGCCGACTCCCCCATTTCCGCATGGGCCGTCGCCCGCGCCGACGGGAAGCTGGAGATGGCCGGCGACATCTACGACGGCGCTCCCTTCGGCTGGCCGGTGCCCAAGGGATCCGAGTTGGGCCCGCTGCTGGCCGACGCGTTGCAGCACCTCATCGACACCGGTGAATACGAGCGAATCCTGACCATGTGGGGGCTCGACGACGGCGCCGTGGACCAGGCGCGCATCAATGGAGAGGACATCCGATGACGGAGACGACGAGCGGCGCCCGCCGCGAGCCGACCGAGCGCGAGCTCGACGCACCGATCAAGGCGAAGCCGCTGCCGCATCCGGGCAGGTGGATCGGTGCGGCGATCCTGTTGGCGTTGGCCGCGTGGTTCGTCATCGGCGCCGCGCGCAACGAGGCGTACCACTGGGACGTGTACTTCAAGTACCTGCTGGACACCCGCATCGCCACGGCGGCGCTGCACACGCTGGCGTTGACGGTGCTGGCGATGCTCATCGGCATCGTCGGAGGCGCGCTCATCGCCGTGCTGCGCATGTCGGAGAACCCGGTGCTGTCCTCCATTTCGTGGGTGTACCTGTGGATCTTCCGCGGCACCCCGGTGTACGTGCAGCTGGTGTTCTGGGGCCTGTTGGGCACGATCTACAGCTCGGTGAACGTCGGTTTCGCCGAGATCGATCTGCAGTCCGCGCTGCAGAACACGTTCCTGCTCGCCGTGCTGGGCCTGGGCCTCAACGAGGCCGCGTACATGGCCGAGATCGTCCGCGCCGGCATTCAGGCGGTGCCGGAGGGCCAGACGGAGGCGTCGAAGGCGCTGGGCATGAGCTGGGGCATGACCATTCGCCGCACCATTCTGCCGCAGGCGATGCGCATCATCATTCCGCCCACGGGCAACGAGTTCATTTCGCTGCTGAAGACCACGTCGCTGGTCGTGGCGGTGCCCTACACCGCGGAGCTGTACGGACGCGCGACGGACATCGCCAACGAGCTGTTCCTGCCGGTGCCGATGCTGCTGGTCGCCGCCACCTGGTACCTGGTCATCACGTCGATTCTGATGGTCGGCCAGCATTACCTGGAGAAGCACTTCGCCAAGGGCGCAACGCGCAATCTCACCGCCCGCCAGCTTGCGGCGCTGGCCGATGCCGAGGGCGTGCCCCCGGTCAACGCCCGCGTCGTGGAGAAGTCCGAGCGCGCCAACTACGAGGAGGATCAGCGATGAGCCCGGCCACCGCACACGGCCCCGCCACCGGAGGCACCGGTGCCGAACGTCCCATGGTCGAGGCGCGCCACGTGCGCAAGTCCTTCGGCCGCCTGGAGGTGCTCAAGGGCATCGACCTGGAGGTGCCCCGCGGCACGGTCACGTGTCTGATCGGCCCGTCCGGTTCGGGCAAGTCGACGCTGTTGCGCTGCGTCAATCATCTGGAGCGGGTCACCGCCGGCCGCTTGTACGTCGACGGCGAGTTGATCGGCTACCGCGAGCGCGATGGCGTCCTGCATGAGATTTCGCCGCGGGAAGCCGCCCGTCAGCGCGCGGACATCGGCATGGTGTTCCAGAACTTCAATCTCTTCCCGCACCGCACGGTGCTGGGCAACATCATCGAGGCCCCGATGCACGTCAAGGGCGTCACGCAGGGCGCGGCCTCGGAGCGGGCGATGGAGCTGCTCAACCAGGTTGGTCTGGCCCACAAGGCCGATGCGTACCCGGTGCAGCTTTCGGGTGGCCAGCAGCAGCGCGTGGCCATCGCCAGGGCGTTGGCCATGGATCCGAAGCTGATGCTTTTCGACGAGCCGACGTCCGCCCTGGACCCCGAACTCGTCGGTGATGTTCTCGCAGTCATGCGCGGCCTGGCCGATGACGGCATGACGATGATGGTGGTCACCCATGAGATGGCGTTCGCCCGCGAAGTCGCCGACCGGGTGGTTTTCATGGACGACGGCACCGTCGTCGAGTCGGGAACGCCCGACGAGGTTCTGGGAAATCCCCGCGAGGAGCGGACGAAGTCGTTCCTGTCGTCGCTGTTCTAGATGTACTGACCGGGGAGGTTAGTTAACCGGGACACCGGTGAAAGACCCCCACACGCGGAATGGGGCCGGTGGTGATTGTAATCGTGCAGCCACCGGCCCATTGTCACTGATGACCCGGGCGGCGACCTCGGAGATGGGATCGCCGTCGTCGACGACGAGGCGGGCTACTTGAAGTCGGTGTCGGGGCGTGAGCGCTGCGTTAGGGTGAGCCACAGAAGACCTCCTGTGTGGCTGGGTTGGATTAAGGCACTTCCCATTCCACATTGGAGGTCTTCGTCATGTGGTCGGATCGCATAGATTCGACCAACGTCTCCGGCCAGTACACCTAGCGGCATGATGACCGAATCCAGCCGAAGCGCTACATGCCGCTTATTGCACCAGGACACACAGCCTATGAACTCATACCCTCCAGCCTGGCGAACGTCATTTCCAACGAAGGAATACTTGCGCAGAAAAAACCAGAAATAGCGAGAGGAGCGCTAGAGCCCCGATGTGATTATCACCTGCAGCAATATTATAGTAAACAATTGTACCAACGGTAACCATCGCAGCTATCGACGCAAGAACCAGTTGCAATAATTGCACGTCACGCAGGCGCCCCATAGCGATCAGGCCAGCCACAAGCCAAAAACAACACAATACAGGCACCATTTCGACACTATCTAAGTAATCACCTAAAATCCAGAAGACACCAGCAGTCAGGGTAGCCAGGGTAAAACTGATCAGAATTTTCCTAGACATCTCGAACCACAATGCCCTAACACTTAACATCTCGCCGACACGGGCAATATCGAACTCCCCATTCGAGAAACCAACTCCTGGCCGATTTTCCTATCCCCGCGCTTTACATCGCGGATATCCGGATCAGTCGGCACCATAGATGACGAATCCCCTAAACCTGATGCGAACCTTCTTAGGAGAAAGATACTCCCAAATAAAGCCGCAGCACAACGGGCGAGGCTCCCCTCGTTGAGGGTTCACGTGACTTCGTGCCCCCAAGGTCCGGAAAGATATTTCCGGTCTCCGAAGACTCTGCTGCCTCGGTACTTTCGGGCGGCGGTCGCGCCTGCCACACCCCCTGGGTTCGATCGCGATCTCGAACAACCGGAAGGCCGCAGCTCGGATCTTCTACTGCGGTTTCGTCATCCTCAACACTGAACTGACCTGACTACACCGAGTCGGAGACATTCCCTAAGCCATCCCCACCAGGCCACGGACCAACGTCACCGCCGCTCCGGTGGAGGCGACGATCAGCGCCAATCGGCGGGCCTTGCGCACGTCGGTGCGCTTGGCGATGGCGGTGCCGACCTTCAGTCCCACCACCATGCCGACGACGCCGATGACCCAAACGTGCCACGGTGCCTGCGGGATGATCGGCTCGGCGGCGGACAATTCCTTCACGGTCAGCGACAGGGCCCCGGAGACGAAGAACAGCGGCTGCAACGTCGCCGCGAACGTCTTCTGCGGCCACCGGCTGGCCTGCGCGTAGACGGTGATGGCCGGCCCGGCGATGCCGGCCAGGGTGTTCATGAACCCGCCGACCGCACCGGAAGCCATCGCGTAGCGGCGGCCGTCGATGCGCACGTGCTCGGGCATGACCGTCGTCACCGTCAGCCCCAGCAGCACGAGCCCGCCGACGATGACCTGCAGCGGCGCCGTCGGCGTGTTGTGCACGACCCAGGCGCCCGGGATCGCCCCGACGAGCATCACCGGGCCGATCAACCAGAACTTCCGCCAGTCGACGTTGTCGCGCACCGACAGCGTCTGGAAGATCGCGTTGACGGTCGCGAGCACGTTGATGATCAACACGCCCGCCACCGGACCGACGATGAGACTCAGCACCGGCGCGCCGATGAGCCCGAGCCCCATGCCGGACACCCGCTGGAGGCACGCCCCCACCAGGGCGACAACGGCGATGACGAGCAACGCCCACGTCGAAAGGTCCATGGCCGGGGATGTTACTCCCCGGCCCGGGAACCGTCCGACGCGGGCGCGGGTCGCGGTGAAGCGGGAAAACGCTAGATGATGCCCTGGGCGAGCATGGCGTTGGCGACCTTCTTGAAGCCGGCGATGTTGGCGCCGACGACGTAGTCGTCCTCGCGGTCGTAGGTGGCGGCGGTCTTGGCGCAGTTGTCGAAGATGTTCGACATGATGCGCTGCAGACGCTCGTCGGTGTACTTGAAGGACCAGGAGTCGCGGGTGGCGTTCTGCTGCATCTCCAGGGCGGAGGTGGCCACGCCGCCGGCGTTGGCGGCCTTGCCCGGGGCGAAGTGGATTGCCGACTTGCGGAAGTACTCCACGGCCTCCGGCGTCGACGGCATGTTGGCGCCCTCGGCGACGTACTTGCAGCCGTTGGCGGCGAGCTTCTTGGCGTCGTCGCCGTTGAGCTCGTTCTGGGTGGCGCAGGGCAGCGCGACGTCGCAGGCGACCTCCCACACGTTGCCCTTGGCGTGGAACTCGGCGCCTTCGGCCTCCTCGGCGTACTCGGCGACGCGGCCGCGGCGGACCTCCTTGACCTCGCGGAGCAGCTCGACGTCCACGCCGTTGGGGGTGGAGACGTAGCCGGAGGAGTCGGAGAAAGCGACGACGGTGGCGCCCAGCTGCTGGGCCTTCTCGATGGCGTAGATGGCGACGTTGCCGGAGCCGGAGACGACGACCTTGGCGCCGTCGAGGGACTCGCCGTGCTCCTCCATCATGCGCTGGGTGAAGTAGACGCAGCCGTAACCGGT
Source organism: Corynebacterium freneyi (assembly GCF_030408835.1). Taxonomy (NCBI): domain Bacteria; kingdom Bacillati; phylum Actinomycetota; class Actinomycetes; order Mycobacteriales; family Corynebacteriaceae; genus Corynebacterium; species Corynebacterium freneyi. The sequence goes on from NZ_CP047357.1 coordinate 1,780,659, forward strand.
GGCCTCGGTGCGGACGAGAGAGCCGCCCCAGGTCAGGCCCTTGCCGGTGAGGACGCCGGACTCGTGGCGGTTGTTCAGGCGGCGGTACTGGCCGAAGAGGTAGCCGATCTCGCGGCCGCCGACGCCGATGTCGCCGGCCGGCACGTCGGTGTACTCGCCGACGTGGCGGTGCAGCTCGGTCATGAAGGACTGGCAGAAGCGCATGACCTCCAGATCGGACTTGCCCTTGGGGTCGAAGTCGGAGCCGCCCTTGCCGCCGCCGATGGGCAGGCCGGTGAGGGAGTTCTTGAAGATCTGCTCGAAGCCGAGGAACTTGATGATGCCCAGGTTCACGCTCGGGTGGAAGCGCAGGCCGCCCTTGTACGGGCCCAGCACGGAGTTGAACTGAACGCGGAAGCCGCGGTTGACCTGAACCTGGCCCTGGTCGTCGACCCACGGCACGCGGAAGATGATCTGACGCTCCGGCTCGCACAGGCGCTGGACCAGACCCATCTCGCCGTACTCGGGGTTCTTGGCGAGGACGATCTTCAGGGATTCGAGGACCTCGGACACCGCCTGGTGGAACTCGGGCTCGCCCGCGTTCCGACGCAGCACGAGTTGGTAGAAGTCGGAGACTCGATCGTCGACGTTCAACTTTTCGCCTTTCTTCGCTCCCGTCCGGCGCACCTGCGTTCGCGGCGGGCCTGGGCCAACCGAAGCGCGGGACCGCGCGCGAGGCGCCGGCCGGGACGGGGAGATGGTTTCTTGCCAACCGGCATTCTTCCACGCTCGTCGCCCCCACGGAAACGGTCGGCGCACTCCGACAGCGCGCCGCCCCCTACCGTCACCCCCATTGTCAACATGGTCAAAACCCGGGGAAATGGACGGATAACGGCCATGAAACACGGGCGTAACATCCGGGGCGGCTGCGGCGGTGCCGTCCGGGGCTTTCAGTGCTTGACGACGACGCGAAGTGATCCTCGTCACCCGGGGCCCGAATCAGGGCCGGACGGCGACCATCCAGGGGTAGCGGGCGACGTTTTCGAGCATGTCGTCGAACTGGCGGAGCACGGGATCGTCGGGAAGCGGGGCGGCGGGGGTCAGCAGACGCGACAGGTCCATGGTCAGGGCGTTGAGGGAGCCCTGCAAGCCGGCGAGGTCGAGCGTGTAGCGGCGCATGACGCGATCGCCGACGGGCTCGTCGGGGTTTTCGCGTTCCCACTGCTCGATCAACTGCTCGTCGACGGGGGCGTCGGAGACGATGACGTCGGCGTCGGAAATCTTGCCCTCGGATTCCAGCTGGCCCAGCCGCGCGGAGAAGGCGCGGGCGAGGTCGTCGGAGTCGGCGGGCGGAACAAGGCAATCGAAGACGATGGCAGGCATGCCGGTAAGGGTACCCTCACTCGGCGCGGTGCGCCATGATGGGGCCATGGACACCAACCCCGCCGTCGACCCGGAGTTCACCGTCATCTGTTGTCCGGACAGTTTCAAGGGCACAGCCACCGCCGACGAAGCCGCCGAGGCGATGGCCGCGGGCGTGCGCGACGCGGGCGCGACGGCGGTCACCGTGCCCATGGCCGACGGCGGCGAGGGCACGGCCGAATTGTTGGCGCGGGCGTGGGCGACCGACGAAGCGGTGGCCCACGACGTCGACGCCGTGGATGCGATCGGCCGCCCGATCACGGCCCGCTGGTGGGAACCGGCGCCGGGCCGTGCGGTGCTCGATCTGGCGTCCGCGTCGGGATTGCCGGCGGTGGCCGACTCCCCCGACGCCCTCGGCGCCTCGACGTTCGGCACGGGTGAGGTGATCCTCGACGCGCTGGACCACGGGGCCACGGACCTCACGCTGTGCCTGGGCGGTTCGGCGACGACCGACGGCGGCGCCGGAATCGCCGTTGCGCTGGGTGGTCGGATCGTCGATGCGTCGGGCCGCGCCGTACCCAGGGGCGGCGGCGCGCTGGCCGGAGCCGACCGGCTCGACCTCACGGGGTTGGATCCGCGCGCCCGGCGCGCCACGTGGACGCTGGTCCTCGACGTCACGACGCCGCCGCGCGACGCCCCGACCGTGTTCGGCCCGCAGAAGGGTGCGACGCCGGAACAGGTCCGCCATCTCACCGAGGCGCTGGTGAATTGGTGCCGCATCTGCGGCGTCGACCCGGATGAAGCCGGGTACGGCGCGGCGGGGGCAACGCCGGTGGGCATCTCCGCGGTGGCGGGAGCATCCCTTTCCACCGAAGGGGGCGCGGCGCTGCTGGGACGCGCCACCGGCCTCGACGAGGCGATGTCCGCCGCGTCATGCGACCTCATTCTCACCGGCGAAGGTTCCGTCGACGCCCAGAGCCACGTGGGCAAGGTCGTCGGCTGGGTCGTCGACCACGCCGGCGCGCCGGTTCACGTCATCGGCGGAGTGGTGGATGAGGAGGCGGTCGTCGTCAAGCACGCGACGGGGGCCACGGCCCTGCCGGGCCCGATGGAGCACACCCGGAAGCAACTGCGCGCCGCCGCATACGAGGCGACGGTGCGGGCGGCGCGGAAAGCGGGGCGGGCGCGGCGGCCGTAATCTGGTGACATGCAGGAAATCGGAACGCCCTTGGTCACCCTGGCGGACGGCACCGTCAAGCAGCTCAACCCCTTCTCCGGCACCCAGGTATGGACCGTCCCCGGTCGCGGCAACCGGCCGCTGGGCATCACCCGCCCCGAACCGAAACCCCTGACCGACGCGGACTTCACCTCCCGCGACGCCTTCGGTTCCGCCAACGCCCTGCAGACGCCGCCGGAAAAGGCCCGCGTCGTCCGCGACGATTCGTCGCCGTCCGGTTTCCGCACCATCTACGGCGTCCATCCCGGACAGCTCCACGAGACGCAGGCGGAGTTCCGGCGCGTGCCCAACCTGTTCGAGATCGTCAGCTACGGCTATTGGGCCGCCAACTACGGCTTCATGCCCGACGACGAAACCCGCCAACGCATGGCCGACTACCTGGCGGACCCGGCCGGCCGCGACCACGTGCTGTCCATCGTGCGCACGCGGCTGAAGGCCGGCGGCATGGCGCCCGAGGCGATCGCGGAACTCACCGACGGTGAACTGCTCGAACACGCTCCGGGGTACTTCGCCGGCGGACACGACGTCATCATCGGTCGGCGGCATTTCGTCGATGGCGCGACCCACGACGACCAGCTGGCGTCGTCGGGCACGCTCACCGTCGACGAGCACCGGGCGTTCATCGACTTCACCGTCGAGTCGATGGCGGATCTGTACCGCCGCAACCGGTACGTGCGCTACGTCGTGGCGTTCCAGAATTGGCTCAAGCCCGCCGGCGCCAGCTTCGACCACCTGCACAAGCAGCTGGTGGCCATCGACGAGCACGGCGAACAGCTCGAGCAGGAGATCCGCCGCCTGCGCGCGAACCCGAACATGTACAACGAGTTCGCCGTCGACTACGCGGCCCGGCACAACCTGGTCATCGCCGAAAACGACCACGCCGTGGCGTTCGCAGGCTTCGGGCACCGCTACCCCACCCTGGAGATCCACTCGAAGTCGCCGACGTGCGAGCCGTGGCGCCAACGGCCCGAGGAGATCGCCGGCATGAGCGACCTCATCCACGCCTGCCACGCCGCCGCCGGCCCCGACGTGCCCTGCAACGAGGAGTGGCATCACCGGCCCATCGACCTCGACGTGCGCATGCCGTGGCGATTGATGATCAAGTGGCGCGTGTCCAACCTCGCCGGTTTCGAGGGCGGCACGAAGATCTACCTCAACACCATCTCCCCCCAGGATCTGCGCGACCGCGTCGTGCCGCAGTTTTACAGGCTTCGCGACGAGGGCCGCATCGCCGGAGACATCCGCATCGCCGTCGAATGCTCCTGCCGCCCCAACTCCCTGCGCTACAACCCGCAGGTGTCCAAGGAACCGCGGCTGTAACGCGGGGCGACGGCGTTCGGGCAGGGTTTCGGGTCCCGCTTTTCGCTTGACGACGCCCGTCGCCCTATTCGTCACTCACCATCTCAATGCCATACCGGGACTTCAGGAACCCGATGAATTCGATTAGCACTCATGGACGCGTCCTCTGACGCGCTCATACAGACGCCCCCATCGAAAACATGTGATCACCCAATGCGATCATTACTCATGATCAGATTGACAACCACCTACCGACTTCAACAAATGAAGCCTCCCCCTTAGACTATCGACCTCTTCCTCCTCGACATCGAGGGACTTCAAGGATTCAAGCTGCTCCGCACTAAACCATACCCTTTCCCAGGCATCCTCATCACTAATTTCAAATACCCGCCGAACGACGGCAAGATTATGGATCACCTCCCCAGTATTCCAATTCAAGGAATCAATGAGGAATCCAACACCCTTAATGTTTTTCGACTCCTCGAGGAGGCGCCGGACAACTGCACAACGATCGATCGCCCAAACTTGAACATAATAAGCATCGATCACATTCTCTTTGGTGAATTGAGAAACCGATTGGGGATCTCCATACCGAAGAGTGCCGAACACATTCCGCGCCCACCTCACTTCCCCCGACGTAATATCTCGAAGAGCTTCAACCCCAAACGTGCGCGCCGCAACACGGTCCGCGCGCTTCGCCAAACCATAACTCCATACGGAGTAAACGATTGCGACCATTCCGACAATTGTCGCAACATCGGCGAAGACCTCGATGACCTTCGTCATCCCACCCTCCAACCTGCACACAGGAATCTCGACTTTACTTCTTAAAGAAGACAGTCCAACGGTCGTCATGTCAAGAGGCTCACGCGGCGATGAATGTACCGATCGGTACACTGGCGTGAGCAAAAACCCCGCCCGGAAACGAGGATCACCGACTCCATGTCCGTCACCCCGCCCACCGACGTCCGCTTTCGCCGCACGGTCCCCGAGGTCATCGCGGACCACGGCGCCGACCTGTCCTGGCAGCAGTCGGTGTACCGGCACCTGCACGCCAACCCGGAGCTGTCGTCCGTGGAGGAAGCCACCGCCGCGTACCTGGCCGATCGGCTGTCCGAGTTCGACTGCAGCATCACCACCGGCATCGGCGGCCACGGCCTCGTCGGCGTGTTCCGCAACGGCGAGGGCCCCACGGTGCTGTTCCGCGCAGACATCGACGCCCTGCCCGTCGAGGAGGCCACCGGCGTCGATTACGCGTCCGTCGCCGACGGCATCTCCCGCGAGGGCGTCGCGTCGAAGGTGATGCACGCCTGCGGCCACGACCACCACATGACGGCCCTGCTCGGCGCGTGCGCCATCCTCGACGCCAACCGCGACGACTGGTCCGGCACCTTCATCGCCCTGTTCCAGCCGGCCGAGGAAACCGCCTGCGGCGCCCAGGCCATGGTCGACGACGGCCTGACCACCATGATCCCCCGGCCCGACGTGTGCCTGGGCCAGCACGTCGTCCCCGGCCCCGCCGGCCGCGTCATGTCCGCCGCGGGCCCCGTCCTCACCGGCTGCGACACCATCACCATCGACATCACCGGGCGTTCGGCCCACGGTTCCATGCCGCACAACGGCATCGACCCGACGTACATCGCCGCGGCCATCGTCATGCGGTTGCAGGGCATCGTCGGCCGCGAGGTCTCGCCCCACGAGTTCGCGGTGATCTCGGTGGGCACGCTGTCGTCGGGCAACTCGAACAACACCATCCCCGGCCACGCCCGCATCGTCCTGAACATCCGCTACTACTCGGACGAGGTCCGGACGATCCTGATCAACGCCATCGAGCGGATGGTCCGCGCCGAGTGCGCGGCCTCCGGCTCCGACGTCGAGCCCCGGTTCACGTACTCCGACCACGGCAACGTCACCGACAACGACCCCGAGGTCTTCGCCGACGTCCGCGCCGCGTTCGACGGCGTCTTCGGCGACGAGTCCGTCACCGCCGAGCGGTGGACCGCCTCGGAGGACTTCTCCGACATCCCCAACGCCTTCGACTGCCCCTACGTCTACTGGACCGTGGGCGTGACTCCCCGCGAGCTGTGGGACTCCGCCGTCGCCGCCGACCGGGTCCTGGAGGACGTGCCCTCCAACCACATGTCGACGTTCCTGCCCGACTACGAGCCCACCGTCGACGCCACCACCCGCGCCGCAGCAGCCGCCGTCCTGGCCTGCCTGCGCAGGTAGTCCTCCTCCCCCGGTTTCCCCTCCCCGGGCCCCGGGGACGACGTTCGCCCCACGGAAAGCGCACCGCCATGCCCCTGCACCTGCCCACCGACCGGATGACCATCGGCCTGGCCGAACCCCTCGCCGGCGGGCGCGGGCCGGTGCCGGATCTCGACGTGCTGCTGCGCGACACGGCCGCCCTCGCCCGGCACGCCGAGGACGCCGGGGCCACCGCCCTGTGGTTTCGCGACGTGCCGCTGCTGGTCGACGAGTTCCGCGACGCCGGGCAGATCCTCGACCCGTTCACGCACATGGCGTACCTGGCGGCGCACACCTCCGCCATCGGGTTGGCCACCGCGTCGACGGTGTTGACGCTGCGCCATCCGATCCACGTGGCCAAGCAGGCCGCCAGCGTCGACCGGCTCTCCGGCGGGCGCGTCGCACTCGGCGTGGCCACCGGCGACCGGCCCGAGGAGTTCCCCGCCTTCAAACGTCGCCGCGCCGACCGCGCCGAGGACTTCCGCCACGCCGTCGACTACGTCCGCGCCCTGTGGCGCACGGGCACGCCCCGCACCCGCGCCAACCGGTGGGGCGGCGTCGACATGGGCATCGAGATGCTGCCCAAGCCGGTCGGCGGCGACCCCATCCCGCTTTTCGTCACCGGCTTCTGCGGCCAAACCCCGGACTGGATCGCCGAACACGGCGACGGCTGGATGTACTACGGGCAGGACCTCGACACCACGGCGAAGCTCGTCCGCGGCTGGCGCGACGACGTCGCCCGGCTATGCGGCACGGATGCGTCCGGCCGCGACGTCGTCAAGCCCTACATCACCACCTTGACCCTGGACCTGCTGCCCGACCCGGACGCCGAGCCGAAGCCCCTGCGCTACGGTTTCCGCGCGGGCCGGACCTTCCTGCTGCGGTACCTCGAACGGCTGGCGGGACTCGGCGTCGACCACGTCATGCTGGGTCTGCGTGCTTCACGACGACCCGTGCCCGACGTCCTCGACGAACTCGCCGAACACGTCTTCCCCCTGTACCCGCGGTAGCCGCCCGGCGCGACGTCAGGCGTCGTATGCCAGGTAGTCGACGTAGCCCTCCGGGCCCTGCGCGTAGATGGTGTCGGGGTCGACGTCGGCCAACGGCAGACCGTCGCGCATGCGGCGCACCAGATCCGGGTTGGCGATGTACGGCCGCCCGAAGCCGACGAGGTCCACCAGTCCGGAGTCGAGCCACTCCTGCGCCGACTGCGCATCCTGACCGCCGGTGAAGATCACGGCGCCGCCGTATTCCTCCCGCATGTGCTCCATGAACCCGCGCGGCACGCCGGGCACCACGACATCGCCCGTCGTCGACGACTGGTCGGCGACGTGGATGAAGTCGACGCCGCGCCGCCCCAGCTCCCGGGCCAGGGTGACGTAGGTGTTTTCGACGCCGTCGTAGAGCGGGATGTCGTTGACGGTGCCGTACGGGGAAATCCGCATGCCGACGGCGAAGTCGACGCCGGGTTCACGGTCGGCGTCGCGCACCGCGGCCAGCACCGCGTCGGTCACCGCCAACGGGAACCGCAGTCGCTTGTCGACGGTCTGCGCACCCCAATCATCCGTCCGGTCATTGACGCCGGGGTTGATGAACTGCTGGATCAGATAGCCGTTGGCGGCATGGATCTCGACGCCGTCGAAACCCGCCTCCACCGCGTGGGCGGCCGCTCGGGCGTAGTCGGCGATGGTGGCGGCGATGCCGTCGTCGTCAAGCCCCACCGGGTCCGAGGCACCCGTGAACCGGGCCTCGCCGCGAGAATCGAAGATGTAGCACTTCGCGCCCCGCGCCGGCGTCGACGTCGAACTCACCGGCGCGGACCCCGACGGCTGCAGCGCCGTGTGCGACACCCGGCCGCAATGCCACAACTGCGCCACCATCCGGCCGCCCTCCGCATGCACCCGGTCGAGGACCTGCTCCCACCCCTCGACCTGCGACGCCTTCCAGATCCCCGGCACCGCCGCGAAACCGCGGGCCACCGGCGAAATGAACGTCCCCTCCGACACGATCAGCCCCGCCGTCGCCCGCTGCGCGTAGTACTCGGCGACCATCTCGTCCGCCACCTGCGACTCCGACCGCACGCGGGTCATGGGTGCCATGACCACCCGGTTGGCAAGCGACATCTCGCCGATGCGGAACGAGTCGAACAGGGTGGGCAACGGGCCTCCTCGAAAACGGCCGCCGCACGCGAGCGCGGACGGTCACCTGACCGGGAACTTTTCCGGTGACCTTAACACCGCCGCGTCCCGGCGCGTAAAGCTGCGGGACACCGCAAAGACCGGGCCAACCCCGGTGCGGCCGCCGACGGGAGTCGGTCGTGGGGCCGACGACGGGGTCGGTCGTCGTCAGTTCTCGTCCGTGCCCGACTCCTCCTGAAGCGATCCGCGCACCGTGACGTCGCCGTCGATGACCGCACCGCCCGGAATATGGAGATTGCCGTCGTCGTCGATGAGCGGGGCCGGCAACGGCTCGCCCTGCTCGTCGTAGCCCGGCGCGGGAGTCGATTCCTGCGACTCCAGGGCATCCGGCGTAAACGCCGGGCTCCACTGGCGGGTACGGGGCTCCGGGCGTGCGGCCGCATCGTCGCGGATGCCCTTGACCAGCGAGATCATCATGGTGAAGCCGAGCACGAAGAACGGCAGGCCGACGACCGTGATCGTGTCCTGCAGCGCGGTGAGCCCCGCCTCGCCGGCTCCGACGAGCAGGATCGCGGCGACCAGGCCGGTCAGCACCGCCCAGACCACGCGCTGCACCGGGTTCGACTTGTTCTCGTCGCCCAGCGCCATCATGTCCAGGACCATCGACGACGAATCCATGGACGTCGTGAAGAAGATGACCACGATGATGACCGAAAACAGCGACAGCACCGGTGCGAACGGGAAGTGCGACAGGAACTCGAACAGCGCGCCGGGCACATCGCCCTGGTCGACGACGACGTCGACGAGCTTGCCGTGCTCCTGCTCCGCGCGGAACGACGCCATGCCGAAGATGCCGAACCAGATCAGCGAAAACGCCACCGGCAGCGCGAGCACGCCGCCGACGAATTCCCGGATGGTGCGGCCGCGGGAAATGCGGGCCACGAAGATGCCGACGAACGGCGCCCACGTGATGGTCCATGCCCAGTAAAAGACGGTCCATCCGCCCTGCCAGCCCGGGTTCTCGTCGAACGCGTCGTTCCACAGCGCCAGGCGCGGCAATTCCGCAAGGTAACCGCCGATCGCCTCGATGGTGCCGCGCAGCAGATACAGCGTCGGGCCCGCGACCAACACGAAGACGAGCAGCAGCACCGCGGCCACGATGTTGAGGTTCGACAGACGCTTGATGCCCTTGTCCAGCCCCAGCGCCACGGACACGCACGCGATGAGCGACACGATGATGATCAGCAGCACCTGGACGCTCACCGACTCATCGAAGCCGTACAGGCGATTCAGGCCGGCGCTGATCTGCATCGTGCCCAAGCCGATGGACACCGCCACGCCGAAGACCGTGCCGACCACGGCTACGACGTCGACGATCCGCCCGATCGGCCCATAGATGCGCGTGCCGATCAGCGGCGCGAGAATCGACGACAACCGCGCGGGCAGCTTCCGCTTGTAGATGAAGTAGGCGAACGCCAAACCGGGCAACGCGAAGATCGTCCACGTGTGCAGACCGAAGTGGTAGAAGGTGAACGCCATCGCCTCGCGGGCCGCGTCGTTGGACAGCGGTTCCGTGCCCGCCCGCGGCGGATTGGCGAAGTGGTTGAGCGGCTCGGCGACGCCCCAGAACATGAGGATCGTGCCGATGCCCGCGGCGAAGAGCATCGCGAACCACGTCGCCGTCGAATGCTCCGGGCGTTCATCGTCGCCGCCGAGGCGGATTCGGCCGAACCTCGACATGGCGATCCAGATGAGGAACACCAGAAACACGGTGATGCCGAGGATGTAGAACCAGCCCAGGTTCTCCTTCAGCCAGTCCGCGGCGGTGGAAAACGTCGCCGTGACCGATTCCGTGGACACCAGCGTCCACGCCACGAAGCCGAGAATGAGGATCACCGACGGCCAGAACACCGGCGGATCGATGCGGAAGGGGACCTTGCGACCGCGGGTGATGTCCCCCAGGCCGTCGTCGTCGGGGACCGCCTCCCCCGGTCTTCCGTCACGTGGTCTGCTGCCTTTGTTTTTGTCGGATTCTGGCAGGGACACGGCAATCACCTCAGGGTCAATCGGTCGGTCGACTGTCCCTTCTCACATGACCATCATTCACCTTCGGATACAACCCGAGCGGGCAGAATCGTTACCGATTCTTGCCCGTTCCGGCGCACTTCCCCGCCCTGCGGTCAGGCCTCCAGGTAGGTGATCAGGCCGGTCTGCGCCGGGTGCGCCAACAGCTGGTGACGCGGGACCACGCGCACGGCGTACCCGAAGGTGCCCGGACGGTCGGTGCGGATCGTCGCCGAATAGCGGCCCTGCCCGATGTGCTCCATGACGTGGATCGCGGTGTCGGACAGTTCCGCGCCGACGCCGCCCTCGCCGTCCGCATCGACGTCCACGTCGCCGACGATCGCTTCGACGCGCACGTCCTCGTCGGCAAGCGTGCCCAACTCCACGTCGACGCAGACGCGAAAATCCTTGCCCGCCAGCACGCGGGTACCGGGTCCGACCGGCTCATCGTCGCACCGCACCCGGGTCAACGTGACGTTCGGCCAACCCTGCTTCACGTGGGCCAGCCAATTGACGAACTGACGCGCCGTGTCGTCGTCGGCGGAGATCAGGCGGCTGGCGTGATCCGCCGGCCGGTAGTAGCCCTCGACGTAGTCCCGGAGCATGCGGGTCGACGTCACCTTCGGCGACAGCGTCGTCAGCGACGCACGGATCCGGTCGACCCACGCGCGCGGAATGCCGTCGGAGTCGCGGTCGTAGAACATCGGCGCGATCTCCTGCTCCAGCAGGTCGTAGAGCGCCTGCGACTCGAGCTGGTCCCGGTACCCCGGGTCATGCGACTCGACGGTCGGGATGGTCCAGCCGTTGCCCTCCTGCGGCATTTCGTCCCACCACCCGTCGGAGATCGACAAAGTCAGGCCACCGTTCATGACGGCCTTCATGCCGGACGTGCCCGACGCCTCCTGCGGGCGAATCGGGTTGTTCAGCCACACGTCCGCGCCGGAGACCAGATGCGACGCCAACTCCAGGTCGTAGTCCGGCAGGAACAGGAAACGATCGCGCACGCCGGCGTCGTCGGCGAAACGGATGAGCTCCTGCATGAGCTGCTTGCCGCCCATGTCGCGCGGGTGCGCCTTGCCGGCGATGACGAACTGCACGGGACGATCCGGGGCGAGCAGAATCTCGCGCAGGCGGTCCGGATCCTTCAGCATCAGCGTCAGCCGCTTGTACGTGGACACCCGGCGCGCGAACCCGACGGTGAGCGTGTCGGGGTCCAGGACGCGGCGGGTCCACGCCAGCTGCGCCTCGTCGAGGCCGCGGTGGCGCCACGAATCGTGGATGGCGGCGCGGGCGACGTCGACCAGGTCGGCGCGCATGGAGTTGCGGGCGGCCCACAGTTCCGCGTCGCCGGCCGCCTCCGGGTGATCCCACGTGTCGGCGACGGCGACGTCCGCCCCACCGGAAACCTTCTCGATGATCGGGCCCATCGCCGGATGCGCCCACGTCGGCAGGTGCACGCCGTTGGTCACCGAGCCGATGGGGACCTCGTCGGGCTCGTAACCCGGGTACAGGCCCCGAAAGTTCTCGCGCGAAATCTTGCCGTGCAACCGTGCGACGCCATTGGCCCGCTGCGACAACCGCAGACCAAGGTGCGCCATGTTGAACCGGTTCGGGTCTTCCTCGGCACCGAGCTCCAGGATGCGGTCGACGGGCACGCCCGGGCACAGCCGCGAGGTGCCGTCCCCGCCGGCGTCGACGTGACGACGGACCATCTCCCGATCGAAGCGATCAATGCCCGCCGGCACCGGGGTGTGGGTGGTGAAGACGCTGCCGGCTCGGGTCATGGCCAGCGCCTCATCGAAGGAGGACCCCTCGTCCATGCGCTCGCGGATGCGCTCCAGCCCCAGGAATCCGGCGTGGCCCTCGTTGAGGTGGGCGACGCGGGGGCGCATCAAACCGCGGGAATCGCAGAAGGCGTTGACGGCGCGCACGCCGCCGACGCCGAGGATGATCTCCTGGCGCACCCGGTGCTCGTCGTCGCCGCCGTAGAGACGGTCGGTGATGCCGCGCAGCTCGGCGGGGTTGGCGTCGACGTCGGTGTCCAGCAGGATCAGCGGCACGCGGCCGACCTGCGCCACCCACAACGCGACGGTCACCGTGCGGTTGTCCGGGAAATCGACCTCGACGTGGAGGTGAGTGCCCGAACCGTCGCGCAGCTTCTGCACGGGCAGCGCCGCCGGCGGATGCTCGACGTAGGACTCCTCCTGCCACCCGTCCGCCGACAGCGCCTGGGTGAAGTACCCGTTGGAGTACAGCAACCCGACGCCGATGAGCGGCACGCCCAGGTCGGACGCCGACTTCAGGTGATCGCCGGCCAATACGCCCAGGCCGCCGGAGTAGATCGGCAGCGACGGATGGATGCCGAACTCCATGGAGAAGTACGCGGCGATCGGGTCGGTGGGCATGCGGTTGGTGGCGCCGGTGGTGGCGACGTCGGCGATCTGATGCTCGGCGTGGGTGTCCTGGAACCACAGCGAATCCTGCAGGTAGCGGTCCAGGTCGTCGGCGGCGGCGCGCATGCGGCCGACGAAGTCCTCGTCGGCGGCCAGTGCCTCGAGCGTCGACCGCGGGCTGGCGTGGAGCAGGGCCATCGGGCCGTTGACGCGCGACCACAGGTCCGGGTCGATGCCCTCGAAAAGTTCGCGCGTGGGGCGGTGCCACGACCAGCGCAGATTCATGGCCAGCCGAACCAGCGGCTCAAGGGCGGACGGGATGTTGTAGGAAACCGCGACGGTGCCAGTAGCCTTCATGAACCGAACCTAACCCCAATCGGACGACCCCGCCACAGCAGCGGATTCGGCTGCCATGACGGGGTCGACTACGTGGGGTCCGGGCGGGTCCGTGCAGGTCCGGGGCGGATCCGTTGACTCCGACGCGGCCCCGTTCGGGTGGGGACGCCCGCGCCGGAGACGGGGCTACTCCGCCTTGATGTCCTCGCCGAGCATGTGGACGTGGACCAGGTTCGTGTTGCCCTCGTTGCCCGGGGGCGAGCCGGCGACGACGACCATCATGTCGCCGGAGTGGTACTCCGGCATGGCCAGCAGCGCCTCGTCGACGGTGGCCATCATTTCGTCGGTGGTGCGGACGTCGCGGGTGAGGAACGTCTCCGCGCCCCAGGTCAGCGCCAGCTGCGAGCGCACCGACTGGTGCGGGGTGAACACCAGCAGCGGCAGGCGCGAATGCAGGCGGGCGACGCGGCGGGCGGTGTCGCCCGAGGAGGTGAAGGCGACGAGGGCGCGGGCGTTGAGGCGCTCGCCGATGTCGCGGGCGGCGTAGGAGATCACGCCGCGCTTGGTGCGCGGGACGTGCGTCAGTGCGGGCACCTCGCCGTCGCGTTCGGCGGCGGTGACGATGCGGGCCATGGTGCGCACGGTGGTCTCCGGGTACTTGCCCACCGATGTCTCGCCGGAGAGCATGACCGCGTCGGCTCCGTCGAGGACGGCGTTGGCGACGTCGGAGGCCTCGGCGCGGGTCGGGCGGGAGTTGACGATCATCGAGTCGAGCATCTGCGTGGCGACGATGACCGGCTTGGCGTTTTCGCGGGCGATCTGGACCGCGCGCTTCTGCACCAGCGGCACGTCCTCCAGCGGGACCTCGACGCCCAGGTCGCCGCGGGCGACCATGACGGCGTCGAACGCCAGGATGATCGCCTCCAGCGCGTCGACGGCCTCCGGCTTCTCCAGCTTGGCGATGACGGGGACGCGGCGGCCCTCCTCGTCCATGATGGCGTGGACGAGCTCGACGTCGGACGGCGAGCGAACGAAGGACAGGGCGATGAAATCGACGCCCAGGTTCAGGGCGAAGCGCAGGTCGCGGACGTCCTTTTCGCTCAGCGCCGGCACGGAGATGTCCATGCCGGGCAGGGAGACGCCCTTGTTGTTGGACACGGGGCCGCCCTCGGTGACCTCGCAGATGACGTCGTTGCCCTCGACGCCGATGCACTTCAGACCGACCTTGCCGTCGTCGACGAGCAGGCGGTCGCCGGGCTTGGCGTCCTGGGCCAGGTTCTTGTAGGTAGTCGACACGCGGTCGTGGGTGCCCTCGACGTCATCGACGGTGATGCGGACGACCTCGCCGTCGGCCCAGTACGTCGAGCCTTCGGCGAAGCGACCGAGTCGGATCTTGGGGCCCTGCAGGTCGGCGAGGACGCCGACGGCGTGACCGGTGGCGTCGGAGGCTTCGCGGACCCAGCGGTAGTTCTGCTCGTGGTCCTCGTGCTCGCCGTGGGAGAAGTTCAGGCGGGCGACGTCCATGCCGGCGTTGACCAGCCCGGTGATGCCTTCCAGGGAGGCGACGGCCGGGCCGAGGGTACATACGATCTTCGTTCGTCTTTGCACGGTCCCCACCCTAGCCCTCTACGGCGGCGTCCGCGCCGTGGCTCGCCCCGCCGCGCACTTCTTCGGGTGCTTCACGACGTCGATTCCGCAGTGCGACGACGAATGCGCATGCGATGAGGAACACCACCGTGGAGGTGACGGTGTTGATGCGCAGGCCGCCGAAGACTTCGGTGGCGGCGTCGGTGCGCATCAGTTCGATGAAGAAGCGGCCGAGGGTGTAGCCGGCGACGTAGAGGGCGAAGACGAGGCCGCCGCCGAGGCGGAAGCGTCGGTCGAGCCAGACGAGCAGGAGGCAGATGGCGACGTTCCACACCAGTTCGTAGAGGAACGTCGGGTGCACGACGGCGAGGACCTCTCCGGTCGACGTGCCGGTGACCGGGGCCGGATTGCCGGCTTCGTCGACGCGACGGTAGATCTCCAGGCCCCACGGCAGGTCGGTGGGGCCGCCGTAGAGTTCCTGGTTGAACCAGTTGCCCAGGCGGCCGATGCCCTGGGCGAGGATGATCGTCGGGGCCACCGCGTCGAGCATCGGTGCCACGGGGACCTTCCGGTACTTCAGCATCAGCCAGCCGGCCGCCGTGCCCAACGCGACGGCGCCCCAGATGCCCAGGCCGCCGGCGGTGATGTTGAACGCCTGCCACGGGTTGGCGCCCTCGCCGAAGTACTTCCGCCAGTCCGTCATCACGTGGTAGATGCGGCCGCCGATGATGCCCGCCGGGATGGCCACGATGGCCACGTCGAGGACGATCTCCGGGTTGCCGCCGCGATCGGCGTAGCGGCGCTTGGACCACAGCACGGCGATGATGATGCCGGCCAGGATCGACAGCGCGTAGCCGCGCAGCGGGATGGGCCCGAGCTGCCACACGCCCTGCGGGGGCGAGGGGATGTTGGCCAGGAGGTCGACGGTCACGCCCGCTCCCCCGCCCGCACGCCGGCGGCGAGTTCCTTCGCCAGGGCGACGAGATCGTCGCGACCGGCGGCCGCGGCCTTGATGAGGGCGGAGCCGACGATGACGCCGTCGGCGAAGCCCGCGATCTCCTTGGCCTGTTCACCGTTGGACACGCCCAGGCCGACGCACACCGGCAGGTCGGTGTATTCGCGGGTGCGGGAAACCAGCACGCCGGCGGCCGAGTCGACGGCCTTCTGAGCGCCGGTGACGCCCATGTGGCTGGTGGCGTACACGAATCCGCCGGAGGCCGCGGTGGTCAGCGCGATGCGCTCGTTCGACGACGACGGGGCGACGAGGAAGATGGTGTCCAGCCCGTGCTTCTCGGCCGCGGCGAGCCAGCGTTCCGCCTCCTCCGGGATCAGGTCCGGGATGATCGCGCCCAGGCCGCCGGCGGCGGCGAAGTCCTCGGCGAACTTTTCGGGACCGTACTGCAGCACCGGGTTCCAGTACGTCATGGTCACGCACTTGCCGCCTGCGGCGGTGACCTCGCCGACGACGCGGAAGAGGTCCTTGATGCGGAACCCCGCGTCGAGCGCGATGTCGGCGGCCTCCTGGATCGTCGGGCCGTCCATCATCGGGTCGGAGTACGGCAGGCCGACCTCGATAACGTCGGCGCCGGCGTCGACCACGGCGTTGATGGCGTCGATCGACCCTTCGACGGTCGGGTACCCGGCGGGCAGGTACGCGATGAAGGCGGCGCGGTCCTCCGCGCGCACCCGGGCGAAAACGTCTGCGAGGCTCACTTGCCCTGCTCCTTCTTCTCGTCGCTCAGCTGGTCGCTCAATTCGTGCTCCGCGGTGTCCGGACCGGTGGTCTGCGCGGGCGTGCGGATGGACTCCGGGTGCAGGTCGAACCACCGCGCCGCGGTGTCGACGTCCTTGTCTCCCCGACCGGAGACGTTGACGATGAGGACCGGCTCGCGGCCCAGCTCGTCGCGAAGCTTCCCTGCGACGACCCGCGCCGCCGCGACCGCATGCGCGGATTCGATGGCGGGGATGATGCCCTCGGTGCGGGACAGGTCGCGGAAGGCCTCCATCGCCTGAGTGTCCGTGATGGGAACGTACTGCGCCCGGCCAGAGTCGGCGAGCATGGAGTGCTCCGGGCCGACGCCCGGGTAGTCCAGGCCGGCGGAAATGGAGTGCGACTCGATGATCTGGCCGTCCTCGTCCTGCATGAGGGCCGCGAAGGAACCCTGGAAGACGCCCGGGTTGCCGCCCGCGGAGATCGGGGCGGCGTGGCGACCGGTCTCGATGCCGTCGCCGGCGGCCTCGGCGCCGATGAGGCGGACCGACTCGTCGTCGATGAAGTGGTGGAACAGACCGATGGCGTTGGAGCCGCCGCCGACGCACGCGATGACGGCGTCGGCCAGCTCGCCGGTGGCGGCGAGGATCTGCTGACGGGCCTCGGCGCCGATGACGCGCTGAAAGTCGCGGACCATCGCCGGGAACGGGTGCGGGCCGGCGGCGGTGCCGAAGCAGTAGTACGTGTCGTCGGCGTTGGCGACCCAGTAGCGCATCGCCTCGTTGATCGCGTCCTTCAGGGTGCGGGAACCGATCTGCACCTCGATGACGTCGGCGCCGAGCAGACGCATGCGGGCGATGTTGAGCGCCTGGCGCTCCGCATCGACCGCCCCCATGTAAATGCGGCACTCCAGGCCCAGCAGCGCGCACGCCGTCGCGGTGGCCACTCCGTGCTGGCCGGCGCCGGTCTCGGCGATGATCTTGGTCTTGCCCATGTTCTTGGCCAGCAGCACCTGGCCGAGCACGTTGTTGATCTTGTGGCTGCCCGTGTGGTTGAGATCCTCGCGCTTGAGCCACACCTGCGCGCCGATCATCTCGCCGAACTTGGCCGCCGGGTACAGCGGCGACGGGCGGCCGGTGTAATCGCGCTGCAGGCGATCGAGCTCGGCCAGGAAGGCCTCGTCGGCCCGGGCCTTGGCGTAGCCCTCCGTGACTTCGCCGATGATGGACATCAGGGCCTCGGGGATGTAGGTGCCGCCCCACTGGCCCCAGTGGCCCAGCTCATCGGGCTCATGGTCGGTGGTCCGGGAAATGACCTCGCCCACCGTGGGCAGACGGCCGCCGGCGACGTCCTGTTTCTTGAAATCCTGATCGTTCACCCGACCATTGTGACGCATCGGACCCCGATGCGCGGGCACCGGGGTCCGGCCGGGTCGTCGCTACGCGCGCGAGGCGGGGTGCTGCCCGGCGGCGACGAGACGGCGGCAGGCCTCGCCCGGATCGCCGGCGGTGACCAGGCCCTCGCCGACGAGCACGCAGTCGGCGCCCTGGTCGGCGTAGGCCCGCAGGTCCTCCGGCCCCTTGACGCCCGACTCGGCGACCTTGACCACGGAATCCGGCAGCATCGGGCCCAGCTGCCCGTAGACGCCCATGTCGACGTCGAGGGTCTTGAGGTTGCGGGCGTTGATGCCCAGGATCTTCGCGCCGGCGGCGAGCGCACGGTCGACTTCTTCGGCGGTGTGCGCCTCGACCAGCGCGTTCATGCCCAGCGACTCGGTGCGGTCGAGCAGCGATTCCAGGGCCGGCTGGTCCAGCGCGGAGCACATCAGCAGCACCAGGTCGGCGCCGTGGGCGCGGGCCTCGTGGACCTGGTACGGCGTGACGATGAAGTCCTTGCGCAGCACCGGGATGTCCACTGCCGCGCGCACGGCGTCGAGGTCGGCCAGCGATCCGCGGAAACGGCGCTCCTCGGTGAGGCAGGAGATGACGGCGGCGCCGTTGTCGGCGTACTGCTTGGCCAGCACTGCGGGCTCGGGGATGTCGGCCAGTTCGCCCTTCGACGGGGAGGCGCGCTTGACCTCCGCGATGACCTGCACGCCCGGGCGCGACAGCGCTGCGACGGCGTCGAGGGCCGGCGGGGCGTCGAGCGAGCGGGCCTTGATCTCCTCGTAGGGAACCTTCGCCTCGCGGGCGGCCAAATCCTCGCGCACGCCGGCGATGATGTCGTCGAGAACCGTTGCCATGGTCAATCCCTTCGTCTCGGTCCCGTGGCGGGCGGTGCCGCGGGTCCGCTGAAGTCGGTTGCATCCGCAGTCGAATCCGCGGAATCGTTTGCGGATGAATGTTATCTGTCGGTGCCGCGGGCGTCGGGCCCGGGGTCGTCAATCGCGCGCGGCGTCCCCGTTCCCGCTCGTCGCGTCCCCATCGGTCGGGTCCACGTCCGTCGGGTCCACGTCGGCCGCCTCCGCGTCCACCTCATCCATGTCGGTGGGGTCCACGCCCGCGTCGAGCGCGTCCCACAGGACGCGGCCCGACTCGGGCTCGTGGGACAGGTCCTCGCGGACTCGTTCGCGGCGGACCTCCGGGGTTTCGTACGCGCCGGAGCGTCGCTTTGCGACGTGTCCGCCGGGACGCACCAGCAGCAGCACGCCGCCGAGCACTCCCAGGGCTGCGGCGATGATGGACAGGATGGGCCCCAGGTTGTGGATCTGCAGGTCCTGGATCTGCGCCCAGTCCGACACCGTCACCGGCGCGTTGGCCCGTTGGGTCGCCGCACCGGACGACAGCAGGTCCAGCGCCCGTTCGGGGTCGGCGCCGGCGGTGAGCAGCTGCAGCGGCGACCACGCGGCCGCGGCGGCGATGACGGCGGCCAGGCCGCCGACGATGCGCCGGCCGATGCCGCCCATGATCAGCGTCGCGGCGACGGCGGCGGCCAGGGCCAGTGCCAGCGCGGTGGACTCCGGCGCCCACGTCGCGCCGACGAGGTCGTTGACCGCCTCGCCCGACTTGTCGTCGAACGTGGTCACCGTCAGCCATGCCGCGCGTCCGGCCAGCCACAGGCCCGCCGCCGACGCGAGCGTCAGCAGCAGCGCGATGCCGGGACGGCGATCGGACTTCTTCTCGGCGGACTTATCGGTCATCGGATCCCCCGTTTCCCGTGGCGTCGCGGATGGTCTCGGCGGCGGCGACGGCGCGCAGCACGGCCGCGGCCTTGTTCCGGGTCTCGGCGTCTTCGGCCTCCGGGTCGGAGTCGGCGACGATGCCGCCGCCGGCTTGCACGTACACCGTGCCGTCCTTGATCAGGCCGCTGCGGATGGTGATGGCCTGGTCGGTGTTGCCCCTGAAATCGAAGTAGCCGACCGTACCGCCGTACACGCCGCGGCGGGTGTCCTCCAGCCGGTCGATGATGGCCAGCGCGCTCGGCTTCGGAGCCCCCGACAGCGTGCCCGCCGGGAACGTCGCCGCGAAAGCGTCGACGGCCGTGGCATCGTCGGCCAGCGTGCCCGTGACGGTGGACACCAAGTGCATGACGTGCGAGTACCGCTCGATGTGACGGAAGTCGTGGACCTTCACCGTGCCCGGCTCGCACACGCGGCCGAGATCGTTGCGGCCCAGGTCGACGAGCATGAGATGCTCGCTGTTTTCCTTCTCGTCGGCCAGCAGCTCCTTTTCCAGCAGGATGTCCGCCTCGACGTCGTCGCCGCGCGGGCGAGTGCCGGCGATCGGATTGGTGACCACGCGGCGCCCCTTCACCTGCACCAGCGACTCCGGCGAGGAACCCACGATCTGGAAGGCCGTCTCCGACATCGACTCGTCGGGCACGTTGATCAGGAACATGTACGGGCTGGGGTTGGTCATCCGCAGCATGCGGTAGATCTCCAGCGCGGTGGCGTCGGTGTCCATCTCGAAGCGCTGCGAAAGCACGATCTGGAACGCGTCGCCGGCGCGGATGTGCTCCTTGCACGTCTCGATGCGCCGCATGTGTTCCTCGGGCGTGCGCTGGCGACGCACCTCCGGTTCCGGCAACTCCACCACCGCCGGCGGCGTCGACAGCGGTGCGGCGAGCTTGGCCAGCATCGCGTCGATGCGGGACACGGCATCGTCGTAGGCGGCGTCGACGCGCTCATCGGAGCCGTCCCAGTTGATCTGGTTGGCCACCAGCCACATCACGCCCTCGTGGTGATCGACGACGGCGAGGTCCTCGACCAGCAGCTGCACCATCTCCGGCACGTCGAGATCATCGACGCACGTGTCGGGCAGCTTGCGCTCGATGAAACGGATGATGTCGTGTCCGAAATAGCCCATCAGGCCGGAAGTGAACGGCGGCACCGAACCGGCCGCCACGGCGGCGTCGTCAAGCGGAAGCTCGCTGTGCAGCAGCCGCAGGGTCTCGCGCAGCGCGACGAGCGGATCGCCGCCCTCGGGCGCGCCCTTCGGAGCCGTTCCGATCCACCGGGCCTCACCATCGACGACGGTCAGCGCCGTGCGCGAACCACAACCGATCATCGACCAGCGCGACCACGACTGCCCCACGTCCGACGACTCCAGCAGGAACGTGCCGGGGCGGTCGGCGGCGAGCTTGCGGTAGGCGGACAGGGCGGTTTCGCCGTCGGCCAGCACCCGCTTGATCACCGGCACCACGCGGTGGTCCCGCGCCAGGACGCGGAAGCGCTCCCGGGAGGTCATCGAAGTTCGCGTCGAGGTTCGCGTCATGGGTCACATCATGCCAAACGGCGACGGCCCGGACGGGACTCGGGCCGGTCCCCGACGGCGCCGCCCGGTCGACGGTCCCGGAATCGGCCCGACTAGATCAGCGGATCGACGTCGAAGCAGGAATGCGCGCCCGTGTGGCAGGCCGCGCCGGTCTGCTCGACGGTGACCAGGACCGTGTCGTGGTCACAGTCCAGGGCGACGTGGAGGACCTTCTGGAAATGCCCCGACGTCATGCCCTTGATCCAGTACTCGCCGCGCGACCGCGACCAGTACGTGCCGCGGCGGGTGCCCAGCGTGTACGCCAGCGCATGGTCGTCCATCCAGGCCAGCATGAGCACCTCGCCGGTGCCGGCCTCCTGCACGATCGCGGGCACCAGGCCGACGTCGTTGCGCTTGAGGCGGGCGGCCAGGTCGGGGGCCAGATCCCACGTGGACGGGTCGTCGGGGTTTCGCGTGCCGACGGTCAACGTCGGCCCGTTCACCGCATCCGCGCTCATCGACGGACCTCGATGCCGGCGTCGGCCATGGCGTCCTTGACCTCGCGGATCGAAACCTCGCCGAAGTGGAAGATCGACGCGGCCAGCACCGCGTCGGCGCCGGCGTCGACGGCCGGAGGGAAGTGCTCGGCCGCGCCCGCGCCACCGGAGGCGATGATCGGCACGTCGACGGCGGCGCGAACCTTGCGCAGCAGCTCCAGATCGAAGCCATCCTTCGTGCCGTCGCCGTCCATGGAGTTGAGCAGGATCTCGCCCACGCCGAGCTCCTCGCCGCGACGGGCCCACTCGACGGCGTCGATGCCCGCGGACTTCGAGCCGCCGTGAGTGGTCACCTCGAAACCGGAGGGCTGGGGCTGTCCTCCCTCGGGCACGCGGCGGGCGTCGACGGACAGGACGATGCACTGGGCGCCGAAACGCTGCGACAGCTCGCGAAGCAGCTCCGGACGGGCGATGGCGGAGGTGTTGACGCTGACCTTGTCCGCCCCCGCCCGCAGCAGCTGGTCGACGTCCTCGACGCTGCGGACGCCGCCGCCGACGGTCAGCGGAATGAAAACCTGCTCGGCGGTGCGGCGCACGACGTCGAGCATGGTGCCGCGACCGTCCTTCGAGGCGGTGACGTCGAGGAAGGTCAGCTCGTCGGCGCCCTCCTCGTTGTAGCGGCGCGCCAGTTCGACCGGGTCGCCGGCGTCACGGAGGTTTTCGAAGTTGACGCCCTTGACCACGCGGCCGTCGTTGACGTCCAGGCAGGGGATGACGCGGATCGCGACGGACATGGGGTTCTCCTCTTGGTAGTGGTGATTCTGCTGGTGCGGACGTGAGCTTGGCTCAGGCCCGGAAGTCGGTGGGCGGCAGCAGGCCGCGGATGATGTGGAGCAGGCCCGCATGGACCTCCTCCGTGCCGGCGAGAACGCCGACGGAGCCGACGCGCCACGGCTCGCCGGTCAGGTCGGTGACCACGCCGCCGGCTTCGCGGATGAGCAGCACACCCGCGGCGTTGTCCCACACGTGCGGGGAAAAGGTCACCGTTCCGCCGAAGGACCCGGCGGCGGTGGCGGCCAGATCGACGCCGACGGATCCGGAGATGCGGATCGTCGGATAGCGGTCCCCCACCGCCGACAGCAGCAGCTGCCGCCAGTCGCGGGGGAAGGTGCCGTCGTGGCGGGCGATGACGGAACCGAAGGCGATGGACACGGGACGGCCGGACTTGGGGTCCATGTGGACCTCGCGGCCGTTGACGCGGGTGCCGCCGCCCAGTGTCGCGGTGACACGGCGGCCCAGCAGCGGCATCGACGCCAGCGCCACGATGGGTTCGCCCTTGTGCACCAGCGCCACGAGAATCGCGCACATGGGGAAACCCGCCGCATAGTTGGTGGTGCCGTCGATGGGATCGACGACCCACACGGTGTCGGGGGTCGGCCCGTCGTCGCCCACGCCGTACTCCTCGCCGTGCACGGGGAACCCGGTGAAGTGCAGGAGCAGCTCGCGAAGACGACGCTCGATGGCCAGGTCGATTTCCGTGGCGAAGTCGCCGCGGGCCTTGGTCACCAGAGGGTCGGCGCCGAGGTTGACGGTGAAGAGGTCCTCGACCTCGTCGACCGCCGCCTCCGCCATCGCCAGCAGGGCCCGGGGTTCCAGATCCGCCATGGTCGAGTGACCTTTCCGCGTTGGTGAGCGCTGGTCGTTGGTTGGCGCTGGTCGCGCCGATGTGCGTGGGCCGACGCTAGGAGCGCGCCACCGCCAGGGCCTCCTCCAGCGTGAACCGGCCGGCGTAGAGCGCCTTGCCGATGATCGCGGAGTCGACGCCCTCGGACACGAGGGTCTTGATGGCCTCGACGTCGGCCAGGGAGCTCACTCCGCCGGACGCGACGATCGGGGCGTCGGTCGCCGCGGCGACGTCGCGAAGCAGATCCAGGTTCGGTCCGGCCAGGGTGCCGTCCTTGGACACGTCGGTGACCACGAAACGGCTGCAACCCTCGGAGTCGAGACGCTCGAGCACCTCCCACAGGTCGCCGCCGTCGGAAACCCAACCGCGGCCGCGCAGGCGCCACTCGCCCTCGATCTGGCGGACGTCCAGGCCGATGGCGACGCGATCGCCGTAGCTGCCGATGATCTCCTTGCACCACTCCGGATTCTCCAGGGCGGCGGTGCCGATGTTGACGCGACGGCAGCCGGTGGCCAGCGCCGCCTCGAGTGACTCGGTGTCGCGGATGCCGCCGGACAGCTCGACGTCGATGTCGAGCTTGCCGACGACGTCCTTGAGCAGCTCGTAGTTCGAGCCACGCCCGAAGGCGGCGTCGAGGTCGACGAGGTGAATCCACTCCGCACCGGCGTTCTGCCAGTTCATGGCGGCGTCGAGCGGCGCACCGTAGTGCGTCTCGGAACCCGCGGCACCCTGGACCAGGCGGACGGCCTGTCCATCGGCGACGTCAACGGCGGGCAGGAGGGTCAAGGTCATGGCGGTGTATCGCTCCCCGGGAGTCGGTGGTCATGTCGGCGTGCAACTCGGCGGGCGTCGTCGATGATCGGCGACGTCCGCCCGAAGTTCCGTTGTGAAGTATAGGCGAGCGCCCCGGCACGGTGACCGGGGCCGGGCGGCGCGGCGCCGGGTCAGCGCAGAGTGTCGACCCAGTTGCGCAGCAGGGCCAGACCCGCGTCGCCGGACTTTTCGGGGTGGAACTGGGTGGCCCACAGCGGGCCGTTTTCCACTGCGGAGACGAAACGGTCGTTTTCGTGGGTGGTCCAGGTCACCAGCGGAGCGGCGATGCGGGAGTCGGCGTCGAGCTCCCAGCGGCGGGCGGCATAGGAGTGCACGAAGTAGAAGCGCTCGTCGTCGATGCCGCGGAACATCTCGCTGCCCCCGGGGACGTCGACGGTGTTCCAGCCCATGTGCGGCAGGATCGCGGCGTCGAGACGTTCGACGGTGCCGGGCCATTCGCCGCAGCCGGGCGTTCCGACGGCGCGCGCCGACGAGTCGACCTCGTCGGCGTGGATTCCCTCGGCGTACTCGACGCCGCGGTCGAAGAGCACCTGCATGCCCACGCAGATGCCGAACACGGGCCGACCGCCGGCCAGCCGGGAGCCGATGAGGCGCGGGCCCTGCACGCGGTGGAGGCCCTCCATGCAGGCGGCGTAGGCGCCGACGCCGGGGACGAGCAGCCCGTCGGCGTTCATGACGATGTCCGGTTCGGCGGTGACGACGACGTCCACGCCGGTGGAGGCCACGGCGCGCTCGGCGGAGCGCAGATTGCCGGAGCCGTAGTCGAGGATTGCGACGGTGGTCATGGGGGAATCATAAATGGTCGTTTCGCCTCTCCCCCGCACCGCCCCGACGCGCTGCCGCCCCACCGGGAGGCACGACGCCTGAGAGATGCTAAGGTTAACGGCAGGTTAACTTTCATTTAACTTCATGCCAATCTGTGCAGCTCGGCACCGCTTGAATCGCCCTCCGACGGGCACCGGGCGCGCAGAGAAGCACACGACCTCCCGGGAAAGGGGCCCCGATGACCAACCCGCTGCTCAACCGCCAGTTCGAGATCGTCCGCGAGGACATGCACCGCCTCTACGGATCGCTCCACACCGCCGACCACATTGACGCGCTCATGGACGCCACCATCGCCGAGCGCACCGCCGGAGCCACGGTCGACACCTTCCTCCCCGTCATCGTGGAGCGCATCGTGTCCGAGAAGCTGGAACAGCAGGCGGCCGACGCCGGCGTCGCCGACCCGAAGCCCCGCGAGGAAATCCTCTTCGTCTGCCAGCGCAACTCCGGCCGTTCCCAGCTCGCCACGGCCATCACCTCGTGGCTCGTCGGCGACCGGATCTTCGTCCGCACCGTGGGCCTGGAACCGGTCGGCGGCATCAACGAGACCGTTTTGAAGGTCCTCGCCGAGCGCGGCATCCCGGCCGATCACCTGCACCAGACGGAAATCGTCGCCCGCACCGTCCACCGCGCCGACGTGGTCGTGCTCCTGGGCGTCGACGAGCGCCCCGACATTCCGGGCGACCGTTACGTCGAGTGGGACATCGCCGATCCGGAGAACGCCTCCATCGAGGAGGTCCGCGCCATCGCCGACGACGTCGAGCGCCATGTGCGCGCGCTGCTCGCCGACATGGGCTTCGACGAGGCCCTGTCCGCGTAAAACATTCCTGCGGGCGCACCACTTTACGACGGCGGCCCGACGGGCTCACGCCCTGGTCCGCACATTCAGCGCCGGCGAACATGCGGCCGCCACGACGCCGAGCACCAGCAGCAGGCCCAACGCCCACTGCAGCCCGATTCCGGTCGCCGCGACGCCGATGGCGGGGCTGGTGACCAGGAATCCCATGCGCATCATCCACCCGACGAGAGTGACGCCGGCGCCGTCGGACACCCCGGGCAGCGCGGCCGCCGCCGCGAACGCGGAGGGCACCAGCGTGGCGCAGCCGAATCCGGCCAACGCGAACCCGCCGAGGAGAACCACCGGGGACGACGCCGCACCGCCGACGAGGACGAGCACGCCGCCGACCGCGATGAGCACGCCACCGGCACCGGCGACCCGTGCCCGACCGCAACGGTCGATGAACGCGTCGCCGAGGAACCGGCCCAGCGTCTGCGACGACAGGAACGCCGCGTAGGCGATGCCGGCCGATGCGGCGGCGAGTCCGGTCAGCTCGTGGGCCGCCAAGCCTCCCCAGTTCTGGCCGAGGTCCTCCACCGCCGTGCCCGCCGTCGCCACCGCGGCCAACGGCAGCACCGCCAGCAACGCCGATCGCAGCGCCGACGGCTTCGGCGCGGAATCGGTTGTGGCGGCGTCGGCATCCGGGTGGGCGTCGTCAAGCAACTCCCGCGGCAGCGGCGCGGCGCGGTCCCCCACCAGCCACGCGCCGAGGGACGCCATGGCCAGGCACACCGCCGACGACACCGCCAGATGCACCCCGACGTCGTTGCCGGACATCGCCGACCAGGTGGCGATGGCGCCTCCCGACGCGGCGCCGAGGCTCCAGAACGCGTGCAGCCGGGAGATGATCGACTTGCCCGCCCGATCCTGGACGCGCGTGCCGGCGACGTTCTGGCCCACGTCGGCGGTGGCGTCGACGATGCCGAACCCGAACAGCAACACCGCCAGGGCGAGGCCGCCGGAGATCTGCCCGATCAGGGTCATCAGCACCGCCATGATCAGCGTGCCGCCGACCGAAGCGAACAGCGGGCCGCGCCACGACACGACCCGCGCGGGAAGCGCCGACGACACCAGCGAGCCCACCGGCATGGCGGCGACGATGAACCCGAACTGCAGGTCCGTCAGGCCCCATTCCTCGACCAGCGTCGGGTACCACGGAAGCAGCGAGGCGAAGATCGCGCCATTCGACGAGAACATCAGCGACGTGCCGGCGAAGCCCCGGCTCATCACGGCCACGGGTCAGCCCCTGCGGCGCGGCTTGACGACGGCACCGCCCAACTTGCGCAGCGTCGCACGGGTGTTGTGGATCTCGGCCACGCGATGCGCGCCGATGACCTGGTCGAGGATCGCCGCGATGAGACCCAGCGCCATCAGCCCCGCGGCGGCGACGAACACCGCCGGATACGGCTGCAGCGCCACGCCCGCGACGAGGCCCAGGATGAACGACCCCAAACCCGTGCCCGAGTCGAACGCCATGTTCCAGTAGGCGCTGGCCTCGGCGGTGCGCTCGCGCGGCAAACGGGCGAACATGAGCAGCAGTGCCTCGTTCTGCACGATGCCGAACCCGGCGCCGTAGAACGCGGCCGCACCCAGCAGCCACCACGCGGACCAGCCGGCGGACACCACCAGCGCGATGAACGCCAGACCCAGCACGCCGGCGGTCAGCGCCCCGATGAGCAGCGTGCCCGCCCGGCCCTTGCGGTCCGCCCACACGCCCGCGATGTACCGGAAAACCATCTGGGAGCCGCCCATCACCGACAACGCCCCGCCGGCGACGAACGCGCCGGCGACGAGGTCGATCTCCTGCGCCGCCGGGGCCAGGAACGCCGAAATGCCGCCGAAGCCCATCGCCGTGGTGGCCATCGCCAACGCCGGCACCGCCACGAGCTTCCACGTGGGCACCGGCGCCGCCGGACCCGGATCGCGGGCGGGCAGCTCGGCGCCTCCCCACGACTTCTTCCCGCGGCGATCCTGCTTGGCGGCGGCCTTGATCTTGGGGATCAACAGCGCCATCGCCGAACCCACCAGCGAAATGATGCCGCCCAGGACGTACACCCACTGGTAGCTGCCCGTCCAATGCGCGATGGCCAGACCCAGCGGCAGGCACGTCAACTCTGCGACGCCCACGGCCACGCCGAGGGTGCCCGACGCCTTGCC
This sequence comes from Corynebacterium freneyi, assembly GCF_030408835.1. NCBI lineage: Bacteria > Bacillati > Actinomycetota > Actinomycetes > Mycobacteriales > Corynebacteriaceae > Corynebacterium > Corynebacterium freneyi. The sequence continues at coordinate 1,808,535 of NZ_CP047357.1, forward strand.
CAGGAACTTCAGGGGCACCAGCTCGGCGATCAACGCCGACTCCGCGACCGTCAGTGCCCCGAAGCCCATGCCCCGCACCACCGCGATGGCCAGGACCAGGGCGGCGTCGGTGCCGAACAAGTGGAAGAACGTCGGCAGGCCCAGCAGCAGGCCGGAGACGAACATCGTCGCCTGATAGCCGTACTTGCGCAGCATCCTCGGCGTCTGCGTCTGCGTGAGCACCGTCGCAGCCATGAACACGCCCGTGTACGCGCCGGCCAGGCCCGTGCCGCGGCCGTCGTCGAGGATCGCCTGCGGGATCACCGGCAGCAGCAGCGACCAACCGCCGAACGCCGCCAGCACCGCCACCAGAGTGGGGACGAGCCCGGGTGCCTTCCACATCGAGTCGATTTCCGTGGAGCCCCCGGCGGCCTGCGCCCGTTGCGTCATGTCAGCTCATCTCCCCTTCCTCCGGTGTTGCGCCGGCATCGGCCACCGGCGCAGGCCGGTGCCTCACGTCATGGTCATGGTCATCGAAATCGTCGGCGACGTCGTCGCCGTCAGCCCATCTCGCCGATCAGCCACAGGATCGCGCCGGCCAGCGCCAGCACGGCGAGGAAGCCGAGCACGATCGTGCCCACCCTCGACCCGGCCTGGTAGGCGGACCAGGCGCCGCCGACCAGCAGACCGGCGAGGATGAACAGGAAAATGGTGGACAGGTCCGTCGCGCTCACAGCGTTCCCTTCGTCGACGGGATGCCCTTGACTCGGGGATCGGGCTCGCACGCCGCGCGCAGGGCGCGGGCCACCGCCTTGTACTCGGCTTCGGTGATGTGGTGAGGATCGCGACCGTACAGGCAGCGGACGTGAAGGGCAATCCGCGCGTTGAGGGCGAAGGACTCGAAGAAGTGCTCGTTGATCACCGTGGCGTAGTGGCCGCCGATGACGGCGGTGAGCATCTGGTCCGGCTCGCCGGTGATGACGAAGTACGGGCGGCCCGACACGTCGACGACGGCGTGGGCCAGCGTTTCATCCATGGGGATGTAGGCGTCGGCGAAGCGGCGGATGCCGGACTTGTCGCCGAGGGCCTGCGCGAACGCCTGCCCCAGGACGATGCCGGTGTCCTCGACGGTGTGGTGGGCGTCGACGTCGGTGTCGCCGTTGGCGTGGAGCTTGATGTCGAAGCTGCCGTGCGCCGTCAGCGCGGTGAGCATGTGGTCGAAAAACGGCAGGCCGGTATCGATGTCGGCCTGGCCGGTGCCGTCGAGGTCGACGGTGCACACGATGGAGGACTCGCGGGTCGCGCGCTCGACGGTGCCGATGCGGGGCTTGTCGCGGTGGGTGGGATCGGTCATTGTTCTACGTCACTTCTCCTGGTTGTCGGTGGCGGCGATGACGGCTTCGGCGGCGTCGAGCAGGGCGTCGTTTTCCGGCGGCAGGCCGATGGTGGCGCGCAGACGACCGGGCACCCCGACGTCGCGGATGAGCACGCCACGCTCGAGGAAGTCGTTCCATGCGGTGGCCGCGTCGTCGAAAAGCCCGAAAAACACGAAGTTTGCGTGTGATTCGATGACGTCGTAGCCCAGCTCCTCCAGCCGGTCGACGACCCGGTCGCGTTCCGCGGCGAGCTTGTCGACGGTGCCGAGGGTCTCGGTGGCGTGGCGCAGGGCGACGGTCGCCGCGGCCTGCGTCAGCGTGGACAGGTGGTACGGCAGGCGCACCAGCAGAACCGCGTCGACGAAGGCGGGGTCGGCGACGAAGTAGCCGAGGCGGCCGCCGGCGAAATCGAAAGCCTTGCTCATGGTGCGGCTGACCACCAGCTTGGCCGGGTACTCGGCGATGAGGCCGACGGCCGAAGGCTCGTCGGTGAACTCGGCGTACGCCTCGTCGACGATGACGATGCCCGGCGCGGCGTCGAGGATGGCCCGCAGGTCCGCCATCGGCGTGAGGTTGCCGGTGGGGTTGTTCGGCGAGGTGACGAAGATGACGTCGGGCCGGTGCGTTCGGATCGCGGCCAGCGACTGCTCCATGTCGATGTCGAACGTCGCGGGGTCGCGCGGGACGGCGAGGAACTCCGTTTGGGTGCCCGCCGCCAGGATGGGGTGCATGGAGTAGCTCGGGGTGAAGCCCATCGCCGTGCGGCCGGGTCCGCCGAACGCCTGGAGCAGCTGCTGCAGGATCTCGTTGGAACCGTTGGCGGCCCACAGGTTGGCTTCGCCGACGTCGACGCCGGTGCGGGCGGTGACGTAGTCGGCCAGGGCCCGACGCAGGACGACGGCGTCGCGTTCCGGGTAGCGGTTGAGGTCCGAGGCGACCTTGCCGATCTCCCCGACGAGTTCGTCGATCAGCGCATCCGACGGCGGGTAGGGGTTTTCGTTGGTGTTGAGCCGGACGTCGACGTCGAGTTGCGGCGCCCCGTAGGCCTCTTCGCCGCGCAGTTCGTCGCGAAGCGGCAGGTCGGCCAGGGTGATTCCGGTGTCCTTCAACGATTCTCCTCCGGTGGTCGTTTCGTCTTCGTCGTGCTTTGCGACGCTCATCGGTTCTCCGCGGCGGCCGCCGGGTCTTCGAAGCGGGCGCGGATCGCCTCGCCGTGGGCGGGCAAGCGTTCGGCGTCGGCCAGCGCCACCACCGTATCGGCGACGCCCTTGAGCGCGGCCTCGTCGTACTCGACGACGTGGACGGCCTTGAGGAACGTGTGGGTGGACAGGCCCGAGGAATGGCGGGCGGTGCCCGACGTCGGCAGCACGTGGTTGGAGCCGGCGGAGTAGTCGCCCAGCGGCACCGGGGAGAAGTTGCCCACGAAGATCGCGCCGGCGTTGGTGACGCGATCGGCCATCGCGGCGGCGTCGACGGTGTGGATTTCCAGGTGCTCGGCGGCGTAGGCGTCGGCGACCTTGAGGCCGACCTCCATGTCGTCGACGAGGACGATGCCGGACTGCGGGCCCTCCAGCGCCTCCTTGACGCGGTCTGCGTTGAGGGTGATTCCGTAGCGGGCCTCCACCTCGCGGTCGACGGCCTCGGCGAGTTCGACGGAGTCGGTGATGAGCACCGACGCCGCCATGACGTCGTGCTCGGCCTGGGAGATGAGGTCGTAGGCCACGGCCACGGGGTCGGCGGTGGAGTCGGCCAGGATCGCGATCTCCGTCGGGCCGGCCTCGGAGTCGATGCCCACGACGGAACGGCACAGGCGCTTGGCGGCGGTGACGAAGATGTTGCCGGGGCCGGTGACCATGTCGACGGGCTCGAGGCCGGCGGACTCGTCGCCGTAGGACAGCAGCGCCACGGCCTGGCCGCCGCCGACGGCCCACACCTCGGTGACGCCGAGCAGGGCGCAGGCGGCGAGGATGGTCGGGTGCGGCCATCCGCCGAAGTCGGCCTGCGGCGGCGAGGCGACCACCAGCGACTCGACGCCGGCGGCCAGCGCCGGGATGACGTTCATGAGCACGCTCGACGGGTAGACGGCGTTGCCGCCGGGCACGTACAGGCCGACGCGGCGGACGGGGATCCACTTCTCCTTGACCACGCCGCCGGGCACGACGTCGACGGAGACGTCGGACGGCTTCTGGGCCTCGTGGAACGTGCGGATGCGCGCGATGGATTCCTCCAGGGCGGCGCGGACGTCGGCGTCCAGTCCCGCGAGGGCGTCGGCGATGACCTCGGCGGGGACGACGAGGGACTCCGGCCGGATGCCGTCGAACTTCTCCGAGTACCGCATCGCCGCTTCCGCGCCGTTGGCCGCGACGTCCTCCACGACGGGGCGGACGGTCGGCAGCATCGAATCGACGTCGGCGGAACCGCGGGGCAGCGCCCGGCGCAGTTCGGCGGTGGAGGGGACGCGACCGCGCAGGTCAATGGTGGACAGCATCGGGGCAGACGCCACCTTTCGGGAAGTGCTCATGTGCTTGGTCTGGGGACGGCATTCATCATAGTTGCCGGTCGCGGGCGCCCCGGGAGCGGGCCGCGCCCGCACTCCCCGGGGGCCGGCCGTCTCGCCCGATCTTTTCCGGATCTTCCGTTTTCCGTTGCGCTCGGGCCGGACGATCCGCCACAATCATCCGCATGTCCAGGACCGATGGCAGAGACCTCGCAGAGTTGGCGCGCCGCGCGCTATCCGCCGCATGGGACGGCGATCCGCGTGCCGCCCGTCTGGCCGCGGCGGAGTTCGCCGCCTCGGGTCACGCGGCCGTCGCGACGCCCCCGGAGGATCTCGACGAGGACCTGCACGGCGCCTACCACGGGCTTCGGCGATCGGTGGCCGAGGCGCTCGACATGGAGGAAGCCGCGCATTCGGCGGCGATGGCGTGGACCGGATGGGCGATGACGAAGCAGAACAACGCCCAGGAGCTGCGCGCCCGCTCCCGCTTGGCCGTCGACGAGGCGAACCGGTGGTTGCGTTTCGTCGACGACGGTTCCGCCGGCGCCGACGTGTCCGACATTCCCCTGCTGGCCCGGATCGTGCGGGGTCTGCCCGGCCGCGAGGGCGAGCCGCGCCCGGCGACGGAACCGGCCGACCCGTTCCTCGTCGACGCGATGCTGCAGACGGAGGCCGCGGCGACGATGGTGCGCCGCCCCGACATCGCCGAGCCGCTGGCCAATTGGTTGCGCGATCAGTCGGAGGCTGCGGGTGCGGAGAACCTGTCCGACGCGGTGACGCTCATCGACGCCCGTCGTCTCCACGCCATCGGGGATTTGCCCGCCGCGGCCCGCCTGTGCGCGGCGGCTGCGGCAGATCCGGTGGGCGAGCCGGTCACCGCCGTCATCGATTTTCGCCGCGAGCTGGCGCTGTACTCCATCGATGCGCGCCAGGACGAAACGGCCGCCCGCATGTTGGGCATGGTCGCCGATGCGGCGCAGGCGGCGGGCCTGACCCTCGATTTCGTCGCCGCCGCCCGTCTGGCCGCGCCGGTGCTCGATCGTCTGGATCGCACGCGCGAGCGTCGGGCCCTGGCCAAGGCCGCGTTGGCCGCCGCCGAGGGCTTCCCCGAGTCGCCGGCGCTGGCGGAGGTTTCCGCGGCGGCGCGATAGCCGCTTTGCTTTCCCGGTCGCCCCGGCCCCACAATGGCCGAATGACCTGGTGGGATGAATCTCTTGACGCGTCGGCCCCGATTCCGGCCCGGCGCCCCGTTTCCGATCCGCCCGCCGTTCCGTCCGAATTGCCGGATCTGCTGGAGTTTTCGCGCACCGCGGCCCGCACCCTGGACCACGTGTCCAGTTGGCGGGCGGTGACCGCGTTCGCCCGGGATCATTGGCTTGACGACGCCGACGGGGTGTCCGAGGAGCTCCTCGGCGAGTTTTACGCCCTGCGCCACGCCACGGCGGATCAGCTCGAGCTGGCCGACGAAGCCGAGGAGGCGCGCCGCGAATGGCTCGATTGGGCGATCCGCACCAACCGGCCGGCCGCGGCGTTTCATGCCCGGTCCTTCGGCGCCTTCGCCGAGGCGGAGAAGTACATCGACGCCCACCCGGCCGGCGGTCGCCCCGCCGACGCCGACGTGCCGCAGCTGACCTCGTTGACCCGCGACATCCTGGATCTGCGGCCCAGCGGACCCGAGGCGTACCAATTCGCGTTGTCGGCCGCGGTGGCCGGGGCGTCGGCATCGCTGGCGCGGCGCCCGGATCTGGCGCAGGCGCTGTCCCGGTGGTCGGCCGAGTACGCCCCGCCGCGCACCGGCGACGACGACCGGCGGCTGTTGGAGGCGCAGGTCGCCCATGGCCGCGGTGACCTCGTGACGTCGGCCAAGATGTGCGCCGCGGTGGCCGACTCCCCCGCGTCCGAACCGGTGACCAGCACCATCGAGGCCCGGCAGATGCTGTCGCACCTGTCGCTGGAGGCCGAGGAGCCGGCCGAGGCGGTGCGCCAGCTGACGCCCGTCGTCGAGGTCGGCCTCGAGTACGACCTCGTGGTGGGCACGCTGCGGTCGGTGCGGCTGCTGTCGGCGCTGCTCAACTCCGACGGCGACTACGCCCGGGCCGCCGAACTGGCCGCGGCGGCGCTCGACGCGGCGTCGGGCATGCCCGTCAACGGTCTGGTGATGGACCTGCGGCTGATCCTGGCCCGGTCGCTGCTCGACTCCGGCGACGACGACGCCGCCCTGTCGCACGCGGTGCCGGTGGCCCAGTGGTCGTCGTTGACCAGCGACGAGGAACGCACCGACGCGGCATTCACCATCGCCGCCACCGCCGCGGGCAGGTCCGGTGACGCGGGGCGGGCGGCGGATCTGCTCGTCGAGCACGCCGAACACCTGGGGCGCCTCGGCGACGGCGAAGGGGCGTCGCGGGCGTTGCGGCAGGCCGCCCGCAGCGCGGTCCACGCCGACCCCGACCGCGCGGAGGACCTCATGGTCGCCGCCCGGGACCTCATCACCGACGGTTGGGCCATCGCCGATTGGCACGACGACCTCGCCTACGTCTACTGGGCGTCGTCGCGCGAGGACCTGGCGCTGGGCCACGTGGACACCGCCGCGGCCGGGTACCTCGAAGCCGGCGACGGCGAGGAGGCCGCCCGGGCGTTGCTCACCGGCGTGCGCTGCTGCCTCGACCGCGACGACGCCTCCGGGGCCCGCCGTTACGCCGGGCGCATCGCCGAATTGTTGCCCGGCGACGCCTGGGCGGGTCACCCGGTGCGCGAGGCGCTGGCCGTCCTGATGGAGTGATCCGGCGGTGGACCGGGGCCGGTAGGATCAACGGCCATGCGCACCCCCACCGACATCTTCGAGGCCGCGTCGGCCCTGGCCGCCGACGGCAAGCTCTGGTCCGCCGCCGACACGCTGATGGCCGGTTTCGCCGATCTCGGCGACGCCGCCGACGCGCCCAACGCCGATTCGCTGGGCCGCCCGATCCGGGGTTCGGCGCCGAAACTCATGGACCGCGCCGCCGATTACCTGGACTTGCTCGATACCCTCGAGGCCGACGATCCGGACGCCATCGACGCCGAGGTCGCCGCCGCCACCCCGCCGCGCCACATGCGCTGGGCCCAGTGGCACGCGCTCAACGGTCAGGCGGAGGTCCGCCGCGGCCACCCCGGCCGCGCCGTCGATCACCTGGAGCTGTCGGCCGGCCTGTTCGGCTCCGACGGCATGCGCGCCCAGGAGATTCCGCTGCTGGCGCAGATCTCCCTGTGCCAGCTCGAATGCGGCGACGTGCCCCGGGCGGAGGATGCGCTCAACCGCGCCCTGACCGCCAAGGCGGCGTTGGGTGCCTCGGACCCGGCTGCGGCGGCGAAGTTCGCGGGACTGCTCGACGACGTCGCGGCGCGGATCACCGCCGAGCTGCGACCGTGATCGCACCCGGCGCCGGAACCTACGGGGCCTAGAAGTCCAGGCCCAGGTCCAGCACACCGGACGAGTGGGTCAGCGCGCCGACGGCGAGGAAGTCGACTCCGCAGGAGGCGTACTCGCGGGCGACCTCGAGCGTGAGCCCGCCGGAGGACTCCAGCTGCGTGGCCGGCGAGACCTGGGCGCGACGCTGGACGGCGATCTGGGTCTGCCACACCTCGAAGTTGTCCAGCATGACCAGTTCGGGCTTCATTTCCAGCACCTGGTCGAGCTGGGTGAGGTCGTCGACCTCGATTTCGCACTTGAGCTCCGGGTAGGCGCGGCGCACGCGTTCCAGGGCGGGCACGACTCCCCCGGCGGCGGCGACGTGGTTGTCCTTGATCAGGGCCTCGTCGCCCAGGCCGTTGCGGTGGTTGACGCCGCCGCCGCAGGTCACGGCGTACTTCTGCAGGTTGCGCAGGCCGGGGATGGTTTTGCGGGAGTCCCGGATGCGGGCGCCGGTTCCATAGACGGCGTCGACCCAGCGGCGGGTGGCCGTGGCGATGCCGGAGGCGTGGGTGACGATGTTGAGCAGCGTCCGTTCGGCGGTGAGCAGCCCGCGGGTGGGGGCCTCGATCTCTGCGACGACGGTGCCCGGGGCGACGCGGCTGCCGTCGTCGACGAGGATGTCCACCTCGAAGTCGTCGGCGATGACCTCCTCGAGCGTCCAGCGGATGGCGGCCCCCGCCGCGATGATGCCGTCGACGCGCGAGACGACCTTCGCCCGCGACCGCTGAGTCGGCCCGACGGTGGCCAGCGACGTCACGTCGGGGCCGTAGGCCAGGTCCTCCTGCAGTGCCGTGCGGATGAGGCCGCGGGTGATTCTTTCGTCCAGCATGGGAATTCGCGCTCCTTGGCTTTCGTCGGGTCTGGTGTGGTCGTCGGTTTCGGTCGGTGGCGGGGTCGAGCGGTTCGGATCGGGTCGGGTCGGTTCGCGGTCGGTTCCGTTGCTTTGCGACGCCGCCCCGGTTACTCGTCGAGCCGCGTGTGGCAGCCCAGGGTGGTCGGTCGTGCGGCCGCCGCGGCGACGATGGTGCGCGCCACGGCGACTTCCGCCGAGTCGGGCAGGGCCGACAGGGCGTGTGCGGCCCGCGCCAGGGATTCGGCGGTTCGGGTGACTCCCGCGCCGTCGGTCATGGCCCGTTGCAGGCGGTCGAGATCGCGGGGCCACGGGCGCGGGCGGATGCGACGGCGTCGGATGTCCGCGGGGTGCTGCTCCCCCAGCGTCCCGGCCCCGATCGCCGCGGCGGCGTCCTCGGCGACGGCGCGGCCCACGACGAGACCCTCCAACAGCGAATTCGACGCCAGCCGGTTCGCGCCATGCAGGCCGGTGCGGGCGCACTCTCCCGCAGCGTAGAGCCCCGGCACCCGGGTGCGTCCGTTGACGTCGGTGGCGATTCCGCCGCAGGAATAGTGCACGGCGGGTGCGACGGGCAGCAGATCCTTCGCCGGATCCAATCCCGCGGTGGCCACGCCCGCGGTGACCGTCGGAAAGCGCTCGCGGACGCCGGGAATGTGCCGGGCGTCGAGGTAGACGCAGTCCTCGCCGAGCTCCCGCAGGCGCGTGGCGATGGCCCGGGAGACGATGTCGCGCGGCGCCAGGTCACCGCGCGGGTCCACGCCCTCGGTGACGGAGCGGCCGCGGGAGTCGACCAGGCGGGCGCCCTCGCCGCGCACCGCCTCCGAAATGAGGGGGCGGCGGCCGCGGCGCTCCCGATCGAACAGCACGGTCGGGTGGAACTGGATGAACTCCATGTCCGCCAGCTCCGCCCCCGCATCGAGCGCCAGGCACTGGCCCTGGCCCAGCGCACCGTCGGGCGCGGTCGTGGCGCGGTAGAGGTGGCCGACGCCGCCGGTGGCGATGAGCGTCGCCGACGCCAGCACCGCCCCGAGGCCGCGGGGGTCGCGGATCAGCGCGCCGTGGGCGCCGTCGTCGTCGACGATGATCTCCTCGGCCACCGCATTCTGCAGAACGCGCACCCCCGTCACCGCCGCTTCCAGGCACCGCTGGATCTCGGCGCCCGTGGCATCGCCGCCGGCGTGGATGATGCGGCGGTGGCCGTGACCGCCCTCGCGGGTGCGCGAATACCGGCCGGCGTCGCCCGGATTGGTCTTCGGATCGAACAGTGCGCCCAACGAAATGAGCCATTCGACGGCGTCGGCGCCCGCACCGATGATGGCGCGCACGGCGTCGCCGTCGCAATGCCCCGCACCGGCGTCGAGCGTGTCGGCGACGTGGGCCTCGACGGAATCGGGACCCTCCGGGCCACCGTCGCCGCCCGGTCCCTCCGGACCCTCGGGGGCGTCGTCGAGCCCCACGACGGCCAGTCCGCCCTGGGCGAGATTCGTCGCCGCCCCCGCAAAACGCAGATGCCGACGCGCACCGGCGGACCAGTGGCCCTTGTCCACGAGCAGGACGTCCAACCCCAGTTCCCGGGCCCGGCGCACCGCGGACAATCCCGCGACGCCGCCGCCGATCACCAGCAGATCGCACCGGTCCGACCAGTCGAAACCGGCCACCGGGTCACGTCCCGAACCGGAGCCCGCGGCCACGACCTACTCGCCGCCGCCCGGATTGCCGATGGCGATCATCCGCTCGACGGAGGCACGCGCCTTGTCGGAGACGTCGGCGGGCACGGTGACCTCGTCGGCGCCCTCGGCCAGGCAGCGCAGCAGGGCCGCCGGGGTGATCATCTTCATGTAGGAGCAGGAGGCTCGGTCGTTGATGGCCTCGAACTCCACGTCCGGGGCGGCCTTACGCAGCTGATGCAGCATGCCGACCTCCGTGGCGACGAGCACCTTGCGCTCGGAGCGATCCTCCGCGCGCTGCGCCTCGCGCTGCGCCGACGCCAGCATCTCGCCGGTGGACAGCATGTGCACGCGCTCGGGCTCGATGGTGCCCTCGCCGGCCAGGTAGATCGCCGAGTTGGCGCACCCGCACTCCGGGTGGATGTACAGCTCGGCGTCCGGGTTCTCCTCCGCCCGGCGCGCCAATTCGTCGCCGTTGATGTTGGCGTGGACGTGGCATTCGCCGGCCCAGATGCGAATGTTGTCGCGGCCGGTCTCGCGCTTGACGTGGGCGCCGAGGAACTGGTCCGGGTTGAACAGGATCTCCTTGTCCTCCGGCAGGGACCGGACGACGTCGACGGCGTTGGAGGAGGTGCAGCACACGTCGGTCTCCGCCTTCACGTCGGCGGTGGTGTTGACGTAGCTGACCACCAGGGCACCCGGGTGCTCGGCCTTCCACTCGCGCAGCTCATCGGCGGTGATGGAATCGGCGAGAGAGCAGCCGGCGCGCTCATCGGGGATGAGCACCGTCTTGTCGGGGCTGAGGATCTTCGCGGTCTCCGCCATGAAGTGGACGCCGCAGAACACGATGACGTCGGCCTCCGTCTCGGCGGCCACGCGGGACAGGCCGAGGGAGTCGCCGACGTAATCGGCGATGTCCTGGATCTCCGGCAGCTGGTAGTTGTGCGCCAGAATCACGGCGTTGCGTTCGCGGGCCAGGCGGCGGACCTCGTCCGCCCATTCCTGCGTGGCCTCGACGCCGGTGTAGCCGCCCTCGGCGTCGACGACGGATGCCGCCAACGCGGACTCGAGGGGCTGAAGGGTCGCGCTGTCCTGCGCGGACGCGGGGGTGGTCACATCGGCTCCTTGGCTGGAAAGGATCTTGTTGCCGCCGATATTAGCTCGTGGGTCGGCCGCCTCCCGCATCACCGTCGCCGCCGGGCCCGGGGCGGGGATCCTCCCCCGGCCTCGGGGCCAGGAAGAACAGGCACCAGTAGGCCAGCATCGCCGCGAACGGCGCGACGAGCAGCGCGACCGGCGAGTCGAACGCGGGCAGCACGTCCACCGACGAACCCGGCGCGACGGCATCGAGGTCGGGCTGGCGCATCCCGGCGAGCAGGTTTCCCGACGCCCATTGCACCGCGGCCATGGCCAGCGCCGCCACTCCGACCCAGGCCTCCATGGCCAGGCCGCGGGCCGTCGGAAAGCGCTTGTGCGCCATCGAACCCAGGACCAGCCCCAGCACCAGGGCGATGCCGGTGAACCACAGCAGCGCCGAAAACGCCGCGTCGAGGCCGTCCTGCCGCACCGCCAGGCGGCCGCCTTCGAGGAAGGTGACGGTCTGCATGGGGCGGACCAGCGCCCAGACGACTCCGCCGAGCGCGCCGCCGAGCAGCGCCGAAAACAGCACGGCCGACGCGTCGCCGATGAAGCGGGGCGGGCGGCGGGTGGGCCGGGCGGCCTGCGCGGGGGTCTGCGGTTCCATGGGGGAAAATGTACCCGTCCCGGCGCCGGGCCCGCTTCCGGCGTGCGGGAGCGTGACGACGACACCCTCCCGAACATTGTTCAATAGATGGTTTATCGTGGGAACATGACCGATGAACGCACCGGCCGCTCCCACCTTTCGGAACTGGGGGAACTGACCCGTTCGCGCATCGCCGCGGGCCTGCACCGCACCCTGTCGCCGCGACCGCCCGGGCCGGCCGAACTGCTCGACCTGGCGTCGAACGACTACCTGGGCATGCACTCCCACCCCGCCGTCGTCGACGCGGCGACGGCCGCCCTGTACGACTACGGGCTGGGGTCGACGGGATCGCGCCTGGTCACCGGCGCGACGGTCGTCCACGACGAGTTGGAGGGCGCGCTGGCCGCGTTCATGGGGTTCGGCTCGGCGCTGACGGCCTCGTCGGGGTACATGGCCAACCTCGCGGCGGTGACGGCGCTGGCCGGGCGCGGCGATCTCATCGTCTCCGACGGCGGCTCGCATGCCTCGCTCATCGACGCCTGCCGACTGTCCAGGGCCAGCGTGGCGGTTACCCCTCTCGGCGACGTCGCGGCGATCGAGGAGGCGTTGGCCTCGCGCACGGAAGCCCGCGCCCTGGTGATCTCCGACGCCGTGTACTCCACGTCCGGTGACGTCGCCGACGTCCGGGCCTTGTACGACGTCGCCCGCGCGCATGGTGCGGCGCTGCTCGTCGACGAGGCACACGGGCTGGGGGTCGTCGGCCCCGGCGGGCGCGGGGCGGTGGCGGCGGCCGGACTGTCCGGCGCGCCGGATCTGGTGGTCACGGTGACGTTGTCGAAGTCGCTCGGCGCCCAGGGTGGCGCGATTCTTGGTCCTCCCCAGCTGCGCGACCATCTCATCGACGTCGCGCGGCCCATCATCTTCGACACCGCCCTCGCCCCGCCCGCCGCCGCCGGGGCGCTGGCGGCGTTGAGTCTGCTTGCCGACGATCCGTCGCTGCCCGCATCCGTCCTGCACAACGCAGAGGCCATCGCGGACGCGTGGCGGGTTCCCGCTCCCCCGTCGGCGGTGGTGCCCGTGATCCTGGAAGATCCGGTCCGGGCGGTGGCCGCGCGCGACAATCTGCGTGCGCGCGGCGTGCTCGTCGGGGTGTTCCGCCCGCCGAGCGTGCCGCCGGGAGGTTCGCGGCTGCGCATCACGGCGCGGGCGAACCTCACGGCGGAAGAACTTCGGCGCGCCGCCCCGCGCCCGGGCGACGTGCCGCCGGCCTAGACCCGGCGAGATTCGATCAGCGGCGTTCGAGCAGCGCCGAGTCGAGCTCGCCGTGGCGCGAGCAGCGCGCGGACCAGCCGTCGGGCCGGACCTGCACGACCATGCGGCGCCCGCACAGACGGCAGTAACGCGGGGCCTCCAGCCCGGCGCGGGCGGAGTGGCTCAGCGGCCGCTCCTCCCCCGCCGCCAGGTGTGCGCCGGTGAAGGGGTCGTATTCCGGCGGGTCGCCGAGCAGCGTCGCCTTCAGCAGCTCCGTCGAGTCGGGGTTCGAGCCCCGGCGCGCCGTGGTGCGCGCGGTGGTGGCCGCCATGGCTAGACCGTCGCGTTGAGGGCCTTGATGGGCAGGCGGATCTTGCCCAGCATGTCCAGGTCCTGCTCGGCCGGGCGGCCCAGGGTGGTCAGGTAGTTGCCCACGATGACGGCGTTGATGCCGCCGAGCAGGCCCTGCTCCGCACCCAGGTCACCGAGGGTGAGCTCACGGCCGCCGGCGAAACGCAGGATCGTCTTCGGCAGCGCGAGACGGAACGCGCCGATGGCGCGCAGGGCATCCTTGGCCGGCAGCGGCTCGCGCCCCTCGAACGGGGTGCCCGGGCGCGGGTCGAGGAAGTTCATGGGCACCTCGGTCGGGTTGAGCGCCGCCAGGTCCTGCGCGAACTCGGCGCGCTGCTCCAGGGTCTCACCCATGCCCAGGATGCCGCCGCAGCAGACCTCCATGCCCGCTTCGGCGACCATGCGCAGGGTTTCGGCGCGGTCCTCCCAGGAGTGGGTGGTCACGACGTTCGGGAAGTGCGAGCGGGCGGTCTCCAGGTTGTGGTTGTAGCGGTGCACGCCGACCTTGGCCAGGCGGTCGACCTGCTCCTGGGTGAGGATGCCCACCGAGGCGGCGACGTTGATGTCGACCTCTTCATGGATGGCCTGCACGGCCTGCTCGAGCTGGGACAGCAGGTTCTCGTCCGGCCCCTTGACTGCGGCGACGATGCAGAACTCGGTGGCGCCGGTCTTCTGGGTCTGCTTGGCGGCCTCGACCAGGGCCGGGATGTCCAGCCAGGCGTTGCGCACGGGCGACTGGAACAGGCCGGACTGCGAGCAGAAGTGGCAGTCCTCGGGGCAGCCGCCGGTCTTCAGCGAAATGATGCCCTCCACCTCGACTTCCTCGCCGCACCACTTCAGGCGGACCTCGTGGGCGAGGGCGAGCAACTCGTCGACCCTGTCGTCGTCAAGCTGGAGCACTGCGAGGGTTTCGGCATGGTCGAGGCCTTCCCCTCGGCCGAGCACCTTCTCGCGGGCGATCTCGAGAATGTCGGCGGAGGAATTGTCGGTCATGGGTTCTCCTGGCTGGTGGGTGATTCGGCGATGTGCGGCACCGCCGACCGGAAACGTGGCCGCCGCAGGCTCCGCGGGGCGCGATCGTCATGTCGAAGGATGTTTGGAGACGAATGTACCCCGCTCACGAACGTCGTTCAAGAAATTGGCCGAACCCGCCCCCTCCCTTTCCGATAACGTGGATTCCGTGCAGCTCACCAAGGACATCATCATGGGTGCGGCAATGGAGATCCTCGACGAATACGGACTCCAGGACCTGACCATCCGCCGCCTGGCCCGCCACCTCGACGCGGCCGCCGGCGCCATGTACTGGCATTTCCCGTCGAAGCAGGCGCTGCTCGGCGCGGTCGCCGACCAGCTGCTCGCACCCCTGTCCGAGCTGGAGTCCACCGGAAACTGGCCCACCGACGTCACCGCCTTCGCCACCGCACTCCACGAGTGCCTGACGTCGCACCGCGACGGCGCCGAGGTCGTCTCCGCCGGCCTGGCCACCGACACCGTCTCCGTACGACCGGCCTCGATTCTCGTCCCCTTGCTTTCCGACGCCCCGATCGGGGAGGAATTGGCCGTCGACGCCGCGGCCACCCTCGTCTACTTCATCCTCGGCTCCACCGTCGACGAACAGACCGCCGCAGAATTGGCCAGGGTCGCGGACAACCCGACCGACCCCACCGCACACGGCCGCCGCATCCGCCACGGCGTCGACCTGATCATCGCCGGCATCGCCGCCGGGGACTCCTGACGCCGACACGCCGAACGCTCCCAGCACCTCACCCGACCCGCACACCGCTCACCCCGAGGCCGGGCCGTCGTAAAGCACATCCCATGAATCCGTAACGCACCAAAGGTTTCGTCGGCGCGTATAACCCGGCCCCCTCCCGGTATGGTTATCGACATGACAAACGCGAACATCGACGGCGAGTACCAGGTCTGGCCCGGCGACCCCTACCCCCTGGGCTCCACGTACGACGGCGCCGGCACCAACTTCGCCCTGTTCTCCGATATCGCGGAAAAGGTCGAACTGTGCCTCATCAGCGAGGAAGGCCAAGAAAAGCGCATCCCCCTCGAAGAAGTCGACGCCCACATCTGGCACTGCTACCTGCCCGGCATCATGCCCGGCCAGCGCTACGCCTACCGCGTCCACGGCCCCTACGACCCCGCCAACGGCCACCGCTGCGACCCCAGCAAACTGCTCGTCGACCCCTACGCCAAAGCCTTCGACGGCGACTTCGACGGCCACAAGTCCCTGTTCAGCTACGACCTGGACGACCCCAGCAAACGCAACACCGACGACAGCCTCGGCCACACCATGACCTCCGTCGTCATCAACCCCTTCTTCGACTGGGCCACCGACCGCCAGCCCAAGCACCCCTACTCCGAAACCGTCATCTACGAAGCCCACGTCAAGGGCATGACCATGACGCACCCGGACGTGCCCGAATCCCTCCGCGGCACCTACGCCGGCCTGGCGCACCCCGCGATCATCAACTACCTCAAGGACCTCGGCGTCACCGCCATCGAACTGATGCCCGTCCACCAGTTCCTCCAGGACGACCGCCTCCGCGACCTCGGCCTGCGCAACTACTGGGGATACAACACCTTCGGCTTCCTCGCGCCGCACCAGGACTACGCGGCGTCGACCAAGCCCGGCGGCGCGGTGTCCGAGTTCAAGGGCATGGTGCGCGCGTTCCACGACGCCGACATCGAGGTCATCCTCGACGTGGTCTACAACCACACCGCCGAGGGCAACCACATGGGCCCGACCATCTGCTTCCGCGGCATCGACAACGCCGCGTACTACCGCCTCGTCGAAGGCGACAAGCAGCACTACATGGACTACACGGGCACCGGCAACAGCCTCAACGTCCGCCACCCGCACTCGCTGCAGCTGATCATGGACTCTCTGCGCTACTGGGTCTCCGAGATGCACGTCGACGGCTTCCGCTTCGACCTCGCCTCGACGCTGGCCCGCGAGTTCCACGACGTCGACCGCCTGTCCGCGTTCTTCGACCTGGTCCAGCAGGACCCGATCGTCTCCCAGGTGAAGCTCATCGCCGAGCCCTGGGACGTCGGCGAGGGCGGCTACCAGGTGGGCAACTTCCCCCCGCAATGGACCGAATGGAACGGAAAGTACCGCGACACCATCCGCGACTACTGGCGCGGCGAACCGTCGACCCTGGGCGAATTCGCCTCCCGCATCACCGGCTCGTCCGACCTGTACGCAAACAACGACCGCCGCCCCACCGCGTCGATCAACTTCGTCACCGCCCACGACGGCTTCACCCTCAACGACCTGGTCAGCTACAACCACAAGCACAACATGGCCAACGGCGAGGACAACCGCGACGGCGAATCCCACAACCGCTCGTGGAACTGCGGCGTCGAAGGCTCCACCGACGACGAGACGATCCTGCAGCTGCGCGGACGGCAGCGCCGGAACTTCCTGACCACCCTCCTGCTGTCCCAGGGCACCCCGATGATCAGCCACGGCGACGAAATGGGCCGCAGCCAGAAGGGCAACAACAACGTCTACTGCCAGGACAACCAGCTGGCGTGGATGGACTGGAACCAGGTGCGCACCAACTCCGAGCTGGTGGACTTCACCCGCTTCCTGCTGAAGCTGCGCGCCGACCACCCGGTGTTCCGTCGCCGGCGCTTCCTCAAGGGCGGCCCGCTGGGCGCCGAAACCGACGACCGCGACATCGCCTGGCTGACCCACGAGGGTCGCGTCATGACGCAGGACGACTGGGACTTCGACTTCGGCAAATCGCTGATGGTGTGGCTCAACGGCAAGGCCATCGACGAGCCCGACGCCCGCGGACACCGCATCGTCGACGACACCTTCATGCTGTGCTTCAACTCCCACCACGAGGATCTGATCTTCCAGATCCCGGGCACCGAGTACGCCTCCGAGTGGGAAGTGATCATCGACACCACCGAGCTGACCGGGCGTCCGACCCGCGAGCGCCTGGTGCACCCAGAGGGTGAGCTGCGCGTTCCGGCGCGTTCGACCGTCGTGCTGAAGGAGAAGCTCTAGTTGTCGTGTCCCGTGAGGTCGTGAACGACTTTCGCGGGAGTTGAGCCGCCCAGTGCGCTATGGGGTCGGTGGTGATTGCAGTGATGCAGCCACCCCGGATACTGCCGCGCACGGGCGGCTTCGCCGTCGCAAGTATCGGCCCTCGCCGCCGTCGGTACCGGCGTAGGCGCATTCAGCGGCCACCGTCCGGTTGAACCGCTCGACCGTGCCGTTGGTCTGCGGCCGATGCGGACGCGTGAAGATGTGTTTGATCTGCTGGGCAGCAAGCACGTCGTTGAACAACCGCGACCGGTACGCCGGGGGTTTCCGTCTACGCCAAGCGCGAGCAGGCAGCGGCGCAGTACCGGGTGGGCCGTAGAGGTCGAGACGTGGAATCGTTCGGCGGCTCGGGCGCAGTTCCATCCGTCGTCGACGATGAGTTGGGCCAGGCACTCCTCGCCCGGTAGGCAACGTTCGCGACCTACCGGGTCACAACAGTTAGACGACAAATGCAGCCACGGATTTTCTCGTCCTGGGCTTTTATCGACGTCCACTCGGCATGAGGCTGCATTTGTCGTATTCAGGCCCTTTCAGACGCCCCCATCGGGTCTCCAACCATCCGGGCACGCTCCTGCCGGCTGTTTCTCACGCGGTCTCCATCCGCCGGGTCGCCGCCGACCATCCAAGAAAGAGATGCTTGACGACGGCCGTCGCAAAGCCTGAAACGGCCCAAAGGGGGCCGACAAAACACGGGGACCACCACCCCCACCCCAAACCACGGGATCCAAAACACGGGGACCACCCCCCTCACTCCAAACCACGGGGTCTAAACCACGGGATCGATGGCGACCCCGTGGCTTGGAGCCGAAAAACGACCGACCCCGTGGTTTGGACCCCGTGGTTTAGGGATGAGGTGGTCGATGGACGGCTGTTCCTGGGTGACCCCGTGGTTTGGACCCCGTGGTTTGGGTCCGAGCCGGCCAGAAGGCGCCTACTGCGGTCAACCGAGCCGGCCAGAAGGCGCGGAGGGGCGTCCTGAAGGCGAGTGCGGCAGCACGGCGGACCCCCTCCTCCACGGCGCGCCCGAAAATCATGAAGCGACGCATCCCTTCACGGGGTGCGCCGCTCGGCTCTTCTCGTCGTCGGAGTTCGTCTGCTTCGACTCGACTCCGGAGTTGGTCTGCTTCGGATCGTCTCCGGTGTTCGTCTTCTTCGGTTTCGCACCGGAGTTAGTTCTTTGCTTCCGCTCCCGGGTGCGTGTTCGTCTTCTTCGGTTGTCGGGCTTCGGGGCCGGACCGGTTTAGGCGGCCTGCTCGTGCCAGTAGTCGGCGCCGGTGCCGAAGTAGTCGCCCAGGCGGCGGGCGAGGTCGTCGGTCAGGTTCGTGCGGCCGGAACGGAATCGCTCGAGGGTCGAGCTGGGCACGTCGATGGCGACGGCCAGGCGGTAGATGCTCAGGCCGCGGGGCTCGAGGAAATGCTCGTCCAGGATGGTGCCGGGGTGAGTGGAGACTGCGTTGGTCATGCGTGCTCTCCTTGCGGGATCGTGGCTGGTGATCAGTCGATTTTCTTCTCGAGGTTGCTCGGATTTTCCGAGGTTGCGATGGCCGGATGGGTGCCCGGTCGCTCGCGACGGTGAACAGGGTAACCCCGGAACACCCCGCTTGCCGAACGGACATTTGAGGGTCGGAAAATGTGTGAACGTTTCTTCCGCAAACCATAGTGAGTCATGGATCACACACGTGCAACACCGTTACCCCCGTCACACCTCCGGCGGCGGCGGGATCAGGCCGCGGCGGCCGCTAGGCTCGTGGGCATGCAGGTTCTCGACTTCCGACTCTCCGGCGCGGTCGTCCGCGTCACTCCGGGTTCGCCGGCCACCGTTTCGGTGCATCGCATCGCCCGGACGCGCAGCACCGACGTTTCCGGCGCCACGGCTTCGCTTTCCGACGCCGCCGGCGGGGCGTCGCTGACCGAACCGGGGCGCATCCTCCCGGGCCGCATCGATTTCGGCGGCGACCTGCCCTCCGCCCGGGTGACGCCGTCGACTCTGGCGGCTGCGCGCGCTCTGATGGACGTGTTCGGCGCCGGACCGGATCTCGATGCCGGCGCGATCGAGGGTTCCGAGTACGCGGTGGTCGTCGACGATGCCTCCGGTGTCGCGCCGGCCACCGTCGCGGCAACCGGCGCCTCGAACTCCACCGACGCCACCGCCTCCACCGGTTCCACCGACTCCCCCGGCGTCCCGGCGCCGAAGCTCGGCGGGGACATCCCCGACCCGGATTTCTTCGCCTTCGACGTCGAGACCGCCAACGCCGACGAGGGCTCGGTCATCCAGTTCGGCCTCGCCGCCGTGCGCGACGGGAAGGTCACCGCCACGTACTCGTGGCCGTGCAAGCCACCGGCCGGCCTTGAGGACTTCGACGAGGCCAACATCGCCGTTCACGGCATCACGCCCGCCGATGTGGTCGACGCGCCGACCTTCTCCGAACGCGCCGAGGAGTTCGGTCGCCTCGTCGACGGCACGCCGGTGGTCGCCCACAACGCCAAGTTCGATTTCACGGCCCTGAAGCGCGGATGCGCGGCCGCGGGCATCGACGTCCCCGACGTCGCCTACGCCTGCACGTACGAGTGGGCGCGGCGCGTGGGGCTGCAGGTGGAGAATTACCGCTTGACGACGTTGGCCCGCGAGGCCGGAGCCGCCGACTTCGCGCATCACGACGCTTGCGACGACGCCGTCGCGTGCGCCGAAGTCGCACTGTGGCTCATGCGGGAACACCCCGGCGACGAACCGACGCTCAACCCCGTGAAGTACACGGAGAACCTGGGCATGGAAATGGGGATGCTCTTCGGCACGCGCCTGGTGCCGATGCGGACCACGGGGCGGTCCCAGGTCGGTGGCGCGGGGGCGGGCCGTCGTCACGCGGGAAGCCGGGGACGCTCCGGCGGCGCCGCCCGGGACCGCCGGGCGAAGTGGGATGCCGTCAAGGCCCCCGACGTCATCCCCGCCAAGAACGAGGACGCCGACTCGAACGGATTGCTCTACGGGCAGCGGGTGACGCTCACCGGCGATTTCGCGCCCTACGACAAGGGCCGGCTGTGGGAGCTCATCGCCGACGCGGGCGCCGACATCAACAAGGGCGTGACCAAGAAGACCACCATCCTCGTCGCCGGCCCGTGGGATTCGATGACCTCCAAGGAAAAAAAGGCCCGCGAATACAAGGAACAGGGCCAGAACATCGAGATCTGGGACGAGAAGCAGCTTTTCACCGTCCTCGGCCTCGAGGAGGAACCGCCCTTCTAGACGACGCCCGGACGGCGCCCGGGCGACGCCGACGACGGCGGCCTCCCCCGGAATCACCCCCGCGAAAAATAAACGGAACCGTTCCGCGCTGCGGCGCGTCCAAACACGTGACATCGTCCCCCTTGCAGGAGGTCTTCACGTGCACAGGCCCGTTCCCGAACTTCGCCCCGCAACCTGGTTGACCACCGCCCCCGCAGACGTCGATTGGCGCGACGCGGGCGGCGGGTTGGTCGGCGTCGTCACCGAACCCGGATACTGCGTCGAGGCGGCGGCCCGCGTGCTGATGGAACGCCACATCGCCCACGGCAAACTCCACCTCACCGCCCGGCCCGCCGCCGCGGTGACCGGTGCCGACGAATCCGACCTGAGCCGGGGCATCCAGATCGGCTCCCCCGCCGCCCGCCCAACCGGCTGGCTGGCCGAAGTCAGTTCCCTCCTCGAACTCGACGGCCACCTGCGTCGGCTCTTCGCCGCCCGGCCCGTGTACTTCCCCGCCTCCGTCGAGCACCTGCTGGCCATGCCCGCCGACGCCGACCTGACGCGCGCCTACCTGTGGGCGGCGCGGTCCTGGCGGGCGGCCGACGACCCCGTGTCCCCGCTGGCGTTCACCCTGGGCGACGACCGTCTGACGGTCCACGCGCCCGAGGAGGGCCGGGGCGACCATGCCACCCACCGGGCGGCGGTGCTGCTGGCGGCCGGGCAGGGCAGGCCCGATTCCAACTACGATGGTGCCGGCGGCCGCACCGGACGGCCCCGGGTCCCCGCCCGCTGAGCCCACGCTTCGACGGCCGGGGACGATCGGGGCCCGGCCGGTGCGGCGGGACCGACCGCCCGGGCGCGACCCGAACATCCGACGACCCGGGCAACCGACACAGAAAGGCGCGTGACCAGGTTCCATGAACCGACTCCCCATCACCTCGACCTACCGACTTCAGCTGCGGGGCCCCAAGGCGGATGCGGAAGGCCGGGCATTCACGTTCGCCGACGCCGTCGAGCAGGTCCCCTACCTGGCCGAATTGGGCATTTCCCACCTGTACCTGTCGCCGATCCTGGCGGCGGTGCCGGAGTCGAACCACGGCTACGACGTCATCGATCCCACCGTCGTCAATCCCGAAATCGGCGGCATGGCCGGCCTGCAGGCGCTGGCGGAGGCCGCGCACAAGGCGAACATGGGCATAATCATCGACCTGGTGCCCAATCACCTGGGCGTGGAGGATCCGCAGCTCAACGAGTGGTGGTGGGATGTCCTGACCAATGGCCGCGACTCCCAGTTCGAGCCCTACTTCGACATCGACTGGCACGAGGACAACGGTGCCGGCGGCAAGATGGGCCTGCCGGTGCTCGGTTCCCCGGAGGACGTCGACAAGCTGGAGATCGACCGCTCCGGCGACGAGCCGCTGCTGCGCTACTACGACCACGTCTACCCGGTGAAGCCCGGCACCGACGAGGGCACTCCGCAGGAGATCCACGATCGCCAGTCGTACCGCCTGATGTACTGGCGCGACGGCATCATCGGCTACCGCCGCTTCTTCTCGGTGAATGGCCTGGCGGGCATCCGCCAGGAAAATCCGGTGGTGTTCGAGCACACGCATCGCATCGTCCGGGAGCTCATCGCGGCCGACATCATCGACGGCGTGCGCATCGATCATCCGGACGGTTTGTCCGATCCGTTCGGGTATCTGTCCGAGCTGCGCCGTTTGCTTGGCGACGACAAGTGGCTGGTCATCGAGAAGATCCTCGGGCCCACCGAGCCGTTGGATCCCCGCCTGGACGTCGACGGCACCACGGGCTACGACGCGCTGCGGGAGTTCGACAACGTGTTCATGAACCGCGATTCGCGTGACGCGATGAGCATGTTGGCGCTGCAGGAGTCGGGGTCGACGTGGGACAAGTCGGCGGTGCACGCCGCCGAGCGGGCCCTGAAGCGCGACGTCGCCGCCCATGAGCTGGCGGCGGAGGTGCGTCGCCTGGCGCGTGCCCTGCGGCGCGACAACTGGTCGACCGGAGGCCACAACGTCACCGAAGAGGAGCTCATCGACACCATCTGCGAGCTCGTCGCCGCGATGCCCGTCTACCGCGCCGACTACGTGTCGCTGTCGCGCGTGACGTCGTCGGTGATCCAGCAGATGGTCGCCCGGTTCCCCTCCCGCGTGTTCGCGCTGGACCTCATTTCGGCGGGCCTCATCGCCCAGGGCGAGGCGGCCACCCGGTTCGCGCAGGTCTGCGGTGCCGTGATGGCCAAGGGCGTGGAGGACACGACGTTCTACCGCGCCTGCCGCCTGATCAGCCTCAACGAGGTCGGCGGCGATCCGGGCCGGTACGGCATGTCGGCGGCCGAGTACCACCTGCTGCAGTCCGAGCGCGCCCGCCTGTGGCCGCGCACCATGACGGCGCTGTCGACGCACGACGCGAAGCGCGGCGAGGACGTCCGCGCCCGCATCATCCAGATTTCCGACATCGTCGGCGATTGGGCGGAGAATGTCCGCGACTGGTCGGCGGTCACCCCGGCGCCGGACGGTGCGACGGGCTATTTCCTGCTGCAGAACATCATCGGCGTGTGGCCGGCCGACGGCGAGATCACCGAGGAGTTCCGCGCCCGCCTGCACGCGTACGCGGAGAAGGCGATGCGCGAGGCGAGCATCCACACCACGTGGACGGAGCAGAACGCCGACTTCGAGCTGCAGGTCCTGCGCTGGATCGATGCGCTTCTCGACGGCCCGCTGCGCGACCGCATCACCGAGTTCGTCCAGTCCATCGACCCCGCCGCCCGCGTGACCAGTTGGGGCCGCAAGCTGCTGCAGCTGACGTCTCCGGGCATCCCGGACACCTACCAGGGCACCGAGTTCCTGGAGGACGCCCTGGTCGACCCGGACAATCGCCGTTTCGTCGATTACGACGCCCGCGCCCGGGCGCTCGAGAAGGTCCGACGTGGAGAGGTCGATCCCGAAGACGGCGACGTCGTCAAGCTCATGGTCACCCACCATGCGCTGACCCTGCGCAACGAGCGACCCGAATCCTTCGTCGGCGGCACCTACCAGCCCGTGTTCGCCGAAGGCGCCGGCGAACGGTACCTGGTGGGCAACGCGCGCGGCCCGGTCGGCGGAGCGCAGGACGTGATCACCCTGGTCACGCGCCGCCTCATCGGCCTGGAACGCGACGGCGGGTGGGGCGACACCACCATCACCCTGCCGGAGGGCATCTGGACCGACCGCTTCACCGGCAACGCATGGTCCGGCACGGTGACGGTCGCGTCGGTGTTCGGCACCTTCCCGGTGGCGCTGCTCGTCGCGGACCCGGAGGCGTAGGCGGCGGCCGTGTCCACTTCGAAGCCGAAATCGAAGCCGAAGGCGAAGTCGAAGGGCAACACCCGGTTGCGGGAACTGCACGCGCGCTACGACGAGTGGACGGCGGCGCATCCGCGGGCGCAGGACGACTTCGAGGCCGCCATCGGGGAATTGCTTTCCGACGCCGGCCTGGCGTTCGACAACGTCACCGCCAGGGTGAAGACGTGGCGGTCGCTGCGGCTCAAGGCCCTGCGGCGCACCGACGGCGGCGACTTCGCCTACCCCGACCCGTGGAATGACATCCACGATCTCGTCGGCGTGCGCGTGACCACGTACCACTCCAACGAAATCCCCTCCGTGCTGGCGGTTCTGGGGGATTCACTGGAGGTGCTGCGGACCATCGACAAGACGGCGGAGACGCGGATTTCCGGCCAGTTCGGCTACGGCTCGCATCATCTGGTGTGCCGCGTCGGGGACAACGCTCCCCCGGGTCTGGCGCCGTACCACGGCCAGCAGTTCGAGGTGCAGGTGCGCACCGTCTTGCAGCATGCGTGGGCGGAGTTCGAGCACGACATCCGGTACAAGTCGCCGGATGGTGTCGTCGACCCGCGCATCGACCGCGCGTTCGCGCTGGCGGCCGGGTTGATCGAGCTGGCGGACCAGCAGTTCGACCAGGTCGCGGCGATCCTCGACGAGGAGCACGGCGAGGGTGCGGCGACTGCGGACGGGGAGGCCGACGATGATCGGGCCGCCGCCGATGCCGTGGAGTTCGGAGCGGAGACGCTGCCGGGGCTGCTGACGCTGTTGCTGCCGACCGTGCCGCGGTCGAAGTCGGAGCATTACGCCTGGTTGGAGGAGCTTCTCGACGCCAACGGGGTGACCACGGTCGGGGATTTGCGAGAACTGGTGGCGCCCGAGCGCGTCGCCGCCGTGGAGGCGGCGCTGAATTACCGGTTCCAGCCCGGCCACGTGCGCATCATCGACGATCTGCTGCTGGCGGCCTTCGGCTCCGATCACGTGGCCCGCACGGGCAAATCCGGGGCGCACCCGGCGCAGCGCCCGGCGAGGCTGCGGTCGCGGCTGGGTCAGATGCGCAAGGCCGGGGTGGTGGGTTAGCGGAGGTTGGTGCTCATCGTGCACCGCACGAGCCGACCGGCACCAAACTCAGTGCTGCACGAGTGATCGTGACACCGCTTTTGCGCGGAAAGCTCCCCACGCCAGATATCCGGCTCCGCACACGATGAAGGAGCAGAAGATAGCCGCAGCCAAAGTCAGCGACACCGAAAGCGACAGCCCCTCGATGGCATAATTTGCGGACGAACCGAGGATGGCGACATGGACCATCGAGCTGAAAACCGCAAAAATAGCCGCTAGCACTAGCCCAATACCCACGAATAGAAGTGGAACGCCCGCGAACCGAACCAGGCAAATCCGAGCTTCCGGAAACCCGATCTTCCGTAGCCGGTCGGATGTAATGGAAACCTGGTCCGCAGCCATCAGAAACGATGTAAGCGACAGTGTGCCTACGAAGAACAAGGGCAAGCCCAGCATCACCAGAAAGTCCCAGTTTTGAATGCCTCCCCCCGTCTGATTCAGCGCGTAAGCCTCCGTGTGGGAGACGGACAGAACGATGGCGGGAATACCGAACACGTAGGCCAGAGGCAACGCGATGGACTTCGTAGCAGCGTGGAGCTCCGCCGAAAATGCGCCCAAGACAGCCACTGCAGGATAGCTGCCGGCCCATCGAGCAGTCATCTTTTCAAAACCCCTGACGATGTACAGGATCGATCGACTGCACAGCCAGAACAATGCGAAGACCATCCCCAGGATGACGAACAGGCCAGCTTGAGCTCCGGCGCGGGCCGCCATGATCAAAAGCACGATCGGCAGCACCGCAACGGAATCACCCCAGCGCAAGCACCCGGTGCCGATGAGCGTGACCCGCACGGGTTTCACGCCCGACCCCTGGACCTTCTGCCGCCGTGCATAACCGAGAAACACCATTACGCCGACGATAATGACGCTAAAGCTACCGATCAGCGCAGCGACAAGGATTGAACTGAGCGCTATAGGCTCAAAAAACCTTGCCGGATACAAGAGGTCATCAGAGTCTCGGCGATGAATCATCATCACCAAACGCTGAAAAACCGCTGCTATGGGATACGACAACACAATCGAAAAAGTAACGATCATCAGCAGTTGCCCAATGAGCATGAGCGAGTACCGGCGCGCGGACCAGCCCACGACCTGCAGACAGCTGATAAAATAGTCGAACTTCGTAAAAGCACGTCCCACTATTTGCGGCACACAAAAAATCGAGGCAATCGTCCAGGAAATCGCCACATTCAATGCCAAATTGACGGTAATAGCATCACCGACATCGGTGCCCAAGAGCGCACTTCGAACATTGATGACGGCCGCAAGAACGCCCATGGAGAAGCCGATGGCCACCACGGCGACAACATTCGATCCCAAAGATGCACGCAGATAGGACAGCATGATTTTTACCGATATTGACCGACCACCTCTGACATCAGCCATTGATCGACCCGCCACCCAGCAGAATCGTTCGGTCGCAAAGATCCGCGATGGCCGCATCGTGGGTCACTATCAACCCATGAGCCTGGCTAGACCGCACTCGTTCCGTAATTTCCTTTATGGCCCGGCTTGCGTTTCCTTCATCCAAACTTCCCGTCGGCTCATCCGCGAACAGAATTCTGGGCTCAGAGGCGAGGGCGCGCGCAATTGCAGCTCGCTGCGCCTGCCCACCCGACACCGCTTCGGGCAATGAATTCCTCTCTCCCCCTACCGCCAAACGGTCCAGCACCTCACCGGGCAACGCCCCACTTGGCCTACCCGCCATTGACCAGGAAAGCTCTACGTTTTCGAGCAGGCTCAAGCCAGGGATTAGCAGATGATCTTGAAAGATCATCGAGACTGATTCCCTCAAGTTTTTCCGCACTTTTCTTTGAGGTAGATTTGATATCTGGATTCCATCCAACACACCTTGCCCCTCAGATAGATGGCCAATACCGGAAAGACCGTGAAGCAATGTCGTCTTACCGCAGCCTGAAGGACCCATCAGCGCCACGACTGCGCCGGCTTCGATGGCAAAGCTCACGTCCCGAAACAGCCACTCACCCCCCCCAGCTGGACCTCCAAACCGAAATCCCGCTTCAACTACTTCAAACAACGTTCTCCCCTTTCTAGAAGACATACTCATTCAAAAATGCGAGCCGGAGAACGCATTTCAGGCGGTCTACATCCCAAGGTACACTGGCGTGGCCACCGGAAACGTGTAGTTGGATTAGATCCTCGCGCTGATCCAGCCTAAATCTCAACTTGTCTCCGTCGGCAATACGGCATTCTTCAAAGGCCTCAAACGCCAATACCGGAAGACGCGAACCCGCCAGTTCGGCACCTATCCCCAGCTCGCATCGGCCCCGATTAGAAAGCCTGCCCAATATAAGACGATTATCAATATCGGAAAAATATACCCTGCTATTGATGGAAATGCAGCGATCGAAGATCAAACCCGAAAACCGAGCATCTCCACGGGCAACCGCCAAAGCGAGAGGAACCAAACCAGCGGAGACTGGCAAGGTCCGTTTCGTCGACCATTGCCTGCAGTGTACGAATATTCATATTCCCCACCTCTCTGCTTGCTCGGGTGTAAACCTATTGATAGCAAGGCTTCCGCCGACGATCAAGTCGCTCAACCTATTATTCGTTTTAAGTTCACGTTTTGTCAACCTATTCGTACGTCACTTTTATCGTAAGCACGCTCGATCATCGAGCGTTGATACGCTGGCGTTTTTTGGTCAATGCCCAGCGCTATAGTCGTTGGCCTAGACTCCAAGCAGCAGTCTGAACCGCTCAGCCCTTTGAAGTCCTTTACGACCGTTTTACGCCCGGGCCGACCCCTTTTCCGACGAAACCCGGTTTTATCGTGGCGCCGCCGTGGCTGCGAGCTCATTGGAGACCTCGGTATTCTTCGCTCGTTGGCGGATTCAAGCGGTCGATGCAACACCGATGATCTCGTCGAGTTTCGCAGCCGGCGTCATCAAGTTCAAGGTTTCCCGCAGACGGGTATTGAGCAGCATTGCGACCTCTGCGATCCGCTCATCGGTGACGTCGCGGAAATCGGTGCCCTTGGGGAAGAACCGGCGGATCAATCCGTTGGTCGACTCATTGGTCCCACGCTGCCACGGCGAATGCGGGTCACAGAAGAACACCTCGCAGCCGGTGGCGACGGTGAAGGTGGCGTGCTGGGCCATTTCCGCTCCCTGATCCCATGTCAGTGACGCCCGCAGGTGCTCGGGCATGGATCCGATCATCTCGCTGATCGCCTCCACGACGGTGCCGGAGGTGTGATCATCGGCGAGCCTGCGCATCATCACAAAACGCGATGTCCGCTCCACCAGGGTGATCACCGCCGATTGCTGGCCGGAACCGATGATCAGGTCGCCTTCCCAGTGGCCGGGCACCGCACGATCCTCGGCGGCCGCCGGGCGCTGGCTGATGTGGGCACCGTCAACCCAGGACTTGGCGCCGCGCCGCGAGGGCAACAGCGACCGGGGCCCGTGTGCGGCGCGACCAGTGTGCAGCGATTTTTCGATCTTGAGTTCCTGGCGCAACGCGCCTTTGCCCTGGACGTAGAGGCACTGGTAAATCGTCTCGCCGGAGATGGTCATCGTCCCATCGTCGCCGAAGCACTCACGCAGATCCAGCGCGATTAACCTGGGCGACCAACCCATGTTGAGCCGGTCGATGACCTCGGCGCGAAGCCGCAGGTTGGCGTCGAGTTTGCGTAACCGTGGCCGCCGCAATGCCGTGGTGGCCCGCTCCTGGGCAAAGGAGGCGACATACGTGTGGCCCGCCCCGGCGCCGCGCCGAAGTTCGCGGCTGACCGCCGATACCGAGGTGCGTGCCAATTCGGCGATGGCTTGTTGCGTGTGGCCCGCCATATCGGCCAAGGCGATGATCTGGCGTTGGGCGTACAGTAGCCGCGCGCCCCGTCCGACCGTCGCCCGATCGGTGTCGGTGTCGATGTCGTGCTGCAATGCGCGGATCGTTTCGTCGAACCTGGCCTGGGCATCGCGGGTTGGCAGCTGACGATGAGGCATCTGCCCATCCTTGCACCACCGCCGGATGGTGTTGTAGGAAAAGCCCAGTTGGCGGGCTATTTCCCTGCGGGTCATCCCCGAGGCGAGCATCTCGCCTGCGCGACGTTGGCATTCATCGCGTCTGGTGGCCGATCCACCGCGGCTGCCGCGCGCCAGTTCGATGCCGGCCGCCCGCAACCATCGCTTCGCGGTGAGGTGGTCAACTCCGGCTGCTGCTGCGGCGTCTGCGGCCGACAGTCCTGTGTCGGCGACCACGGTGATGACATGTTGGCGGGTTTCGAGCGGGTACATGAAACCGTGTCCTTTCCTGGCGGAAAGGTGTTGCATTCACGATCTGAACCCGAGGTTTTGTGGCTCTTCAGGATTTAGAGTGCGTTGATCTTGGTGTGCAGCTGTCCGGAGTGGATCAAGGATCGCAAGATGTAGTGCCCGAGGTTCTTGAACCCCAGAGCGATGCCGCGCAGATGCTCCAGGCGCCCGTTGATCGCCTCGACGGGCCCGTTGGACGCGCCGATATCGAAATACGCCAGCACGTCCTTCTGGCGCCGGTACAGCGTGTTTCCCAGCTGCTTAATCTCCTCTAACCCCTTCGGCATCGTCGATGAACGCAGCGTGCTGATCACCTTCTGCATCAGCTTCTTGCCCTCGGCTTTCTTCGGGTACTGATAGGCGGCGATGATCTGCTGATACACCGACCACGTCACCTCCAAAGCCACGTAGTCTTCGTCGGTGGCCCACAGTTGCTCGAGTCGCCGATGCTGTCGATCAGTGAGGAAGTCAATCCTGGTCAACAGGGTTTTCCGGTTCTTATACAACGGATCGTTTTTCTTGCCCCGCCGCCCGGTGGTCATCCGCTGCAGGCGCTGCCGGCACACGGTCAACTTGTCGGCGGCCAGGTGCACCACGTGAAAGGGATCCATCACCGCCTGCGCCCGCGGCAGGGCCTGTTTGGTGGCGGTGGCGTAGCCGGCAAACCCATCCATCGTGACAACCTCGACCCGGTCGCGAAAGCCCTGCCCACGCTGGCCGAGCCAATCGCTCAGTACCGCGGCGCTACGACCCGGGACCATGTCCAGCAACCGGGCCGGTCCGGCGCCGTCGATGACGGGGGTGATGTCGACGAGCACGGTGACGAACGAGTCCGGCTCACCGGCCCGGTGGGTGTGCTTCCACACGTGCTCGTCCACGCCCAGCACGCGTACCCCGGCAAGGTGGCCGGGGTCGTCATAGACCAGGTGCCGGCAGGCATCCAGGGCGAGGTCGTTGACCAGGTCCCAGCCCAAGCCCAGGGCTTTGGCGGTGGCGGAGATACTCATTTTGTCGATCGCCAACCGTTGCAGAATCCAGCGGGTCACCCGGCGAGTGACGGTGCGCCCGCGTTCGGCGCAGGCCAGTTCGCCCTGGTAGATCCGCTGGGCACAGGACTGATTCAGGCACAGGAACCGCGGCACGCGTACCTGCAACCTGGTGGGGAAGCCGACGACGGGAAGATCGGTCAGCCGGCGCACGACGTGATCACGCAGCCGGCCTGTGTGTCCGCAGCCCGGGCACTTGTCGCAGGAGTCGATGGGACGAGCACTGATGACCGTGAACTCGCCGGCATCCGCGGCATCGGTGATCGTTAATCCCAGCCCCGCGGTGCGGCAAATGGTGTCGGCGACGAGGTTGAACGTAGGCTGCATCGTAGGGTCCTGGTTCGGTCAGATGGTTGTGTGGTAACTCTCATCTTGTACCGGCCAGGGCCCCTACATGTTGTGCCACCCCGACATATCACTTCCCGCTAATTACGCACTCCAGATCCGGATGAGCCGGTTTTGTAAAGATCGAAGCCTGGAGTGCAACCGATCAAGCGCCCCGGAATTGTCTTATCGGCCTGAGCAGTGTGGGTAGGGGGCTCAAAAACACGCGGCGATTACGTTAGCTGACCACTACCATGAGCTTCTCGTGATTAAGGTTCTTGTCGGGTAGGGAGAGTCAGTCGCGGCCGCGGAGCTTGTCGATCTGACGGCGCTCGCGCTTCGTCGGCCTGCCGGCGCCACGGTCGCGCACGGGCAGCGCGGCGAACATCTCGCGCGGCGGCGGGGCGGGGGTCTTGTCCACGTAGCAGGTGCGGGCCACCGGCGCGCCGACGCGCTTGGCGATGGTGCGGGTGACCTCGACGATCGTCTCGCGGTGGTGGGCCCACACGCGGATCTCGTCGCCGGGTACGACCTGCTGGGCGGGTTTGACCGCGGTGCCGTTGATTTTCACGTGTCCGCCGCGGCAGGCATCCGCGGCCTGCGAACGGGTCTTGAGCAGTCGCACGGCCCACAGCCACGCGTCGACGCGCACGGGCGCGGAGTCGTCGGTGTGGTTCATGTTCCGATCCTGGGGTGGGGTGCGGGGTGCCCTCGCCCTACTGGGCGTCGCGGTAGTTGACGATCTTCTGGACCTTCTGCCAGTTGATGAAACCGCCGACGACGCCGATGACCGTCAGCATGACGAACAAGGACCACGACGACGCCAGCAGGCCGAACGCGACGCCGGCGGCGACGCCACCACCGGTCCACACCAGGGCATTGCGGCTGTACCGGCGCACCGCGTCCTTGCGCTGCTGGATCGGGTTCTGCTGATACGGCTGAAGGCTGCTCATGACGTCATTCTAAGCCGAGCCGCGGATGGTCTCGTCATCCCCTGGTCTTACCCGTCGGCGTCGGCGGCGGGATCACTCCCCGGTGTAGGTGCCGGGGCGCTTTTCCATGAACGCGTCGAGGGCCTCCCGGTGATCGCGGGAATGGTGCGCCAGCGCCTGCATGGCCGACGACAGCTCCAACACGCCGGCCAGCGACTGGTGCTGGGATTCGCGCAGAAGTTTCTTGGCCATGCGCACGGCGTTCGGCGGATTCTTGGCCACCCGGTCGGCCAGGGCCCGGGCGGCGTCGAGAAGCTCATCCTGCTCGACGACTTCGTTGACCATGCCCCACTCCAGGGCCTTTTCGGCGGTCACGCGGTCGCCGGTCAGGGCCATTTCGGCGGCGCGGGCGGGCCCGAGGGTCTTGGTCAGCAGCCAGGCGCCGCCGTCGCCGGGGATGATGCCGAGGCCGACGAAGCTTTCGGAAAACCACGCCTTCGTCGAGGCCACGCGCATGTCGCACATGAGGGTGACGTCACAGCCGGCGCCGACCGCCGGGCCGTTGACGGCGGCGATGACGGGGACTTCGCAGTTGTACAGCGACAGGGGGATGCGCTGGATGCCGGCGCGGTAGGACTGGCGGATCTGGTGCGGGGCGCCGCCGAACATCCCGGCGCGGTCGACCATGTCCTTGACGTTGCCGCCGGCGGAAAACGCGGGCCCGGCGCCAGTGAGGATCACCGCGCGGACATCGAGGTCGGCGTTGACGCGGTCGACGTTGGCGACGATCGCGTCGATGACGTCGGGCGAGGAGATCGGGTTGCGGATCTCCGGCAGGTTGATGGTCCACGTCTCCACGTGCCCGTCGCGGTCGACGAGCAGCACGTCCTGGGTCATTGTTCCTCCACGTTGCACGTTGGTCCGGCCCGGTGGCCCGGCGGCCGGCGCCTCCGATTCGTGACCCAGGTTACAGACGATTCACGCGCGGACCGGCTCTTCCGTCCACGTCTCCCCCGCTTCGCCGGACGTCAGCGCACCGTGCGTGATGGCCTGCAGCACCCCGTCGAGGCGGTCGGCATGCCCGGGTTCGATTTCCACGAGATGCTTTGCGACGGTTCCCCATTCGGTGTCCGAGATGACGAAACCGCGGGCGCGAAGTTCGGATTCGACCCGGCCGGCGTCGGCGGCGTCGACGGCGACGGACCTGATCTCGCGGCGCACCCGCCGGGCGCGCGGCACGTCGGCGAGGCATTCGGACACTGCGTCGGAGTACGCCCGCACCAGCCCGCCGGTGCCGAGCTTGACGCCACCGAAGTAGCGAATGACCACGGCGACCACGTCGGTGAGGCCGGAGCCGACGAGGACGTCGAGCATCGGGCGGCCGGCCGTGCCGGAGGGCTCGCCGTCATCGGACGACCGCTCGACGCGGTTGGCCCCGGGCACCTCGTGGATGTAGGCCGAGCAGTGGTGGCGGGCATCGGGGTACTCCGCCCTGGCCAGTGCGATGAGGTCGCGGGCTTCGTCGCCGTCGTCGGCACGCCCGATCCACGTGATGAAGCGCGAACGCTTGATCTCCAGCTCCCCGGTGGTCAGGGAACCCCGGGCCGGCACGATGAGGGGGGACATGGCGCCATTGTCGCACCCGTCGGTCGCCGGGCCGCGCGTCCCCTCTCCCGTCGCCTGCCGTGAACGCGGCAAACCCCTACGATCGATGGCATGAGCAACTACCGCGTCTGGGCCCCGTACGCCGCCGAAGTGGAGCTGTTGACGGGTGATCCCGCCTCCCCCGAGCACAGCGCCATGACCGCCGTCGAGGGCGGCTGGTTCGAAGCCGACAGGAAGATGACCGTCGGCGAGCGCTACGCCTTCCGGATGCGGGCCACCGCCGGGCACGGCGCACCCCAGCAGGATGACGCCGACGCCGACGGCTCCGACGGGTCCGGCACTACCACCGCGGCCGACCCCGTCGGAGACTGGACGATCCCCCTGCCCGACCCCCGTTCGCGCCGCCAGCCCGACGGCCCCCACGGTTTTTCCGAGGTCGTCGACCTGGACGCCCACGATTGGCGGTCGGCGGACTGGACGGGCCGCATTCTCCCCGGCGGCCTGGTCTACGAGCTGCACGTGGGCACGTACGCCGATTCGGGTGATTTCGCCGGCGTCGTAAAGCGACTCGATCACCTGGTGGACCTGGGCGTGACCCATGTCGAGCTGATGCCGGTGCAGCCCTTCGGCGGCGATCGCAACTGGGGCTACGACGGCGTCAGCTGGCATGCCGTCCACGAAGGCTACGGCGGTCCGGCGGGGCTGCAGAAGCTCGTCGACGCCTGCCACGAGCGCGGTCTGGCCGTCATCCTCGACGTGGTGTTCAACCACTTCGGCCCCGACGGCAACTACGTCGGTTTCTTCGGCCCGTACACCTCCGGCGGCGAAACGGGCTGGGGCGAGGTGGTCAACCTCACGGGCCCGGATTCCGACGAAGTCCGCGCGTACATCCTCGACGCCGTGCGCATGTGGCTCGTCGACTACCGCATCGACGGCCTGCGCCTCGACGCCGTCCATGCCCTGCACGATGAAGGCGCGTTCCACATCCTCGAGCAGATGCAGGTCGTCGCCGACACCGTCGCAGCCCAGACCGGAGTGCCGCGCAGCCTCATCGCCGAGTCCGACCAGAACGACCCGAAGCTGGTCCGGCCGCGCGCCGCCGGCGGGTACGGCCTCGCCGCCCAGTGGGACGACGATGTCCACCACGCCCTGCACACCGTCGTGTCCGGCGAGGACCACGCGTACTACTCGGACTTCGGCACCGTGGAGACCCTGGCGCAGACGCTGCGCGAGGCGTTCCACCACGCGGGCACCATGTCGACGTTCCGGGGCCGCGTCCACGGCCGGCCGCTGGATTTGTCGGTGCAGCCGCTGAGCGCCTTCGTCACCTACACCACCACCCACGACCAGACCGGCAACCGTGCCGTCGGCGACCGGCCGTCGATGAACCTCACGCCCGCCAAACAGGCGTTGAAGGCGGCGGTCATCGCCTGCTCGCCGTTTACTCCGATGCTGTTCCAGGGCGAGGAGTGGGGCGCGTCGACGCCGTTCGCGTTCTTCTGCTCCCACGAGTCGGACCTGCTGCTGCGCCTGACCCGCGAGGGCCGCATCCGCGAGTTCTCCCGCGCAGGGTGGAATCCCGAGGACATCGCCGACCCGGCGGATCCGCAGACCTTCGAGATGTCGAAGCTGAAGTGGGACGAGCTCGCCGACGCACCCCACACGGGGCTTCTCGACGCCTACCGCACCCTGTTCGGCCTGCGCCGCACCCGCCCCGCCCTGGGATCGCCGTGGGCGGATTCGGTGGCGACGAAGGTCGAGGGGCGGACGTTGCTGCTCACCCGCAGCGCCGACGGCGACGTCGTGCACCTGGCGGCGAACTTCTCCGACGAACCCGCCGAAGTCAGCGTCGACGCCGGGTACGACGAGCTGCTCCACACCCATCCCGACGCGCCCGCGGCCCTCGGCGACGGCGTGGTCACCCTCCCGGCCTGGGGCTACGCGGTGCTGGGATAGACGCGGGTCGTCCGCGGGCGGCGGCGCAACGGCCGACTGAGCGCCGACCGTCCGTCGGTCGTACCCCGGCCGAGCGCGTCAGGCCTGGCCCGATGACGTGACCTCGTCGGCAGCCTGCCCGCCGACGATCGCGCCGTAGGCCACCAGCACGAAGGTGATGCCGGTGGCGACCATCACCACGACCATCATCTGGTTCAGCCCCATCGGCAGCAGCGTCGCGACGCCGCCGAGGAGGGATGCGACGCCGGCGAGGAGCGTGGG
The DNA here is from genome assembly GCF_030408835.1 of Corynebacterium freneyi. Classification (NCBI taxonomy): domain Bacteria; kingdom Bacillati; phylum Actinomycetota; class Actinomycetes; order Mycobacteriales; family Corynebacteriaceae; genus Corynebacterium; species Corynebacterium freneyi. Next base: position 1,843,833 of record NZ_CP047357.1, read on the forward strand.
AGTCTTGGCGCGCACGTGGGCCGCCAGCCACGCTTCCTCGCTGGCCATGGTCTTGCGCGTGCGGATGCCTGCGACGGCGTTGCGCTTGATCTTGCCCGACGCCGTGGCTCGCGCCACCCAGATCAGCAACAGCCCGGCGCCCGCCATGACGGCGAACATCACCAGACCCAGGATGTCGATTTCGTTCAACGCGATTCTCCTCGTTCGTGTCGTCGGCCCGCCGGCACCGCTACTCGGAAATGAGATCCGGCAGATCGTCGTCGCCGATGATGTCGTCGGCGGCTGCGACGGCGGCCTCGTTGGACTTCGCGTCGGCGGCGGCCTGGTCGACCGGCTCCGCCTCATGCCCGGCGCCGCCCTCGGTCTCGACCGGCTCCGGCTCCTTCGGGTCCGTCAGGTCGCCGTGGAGCGCATGGGTGACCAGGGCGTCGGCGATGAGCAGGTCGCCCATCACCAGCGTCGGCACCATGTCGGCCAGCTGCGCCCACAGCGGGATGAGGCTGCGCACGACGGAGTCGTCGACGTCGGGGTTGGCTGCCTTCTGGCGGGCCAGGGCGCGGGCGGCCACCGCGATGAGCAGCGACGTGCCCGGCACCAGCGTCCAGTGCAGCGACGGGTCGTCGGCGTCGATGCCGTCGAGCTTGTGGAACCGCACGTTGACGGCCTTGCGCAGCTTCGGCGACGTCCGCGACACCGCCTGGAACAGCGCCCGCGACGCCGCCGCCAGGCCCGGCATGATGCCGGCCTCGACGATGTCGGCGCGGTTGGACACGACTTCGTGGATGGCGGTGAAACGCGCGTCGTCGTCGGTCAGCGGCCCGGGCACCATGCGGTGGCCGTCGAAGACCTGCGCCAGAATCGCGGCGGCCTGCGGCTCCGGCAGCGCGGTGATCTGCACCGACGTCTGGTCGATGCACGCCGACTCCAGCGTCGTGTCCTGGCCCGTGGCCAGGGCGCGGATCAGCGCTTCGCCGCCGGCGCGGCGCAGGTGATCGATCTGGTCCTTCTGTTTCGCCACGCTTGACGACGGATCGGCCAGATCGGCCATCGCCGCCAGGGCCCCGAGCCACGGCACGCGGCGACGACCCGGCGTCGGCGTCTTTTCGGTGAAGTCGCCGAGCACCAGACCGGAGGCGACGAACATTCCCGGCTGGTCGCCCAGGCGGATCGTCGACCCGTTGAGCGCGGCCAGGCCCGTGCGCGGGTCGGCGGTGAGCAGGCGGCGGAGGTTGTCCGGGGTCAGCGACTCGGAGACCTGCGGCATGATCGTGGCGCGACCGGCGCGCAGGGTCTCGAACAGCGACCACACGCCGGTCAGCTCACGCACGCCCGGGGTGTCCGGCATCTCCTCGCCGGCACCGGCGTTCCCCGCCGCCGGCGCCTCGTCCACCACCACCGCGGCATCCGGGGCCGGCCACACGGGATGGCGATCGGACACGTGGCCGATGACGACCTGCGCGACCAAAGTGGCCATCTCGGCGGCGTCGTCGGCAAGCATGCACCGTCCATCGACGACGGGCAGCGCCATCGGCGAACGCCACGGTCGCGTCGGGCACCACACCCACGCGGTCATCGTCAGATCGGCGACGGCCGGATCGACGTCGACGACGAGCTCCGAGCCCTCGCGGACCACCGACCGCACCGGATCGGCGGCGGGGGCGGCGACCAGCGGCACGGACAGCCGACGGCGGCCGGTGACGCGGGTCCAGTCGAGGCTGATGGTGAGGTCGTCGAGCATGGCCACGCGGTCGGCGTAGGAGCCCAAATCGGCGAAGGCGTCGTCGCCGCGGCGGGTCAGCGGCACACGGCAAATGTCGCGCTCCCCCGACTTCACCGCCAGGTGCGCATGCCGCAGCTCGCCGGGCGCGGAGACCCGGAACACGCCGTGGGCGTCGACGCGGCCCGGGCGGGTGCGCAGGGTGCGGGTGCCGCGCACGGGGCTTTCGTCGCACAGCGGGATCTCGAACCGCAGACGGCCCGGCTTGACCCGAATCTCCATGTGGGCGCCCTCGTCGGTGGACAGGTCGACCACGCCGGACGATTCCGCCGCCCCCAGCCGCAGCACGGCGGGCTCGACCTCCAGGGGTTTGTCGCCCGAGGTCACGCGCACTTCGGCGGGGCTCAGGCCCGATTCCTCCGGGATGCGGAAACCGTCGCCGCCGCCGCGGTAGGAGACGTCCAGGTCCGTCTGCTCCGCCACCGCGAAGTGCGACTGGAAGCTGCGGCCCCGCGGGTTGGTCAGGCGGACGACGAACTCGCCCAGCCACGGGTAGTCGTCGTCGGTGAGCACGTCGACCGCGCCACCGGCGGCGGGCACCTCGAGGTCGTAGACCATGATCATGTCCTCGGCGAAGGTGCCGTAGCCGGGGAAATCGGCGACCTGCACGCGCCACGACTCATCGCGTCCGGACAGCGTCGGCGGGAACTCCGCGACGGGCCCGCCGGCGTGGACCGGGGTGCCGTGGACCGTCGACGCACCGTCGAGGCGGGCATGCGGGATGCTCAGCTTCGGGCGGCGCATCGGCGACGCGGAGCGAACTTCGCCGACGACGCCGGGGCGCACCACCTGCAGCGCATGGACGTCGCGCAGATCGGCCTGCGCCACCTGCCACAGCTCCCACTCGGCGGGGGCCGGCTCGGACAGCAACGGCACGTCGTCACCGGTGACGGGGTCGACCAGGCGGGCGTCGTTCGGGTAGACCACGTGCACCGACGTCGAGTGCAGCGACACCTTGTCGGTGACGGACTGGCCGTCGTCGCCGAAGATGAGCACGGGGTCCGCGGTGTCGATGGCGGGCACCCGCCAGCTCGGCCCGTCGCCGAGTTCGACGAGGACTTCGCGCACGGGTTCGGTGATGGGCACGACCGGTCGCGGCGCGTCGTCGTTCAGGGCGACTGCCGGTTCGGCGACGATGGTGCCGCCGTAGGTGACCAGCCACGACCGTCCGGCCGGCGCCGACGGGGTGGGCAGCTGCACGCAGACGCGGTGCTCCTGGTCATCGAAGAACAGCTGCGGGCGGCCGGTGGTGGCCACGACGCCGACGGCGGTGCGCCGCGCCGGGGTGCCGGCGGGCCGGGCGCGCAATTCCTCGCGGGCGGCGTCGAGCAGGATCGACGGCAGGCCGACCTCCTCGGGCCCGAGGTCCTCGCGGGATTCCCAGTTGGCGGGGTCGGCGGCGGTGGCCATGAGGTAGCCGAGGGTCGCCGCCACCAGGGTGCGGGCGCGCTTGGCCGCGGATTGCGACAGCACGCGCAGGGCGCGCGGCACGTCGGCGTCGGCGTCGGCGGCGAAGCCGGACACCATGGCATCGATGCGTTCGCGGACGGGCTGCAGCTTCTGCACCAGATCGCTTGACGACGCCCCGCCGCCACCTGCCCCGCCCTGGCCCCCGATTCCGGCGGCGTCCTCGATCTTCTCGATGACCAGCGGAATCACCGACTGCTGGACGCCGGCGTGGAGCATCATCAGGCGGGCGGAGTCCTCGCGGGTGCCGGGTTCGGCGGGGGCGCCGTCGAGAAGCGCGACATCGGGCAGCCCCAGCTCGGCGAGGATCTCCGGCACCCGCTCGACGACGTACTCGACGAACGCGTCGACGTCCGCCGACTCCGGGTCCAGCTGCAGGCCGGCGGTCCAGTCCGTCCACAGATCCGACGTCGACGCCACGCGGGCGGCGCGACCGACCAGGGACGCCAGCAACACGGCGGGAAAGGAATCGGCGACGCCGCGCGCACCGTCGACGTCGACCGTCTTGAGCAGCGGGCCGAGGAACCCGTCGATGCGCTCCACCTCATCCATCCGGATGCCGCACCAGGCCACCAGGGCCTCTGCGCCGCCATCCGAATCGGCGTCGGCGGCCAGGGCGGTCAAACGCCCCCGAAGATCAAGGTCCGCGGCGGCGAGCCAGGCGCGAAGGGGATTCGGATCATGCGGCGCATCGGCCATGATTGGGTTCACACTCTCCTCTTTTGGGGTCCCGTGGAGCGGGCCCGTCCGAAAGCCCGCGATCGGGCTTCATTCTAACGACGATCGCCCGGGGGCGACCTCATGGGCCGCGTCTCCGCCGGCGCGCACGTCCGGCAGCAGGGCGCGCACGGCCACCGCCGTCGCGACGCAGCACAACACCGCCGTCGCCGCAGCCCAGCCCATGCCCGCGGTGAACGCCGCATCCGCGACGTCGATGACCGTCGCCGCGAGATCCGCCGGCAACGACTCCGCCAACCCGTGGGCGGAGTTGACGTTGTCGGACAACTCCGCGGTCTGGGCCGAATCCAGCGGAAGGTCGACCGTCGACAGCTGGCGCGAATACGCGCTCACCAGCACCGACCCCAGGATCGCGGCACCGAAGGCCCCGCCGAGCTCGTAGCCGGTCTCCGACAGCGCCGACGCCGCACCGGACTGTTCCGGCGGGGCCGAGCCCAGGATGATCGTGTTGGTCACCGGGTCGATCATGCCGGTGCCCACGCCCAACATGACGAACGAGATGCCGAACCAGATCTGGGCGCCCGTGCCCGACGACACCGCCGGCCACGCGCCGGAGGCCTCCACGACGTGCATGGCCAGGCCTGCGGTGGCCAACGTGATGGCGGTGAGCAGCAACGGCCGTGCCGAGAACTTCCCCACCAACTCGCCGGTGACCACCGTGGCCGCCATCGAGGAAATCATCCCCGGCATGAGCAGCAGACCGGCGTGGACCGGGCTGATGCCGAGGACAACCTGCAGGTACTGCGTCAGGTAGAACATCGCGCCGACGAGGAGGAACGACGACATCGCGTTGACCATCACGGCCATCGCGTACGCGCGGTCCCGCAGCAGCCGAACGTCGACGAGCGGGTGCGGCGCGTTGTTCAGGTGCGCCACCAGGGCACCGGCGGCCAGCAGCGCCGCGGTGGCCAGCAGGGCCGGAATCCACCAGGACAGCCCCGCCGTCGCGGCCTTCAGCGCGCCGACGACGCCGAACAGCGCCACCATCGACAACACCGCGCCGACGATGTCGAACCGGCCCGGGGCCTGTGCCTTCGACTCCGGCAGCACCAGCAACCCGCCGACGACCACGGCGACGGCGACGGGCACGTTGATGATGAACACCGAACCCCAGTGGAAGTGCTCCAGCAGCCAACCGCCGAGCACCGGCCCGATGATCGCGCCGAGCGAGTAGCACGAAATCCACACCGCAATCGCCCGCGGCAACTCGTTCTTGTCGGGGAACATCGCCTTGATCAGCGACAACGTCGACGGCATCAGCGTCGCGCCCGCCACGCCCTGCAGCGCGCGGGCGATGATGAGCACCGTCGGGTTCATCGCGTAGGCGGCCATCAACGATGCCGCGCCGAAACCCGTGATGCCCCACAACAACAACTTGCGACGGCCGATGCGGTCCCCCAGCGTGCCCATGGTGATCAGCAGCGTCGCGATGACGAACGCGTAGATGTCGACGATCCACAGCAACTGCGTGCCCGACGGATCGAGGTCGCGCGAAATCGCCGGGAGCGCGAAGTTCAGCACCGTCATGTCGACCGCAAGAATGATCACGGCCAACGCCAGCACCGCCACACCCCACCAACGCAGCGGATACGAGGTCACGTCGGCGTCGTCAAGCTTGTTTTCGATGGTTTCATCGCGCACGAAAGACCCCTTTCTCTCCATGGCGCTGCCGGACCATCACCTGCCGGGGGTACGGCAGCCGGGGTCCTCCCCGGCATTCACCCGCGCATGCGGGGCCACCGTCCTCCCGCCTGGAAAGCAGGGGTCTTCGTCAGGCCGGCCCCGCGGCGTGGTCACCGCGGGGCCAGTCGTCTCAAGTGCACTACACAGCGTAACAGCGGTTTACACGCCCCCACCAACCGAAAAGCGCCCGCGTGACGAGGATTACGTCAAAAAGTCGTACTCCGGGGTGCCCGGCAGCAACCGGCGGCACTCCAACGGCGACGCGTCCATCCTGTCCATCAACGCATCGAGATCCGACGCATTGCGCAACTCGATGCCCACCAGGGCCGCACCCGTCTCGCGGTTGTTGCGCTTCAGGTACTCGAACAACGCGATGTCGTCGTCCGGGCCGAGGATCTCGTTGAGGAACATGCGCAACTGGCCCGGCTTCTGCGGGAAGTTCACCAGGAAGTAGTGCTTCAGGCCGCGGTAGACCAGGGAGCGCTCCATGATCTCCGCATACCGCAGCACATCGTTGTTGCCGCCGGAGATGATGCACACGACGACCTCGCCGGGACGGGCGTTGATCTGGTCGAGCGCGGCGACCGACAGCGCACCGGCGGGCTCGGCGATGATGCCCTCGTTCTGGTACAGGTCCAGCTGCGCCACGCACACCGCGCCCTCGGGGGCGATGATCGTGTGAATGCGCGAACGATTGCGGTCGACGATCTGGTACGGCAGCTCGCCGAGCTTCTTCACCGCCGCGCCGTCGACGAAGGGATCGATGGACGGCAGCTCGACCGGCTCGTCGGCGGCCATCGCGGCGGTGAGGCACGCAGCCCCCGCCGGCTCGACCGCGACGATGGCGGTGCGCGGCGACATGTCCGCGAAGTAGCTGGTCACCCCCGCGAGCAGGCCGCCGCCGCCGACCGGCACGCACACGGTGTCGGGGGTCAGCCCCTGGCCGGACAGCTGCGCCACGATCTCCGCGGCGACCGTGCCCTGGCCGACGACGGTGTTGAAGGAATCGAACGGCTCGATGACCGTCGCCCCCGACTCCTGCGCGTCGGCGCGGGCGGCCGACGACGCCTCGTCGAAGCTGTCGCCGGTGACGATGATCTCCACCGCGTCGCGGCCGTGGTACGCGATGCGGTCGCGCTTCTGCTTCGGCGTCTGATTGGGCACGAAAATGCGGCCCTTCACCCCCAGGGTGCGGCACGCGTAGGCGACGCCCTGGGCGTGGTTGCCGGCCGATGCGGCGACCACGCCGGCGGCGCGCTCCTCATCGGTGAGCTGCACCATCGCGTTGTAGGCCCCGCGGATCTTGTACGACCGCACGTCCTGCAGGTCCTCGCGCTTGAGGAAGACCTTCGCCCCCGTTTCCTCGCTCAGCCGCGGGCAGAACTGCAGCGGCGTCGGGGCGATGACCGACGAAATCCTGGCCTGCGCTTCCTGGATGTCCGCCGCGTGGACGAGACGGCGGGCGGTGTCGGTGGACGGCGCGGAAGAAGCGTTCATGGCCGTAGACGATACTCGCACCGCCGACGGGAAGTGGAACGCGGGGTCCACTGGATGGAACGGAGTCGGGCGGCGCCCAAATGCGCAGGCGGAAATCGACTATCGGGTACCCCATCGCCGCTGAATCCGACAATCGTTTCGGCGCGAACAGTAACGTCGGCGCCATGAACGCTTACGCCGTCTCCCGCCGCAGCGCCGCTGCCATCCTCGCCGTCTCCGCCCTCGTCCTCGGCGCATGCTCCGATTCCGGCGACGCCGCCGACGCAACCACCACCGTCACCGAAACCGCCGCGGAGGGAACCTCCGAGAAGCCGTCGCCCACCACCGAGGAGACGAGCACGTCCGAGCAGTCGGGCACCGGCGACGAATCCGACTCGGACGACGATTCCGCCGACGCCGGGTCCGGCGACGTCACCAAGATCGATGCCGACGGCATCGCATTCGAGATCGACGACATCGGCATGATGTGCTGGGTCGGACAGCAGGCGTTCCTCAACTGCCAGGGCACCGCCGAATGGACGCCGACGACCGGCCCCGGCCCCGCGAATTCGCTCAGCTTCGACATGAACGCCGAAAGCATCCAGGCGATGCAGGCAAATGCCAACATGGCCGACCTCGACATCGAGGAGGTCGACGCCGGCGGCCGCTACGAGGTCAAGGGCATCATCTTCGACCTCAGCGATTCCGGCCGCATGACGTTCACCGACGACCTGTCGGGCACGTCGGGTTACGTCACCGCGGATCGCTACGGCTGGAGCTGACGGACGCCCCCGGTTCGGGACCGGCGGTGCCGAAGCCACCGACGTCCCCCCTCCCCCTCCCCCTGTGGGGACGCTCCTGTGGGGACGGCGCCGGCGAGTCGGCCCTTCTGCCGGGCTATCCCAGGATCCCCGTGCCCATCGTCGCCTTGAGGTCGCCGAACAGGCTCGCCGACTTGGTCACGCGCAGATGCTCGCCGAGCACCATCAACGTGGAATTGTTGCCCTCCTTGAGATTCAGGTACACGTCTGAATCGCCCTTGTTGTTCACCAGCACGGACTTGAGCTTGGCGATGTTCTCCGGCGTGCATTGATCGGTGCGCATGGTCAACCGGATCGGGCTGCCCGCCCCGTTGAGCCCCAGGTCCGGGACCTTCAGGTCATCGCAGACGATGGACAGGCGATCGTCGCGGTACTGGACCCGGGCGCGGACCAGCACGATCGCGTCTTCGGCGACCAGCGTGGACACCATCGCGTAGGTGCGCGGGAAGGCGAGAACCTCCACCGACGCGCCGTTGTGGTCTTCCAGGCCGATGATCGCCCACGGCAGACCGTCCTTGTTCACGCGGCGATCCACGCTGGAGATGATGCCGCCGATGACGACCTCGGTGTTGTGCGGGACTTCGCCGCCGACGATCGTCGTGATCGCCGTGTCGGTCTGCTGCGCCAACGATTCCTCGAAGCCGTCGAGCGGGTGACCCGACACGTAGAGACCCAGCATTTCGCGTTCCAGCGCCAGCTCGTGCTTGCGCTCCCAGTTCTCCTCCGGGATCTTCACCTGGAAGACGTTGTCGGCGTCCTCGCCGGGTTCGTCTCCTCCACCGAAGTCGGCGAACAGATCGAACTGGCCCTTGTCGGCGGCCTTCTTCGTCGGCAGCGCCGCATCGACGGCGTCTTCGTGGATGAGCGTCAAGCCCTTGCGCGGGTGGCCCATCGAGTCGAAGGCGCCGCCCTTGATCAGCGACTCCGTCACGCGCTTCGAACACGGCAGCGTGTCGATCTTGTCCAGGTAGTCGGAGAAGTCCTTGAACGCGCCCTTCTCCCGGCGCGTGGCGATGATCGAGTCGACGACGTCGCGGCCGACGTTGCGGATCGCGCCGAGGCCGAAACGGATGTCCTCGCCCACGGACTGGAAGTTCATGGCCGACTCGTTGACGTCCGGCGACAGAACGCGGATGCCCAGGTGACGGCAGTCCGACAGGTAGATGGCGGACTTGTCCTTGTTGTCCGACACCGACGTCAGCAGCGCAGCCATGTACTCGGCGGTGTAATTGGCCTTCAGGTACGCGGTCCAGAAGGACACCAGGCCGTAACCGGCGGCGTGCGATTTGTTGAACGCGTATCCGGCGAACGGGAGGATCGTGTCCCACAGCGTCTTGATCGCCGCGTCCGAGTACCCGTTGGCCTTCATCCCGGCCTCGAAGTTGATGAACTCCTTTTCGAGCACCTCGGGCTTCTTCTTGCCCATGGCCTTGCGGAAACCGTCGGCCTGGCCGGCGGTGTAGTTCGCCACCTTCTGCGAGATCCTCATGATCTGCTCCTGGTAGACGATGAGGCCGTAGGTCTCGGAGAGGATCTCCTGCAGGGGTTCCTCGAGCTCGGGGTGGATGGGCACGATCGGCTTGACGCCGTTCTTGCGGTCGGCGTACTCCCAGTGGGCGTTGACGCCCATCGGGCCGGGGCGGTACAGCGCGAGGGCGGCGACGATGTCGTTGAACTCGGTCGGGCGCATGCGCTTGAGCAGCTCCCGCATGCCGCCGCCGTCGAGCTGGAACACGCCGAGCGTGTCGCCGCGGGCCAGCAGTTCGTACGTCGGGTCGTCGACGACGTCGAGGGTGTCCAGGTCGATGTGCTCGCCGCGGTTGGACTCGATGTTCTCCAGGCAGTCGCCGATGACCGTGAGGTTGCGCAGGCCCAGGAAGTCCATCTTCAGCAGGCCGATGGCCTCACACGCCGGGTAGTCCCAGCCGGTGATGATCGCCCCGTCGGCGGCGCGTTTCCACATGGGGATGTGGTCGAGCAGCGGCACCGACGCCATGATGACGGCGCAGGCGTGCACGCCGGTCTGGCGCACCACGCCTTCGAGGCCGCGGGCGGTTTCGTAGATGCGGGCGACGTCGGGGTCGGTTTCGATGAGCTGTCGGACTTCGGCGGCCTCGCCGTAGCGCTCGTGGGAGGGGTCGACGATGCCGGCGAGCGGGATGTCCTTGGCCATGATCGGCGGCGGCAGGGCCTTGGTGATGCGGTCGGCGATCTGGTAGCCGGGCTGGCCGAACTGGACGCGGGCGGAGTCCTTGATCGCCTGCTTCGTCTTCACGGTGCCGAAGGTCACCACCTGCGCGACCTTGTCCTCGCCCCACTTGTCGGCGGCGTAGCGGATCATTTCGTCTCGGCGGCGGTCGTCGAAGTCGATGTCGATGTCCGGCGCCGAGGGACGCTCGGGGTTGAGGAATCGCTCGAACAGCAGACCGTGCTCGATGGGGTCGATGTTGGTGATCCACGTGGCGTATGCGACCAGCGACCCCGCAGCCGAACCACGGCCCGGACCGACCTTGATGCCGATGTCGCGGGCGTGGGCGATGATGTCGGCGACGATGAGGAAGTAGGACGGGTAGCCCTTGCCGTCGATGACCTCGATTTCGTATTCGGCGCGGCGGATGTACTCCTCCGGCACCTGGGCGCCCTCGAAGCGCTTCTTCAGGCCCTCCATGACCTGGTGGCGCAGCCACGTCGTCGGCGTTTCGCCCTCCGGCACGTCGGCCTTGGGCATGCGGTCGTGCGGGTGCTCTTCCCAGATCTCGTCGTAGTCGCCGACGCGTTCGGCGATGAGCAGGGTGTTGTCGCAGGCGTCGGGCACCAGGTGGTCCCAGGTGTCGCGCATTTCGGCGGCGGACTTGATGTAGTAGCCGTCGCCGTCGAACTTGAAGCGGTCGGGGTCGTGCAGGGTCTTGCCGGTCTGCACGCACAGCAGAGCCTCGTGGGTCTTGGCCTGGTCGCGGGTGACGTAGTGGCAGTCGTTGGTGACCACGGGCGGCAGGTTGAGCTTGCGGCCGATTTCGAGCAGCTCGGAGCGCACGCGGGTTTCGATGTCGAGCCCGTGGTCCATGAGCTCGAGGAAGTAGTTGTCCTTGCCGTAGATGTCCTGCCACATTCCGGCGGCGGCGAGCGCTTCGTCGAATTGGCCGAGCCGCAGTCGGGTCTGCACGTCGCCGGAGGGGCAGCCGGTGGTGGCGATGATGCCTTCGGCGCGTTCGGCGATGATCTCGGCGTCCATGCGCGGGTACTTGCCCATCTGGCCCTCGTAGGAGGCCATGGACGACAGGTAGAAGAGGTTGTGCAGGCCCTGCACGTTTTCGGCGAGCATGGTCTGGTGCAGGTAGGAGCCGCGGCCGGAGACGTCGTCGCCCTTCTGGTGCGGCTCGCCCCACTGGATGCGCTGCTTGTTGAAGCGGCTCTCCGGCGCCATGTAGGCCTCGATGCCGATGATCGGTTTGACGCCCTTGGCCTTCATCTGACGGTAGAAAGCGTTGGAGCCGAACATGTTGCCGTGGTCGGTGACGCCGACGGCCGGCATGCCCTGCCGCGAAACCTCGTCGGCCAGCAGGTCGATCTTCGCCATCCCGTCCAGCATCGAGTACTCGGTGTGGTTGTGGAGATGCACGAAACTGGAGTTGGCCATGGCTCCGGATTGTAGGCGGTGGCCCGGATCGGGGGCCAATGGCCGCAAAGCTAGAACAAAAACCAACCCCTACCTGCATATATGCATGTTCCGATACGTGTGCAAGGTCACTGCGCCGCAACTTTACAATTCGCCCGCCCCTCCCCATACTTGAGCGCATCCTCACGTTTTTGCCGGCACAACTTCCGGCGATGCGTACCCGGCCGGATCCCCCGGTCGGAACCCTCCAAGGAAAGGACATGCGATGTTCGCGCCCATGCCCGATGGCGTCTACTCCCTCTTCCCGGCCCAGGCCCTGAACAACGCCATCGCCTCGATGGACCGCCGCCCGGTCGCGGCCGGCTACCTCGCCGACGGCGACGTCGTCTCCTCGGAGACCGACGCGACCCGCTACAGCTGGCTCGTTTAACCGCCGACCGCGCCCGATCGCCGGGCCCGGGCCCTGCATCACCGTCGGGTGATGCGGGGCTTTTTCGCTTTACGACGTCGACCTTCACCGCGTTCGCCGCCCCGACACCCCTGCGGCGTTGACGATCTTGGTCGATTCGTCCGTATCTTTCGTTTTCGGGGAGTAACCTTCCCCGCATGAATGCACCGGCCCTCCCCGCATCCGACCCCGTGCCCCGGCGGCTCCGGGCTGCGGTCGCCGACGAGCGCCTGCCCGCCCTCGTCGTCGACCTCGACGCCGTCGACGCCAATGCGGAGGACATGCTCCGCCGCGCCGGCGGAACGCCGATCCGCGTGGCGTCGAAGTCGCTGCGGATCCCCGAGCTGATCAAGCACGTCCTGGCAAAGCCCGGTTTCCAGGGGGTGCTCGCCTATACGCTGCCCGAAGCGCTCATGCTGCACGCCGAAGGAATCAGCGACGACATCCTCGTCGCCTACCCCACGGCCGATGACGCGGCGCTGGCCGAGTTGGCCGCCGACGCCGACGCCCGCGCCGCCATCGCGATCATGGTCGATTCCGCCGAGCAGCTGCCCGCGGTGGCCCGCCACGCGTCGGAGGATGCGCCGCTGCGCGTGTGCCTCGACGTCGACGCGTCGTGGCGGCCCGCCCCCGGCGTGCACGTCGGCACGCTGCGCTCGCCCACGCACTCGCCCCGCCAGGCGGCCGATCTGGCGCGCGCCGTCGATTCCACGCCGGGGCTGCGGGTCATCGGCGTGATGATGTACGAGGGCCACATCGCCGGCGTCGGCGACGCGGGCACCGGCCCCCGCGACGCGGCCATCCGGCTGATGCAGAAACTCGCCCGCAAGGAGTTGGCCACCCGCCGCGCGAAGGTCGTCGCCGCCGTCGAAGCCGTCGTCGGCCCGCTCGAACTGGTCAACGGCGGCGGCACCGGCTCGCTGGAATCGACGTGCGCGGAACCCGCCGTCACCGAGGCAGCCGCCGGATCCGGATTCGTCGCACCGACGCTGTTCGACAACTACCGCGCCTTCACCCTGCGGCCGGCCAGCTGGTTTGTCCTGCCCGTCGTCAGGCGCCCGAAGAAGAACACCGTCACCGTCGCCGGCGGCGGCCGCATCGCGTCGGGACCGGCCGGCCGAGACCGCCTGCCCAGCCCCGTGTTCCCCGCCGGCCTGACCTACGCCCCGGACGAGGGCCCCGGCGAAGTGCAGACCCCGCTGACCGGCGACGCCGCCCACACCCTGCGCATCGGCGCCCCCGTGTGGTTCCGCCACACCAAGGCCGGCGAAACCGCCGAACACGCCAACACCGCCATCGTCGTCTCCGACGGCGCCATCGTCGGCCGTTGGGCCACCTACCGAGGGAAGGGACTGATCTACTCGTGAAGGACAAGCAGTGGAGCAACTGGGCGCGCACCCAGACCTGCGTGCCCGGCACCGTCCACCAACCGGCCGATGCCGGGGAAATCGGCCGCATCATCCGTGACGCCAGGTCGTCGCAAAGCACGGTGCGCCCCCTGGGCGCGGGGCATTCCTTCACGCCCGTCGCCGTCACCGACGGCCACCGGATCCAGCTGGACAACATGGCCGGTTTCGTCGGCCGCGACGACGACGCCGGCACCATCACCCTGCGCGCCGGCACCCGACTGCGCGACGTGCCCGGCATCCTCCGCCCGCAGGGTCTGGCGCTGGCCAACCAGGGCGACGTCGACCCGCAGGCGGTGGCCGGCGCGGTGTCCACCGGCACCCACGGCACCGGACTGGGCTTCACCGGTTTCGCCGGCATGGTCAAGGGCTTCCGCATCGTCGGCGCCGACGGCGAGGAAATCCACGCGTACGAGGGCGCGCCGGGCGTCGCCGGCGAACTGTTCCGCCTGGCCCGCCTGGGGCTGGGCGTCTTCGGCGTGCTCACCGAGCTGACCCTGGAAAGCGTGCCCGCGTTCCGCCTGGCCGCCGACGAACACGCCGAGGACTTCGACGAGGTCCGGCGCACCTTCCCCGAACGCGTCGCCGCCGTCGACCACATGGAGTTCTACTGGTTCCCCGGCACCGACCTGGCGCTGGTCAAGGAAAACACCCGCCTGCCCGGCATCGAAAACGCCGACGGCTCCCCCACCTCCGGCCTGCTGAACCGGGCCGGGGAGTTCATCTCCGACGAGGTCATCAACAACGCCGGCCTGATGGCCGTCTGCGAACTGGCGAAGGCCACCCCGAAGCTGACCCGCCGCCTCAACGCCCTCGCCGCGAAGACCGTCACCACCCGCCGCTACGTCGACGACGCCCACAAGGTGTTCGTCTCGCCGCGCCGCGTCCGCTTCTCCGAGATGGAGTACGCCGTGCCGCTGGAGTCGCTGCCGGAGGTCCTCGACGAGGTGCGCCGCACCATCGACCGCCACCGCGCCTGGGTGTCGTTCCCCATGGAGATCCGCGCCGCCAAGGGCGATGACGTCGCCCTGTCCACCGCCTACGGCCGCGACAGCGCGTACATCGCCGTCCACCGCTACTACCGCGAGGATTACCGCGAGTACTTCAAGTTGCTCGAGCCGATTTTCCTCGCCGCGGGCGGCCGTCCGCATTGGGGCAAGTTGCACACGTTGGGCGCCGAGCAGTTGCGCGAGCGGTACCCGCTTTTCGACGACGTCGCGGAGCTGCGCCGCCGGGTGGATCCGGACGGCGTGTTCCTCAACGATCACCTGCGCGGCCTGTTCGAGGGTTAGCCGTGGAGCCCCGGTGGGTTGCCGACGCCACCCACCGGGCCGCGGACGCTGCTCCCCGTCGTCACTCCCCGTCGTCGTCTGCGGCGAGGGGTTCGACCCGACGGCGCCGGCGCGTGCGGCCGTGGCGCAGCACGATGTCGGCGACGAAGACGGCCACGGCCACCCAGATGATGACGTAACCGACCCAACGGATGGGCTCGAGGTGTTCGCCGGCGATGAAGACGGCGATGAACATCTGCATCATCGGCGTCATGTACTGCATCAGGCCGACGGTGGTCAGCGGGATCTTCTTCGCGCCGATGCCGAACAGCAGCAGCGGCAGCGCCGTGGCGACGCCGGCCGACATCAGCAGCAGCGCGTGTCCGATGCCGTGGGTGGTGAAGGTGCCCGTGCCCTGGCGACCCAGATAGATCAGGTAGGCGACGGCCAGCGGCGCCATGATGAGCGACTCCGCCGTCAGCGACGCCGTCGCCGACAGACGGACTTGCTTTTTCAGCAGACCGTAGAAGCCGAAGCTGAAGGCCAACAGCAGGGCCAGGATCGGGGGCCTGCCGACGCCGATGGTCAGCACGATCACCGAAACGGTGGCGATGGCCACCGACAGCTTCTGCAGCGGCGACAGGCTCTCCTTGAGGAAGACCACGCCCAGCAGCACGGAGACCAGCGGGTTGATGAAGTAACCCAACGCGGCTTCGGCGATGTGGCCGGTGTTGACGGCGTAGACGTACACGCCCCAGTTGATGGCGATGACGAACGACGCCGCCGCGACGACCAGCCAGGTCCGCGCCGAGGCTTCGCGCAGCTCCCGCCACTTGCGCATGACCAGCAGCAGGATGGCCATGACGACGAGGGTCCACACGAACCGGTGCGCGAGGATCTCCACCGGGCCGGCCGGTTGCAGGAGCGGGAAATACAGGGGGAACCCGCCCCACAGCAGATAAGCGAGGAAGGTCTGAATCACGGCGCCACCATATCGGGTGCCGGTTCCGGTTCGGGCAGCGGCAGCGGTCGGACGCCGAAACGCCCGACGACCGCGTCGGCGGCCAGCGCCTCGACGGCGACGACGCCGGGGCGGCCCTCGATCGACCGGAGCTGGCCGAGGGTGCCGCGCACGAGCAGGCCGGTGATCCCGACGCCGTGGTCGCCCTCGGCGGCGATTCCGGCGGAGCGTCCGATCAGGTCGAGTTCGCGGGCGAAGACGTCGGCGCGGGGGGTGCCGGCGACGGGTTCGGGCAGGCTGCGCGAAACGGTTGGCCCGACGAACATCGTGCCCACGCGCAACCCGTCGATGCCGTCGACGGCGGCTGCGGCGGTGGCGGCGTCGGCCGGCGGGTCGAAGGACACCAGCGCCCAGTGGCGTGCGTTGACGTCGGCGGTGGACCCGTCGGCCAGCGGCGGCGGGGTGCGCAGCGACTCCGAGGCACGCGCCGCATAGTCGGCGAGGGGCTCGCCGGATTCGACGCCGACGACGTCGCCGTTGACGTTCATGGGACCGTGGACCCGGTCGGACCCGGCCATGACCACCAGCACGACGGCCAGGCCGATCACGCACACGAGGGAGATGGCCGCCGCAACCGGGCCGACGCCCTCGCCGGACTTCTTCTCGGGCTCCGGGGCCCGGTGGCGGCTCACTGCGCCCTCAGCACGTCGAGGGCGTGCTGCAGGTCATCGGGGTACGGGCAGTCGATTTCCATCCAGCGTCCGTCGGCGGGATGCCGGAACCCGACGGACACCGCGTGGAGCCACTGGCGGGTCAGGCCGAGCTTCTCGGACAGCGCCTCGTCGGAGCCGTACATCGGGTCGCCGCAGCACGGGTGGTTGAGGGCGGAGAAATGCACGCGGATCTGGTGGGTGCGGCCGGTTTCCAGCCCGACCTCCAGCAAGGTGGCGGGGGCGAAGGCCTCCAGGGTCTTGTAGTGGGTCACAGCGGGTTTGCCGTCGCGGCGCACGGCGAAGCGCCACCCGGCCGACGGGTGCCGGCCGATGGCGGCGTCGATGGTGCCCGACGACGGATCGGGGTGGCCCTGCACCAGCGCGTGGTACGTCTTGGTCACCTCGCGGTTCTTGAACGCCCGCTTGAGCACCGAGTACCCGCGCTCGGAGCAGGCCACGACCATCACGCCGGAGGTGCCGACGTCGAGGCGCTGCACGATGCCCTGCCGCTCCGGCGGGCCCGACGTGGAGATGCGGAACCCCGCCGCGGCCAGGCCACCGATGACGGTCGGCCCGGTCCATCCCACCGACGGGTGGGCGGCGACGCCGACGGGCTTGTGCACGGCCACCAGGTCACTGTCGTGGTAGAGCACGTCCATGCCCTCGACGAGTTCCTCCTTGGGCATCAACGGCGCCTTCACCTCGGGCAGCAGCACCGACAGCCACGCGTCTTCCTGCAACCGGTCCGATTTGCCGACGGTGGCGCCGTCGATCTGCACGTCTCCGGCTGCCGCCAGCTCGGCGGCCGCGGTGCGCGACAGGCCCAGCAGCTTGGCCAGCCCGGCGTCCACGCGCATCCCCGCCAACCCCGGCGGCACAGGCATTTGCCTGGTCTCACGCATCGACGCCACTCTCCCCTCGCTCGCGGTGGTCGGCGTCCAGCTGGTCGTCGTCACGCTTTGCGACGGCGCCCGCCTCATCCCCGTCGTCCTCGTCCGCGGAATCCCCCACGAGTTCGTCGACGTCCGAGGAGAACATGATCCACGCCGCCAACATGATCACGCCCACGGTGATCGCGGCATCGGCGAGATTGAACACGGCGAAACCGCGCACCGACAGGAAGTCGACCACGTGCCCGAAGTAAAACGACGGATCGCGGAACAGCCGGTCGATGAGGTTGCCCGCCGCGCCACCGGCGATGAGCCCCGCCGACACCGCCGGCCACGGCGTGCGCAGCCACTTCGAACCGACGGCCACGGCGACGATGAACGCGATCTGGATCGTGGTGAACAACCACGTCGACTCCGTGCCCATGGAAAAGGCCGCACCGGGGTTGCGCAGCAGCGTCAACTGGAACCACTGCCCGATCACGTCCACCGGAGGCTCGCCCTCCAACGCGTCGACCGCGATGATCTTCGTCACCTGGTCGACCACGGCCACCGCCGCCACCGTCGCGGCCAGCAGCCCGCGCTTCGGGCGCCGATCCGACCACCGCCGAGCGGGGGCGGGGCCGGGCGGGGAACTCGTCGCTGATCCTGGGGTGCGGGAATTGGTCACCCGCCCATCATCGCCCATGTCCCCCGTTCGGGGCCAACGACGCTGCGAAGGTAGCCTGGACCGGGTGAAGATGCGTCGCCTTGCCCCCATGTTGCTCGCCGCCGGCCTGGCCCTGTCCGGCTGCGCCTCCGACTCCACGCCCGAGACCGCCCCGGTGCCGCTGGAAATCCCCACGGTCACCCTCGTCGACGCGGGCGACGGTGCCGCCGACGTCGTCGAATGGGCCGATGACGGGGCGACGCAGGAAACGTCGATCATCGTCACCCAGGGCTTCACCCAGCGCGCCGAGGGCGACGGCGCGGACGAGTCGGCCAACTCCACGACCCCGGACACCCGCCTGGAGATGCCCGTCACCGTCACCGCCTCCGGCACCGGCGACGAACGCTCCGCCGAAGCCGAGCTCGGCGTGCCCTTCGGCTCCAACGCCGAACTCAACGACGACATCGCCACCGCCGAAGGGTTCGTGGCGATGTGGGACGGCGACGCCGCCGGCCGCATGCTCGAACTGCGCGTCGGCGCCCCCGAGGAGTCCACCGACACCGCCCGCGCCGGCACCGAGGCGGCGCTGCTGCAATGGGCGCGGCTGCCCATCGTCTTCCCCTCCGAGCCCATCGCCCCCGGCGCGGTCTGGACCGTGGAAAGCCACGTCGGCGGCGATTCCTCGCAGCGCCAGACGCTGACCTTCACCCTCGAGTCCCGCGACGGAGACGACGTGGAGCTCGACGTCGAGGTCGAACAGTCCCCCACCGTCACCGCGCTCGACGCCGGCGACGGCCTGACCCTGCACGTCGTCGACTCCGGCACCGAGACCCGCACCGGTGAGCTGTCCATCGACCTCGGCTCTCCGCTGCCGACCGCGGGCCTCATCGACTACGTCACCACGATCACCTACGGCGAGCGGACGGACGCGGACACCGGCGACGGCATGGGCCCCGATGCCCGCATCGTCCAGCAGTTCCACCGGGCCGTGCAGTTCGGCAAGTAGCCGGACTTAGGCCGGCGGGGCCTCCGGGGCCGGCTCGGCCGGGGGAGCCTCCGGAGCCGGCGGCGCCTCGGGGGCGGGCTCGGCCGGCGGGGCCTCCGGGGCCGGTTCAGCCGGCGGAGCATCCGGCGCGGGCTCGGCCGGCGGAGCGTCCGGCGCGGCCGGATCCTCCTCGGCCGGCGGCGGGGGCTCGACGCCCTCGGGCAGGCACATCGGCGGCACCTGGTCCGGGGCGACGTTCTTCACCAGCTCACACGCCCACGTCTGCGACAGCTTCCACTGGCCGTCGACGTTGCGGAACTCGACGCTCTCGATCAGCTGGGGCTCCTGCTCCGGCAGGATGAAGTTCACGCCCGCCAGCACGGAGTCGGGGGTGTAACCGGGCAGCACCGGCTCCACGACCTCGAGGGTCGCACCCGACTCCTCCTTCGAGCGCGTCATGACGTCGAAAAGCTCCGCGGCTTCCTCGCCGTTTTCGACGGTCTGGGTCTTCTCCTCGATCGGCAGGTTCGGGTCGGTGGCGCGGGCCAGGATGTCGTTGAGCTCCATGGCCGTCGGGAACGCCGCAACCTCCGCCGTCGACGTCGTGGTGGCCGAGGTGGACTCGTCGGTGCCCTCCCCGTCATCGCCGCACGCCGCGAGGCTCAGTGCGGTGACGCCCGCGATCAGCGTCGCGGTCAGGCTTCGGTGGAACTTCATGTCACTCCTCATCGGACCGGGCGGGCCGACGGCCGGGCCCGGGATCCTTTGGCGGTGTTTCCGGTTTGTTCGGTACGCCCGACGATTCTACACCCGTCGGCACCTCCGTAGAGTGGTGCGCATGTCCGACACCGATGCCACGCCCGCCCGCCTCGTCGTCCTGACCACCGGCGGAACGATCGCCTGCACCAGCGACCGACAGGGGCATCTGCTGCCCACCCTCGACGGGGAATCCCTGGTCCGTCCGATCGCCGACCGGTTCCCCGCCGGTTCCGTCGAAATCGAGGTCCGCGAAGTCGCCCACCTCGACTCGGCGTCGATGACCCTGGCGGAGGTCGACGAACTCAACGCCGTCATCCACGAGGTCTTCGCCGATCCCTCCGTCGACGGAGTCGTCGTCACGCACGGCACCGACTCGATGGAGGAGACTGCGATGGCCGTCGACGTCTTCCACGCCGACGAACGTCCGGTCGTCTTCACCGGCTCGCAGAAACCGGCCGACCACCCGGAGGCCGATGGCCCGAACAACCTCTTCGAGGCCATGGTCGTGGCGATGGACGCCTCCGCCCGCGGCATCGGCGTGCTCATCGTCTTCGGCCACGCGGTGTTGCCCGTGCGCGGCGCCGTGAAGTGGCACACCACCGATGAGCTGGGCTTCGCCACCAACGCCCCCGAGGATCCGGTGCGCCCCGCTCCCCTGCCCCTCAAGGAGCTTTCCGACGTCCGCGTGGACATCATCGCCGCGCACGCCGGAAGCGACGGGACGTTCGTCGACGCCGCAGTCGACGCCGGCGCCGCGGGCCTGGTCGTCGAGGGCATGGGCGCCGGCAACGTCGGCACCGACATGGCCGCGGCGATCGGCCGCGCGCTGGAGGCGGACATCCCGGTGGTCATGTGCACCCGCGTGCCCCGCGGCGACGTCCACGGCAGCTACGGCGGCGCCGGCGGTGGCGCGACGCTGGCCGCCCGCGGCGTCGTCGGTTCCGGCTGCGTCCACGCCCCGCAGGCGCGCATCATCCTCGCCGCCGCCATCGCCGCCGGCGTGCACCCGCAGACCCTGTTCTAGGGATTCGGGTTCCGGGCTTCCGGGTTTTCGCCCGTCGCCCCGGGGTCGGCGGCATCCGCCGGCGCGCCGGTTTCCTTGGGCGGTTGGTCCGCCCATTCGGCGGCGTCGTCATGCTCGGTGAACCAGTCCTCCCAGTCGAGGCTGCACAGCGGCGAGCATTCGCGCAGGTCCGGGTCGTCCTCGGCCAGGCTGATTGCGCGGCCCGGCCCCGTCGTCCGCGACTCGAAACGCACCGACACCACACCATGGCCCGCCCCCTGCACCCACCCGTGCCCGTATTCGGGATGGTGGACGTCGGACGTCGGCGCCCACTTCGAATCCGAGGCGCGAAACGTGGGCAGCGTGCCGTCGCCGGTGAGCTCCACCAGTCCGGCGGGCACGTCGGCCAGGCCCGGGACGGTGTCCTCCACGACGTGGCCGCGATCCAATTCCGGGAAAAGCACCGACTGCATCGTCGCGTCGAGTCCGGACAGCCCCACGCCCACCAGCCGCACCGGACCGATCGAGGCCGGGTCGAACGCCAGCCGGTGGGCCACCGACAGCAGCGTCTCCGCGTCCTGCGTCGCGTACGGCAGCGTCTCCGACCTCGTGTGCAAGCTCAGATCGGACAACCGCACCTTGACGGTGATGGTGCGGGCGCCGCGGCCGTCGGAAAGCAGCCGCCCGTGGGCCTTGTGCCCGGCGCGCTCGATGGCCGAATGCACCTGCGCCATGGATTCGAGGTCGCGCGGGTAGGTGTACTCGGCGGAAATGGACTTCGCGATGTCCCGTTCCTTCACCGGCCGGTCGTCGATGCCGCGGGCCAGCAGCTGCAGCGCGGGCCCGACCGTGCGCCCCAGGGTGAGCTCCACGTCGCGCGGCTTGAGGGCCGCGAAGTCGGCGATCGTTTCCACGCCCTGCGCCTTCAACTTGGCTTCCGACACCGGTCCGACTCCCCAGAGCTTGCCGACGGGCAGCGGGTCCAGCAGTTCGTGCTGCCGGGACCTTTCGATGATGTAGACCCCATCCGGTTTCGCCAGCCCCGAACCGATCTTGGCGAATTGCTTGCCCGGCCCCGCCCCGATCGACGACGGCAGGCCCGTCTGGTCGCGGATGTCGGCCCGCAGCCGTTGGGCCCATTCCTCCACCGTCGCGGCGTCGGCGCCGACGAGTTCGGCGGGCTCCATGAACGCCTCGTCGACGCTGAGCTGCTCGACCACGGGAACCCGGTCGCGGATGATGGAGAACACCCGCCGCGACACGGGTCCGTAGATGCCCTTGCGGGGGCCGACGACGACGGCGCCGGGCGGCATGAGCCGTCTGGCCTGCATCATCGGCATGGCCGAATGGGCGCCGTGGGCGCGGGCCTCGTAGGAGCAGCCGGCGACGACTCCACGGCCGCTGACGCCGCCGACCAGCACCGGCCGGCCCCGCAGCGTCGGCCGGGTCAGCTGTTCGACGGACGCGTAGAACGCGTCCATGTCGATGTGGAGGACCCAGCGATGCATGATTGCCCAGCATAGGCGCCGCGCATCGACCGGTCCTGCGCGGGCTCCGTCCGGCGCATCACGCGACGTCGAGGTCCCGTCGCCCTCCCCGCACCGCATCCGCGTCCTTTTTCGTCGACCGCACGTGGGAGCGTGCGGTCACCAGCGACAGCGCGTACTCGACCGCCACCGGCGGCACATCCATCGCATCCGCGACACCGACGATGACGTCCTTGGCCCACGACACCGGCACCGCCCTGCCCATTCCCAGGTACCGCAGCACCCGCACTCCCGGATCCAACGCATCGGAGCCGGCGAGCAGGCGCATGTGGCAAAACGACGTCTCCCCCAATCCGTGCACGCTCGTCCATTCGTTGCGCAGGGCCATCGGGCTGATGCGCAGGCGTCGGCGGAAGCTCTCCAGGCCCACGATGCCCGCGTCGTCGAGCACCGTGGCCGCTTCCTCGGCGATCGTCGTCTTCAGCCGCCCCGCAATGCGGTTGCGCGGGAACACCGGGCGACGCGCGGCGGGCTCCTCCTCCGGCCCGCGGATGGGCCCGGTGCCCTTCAGCCCCGGCAGGTTGCGCAGCGCCACGGCCAGATCCCACGCCGTGACCGCCGCGATGCCCTCCTCCATCTGCCAGTGCCGCCACCGGTCGACGATCCGATCCACGTCGGCGTTGCGCGCCCGCACGGAAAACACCGCGTCGATGATGCATTCGGCGATGTCCGCCCGGCGCGCCCACGTCCACGGCCACGTCTTGCCCGGCCCGAACTCCTCCTCCAGCAACCGCGCCACGGCATCGACCGTGCCCAGGTACTCCAGCTCCTCCGGTCCCGGGCCGACGAACTCCTCCCACGCCGCGTCGTTCATCGCCGATTCGTCCTTCATCCCCGATTCCCCCTCGTCATTTGCGGGCCCGGCCCATCCGGTGCCCGTCGCCGGAAACGTTACGGCCCCCGCCCGCCGAGCGCTGCTCGGGAGGCGGGGGCCGAAGGTGGAACTGTGGATCGATCGGGGGCTGTGGATGCTCCCCGATCCGCGCCGTCGGCTAGGCCTTGACGACGTCGGCGGTGCAGCCGTCGCCAAGGTCGTGGGTCAGGGCGTCACCGTCGACGACGACCTCGAACGACGTCGCCAGCACCTCCGCGGCGATGAGGTCCTTGTGGCGCTCGGCCCACTCGGCGCGCTCGGCCGGGACGTTCACGGTCACCGTGATGCGGTCGGTGATCTCCAGGCCGGCGGCCTTGCGGGCGTCCTGCAGGCCGCGGATGCGGTCGGCCGCCCAGCCGCGCGACTCCAGTTCCTCCGTGACCGTCATGTCCAGGACGACCAGGCCGTCGACGCCGTCGACCTCGGCGGTGGACTCGGCGTCGTCGGCGACCAGACGGCGGGTGTACTCGCCGTCCTCCAGCGCGATGCCGCCGGCGACGACCACGCCGTCGACGACCTCGTAATCGCCGGACTTCACGGCCTTGATCACCGTCTGCACGTCCTTGCCCAGGCGCGGGCCCGCCGCCCGGGCGTTCACCGCGACCTCGAAGCGGCCGACGGAGGCGACGTCCTCGGTCAACACCACGTCGTCGACGTTGACCTCGTCGCGGATGATGTCCTTGAACGGCTCCAGCGCACTCGCGTCCGGGATGGCCACCGTCAGCTTCGGCAGGGGCAGACGGTTGCGCAGCTGATGCGCCTTGCGCACCCGCGAGGACGCCGAACACACCGCACGAACGTCATCCATCGCTGCAACGAGCGCCGCGTCGTCGGAAAGCTCGTCTGCGGTGGGCCACGGCTCGAGGTGCACCGAACGGCCGCCGGTCAGGGACTTCCAGATGACCTCCGACGCCATCGGCAGCATCGGCGCCGCCAGGCGCGTCAGGGTCTCCAGCACGGTGTACAGGGTGTTGAAGGCCTCCGGGTGCTCCTCGTCGCCCGCCCAGAAACGATCGCGGGAACGGCGCACGTACCAGTTGGTCAGGGCATCGCAGAACCAACGGATCTCGTCGGTCGCCCCGGCGATGTCCGTGTCGTCCAGCTTGGCCGTCGTCGCCTTCACCGTCGCCGCCAACTTGGCCAGGATGTACCGGTCCAGCACGTTGTCCGAATCCGTCGCCCGCTGCGCCGGCTTGGAGGCGTAGAGCTGCAGGAAGGAGTAGGCGTTCCACGTCGGCAGCAACGCCTGGCGCACGCCCTCGCGAATGCCCTGCTCGGTGACGATCAGGTTGCCGCCGCGCAGGATCGGCGAGGACATCAGGAACCAGCGCATCGCGTCGGAACCGTCGCGCTGGAAGACCTCGTTGACGTTCGGGTAGTTGCCCTTCGACTTCGACATCTTCAGGCCGTCGTTGCCCAGCACGATGCCGTGGGCGACGACCTTCTTGAACGCCGGGCGATCGAACAGCGCCGTCGACAGCACGTGCAGCGTGTAGAACCAGCCTCGGGTCTGGCCCGAGTACTCGACGATGAAGTCCGCCGGCGAGTGGGTGTCGAACCACTCCTTGTTCTCGAACGGGTAATGCTTCTGCGCGAACGGCATGGAGCCGGACTCGAACCAGCAGTCCAGGACCTCCGGCACGCGGCGCATCATCGACTTGCCCGTCGGGTCATCCGGGTTCGGGCGGACCAGCTCGTCGATGTCCGGGCGGTGCAGCGACTTGGGGCGGCGACCGAAGTCACGCTCCAGCTCCTCCAGGGAGCCGTACACGTCGACGCGCGGGTACGCGTCGTCGTCGGACACCCACACCGGGATCGGCGAACCCCAGTAGCGCGAACGCGAGATGTTCCAGTCGCGGGCGCCCTCGAGCCACTTGCCGAACTGGCCGTCGCGCATGTGCTCCGGCATCCACTCGATCTGCTCGCGGTTGAGCTCGACCATGCGGTCGCGGAACTTGGTCACGGCCACGAACCACGACGGCAGCGCCATGTAGATCAGCGGCTCGCCCGAACGCCACGAGTGCGGGTAGGAGTGCTCGATGGTCTGGTGGCGCACCACGCGGACCGCCGACTTCAGGTCGCGGATGATGTCCTTGTTGGCGTCGAAGACCAGCTGGCCCTGGTACGGCGGGGTCAGGGACGTGAACTTGCCGTCCATGTCCACCGGGATGACCAGCTCGATGCCGTAGCGCTGGCAGGTGATCATGTCGTCCTCACCGAAGGCCGGGGCCTGGTGGACGATGCCGGTGCCGTCTTCGGTGGTGACGTAGTCGGCCACGAGGATCTGGAAGGCGTTGGGCTGGTCGGCGAAGAAGTCGAAGATCGGCTGGTAGATCAGGCCCTCCAGCTGCGCGCCGGTGTAGGTGGCCACGACCTCGCGGTCCTTGCCCAGCTCCTTGGCGAAGGACCCGACCAGGTTGGACGCCAGCAGGAAGGTGCGGCCGACGAACTCGGCCAGCCCCTTCTCCCCGACGCGGACCAGCGAGTACTCGACGTCGGGGTGCACGGCCAGCGCCAGGTTGGACGGCAGGGTCCACGGGGTGGTCGTCCACGCCAGGGCGGCGGCGTCGGCAAGCTCCGGATGCTCCGCCAGCGTCGACTCGCCCGCCGACCCGGCCACCGCGCCGGTGATCGGGAACGTCACCGTCAGCGTCGGGTCCTGGCGCATCTTGTACGAGTCGTCCAGGCGGGTCTCGTGGTTCGACAGCGAGGTGTGCTCGGCCCACGAGTACGGCAGGACGCGGAACCCCTGGTAGATCAGGCCCTTGTCGTAGAGCTCCTTGAACGCCCACATCACCGACTCCATGAACCCGGGGTCCATGGTCTTGTAGCCGTTTTCGAAGTCGACCCAGCGCGCCTGGCGGGTGACGTACTCCTGCCATTCGTTGGTGTACTCCAGCACGGAGGAGGCGCAGTACTCGTTGAACTTGGCCAGGCCCATGTCCTCGATCTGGCCCTTGTCTGTGATGCCGAGCTGCTTTTCGGCCTCCAGCTCGGCGGGCAGGCCATGGCAGTCCCAGCCGAAGACGCGGTTGACCTGCTTGCCGCGCATGGTCTGGTAGCGCGGGACGATGTCCTTGACGTAGCCCGTCAGCAGGTGGCCGTAGTGCGGCAGGCCGTTGGCGAACGGCGGGCCGTCGTAGAACACGTACTCCTCGGCGCCGTCGCGCTCGTCGATCGACGCGCGGAACGTGTCGTCGGACGCCCAGAAGTCGAGGACGCGGTCCTCGAGGGCCGGGAAGCTGGGGCTGCCGGAGACGTCACCGAACTGGTCGGTGCGGGGATAGGCGCCGCCTGCGGGGGTGGGCTTGTTCACGTTGGTCCTCCATGGTCGCTGGTCCCCGGCCTGGGCCGGGTGAAAAGTGCCACGGGGACGCCTGCCGGCGCGGTACCACCCCGCTTGACCGGTTTCCCCCTTCGTCGGGAGGAGCGCGGCCCGCTCATCGTCCGGGCTGTGCGGGCCCGACCCGTCCGGTTCTACTGGGCGCGTCCCCTGCCCCGCCGCTGGTGACTGCGGGGCGCGGTCGGCGCCGTTCTTCCGGAACGCTCCCCGGTGATTGCCGGATCATCGCGCATACGAGGCACAAGTATAGACGGGCCGGCACGCAACGGCGAAGCGCCCGCCCCGTGTCCCGCGCGATGCGGGAACGGGGCGGGCGCCTGCGTGCGGGGTCGCTTTACGACGCCCCGCGCACGGAGCCTTTCGGCCCGGTCGGTTGTTGCGGCTAGTTGTTGTAGCCGTCGGCCGGAGCGGCGGACTCGCGGGAGTTGAGGTCCTCCAGCTGGGACTCGAGGAAGGTCTTCAGGCGGGTGCGGTACTCGCGCTCGAAGATGTGCAGCTCCTCGATGCGGGCCTCGAGGGCCTCGCGCTGCTCGTTGACGGTGGTCATGATCTCGGTGTGCTTGCGCTCGGCATCGGCCTGCAGCTCGGCGGCCTTCTCCTGGGCGGTGCTGATGGTCGCCGAGGAGCGGGCGTCGGCGTCGGAGATCATCTGCTCGGAACGCTGGCGGGCGTCGTTGAGGGTGGTCTCGGACTCCGTCTGCGCCTCGGAGATCATCTGCTCGGAGCGGCGGCGGGCGTCGGCCAGGGTCTCGTCGGCCTCGCGGCGGGCGGAGGACAGCGTCTCCTCGGCGCGGGCGTCGGCGTCGGCGATGGTGCTCTCGGAGTTGGTGCGGGCGATCGACAGCATCTCGTCGGACTCGCGCTTGGCGTCCGAGGTGAGGCGGTCGGCCATCTCCTGGGCCAGGCCCAGGACGCGGGCGGCCTGCATGTGGGTGTCGGCCGTGGCGGGCTCGTCGGCGGCGGCCGGGGCGGACACGAAGCCCTGCTGCTGGGTGCCGGCGTCGGCGGAACCGGCGGAACCGGCGGCCTCGGCGCGGGACTCGGCCTCGGCGGCGCGATCCTCGGCCTCGCGGACGCGGTCCTCGGCCTCGGCGCGCAGGCGGGCGGACTCCTCCTCCAGGCGGCGGTCGTACTCGGCGCGGAGCTCGGCCTCGATGGAGGCGCGCAGCGCGGTCTCGTCGACCTCGGGAGCCGGGACCGCGGCGGGGGCGGCCGCACCGGAGCGGGCGTCCTCGAGGTCGCGCTCCAGATCCTCGACGCGCAGGCGCAGGTCGGCGTTTTCGTCCTGCAGCTCGCCCAGCGCGTCCTCGACGAGATCGAGGAACTGGTCGACCTCGTCCTCGTTGTAGCCGCGCTTGCCAATCGGCGGCTTGCTGAACGCGACGTTGTGCACATCAGCTGGAGTCAGCGGCATGGAGAGTTCCCCTTCAAAATTCGTGGACGCTGTATTTTCACGGGACGCACCCGCCATCGTTGGCCGGGAACCCGCACGTCGGAACCGGACTCTCGCCCGGGTTCCGGGCGGGAAAACGCGATCCAAAAACGACGATACTTGTTTCTTCCCGGACCATACTACCGGCATCACACCTGCAACACACGTCCAGCGCACCACGAAAACCCCTCGATGCACCCGGGTTCGGTTGGTTAACACCCGCCCCAAACCCTAAACCTCCCGCTCAACCTGGGACTTTGAGCACATGACCGCAATCGCCGCCCCCGGGCGCCCCGGTCCGCGACCGTCCCCGAATATGCGGCGGCGGGTCGGATGCGGGGCGAAAACCCCACCCCCGACCGGGCCGGGACAAAGAAAACCGGCGGCCCACCATGTGGTGGACCGCCGGTCGGCGGGCATCAGAATGCGACGCCCTGCAGCACCATGCGAATGATCATCAGGATGAAGAAGAGCACCAGCACGGACATGTCCAGCTGCACGCCGCCCATCGGCATGGGCGGAATGGCCTTCCGCAGCGCCTTCACGGGCGGGTCGGTGATGGTGAAGATCACCTCGCCGACGACGGAAAACGCCCGACCCGGCTGCCACGCGCGCGAAAACGACTGGATCATCTCGATGACGATCCGCGCCAGCAGCAGGTAGGTGAACAGCTGGACCGCGATCAGAAGTACGCCGAGGAAAATCTGCACGTCTGAAGCTTAGACGGACAGTCGGTCACGCTCGGCATCGGAGAGCGTGACGCCCCCGGGCAGCAGCGTGAACCGGGTGCCGTCGGCCTCGATGACGCCGCGCAGGGCGAACGCCAGGCCGGCGACGAAGTCCAGGTAGCGCTTGCGCTCGGCCGGCTCGAGGTCGACCAGGTCGAACACGACGATGTCGCCGTCGCGGAAGGCCTCGCCGATGTCCTTGGCCTCGGAGTACTTGTCCAGGAAGTCGGTCTTCGGGGTGATGTGACGCACCGTCGGGGTGACGGGACGGTCCAGCGGACGCAGGTGCGGACGGGCGTAGGCGTCGTCGCGGTCCAGGTCGTGGTCGGAGCGGTCCTGCGGATCGTAGTCGCGCACGCCGGCGCCGCGGGACGGGTAGTCGCGATCGGAGTCGCGGTAGTCGTCGTAATCGCGGCCGTAGCGGCCGGACGAGCGGTAGTCGTCCTCGTAGGAATCGCGCTCGAAGCGGTCGTCGAAGTCGACGTCGCCCTGGGCCGGGGTCAGGCCGAAGAAGTCGGAGAACTTCCTGGAGAAGTTGGACATGTTCATCCTTTGCATGTCGTGGTCGGTGGTGCGGTGCTGCTCACAAACGTACCCGGGCGGGCGTGGCCGACAGGGCAGACACGCCCGGCCGAGGTGATGCGCCGGGACTTTTTCCGCCGCGTCCGTCAGGCCTCGCCGACGAGGACGACGACGCCGGCCTGGCGCCCGGTCGTGCCCTCCCGCCGGTAGGAGAAGTAGTCGGTTTCGGCGATCGTGCACCGCGGCTCGGCGTTGATGTTGGTCACGCCCAGCCCATGCAGTTGCCGCATCAGACCGGCGCGCACGTCGAGGCCCGGGGTGCCCTTCGTCGTCGTGGTCCGGGATCCCGGCAGATGCTTTTCGACGTCCGCCGCCATCGCTTCGGGCACTTCGTAGTTTTCGCCGCCGGCAGCGGCGCCCAGCAACGCGTGGATGTTCGCGGGGGTCGCCCCGAGTTCGACCATGGCCGCCACGGCCTTTGCGACGATCCCGTTGCGCGCCCCGATGCGTCCGGCGTGGACGGCGGCGATGACTCCCGCGTCGTCGTCGGAAAGCAACACCGGCACGCAATCGGCGACGAGGACGACCAACGCCAGGTCCGGCACCCTGGTGACGATCGCATCCGTGGCGGGCACCGGCTCATCGCGGGGCCCGTCGATGACGGTGACCGTGTTGGAGTGGATCTGCTCCATCCACACGAAACGGGCCGGGTCCAGCCCCATGCCCTCGGCGAGGCGGCGACGATTGGCGGCGACGGCGGCCGGATCATCGCCGACATGATCGCCCAAATTGAAGGAATCGTACGGGGACGCGGAAAACCCGCCGCGGCGGGTGGTGAGCACCTTGCGCACGCGGCGGGTTCCGCTCCCCTGCGGGGAGGTGTCGGTCATCGGCCCAAGCCCCTACGCCCAGCCGGGCAGGTCGAGGCCGTCGTCCTTGGGGGCGCGATCGTCGCGACGGTCATCGCGGCGGTCGTCGCGGTGCTGCCCGCCCCGGTAGGTGTCGCGACGCGAACCATCGGTGAACAGGCCGCCGGAAACGCGGGACCGCGGGGTGAACCCGGTGTCGCGGTCGTCGCGGCGTTCGTCGCGACGGTCATCGCGGACCTCGTCGCGGGCGACCGGCTCACGGACGGGCTCGCGGACCGGCTCGCCGCCACCCAGGTTGTCGCCGCCCGGCAGGGACGACGGGCGCTCCTCGGCCTCCGGCTTCGGCTGCGACGGGGCGACCGTGGCCTTGCGGGCGCGGTCCTCGAAACCGGTGGCGATGACGGTCACGCGGACCTCGTCGCCCAGGTTGTCGTCGATGATCGTGCCGAAGATGATGTTCGCGTCGTCGTCGGCCTGCTCCTCGACCAGCGTCGCCGCCTGGTTGACCTCCATCAGGCCGATGTCGGAACCGCCGGCGAAGGACAGCAGCACGCCCGTCGCGCCCTCCATCGTGGTCTCCAGCAGCGGAGAGTTGATGGCCATCTCCGCCGCCTTCTGCGCGCGGTTCTCGCCGCGGGCCGAGCCAATGCCCATCAGCGCGGAGCCCGCCGAAGCCATGACGGAACGCACGTCGGCGAAGTCGACGTTGATCATGCCCGGGGTGGTGATCAGGTCGGTGATGCCCTGCACGCCGTTGAAGAGGACTTCGTCGGCGGCGCGGAAGGCCTCCATCATGCCGATGTTCTCTTCGCCGATCTGCAGCAGACGGTCGTTGGGGATGACGATGAGCGTGTCGCAGGCTTCCTTGAGCTGCTCGATGCCCTCCATCGCCTGCTTCGTGCGGCGCTTGCCCTCGAAGGAGAACGGCTTGGTGACGACGCCGACGGTCAGCGCGCCGGCCTTCTTCGCGATCGATGCGACGACCGGGGCCGCACCGGTGCCGGTGCCGCCGCCTTCGCCGGCGGTGACGAAGACCATGTCGGCGCCCTTGAGGGTCTCCTCGATCTCGTCCTTGTGGTCCTCGGCGGAGGTGCGGCCGACCTCCGGGTTCGCACCGGCGCCCAGGCCGCGGGTGGCCTCGCGTCCGATGTCCAGCTTCACGTCGGCGTCGGTGAACATCAGGGCCTGGGAGTCCGTGTTGACGGCGATGAATTCGACGCCCTTCAGCCCCTCCTCGATCATGCGGTTGACGGCGTTGACGCCGCCGCCGCCGACTCCGACGACCTTGATCACGGCGAGGTAGTTGTTCGGGGAGGTCATGTGGCTCTGCTCGCCCTTCCTTTGTTGCGTTCCCGGCTTTGTTGTCCGCCCCATCATCGTTCATGAAATGGCGTTGGGCCGCCATCGCGGACCCGGCGTGTCGGCACCCTCAAGTAAAGGTTGAGGGCTAAGTTGGAGCCCGACTCCCCCATTGGCACCATCCGCCACACGGCCATGCCGTCGTCCCGGATGGAATCGCCGGTGGGGAAAATCAGTTGCGCAGCGTCGGCTCGGCGGGGTTGGAGACGTTCCAGCGCTGGCCCTCCCGATCGATGACGATCTCGGCGGCGCGGCCCTTCTCCCGGGCCCGGTCGGACGAACCGAAGTAGATCTCCCGACCGTCGTGCAGGATCAGGGAAATGTCCGTCTGCCCCGGCGCATCCACGCGGGCGACCTCCCCGCGCACCCGCTCGGGCAGCACGTCGAGCACGTCCAGGACCGCACGCACGATGTCCGGATCCGGATCGAGCTTGCCCGGCTCGGGATTTTCCACCCGCGGCACGCGGACGACCTCCACGCTTCCCGGCGGCGGCGGGGCTACGAGGAATTCCACCCCTTCCCCGTTGAAGAGGTGTTCGCCGTCGGTGGCCCGCATGTGGATCACCGCCGCGTGTTCCTGCACGTCGACGGTGACCGCCGACGGCCACGAACGGCCGACGGTGACCTTTTCCACCCATGGTTCGGCGGCCACGGCGCGCGCGGCCGCATCGGTGTCCACGCGGGCCAGTTTCTCGCCGACGACGATGCCGGTGGACTCGGAGATCGCGGCGGCGTCTCCGTTGACGACGCCCTCCACGCGGATCTCCTTCACCGTGGCCACCGGGGTGAACCACAGCACCGCCCACGCGACCGCCGCGACGACGACCAGCGCCAGGGCGATGATCCCGCCGCGTTTGACGCCTCCGGCTGCGCGCATCAGCCGAGCTCCCTCAGGATTTCGTCGGCGAGCATGGTCACGCTGCCGGCGCCGATGGTCAGGATGACGTCGTCGGGACCGGCGACCTCGCGCACACGGGCGGGCGTGGACGTGAAGTGGGGCTCGAAGATGGTCGGGACGGTGACCGACCGGGCGATGAGATCGCCGTCGACGCCCGGTTCCGGCTCCTCGCGGGCGCCGAAGACGTCGAGGACGATGACCTTGTCCGCCAGCGACAGCGCCTCGGCGAACTCGCCGGCGAACGCCTTGGTCCGCGAGTACAGGTGCGGCTGGAACACGGCGACGACGTTGCCGCAGCCGGCCTCGTCGACGAGTTCGCGAGCGGCACCGAGCACGGCGCGGACCTCGGTGGGATGGTGCGCGTAGTCGTCGTAGACGCGGACGCCCGCGAACTGCCCGCCCTCGATGCGTCCGTGGTAGTCGAAGCGGCGGCGCACGCCGGTGAATTCGCTGAGCCCCCGGGCCATGCGCACCGGATCGGCGTCGACCAGCGCACCGGAGACCAGGGCCGCCAGCGCGTTGAGGGCCATGTGACGGCCCGGCTGACGCAGCTCGAAGGTGATTCGATCGCCGAGCACGGTGGCCTCCACGCGGGCGCCGCCGCCGTGTGCGGTCCAGCCGTGGAGGACGCCGCCCGGCTCCAGCTCCGGGTGCGCCTCGAGCGCCTCGGGCCCGCCGTAGGCGTAGACGCGGATTCCCGCGGCCTTGGCGCGCTCGCCCAGCGCGGCGGCGTGCTCGTCCTCGGCGCAGACCACCAGCGCACCGCCGTCGACGATGCGGCCGGCGAACGCGTCGAACACCGCGTAGTACTTCTCGGCGGTGCCGAAGAAGTCCAGGTGATCCGGCTCGATGTTGGTCACCACCGCCACCTGCGGCGAGTACGTCAGCAGGGAGGCGTCGGATTCGTCGGCCTCGGCCACGAAGACGTCGCCGGTGCCGTGGTGGGCGTTGACGCCGGCCTTCGACATCAAACCGCCGACGGCGAAAGATGGGTCGAGGCCCGCGGCCTGCAGCGCGGCGACGCTCATCGACGTCGTCGACGTCTTGCCGTGGGTGCCGGCGATGAGCACGGCGCGGTTGCCCTCGAGCAGCATGCCCAGGACATCGGACCGCTTGAGCACCGGAATGCCCAACTCGCGGGCGCGGGCCAGCTCGGGGTTGGTCTCCGGGATCGCGGCGAAGGACACCACGACCGCCTCCGGCAGGCTTCCCGACGCATCGAGGTTCGCCGCGTCGTGCCCGATGGCGACGGTGGCCCCCATTGCGCGCAGGCCCACCACCGCGCGGGAGTCCTTCATGTCCGAACCGGACACGGTGACGCCGCGGGCGAGCAGCAGCCGGGCGACGCCCGACATGCCGGCGCCGCCGATGCCGATCATGTGCACGCTGGCCGGCAGGGTCCCCGGCGCGGGGGCGGCGCCGGTGGTGGTGGAATCGCTCATCTGGTGGTCACCTCGTGGAAGCAGCCGGGCGTCGGGCCCGGGACGTCTACAACTGTTCAATGTTATCCGCGACCGCTCATCGCCGTTCGCGGCCGTCGGCGGCGGTTCGAGCCCATTCACGGCTGGTCGCGACCAACCGCGGGCGTCATCCGCGGGCGCCGCGCACCGCCGCGTCGAGCACCCTGCGGGCGATCGCGTCGGCCGCGTCGCGATGTCCGGACGCCGCCGTCGCACGGGACATCTCGGAGAGTCGGTCGGCGTCGGAAAGCAAGGGAATGACCAGGTCGCGAATCGACGCCGGGGTCAGCGACGCGT
The DNA here is from genome assembly GCF_030408835.1 of Corynebacterium freneyi. NCBI lineage: Bacteria > Bacillati > Actinomycetota > Actinomycetes > Mycobacteriales > Corynebacteriaceae > Corynebacterium > Corynebacterium freneyi. The sequence continues at coordinate 1,877,822 of NZ_CP047357.1, forward strand.
CGGCGACGAGCAGGCCACCGCCGGCGTCGACGATGTCCGTGGCGTTGAGCGCCTGCTCGCCGTTGCCGTGCGGCAGCGGCACGTACACGGCGGGCAACCCGACGGCCGAAATCTCGGCGACGCTCATCGCACCCGAGCGGCACAGGATCAGATCCGCCGCCGAATACGCCAGGTCCATCCGGTCGACGTAGGGCACGGCGACGTACGGCGGGGTCGCGTCGGCGCCCCGGCCCTCCGGCAGCGTCACGGTGTTCTTTTTGCCGTGGGCGTGGAGCACCGCGATGCCCTTGGCGGCGAAGTCGTCCGCGGCACCCGAGGCGGCCTCGTTGATGCTGCGCGCCCCCTGTGAACCGCCGGTGACGAACAACACCGGACCGTCGGCGGGCAGACCGAAGAACTCGCGGGCCTCGGCTCGCAACGCGGCGCGGTCCAGCGTCGACAGCGCGCGGCGCACGGGAATGCCCACGACGTCGCCCGGCATGCCGGAGCCGGACACCGCAGCCAGTCCCTCGCCGCCGAGCTTGACGCCCAACTTGTTGGCCATGCCGGCGCGGGCGTTGGCCTCGTGCACCAGGAACGGGATGCGACGGCCACGGCGGCACGCCAGGTACGCCGGCGCCGCCACATAGCCGCCGAAGCCGATGACCGCGTCGGCCTCGACGTCGTCGAGCACCTCACGCGTCTGCGCCACCGCCCGGGCCACGCGGAAGGGAAGCTTGAACAGGTCGCCGGTGGGCTTGCGCGGCACCGGCACCGGCGGGATCAGCCGCAGGTCGTAGCCGCGCGCCGGAATGAGGGTGGTCTCCAGGCCACGGTGGGTGCCCAGGGCCGTGATGCGGGTATCCGGGGCGATCTCGCGGATCGCGTCGGCCACGGCGAGCGCCGGTTCGATGTGCCCGGCCGTGCCACCGCCGGCGACGACGATGGACAGCGGACGCCCGCCGGGTCCCGCGTAGGCCGATTCCTGCGGAGTCGCTTCGCTCACCTGGTCCTCCTGTCGGGGCCGCCCGGCCGGCGGTTGCCGCGGCCGCGGGGACGGCGATCCCCTCGTTCGGATTCACGGTACCGTTCCGCGACGCCTCGGGCGGAACCGCCGGGACGGCCCGTCCTGCTCTGCGGACGCGGGCGCGGTTCGGGGCGTTCGACGGCGGCGGTGCGGGTGGAGCGGTATCCCGGGCTTGCTTCACGACGCCGCTCGCGTGCCTCGAAGCGATCGCCGACGACATCGTCGGATCCGGTGACCGGAGGGCCGAATCGGCGGGTGTCGCGATGGCCGCGCGAGGTGCGCTCATCGCGATGCGACGGGTCGTACGGCAGCGGCTCGGGAATGCCCAGGATGCGGTCGATCGCCGGACGCCCCGACGTCTGCATCGCCGACACCGACTCCGGCTCGTGGCGCGCGCACGTGGCCAGCAGGCCCATCGACAGCAACGTCACGATGGCCGACGTGCCGCCCGCCGAAATCAGCGGCAGCTGCAGACCCGTCACCGGCAGCACGCCGACGACGTAACCGATGTTGATGAACGCCTGGACGACCGTCGCCGTCGTGATCGTTCCGGCCATCAAACGCAGGAACGGGTCCGCCTGCCGCTGGGCGACCCGCAGGCCCACCCAGCCCAGCGCGGCGTAGAGCAACACGACGATGACGGCGCCGATGAAGCCCAGCTCCTCGCCGATGATGGCGAAGATGAAGTCGTTCTTCGCCTCGGGCAAGTAGAACCACTTGGCGCGCGACTGCCCCAATCCCACGCCGGTCATGGAACCGTCGGCAAGCGAAATGATGCCCTGGTACGACTGGTACGCCGGACCCTGGGTCTCCTCGAAACGACCGAACAGGGTGTTGAAATACACCGAAATGCGAGCCGAGCGGAAACCCGTGGTCAGCGTCGCGATGCCCACCACGGCAACGCCGACGCCGACCATGCCGCCGATGACGTAGCGCGGCAGACCCGCGAACCACAGCAGCGCCAGCACCACGAAGCCCATCGACGCGACCATGCCCAGGTCACGCTGGAAGAACACCAGCCCCAGGACCAGCGCCGACACGATGCCGAAGGGCAGGAAAATCTGCTTGACCTCGGTGGCCGTGCGCAGGCGCTCCGACAGGAACTTCGCCCCCCACACCGCCAACGCGACCTTCGCCACCTCCGACGGCTGCAGGGACACGTTGCCGACGTAGATCCACGACTGCGCGCCGGTTTCCTCCAGGCCGACGCCGATGCCGGGAATGAGCACGAGCACCAGCAACGCGAACGCGACGACGAGACCCACCGGCGCGAGTTTGCGGATGGCCTCCACCGGGATGCGCATGGACAGCCAGAACAACAGCAGACCGACGGCGACCATCGCCGCCTGCCTCATGAAGACGCTCCAGACGCTGCCCTCCGTGCCCGACGACGCCATCGACGACGACAGCACCATGACCAGGCCGATGCCCGTCAGCAGCGCCGTGATGGCCAGCAGGACGTGGTAGTCGAACAGCGGGCGGGAGATCCAGTCGCGCAGCATCGCGCGCGTCTCCGACCCCGCGGCGGCGCCGTCCTCAGGTCGGTCGGCCTCGGCCCGGCGGCCGGGACGCACGTCGGCGTCGCGACGATCGGATCGCGTGCCGCGGTCCGGACGGCCGGATCGCGCGCCGCGGGCGGGGCGGGTCATCGACGGTCACCCTCGCGGGTGGCGGCGCGGGCGGCATCGGCGAAGAAATCGCCGCGCTGGGCCATTCCGGTGAACATGTCCAGGCTCGCGGCGGCCGGCGCCAGCAGCACCACGTCGCCCTCCTGCGCGGCACCTGCTGCGGCGGAGCAGGCCTGTTCCATCGCCGAGGCGGGATCGGTCTCCCCGATCACCGTCACCGGCATGCCCGGCGACGCCGCGGCGAGCGCCCCGGCAATGACCGGACCATCGACGCCGAGAACGACCGCCGCACGCATCCGGTGCGCGTGATCGGCGATGAGCGTCGTCACGTCGGCGCCCTTGAGCTGGCCGCCGGCGACCCACACGACCGACTCGTGGCCGCGCAGGGCGGCGTCGGCGGCGTGCGGGTTTGTGGCCTTCGAATCGTCGATCCAGTCGACGCCGCCGGCCGAATGGACGACCTGGCCGCGGTGCGCACGGACGGTGAAGCCGGCCAACGCCTCGGCGATGTCGACGGCGCGCACCCCGATGGAGCGCGCCAGCGCGGTGGCCGCCAGCGCATCGAGCACGCCGGCCGGCCCCGGGGGCGAAATGCCCTCGATCGGCGCGATGTCCACGCCGCCGAGTTCGGTGCCCTCGTGCGGTTCGTCGGTGGCGCGGTCGCCGAAGGCGCGGTCGATGATGCGCCCGTCGCGCACGCCGATCTGCCCCTCAGCCGGCTCACCGATGGTGAACCCGACCGCCGCCGGCGCAAGCTGCCCGGCATCGGCCAGCGCCCGCACGTGCGCGACGACCTCGTCGTCGTCGAGACCGAAGACGGCGACCCCACCGGTCAAGGCACGCGCCTTGTCGGCACCGTAAGCCTCGAAGGACCCGTGCCAATCGATGTGATCCTCGGCGAGGTTGAGCAGCGCACCGGCGTCCGGACGCAGGCCCGGAGCCCAATGCAGCTGGAAGCTCGACAATTCGGCGGCGAGGACGTCGACCCGACGTTCGGCCGTGAGCGCATCATGCAGCGCCACGCCGATGTTGCCCACCGCCGCGCCACGGTCGCCGAGCATGGCGGCCAGCATCGCGGTGGTCGTCGTCTTGCCGTTGGTGCCCGTGACCACAAGCCACGTGCGGGGCGCCCCCCACACGCCGGCTCGATCACCGGCGAAGGCGACCGCCACGTCGCCGACGACCGGCGCACCGGCATCGGCTGCGGCGACGAGCAACGGCGTGTCCGGCCGCCACCCGGGCGAGGTGACCACCGCGGCGGCGTCGGAAAGCAAACCCCGAGCCGCATCCGACGTGCACCAATCGACGCCGTGCGAGTCGGCCATGGGTCGGCCCCGCTCCGGGGAATCGTCGACGAGGCGGATCCCGGGGCACCCCAGGTCCTTCAGAAGCTTGATCGCCCCCTCCCCGGACACGCCCGCACCGGTGACCAACACCGGGCCGGAACGCACCAATGCCACGAGGTCGGTGGCCGCACCCGCCGCCGTCATCGCAGAACCCCCGATTGCACCAGCCAGTCGGAATAGAAGATCGCGGACCCGAGCATGTTGAAGATGCCCGCCAACAACCAGAAGCGGACGACGACGGCCGTCTCGGCCCACCCCTTCGCCTCGAAGTGATGGTGGATCGGCGCCATGCGGAACGGGCGCTTGCCCGTCGTCTGGAACGCCGCGATCTGAATGGCCACCGACGCGACCTCCAGGACGAAGATGAAGCCGATGATGACCATCAGCAGCTCGGTCTTGGTGACGAAGGACAGACCCGCGATGAGACCGCCCAACGCCAGCGAACCGGTGTCGCCCATGAAGATCTTCGCCGGCGCCGCGTTCCACCACAGGAAGCCCAGGCAACCGCCCAGGCCGGCCGCGGCGAGGATGCCGACGTCCAGCGGATCGCGGACGTCGTAGCAACCGGCGACGATGGCGACGTCGCAGGAGTTGCGGAACTGCCAGAACGCGAGGGCCGTGTACGTGCCCAGCAGCAGCGCCACCGCGCCCGCCGCCAGACCGTCGAGGCCGTCGGTGAGGTTCACCGCGTTGGTCCACGCCGCGATGACGATGAACACGAACACCATGAACACGATCATCCCGATCCACACCGGGCCCGGGGCGAGGTTCCACGTGGTGATGTCGCGGGCGAACGACAGGTTCGTCGATCCCGGCGTGATGCCCGAGGCGTCCGGGAACTGCAGCAGAAGCACGCCGAAGAGCAGGGAGGCGGCGAGCTGGCCGAGCAGCTTCGCCGTCTTGTTCAGGCCCAGGTTGCGGCCCTTGTACAGCTTGATGAAGTCGTCGGCGAAACCGAGCGCGCCCATCGCCAGGGTGAGGAACAGCACCAGCAGGCCCGAGGCCGTCGGCCCGGCACCCGTCTGGAGGTACCCGATCAGATGCGAACCGAAGTAGCCGACGAGAATGCCGGCGATGATGGCGATGCCGCCCATCGTCGGGGTGCCGCGCTTGCGGAGGTGGCTCTTCGGCCCCTCCTCGCGGATCTCCTGGCCGATGCCCTCCGCGGAAAAGCGGCGGATGAGCACCGGGGTCAGGAAGACCGACACGATGAACGCGAAGGCCCCGCTGTAGATGAGTTGAGTCACTTACCTCGCCTCTCGGTCGAATTCTGCTGCGTCACCGGTGCCAGAGCGTCGGCGACCCGCCATAGGCCGTCGGCGTAGGACGCCTTGATCAGGACGACATCACCGGGTCGGAGTTCCTTTGCGACGGCCTCGGCCGCCGCGTCGGTGTCCGACGCCCGCACAGTATTTAACCCCATGGCCTCGGCCGCGTCCGCGAGGGCACGCGCGTTGGCCCCCTCCCCGACGGCGACCAAGCGGTCGACGCCGCGGTCGGAGAGGTAGCCGGCGAGGGCCGAGTGCTCGTCGACGGCGGTGTCGCCGAGTTCGCCCATCTGACCCAGCACGGCCCAGGAGGTCGCGCCGTCGCGGGCGCCGGCGGCCAACACGAGGGCGTCGACGCCGGCGCGCATGGAATCGGGGTTGGCGTTGTACGAGTCGTTGATGACGGTCACGCCGTCGTCGCGCTGCCGCATCTCCATGCGCCGCTCGGAGGCGGCGACGTGGGCGGACAGGGCCTCGGCGACGGCGGCCGGGGCCAAGCCGGCCTCGATGCAGACCGCGGCGGCGGCCAGGGCGTTGGGCACCTGGTGGGCGCCGTGGACCCGCAGCGCAACCGGGTGGGCGGAGCCGTCCGGGCAGTGCAGGGTGAAGGATGCGCGGGCGAGGTCGTCGACGGTGACGTCGGTGGCCCGGTAGTCCGCGTCGTCCGAGTCCACCCCAAAGGAGACGACCTTGGCGCGGGTGCGCGGCGCCATGCCGGCGACCAGCGGGTCGTCGGCGTTGAGCACGGCGACTCCCCCGTCGGCGGCGGCGGGCAGCGCTTCGACGAGTTCGCCCTTGGCCTGCGCGATCGCTTCGCGGGAGCCGAACTCGCCGAGGTGGGCGGTGCCGACGTTGAGCACGGCGCCGATGCGCGGCGGGGCGATGCGGGCCAGGTGCGCGACGTGGCCGATGCCGCGGGCGCTCATTTCGGCGACCAGGTAGCGGGTGTCGCGGGTGCAGCGCAGCACGGTGTACGGGTGGCCGATTTCATTGTTGAACGATCCCTTGGGCGCGACGGTCTCGCCGTCGGTGCGCAGGATCGTCGCCATCATGTCCTTGACGGAGGTCTTTCCGGCCGAACCGGTCACGCCGACGACGACCAGGCCGTCTGCGGCCAGCTCGTCGACGTCGCGGCGGGCCAGTGCGCCCACCGCCCCGAGCACCGCGGCTCCGGAGCCGTCCGGGTCGTGCGCGAACGCCTCGGCGTTGGAGTTCTGCGCCCCCAGAGGCTTGACGACGACCGCCGGCACGCCGACCGGCCGGGCGGCCAGGATCAGGGCCGCACCGTCGGCGGCGGCGCCTGCGGCGAAGTCGTGGCCGTCGACGCGGGCGCCCGGCAGCGCCAGAAACACGGAGCCGGGCGTGATGCGCCGGGAGTCGAATTCGACGGGACCGGAAACGGGGGTCGCCGGGTCCGCGTCGTGGAGTTCACCGCCGACGATGTCGGCGATTTCCCCCGCGGTGCGTTCGATCATCTAGTTCTCACCTTCCTGGGCGGCGCCGCCTGCGGTGTTTCGGTCGCGGCGCGCGAGCGCCTCCCGGACCTGCTCGCGGTCGTCGAAGTGATGCATGACGCCGTTGATTTCCTGGCCGGTTTCGTGGCCCTTGCCGGCGATGACGACGGCGTCGCCCGCCTCGGCGAGACGGATGGCCAGGTCGATGGCCTCGGCGCGGTCACCGATGTTCTCGACTCGGATGGGGTCGGTTCCCTCTGCGGCGGCGCGCTCGTCGGCGGCGTCGACGGCACCGGCCGTGACGGCCTCGCGGATGGTCGCGGGGTCCTCGGAGCGCGGGTTGTCGTCGGTGACGATGACGACGTCGGCGACGCGGGCGGCCTCGGCGCCCATGAGCGGGCGCTTGGAGGAATCCCGGTCGCCGCCGGCTCCGACGACCGCGATGACGCGACCGGAGGTTTGGGCGCGCAGGGTGCGCAGCACTTCGCCGACGGCGGCGGGCTTGTGGGCGTAGTCGACGACGGCGAGGAAGTCCTGCCCCTCGTCGATGCGCTCCATGCGGCCGGGGACGGCGACTCGGGCGATGCCCGAGGCCGCTTCGGGACCGTCGACGCCGAGTGCGGCCAGCGCGGCCCAGGCGACGGCGGCGTTGGCGACGTTGAACGCACCCGGCAGCGGAACGTCGAGTTCGACGGGACCATTCGGGCCAGTCAAGGTCACGTGCTGGACTCCGTTGTCGGCGACCGAGACGTCACCGGCGCGCCACGTGGCCTGCGGCGCCACGCGGGATCCGGCGTCGGCGACCACGGCATCCTGCGCGTGGGCGGTGGCGACGGTGTCCACCGTCACGCCGGGGGCCTCGGCGATCTCCGCCATACGGCGGCCCCAGGAGTCGTCGACGCACGACACCACCCGCGGGGCGTGCAGCGCGGACTCGGGGCGGAACAACGCCGCCTTGGCGTTGAAGTAGTCCTCGAGCCCGTCGTGGAAGTCGAGGTGGTCCTGCGAGAGATTGAGGAAGCACGTCACGTCGAACGCGACTCCGTCGACGCGCCCCAGCGACAGCGCATGGGAGGAAACCTCCATCACCACGTGGGTCACGCCGTCGTCAAGCATCTCCTCGAAGAGCCGCTGCAATGCGGGCGCCTCGGGCGTCGTCAGGTGGCTGGGCACGGACCGGCCGTTGATTCGGGTGCCCGTGGTGCCGATGAGCCCCGTGCGATTGCCGGCCGCCAGCAGGGCGCCCTCGAGCAGGTACGTCGTGGTGGTCTTGCCGGAGGTGCCGGTGACGCCGACGACCGTGAGCTTTTCCGACGGCCGACCGTGCGCCTCCGCCGACACCGCGCCAAGCACCGCGCGGACGTCGTCGACGAGCAGAACCGGGCGGTCCGGACCGCCCGCGTCCCTCAGGATCTCCAAGCCCGCCGCGTCCGTGAGGATCGCCGCGGCCGGCGACTGGTCGGCGTACGACGCACCGTGGACCCGGGTGCCGGGCAGGGCCGCGAACAGCCCGCCCTCCGGGGTTTCGGCGGCGTTGAGCTCGACTCCGGTGATCGGAAGGTCCGCGCCGGTGTCCATGCCGGCGTCGGACGGCAGCACCGTGCCGCCGATCAGTTCGGCGAGGTGTCCGAGTGTGACGGTCATGTGCGCTCCTTGTGTGGTGGATTCGGTGTCGGTCCGGCCGCCGGGTGGTGGTCGACGGTCACGGTTGCAGCAGCAGGGTCCCCTCCTCGCGGGGGGACGGCGGGACGTTGTAGCGGTTGAGGGCCCAGGCGGCGATGTCGCTGAACAGCGGCGCCGCGGATTGGCCGCCCTGGCCGTGGACGCCCCGGACCGGCTCGTCGAGCATGATGCCGATGACGAACCGCGGGTCGTCCGCGGGGGCGATGCCCGCGAAAGTGATGTGGTACGCGGAGTTCGAGTACCTGCCGGTGTCGGGGTCGACCTTCTGGGCGGTGCCCGTCTTGCCGGTGAGCTGGTAGCCCTCGATGCCGTCGCCGGCTGCCGTGCCGGACTGCAGACCCGTCGGATCGGACTGCAGCACCGACTGGAACATGTCGCGGACGGTGCGCGCCGTCTCGGGGCTGACGACCTCGACCGGGTCGGGTCGCTCGGCCTCGACGACGGTGCCGTCGGGCGCGGTGGTGGACTTGATGATCCGCGGCGGGACGCGCACGCCGTCGTTGGCGATGGCCTGGTAGATCCCGGTCATCTGCAGCAGCGACATGGCCATGCCCTGGCCGATGGGCAGGTTGGCGAAGGTGCCGCCGGACCACTGCGGGCGCTGGGGCACCAGGCCGGAGGATTCGCCGGGCAACTCGACGCCGGTGGACTGGCCCAGGCCGAAATCGTGGATGAGCTCGGCGTAGCGGTCCGGGCCGAGACGCTCGGCGAGCATCAGCGTGCCGACGTTCGAGGACTTGCCGAAGATGCCCGTCGTGGTGAATTCCTCGGGGCCGTGCTGCCACGCGTCGTTGACGGTGACGCCGGACATGTGGATCGAGCCGGGCACGGTGAGGACCTCGTCCGGGGTGGTCACGCCGTCCTCGATCGCGCCGGCGGCGGTGATGATCTTCGCCACCGAACCCGGCTCGAACGGGTTGGACACCGGCGTGTTGCCGATGTTGCGGCCTTCCTCGACCTCGCGGCCGATGTCGCGGTTCGGGTTGGCCGTGTCGGACTGCGCCATGGCCAGGATCTCGCCGGTCTTCGCGTCGAGGACGACTGCGGAGGCTTCCTTCGCCCCGGAGTTGTCCTTTGCCTGCTGCACCTGCTGCTGCACGAAGTACTGCATGTCCGCGTCGATCGTCAGCTCGTAGTCGGTGCCGTCGATGGGCGGGTGCTGGTCGCGGGTGGAGCCGGGGATGGCGATGCCGTTGGCGGCGATGTCGACGGTGCGGCCGCCGTTGACGCCCTGCAGCGTCGCGTCGCGGGAGGCTTCGAACCCGAACTGGCCGACGCCGTCCATGCCGATCTTGCCGATGATGTTCGCACCCACCGCGCCGTTGGGGTACTGGCGGATGTCCTGACGCTCGGAGACGAGTTCGGGGAATCGTTCGACGACGGCGGCGGCCTTGTCGGGGTCGACGTTGCGCACGAGCACCTCGTAGGAGCTGTCCTCGTCGCGAAGCTTGTCCAGGATCTCCCGCGAGCTGATGCCCCCGGGGGTCTCGCGGATGCCGTCTTCCGCCGGCTCTTCCGCTGCTTGACGACGGCGACCCTCGCGGCCCTTGTCGGCGTCGAGGTCGGCGACGTCGAGCATTCCGGGAAGGGCGTCGGCGATGTCGCGGAGTCGCTGCTCGTACTCGGGGTATTCGTCCGGGTAGAGCTCGTGGGCCTCTTCGAGGTGCGCCCGCAGGCTCGAGGGGTGGGCGGTGATGCTGCGCGCCTCGAGGGTGAACGCCAGCGATGCGCCGTTGCGGTCGGCGATGGCACCGCGGCGGGCGGCGTCGACGATTTCGATGGTGCGCTGATTCTGGGCGCGGGCGGCCAGGTCGGGCCCGGCGACGAGCTGCACCCAGCCGAGGCGGACGATGAGGACGGCGACGATGATCGCGCCGATGACCTGCAGGGCCCTGCGGCGGCGCTGGAACTCGGTGCCGGAGGTGTCGATCCGTTCGGACGACGCCAACGCCCTGTTGCGGCGCGGCGACGGACGCGTCCCCGACTCGACGGGGATACGACGATCCCGGCGGTCCCGGAATTGCCCGGAATCGCCGCGGTCGTCAGGGGTACGGATCATGCCTCGTGCCTTCTCGATGAACGGACCACGGCGGCGTGCCGTGGTCGCATGCGGGCGTCAGTCTACAGCCGGGGCGGGCGCCCCTTCGGGATTGACGTCGTCCGCGGGAGCCGGTGCCGGGGCGGGGGCCGGCGCAGGTGCCGGGGCGGGGGCGGGAGCCGGGGCGTACGGGGCCTGGGCGGGCAGCTGCGGGGCCGCCGGGCTGGCCTCCTGGACGGCCGGGGCCTGCATGCCCGGGACGTATTCGGTCTCGGCGGGGTCCGAGGTCGGGGCATCGGGGCGCTCGGCCGCACCGTTGATGTCGACGATGCGCTGGTGCTCCGGGTCACCCGGACGCACCTCGTGGACCGCGCCATCCTCGCCGACGACGAGGATCGCCGGCTGTTCGACGTTGACCATGCCCATCTCGGTGGCGCGACGGGCGATTTCCGCGGTGGACCGCTGGAACTCGACGTCGCGCTCGAGGACGGAGATGCCGTCGCGCAGACGCTGCTCTTCCTTGCGGGCCGCGTTGAGTTCGAAGGACTGGGAGGTGGACAGGCCGGAGAGCACCATCGCGAGGATGATGCCCAGCACGACCACCATGATCGAACCGGCGGCGAAGCGGACGGTGGAACGGTCCTCCGTCGTGTTCGTCAGGCGGCGTCCCCTGAGGGAGACGACCTGCCGGGAACCGGTGCGCCCCCGGTACGCCGACCTGCGGCCCTTGTTTCGGCGGTGCGGGGCGGGGGCGGCCGGCGAGTGGACGCGGCCACGCCCGATCGTGCGGGTGGGGGCGTCGTCCGTGATGGTGGCTGCCATGGCTTCTCCCGTGGTCTACGCCGCAAGCGGCGGGTCGGTGGTGCGGTGGTGGTGAGTGGTGGTGCTGGGGGTGCTGTTATTCGGTTGTCGCCTTGTGGTGGTGGCCGCCGAGGGCTTTCCCGACTTCCGTCAATCCGGCCTGACGCGTTCGATGCATCGCACGCGCACCGGTGCGGCACGCGGGTTGTCCGCTATCTCCGCTGCGTCCGCCTTTTCGGCGCCGCGGGTGACCAACCGGAACTTGGGCTCGTGACCCGGAAGCTCCATCGGCAGCCCGGCCGGCGTCGTGGACTTCACGCGTTCGGCGAAATCACGCTTGACCAGGCGGTCCTCGAGGCTCTGGTAGCTCATGAACACCGCCCGGCCACCGACGGCAAGTCCCTCGCACGTCATGGGCAGGACGTTTTCCAGCGCCTCGAGCTCCCGATTGACTTCCACGCGCAGCGCCTGGAACGTGCGCTTCGCGGGATGCCCTCCCGTTCGGCGGGATGCCGCGGGGATGGCGTCGTAAAGCAACTCCACGAGACGGCCCGACGTGGTGAACGGCTCCTTCTCGCGTTCCCTCAGCACGGCCGCGGCGATTCGGCCCGCGAAACGCTCGTCGCCGTACGTCGAGAGGATCCGCGCCAGATCACCGTGCGAGTACCCGTTGAGGACGTCCGCCGCGGTCGGGCCCGTGGTGGGGTCCATCCGCATGTCCAGCGGCGCGTCGACGCGGTACGCGAAACCACGGTCGACCTGGTCGAGCTGCATGGAGGACACGCCGAGATCGAACAACGCGCCGGCAAGACCGACCTCGCGGGCCAGCGCGATGGCCGGGGCGTCCGGGGCGAGATTGCCGGAATCCTCCGGGTCGAAACCCGGGACCGCGACGGCGCCGTCGATGCCGATGACGTCCGCGAGTCCGTCGAACCGCGTCTGGACGCCGACGAACCGATCGCCGAAACGAGCCAGCCGCTCACGCGCCGACGTCAGCGCGGCGGCATCCCTGTCCAGGCCGATGAGGTGCAGGCCGGGGAACGTCTCCAGCAGGTGCTCCGCATGACCGCCGGCGCCGAGGGTGCCGTCGACGACGACGGCACCGGTCCCGTCCGGGGAGCCAACGCCGGTGATGCCTGGTTCGAGGAGCTCGGTGACCCGATGCAGGAGGACGGGCACGTGGCCGTGCTCGCCGGATTTGCGGTCGCCGGGAGTCGATGCGGTGGCCGCTGCCGAGGCACTTTCCGGCACGACTTCAGCACCGTTGGCCACTCCAGTCACATCGTTGACATCGGTCATCGGCACTCCCTCCGGAAGAATCGCAATCGGTTTCGTTTACCTCGCTCGGCGTCATCCGCGGGGCGCGTGCACAGGGCCCTGCCCGAACCGGACCTGGTATCGGGGAAGTACACCAGGGTCGGTTCGGACAGAGTCCTTGCGGACGCTCCCGTCCCGGGCGGCGCGGCGAGTCCTACAGAACCCCGAACAGCGAATCGTCTTCGCCGTCGGAGAAGTCCTCTTCGTGCTCCGCCTGGTAGGCCTCCCAGGACTGCTTGTCCCAGATCTCCAGAAAATCGATGGATCCGATGACCACGCATTCCTTGGTCAGGCCCGCGTATTTGCGGTGATCCGCCGACAACGTGATGCGCCCCGACCCGTCGGGCCGCTGTTCGTCCGTGCTCGCCGCCAGGTTGCGGATGAAGGCGCGGGCCCGGGTGTTGGTCCGGGATGCCTTCGTCGCGCGCTGTGCGAGCTGGATGAACTCGTCCTTGGGGTAGACGGCCAGCGAGTGGTCCTGCCCCTTGGTCACCATCAACCCGCCGGCGAGTTCGTCGCGGAACTTCGCCGGGAGCGTCAGGCGACCTTTGTCGTCCAGCTTCGGGGTGTAGGTGCCGAGGAACATGTCGTTTCCGGCTCCTCTCCCCTTGTCCGGCCGACGCGGTGGCGCCGCATCTCGTCATCTCATCGGTATTCGTCTTTTTTCTGCGATGTCGGTCGACCTCTCCAACATCACGGCCCACAGTACCCCACTTTGCCCCACAAGCAACACCTTCCGCCCCACTTTCCTGCGGTTTTTCAGCGCCTTTAACCTGTCAACCTGCATATTCGCAGGTGGAGCGTCCGCCCGTGCGCAGTGTCACGCAGCATGCTTGACGACGATTTCCACCGACCGGCGCGTCGCCTTCAAGTGCCGCAGGTCACACACCAAGGGGCGTGAGCAAAAGCGGAGGATCCGGGCGCGAACTGGCGAAATACAGCCTTCAAACAGGCCAAATGCAGGACCCATCGCGGATTCTCCCCTTTTTCGCCCCACGCGCCAATGCCCACCATCCCCCTCCCGGCAATGGCCAACGAAACGCCAGTGGGGCGAAGTGGGTGGCCGCGGTGGGGCGAAGTGGGGCGCTGCGGTGGAGCGGAGTGGTTAATGCGACGGATTGGAGTGGGACGCGGCAGCGGAGCGGTATCGGTCGCCGCGGCTGAGCCTCGTGGCGCACGAAAAAGGCCCCCTCATGGCGAGGGGGCCGGATGGCGGGTTATGCCGACGTGAGTCGTTGGATTACGCCGATGTGCATACGCCGACGCACACGGCCCGAACCCGCGAACCACGGCGCGGGATGGCGTTCCTTCGGGCTGGTTCGTCAGCGGTCCTGGAAGCGGCCGCGGAAGCGGTCTTCCATGCCGCCGCCTGCGGGTCCCTGGCGGCGGGGCTTCTTGGCGCCGGATCCGCGGGAACCGCCGACGCCGACGGACACGAGGGGGGAGCCGTCACCCGATCCGGTCAGCGCCCACACGCCGGCGCCGAACATGGCCAAGAATCCGATGATGCTCAGCGCCAGGAACCACAGGCTGGTGGTCGCCAACGCCATGCCGCCAACGAGAAGCAGCAGACCGACGCCGATGATGGCGATGACCCGGGGCGAGAATCCGCGCGGCGCGCCACCGTGTTCGAACCCCATGGATTTTCCGGACATCGTGGAGCCGAACTTCGGATCCTCTGCATACAGCGCCGATTCGATCTCGGCCAGCATCCTCTGTTCCTGCTCGGAAAGTCCCATGGGTTTCCTCCCCTGACTCACGGTCGGGCTACTCGTACTTCACATCATCCACGCCCCCCGGCGGCGACACCTGCCACCGCCGACGGCGAACGCTCTATGGGGTTCAACGGCCGACGCGCCTCTTTTGTTCCCGAACCTGCCCCCGCATTCCACGTGACCGGCCGGGGGCCGGAAGAAATTCCGACGGGTGTCGCCCGTAGGGCCAGTGTACGCACGTCTCCCCCAGACAAACCACCGCTTTCCCACATGATCAGGCGACGTCGGGAAGCATTCCGAAATCGGCCTCCACCTCGGCGAGAAAATCGGTGGCCAGAGCCTGCACTCGCCGGGCCTCCAATTCATCGACGCCACGGGCCAGCCCGATGCGCACATCCTCCCATCGCGGCGTCAGAGCCTCGAACCGCGCGGCCCACGGCGCGTACGCCGGAGCGTGCCTGCGCACCCGCGCCCAGGCTCCGTTGTCCGACTTGCGTCGCCGACCGGGCTTCTCGGCGATCGCCGCACCGGCCACCCGCAGCGCCGCCTGGTACGACAGGTCCAGTCGGTCAGCCGGCGACGCGGTCTTGGCCTGCGCGAGCAGCGAGTCCGCCCGCCCGAGGAAGGAAACGGCCTGAGCGGACAGCCCCGACGGCGCCACCACCGCACTCCTCCCCTGTTCCACGCGTGCCATTGGTCTTCTCCTTTCCTTCCATGTCCATCGCCTCGTCCGACGCACCACCACAGGCATCGACGAAGCTCCAATCATTCGTTCGATGGGTTCCGCACCACCGGCCCACCATCGCCTCCGCGACACCCCGAACAGTAAGGGCCTCCCCGGATTCCCCTTCAGAATATTCGAACACCCATTCGCACGCAAGGTTCGTTTACGCGCCCGAACACCGACTTTTCGCCGCGCCGCTGGCAACCCCGGTTAAGCTGTACGGGTGCGATACAGCGTCCTCCCCATGCCGGAACGGATTTTCCGGCTTCGGCTTCATGAGGCCGTCTCCCTTTACGTCGAGGCGATGGGCTATGACCCGTCGATCGTCGACTCACGCGTTCGGGCGTGGGCGTTCGCCCGTCACGAGCCGGGGTGGGCGGCGGTGGCCGCAGTGGCGCATCCGGAGGACGTCGCCCCGCATGTGGCGTTGGCCGACGTTTCTTTTCCTTTGGTCGGCGTCGCCTACTGCCAGTCGGGTACGCCGACTCAGTGGTGGCATGTCCAGGTTCGTGCGGGGATGGCGGAGCGCCGCACTCCCCTTCACGTCGTGTCGGACACGTTGACCGATTACGTGGAGTTGGCCGAAATTCACGTCGATCCGCGGCATCAAGGTGCCGGCCTCGGCGAACGCCTCATCCGCGAGCTCATGCACGGTCGTCGGGAGCGCCGTGTTCTCCTGTCGACTCCCGAGGTTCCCGCCGAGGCCAACCGTGCCTGGCGTCTGTACCGGCGCCTGGGTTTCGGCGATGTGCTGCGTCATTTCCATTTCGCGGGCGATTCGCGCCCCTTCGCGGTGCTCGGTGCCCCGCTTCCCTTGACCGCGGATGATTCGCTTGACGACGCCG
Source organism: Corynebacterium freneyi (assembly GCF_030408835.1). Taxonomy (NCBI): domain Bacteria; kingdom Bacillati; phylum Actinomycetota; class Actinomycetes; order Mycobacteriales; family Corynebacteriaceae; genus Corynebacterium; species Corynebacterium freneyi. The sequence continues at coordinate 1,893,647 of NZ_CP047357.1, forward strand.
CCGCCCCTGCGTCCACCCGACCGGAGGGAAGGAGTCCCCACGATGACCGCTGAGGGACTTCGTCGCCGGTTCATGGCACTGTTGGCGGTGATCGTGCCGGTGTTCGCGTTGGCGGGATGTTTCACCGCCGATGCTGCGGTGACCATCTCGGGGTCCGACCGCGTCAACGGCACCGTGCATGTGGCGATGCCGCAGAACGCGACGTCGCGGGAGAATCTCTGGGAGATTCCGGAGAACTTCGGTGATGCCGTGACCGTGGAGACGGGCCAGTCCGGCGACAGTCGCACCGCGACGTACACGCTGCGCGATCTCACGTTCGATGAGGTGCACGACCTCGTCGGTTCCGCGGCGGGCGACGCGATCGATCTCGAGCTCGAGCGCGTCGGCGGCAATCAGGTGTCGTTGAACGGCAAGGCCTCGCTGACCCGTTTCCCCGGTTCCCGGGTGACGTTGGCCATCGCGTTCCCCGCGCCGGTGACCGGCACGAACGGCACGGTCGACGGCGGGCACACGGTGCGCTGGACCATGGAGGGCGCACGCGACTCGACGTTTTGGGCGACGTCCCCGGCGGGCAGCACCGACCGTGACCAGCTGCTGTTGTGGGTCGGTTTGACCACCGCCGCAGGCATCCTCGCCGCCTTGTTGGTGGTTTTGTGGGCGCGCCGCGACCACGACATGCGCGACTGATCAGCGCTCCACCCGCCGACTCCCCAACTGACGGTCAGAAACCGCCCCGGACCATGTCCTGCCCGGTTCCCCACGCCGGCGCCATGCCGAGGTTGTGCAGGACCTCTTGGGTGGCGCGGGCGAAGTTGAGGGTCATGAAGTGGATGCCGGGCACGCCCTCGGAAATGAGGCGCTCGGCCATTTCGGTGGTGACCTCGATGCCCACCTTTCGGATCTCGTCGCGGTTGGCTTCCTCGTCGCCGGCCGCCGCACGCGTCAGACGCTCGTCGAGGGCAGGCGGCAGCGCCGAACCGGACAGCTCCAGCTGACGACGCACCGACCGCATCGACGTGATCGGCATGAGCCCCGGAATGATCGGCTTCGCGCCGTGTTCCGGGTCCGCCGCCACGAGACGGTCGCGCAACCGCAGGTAGTGGTCGACGTCGAAGAACATCTGGGTGATCGAGTACTCCGCGCCGGCACGCAGCTTCGCCAGCGTGTAGCGGGTGTCGGACTCCAGGTCGGGCGCACGGAAATGGCCCTCCGGGAAGGAGGCGATGCCGATTTCGAAATCGGCGAATTCCTCCTCGTCGCGGATCAGCTCGATGAGTTCCGAGGCGTACTGCAGACCATCCGGGGTCGGCGTCCAGTCGCCCAGCGGGTCGCCCGGCGGGTCCCCGCGCAGGACCAGCAGGTTGGTCAGGCCGCGTTCGAGGTACGCGCGCAGGATCTGCCGCAGCTCCGGAACGGAGTGTCCGACCAGCGTCAGGTGCACCAACGTGGTCAACGGCTCGCGGGAAACGCGTTCGGCGATGCGCAGCGTGCGGTCTCGGGAGGAACCGCCCGCACCGTACGTCACCGAAGCGAACGACGCCCCCAGGTCGTGGAAGGCCTCCGCGGCGCGCAGGAGTCGTTCTTCCGCCGCGTCATCCCGCGGCGGCATGAACTCGACGGAGAACGGGATCGGGCCGGGGCTCGGCAGGGTCAACGCATGGCGGATCGGAACCTGGCGGCCCACCGCCGGTGGCGGGAATTCGGACATGACCGGTTATCTTATGGGGAGAATGCCAGACGTGGCCGACCCGGGTCTCGTGTGGCGACGAATACAGGCGAATGCACCCGAAAGGTGGCGTAATGGCCGACTCTGCGAAGTACCCGGTGATCGACCCCGGAATGTCCCCCCGCGACGTCCCCGCCGCGGTGACCGGAGCGTTGACCGATTTCTTCGACGCCCGGTCGGCGATGGTCGCCGACATCGACGAGGAGTTCTCCCGGGTCATCGGTGCGCTGAGCGACTTCACGCTGCTCGGCGGCAAGCGGGTGCGGCCCGCCTTCGCCTGGGCCGGTTGGCTCGGCGCCGGGGGCGACAGGGGAATGCACGCCGATGTCGAGGACGCCGAGGCGGTGTTCCGGTCGGTGTGCGCGCTGGAGTTCATCCAGGCCTGCGCGCTGATCCACGACGACATCATCGACGCCTCCGACACTCGCCGCGGCAATCCGACGGTGCACAAGATTTTCGAGGCACGCCACAGAGACAACGGCTGGCGCGGCGACGCCGTCCACTACGGCCATTCGGTGGCGATCCTGGCCGGCGACATCGCCCTGGCCTGGGCCGACGACATGTTCCACGGGTCGGGTCTGACCGATGCCGCCCGCAATCGGGCCCGCGAGCCGTGGTGGCGCATGCGCACGGAGGTGTTGGGCGGCCAGCTGCTCGACATCACGGCGGAAGCGTCCGGCGATTCGCGCGTGGGCGTCGCGGAGAAGGTCAACCGCTACAAGACCGCCGCCTACACCATCGAGCGTCCCCTGCACATCGGTGCGGCCATCGCCGGCGCCGGCGACGACATCGTCGACGCCTACCGCGAGTTCGGCATGGACATCGGCATCGCCTTCCAGCTTCGCGACGACCAGCTCGGCGTGTTCGGCGACCCCGAGGTCACCGGAAAGCCGGCGGGCGACGATCTGCGCGAGGGCAAGCGCACGGTGCTGGTGGCCACCGCCCTGGAACGTCTGCGCGTCACCGATCCGGACGGCGCGCATCATCTGGACGAGAAGCTCGGCCGGGTCGACGGTCTCGACGACGTCGCCGAACTGCGGGATCTCATCCACGCTTCGGGTGCCGACGAGCAGATCGAGCTCGAGATCGACCGTCTGACCCGCCGTGGCCTGGAGGCCCTGGAGTCCGCGCCGATCGTCGAGGAACAGCGGGAGCGTCTGGCCGACATGGGCCGCCGCGCCACCGCCCGGGCCTGGTAGTCCCCGGCCCCGCCGGCCCCCGCCGGGTCACCCGCCCGGATCATCCGCCACAGACATCGAGGTCGAACCCCCTTGCAGAATCCCGCCCCCGCCTTCATGAAGTTCCTGCCGCTGTCGCCGGTGCCGGGCCCCCGGCGCCGCGTCCCCGCCGGTGATGGAGGACGGGAGCGGGACATCGTCGTCATCGGCGCGGGCCTGGCCGGGCTGACCGCCGCGCTGCATCTGACGGGTGCGGGCCACCGCGTCACGGTCGTCGATTCGGCCGACCATGTCGGCGGTCGTTGCGCCACCGAGGAGGTTCGGGTGCCCGGCGCGGGCGTGACCGTGCGCACCGACACGGGCGCCACGGTGTGGACGATGCCCCAGCTGGTCGAGTCGGCGCTGTCGGCCGTCGGCAAGCGGATCTCCGACGTGGACCCGGCGTTCCGGGTCGAACGCCTGGCCCCCGCCTACCATGCGATGTTCCACGATGGCCGGGCGCTGGACGTCTACGGCGACGCTTCCCGCATGGCCGCCGAGATCGCCCGGTTCGCGGAGGCAGGCGGCGATGATCCCGCCCCGCGCGTCGAGGGGTATCACCGGTTGCGCGAGTGGTTGGCGGAGATGTTCGCGTCGGCGTATCCGCATTTCATGGCGGCGAGTTTCGATTCTCCGCTGGACATGGTCGGTGATTCCGGCACGGCGGGCGATTTGGGGCATCTGCTTCAGCTCGGGGCGTTCGGTTCGTTGGGCGGCCGGGTGGAGTCGCTGCTCGGCGATGAGCTGTTGGCCCGCGTGTTCAGTTTCCAGGCCCTGTACGCAGGCGTTGCGCCGAAGAGCGCGCGGGCGGTGTACGGCTGCATCGCGCACATGGATACGTCGATGGGCGTCTTCTACCCCACCGCGTCGCGCACGGGGTCGGGCATGGGTGCGATCGCCGAGGTCATGGCGGAGGCTTTCGTCGGTGCGGGCGGCACGTTGCGTCTGTCCGCTCCGGTGACGGGTCTTGCGGTCGACGGTCGCGGCCGCGGCGTCACCGCGGTGGAATGCGGCGACGAGTCCCTGCCCTGCGACGGCATCGTCGCCACCGTCGATCTTCCGGTCGTGAAGGGTTGGCTTGACGACGCCGGCGCTCCGGCCAAGAAGCGGATCATCCCGACGAGGTCATCTCCGTCGGCGATGGTCGCCCACGGTGCCGCGCCGGTGGAGGTGACGAGGAAGTGGCCCGATCGGCATCATCTGATCTCCTTCGGCGAGGCGTGGGACGACACGTTTCGCCAGATTTCCTCGCCGCGCGGCGGTTCCCTCATGTCGGATCCGTCGTTGCTGGTCACCCGTCCCGCCTTCACGTGCCCAGACCGCATCGTCATCGACGCCGAGGGCCGGGAGTGGGAACCGGTCAGCGTCCTCGCGCCGTGCCCGAATCTGGCGTCGGCCGACGTCGACTGGGATCTCGTCGGCCCCGCGCACCTGGCGGAGGTCACCGCCGTCCTGGAGGACCGGGGGTTGACGGGCATCTCCGAGCGCTGGTCCGTCGGGCGACTCGACACCCCGGCGACCTGGGCCGAGCAGGGCATGATCGACGGCAGCCCGTTCGGGTTGGCGCACCTGTTCCGCCAGACCGGGCCGTTCCGTCCCCGCAATCTTTCCCCGCGCCTGCCGTCGAACCTCGTGTTGGCGGGATCCACGACGGTGCCGGGCGTGGGAGTGCCCACCGTCATGCTCTCCGGCGCTCTGGCCGCCGATCGATTCACGGGCGGTGCGGTCCGGTGACCGCCGACGCCGCAACCACGTCCACGCCGTCGCCGGGCACCGCACCGGTCGTCGACAAGCCCAAAGCGGCGCCGGCGGCCCGCGACCGCTGGTGGACCGACTCCGCGAAGCTCGGCTTCGTCGGCGCGCTGTTCGTGGCCCTGGGTTCCTACGGCGCCGGCGCGACCCGCTACCGCGGCGGCATCGTCGACGCGCTGGGCCTGGGGTGGATCACCTACGGGCATGGTTTCGCGCTGTTCGAGATCTTCATCTGGGTCGGCGTCGTCGGCATCCTCGCCGCCTGGCTGCTCGCCGGCCGCCGGCTCATCTTCGACCGCCCCGCCCCCGCCGTCGACCGTCTGCGCACGCTGAACCGGTCGCTGCTGTGGTGGCTCATCCCCCTGTCGGTGTCGGCCCCGGTTTTCTCGCGCGACATCTACTCGTACCTCATGCAGGGCGCGATGATGCGCGACGGCTTCGACCCGTACAGCGAAGGCGCGGCGGTCAACCCCGGCCCCATGCTGCTGGAGGTCTCCGCCGACTGGCGCAACACCACCACCCCGTACGGCCCGCTGCATTTGGGCATCAACGAGGTGATCACCCGCATCGTCGGCGACAACATCACCATCGGCATCGTGCTGTTCCGCATCCTGTGCGTGCTGGGGTTCCTGGCCATCGTGTGGTCGGTGCCGCGCATCGCGGTGAAGCTCGGCGGTGATCCGGCGTTGGCGCAGTGGCTGGGCGTGCTCAACCCGCTGGTGCTGCTGCACCTGGTGGCGGGTCTGCACAACGAGTCGATCATGGTCGGCCTGGTGTCGCTGGCGTTGGCGGCGGGACTGATGATGCCCCGCCTGCGCGGCGCGGTCGTCGCGGCCCTGCTCATCGGCGTGGCGGTGTCGTTGAAGGCGACGGCCGTCATCGCGCTGCCGTTTCTGGTGTGGATCGCCGTGACCCGCGGCGGCGAGCTGGCCGACTGGTCCGCCGTCTTCCGCCGAGTGCCGACGTTGCTGGGCTACGGCATCGGCATGTCCGCGCTCATGGTCGGCGCATTGACGGCGGTGACGTGGCTGACGGGTTCGACGTGGGGTTGGCTGACGGAGATCAGCGGCAACACGAAGGTGATCAACCCCCTGGCCGCGCCGTCGGCGGTGGCGGGCGCCATCGCGGCGGTGATGGCGTGGATCGACGACACGGTAGTGTTCAACTCCATCGTCGCCGTCACGCGTCGGGTGTCGTCGGTGATCATGGTCGTCGGTCTGGTGGCGTGCTGGTTCGTCTTCCGCCAGAATCCGCGCCGCAACGTCGCCGGCATGGTCGCGGCCTACGGCGTGGCCGTGGTGTTCAACGCGGTGGCCCTGCCCTGGTACTACGCCAGCCTGCTCACGCCGATCGGCACGTTCCGGCCGCCGCGGTGGCTGGTCCAGGGCACGGTGGTGGCCACGCTGATTCTGTGCCTGTCGTTTTCCGGCGGCGGCAACAACCGCTTTTACGACGTGCCGTGGATGATCGTCATCACCGTCGCCGCGTGGTTCGCCCTGCGGTGGCTGGTCAACGGCGACGTCCGCCGGGCGGTGCGGTGGCGGGGGTCGCTCGACGACGACCCGCCGCGGTGACTCCGCCGTCCGGATGATTTAAGCCGTCCGGGTGGTTTAAAACGCCATCGCCTGGGCGCGGCGGATGACCTCGCGCGCCAGGTGTCCGTGCAACGCGTCGATGGGGCGGCCGGGCAGCGACTCGTCTTCGGTCCACAGCCACGTCAACGCCTCGTGGGGGCGGAAGCCGCCGTCGGAGAGAACGGCCAGGGCGCCCGCGGCGAACTTGTTGACGCCGTCGTCGTCGAGAAGCAGCGCCGGCACCCGGGGCACTCCGCCGCGGTCGACGGCCACGAGCTTGCCCTCCTGCAGCATCGCGTGGACGCGGGTCACCGGCACGCCGAGTCGGTCGGCGACGTCGGGGACGACCAGGGTCTCTTCGTCGGCGGGCAGGACATCGGGGCACGTGGGGATCTTTCTCACGCCGCAACCTTACCGCGCCCGGCGGCGACGTCCGACCGCGTTGGCACCGGCGCGCGGCGGTCGGTCATACTGGTGGGCGTCACATGGGAGGAGAAGGGGCTTATGGCTGAAGTGAGCGAGGGCGACGTCCTCGACGGCCGGTACCGCATCGGTCCGCTCATCGCACGCGGCGGCATGAGTTCCGTGCACCGGGCAACGGATCTGCGGCTGGGCCGGGACGTCGCCGCGAAGGTGATGGACCCCCGATTCGTCCACGACGAGTCCTTCCGCACCCGGTTCGAGCGGGAGGCCCGCGCGGTGGCGCGCATGGCCGATGAGTCGCTGGTCAACGTCTACGACCAGGGCCATGACGCCGCGGGGCACGTCTTCTTGATCATGGAGTTGGTCGACGGCGGCACGCTGCGCGAGTTGCTCCGCGAGCGAGGCCCCATGCCCCCGCATGCGGCGGCCGCTGTGCTGGCCCCGGTGTTGCGGGCGTTGTCGTTGGCCCATGACCGGTCGATGGTGCATCGCGACATCAAGCCGGAAAACGTGCTCATCTCCGATTCCGGCAAGGTCAAGCTCGCCGACTTCGGGTTGGTGCGGGCTGCGGCGGATTCGAAGGTGACGTCGAATTCGGTGATCGTCGGCACGGTCGGGTACTTGTCTCCGGAACAGGTCACGGGCGCGGAGATCACCCCGGCGTCCGACGTGTATTCCACGGGCATCTTGCTCTACGAGCTGCTGACGGGGTCGACGCCGTTTTCCGGCGACACGTCCTTGGCGGTGGCCCTGCAGCGCCTGAACAAGGACGTGCCGCCGCCGTCGGAGGCCATCGACGGCGTGCCGCCGGAGTTCGACGAGCTCGTCGCCCGAGCCTGCGCCCGCGAGCCGTCCGCCCGGTTCGCCTCGGCCGCGGAGTTCGCCGCGGAACTGGAGGAGATCGTCGGCGTGCTGGGGCTGCCGCCGTTTCGGGTGCCCGCCCCGGTCGATTCGGCGGCGCACCGCGCGTCCCGGACGAAGGACGACCTCGCGGCGCCGGATCCGGAGGACGTGCGCGGAACCGAGCTTTTCGACGGCCCGCCGGAGCCCGGTTTGTTCGGGCCACATGCCCATGACCGGATGAACGAAACTCGCCACGACGTTCCGGCCGCTCCCCTGCCGGCACCCGGCATGTTCACCTCCCCCGATGACGGCGACGGCTACGACGACGGTTATGACGGCGAGGAGTACGGCGGCCACCGTCACGACGACCGGTACGCCGACCGGTACGTCGACGACGAATACCGCGACGAGTACGGCGACGAGGACTTCGCCGACCGTCCCGCCGACGACTGGGCGACTCGCCCCGGCGCCGTCGACGAGTGGGGCTCGCGCCACACCGCCGTCGACGCCGGTGCCATTGAGCGACGCGGTGGACGGGCGGCCACGCCGGACCGTCGTCAAGCACGGGCCCGGGAGGGACGCCAACGCACCCGGACCGGCTTCGCCATCTGGCTCATCATCGCCCTCGTGGCGACCCTGGGCATGGGCCTGGGCGCCTGGTGGCTGGGCTCCGGACGCTACGGCGAAGTGCCGTCGATCTCCGGCATGACCGAACAACAGGCGTCGGCGGCCGTGTCCGACGCCGGATTCGAACCGATATCCCGGCAGCAATACCACGACGTCGTGCCGCAATCGCAGGTCATCGGCACCGAACCGCTCGCCGGGGCACGCGCCGTCAAAGGAGCGCCCGTGACCGTCCTGGTCAGCCTGGGCCGCCCCACCGTGCCCGCGCTGCCCGCCGACCGCTCCCCCTCCCGGTACTCGACGATGCTGCGGGAACGCACCCTCGTCGAAGCCACCGGCGACCCCATGTATTCGGAAACCGTCCCCAAGGGCGCGATCCTCATGACCGACCCCGCCGCCGGGCAAACCGTCGCCACCGGGTCGACCGTCACCGTCCACCTGTCCAAGGGACGCGCCCCCGTCAACGTGCCCGACGTCGTCGGACTGCACATCGACGACGCCCGGGAAGTCATCGAGGACGTCGGCCTGACCGTGGCCGACGTCGTCGAGGAGTTCTCCGACACCCACGACCCCGAAACCGTGCTGTCCGTCAACCCCGAACCCGGCACCGGACTGGAACGCGGCTCCGACGTCACGCTCACCGTCAACAACGGCATCGAAGTCCCCGACGTGGAGGGGATGACGCTCGAAGAGGCCCGCAAACGTCTCAGCGACGCCGGCCTCGTCGTCCGCGACGTCACCCGCACCGAAGACTCGCCCCGCAAGGCCGGCCGGGTCGACTCGACCTCCCCGCAGGGCGGCACCATGGTCGAACCGACCGACACCAGCGTCGACATCGTCGTCTCCGACCGCGTCGAAGTGCCCAACGTCCTCGGCTCGACCATCGGCGACGCCCGCGAACGCCTCGAAGAACGCGGCCTGAAACTGCGGATCAACGGCAACGCCAGCGACGACGACCGCATCTACAGCCAGTCCCCCCGCGCCGGCAGCGACGCCAAACGCGGCGACACCGTCACCGTCCGCGGGTTCTAGAACGGGCGCGTCCGAGCCGACGCCGGGCCCGGACCAGCCGCGGTCCTGCCCCGGGACCCGATCGCGGCGCGGGTTCCGGTCCGAAGCCGAACGCCGGGCCGGTCCCGACTCGATCGACGGGCCGGCCCGGCGCACGGGCGATGGACGGGTTGATCCTTAGTTGCGGAGCATCTCCGCGACCAGGAACGACAGCTCCAGCGACTGCTGGGTGTTCAGGCGCGGATCGCACGCCGAGGCATAGCGGCCCGGCAGGTCGACGTCGGCGATGTCCTGCGCGCCGCCCAGGCACTCGGTGACGTCTTCGCCGGTCAGCTCGATGTGCAGACCACCCGGGTGGGAGCCGATGGAACGGTGGACCTCGAAGAAGCCCTGGACCTCGTCGACGATGCGGTCGAAGTGGCGGGTCTTGTAGCCGTTGGACGCGCTGTAGGTGTTGCCGTGCATCGGGTCGCACTGCCAGATGACCTTGTGGCCCGTGGCCTCGACCGCCTCGACGATGGCCGGCAGCACGGTGCGGACCTTGTCGTTGCCCATGCGCGACGTCAGGGTCAGGCGGCCCGGCTCGAACAGCGGATCGAGCTTCTCCACGTAGGCCACCGCCTCCTCCGGCGTGGTCTTCGGGCCGATCTTCACGCCGACCGGGTTGCCGATCAGCGCGGCCAACGCCACGTGGAAGTCGTCCAGGCCGCGGGTGCGTTCGCCGATCCACAGCTGGTGCGCCGACAGGTTGTACAGCTTTTCGTCGCCGGACTCGTCGTGGGCCAGGCGCAGCATCGCGCGCTCGTAGTCGACGACGAGCGCCTCGTGCGAGCAGTAGATGTCGGCGGTCTGCAGATTGGAGTCGGAGACGCCGCAGGCCTGCATGAAACGCAGGGCGTGGTCGATCTCGCGGGCCAGGTCCTCGTAGCGCGCGCCGGCCGGGGAATTGGTGACGAACTCGCGGTTCCACTCGTGCAGGCGGTGCAGGTCCGCGGTGCCGGAACCGGTCAGGGCGCGGACCAGGTTCATGGCGGCCGAGGCGTTGGCGTAGGCGCGGACCATGCGGGCCGGGTCGTGAACGCGGGCTTCCTCGGAGGCCTCGACGCCGTTGACCATGTCACCGCGGTAGCTCAGCAGCCCCTCGGAGTCGCGGTCGGCCGAACGCGGCTTGGCGTACTGGCCGGCGATGCGGGCCATCTTCACCACCGGGGTGGAGGCGCCGTAGGTCAGGACGACCGCCATCTGCAGCAGCGTCTTGATGTTGGCCCGGATGTGGGGCTCGGTGTTGGACTCGAAGGTCTCCGCGCAATCGCCGCCCTGGAGCAGGAAGGCACGGCCCATGGCCACGTCCGCCAGCTCTTCCTTCAACTTGCGCACTTCGGGGGCCACGACGATCGGAGGCACCGATTCCAGAATGCGTCGCACGTTGGCCGCGGCCTTCGGGTCCCACGAGGGCTGCTGCAGCGCGGTGCGGGACAGGGCGTCCTCGAAGCGCTCGCGGATGCCATCCGGCAGCGGCGGCAGGTCGGGGAGATCGTTCATGGGGAGGTCAATGGTCCAACTCACGCGTGCAATCGTAGCCGACCATGTCAACCTCGCCGTCACCGCGGCGGGCGGACCTTCGCGATCTCACGGAAACGCACGAGGTTGTGGCGGGCATCGGCCAGCGCGTCGTGACGCCCGTCGTCCTGGCGGGGCAGGCGCGGCTCGCCGGCCATTTCCCAGTACTGCTTGAGTTCCCTGGTGAAGCGCGGGATCTTGCGGGGCAGGCGGGTCATGTCGCCCCACAACTGCGCGAAGACGACGTGGTCGTAGGCGCCGACCCACGCCCACAGTTCGGGATCGCCTGCGCCGGGTGCCAGGAGAAAGCGCTCGAGTTCGTCGCGGATCACCGACCGCGGCTTCCACAACGGCGACGACGGATTGGGCAGCTGGCCAAGCACGTTGGCCCGCACCCACGGCCCCGCCGCCCGGGCGTCGAACTCCGAGGAAATCGCGTAATACTCGCGGCCGTCTTCTGCGACGACACCGATGGAGACCAGATCGATCGTCCGGCCGTCCTCGATGAACTCGGTGTCGTAGAAATAGCGCACGACGCCCAGGATAGCCCGGGCGTCGTGGTGGTTCTCCGGCGGGGACCCGCCGTTCGCGGGTCCACCGTCCGAGGGGTCGCCGCCCGCGAAGAGTCGCCGTTCGTCGTTTACAGCGCCGCGGGAACGGCGGGGGTCTCCAGGGGTCCACCCGGCTCGGTGCCCTCCGGGTAGCCGTCGCCACGCGACAGCGAGTCCTTGACGTCGGCGGCGTAGGCGTCGACGTAGGCCTGACCGGACAGCGAATGCAGGGCCTTCATCAAATCGTCGGTGAGGGCGCGGGCGCAGGCGTACTCGTCGCCGCGATCGCCGTAATCGGCCGGGTCCAGCGGATCGCCGATGACGACGCCGACCTTCTTCGGGCGGGGCACCCACGTGCCGATGGGGTTGGCCTTGTTGGTGCCGATCATCGCCACCGGGTACACCTTCACCCCGGTCTGCAGCGCCACGCGGGCCAGGCCGGTCTTGCCCCGGTACAGGCGACCGTCGGGCGAACGAGTGCCCTCCGGGTACATGCCCAGCACGTCACCGCGATCGAGGACCTTCACGGCCGCATCGAGGGCGTCCTGCGCGGCGTCGCCGGACTTGCGGTCGATGGGCACCTGGCCGGTGTTGGCGAAGAAAAATTTCTGGATCCGCCCCACCAGGCCGGGCGTGGTGAAGTACTCCATCTTCGCCAGGAACGTCATCTGACGGCGTGCGACCAGCGGGAAGAAGAAGGAATCCATGACCGCCAGGTGATTGGAGGCCATGATCGCGGGCCCCTCGTCGGGGATCTTCTCGCCGCCCTTGTACGTCGGGCGGTTCCACACCCGGAGGAACGGGCCCATGAGCACGTACTTGAAGAACTTGTACCAGGGATTATTCACCCGATCTAATATACAGGCCCTTTCACGTTTGACCAGTTCAGGGCGTTTTTCCCAGGTGACCGGGTGTCCGCCTCGCCAGATCCGCCACGCCGATCATGCCCGCGTCGGCACCCAACCGGGCCACCTCGATGCAGGCGGTGGGCCGGTGTCCGGCACCGGTGACTTCGGTGCCGAAGACCGCGCGGGCCCGCTCGAGGTACTGATCGGCGGCCTGGGCGACGCCACCGCCGATGACGATGAGCTCCGGGTCGAAAACGTCGGCGACCAGCGCCAGCGCACGGCCGACCCAGTCGGCGAAGTCCCCCACGGCGGCGACGGCGAGCGGATCGCCGGTTTGGGCGGCGAGCATGACGTCGGCCCCGGTGGCCGTGCCGTCGATGCACGCGGCGGCCAACGGCCCGGCGAATCGTCGCGTCGTGGCCAGCTCGCGGGCGGTGGCGGCCAGCGCCGTGCCGGAGCAATACCGTTCCAGGCATCCGCGCTTGCCGCACGAGCACGGCCGGCCGCCGGGGACGACGGTGAGGTGACCGAACTCGGGGGCGGTGCCGAACGCGCCGCGGTAGATCTCCCCGCCGCTCATCATCGCACCGCCGATGCCCGTGCCCAGGGCGAACAGCACCCAATCGCGGGCGCCGCGGGCCGCGCCGAAGCGGTACTCGCCCCAGGCCGCGGAATTGGCGTCGTGTTCGAGGGTCACCGGCAACGGCAGCCGTCTCCCCACCCGGGCGGCCACGTCGGCGTCGCGCCACGGCAGGTGCGGCGCGAAGCGGACCACGCGCCGGCCCGAGTCGAGGAATCCCGCCACCGCGAGCCCCACGGCCACCACATCGGGGTGATCGTCGAGCAGCGCGCCGGTCATCTCGACGATGCCGTCCTCCAGGTCCGTCGCGGTGCCGTCCGACGATCGCCGCATGCGGTCGATGACGACGCCGTCCGCGGACACCACGGCCGCGCGCAGGTTCGTGCCGCCGATGTCGAAGCCGATGGTGGGCCCGGCGGGCGCGGTGGTGGGCGTCGTCACGTGGGGCTCCTGGTGGGTGGGGTTGCGGGTCGGGTGGTTCAGCCGCTCACGGCATTTGCGCGGGATCCGCGCGGAACCAGACAAGAATATCCCCCCAACCGTCGACCCACGTATCCGGCGGCGTCACGCGCACCTTCTCCATGACGCAACGGGACAGGATCGCGGGCGCGTCGAACCTCCTGAGGATCCCGGCGACCTGCACGGCCATGCCCCTCGGCGACGCGTCGACGTCCACGGTGGGTTCGGCAAATGCGGCCGGATCGGCGCCGTCGTCAAGCAGGAAAGCTTGACGACGATCCGCGTCCTCCCCCTCACCCGCCTCACCGCCCGAGCCGGTTCCGCCGCTCGAGCCGGCGAATTCCGGAAACGCCAAATGCAGGGGCGCGCGGACGCGCAGCCGAAACAACGGCGCGCCATCGCCGCCGACGCCCAGATCCGCCAGCGTCAGGCGCGGCCGCCGCACGGACTCCGCCGCCGCGTCCGCCCCATCCGCTCCGGCAACCGAGGCCCCGGCGGCACCGGCGTCACCGGTCCCCGCCTCCACCACGACCCCCAGCCACGCCGCCACGGATGCCACCGTCGGATCAACCGGACCGGAGGCTCGCAGCCGAACGCCGCCGCCATCGACGACGCGCTGCCACGACCGGCCCCACGTCCACAACGCCTCCAGCAGACGCGCCCGCCGCGCCCGGTCCCCGAACACCGCCGGCATTGACCGATGCCGGTCGACGCGGGGGCTGATCAAATCGAGCATGTCCGACAACTGCGCCGGGCCCTGCAGCCTGCGCAACCACGACAATTGCCGGTCCGCGGTCTCTCCGATGCGCACTCCGGCCGGCGCGCCCTCCGCCGTCGCCTGGGCCTTCGCCCACACCAACAGCCGCTCCAGACCCGCGAAGCCGGTCAGCGCGTCCAACGCCGACGGGTCGGCGTCCATCTCCCGCAGCAGCCCGATCGCCTCCGCCATCGGGTCCGGCCCCGTCTCCGCCCACGTCAGATCCGCGGGCAGGAAATCCTCCGGGGTCCGGTCGCCCGGGGGCCCCGGCACGAGGTACACCGGGTGGCGCGGCGCCTCCGAAAGGGAGGGCATCGTCGGGTGCCCGGTGGCGGCGTCACCGCCCGGCGCGGGTTCGGGGGTCACTCAGACAGGCCCTCCACGCGGCGCTTCAGCGACTTCAGTGCCGTGTCGATGATGCGGTGCTCGGCCTTGCGACGCAGCATGCCCAGCATCGGCACGGCGGTGACGATCTCCAGCTCGTACACCACCTTCACCGCCCCGCCGTCGGCGTCGGACAGCGTGTAGCTTCCCGACTGCGACTTCTGCAGCTGCGACGACAGCAGCGTCCACCGCACGCCGTCGTCCGCCCAGTCGTATTCCAGCTCGAAGACGTCCTTGAGCACGGTCTCCAGCGTGAACTTGGCGCGCTTGGGGCGCAGCGGACGGTCGCCTTCCTCGGTGACCTCCGCAGCGGTGGTGCCGGTGGCCCACTGCGGGTAGGCGGTCACGTCGCCGACGACGTCGAGGATCCGCTCCCGAGGGGCGTTGATCAGGATCTGTCCCTGCGTTCGGTCGCTCATGCCCTCCGAGATTACCCGCGGCGCGCGTCTCCTGCGAGGATCCTGCGCAGGCGGGCACCCATGACCTCCCAGGTCCAGTGCGTGACGACGTGCCGGCGTCCTTCCTCACCCATCTGCCGGGCCCGTTCGGGCTTCGCGCAGATCGCCGTGATCGCCCGCGCCAGGGCCGCGATGTCGCGACCGTCGACGACGACGCCGGTGACGCCGTCGACGACCGTCTCCGGCGCCCCGCCCGACTCACCCGCAATGACCGGCACCCCGCAGGCCTGCGCCTCCAGGTAGACGATGCCCAGGCCCTCCACGTCGAGTCCCCCGCCCCGGGTGCGGGCGGGCATGGCGAAGACGGTCGCGGCGTTGTAGTGGTCCGGCAACTCGTCGAAAGGCACCGAACCGGTGAAGATGATGTGGTCGGCGACTCCCGACGCCGCCGCCCGGGATCGCAGCGTCACCTCGTAGGGTCCGGCCCCGACGATCATCAGGCGGGCGTCGGGAAGCGCCCTGACGACGGCGGGCATGGCCGCGATGAGCGAATCCTGCCCCTTGCGCGCCACCAGCCGGGAAATGCACACGATCAGCGGCTGATCGGCGGCGATGCCGTGACGGGCGCGAATGCGGGCGCCGGCGTCCGGGTCGGGGCGGAAACGCTCGACGTCGACGCCGGAGGGCAGCCGCTCGAACGCCGTGCGCGGACCGAAGGCGGCCGCAAACCGATTGCGCGTGTACCCGGAGATGTACGTCACCACGTCGGAACCGTCGCCGATGATCCGCAGCGCGCGCCGCGACACCGGCAACATGGACCAGCCGACCTCGTGGCCGTGCGTCGTGGAAATGATCCGCCGCGCCCCCGCCCGTCGGCACGCCCGCGCCAACAGGCCCATCGGGGCGGCCGCGCCGAACCACACGACGTCGATGTCCTCCTCGGCGATGATCCGCGCCGCCGCCCGCGCCACATGCGGCAACGGCAGCAAAACCCGATCCCTCAGGCGGTGGACCCGATACGGCAGCACCGCATCATGGTCACGGGTCTCCGCCCCCGGGATCCGCGTCGACGCCAACACCGTCAACGACTCCGGATCAAGCGTGCCGCAGAAATCCCGCAGATACGACTCGATGCCGCCCTGGCGAGGCGGAAAATCGTTGGTGATCAACAGGACGCGACCATGATCGCCACGCGGGTCGTCGTCACGCGGGTCGTCGTCGCGCAACACCCCGTCGTCCTGTCCCGGAACCGTCATCGGCTGCGGACCGCCCGCGGGTCAGTAGCGAACGGCGCCCATGTAGGGGCCGCCCTGTTCGATCGGGACGACCTGCACCGGCACGCCGTAGGTCGACGCGTGGATGATCATGCCGTCGCCCACGTACATGCCCACGTGCGTGATGCCCTCGTAGAAGCCGATGAGGTCACCCGGCTGCAGCTGGTCGCGGCTCACCGGGGTGCCGCCGGCCAACTGCGCCTGCGACGTGCGCGGAATGGACTTGCCCAGCTGCTGATACGCCCAGTACATCAGGCCGGAGCAGTCGAACGCGTCCGGGCCGGCCGCACCCCACGAGTACGGGGACCCGACCTTGGTCATGGCCGCGTCAACCGCGCCGGACGAGCCGAGCAGCGAGGCCAGGCCGTCGACGATCGGGTTGTCCTTGGCGCGCCACGCCGCGAGCTCCTCGGGCGACAGCGAGTCGACGCGCGAACGGACCTCCTGCGCCCGACGCTCCAGCTCGCCGGACTTCTTCTCCAGCTCGCCGCGCTGGTGCTCCAGGGAGCTGAGCTCCACGCCGGCCAGGGCCCGGGACGCCGCGGCACGTGCGAAACCGTCGGC
Organism: Corynebacterium freneyi; assembly: GCF_030408835.1. Classification (NCBI taxonomy): domain Bacteria; kingdom Bacillati; phylum Actinomycetota; class Actinomycetes; order Mycobacteriales; family Corynebacteriaceae; genus Corynebacterium; species Corynebacterium freneyi. The sequence continues at coordinate 1,910,192 of NZ_CP047357.1, forward strand.
GGCCTCTCGCTGGTGCCTCGACACCTCCGCCAGCGTCGCCTCCCTTTCGCGGGACATGCGGTTGACGTAGGACGACCGGTCCAGGGCGTCCTGGGCATCGCTGGAGCCGATGACCGCCGTGATCGGGTCGACGACGTCACCGCGCATGCGCTGCCGCGCGAAATCGGAAATGTCGCCGCGGTGCTTGTCCAGCTCGCCGCGGGCGGCTTCCGCGACGCGGGTCGCCGTCTCCACGTCGCCCTCCAGCTGCCGGACCAGTTCCTCCTGCTTGACGACGTCACCGTCGAGACGCAGCACGTCCTGGGAGTTTTCCTCGGTCTCGCGGGCCAGCTCCTCCAGCTCGGCGATGATGCCGTCTGCCGTGAGTTCCTGGGCGACGGCGGAGGGCACGATCGCCGCGGACGCGGCGAGAAACGCCACCACGGCGGTGGAGGCGATCACGTTGCGGAGATGATTCCTGCGGTGGCACACGATGCGGGAGGGCCTTTCGAAAACGGGATGCCGGCGCGCGGGGCGGTCGACTGGCGACGTTCGGCGCAGCATCGCAATACATGCCCTGGTCGGGCGGGCATTCTGCAGTGAACTTTAACAACGGTTTGAAGGCCGGTCGAATCACTTCGGCGTGATTCCGAGAACACTCCACCCACCGCGTGACGGGCGATGCCATCTGTGGCGGGAGTGACCATCGGGCGCTTTCGTCGACCCCGATGAAAACCCCGAAAAGCCGTGAGGCGGGGCCCGGGACGAATCCCGTGGCCCCGCCGATCACGGCAGGATGGCGTCGCCGTTAGAAGCGGACGACGGAGTGGACCGGCATGTAGTCGATGCTGGCCTCCTTGACGACGTCACCGGTCTGCGGGGCGTGGATGACGTTGTTGCCGCCGGAGAAGATGCCGACGTGGGTGGCACCCGGGTAGAAGACGATGATGTCGCCGAGCTGCTTGCCGCCCATGCCGACCGACTGGCCGCCATTGGCCTGGGCCTGCGAGGTGCGCGGGATGGACTTGCCGACCTGCTGGTAAGCCCAGGAGGTCAGGCCGGAGCAGTCGAAGCCACCCGGCTGGGCGCCGCCCCACACGTACGGGGTACCGATCTGGGAGCGAGCGGCGTCGACGATCTTCTGACCGGTGGAGACGGCCGGGGCGGCCGCGACGGAACGGCCGGCGATCTCGCCGGCACCCGGGATGGCGTCGATGAGGCCGGTGACGTCCTGGGCGCCCGCGATGTCGAGGGAGCCGACGCCCGGGATGGCGACCGGCGCGGCGGCGGCGGTCGGAGCGGTCAGAGCGGTGATGCCGGCGACGGTGGCGCCGAAGGCGGCGGCGTTGCGGGCGAAGTTGGAACGGCGGTGGTGCTTACCCATGTTGAAAAAACTCCGTGATCTCTTCCAGTTTCATGCCGACCGGGTTAGCTGACGGGTTCGGGAGCAAAGGAAGCTCTCCCTACCCTCCGACTCGCGCCGGTGGGATTCACCCCGGGATGGAGTGGGTCCCCGGCTCGGCGTCCTCGCGGGCGCCGATTAGGCTTGGTTTCCTGCCATGAGCGGCACCTCTGTGAGGGCCCCGCTTCAATGTCTCGGCAAGATTACGAAACGGGAACGGATCTTGTCCAGCCGCCACGCGAAAACTCCGCCGAAATCACTTCGTTACCGAGTTGCACCCCGTTCCGTTATGCACCCGTTATGAAACTTTGGCGAACGGACACCAAAAGCGTCACGCGACGATAAACTGCCAATGACCAGCACCGTTTATGAAAATGTCGGCATTGCGTCACAGGCCAACGATCGACAACGACGCCACCGAACTCATAACAATGTGAATTGCATCACTTTTTAGAGTTCCACCGTTGACGAGGGCACAACTTTCACACGCGCCACAGCGTCGTGACCACGACCTGCAGCATGCGCAGCCACCATGCGGAGAGCCCACGGCGGCGCAGCTCGCGGAGCCACCATGAGGAAAGCCCATGGCCCCGCAGCATGCGGAGCAGTCTCCGCCGGAGCGATCCGCACCCCCACCTACAATCGACCGGGTGACCGATTCCGATCCCGCCCAGCTATCCTTCGCCGACGCCGCCCACGGCAGCGGCGACGGGGGCGACTCCGGCGAAGGGCGCATTCCCGACGACCTGGGTTTGGGTGACACGACCTTCGTCGTCGTCGACTTGGAGACCACGGGCATGCGGCCCGGTGACGACCACATCATCGAAATCGGCGCGGTGCGGGTGCGCGGCGGAGTCGAGGAAGGCCGTTTCAGCGAACTGATCGATCCCGGAATGCCCCTGCCTTCCTTCATCTCGGATCTCACGGGCATCACGGATTCGGATCTCGACGGCGCACCCCAGTTGGGTTCGGCGCTCCCCCGCTTCCTCGATTTCGCCCGCGGCGCAGTATGGGTCGCCCACAACGCACCCTTCGACATCGGGTTCCTCCGGGCGTCCTGCCGCCAATTGGGGTTGCCGTGGCCCGCACCGACCGTCGTGGACACGCTGCAGTTGGCCCGTCGGCTGCTCGACCGGAATCGCACCGGAAGCTTCCGGCTCGGCGATCTGGCCCGGTACGTCGGGGCCGAAGTCACGCCGAACCACCGGGCACTCGACGATGCGGCGGCGACGGTCACCGTCCTTCATCACCTCATCGAACGCTTGGCAGGCCATTCCGTCGACACCGTCGGCGAGCTCGAACACTTTTCGCCGGACGTCGATCCGGCCCTCAGGGAGAAGAAGGCGCTCATCGCCGACGCGCCGCATGCGCCGGGCGTCTACGTTTTCCGGGGTTCCGCGGGCGATCCCTTATATATAGGAACGGCGGTCGATCTCCGCCGTAGGCTTCTCCAGTACTTCACCGGCGCCGACCCCCGTCGCCGGATGAGGGAAATGGTGATGCTCGCCGAGTCGGTCGACCTCGCCGAGTGCGCGCATGGAATGGAGGCGGAGGTGCGCGAGGCCCGGATGCTCGCCGCGACGCGTCCCCCTTATAACAGACAGCGCAAGGAACCGGGGCGCGGCTGGTACCTCAATCCCCCGACCGCGAAAGCGGGCCCGAAAGTGTCGCGCGTCGCCGCGCACGATGACGCCATCGGCCCGTTCCGCACGCGCAATGCCGCGCAGGCCGCGAAGGAGGCGTTGAAACTCGACGCCGGTTCCTTCCCCGTCGTCGCCGACGAGCTCCGGGCGGGCGGCGGCGACCTCATCGAGCGTCTCGTCGACGATGTCACCGCGGCCGCCGACGCCGGGCGCTACCGCAGGGCGGCGTTTCTGCGGGACATCACCGCGGATCTGATCATCGCCCTCGACGCGCAACAGAAGCTCGGCGCACTCGCCGCCGTCCCCCAGCTGCAGGCGGCATTTCCCGACGGTCGCGGCGGCTGGAATCTCGCCGTCGTCCGGCATGGACGTCTCGCGGCGGCGGGCCGATCGCCCCGTGGCGCGAATGCCGCGCACATCGCCGCCCTGTTGGCCGAATCGGCCGAGACCGTCATCCCCGGCGACGGCCCCTTCCTCGGCGCCAATCCGCATGAACTGCGGGTCGTGCACAATTGGTTGCTTCGCGACGACGTGCGCATCGGACCCAACGACGCCCCCTGGGTGTCACCGGCGCGGGGCGTGGGCCGATGGCGACAGTGGGCGACGGCCGCCGTCGAGGCCCGGAAGAGCTGATCGCGCCGATCAGCGCCCGGTGACCGCGGCGATGACCTCGGCGCACCGACCCGAGTCGAGGGTCTCGCGCGCAGTCTCGAGGGCGCGCGCCATCGCGGACTTCAGGTCACCGCCCTCGAGCCCCCGGGCCGCGACGATCGCGCCGGCCGAGTTGAGCAGCACGGCATCGCGGATCGGTCCCCGCAACTCCCCGTTCCACACCTTCCGGGCGACCTCCGCGTTGTAGGCCGGGTCGCCGCCGCGCAGGGAATCCGCCGGAGCGTAATCCATGCCGTAGTCACGCGGGTCGATGACGTCCTCGACGACCTTGCCGTCGTCCACCACGAACACGCGGGTGGGGCCAGTGACGGTGATCTCGTCGAGGCCGTCCGAACCGCGGACGACGAGGACGCGCTGACCGCGACGGGCGAAGGCGCCGGCCATCGTCTCCATCTGATTCTCGAAGGCGCACCCGATCAGGCTGCACGACGGCTGCGCCGGGTTGGTCAGCGGACCGAGGAGATTGAAAAGGGTGGGCACCGCGAGCTGGGAGCGGACCGGGCCCGCGTACCTCATCGCCGGGTGGTACGTCGCGGCGAAGAGGAAACGGAGAGTGAAGTCCGGGTGTTCCGGCGACGCCACGTTGCCGTCGGCGATGTCGACGCCCAACGCCTCGAGCATGTCCGCGCCACCCGACTTCGACGACGCGGCGCGGTTGCCGTGCTTGAGCACCGGAATGCCCGACGCCGCGACGATGACCGACGACATCGTCGAAATGTTGACCGTGTGGGCTCCGTCTCCGCCGGTGCCGACGATGTCCACGGCACCCGAAGCATCCGGGATGCAGGCGTCGGCCGCGTGCGACAGCATGGCGGTGGCGGCGGCGTCGAGCTCGGCGGCCGTGATGCCCTTGGCGAAGATGCCGAAAGCGAAAGCCGCAACCTGCGCGTCGACGGCCTGCCCCGTCATGATCTGATCCATCGCGAACCGAACGCCCTCCGTCGGCACCTCACGGCGGGCCCCGATGAGCCCCAGGACCTGACGCCAGTTCGCCTGATTCGTGCTCGTGGTCGGCTGGGTCATCGGTGGCTCCTTCTTCCTCGCGAAGCGACGGGACCGATCGTCCCCTGGGCGGGGATCGAATCCGCCCGTCGGCGAACGTACCTTACTTATACGGGGCATGCTCATGCGGGGCATGTCCTTCGACCGGGGACGAACCTCGTCCCCATGCGAGCCACGGCCTCCAATCGGGGGCGGGCCTCGTCCGGTAAATGGTACGGCCCGCAGCTCGACTCCGCCCCACGGGGGCACGATTGCCCCCGCATCACCATTGCATCGATCCCCGGGCCCGCATCCGCTAATATGGGCCCATCGGCACGTCCGGCTCATCGAAGCCTCAGGATGCGCACAGGCCCTGGATCCCCGCGGGGGCGCGGACCACGGAGCCTCGGGCAACGAGCCCGAATGGGGGAAGACGGCATCGTCGTAAAGCAACGCAAGAAGTTCCCGACGACCGGAAAAATTAGTGAAACTCTCAGGGACGAAAAACAGCGACCTGGGGTTTTGCAAAAAACTTTCCCAAAACGGGGGTTGCAACGTGACTCTTCCTTAAGAACAGGCCATACTGTCAAGCGTGACGAGCGCAGTTGAAAACACAGGTATGACAGCACCACGTCGTGCCGCGACACTGAACCGACCGAACATGGTCAGTGTCGGCACGATCGTGTTCCTGTCTCAGGAATTGATGTTCTTCGCCGGGCTGTTCGCGATGTACTTCGTGTCTCGCGCCAACGGCCAGGGCGATTCGTGGGATTGGGGAACCGGCCACCTCAACGTCCCGTACGCACTTACGATCACCGTGATCCTGGTGTCGTCTTCGTTCACTGCCCAGTGGGGCGTGTTCGCGGCCGAGCGGGGCGACGTGTTCGCCCTGCGCAGGTGGTATGCCCTTTCGACGCTGCTGGGTTCGATCTTCCTGATCGGCCAGGCGTACGAGTACGTCACCCTGGTCGGCCACGGCCTGACCATCCAGAACTCCGTCTACGGTTCGGTCTTCTTCATCACCACCGGCTTCCACGCCGCTCACGTCCTCGCGGGCGTGATCGCATTCGTCGTGGTGCTGATCCGTACCTTCAAGTCGAAGTTCACCCCGGCCCAGGCGACGGCAGCCATCGTGGTGTCCTACTACTGGCACTTCGTCGACGTCGTGTGGATCGGCCTGTTCATCACCATCTACTTCATCCAGTAGGCCGTAACGGCCGTCACCCCCGGTGCGGCCTACTACAGCCATCCACTTTCCACGCACAACAAAGGGAAAAAGATGGAAAACCATAACCCCGCAGCAGAGGACCGCACGTCCTCCGCGGCGGCCGGTCGAAAGGCCAAGGGCCGCCGCAAGATGCGCCGCACCGCCTCCGGTGTCATGGCGCTGGCCCTCGCCCTCACGGGCGCGGGCTTCCTGGCCAACGCCGTGACCCCCGACGCTCAGGTCGCCACCGCCCAGCAGGACGAGGCCGCCCTGATCCAGCAGGGCAAGGAGATCTACGACGTCGCGTGCATCACCTGCCACGGCGCCAACCTCCAGGGCGTCAAGGACCGCGGCAAGTCCCTCGTCGGCGTCGGCGAAGGCGCGGTGTACTTCCAGGTGCACTCCGGCCGCATGCCGATGCTCCGCAACGAGGCGCAGGCCGCCCGCAAGACCCCCCGCTACTCCGAGGAGCAGACCCTCGCCCTCGCCGCCTACGTGCAGTCGCACGGCGGTGGCGCCGGCATCGTCCGCGACGAGAACGGCGACATCGCCATGGACTCCCTCCGCGGCAAGAACGCCGGACCCAACGGCGAGATCGACCCCCTCGACGTCGCCCGCGGTTCCGAGCTCTTCCGCCTGAACTGCGCGTCCTGCCACAACTTCACCGGTCGTGGCGGCGCCCTGTCCGGCGGCAAGTACGCCCCGGTCCTGGACCCTGCCAACGAGCAGGAGCTGTACCAGGCCATGCTCACCGGCCCGCAGAACATGCCGAAGTTCTCCGATCGCCAGCTCACCGCTGACGAGAAGAAGGACATCATCGCCTACATCAAGCACTCGGCGGAGACCCCCGGCCCGTCCGGCTACCCGCTCGGCGGCCTCGGCCCCGTGACCGAGGGCCTGTTCATGTGGATTGCCGGCATCGTCGCCCTCGTGGCGGCCGCACTCTGGATTGGATCCCGACAGTGACCGACAACGTGAAGAAGAACTACAGCTCCGAAGAGCTGTCGAAGATGAGCAACGACGAGCTCGCCCGCCTGGGCACCGAGCTCGACGACGTGACCATCGCCTACCGCAAGGAGCGCTTCCCCATCGCCGGTGACCCGGCCGAGAAGCGCGCCGCCGCCGGCGTCATTTTCTGGCTGGCCCTCGCGGTGGTCCTTGGTCTGGCGTTCATCGCCGTGTACCTGTTCTGGCCGTGGGAGTACCGCGGCCACGGCGACGACGGTCTGTGGATCTACACCCTGTACACCCCGATGCTGGGCATCACCATCGGTGGTTCCATCCTCTCCCTGGGCGTCGGCGCGGTGAAGTACACCAAGCGCTTCGTGCCGGAGGAGATCTCGGTCCAGCGTCGCCACGACGGCCCGTCCTCCGAGACGGACCAGAAGACCATCGTCGCTCTGCTGAACGACTCCTGGGAGACGTCGACCCTGGGTCGCCGCTCCGCCATCAAGGGCCTGCTCGGCACCGGTGCGGTTCTCGCCGGCATCGGAATGATCCTGCCGCTGGGCGGCATGATCAAGAACCCGTGGAAGCCCCGCCACGAGATGGACATCACCGGCGACGGCACGCTCTGGACCACGGGCTGGACCCTGGTCGAGAAGGGCGAGAAGGTCTACCTGGGCCGCGACACCGGCGCCATCGCCGAGGAGGGAAGCCACGGCTTCTCCTTCACCGGCGTGTCCCGCCTGGTGCGCATGCGCCCCGAGGACCTGTCCGCCGGTGCGATGGAGACCGTCTTCCCCCTGCTGGAGGAGGACGTCAACGACGGTGACAAGTACTCGCCGGACGCCGAGGTTTACGAGGCTCACATGCACTCGATCCACGGCTCGCGCAACGCCGTGATGCTCATCCGCCTGCGTTCGCAGGACGCCGCCCGCGCCACCCTGCGCGCCGGCCAGGAGGACTTCCACTACGGCGACTACTTCGCCTACTCCAAGATCTGCACCCACATCGGTTGCCCGACCTCGCTGTACGAGGCCCAGACCAACCGAATCCTGTGCCCGTGCCACCAGTCGCAGTTCGATGCCCTGCAGTACGGCAAGCCGGTGTTCGGCCCCGCCGCCCGCGCCCTGCCTGAGCTGCCCATCGACGTCGACGAGGACGGCTACCTCTACGCCAACGGCAACTTCATTGAGCCCGTCGGCCCGGCCTTCTGGGAGCGTCAGTCATGAGCAACTCCAATAACCGCCTCGCCACGATGGCGCGCAACATGGACGACCGCTACACCATGTCGTCCGGCCTTCGTCGCCAGATCAACAAGGTCTTCCCCACGCACTGGTCCTTCATGCTGGGCGAGATCGCGCTGTACAGCTTCATCGTTCTGCTGCTGTCCGGCGTCTACCTGACCCTCTTCTTCGATCCGTCGATGTCGAAGGTCATCTACGACGGCGCCTACGCGCCGCTCAACGGCGTGGAGATGTCCCGCGCCTACGAGACCGCCCTGCAGATCTCCTTCGAGGTCCGCGGTGGTCTGTTCATCCGCCAGGTCCACCACTGGGCCGCGCTGCTGTTCGCCATCTCGATCATGGCGCACATGTTCCGCATCTTCTTCACCGGCGCGTTCCGCAAGCCGCGTGAGGCGAACTGGGTCATCGGCTGCATCCTGCTGCTGCTGTCCATCGCCGAGGGCTTCATGGGCTACTCGCTGCCGGACGACCTGCTCTCCGGCGTCGGCCTGCGAATCATGTCGGCCATCGTCATCGGTCTGCCGGTCATCGGCACCTGGATGCACTGGATGATGTTCAACGGCGACTTCCCGGGCGACATCATCATCCCGCGCCTGTACATCGCCCACGTGCTGATCCTCCCGGCCCTGCTGCTCGGCCTCATCGCCGCGCACCTGGCGCTGGTCTGGTACCAGAAGCACACCCAGTTCCCCGGCCCCGGCCGCACCGAGAACAACGTCGTCGGTGTCCGCATCATGCCGGTCTTCGCCGTCAAGGCGATGACCTTCGGCCTGATCAACGTCGGCTTCCTGGCCTTCCTGGCCGGCACCTTCCAGATCAACGGCATCTGGAACATCGGCCCGTACAACCCGTCGCAGGTTTCCGCCGGTTCGCAGCCCGACATCTACATGCTGTGGACTGACGGCGCGGCCCGAGTCATGCCGGCGTGGGAGCTCTACATCGGCTCCTACACCATCCCGTCCGTCGTGTGGGTGGCCCTGCTGCTCGGCCTGCTGGTCGTGCTGCTGTTCGCCTACCCGTTCATCGAGGCGAAGATGACCGGCGACACCGCGCACCACAACCTGCTGCAGCGTCCGCGCGACGTGCCGGTTCGCTCCGGCATCGGCGCGATGGCCCTGGTCTTCTACACCCTGCTGACCCTGTCGGGCGGTAACGACCTGATCGCCTACCACTTCCAGATCTCGCTGAACGCGATGACCTGGGTTGGCCGCATCGGTCTGATCCTGCTTCCGCCGATCGCGTACTTCGTCACGTACCGCATCTGCATCGGTCTGCAGCGTTCCGACCAGGCGGTGCTGGAGCACGGCATCGAGACCGGCGTCATCGAGCAGCTGCCGTCCGGCGCCTTCATCGAGGTGCACCAGCCGCTGGGCCCGGTCGACGAGCACGGCCACCCGATCCCGCTCGAGTACCAGGGTGCATACGTCCCGAAGACGATGAACCAGCTCGGCGCCGCCGGTGCCCCCGGCCGCGGTGGTTGGTTCTCCCCCGACCCGCAGGACATCGCCGACGAGGCGAACCGCATCGAGGAAGAGAACCACCGCGAGCAGGCCCAGATGCTGCGCGACCTCGAGGCCCGCAACGCCGAAGAGCGTCGCGAACTCGACAAGTAAGGCGCGGCGCCTCAACTGCGCTCCACGAACCGCCCCGGCGGCGAGATGAAATTCTCGCCGGCGGGGCGGTTCCGCATTTCCCGGGCCCCTCAGGGCCTCGCCACATCACGGGCTCACCGCCTCGCCGCCTCGCCACCTCGCCGCATCACCGGCGCACCACCTCGCCGCTATTCAGGAAACTCTCAGTTGCGTAGGCTGGACACATGAACATCTGACGCCTCCGGTCGCCCCGCCGTCGTCGTCAAGCAATCCCCTCCCGGAGGAGTTCGCGCCGACGCCGAGCCAACCGCGGCGACCACTCCCCTCCCCCACCCGCTCCCAGTCCCGCAGGAGGCGCCGCAATGGCCGAATCTCCCCTTCCCTTCATCGACGGCTCCGCCACGCAGCTCGTGGCCAACGGCGTCCACTACGACTACGAGGGCACGCCCGTGCTCAGCGACATCAACATGACGCTTTCCGCGGGTGACGTGCTGGGCCTCGTCGGCGACAACGGGGCGGGCAAGTCGACGTTGCTGTGGTTGCTGTCGGGCCGCCGCAAGCCGACCCGCGGCAGCGTCACCCACGTGGGCACGCGCGTGTTGGGTTCGCAGGAGTTGGAGGCGCCGTTCGAGGCGACGGGCCGCATGCTCGTCGACGAGGCGCTCGGGCCGTCGAAACGGCGCTTGCAGGCCCTGGAGGACGCGGCGGAGGCGATGGCCGCCGCCGAGACCCCGGACGCGGCGGAGGCGGCCGAAAAGGCCTATTCCACGCTGTTTTCGGACGTCATGGCCCACGACGACTGGAACGCCGAGCACCACGCGGAGGTCGTCCTCGACTACCTGGGCCTGTCGGGCGACGGCCCGGAGGGCCCGCTGCTCGACCAGAAGTCGGTCGAGTTGTCGGGCGGCCAGCGCGCGCGGCTGGGACTGGCGCTGACGCTGATCCGCAAGCCGGAGATTCTGCTTCTCGACGAGCCCACCAACCACCTCGACGACCGTGGCCGCGAGTTGGTCATCGACACCATCAACGGCCATCCCGGCGTCGTCGTCGTGGCCACCCACGACCGCGATTTCCTCGACGCGGTGTGCACCGTCATCGGCGACCTGGTGCCGGGCCGCGAGGGCATCGGCATGTTCCGCGGCAACTACACCGACTACGACAAGCACCGCCGCCACGAACGCCAGCTGTGGGAGCACCAGTGGCGCAGCGAACAGCACGAGAAGGCGCGGCTGGAGAAGACCATCGACACCGCCAACGCGGACGCCGGGCCCGTGCGTGCGAAGCGCGACAACGAAAAGATGGGCTACGACCACGCCGGCGGCCGCGCCGATCGTCAGGTCGCCCGCCGCATCCGTTCGGCCCGCCAGCGTCTGGAGGAGCTCGAGGAGGACGGCGTGTCCAAGCCGCCGGCCCTGCTCGGCTTCGATGCCCCGCTGACCAAGCCGCTGTCCACGAAGCGCGCCCCTGCCGGCAGCGACGAGGATTTCCACGTCAAACTGCGTGGCGTCGTCGTGCCGGAGCGCATTCACGTCGGTTCGCTGACGATCCGCCCCGGCGACACGGTGGTGGTCACGGGACCGAATGGTGCGGGCAAGTCGACGTTGCTGAAGGTGATGCTCGGGCGGGTCGCGCCGGCGTCCGGCGAGATGCGCATCGGCCAGGAAGCGCGCATCGCCATGCTCGCGCAGGAGCAGGATTGGGCGGATCCATCGCGCAGCCCGAATCAGCTTTACGACGACAACCCGTCCCCCGCCGTCACTCTCGAGGATCTGGGTCTGCTCACCGCCCGCGACGCGAAGCGTCCCGTGGGTGATTTGTCGGTGGGGCAGCAGCGTCGCGTGGCGTTGGCGCTCGTCGTCGCCGATCCGCCGGACATTTTGCTTCTCGACGAGCCCACCAACCACCTGTCCGTCGACCTCATCGAAGAGGTGCAGGACGCCATCGCAGAGGCGGAGGGCACGATCATCGTGGTGACGCACGACCGCCGCATGGTCGACCGGCTCGAGGCCCGCCACCTGGTCGTCGAGGAAGGCGAGGTCACCGAGCTTCCGAAGGGAAAGAAACCCGTCGAGTTCGCCTGACGGATTCCTTCTCCCACGACGAAGCGGGTCTCGTCACCTCGCGGCGGCGGTGCGGATCACGCTGATCGCGGCCTCGGGGTCGTCGGCCTACATTCGGACCTCCGTGAGTGCTTGTGCAGGCTTGGGGCGCCACGGCGACCATGTGGGAGGCCGAGCCACTGCGGTCTCCCCATCGTCGTTCAGGACGATGCGGACGTTGCTCCCCTGTCCGTTCGTCAGCTCGAGCACGCCGTCGGTCAGCGCGTGCTGCTCGGCCGAATAGTCACGGACAAGCGCCACCGACGAAACCGGCTCATCCGGATCTGGAGTGCGTAATTAGCGGGAAGTGATATGTCGGGGTGGCACAACATGTAGGGGCCCTGGCCGGTACAAGATGAGAGTTACCACACAACCATCTGACCGAACCAGGACCCTACGATGCAGCCTACGTTCAACCTCGTCGCCGACACCATTTGCCGCACCGCGGAGCTGGGATTAACGATCACCGATGCCGCGGATGCCGGCGAGTTCACGGTCATCAGTGCTCGTCCCATCGACTCCTGCGACAAGTGCCCGGGCTGCGGACACACAGGCCGGCTGCGTGATCACGTCGTGCGCCGGCTGACCGATCTTCCCGTCGTCGGCTTCCCCACCAGGTTGCAGGTACGCGTGCCGCGGTTCCTGTGCCTGAATCAGTCCTGTACCCAGCGGATCTACCAGGGCGAACTGGCCTGCGCCGAACGCGGGCGCACCGTCACTCGCCGGGTGACCCGCTGGATTCTGCAACGGTTGGCGATCGACAAAATGAGTATCTCCGCCACCGCCAAAGCCCTGGGCTTGGGCTGGGACCTGGTCAACGACCTCGCCCTGGATGCCTGCCGGCACCTGGTCTATGACGACCCCGGCCACCTTGCCGGGGTACGCGTGCTGGGCGTGGACGAGCACGTGTGGAAGCACACCCACCGGGCCGGTGAGCCGGACTCGTTCGTCACCGTGCTCGTCGACATCACCCCCGTCATCGACGGCGCCGGACCGGCCCGGTTGCTGGACATGGTCCCGGGTCGTAGCGCCGCGGTACTGAGCGATTGGCTCGGCCAGCGTGGGCAGGGCTTTCGCGACCGGGTCGAGGTTGTCACGATGGATGGGTTTGCCGGCTACGCCACCGCCACCAAACAGGCCCTGCCGCGGGCGCAGGCGGTGATGGATCCCTTTCACGTGGTGCACCTGGCCGCCGACAAGTTGACCGTGTGCCGGCAGCGCCTGCAGCGGATGACCACCGGGCGGCGGGGCAAGAAAAACGATCCGTTGTATAAGAACCGGAAAACCCTGTTGACCAGGATTGACTTCCTCACTGATCGACAGCATCGGCGACTCGAGCAACTGTGGGCCACCGACGAAGACTACGTGGCTTTGGAGGTGACGTGGTCGGTGTATCAGCAGATCATCGCCGCCTATCAGTACCCGAAGAAAGCCGAGGGCAAGAAGCTGATGCAGAAGGTGATCAGCACGCTGCGTTCATCGACGATGCCGAAGGGGTTAGAGGAGATTAAGCAGCTGGGAAACACGCTGTACCGGCGCCAGAAGGACGTGCTGGCGTATTTCGATATCGGCGCGTCCAACGGGCCCGTCGAGGCGATCAACGGGCGCCTGGAGCATCTGCGCGGCATCGCTCTGGGGTTCAAGAACCTCGGGCACTACATCTTGCGATCCTTGATCCACTCCGGACAGCTGCACACCAAGATCAACGCACTCTAAATCCTGAAGAGCCACGAAACCTCGGCGACGTCAATCGCCGCGATGATCGTCCGACCGCGTCGAAGGGTCAGCCGTGTTCCGACGGTATGCACGTGGACGGCGCGTTGCGCGAAGATGCCCCACAGGATCAAGAGCGAGTAGGCGGAGCCGACGGCGAGGGCGATCCTCACCGCCGGCCACGGCAACAGCAATTCGATGGCGACGATTTCCACCACCGTGGCGGCAGTGACCATGCCGGGCACGAACCACAGTCCTCGTTTCGCGGGAATCGCAATCTCGCCCTCGGCGACGACCGATATCCCCCGGAATGCCCGTGCCAGATCAGCCCAAATTCCAAGTTCGCTTTTCAGCAGGCGGAAACCGGGGTGTGAACGCAGGACCTTCACAACGGAGCCTTGGATCCGGCCCAAACCGCGGGCACCGCCTCGTCGGCAAGCCGCCGGGCCTTGTCTCGGGGATCGTCCAGGTGCTTCACGGATACGTCGGCGAGCGCGACCCAGGCACGCGCTCCCCGCTGGGATGCGCGGCACCGCGACTCATCGAGCAAATTGCGCCGCAGGAGCGTCCATGTCGCTTCCGTTGCGACTCCCGCAAAAGCCATGAGTTCGAGAGAAGCGACCTCCGCTGCGGCGACCTCCCGCAAATCCTCCAGCGCAACCGGACAATCGTCGTCGGCACTCTCGTGCATTGCACCCAGGAAAACATCCGAGACTGCCCCGCGTATGTCCGACGGCACCCCGAACACTCCGTCGTGCATGGCCTGCAGACGTTGCCGCTGACGCTCCAACTCGGTGATGCGCATGTCGATGGACCCCATTGCCTCACGTATGAGCGAACGACGCGCCGTCTCATCCGCTACCGGAAGACTCGCGATGGCCCGCAGCGGCAGGCCGGCGTCCACCAGCGCCCGGATCCGCAACACCTCGGCGATGTCGGGAATGCGATAGACCCGGTAGCCCGACCCATCGCGAGGGGGCTCGGGAAGCACGCCGGCGGCATGGTAATTCCTGATGGCCCGGGTGGAACAGCCCGCGGCGCGGGCAAGGTCTCCGATGTGCATGGAGTCATCGTGCACCATGACGCCGCGTCAAGGTCAAGCACGTGACGGCAAGATCGGGCGCACCGGGCCTGCATGTCTTCGCCCCCCGAACACGCGCGAACCCCGCCACCGGAAGGCCGGGTGGCGGGGTTCTGTCGCGTCCGCGTCGGGTGATCTGGGGGATCACCGTCGCGGGCTGCCGGTGAGGTGGTTCTTCTCCGGCGGGCCGGTGAGCTAGTGCTTCTCCGGCGGGGTGATGTACTGGGTGTTGAGCCGCGTGGCGGCCCAGATCAGGATGATCGCGCCGAGCACGATCAGCCAGTAGGCCATGAAGGCGATGCCGTAGCCCAGGAGCAGGATGCCCATGGTCATCACGAACGGCCAGATGGAGCTGGCGGAGAAGAAACCAAGGGTGCCGGCACCGTCGGCGACCTCGGCCTCCTCCCAGTCGGCGGGGGCGATGTCGGAGCGGACCTCGGTGAAGTGGAAGTACACGCCCAGGAACAGGGTCAGGAGGGTGGCCATGACCAGGCCGGTGGCGCCGGCCCACTCGAGGCGGCCGTGGTTCTCGTTGATGATGTTGCCGGTGTCCTGGAGGTACATCGTGCCGAAGATGTACACGACGGTCATAACGCCCAGGAACACGGTGAGGCCGTAAAACAGCTTTGCTGCGGACTTCATGTCTGACTTCTTTCTGGAGTCGTCGGGCGGTTACTTGGCGGCGTTCAGGTCAACGGTGTTGGCCTCGCGGTCACCCATGTCGCGGGTGTCCATGCGGCCGGAGTTGAACGGGCTGGTGGACACGGCGAAGGGCTCCTCGCCGATGTGCGCCAGGGCCTCGGCGTTGGTGGCCTCCGGGTTGTCGAGGCGGAACTGCATGTACTCGGTGAAGGCCTCGCGGGAGACGGCGCGAACCTCGAAGTTCATCATCGCGTGGTAGGTGCCGCACATCTCGGCGCAGCGGCCGACGAAGGCGTTGGAGTAGCCGTCACGCGGGTTGTCGACCGGGCGCGACTCGATCATCGCGGAGGAGATCTCCTCGATCTGGAAGCGGCGGTTCGACTTGTTGGCCTCCGGGTGCGGGAAGACGTCGCGCTTGAACAGGAACTCGGGGACCCAGAACGAGTGGATGACGTCGGCGGACGCCAGGTTGAACTCGATGGCGGTGTCGACCGGGACGACCAGGACCGGAACCTCTTCGGTGGTGCCGAGGATCTCGACCTCGTTGAAGTGGAGGTAGGAGCGGTCGGTCTTGGACTGGCCGTGGACCGGGTACTCGACCTGGTCGGGGGCGTCCTCGCCGGCGTGCTCGTCGGTGAAGAACTGCTCCGGGCTCTGGCTCTCGGCGCGGCCCTCGTAGTCCTCGCCGCCCATCAGGTCACCGGAGACGTTGGCGTAGCCGAACTTCCAGTTCCACTGGAAACCGGTGACGTCGACGACGACCTCCGGCTCCTTGTCCATCGCCGTGACCTTGTCCTGGGTCTGGACGGTGAAGAAGAACAGAGCCATGACGATGAGGATCGGGACGACCGTCAGGACCAGCTCGAGGGGGACGTTGTAGGCGGTCTGGCGGGGGAACTCGTCCTTGCCGGCCTTCTCGGCCTTCTTGGCGGTGAAGCCGATCATGGAGTAAATGGTGAGACCCCACACGGCGATGCCGATGATCCAGGCGGCGACCCAGACCCACACCCAGAAGTTGCCCATGGCCTGCGCCTCCGGGGTGACGCCCATCGGCCAGCCGAAACGCAGCAGCTTGAAGAAGCCGTTTTCCGGCGGGTTGACGTCGCAACCGGCCAGCAGGGTCGCGCCGCCGGCAAGGGCGCCGAGCAGGCCGAGCTTACGGGCGGCTCCGTACTCTCTACGCTGATTCACGTGTGTCTGCCTTCCTGATCCACACAATTCCTTAAGAACCCATCAGAGTTCCGTCTTTCCCAAGCAGGTTAGCCCATTCCTGTGAATTCTCCACACCGGACCGACCCCACGGGGTGTCACCAAGTATAGACGGGCTGATAAAACGCTGAGAAGGGGCATGTTCACGGGGGTGGCACCCCACACCATGATTCGGATCACACGGTTGGGGGCGGCGTGTCGCCGCGTCGCGGGCCCGTGCTTGACGACGGTCCGTGCGGCATCTCACCCGGCGCGGGAATTCGTCCGCGCCCGACGGGAGACTATTGTCTTACCGGTCCCCCTCCCCCACGAAAGGTGTTCGCGTAAAGCCATGTGCGGTCTCCTCGGAATTCTCACGGCCCGCTCCGATGCCGCGGAGCTCGTGCCCGCCATCGAGCGTGCGCTGCCCTGCATGCGCCACCGCGGCCCGGATGAAGCGGGCACGTGGAACGACGACGACGTCGTGTTCGGTTTCAACCGCCTGTCGATCATCGACCTGGAGCATTCGCACCAGCCGCTCGTGTGGGGCCCCGAAGACCAGCCGGACCGTTACGCCATGACGTTCAACGGCGAGATCTACAACTACGTGGAACTCCGCCGGGAGCTGTCCGACGCAGGCTATTCCTTCAACACCTCGGGCGACGGAGAGCCCATCGTGGTCGGCTTTCACCACTGGGGCGCCGACGTCGTCAAGCATCTGCGCGGCATGTTCGGCATCGCCATCTGGGACACGGTGGAGAAGAAGCTCTTCCTCGCCCGCGACCCCTTCGGCATCAAGCCGCTGTACTACGCCACCACCGACCGCGGCACCGCCTTCGCATCGGAGAAGAAGACCATTCTCGAAATGGCCCCGGAGCTCGGCGTCGACGACAAGGACGTCGACAAGCGCGCCCTCGTCCATTACATGGACCTGCAGTACGTGCCCGAGCCGGAATCGCTGCACACCGGCATCCGCCGCCTCGAATCCGGTTGCACCGCCACCGTCACCCCGGGCGGCGAAGTCGAGCAGAAGCGCTACTTCCACCCGAACTTCCCCATCCGCCCCGTCCCGAAGGGCGGCGAACAGGCCGTCTTCGACCGCATCGCCGAAGCGCTGGAGGACTCCGTCGCCCAGCACATGCGCGCCGACGTCACCGTCGGGTCCTTCCTGTCGGGCGGCATCGACTCCACCGCCATCGCCACCCTGGCCAAGCGCCACAATCCGAACCTGCTGACCTTCACCACCGGCTTCGAACGCAAGGGCTTCTCCGAAGTCGACGTCGCGGCGGAATCGGCGGCGGCCATCGGCGTGGAGCACATCGTCAAGGTGGTGTCTCCCGAGGAATTCGCCGCGGCGATCCCGAAGATCATCTGGTACCTCGACGACCCGGTGGCCGACCCGGCGCTGGTGCCGCTGTACTTCGTCGCCGCCGAGGCCCGCAAGCACGTCAAGGTCGTCCTGTCCGGCGAGGGCGCCGACGAGCTGTTCGGCGGCTACACCATTTACAAGGAGCCGCTGTCGCTCGCCCCGTTCGACCGTGTGCCCGGCCCGCTGAAGACCGGCCTGGCCAAGCTCGGCGACGCCCTGCCCGAGGGCATGCGCGGCAAGTCCCTGCTGCAGCGCGGCACCACCCCGCTGGAGGACCGCTACTACGGCAACGCCCGCTCCTTCAACTGGGAGCAGCTGAACGCCGTCCTGCCGTGGGCGAAGCGCGAGTGGGACCACCGCGAGGTCACCGCGCCGATTTACGCCCGGTCCGAGGGCATGGATCCGGTCACCCGCATGCAGCACCTGGACCTGTTCACGTGGCTGCGCGGCGACATCCTGGTCAAGGCCGACAAGATCACCATGGCCAACTCTCTGGAGCTGCGCGTGCCGTTCCTCGACCGGGAGGTGTTCAAGGTCGCCGAAACCCTGCCGGTGGATCTGCGGATCGCCGAGGGCACGACGAAGTACGCGTTGCGCAAGGCGATGGAGCAGATCGTGCCGGCGCATGTGCTCAACCGCCGCAAGTTGGGCTTCCCGGTGCCGATCCGCCATTGGCTCGCCGGCGACGAGCTGCGCGGGTGGGCGGAGGACGTCATCCGCGAGTCGCAGACCGACGCGTTGATCGACAAGGCGCAGGTGCTGCGGATGCTCGAGGAGCACCACCCCACCGAGCGCGATCACTCGCGTCGCCTGTGGACGATTCTTGCGTTCATGGTGTGGCACGGCATCTTCATCGAGGACCGCATCAAGCCGGACATCGAGGAGCGCGACTACCCCGTGCACCTCTAGGGCCGCGCGGGGCGGGGCGCGGGGTTGGGGCCGCTCGAGGTTGGCCCGTGCGAGATCGACCCCGCCGGTTCCTTGCTTGACGACGCCCACGAATGTGCGCCAGGGGCCTCCCCGCGCACACTCGTCAAATGTGCAGCCCCGCCAACGCCCACGAATGTGCGCCAGGGGCCTTCCCGCGCACACTCGTCAGATGTGCAGCCCCGCCAACCCCCACGAATGTGCACCAGGGGCCTTCCCGCGCACACTCGTCAGATGTGCAGCCCCGTCGGCACCCCGAAAACATGAAACCCCGCCGCCGACTCGGAAGTCGGGGCGGGGTTCGTCGTTCCGCCGATCGAATGCCGCCGATCGGGCGGTGCCGATCAGCGGCGAACGATCAGAAGGCGCCGATCAGACGACGCCGATCGGGCTCAGCCGATCAGTTGAACGAGTCGCCGCAGGCGCAGGAGCCGGTGGCGTTGGGGTTGTCGATGGTGAAGCCCTGCTGCTCGATGGTGTCGGCGAAGTCGATCTTCGCGCCCATCAGGTAGGGCACCGACTGGCGGTCGACGACGAGGCGGACACCGCCGAACTCCTCGGAGACGTCGCCGTCGAGGTTGCGGTCGTCGAAGTACAGCTGGTAGCGCAGGCCCGCGCAGCCGCCCGGGGCGACGGAGATGCGCAGCGACAGGTTGTTGGCGCCTTCCTGGTCGAGGAGGGCCTTGGCCTTGGCGGCGGCGGCGTCGGTGAGGGTCACGCCGGTGGTCTGTGCGGTGGTCATAGCGTGGTGCTCCTTGTGTTGCGATGCTCGGTCACTTCGTTGAACGCGTCCCGCGGGGACGTTATTCCCTCATCCCGCGTACGGGATTCCGGCGAAGCGCGCGGGGCGTTGACGATATTGACGAAGGATACCCTTGGCACCCTAGTCCCGTGGCGCATCACGGGCCAACCCCTCCGGAACATCCCGCTTGAGCCCCGCCGCCGGGAGCGCACTGGTCCGGCGCGCCACTTTGGGCCGTCGCAGCAGGCCCGATAGGGTGTTTGCCGTGAAGACGCCCTGGAAGAAGAACGAGTCCCCCGCCGCCGATGACGCCGGCGCCGCCGCCGACGCCCCGTCGACCGACGCGTCCGACGCCGATCGCGGCCACCTCCCCACCACCGAGGATGCCGCCCCGGCGTCGTCGGGCAAGGGCAAGGGCAAGGGCAAGGCGTACACGCCGAAGAAGGGCCGTCCGACTCCGAAACGCAACGAGGTCGAGCGTGCCCAGGGCACCCGCCGTGGCCCGATTTCCCCTCCGAAGACGCGCAAGGAGGCCCGCGAGCAGCGCAAGTTGCAGAAGGCCACCATGACCAAGGAGGAGTTGAAGGCGCAGAAGGCCCGCGAGCGTGCGGAGCGCCGGGAGCAGCGTCGCATCGCCGATGAGCGGATGGCGGCGGGCGACCCGAAGTACCTGTTGCCGCGCGATCAAGGCCCGGAGCGTGCGCTGGTACGTGATTGGGTGGACTCGCGTCGCTTCTTCGCGAACATTTTCCTGCCGTTCGCGCTGGTGCTGTTGCTGGTGATGTTCCTGGGCCAGGCGATGCCGCAGGTGGCGAATGTCGCGTCGATCATTTCGATGGTGATGATCGTCGGCTTGGTGGTGGAGGCGATCATCATCGGCAAGCGGGCGAACAAGCTGATCCGCGAGCGTTTCCCGGATTCCGATGCGCCGGGCGCCGGCCTGGGCTTCTACGCCTACTCGCGTGCGTCGCAGCCGCGTCGTCTGCGTACGCCGCGTCCGCAGAAGAACATCGGCGACGAGGTGTAGGTTGCCGGTGCGGACGCTCGTGCTGGGCGGGGCCCGTTCCGGCAAGTCCGCGTGGGCGGAGTCGCTTTTCGACGCCGATGTTTCCGGTGGGGCGACCTCGCGGCGAGTTCCGGTCGATTACGTGGCCACGGCGCGTCCGTGGCCGGGTGCCGACGGGTTCGATTCCGATTTTTCCGCCCGCATCGCCGGCCACCGGGAGCGTCGGCCGGCGCATTGGCGCACGGTGGACGACGTCGATGCCGTGGAGGCGTTGCGACGTCCGTCGGCGCCTTTCGTTTTGGTCGATGACGTGGGCACCTGGCTGACGAACGTGTTCGACCGGGAGCAGCTGTGGGGCTCCCCGCGCGGTTCGGCGGCGCCGTGGACCGATGAGCTGGTCGCCGCCGTGCGCGATTGGGGCGGACCCGGAAGCGGGGCAGGCGAGATGCGCTCCCCGACTGCCGCGGACCCTGCGGCCGATGGCGGGGAGGCGGGCGTCGTAAAGCAAGAGCCGCACCTGGTGATCGTGACTCCGGAGGTGGGGATGGGCGTCATTCCCGAACATCGGTCCGGGCGGCTGTTCCGCGATGAAGTCGGGGCGCTCAACGGGCGTTTGGCCGACGTGTGCGACCGGGTGGTGCTCGTCGTCGCGGGGCTGCCGCTGACGCTGAAGTAGCGCCGGATCAGCTGAAATGGCGCGGCAACCGGGGCGGGTGCCCGAACCGCCACGAACCGGGCCGACCCCGATCCGGTGGCTGGGATAATCTTTTGAACCATGACCAACAATCGCTTCGGTACCGTCGTCGCCCCCGATGAGCATGTCGAGCAGCTCGCCCGCGAGCGCCATGCGCAGTTGACCAAGCCCACGGGTGCCCTCGGCCGCCTCGAGGACCTGGGAATCTGGGTTTCGGCATGTCAGGGCCAGTGCCCGCCGAAGCAGTTGGATGATTGCCGCGTCGTCGTCTTCGCCGGCGACCACGGGGTGTCGGCGCATGGGGTGTCGGCGTACCCGACCGAGGTGTCCATTCAGATGCACGCCAACATCAACGCCGGCGGTGCGGGCGTCAACGCCGTCGCGGGGGTCGCCGGGGCATCGGTGACGTCGGTGGACGTGTCGCTGGACCATGACGCCGACGGGCCTTTCCGCGTGCGCCGTTCGTGCGGGTCCATCGACCGCGAGGACGCGATGACGCAGGAGGAGTGCGACCGGGCCATCGAGGTGGGCAAGAAGCTTGCCGACGACGCGGTCGACGAAGGCGCCGATCTGCTCATCGCCGGCGACCTGGGCATCGGCAACACCACGCCGGCGGCCGTGCTCATCGGCGCGGCGACGGGTTCGGAGCCGGTCACGGTCGTCGGCCGCGGCACCGGCATCGACGACGAGGGCTGGAAGCGCAAGACCGCCGCCGTGCGCGACGCGATGTTCCGGGTTCGCCGGCTGCGCAACGATCCCGTCGAGGTGCTGCGCCGCGTCTCCTCCCCCGACCTCACGGCCATGGCCGCGTTTTTGGCGCAGGCGGCGGTGCGGCGCACGCCGGTGATCCTCGATGGGGTGGTCACGGCGTCGGCGGCGTTGATGGCCGATCAGCTCGCCCCGGGCGCCCGCGCGTGGTGGGTGGCCGGCCACCGCAGCGCCGAGCCGGCGCATTCGATTGCGCTGAAGCATCTTGGCCTGGAGCCGCTGCTGGAGTACGGCATGCGGCTCGGCGAAGGTTCGGGGGCGGTTGCGGCGCTGCCGGTCCTCAAGTCGGCCGTGGCGGTGTTGTCGGAGATGGCGACGTTTGGCGACGCCGGGGTGTCCAACAAGGACGAGGCCCCGAAGGCGGCCAGTGCAGCCGATGTTCCGGCGCCGCCGGAGGAGGATCGTCCGGGGCATCGCGATGGCGGCGAGCAGCCGTCTCAGCGGGACTGATTCCACCGGTGTCGGGTAAGGCGGGGCCGTCCGAGGGCGCGTCCCTCGAGGGCGACCGTTCACAGCACGGCAACGCGTTGGCGGAGGGCGTCGGCACGGCGTTTTCCTGGTTGACCGTCGTGCCCGTGCGCGACGCGAAGGTGTTCGATCGCATCACCGGCCGGCGCGCGTTGACCGCGGCTCCCCTGACGGGGCTCGTGCCGGGGTTGGGTGCGGTGCTGGTGGCGTGGGCGGTGACCGGCTTGGCGTGGCTGTTCGGGGGCGGTGCGACAGGGGTGTTTCCTTCCTGGGTCCGGGGGCTTGACGACGCCGGCCCGTCCTCCGCTTCGCCCTCCGTGTTGGGCCCGGCCGGCGATCCCGCGGGGGCGATCGGATTCGGGGCGGACGCGGGATCGGCGGAGGCTGCGGCGAAGGCGGCGGCTGTCGCGGCGGCGACGTCACCGTTGACTGCGGTGCTCGCGGGCGTGCTGGCGGTGTGCGCGGCCGAGCTGTTGACGCGGGCGATGCACGTCGATGGCCTCGCCGACGTCGCCGATGCCCTGGGGTCCTACCGCGATCCGGAGGGCGCGCGGGAGATCCTGCGTGCCTCCGACACCGGGCCGATGGGGTCGGCTGCGGTGGCGCTCACGCTGGTCGCGCAGGCTGCGGCGATGTCGATCCTGGTCCACGGTTTCGCCACGGCGTTGTTTCCGGCGCCGTGGATTCTCGGCGCGTCGGTCGACCCGGTGCGGGTGGGCGCGGCTGCGGCGGTGATCGTGTTGCCGTTCATCATCGGGCGTGCGGTGGCGACGACCGGGTGCCACCGCAGCCTGCCCCCGATGTCGCCGACGGGGTTCGGTGGGCTCGTCGCGGCGACGCAGTCGACGTGGGTGCTCGTCGCGTGGTGGGTGCCGCTGATGATCGTCGCCGGGGTCCTCGCCGGCGTCGGCGGGGTGCTGGCCTGCATCGCCGCGGTGGTCTTCGCCTTCGGTTTCGGTCGGTTGGCGGTCCGGCGGCTCGGCGGCGTCAACGGCGATGTGCTGGGCGCGATGGTGCAGTTGACCACGCTCATCGTCGCCGTGTTGCTGGCGCTGAACTGAGGGCGCGACCCGTCCTCCCTTTGATTCCTTCCCTGTGAGCGTGGTTCCTCCCCGGTGAACGGCAAAGCCCCACGCTGCGGTTTCGGGCCACGACGCGGCGCCAGCTCCCCCATTTCGCCCCCAAAAGGGGAATTCGAAAAATTGACCATTGACGCATCCGGAATGGTCGGCTTAGACTGAAGGCACACCGCCGGAGAGGCGGAGTAGGAGGCTCGTTTCGGGGCTCGCCCAATGAAATTACGCGCCGTCCGTTTGCCGGGGCGCCACTCACGAGCACACCTTCGACCTCCGGATTCAACGAAATGCGTCTTGCGGAATGACTGCCGCAGGGCGCATTTTCGTGTGCCTGAAATGGTTTTCCCGATCGGCGCGGACGCAATTTTTCGTTCGCAATTATCTGGGGTCACGGGGCCCAAACACGAAAAGGCCCCCGGGAGCCGGTGCAAAAAACCGGAACCCTGGGGCCGTCGTCGTGAAGCCCGGGACGGACCTAGTTTGCGTCTGCGCGGTTCTACGCCTGCTTCGCCTCGACGAGCGTGTGCAGCCAGCCGTGCTCGTCGGGGACGTCGCCGCGCTGGATGCCGGTGAGGCGCTCGCGCAGCTTCATGGTCCACTCGCCGGTCTTGCCGCCGTTGATGGTGAACGTCCCGTCGCGGGAGTCGACCTCGCCGACCGGGGTGATGACGGCGGCGGTGCCGCAGGCGAAGGTTTCGGACATCTTGCCGCTGGTGGCGTCGTTTTCCCAGTCGGCGGTGGAGATGCGGCGCTCTTCGACGTCCATGCCCATGTCGGCGGCGACGGTGAGCAGGGAGTCGCGGGTGATGCCCGGCAGCAGGGAGCCCGACAGTGCCGGGGTGACCAGCTTGACGCCGGCTTCGCATTCGTTGTCCGGGTAGAGGAAGGCGAGGTTCATGCCGCCCATCTCCTCGATCCAGGTGCGCTCGATGGCGTCGAGCCACACGACCTGGTCGCAGCCCTTTTCCTCGGCCTGGGCCTGAGCAGCGAGGGAGGCGGCGTAGTTGCCGGCGAACTTGGCGTCGCCGGTGCCGCCGGGGCAGGCGCGGACGTACTCGTGGGACAGCCACACCTTCACCGGGTTGATGCCGCCGCTGAAGTACGCGCCGGCGGGCGAGGCGATGAGGAGGAAGGTGTAGGAGTTCGACGGGTGCACGCCGAGGGTGGTTTCGGTGGCGATGAGCATCGGCCGCAGGTACAGGGACTCTTCGCCGCCAGCTTGCGGGACCCACGCCTGGTCGATGTCGACGAGCTGGCGCAGGGACTCGAGGAACAGTTCCTCGGGCAGTTCCGGCATGGCCATGCGGGCGGCGGAGCGCTGGAAGCGGCGTGCGTTTTGTTCGGGACGGAAGGTGACGATCGACCCGTCGGCGTGGCGGTAGGCCTTGAGGCCTTCGAAGATCGCCTGGCCGTAGTGCAGCACGGACGATGCGGGGTCCATGGTCAGGGGGCCGTAGGCCTCGACGCGTGCGGAGTGCCAGCCACGGTCGGCATCCCAGTCGATGCGGACCATGTGGTCGGTGAAGTACTGGCCGAATCCGGGGTTGGCCAGGATTTGGGCTCGTTCCTCGTCGGAGCGGGGGGCCTCGTTGCGGACGATGTCGAATGTCGTGGCTGCCATGGGGTACATCGTAGACGCGACTTGTTCGGAGGGGGTCAAGCCCCGGCGCGGGTTCCGGGTCGGGCGGTACGGTGGGGGCCATTGACCGGGATCGGTGAGCGTGCTTTGCGACGTCGGCCGATTCCCTTCCGATTGATCCGTCATTGAAGGAGCGTTTGCATGACCACGTCCCGCAACACGGGCTTCGTCACCCCCAATTCGGCCGTTCTCGAGGAGGTGCTGCCGGCGACGGGCACGCGCGTGTCCATCGAGGCCGCCGGTGATCGGGCGTTGGCCGATCTGGGCGCCGATTGCCTGCTCGTCGCGTTGCTCGACGGCGAGGATCTGGAGTTGGTGGCGTCGTCGGTGCTCGGCGACAAGGCCGCGGACGTATTGGCCCAGTTGGAGGCCGTGGATGCGTCGGCGAAGTTGGAGAAGATCACGCGCATCCCGGCGCCGGAGGGGTGCGGCGTCGCGTCGGTCGCCGCCGTGGGCCTCGGTGACGCGGATCCGGATGCGGAGACGATTCGCCGCGCGTCCGGTGCCGCGGCTCGTGCGCTGGGTTCGGTCGATCATGTGGTTTCCGCGCTCGGCGAGCTCGACGCCGTCGCGGCGGCCGAGGGCTTCGGCATGGGCGCCTACTCCTACGGCGGGCTGAAGAAGAAGGGCGGCTCCGACGATGCCGCCGATTCGGCCGCCGGGGCGAAGGACGGGGCTGCGGACAAGCGCCGCACCCTGACCGTCGTCGGAGCGTCCGACGCCGACGTCGAGCGCGCCGCGGCCGTGGTGGATGCCGTGGCCACCGCCCGCGACTTCGTCAACACCGCGTCGTCGCACCTGTACCCGGAGGTCTTCGCCGACGCCGCCGCGAAGCTCGGTGAGTCGGCGGGCCTCGACGTCGAGGTGCTCGACGACGAGGCGCTGGCGGCGGGCGGCTTCGGTGGCCTCACGGCCGTCGGCGGCGGTTCCGTCCGCGGCCCGCGTCTGGTGCGCCTGACGTGGCACGGCGGCGCGGAGGGTGACGCGAAGGCCGCCGACGGTGCGGCGAAGGTCGCCCTCGTGGGCAAGGGCGTCACGTTCGACACCGGTGGCATCTCGTTGAAGCCGGGCGCGAACATGGACAACATGATCTCCGACATGGGTGGTGCGGCGGCGGTCATCGCCACCGTGGTGCTCGCCGCCCGCCTGGGGCTGGAGGTTCCCGTCACCGCCACCGTTCCGATGGCCGAGAACATGCCCGGCGGCCGCGCCTACCGCCCGGGTGACGTCATCACCCAGTACGGCGGCACGACGGTCGAGATCCTCAACACCGATGCCGAGGGACGTCTCATCCTCGCCGATGCCATCGTCCGCGCCTGCGAGGATGGCCCGACCCACCTCATCGACACCGCCACCCTCACCGGTGCGCAGCTCGTCGCGCTGGGCGGCCGCACTCCGGGCGTGCTGGGCACCGACGAGTTCCGCGACCGCGTCGCCGAGCTGTCCCGCGACGCCGGCGAAGGTGGCTGGGCCATGCCGATTCCGGAGGAAGGTGCCGAGGGCCTGAAGTCCCCCGTCGCCGACCTGCGCAACATCTCCAACTCCCGTGAGGCGGGCATGAGCGTCGCGGCCGCATACCTGCGCGAGTTCGTCGCCGATGACGTCGAGTGGGTCCACATCGACGTCGCGGGCCCGGCGTACAACACGAATGCTCCGTGGGGTTACACCCCCAAGCGGGCCACCGGCGTTCCCGTCCGCACCATGCTCGCGGCGCTGGAGGATCTCGCCGGGAAGTAATTCCGACCGAATCGGAAATCGGCCCACCCGGTCCGGTGCCGGTCACGTTCGCATACCGTTCACCCCCCCCCGCACGCGCCCGACGACGCCGGAACCCGGCACGTCGGGCGCACCTCATAAGCGGGAGGAGCACCACGTAAGCGGGAGCAATTGTGAACCGGTACTCTTGTTCGTGATCACCAACTATTGAGCGATTGTCGAGGAGAGCACACATGGCGACCTCTGTTGAGATGCCCGAACTGGGCGAATCCGTAACCGAGGGAACGATTACCACCTGGTTGAAGAAGGTCGGCGACACCGTCGAGGTCGACGAGCCGCTGCTCGAGGTCTCCACCGACAAGGTCGACACCGAGATTCCGTCCCCGGTTGCCGGCGTGCTGCTCGAGATCCTCGCGGAAGAGGACGACACCGTCGACGTCGGCGCGGTCATCGCCAAGATCGGTGACGCCGACGAGGCCGACGATTCCGGCTCCGACGACGCCGAGGATGAGGCCGACGAGCCCGCCGAGGACGAGCAGAAGGACGACGAGGCCGAGGAGAAGGACGAGAAGCCGAAGA
This sequence comes from Corynebacterium freneyi, assembly GCF_030408835.1. NCBI lineage: Bacteria > Bacillati > Actinomycetota > Actinomycetes > Mycobacteriales > Corynebacteriaceae > Corynebacterium > Corynebacterium freneyi. The sequence goes on from NZ_CP047357.1 coordinate 1,937,564, forward strand.
AGTCCGGCGGCTCCGGTGGCGGCAAGGCCACCGACGTCGAGATGCCGGAGCTCGGCGAGTCCGTCACCGAGGGCACCATCACCGCGTGGCTGAAGGAGGTCGGCGACACCGTCGAGGTCGACGAGCCGCTGCTGGAGGTCTCCACCGACAAGGTCGACACCGAAATCCCGTCGCCGGTCGCCGGCACCCTCGTCGAGGTGCTCGCCGAGGTCGACGACACCGTCGACGTCGGCGCGGTCATCGCCCGCATCGGTGACGCCGACGCGGCCGCCTCGGACGATTCCGATGATTCCGATGACGACGAGGACGTGCCGTCGGAGGAGGCCATCGAGGAGGCGGAGTCCAAGGACGACAACGCCACCGTCGACGAGGCCGAGGAGAAGGACGAGAAGCCGAAGAAGTCCGGTGGCTCCGGTGGCAAGGCCTCCGACGTCGAGATGCCGGAGCTCGGCGAGTCCGTCACCGAGGGCACCATCACCGCGTGGCTGAAGGAGGTCGGCGACACCGTCGAGGTCGACGAGCCGCTGCTGGAGGTCTCCACCGACAAGGTCGACACCGAAATCCCCTCGCCGGTGGCCGGCACCCTGGTCGAGGTTCTCTTCGACGTCGACGACACCGTCGACGTCGGTGCGGTCATCGCCCGCGTGGGTGACGCCGACGCCGCCGACGGCGATGCCGAGGTCGCCGCCGCCGAGGCCGAGGCCGAGAAGAAGGCCGAGCCGGAGGAGCCCAAGAAGGAGGCTCCGAAGAAGGAGGCGAAGGCCGCGAAGGCAGAGCAGTCCTCCCCCAAGAAGGACGAGCCGAAGCAGGAGGCCCCGAAGAAGGAGGAGCCGAAGAAGGAGTCCGAGCAGGACACCTCCGGCAACGCCGACGTCCCGTACGTCACTCCCCTGGTGCGCAAGCTCGCCGACAAGCACGGCGTCGACCTGTCCAAGGTCGAGGGCTCGGGCATCGGCGGCCGCATCCGCAAGCAGGACGTGCTCAAGGCGGCCGAGGCCGGCTCCGGCGCCGACAAGGCCGACGAGTCCGCCTCCTCCAACTGGTCGACGAAGGGCGTTCGCCCCGAGCTGGCGGAGCTGCGCGGCACCACCCAGCGCGTCAACCGCATCCGTGAGATCACTGCGGCGAAGACCCTCGAGTCCCTGCAGACCTCCGCGCAGCTCACCCAGCTGCACGAGGTCGACATGACCGAGGTGTGGGAGCTGCGCGCCGAGAAGAAGGCCGAGTTCCAGGACAAGCACGGCGTGAAGCTGACCTTCCTGCCGTTCTTCGCCAAGGCGGTCGTCGAGGCCCTGGTCTCCCACCCGAACGTCAACGCTTCGTGGGACGAGAACAAGAAGGAGATCACCTACCACGAGAAGGTGAACCTCGGCATCGCCGTGGACACCGAGCGTGGCCTGCTCTCCCCGGTCATCCACGACGCGCAGGACATGTCCCTGCCGGAGCTGGCCGCCGCGATCGTCGACATCGCCGATCGTGCGCGCAACAACAAGCTCAAGCCGAACGACCTGTCCGGCGGCACGTTCACCATCACCAACATCGGTTCGGAGGGTGCGCTGTCCGACACCCCGATCCTCGTCCCGCCGCAGGGCGCGATGATCGGCACGGGCGTGATCAAGAAGCGTCCCGTCGTGGTGACGGAGAACGGCAATGACGCCATCGGCATCCGCGCCATGGCGTACCTGCCGATCACCTACGACCACCGTCTCATCGACGGCGCCGACGCGGGTCGCTTCATGACCACCGTCGTCGACCGTCTGCAGGTCGCCGACTTCCAGCGCGACCTGGGCCTGTAGGACCCGAGTCCGCAGTCGGATCCACGGCCACGCCCTCCCGGTTTTTCGACCGGGAGGGCGTGGTCGTTTTTCGGACCGAAGTAGTCGGGGCGGGTCGTCGTCACGCGGACGGGGCTAGACTGCTTCGCATGACGAACACGGCCCGCACGCAGGAATCCCGACCCGCCGACGCAGCCGACGCCGACGCGGCCCACGGCACGCCGGAACCGGTGACGCACCCCGCGTCGTCGATTCGGGCGTCGGACGAGCCGATCGAGGTCGTGGATCTGGGCACGGTCGATTACGTGGACACGTGGCGCAGGCAGGCCGATGCCGCCGCGGCGCGTGCGGCCGGCGAGATCGGCGATCAGCTGTGGGCGCTCGAGCACCCGAGCACGTACACGGCGGGCAAGCGCACGCAGCCGGAGGACCGCCCGGACAATGGGCTGCCGGTCGTCGACGTCGACCGCGGCGGCCGCATCACGTGGCATGGGCCGGGGCAGCTGGTGTGCTACCCCATCGTGAAGTTGGCGGAGCCGCTGGACGTGGTCGATTACGTGCGTCGCATCGAGGAGGCCGTCATCCACGTCGTCCGCGGGTTGGGGCTTGACGACGCCGGCCGGGTCGAGGGCCGCTCCGGAGTGTGGCTTCCGGCGGGCGTCGTCGGGGGCGAGTTGAAGCCGTCGCGGAAGGTCGCGGCGATCGGCATCCGCGTCACCCACGGGGTGACCATGCATGGCGTGTCATTGAATTGCGACAACACGTTGGACTACTACGGGCACATCGTTCCGTGCGGCATCGCCGACGCCGGAGTGACCACGTTGAGCGAGGAATTGGGCCGCGACGTCACCGTGGCGGACCTGCGGGAACCTTTGGTTTCGGCTATCGCCGCCGCTCTGGATGGCGACCTTCGCGTCGCCGATCACGATCTGTAGGCTGGGCGCATGTCTACAGCACCTGAAGGTCGTCGTTTGCTGCGCATCGAGGCGAAAAACGCCGAGACGCCCATCGAGCACAAGCCCTCGTGGATCCGCACCACCGCGAAGACGGGTCCGGAGTACAAGGCGATGAAGAAACGGGTGTCGGGCGCGTCGCTGCACACGGTGTGCCAGGAGGCGAACTGCCCGAACCTGTTCGAGTGTTGGGAGGACCGTGAGGCGACGTTCCTCATCGGCGGCGACCAGTGCACGCGGCGCTGCGATTTCTGCAACATCGCCACGGGCAAGCCGGAGGCGCTGGACCGCGATGAGCCGCGACGCGTGGCCGAATCCGTCCGCGAGATGGGGCTGCGGTACGCGACGGTGACGGGTGTCGCCCGCGATGATCTGCCGGATGGTGCGTCGTGGCTGTACGCGGAGACGTGCCGGCAGATTCGCGAGCTCAACCCGGGCACGGGCGTGGAGCTGCTGGTCGACGATTTCCGCGGCGACGGCGAGGCGGCGGAGGTCGTGTTCGAGGCGCGGCCGGACGTGTTCGCGCACAACATCGAGACGGTGCCGCGGATTTTCAAGAAGATTCGCCCGGCGTTCCGCTACGACCGCAGCCTGGAGATGATTTCGCGGGCCCGTGCGGCGGGTTTGGTGACCAAGTCGAACCTGATCCTGGGCATGGGCGAGGATCGCGACGAGATTCTGGGCGCGATGCGGGATCTGCATGATGCGGGGTGCGACATCCTGACCATCACGCAGTACCTGCGTCCGTCGCCGATGCACCATCCGATCGACCGGTGGGTGAAGCCGGAGGAGTTCGTCGAGCTGTCGGAGGCCGCGTACGAGATGGGCTTCGCCGGCGTCATGGCCGGCCCGCTGGTGCGTTCGTCGTACCGCGCCGGCCGACTGTTCGCCCGTGCGTTGGCTGCGCGCGGCGAGGAGTTGCCCGAGCACCTTTCTTCCCTGGGCGAGGACGTGTCCACCAACCAGGAGGCGTCGAGCCTGCTGAAGAAGTACGGGGCGTCGAAGGATTCGGAGGTCGCCCCGGCCCGCTAGGCCGGCGGAACTCCCGCTCTCCCCCGGGCCCGGCACGCCGCGTGCGTGTCGGGCCGGTTTCGCCCGCCGATTCGCCCATGCCCTAGAGTTGTGGCCATGGCGAAAAAGGACGAGCTGAAAGCTTCGAAGAAGGCCGAGCGGTCGGCCAAGCGCGCGAAGCGCAAGGAGACCCGCGGCCAGATGTGGCAGGCCTTCAAGCTGCAGAAGGCCCGCGACAAGAAGCTGATTCCGTACATGCTGCTGGGCCTGCTGGGCCCGGTGCTGGTGCTGTTGATCATCGGTTTGTTGATCGGCGGCATGTGGGCGTGGTTCCTGCCGATCCTCGGTTTGTCGATCGGTTTCGCGTTGGCGATGTGGATCTTCACCAAGCGGCTGGAGGCGACGTTCTTTTCCGAGGCGGAGGGTCAGATGGGCGCCGCCGGGTGGGCGTTGGACAACATGCGTTCCGGCGTCGGCATCGTGTGGCACGTCACGCAGGCGGCGCAGGCGAATCAGCAGCTTGATGCGGTGCATCGCGTCATCGGCAACCCGGGCGTGGTTCTGGTGGGCGAGGGCGACGAGGCCCGCGTGAAGGCGATGATGGCCCGCGAGAAGAAGACGCTGGCGCGTTTCCTGGGCGATACCCCGATCTACGAGATCATGGTGGGCACGGGCGAGGGCCAGGTGCCGGTGAAGAAGCTGCAGCGCGAGATGCTGCGTTTCCCGCGCAATTACGACAAGGATCAGGCCAACAAGTTGGCGTCGCGCGTGGAGTCGATGGAGAAGATCCGCGATGCCCGTGCGTCGTTGCCGAAGGGGCCGCTGCCGAAGGGCGCTCGTCAGCAGTCGATGAATCGTCGTGCGCGCCGCATGCAGCAGCGTCAGCAGAAGCGGGGCTAGTTCCACCGTTTCGGGTTTTTCGCTTCGGGGGAGTTTCCGGGCCGGGTCGTCGCTTGCCGACGGCCCGGCCCGTCGTCGTGCGCCCGACGTTTTCCGGGCTTTCCGTTTTCGAGCCGGCCGCGCCCCCATACGGGGTGACGGTGGTCGAGTCTTGTCGCGCTGATCACGTTTTCCCAGGTGAGCGGGGTGGGCGATGTGGATCACTCGACGGGTGTTAATCCGCGAGGTGTGCCACCATGGGCGTCGTGCAAATACTCGTTGAAAACCAGTTGCTGGCGTTGCTCGTCATCATGGGCCTCGGTCTGGCCCTGGGGCAGATCCGCATTTTCGGCTTCAAGCTCGGCATCGCCGCCGTGCTGTTCGTCGGTCTGGGTTTGGCCACGTTCGAGCCCGGCATTCAGATTCCGCCGTTGATCTACATCGTCGGGCTGGCTTTGTTCGTGTACACGATCGGCCTGGAGTCCGGCCCGGAGTTCTTTGCCACGTTGCGGTCAACGGGCATCCGCCACAATGCGTTCGGCGCCGTCATTTTGGTGGTCGTCGCCATCGAGGCGTTCGTGCTGATCTCGTTGTTCCCGGTGGACAACGTCGAGGGTGCGGGCACGTTCACCGGTGCGTTGACCAATACGCCGGCGCTGGCCGCGGTGGTCGATGCGCTGCCGAGCATCATTTCGGATGATGCGGAGCTGCAGAGCAAGTTGGAGATGCCGGTCATCGGTTATTCCCTGGCGTATCCCATCGGCGTGCTGGCGGTCATCGCGTCGATCGGCATCGTGGCCAAGGTGTTCCGGGTGGACCATGATCGCGAGGCCCTGGAGGCCGGCGTGGCGGCGCTGCCGTTGCATACGCGCCGGGTGGAGGTCACCAAGGATGATTTGCCGTCGGTGACGGACATGCCGGTGGTGTTCGGCCTGGACATCATCATTTCGCGCATCGAGCACAAGGGGCACCTGTACGTGCCGGCGGAGGGCGACACCCTGGTCGCCGGTGACGTGGTGTCGGTCGTCGGCACGGAGGACGTCATCGAGGCGGCGGCGGAGCGGATCGGCACGTTGTTGCCGGGTGATCCGACCGATGATGGTCGCCTCGATTTCCGCCGCATTTTCGTGTCGTCGGGCAAGGTGTGCGGTGTGCCGTTGGAGCAGCTGCACACGAAGATGGACGGCATGGTCATCACCCGCGTTCGTCGCGGTGACCTGGACATGGTGGCTTCCCCCCAGATGAAGCTGGAGTTGGGTGACCGCGTGCGCGTGGTGGCCACGCCGGATCGCATCGGCGATGCCACGAAGTTCTTCGGCGATTCGTACAAGAAGCTTTCCGACGTCAACCTGTTGCCCATGATCCTGGGCCTGTTGCTGGGCGTTCTGGTGGGCATGATTCCGGTGCCGATTCCGGGTGGCGTTACCCTGACGCTGGGTTCGGCCGGCGGTCCGCTGGTCGTCGCCTTGGTTTTGGGCGCCCTGGGTCGCACGGGCCCGTTGGTGTGGCCGATCCCCTACTCGGCGAATCTGGCTTTCCGGCAGGTCGGTTTGGCGCTGTTCCTGGCCGGCATCGGCACCACGGCCGGCGCGGGGTTCAAGGAGGCCCTGGGCGATCCGTCGTCGCTGACGGTGCTGGGTCTGGCGGCGATCATCGCGCTCAGCTCGGCGCTGCTGACGCTGATCATCGGGCACAAGGTCCTGAAGATCCCGTTCGGCCAGACCGCCGGCATCTTGGCCGGTCTGCAAACGCACCCGGCCGTGTTGACCTACGTCAACGACCAGGCGAAGAACGAGTTGCCGGCGATGGGCTACACCACGGTGTATCCGATGGCGATGATCATGAAGATCATCCTGGCGCAGATCCTCGTCGTCGTCCTCGTGTAGTTCGCTTCCGGGCCCCGCACCCCCGGAAAGGGCGGTCCCGGGCCCGAAGTGGCCGACGCCGCCGGGGTTTTCGCACCCGTGCAGATGGCAGAACCGCCGCCGCCCCTCATCGGGGGCGGCGGCGGTTCGTCGTTCCGGATCGGCGACCCGGGAGCCACGCCGTTACCCGGGAGCCACGCCGTGCACGGTCACCGACGGGAACCGGGTTTTCCGGCTATCCGCGGATGACGGCGGTGCCGGTGGCGCGGTCGTGCATGCCGCGCAGGTCGGAGTCCTGGATGGCCGGCGGCAGGAGCAGCAGCGTCAGGAACGTGCGCACGAACGCGCGCCACAGTCCGACGCGTTCGCCGGGGACGTCGACGCGGGCGACGCCCATGCGCAGGATCCCCTGGCCCGGGGTGCGGCCGAACAGCCACACCGACACGGTGCCGACGATGAGGAAGATCAGCGCCGTCCACGTCGCGGTGAACGACTGCCACGCGATGAACGGGTCGCCGAACTGTTCGATCTGCTCCTGGCTGGGGCCCGCGAAGGGGTACACCAGCGAGGTGAGGAACATGCAGAAAAACCAGTCGAGCAGGATGCCGCCCACGCGGCGCAGCAGCGACGCCTGCGACCCCTCCCCCGATTGCGCCAGCCCGAGGTTTTGCCCGGGGTATTCGGAGAGGTTGTCGGGGTCGTCGAACTGCCCGGGGACCTGGGGTCCTTCGAGCCAATTGCTCTTTTCGGCCATGGGTTCACAGTGTAGCGGCCCGCGGCTTTGCGACGAATCCAGGTCGACTCGTCGTAAAGCGACGGCAACCCGGGCCACCGAAACGGCGTGCCCCGACTGCGGCCCGGACCCACGCGAATCGTGTGGCGCGCGTTACGTCAGACGGGTGCAAAAGACCAGGGTCCTTTTCGATAAAGTGGACTTCGTCATCCGTCACGTTAGGAGTCGCACATGAACTTCACCTCCCCCGCCGAGGTCGTCAAGTACATCGAGGAGGAGGGCATCGAGTTCGTCGACGTCCGCTTCACCGACGTTCCCGGCACCGAGCAGCACTTCACCATCCCGGCGTCCGCCTTCGACGAGGACGCCATCGCCGAGGGACTGGCGTTCGACGGTTCGTCCATCCGGGGATTCACCACGATCGACGAGTCCGACATGACCCTGCTGCCGGACCTGAAGACCGCGCGACTCGACCCGTTCCGCACCGCGAAGACCCTCAACATCCAGTTCTTCGTCAACGACCCGTTCACCCTGGAGCCGTTCTCCCGCGACCCGCGCAACATCGCGCGCAAGGCCGAGGAGTACATGGAGTCCACCGGCATCGCCGACACCTGCTTCGTCGGCGCCGAAGCCGAGTTCTACCTTTTCGACTCCGTGAAGTTCCGCGTCGACGCCCACGCCGGCTTCTACGAGGTCGACTCCGTCGAGGGCTGGTGGAACCGCGGCAACGACGAAAACCCCGACGGCTCGCCGAACCTGGGCTACAAGACCCGCATGAAGGGCGGTTACTTCCCCGTCGCCCCGTACGACCACTACCAGGATCTGCGCGACGAAATGTGCAACCTGCTGCGCGACATCGGCTTCGAGATGGAACGCCAGCACCACGAGGTCGGCACCGGCGGCCAGCAGGAGATCAACTACAAGTTCAACTCCCTGCTGCACGCGGCCGATGATCTGCAGACGTTCAAGTACGTCATCAAGAACGCCGCGTGGCGCGCCGGCAAGTCGGCGACCTTCATGCCGAAGCCGCTGGCGGACGACAACGGTTCGGGCATGCACGCCCACCTGTCGCTGTGGAAGGACGGCGAGCCGCTGTTCTACGACGAGGCCGGCTACGGCGGCCTGTCGGACACGGCGCGCTACTTCATCGGCGGCATCCTGGAGCACGCCGGCGCGGTGCTGGCGTTCACCAACCCGACCCTGAACTCGTACCACCGCCTGGTGAAGGGCTTCGAGGCGCCGATCAACCTGGTGTACTCGCAGCGCAACCGCTCGGCGGCGGTGCGCATCCCGATCACCGGCTCGAACCCGAAGGCCAAGCGCGTGGAGTTCCGTGCGCCGGACCCGTCGGGCAACCCGTACCTGGGCTTCGCCGCGATGCTGATGGCCGGCCTGGACGGCATCAAGAACCGCATCGAGCCGCACGCGCCGGTGGACAAGGACCTCTACGAGCTGCCGCCGGAGGAGGCCGCGGACATCCCGCAGGCGCCGACGTCGCTGGAGGCGTCCCTGGCCGCCCTGCGCGACGACCACGAGTTCCTCCTCGAGGGCGACGTGTTCACCGAGGACCTGATCCAGACGTACATCGACTACAAGTACGCCAACGAGATCGAGCCGGTCCGCCTGCGCCCCACGCCGCAGGAGTTCGAGATGTACTACGACTGCTAGACCGGTCCCGCGGTTCACGGTCCCGCCGCAGTGGTGACCCGGTGATTTTCCGCTTCTTCGCTTTGCGACGATCGCCGCCCGTGCTCCACCGGGGAGCGCGGGCGGCTTTCGTCGTCAAGCGGCACCGTCGGATCTATGCTCGGAGACGAGAGCCGACGTTGACGGGGTGATTCCTTTGAAGACCATGCAACGCCTCACCGAGGCGTACCGGGGCGCCCGCGTCGAACCCATCGACGAGACGACGCGGTACGTCATCATGAGCGACTGCCACCGCGGCGACGGGTCGAAGTCGGACGAATTCCTGAAGAACAAGAACTCCTATACCGCCGCCCTCGACCACTACTGGCGGGAGGGCTTCACCTACGTCGAAGCCGGCGACGGCGACGAACTGTGGGAATACGACTACAAGCACATCATCCGCGCCAACCGAGCCGTGTGGGAACGCCACCTCGAATTCCACCGCGCCGGCCGGATGATCCGCATGTGGGGCAACCACGACGTCGAGCTGCAGGACCCCGACTACGTCCGCGAGAACCTCTGGACCGCCGAGCATCCCGGCACCGGCGAGGTCGGGCCGTTTTTCGACGGGCTCGACCCCATCGAGGCCGTCGTGTTCCGCAGGGCCGAGACCGGGCAGGAAATCCTCCTCGTCCACGGCCACCAGGGCGACCTGCCCAACGATCAGGCCTGGCGATTCAACCGGTTTTGGCTGCGCGTGTTCTGGAAATACATGCACAGGCTCGGCTTCCACAGCCCCACCAGCCCGGTGGCCAACTCGTACAAGCGGCACAAGGTGGAACGCAACTACGTCAAGTGGATCCGCAAGAACCGCACGGCCCTGATCTGCGGGCACACGCACCGGGAGAAGTTCCCCGCCGGCGGCGACATGCCGTACTTCAACGCCGGCAGCTGCGTCTACCCGTCTCACATCACCGCACTGGAAATCGTCGGCGCCACCGTGGCGCTGGTGCGGTGGCGCGTCGACCCCAACGAGGACGGAATCCTGCAGGTCACGCGCCGCGTCGTGTCGGGGCCCACCCCCATCGGGGACTTCGACATCCGGGGCTGATCGCAGCGGTCGGCCCCACCTTCGAACCCCGCCTTGTTTCGGAATGACAAGTAGCGGAGATTGCCCGACAATCTTCGCATGGATTTCGTGCGCGCCCACGATGGCGTCCGGCCCCTGCGGGTCCTTCTGCTCAGCGACTGCTGGTCCCCGACGGTCAACGGCGTCGTCCGTTCCGTCACCGATCTTCGCGACGGCCTGACCGCCGCAGGCCACGACGTGCGGGTGCTCACCGTCGGCGCGGGCGCGTCCACCATCTTCGACGGCCACGTCTACGGGGTGGCGTCGATGCCCGCCGGCGCGGTGTACCCGCATGCCCGCATCGGTCGGCCGGTCAGCGGGACCGTGCTGCATCACGTGGCGGAGTGGGCACCGGATGTCATCCACAGCCACACGGAGTTCCCCACGTTCGGTTGGGCACGGGCCATCGCGCGCCGCTCGGGCGTGGCGCACGTGCACACCTACCACACCTCCTACGAGGACTACACGCATTACTTCTGCCCGAGCCGCCGACTGGGCAAGGCGATGACCAGGGCGTTCATCCGCGACCGGCTGGGCCGCACCGACCGGGTCATCGCCCCGACCGGCAAGGTCGCCGACATGCTGCGCGGCTACGGCGTCACCACTCCGATCGAGGTCATCGGCACCGGCGTCGACGTCGACCGCTTCCGGCCCGTCGCCGATTCCGGTGCCCGGTCCCTCGATGCCTCGTTCGCGGCGCAGCTCGGTCTCGCCCCGGGCGTTCCGGTCGTGCTCACCGTCGGCCGTCTGGCCGCAGAAAAGAACCTTCCCGAGACCCTCCGCTTGCTCTGCCGCATCACCGATGTGCCGTGGCAGTGGCTCGTCGTCGGCGATGGCCCGGCCGCCGGCGAATTAGGCAGCCTCGCAACCCGGCTCGGCGTCGCCGACCGCGTGCACATGGTCGGCGCGGTGCCCGTCGACGAGGCCGCCCGTTACTACCGGCTCGGCGACGTCTTCGTCACCTCGTCGCGAAGCGAAACCCAAGGCCTGACCTGCCTCGAGGCCCTGGCCTCCGGTCTGCCCACCATCACGCCCGACGACGATGCCTTCCGCGGCGTCATCATCGACGGCGTCAACGGCCACCGGTACGCCTCCGACGCGGACTTTCTGTCCACCGTCCGCACGTTGCTTGACGACGACGCCTTCCGCCGGACTCTGTCCGACGGGGCACAGGCCAGCGCCGTGCAATGCGGGCGGGACCGATTCGTCGACGAAGTGCTCGGCTGTTATCGGCGAGCGATGGCCGACACGGCGCCGAATCCCCCGCCGCAATGGCGTCGACTCCGCGCCGGATGAGGAAAACCATCCGTCCCGCCCTGGATTTGGCCGGGTGAACCCAGCCTCCGCCCACACCCCCCCAGGCGACGACAACATCGTTCACCAACGTCCGGCCCCCGCCCCCGCCGATCACCCCCATCTCGGCAACGCCCGATTCGCGAGCTTCCAGGCAAAAGACGATGATCACGCCTCCGGTTCCTCCCCCGATCGGCGTAATCACCCGCACATCAATTCTCGAAGGTGAATAAGGTGCATATATACGCGCCGGTCACACGGCAACGCTTTGCCCAATAGACAGAGGACAAATTAATCGTGCCCTTCAGGGAACCTGCCGACATAATCGACTTCATCGCCAACGAAGACGTCAAATTCGTTGACATCCGATTCACGGATCTGCCGGGAACCGAACAGCACTTCACCATTCCCGCGTCCGAATTCGACGAAACGACCATGTCGGAGGGCCTCGCCTTCGACGGCTCGTCGATTCGCGGGTTCACGTCCGTCGACGAATCCGACATGACGCTGCTGCCGGACCTTTCCACCGCGCACATCGACCCGTTCCGGACCGCGAAGACCCTCAACATCAAGTTCTTCGTGCACGATCCGTTCACCCTCGAGCCGTTCTCGCGCGACCCGCGCAACATCGCCCGCAAGGCAGAGGAGTACCTGCGGTCCACCGGCATCGCCGACACGTGCAACATCGGCGCCGAAGCCGAATTCTTCCTGTTCGACAAGGTCAGCTACTCCACCCAGACCCAAAACGGATTCTTCAAGGTCGATTCCGTGGAAGGCTGGTGGAATCGCAGCGCGGACACCAACCCGGACGGTACGCCGAATCTGGGATACAAAACCCGCATGACCGGCGGCTATTTCCCCGTCGCCCCGTACGACCATTTCCAGAATCTGCGCGACGAAATCAGCCTGGAGCTGGAGGAATGCGGCTTCACGCTGGAGCGACAGCACCACGAGGTGTCCACCGCCGGCCAGCAGGAAATCAATTACCGCTTCAATTCCCTCCTCGCCGCGGCCGATGACATGCAGGTGTTCAAGTACGTCGTGCGCAACACCGCCTGGCGCGCCGGCAAGTCGGCGACCTTCATGCCCAAGCCGCTGAGCCGCGAGGCCGGTTCGGGCATGCACGCGCACCTGTCCCTGTGGAAGGACGGCAAGCCGCTGTTCTACAACGAGCACGGCTACGCCGGACTGTCGGACATGGCGCGCCACTTCATCGGCGGCATCCTGGACCACGCGGCCGCGCTCATCGCGTTCACCAACCCGACGATGAATTCGTACCGTCGGCTCATCCCCGGGTTCGAAGCCCCGACGAGCCTCGTCTACTCCCAGCGCAATCGGTCCGCGGCCATCCGCATCCCCATCACCGGCGCAAACCCGAAGGCCAAGCGAATCGAGTTCCGCGCCCCCGACCCGACGGCCAACCCCTACCTGGCGTTTTCCGCGATGATGATGGCCGGTCTCGACGGCATCCGGAACCGCACCGAGCCCGGCGAGCCGCTCGACAAGGACATCTACGAACTTCCCCCCGAGGAAGCCGCCGGCATTCCGAACACGCCGCCGTCGCTGGCCCTGGCCCTCGACGCGCTCGAAGCCGATCACGAGTTCCTTCTGGAAGGCGACGTGTTCACCGAAGACGCCATCGAGGCGTACATCGAGTACAAACGAGAGTGCGAGATCGCGCCTTCGCTGCTCCACCCGACGCCGTTCGAGTACGAGATGTACTACGACGCGTAGGCGCGCTCGCCGACAGCCCATAACCCGTTTATTCGAAAGGAACACATGACCGCTTCCCCGTATGAAGGCATGCCCCACATCGACTTCCTGTACCTGTCCGAGCCCGAGATGATCGAAGCCGGAGTCACCGACTCCGCCGCCTGTGTGGAAACCATGGAGGAAACGCTGATCCTCCTCGCAGACGGCGACTACCGCATGGCCGGTGCCTCGGCGAACTCGCACGGAGCGCAGATCAACTTCCCCTCCAACCCGGAGCATGAGGGAATGCCGGCCGACGGTCCGGACCGCCGATTCATGGCCATGCCGGCATACCTGGGCGGACGCTTCCGCGCGGCCGGCGTGAAGTGGTACGGCTCCAACGCGGAAAACCGCAACCACGAGCTGCCCCGTTCCATCCACGTCTTCGTGCTCAACGACGCCACCACCGGCGCCCCGATGGCGATCATGTCCGCCAACCTGCTGTCGGCGTACCGCACCGGTGCGGTGCCGGGCGTGGGCGTCAAGCACCTGGCCGTGCAGAACGCCGAGACCGTCGGCATCATCGGCCCGGGCGTGATGAGCCGAACCATCTTCGATTCGGCCATCTCCCAGCGCCCCGGCATCAAGCACCTGAAGATCAAGGGCCGCTCCGCCGGTTCCACCAACCGGGTGGCGGAGTACTTCCGCGAGAAGTACCCGCAGCTGGAGTCCGTCACCGTCGTCGACTCCGAGCGCGAGGCCATCGAGGGGTCGGACATCCTCATCGCCGGCACGTCGACGTCGCCCGACGGCCCCAGCGGCTTCCCCTACTTCAAGCGCGAGTGGATCAAGCCGGGCGCGCTCATCCTGTGCCCCGCCGCCGCCCGTTTCGACGATGACTTCATCACCTCCGACGAAGCCAACCTCGTCGTCGACTACACCGGCCTGTACGAGGAGTGGTTCAACGAAAACGGCCCCGACGTCACCTACGAGCGTCTGCTGGGCATTCCCGGCAACCGTTGGTGGGACATGACGGAGGAGGGCACGCTGCCCAAGGACAAGCTGGTCAACATCGGCGACATCGCCGCCGGCCGCGCCCCTGGCCGCACCGACGACGAGCAGATCTTCTGCTACTCCATCGGCGGCATGCCCGTCGAGGACGTCGCCTGGGCGTACGACGTGTACGAAAACGCCCGCGCCAAGGGCATCGGCACGACCCTCAACCTGTGGGACATGCCGGTCCTGCGCTAACCCGCCGCAACGGCGCGCCCCACCCGGTGCGCCGTCTGCCCCGGCACCGCCGGGCTGCGACGACGGCCGCCGCCTCAAAGTCGAGGCGGCGGCCGATTTTTGCTTCTTCCCTCCCCCGCTCCCACGCACCGGGGCACGCGGAATTTTCTCTCCCGCCCGCCCTACGGTGAGTCGCCCCCTACAGCGAGTCGCCGAAGTCCTCGCGGAACTTCGCCATCAGCGGCGTCACCCAGTCCTGCTTCGGGCGCATGCGGCCGTAGAAGAAGCGCAGGATCTCCGGCTCCTCCTCCCATTCCATGCCGCCGATCATGCGGCGGTTCTGGTACAGCCAGTCGAGGCGGTCGATGACGTAGTTGACCTGCGACAGGGTGAACACGCGGCGGGGCATGGCCAGGCGGACCAGCTCCATGTCGGCCAGCGGCTCGTTGCCTTCGGCGTCGCGCTGCTCCGACATGGTGCCGCGTTCCATGCCGCGCACGCCGGAGACCAGGTACAGGGCGGCGGCGAGCGCTCCGGCCGGGTACTGCTCCTGCGGGATGTGGTCGACGAACCGCATCGCGTCGACGTGGGCGCCCAGGCCGCCGGCGGGGGTGATCACCGGGATGTTGCGGCGGTCGAGTTCGGAGACCATGAACTCGATGAACTGCGGGCCCTGGTTGATCATGTCCTCGTCCATGGTCTCGTCCAGGCCGACGGTGATGGCCTCCATTTCGCGGACGGACATGCCGCCGTAGGTGAGGAAGCCCTCGAACATGGGGACGTATCCGCGCATCTTCTTGTACGTTTCCTCGTCGCGGATGCAGATGCCGCCGCCCCGGCCGAAGCCGAGCTTGCGGGCGGAGAAGTACAGCACGTCGACGAGGTCGGCCATGGCCCGGGTGATCTCGCGGATCGACATGTCCTTGCACGCCTCTTCGCGGGTCTTGATGAAGTGCAGGTTGTCGGCCAGCAGCGATGCATCGAGGACCAGCGGCAGGGAATGCTCGCGGCAGGTTTCGGACACTTCGCGGAGGTTTTCCAGGGAGAACGGCTGGCCGCCGATGAGGTTGGTGCCGGCTTCCATGCGCACGTGGCTGATCGCCTCGGCGCCGCGTTCGGCGATGAGGTCGCGCAGCGCCTCGACGTCGAAGTTGCCCTTGAACGGGTGGTCGGAGGTGACCTCGAGGCCCTCTGGGCGGATGAGCTCCACGACTTCGCCGCCGTTGACGGTGATGTGCTGCTTGGTGGTGGTGAAGTGGTAGTTCATCGGGATGAGGGTGCCCGGGCGGATCATCGTCTGGCTGATGATGTTCTCCGCGGCCCGGCCCTGGTGGGCGGGAAGGAAGTACTCCATGCCGAAGATTTCGACGAGTTTGTCGTGCAGGCGCGTGTAGGTGGCGGAGCCGGCGTAGGCGTCGTCGGCCATGAGCATCGCGGCCTGCTGGTCCTGCGACATGGCGTTGACGCCGGAGTCGGTGAGCATGTCCAGGAACACGTCGGCGTTTTGCAGCAGGAAGGTGTTGAACCCGGCGGTTTCCAGCGCCTCGCGCCGCTGTTCGATCGGCAGCAGCGTCAGCTTCTGGATGATGCGCACCTTGTGCATCTCGAGGGGCAGCTGCTGGCCCCTGTAGAACTTCACCTTCGACACGTCCGGGACTCCTTCGGAAAATAGGTTTGTGCTGGCGTGGTCCGGCACCTTGCCCATCATCCCATGACGTCGGTGGATTCCCCCGTCGGGGTGACGTGGATTGCCGTTGCTTGACGACGTATCGGTCGGGGAACTCGAGACACGAACGGGTAACGATCGTGCGTCCATCCGGGAACAATGGCTTGCGCCGATGGTGCATCTCGTACACCCTGGGTTGAGGAGCAATTCTGCAGCCCCTGCGGCGCACCGTTTTTCCGGTGGCCGTCGCAAAGCGGAGAAGCTCCCGGACAATTTACGAACCTCACCCACGACAAGACCAGGAGAACGACATGCGCAAGACCTCCATCACCCGCACTTCCGCCGCGATTTTCGGCGCCACCCTGCTGCTCGGCGCGGCTGCGTGCTCGACCGACGAGGCCAAGGACAACGCGAACAAGGCCACCGACGCCGTCGAGTCGGCCGTCAACGACGCCACCGCCGGCCAGGACTCGGGCGAGTCGACCGCCGCCGAGGGCGAGGGCTCCGAGGGCATGGATGATGAGGGCGCCGCCGATGACGCCGCCGGCGAGGACGTCGCCGAGACCGACCTGCCCGGCGAGGTCACCGAGGCCGCCGAGGCCGCGAACCTGGGCGCGTTCAAGTCCGCCGAGAAGGTCGGCGACAACGTCCTCGCCGAGTTCGACAACGGCTGGGTCGTCTCCTCCCCCGATGGCGGCACCCACCCGATCGTCGGCAAGATCGGCGAGACCTGGAACGCCGACGGCGCCCTGGACAACGAGGTCGGCCTGCCCACCGACGGCGAGAAGGAGATCGAGGGCGGCTGGGAGCAGCCGTTCACCAACGGCACCATCCAGTGGACCCAGGACGAGGACGGCCAGTTCTCCGCCAAGTACATGTAACCGGCCGGTGCACGTGCGCGCAGGCGTGAACGTGCATCCCGATTGAGAAGCGGGCGCCATGTCGGCGCCCGCTTTTTCATGCCCTCAGCGCGGCGCCGGATCACGGAGGAACAGCGCCAACGACGCCCAGATCGCAGGATTGTCCGCCGGATGCCCGCCGGCGTCCCAGGCGCGGGCCCGCTCGACCTGCCAATCCAACAGGTGCCGGACCGGATCGGAATCGGCGAACGCTTCCGCCACGGCGACGGCGAATTCCATCAGGGGGTTCCGGCCGCCGAGGTCACCACCCATGCGCTTTTCCGAGTCACCGCCGACGTCCACGCCCGCGCCCGGGGTTTCGTACTCTTCGACGAATGCCGCCAACGCCGCCGTCGTCGGCAGCGTCCACGTGCTCGCCGCGACCAACTCCGCGCCGCAGGACACCGCCGTCATGGCCAGGCCGAACGGTTCGGGATGGCGCAGATCCGTGCCGGCGCCGCAGCCGATCAGTCCGACGCGCCTCGGCGCCCGCCATCCCGCGCGCAGCAGATCGCCGGCGCTGACGGGCGTGGTCAGGTGCATCGTCGTCGACTCGCCCGACGCCTTTTCCGCTCCCGCCGCCGAGACGTGGCCGACGAAAAGAAATGATTCGGCGGTGGCGCAGGCGTCGTAAAGCCAATCCGCGTCCAACCGCAGCCCCGGCTCCCCCAATGCGGACCCGTCCCCCGCGCCCGGCCCGAGAACCGGCCGCATGCCCGGCGCCGCCGGATCGAGTGCGATGATGCTGCCGTCCCCGTCATGGGGCGCACGCGCCTGCACGGTGATCGACGCCGGCACGCCGACGACCACGTCGATGAGCTCGCCGAGCATCCGTCGCTCCGGCCCCACCCGCAGCGCCGACCACGGCACCCGCGCCAGCGACGGGCTCGGTTCGATGACCAGGCGGTCGTGGCCGGCCAGACGCGCGGGCAGCTCCGGCGGCAGCAACACGTCCGCGAGCTGGGAGAAATACGTCGCGGTGTCTCCCGGCGAACGAAACGCCCCGTCGCGCAGCGTCCGCCGCACCGCCTGTTCCTCCGACTCGTCGCCCACCGGGTCCGGCAGCGACCGGTCGAAGGAGTCGCGGACGAGTCCGAGGAATTCCGCCCGCAACCGCACCGCCCCGGGGTGGCCCGGAACGGCGATGCCCCGCGCCCCCGCCTCCACGGGGTCCGGGTGCGGGACGACCTGGTTTCCGCCCTCGACGTGCCAGCCGACGTAGCCGTTGACGGCCTCGGCGAACGTGAGCCTGTGCATGTGGCCACCTTAAACGCGCGACGCCCGCCGAGCACGGGCTCGCGGGCGGTGGGGTCGCGCCGTCGGTTACGGGCAGGTGACCTTCATCTCGAAGGACTTCTCGGTCGGGCCGGCCATGGGGTCGTTGATGTCGGCGGCGGTGACGGTGCCGGTGATCTCGTACGTGTCGCCGTCCTTGGTGGCGGTGGCCTCGTTGCCCGGCACGCCCGGCGCGTAGGCCAGGGCCTCGCCGGACTCCAAGGAGCCCAGGCCGACGGCTTCGACGGTGAGGCTCTCGGCGTCGAGCACCGCGGAGACGCCGCTGGCCTCGGCGGTGTTCTGCGAGCCGATGGCGATGTTCATCTTGCCGCCCTCCTCGGCGCAGACGACTGCGGCGTCGGTGATCTCGAGGGCTTCGCCGTCGACGGTGACGCTCCATTCGGCGTTGCCGGAGGCGTCGATGCCCTGTGCCTTCTCGGCGGCGTCTCCGCCTCCGGTGCAGGCGACGAGGCCGGTGCCCAGGGCCAGGACGGTGGCGGCGGAAGCGGCGTACTTGATGAACGAGCGGGACATTGTTCTTCTCCTCAGGTCTGCCGGAGACTTCGTGGTCTTCCGGTGTCTTCCCCGGCGCCTCTGTGGCGTTGCCGGTGACCTGAAGGTATGTCGCGCCTGGGGCCTACCGATCACGAAAAGCACGTCCCCGGTTTACAAAAGACCTGGTCGGAGGGGTTCGCCTTTACCTCGACAGGCGCGCCGCGAGCTTTTCGACGACGAACGCCGCACCCGATTCGGCCGCCTCTGCGGTGCCGCGCGCGAGTTCCAGGCGGGTGGCCGCGAAGTCGCGTACCCGGTCGCGCACGTCGGGGGTTTCGGCCCCATCGCCGGCCGGGTCGACTGCACCGACGCGCACGTCGACGTCGTTGGCGTCGAGCGCCCAGGCGTCGGCGGCGTCCATGTCGACGGTCAGCACCGCCACGCCATCGGCGTCGAGTCGTCCGGCCACGTCCACGTCGCCGACGGTCGCGTGTACGGCGATGCCCGTCGCATCGGCGCCGCCGACCAATGCGGCGCGCACGGTGAGCTCCACCGTTTCGGCTGCGTCCAGGGTCCAGGACACCGCGCTTTCCGACGAGTCCAGCGTCCCGGCCGGAACGCCCCGCCACTCATGGGAGGCCGTCCCGGCGGCCATGGCGTCGTCGTCGGCGTCGCGGCGACCACCGGCGACGAGCGCGTAGTCGTCGCGCCACATGCCGCTGCGCTCGGGTGCGGGTTCCTCCATGAGCTCGAGGGCCGCATGCGCCACCTCGCGGACCTCCGGGTCGAGGGAGCCGGCCCGCTGGCGCAGCCCCTCGGCATGCGCGCGCAGACCGGCGAGCTCCGGGCCGTCGACGGCATCGGCGCCGTCGGCGAGCACGTCGTCGAGGTCCGCAGCCGACAGCGCCAACTCGGCGTGCAGCAACACCCCGTCGAGCGCGGCGACGCCGTCGATGGGGCTGGCCGGCCACCACGCCCGCAGCCAGTGGCCATGGGCCATGCGCCGCAGATCGGCGAGCAATTCGCCGTCCCACTCCACGTCGACGGCCACCGCCGCAGCGCCCTCCGCCAACTTCGCCGGGCCCGCCGCATGGGCGATGACGGCGGCATGCCCGCGTTCGCCGATCAACCGCCACAACCAGTCGCACTCGGCCGGATCGGTGATGGTCAGCGTCGGAAAGCAAGGTCCGCCGACCTGCCACTCCAGAACCGCCCCACGCGCCTGAACCGCCTGGACCAGCGGCGGCGGGCCGGCCACCGGCTCGCCGAGGACGTGCAGCGCCTCGACGTGGGAGAACTCGAGTCGATCGGTCATGCCGCGGCCTCCAACGCCGTGCGGATGAGCTGACGATGGTCGTAGACCACCGATCGCGTCACCCCGGACAACAGCTCGCGGGCCTCGTCGGCGTCGACGGGTTCGCGCCCCAGCACATCGAGACCGTGAAGCCGCGGCCACAGGCGGTTGAGGTACGGCTCGTGGAACTCGGCGAGCTGCGCGACCACCCGCTCCTGACGCGCATCGACGGCGCCGCCCTGCACCAGCAACCGGCGCACGTGCATGATGTACGCCTCCTTGCGCAGCCGGGCCTGCAACTCGCGGATCAGGCGCGGCCCCTCGGGCAGCCCGCGGTTGAGCGGCTGCAGACCGGCGGCCACCGCGATGCCGGTGAGGAACGTGATGTGCGCGCCCTCCCCCGAAAGGCCGAACGGCGCGAGTACCCGGGCGACCTCGTCGGCGACGAAATCCGCCACGCCGTCGCCTCCATCGTCGCACCCCCAGCCGCCGATGTCGCCGACATCGCCATGCTCCCGGATGCGCCGCAGCGCCGACCGGCACCGCGAATCCACCGAACGATCCAGAACCCGCCCGCCATCGCCGACCAGCGGCGGCGGAGCCGACGGATCCGAGACCGACAACGCCACGTCGGATTCCGGGGACTCGAAGGCGGCCAGGAAATCGGCGACCACCCCGCCCCGCGACCGCAGGGCCAGCCCCGCCTCCGCGCACGCCCCCGACTCCACCAGCGCGTCCCACGACGGAGCCGCGGATTCCGCTTCGTCGAGAAGCATCCACGTCTCGTCGGCGAGGACGGCGAAATCGGGGTCGTCCGGGCACTCTCCCTTCCCCGCCCCATCGGCGCCGGTCTCCCCGCCACCGGGCTGCCCGCCACCGGTCGTCCACTCGTCGGCGAGCTGCCCGGCAATCGCGTCGGCGACCCCCGGCGCCGCCAGATGCGCCGCGATGTCGGCGGCGGTGACCTCGGCGGAATGAATCTCGGACAGCACCGCATCGCACTTGGCGGCGACCTCCCCGGCATCGAGGTCGCCCGGCGCGCCGCGCATCACCGCCAACTCATGGGCCCGGGGAAAGTACAGCTCCTGGGCGTTTCCCTCCGTGATGCCCCGGCGCCTGCGGGCCCGCCGCAGCTCCAGAAACCACGCCGACGCGTCGGAAAGCCGGACTCGATTGTCCGCGAGCAACGCGGTGAGATCCGCGGCGGCCGCGTCGTCGAGAAGCGGGGCCGCCAAATGCGGGCGCAACCGGGGCCGGATGATCAACGGATCGATGAGGCACTTCACCGCCCGCGCCACCGGCTGGCCCGCCTTGTTGCACAACGCCGGCGCGTCGATGGCCGCCCGCGACCAGCACTCCGCCAGCACGAGCGTCCGGGGTCTCCCCCCGACGGCGACGTCGACCACCTTGCGCGCCCTTTCCATGGGATCGTTTCCTCCGTGACCACAATAGACGCTCACCATCGCCTGCGGGCACTGCTGACGCGGGCGGAAGCCCTGCTCGAACGCGGTGAACCCGGGTGGCGCGAGCTCCTGGACGACGCCCGCGCTATGGCCGACGCCTTCGACGCGGACCCGGCGGCGGACCCGTCGGTGCGCGACGACGCGCGGATGCGCCTGGGACTGTTCGACGGCCACGTGGCGATGCTCGCCGGTGATGGCCGCGGGGCACTCGCCCACCTCGACTCGGCTCTCGACCATTTCGAACGCCATCGCATCCGCTCGGGGTTGCCGCGCGAATCCTTCGGCGACGTCGAATTTTCCCTGCGCTCCGCCCGGCTGGCGGTGCTGCACCACCTCGACGAACGCGACGCGGTCGACTCCGAACACGCAGAGCTGCTGGCCATCGCCGGGCACACGACCGACCCGGAGGACCGGGAAATCCACCTGTTGTTCATCACCGGCGACCTGGCGCGCGACCGCAACGACCCGCACACCGCCGTCGCCGCCTACCGCCAGGCCGTGCGCGCCGCCCGCAAACGACGCGACCTGCTCGGCCCCGCCCTGGTCAGCCTCGCCGGGGCGGAAGCCGCCGTCGGCGACGCCACCGCCGCCGAACGCACCGTCGCCCGGGCCGCCGCGCTCGTCGCCGACCAGCCGGATCAGATGGCGCGACTGCAGGAGGCGAAACTGACCATCGCCGCGCTGCGCGACGACGCCGGGGCCCTGTCCGCGGCGGCCGACGACTACCTGGAGTTGGCCACCGAACACGCCGACGCCATCCACCGCTCGATGCTGACGGAAGCCGCGACGGGCACCGGGCTGGCCGCCCAGCGCCGCGGCGACCATGCCGGCGCCGCCGCCCACTACCTGGAGCTGGCGGACCGGGCGGCGACCCGCACGCACCGGGCCCAGCTGCTCGCACGCGCCGCCGAGGCGATTCACGACGGCGCCGCCGCCACCGCCGACGCCGCGGCGCGGGCCCGGGCCCTGTCGCTTCTCGACGACGTCGACGCCCTCGTCGCCGACGACCCGTCGATGGCCGCAGGCCTCACCGTGCTCCGGGCGGTGCTGGCCACCCGCTGGCCGTACACGACCCACGACGACTACCGGGAGCTGCTGCCCCACGTGCAGGCCGCGGCCATCGCAATGCGCCACACCGCCCTTGCCGCCGAAACACCGCGGGCCCGGCGCGCCCACGCCGCCGCCCACGCCACCACCGCCATCGAGCTGGCCTGCCACATCGCCTTCATCACCGGCCGCGCCGACCAGGTGGCCGCGATGGTCGACTTCGCCGCGGCCACTCCGGCCCTGCGCGCCGTCGGCCCGTCGCTTCTGGTCGGCCCGCCCCCGCCGACGCCCGGCCTCGACGACGCCCACCACATCGCTTCACGACGATTCGGGGTCCGGGAGAGGGCCATCGGACAACAGTGATCGAATCGAAACGCGACGTCGGCGGGATTTCGCGCTGCTCCCGCCAACTCCCACCGGCAATGCCTCAGGTACAGGGCCTCGGGCGGGCACCGCAGACGCGAGAACTCAGAAACCGCCCGACGTCACCCCGATGCCGACAAACACGATCCCGAGGAGCACCACCGCCAACGCCACGAAGCCCAGTGGCACGGTCCCGACCAGGACCTCCCGCGGGTCCCGGGGGTTGTACCTGACCTCGACCTCCTTGCCGATCACCAGATCTGACGTGGACATGTTCGTCCGGGCCTCGTGCTCCACGCCCCGTTCATCCCGGAAGGCCACGATCTCCCGGAACATCGCGCACTGCTCCTCCTGGTCGAAATACTCCTCGCCCCCGATGACGTGCCCGACGGACTTCGGCCACGTCCGTGCCCGCAGCGCGAACCCCGCCAGCACGACGCCCACCATGATCACCAATGCACCGGGCACTCCAAACCCGATCAGCCAGATCCACCCGCCGATGCCAGACGGCATGCCGATCACCTCTTCTTCCGATTCTCCCGCGAACTTCCGCGGCAACGAGCTCCCCGCATCGCCGCCACGGTGCACGACCGGCACCCGACTCCCGCAGGCGCATCCGGCCCACGGCCATCGCGCCCTGCACCAACCGATCATCGCCCACCACCGGCGGCCGCGCAGCACCACATCCCCCACCCCCACGCAAGACGCGCAGCCGGTGGCCGTCGTCAAGCAAACCCTTCAGTAAGGTTGGGCCCGTGGACTACATTTCGACGCGCGACCCGAAGCGAACCCCCGCCAAGTTCTCGGACATCCTCCTCGGCGGGCTGGCGCCCGACGGCGGCCTGTACCTGCCGGCCGAATACCCGCAGGTCGACGACGCGACGCTGACCCGCTGGCGCGGCATCCTCGCCGACGACGGCTACGCCGCCCTGGCCGCCGAAGTGCTGCAGCTGTTCGTCGACGACATCCCCGCCGACGACCTCAAGGCCATCTGCGCCCGCGCATACACCACGCCGAAATTCTCCGACCCCGACATCGTCCCCGTCACCGAACTCGAAGACGGCCTGCACATCGGCCACCTGTCCATGGGCCCCACCGCCGCATTCAAGGACATGGCCATGCAGCTGCTCGGCGAACTGTTCGAATACGAACTCGCCCGCCGCGACGAAACCCTCAACATCCTCGGCGCCACCTCCGGCGACACCGGATCCTCCGCCGAATACGCCATGCGCGGCCGCAAGGGCATCTCCGTGTTCATGCTCACCCCCGCCGGACGCATGACCCCCTTCCAGCAGGCGCAGATGTTCGGCCTCGAAGACCCGAACATCCACAACATCGCCCTCGACGGCGTCTTCGACGACTGCCAGGACGTCGTCAAGGCCGTGTCCGGCGATCTGGAGTACAAGGCCGCCAACCGCATCGGCGCCGTCAACTCCATCAACTGGGCCCGCCTGATGGCCCAGATCGTCTACTACGTGTCGTCGTGGATCCGCATGACCGACGCCAACGACGAGAAGGTCAGCTTCTCCGTGCCCACCGGCAACTTCGGCGACGTGTGCGCCGGCCACATCGCCAAGTCCATGGGCGTGCCCATCGACCGCCTCATCGTGGCCACCAACGAAAACGACGTCCTCGACGAGTTCTTCCGCACCGGCGCCTACCGCGTGCGCACCTCCGAGGAAACCCTGGCCACGTCGAGCCCGTCGATGGACATTTCGCGGGCCTCGAACTTCGAGCGCTTCATCTTCGACCTCCTCGACCGCGACGCCGAGCGCGTCGCCGAGAAGTTCGGCGTGAAGGTCAAGCAGGGCGGTTTCACCCTGTCCGGCGACCCCGCCTTCCCCAAGGCGTCGGCCGTGCACGGGTTCCTGTCGGGCCGCTCCACCCACGCCGACCGCGTCGACACCATCCGCGACTGCTGGGAGCGCCTCGGCGTCATGGTCGACCCGCACACCGCCGACGGCATCCACGTCGCCCGCGGCCTGCGCGACCAGGTGTCCACCCCGATCGTGTGCCTCGAGACCGCGCTGCCGGTGAAGTTCGCCGACACCATCATGGAGGCCACCGGCCGCGAACCGGACATGCCGGAGCGTTTCGCCGGGATCATGGATGCGCCGCGCCGCGTCGTGGACCTGCCCAACGACGCCGACGTGGTCAAGAAGTTCATCTTGGACAACATCGCCGAGAAGTAGGCCGAGAAGTAGGGTTCGCCCGTTCCGTTCGGGGCGTCGCCGGGGTGACCGGTGGCGCCCCGTTTCGCTGCTACCCCGAGCGACCGCCCCGCTCTTTCCCCCAAACCACGGGGTCGACCCGCCACACCGCCCGCGCGCCCCTTCCGCTGGCCCCCCTCTCTCCTAAACCACGGGGTCCAAAACACGGGGTCGACTCCAAAGACGCCGCAAACCACGGGGTTGACGGCGATCCCGTGGTTTGGACCCCGTGGTTTGGAGATTTCTGGGGCGCCGGAAAGCACGCCCCGCGCCGCAGTCGGTGAGAAGCGGGCGCCTGCCCACGCCGCCCCCGCTGAGCAATACCCCCGCCGAACACCCCTGTGAAACGCGCGGGACAAACCCAAGCGAACGGCGCAATCCCCCGCTTTTACCCCCGAACTTCCGGTAAAACCCGTGATCAATCCGTTATCTGGATTTTCCTCTTCCACCGACCAGCGAAATCGGCAAGAATCGGCCCCTGCACATCCACGCACCACCAGCCCGCCGCCGAAGGAGGCCCTCCGTGCAGCGATATTCCGCCGAGACCGACCACCCCGAAACCAACACGATCGGGCATGGGGCCGCGGTCGCAATCGACGCGTCTGCCACCCGCGACGCGGACACGCCCGCTGCGGCGACGGTGTCCACGGCCATCGCCGACGTCATCCTCGCCCGCGCCGACCACGTCTTCGGCCTGGTGGGCAACGCCAACTCGCACGTGGTCAGCCACCTGACCTCCCGCGGCTTCCCGTACACCTCCACCCGCCACGAAGCCGGCGCGGTCGCCGCGGCCGACGCGTTCTTCCGGGCGGGCGGGGGCATCGCGGTGGCCACCACGACGTGCGGTGCGGGGTTCACCAACACCATCACGGCTCTCGCCGAAGCGAAGGCCGCCCGGGTGCCGATGGTCTACGTCACCGGTTCGGCCCCCGCCGCCGGGGCGCGCCACTTCGACCTGAACCAGGCGGGGCTTCTCGACGCGCTGGGCATCGACCACTTCACCCCCACCCCGGAAACCGCTGCCGCCGACGCCCACGCGGCATTCGCGCTGGCGCAGACGCACCAGGAGCCGGTCGTCCTGCTGCTTCCGTTCGATCTGCAGACCGCGCCCCTCGTCGACGGCGGCGACGTGTTGTCGCGCCCGGAGCTCCTGCGCCCGGCCCACGCCACGCCGACGCGCCCGATGTCCGACGGCCTGCGCGCCGATCTCGCCGGCGTCGCCGATGCGTTGGCTTCGGCCCGCCGCCCGCTGATCCTGTCGGGCCGGGGCGTGGTTCGCGCCGGAGTCGCCGATGACGTCGCGGCCCTGGGCGACCGCATCGGGGCGTTGCACATGCATTCGGCGATGGCTCGCAACGTCGTCGGCGGCCCGTGGTGCATGGGCACCGCCGGCGGCTTCACGCATCGGGCGCACGTTCCTATCGCCCGCGACGCGGACGTGGTGCTGGTTCTCGGGGCGAGCTTCAACGCACACCAGGTTCGGGGCGGTTCGTTGTTCTCGCCGGATGCGACGGTGATTCATCTGACGCTGGAGGAGCATCCCTCCAGCCGCGAGGTGGATGTGCGCGTGCTGTGCGATCTCGCGTCGGTGATGCCGGTGCTCGATGAGCTGGTCGCCGAACGTCTCGCCGACTCCGACGGCACCACCACCGCCGGCCCCGACGCCGCCGTCATCTCCCCCACTGCGCCCCGCCGCACGTGGCGCGATGAGCTGGGCGCGCTGCCGCCGGCGGAGGACCCGGTGACGCAGCCGGAGCTGTTCCACGAGCGCGGCGCCGACGGTCGCCTCGATCCGCGGGCGGCGCTGCGCGAGTTGGACCGCATCCTGCCGAAGCGGCGCACGGTCTGCACCGACGGCGGGCATTTCCTCGGGTGGGTGCCCATGTACCTGGACAGCCCGGATCCGCGGGCGCAGGTGTTGGTGGGCACGGCGATTCAGACGATTGGCCTGGGCTTTCCGACGGCCATCGGCGTCGCCGCGGCCCGACCGGACGATTACACCGTGTTGGTCACCGGCGATGGCGGCGGTTTGATGGCGCTGTCGGATGCGGAGACGGTGTTCCGCACGGTGCGGCGGGGTGCGGTCGTCGTGATGAACGACGCGGCGTACGGCGCGGAGCTGCACCAGTATCGTGCGGAGGGCCTGGACACCGCGTCGATGGTCATCGACGACGTCGATTTCGCCGCGGTGGGCCGTTCCTTCGGTGCGCGCGGGGTAACCGTCGCGGACATGTCGGACTTTGCGCGGGTGTCGGAGTTGCTTGACGACGACCCGTCGGGCGTCATCGTCATCGACGTGAAGATTTCCCGCGAGGTCATCGCCGACTTCATCTCCGAGGTGCTGAAGAAGCAGTAAGCGTCATCGCCGGAAAACGGTGGCGCCACCGCCTGGAAGGAGTGGACGCCACCGCGAAAAAACCGGCAGAGAAACCGGCGGGCGTTATTGGCCCAGGTTGGTGTTCGGGAATTCCCCGTCGACGTCGACCTTGCCGGCGGACTCGTTCCACGTGAACGTCAGGGTTCGGGTGTAATTCGGGGCCGCGGCGTTGGCTTCGCCGGATTCCATGAGGGCTTCCCAGTCCTTGTACTTCACCTCGAACCAGCCGTCGCCTTCGCCGACGATCTGGCCCTGCTGGCGGTAATCGGAATCGACGCCGAGGTATTCGCCGTCGTGGAACATGAGGATCTTGGTCAAGAACTGGGCGCTGCCCTGCGGCATCTGGTGGTACAGGGCGTAGGTCAACTCACCGCAGGGGTCGTAGTTGGTCTCCACCAGCTCCCAGTATTCGACCGGATCCGGCGTCGCCACGGTGTCGATGGCTTCGTCGAGCACCGCCGCAGTCTCGTCGATGCCGCAGTTGTCGCCCCCTCCGTCGCCTTCCGTCGTCGTGGTCGTGGTGGTTTCGGTCGTGGGGTCGGTTCCACCGTCACCGGCGGCACCGTTGGTTTCGGTGGTCGTGGTCGTCTCGGTGACCGTCGGCTCATCGCCGCCATTACCGCCGTCGCAGCCCGCCAGGGCCAGGCCCAGGGCGCACGCCATCGCAAGCCCGGCCGTCGCGGGGCCGGTTCGAATGATTCCTCGTCGCTCAAACATCGTCTTCTCCCGTCTGATCCGTCTTCTACTGGTCGTCGGTTTCCGTCATCTACGGTTCGTCGATTCCCGGCGCACCGGTCGTCGGCCCGCCGCCCGCACCGAACTCGGCACGAAAAACGGCGTCGAGGTGGTCGTCGAAAAGCACGAAAATAACCTCGGCCAGATCGTCCAGGGCACCGTCGGGCCTCGATTCGATCGCCCTGTGCGCCGCCGCCGCGACATCCTCGCCGCTCCAGCCGTAGGCACCGGCACCAATGGCGGGCACGGCCACGGACCTGGCGCCGACCCGACCCGCGGCGTCGAGGGCGCTGCGAAACGCCGACTCCAACACCGCGACGTCGGTCTCCCCCGCGTTCCTGTTCGGCCCGACCGCGTGAATGATCCACTGCGCCGGCAGGTCATACGCCGACGTGATCGTCGCCTGCCCCGCCGGCAGGCCGTCGGCGAGCGATTCCTCCCGGAGCCTGCGGCATTCGGCCAGCAACTCCGGGCCCGCCGCCCGATGGATCGCGCCGTCGACGCCGCCGCCTCCCAACAGCGACGAATTCGCCGCATTGACCACCGCGTCGGCCCGCACCTGCGTGATGTCTCCCCGAATGAACGTGATCTTCATGTGGCCCCTCCTCGGTAACCTCGGGCGTTACCTTCGGGTGTACACGTATTTATGCGATCGCGGAACCCTTTGCGGCGGATACGGGCCGCTCGGTCACACCTCCCGGGGGCGTTCGTGGGCGTGGTGGGCCTCCGTCTCCAGCTGCAACGTGGCATGGCCGACGCCGAACTCCTCGGCGAGGCCGTCCTCCATGTCGCACAGGATGGAACAGGCGTCGGAGAAATCGAGGTCATCGTCGACCGTGACGTGGGCGGTGAGCACCACATCGGAGCCGTGAATCGACCAGACGTGCAGGTCATGGATGCCGCGGACGCCGGGGCGCGCCACCATCCACTCCTCCAGCCGCCGCGTGTCCACGTCCGACGGCACCAGCTCCAACAGCACCGCCCCCGCATTGCGGATCAACGCCAGCGCCTGCGGGATCACCAGCAAGGCGATGAGCACCGCCGCCACGACGTCGGCGCGGTCGAAACCGGTCACCCGCACCACCAGCGCGGAGACGAGCACGCCAACCGAACCGAGGGCGTCGACCATGACGTGCAGCAACGCCGCGCGCAGGTTCATGTTGTCCTTGTCGCCGCTGGCCAGGATCGCCGCCGCGAGGAGATTGGCGACCAGACCGATGGCGGCGATGATCAGCACCGTCCCCGACGACACGTCGGCCGGCTCGGACCAGCGGTGGAACGCCTCGACGAGGATCCACACGCCCGCGGCGCCGACGAGAATCGCGTTGAACATCGCGCCGAGGACCTCCGCGCGGCGGAATCCGTAGGACGCCAGCCGCGTCGCCGGCCGCGATCCGATCCATGCGGCGGTCATGGCGACCAGCAGGCCCAGCGCATCGGAGGCCATGTGCGCGGCGTCGGCGAGCAGCGCCAGCGAGTTGGCGACGAGGCCGCCGACGACCTCGGCGATGAGAATGATCGCCGTCAGCCCGAAGGCCATCGCCAACCGGGGAAAGGCCGTGCTGGAGTGGTCGTGATCGTGGACGTGGAACAGACCGTGGCCATGGTCGTGATCATGCGAATGGCCGGAGCCGTGGTCGTGACCATGCGAGTGGCCGTGGTCGTGCTCATGACCCTGAGAGTGGTCGTGTCCGTGTGCGCTGCCCATGACCACAGATTAGGCCCGCCTATGACGCAAATGCATACTTGCAAATGGGAACCGACGCCAACAATGTGCGGCCGGATCAGCCCTCGTCCGTTTCCGGCGAAATCAGGTATTCCACGGTCGTCTCCGGCGCCTCGAGGAACTCCCGCATGTCCGCCACCGCGCCGCAATCACGCCAAGCGGGCACGTCGATGCCGTCTTCGCCCAGCTCGAAAATCGTCGCCCCGGGGATGGCCAGCAGGATCGGCGAGTGCGTGGCGATGATGAACTGCGCCCCGCCCTTCGCCAGCTCGTGGATTTGCGCCAGCAGCGCCATCTGCCGCATCGGCGACAGCCCCGACTCCGGCTCGTCGAGCAGGTACAGCCCATCGGAGAACCTGTGCGTCACCACCGCCCACACCGATTCCCCGTGGGACAGGTGGTGCAATTCATCCGGTCCGTACGTCGGCCCACGCGGCGGCTTCTTCGCGATCTCCTCGAGCATCCGCAGGTGCCCTTCGGCCCGCAGGAAAAACGCATCGGGGGGATTGGCCCGCCGCACCAGACCCATTGCACGGTGCAGCGGCGAGGCGTCGTCGAGCCCCGAGTAGCGCATGTGCCGCGAGCCGCCGTCGGCATTGCACCCGGCGAGCACCGCGATCGCCTCCAGCAGAGTCGACTTGCCCATCCCGTTGTCCCCGGCGATGAGTGTCACGGGCGTGGGCAGGGGAAGTTCCCGCAGGTCACGAAGATGCTTCACGACGGGCAGCCCCAACACCCACCCATCGCCGCCATCGGATTCGGCGTCCCCGAACACGGCGTCGACGTCGGTGAGGCGCAACGCCTTGACGTAGGGCGCACGGTCCGGGTGTTTCATGCCCGTGAGGATACGCGCGGCGAAGGGGCCTACACTGCCAGGAATGACCGTCGATCCACGTACCCGCATCACCGCCCGAGCCTTGACCGTGTGGGCGGCGGCGGTACTGGTGTACATGGCGGCGATCACCGGGCGCACGTCCTTCGGCGTCGCCGGCGTCGAAGCGCTCGACCAGTTCAACATCGACGCGTCCCGCCTGGCGGTGTTCACCTCCGTCCAGGTCGGCGTCTACGCGCTGGCGCAGATCCCGGTGGGGCTGGCCATCGACCGATTCGGGGCGCGCAAGACGATGGTCGTCGGCGCGCTGGTCATGGCGGCCGGCCAGGTCACCCTGGCGTTGACGGCGTCGTACCCCATCGCCATCCTCGCCCGCGTGCTCATCGGCGCCGGCGACGCCAGCGCGTTCCTGTCGGCCATGCGTCTGCTGCCCGCATGGTTCCCGCTCAAGGTCACCCCGCTGTTCACCCAGCTGACGGCGGGGCTCGGGCAGATCGGCCAGTTCATCTCCGCCGTGCCATTCCTCATGCTGCTCCACGCCCAGGGCTGGGTCGCCGCGTTCCTTGCATTGGGCTCCGGAATCGCCATCGTCGGCATCGCCGCGGCCATCGCCATCGCCGACGTGCCCCCGGCCCCTGCCGAACCAGACGGGCATGACGGGCATGACGAGGGGCCGTCGTCACGCGAGGAGGAGCGCGCGACCGTACGCGACATGCTCGGCATCGTGCTGCGCCACCCCGTGTGCTGGCAGGGTTTCTTCACCCACTGGGTCGGGCTGATGCACCAGGCCACCTTCACCCTGCTGTGGGGCATGCCGCTGATGACGCTGGCCATGGGGCTCAGCCCCACCCAGGCCGGCGGCGTGCTGGTGGTCAACACCATCGCCGCGGTCGCCGCCGGGCCGGTGATGGGCGTGCTGTCGGCCCGCTTCGGCGCCCGCCGCGGCACCCTGACCGTGGTCATCTCCGTGCTGCTCATGGGCATGTGGGTGGTGTTCCTGCTTCCCGACGCCCCGCGTGGACTCTCCGCGATGGTGGCGTTGAACATCGCGATGGCGGCCCTGTCGTCGGCTTCCGGCCTCGGTTTCGATTCCGTTCGCGAGGCCGTCGACCGCCGGGTGCTGGCCACCGGCACCGGACTGTCCAACATGGGCGGATTCACCGCCGCCATGCTCGCCGCGCAGGGCGTCGGCGTGCTCCTCGACGTCTCCGCCGACGGCGGCGTCTACGACTGGGCCGACTTCCGCATCGCGTGGACCGCGATCGGCGCGGTCTGGGTGATCGGCATGACCGGCCTGCTGACGTCGATGGCGCTGCGGCGGCGCGGCCACCGGCGCAGCGAGGCCCACTACGAGCTGTAGCGGGCTGCGCGAGTTGCAGCGAGCCGCCCGACTCGTCGCGGGTTCAGTCGCGGCGAGGTGCAGTGGGCGGCGCTAGGAGACCTTCTCCCACGTGCCGCAGCGCGCGGTTTCGAAGGCCACGTCCGACTCGGCGATGGTGACCACCATCTGCCCGGAGCCGAAATCGTTGACGATGATCTCATCGAGGTCACCCGTCGTCCCGGACAACCGCGCCCAGTAACACGAGTCCGCGCCCGCGGCGCGGTAGGTGCCCGGCTCGATGTCGGTGCCCACCAGATACGTGCCGTCGCCCGGGATCGTCGCGCCCGCCGACCCCGGTTCGTCGCCGCCCTCGGGCTCCTCCGCCGGAGGCGCGGTGACCTCGACGGTCGACTCGACGGTGGTCGTCTCCGTGGCGGTTTCGGTGACCGTCGTCGGCGCGGCCTCCGTGGACGAGGAGGAACCGCCGGCGAAGCCGAGCGCGCCGCCGAGCAACAGACCCGCGACCAGCGCGATTCCGCCGATCAGCGCGGTCTTGGAACCGGTGTCGCCGTGTTTGCCGGTGTCGTACTGACCCGATCCGTACTGCGCCGATCCGTACTGGGTGGCGCCACCCGGTGCTTCCCAGCCCTGCCCGTATTGCTGATCGGCGCCGCCGTTTGCGTACCAACCGTCCTGCGGTTCACCCGGCTGCGGGACGTCGTCGTGGGCCTGGGGGCGATAGTCGTTCATCGGGGTCCCTTCATCGGGGAAATGGTCCAAGAAGACAATACCCAGCGCGCGGGCCCGCGGCGGCACACGCGACGTGCCGCTAACCCGGCCCCCAGGGGTTTGCCCGTACTCTGTGAGGAATGACCCCGATTGACATCCGTTCACCTTTCCGCGAGACGCTCCACCGGCTTACGGAGGAGTGCCGCGGCATCACCGACGGCGACAACGCCGCCTACATTCCGGCGCTGGCGAACGTCAATCCCGACCTGTGGGCCACCGCGGTGATGAGCCCCGAAGGCGACCTCTACGCCTTCGGCGACATCGACCACGAATTCACCATCCAGTCGATCTCGAAACCCCTGGTCTACGGCCTGGCCATCGAGGAAATGGGGTTGGACGCGGTGCTCGAACGCGTCGGCGTCGAACCCTCCGGCGACGCGTTCAACGAAATCTCCGTGGACAGGAGCGGCCGCCCGGTCAACCCCATGATCAACGCCGGCGCCCTGACGGTCCACGGCCTGCTGCGGGAGCATTGCGGCGGCAGCGCCGACGACCTCATCCTCGACGGTCTGTCCGAGCTGGCCGGACGGCAACTCGGCGTCGACGAAGAGGTCTGGCGCACCGAATGCGACACCGGCTTCCGCAACCGAGCCATCGCGAACCTGCTGCGCTCCACCGAAACGATCACGGGCGACCCGCTGCAGGTGTTCAGCGGGTACATCCGACAGTGCGCGATCAACATCACCGTGTGCGACTTGGCGACGATCGGCGCCACGCTGGCCACCGGCGGCGTCCATCCGCTGTCGGGCAAGAGGGTCTTCCGAGAAGAGACCGTGCAGTGGATCCTGTCGGTGATGTCGACGTCGGGCATGTACGACTCGGCGGGCAACTGGATGAACTTGGTGGGGGTGCCCGCCAAATCGGGCGTGTCGGGCGGCCTCTTGGGCGTCATTCCGGGCGAGTTGTCCCTGGCGTCGTTTTCCCCGCCGCTCGACGACCACGGCCACTCCGTGCGCGGCAACGCGTTCTTCCACCGCGCCTCGTCGGAGCTGGGCCTGCACATGATGCGCGTGACCGGTCGGCCGCATGGTGCACTGCGTCATCGCGCGGTCGTCGACTTCAACGCCGACGGCGTCCAGGACACCACCCTGCTGCGCCTGTACGGCGACATCGATTTCTGTTCCTACGAGGCCATCGACCGGGAGGTCACCCGCGGCGCGGCGTCCGGCACCGACCTGTTCGTCGATCTCGTCGAGGTCCGTTCCCTGGCCCCGAAGGCGAAGGAACTGCTCGAGGAGCTGCTCACCGCCGCGGGCGAGAAGATCACCACCTACGTCCACGACCCGGCGGACCTGCTCGACCACGACGCCTGCGCCACCCCGCACTGGGTCGACAAGGCCGAGATCCGCAAGTACCGGTCGGATCAACCGGAACGCCGCGCGCCCCGCAAGCTGTTGCGCCGCCGTGACGCGCGCAAGGCCGGCGGCAAGAAGACCGGTTCCCGGACCGCCTCGATGGCCTCGGCGAAGCGGTCGGATCCGCGCCGCAAGCGATGAGTGTCGGCTCGTCGTCAAGCAGTTC
Organism: Corynebacterium freneyi; assembly: GCF_030408835.1. Classification (NCBI taxonomy): domain Bacteria; kingdom Bacillati; phylum Actinomycetota; class Actinomycetes; order Mycobacteriales; family Corynebacteriaceae; genus Corynebacterium; species Corynebacterium freneyi. The sequence continues at coordinate 1,971,763 of NZ_CP047357.1, forward strand.
GCTGCCGCGACGCATTGCCGGTGCCGGGACTTTTTGCTTGACGACGCCCACCTCCTCGCAGCCGACGTGACACATCCCACACGGCCGCATCGTTGTGGGACGCGAGCGCGACCAATATAGTTGACATGACATCAACTACTGAAGGAGCACCCCGCACATGAAGCTCGGCATCATCACCGGCACCACCCGCCCCGGCAACGTCGGCACCGTCGTCGGCGAGTGGGTCATCGAGAACCTCTCCGCCCGCACCGACGTCGAGATCAAGGACCTGAAGGTCGCCGATTTCGACCTCGACCTGCTCGGCGAGCCCACCATCCCGGGCCAGGCCAACGGCAAGTACGAGGACCCGAAGACCGTGAAGTGGGCCGAGGCCGTCAAGGAGTGCGACGCCTACGTGTTCGTCACCGCCGAGTACAACGCCGCTCCCCCGGCCGCGTTGAAGAACGCCGTCGACCTGCTGTTCGTCGAGTGGAACGACAAGCCCGCCGGCTTCGTCGGCTACGGCTTCGGCGGCGGCCAGCGGTCCATCAAGCACTGGCGCGACATCGTCGGCAACCTCAAGATGAAGGACGCCGAGGCGACCGTGAACATCTTCCTCGGCGAGGAGTTCCCCGGCGGCCGGTTCACCCCGGCGGAGGGCAAGGCCGACGACCTGCAGAAACTCGTCGACGAGATCGCCGCGCTGAACGGCCGGCAGTAGGCCGTCGGCGGGGGCGTCGGCGGCAGGGCGCCGGCGCGGCGCAGAAGATCCGCTATCAGAACAGCGGCGGCTGGGTGGGCACGCCCGGACCGCTGCCGGAATCCGGGCGGCGCAGGGGATCTTCGATGTACGTCGCATCGGCGGCCCCGGCCCCGCCCCCGGAGTCGGACGCGGACTCTGCGGCGCCCTCGGCGCCCGGCCCGGCTCCTCCCCCGGACGCGGCACCGGATTCCCGCTGATCCGAGTCATCGCCCGTCAGCGACGCCGACGGGCGCAGTCCCGGAAGGTCGAACAACGGCGGTTCGATCACGCCGTTTTCACCCACGACGCCGTCATCGACGCCGATGACGTCGAAAAGCGCGTTCTCCTGCGCTGACTGCCGCAACGCGTCGCCACCGCCGCGGCCCGCATCGGCCTCGTCGATCGCGTCCGCCTCGGCATCCCGGCTCCGGTCGGCGTCGACGCCATCGGTCTCGTCATCGTCGGTGAACGGCTCGGCGGCGGGCTCGTCGGGAAGCAACGGCTCCAGCTCCAGGCCCTCGGCGACCCCGCGCAGCTCAATGCGCAGCATCCGCAGCCACGCGGACCCCGCGGTGACGTCGCGGGCCGCCGCCACAATCGCCTTGGCGTCGCCGTCGTACTCGTCGAGCGCGTCGGCCAGCGACTCTTCGGTGAACACCCACTCCGACGTCGCGCCGCACTTCCGACGGTGCGCCATGGAATCCATCGTCACCGCGAGATCATGGCCGGGCACGCCGCGGACCACGGCGACCAACTGCGGACGCCCCACGCGCAGCGAATTCGGGTACAACCGCACCTGCGCCCGCCGCTGCACCGGCACGAAATCCCCGGCCTCGGCGGCGATCAACTCCACCGCTTCGTCAACGTGCGGATCCTGCCCCGACAGCCAGGCGTGGCCCAGCGCCGCCATGACCGCACGCACGGGCATCCCGGCGGCACCGTCGACGAGCAGCCCCAGCGCGCGCATGCCCTCCATGACCCGGTGGAGCACCCCGCCCCACATGTCATCCAGACCGTCGTACAGGGCGCCGCACGTCCAGTTCAGGTGCGAGTCGATGCAGCACGGGTACCACATCATGCCGTCGTCGAGGTCCGCGGCGAGCGCGACCGCTTCACGACGAACCCGCTTGGCGACGTCGGCCAGCACCTCGGCAGGGGGCATCCAACTTTCCTGCGCGTTCTCGCCGACCCAATGGTCGGGGCCGCGGAGCCACCCGGCGACCAGCCAGGCCCAGCGGCGCGAGGCGTCGGCGGAGAACCACCTCTGCGCCGATCGCGCCGTCGGCTGGCCCGTGACCGGGTCCATGAAACCGGCGTCGACGAGCATGCCCACCACCTCGAAGACCACGGACACATCCGCCCCGACGGACGCGGCGAAATCCGACGCGGCGACGGAACCGGGGAAGTCGTGGAGGGCACCCGCCCCCAGGTAACCGCCGTCCTCCCACAACTGCATGACGGCGGTGCCCACCGCCACGGCCGACGTCGCCGCTTCGACGTACGCCTCCGGCGGCGTCCACGCCGTACGCGGCTCCTTCGGGTGCGGCGTGGGCAGGGGCAACCGGTCCATCTTCAACGCCAGGGCCACCGGCGAAATCATCGATGCGTTGAGCACGAAACCCGGCCGACAATCGAATGCGCCCGCGGCGTCGACCGGCTGCGCGTGTTCGCCGCCCGTGGTGTCGTCGGCCGCTTCGAACGTCACCGCCAGCAGATGCTCGACCGCCCATTCGACGGCGGCGGCGCGGCGTCCGCCCCACTCGCGGGCGTCGAGGTAGATGGCCTCGCCGGCGAACAGCAGAAGCGACTTCTTGATGGCATCCGGGGCGGTGTCCACCAGCGCGCGGACATGGCGCGGCGAACACAGGAACGTGCGCAGCCGGGCGAGCAACTCGACACCCGACGGAGCGCCCGGGGCGACCGGTTCATCGTCGACGGGGCTGATGAGCTCCGCCGCCCCCTTCGCGGCTGCTGCGGCGCGGTGCTCGGCGGCGGAGATCAACCCGAGGTTCTCCATCTTGCGAAGCAGCTCGGAGCGGTTGTTGAAGTCGAACACGTACGCCACGGGCGTCGCCATCGTCGGGTCCTGGACCAGGACGTCCGAGATGTGCGGGGGCACGTTCCACACGCCCTCCGGTTCCTGCCACACCAGACCCAGATCCTCGGCGCGGCCCATCAACGCGGTGACGTCGGCCCGGGCGGCGGGGAGTCGGACGGTCGACGGCGGATGGTCGCCGTCGTGGGGCATCGAGTCCGCCTCGGAACCCCACACCGCGACGGCGGTGATGTCGTCGACGGCTGCGGAGTCCTCCAGAACATGCACCAGCTTCACCGCGGCCAGCACATCCGGCGTCGCGGCCGACACGGCGGTCAGGGCGGCCTGCCGCGTCATCAGCAGTTCGGCGGTTTCGGCCCGCGACACCGGGGTGGGACTGCCCGGGCAGGCCACGCGCAGGAGCCGACGCAGCTCCGCCTCGCCCAGACGTCCGACGTGTTCGCCGAAGTCGGGGCTGGCTGCGTAATCGGCCCTGCTCTCCATTCGGGTCATTATGGCCCATCGGGGTCCGGGATGGGGAACCATCCGGCCCTTCGGGGCGTGGGATCGCCACGTCGGCACGCCGGGTAGGACACACACGCTCCGAAAACACGACCACATGGACCCACGGGCCGGCGGTTCCCAAAGGACGGCGTTTAATTCGAGTACGGTGTCGCAGAAGTGCTCGGCCGAACCAACCCACGCTTCACGGAATGTAATCGAATTTTGAACGACCAAACGTGTTACAACATGAGCCAAGCGCTTAATGTCGGCCGGGAAGTTGCACCGACAGAAAGATGCAGATAATGCGGTTCTCCGATTCTCAACGCCGGTTTTGAAGGATATTATCCAATCAACCGAGTTCCTGTGCTTGACCACCGCACTCGGAATTCTGATTCTCGCCACAATCTCACGCCCCTTAAGCTGGTCGGACGGATTTGCTTTTGCGATCACCATCGGATTGATGGCCATCCTCGCCCATCGGCGGTGGGTCAACAATCGGAGGCTGCCTCGCGCACTCGCGGCGCAGGGCGTGGCCCTGGGGGCCTTGGCCGCCGGAGAGCTTTTCCACGCCACGGGGGCACGTGAACCCACCGCCACATTCACCACTGGCCTGGTGTTCATCGCCGCGGTCATCACGGTGTGGCGTATTGGGCAGCGGCGATAGCACCACGTGAGAATCGCTCCCGCCAAGCGGAACCGCGACGTCGCATCGCGCTGACACACCGACGAGACGCCTCGACGCGCCCTAGTCGTGCGCCGGATTCTCCTCTCCCCAGAAGACGCGGTCGACCACGCGGCGGGAGTGCCGGGTGACGCGGAGATAGTTCTCCATGAACCCGGTGTTGTCGTCCGGATCCCAGCCCGCGGCACCGGCGACCTGCGCCAACTGCGGGCCCGGCTGGGGCAGCTCGTCCGTTCGCTTGCCGCGGGTGAGCACCAGGGCGTTGCGCGCCTTCGTCGCCGTCAACCACGCCGTGCGCAACGTCTCGGCATCATCGGCGGACAGGATCTCGTCGTCGGCAAGCGCCCGCAGACACTGCAACGTCGACGTGTTGTGCAGCCCCGGCACCTCATGGGCGTGCATGAAGGTGAGCAACTGCACCGTCCACTCGATGTCCGTCAACGCACCCGACCCCAACTTCGTGTGCGTGCGCCGATTCGCCCCTCGCGGCAGACGCTCGTTGTCCACCCGGGCCTTCATGCGGCGCACGTCGCGCACGACCTGCTCGGACGCACCGCCCTCCGGATACCGGAACCGGTCGATGCCGTGGAGGAACCTCTCCCCCAAATCCTTGTCGCCGGCGATCCACGTCGCACGCAACAACGCCTGGATCTCCCACGTCTCGCCCCACCGCTCGTAATAGGCCAGGTAAGAATCCAACGTGCGCACCGGCGGCCCCGAACGCCCCTCCGGACGCAAATCGAGATCCACCTCCAACGGCGGGTCCTGACTCGGCTTGGCCAACCGACGGCGCAGGGCATCGCAGATGCCGATCGCCCACCGCACCGCGTCACTGTCATCCGCCACCGGTTCCCCGTCGTCGCCGACGGCCGGTTCACACACGAACATCACGTCGGCGTCCGACCCGTACCCCAGCTCGCCGCCGCCGAGACGGCCCATGCCGATGACCGAAACGATCGCCGGCACCGGCTCATCCGGATGCTGCGCACACCAACCGCGGATCTCGGCGGCCAGCGCCGCCTCGAGCACGTTGTCCCACACCAGCGACAACGACGTGCACACGGACTCGACGTCCATGAACCCCAACAGGTCGGCCGACGCAACGCGCGCCAACTCAGCGCGCCGCAACGCCCGGGCCACGCCGATGGCCCGATCCGGGTCCGTATGCCGATTCGCGGTGGCCACCAACGACCGGCCCACCGTCGCCGGATCGGTGTCCAACAGCTTCGGCCCGGCCGCACCATCGCCGAAAAGCTTGATCGTGTCCGGCGACGACAACAACAGACCGGACACGTACGGCGACGTTCCCAAAATGTGCATCAACCGCTCGCCGACCACGCCCTCGTCGCGAAGCATGCGCAGGAACCACGTCTTGTCCACCAGCACATCGGAAAGCTTGCGGTAGTTGAGCAGACCGGCGTCCGGCTCCGCCGTGTCCGACAGCCACTCCATCAACGTCGGCAACAACATCGCCTGAATGCGCGCCTTACGCGAGGTCCCCGACGCCAACGCCGACAAATGGTCGTACGCCCGATCCGGATACAGGTAGCCCAGCGCCGCCAACTGACGCTTCGCCGCATCTGCCGACAACTGCATCGTGCCGGTGTCCTGCTCCACCACGGAATTCAGCAGCGGACGGAAGAACAACTTGTTGTGGAGCGTCCGAATCTGCCGCCCCGTCGCCCGAATCCGCTTCGCCAACGCATCGGCGGAATTCTCCGACCCGGCCGGGGTGACGCCGGCGGCCCGCCCCAACCAACGGCGGGCGGAAACGTCCTCCTCCGGCGGCAACGTGTGCGTCCGCCGCATCTTCTGCAACTGCAGGCGATGCTCCAACAGACGCATGAACTCGTAGCACTCGACCAGGACGCGCCCGTCCTCGCGGCCGACGTAGCCGGCCTCCACCAGAGCCTCCAGAGCCTCCACGGTGGGCAGGACCCGCAGCGACTCGTCGTAACGCCCATGAACCAACTGCAACAGTTGCACCGCGAACTCCACGTCGCGCAAGCCGCCGCGACCCAACTTCAGCTCGCGGTTCTTCAACTCGTCGGGGACGTTCTCGATGACGCGATCGCGCATCGCCTGCACGTCCTCCACGAAGGAATCACGCTGCGACGCCGTCCACACCAACGGCGAAAGCCCCTCGACGTACTCGCGGCCCAAATCCAAGTCGCCCGTCATCGGCCGGGCCTTGAGCTGCGCCTGGAACTCCCACGTCTGCGCCCACCGCTTGTAGTAGGCCCGATGCGAGTCCAACGTGCGCACCAACGCCCCCGACTTGCCCTCCGGGCGCAGGGCGGCGTCGACCTCGAAGAAACAGCGGCACGCCACCCGAATGAACTCCGACGCCAGGCGCGTGGCCCGGGCATCGGCCGGTTCGGCGACGAAGATGACATCGACGTCGGAAATGTAATTGAGCTCCCGGGCACCGCACTTGCCCATCGCCAACACCGCCAGACGCGTCGACACCGGGGCATCCGGGTACGTCGTGGCCACCGCCACCGACAGGGCCGCCGTCAGCGCGGCATCCGCCAAATCCGACAGGGCCCCCGTGACGCGGGTGAACGGGATCGGCGGCTGCCCCGGACGACGCGGCCCACGCGGATACGTGCCCGCCAAGTCCGCCGCGGCCACCCGCATGATCAGGTTGCGGTACGTCCGCTTCATGGCGACGTCCGCCTCGCGCCCGGTCAGCCCCGCCCGGTACAGGCCGGCGTCCTCCAACTCCGGCGACGACGCCGTCGGCTCCCGGTACTCCAGCTCCGCGGCCTCCTTCACCGACTCCTCGTCCGTGCGCACCGGGGTCTCCGGCGTGGCCTCGACGGAGGTGAGCATGTCGCGGAACATGTCCGCCCGGGTCGGCAGATCCGCCAGCAACAGCGACCACGTCGTCGGATTCGCCACCATGTGGTCGCCCAACATCGACGAAGCGCCCAGCAGGGCGAACACCCGGGTGCGCATGAGCACCTGCTGGCGCATCGCCGCATCCAGCGCCGACCACGACGCCCACTCCGGCAACTCGCCGGACGCGATGCCGGCGTCGAGCTTTTCCTTCAACCTCACCAACGCCGTCAGCGCCAGCTCCGGATCGGCGGCGCCGGCCAGGCCCCACAACAGCTCCAGGCCGTCCTCGTCGTACCAGCCCAGTTCCCTCAAATCGGCCGTCGACCGCTCGGCGTCCGGCAACCCGAGGGCGGCCGGGGTCGGCACCGTCTGCCGGGACGTTCGGGGGCGATTCCTCATCACCATGTCGTGATCACCATGTCGTGCTCGTCGTTTCGTCGTCCGGTTCGCTCACCGTCGGCGCGGTCAGTGGTCCAGCGGTCGGTGCTGCATCAGTCCGTACTGCAGCGGCCAGTGCTGCAGCGGTCAGTAGTCCAGGTTCGTGCGCAGCTCCCAGGCCGTCACCTGGCTCTGGTACTCGCGCCACTCGCGCCACTTGTTGCGCAGGAAGAACTCGTGGACGTGATCGCCGAGGGTGTCGGCGACCAGGTCGGACCGTTCCATTTCGCGCAGCGCCTCCTCCAGCGACGTCGGCAAGTCGCGGTAGCCCATGGCGCGCCGCTCGCGGCGGGTCAGCTCCGAAATGTTGTCCTCCGCCTGCGGAGGCAGCTCGTAGCCGTCCTGGATGCCGCGCATGCCGGCGGCGAGGATGACGGAATACGCCAGATACGGGTTGCAGGCCGAATCGACCGACCGGATCTCCACCCGCCGCGACGCCGCCTTGCCCGGCGAGTACATGGGCACGCGAACCAACGCGGACCGGTTGGCCAGGCCCCACGTCGCCGCCGTCGGGGCCTCGTCGCCGAAGACCGTGCGCTTGTAGGAGTTCACCCACTGGTTGGTCACCGCGGAAATCTCCGGCGCGTGCGTCAAAATGCCCGCGATGAAGCTGCGCGCCGTCGACGACAGCTGATGCTCGTCATCGGGGTCGTGGAAGGCGTTGTCGTCGCCCTCGAACAGGGAAATGTGCGTGTGCATGGCGCTGCCCGGCTGATCGGCGAACGGCTTGGGCATGAAGGTGGCGCGCACTCCGTTGCGCATGGCCACCTCCTTGATCAGGTAGCGGAACGTCATGATGTTGTCCGCCATCGTCAGGGCGTCCGCGTAGCGCAGGTCGATCTCCTGCTGGCCCGGGGCGTTTTCGTGGTGGGAAAACTCCACGGGGATGCCCATCGCCTCGAGTGCGTTGATTGCGTGACGACGAAAATCCGGTGCCTTGTCGTGGACGGCCTGGTCGAAATAGCCGCCGTTGTCCGTGGGCACCGGGGGCTGGCCGTCGGTGTCGAGGGAATCGACGAGGAAGAACTCGATTTCCGGGTGAATGTAGGACGTGAAGCCCTGATCCGCCGCAGCCTGCACCTGGCGACGCAGGACGTGCCGCGGGTCCGCCCAGCTGGCCTGGCCGTCGGGCATGGAGATGTCGCAGAACATGCGGGCCGAGTGCAGCTCCCGGTCATCATGGCGCCACGGCAGAATCTGGAAGGTCGACGGATCGGGGCGGGCGATGGTGTCGGACTCCGACACGCGGGAGAACCCCTCGATGGCCGAGCCGTCGAAGCCGATGCCCTCCTCGAAGGCGCCCTCCAACTCCGCGGGGGCGACCGCCACGGACTTCAGATACCCGAGAATGTCCGTGAACCACAGGCGGATGAAGCGAATGTCGCGCTCCTCGATGGCGCGGAGGACGAATTCCTGTTGGCGATTCATGCTCCCCAAGTTACGCGGGCGACCGACGTTCGTGTGGCACGCCGGTGTGGCATGCTTGGCGAATATGAGCACCCGGAAGATGCGCCTGAACGATCTCGCAGCCCGCAAGGCCGAGGGTCGGCCCTGGGCGATGCTGACCTGCTACGACTACTCCACGGCCCGCGCGTTCTCCAACGCCGGCGTCGAAGTTCTCCTGGTGGGAGATTCCGCCGCCAACGTCATGTACGGGTACGACACCACCACCGAGGTGTCGCTCGACGAGCTGATCCCCCTGGCCCGCGCCGTGGTCCGCGGCGCCCCGAACGCGCTGGTCGTCGCCGACCTGCCCTTCGGCGTCTACGAGGCTTCCGACGAGCAGGCGGTGCTCAGCGCGGCGCGCATGATGCGCGAAACCGGTGCCCACATGATCAAGATCGAGGGCGGCGAGCGCATCGCCCCGCGCATCCGGGCGCTTGTCAACGCCGGAATTCCGGTGATGGCCCACATCGGCTTCACCCCGCAGTCGGTCAACGCCCTGTCCGGTTTCAAGGTCCAGGGCCGGGGCGAGGGCGCCGAGCAGCTGCGCCGCGATGCCCGCGCCGTCGCCGACGCGGGCGCCCACGCGGTCGTGCTGGAGATGGTCCCGGCGGAGCTGGCCACGGAGATCACCGCCGAGTCGCCGATTCCGACGTGCGGCATCGGCGCCGGCAACCAGTGCGACGGTCAGGTGCTCGTGTGGCACGACGCCTTCGCGGTCCCGTCCGACGGCCGCCGTCCGTCCTTCGCCGCCGTCTTCGGCGAGGTCGGCGAGATCCTGGAAAGCGGCGCCCGCGATTACGTCGCGCAGGTGGAATCCCGTGACTTCCCGCCCGCCGACAAGGATTTCAAGGGCTGACCGGAGGCCCTGCGGTGACGGCCCGGCCGGGTCGCCGCCCACCCCGCATGCGGGTGACCCCGCCGACGCGCGAACCGGGCATGAACGGCCCTGCCCACCCCTTCCTTCCGGGGGTAGGATGGAGGGCATGAACGATTCCGGCAGCACCCCCGACACGACCGTCTCCGGCAGCACGAAGGAGCGGACCGCACCGTCCGAAAACCTCGAGATCGAGGTGAAGTTCTCCGCGCCCGAGCAGGCGGTGGCCCCCGGGTTCGATTTCGTGCCCGGCGTCGCCGACGTCGAGGTGGACGTCCGCGAGATGTCTGCGACGTATCTCGACACCGAGGATCTGCGCCTGACGCGGGCGAAGCGCACGCTGCGCCGCCGGTTGGGCGGCCCGGACGAGGGCTGGCACCTGAAGACCCCGGCGGAGGCCGGCCGCATGGAGTACGGCGCCGCCCTCGACGAGGGGTTGGCCGAGGGCGAGGGCGCCGAGGCGGTCTACGTGGTTCCGGATGCGCTGCTCGCCCCGGTGCGGTCCATCGTCCGCGATCATCCGCTGCGCCCGATCGCACGGGTCGACAACGTGCGCCACGTGTCCACGCTGAAAAACGCCGCCGGCGAGCCGATCGCCGAGTTCTGCGACGACCATGTCACGGCGGTGTCGTTGCTTCCGGGCGGCGAGGAGACGTCGTGGCGCGAGTGGGAGATCGAGCTGATCGGCGACATCGCCGGCACGCCGGAGGGCGCGGAGCTGTTGGAGCGTCTGGGCGCGGTGCTGGGCATCGCTGGCGCGACGCCGTCGGAGAGCCCGTCGAAGTTGGCCACGGCGCTGGGTTCATCGATGGACGCGGCGCCGCTGCCTCCGTCACCGGCGGATCTGCCGGAGGGCACGCCGGGTCGCGCGGTGGTCGATGCGCTGGCGGCGAATGTGGCGAAGATGGTCGAGTGGGATCCGAAGGTTCGCCGCGACGAGTGGGATTCGGTGCACCAGATGCGTGTGGCCACCCGTGAGCTGCGCAGTCACATGCAGACGTTCCACGGCATTCTCGTCGGCGATCAGTTGCCGCACATGGAGTCGGAGCTGAAGCTGCTGGCGGGTGTGCTGGGCGTGGCGCGCGACGCGGAGGTGGTGGCGGAGCGGTTCGAGAATCAGCTCGGGCGCGACGAGGCCGACGTCATCGACGACGAGATGCGCGAGGAGCTCGTCGCCGACATTCGCCGCGATTACGACCGGGCGCATCGTCGCGTCGTCGCCGCGCTGGATTCGAGCCGGTACCTGACCCTTCTCGATCAGCTCGACGAGCTGCTGGCCGATCCGCCGGTCAACCCCAATGCCGCGGAGGACGCCGAGAAGGCGGAGCAGGAAGCCGCCGAGCGCAAGGCCGCGGAGCAGTCCGGGGTCGAGTCGGCCGACGGTGCCGCTACTTCGCTTGACGACGCCGACGTCGCGGCCGAGGAGCGTGAGGACGACGATGAGCTGTCGTCGGACGAGACCGCGCGACGCATCGTCGACGAGTCGGATGCCGCCGACGCCGCGTTCGGCTCCGGCGAGTCCGGCGACGAGGCCGGTGCGTCGGAAGAGGAGCCGTCGGAAAGCGACGACGAGCCCGAGGCCCGCGACGCCGCGACGGAGCAGGTCGCCGAGCAGGCCCCGGAGAAGAAGCCGGAGAAGGCAACCGAGAAGACGCCGGAGCAGCTGCGCGCCGAGACCAACGCGGTGCTGGCGATTCATCTGTCGAAGGCGTTCGCGAAGTTCGAGAAGCGCCACCGCAAGGCCGTCGAATGCCGCGATGATCGGTCCATCCCGGTCGCCGAGCGCGAGGAGCATTTCCACGACGTGCGCAAGGCCGCCAAGAAGCTGCGTTACTCCGCGGAGGCCGCGCAGTCGGCGGGCATGCCCACCAAGAAGCTGTACGCAGCGTGCAAGACGCTGCAGTCGTCGCTGGGCGATTTCCAGGACACCTGCACCGCCCGCCAAGTCCTGCTGCAGAAGGCCCGCCGCGCCCACGCGCACGGTCAGGACACCTTCGGGTACGGCGTGCTGTACCAGATCGAGCGCATGGACGGCCTGAAGGCGCTGGAGGCCTACGACGACGACGTCGAGGACGTGCTCAAGGCGTACGACAAGCTCGAATCGAAGATGAAGAAGGCTCGCGAGAAGGCCGCGAAGGAAGCGGCGAAGGACGCCGAGAAAAAGGCCAAGCGCAAGAAGTAGGTTCGACGCCCACTGCGGGCGCGGCCCCCATGCGCCGACTGCGGGCGCGGCATCTACGCGCCCGCCGGAGCACGGCCCTTACGCTCCGGCCGGGGGCTTGCCCCAGTCGTCGTCTTCCTCGTCCCAATCGTCGGCGGCGCGGTTGCGGGCGGCGACGCGTTCCATCGCGGCGCGGGCCTCCGCCTCCGAGGCGTAGGGGCCCATCCGGTCGTCCCACCCGCTCTTCTTGCCGCGGGTCACCTCACCGGTCGAGGGCGTGTAGTACCAATCCTTGTCGTCGCCGGCCATGTCATCCTCCTGGGTCGGTCGTGGGCAGGTTGTGTCCAGGCTACCTGCGGGTACTATCTCAGGACATGATCCGCGACGACGCGGCACCCGGAAAACCCGGTTGCCGCGATGCCGTCGCGCCCGCCCACCGTTGCCGTCGAAAGGTCCCCGATGTCCGTTCCCGCCGCCGTCGAACGAGTCCGCGAGTCCGCGGGTCCCGAGGCGACGATCGCGCACGCGCCGGGATCGGTGGAGCTGCTCGGCGAGGCGTGCGCGGCGACCGGCGGCATGCTGCTGGCCACCGCGCTGCCCGTGTCCGTGGCCGTGGCGCTGGAGGAAAACGACGCCGACGAACTCGTCGTCATCGCCGCCCGCACCGGCGAGGAAACCCGCCTGCCCATGCCCGACGCCGTGCCGCCGGCGTACCCGGCCGAAGTCACCGCCATCGCCGCCGCCGTCGTGGCGCTGCAGCACACCACGCACCTCATCCCCCGCACCGGCTCCGGCCTCACCGTGCGCTGGGCGTCGAACATTCCCGCCGGTCGCGGCCTCGGCGAGCTTCCCGCACTGCAGTCGGCGGTTGCGCTGGCTGCCAACGCCCGCTGGGGCGACCGCGACGACGTGCCCACCCGCGCCCGCCTGGCCGCCGCCCTCCACGAAACGTCGGCGGCCCACTACGGCGGCCACTGGCCGCTGCACCCCTACACCGTGGCCCTGCGCAGCCGTCCCGACTCGGTGCTGACGTGCAACCACTCCGACGAAGCCGTCACCCAGACGCCGCGCCCGGACAACCTGTCGCTGATGGTGGCCTACTCCCCCGACATCACCGGCGCGTCGCCGCAGGTGGAGCGCCACGAGTTCTTCACCGAGGCATGCTCCGCCTTCGGCGTGCCCACCCTCAGCGGCCTGCCCGAGGCACAGCCGCGGGTCCTCGAATGGGTCCGCGCCCGCCGTGAGGTCCAGCCCGACGGCGACGCCCCCACCGTCGGTCGCGCCACCCAGTGGCTCGACGACGCCTCCGGCTGCTCCGACCGCGCCCGCGCCGTGTCCGCCCACCTGCGCCACGGCGACGCCGCCGCCGCAATGGCCGGAGTCTCCCACGACGTCACCGTGCGCGACACCGCCCCGGCGGCCGATTCGCCGCTCGGCCGCGTGGTCGCCTCCCTCGACGGCCATGACGCCGTGGCCCGCTGCTGCCCGGCACCCGGCGCCGCCGTGGTCGTCTGGGCCCACGCCGACGACGCCGACGACGTCGAAGCCGCCATCCGCCGCGACGGCGGCACCGTCCTGCGCATCACCGACACCGACGCCGGGGCCGTCATCGACTCACCGTTCTGAGCCGGGGCGCTTTCATGCCGCCCTAATCGGCAGGCCCGGCGCGCTGCTCTGATCCGCCGGCCGGGCCCGCTGTCCTAATCTGCGGGCCAGGCGCACCCCCCCCTAATCCGCCGGCCAGGCGAACAGCACCTCCGCCTCCACGGGATTCGACGGATCGGCGGCGACCAGGCTGACCCGCTGGGCCGTGCCCTCGTCCGGCACGCCCGCGTCGGTCGTCCCCCGGCACTTGGCGAACACCGGCGGCTCGAACACGAACACCTCGACCTCCTCGCCACGGTCGTGGAGCACCGCGGAGTCGAAGGCATGGCCCACCCACGGTTCCAACACCACCGCCTCGGTCAGATCCAGGCACGCCCGGTCCACCCGCGACGCCAGCTGCCCCGACGACGCCATCACCGAAATCGCCTCGTCGACCCCGGCCGTCACCCACCCGGGGACCTCCACCTCCTGCGTGTCGCCGCGCCGGTGAGCCGCGATGGCCAGACAATACTCCAGCCCGAACCGGTCGATCAGCCGTCGCAACGGGGCCGTCACATGCGCGTACGGGCCACCCACGCCCGAATGCACCGGCACGTCGGACGGTGCGGGGGCCGAACCGTCGTCAAGCGTCTCCAACCGCTCGTACCCCGAGCCGCGCAACAGGCGCGACGCATCCTTCATCACCGCCATCCCGCGGGTCGAATCCGCGTCGACGCCCGCCAAAAACGCGCTGACCTCGGCAATGCCCGCATCATCGGGCAGCTCGTACCCCAACGCGCGCGCCGCCACCCGAAACTCCGCCAGCGCAGCCTCCCCCGCCGGCCGCAACGTCCGCAACACCCCGACGCCGGCCTCCGCCATCATCTGACCGGCGACCATCCCCGCCAGCAGCGAGATCTCCGAATTGAAATCCATCACCGGCGGCCGCGCATCCAAGCGCAGCTCCCACCGGCCATCCCCCGTCGGCACCACCGACTGCGACGGCAACCGCAAATTGATCGCTTCACGACGACGCGCCGACCCCTGCCTGGCCCGCCCAACTTCCGGTAGCAGCGCAATCGACGGATGCGGGACCCCGGCATCGAACGACTCCTGCACCGCGACGTACTCCAGCCGCGCCACCGACCGCACCAGAGCCGGGAACACGTCGCGCAACGTCGGCTCCCCATCCGCGTCGACGACGATGTCCCAGACGATGGCCGGGCGGTCGACGTCGGGAAGCAAACTGCCCGCACCCTCCGACAGCGCCGCCGGATGCAGGCGCGTCGGCTCGTCCGGCAGATAAATCGTCTGCCCGCGGCGCATCGACTCGGCCGCCGTCAACGAATCCGGCGCGATGAGCCCGCCGACGTCCGCGATCGCGTACAGCACGCGCCAACCGGCGGTGTCGGGGTCGCCAGCGCCCGCGTCGTCGGTGCCAGTGCCCGCGCCGGCGCCATCCCCGCCCCACGCGCTGATGTGCATCGCCTGATCCAGATCCATGGAGCCGGGCGGGTCGATGGTCACGAACGCGACGTCGCGCAAATCCTTCCGCGCCGCCCGCCGATCCACCGCAGCCGCGGCATCGGCGTGCACCTCCGGGGCGAACGTCTCCGGCACCCCGAACTCGCGGGCGACGGCACGGAAATCGAGGGCGGCCGCAAACAGCTTCATGTCCGCCCAGCCTAATGGCGATCACGGTCCGCGTCGCCGGATACGCTGAGGTGAACCATCCGCACTACACAGGAGCACACATGACCACCCAGGCCCGGCCCGGCACCGACGCCAACGGCGCGAACGGCGCGAACGGCGAGATGACCAAGGCGATTCTCCCCGACTCGGCGCTGCCGACCCACTGGTACAACCTCGCCGCCGACTTCCCCGAGCCGCTGCCGCCGCACCTCCACCCCGGCACCCGTGAGCCGCTGAAGCCGGAGGAGATGGAGCCGATCTTCGCGTCCGGGCTGGTCGAGCAGGAGTTCTCCACCGACCGGTGGATCGAGATCCCCGAGCCGATCCGCGAAATCTACCGCCTGTGGCGTCCGTCGCCGCTGGGCCGGGCGCGCCGTCTGGAGAAGGAGCTGGGCACCTCCGCCCGCATCTACTACAAGAACGAGTCCGTCTCCCCCATCGGTTCGCACAAGCCGAACACGTCGGTGGCGCAGGCGTACTACAACATGCTCGACGGCATCGAGAACCTGACCACCGAGACCGGCGCCGGCCAGTGGGGTGCGTCGCTGGCGTTCGCCGCCCAGTTCTTCGGCTTGGGCGTCGAGGTGTGGCAGGTGCGTGCGTCGTACGATTCGAAGCCCTACCGCCGCATGCTGATGGAGGTCTACGGCGGTTCGGTGCACCCGTCGCCGTCGGATCTGACCGAGGCGGGGCGCGCGATGCTGGCGAAGGATCCCGATACCCCGGGTTCGTTGGGCATGGCCGTGTCGGAGGCGATCGAGGTCGCGGTCAACGGCAAGAATTCGCGGTACGCCCTGGGCAGCGTGCTCAATCACGTGATGTTGCACCAGACGATCATCGGTCAGGAGGCCGCCGCGCAGCTGGCCATGTTCGGCGAGACCGGCCCGGATGTCGTGGTCGGTTGCGCCGGCGGCGGGTCGAACCTGGCCGGTTTGACGTTCCCGTTCATCGGGCATTCGTTGACGGGTTCCGTGCTTGACGACGGCGGCCGTTCCTCCACTTCGACCTCCGCGTCGGGGGCGAAGGGGGATGCGAAGAAGTTCGTGGGAGATGACGCGCCGCGCATCATCGCCGCAGAGCCCGCCAAGTGCCCGTCGTTGACGAAGGGCGAGTACCGCTACGACCATGGTGATGTGGCGGGGTTGACGCCGCTGCTGAAGATGCACACCCTGGGCAGCGATTTCGTGCCGGATCCGATTCACGCCGGTGGTCTGCGGTACCACGCGATGGCGCCGATGGTGTCGCACGCCGTGGAGTTGGGTTTGATGGAGACCACCACGGTGGAGCAGGAGGACGCGTTCGCCGCCGGCGTGCGTTTCGCCCGCTGCGAGGGCACGGTTCCGGCGCCGGAGTCGAACCACGCCATCGCCGCCGCATGTGCCGAGGCCGCGAAGTACGAGGGTGAGCCGGGTTCGGGTCCGGCCATTTTGATCGGTCTGTCGGGCAACGGTTTCCTCGACCTGCCGGCGTACTCGAAGTTCGTTTAGGCGGTTCGACCCGGTTGCCGCATGCGCCGGGGTCGTTCGCCCACCCGCTGAACGTTCCCGGGGTGGTGAATCCGGCGGCCGATCCACCCACCGAACGTTCCCGGGGTGGTGAATCCGGCCATATCCGAGTGCTGCGGTGATTGAGGTGAGGGCCGGGTCGTCGTAAAGCCAGACACGACGGCCCGGCCTTCCGCATGCCCGGCCCCCTACACCAGCCGCAACCACTTCCCCCACGCCCGCCACACCCGCCACATCCGACGCGCGCGCCCCAGAAACGCCCAGAGTCGCACAAAACGGGACAGACGACGAGAGGAAAAGCCCAGGTCACGTGAAGCGGGCATGTCCCGTTTTGTGCGATAGAAAATCCTCTACGGTTGGGCCGGATTGCGTCCGGGGTCTGATCACGTTCGAGGCGAGGGACATCCGGGGCCGGCGAGACCTGGTCATGCCCGGGGTTGGCAGGATCTGGTCACGGCCGGGACCTGGTTACGCCGCCATCAGCGCCTCCACCTCGGTCACACCCGACAGATCACACCCCGCGATCCGTCATGCGGCACCCGCCCGACGCTGCCCCGGCGTGCGATAACCCTTCGGCCAACGAGCCCCGGCCCGGACGAAACGCGCCGTCGTCGCATCACCCGCCGCGACCTTCGCCCTCTGCGCCTCCAAAAACTCACGCACCCGGCGCAGCGCCTCCCCCGACATGATCTGCTCCCACGTCACGCGCAACACGGCCAGCCCCTCGTCGAGAAGCTCCGACTCACGCTTCCACTCGTAGAACGAACGCTCATCGGAATCGCCGTACACCCCGAGAAACTTCCCCTTGCCGTGCACCTCGATCATCGCCAACAAACCCCGATAGGCCAGATCCACGCACCCGATGAACAGCCCGTCAGCGCTGAACACCCGCAACTGCAGCTCCGGCGCCGGCAACCCCGCCTTGATGATCTGGGCGCGCATCAACGACTCCGCGGCACTGTCGGCGAAACGACTCGCGCACGCGACGACGTCGAGCGCCATCCGCGGATTCGCCGAACGCCCCGCCGCCCGGGCCAAATCAATCTGCGAATGCCCCAGCCGCAACGCCGAATCCGCCGTGACCAAACCATGAGCGAACCCGTGCCGCAAAGTCACGTCGGCGACGGTCGCGCCCACCGACGTCACCAACCGCCCCTCGACGCGCCGCAGGTCCTCCGGGCCCCACGTCAGCTTCCGTTCGTGGATCGCGCCCCGCGTCTGGTAGTTCCTGCGCGTGGGATGCGCGAGTTCGATGACGTCGATGCCGGCCGCGGGGTTTTTCGGGTTCGACCGTCCACCATCGCGGTTCGGCGACCGATCGAAGATGTCGAGCCCCCACGCCAGCGCGGCACTGCGCCCGACGACGACCATCCCCTCCCTGGAGTCGACGGCGCTGAGATGGGTCACCCGCCGGCGGGCTGTGGTGTCGAGGTCGTGCCACTCGGCGGTCGGAATGTAGGTGTTCGGGTGCAGTCTGTGCAGCTCGCCGCCCCGCCATTTGCGGGCGAGCGCTTTACGTTCGGATTCCGTGTTCCCCCTGAGAATGTTCACGCCCCATTGGACGCGGTCCGGCGGTAATCGGTTCCATCGACTTTCCGACGACCTCAATGTGGGGGTGCCGAAACCGGGTCGCCGAGGCCGGGCGCCACCGATTCGAGTGCCGCCGTGACTGCCCAAACCCAACCGGATGCAACCCCCGATTCCCGCCCAACGCGACCGCCCGTTACCGACTGGACGCGCCACCGATTCCCGCCCAACGTGACCGCCCGTTACCGACTGGACGCGCCACCGATTCCCGCCCACGCCGCAGCAAATTTGCTATCGCACAAAATGGGACAGGGATCGAGACAAAACCCCAGCTCACAATCACCGCAAATGTCCCGTTTTGTGCGATTCCCCCAGAACTGGGGCCAGAGCGACGCAGGGGACTCAAGAGGTGACCGACAGAGCAACGCCCTCACCGTCGCTCACGACGACGAGTGGCGAAGGGCGAAAAACGCCGACCACAACGACGAGAGAACCACCAAGGGCGAAAACGCAGGGCCACAACTGCGCGCGAAACCGGCAGGCGAAAACCGAAGCAAAAGGTGAACGAGCCGGCCTGTGAGCCGGATTCTGTCCCCGCCGCGCCTTTCGGCCTCGGCGGGTGATGACCATCCATCTCGACGCACCATCGCTGGGCGCCTGAAGCAGCTGACCCTCGGACTTGGGCGGGCAGCCCTCGGTCGTCCGAGCAGGCACACCGCGCGTGCGTGGTGCGCCCTCTTGCCTTGCTCCCGGTGGGGTTTACCGAGCCGTCGCAGTCACCTGCGGCGCTGGTGCGCTCTTACCGCACCTTTTCACCCTTACCCGGTTCGTGCGGACGCATCCGCGCGCCCGGGCGGTTTGTTTTCTGTGGCACTGTCCCGCGGGTCGCCCCGGGTTGCCGTTAGCAACCACCGTGCCCTGTGGAGTCCGGACTTTCCTCGGCGCCGGGCCGGGCGCTTTGTGCGCTGGTCCCCGTGCCGCGGTCATCTGGCCGACTCGCTCACGTGGGGGGATTTTAGCGCACGCGGGCGGGTGTCTGGTGCGGGGTCTGCTTTACGACGCCCCTCTCCCCGCCGTCGCCCATTTTCCCCGGGTGCATCGGGCATCGGTCGCCCCGGGTACACCGGTCAGCTCCGGCCGCCGCTTACCTCAGGTGGGCGGTGTCGTTGACCAGCGTGACCGAGGTGGGCCCGTCGGCGTAGAACTCGGCGACGGACAGCGACGCGAGGTCGAGGTGCAGTCGGGTGAACAGTTCGAACCCGGCGCCGAGGCCCTGGCGGAGGATGGATTTGATGGGCGTGACGTGGCTGACCACCAGGAACGTGCCGGGGCCGAAGTCGTCGGCGATGCGGCGGCGGGCGGCGGCGACGCGGTCGTCGACGGTGCGGAAGGCCTCGCCGCCGGGTGGGGTCAGTTCGGGGTCGGTGAGCCAGCGGGCGTGGATGTCGGCGTCGCGGGCGGCGGCTTCGCCGAAGGTCAGGCCTTCCCAGGTGCCGAAGTCGGTCTCGCGCAGGTCGTCGTCGACGCTGATGCCGAGGCCGAGTTCCACCGCCGCGTATGTCGCGGTTTCCAGGGCGCGGGCCTGCGGGGATGCAATGATGCCGCGGATGTCCCAGTCGCCGGCCACCAGCCGGTCGGCGGCGGCGCGTGCTTGGCGGCGGCCGAAGTCCGTCAGGGAGGGGTTCGACGCCGAGCCGCTGTATCGGCGGTCGACGCTCATCGGGGTTTGGCCGTGGCGCAGCAGCAGCAGTCGCGTGGGTTCGCCGACCGCGCCGGTCCATCCCGGGCTTGCCGACGTCGCCTCCCGGGTGGATCCGCGCTCCGGTTTCACGGAGCTTGCCGACGTCGCCTCCCTGGTCGATCCACGTTCCGGCTTCTCGGGGGCGCTCATCGCCTGTTCACCGCTCCCAGCTTGCTCACCGCTCACCGCTCGCTCACCGCTCATCGCTTGTTCGCCTCGTCGGCGGCGTTGAGGGTCACCGGCCGGACGAGCCACGCGCTGCACTCGGGGCAGGTGACTACCTCTTCCGCCGGCAGCGTTTCGAAGTTGCGCATCGTCGACGCGTCGAGCTCCATGTAGCAGCTCAGGCACGTGCGGCCGTCGAGTCGGGCGACGCCGATGCCGGTTTCGGCGGTGATCTTGTCGTAGCGCGACAACAGCTTCGCGTCGACGGTGCCGCGCAGTTCCTCCATGCGGCGCTTCAGGCCGTCGACCTGCGCCTGCATGTCCCGATCGACGTCGGCGACGCGCTTCTCGGCCAGGCGGATGCGGTCCTCCAGCTCATCGGAGTCCGCGCCGACGTTGATCTCGTGGGCGTCGCGGATGTCGCGGACGTCGGCGATGTGGTGTTCGAGCTCTTCTCGGCGACGGCGCGTCGAGGCGAGGTCGTGCTCCAGGTCGCGGCGCACCTCGGCGTCTTCGGCGTGGTCGAGGCTGCGGCGATCTTCGTCTTCGCGGCGGCGCAGCTTGTCCAGGTCGGATTCGAGCTTCTTCACGTCGACGCCCAGATCCCGCGCCGACAGACGCGATCGGGCGGTGCTGGTGCGCAGTGCGGCGCGTTCCGCCAGCAGCGACGTCAGCTCCGCCCGCTCCGGCGAGGACTGGCGGCGTGCCTCGAGCCCGTCCATGCGCGCCTGCGCCTCGGACAGCTCCAGGATGGTCACCTGGGTGACGGGGTCGAGTTTCATCGGTTCTCCTCGGTGGTGTCGGTGTTGTGGCCGGCGGCGGCGACGGTCCAAGGGTCGGTGCGGATGTCCAGGACCTCCGTCTCGACGCCCAACGCATCGCCCAACAGGTCCGCGGCCTGGCCGCACCACGGGAACTCGCTGGCCCAGTGGGCGGTGTCGACGATGCAGGGCCCGCCCTCGCGCAACGCCTCGTCGACCGGGTGATGACGCAGGTCGGAGGTGACGAACGCATCCACGCCCAGCTTGCGCGCGACGTTCAGGAAAGAATCGCCCGACCCGGAGGCCACCGCCACGCGGCGGATGATCCGCTCCGGGTCACCCGCCCCGCGCACGCCCCACTCGGTGGCGGGCAGACGCTCGCCGACCCGGGCGACGAAATCCTTGAACGGCATCGGCTCATCGAGATCGCCGACCCGGCCGATGCCGAACGCGGCCTCCGGGTCGAGATCGCCGACGAGCGACTCCAGGACGTCGAAGCTCGGCTCCTCATACGGGTGCGCCTCCACCAGGGCGGCATGCACCCTCGACCGCAGCGACGGCTCGGCGACGAACTCGATGCGCAGCTCCTCGACATGTTCGACCCGGCCCCGCTCGCCGAGGAACGGGTCGGCGTCATCGCCCGGGCGGAACTGGCCGCGGCCGGAAAGCTCGTACGCGCACGCTTCGTAATCCCCGACCGAACCGGCGCCGGCGGCGAACACCGCCTCCTTCACCGCCTCGGCATGCGACCCCGGCACCCGCACCACCCAGGCATCGAGATGCCGCCCCGGCTTCGGCGCCAACGGGGCACCCGGGTGCACTCCCAGCAGCTCGGCGAGGCGGTCGTTGACGCCCGGCCGCGCCGAATCGGCGTTGGTGTGCGCCGCGAACAACGCCACCCCACCGCGAATGAGCTTGTGCAGGATCCGCCCCTTCGGCGTGTCCGCCGCCACCGACGACACCCCGCGCAGCAACAGCGGATGGTGGACGACGAGCATCTGCGCACCCGACGCAAGCGCCGCATCGGCCACCGCGTCGGTGCAGTCGAGGGCCACCGCCACCCGCGACACCGGCTCGTCGGGGTCGCCGCAGATCAACCCGACCTTGTCCCACTCCTCCGCCAGCTCGGGCGGGTAGGCGGCGTCGAGAACTCGGCGCACGTCGGCGACGGTCACGTTCATCTGCGTTTCCTCTCGGGTCGAATCGTCGGTCGGGCGGGCCGCGCGGCGGGCGCCGGGGCCCGAGTCACATCAGTTGCTCCACCGGAGCCGAGGCGGGCGCCCCGGCCCCCTCATCATCGTTCACGTTGCAGGGCGGCGATGCGGGTGACCTCCCCCACCAGTGTGCCGACGTCGGCCGGACCACGCACCGCCAACCGCCACCGCGACGTCCCCAACCCCGGGAACGTGTCGCAGCGGCGCACCGCCACTCCCCGATTCGCCAGGGCCAGCCGCACCGCCTCCGGGTCGGCCACCGGTGGCCTGGCCAGCAGAAACGGCCCCGCGGCCGGCTCGACCTCCCAGCCGGCGTCGTCAAGCACCGCCACCATCAATTCCCGCTCCCGCGCAACGTCGGCGCGCTCGAGCTGCAACGGCCGGCCCATCCCATGCTCGGCCACCAACCGCATCGCATGCAGCTGCAACGTGCCCACCGGCCACGCCGGACGACGCCGCGCCAACGCCGCCAGCACCTCCGGCGCACCCAATGCATACCCGCAGCGCAACCCCGCCAACGCCCACGTCTTGGTCAAACTGCGGAACACCAGCAACCCGGGATCGCGCACCGACGCGACCTCGCAAGCCTCCCCGGCATCCTCGGCGACGACGTCCATGAACGCCTCGTCGACCACCACGACCCGGCCCGGCGCGCGCAGGGCCAAAATGTCCTCGCGCGAATGGAGCACCGACGTCGGATTCGTCGGATTGCCCACCACCACCAGATCGGCGTCGTCGGGCACCGCAACCGAACCATCGCGCACCTGCCCCAGATCCCACGGGGGGCGCAGAATCACCCGGTCGACGTCGATGCCCGCCGCCCGCATCACCGCATCCGGCTCCGTGAACTGCGGATGGATCACCGCCGGACGCTCGCAGATGTCCGGCAACAGCGCGAACCCCTCGGCCACGCCCGCCAGCAACAGGACCTCATCCTCCCGCCGCCCGTGCCGCCGCGCGATGAGCTTGCGCACCCGCCGATCCAGCATCGGATCCGGGTAGGCGGACAAATCGTTGAGGTGGCTGCCGAGGGCGTCGAGAAGCCACCGCGGCGTCGCCCCACGCACGTTGACCGCGAAATCCACCAGCGCCCCCCGCGCCGCCACATCGCCGTGGTAACTCACGTCGCCGGTGAACTCGGCCCCGACGGAGACCGCCGCAGCGTCATCCCCCGTGTTGCCCATCATCATGTTGTTCACATTGCCACACCGCCCGGATCGCCGACCACGGGTCGCGGCCCCCATACTGGATGGCATGGCCCCCACCTTGCTCATCGACGTCGACGGCACCATCAGCGATTCCCTCGCGGGCATCCAGGCGAGCTTCCGCACCGCGATGGAGGCGGTCGACCACCCGATCCCCGACAACACGTTCATGTCCACCCTCGCCGGCCCGCCGATGCGGGATTCGATGGCGAAGATCGGACTGTCCGGCGACCGCCTCGACGCCGCGATGCGCGCCTACCGTGCCGCGCAAACCGACGGCGGGTGGGCGGACACCAGGATGTTCCCGGGCTGGGTCGAGCTTCTCGACGGCTGGCGCGCCGACGGCATCCGCCTGGCGACGGCCACCTCGAAGGGAGGGCACTTCGCCCGGAAGGTGCTGGCGGAGTTCGGGATCCTCGGCCGTTTCGACTTCATCGGCGCCGCCGACGACGGCGGGGACCGCCACCACAAGGACGACGTCATCGAACACACCCTGCGCGTGCTGGGGCTGCCCGCCGTGCGCCGCGACATCGACGGCGATGGCGGGGACTCCGGGGATGACGGCAATGGTGGCAATGGCGGCAATGGCGGGAACGCCCTGCCCGGCGTCGTGATGATCGGCGACCGCATCCACGACGTCGAGGGCGCCCGACGCTTCGGCGTGCCGGCGATCCTCGTCGGCTGGGGCTACGGACCCGACGACGAACGCGACCGCGCCGACGCCGTCGCGCACACGCCCGACCAGCTAGACCGCATGGCCCGGGAGATGCTCGGGCTCTGACGAGCCCGCCCGGACGCGGGCGCGGGAGCGGTCGCGGGTGAGGCAACGAGCTCGAGCGCATGCTCGTGTAGGGACTCAGCGCGACTCCGGACACCGGCCGCCGCACCGGACACCGCACGCCCCAATTTCTCCGGCCGATGCGAAATTGGCCCCGGCGGCGCAGGCGATATACCTTGTCATTCGGAAAAATTCACGCCCGCGCGACGGACCCGACCGGCCCCTCATGCGCGGGGCGTCCCCGGCACCGAGGAGAACCCATGTCCGCGCCTGGCCGCACCGAATCCGTCTACGTCGTCTTCGTGTGCAGCGGCAACATCTGCCGTTCCCCGATGGCGGAGATCATCGTCCGCGAAGCCGTCGAAGAAGCCGGCCTCGCCGACGACGTCCTCCTGGCCTCCTGCGGCATCGGCGCCTGGCACGTCGGCCAGCCCGCCGATTCCCGCGCCCGGGCGGAACTGGAAAACTCCGGCCGCGACTCCACGCACGTCGCCGCGCAGCTCGGCGCCGAACACGTCGACGCGACCCTGTACATCGCCATGGACAACGGCCACGTGTCGCAGCTCGTCGCCCGCGGCATCCCCGCCGAGAAGATCCGCCTGATGCGCTCCTTCGACCCGAACTCGCCCGCCGACGCCGACGTCGCCGACCCGTACTACGGCGATCTGTCCGGATTCACCCGCACCCGCCGCGAAATCGAGGCCGCCACCCCGGGGCTCATCGCCACCATCCGCGACATCCTCGAAGACTCCTCGACCCGCTGACCGCTGACCGCAGGCTCGCACCGCCACGCCCCCACCGGGTGCCGCTGACCGAGCGTCGACCGGCGTCCACGGTGAACGGCCGGGGCGGTGGCCGTCGTGAAGCCTACAATTCCTTCAACTCGATGCGCTCGCGGTTCTTCCGCCGGGGATCCTTGCCGCCGAGGCCGCGCACGCGGAACGTCCAGATCTTGTTGATGACGAAGTTCGCCGGCGTGCCCAACAACACGCCGATGAGGTTCGCCCAGTAGAACTTCGTGCGCAGCCCGCTGGAATCGTCGAAGATGTGGTCCGGCAGGGCCAGCGGCGACGTCGGGTTGGTCAGCAGCGTGATGGTGACCAGGCTGACGATCAGCCCCGACAGGCCCGCCAGCAGGAACGGCCCGAACTGGCGGAACCAATTCGGCCGGTTATCCACCCGGAACGTCCACGAACGGTTGAGCTGGAAGTTCCATACGTTGGCGATGAGGAACGCCAACGTCGCGTACACGTGCGACCACCGGATGTTCCACCGGGTGCCCAGCAGGTTGGCGAACACCTCGTGCTCGTTGACGCCCCACTCCAGGCCGATCTTGCGCGCCATGATCGCCACCACGGTATTGACCAGGACACCGGTGCCGCCGACCATGCCGAACTTCAGGAATTGGCGGAACACCGCGCCATAACGCGAACGCGTCGATGCTTTTGCGACTGTGGACACGGGCACCTTCCGGCGGCTGGGCAAACGGGCCCGGGTTTCGGGCTGAGCGACGATTCTACTCCACCGCCGCAGTGCTCCGCCGCAACGCTCCGCCGCAGCCGACGGCGCCGCGCCGGTCGTTTTTCACGCCCACCGCCGACCAACCACCGACCACGCCCCGACCGCCGCCACCATCCCCCCGCCCGTATCCGGGGCGATCCGAGCTAGTGAGTAAGGTGGGCGGCGTGACATCCCGAATCCGCCAGTTCCTGACCCCCGGCTGGGTGCTCACCGCCGTGGTCTGCGTCGCGTTCGCCTATCTCGCGTTCACGGTGCTCGCTCCGTGGCAGCTCGGGAAGAACAAGGCCACGCAGGAGCGCAACGACCAGCTGCGCCACGCCTTCGAGGTCGATCCCGTGGACGCCTCGGAGCTGTTCCCCGCCGACGGGGAGCTGGCGGAGGGCACGGAGTGGCGGCGGGTCACCGCGCAGGGCGAGTTCCTGCCGGATTCGGAGGTCCTGCTGCGCAATCGGCCGGTCGACGGCACGCCGGCGACGCACGCACTGACCGCCTTCCGCGCCGATGACGGAACGATTTACCTGGTCAACCGCGGTTTCGAAACCCCGCCGGATGGCGGCGTCCCGGACATGGAGGCCGCACCGTCGGGTGAGGTGACCATTCTGGGCTACGCCCGCCGCGGCGAAATGACCCCGGAGCGCCCGCCCCTGGAGGGCGGCGAGGGCGAGCCGACGCAGGTCTACGGCATCGACACCGACCAGGTCGGCGAGATCATGGACGTGGATTTGCACCCCGATTACATCCAGCTCGCCGAGGATCAACCGGGCAGCCTGCGCGCCATTCCGCTGCCGACGCTGGAAAGCGGCCCGTACCTGGCGTACGGCATCCAGTGGATTTTCTTCGGCATCATGGCCCCGGGCGCCCTGATCTGGTTCATCTTCGCGGAGGCCCGGGAACGTCGCCGGGACCGGGAGGAGCAGGAGGCCGTCCTGCGTTCCTCGCGTGACGACGAGCCTGCCGCCGCATCCCCCGCCGCGGAGTCGGCGACGGCCCCGTCCGCCACGGCGGGTGGCGATGACGTGGACGTCGTCAAGCCAGAAACGCACGAGGCACGCGATGCGCGTGCGGACCGCGACGGCGGTGAGACCGACGCCGGGCGCGAGAAGAAGGCAGAGCCCGCTGCGGCGGCCGCCACGGCGGAAGCCGACGCGCAGGCTGAACGTGCGCGCCGACTGGCTGCGCGCTACGGCGACTCCGGGCACAAGGGACGGCGCCGCAAGGGCCACGGGCTCGACGACGAACGGTTCTAGACGCGAGGGCGCGTCACCACGCCGGGCGAGTCAACACCGCCACCGCAACGCGAGTGCGCCACCCCGTCACCGCGACGCGAACGCCACAGCGAGCAGACCGCCGACGCACATCGCGGCGGTGATGTCCTGCACGCGACGGGTGAGGGTCACCGCGCGGCGGACGTCGGCGACCGTCGGGGAATCCCCGCGGCCGAGAACCGCGCGCTCCTCCACGCCGCCCTCGTACGCGGTGGCGCCGCCGAGCCGCACGCCCAATGCGCCGGCCGCCGTGGCCTCGGGAACCCCGGCGTTAGGGCTCGGATGGCCGGGGGCGTCCTCGCGCCACGCCCGCCACGCCCCCGCGCGGTCCGGGCCCGCGATAACCGTGGCCACGCCCGTCAGCCGGGCCGGCACCCAATTGACCACGTCGTCGAACTTCGCCGACGCCCACCCGAAATTCCGCCACTTCTCGGTGCGGTAGCCGACCATCGCGTCGAGGGTGTTGCCGCACCGGTGCGCCACGACGCCGGGGGCTCCGAACACCGCGCCCCACAGCAGCGTGCCCGACACCGCGTCGGAGGTGTTTTCCGACAGCGATTCCACCGTCGCCCGGGCCACGCCGTCGAGGTCGAGCCGCGCGGGGTCGCGAGAGCACAGCCACGGCACCAACTCCCGGGAGGCGGCGAGGTCTTCGGCCTCGAGACGGTCGGCCATGCGCTCGCCGGTGCGGGCCAGCGTCGTGCCGCCGAGCGACGCCCACGCCACCGCGGCGAGCGCTACATTCGGAAATCGGCGGGCGGCGACGGTGGCGGCGACGGTCGGCACCGCGACCAGCACCGCCGCGTACGCCGCTCCCCGGGGCTTCGAATCGGCCCACATCCGCTTTTCCAAACGGTCGGCGGCGGTGCCGAACCAGGCGACCGGATGGTGGCGCACCGGGTCACCGAAGATCCGGTCGGCGACGATGCCCGCCGTCAGCGCCGCGGCCCGGCCCACCATGCGTCGCCGGCGGGTGGTGGTCATGTGGGCTCCTCAATTGGGGCGGGGCAATCGTGGCGGGGCACGAAAACCCCGTCCCGGTGACGGTCCGGAAACGGGGTTGTCCCGCCATCGTCGGCGGTGAATCGAGTGCGGCGAGAGGGTTTCGAACCCCCGACCGCTGGTGTGTAAAACCAGAGCTCTACCACTGAGCTATCGCCGCTGATGTCGCGTGGGCGACGTCGCGGAAAACGGTAACACACCCGGTGACTCGGCCGACCTTCGGGCCGACCGGGCATCGGTCGGGGCATCGGCCAGCCGGTGGGGTCGCCGAAAACGGCCATCGCCGCAGGACGGGCCCCAAGGGCGACGCTGCGCCTCGCGCTACTGGCGCTTGACGCCACGCTGAACCAGGCAGTTGGCCTGCCACTGGCCCAGGCGGATCGCGGAGGTGCCGGTCAGGCCCGCCAGCTGCGCGGACTCGTCGATGAGGCCCGGGTCCACGAAGCCGGGGCGGCCGGCGCCGGGGGTCAGCAGCCAGATGCGGCCGTTTTCGTCCATCGGGCGGGCGGCGTCGACCAGGCCATCGACCAGGTCGCCGTCTTCCTCGCGCCACCACAACAGCACGACGTCGACGACCTCATCGGTGTCTTCGTCGAGCAGGTCCTCGCCGAGGAACTCCTCGATCGACTCGCTGATGGCGGTGTCGCAGTCTTCGTCCCAACCGACTTCCTGAACCCGCCGACCCTTTTCGATGCCGAGCGAATCCGCATAATCCCGCGCAGCGCCAGTGGCGTCGCCCACTTCTCCGATCCTCCAAAATCTCGTGAGTGCCGCGGGTCCCGTCATAGACCCGCGTTGCTTTCTCCGGGGAGTTTACCGCCCCGGGGGGCCTTGTACAGGGATCGGGGTCCGGGAGCTTGACGACGACCCCGCCGAATCGCCCCCGCCCACACCGCGGATCAGCGCCGCAGTCACGCCCGACCATGAGGTGTAACGCCGTTTCCGGCCCACCGGACCGGTGGCGACGAGGTGGGCGTCGTCACGCACGAAGACGGCGGAAATCGACCCAAACGCGAATCCGGAAACGGAAGTAGAGTGTTGAGGAAAACGACTCGGGCACCGACCGCCCCATCATCACGGGGGCCGATCGCCCCAACGATCCGGGAGGAACCACATGGCCGACACGGCGGACCGACATGTCGACGAATCCAACTTCGCGCTGATCCGCGATGGCGTCGCGTCCTATCTGAAGGACACCGACCCGGAGGAGACCCGCGAGTGGCTGGAGTCCCTTGACGGGCTGCTGGAGGAAGCCGGCCCCGACCGCGCCCGCTTCCTCATGCTCCGGCTCCTGGAGCGCGCGACCGCCAAGCGCGTCGCCCTGCCTCCGTTGACCTCCACCGATTACGTCAACACCATCCCCACCACCCTGGAGCCCGAGTTCCCGGGCGACGAGGAAGTGGAGCGCCGCTACCGCAAGTGGATCCGCTGGAATGCCGCGATCATGGTGCACCGCGCCCAGCGCCCCGGCATCGGCGTCGGCGGGCACATCTCCACCTACGCCTCGTCGGCCCCGCTGTACGAGGTCGGCTTCAACCACTTCTTCCGCGGCAAGGACCACCCCGGCGGCGGCGACCACATCTTCTTCCAGGGCCACGCCTCCCCCGGCGTCTACGCCCGAGCGTTCCTCGAGAGCCGTCTCGACGAGGACGACCTCGACGGCTTCCGCCAGGAAGTGTCCCGCCCCCAGGGTGGCCTGCCGTCCTACCCGCACCCGCACGGCATGCCCGACTTCTGGGAATTCCCCACCGTGTCCATGGGCCTGGGCCCGATGGGCGCCATCTACCAGGCGCGATTCAACCGCTACCTGCACGACCGCGGCCTGGTCGACACCTCCCAGCAGCACGTGTGGGCGTTCCTCGGCGACGGTGAGATGGACGAACCGGAGTCGCGCGGCCTGATCCAGACCGCCGCCCTCAACAACCTGGACAACCTCACCTTCGTGGTCAACTGCAACCTGCAGCGCCTCGACGGCCCGGTCCGCGGCAACACCAAGATCATCCAGGAGCTGGAGAGCTTCTTCCGCGGCGCCGGCTGGAACGTCATCAAGGTCGTGTGGGGTCGCGACTGGGACGCCCTGTTCGAAAAGGACCACGAGGGCGCCCTCGTCGAGCTGATGAACGGCTTCCCCGACGGCGACTACCAGACCCTGAAGGCCAACGACGGCGCATGGGTGCGCGAGCACTTCTTCGGTCGCGACCCGCGCACCGCCAAGCTCGTCGAGGACATGACCGACGAGGAGATCTGGAACCTGCGCCGCGGCGGCCACGACTACCGCAAGATCTACGCCGCCTACGCCAAGGCCCTGGAGACCAAGGATCAGCCGACCGTCATTCTGGCGCACACCATCAAGGGCTACGGCCTGGGCCACAACTTCGAGGGCCGCAACGCCACGCACCAGATGAAGAAGCTGACGCTCGACGACCTGAAGCTTTTCCGCGACAAGCAGGAGATCCCGATTTCCGACGAGGTCCTGGAAAAGGACCCGGCCCTGCCGCCGTACTACCACCCGGGCGAGGACTCCGAGGAGCTGCAGTACCTGAAGGAGCGCCGCAAGGAACTCGGCGGCTTCGTGCCCGAGCGCCGCGAAACCTACGAGCCGCTGAAGGTGCCCGAAATGGACGCCCTCAAGTCGATTCTCAAGGGGTCCGGCAAGCAGCAGGTCGCCACCACCATGGCGGTGGTGCGCATCTTCAAGGAGCTCATGCGCGACAAGGAGCTGGGCAAGCGTTTCGTGCCGATCATCCCGGACGAGGCCCGCACCTTCGGCATGGACTCGTGGTTCCCGACGTTGAAGATCTACAACCCGCACGGCCAGCAGTACACCCCGGTCGACCATGACCTGATGCTGTCGTACAAGGAGTCCGAGCAGGGCCAGATCCTCCACGAGGGCATTTCGGAGGCCGGTTCGATGGCGTCGTTCATCGCCGCCGGTTCGTCGTACGCCACCCACGGCGAGGCGATGATTCCGCTGTACATCTTCTACTCGATGTTCGGTTTCCAGCGCACCGGCGACCAGATGTGGCTGGCCGGCGACCAGAAGTGCCGTGGTTTCCTGCTCGGCGCCACCGCCGGCCGCACGACCCTGACCGGTGAGGGCCTGCAGCACATGGACGGCCACTCCCCGCTGCTGGCGGCGACGAACCCGTCGGTGGTGACGTACGACCCGGCGTTCGCGTACGAGGCCGCCTACATCATCCGCGAGGGCATCGACCGGATGTACGGCGAGGGCCGCGGCGAAGACGTCATCTACTATCTGACCATCTACAACGAGCCGACGCCGCAGCCGCCCGCCGCCGAGGACCTGGACGTCAACGGGCTGCTGAAGGGCATCTACCCGTACAAGGAGTCGCAGGGCGAAAACCACGTCAACCTGCTGGCGTCGGGCATCGGCATGCAGGCCGCGCTGAAGGCGGCCGACATGCTGGCCGAGGAGTACGACATCCCGTCGTCGATTTACTCGGTGACCTCGTGGAACGAGCTGGCCCGCGATGGCCTGGCCCGCGAGACCGAGGTGCTGCGCAACCCGGCGGAGTTCCACGAGCGTCCGTTCGTGCAGCGCGTCCTCGAGGATGCCGACGGCCCGTTCATCGCGGTGTCGGACTTCCAGCGCGCCATTCCGGAGCAGATCCGTCAGTGGGTGCCGGGCGACTACACGGTGCTGGGCTGCGACGGTTTCGGTTTCTCCGACACTCGTGAGGCGGCGCGTCGTTTCTTCAACATCGACGCCGAGTCGATCGTCGTCGCGGCGCTGGCCGGCCTGGCCCGCGAGGGCAAGCTGCCGGCGTCGGTGGCGCAGAAGGCGGCGGAGAAGTACCAGATCACCGACCCGACGGTGGTGTAGCCGGGCGTGGGCGACTGCGGACGGGAGAGGTCATGACCAGCAGTTTGGGCGATGCCCTGAGCGCTTTGCTTGGCGACGGCGCCGGGGTCGCCGGTGACTCGACGTCGGCCGGCACGGGCGGAAGGTCCGGTGGCCGCGGCTCCGGCGGGGGTGCGCTCGACGGTTTGTCGGGTGCCCGCGCGGAGGTCACCGACGTGCTGTTCCGCGTGCTCGGCGACGACGCCCCGGAAGAGGCGCCGGGCCTGGAGTCCACGCTGCGCGGCGACATCGGGCTGGACCGGTTGGGTGTGGTGGAGTTGCTCGTGCGGTGCGAGGAGGAAACCGGGGTGCGTTTCGCCGACGACGACGTCACGGGCATGAAGACCCTCGGCGACGTGGTGTCCCACGTCGAAAACGACCGAAACGGCTGACCTCCCCGGGGGCCGACCACCGGCCGACTGGCCGCCGCCTACATCACCGCCCGCCGCGTCAGGAGTTCCACGACGTCGCAGGCGGTGTTTTCACGTGCGTCGGCATCATCGGGGTTCTGGGCGGCGGCGTTCGGGTGGCCGTCGTCAAGCAAAGGCGAACCCTGCCCGACGGTGGGCGCCTCCCATGCCTCGAAACCGGCGGTGCCGGGGCGCAGCGGCTCAAGGGCGGTGTCCCAGGCGGTGCCGAGTTCCGCGTCGAGGGCGCGCGCCATGCCGGCGGCATCGCCCCGGTGGGCGGCCATGATGGCGCGGAGGCGCTGCTCGCCGACCTGGATATCGCCGGCGGCGTCGGTGGTGCCGGACCAGGTGCCCAACGCGGGGACGTGGCAGTGGCGTTCGCCCTGGGCGCCCGGGGTGGACGGGTCGGGGTCCTCGGTGATTTCGAAGGTGAGATCCGGCCAGCGGGCGAGATCGCCGACCAGGCGTGCGGCGGCGCCCGCGGGTCCGCGCCAGTCGAGTTCGGCGCAGACGCGGGTGGCATCGTCGGGGCGGGTGCGCCAGATCGACGCCGCGGGGCGGGTGCCGTCGGGCAGCGTGATGCCGGCGCGGGCGATCGCCCACGCGACATGGGGCGTGAGGGCCGGGCGCGCTGCGTGGATCCACAGCACTCCGGTGGAGTCGTGTCGGGACATGGTCACCTGAGTGGTCGGCGGAGAGGCGGTGCGCCACCGGAGGTGCCGGTACCGGTGGCGCGCCGCCTCAAGACGAGGCTCGTCTTCCCCTACGCCCTCGTCGCCGGGGCTTCGCCACCCGTGTGCGGGTCGTCGCGATGCGGTCGGCCGCGGTGCGGCGTGTGCTTTGCGACGGCCCGGGCGGCGATGCCACGTGAACCAATGTGGCCAGTGTGTCGCGGGGCGCGAGACGCGACAAGGGTCAAGTTGAGGTTGACACCCCCGAAGCATGAAGGGGCGGTTGAGACTTGACGGGTGGCGGGGCCGCCATCGTCGGGGGCCGGGGGCGCTCGCCGAGCGGGAAGCCGCCACCGGTGTTAAAACTCTTGTCGTGCGCGTACGACATACCGTTGCGCGTTCGACACTTGAGATTCGGGGGGATCCAATGAAACCAGGGCACACGCCCGACTCCACGCACGGCCGCGGCGCCGAGGATTGCACGAGCGGATGGAGCGGCCTTCGACGCCTGGGCGTCGCCGCGATCATCGCCGCCACCGCCGCAGGTGCGCTGGCCGGCTGCGGTGACGCCCAGGCCGACGCTGATGACGGTAGGCACACTGCAGCGGAGGAAAACTCCCTGCCGCCGGGCGTCATGCCACCCAACGACCCGCCCCAACCCGGTGACGCTCCACTCGGACCGGACGGCCACTACGACTACTCGGCCCCCGGCTTCGAGCTGAAGAACCCGTGCGACACGGAGTACTTCCAGCGAGCATTGGAGTTGGGTTGGAGAGTCCCGGAGTTTGGGACGAAACGCCGCGATGAGCCCGAAGAAATGTATTGCGGTGTCATCAACGACGAGGTGGGACTCGCATTGTTTTCCTTCCCAAGCAACTTCGTCGACTTTGACGCTTCGGAATTTGAAGTCAAGGTCACGGAACAAGCTGGAGTCCCTTTAATCCTTCTCAAACGACCTTCTCTTTTCGGAGAAGCGTGCTTCGTAGGTGTTGAGACGCCCAACGGCATGATCGGCGGGCTTTCTGGCACCGGTGGTTTTTCTCTTCACACCACTATCGAACAGGCCTGCGATGAAGCGACTCGATCGATCTTTCCAATTCTGGGGGTAAATCAATAATGTTCAGAGCAAACTTGTCGGGACTATCAGAAATCCAAACCACGCTGGCGATGGAGTCGAACGCTTCCCTGACAGCTCCCTCTGTCTCGTTGGCCGGGTACTCGCCGGTGCCGTCGATGCAGATGGTCGCCACGCAGCATTCGTCGGCGATCGTGGGTTCGTCGGGATGTTCCGTCGTCGTGTCCGCCGCCATCGACGCCGAGATCCAGTGGTCCGCGGCGAACCTCAAGTCCATGATCACCGCCCTGCAGTCCCACGAGGCCGACACCGGCGCCGCCTTCACGGCGATCGACCCGCTCAACGCCCCGAACAAACTGCAGGTCGCCGATGGCATCGTCAATCACGCCTTTGGCGCCCGACCGCCCTTCAACCCGGGATCGCTGGTCTTCTCCCCCGCCGTCGTCGGGCCGGAAACCGCCGAAACCGCCGAATCCCTCCTGGCGAAGTTCGTCGCCACCAACGACGCCACCATCGGCGAGGCCGTCACCTACTGGTCCGGCTACGGCACCCGCATGGCCGACCTGGCCACCACCCTCGCCAACGCCGCCCTGAAACTGCTCGGCGACAACGAAGGCGCGGCCTTCGACGCCGCCGCCGCAAGCCTCACCGGGCTGGCCGGCCGGGTCAGCAACGTCGCCGCCTCCGCCGGGATCCTCGCCACCCACCTGCAGGCGCTGCCCTCCGTCAAAGCGATGGCGATCAACGCGCTCACCAGCATCGAGGCGCAATCCCGGACCATGACCGATCCGGCGGCGAAGGAAGCGTTCGAACGCGCCGAGATCACCGCGTTCCTCACCGGCCCCTACCTCGGCCAGCTGCAAGCCGCCGTGCCGACGATCCCGAACCTCACCCAGCCCGACTTCTCCGTCAGCACCCCCGATC
Organism: Corynebacterium freneyi; assembly: GCF_030408835.1. Taxonomy (NCBI): domain Bacteria; kingdom Bacillati; phylum Actinomycetota; class Actinomycetes; order Mycobacteriales; family Corynebacteriaceae; genus Corynebacterium; species Corynebacterium freneyi. The sequence continues at coordinate 2,006,370 of NZ_CP047357.1, forward strand.
TCGTCGCCTCCGGCGTCGCGGGCGGCCACGGCGCCGCCGGGGCATCGCAGGTCGGGCTCGCCCCGGCCGGCATGACCACAGCAGCCGCCGCCCCGGCGACGGCGGCATCCACCATGGCCCCGGCCGCCTCCGGCCCGATCACCGGCCCCAACGGAATGAGCCCCATCGGCGGCACCCCATCCGGCGCCCCGGCCGCGGCCTCGACGTCCGGCCCGATCTCCACCATCCCCGGCGGCGCCACCGCTCCCATGGCACCCTCCGGCGCAACCGCACCGGCCGGCTCCGGCTACGGCGCCATGCCACCGGCTCCTGCGGGCATGTCCCCCGCGGGATCCGGCGCAGCAGGTGCCGCCACCCCGGGCTCCCGAGGCACCTCCGGCACCGGCCCCCTCTCCGGCTTCGGCGCGGGTGCGGTCGGCGGTCGCGGCGGCCTCGGCACCCCGACCTCGGGCGGCATCGGCAACTCCGGCACCCGCGGCCGGGGTGGCTTTGCGACGCCCGGCGCCGGAACCACCACCGGCACCGGTACCGGAAAGACGCAGCACACCACGGCGACGGCACTCAACCGCACCGGCCCCAAGGGCGGACACGCCGCAGGTGGGCCGTCGTCAAGCAAAAACGGCGCCGCCCACGCCACCATGCACCGCCGCGGGCCCAGGCCCGACGCCAACGTCGAATCGATCCGCGGCACCGGCCGCGACTTCGAACAGGACGAATACCAGCGGGAACTGTTCGGCGCAGAACCGACGACGGTGCCCGCCGTCATCGGCGCCAACGTGCGCGGATGAGCGCGCAACCGCCCGGCAATGCGCCGGGAGGTTGCCGCCGACGCGGTCATTTCCCATTTGCCCTCTGCACGCCGGGAAACGGCGGATCCCGCGGATGCACGTACGCGACGAGATGGCTCCGGACCCGCCGTCCGCTGAACCGGATCGCTAGTCGATGATTCCCTCAAGATCGCGGAAAACCACCGACACGACGGTATCCGCGCCCACCTTCAGCGGAAACGATGGTGTGCCGGCATCGATCTCGAGAGACGACCATGGTTTCAGGTAAGCGGGAATACTCGGTGCGTCGTATTCGGTGGCGTCCCGCATACCGGAAAAGCGCCGAAGATCAATGAACTCATCGATGTCGGCCACCGACATGAGCGCATCGCTCATGTGGAGCCAAAAATCCAGCAAGAGCCGGAACACAAACCTGCGAAATCGGATCGAATCATCGACATCCCGAAGATCCGCGGGAAGCCCGTCTTCCTCCATCGCCACGTCGAAGGCGATGCGCAGAACATCCGACCCCGAATCGGCGACTCTCCGAAGGAATTCGCGGAGCTGCGGGGCGGCGTGCGCAAACTCACCGGCGATTCCGGCCCCGGGGCGAACGCGCGAACGAACAGCGCCATAACGCGACGACGTTGCGACGACGATGTCGTCCCCATCCCCGCCGCCGTCCCGGCCCAGGGGATCAACCCGGCCCAGGGGATGAAACAGCCAACCGGTGAAAGGACCGCACTCGACCAGAACGTCTTCATCGACATGGTGGTCGGCCCGGGGCGCGTTCGCCGCCGGCGCTTCGCCGTCGACGCTCACCCCGGCGTGGGAACGCATGAGCCTCCAGAAGTCCCCGAAATCGCGGACGGGCCCTTCCCCGAAGAACCCGGTGTCCCGAAAGTCCGCGACCAGCGCCAACAACGACCCCACGGGCATCCGCCTCAGTTCCGTCCCCTCATCGCCGCATACGCCCTCGTATCCGGTCATGCAGGCGAACCCATCGCCGGATTCCTCGACGGCGACGGCCGTGTAATTCCACAGGAACAGCACGGAACCCGGGGACTGCCGCACGCTCGCATGCAGCCACAGCAGATTCATCTCGACGTACGGGCAAAGCTCCAGTTCGGAGTACCACTCGGCCAACGCCGCAGGTTCGACTCCCCCAATCGCCCGCGGGAAAAGCAATTGCACCGTCGGCGGGCACCGCACGCCGGTGTGCTCCCCCACCAAAACCTTGTCCGGCGGCGCGAACATTCCGAAAAAGCAGCCGTCGCCGACCTCGGGAACGTAGTCGGGGAAAGCGGCGGGAGGATCGGGCCACGGTTCGAAACCCGATTCCCGCAGGAAGCCCGCCATCTTTACTCCGCAGCCTCGAACGCCGACCACAGCTCGTCGTTGAAGTCGGTCCACAGCGGCTTGGCCCACTCGCCGAAGGGCCGGTCGGTGAGCACCACGCAGGCGCGGCCCGTCGGCGCGTGCAGCCACAGGAACGTGCCGGCCTGTCCGAAATGCCCGGCGACGTCACCCGGCATCGACTCGCCGAACCACAGGCCCTGGCGGGACTCGGGGCGGGAGAAGATCTCGAACCCCAGCCCCCAGTCAGCCGGCTTCTGCGCCCCATACCCCGGCACGACGCCATTCAGACCGGGAAACTGCACGGTCAGCGCTTCGGCGACGGTGTCGGGGTGCAGCACCGCCGGGGCGAGGATCTCGTCGGCGAACTTCATCAGGTCCGCCACCGACCCCTCGCCGGCGTGGCCGGCCGAACCATGCAGCACAGACGACTCCATGCCCAACGGCTGGAACGTCGCCTCCCGCAGGTACGCCGCGAAACTCATCCCGGCTTCGTCGGCGATGCGGTCGGCGATGATGTCGAACCCCGCCGACGAATACAGCCGCCGCTCCCCCGGCTCCCGCTCCGGCTTGGGCGACGCGAACCCCACGCCGGAGGCATGCGACAGCAGATGCCGCACGGTCGAACCGGGCGGGCCGAGCTCGTCGTCGAGGTCGAACACGCCCTCCTCCACCGCCACCAGCATCGCGTGGGCCGACAGCAGCTTGGTCACGCTGGCCAGGCCATACACGCGCGATGCATCACCGTGGACGACCCACTTCCCGTCGGCGCCGCGGGCTGCGGCGCACACGGATTTCACGGGCCATTCGTCGACTGCGGCAAGGCTGCTGGACAGGGCGGAGGAAAGCTCGGTCATGCTCCCAGGCTAACGCGGGAGTCGGAGACGGCGTCGTCGTCAAGCGAACGGGGCTCGCCCTCGAAGGCCTCCTCGTCGAGAATGCCGGCTCGCTTGGCCACGACCGCCGGAACCAGCGCCTGACCCGTGACGTTGACCGCGGTGCGGCCCATGTCGACGATCGGCTCGACCGCCAGCAGCAGGCCGACGCCCTCCAGCGGCAGACCCAGCGTCGACAGGGTCAGGGTGAGCATGACCGTCGCACCGGTCGTGCCGGCCGTCGCCGCCGACCCGAGCACGGAGACGATGACGATGAGCAGGTAATCCGTCGCCCCCAACTCCAGACCGTAGAACTGCGCCACGAACAACGCGGCGATGGCCGGGTAAATCGCGGCGCAACCGTCCATCTTCGTCGTCGCGCCCAACGGGACGGCGAACGACGAATACTCCTGCGGCACACCGAGACGACGCTCCGTGACGCGCTGCGTGACCGGCATGACGCCCATCGACGACCGCGTGACGAAGCCCAGCGACGTCACCGGCCACACGCGCTTGAAGAACCCGCCCACCGGCAGACCGTTGAGCTTGAGCACCGCCGGGTAGATGACGCCGATGACGACGAGCAGACCGACGTAGATGGCGACGACGAACTTGCCCAGCGAACCCAACGCCTCCCAGCCGTACTCGGCGACGGCGCGGCCGATGAGCGCCGCCGTGCCGATCGGCGCCAGGCGGATGATCCACCACAGGACCTTCTGGATGATCTTCAGCAGCGACTCCGTGCCCCGCAGGAACGGCTCGGCCGGAGCCCCGACCTTCACCGCCGCGATGCCCAACGCAATGGAGATGACCAGCAACTGCAGGACGTTGAACACCGGGTCGGCGCCATCCTCCGTCACCTTCACGCCCAGGCCGAGGATGTTGTCCGGCACGATGCCGGCGAGAAACGCCCACCACGAACCCGTCGACGACGGGGCCTCCGCGGCGGCGGCGTCGACGGAGGAGCCGATGCCGGGCTTGAGCCACACGCCGATGAGGATGCCGGCGACCACCGACGCGAAGGACGTGGCCGCGAACCACAGCAACGTCGACAAGGCCAGGCGCGCGGCATTGGTGACCTTGCGCAGATTGGCCACCGACGTGATCACCGCGGTGACCACCAACGGCGGAACCATCAACTTGAGCAGCTGCACGTACGCGCCGCCGACGGAATCGAGCACGGCGCGCAGCCCGGACCCTTCCGCCGTGCCGCGGGCGACGAAACCGAGGATCAGGCCGATGATGAGGCCATAGATGACCTGGGCCCCGAAACCGGTGGCCCAAGAAGGAACCCACGAAGGAAGAAAGCGGCGATGATCGGTCGCCGAAGAAGAGGTGCTCACGGTAGAGCCTTTCTGATGAGCCCGCGACATCGCGCGTTCGCCGGCACGGATGGGCGCGGGCGCGAACGCGATCGGGGTGCGGGGGTGCGCGAGGTGACGCGCGGTGCAGGATACGGGGATCCGCCGGTGCCGACGTCGGCGGCGGGCGGATCGATCAGACGAAGGTCACGGGGCGCGGACACATGTCCCCGTGCACGTGGCCCTGGTCCAACCAGAGCCTGCGAGTGAGCATCATCGACATGGCCGACAGACTAGAAGCAGACAGATTGGTCTGTCAACAAACGGCCCGGAGACCTCCGCTGGAACTGCCGCTGGAACCGACGCGACGTACCCGCCGACACCCGCGCCCCGATGGTCTACCGTTGAACCATGCTGCTCCATGTGTTGTGGGTCATCGGCATCACCGCCGAAGGCATGACCGGCGCGCTGGCCGCCGGACGCCAGAAAATGGACCTCTTCGGCGTATCCACCATCGCCTGCGTCACCGCCATCGGCGGCGGCACCATCCGCGACCTGATATTGGGCCACTATCCGCTGGTGTGGGTCGAAGATCCGCAATACCTGCTGCTCATCATCGGCGCCGCGATTTTGACGGTGTCCATCTCCTTCCTCATGGAGCACTTCCGGGTGCTGTTCCTGGTCCTCGACGCGGTGGGCCTGTCCGCCTTCGCGGTGATCGGCATCCGCATCGCCCTGGAGATGGGATACGGCTTCATCATCGCCGTGGTGGCGGCGGTGCTCACCGGCGTCTTCGGCGGCGTGCTGCGCGATCTGCTGTGCGACCGCGTGCCCCTGGTGTTCCAGAAGGAGCTCTACGCCTCCATCGCGCTGTTCGCGACGGTCGTCTACTTCGCTCTGGATTGGATGGGCGCCTCCGAAACGGCGACGATCATCACGTCGGTGACCGTCGCCTTCGTCACCCGCCTCCTGTCCATCTGGCGCGGCTGGGGCCTGCCCGTGTTCGACTACCAGGAACGCGACTACCAGCGCGACCCCAACCACCGCCTGTGGAACTTCTTCCGCTGGAACTCCAAGAGCTCGACGGGCGGCAACGGATCGGCCGGCTCGGGCGGCAATGGGTCGGCCAACTCGGTCAGCTCGGGCAACTCGGACGGATCCGATTCCCGCTCGGCCAACGGCGCGAACGATGATCCGGAGGGCCGGCCAACCTCGGATTGAGCGCGCACCCGGCAAACGGCGCCGTCCAACCGCGCCGAAAAGTTCACACTTTCCATTGATGTCCACGGCCGTTTCCGGGGCATAGCGTGATGGACATGACCACGACATCAGGCGCCGCCGGCGACCGCACCGGCACCCCGGAGCGGCGCCCGGGCACCACCGAATCCCCCTATCCCCGCCGCTGGGCGGCGTTGGCGGTCCTCGCCTGCGGCCTCGGCCTGGTGGTCCTGGACGGCACCATCGTCGGCGTCTCCATGCCCACCATCATCCGGGAGCTCGGCCTGGACTTGGCCGGAGCCCAGTGGGTGACCAGCCTCTACGCGGTGGTCTTCGCCGCCTTCCTGCTCACCGCCGGCCGGATCGGCGACTTCACGGGCCGTCGCCGGCTGTTCCTCGTCGGCGTCGCCCTGTTCACCGTCGGTTCAGTGATGGCGGCGTTGGCCACCGGCGGCGGGTCCCTCATCGGCGCCCGCGTGATCCAGGGCCTGGGTGGCGCGGCGATTCTGCCGTCGACGCTGTCGACGGTCAACGTGGTCTTCCGGGGCCGCGAACGTGCCGCCGCCTTCGGCGTGTGGGGCGCGGTGATGGCCGGTGCCGCCGCCATCGGCCCCCTCGCCGGCGGCCTGCTCACCGAAAACATCGGCTGGGAATCGATTTTCTGGGTCAACGTCCCCATCGGGGTCGCCCTCATCGTCGCGGGTCTGGCGGTGGTGCCGGAAACCTCGGTGCGTGACGACGACTCCTCCGCCGACGACACCGCCCATCGTGCCGCGGCACGCCCGACCGACGACGACCGCCGTGCAAGCGACGTGGACGACGAGAACGAAGACGACACCACATTGCTCCGGATCCGACGGTTCGACGTGGCGGGCTTCGTGCTGTCGGCAGTCGGCTTCGGCACCCTGGTCTTCGGCATCATCGAAGGCCCCAAGATCGGCTTCTTCACCCAGATCCGCCCCTTCTCCATCGGCCCGCTCGACTGGCCGGCCAACTTCCCCTCGGCCGCGGGCATCGCCCTGGTCATCGCGACGGTGTCCCTGACCGCCTTCGTTTTCGTCGAAAAGCCCCGGTCCAGGGCCGACGCGCCCGTCCTGCTGGAACTGGGCATGTTCCGCTACCCCACCTTCAGCTGGGGCAACGCGACGGCGCTGATGGTCGCCATCGGCGAATTCGCCCTGGTCTTCGTCCTCCCGCTGTATCTGATCTCCGCCGTCGGACTGTCGACCGTGGTCACCGGCGTCATCCTCGCCGGCATGGCCCTCGGCGCATTCCTGTCCGGCGCCATGGCCCGCCACCTCGCCGCACGCATCGGAGCCCCCGGCGTGGTGCTGCTCGGCCTGGGCCTGGAGGTCTTCGGCGCCCTGCAACTGGCGGCGGAGGAACGCCCCGAGCAGCCGCTGTGGCTCGTCGTCGTGGCCCTGACGATCTACGGCCTGGGCCTGGGCCTGGCCTCGGCGCAGCTGACGTCGCTGGTGCTCGGCGACATCCCGGAATCGCTGTCGGGACAGGCCTCCGCCACCCAGTCGACCATCCGGCAGGTCGGCTCCGCGCTCGGCGCCGCACTCGCCGGGGCGATGCTGACGGTGGGCATCCGGACCAACGCCGGCGACCTCCCGCCGTCGGTGGCCCACTTCGCCGAACCGCTGTCGGATTCGGCGGGCGGACTGCTCAATGCGCTGCGGGCCCAGGGCGCCCCCGCCGACATCATCGCGCCGCTGTCCAAGCTCTTCGCCGACGCGACCAGGTTGTCGCTGTTTTCGGCGGTCGCGGCCCTGACCATCGGCTTCGTCTGCGCCCTGATGGTGCGCCGCAGCCACGCGGAATCCGATGCCGAAGCCCCCACCGACGCACCCGTGAAGTAGAACCACACTCCCCCTCGACGACCACCGCCCCACCGGAACCAACCGGCGGGGCGGCATGCGTCACCGTGCCCCCGGCGGGGCTCGAACCCGCGACCTATGGATTATGAGTCCACGGCTCTAACCGACTGAGCTACAGGGGCGAAAGCGAAACGACCCCGAAAACGGGAAACGCCCGCGCGTGCGCACCGGCTCAATCTACCAAGCCCGGCGGACGACGCGGACATGGACGTCGCAAAGCACGGGCACCGCTCCCCCGGGCGCGTTTCCGCCGCTCATGGCAAAGTTGTGGGCATGCAGAACCACCACCGCCGCCGCCCCGGCACACACCGCACCATCCAGCCCATCGACGCCACCGTCGAGCGCCTGATGCCGGATGCCGACCCCGGTGAGCCGGCCGTGGTGATCTGCGGATCCATCCACCAGGACACCCTCGCCCGCGTCCCCGAATTCCCCGCCCCCGGCGAATCGGCGATCGTCGACGACAGCTCGCTGTCCCTCGGCGGCAAGGGCGCCAACCAGGCATCCGCCGTCGCACACGCCGACGTCCGCGCCATCATGGCCGGCACCGTCGGCGAAGACCCCGCCGCCGATCTCGTCCTTGCGGAACTGGCCGCCCACGGCGTCGACACCCACTCCGTGCGCACCACCTGGGACGAACCGACCGGCTCCGCCTACATCGCGGCGACGCCCGACGGCCACCACATGGTGTTCGTCACCCGCGGCGCCAACACCGTCACAGAGCCGACGGACTTCACCGACGAAATCACCGGAGCCGACGTCCTCCTCGCCCAGGGCGAACTGCGCCCCGACGCCACCGAACAGCTCGGCATGATCGCCAACCTGCACGGCACCCGATTCATCCTCAACCTCGCGCCCGTCACCGTGGTGACGCCGACGCTCATCGACAGCGCCGACCCGCTCATCGTCAACGCCACCGAAGCATGGGAAGTGCTGCGCAAGCTCGGCGCCTCCGAAGGCATCCGCCGCGGCGACCTGGCCGGCCAGATCGACTCGCTGCTGCAGTACTGCCCGTCGGTGGTCATCTCCCTGGGCGACGAAGGCAGCGTCTACGCCCGCGCCGTAGTCGACGGCGGCGACGGCATCGTGTGGCACCAGCCGTCGCTGAAGGTCCCCGCCGAGGACATCGTCGACACCACCGGCGCCGGCGACGCCTTCGCCGGCACCATCGCCGCAGAACTCGCCCGCGGCGGCAGCTTCGAACGGGCCGTCGCCCTGGGCACCGCCGCCGGGTCGCTGGCCGTCCGTTCCTTCGGCGCGACGTCGTCCTACGCGGACTACGCCACCCTCCAGGCCACCGTCGCCGCCGACGATTTCCCGGCGCGCCGCCGCCTGGAGGGCACCACGAAGACGGGCACCACCAAGAACTGACGAACTGACCCGGCGGGGGCGGCGGCTCAGCCGAACACCCGCGACCGCGTGAGCGACCTCGAGCACCGGCGGCCCCACCTTCTCCGCGGCGGTTTCCGGCGAACCGCCGCATTTTCGTTTCGTGTCCAATACCCTGTCGCGCATGACGCAGAAATCCGACGCCAACCACGCCGACGCCTCCTCGTCGCCGATCGCCCACTCCATCCACGGCGAAGGACCGACGCTGGTGCTCATCCACGGCATCTGCCATTCACGGCACGCCTGGGACGACGTGCTGCCCGGGCTCGTCGACCACTTCCGGGTGGTCACCATCGACTTGCCAGGGCACGGCGAAACGCCGAATCCCGATTCGCTTGACGACGACATCGTCGACAGGATGATCGACGAACTCGCCGCCTTCCTGCGCGAAGTTTCGACCGACGGGGAAAAGCCCCACGTGGCGGGCAATTCGCTGGGCGGTTACTTCGCACTGGAGCTGGCCCGGCGCGGTCACGCGGCGACGGCGACGGCGTTCAACCCGGCCGGGTTCTTCCACGGCCCCTGGGATCAGCGCCGCACGGTCGCGCAGTTCCTCGCGCTGCGCGCCATCGGCCGGATCCTGAAGCCCGTGCTGCCGGCCATGGCCAAGACCGCGATCGGCCGCACCTCGATGTTCGGCATGTTTTCGGCGAAGCCCTGGCGCCTCGACCCCGATGCCGTCGTCCGCGACGCGGAGAACATGCTGCGCAACACGGTCATCGACCACGGCCTGGCCGCGGACTTCATCTACTCCCCGTCCGTCGGCGACGCCGCCCAGACCGTGTACTGGGGCACCACGGACCTGACCCTCATCCGCGGTTGGAAGCGCCACCACGACGTGCTGCCCGAGGTGCCACTGCATCTGCTGCCCGGCCTGGGACACGTGCCGATGGTCGACGACGGCGACACCGTCGCGGCCTGCATCCGCCGCAGCGCCCGAATCTGACCGGCCCACCACCGGGCCATCACCGTCCCATCACAGGGCCGCCACCGGATCACCGCCCGCCCGCCACCTGGCCCCCCGGGGGGGGGCGGGCACACGAAAGGGCGCCGAACCGAACCGGTCCCGCGCCCTTCGAGTCTCCTATGGCACGCTAGCGGCTCGGTTCCAGCGCCGGCCGGGCCACCCGCAGGTCATACGACGACGCGTCGAACTTCTTCGTCTTCAACCGGAATTTCCACGTCCAGCTCGGCCACACCGCCGGCGCATTGCCGTGATCGTCGAGGTACCACGAACCGCAACCGCTGACCCACACCGTGTCCGGCAGGCGCTTGCGAATCCAGTCGTTCCACTCGCCCTGGGCGCGCTCCGACACCTCCGCAACATCGACACCGTGGCGGCGCTTCGTCCGGAGCATGTCCATGAAGTAATTCGCCTGGGATTCGATCATGTAGATCATCGACGAATGCCCCAGGCCCGTCGCCGGGCCCATGAGGACCGACAAGTTCGGGTAACCGTGAATGGTGGTGCCCTTGTGGGCGCTCATGCCCTCGCGGCGCCACGCCTCGGCCAGCGACTCGCCGTCACGCCCGTGGACCAACTCGAACGTCGGCGAGTCGGTGACGTGGAAACCCGTGCAGACGATGAGCACGTCGATCGGACGCTCCGTGCCATCCGCCGTCGTGATCGAATGGGCGTTGACCCGCTGAATCGGATCGGTGACCAACTCGACGTTGTCCCGGGCGATCGCCGGGTAATACGTGTTCGAGATCAGCATGCGCTTGCAGCCGATGGTGAACTTCGGAGTCAGCTTCTCCCGCAGCTTCCGGTCCCGGACCTGCGCCCGCAACATCGCCAGCGACACCCCCTTGATCGGGGCCATCAACGCGTCGTTCTTCGTCAGCCCCGGAATCTGCAGCTCACGGAAGAACCAGTCCTGCGCTCGAACAACCCGACGCAGCCCCGGCACGTTGCGCAACGCCGCCCGCTCCCACCCGGCATAGGAACGATCCAGCCGCGGAATCACATACGGGGCGGTGCGCTGGTAGACGTCCAGATGCCCGACGATCGGGGCGATCTTCGGGATGATCTGGATCGCCGAAGCCCCCGTGCCGATCACCGCCACCCGCTTGCCGCGCAAATCCACATCATGATCCCAGCGCGACGAATGGAAGATGGTGCCCTCGAACCCGCCGATCCCCTCGATGTCCGGCAGCCGCGGCTCGCACAACGCACCGACGCCGAGAACGAGCTCACGGGCCGACCACGTCGTGGTCTTCGGCTCCGCGGCCGCGACCTCCCCATCCCGTGCACCCCCGTCGGCGCCGCCGCCGAACACCTTGTCGGCCAACTCCCCCGACGTGGCCACTGCGGTGCGCCCGTCGGCGTCGTCAAGCACATGCGGAAACTCGCGAGTCGTCACCAACCACCGGCCCGCCGCATCATCCCACCGGGCGTCGACCATCTCCGTTCGGAACCGGATATGCGGGTACAAACCCTGCTGAACCGCGACGCTGCGCTGGTAATCGGCGATCTCCGGCTGCGTGCCGAAACTGCGGGACCAATCGAAGTCCTGCGCGAACGACAACGAATACAGATGACTGGGCACGTCACACGCCGCACCCGGATACGTGTTGTCGCGCCACGTGCCGCCCACCTCGTGACCACGATCGATGATCTGGAAATCCTCGATCCCCTCACGCAGAAGACGGACACCGGCGGTGATGCCGGAAAAACCCGCGCCGACGATCAGAACCTCAGTTTTGCGAACCGAATCATTCATGGAACGTACGATAGCGCCCGAGTCGCCGACGCGGGAGGTTTTTCCCCGAGTCCCGGAAAACCCGTCCTACCCCTCTTCCAGCAGGTTGGTCACCAACTCGGCGATGCGCGACCGCTCCGACCGCTGCAAGGTCACGTGCCCGAACAACGCGTTGCCCTTGAGCTTCTCGATGATCGCCGCAACACCGTCATGCCGCCCGACCCGCAGGTTGTCGCGCTGCGCGACATCATGGGTGAGCACCACCCGCGAATTCGAGCCGAGGCGCGACAACACCGTCAGCAACACGTTGCGCTCCAACGACTGCGCCTCGTCGACGATGACGAAACTGTCGTGAAGGCTGCGGCCGCGGATGTGCGTCAACGGCAGCACCTCGAGCATCCCCCGCGCCTGGATCTCATCCATGACGTTCTCGCTGACCAGGCCCTCCAACGTGTCGTACACCGCCTGGGCCCACGGATTCATCTTCTCGCTCTCCGACCCCGGCAAGTAACCGAGATTCTGCCCGCCCACCGCGTACAGCGGCCGGAACACGACGATCTTGCGGTGCCGGCCATGCTCCAACACGGCCTCCAGGCCGGCGCACAACGCCAACGCGGACTTGCCCGTGCCGGCGCGGCCGCCGAGCGAAACGATCCCGACCTCGTCGTCGAGAAGCAGATCAAGCGCAATGCGCTGCTCCGCGGAACGGCCCCGCAGACCGAAGGCCTCCACATCCCCGCGAACCAGCCGAACCGCACCACCCGGCACGATGCGGCCCAACGCCGACTGCGACCCCGCGGTCAACTGCACCCCGCAATGCACCGGCAACTCCGACGCGGGCGTCCCCTCTTCGGTGACGGCATCGTCGGAAAGCTCGACGAACCCGTTGCGGAACAACGAATCGATGTCCTCCGACGCCACCCCCACCTGCGCCAACCCCGTGTAGCCGGTGACCACCACATCCTGCGCGTGGTACTCGTCGGCCGGCAACCCCACCGCACCGGCCTTGACCCGCAGCGGAATGTCCTTGGTCACCAACACCGTGTCCCGGCCCTCCGCCCGGAAATTCAGGGCGCAGGCCAAAATGCGGTGATCGTTGGCATCATTGCGAAAACCCGCCGGCAACACCGACGGGTCCGTGTGATTGAGCTCCACCTGCAGCGTGCCGCCCTCATCGTTGGCGGGCACCGGCAGATCCAGGCGCTCGTGGCGGTGCCGCAGCTCCTCGAGCTGGCGCAACGCCGTCCGGGCGAACCAGCCCAGCTCGGGGTGGTGCCGCTTGGCCTCAAGTTCATTGATCACCACCAACGGCAGCACGACGGAGTGCTCGGCGAACTTCCGCAGCGCGTGCGGGTCGGACAACAGCACCGACGTGTCCAGCACGTAGGTGCGCAGCGCCGTGTCCCGGCGTCCGGCATCGTCGGACCCGCCTGCGGGCAGGGTGGAATCGATGGTGGCGCCGTGCGACGTCGCGCCCGCGGCCACCACCTCCCCATCCCGGATCAGAGGGTTTCGGTCAGTGGTCGCGGTCGTGGTACGCAACGTGGCTCCTGTTCCGCCCGACAGCTTCCCCCTGCCGGGCACACGCCAGGGTAGGTAACGAGGGTGGAAATCACATTGGTGGAAGATGAACTTCCCGTTAAGTTGCGGCTACGCCCACATCATCGCAGTTCAGAGGCTTGACGACGTCCACGCAGCCGCCGTCCGCCCCCGCGCCGACCCCACCGGGCAGGCCCCGAAACGGGTAATTTCGACCCCATGACCAACCCCGGAACGCCCCACGAGCGCCGCGAACATCTGCAATCCAGGCTCGAAACCGCCGTCGGACGCGCGGAACTGAGCATCGGGGAGTACGACGAGCTCTGCGCACGGGTATGGGACGACGAACTCGCCGACGACTCCCCCGAACTCGACGCCATCGCGGGACGCCTGGAACGGATCGAATCGGCCCGCCCCGCCGACACCGCCCCCGCCCCGGATCCGCTGCGCACCGCCCGGAGCGACAACCCCTACCGCCAACCCGACCCCTACCGACCGCGCCCGGAGGGCCGCACCGGCCACGGCCTGGAGCTCATCGGCCGGACCCCGGACTCCGACCGGCAAGAGGGACGCCCCGCCCTGCTGTCCGACAAGAAGTTCACCGGACGCTGGGCCCCGCGCGCCGACACCACATGGTGGGCCCTGCTCGGCGAGGTGAAACTCGACCTGCGCCAGGCAGATTGGCCCGCCGAGCGGATCGTCCTGGATTTCCAGGCCCTCTGTTCCGACGCGAAAATCATCGTCCCGCCCGGCACCGCCATCGTCGACGACACGACGGCGCTGCTCGGCGAAGTGAAGAACAAGACCTCGTCATCCGCACCGGCCAACGGACTGACCGTCGTGCTCGACGGCTTCCTCTTCATGTCCGACTTGATCGTCCGCGACCGCTGATTCATGTCCGACCTGACCGTGCGCGACCACTGACGATTCATGCCCAATCTGACCGTGCGCGACTGCCGACGGGAAAGCCCCGGCCACCCGGCGCGGGGATTAATCCTGCATTTTTCGGTCCTTTAATGGTCCTTTTCGACCGAAAAGACGAAAGCAGGCCAGAGGTTTTACCCTCTGACCTGCTGTTTTGGCTCCTCCAGCTGGACTCGAACCAGCAACCCTTCGATTAACAGTCGAATGCTCTGCCATTGAGCTATGGAGGAATGTCTCCGGCACGTCTCCGTGCAACGGATCATTACTCTACCCAGATCGCATATGGACACCAAATCAGCAGTTCACGCGGCATTTCCACCCCACCGCCGAGCATTGCGAAACTGCGCCACACACCCCACCGGCGCCCGCACCCGCACACCGGACCGGCACCACGGACGACGTCGCAAAGCAACCCCCAACCTTTGCTAACGTGACGCGCGACACGGGGTGCCCGCGACGGACCGGGCTGAGAACACACCCGCCGAACTTGATCCGGCCAACACCGGCGAAAGGATGTTGCAATGGGCGACGCACGCACACCCGCATACCGGCAGTTCCCCGACGACTGGAACGGCGGCTGCATCACCTGCGGCGCCTCCGTCACCGGCCGCATCCCCCGCGTGCTGTCCATCGCCGGCACCGACCCCAGCGGCGGCGCCGGCCTGCAAGCCGACCTGAAGGCCTTCTCCGCCCACGGCGCCTACGGCATGGGCGTCGTCACCGCCCTCGTCAGCCAGAACACCACCGGGGTCCGCGACGTCCACGTGCCGCCGATCGAATTCCTGCGCTCCCAACTCGATGCGGTGTCCGATGACGTCACCATCGACGCCATCAAAATCGGCATGCTTTTCGATGCGCCCATCATCGCCGAAGTCGCCGACTGGCTCGACACGCTGCCCAAGCGCACCAGCCACTCCGACGACGGGGCTTCCGGCGAATCCGTCGACGGCACGATCTCCCCCGAGGGCGCGCCCGCCCCCATCGTCGTCCTCGACCCCGTCATGGTCGCCACCTCCGGCGACCGACTGCTCAAGGCCGACGCCGAAAAAGCCCTGCACGACCTGCTGCGCCACGTCGACCTGGTCACCCCCAACATCCCCGAACTGGCCGTCCTCGCCGGCACCGCCCCCGCCGCCACCGCCGGCGAAGCCCTCGACCAAGCCCACGCCGTCGCCGCCGCCCACGACGTCCTCGTCCTGGCCAAGGGCGGCCACCTCACCGACGACACCGTCATCGACGCCCTCGTCCGCCCCGACGGCTCCGCCGAACGGTTCACCGGACCCCGCATCGACACCCGCAACACCCACGGCACCGGCTGCTCCATCTCCGCGGCCATCGCCGCCCTGTGGCCCCGCACCGGCGACCCCGTGCTCGCCGTCGACACCGCCAAATCCTGGATGACCTCCTCCCTGCGCCACGCCGACGAACTCGACGTCGGACACGGCAGCGGCCCCATCCACCACTTCGCGCGACTGTGGGAACGCGGCCTCGCCCCCAACGCCGCCACCATCGCCGACCAGTGGTGGGAATCGATCGCCGACCTCCGCGACGCCATCGACGACCTCGACTTCGTCAAGGGCCTCGGTTCCGGCACCCTGCCCGAAGAAGCCTTCCGCTTCTACCTCGCCCAAGACGCCCTGTACCTCAACGGCTACGCCCGCGCCCTGGCCGCCGCATCCGCGCTGGCGCCGACGCAGGACGAGCAGATGTTCTGGTCGTACGCCGCCCACGGCGCCCTCGCCGGCGAAATGGAACTGCACCGCAGCTTCCTCGGCGACGACGCCGGCGACACCGGGGCCGGCGCCATCGATGCGTCCCCGGTCACCCGCGCCTACGTCGACCACCTCGTCGCCACCGCCGCCCGCGGCTCCTACGGCGAACTCATCGCCGCCGTCCTCCCCTGCTTCTGGCTCTACCGCGACATCGGCCACCGTCTCATCGCCCTCAACCACCCCAGCCACCCGTACTCGCGATGGCTCGACACCTACGCCGACGAATCCTTCGACGCCGACACCACCAAGGCCATCGACATCTGCTCCCGCCACGCCACCACCGCCACCACCACCGAGCGCGCCGCCATGGACCGGGCCTTCCGACTGTCGTCCTGGCACGAGGTGGAATTCTTCGCCGCGCCGATGCGCCGGTGAGCCGGGCTGCGGGCATGATTCCGGAAGTCTCCCTACGCTGGGACGCATGACCGACAACGACGCGAACCATCCCCGGACCGCTTCCGACAACCCCGAAGGCGCCGCCGGAACCGCCGACGCCGCTTCCGCCGCGGGCGCCCACCGCACCGTGCGCGGCGTCATCGCCCGCTCGAAGGGCGCCCCGGTGGAGATGGTCGACATCGTCATCCCCGCCCCCGGCGCCAACGACGTCATCGTCGACGTCCAGGCCTGCGGCGTCTGCCACACCGACCTGGCCTACCGCGACGGCGACATCGCCGACGACTACCCCTTCCTCCTCGGCCACGAGGCCGCCGGCATCGTCTCCGAGGTCGGAGACGCCGTCACCCACGTCAAGGTCGGCGACTTCGTCGTCCTCAACTGGCGCGCCGTGTGCGGCCAGTGCCGCGCCTGCAAGAAGGGCGAACCGAAGTACTGCTTCGACACCCACAACGCATCCAAGCCCATGACGCTTGCCGACGGCACCGAGCTGACCCCGGCCCTGGGCATCGGTGCCTTCTCCGACGCGACGCTCGTCCACGAAGGCCAGTGCACCAAGGTCGACCCCTCCGCCGACCCCGCCGTCGTCGGCCTGCTCGGCTGCGGCGTCATGGCCGGCATCGGCGCCGCGATCAACACCGGCGAAGTCACCCGCGGCGAATCCGTCGCCGTGATCGGCTGCGGCGGCGTCGGCACCGCCGCCATCGCCGGCGCGAAGCTGGCCGGAGCGACGACGATCATCGCCGTCGACATCTCCGACGACAAGCTCGCCACCGCCCGCGAGTTCGGCGCCACCGAGGTCATCAACTCCAAGGAACTCGCCGCCACCGCACCCGACGCCACCGGCGAAGACGACCCCGTCGTCAAGCAAATCCGGGAACTCACCGGCGGCTTCGGCGCCGACGTCGTCATCGACGCCGTCGGCCGCCCCGAAACCTACGTTCAGGCGTTCTACGCCCGCGACCTCGCCGGCCGCGTCGTCCTCGTCGGCGTACCCTCGCCGACGATGAACCTCGAGGTGCCGCTGCTCGACGTCTTCGGCCGCGGCGGCTCCCTGACGTCGAGCTGGTACGGCGACTGCCTGCCGGAACGCGACTTCCCCATGCTCGTCGACCTGTCCCTCGACGACCGCCTGCCGCTGGGCGACTTCGTCACCGAACGCATCGGCCTGAACGACGTCGAGGAAGCATTCGACACCATGAAGGCCGGCAAGGTCCTGCGGTCGGTCGTGACGCTGTAGCCCGTCCGCCCCCTCCCCACCGCACCATCCCTTTCGACAACCGGAAGAGAGCACCAATGAGCACCGATTCGCACGACGCCGCCAACCGCATCCGAAAGCAGGGCGACCTGCTCATCGACCACGTCGTCACGTCCGGCACGTTCGCCCTCGACGGCGGCGAATGGGACGTCGACAACAACATCTGGGTCTTCGGCAACGACGACGAAGTCATCGTCGTCGACGCCGCGCACACCGCCCAGCCGATCATCGACGCCGTCGCCGGCCGCCGCGTGAAGGCCATCGTGTGCACCCACGCGCACAACGACCACATCACCGTCGCCCCCGAACTGTCCGAGAAGCTCGACGCCCCGATCCTCGTCCACCCCGGCGACCAGATGCTGTGGGAGCAGACGTGGGGCGACCTGGGCCACGCCCCCCTGACGCACGGCCAAAAGCTCGAAGTCGCCGGCACCGAGGTCGTCGTCGTCAACACCCCGGGCCACTCCCCCGGGTCCTGCTGCCTGTACGTGCCCGAAGCCGGCGAGCTGTTCTCCGGCGACACCCTGTTTTCCGGCGGGCCCGGCGCGACCGGCCGGTCCTACTCGGACTTCGACACCATCATCGACTCGATCCGCGACAACCTGCTGACCCTGCCGGAGGACACCATCGTCCGCACCGGCCACGGCGACCACACCACCATCGGCCGCGAGGCGCCGCATCTCGAGGAGTGGATCCGCCGGGGCTACTGACCCGGGATTCGGCCCAAGCGACGCCACCGCATCCATCACACTCCCGGATTTGGGCCAGGCGACGCCATCGTAGCCATCACGCCCCCGGATTCGGCCCCGGCCCCGCCCTCGGTGCCGCCGTAGCCCCGGCGCAAGGATTTTCCGCAAACCCCCTTGTGTCGGGGCTTTCGCATGCCTAAAGTCACGGTTAAGGGGTTCACCACATAGGTGGTTAACCCATGAACCAAAGGAGGTGCTCATGGCCGATCCCCGCCCGATCTACGCGCGCATCGCCGCCGAGCTCCGCGATCACATCGGCAGCGGCGCGTTAAGGGAAGGCGACCGCGCTCCGTCGACCAACGAGCTGTCCGCCTTCCACTCCGTCAACCCCACGACCTCCGGAAAGGCCCTCGCCGAACTCGTCGCCGACGGTCTTCTGGAAAAACGCCGCGGCCTGGGCATGTTCGTCGTCCCCGGCGCGCGCGACATGGTGCTGGCCCGCCGCCGGGCGGCACTGGCCGAAGAGTTCATCCGTCCCCTGCTCGCCGAAGCGCGCGCACTGGGTCTCGACGACGCCACGCTGGACGGGCTGATCGCCGAAGAAAGGAAGAGGAAATGACCATCGGAATCTCCGACGTCGTCGTACGGCGCCGCGGCCACACCATCCTCGATCGGGCGAGCGTTGAACTCGGCCCCGGCATCCACGGCGTCATCGGGCGCAACGGCGTGGGCAAGACGACGCTGCTCCGGGTACTGGCCCACCACATGCGCGTCACCGCCGGCACCGTGCACGGCCCGGGCACCACCGCGCTGGCCCGCGTCGCACCGGACGTTCGATTCGCGGGCGCCACGGTCGGGCAACACCTCGACGTCGCCGCCGTCGGGCATCCGGGCCTCGACCGCGAACTCGCCCTGGAGGTTCTCGCCGCCGCCGGCATCGGCGCACGCACCCGCACCGCAACACTGAGCGCAGGGCGGCGCCAGCTCCTCTCGGTCGCCACGGCACTGTCTTCCGGCGCCGACGCGATATTGCTCGACGAGCCCTTCACCGGCCTGGACGTCGGTCTCCGCCGTGCCCTGCGCGACCACGTCATCGCGGTCGCGGGCGACCGCCCGGACCTGTGCCTCGTGCTCACCTCGCACCGCTCCGAGGACCTCGCGGGACTCGTCGACGACGTGACCACCATCGCCGACTCCGGCATCGTCGTCGGCCCGATCGCCCTCGACGCCGCGCGCTCGGGCTTCCCCACGCTGCGCGGCCCCTCGGCCATGGTCGACGTCATCGCCGGCGAAACGCCGCGCGCGTCCGCGAAGCACCTCGGCGGCATCGCGGAAGTCACGCTGTCGCACCCCCTGTCCTGTTCGGCTTCACGACGAGCCATCGCCGAAGGCGTCACCGTCACCGAACCCGAAGACGGCGAGCTGATCGACCTCCTCGCCCTCCACGGCGCACCCGACGGCCCCGACACCGCCACCCCCACCCCGACCTCCCGCACCCCCGAAACCACGAGGAACGAGCCATGAAAAACGCCATCACCGCCTTCGTCTCCCCCTCCCGACGGGAATTGCTCATCGGCTTCGCCGCCACCGCGTTCTTCCTCGCGGTCGGCAGGTTCGCGGCGGGGGACGGGTTCATCTGGAACATGCTGGCGCTGGTGTCGACGGCCGTCCTCTTCGGCATCGCCGCACACCGGGTACGCGCCGTCCGCGCCCTGGACGTGCCGGCAACCACCTGGTTCGCCGGATTCGCATCCGTCGCCGCCGCATGGAGCCTCGCGCTGGCGGCCGTCGCCACCGCAAGCACATGGCTCAGTTGGCGAAACTCCCCCTGGTACACGCGATACGACTCCTTCGTCGTCGTCGCCGGAAGCGCACCTTTCACGGACACCAACGGCGAACCGTACCTGGTCGACGACGCCGGCACCGCAGCGTGGACGTGGGCGACCACTCTCCTGGTGTTCCTCGTCTGCTTCCTCATGGCCGCCGCCATCGGCGCGGCGCTGGGCACGGTGACCGCATCCCTGGGCGTGGTGACGGCCATCGCCGGCGCGTCGTTGGCCATCGCCGTCCTGTTGGTGGCCACCTGGGGCTTCGGCATCGGCGACGGCGTGGCCGCGCCCTACCCGGGAGCGTTCATCTTCGGCATCCCCATCGCCGCCGTCGCAGCGGCCATCAACTGGGCCGCGGCGAGCACACTCGAACCCTGACCCGCCCCGGAGGCGTCGCAACGTGAGCCAACCAGGATTTCCCGGACCTCCCGAACCACCGGAATGGCCGCCCGCTCCCCCTCAGTCGACCTGCACCTTGAGCGACTCCGCCAACAGCTCGCGGCGGTAGTCCTCGAGGGCCAGCAGGTCGGCGAACATTTGCCGGTAGGCGGCTTCGTCGTCGGCGGGCCGCATGCGGGCGAGCATCGACTTCACCTGCGCCACCTGCCCGCCGACCCACACCTCCTGCAGCCGCGCCAGCACCGACGACGAGTACGCGCGCAGCTGCTCGGCATCGACGCGGATTTCCTCCACCCCGAGCTCCGTGACCAGGGCGCGGCCCACGGCATCGTCGAGCTGCCCCAGCAGGGCCGTCACCCACGGCGCGCCACCGCTTTGCGACGCCACCCCTCCCGCCTTCTGCGTGGCGTCGAACAACGCCCGATACGTCGGATGCGGGAACGTATCCGGCGACAGGGCGTCGAACATCGGGCCGGTGATCACCGGCTCCTGGATCGCCAACTTCATCGCCTCACGCTGCACGTGCAATTCCGGGTCCCGCGGATCCGGGTACGGCAGCAACGGCCGCGCCGCACCACCGCCCGGCGCCCCGCCACCCGCAGCGGCCGCCCCGCCGCCGAAGCCCGGCGACCCCGGCCCCGTGTACTCGTCCTCATCACGCTTCCGGAACGGGCGCCGCCTCGGCCCGTCCGCACGCGACGGATTGCGGGCCTCGTCGCGAACACGACGAACCAACTCCGCCTCGTCGTTCCAACCGACCCAACCGGCGACCTCGCGTGCGTACTCGTCGCGCAACGCCGCATCGCGGATCTGGCCCAGCACCGGCACCACCCGGCGCAAACCCTCGACGCGGCCGTTCGGGGTGGTCATGTCGTAGTCGCTCAGCAGCGTCCGCAGCACGAACTCCACCAGCGGCGTCCGCTGCGCCACCAGGTCCCGCACCGCCGCATCGCCCCGCTCCATCCGCAGATCGCACGGGTCCATGCCCTCCGGCGCCACCGCCACGTAACTCTGCCCGGTGAACTGCTGCTCGCCCTCGAACGCGCGCATGGCGGCCTTCTGCCCGGCCTCGTCGCCGTCGAAGGTGTAGATCAACTCGCCGCGGAAGAAACTGTCATCGAGCATCAACCGCCGCAACAGCTGCAGGTGCTCGTCGCCGAACGCCGTACCGCACGCAGCCACCGCGGTGGTCACCCCGGCGGCGTGCATCGCCATGACGTCGGTGTACCCCTCGACGATCACCGCCCGATGCTCCTCCGCGATCGACTTCTTCGCGTGATCCAGCCCGAACAGCACCTTCGACTTCTTGTACAGCATCGTCTCGGGCGTGTTCATGTACTTGCCCAGGTTGTCGTCGTCGTAAAGCTTGCGCGCACCGAAACCGATCACGTCGCCGCTGATGTTGCGGATCGGCCACAGCAGCCGCCGGTGGAACCGGTCGATCGGCCCCTTCCGGCCCATCCGCGCCAGCCCCGCCTTCTCCAGCTCCTCGAAGCTGAACCCCAGCCGCTGCAGATGCTTCGTCAGCGTGTCCCACCCCGCCGGGGCGTACCCGCAGCCGAAATGCTTGGCCTGCTCCATGGTGAACCCGCGGTCGGTGAGGAACGTCCGCGCGGTCTCCGCCTCCGGCTTGCCCAACTGCATGGAGTAGAACTTCTGCGCCTCACGGTTGGCCGCGATCAGCCGCTGCCGCGTGCCCGGCTCCTCGCGCCTGCCGGTGCCGCCGCCCTCGTAGTTGATGCGGTACCCGATCCGCTCCGCGCACGCCTCCACGGCCTCCGGGAACGTCAGGTGCTCCATCTCCATCAGGAAACTGAAGACATCACCGCCCTTGCCCGTGGAAAAGCAGTGGTAGTACCCGTGATTGGGGCGCACGTGGAAACTCGGGGTGCGCTCGTCCTTGAAGGGCGACAGCCCCTTCATCGAGTCCGCGCCACCCGGCTTCAACTGCACGTATTCCGCGACGATCTCCTCGATCGGCGTACGTTCGCGGATCGCCGCGATGTCGCTGTCGGGAATTCGTCCTCTGGCCATGGCCACCATCGTAGCCGCGCCTCCGGATCGCTTCGCCGGGGACTTGGACCGATTGCTTTACGACGCCCACCCCATGGGAAAATGCCCCCATGGCAGGACACAACGGGAACCCCGGAGGGGCCGGCGGCGGCAACGCCGACGGAAACAAGGGCGGCAGCGGCGACGGAAGTAACGGCGGCGAAATCAACCGAGGCAAGGGCGGCAAGGGCGCGCTCGCCACCGTCGGCGCCCTCGTGCTGGCGCTGGCCGCGGCGTGGCTGGGCATCGACGGAACCGGCGGAACCGACGGCAACGGCGCCAACGGGCACAACGCGACCGGCACCGACGGCAACCGCAACAACGACGGCGGCGAAACCACCGGCAACGACGGCGACACCCGACTCTGCCCCATCGATACGCTGCCGCCGCAAACCGACGACGTCGTCGACCGCATCCTGACCAACCAGGACCACATCTACTCGGCCCACGACGGCAAGCACTTCGGCAACTACGAAGGCGTCCTGCCGAAACAACACGGCAGCTACTACCGCGAATACACCGTCGACACTCCGGGCCTCAACCACCGCGGCGCCCGACGCATCGTCGTCGGCGGCGGCACCGAGGATGACCCCGACGTCTGGTACTACACTGACGACCACTTCGAGTCCTTCTGCGAAATCCCCGACGCCGAAGACTGACCCCCGGGCCCGCCCCACCCCGCACCAGCCACCACGCACATCCCCGACCAGGAACCGCACATGACAGCCCTCTCCACGGCCACCTCGGACACCCCGGACCGCCCGAACACCCCTGACACCGCACACGCCACAGGCACCGCGCCGGCCGCCCGGACCACCCCGGCACCCCTCGCCTGGCTGTACGTCATCGGCGGCCTCATCGGACTCGTCTCCTCGACGACGCTCACGGTGGAAAAGATGGAGCTCGCCGAAAACTCCTCCTACGTGCCCTCCTGCACCTTCGGCGAATCCTTCACCTGCAGCTCCGTCATGACCAGCCCGCAGGCCGCCGCCTTCGGCATCCCCAACCCTCTGCTCGGCATCGCCGGCTTCGCCGTCGTCATGGCCATCGGCGTCATCATGCTCGTCAGCGCCGCCCTACCCCGCTGGTTCCGCGCCACCTTCGTCACCGGCCTCGGCCTGGCCACCGCCTTCTGCCTCTGGCTCGCCTGGCAAGCCGTCTACGACATCCACGCCCTGTGCATCTACTGCATGATCGTGTGGGCCGTGACCATCACCATGTTCTGGTTCGCACTGCTGCGGCTCATGGGCGACGCCGCCGACGCCAACGCCTACTCCACCATCGCGCGCATCCACGGCACGCTGAACATGCTGCGCTTCCCCATCCTCATCGCCGTGATCTTCCTCATCGCCGCCCTCATCGCCATCGAATTCGGGTTCGTCGGCTGACCGCCTACCCCCACGCCGCCGAAACGCCCGCGATCTGCCGATCCAACTGCTCCACCCGCGACTCCGTCATCGACGCGATCTGATCCACGATGACCCGCAACCGTCCCGCATCCGACTCCGCCTGGGCGTACATCCTGCGGTACATCGGATCCAACGCCCCGGGCGCCCCTTCCTTGAAATACTCCGCTACACGGAACAACCGATCCCGCTCCCGATCCTGCCGGCGAATATGCCGCGGCAAATCCATCACGTACAACACCGCAATGGTCTTCAACATCGTCACCTCCGCGAGGATCCCCGCCGGCACCGCCAAATCCGCCTCATAACGCCCCAAGGCCCGATCAATCGGCTGCTTCGGCCCGAAAATCCCCTCCGCCTCACTCGACGACGCCCACGCCTCGCGCGCCGCCCTCCGCGTACCCGCAACCGACGCCGTGACGAACCGGCCCACCAACTCCGACGTCATCCGCTTCAACGCCACCATCGACTCCAGAGAACCGTCATACGACGCCGCCACCGACACCACCGGCAAACTCGCCAACCGGCCGGCCGCCTCGACCAGCTCCGCAGGATCCCCGCCGAACGCCCGCGCCCCCTTGTCCGCCAACGCCGCCAACTCCACCGTGTCCCACAACACCCCCAAATCAATGCGCCCCGACACGATCCCGTCCTCGACGTCATGCACCGAATACGCCACGTCATCGGCCCAATCCATGATCTGCGCCTCAAGACACTGCCGCCCATGCGGCGCCCCCGCCCGAATCCACTGCAAAATCGGAGCATCCTCCTGATAGGCGCCGTACTTCGCCCGCTTCGTCCCATCCGGGGCAATCGGCGTCCACGGATACTTGCACGCCGCATCCAACGCCGCCCGCGTCAGGTTCAAGCCGCACGGGTGCCCCGTGTCATCCAAGGTCTTCGGCTCCAGACGCGCCAAAATGCGCAACGTCTGGGCATTCCCCTCGAAACCACCGCACCCTGCGGCGATCTCATCCAACGCCCGCTCCCCGTTATGCCCGTACGGCGGATGACCGATGTCATGGGTCAACCCCGCCAACTCCGCCAAATCCTCATCCGCGCCCAACTCCGCCGCAATCCCCCGCGCAATCTGCGCCACCTCCAACGAATGCGTCAAACGAGTACGCGGCGTATCCCCCTCATGCGGCCCCACGACCTGAGTCTTATCCGCCAACCGTCGCAAAGCAGCCGAATGCAGCACACGCGCACGATCACGGGCAAACGCCGTACGATGCGCCTCCACCACCTCCGCCCCCGGCAGCAGCGACTGCTTCGCCCCCTCACGCAGGATGCGGTCGAAATCGGAAGGTGAATAACGGAATCGAGCGGCCACGCGCCCATCATGCCGCCGAAACCACCACACCGCCCGTAGGCGCGCGGTACGCCCTCATGCAACTCCCCCAGGTCTCATTCGCGCCGGACACCGCCCGTAGGCGCGCGGCACGCCCACGCACCCACGTATCCTGGAGAACATGACCGAGCACGACCGCTTCCGCCGAACCAGCCGCACCCACCGCCTCGCAGCAACCATCGCAGCCGGTGCACTCGTCGCCCTGTCCGGCCCCCTCACCGGCGTGCTCCTCGCAACCGACCCCGGCCCCATGGCCCCGCCCACCGCACGAGCCGAAACCCCGCAACGCTTCGACGGCCGCATCTGGGACGCCGCCGACGTGCTCACCGACGCCGACGAAGCCACCATCAACGAACGCGCCGCCCAACTCCAACAGGACCAGGGCACCGTCATGCGCATCATCTACGTCAACACCTTCGACGGCATCCAAGCAGAAGAATGGGCCCACCAAACCTGGCAAGCCCTCGGCGGCACCCCCAACCTCGCCGTCTTCGCCGTCGCCGTCGGCGACCGCAACGTCGGCGCATACGCCGGAAACGACGTCGACGCCACCGGCCCCGACCTCGCCAACTCCGCCGTCCCGCAACTCGGAAACGACGACTGGGCCGGAGCCGCCCTCGCCGCCATCGACGAAGCCACCGCCCCCGGCGCAACCGAAGGCCTCGCCGTCCTCGGTGCAGGAGCAGCCGGAGCAGCAGCCCTCGGCGGCGGCGCCGTCGCATGGTCGCGCCGCAACAAAAAGAAGCGCACCGCCACCGAAGTCGAACAAGGCAAAAAGCTCAACCCCGACGACATCGAATCCCACGACCGACTCTCCACCGACGCCCTCGACCAACTCGCCCGCGAAGAACTCGTCTCCACCGACGAATCCATCCGCCTCGCCACCACCGAACTCGACCTCGCCCGCGCCGAATTCGGCGACGCCCGCGTCCGGGACCTCACCCAAGCCCTCGACCACTCCCAACGCACCCTCAACCGCGCCTTCCGACTGCGCCAAAGCATCGACGACGCCCCCGACCTCCCCGAAACCGAACGCCGCGGCACCCTCCTGGAAATCATCTCCACCTGCGGCACCGCCGACGACCGACTCGACGGCGAAGTCACCCGCTACGCCGAAATGCGCGAACAACTGCTCAACGCACCCGACACCCTCGACCGCCTCACCCAACGCGGCATCGCCCTGCGCACCCGCATCCCCAACGCCGCCACCATCCTCGACGGCCTCCGCGCCCGCTACGACGAAGAAGCACTGGCCTCCATCTCCGACAACGTCGACATGGCCACCGAACACGTCAACATGGCCGAACGCTCCGGCGACGAAGCCCGCTCCCTGCTGACCAAACCCGCAGGCGAACAAGCCGGCCTCGTCGACGCCCTCCGCGCCACCGACCTCGCCCTCGACCAAGCCGAAAAACTCGTCGAAGCCATCGAACACGCCGACGACAACATCGCCCAAGCCCTCACCGGCCTCAAAGACCTCATCAACGAAGTCCGCGACGAAATCGCCGAAGCCACCAACCTCCTCGCCGCACCCGACGCCGCCAACATCGACCGCAACGCCCTGGCCGACGCCGCCGACTCCGGCCGCACCGCCCTCGACATCGCCCAAGCAAAAAGCTCCACCGACCCCCTCGGCGCCTGGACCATCCTCACCGACGCCGACGCCACCCTCGACGACCAACTCGAAGAAGCCCGCGACGCGGCCAACGCCTTCGCCCGCAAAATGCAAACCCTGCACAACGCACTCACCGACGCACGCGCCCAGGTGACCGCCGCCCGCGACATCATCGGCACCCGCCGCAGCATCGTCGGCTCCACCGCCCGCACCCGCCTCGCCGAAGCCGAACGCCACCTCGCCACCGCCGAAAACATCGCCGCCAACCCCGGCAACGACCCCGACCACCACCCCCGCCGCGGCATCCAAGAAGCCCGCACCGCCGCCCAACTCGGACGCCAAGCCGCCCAAAAAGCCCGCGACGACATCAACCGCCACCGCCAACGCATGAACCAACACCGCGGCGGCGGCAACTCCGGCGCAATGATCGCCGGCATGGTCCTCGGCAGCATGATGAACAGCGGAGGCGGCTTCAGCGGAGGAGGCAGCTTCGGCGGAGGAGGCTTCAGCGGAGGCGGAAGCTTCGGCGGCGGATCCGGCGGCTCGGCGAGCTTCTGACCGCCGCAGCGAGCCGCGACCTACGCGGCCCAGCCGACAACCGACCGCACCCGGGCTACCCCATCAAACGCGCGGCGCCATCCACATGCGCACACGCAAACGCCGCAGCCGCCAAAAGCCCCGCATCAACCCCCGCCGCATCGGGATCACCCCCGACGATCTCGACGACGACCTCCCCACCATCCACGCGCGTCCTCGCCACCAGACGCCGAGCGCCGACATCCACCACATCACGGCCCCGCCCACCGTCACGCCGCCTCAAACTCAACTCCCCGCCCGGCCCCGACACCACCACATGCGCCACCGTCAAACCCACCGTCCGCGCACGCCACCAATCCCCCGGCGACGACACCGTAAACGTCCGCCCCGACAACCCCGACGGCGTCACCCGCCAACCGGCCGCAATGACAACCCCATCAGCGTCGTAAAGCACACCCCCCTGCCCCGAACCAACCCCCGACCGGCCCGCCGGCACCACCCCCGACACACGCCACGGCCCGGGCGCGCCACCGGGAACGGGCCCCACACCCTCCCCCGGCACACGCCCGGGCCGATCACCGCCAACCATCGCGTCCTACGCCACCCACACCCACACAAGGTAAGCGATCAACAGCAACAGACAGACCGTGAGAATCCACGTCGAACTGACCATCCGGTACTCCAGCACCCGACGCGCCACCCACGACAGGAAAATCTTCTCCTCATCCGGCAACGCACGGCCACCATCGGTGTCGTACTGAATCTCCGCCGCACGCACACCACGATTCGCGCCCGTGAACTGCCCCAACTTGCCGCCGCGAGCATCCTCGATCACGTAATTCTGCGACCCCTCGCACACCACGACCAGGTGGCGATCACCGCCCAAATCAACGTCGATCTTCTTCGCCCGGGCCAACTTCGGACGATCCTTGCCGCCCGCCGTGAAAACCCGGCCATCCGGCAAAGTGGCCACCAGACGCCCATCGCCGACGACATCCAGATCCCACGCACCCCGCGCGGACGCGATCGCCTCCTCCGGGCCAACGCGAACGTACTCCGCCACCTCAGCACCCTCGGCGATCACCGGAATGCGAACCTTGTCGCCGTCCTTGACCTCCTCCCCCAGACGCCAGCTCTCCCACCGCACGACGGTGCCGTCATCCAGGGTCGCCGCATGCGACTCGTCGATCTCCCGCAGCCCCGGTGCCTCCGGAGACTCCGGGGCATCCGGCGTTTCCAGCGTTTCCGAAGACTCGGGAGCACCCGGATTCTCCGGCACAGCCTGCGTCTCCGGAGCCTCGACGTCCTCCGCGGGCGCCACGGTCGGCTCCTCCGACACCCCCTCGGCATCGAGCCCGGGACGATCGTTCTGGTCGCTCATGCGTTGTCTCCTAGCTGACGGCGGGAATCGTCGAAAAGCGAACTAGCAACCGATCAGGCGCTGTGCGAGGTACCCCTCGAGCTCGTCGATCTTCACGCGCTCCTGCTCCATCGTGTCACGATCGCGCACGGTGACCGCGTCATCCTCGAGCGTGTCGAAATCGACCGTCACGCAGAACGGCGTACCGATCTCATCCTGACGACGGTAACGACGACCAATGGCACCCGACGTGTCGTAATCGACGGCCCAGTGCTGACGCAGCTTGTCGGCGACGGCCTCCGCGGTCGGAGTCAGCGTGTCCTTCTTCGACAGCGGCAGTACCGCGACCTTGACCGGCGACAGGCGCGGGTCCAGCTTCAGCACCGTGCGGGTGTCGGTGCCGCCCTTGGCGTTCGGCACCTCCTCCTCGGTGTAGGCGTCGCACAGGAACGCCATCAGCGCACGGGTCAGACCGAAGGACGGCTCGACGACGTACGGCACGTACTTCTCGCCCGTGACCTGGTCGTGGTAACGCAGATCCTCCTTGGCGTGCTCGATGTGGCAGCCGAGGTCGTAGTCGGTGCGGTTGGCCACGCCCATCAGCTCGCCCCACTCGTTGCCCTGGAAGTGGAAGCGGTACTCGAAGTCGATGGTGCGGGCGGAGTAGTGGGCGCGCTCGTCGTCCGGGACGTCGTACTGGCGCATGTTCTCCGGGTTGATGCCCAGGTCGATGAACCAGTTCCAGCAGGCGTCGACCCACTCGTCGAACTTCGCCGGGGCGTCATCCGGGGCGGTGAAGTACTCGATCTCCATCTGCTCGAACTCGCGGGTGCGGAAGATGAAGTTGCCCGGGGTGATCTCGTTGCGGAACGCCTTGCCGGTCTGGGCGATGCCGAACGGCGGCTTCATGCGCGCGGTGGTCATGACGTTCTTGAAATTCACGAAGATGCCCTGCGCCGTCTCCGGGCGGAGGTAGTGCAGGCCGACCTCGTTGTCGACGGGGCCGAGGAAGGTCTTCAGCAGGCCCGAGAACATCTGCGGTTCGGTCCACTTGCCCGGCTGGCCGGTCTCCGGGTCCGGAACGTCGGCGAGGCCGTTGGCCGGCGGGTGGCCGTGCTTGGCTTCGTAGGCCTCCAGCAGGTGGTCGGCGCGGTACCGCTTGTGGGTGTGCAGCGATTCGACGAGCGGGTCGGTGAACGTCGCGACGTGGCCGGAGGCCTCCCACACCTGGCGGGGCAGGATGATGGACGAGTCGAGGCCGACGACGTCCTTGCGTCCGGTGACGAAGGTCTTCCACCACTGGCGCTTGATGTTTTCCTTCAGCTCCACGCCCAGCGGACCGTAGTCCCACGCGGAGCGCGTACCGCCGTAGATCTCACCGCAGGGGTAGACGAAACCCCTGCGCTTGCACAGGTTCGCGACGGTATCGACGACAGACTTCGGGGCCACTGCCTCAAACGCTCCTTGGTTCACGGTGTCCCGCCCCGCGGTGGATCCGGCGGGCACGGGATGACGGTGGGCGGCTTCATCGGCCGCCCCGTGCAATCGACTGTCCGGGTGGACGGTCGACAAGTGTCCCCCACTCTAACCGGCATGGTGAGTTTCATGCCCATCGACCCCGGGATTTCGCCGAGGGTAGTGTCGGGATGCGAAGCAAGCTTTGCGACGACACCTCCCCGGTCCACCGCGAAGGTGCGGTTTGGGGCGGTGATCATGTCGGGATTGGAGAAGTCGGCGATGTCATCCACGAAGGGTTCTGGTGCCGGTGTCGGGTCGGGCGACGCCGGAGGGGCGGCCACCGGTGCCGCCGCCCAGACCCCGAAGATCGGAGTGCGCAGCACCAGGCAGCGCAAGGCCGTGATCGCGGCGATGAACGACATCACGAAGTTCAGCTCCGCAAAGGACATTCATCGGGTGCTCGTGGAACGCGGCGACCAGGTCGGGTTGACCACCGTGTATCGGACGTTGCAGTCGCTGTCGGAGGTCAAGGCCGTGGATGTTCTGCACACCGATGCCGGTGAAGCGTTGTACCGGTTGTGCGGGGATCATCATCACCATCACCTGGTGTGCACCGATTGCGGTGAAACCGTGGAGATCGGCGGCGGCCCGGTGGAGGAATGGGCGGGTGACCTCGCCACCAAGCATGGTTTCCGGTTGACCGGTCATACCGCCGAGGTTTTCGGGGTGTGCGGCGACTGCCAGGAAGAGTCTTAGACGAAGACCGTTTGGCCGTTCCGAGAGGCCGTCTGGTTCGAGATCCCGCCTGGTTCGAAATTCCGTCTAACTGCCGAGCCCATCTAGTTGGACCAGCTCCACCATCCGGTCGACGTCGACTGCGCTTCTCTCCTGTCGGCTTGGTAGGTCGCCCACCAGGATTCGGACCAGCCGGGGGATCTGCGTGCCGCCGGCGAGTCGTTGAACTCGGGGGCCCGGCCCGGTTTCACGTGCCCGACTCGTCCGGTTTCCCGGGGGTGGGTGGCCCGCCCACTGGCATGGCCAGCATCCGCGTCGTCGTTTTCGCGGTGGTGTTCCGGGCAGCGGAGTGTGCAGTTGCCGATGTCGGTGGCCCCTCCGAATAGCCAGGCGTCGATGTGGTGCGTTTCGCACATGTCGGCGGGCTGTTCGCATCCGGGGTAGGTGCACACGGTCTCCGACGCCAGCAGCAGGACTCGCTGCCACAGGTCGGCGGTTCGCCGTGATCGGCCCAGGTCGAGTGGGCGTCCCGTGATGTCGTCGAGCAACGCCAACCACGCGTACTTGTGAGCCCCGAGGGTCACCAGTTCGGGCAGCGTCAGGTCGATGCCGGTGTTCGTCGGGAAGCGTTTGAACACCCGCCGCTCCCCTTCCGGCGGCCCTTCCCGTTGGGCGCTCTGAAGTTCGTCGTCGAAGTCCGAGGCCCTGATCGCCATCACGATCGACGCCACGCCGGCATTCGGGCGGTCGAGCGGTTGCGCGACTCCCGAGTACAGGTCGGCGACGAAGGGGCATCGTTCCGGGTCCCAGTAGGTTGATTCGGTGCGCAACCATCGCAGCAATCCCCGGCCATGGTCCTCCCCTGCGCCCTCCCCTGCGCCGTCGTCCGCCTCCGGCGCGTCGCTTCCGGCCCCGCTCCGGACTCCACCTGCGGTTCCCGCTCTGCGGCTCACCTTCCCGGCGCCTCCGCCTCCGCCGCCCGACTCTCCGGCGGTCGCGGTTCCGCTCCGGACCCCGCCTGGCGCACCGAGATCAACACCATCCCCGGCATCCACCCCGACTCCCGCCGCAGCTCCGGCTCCGCTGTGCTGCAGCGCGAACAGCAGCACGTGGTGGAGGGCGTGCACGCGTCGTTGGGTCAGGGTTCGGGGATCTTTG
This sequence comes from Corynebacterium freneyi, assembly GCF_030408835.1. Lineage (NCBI taxonomy): Bacteria > Bacillati > Actinomycetota > Actinomycetes > Mycobacteriales > Corynebacteriaceae > Corynebacterium > Corynebacterium freneyi. Next base: position 2,038,336 of record NZ_CP047357.1, read on the forward strand.
ACGCCGTCGGGCAGGTCGAGGAAGGCGCCGGGCCCGGCGTTGAGGTGCAGCAGCGCGTTAAGCACTGCGGCGGTCGGCGCCGGCAGCATCGCGTCGAGTTTGCACAGTCCGTCGACGTTGGGCGCCCGGACGGTCAGCCTGGCCTGCGAGGTGCCGGCTTTGGTCGCCGATTTCCGTTTTTCCAGGCGTTTGCGGGCTTCGTTGGCGCACATCGACCGGAAGAGGTCGGCGGGCGTGGAGTCGATGTTGTCGGTGATGGCTTCGGCGACGTCCTCCATGAGTCCGTGCTCTTGTCCGGTGAAGCTGCCGAGCACTTCGTTCATTTGGTTGGATCGGCACACTGGGAAGTTGCCTTTTTTGGCGGAGGCTGCGAGTCGTTCGCCGATGGCGCGACGCCGGTGGAGTTGTTTTTCGGCGGCCTCCAGTTCTTCGGGGGTGGCGTCGGCGGGCGGGTCGGGGTCGGGTTCGGGGTGGAGTGCGTCGCGGTATGCGAGCAGGTGGCGTGCTTCGGTGTCGGTGATGTCGAACAGCCTCTTGAGGTATGACCGTGGCGTGGCGCGTCCGCCGCCGCGTTTGTGCAGTTCGTTGACGACGACGGCGTTGGCGTATTCGGCGAAGACGACGTCGGCGGCGCGCATGGCGTGGCGCAGCCTGACGACGCCGGCTTCGACGTGGTTGATCTCGTCGCCGTGGTGTCCGTCGCCGCCCACTGCCCCGATGGGCAGGGTGGTCAGTTGCCGGATCATGCCCTCTATGTTTCGCGTCAGCTTTGCGACGAGTCCCGCCAGGTCGTCGCCCGCCCCGTTGTCGTGTGCCGTCGACATCGCCCCACCCCGAGTGATTGTTCGCTTTCCTGTTCGCACCCCGGACGCTATCAGCAGATCAAGATCGGCCGCGACGCATATTTGTTCGAATCCGCCATTCGGGCGGGCCGCCACCGGCGAAAGCGTCGTCGCAAAGCCGAAAGTGACCGATTCCGCGAATTTTTCCCAGGACCAGCCCCGCTCGCCTCCCCCGTCGTTGTACTCCGGTGGTTCCCGCCTATTTGCCGCCGCCTACTTGACGCCGCCGAAGCGACGGTCCCGCTTGGCGTATTCAACGACGGCGGCGCGCAGGTCCTCGCGGGTGAAGTCGGGGAACAGGCGGTCCTGGAACACGAGTTCGGCGTAGGCGGACTGCCACGGCAGGAAGTTGGAGGTGCGCTGTTCGCCGGAGGGGCGGAGGAACAGGTCGACGTCGGGCATGTCGGGTTCGTCGAGGAAGCGGGCGAAGTTCTTTTCGTCGATGTCGGTGGGCTTGATCTCCCCGGCTGCCGCGAGGCGTGCGATCTCGCGGGCGGCGTCGACGATTTCGGCGCGGCCGCCGTAGTTGACGCACATGTACAGGGTCATGTTGGTGTTGTCGGCGGTCTGGCGTTCGGCGGTTTCGAGTTCCTTGATCACGGAGCGCCACAGTCGGGGGCGTCGGCCGGCCCAGCGGACGCGGACGCCTTTGGCGTCGAGTTCGTCGCGGCGGCGGCGCAGGACGTCGCGGTTGAAGCCCATGAGGAATCGCACTTCGTCGGTGGAGCGTCGCCAGTTTTCGGTGGAGAAGGCGTAGGCGGACAGGTGGGGCACGCCCATTTCGAGGCATGCGTCGACGCAGTCCATGAGCACCGCTTCGCCGCGTTTGTGGCCTTCGGTGCGTTTCATTCCGCGTTCTTGGGCCCAGCGTCCGTTTCCGTCCATGACCAGGGCGATGTGGTTGGGGAGGAATTCTTCGGGGACGGGGGAATCGTGCGGGATGGGGTTTGATTTCGGCGTCGTCACGTTTTCATCATGCCCCACGGGGTGCGGCGGGCCCCAGTCCCGGTGGGCCTCAGTTCCGGCGGGCACCAGTTCCGCTGGGCTCGGTTCCGGTGGGCGTGGCTTTACGACGGTGTGCCGCGTCCCGGTGCGCCGGGGTGGGTTCGGGCGGTCGGCGTGGTCGAGGTGCGGGGGCTGCCGTCTTCTCCCCAGCGGGCGTCGACGAAGGACAGTGCCGCGACGCGTCGGCCGAGGTGGTGGTGGAGGTGAGCCGTCGCCAAGCCTCGGGCTTGTGAGGCGAGGGGGCGGAATCCTCGGCGGTCGGAGACGGCGTCGATGTAGTCCCAGCGGTCGTGGGCGAGCCACCACATCAGGCGGAGGACGTCGGTGGGTGGGGTGGCGGCGCCGGGTGGGCGGCATTCGACGCATACTGCGCCGCCGGCGGCTGGGGCGAATGCCTTGTGGGGGCCGGGTTTTCCGCATTGGGCGCAGTCGAAGAGGCTGGGGGCCCAGCCGGCTTCGCCCATGGCTTTGAGCAGGTATGCGGTGAGCAGGAGTCCGGGGGTGCGGCGGGGTGCGCCGCCATTGTGCCCGCCCAGCGTGCTGCTACGGTGGACGCCGTTTTCGGGGCCGCGTTCATCGGCGTTGGCGGCGTCGGCGTCGGTGACGGCGGTCGCGGCGACATCGGCGGCGGTCGCGGAGTGTGCGAGGGCGTCGAGTGCGTCGACGGTGAGGTCCCACAGGCCCGGCGAGGGGGCGCCTTCTTCGCCGGCGAGGCGTTCGGCGGTTTCGAGGACTCCGCAGGCGCAGGTGTAGCGGGCGTAGTCGTCGACGATGGGTGCGGCCCACGTTCGGATCGTGTCGGCGCCGGTGATGGTGCCGAGGTTGCGGCCGGGGTGGATCTGCACGTCGGTTTCGACGAACGGCGCCAGCCTGGATCCGAAGCGGGATTTGGCGCGACGCACGCCTTTCGCCACGGCGCGGACGATGCCGTGGTTCCGGGTGAACAGGACGATGATCCGGTCGGCTTCCCCCAGGTCGTGACGCTTTACGACGATCGCCCGGTCGCGATAGCTCTCCGCCATCGTTGGTTGCGTGGTCTCCCGTTAGGGGCGCTGCTCGAGGTTCTGCAGCGACTGGGCGGAGCGGATGAGTGCGAGGCTCGATTCCAGCAGCACGCGAACCAGGGCGAGCTGCAGGATGACGGCGATGAGGATGAAGGGCACGCCGAACAGCAGGAAAAGCAGCCCGATGCCGGAGTCGAGGTCGAAGGCGCCGGCTGCGCCGGTGATGATCCACACCAGGGCGCCGAGGGCGACGACGATGGTGACCAGGACGTAGATGGTCTTCACGATCGACGGCGTGGCGTACTGGCGGAAGGAGAAGTCGAACAACGCGGAGAGGAAACTGGCGTCACGGCCGGCGGCTGCGGGGGCGGGGGCGCCGGTTGCGCCGTTGGCGGGGTACCCGGAGTAGTCGGGGTACCCGGCCTGGGGGTTGTGCTGGCCCGCGGTCGAGTAGCCGTCGGCGGGGTTTCCCCATCCGCCGTCACCGGAGTAGTTGCCGAAGCCGTTTCCCGGGTTGTTCGCGTCGGTCACGGTTCACCTTTCGCACGTTTATGGATCGTTTATGGATGTTCTCGCCCGTGGGCGAATGATGAGGTTACCCGGCGCCCCGGATTCCACCGGACGCAGCCCGGAAAAGGGGCACCTTCTCCGGTCTGCCGGACCGCGAGCTCGGCCGTGTCCCGCAGCCTCCCGCTCTAGAACCCCAGGCGTCCCAGCTGCTTCGGGTCGGACTGCCAGTCCTTGAGCACCTTGATGCGCAGGTCCAGGTAGACGTTGCCGCCGAGCAGTTCCATGAGGGACTTTCGGGCCTTGTGCACGGTGGTGCGCATGCGCCTGCCGTCCTTGCCCATGAGGATGTGCTTCTGGCCGGGACGTTCGACGTAGATGACGGCGTGGACGTCGGTGACGCCCTCGCGGTCGGGGTTCGGCATGACTTCGTCGATTTGGACGGCGACGGAGTGCGGCAGTTCATCGCGGAGGCCGCCGAGGGCCGCTTCGCGGATGAGTTCGGCCATGCGCGTGTCGCGGTCTTCGTCGGTGACGTGGCCGGACGGGTAGTACTTGGGGCCCTCCGGCAGCAGCGACGCCATGACGTTGACGAGGGTTTCCAGGTTTTCGCCGGAGTTCGACGACACGGGCACGAGTTCGGCTTCCGCGCCGAGCAGGTCGTGGAGTTCCATGAGGCGTTCGGCGATGACGTCGCGGCCGACCTTGTCGGTCTTGGTGACGATGCCCATCATCGTCGTGTTCGGGCATTCCTTGCGGACGGATTCGAGGATCCACCGGTCGCCGGGGCCGATTTTTTCGTCGGCGGGCACGGACATGGCGATGAGATCGACGTCGGCGTAGGCCTCGGCGACCATGTCGTTGAGGCGGTGGCCCAGCAGTTTGCGGGGCTTGTGCAGGCCGGGGGTGTCCACGACGATGATCTGGCAGTCGTCGCGGTGCACCACGCCGCGCACGGGGTGGCGGGTGGTTTCCGGTTGGTCGGCGGTGATGGCGATCTTCTCGCCGACGAGGGCGTTGGTCAGGGTGGATTTGCCGGTGTTGGGGCGCCCCACGATGGACACGAATCCGGAGCGGTGGCCCGGCGGGGTGGCGTAGTCGTCGGAATCGCCGCCGATTCCGGCGCCGGCCAGCATGTCGTCCAGGTTTCCCATGTCAGTTCTCCTCTTGTTCGTGTCCCGCGGCGGCGTCCGCCGGTTCCGGGTCGACGGGTTCGACCACGACGGCGTGGACCCGCATGCGGCCGCGGCGGTCGCGTGCGCCTTCGGCGGTGAAGCGCAGTCCGGCGGCCTCCACTTCGGCGCCCGGCAGCGGGACGCGTCCGAGACCGTAGGCGAGCAACCCGGATACCGTGTCGACTTCGTCGTCGACACCGTCGTCGAATCGGACTTCACGTCCCTCGGCTTCGTCGTAAAGCTCCACGAGTTCGCCGAGGGACAACCTGGCCATGACCCGGTACCGGCCGTCGCCGAGGGGTTCGATGGGCGCCCGTTCGTCTTCATCGTATTCGTCCGCGATCTCGCCGACGATTTCCTCGAGGATGTCCTCGATGGAGATCAGCCCCGCCACGCCGCCGTACTCGTCGACGAGGATGGCGATGTGGTTGCGGTCGCGTTGCATTTCGTCGAGCAGGTCGTCGAGGGGTTTGGAGTCCGGCACGAACGTGGCGGCGCGCATGACGTCGGTGACGGGGACGCTGCGGCCACCGTCGGTGAGCGAGTAGGTCTGCTGCACCAGGTCCTTCAGGTAGACGATGCCGACGATGTCGTCGGCGCCGTCGCCGATGACCGGGATGCGCGAGTGGCCCGACCGGACGCACAGGGCGACGGCCTGGCCGGCGTGCTTCTCCGATTCGATCCACACCATTTCCGGGCGCGGCACCATCACCGACCGTGCGGACGTCGACGCCAGGTCGAAGACGGATTGGATCATGCGGCGTTCGTCGTGTTCGACGATGCCGCGTTCGCGGGCGATGTCGACCATTTCGCGCAGTTCGACTTCGCCGGAAAATGGGCCGTCGCGGAAGCCGCCGCCGGGGGTGAGCACGTTGCCCACCCAGATCAGGAGCTTTTCGACGGGGCCGAGCAGGCGGGAGACGGCGCCGAGGATGACGGCGGAGGCGAGCGACACCGCGTAGGGGTTGCGGCGTCCGAGGGTGCGCGAGGTGACGCCGAGGACCAGGTAGCTGAACAGCGTCATGGCCACGATCGCCGCGGTGATCGCCCAGGCGTCGGACCGGATGTATTCCATCGCGAGGACGGCGACGAGGACGGAGCCGGAGACTTCGCACACCGTGCGCAGCAGCACGAGGACGTTGACGTTGCGGGCACGGTAGTCCAGGACGCGGACCAGTGCTTTCGCACCGGCGACTTCGTCGCGGACCATTTCATTGGCGCGCGCCCGGGAGATGGACGATACGGCGGTTTCGACGGTGTTGAGTACGCCGGCGATGGCCATGAGGAGGATGACCGCGAGGATCATCCATGCCGATGCGGTCATCGCTGCGTGCCCGCCCCACGGTCGTCGTCGTTTCGGCCGTCACCGTCGCGGCCACGGCCGGCGTCGCCACGGCCGGCGTCGCCACGCGCGTCGCCACCATGTGCGTTACCAGCATGCGCGTTGCCGCCATGCACATCGCCGCCGAGCTGTTCGTCGAGTTGCTCGCGGTCGGCGGCCGACGGGAAGGCGCCCGGGTTGATGGGCTTGGCCGGGAAGTCGGCGCCGCGGCGTTCGACGTCGTCGTACCAGTCGGCGAGCAGGCCGTTCTGGAGCGCGAACATGCGGCGCTCCTCGTCGGCCTCGATGTGGTCGTATCCGAGCAGGTGCAGCAGGCCGTGGACGGTGAGCAGGACCAGTTCGTGGCTGAGCGGGTGGCCGGCCTTCTCCGCCTGGCGGGCGGCGAAGTCGGGGCACAGCACGATGTCGCCGAGCATCGACGGGCCGGGTTGCGGCGCATCCGGGCGGCCGGAGCCGGGGGTGAGCTCGTCCATGGGGAAGCTCATGACGTCGGTCGGGCCGGGCAGGTCGAGCCAGCGGATGTGCAGGTCCTCGATGGTCGGTTCGTCGACGAGGTGGATCGACAGTTCCGCGGCCGGGTGGACGTCCATCCGGCCCAGGGCGTAGCGGGCGACGTCGATGAGCGATTCCTCGCTGACGCCGCGGCCGGATTCGTTGAAGACCTCGATGCTCATCGTCTCATGCTCCTGTTTCCACTGTCGTTGCCCGTGTTGTCGCGGCCCATCACCGCTCGTCCCCCGAGTCCCACATCCAGTCGCGGCCGGGGCCGGGGTTCGTGCCGCCGCCGCGCTTGTTCTTGCCGCGCCCGGTGCCGTCCCGCCCGGCCACGTCGCGCTTGTTCTTGCCGCGCCCGGGTTTCGTGGATTCGGTCGTCCCACGTTCGGCCCTCCCGCGCTCGGTCTTCGCCCGCTCGGTTTTCGCCCGTTCGGCGCGTTCCTGCTCGGCGGCGTCGTAGTCGTCGTAGGCCTCGACGATGGCGGAGACGAGCGAGTGCCGGACGACGTCGGCCGCGCCGAGGTGCGGGAAGGCGATGCCGTCGATGTCGCCGAGGATGCGGCGCACGACGTCGAGGCCGGAGCGCTGCCCGCGGGGCAGGTCGACCTGGGTGGCGTCGCCGGTGACGACCATCTTGGCGCCGAAGCCGAGTCGGGTGAGGAACATCTTCATCTGCGCGGGCGTGGTGTTCTGCGCTTCGTCGAGGATGATGAATGCGTTGTTCAGCGTCCGTCCGCGCATGTACGCGAGCGGGGCGACTTCGATGACGCCGGACTCCATGAGTTTCGGGATCATCTCCGGGTCCATCATGTCGCGCAACGCGTCGTGGAGGGGCCGCAGGTAGGGGTCGATTTTTTCGTGGAGGGTGCCGGGCAGGAAGCCGAGGTTTTCACCGGCTTCGACGGCGGGGCGGGTCAGGATGATCCGTTCGACGTCCTTGCGCTGCAGCGCCTGGACGGCCTTGGCCATGGCCAGGTACGTCTTTCCGGTGCCGGCGGGGCCGATGCCGAAGATGATGGTGTTGCGGTCGATGGCGTCGACGTAGTCCTTCTGGCCCTGGGTGTTGGGGCGGACGATTTTGCCCCGGCGGGCGATGATCTCCGCGCCGAGGACGTCGGCCGCACCGCCGGATCCGCCGGCCGCCCCGTCGCGGGCGTCGTCCCCGACGATGCCGACGGCGCGCGTCACGGAGTCGGTGGACAGTTCGTGGCCGCGGCGCGCCATGGATTCGAGTTCCTTGAAGGCCCGGGCCGCGGTGGCGACCTGGGAGGGGCGGCCGGTGACGGTGACGGTGGTGCCGCGGGCGTGGACGTCCGCGCCGAGGAGGTTTTCGAGGAGGCGCAGGTTGCGATCGGCGTGCCCGAATACGGTCGGTGCGTGCGCGGGGTCGAGTTCGACGATCGCCTGGGTGCGGTGGTCGACGGCGTGTCGTTCGGGGCGTCGTCGTTCGGGTTGTCGGGTCGGATCCGTCACGCCGGGTGGAACCTCGTTTCCTTGGCGGGTTGGTGGTGCGGGTCGGTGAGGCGGTTGGTGGTCGGCGCGCCGGGGGCGGGGCGTCGACGGGTTTGTCACGATCTTAGGTCGTCTCACTGGTCGGGCGTGCACCGGCGCATGAGTTGCGGCAGGGATGGGGCCGCGACGGCGACGGCGATGACGCGGACGACGTGCATGACCACGACGATGCCCGCGCCGCCGCGTTCGGCGACGAACCCGAATACGAGCTCGCTGGCGCCGGGTGCGGTGGCCAGGTAGGAGTCGACGCCGCCGGTGATGCCGAACATCCACATCGCCCAGGCGGACAGTGCGGTGGTGGCCAGCAGCATGCCGACGCCGGCGAGGACGTACGGCAGAGCGCGGCGGAATTCGGCGATGTTGGCCATGGTCATGCCGGAGCCGGCGGCGGTGCCCAGGACGATGAATGCGACGGCGACGGCCAGCCGCGGCATGTCGGGGGCCAGTTCGGGCCAGATCATGGCGCCCGCGGCCCCGGCGAGGATGGCGGGGATGATGAAGGGTGCCGGGAACTTCGGCATGAGCTTTGCGACGGCGGCTCCCAACGCCATTGCGGCGGCGATCATCGCCCAGCTCGACCAGTCGCCCGCCCATTCCGAAATCCGGGACGCCGAGTCCATGGCGGTTGGGTCGGCTGCGCCGCCGATGGGGGCGACGGCGTCGTCGGGGCGGGCGTCACCCGGTCCGTCGAGAAGCAGAATCACGGCCGGCAGGCTCAACGAAACGACGAGCAGGCGCAGGTACTGGGAGAAGACGACGAATTTCTCGTCTGCGCCGGCTTCGCGGGCCACCGCCAGCATGAGGGATGCGCCACCCGGCAGCGTGGCCACCACCGATGTGGCGCGATCGACGCCCGCGCGGCGGTGCAGCAGGGACGATGCGGCGAAGGCGACGAGCATCGACGCGACCGTGACCAGCAGGGCCAGGGGAAGACCCGCGGCGAGCTCGCCGGGGCTGGATTGTGCGACGGGACCGACGGCGAGCAGCGCGATGACCGTCTGCCCGAAGCGGTTCGGCCAGGGCCTGGTCCACTTCACGTTCGGGGCGGCGCGGCCGCCGGCGACCAGCGACAGCACCACGGCGACGACCATCGGGCCGACCAGCCATCCCGCCGGCACGCCCGCCCACGACGCCACCGCGCCGCCGAGGGCGCACAGCAGCCAGGGAACGAGGAATGCGCGGGCGGATTTCACGTCGACCACGCGGTCCCGGCTCAGCCCCAACGCCGGGTCAGCGGACCCAGCGCCGAGGTCGCGGCCGCACCGGCCAGGGCCGTGCGCAACACGGTCGGGCCGAGGACCAGCGGCGTCGCACCCGCCGCGCGGAACGATTCGAGCTCCGCGTCGTCGACGCCGCCTTCGGGGCCGACGATGAAGATGACCTCGCCGACGTCGGCGGCGGCCCGGGCGACGTCCGCGAAGGCGCGATTCTCCTCCTCGTGGAGCACCGCGGCCACTCCCCCGCGTCCGGTCACCGTCTCGATGAGCGCCACGACGTCCTTCGTCGAATGCAGTTCGGCCACCGGCGGGATCCAGGCGCGGCGGGCCTGTTTGGCGGCCTCGCGGGCGGTCGACGCCCACTTGTCGCGTGCCTTGCCCGCCTTCGCGCCGGTCCACTTGGCCACGCACCGTCGCGCCGACCACGGGATGATCGCGTCGACGCCGGCTTCGGTCATCAGATCCACGGCCAATTCCGCCCGGTCCGACTTCGGCAACGCCTGGACGACCGTCACATGGGGCGTCGGCCGCTCATCGACCTCCGAGGAGAGGACTTCGCAGGTGACTCGGGCACCGTCGGCAAGCGAAATCCGGGCCCGGGCCCGCCGGTCCCGGCCGTCGACGAGGAACACCTCGTCGCCGGGCCCCAGGCGCTGCACCTTGACGTGACGCGCCTCCGGGCCCTCCAGGGCGATGACGGAGCCGGGGTCGGGCACCGCGCCGTCGAAATCGGCGAGGAAAACGGGCAGTCCCATGGCTCTCCTGTTCTGATTCGGCGGGCGGCTCCGTCGACGGTGTCCGGGCGACGGTTGGTCCTAGCGGCGGTTGCGGAAACGCGAGAAGAAACCGCGCTCGGTGGCCTTGTCGTCGACGAGCCGCGTGCCCTCGCCGCGATGGTCGCGGAGCTTCTCCAGCAACTCGCGGGACTTGCCGTCGAGCTTGGTGGGCACCTGCACGTCGACGTGGGCGATGAGGTCGCCGGAGCCTTCGCCGCGCAGGCGCGGCATGCCGCGGCCCTCCACCCGCATGGTCTGCGCGGGCTGGGTTCCCGGTTCGACCTCGACGGCGATGTTCTCGCCGACCAGGTCCTCCACGTCCAGGGAGGTGCCCAGCGCCGCGTCGACCATGGGCACGTGGATGGTCACGTGCAGGTCGTCGCCTTCGCGGGTGAACACGGGGTGCGGCTCGGCGTGGACCTCGACGTACAGGTCGCCGGCCGGCCCGCCGCCCGGGCCGACCTCGCCCTGGCCGGCCATGCGGATGCGCATGCCATCGGAGATGCCCGCCGGAACGTTGACGGTCAGGTCGCGGCGCGACTTCACGCGGCCGTCGCCGCCGCAGTTGGTGCAGGGGTCGGCGATGATCTCGCCGGTGCCCTGGCAACGGCCGCATGGACGCGAGGTCATGACGTTGCCCAGGAAGGAACGCTGCACCTGCTGGATTTCACCGGTGCCGTTGCAGTCGCCGCACACCTTCGGCTTGGCCTTCGACTTCGAGCCCGTGCCCTCGCAGATGTCGCACAGCACGGCGGTGTCGACGGTGATCGGCTTGCGCACGCCCGTGAAGCACTCCTCCAGGCCGAGCGAAATGCGCAGCAGCGCATCGGAACCGGGCTGGACGCGGGAACGGCGCTGACGCGGGCCGCCGGCGGCGCCGCCGAAGAACGCCTCGAAAACGTCGCCCAGGCCACCGCCGCCGAAACCGCCGAAGCCTCCGCCGCCGACGCCGCCGCCCTGCTCCATCGGGTCGCCGCCCATGTCGACGATGCGCCGCTTCTCCGGGTCGGAGAGGACCTCGTGGGCGACGGAGGCCTCGCGGAACTTCTCCGCGGCCTCTTCGTCATCCGGGTTGCGGTCCGGGTGGTACTTCAGCGCGAGCTTGCGGTACGCCTTCTTGATCTCCGTGTCGGAGGCGTCCTTGGACACGCCGAGGATGCCGTAGTAGTCACGAGCCAACGTCAGTTACTTCCTTATGCATCTGTGGAAAACCAATTGTCGGTAATCAGCGAAGAGTCACCGGAATTCGGGCGGCCCGGCCACCGGCGGGCCGATGGGGCAGCCGTCGGAAGAATGTACCAGCGTGCGGGCCGTCACCCGTCACCGAGGACCCGGCCGACGTACTGTGCAACGGCGGCGACCGACGCGATTGTTCCCGGGTAGTCCATGTAGGTGGGGCCGACGACGCCGAGACCGCCGAGAATCGCGCCCGCCGTCCCGTAGCCGGTGGACACGACGGACGTGCCACGCAGTTCCTCGTCTTCGTTTTCTTCGCCGATGGACACCCGCACCTGGTCGAGGTCCTGCACGGCCGACAGCAACTTGAGCACGACGACCTGCTCCTCCAGCGCGTCGAGGATGTTCGGCAGGGTCGACGGCAGGCGCCCGTGCAGGCCGGAGCGCGTCAGGTTGGAGGCGCCGGAAAGGATCAGGCGGTCGTTGGGCTTGTCGATGAGCGACTCGATGATCACCGTCGAGCAGCGGATGACGATGTCGCGGACGTCGGCCGGCGCGTTGGCCGCCAGGTCGGCGATGGACGCCGAAGCGTCGGACAGGGTTTTGCCGGCCATCGTGCGGTTGAGCAGGTCGCGCAGCGCCGACACCTGGTTCGGGTCGATCGGCGCGGCGAGTTCGACGTTGCGCTGTTCGACGCGGCCGGTGTCGGTGATGATGACCACCAGCAGGCGCACGTCGGCGAGTTGCACCACCTCGCAGTGCCGCACCTGCGACGTCTGCAGCGTCGGCAGCTGGACGACGGCGACCTGTCGGGTGAGCTGGCTGAGCAGCTGCACCGAGCGGCGCAGCACGTCCTCCAGGTCCACGCCGCCTTCGAGGAATTCGAGGATCGCCCGGTGCTCCGCCTTCGACAGCGGCTTGACCTTCGAAATCGAGTCGACGAACAGTCGATAGCCCTTCTCCGTGGGGATGCGCCCGGAGGAGGCGTGCTCCTGCGTGATGAACCCCTCGGCCTCCAGCACCGCCATGTCGTTTCGGATGGTCGCCGAGGACACGCCCAGGTTGTGGCGCTCGACCAAGGCCTTCGATCCGACCGGCTCCTGCGAGGACACGTAGTCGGCGACGATGGCGCGCAGCACCTCGCGGCGGCGCAGTTCGGTCTGGCTGGACATCGGGCGCTCATCTCCTTTTCGCGTCGTCGTCGGGCCCGGCGGGCTCCCGTGCATCGAGGGCCGAGTCTACCGGCCGACGGCGGTGCGCTTCCCCAGCGCCATGTGCGTGACGACGACCACCGCAACCGGGATCATCGCAACCAGGGACAAACCGGTGTACCCGATCTGGACAAGCACCGGCCCGCCGATCAATCCGCCGAGCACGCCCGCCAAGTTCATCGTCATGTCGGTCCGGCCCTGGACGGCGGCGCGATCGTGCTGCGGCGTGGCCGTGGTGACCGCCGCCGATCCCGCCACCACCGACGCCGACCAGCCCAGGCCCAGCAGGGTCAGCGCGACGGCGAGCATGGGCAAGCTGAACGGCGCGATCCAGATGACGACCGCGGTGGCCAGGAAAATGGTCTGGCCGACGAAGATCATCGCGGTCGTGCCGAACCGGTCGACGGCCCAGCCAAAGACGGGCGACAGGGCCCACATGCCGGCGATGTGCAAGCTCATGACGGCGCCGATGATGGTCAGCGATGCGCCGAAGTTCGCCATGTGCAGCGGTGCCATGGACATGAGGGTGACCATGACGAAGTGGGCGACGGCAACCGCGCCCTGGCCCGCGAGCACGACGCGGCGATCGGCGGGCACCACGGCGTTGGGTTCGGCGGTGGCGGGCGCGGCGTGAGCGGTTGGAGCGGTTCCTTCTCCTTCGGCGGACGTCGATCCTGCCGGCGTTCGCGCAGCCGCATTGGCCGCGGCCGCATCGGTGAGTCGCGCGACCTCGAGCGGATCGGGGCGCAGCAACAGCGCGTACAGCAGCGTGGCGCCGACCTGGGCGACGACGGTGACCAGGAAGGGCCCGGTCAACTCCGGCAGGCCGAACGCCGTGGCCACTCTTCCCGACGGGGACATGAGCAGCGGCCCAGTGACGGCGCCCACGGTCGTGGACCACATGACCGTCGACAGCATCAGGCCGCGGCGGTGCGGCAGGGCGGCATCGGCGGCGGCGAACCTCGCCTGCAGCCCCACCGCCGAACCGACGCCGAGAACGAGGAGCCCGGCGAGCAGCAACGGGGTGCTGTCCGAGACTGCGGCCAACGTCGACACCACGGCGCCGACGGCAGCCAGGCCGGAACCGACGGCCAACGCGAATCCGCGGCCCTTCGCGATGGCCAGCCGCGCCAACGGCACCGACGCGATCGCGGCACCGAGCGTGCTCAGCGTCGCGGCGAGCCCCGACAGTTCCGGGGATCCGGATACCTCAGCGACGAGCAACGCGCCGACGCTCACCGCGGCGCCGACGCCGAGGCCGCCGAGGATCTGGCCGATCACGAGCACCGCGATCAGCCGCGTGCGCGTGGATTGGGCGACGGCCGCCAGCTCGGGCGCGGATTCGCGGCACGGGTTGCCCGCCTCCGGGGCCACGTTCGAACTCATGCGGGGAACCTTAGCCCCCAATGCGGATCGCGCGCTCAGCTGAGGATGTCGACGATGATCGCGTCGGCCAGCAGCCGGCCCGCATCGGTCAGGCGAACCCGATCGCCGTCCAGCGCCAGCATCCCGGCGGCCTCCTGCGCACGCGCCCGCTCGAGTTCCTCTGGCCGCAGTTCCGACGTCGGCATGCCCTCCGCCAAACGCAACCGCAACATCACTCGTTCGATGTGGCGGTCCTCGTCGGAAAGCGACTCCGAATCGTGGATGGGCAACTCCCCGCCCGACACGACGGACGCGTAGCGGGCAGGGTGCTTGACGTTGTGGAAACGACGGCCGCCGAGATGCGAATGCGCCCCCGGGCCGGCGCCCCACCAGTCGCCGTCGCGCCAGTAGATCATGTTGTGGCGGCACTCCCCGCCCGGCCTCGCCCAGTTGGACACCTCGTACCAGCCGTAGCCCGCGCCGCGGAGGGTGGCGTCGATGCGTTCGTAACGGTCGGCGAGGTCATCGTCGTCGGGCATGGGCAGCTCGCCGCGACGGACCTTCCGCGCCATGGCGGTGCCCTCCTCCACGATGAGCGAATACGCCGACACGTGATCGACGCCCGCCGACAGCACCGCCTCCAGCGACGCGTCGAGGTCGGACATCGACTCCCCCGGCGTGCCGTAGATGAGGTCGAGGTTGACGTGGTCGAAGCCGACGTCGCGCGCCTCCCGGGCGGCCTCCACCGGACGGCCCGGCGTGTGGACGCGATCCAGCGTCGCCAGCACGTGCGGGGAGACGGACTGCATGCCCAGGCTCACCCGGGTGAAACCGGCCTCGCGGATGCCCTCGAAAAAGTCCGGCGACGTCGATTCCGGGTTGGACTCCGTGGTCACCTCGGCGTCCGGGGCCAGGCCGAACGTGTCGCGCACGCCGTCGAGCAGGCGCGCCAGCCCCTCGGCGCCCAACAACGACGGGGTGCCGCCGCCGATGAACACGGTCTCGGCGGGGCGGACCCCACCGCCGCCGGCCGAAGCCGAGTCGAGGGACTCCACCGCCAACTCCAGCTCGCGGACGATGGCGTCGAGATAGCTGCCCGTCGATGCCGCCGACCCCAGCTCACCGGCGGTGTAGGTGTTGAAATCGCAGTAGCCGCACCGCGTCGCGCAGAACGGGACATGCAGATAGATGCCGAACTCCGGGCGCGGGTCGCGCTGGCCTGCCGACGTTGCCGCAGCCGCCGGGTCGCCGTCGTTGACCGGCCCCGTCACACGCGCTCCGCGGCACGGCGCTGGGCGACCTTGCGAACGACCTCGTCGATGCGGATGCGCTCCATGAGGAACGCGGGAGGACGACGCCCGCGCAGCGTCTTCGCCACGGCGGGGTGCGTTTCGGGGACGGTGACGCACCAGGCCGCGGCGGCATTGAGGGCGCGGCGGCCGCAGCGGGCGTACAGCGCCGGGATCTGCACCGACCCGAGGACTTCGACGCCGCGGATGTTTTCGGCCGACACCCAGTCGGCGAGATCCTCCAGGTACGCGGCCGTGCTCTCCGACCGCGCCAGCAACGCATGCGCGACCGTCGGCACGGCGACGGGGTGCCGCAACGGCGCGGGAATGGCCGACAGCGAAGCGACGTCGACGGGCTTCGGCTCGGGGCCGGGCTCGCGGTCGGGCATCGGCCCCAATTCGCCGCGGCGAATGCCGGACGTGAACGCCTGCCGCAGACCGGCGAGTTCGCCGACGAGCGGGCGGGCGTCTTCGACGGCCTCATCGACGATGTCTGCCAGCTCCAGCACGCATTCGTCGACCAACTCGCGGTCGACGTCGGCGATGGCCTGGGCCAGGTGCTCGATGTGCTCGGCGACTTCATCGCCGATGTCGTACAGCTCCTGGGTGATTTCCCGGAGCCGGAGGCGCGCGTCGTAATGCTCCACCGCGGTCCTCCTCGCCGGTCGGGCCCTGCCGGGCTGATCATCGCCGCCGGCGTTCGCCGGGGTCGTCCTCGGGGCGCCGGGGCCGATTGCGCGTTCCCCCGAAAACCTCGAACGACCCCACCATAAGGGTGCGCGGGCCGCTGCCCGTGGAGCGACACCGGCTCGGCGGGTGCGTGTCGGCGCGGTGGGTGCGTGTCGGTGGGCGCGGGGGTGTGTCGGCTCACGAGGCTGCAGGGGTCGACCCGGGCTGCCGGGATTCGGCCGTCGTCGACAAGCGCAACGGCCCGGCACCCCATGTGGGGTGCCGGGCCGGAAACCCTGGCGGACCGCCCATGAGGGCGGCCGACGAAGGTTCTAGCTGTACCCGGCCATCAGGTTGGTAGCAGTCGGCTGACCGGCGGGTGGCCTCCGAGTGCGCTGTGGCGTCGTTCAGTGTTGTAGTACTCCAGCCACGGCGCAAGGGCTGCCGTCCGATCGCTGTTACAGGCGTAGATCTGGCGGTAGGCCCACTCGGTGGCCAGAGTGCGATTGAGGCGTTCGACCTTGCCGTTCTGCCATGGACAATGCGGCTTGATGAACTTCTGGACGATGCCATGTTTGGCGCACACCTCACGCAATGAGTAGCGGTAGGCCCAGGCATTGTCGGTCATCAGCCGCTCGACCCGGTCGATGCCGTGCTCGGCGAAGTAGGCGATCGCCCGTTCCAGGAAACCGGAGCAGGTGGCCCCCTTCTCGTCGGGGAGGACCTCGCTGTAGGCCAGGCGGGAATGGTCATCGACCATCGAGTGGACGTAGTCGTAACCGACTCTGGTCTTGCGGTCGCGTGGGGCGTTCGGGCGGCCATGGGCGCGCCATCCACCACCGTCGGGGATCTTGCCCAGCTTCTTGACGTCCATGTGCACTAACTCGCCCGGCCGGTCGCGCTCGTACCGCACTGCGGTGGTCTTGGATGAGCGGATCACCTCGCCGGTGATCGGGTCACATTGGCGCAGGTACGGCACACCGTGGCGGCGCAGAATACGCGAGACCGTCCGGGCCGGCACCCCGACGCGGGGACCAAGGACGTCCGGGCCCTCCCGATGCTCGGCACGCGCGGCAAGAACCTGCTTCTCGACCTCGGCACTGGTCTTGGTCGGCGAGGTGTGCGGGCGCGAAGAACGAGTCTGCAGGCCGGCCTCGCCCTCGGCGGCGAAGCGGTCGATCCAGGTCTTCACGCACTTGCGGGACACACCCATCGCCGCGGCGATGTGGGATTGGGTCCACCCGCACTGATGACGCTCGACGATCAGCCGGCGACCATGAACGGTCAAACGAGCACTACCGTGGGACACGAGAACCTCCGGTTTGGAAGTGGGCCTTAGACAAGCCACATCCCATCCGGAGGTTCTCGCTTAATCAACCAGGCTCGCCGCTACCAACCTGATGGCCGGGTACATCTAGCGGGTGTACATGTCCTCGATCTCGCGGGAGTACTTGTCGACGACGACGTTGCGCTTGACCTTCATGGTCGGGGTCAGCTCGCCGGCCTCCTCGGAGAGGTCGCACGGGAGGATGTGGAACTTCTTGATGGCCTCGGCGTGCGAGACCAGCTCGTTGGCGGAGTTCACCGCGTCCTGGATCTCCGCGCGCAGCACCGCGTTCGCGGCCAGCTCACGCACCGGGGTGTGCTCCGGCACGTTGTGCTCGGCCTTCCACTTCTCCACGGCCTCCTCGTCGAGCGAGACCAGCACCGAGACGAACGGGCGACCGTCGCCGATGACCACGGCCTGCGACACCAGCGGGTGGGAGCGCATGCGGTCCTCCATCGGGCCGGGCGACACGTTCTTGCCGCCGGCCGTGACGATGAGGTCCTTCTTGCGGCCGGTGATGCGCAGGTGGCCGGTCTCGTCGAGCTCGCCGAGGTCGCCGGTCTTGAACCACTCGCCGTCGAAGGCGGCCTTGGTGGCTTCCTCGTTCTGCCAGTAGCCCTTGAAGACCACCGAGCCCTTGAGCAGGATCTCACCGTCGTCGTCGATCTTCACCGCGCAGCCGCCGACCGGACGGCCCACCGTGCCGATGACCTGGTCGTTCGGGTTGTTCACCGTGATGGCGGCGGTCGACTCGGTCAAACCGTAGCCCTCGTAAACGGTGACGCCCAGGCCGCGGAAGAAGTGGCCCAGGTCAGAGGACATCGCCGAACCACCGGAAATGGTGTACTGCACGGCCTCGCCCATGGCGGCCTTGATCTTGCCGAACAGCAGCTTGTCGTACAGCTTCAGGCGCAGCTTCTGCGCCGTCGTCGGGCCGGACGGGGTGTCCAGGGCCTTCGAGTACTCGATGGCGGCGGCCTCCGCGCGCTCGAACAGCGCAGTGCCGAAGGCGCCCTTCTCCTTCGCACCGGCCTGCGCCGAGTCGCGGACCTTCTCGAACACGCGCGGCACGCCGAGGATCAAGTGCGGGCGGGAACGCTGGAACTCCAGGGTGACGGTGCTGGTGTCCGCCCAGTGGGACTGGGTGGCGCCGCCGACGATGGCGGCCAGGGACACCGCGTTGGCCAGAACGTGCGCCAGCGGCAGGAAGGTGAGGATGCGGTTGCCCGGACGGGCGATGACGCCGATGTCGTTGGTCAGGATCGCGCGGGCCTCCGCCAACCAGTTGCTGTGGACCAGCATGCAGCCCTTCGGGCGGCCGGTCGTGCCGGAGGTGTAGATGACGGACGCGAGGTCATCGCAGGTGGTCGCGTCGATGCGGCTCTGCACCTCGGAGTCGTCGATGTCGCGCCCCTCGTACATGAGGGTGTCGACGGCGGAGGCGTTGATCTCGAGCACGCGGCGCAGCTGCGTCGGGGACTCCGACAGCGGGGCGTGGCCCGAGTCGTCGATGACGAGGTTCTTCATCCGCTCGGTGTGCTGGCGGCTCTCGGTGATCGCGAAAACCGCGCCGGAGTCCTCGATGATCCAGCGAATCTGGCCGGCGGAGGAGGAACCGTAGATCGGCACGATGGTCGCGCCCGCCATCCAGATGGCGATGTTGATCAGGTTCCACTCGTAACGGGTCTCGGACAGCAGCGCGACGCGGTCGCCCTTCTGGACGCCGTTGGCGATGAGACCCTTGGCGACGGCCATGGCCTCATCGTGGAACTCCTGGGCGGTGACGTTGACCCACTCGAAGTTCTTCGGACGGGTGAACATGACCAGCTTCGGGCGCTTGGCCACCAGCTCCTGCATCGCGGTGACGATCGTTTCCTTCTCACCCACCACGTACTTGGCTTCGCTGCTGTACTCCCGCATGGTGCTTTCCGTCTCCTTCTGGTCGTCCATCGATTCGCGTGACCGCGGCCGCCGATGCTTCGCCGGCGCGCGGATGTCACCCCGCCCAGTCGACTGCGGCGTCGCACGAGGAGGTGTGACATCGATTACTTCTATTACTTCGGCAACTGTACGACACGCGCATCACGCCGGTGCGAGAACCGGGCATAAAAACGGAATCGTTATGTCGATGCATCGATCGCCACCTCCAAACGGGGCGAGGACGGTCGCCGTCGGACACGCGGATGACCGTCGCCCGCGAGCAGATCGGCGACCGCCGCTTCCGGGCCGGACGATGGCCAGCTTCTCCGGTCGGGTGGACATTCCGCGTCACTGGCATGATGGGACGCGTGACCAACGAAGACGCGCAGCTTCCCGTGACCGCCCCCCTGACCGATCTCGCCGCCGACGTCGGCGTCGCCACGCGCTATACCGCGCAAAACGGCGAAGAGGCCACGGTGTCCAGGGCGACGATCCTGAAGATCTTCGCGGCGCTCGACGTCGATCTCGGCCCCACCCCCGACGACCCCTCCGACGAGGACATCATCGCCGCCCGCGAGGCGTGGACCGATGCGCGCTGGCGTCGGCTGCTGCCGCCGGTGGTGGTGAGCACCAGCGGCTCCTACAAGGAGGTCATCGTTCACGTCCCCGACGGCACCGCCGTGTCCGTCACCGCGATCCTGGACGACGGGTCGGAGTGGCCGTTGGCCCAGGTCGAGCACAACGTCGCTCCCCGCGAGGTCGACGGCGTTCTGCTCGGCGAAGCCGCCTTCGCCGTCCCGGAGAATCTGCCCCTGGGGTGGCACCGCCTGCGCGCGGTCAACGAGGACGCGACGGCAGAATGCGAGCTCGCCGTCACTCCGGGTCGGCTGTCGACGGCCGACAAGTTCGTCGATAAGCCCGCGACCGGTGTCATGGCCCAGCTGTACTCGGTGCGCTCCGAGCGGTCCTGGGGCATCGGCGACCTGACCACCCTCGGCGACCTGGCCAGCGTGTCGGCGCGCGCGGCGGGCGCCGACTTCGTGCTGGTCAACCCTCTGCACGCCGCCGAGCCCTCCCCGCCGGTGGAGGACTCCCCCTACCTGCCCACCACGCGCCGCTACGCCAACCCGCTGTACATCCGGGTGGAGATGATCCCCGAGTTCTCCTACCTCGACGAGGCCGACGCCGCCGAGCTGCGCGACCTGGCCGCGGGTTTCCGCGAGCTCAACCGCTCGGCCGACGAGATCGACCGCAACCCGATCTACGCCGCCAAGCTGCGCGCCCTCCACGCCATCCACCACATTCCGCTGTCCGAGGTGCGCCGCGCCGACTACGAGCGGTTCCTGGCCGAGCAGGGCCGCGGCATCCTCGACTACGCCCGATGGTGCGCCGACCGCGACATCGAGATCCGCACCGCCGCCCGTGACGACGACGAGTTCGCGAACGGAGAGTTCGCGGGCCTGGTCACGCCGCTGGGCGCCCACGAGGACATCGAAGATCTGCGCGGGGAACTCGTCGATTTCCATTGCTGGCTGCAGTGGATCCTCGATGAGCAGCTTCGCGACGCCCAGCGCGCGGCGACCGAGGCGGGCATGCGCATCGGCATCATGGCCGACCTGGCCGTCGGCGTGCACCCGGGCGGGTCCGACGCCCGCAACCTGGCGGAATGGATGGCCCCGGATGCGTCGGTCGGCGCCCCGCCGGACGGTTTCAACCAGCGCGGCCAGGACTGGTCGCAGCCGCCGTGGAACCCGCACAAGTTGGCGGAGGCCTCGTACAAGCCGTGGCGGGACATGCTGCGCACGGTGCTGCGCCATTCGGGCGGCATCCGCGTCGATCACATCCTCGGGCTGTTCCGGCTGTGGTTGATGCCGCGGATGGAGTCGCCGGCCAACGGCACCTACGTGTACTTCGACCATGAGGCGATGGTCGGCATTCTCGCGTTGGAGGCCGAACTCGCCGGCGCCGTCGTCATCGGCGAGGACCTGGGCACCTTCGAGCCGTGGGTTCAGGAGTACCTGGCTCAGCGCGGCGTCATGGGCACGTCGATCCTGTGGTTCGAGTCGGATGGTCCGGGGGTGCCCAAGCACCCGTCGCACTACCGCCGCCTGTGCCTGTCGTCGGTGACCACGCACGATCTGCCGCCGACGGCGGGGTATCTCGCGGGCGAGCACATCAAGCTGCGCGACCGTCTCGGCCTGTTCTCTGCGGACGTGGAGGAAGAGGAGGCCCGTGACCTGGAGTGGGTGACGGCGACCCTCGCCGCGGTGGATGCGGCGGGCTGTTTCGAGGGGCTTTCCGACGCCGACGGACCGGTGTCCGGCCGGGATTGGAAGAACATCTCCCGCGACGAGCTGCCGGATGCGGCGCCGCTGATCGTCGGTTTGCACCGGTATCTCGCGCGCACTCCGTCGGCGCTGACGTGCATGGCGCTGGTGGACATGGTCGGCGACCGTCGCACGCAGAACCAGCCGGGCACGACCCACGATCAGTACCCGAATTGGTGCGTGCCGCTGACGGATCACGAGGGCCGTGCGCTTCTGGTGTCCGACCTGCCGGACCTTCCCCTGTTCGGGGCGGTTGCGGAGGCTTCCGCCAGGGGTTGACGGTCATCGGGGATCCGCCATGTGCCCGTTCCGCGGGCACCCGGTCCCCCTGCGCCCGCCCCCGGCATGCGAACGGGCGGCCCCCTGCGACAATCGTGGGGTGACCGATACAGACTCCCGCCCCGCAGTCTCGACGATCCTCGTCGTCGGGCTCATGTTGTTCGCGATGTTCTTCGGCGCGGGCAACCTCATTTTCCCGCCCCAGCTCGGCATCGAGGCAGGCACGGCCTATGGCCCGGCGATGGCCGGTTTCCTGACGACGGCGGTGCTGCTGCCGGCGTTGGCGGTGATCGCCGTGGCGGTGTCCGGCAACGGCATCGTCGACATCGCCTCCCGGGCGGGCAGGGTTTTCGGCCTGGTCTTTTCCATTGCGGTGTACTTGTCCATCGGCGCGCTGTACGCGATTCCCCGCACGGCGAACGTGGCGTTCGAGACGGGTGTCGCGGGTGTGGCGGGGACGTCGTCGGGGTGGGCGTTGTTCGCGTTCACGGCGGCGTTTTTCGCGGTGTCGCTGTGGTTGTCGCTGCGTCCGGGCGGCATCGTAGATTCGTTGGGACGTTGGTTGACGCCGGCGTTGCTGGTGCTCATCGTCGCATTGGTGGTCGTCGGTTCGGTCGTGTTGACGGCCGAGCCGGGTGCCCCGACCGAGAAGTGGGCGGGGTCGCCGTACGCGACGGGTTTCCTGGAGGGGTACCTGACCATGGATTCCCTGGCGGCGTTGGTGTTCGGCATCGTGGTCATCGATTCCCTGCGGTCGCGGGGCATTGACCGGCAGCGTCAGGTGGTGACGTCGTCGATTTTGGCGGGCGTGATCGCGGTGATTCTGCTCGGCCTGGTTTATCTGGGGCTCGGCCAGTTGGGCCAGGGCATCGGGGGCGAGTACACCAACGGTGCGCTGTTGTTGTCGGAGGCCGCGACGCGGTCCTTCGGCGCGGCGGGCGCGTGGGTGTTCGCGCTCATCGTTTTGCTTGCATGCTTGACGACGGCCGTCGGTTTGATCACGTCAACCGCGGCGTTCTTTTCGTCGCTGACCCCGCGCATCGGTTTCCGGGCGTGGGCGGTCGGTTTCACGCTGGCGGGCCTGGTGATGTCGAACCTGGGCCTGGATGCGATCATCGGCATCGCGATTCCGCTCAACGTGTTCCTGTACCCGATGGCGGTGGCGCTGGTGTTCCTGACGTTGCTGCAGGCGGCGCTGCCGTTCAAGTTGACGTGGTCTTACCGGGTGCCGGTGGCGGTGGCGGGCGTGTTCGCCCTCATCGACTTGGCCCGGACGCTCGACGTCGATCCGGCGTCGGCGGTGCCGTCGTTGGCGAATTTGCCGTTGTACGAGCAGTCGTTGGCGTGGGTCGTCCCCACCGCCGTCGTCTTGGCCGTCTGTCTGGTGGTCGATTACGGCAAGCGGCTGCCGGCGCCGGAGCCGGGTGAGCCGACGGCGTCCTTCGGGGCGGAAGGCGCGCGGGCGGCGAACGTTCACCCCTGATCCGCGGGCGCGGTCAAGGCGGTCCACTCTCCGGGAGTGGACCGCCTTTTTGCCATTCGGGGTACTGCCCGTCCGTGCGCCGTCGGCCCGTCGTTTGCGGCCCGTCGTTTGTGGTCCGGTGTACCGGGCCGGACGGCGGCACGATCACATCTGCGTCATGACTCCGGCGACGAGCACCAGGATGATCAGCACGATGAGCGCGATCTTGACCGGCGACTTCCGCATGTTGGGCTCTCCTCTTTCACTGTCCCGGCATCAGCTGGGGTCTTGCTCCACCAATTCGATTCGCGTCCGTCCTCCCCGGCCGGGGCGTTTCGTCGCCCACTTCCGGGAGAGGCGGCCGACGACGACGTCGATGAGGCCGATGAACGCGAACGCCACCACGCCGCCGACGGGCACGAGAAACGCCAGCAGCACGGTGGTCTGCCCGAGCACCGACAACTGCGTCAGCCACTGGCCGACCGAGTCGACGGTTCCCTCGAGCGCTTCATACACGGCGGTTCACATTACCCGACGTCGGCTCCCGCCAGACCCCGGCGTTCGAGGAGCGGGCGGATGTCCTTGTCGCGTCCGCGGAACGTGCGGTAGGCCTCGGTGAAGTCGATGGCGCCGCCGCGGGACAGGATCGTGGCGCGGAAGTGGTCGCCTCCGGCGCGGGTGGCGCCGCCGTTGTCGGTGAACCAGCCGTAGCCGTCGGCGTCGAGGGCTTCGGCCCACAGGTAGGAGTAGTATCCGGCCGAGTATCCGCCGGCGAAGATGTGGTTGAAGTACGTGGACCGGTAGCGCGGGGCGAGGTTGGCCACGTCGAGGCCGTATTCCTCCAGCGCCTTCTGCTCGAATTCGCCGACGTCGGTGACGGCGGCGGCCTCTTCCGGCGACAGCGAGTGCCATGCCAGATCCAGGGCGGAGGCGGCGAGGTACTCGGCCGTCGCGAAGCCCTCGCCGGCGGTGCGGGCGCGCTTGACTGCCTCGACCAGGTCGTCGGGGATGGGTTCGCCGGTGTCGACGTGGAACGCGTAGTTGGCCAGGATCGACGGCTCCAGCGCCCAGTTTTCGTTGATCTGGGAGGGGAACTCCACGAAGTCGCGCGGCACGTTGGTCCCGGAGAACCGCGGGTAGCGGACGTCGGACAGCAGCCCGTGGAGGGCGTGGCCGAATTCGTGGAAGAGGGTGGTCACCTCGTCGAGGGTGAGCAGCGCCGGCTCCCCTTCCGCGGGCTCGGCGATGTTGAGCACGTTGACGACGACCGGCTTGGTGCCCAGCAGGTGCGACTGGTCGACGAAGGAGCTCATCCACGCCCCGCCGCGCTTGGTCGGCCGGGAGAAGAAGTCGGTGAGCAGCAGGCCGATGCCCGAATCCCGGGACTCGGCTCCCGCGCCACCACCCGTATCGGCGCCCGCTTCCGTGCCCGCTTCCGCTCCCCCATCGGCGCCGCCGTCGCGGACCTCCCACACCGTGACGCCGGGGGCGTAGCCGGCGAGGTCCTCGCGCGGGACGACGTCGATGCCGTAGAGCTTCTTGGCGACGTGGAAGACGCCGTCGCGGAGGACACGGTCGAGCTGGAAGTACGCCTTGAGCTTTTCGCCGTCGACGGCGAATTCCTCGGCGCGGCGGCGCTCGGCCCAGTACGGCCAGTCGGGTGCGCCGACGTCGCCCGCCCCCTCGACGGACTCGGCGTCATCCGCGCCGTCGATTCCCGCTCCGGCGCCGACGGTTTCTTCGGCGGCCAGGTCCGCGACGCGCTTGTACTCGCCCTCGGCGTTGGCGACGGCCGCCGGCGCCAGGTCGGTGATCAGCTTCTTCGCGGCGGCCACGTCCCCGGCGGTCTCGTCGGAGATGACGTAGTCGGCGTGGGTGTCGTAACCGAGCAGCCGGGCCTTTTCGGCGCGCAGGCGCACCTCCTCCAACAGCATCGGACGGTTGTCGTGGCCCGCCCCCGTTCCGCGCGCGATGGATGCGGCGTAGACGCGGGCACGGGTGTCCGGCGACTCCAGGTCGGTGAGGATGGCCTGCACGCTCGGCAGATCCAGCGGAATCAGCCACCCGTCGGCCCGGCCGGCCTTGCGCGCGTAACGGGCGAGATTGTCCTTCGCGGCGTCCGACAGCCCGGCGAGATCGGCCTCGTCGGCGACTGCCACGGCACGGTCGTTGGTGTCGGCCAGCAGGTTTTCGCCGAAGGCGGTCGACAGCTCGGACAGGCGGGCGTTGATTTCCTTCAGACGCGCCTTGCCCGCATCGTCGAGGTCGGCGCCGGCCCGGCGGAAGTCGCGGACGACCTTGTCCAGCAAACGGCGGGCCTCGTCGTCGAGCTCCGGAACCTCGGACGCCGCAGATGTCCCGCGGTCGGCATCCCCCGCATCCGGACCCGCCCCGCCGGACGACGCGGACGTCGACTCGTCGTAAAGCTCCGCCACCTTCTTGATGCGCGCCCACAACCCCTCGTTGAGGCGCACGCCATCCATGTGCGCGGCCAGCTCCGGGGCGATGGCGGCCTCGATGGCCAGCCGCTCCTCGGTCGCGTCGGTGCCGGCGATGTTGAAGAAATACGCGGCCACGCGATCCAGCAGGCGGCCCGACTTCTCCAGCGCTTCGAGTGTGTTGGCGAAGGTCGGGGCCTCCGGGTTGTCGACGATCGCGGCGATCTCCGCGTCATGGTCGACGAAGGCCGTGCGAAACGCCGGGATGACGTGCTCGTCGCCGATCGACCCGAAGTCGGGCAGACCGTACGGCAGCGTCGACGGCGTCAGAAGCGGATTGGCGGCGATGGTCTCGGAAGACGATGCGTTCATGGGGCCCCACCTTAGCGCCGACCCGGCGGGGCGCCGCCGTGCGCGTTGGGCCATTCCGGCTCTCGCCCGCGGCGGGACGCTTACGCTGGGCGCATGGACGATTCCCGCCACGCGACCGATGGCCGCCCCGGAGATCTCACCGTCGGCGCCCCCGCCGGCGCGTTGACGGGGCGCGTTTCGGGTGGGGTGCTGCGCATCCACACGATCCCGTACGCCACGGCCGAGCCGTTTCGTCCGTCCACGCCGGCGCCGCCGGGCCCGCACGACGGCCGTGAACCAATCGGCGATCCGCTCGGCGACGGGTCCGGCACCGCCCTGCGCGAGGGCGTCGGCCACATGCAGCTCACCGTCACCGCGCCGGTCGACGGCGTTGGTGCGGCCGCCTCCCCGGATGGCGCTAGCTCCGCGGGCGGGAGCGTCGGCGCGCGCCCGATCCTCCTGTGGATCCACGGCGGCCGTTTCGAAGAGGGCCACCCCTCGGAACCGTGGTGCAGCACGCGCCGTTTCGCGGAGGAGGGCATCGTCGCGGTGTCGCTGGGCTACCGCAAGCGGTTCGACGGGTTTTGGCGCACGCGGGGCGACGGTCGCATCGGAAGGCCGGGCGCGGCACCCTATCGTGCCGTCGATGATCTGCTCATCGCGCTGCGCTGGGTCCGCGACAATGCCGCCGCGTTCGGTGCGGATCCGGGCAACGTCACGTTGTCGGGTCAGTCGGCGGGTGCGGGCCTGGCTCTGGCGCTGGCGTCGGATCCGCGGTCTGAGGGGCTGGTGCATCGGGTCATCGCCATGTCGCCCGGGTTGTCGCGGGGTTCGGGCAGTGCTTTGCGACGGCTGCTCGCCCGCATCGGAGGAGTCGGGCCGTCGGGAACGGCCGATCCCGGGATCATCGACCGGGCCTACCGACTCGTCGCCGCGGTCGCCCCGACGGATACCGCCGTGGGCCCGCGCATCCGGGAGATCCGGCCGCGGGTGCCGCTGATGGTCACCGCCACCAGCGAGGAGTTCCACTTCGTGCCGCCGCTCATTCGGGCCGATGGGCTGCCCGGCGCGCGGGCGGCCGCCCGCGTCATCGGCGCGGCCCACGGCGGGCTGGGGCCGCTGCCGCCCGAGGCCGGCGATCGGCCGATCGGCGGGGTCATCTCCGATGCGGCGATCCGCGCCAGTGCGGTGGCCGTCGCCGATTCCTCCGTCGCCGCGGGGATGCCCACGTGGGTCGGCGAGTTCCGTCCGGGCGAGGGCACCGGCATCGGGCCCGACGGGCGCGTCACCGACGGTGCCCCGCATTGCGTCGATCTTCCCCGGTTCTTCGGCCGCGAGGACGGGCACCCGTTCCACGGTGAAGTCGTGTCGTTCATTCGCACCGGCGACCCGGGGTGGCCCCGTTATTCACCGCCGGAGCGCACGGGGCGCATCTGGTACGGCGGAGGGCACCTCGCCGTCGAGGCCGACGAGCCCGATCCGTGGGGCGGGGTCCGGAGAATGTTCAGTCGCCGGTGACGGCCGGGTGATCGACGCGAGGCGATATCAGCCCGAGGCGATGTCAGCGCGAGGCGATGAGGTACTCGCCGAAATACGGAAGGGAGAATTCCAGTCGTCCGTGCTTCGGTGCTCGGACCAACTCACGTTCGAGCAGCCGTGCCCGTCGCGGTGACAGCCCCTGGGGAGTGAAGCCGAGGCGGGCCGCGACCTCGCCGGTCGCGACGGAATCCTCGCCAGTTTCGGCCATGATGTCCGCCATCGCCTCCAGCACGACGCGTTCACCGTCGGGGACACCGCTCATGGATGGTTTGTGCACCTGGATTCCCATTCGCTCGATGGCCCGGTCACGAATCGCCGCGATGTCGGCTGACGTGATCGCCGACTTGTCGTCGAGGGAGGCCCGCGCCCATGCGAGCGAGCCGACCAGCTGAATGAGATACGGGTAACCGCGGGAAATGTCCGCGGCGTCCGATGCCGCCCGTTGGTCCATCGGCTTTCCGCCGTCTGCCGACGTCCGAACCAGCGCATCGACGGCTGCGGCACGATCCACCGGACCCAGTTCGAGACGTTCGGCTCGCCGGAGGAACGTGGTTCCCTCGAGCTGGAGCAGTTGATCGATGCCATGGGGCAGCCCGGCGGCGGCGAAGGCGACGTCGAAGTCGTCGCGGACGAGGTCCTGGTAGGCGATCGCCAATCGTTTCATTGCATCGGGGGCGGCGCTCTGGGCCTCGTCGAGGGTGATGAGCAACCCGGTCCCACGGGGCCGGAGGAGGGCGGAAACCTCGCGCAAACGCCCGATGAGGGTCGGCGCCGGGCGGTCGTCCACGGGCGCCGACAAACTGATCGAACCGATGCCGCCGATCGACGCGCCGGTCACCGCACGGCGGGGCGGTTCATCGGCGAGGTCGGAGATCAAGGCGGGAAGCGTCGAGTGGACGAGATCGTCGATGAGCGACTCCCCCACGTGCACTCGCGCGATCACCCACCCCCGCCCACGCGCGACATCTTCGAGTTCGTTGAGCAAGACCGTCTTGCCGATGCCCCTCGCCCCGCTGACCAGGATCGCCCGATACGGGCTGCCGGGTCCTTCCGCCAGGGCGAGCTCAAAATCCGCCAACAACCGGTCACGTCCCGCCAACACGTGGGGCGATACCCCGAAAGTCGGGCGGAACGGATTTCGGGGGCGCGGCGGGGTCGTCATGTCGGAGTTCCTTTCACCGAATGTGAACGACGAATCCGGTCTTCGGCGGCCCGGATCCTCATCGTCGCACCGTACATGACGGTTGAGATTTGTTAGATCTCTTAGATACTACGAACGAGTTTAGACTTGTTAGACCCGATAGATTTGTTAGATCTGCCCGAGCTCGTTAGATCTCGGCGATCCGGTCAGATGCCGACTTCCAGGACGATCTGCAGGATCTGCCAGCACACCAACAGGGTGATCAACGTGATCAGCACCGCCCACACCGCGCGGTACTTCATGAAGAGATTGTCGCCGTGGGGATCGTCGTCGTGACCGGCGCCGCGCCGGTCCAACGGTCGCGGATCGGGGCTTCCGTCCCACTGCCCCCGGGGTTCGGGGTCGCCGTCCCAACGGGGATCGAACTCGTCTTCTCGTCGCTGCGGTTCCATGCCCCCATCATGCCGAAAGCCAGTGGTCTCCACAGTGCCTTTCGCCCGTCGGGAATCCGCCACGACTGCTAGCGTCGGCCCCATGCCGCTCGACCTGTTGGATCCCGACTGCCCCGGCCTGACCCCCGTTTCCCCGAAACTCGCCACGTTGCGCCGCATGATTGCGTCGGCCTGGCTGCTTCCGCCGCTTCTCGTGTCGGTCGCCCTGGCCTTGCTGCTGCACCCGTTGTGGTGGTTCATCGCCGGCGTGTTCGCGGTGATTCTCCTCTGGGATTTTTGGCTCATCGGCCGTCGGGTGTCGGCCCACCGGTACCTGGAGGACGCGGACGACATGATCATCGCCAGCGGCCGTTGGTGGCGGTCGGTGACGGTCGTCCCCTACGGGCGCATCCAGTTCATCGACATCGACGAAAGCCCGCTGCTGCGGTTGTTCGGCTTGGCCACGGTCAAGCTCAACACCGCTTCGGCCACCTCGGACGCGCAGCTGACCGGGCTTCCCCGCGCGGAGGCCCGGGCCCTGCGCGAGCGCTTGTCCGGCCGTGCCCGCGAGAGGATGGCCGGGTTGTGACGGCGCCCATCGGTCCGGGCCGCCACCGCGTCCACCCGCTCACTCCCCTGTTGTCTGCCGGCCGCTTCCTGGCGGCCGCACTCGCGGTCGCCGTCTTCAACATCATCCGGCAGGGGACCTTCCCCCGATCCGTGGCGGACGCGTTCACGGATGGCGGGACGACCGCATGGCTGGTGGCGACGGGCGTGGCGATCGCCGTCCTCGTCATCACCGTGATTTTGGCCTGGGTGTCGTGGCGGTACCGCTTCTTCGAACTCGCCGACGACGAAATCCGCATCGGTTCGGGATGGCTCGTCAGGTCACGGCGCTCGGCGCGGTTCGACCGGGTTCAGGCCGTCGACGTCAATCAACCGTTGTTGGCGCGGTTGGTGGGCCTGGGGGAAGTGAAGGTGGAGACGGCCGGCGGCGGTGATTCCGACCTGACCATCCGCTACCTCGGCCTCGACGACTGCCGGGCTCTGCGCTCCGCCGTCCTCGAAGCGAAACGGGAAACCGAGAATCCCGGTGGCCCGGCAGTCCAGGAACCGGACGCCGGGGACACGAACGGCTGGGGCACCGTCCCCGTCCCCGATTCGACCGTGGCGATCCACGGCCCGGTGTCGCCGCTGCGCCTCCTGGGTTCGGTGATCATCGGCCCGGGCCTGCTCCTGCTCGTCGGCCTTCCCGTCGTCTTCGGCGCAGCCACCGTCGCCGTCGCCGCCTTCGGTCTGGGCAACGGCATCTCCGTCGGGGAAGCCCTCGCCATGACGGTCGGGGCGATCGCGGGCACGTCGTTCGTCGGCGTCGGCATTTTCCTCATGGGCCTGGTGGCGTCGATGTGGCAGGGATGGAATCAATTCCACGGCTTCACGCTGTCGGCCGACGACCGGCGGGGACGTCTGCACGTCAGCGCCGGACTGACTTCCACGCGCCGCCAGACCATCCCCGTCCGCCGCATCCATGCCCTGGCGATCATCGAACCGGCCTGGTGGCGGCCGCTGCACTGGGCGAAGGTGCGCATCAACGTCGCGGGTTACGCCGGCGAAGGCGCCAACGTGTCCACCACTCTCCTGCCGGTGGCCTCCCTCGCCGAGGCCGACGGCGTCGTCGACGGCGTCATCGGCCGCATCACCGGTCTGCGCCACCAGCCGTCCGAAGCCCGGTGGGCGTCGCCGAAACGCTCCGTCTGGCTGTCGCCCATCGACTGGCGCAACCAGGTCGTGCGCATCACGCCGCGGGCGTTGGTGGTCACCTCCGGGCGTCTGCGCCGATACCGCGCGGTCATCCCCTGGTCCCGCATCCAGGGCCACACGCTGCTGCAGGGGCCCATGTCGCGGGCGCTGTCGCTGGTCGACGTGCGCATCGAGCTCGTCGGCGGCCCCGTCTCCGTCACCGCGACGCAACTCGCGCCGGACGATGCGGCGCGGCTCATGAGGGTCCTCGACGAAAGGCGCGGCGCGTAGTCGTCGTCAAGCGACGAAAACCCGGGCCCCTGCCGATGCGGGGACCGGCGACGCGAAACCGGACACCCCGCCCCGGCCGGCAGCCGGGAATCGGAGGGGCCCGACGACGATCGACTGCACGATGACCGGCGTTTCCCTACCCTGGCCACCATGCATGACTGGTACCGAAGCGCGGTGTTCTACGAGGTTCTCGTGCGCGCGTTCAACGACTCGGACAACAACGGTTCGGGCGACCTGAACGGGCTGCGGAACAAACTCGACTACCTGCAGTGGCTCGGCGTGGACTGCCTGTGGCTCCCGCCGTTCTACGACTCGCCCCTGCGCGACGGCGGGTACGACATCCGCGACTTCCGTGCCGTGCTGCCCGAATTCGGCACCGTCGACGACTTCCGCCTGCTGCTGGAGGAAGCCCACGCCCGCGGCATCCGCGTGATCACCGACCTGGTGATGAACCACACCTCCGACACCCACGAATGGTTCCAACAGTCCCGCATGGACCCCGACGGACCCTACGGCGACTTCTACGTCTGGACCGACGACCCCGACACGTACTCGGGCGCGCGCATCATCTTCGTCGACACCGAAGACTCCAACTGGACCTACGACCCGGTGCGCGGCCAGTACTACTGGCACCGCTTCTTCTCCCACCAGCCGGACCTCAACTACGACAACCCGGCCGTGCAGGAGGCGATGATCGACGTCCTGCGGTTCTGGTCCGACCTCGGCATCGACGGCTTCCGACTCGACGCCGTGCCGTACCTCTTCGAACGCGAGGGCACCAACTGCGAAAACCTGCCCGAAACGCACGCGTTCCTGAAGAAGTGCCGCGCCATCATGGACGAGGAATACCCGGGCTGCGTTCTGCTCGCCGAGGCCAACCAGTGGCCCGAGGACGTCGTCGAATACTTCGGCGACCCGGAAGTCGGCGGCGACGAGTGCCACATGGCGTTCCACTTCCCGCTGATGCCGCGCATCTTCATGGCCGTGCGCCGGGAGTCGCGGTTCCCCATCTCGGAGATCCTCGACTCGACGCCGGACATTCCGTCGTCGGCGCAGTGGGGCATCTTCCTGCGCAACCACGACGAACTGACCCTGGAAATGGTCACCGACGCCGAGCGCGACTTCATGTACGCCGAGTACGCGAAAGACCCGCGGATGAAGGCGAACATCGGCATTCGCCGTCGCCTGGCGCCGCTGCTGGAAAACGACCGCAATCAGCTGGAGCTGTTCAACGCCCTGCTGCTGTCGCTGCCCGGTTCGCCGGTGCTGTACTACGGCGACGAGATCGGCATGGGCGACAACATCTGGCTCGGCGACCGCGACGCGGTGCGCACCCCGATGCAGTGGTCCCCGGACCGCAACGCGGGGTTTTCCCGCTGCGACCCGGGCCGACTGTACCTGCCGACCATCCAGGACCCGACGTACGGCTACCAGGCCATCAACGTCGAAAGCCAGATGAGCTCGTCGAATTCGCTGCTCAACTGGGTGCGGCGGATGGTGCAGGTGCGCAAGAAGTACCGGGCGTTCGGCCTCGGCGATTTCCGGGAGCTCGACAACGGCAACCCGTCGGTGCTGACGTACCTGCGCGAGCATGACGACGAGCGACTGTTGTGCGTCAACAACCTGTCCAAGTACCCGCAGGCCGTGGAGCTGGACCTGTCCGAATTCGCCGGGGCCACCCCGGTGGAGCTGACCGGTTCCGTGCCGTTTCCGGAAATCGGCGCGGATTCGTACCAGGTCACGCTGCCGGGCCATGGCTTCTACTGGTTCGAGCTGCTGGACCCGCCGGAGGCCCCGACCGTCGCGGAATCGTCGTCGGCGCCGACGGTGCCGGTGGCGCAGGCGATTTCCGACGCACCGGTGGCGGCGACGGCCGACACGTCCGATGATTCCGATGAACGAGAGGCGAATCGATGAACGACAACGTCAATGCAACCCCGATCAATGGCGGTGCGGCAGGTGGTCCCGGAGCCTCCGCAGGTGGTTCCTCCGGCCCCGTGTCGCTTCCCGACGTCGACCTGATCGCCTCCGAGCTGACCCGCACCCTGCCGGCGCAGCGTTTTTTCGCGGACAAGGCCGCCGGCATCGACCGTCTGGAAGTGCTGGTGCAGGCCCCGGTCGTACGCGGCGACGCCGATGCCCCGGACGTGGACGTGCTGTTCGTGAGGGTCCACTCCGGCGACGCCTCTCCGGCGTACCTGTTGCCGATCGCGTGGGGTGACGCCTTGCCCGCGGCCGGGGAGGATGCGCTGCTGGCCGCCGGCGAGGGCGTGATCGGCTACGACGCGCTCGTCGATCCGGCGGCGGTGACGGCGTTGGGCCGGGTGTTGGCCGCCGACGGTGCGTTGGGCCCGATGGAGCTCAAGCGGGTTCCGGGCGCGGAGCTGGCCGTGCCGGAGAAGGGCCGCCCGATGGGCGTGGAGCAGTCCAACACGTCGGTGATTTTCGACGACGAGGTGATGGTGAAGTTCTTCCGTCGCCTGCACCCGGGCACGAACGCCGACGTGGAGTTGCTGGCGGCGTTGTCGGCGGCGGATTGTTCGTCGGTTCCGCATTTGTTCGGCTGGGTCGAGCTGGTGGTCGACGGCGAGGCGTACACGACGGCGATGCTGCAGCAGTTCGTGCCGAATTCCGCCGATGGCTGGTCGATGGCGTTGACGTCGGTGCGCGACATCATCCGCGAGGGGGATCTGCAGCCGGAGGATCTGGGCACCGATTTCGGCGTCGAGTCCGCGGCGTTGGGTGCGGCGGTGGCGGAGGTCCACGACATGTTGGCGGCGACGTTGCCGGTGCGGCGTCGGATGTCGGGCGAGGAGCTCGTCGCGCCGATGCGGGAGCGGCTGCGGCATGTGGCGGGGATCGTCCCCCAGGTCAATGAGCTTTACGACGCCGCCGAGGCGGTGTTCGCGAAGGCCGCCGCGTCGGTGGGGTCGGATGGTGTTCCGGTGCAGCGCATCCACGGTGACCTGCATTTGGGGCAGGTGTTGCGCACGCCGCGGCATTGGCTGCTCATCGATTTCGAGGGCGAACCGTCGCGTCCGTGGGATGAGCGTCGTCTGCCGGATCATCCGATGCGCGATGTGGCGGGCATGGTGCGGTCGTTCGATTACGCGGCGCATTACCCGTTGCTGACGGGCCGCGAGGATTCGCGCCAGCAGCGGTACCGCGTCGGCGAGTGGGCGCAGCGCAACGTCGGGGCGTTCCTGGACGGGTATGCGTCGACGTCGGGCCGGGATCCGCGTGACGACGCCGCCGTGCTCGACGCTTTCATCTTGGACAAGGCGATTTACGAGTGCCTGTACGAGGCGCAGAACCGTCCCGGTTGGCTCGAGCTGCCGTTGGCGGCGGTGTCGCGGCTGCTTGACACCGAATAGACCGCTTGGTCTATAGTGGCGGCAGGTCCAGAGTTGCGGCGGGTTTCACATGGCCCCGGGACGTCATCGCCGCACGGCAACCGCGGTTCGAGCCTCGGTGCCTTCCCGGGAAGACCGGCCACCGCCGACATCTCCGGCGGTCGGAAGAACTCGACCGGGAGGATCCCCAGCCATGCGCACGACCCACACCGTTTCCGGCTCCGACGCCGCGATCGCGACCATTGCCGCCACCGCGCCCGACGTCCCCGACGCCGTGAACGAGACGCCCGACTCCGCCACCGACGTCCATCGTCTCCGCTTCGCCGCCACGTGGCACCGACGCGCCACGGCGAACGACTCGTACGGCGGGGCGTCGTCAAGCGATCCGGCCCTGCGGCCCGCCTACCCCGCGCCGGCGGCGGCCCCCGACGCCCCGCCCGCCGATGCGCTGCACGCGACCGTGGATTCGCTGACCGACACCGGCGACGGGGAAACCCTCATCTTGCGTGATGCCGCCGGCCGCCGCCTGCATTTCTTCCGCGAGGGCCTGTTCCGATGGTCGACGCGCACCGCAGCCGAGGTGGTCGCCGCCGCCGACGTCGCGCCCGGCCCCGCCCCGCGCCGTCTGTGGGTGCGCCACCCCGGCAACGGAACGTGGTGGACGGATACGGCCGTGTGCCATTTCATCGACTGACCGCTCCCGGCGCCGATGCCCGGCGCCCTCATGTCCGACCACCCCGACGCTGAGCAGCGGCCACACCGGGCCGCGATACGTCAGCGGCCACTGACGTATGTTATGGTCAGCATATGCTGACCATTGCCTCTCGTCTCGACGTGATGCATCGCCTCGGCCGCGCCATGGCCGATTCGACGCGATCGCGCATCCTCATGGCCCTCCTCGACGGCCCCGCCTACACCGGCGCCCTGGCCGACGAGTTGGAGCTGACCCGCACCAACGTCTCCAACCACCTGGCGTGCCTGAAGGACTGCGGCATCGTCTTCGCCACTCCGGAAGGCCGCCGTACCCGATACGACATCGCGGACCCGCACCTGCGCAAAGCACTCAACGATCTCCTGGACGTCACGCTCGCCGTCGACTCCGACGCCCCGTGCCTCGACCCGTCCTGCCAGGTGGAGGGCTGCTGCAACGCGAGCGCCACCGCCCACGCCGACGTCGACCCCGAGGCCGTGCCCGCACTCGAGGAGACCGTCCGATGACCTCGGCCTGCGGCTGCTCGCACGACGCCCCCGAGCCCACGGACTTCTCCGAGCCGGAGGCCCCGCCGACGCCGTGGTGGCGCGATCGGGAGGTGCTCGTCCCGGTGTTCTCCGGCGTCGCGCTGGTCGCGGCGTTCCTGATTGGCCTCGCGGCCCCCGACGCCGCCGAATCCGCCTCGGAGACGACGCTGGGCGGCGCATGGACGCTGCCCGAATCGACCGTCGGCATCGTGTCGCTGGCCCTGTATTGGGTGGCGCTTCTGCTCGGCGCGTCGACGTTCGTGCCCGGTGCGCTGACCGGACTGTTCCGGCACGGGCGTCTCGGCATCGGCCTGCTCATGACCATCAGCGCCATCGGCGCCGTCATCCTCGGCTACGTTGCCGAGGCCGCGGCCCTGGCGTTCCTGTACTCGATCTCGGAGGCTCTCGAGGACAAGGCGATGGACCGCGCCCACCGCGGTCTGCGGTCGCTGTTGTCGCTCATCCCCGATACCGCGACCGTCGTCGATCCGGATTGCGGGTCGCGCCGCACGATTCCGGCGCGCGAGATCCGTCCCGGCATGCGGTTGACGGTGCCCGCGGGTGGGCGGGTGCCCACGGATTCTTTGCTTGACGACGCCCGCGCCACGGTGGATTCGTCGGCCGTGACGGGAGAGTCGATTCCCGTCGAGGTGTCCGCCGGCGGGGAAGTGCTCGCCGGGGTCATCGCGGTCGGCGCCCCGATGACGGTGACGGCGACCGCACCCGGCGACGACAACTCCCTGACCGCCGTGGTGCGCCTGGTCGAGGACGCCCAGGCGGAGAAGGGAGAGCGGGCGCGCATCGCCGACCGCATCGCCCGGCCGCTGGTGCCCGGGGTGCTCGTGCTCGCCGCGGTGGTGGCGTGCGCCGGTTCGCTGTTCGGCGACCCGGTCGAGTGGATCACCCGCGCCCTCGTGGTCCTGGTGGCGGCCTCCCCGTGCGCGTTGGCGATATCCGTTCCGGTGACCGTCATTTCGGCGATCGGCGCGGCCAGCCGTTTCGGGGTGGTGGTCAAGTCCGGCGCCGCGTTCGAACGCCTCGGCGCGATTGAGCGGGTGGCCATCGACAAGACCGGCACCCTGACCCGCAACGACCCGACGGTCACCGAGGTCGTCGTCGCCGATGGAGCGGCATCGCGCGGCCACGACGCGGGCGACGTCCTCGACTGGGCCGCGGCCCTGGAGCACGATTCCACGCATCCGCTGGCCACCGCGATCATCGCCGGGGCGCGGGATCGACGCGATCGGAAGACGTCGGGGCGGGCTGATTCGCCGGCGGATACGGTGGTCGCCGACGGTGCCGTTCCCGTCGCCGTGGACGTCGCCGAACAACCGGGCATCGGGTTGAGCGGAACCGTCGGCGGGGCGCGGATTTCCGTGGGCAATCCCCGCAGCCTCGACCCCGGCGTGTTGGCCGACGACGTCGAGCGGCTGGAGGCGGCGGGCAACACCGCCGTCGTCGTCCACCGCGACGGCGCACCGGTCGGCGTCATCGCCGTGCGCGACGAACTGCGCCCCGAGGCCGCCGACGCCATCGCGGCGTTGCGGGAGGCGGGCATGGACGTCGTCATGCTCACCGGCGACAATCGCCGCACCGCACGCGCCCTGGCGGCCTCGGCGGGAATCGACGACGTCCGCGCCGAGCTGTCGCCGCGGGACAAGGCCGACGCGATCGCGGGCATGGGCGGGCACGTGGCCATGATCGGCGACGGCGTCAACGACGCCCCGGCGCTGGCCTCCGCCGACGTCGGCATCGCCATGGGCGCCACGGGTTCCGACGCCGCGGTGGAATCGGCCGACGTCGCATTCACCGGCCACGACCTTCGTCTGCTCCCCCGCGCCCTGGACCACGCCCGCCGGGGTCGGCGGATCATGGAGCAGAACATCGCCCTGTCGCTGCTCATCATCGCCGGGCTGCTGCCGTTGGCGCTGTTCGGCGTGCTCGGCCTGGCGTCGGTGGTGTTCATCCACGAAGTCGCCGAGATCGTCGTCATCCTCAACGGCCTGCGGGCGGCGCGGGCGAAGGCCTGATATTCCCCCTCTGCCCCGCCGCCCCGCCCCGCCACGTCGAGGGGAATAGTCTTCACCGCCGCGGGGTTGCATGGAATCGGTGCGCCGCCTCCAGCCTCGACCGGTGACCCCGGTCGATCCGGGCGCCCGCACCGGTTCGTCCCACCCCGACAGGAGACCCGACCATGCAGTACCTCGCCCGAATCCTCGGCACGACGAAAGTGCTGTGGCCGTTTTACGTGGGCATCGTCGTCAGCTCGATCGGCACCGCGATCGCCGCGCTGGTCAGCCCCTTCCTGATCCGCAACGCCACCGACGCCATCGTCGACGCCGTCGGCGCGGGCGACCCCGACACCGTGGCGCGGGCGGTGACCACCATCATCTGGCTGTCCATCGGCCTGCTCGTCGCCGATCTGGTGCAGACCATCGTGCACAACATCGGCGGCTATCTCGGCGACGTGATGACCGCGCGAATGCGGGAGATCCTGTCCACCCGCTACTTCGCCAAACTCCTGTCGTTGCCCCAGCGCTACTTCGACGACCAGGTCACGGGCACCATCATCGCCCGCCTGGAACGATCGATCACCAACGTCACGCAGTTCCTGCAGTCGTTTTCCAACAACTTCTTCCCCATGCTCCTCACCGTCTTCGCGGTGCTGGGCATCACGGGCTGGCATCACTGGCCGCTGGCGCTGCTGCTGGCGGCGGTGTTCCCCACGTACATGTGGCTGACGGCGCTGACGTCGAAGCGGTGGCAGAAGATCGAGGGCAAGAAGAACGCCCGCGTCGACGTCGCCGGCGGCCGGTTCGCCGAGGTCGTCGGCCAAGTGAAGGTCGTCCGCTCGTACACCGCGGAAACCCGCGAGGTCCGCGACTTCGCCGCCCATTACGACGCCACGGTCGACCTCACCCGCGAGCAGTCCACGTGGTGGCACCGGATGGACGCGCTGCGCGGCGGCATCCTCAACGTCATCTTCTTCGGCATCTACCTGCTGCTGTTCCTGCGCACGCTCCACGGCGATTTCTCCATCGGCACGATGGTCATGCTCATCCAGCTGGTGAACATGGCCCGCCAACCGGCGACGATGATGAGCTTCCTCGTCGACTCCGCCCAGCGCGCCATCGCGGGCTCCCGCGACTACTTCGACGTCATGGCCCTGGAATCCGAGGAGTCCGCACCGAAGGAACTCATCGCCGCCGCCACCACCGACGGCGGTGCAGTCTCCCCCGCGGGCTCGTCGTCACGCGAAACCGACCGTGGGGCGACCGCGGACGGCACGGTTGCCGCGGCACCCGCGAGGCGCCTGACGCCGCCGCACGACGGCTCGCCGGTCATCGAACTCGACGACGTCACCTTCGCCTACGACGAGGGCAACCCGGTGCTTCGGGGCGTGACTTTCCGGGCCGGGCGCGGCGAAAAGGTCGCGTTGGTCGGCGAGTCCGGCGGCGGCAAGTCGACGTTGGTCAACCTCATCCTCGGCTTCTATCGGCCCGCCGGCGGCACGCTGTCGGTGTGCGGCGCCGACGTCCGCGACGTCGACATGGACGAGCTGCGCAACTCCATCGGAGTGGTGTTCCAGGATGCGGCGCTGTTTTCCGGCACCATCCGCGAGAACATCGCCTACGGCCGCCCGGACGCCACCGATTCCGAGATCGAGGACGCCGCCCGCCGCGCCAACGCCGACGGGTTCATCCGCCGCTTCCCCGACGGGTACGACACCACCATCGGCGAGCGCGGCCTGAAGCTGTCCGGCGGGCAGAAGCAGCGCGTGGCCATCGCGCGGGCGATTCTCAAGGACGCGCCGGTGCTGCTTCTCGACGAGGCCACGTCCGCCCTGGACACCAAGGCCGAGCGTGAGGTGCAGCGGGGCTTGGAGCAGCTGATGGAGGGCCGGACGACCATCATCATCGCGCATCGCCTGTCGACGATTTCGAACGTGGACACCGTCGTGACGCTGGATCGGGGGCGCGTCGACGAGGTCGGCTCGCCGGCCGAGTTGGCGGTGTCCGGCGGCATTTACGCGGAGTTGCTGAAGCTCACCGCGTCGGCGTCGGCGGCCGACCGCAAGCGGCTGAAGAAGTACGGCCTGGAGGTCTGACCCGCGGCGCCGGCGGCTCAGATCGCGCGCTCGCCCCAGGAGACCAGGTCGCTGGTCAGGATTTCGGGGCGGCGGGGGCCGTCGTACGCGAACAGGGTGACGTAGTCGGCGAAGGTGAACGCGTCGGCGGCGGTGTGCTCTTCGGTGACGGGGGCGGCCAGTGCGGCGGTCATGTCGGGATTCTCCGGGGGTTCGTGCGGTGCTGTCTTCGTGCTTTGCGACGGATGGCGTCCGCGCGGCAACCGTGGGGCCCGAAAAAAGGGGGCGCGCGCTACGGTCGGGGCGCGGACGAAAGACAGCAACACATCGACGACGACGGAACCGCACGATGCATGTTCGCGTGGACCATCGGGTGCTCCTTTCGTCGATGTGGCGTTCCCGGACCGGAGGATCCGGGTGGGTGCCGGTTCTTCCCGGCGACTAATGAACAGCTTAGTCTATTCCGGTGCCGGGGCAAGCCCCCTCCCCCGAAATATTCACGATGAATCCAATCGTGAATCGGAGCCGCCGTGGAAGCGGGATCAGGGCCGCGGCACGATGTAGCGGCCGACCGCCGGCACCGCCTCGACGGTGACGGGCAACGTCGCCATGGCGTCACCGTCGGCGTAGGAGCAGTGGCCGCCGACGCCGAGGTACTCGACGCGGGCGCTGCGGGTGCGGTGGACGGTGACCTCGTCGAAGTTGACGTGGTCGCCCGAGAACAACTTGGAAAGGGTCCGCACCGCCTTGGCACGCGAGGCCTCGCCGATCACGGTGAGATCCAGCAGCCCGTCGGAGTGATCGGCGGACGGGCAGATCGCCATGCCGCCGCCATAGCTGCGGGTGTTGCCGAAGGCCGCGAGCGTCACCGGCGCGTCCAGGACGGTGCCGTCGTCGAGGGTGATGCGAAGCGGCATGGGACGGAGGTGGACGAGCTCCGCGGCGATGGCCATGTGGTAGCGACTGCGGCCGGGCGGCCAGGACATCCGGTTGACGCGGTCGGACACCAGCGAGTCGAAACCGGAGCACATGACGGTGCCGAACCAGCGCGACGTGCCGTCGTCCGCGGTGATCCGCCCGAGATCCGTGGCGATGGTGAACCCGTCGGCCACGACGTCGGCGGCGGCCTCCGGAGATCCGGGCAGGCGATGCTCGCGGGCATGGTCGTTTCCCGTGCCGGCGGGAATGATCCCCAACGGCAACCCAGTGCCGGCCTGCGCCTGCAGGGCCAGGTTGATCATGCCGTCGCCGCCGACGACCACGAGCGCGTCGATGCGATCGTCGGCGACCAGCCCCGCCAGCAATTTCCGCGTGGCATCCGTGTTCCGCCCCTGCACGGCAACGACGGACACTCCCCGTTCGGTGAGGCGGGCCACCGCACGGTCGGCCGCGCGTGACGCGAGACCGCGGCCGGCGCGCGGATTGGCGACCAAGCCGACCGTGCCGATGCCTACCCGGCCCATGGGGTATTTCTCGGGATCGAACGTCACATCCCCAGTGTGCCAGGATCGGAGATTTCCGCAGCTCCAGCGCAGGTCGCGACCTTCCCGACCGAAAGGCGCCCCGGAGATGATCGTTCGTTTATGGCCCGCGCCGTCCTCCGCCGACAGCTTTTGACCGCGTACGCGGACCCCGCCACGGACGCGGATCGCGACGCGAAAAATCTATAGACCCCTCGGTCTACTTTGGGGTGTGCACGGGTGTATGGTGAGCCGCATGTCTGACGTGACCTTCCCCGACATCGACACTTTGCGCGCCCGCGGCACCTTGAAGTGGACGGCCTACCCGGCCGACGTGCTTCCGCTGTGGGTGGCCGAATCCGACGCCGCGACCTGCCCCGCCGTCCTCGACGCGGTGCGCGCCGCCGTCGACCGCGAATACTTCGGCTACCCGCGCCGCAGCGTCGCGGACCTCGCCGAAGCCACGTCGGATTGGTACGCCGACCGCTACGGATGGCGCCCGTCCCCCGACCGGATCCACCCCGTCGCCGACGTCGTGCGCGGCGTGACCCTGGCGGTGCGGTACCTCACCCGTCCGGGCTCGGCGATAGTGCTGCCGGTGCCCGCTTACATGCCCTTCTTCGAGGTCGGCCCGGCCACCGACCGCGACATCGTCCACGTGCCCACCCTCCCCGACGGCCCGGATCCGGCCGCCGTGGAAAAGGCCTTCGCCGACGGCGCCGGCAGCCTGATCCTGTGCAACCCGAACAACCCGTTGGGCTTCACGTTCACCGCCGAGCGCCTCCGCGAGCTCGCCGACATCGCCGCGAAGTACGATGCGCGGATCATCTCCGACGAGATCCACGCCCCCGTCGTCCTCGAGGGCGAGCACGTGCCCGCCGCATCGGTGTCCGACGTCGCCGATTCCGTGACCATCACGGTCACCGCCACGTCGAAGGGCTGGAACACCGCCGGCCTGAAGTGCGCGCAGATCCTGCTCAACGAGGCCGACGACGCGACGTGGCGGGGCCTGACGCACGTCATCAAGGAGGGCGTGTCCACCCTGGGCATGGTCTCGGCGACCGCCGCCTACCGCGACGGCGGGGCCTGGCTCGACGAGTTCAAGGACGTCCTGCGCGCCAACGTGGACACCATCGAGCGCCGCCTTCCCGAGGTCGCCCCGGGCGCGGTGTTCACCCGCCCGCAGGCGTCGTACCTGGCGTGGATCGACTTCCGCGGCGTCGACGGCATCGTCGACCGGGACGGCAACCCGGTGGAACCGCAGAAATGGCTGTTGGACAACGCGAAGGTCGCCCTCAACCCGGGCCCCGCGTTCGGCGACGGCGGTGCCGGCCATGTCCGCCTGAACTTCGCCACCTCCCCCGAGATCCTGAACGAGGCCCTCGACCGGATCGGCGCTGCACTGGCCCGATGAACGCCCAAACCCCCGGAGGCCGTGACCTCCGGGGGTTTCGCATGCCCGTGCCCGCGCCGTCGGCGCGAACCTAGACGCGCACGCCGTTGACCGTCAGGGATCCGTCGGCGTTGACGGTGACGTTTGCGGCCATCGCGGCGGCCATGTTCATGCGAACGTGGGAGGCGCGGCCGTCGGTGCGGTCGAGCGGGTAACCGGAGTCGATGGCGGTGGCCTCGAGGACCTTGACGCGCTGCTCGTCGGTGAGCTGCGGGTGCGTGGTGGCCAGCAGGCCCGCGTACCCGGCGGGCACGGTCACGCCGACGCCGGCCTCGCCGACGCGCTTGAAACCGTAGGTCATGCGCTCGGTGTACTGGGCGACGGCGGCCTCATCCGACATGTACGGGGTGTCGGCGGCGATGCACTCGGCCAGCGTGGTGCCACAGCGCCACTCCAGCTCGGCGCGCAGCTCGGCGGCGGCGGCCTCGATGAGCGGGCGGAACTCCGGGTCGGCCCAGCGGTCGGCGGCGGCCTGGTTGCCCATCATGCGGCCGCCCATCACGTCGAGCGGGTAGTGGACGCCCATGACCAGGCGGGAATGGCCGGCCTCGGAGGCGCGGGCCTGGATCTGCGGGGCGACCTCCGGCAGCATCATGGACATCAGCGTCGCCGTCCAGGCGGCCTTGTTGGTGTGGCCCGACGGGTAGGACGGGGTCTCCG
This sequence comes from Corynebacterium freneyi, assembly GCF_030408835.1. Taxonomy (NCBI): domain Bacteria; kingdom Bacillati; phylum Actinomycetota; class Actinomycetes; order Mycobacteriales; family Corynebacteriaceae; genus Corynebacterium; species Corynebacterium freneyi. The sequence continues at coordinate 2,081,419 of NZ_CP047357.1, forward strand.
AGTACGGGTCGTCGTCGCCCGGGTTGTCGCGGTAGTAGCGCTCGATGCGCTCGGGGGCCACGACGAACGGGCGGTCGTAGTTGTAGGTGTACTTCTCGACGAAGGTCGACGACGCGATTCCGCCGGCGCGGGCGAGGTTGCCGGACAGCAGGGCGGAGGTCTTCGGCAGACGGCCCTCCTCCACGGCAGCACGGAAGTGGGCGCCGAGGTTCTGGCCGAAGGCGGCGGAGAGATTGACCATCGGATCGTCGTGGTCGTCCTGCAGGGCCAGCAGCTGAGCCTCGCGGTCGTCCTTGGCGGCGTTGTTGATCCGCACGACGATCTCGAGGTTTTCGTCCATCACCTCGGGGTGGTTCTGCTCGAGGTCCCGGAAGGGGTGGACGACGTAGTGGTAGAACCAGCCTTCGTTCGACGTGTCGGAGGTGAAGGGGCGGGCGAGGCTGTCCGCCGGGAACGGCTGCGGCACCGGGGCGCCGTCCGCGCCGGCACCCTGGTCCTGGCTCGGGATGAAGCTGGGCGCGCCCATCGGCGGCAGGCCGGCGGAACCGGATGCGGCGTCGCCGGTGGAACCGGATGCGGCGTCGCCCTGGTCTCCCGGAACGATCGAGTCGCCGGCGCGTCCGGGGATGATGTCGCCGAGGCCGGGGATGGCGTCGCGGGTCGGCAGCTCGGGGATGGCCTGAGCTCCGGCGGTGGGCGCCAGCGGCAGGGTGAGGGCCAGGGCGGTGACGGCGGCGGCGGAACGCAGTCCGGCGCGGGAGATGCGGCGGGAACCGGTCTTCACGGTGCGGGTACTCCTGATGCGTGGGTCGAATTCTCGAAGGCGGCGGACGACGACGCGCCGACGGCGATCGTCGTCAAGCTGAGATCGCAAGCACCTTAACCCGATTTTCTTGCCAGTTGGCGGCAGAGCGTCAACGCCCGGGTTAACAGACCGTTAACGCCGCACCATGCGTTCGGGGCCGGAAGAAAACTTCCGGCCCCGGGGGCTCATCGTCGTCCTGCTTTGCGACGCCCACGTGGGGCGCGCTGCGGCCTACTTCGAGGAGTAGTCGTAGAAGCCGATGCCGGACTTGCGGCCGTAGCGGCCGGCCTCGACCATGCGCTTGAGCAGCGGCGGGGCGGCGTAGGTCGGCTCGGAGTACTCGTCGAACATCGCATCGGCGATGAACTTGATGGTGTCCAGGCCCACCATGTCGGCCAGGGTCAGCGGGCCCATCGGGTGGGCGCAGCCGTTGACCATGCCGGCGTCGATGTCCTCCTTGGTGGCCACGCCGTCCTGCAGCATGCGGATGGCGCCGAGGATGTACGGCACCAGCAGCGCGTTGACGATGAAGCCGGAGCGGTCCGTCGCCTTGATGACGGTCTTCTTCAGCGCCTCGGACACGTAGGCATAGGCGCGCTCGGACTGGACCTCGCCGGTGGACAGGGTGACCACGTGCTCGACGAGCGGCAGCACCGGCACCGGGTTGAAGAAGTGCAAGCCCATGACGCGCTCCGGGCGCTTGGTCGACGCCGCGATCGACTGGATCGGCAGCGAGGAGGTGTTCGACGCCAGGATCGCGTTCGGGTCCTCGACGACCTCGTCGAGCTGCGAGAAGACGCTGGCCTTGACCTCGGGGTTCTCGACGATGGCCTCGATGACCAGCTGGCGGTCGGCGAAATCGGCGAAGGAGGTGGTCCAGGTGATGCGGCCGAGGATCTCGTCGCGGTCGGACTGCTCCAGCTTGCCGCGGGACACGGCCTTGTCCAGGGACTTCTCGATGCGCGCCTTGCCGCCGTCGAGGTACTCCTGCTTGGCCTCCCACACCAGCACGTCGCTGCCCGCCTTCGCGCAGACCTCGATGATGCCGGAGCCCATCTGACCGGCGCCGACGACGCCGACGCGGGTGATTTCATTCGCCATGTTCGGTTCACTCCCGTGGATTTCGTTGCGGGGCGATCACCGTCGGCGGGCCGAGGGGCGTTGTCGCGGCATCGGCGGCTGCCCGTTGGCCTTCGCCGATCCCCGTGGCCATCGGCCACCCCGGTGATCGCGCTCACTTGCTTCCGCCCACGTTACCGGCGATTCACCGGTTCCGCGCCCGAATCGGCGCATCCGGGCGGCTCAACTGCAGACGGCTCAGTTGCAGGTCGCTCACCCGCAGGACGCCGACCCGCCTCAGTTTCGGGGCAGCTGCTCCAGCTTCTCGGCCAGGGTCTCGAGGCGTTCGACGGACTCGCCGGCCACCTCGGCGACGTCCGGGTCGCCGGCATCGACGAGATCCTTCCAACCGGCCGTCATGCGAGCGACGTGCGGGCGCGCCAAGTCGACGAACGCCTGCTCCGCCTGCTCCCCCGACGCGCCGAGCACCAACTGCAGCTCTTCGTCGGTGATCATCGACGTGCCGCCGTCGGAATCCAGGCGGTCGGTCTGCATTTCCAGGATGCCGCGCAGCTCTCCGGCGACCGCCTTGGCGGGGCCGGACACCGCCCCGTCCTCCTGAATGTGCTCGGTGACGGGCAGCAGCTGCTCGGCGTCGGCGACCAGGTGGGCCGCGTACTGGCGGGAGACGTCGGCATCATCGACCGAAGGCGCCGACCCCTGCGGCGGTTCCTGGTTTCCCGCGGTGCTCGGATCGTAGCCGCACCCGGTCAGTGCCAAAGCGACCGCGAGGCCGACCGTCGCAAAGCCATGGCGGACGCCGGCACGACGCCGGTCCATGCGTGCGGAACCCACTAGACCTCCAGCTCCCCCATGCGGTCCCAGTCGTCCTTGCCCTCGAGGGTCTGCGACACGATCCGCGGGGTCTCGCGCAGCAGCGGGCGCATGGCGTCCAGGCCGGCCTTGAAGTGGTCGGAGGTGACGTGCGCCTCGGCGGCGTCGTCGTCGAACGCCTCGATGAGGACGTACTCGTTGGGGTCCTCGACGGAGCGGGACCACTCGAACCACTTGTTGCCGGCCTCCGCGCGGGTGGCGGCGGTGAAATCGGCGACGTGGGTCATCCACTCGTCGGCGTATTCGGGCTTCACGGGGAACTTGACCACGATGAAAATCATGACGCCAGCATACGTGCACGTCGTGCCCCCGCCACCCGCCTCGAGGTCGCCGGCGCGGGTGCCGGGGCGGGTGCGGGCAGGTCCTCGAGGAACTTTCCGTACAGGGCCAGATTGCGCCTGCGGGAGCGCCTGAGCTGCCGGAATCCGACTCCGCCCAGTTCCACGCGGCTGCGCTTGCGGTGCTTTGCGACGAAGTCCCCCGCTTCGCCGTGGGCGATCAGGGAAACCAGGAAATCGACGTATCTGTTGAACGGCGCACCTTCGATGGCGCGCGGCGGCACGTGTCGGATGCCGGGGATCGGGATGTCCAGGCACGAAGACAGTTCGTCCGAGTGCGGATCATGCCCGAGAACGCCGCAGCCGCAGACGTCGTTGGCGGAACGGTGGGTGAACACCCGGTCAACCGGCATGCCCAGCTGGGCGAGGTCGTCGTACGGCACTCCCGGGCAGCCGCCCATGATCACCGCCTCCACGGGCTCGTCGCCGCGGGCGGCCAGCACCACCGCCATCATCGCCGCAATCGAGGCGCCGAGGCTGAAACCGTCGACGATGATCCGGTGGTCCGGCCCCTCCTCCGCCCGGATGGCGCCGATGAAGTCGGCCAGCGCCACGCCGCCGGTGCAGACTCGGGAACCGTCATGGGTCCACATGAACGACGTACCCGGCACGTCATGGCCCGCCCACACCACCGTGCGGATCTTCGGCCCGGCATCGCGGCGCAGCGACCGGCGCACCGCGAACACGTTGCCCGAATACCGGTCGATGTCGGAGATGAACGCCCGGGCGCCGGGCACGAACACGACCGTCGCGTCGGCCTTGGCGCCGATGAGATCCATCGCGGCATAACGATGGCCCGGTCCCACCAGGACCGGGCGCAACCCCTGCTCGTCACGGGCGTGCCGCTTGATCTGCTCGAAGTCCGCGACATCGGGCAGCCGGGCGATCACCTCCGCGGCCACTCGGGCGCGAACGTCGAACGGGACACCGTCGGCAAGCAGGGGCTCTGAAGCGAGGATCGTGCGCACCCCCGCAACCTAACCGGCCAACGGGAGATGCGCTCGGCGAGCGGCCCGCCGAAAACTACTTCGGGGGGTTTTCGCCGGAGGTTTCGCCGGAGTTCTCCCCGGCGTTCTCGTCGGCGCCTTCGCCGGTGAACTCACCGTCGATGCGGACGTCGCCGCTGATGACGAGCGTGCCGTCGTCGTCGTAGGAGTAGTCGATCGGCGGGTACTCGTTGCCGTCCTCGTCGTAGCCGGGCGCCGGGGCGGCCTCGTGGGCGGCGAGCTTCTCCGGCGTATCCGTCTTCTTCCACTCGCGGGTCCGCGGCTTGCGCACCGCCATGTGGTCGTCGCTCATGCCCTTGACCAGCGACCACATCATCACGAAGTGCATGAAGAAGAACGGCACGCCGATGAGGATCACCACCTCCTGCAGCGCGAGGATGCCCGTTTCACCGGAGATGACCAGCATCGCGCCGGCGACGGCGCCGATCATGACGCCCCACAGGATGCGATACGACGTCGGCGCCTTGTTCTCCTCGCCGGTCGACATCATGTCGGTGACCATCGCCGCCGAGTCGATGGAGGTGACGAAGAAGATAATGATGACCAGCAGCGCGATGATGCTCACCACGAAGGCCATCGGGTACTGCTCGAGCAGGATGAACAGCGCCGGCGACGGGTCACCGCCTTCGACGACCGGTTCCGACAGGATGCCCGGGTTGGCGGCCTCCAGCTCGAAACCGGCGCGGCCGAAGATGGAGAACCAGATGATGACGAAAATCGTCGGCAGCGCGATGACGCCGGCGATGAACTGACGCACCGTGCGGCCACGCGAAATGCGGGCGACGAACATGCCGACGAACGGCGACCAGCAAATGGTCCACGCCCAGTAGAAGACCGTCCACGTGCCCTGCGACCACTCGGGATTGAGGTTGTAGGAGTCGGTCCAGAACATGATGCGCGGCAGCTCGCCCGCATAGATGCCGACGGTGTCGACGACCTGCTTGAGCAGCGTCAGGGTCGGGCCCATCAGCAGCACGAAAATCATCAGCGCGACGGCCATCCAGATGTTGAGGTTGGACAGCAGCTTGATGCCTTTGTCCAGGCCGCGGGCCACGGAAATCGAGGCGATGATGATGATCGCGGCGATGAGCAGCAGCTGGACGGTGGAGTTCTCGGCCAGGCCGAGGACGCGGGAGGCGCCGGAGTTGATCTGCATGGCGCCCATGCCCACCGACACGGCGATGCCGAAGACGGTGCCGATGATGGCGACGGCGTCGATGAGTTTGCCGGGCCATGCGTAGATCTTTTCGCCCAACAGCGGGGCGAAGATCGACGACACGCGCGGCGGCAGCTTGCGCTTGTAGATGAAGTAGCCCAGCGCCAGGCCCGGCAGCGCCATGATCACCCACATGTGGATGCCCAGGTGGTAGACGGTGAAGGCCATCGCCTCCTGGCGGGCCTCGATGCTCATGGCCTCGAGGTTGCGGGGCGAGTTGATGGCGTGGTTCATCGGCTCGGCCACGCCCCAGAACATGAGCATGGAGCCGGTGCCGCCGGCGAAGAGCATGCCGAACCATTCGGCGACGGTGTACTCGGGTTCCTCGTCGTCGTCGCCGAGCGTGAGGTTGCCGTAGCGGGAGACGAAGATCGCGATGAGGTAGATCAACGCGGTGGAGACGCCGCCGATGAACAGCCAGCCGAGGTTGCCGGTCACCCAGCCCGACGCGGCGGAGTACGCCTCGCGGGCGGTGTCGCCCAGGGCGACGGTGAGCACGACGAAGGCGAGGATGAAGCCGACCGAGGCGAAGAAGATCAGCGGGTCGGTCTTGAGCCAGCGGAAGCTGGTCCTCTTCTTGCCGTTTGCGCCGACCTCCGCGATGGACCGGGGTTTGTCGTCGTTATCGCGATCGTCGCTGTCGCGACCAACCTGATCGGATACGGTGTCGGATGATTTCTCGTCGGAGGTGGAATCCTGGCGACTCATGCGTGGGGCCTTTCATGGCTCGTTGACGCTGACGCAATTATCGTAGCCTCACGGCAATCGCATTCACTGACGTGCCCTGGTCACCCGGGGCGCACCCCATCGGGTGTCACGGGAGGTTCGAGTGGAGGGTTATCGCGCGGGCGAGCGCGCGCTCGCGGTGTACCTGTCGTCGATCACGGGTTTCATCGACGCGCTCGGGTTCCTGTACTTGGGCGGGTTCTTCCTGTCGTTCATGTCGGGCAACACCACGCGTCTGACGGCGGCGATGGCGGAGGGCGCGTGGGATGTGGCGGGCAAGGCCGCCGGCGTCATGGCGCTGTTCCTCGTCGGCGTGATGATCGGCGCGTTGATCAGCCGCCTGGGCCACCGGTTCCTGCCGCCGACCCGGCCGCGTGAGGCGGTGCTGCTGTTCATCTGCCTCACGGCGACGATCGCGTCGATTTGGGTGGTCACCGGCGAGGATCTGCCGGCGGTGCTCAGCCTGTCGTTCACCGTCGGCGCGATGAATTCGATTTTCGAGCGTGACGGCGAGGTGTCCATTTCGCTGACGTACATGACCGGCACCCTGGTGAAGATGTCCCAGCGTTTCGTCGGGGCCTTCTTCGGCGGGTCGCATCGGGCCTGGATCAACTATTTCCTGCTGTGGGCGGCGTTGGCCGTCGGCGCGATCTTCGGCGGCTGGTGCTTTACGACGATCGGCCTGAAGTCCGTGTGGGTGGTCACGGCCATGATCATCGGGGGCACGGCGGTGGCGTTGGCCAATCGTCATCGGCGCCGCAAGGCCGGCCTGCCCGTCTGACGGGTCCGCGGGCGGGTCGTCGTCACGCAAAAACCCGGTGCCACGCCGCCGTCTCCCCGCGGGCGGACGCGTTCTGGGGCAAAATGGTCGGCATGGACGCATCTCCCCTCAACCAGGCTCCCCTGATCCTCCCCTGCAACGGCAAGACGCCGCGGATCCACCGGTCGGCGTGGATCGCCCCCGGTGCGGTGATCATCGGCGACGTCACCATTGGCCCCGACTCGTCGGTGTTCTACGGGTCGGTGCTGCGCGGCGACATCAACTCCATCACCGTCGGCGCACGGACGAACATCCAGGACAACTCCACCGTCCACGTCGACTCCGACGCCGAAACCGTGCTGGGCGACGATGTCACCGTCGGCCACATGGCGCTGATCCACGGCACCCGCGTCGGCGACGGCACGTTGGTGGGCATGAAGTCGGCGCTGCTGTCGCATTCCGTCGTCGGGTCGGGCGCGCTCATCGCCGCCGGCGCCGTCGTGCTCGAGGGCCAGGAGATCCCGGCGCGGTCGCTTGCCGCCGGCGTGCCGGCCAAGGTCCGCCGCGAGCTGGACGACGCGACGGTGGAGGGCTTCATCACCCACGCCGCCAAGTACGTGGAGACTTCCCGCCTGCACGGCGACATCTCGCCGGTGCCGCTGTCGGACGTGCTGTTCGACTGACGCCGGGGCTTTCCGACGCCCGCCGGGGGCCTTACACGTGCAGGGCCGTGAACGGCGGGAACGGCAGCAGCCGCACCACGGTCCAGATCACCAGCACGGCGATGGTGACGTGCGGCAACCACTTCCACTTCGTCCACGTGGGCAGACGCTTGCCCAGGGTCCGGCCCAGCCACACGACCCACGCCCAGGCCAGCAGCACGCCGGCGACCAGCGCGACCGCGTTATAGCGGATCGCACCGGTGAGGTCGAGGTGCGTGAGCGAGTACAGCATCCGCGCCGTGCCGCAGCCCGGGCACGTGATGCCGAGCAGCGCCTTCGTCGGACACACCGGCGTCGGGCCACCTGGGGTCGTCGGGTCGGCGACGGCCAGCGCCGCACAGCCGCACACTGCGCCGGCGGCGGCGATGAGCGGGCCTGCGGGGGACGCGGCGAACCAGTTGCCCGCCCGCTCCATCACCCCGACCGAACCGCCGTGGGCGTTCCCGTCGGCGTGGTCGTGCGCGGGCCCGTGATCGTACGCGGGCCCGTGGTCGTGCGCGGGCCCGCAGTTGCCATGGTGGGTCATTCGATCAGTTCACGTGGAAGTAGAAATGCGCTTGGCCGGTGGAGATCAAGATGATGGAGACGAACAGTCCGATGATCGCGAGGATGACGGTGATGTTCATCCACAGTTTCGCCTTATCGGACGCCGCCTGGGCGCCCTGGTAGTCGCCCATGTTCCACAGGGTGTCGACCTTGTTGGCAAAGACGAGGGCGGCGATGCCTGTGGCCAGGCCCAGCAGACAACAGAACACGAAACCGCCGATGGTCGCGAAAACTGAGGGCGCCATGAAGTTCTGCGGCTTGCCGTCGGCCGGGGCCGATTGCGCACCAAAGGCGCCGTAACTTCCCGGGCCGTAACTCTGTGCAGCGGGCTGACCGTAACCGGACTGGTCGTGGCCGCCCTGTCCGTAGCCCTGGGAGAAGGGATCGCTCGGCTGGTTGTCGTTCGGGGTCGTCATGGAGCTCCCTTTCATCGCGCTCTACCTTCTCGGGCGACGCGTTACGGTGATCGGTTGGTCCGCGGCGGGCTTGATTTTACTCACGAAATCCGTTCGCGCTCGGTGATGCCCGCGTGGGCGACCGGGAAAACGCGATCATTGCGACGGTGAATCCGCCGGTCCCCCGCCGAACCGATTGCGACCAGGTCGTCCGGGACCAGGTCGTCCGGAACTCAGCCGATCGCGGTCGCGTACGCCTCGACCGCCCCGGCGCACGAATCGGCGGCCGGGCCGTGTTCGGTCACCAGCACGTACTGCATGCCGTCGTCGGCGTTTTCACCGGCCAAGCACTGGGAGAACGCGGTGACCAGGACGTCTTCGACGATCCACACGGATTCGGGAGCGTCGGACGACACTGCCTCGCGCGCGGCCTTCGGCTCTGATTCGGCGGCGATGACGTCGTACTGCAGCGTCGGGTCGTTCATCAGCAACGCCAGGCGCCCGGTGTCCGGGTCCTCGAAGTCGCACCAGCCGCGGTCTTCGTCGTGGGTGGTCAGCTCGTATCCCGCGTCGGTCATGCGGGCCATGACCTCCGGGGAGCACATGTCCACCGCCGGTTGCCCGGTCCCCGGCAGGTCGGGACGGGGTGCGGGGCCGACGTCGACTGCGGCCGTGCTTTCCGACGCCGCCCCTCCGTCCGGTTCATCGCCGCAGGCCACGAGTCCACCGCCGAGCCCGACCATCGCCACGACCGCGGCGGCGGTTCGCACGGCCCGCCCGGTGCGACCGGTGCGCATGGTGCCGCCGAAGGTCACGGTCATGGTGCCGCGACGATCTCGGCGCCGGCGTCGGCCATCTCGCGCAGCGCGGCCGCTCCCCGATCCGCGTCGACTGCGGCGGTCTGGTTGGCGTGCACCGTGACGTCGAAGCCCTCGCGCAGCGCGTCAAGGACGGTCGCGCGCACGCAGTGGTCGGTGGCCACGCCCACGACCTCCAGGTGCGTCACGTCGGCGGCGCGCAGGGCGTCGGCCAGCGCCACCCCGGCCTCCGTCTTGCCTTCGAATCCGGAGTAGGCGGCCTCGAATTCGCCCTTGGTCACGTCGATGCGCACGGCGTGCGGGTTGGTCATGGCGAAGTAGTCGAGTGCGCGGATCATCTCCGGGTGGAATTGCGAACCGTGCTCGCCGGCGGCGCAGTGGCGCGGCCAGGTGTCGACGTAGTCGGGGGTCTCCGACCAGTGGGTCCCGGGGTCGATGTGGTTGTCGCGGGTGGTCACCAGCACCGAGTACTTTCCGGCGCGGCCGGCCAGGTGCAGGTACGTGGCGCGGTAGGCCTCGACGGCGCCGTCGACGGCCAGGGAGCCGCCTTCGGAGAAGTCGTTTTGCGCATCGACGACCACGAACGCCGTGGTGGGGCGCTCCTCCGGATCGTCGACCGCCTGCTCGCGGTTGGCGGTCTGCACCGCGCGGTAGGTTTCGGCGAAGGACGGACGGCGCGAGGTCATCTGCGACGGGTCATCGGGGATCTGCAGCGGGTCTGCCTGCGGCGCCCCGGGGGCGTTCGACGGTTCCACCGGATCGCCGGCGGGATCGGGCCGCAGATCGAGCCGCTCGGGGCGGCGTCCGGGCTGGTTCTCCTGCTCGTTCATGGTTTCCGATCATGCCATGCCCGCCGGATCGCCCACCGGTTGCTCGGGCCCGGTTCAGTTCTTCGGCGGGGCCTTGCGGAAGTACAGGCGCTTGCGCACCCGGGCCACCACGTCGCCTTCTTCGTCGACGATGTCGCAGTCGAACCAGCGCAGGTGTTTGTCGCCGTCGGCGGTTTCGGCGCGGATTTCGTCGATGACGTCGGCGGGCATCTCGATGATGGCGCGGATGGTGCCGCGACCGGGTTTGAGGAATTCGATGGACGCCTCGGTGTCCCACACGCGGTAGCCGGGGCCGAGCTGATGCATGGCCAGGATCATGAAGAACGGGTCGGTCATCGACTGCATGGTGCCGCCGAAGACCGTGCCCACGGCGTTGGCGGTCCACGGGCGCAGGCGGTGCTTGACGACGATCCGCGTGCCGTCGTCGGCGGCCTCCTCGACGCGCACGCCCGCACCTAGGTACGGCGGCCACAACCACATGAGTCGCTTGAGTTGCCTGGGAGTCAAACGCATGCCCGGCACGATACCGGCGGCGCCGATGTCGCGGATCCGATTGGGCGCATAAGATCCGGTGCATGAACCATTGCATGAGCAACGTCGGCACCGGCCTCCGGGTGATCGTCCGATGAGCGCCGGCCTCGCGGCGCTGTTGGACGACATCGCCGCCCTGGCCCGAGCGGCCGCGGCGTCGACCGATGACATCGCCGCCGCCACCGGCAAGGCCGGAGCGAAGGCCGCGGGCGTGGTCATCGACGATGCGGCTGTGACGCCGCAGTACGTCACCGGCATCGAACCGAAGCGCGAGTTGCCCATGATCTGGCGCATCGCCAAGGGTTCGCTGGTCAACAAGATCGTCATCATCCTGCCCATCGCGCTGCTGCTGTCGCAGTTTCTGCCGTGGCTGCTCACGCCGATTCTCATGCTCGGCGGCTCCTACCTGTGCTTCGAGGGCATGGAGAAGGTGTGGGAGAAGATCTCGCACGCGCTGTCCGACGAAACGGAGGAGGAAAAGGCCGCCCGCGAGGCCGCCGTCGTCGACCGTGAACCGGCCGACGAGGATTCGCTGGTGAAGTCGGCGATCTTCACCGACCTGATCCTGTCGGCGGAAATCATGGTCATCTCCCTCAACGAGGTCGCCGACGAAACGTTGGTGCGCCGCGCGGTGATCCTCATCATCGTCGCCCTGGCCATCACGGCGTTGGTCTACGGCGTGGTGGGCCTGCTGGTGAAGATGGACGACATCGGCCTGGCCATGGCCAAGAACAACGATGGAGCGGGCGGCAAGCTCGGCATGGGGCTGGTCAAGGCCATGCCGGTGGTGTTGACCGTCATCGGCATCGTCGGCACGTTCGCCATGCTGTGGGTCGGCGGCCACATCATCCTCGTCGGCGTCGACGAGCTGGGCTGGCACTCCCCGTACGAACTCGTCCATCACCTGGAGACGATGGTTCCCGCCGGTTTCCTGGCGTGGTTGGTCAACACCATCTGCTCGTTGATCCTCGGCGTGATCTGGGGCGCCATCCTCATCGCCGTCGTGCATGTCCTGCCCTTCGGACATGGCTCGGACGACAACGAGGGGCAGGGCGCGGGCCATGACGCCGACCGTGCCGCCGGCCGGGTTGACGTCCGGGCCGATGGACACGCCGACGACCGCACCGCCTCCGGCGCCGACGCGCTCACCGCGCACTCCCCGCGGGCCCCGCGCACGCCGCACGTGCGCGCAACCGCGGGGTCGGTCACACCGGGTGGCCTGTTCGTCGGCCGCGGCGCGAAAAAGACCGATCGCAGGGCGAACGAAGCCGACGCCGGCGCGCAGAAGAAGGGGAAGCCGGGCCGGTAGCCCCTACTTGAATTCGCCGTCGACGTACATCCAGCGCTTCGACCGCAGCATGAACGTCGACCGTTCCCACAGCTGCCCCGGCCCCTCGGCGTCGCGGTAGCGGGCGCGGAACTCCACCACTCCCTCGCGGTCGCCTTCCGCCCCGTCGACGACGTCGAGGATTTCCAGGCCCAGCCATTCGACGTCGTCGTCGAAGGTGACGACCTCCGGTCGGCGGCGCGGGTGCCACGTCATCCAGATGAAGTCGGCCTCGTGCGCGGCGTAGGCGCTGTAGCGCGCGGCCATCAGTTCGACCGCGGTCTCCGGCAGGCGTTCGCGGCGGTGCAGGGGCGCGCAGCAATCCCCGTAGCGCGGCACCCCGGCCGTCTCGCCCCCGCCCGCGCCGCCGCATGGGCACGCCGCGCCGTCGTCAAGCCGAATCCGCGTGAAAAGCGGGCCACCGCTCATCGTGCAACTCCCATCCCGTGCAGCTCCCGTCCCCGGTCCCCCGGACCCGATTCCTCCCGGTCACGGTAGCGCATCACAGGAACAGCAGCAGGCTCACCGCCATGACCGCCATGCCCGCGATCAGCCCGTAGATGGCCATGTGGTGGCGGCCGGTGGCCTCCGCGGCGGGCAGCAGCTCGTCGAGGGAAATGAAGACCATCACGCCGGCGACCATCGCGAAGGCGATGCCCATGGTCACCGGCCCCAGGAAGGGCATGAGCACCAGGAAGCCGATCAGCGCGCCCGCGGGTTCGGCCAGCCCGGACAGGAAGGACCATTTCAGGGCTTTGCGACGACTCCCCGTCGCCTGGTGGATCGGCACGGCCACGGCGATGCCCTCGGGAATGTTGTGGATGGCGATGGCCACCGCCACGGGGATGGCCAACTGCGGGTCCTCCAACGCCGAGATGAACGTGGCGAAGCCCTCCGGGAAGTTGTGGATGGCGATGGCCAGCGCGGTCATCGTGCCCATCTTCATCATCCGGCGGCGTTGGGCCGACAGCTGCGGGTCGTCGATGGTGCCCGGTTCATGCGGGTTGATCGGCTCGGGCACCAGCCGGTCGATGACGGCGATCAGTGCGATGCCGCCGAAGAAACCCGCCACCGCCGCCCAGTTTCCGCCGACGGTGCCCCAGGCCTCGGCGAGCTCGGCGATGCCTTTGGGCAGGATCTCCATCATCGAGACGTAGAGCATGACGCCGGCCGAGAAGCCGAGCGTGCCGGCCATGAACCGGGGGCCGGGGTTGCGGCGGCCGACGGAGATCAGGCCGCCGATGCCGGTCGACAAGCCTGCGGCCAGGGTCAGGCCGAAGGCGAACCACAGGTTTTCCACGTCGGTCAGCGGCCTTCTCGCGCATCGTCGTCGCGCGACTTGGCCACTCCCCCGAGCTCGTACACGCGGAAGGCCACGCCATTGCGCTCGCCGACCAGGGCGCCGACGTTCGCCAGCATCGGCGGAATGAAGTCGGCCGGTTTCGGGTGATCCGGCAGATCGGCGAGGTACTCGCGATGGCACTCCAGGGAGGCGACGGCGGCGGCGACGTCCTCGTCGTCGACGGCCACGACATGGGTCGGGTCGCCCGACTGGCCGACGAGGAACACGTCGGGTTCCCACGGCTCCAAGCCCTCATCCTCCGCCAGCTCGCGGAAGATCCATCGGTTGCCGGCGTCGCGGGCGGCGTCGATGGCCGCACGGCCGGCCGCACGGTGGTCGGCCTGATTGAGTCCGTGGGGCGCCTCGAACTCGAAGGTCAGCGTGACCACGGCGTCGGGGCGGAACTGCCGGATCCTGCGCGCGATGTCCCGCCGCAGATCCAGGCCTTCGACCAGGTGGCCATCGGGGTGATCGAGGATGACCAGCTCACCGGCGCCGACGGTGTCGCACGCCGCGCGCTGTTCCTTCGCCCGCAGCGGACCGACCACCTCGGGGGCGCGCTTCATGCCCGCTTCGCCGGAGGTCAGCAGCAGGTAGGAGACGTCGATGCCCGACTTCGTCCAGGCGTTGACCGCCGCGGAAATGCCGTATTCGGTGTCGTCGGGGTGGGCGACGACGCACAGCACCCGCTCCCACCCGCGGCAGTCGAGGGTCTGGATCCGCTTCTCTTTCGGGGTCATGCCATCGACCCTATTCGCTTCAGCGGACTCCGGGGCGGAGCTTCGCTTCAGCGGACCCCGGGGCGGGGCTCACCTTCGGCGAAGCCCGCCGCGGACTGCACGCCGACGATCGCGCGCTCGGCGAAGGAGGGGATGTCGGCGGCGCCGGCGTAGGTGAAGGACGAACGCACGCCGGAGACGATGCGGTCGACCAGGTCCTCGACTCCCCCGCGTCCCGGTTCGAGGCGGATGCGCGCCGAGGAGATGCCTTCCTCGAACATCGCGCGACGCGCACGCTCGAACGCGCCGATCCGGGCGTTGCGGCTTTCCACCGCCCGGTTCGATGCCATGCCGAAGGAGTCCTTGTACCACCGGCCGTCCGCGTCGACCTTCAGGTCGCCCGGCGATTCGTGGGTGCCGGCGAACCAGGAGCCGACCATGACGTTCGACGCTCCCGCGGCCAGCGCCAGGGCGACGTCGCGGGGATGGCGCACGCCGCCGTCGGCCCACACGTGGGCGCCGAGTTCCTTCGCCGCCGCCGCGCATTCGAGCACGGCGGAAAACTGCGGCCGTCCGACGCCGGTCTGCATGCGGGTGGTGCACATCGCGCCCGGGCCAACGCCGACTTTGATGATGTCCGCGCCCGCCTCCACCAGGTCGCGCACGCCGGCGGCGGTGACCACGTTGCCCGCCACGACGGGCACGCCCGGTTCCAGCGCCCGCACGCGGCGCAGCGCCTCGATCATCGTTTCCTGGTGGCCGTGTGCGGTGTCGATGACCAGGGTGTCCGCGCCGGCGTCGAGCAGAGCGCGGGCCCGTCCCTCCACGTCGCCGTTGATGCCGACGGCCGCACCGACCCGCAGCCGACCTTCATCGTCGACGGCGGGACGGTACACGGTGGCGCGCAGTGCACCGCGCCGGGTGAGGATGCCCGCAAGCCTGCCGGCGGAATCGACGACGGGCGCGAGCTTCCGGCTGGCCTCGACCAACCGGTCGAAGGCCTCCTCCGGGGCGACGTCGTCAGGCAGGGTGAGCAGGTTGCCGCTCATGAGCGTGCCCACCTGCGCGAAATTGTCGGCCCCCCGCAGATCCTTTTCGGTGATCATGCCCACGGGCACGTCGCCGTCGACGACGACCGCCGCCCCATGCGCCCGCTTGGGCAGCAGATTCCGGGCATACCCGACGGTGTGGTGCGGTTTGATCGTGATGGGCGTTTCGAAGATGAGGTGCGCCGACTTCACCGTCCGGATGGTCTCCGCGGCGATGTCGGCCGGCACGTCCTGCGGCAGGATGGCCATGCCGCCGCGACGGGCGATGGTTTCCGCCATGCGTCGCCCCGACACCGCCGTCATGTTCGCCACGACCAGCGGAATCGTGGTGCCCGTGCCGTCGGAGGTCGACAGGTCGACGGACATGCGCGACCCGACGGCCGAGCGCGACGGAACCATGAACACGTCGTCGTAGGTCAGCTCGTACGGGGGTTTCGCGTCATCGAGGAATCGCATGCCCACCAGGGTAGGCGCAGCCACCGCATTCGGCGTTCCAACCGGGAACCGTCGCAGAGCCCGCCGGGCACCCCACGGTGCGCACCCATGACATTTGTCATGGGCGAAACCGGCCTCATCGCACTTCCGGCGGCGTCCCCGAAGACGGACGATGAGGTCATGAACACACGACTGGCACTCGAAGTCCGGGGCGCGGCGAAACGATTCGGCCCCGTCACGGCGGTCGACGACGTGTCCTTCACGGTCCCGGTGGGCGAGGTCGTCGCCCTGCTCGGACCGAACGGGGCGGGCAAGACCACGCTGTTGGACATGATCCTCGGCTTTACGACGCCCGATGCGGGATCCATCGAGGTGCTGGGCGGATCCCCCGCGTCGTCGGCCCGACGCGGGGAGGTGGGCGCGATGCTCCAGTCCGGTGGGTTGCTCAAGGATCTCACCGTGGCCGAGACGCTGCGAATGCTCGCCGTGTGCCATGAGAGCACCCTCGACGTCGACGGCGTCATCGAGAGCGCGGGCCTCACGGATTTCGCCGACCGCAAGGTCGGGGCATGCTCCGGTGGCCAGGTGCAGCGGCTGCGGTTCGCCGCCGCGCTGCTGCCGGACCCGGAGCTGCTCATCCTCGACGAGCCGACCGCGGGAATGGATGCCACTGCCCGACGCGAATTCTGGCGCACCATGCACGCCGAGGCCGCAGGCGGCCGCACCATCGTGTTCGCCACGCATTACCTGGCGGAAGCCGACGACTTCGCCGACCGGCTGATCCTCATCCGCGACGGCGCGATCGTCGTCGACGGCCGCCTCGACGAGCTGGTCCGCAACGGAGACAGGACGGTCACCGGGACGTGGATCGCCGCGGAGTCCCCGGTGGAGGTGGCGCGTGCCCTCGGTCTCGACCCCGACGCGGTCACCGTCGACGACGACTCCGTGGCGTTCACCGTCCCCGACGGCGACGCCCTGGCGCTGCACTTGTTGTCCGGGGGGATGATCCGCGACATCGAAGTCCATGCGAGGACCGTCGAGAAGCTGTTTTTCGAACTCACCGGCGCCGATGCCGGGGATGGGAGCCTGACATGAGCGCGAACATCGTCCTCCGGTACACGGGGAAGGAACTGCGTCGGACGCTGCGGATGTGGGACGCGACGTTCTTCATCATCGTCCTGCCCGCCGCCCTGTTCCTCATGTTCGGCTCGCGCGGCGACGCCGTCGATTTGGTCGCGGGGTCCGGCAACATCTCCGCCTTCGTCATGACGTCGATGTCCGTGTACGGCGCCGCCATGGCCACGACGACGCTGGCGGGGATGACCGCCGTTGAACGTGATGCAGGCTGGGGCCGACAGTTGGCCCTGACGTCGTTGAGCACCGGCGGCTACTACGTCGCGAAGGTGCTGGTCTCGTTGGCCGTCGCGATGTTGCCGATCCTGACCAACCATGCCCTCGGCGCCGCCGTCGGGGCTTCCTTCGACGAAGCGTGGATGTGGCCCGCCTCCATCGCGCTCAGCTTGGTCGTCGCCCTGCCGTTCGCTCTCTACGGCCTGGCCGTGGCCATGCTCTTCCGGTCCGAAGCCGCCGTGTCCGCCGCGTCCGGCATGCTCGTGGTGTTCTCCTTCTTCGGCACGCTGTTCATGCCGCTCGACGGCGTCATGCTCGACATCGCGAAGTGGACGCCGATGTACGGCGCCGCGACGGTGGCGCGCTGGCCGCAGTTGGAGGGCCTCATCGCCCCGGCGACCGAAGGTGCCATGCCGGGCCAGGAATCCATGGGTCTGGCCGTGGCCAACATCGCCGCCTGGACGGTGATCTTCCTGGTCATCTGCGTCATCGCCGGACGCAACCGCAACCGGCGCTGACGGTCGCGCCGGACCCGGGCGTCCGAGGCCGGCGACGTTCCCGCCCGGCCCCGGTCCCGGACACGACTTACTCTGGTCGGAGAACACCACCGACCCCGGCCGACCCGCACATCCGACCCGACCATCCGACCCGGCCCACGACCCCGGCCACACCATCAATGCCCCGTCCCCAAGACCGCCCGCGAACCCGGAGGATTTCCGTGTCCCGTCCCGGATGGCAGCCGCCCGAAGAGCTCGACGCCAATGAGCGCCGCTTCACGCTGCTGTTCTCCGGTGTGTGGCTGATCTTCCTCGGATGGCCGATCTACGAGGTGCTCACCTCCCCCGGCAACGGCCCCGCCTCCCGCACGATCGGCGTCATCCTCATCGCCGTCTTCGCCGTCACGTACCTGGTGTGGTTCTCCTGGCCGCGCCCCGTGAAGTCGATTCCCCTCGTCGCGAACACGCTGCTGCAGACGATGATCCTGGCGGTCCTGATCACCGCCGTCGTCCCGTTCGCGGGCCCCACCGTGGCGGGCATGGTCCCCTACGTCATGGCGTTGTGGATGTTCAATCACCGCGTCGTGCTCGGCCTCCCGGCGGCGTTCCTCGTGGGAGCCCTCGGATCCGCGGCGGTGGCGGTGATCGCCGGCCCCCAGTTCGCCTTCGGTTTCCTCACCCCGATCATCTTCACGGCGGGGATCATCACCATGTTCCGGCTGGCGTTCGAGCACTCCGAGATCGAGCGCGAGTTCTCCGAGCGCGTCGCGCTGGCCGAGCAGCGCGAGGAACTCGCGCGCACCGTCCACGACGCACTCGGTCATTCGCTGACCTCCATCACCGTGCAGGCCCAGCTGGCCAAACGATTGGTCGCCGCCGATCCGGCGGCCGCCGAACGCCAACTCGACGGCATCCTCGCCACCGCCCGCGATTCCCTCCGCGACGTCCGGTCGACCGTGGAATTCCTCGACGCGCCGGGCCTCGACGAACAGCTCGACCACGCCCGGACCACGCTGACCGCGGCCGGCATCGAACCCGAGATCCCGCACCGGGACGACGTCCCCGACCTCGATCCCGCCGACCGCCGCCTGTTCTCGTGGTGCCTGCGCGAGGCAATCACCAACGTGGTCAGGCATTCCGGCGCGACGCACTGCGGCGTCGAGATCATCGTCGGCTCCGGCGGACACGATGATCGCGTGGGGGCCGGGGACGCTCCGAAGAGCCGCGACGGCGAAGCGCACTCCGGCGCTATCCTCCGGATCACCGACGACGGCGTCGGCATTGACGGGGGAATGGACGGCGACGCGGTCACCCGCGGCACGGGCCTGCGCGGGCTGTCCCGACGAGCCGAGCGCGCCAACGCCACCCTGGTCCTGTCCGACGCCGACACCGGAGACCCCGATCGCCCCGGAACGATTCTCGAGGTGCGCACATGACCACCGCCGATCCCGCCGCGGGCAACCCCACCGGTGGCACCGCCCCCATCCGCCTCCTCGTCGCCGACGACCAGGAACTCGTCCGGGCGGGCCTGGCCCTGCTGCTCGACATGGAGCCGGATCTGGAGGTCGTGGTCCAACTGTCCGACGGCGCCGACGCGGCGCGGGCGGTCGCCGAGCATCGCGTCGACGTGGCGATCCTCGACATCGAAATGCACTACGACGGCATCCGCGCCACGGCCGACATCACGGCGCTCAATCGGCGCCGGGCCTGCGGCTCCGCGCCCGACGAAACCGGCGCAGGCACCGAAACCGGGGCGGGCACGAACGGCCACTGCGGCGTCCTCATCGTCACCACCTTCGGGCGCACCGGGTACCTGCAGCGGGCGATGGCGGCGGGCGCGTCGGGGTTCATGGTCAAGGACACCCCCGCCGAAACGCTCGCCCAGGCGGTCCGCACCATCCACGCAGGTGGACGCGCCGTCGACCCGGCGCTGGCCGCCGAGGCCCTGGCCGCCGGCCCCAATCCCCTCACGGCCCGGGAGGCGGAGGTCCTCGACGCCGCAGGGGACGGCGCATCGGTCCGCGACATCGCCGCCCGGCTGCACCTGGCCACCGGAACCGTGCGCAATCATCTCTCGTCGGCCATCGCGAAAACGGGCACCGCCAACCGAATGGAGGCCAATCGCACCGCGCAGGCCAACGGCTGGTTGTAGCCCCGCCGCACGCGGCGCTACTCGCCCGAACCGCCGACCGCCGTTTTCGTCAGCCGTACGGACACGATCCGAGTGCCCTCCACCACGGCCGCCTCCAACCGGTAGAACACGCCGTCGGAGATGTCGTCGTCGGCGACGTCCTCGGTGCACTCGTGGGGGATCTGCACCACGTCCCCGGTGCGGCCCATCCGCCCCAGCCGTGCGAGCATCCATCCCGCGACCGTCTCGTACGGCCCTTCGGGCAGGTGGATACCGGTGCGGGCGGCGAAGTCCTGCAGGTTCGTCGCACCGTCGAGGATCCGGCTTTCATGCAGCCCCAACGACGTGCGGCGTTCCTCGTCGTCGTACTCGTCCCAGATTTCGCCGACGAGCTCTTCGATGAGGTCCTCCAGGGTCACCATGCCGTCGGTGCCGCCGTACTCGTCGACGACGATGGCGATGTGCTCGCCCGACTGCCGCATGCGACGCAGCGCCGCCGGCAATCCCAGCGAGCTGGGCAGGTGGGGAATGTTCCGGCAAATCGACGGAAGCGGTTCGTCTTCGAGGCCTGCGACGATCGCCTCCAGCAGATCGCGGACGTGGCAGAAACCGATGATGTCGTCGAAGGTCCCGCGGTAGACCGGGTACCGCGCATAGGGCCCGTCGACGGCCTCGCCGAGCGCCTCGCCGATGGTGGAGTCGGCCGACAACGCCCTCATCTCGCTGCGATGGCGCATGAGCTCCGACAGCGTGTAGGCGCCGGCGTCGAAAACCTCGGTGACCAGTTCCCGCTCCCCGAGCCCGAACCCCTGGTGCGAGCTGACGATCTCCCGGATCTCCTCGGTCGTCATCACCGCCGTCCGCAGGGTGGGGTCGAAGCCGAGCGCCCGCAGGATCAGGCTTGACGACGTGTCGATGACCCAGATGACCGGTGTCATGAGTTTGGCGAACATGTCCAACGGCGGGGCGACGATCACCGACACCCGCTTGGCGTTTTGCATGGCGATGCGCTTGGGCACCAGTTCGCCGAACACCAGACTCAGGTAGGACACGAGCACCGTCATGGCCACCAGCGACACACCGTGCGCGACGGTGGGGGTCATCCCCCAGGTCTCGAGGGTCGGGGCGAGCTGTGGGGCGATGGCCGCCGCGCCGAACGCCGACGACAGGAACCCGGCGAACGTCACGCCGATTTGCACGGCCGACAGGAACCGCCCCGAATCCCGGGCCAGGGCCGCGACCTTCTTCTCCGCCCCGCGTCCCCGCTCCAGTTGCGAAATCTGTGATTCGCGCAGGCTGACCAGGGCCATCTCCGTGGCGGCGAAGATGCCGCCGACCAGGATGAAGGCCATGACCCAGGCGAAGCTCGCGAATATGCCCACGTCTCGAGAATACCCCTCCCCACCCCCCCGATACTCAACCCATCCACCCCGGCCAAACGTGATTTTTCATGCAATAATGGGGGTATCGACGGGGGTGATCGAACAAGGAGGGGGAACGAGGACAGGAAGGGATCGTCGTGAAGCAAACGCAGCAGACCACCCGGAAGAAGACGAAACTGGTCAAGAGCAAGGCCAACTTCAGCCCCGAAGAACTCGCCGGCCTGCTGGAAAGCATGGCGGAGCGCATCCGCGCCGGCGACATGACGCTCGGCGCGGGCGACGCGGCGGTGACCATGGACATGCCGGCGGTGTTCCGCACGACCATGGAGGTCACCGACTCGCGCAAGCGCGCCGGAATCGAGCGCGAGTTGGAACTGGAGATCACCTGGACCGTCGACGAAGACGGCAACCCGGCGGACAAGCCGGGCCCGGTGGCGGGTTTCGCCATTTCGTAGGTGCCCGGGGACGCGGCGGTAGCCTGGTCACGACCTGGAGGTGATCGGGATGCTCGCTGCGTCCATCTTCATCGCGATCGGCACGCTGGCCATCGTCGCCGCCATCGCGTGGCTCGTGCTGCGCCGCCGCGGCGCGGAGAAGCGGTTCCGCACCGATGCGCTCGTCGTCGGGTCGGTGGGCCGCCCCGACGATGATTTGCGGGCGATGGTCCTGCAGGTCACCGACCGCGACGGCACCACGCGCACGGTGACCGACACGTTCCACAGCAACTTCGCCGCCGGCAACGTCGGGCGGACAATCGAAGTGATGGTCGACCCGCCCTCCCCCGACGGCGAGCCGGGCCGCGTGCGCGTGCCGCGGCAGTCCGACCCGACGTTCGTGCTCAACGCCCTGCTCGGCGCGGCGGGCGTCGCGTTCCTCACTGCCGGGGTGTTCGTGCTCGCGGAGGCGATGTTCTAGCGGTGGCCCGGGGGTGGTCTGGTGAGGTTCCGGCGGCGCTCTGGCGATGTTCTGAACTGGCCGACCGTGCCCGGCCGCCGCAAAACCGTGATCGGTAGGCCCCGCGCCGCCCATACCTTTGAGTCAGCCGGGAACGAAACCCGGTGTCACCCCCACCAGGCACGACGGATTCGCAAGGAGCGACGATGGGACTTTTCAACCAGTTCAAGCAGGCAATGACCGGCGACAACATCCGCCGGGGTTTCGAGGGCGCCGCGCAGAGCATGCGCGACATGGCGGCGGATCCGTCGCGGATCATGGCGGATCAGGCGGCGGGCAACGCCTACGGCCAGGAGCTGCGGCGCCTGCAACAGCAGGGAATCCTCGGCTCCGGCGTGATCGTGTCGGTGACGCCGACCGGCGAGGTCGCGGTCGCCGGCGTTGATTGGGCGACGATCGAGGTGTCGGTGACCGTGCCCGGCCGGGATCGTTACATCGCGGTCGAACGCCACATGGTTCCCCGCAACACCGCAGACATGTACGCTCCCGGCACCCGCCACAGCATCGCCGTCGACCCGACCAACCCGAACCACTTCGCCTTCGCGTAGGCAAGGCGCGGGGCCGCCGGCCCGGACGTAGGGTAGTCGGCATGAACGACCTGACCATCGCGCCCGGACCGGGGATCCCCGATGGTCTCGTCATCCCCGCCGCGGACCTCTCCGAGCGGTTCGTGAAGTCGTCGGGGCCGGGCGGCCAGGGGGTCAACACGACGGACAGCAAGGTTCAGCTGTCCATCGACGTCGCCGCGTGCGCGTCGCTTTCCGACGCCCAGCGCCGCCGCGTCCTCCGGAATCTCGAAAGCCGCCTGGACGGCACCGTCCTCACCGTCGTCGCGTCGACGCAACGGTCGCAGGTGCGCAATCGCTCGGAGGCCCGCGACCGCATGGCGGCCATCCTGCGCGAGGCGCTCGCCCCGCCGCCTCCCCCGCGACGCAAAACCAAGCCGACGCGGGGTTCGGTTCGCCGTCGGCTCGCGGCGAAGAAGCGGCGGTCGGAGATCAAGTCGATGAGGCGGCGGCCGGACGTTTCCTAGGGGGGCGGGCCATCGGGGGTTTCATGCACTTGGGTTCACGCCGAGAACCGACGTGACTTTTCCTTCCGGAGCGGATTCGTGCGCCGCATGGCTGTACGTTCCCGACGACGCTCCCGCGACGGGGTTGACCCGGACCGAATCGTCCTCTGGGGCACCTCGTTCGGCGCCGGACACGTGATCCGCGCGGCGTCGCGCGATCCCCGGGTGGCGGCGGTGATCGCCCAATGCCCGTTCACCGATGGGCTGGCCTCGATGTTCACGTTGCCGCCTGCGACGTTGGCCCCGCCCGGCCCGACCCTGCGGCACGTGCGCAAGGCATCGAAGGCGGAGGTGCGGATGCAGCCCGGCGGGCACTTCGACATTTACGTCGGCAACGCCTTCGAACGCAACGTTTCCGAGCAGCTGGACTTTCACGCCCGGCACGTCCCGACTGCCGTCAACCGGACCTGAATCCGCGGGTTTCGGGACGCCACACGGCCCTGCCTCTGGAAGTGGGGATAGCCCGATCCCCGCCAGCAGGGGGCGTGCGACCCCCGGCGGTGGCGTCACGCCTCGAGCACGTAGCGCAGGATCTCCACGACCTGGTCGGTGGTCGTGCACCACGCCTGGGCGGCGGCGTCGACTTCCTTGAGCGGGTGGACGATGTCCTCGCCGTGAAGCGTGACGTACGGCTTGTCCAGGGCCGCGCAGTAGCCGGCGTCGAAGGCGGCGTTCCACTGCTTGTACTGGTCGCCGAAGCGCACGACGACCATGTCGGCCTTCTCGATCAGCGTGCGGGTCCGGATGGAGTTGACCTTCGACGACTGGTGGTCGCGCCAGAACCCGGCGGGCGCCTCTCCCAAGTGGTCGCCGGCGGCATCGCTGGCGTCGTGATCGGTGACCGGCGCCGTGAAGACCACGTCCAGTCCGGCGGCCTCGGCGCCGCGCTGGATTTCCTCACGTCAATCGGTGTGGATCTCGCCGGAAAGGTACACGTTGAAGCTCATGGCCGATTACTCCTTCACTGAAACTTGGATGTGCCCCCGCACCTCCCCCGTTCATCGGCGCACCATACCCGAGTGGCCCTCATTGATCGCGTTCAGCGGCGGTTGCGCAGTCGGGACGTGAGAGCGCCGAGGAGACTCGCGCCGTGGCCCGAGGAGTATCTGGTCCTCTCCGAGGCTGCCGACCGTTTCGCCGAGTTCGGGATCTTCGTCCGACGGCGATTCCGAAGACCTGCGCCTGGCCCCGGATCTGGCGGGCTTCGTTTTCGCCGAGATGATCGAGTCGGCCGCCGAGTTCGACGACGTCGACGAAGTCGTCGACCCGGCGCTCCGGTACCCGGCGCGCAACGAGCCCATCCAGCTTTGGGATCGAAGCAACTGGCATCAGGGCCGATCGCGGCTTCGCCGTTTGCCGCGCAACTGAGGGCGGAGGTGTTTCTCGGCGCGGCGAACCCGAATCCGATCAACTTGTCGACGTACGAGCCGATCATGTTGCCCGCGTGCGCCCGCCGGTTCCCGCGCACGATGCCCAAGTACGCCGAAGCTGACGGTGGCAATCGTCGACGCGCACAGGCCATGCGGGGGCGTGCCATCCCCGACGCTTTACGACGTCCCGTCGCCACGCAAACGGCCGACACCCGGGTCGGCCACCGGCCCCGGGGCCCGGCCCACCACCCGCCGGCGCCCTGGACCGCCACCGGCGGGGCCCGGGACCGCTATCCGCTGACGCTCTGCGCCTCGCCGATCCCCCACGTCGCCGCTTCCCGCCACTGCTCCGCGATGCGGGCGAAGGGCCCATCGGCCTTCTCCAACTCATCGATGGGGCCAGCTTCCACCACCCGCCCCGATTCCATGACGATGACGCGATCGGCGATCTCCACCATCGCGGGGCGGTGGGCGACGACCACGGTCGTGTACGAGCCGCGCAGCCCAGACAGGGCATCGGTCACCGTCCGCTCATTGCGCCCGTCCAGGGCCGAGGTGCCTTCGTCGACAAGCAGGATCGATGCCGGCTTGGCGAGGGCGCGGGCCAGGCCCAGCCGCTGCCGCTCGCCCCCGGACAGCCGATTGCCCAGCTCGCCGACGGGAGTGTCCCAGCCATCGGGCAAGCGCTCGATCGCCTCGGCCAGGCCGCAATTGACGGCGATCGCATCCAATTCCGGCTGCGTCAGATCCGGGTTCACGGCGAGCAGGTTGTCGCGAATCGACCCCGTGTGCAGGACGGTGCGCTGGAACACCATCGCGGCGCGGCCGCGCAGGTCACCGGGGGAAGCCGGTTTCCCGTCAACGTCGACCGTGCCCACGCCGGGAACCGTCAGCCCGGCCAGCAGCGACACCAGCGTCGACTTGCCGCTGCCGGACGGGCCGACGACGGCCGTGATCGTGCCCGGCGCGAAGTCCACGTCGATGCCGTCGAGCCCCGTCGTGCCGTCGGGGAACGTGACATCGACGCCCCGGACCTCCACCGTGGCGGGGCCCTCGCCCGGGCCGCCGGCGCGGACCCGCTCGACTTCCATCAGCTCGCGCACTTCGGACAGGGAGCGCCGCAGCTCGACGACGGCCCCCACCGATCCCGCCTGAACGTTGGCCTGCTCGACGACCCGGAGCAACACCACAATCGACGCGGCAGCCGCGGCTCCGGTCAACGCCGAACGGTCGTAGGACCACCACACCGTGAACCCAAACGCCAACAGCACCAGCTGAACCACGACCGTGAACACCTGCTGCCCGGGGATCTGCCAAAGCAGGACCCTGCGGGTCTTCCGCCGCGCCTCGGCGATGGCCCGGTCAACCAATCGGGTGCTCGCGTCCACCCGGCGCGCGGTGCGCAAGGTCGGCTGCACGAGCGCGAACTCGAAAAGCCTGTCATCGAGACCGGCATTGGCCGCCGCAAACTCCGCCGTGGACCTGTCCTCCAGCTTCGCCGACGCCCACAGCGACCCCAGGCAAGCGATGCCGCCGAGGAACGTCACCGCGCCAAGCGCGGGAGAGACGAGCAGCAGCCCGATGCCCAACCCGAAGATGAACACAATCGAGGTGATCACGGGCCCGATCAGCAGGATCACCGCCGAGGTGACCGTGCTGGCCTTGGTGACCAAATCGCGGATGGCACCTTCCTTTTCGGAAGTCAGCCGAGCATCCGGCCACGAAAGCACGGCACCCGGGGCGTTGCCGTGGATCTCGCGCATGACGGCGATGCCCAGATCGAGCCCCCTGTGGGCGGCGAAGATGTCGACACCCCAACTGCAGGCCACGAACAGCAGCAACAGCGCCAGCCACGGCAACGCCGCCCCGGGGTCCGCCGAGAACAGCGCGCCCAACAGCGGGTAGAGGGTAACGACGGCCGCCACCTGGAGCAGTGCCGACACGGCAACCGCGCCGAAGAAGGACCACAGGGGACGACCTCCCCCGACGACGAAGTGCAGATCCCGCAACATCAGTTCTCCTCCGATTCAACGGCGACGGACACGGGTGCGCCGCAATGCGCATCCCACATCCGCCGATAAGCCCCACCCGCCGCGACGAGCCGGGAATGCGTGCCCTCTTCCACCACTTTCCCCTCGTCCAGGACGAGGATCCGCGAGGCATTCTTGATCGTGTGCAGCCGGTGCGCGATCATCAGCACCGTCTTGCCCGCCAGCAGGCGTTCGAGCCCACGGTGGATCGCGGCCTCGGAGTCCGGGTCGGCCGCGGCAGTGGCCTCGTCCAACACGACGATCGGGGTGTTCGCCAGCAGCGCGCGGGCGATGGCCACCCTCTGGCGTTCGCCGCCGGAAAGACGGTTCGGTTCGACCACGGTGTCGTAGCCGTCGGGAAGCGCTTCGATGACCCGGTGCACGTCCGCGGCCTCCGCAGCCTCGCGGATCTGGGCGTCGGTCGCCTCGGGACGGTTCAGCGCGATGTTGTCGCGGATGCTCGCATGCACCAGCTGGGCATCCTGCAACAGCACCGACACCGAGGAATACAGCTGCTCCTGGGTGAGATCGCGCACGTCGACCCCGTCGATGCTCACGGAACCGCCGGTGGCGTCCCACAGCCGGGCCAGCAACGCCGCCACCGTCGACTTGCCCGCCCCCGAGGGGCCCACCAGCGCGGTGACGCTGCCGGGCTCCAGCGTGAGGGAAAGATCGTCGATGACCTTCCGGCCGCCGCCGTAGGTGAAATCGACGTGGTCGAAACGCACGTGGCCCGGGGGCGCGGGACGATCCACCGGGGGCGCGAGCTCCGGCGTCGCCAGTAAAAGCTCGACGCTGGCTTTGGCGTCAAGTCCGCCCGACAAACTGGCCACGCCCAACCCGAGGTTCAGCAGCCGGCCGCCGAAGGACGTGCCCAGGATGAGGAAGGGGATCAGATCCGTCGCCGGCATCCAGCCCGCCACGACCATCGCGAATCCCGCCACTAGAAGCACGCCCAGCACCGTGGTGGGGCGGTTCGTCATCACCGCGATGATCTTGCGGGGGCCGGTGTCGCGCTGCCAATCGGCCATGAAATCACCGGATTCCCGCAGCGTGCCCTCGAGGTCGACGACCGCTTTCGGCCCGAAGACCGCGGAGGTCCCGCGCGAGCCGATGAAGGCCTGGGTCTGGCCCGCCGCCAGCACCTCGTACCGCTGGTTCTGCAGCACCTTGTCCTTGTCGCGGCGCTGGATTCCCTTGATGACGTAGATGTAGGCGACGATCGGCAGCAGCAGTACCAGGCCCAATCGCCATTGGACGGCGAACAGGTAGATCAGGCTGCCCAGCGCCGCGACGACGGCGCCGACGATGTCGGGCACCGCGTGGGTGACCAGGTAATGCAGTGCCCTGACGTCATCGCCGGCAATCTTTTTGACGTCGGCCGCCCGGCCGCGCATGAACCAGCCCAACGGCAGCCGGGAGAATTTCGCCAAGAGGCGATGCCGCAGCGCCGTGGCGAAGTTGGCGTCCAGGAAGTGAAGCCACAGCACCAGCAGCGTCGTCCCCGCCGCCGAGACGGCCATCGCGACCACCGCCCAGATCGCCGGTTTGGCGAAAGCCTCCGCAGGTGCCCCTTCGACGAACAGCCGGGCCAGTTCCGCGAACAGGATGAAGGGGATCAGCTGCAGCAGGGACAGCGCTCCCTCGACGATGCCTGCGGCGATGAGCGGACGCTTGAGCGGCCGGAGCACACCCCCCTTGCCGGCGTCGGCGCCGGGGGTTTGCCGGGGTTCGGGAGCGTCGGTGGAGCCGACGGCGCCGGCACTTGCGGACGTGGAGGCGCTGGACGAAGCGCCAGTGGTGCCGGCGGTGGCCGAGGCGCCGGAGGCAGCGGAGGCAGCCGCCATGACGTTGACATCGGAGGCGGCGTCCGCGTCGGCGGCGGCAGGCGCAGCCGACGCGCCCTTCGCCTCGGTTGCCTCCGGACCCGCCGAATCGATGGTCTGCGTCTTGCCCATCTGGCGTCCGCGGACCCAGTAGGCATGCGCGTGCAAGGTCGCTCGGTTGAGTCCGAATTTCTTCTGCAGCAGTGTCTTCGCGTGCCGGGTCGACGCGGTTTCCGCGGTCACCCAGGCGTACCAGCCGGCCCAGTCCCCGTCGCTGATCGCCTGGACCAGCGCCTGCCCGTCGGGAAGCTCGTCGACCCAGGACGCGGTGATGTTCGGGCCCTCGGGCAGGGCGATGTGGTCGTCGTCGGGGCTGTGCCGCTCCAGGTAGACGACCACGGGGCTGTCCTCGGGGATGGCGGCGACCAGGGCGCGGATCGCCGGATAGCCGGCGAGGTCCCCGAGCAGCAGGTACCCCGCCGGGGGCGGCTCGGGCAGGGCGAAGGGTTGCTCGCCGTAGCGCATGGCGACGATCCGGTCGCCTTCCTCGCAGTTCACCGCCCAGTGCGAGGCGGGCCCGGCGGGCTCGTGTATGACGAAATCGATGGAGAACTCGCCGGTCGCCGGATCGGGATCGACGAGCGTGTAGCCGCGCTGGAACTCCTTCGGGCCGCCGTCGGGGTCGGGGAACCAGAGGCGCAGCCAGTTCGCCGGCGCTTCCCCCTTCGGATCGAGCAGCCCTTCCGAGCGGCACGTGACCCGGATGAAGTGCGGCGCGAGCCGGCGTTTCCCGATCACGGTCACCGCATGTTCCTTGGCGCCCAGGCCACGGAGTACGACGGCCTCAAACCCCTTCGCCATCGACCACTCACCTTTCGAGGATGGGTCCCGTCGCAAAGCGCACGGGACCGACGCAGACATTTGAAGGGCAGCCTAGCCTAACTATGTGACAGGTTCCATGGCGTCCGACCATCGGCAAGGTAGCGCCACTGCCCAATGCGGCCATCCCCGATCGAAAGGGCGGCACGATGAAGCTCGGCGAGCTCGCGGCGGCCACGGACACGTCGACCGCGACCATCAAGTACTACATCCGCGAGGGCCTGCTTCCGTCCGGGGCGAAGAAGAACCAGACCACGTCCGTCTACGGTCCCGCGCACCGCGAGCGCCTCGAATTGATTTCCGCTTTACGGGTTCTTCACGATTTAGAGTGCGTTGATCCGGGTGTGCAGCTGCCCGGAGTGAATCAGGCACCGCAAGATGTAGTTGTCCAGGTTCCTGAAGCCCAGAGCGATACCACGCAGGTGCTCGAGCCTGCCGTTGATCGCTTCCACAGGGCCGTTGGACGCCCCGATGTCGAAGTAGGCGAGCACGTCCTCGCGCCGGCGCCACAACGTCCGACCCAGCTGGGCCAGCTCCTCCAACCCTTTCGGCACGCCCTTACGCAGGGTGTTGATGATCCGTTCCATCAACTTCTTGCCCTCCGATTTCTTCGGGTGCCCGTAGGCCTGGATCATGTCCTGTGAGAGCCATCCACGTGACCTCGAGTGCCACGTATTCGTCATCGGTGGCCCACAACAGGTCCAGCCGCCTGTTCTGCCGCTCGGTGAGGTAGTTTCTCCTGGCCAGCAGGGTCCGCCGGTGCTTGTACAGCGGATCATCCTTGCGTCCACGCCGCCCTGTGGTCTCACGTTGGAGCCTCTGCCGGCAGCCAGTGAGCTTGTCCGCTGCCAGATGCACGACGTGGAACGGATCCATCACCTTCCTCGCCCGGGGCAGTACCTGGTCGACGGCGGCGGCGTAGCCGGTGAAGCCGTCCATGGTCACCACCTGCACCTGGCTGCGGAAACCAGGGTCGCGTTCCTGCAGCCACGTGCGCAGCACGTCGCGCTGCGGCCTGGGCGGATATCCAGTAGTCGGGCCGGCCCACGGCCATCGGCCAGCGGGGTGAGGTCGACCAGGATCGTCACCAGGTTCGACGGCTGGCCTGGCTTTCGGGTGTGCTTCCACACGTGCTCATCCACCCCGAGGATCCTCACCCCGTCCAGGTGGTGGGGGTTGTCGTAGACGAGCTTGCGGCAGGCGTCCACAGCGACCTGATTGGCCAGTTCCCACCCCACCCCGAGGGCCTTGGCGGTGGCGGCCACGCTCATCCGGTCGATGGCCAGTCGCTGGAGGATCCAGCCGGTCACCCGGTCGGTGAGCTTGGCCCCGTCATTGGCGCAGTTGAGGCAGGCTTGGAAGATTTTCCTCCGACATTGTTGATTGGTGCAGGTCAATCGGGGGACACGAACGTGCAGGCGGGTGGGAAACCCCACGACCGGCAGGTCAACCAGTCGGCGGACAGTGTGATCACGCAGTTTCCCGGGTTGGGTGCAGTCGGGGCAGTGCCCCTCGACAGCGACCGGGGCGGCGTCGATGATGGTGAAGGTTCCGGCGTCGGCGGCTCCGGTGATCGTCAAGCCGATTTCTGCCGTGCGGCAGATGGTGTCTGCGACGAGGTTGCCACTAGGCTGCACAGTAGGGTCCTGGTTCGGTCAGATGGAAGCGTCGTAACTCTCATCTTGTACCGGCCAGGACCCCTACATGTTGTGCCACCCCGAGCCTGGCTCTGCGGTCAGCTACGCACTCCGAAACGCGAAGAGCCCGTAATCGCCGCGATGGGCCACGCTCATCCGCGTACATGAGGGCCAACATTCGGGGAGGTGGAATCAGGGCCGGGATGCCGCGGCGCACGACCGCGGCACTCCCCCGACGAATGGCGGGGAACCCTGGTGCAGCCGAAGGGCATGCCGTATAAACCTCACCATGCGACTCCTTTCGCCCCGAAAATGTCCCGAGTCGACCATCATCGCCCTGTTCGCCCTGTTCGCGGCGCTGTCCGCGTTGGCTCCCATGCTGGTTCCACCGCTGGCTCCGGCCGGTTTCGCGGCCACCGGTTCCCCCGAGGTCCCGTCGTTCGCCGAGCGCGCCGAACGCCTCGGGGTTCCCGGTGGCGCGGTCGCGTACCTCGACGACGGGGCAGTCACCCGCACCGAGGTTTTCGGCGCCGACGGCGAGGGCCACCCCGTCGACGCGGCGACGCCGATGCTCTGGGGCTCGGTGTCTAAACCCGTGGCGGCCGCCGTCGTGAAGCACCTGGCCGACGAGGGCACGCTCGACCCGGCTGCTTCGGCGGATTCGTACGTGCCCGACGCGCCGAATGTACCGGTCAGCGCGCTGCTCGACCACACATCCGGCCTGGGGTTCGGGGCGGGTCACCTCGACGTCGACCGTCCCGACGCAACCGCAATGGACGTCGTCGGCGGCATGTCCGGCGAGACGGGTGAATCGGGCACGGTCGGCGAGCACGGTTATTCCAGCCTCGGTTACCTGCACCTGCAGGCCGTCATCGAGGCAGCGACCGGCGGGGCCTACGCGGACGCGGTCCGCGCGACGCCGGGGCTGAGCCACGTGGGCGCCTCGGCCGCGGATTGTGCCGACGTCCCCCGCGGCCACCGCCTGGCCGGCCCGTTCGCCTGGGCGATGACCACCGGTTACGACGGCGCCGGCGCCGCCTACGGCTATTCCTGCGGGAGCATCGATGATTTGGCCGGTTTCGCCGTCTCCCAGCTCGGCACCGCCGCCGATGTCGCCGATTCGCTTGCCGACGCCGCCCCGACCGGCTCCCCGAAACAGTTTTACGGGCCGGGCTGGCGCGTGACGAACGAGGACGACGGCCGGGCCACCGTGTGGCACACCGGCACGGTCCCCGGGTACTTTTCCGCCGTGTACCACGACGCGGAATCGGGTGACGGCGCGGTGGTCCTGCTCAACGCGTCGGGGTTCCTGCACGAGGAATCGCTCGCTGCGTTGACCCGCTCCGCATTCGACGAGGCCACGGGGCGGACGGTCACTCCCGTCGAACCGGGCGGCATGGGCGTCATCGTTCCCGCGGTCCTGCTCGGCGTCGCGGCGCTGGTGCTGGTGCTCGGCTGGGTGGGGCGCCGGCGCATGCGGCCGGTCGCGTGGATTCTGCTCACGGTGGTCGTGGTCGCCGCGGCGCTCATCGCCGCTCCCCTGCTGATGGCAGTGCCCCTCCGGTACTTCTGGCTCTGGGAGCCCGGCGTCGTCGTGGCCGCCGCAGCGGTGCCCGTCGCGATGCTCCTCGCGGCGGCGATGGCCACGGCGAGCAGTGGGCGGGACCGCGGCCGCAGTTAGGGTGGTCGGCATGAACGACCTGACCATCGCGCCCGGACCGGGGATCCCCGATGGTCTCGTCATCCCCGCCGCGGATCTCACCGAGCGGTTCGTGAAGTCGTCGGGGCCGGGCGACCAGGGTGTCAACACGACGGACAGCAAGGTTCAGCTGTCCGTCGACGTCGCCGCGTGCGCGTCGCTTTCCGACGCCCAGCGCCGGCGCGTCCTCCGGAATCTCGAAAGCCGACTGGACGGCACCGTGCTCACCGTCGTCGCGTCGACGCAGCGGTCGCAGGTGCGCAATCGGGCGGAAGCACGCGAGCGGATGGCCGCGCTGTTGCGGGAAGCACTGGCCCCGCCGTCTCCTCCGCGACGGAAAACGAAGCCGACGCGCGGCTCCGTTCGGCGCCGGCTCGCCGCGAAGAAGCGACGGTCGGAGCTCAAGTCGACGAGGCGGCGACCCGACGTTTCCTAGGACGCACCACCGAAGATTTTCATACAATTAGCGCCATGCCGAGAACCGACGTGACGTTTCCCTCCGGGCACGACTGTTGCGCCGCATGGCTTTACGTCCCCGGCGATGCACCCGCCCCGGGGCCGATCATCGTGATGGCGCATGGCCTCGGCGGGGTACGCCAGATGCGCCTCGACGCCTTCGCCGAGCGTTTCAGCGCCGCCGGCTACCGATGCCTGGTGTTCGACTACCGGCACTTCGGGGCCAGCGCCGGCGAGCCCCGACAGCCGCTTTCGGTGCGGCGCCAGCTCGAAGATTGGCGATCGGCGATCGCGCACGCGAGGAAACTCGAGGGCGTCGACCCGGACCGCGTGATCCTCTGGGGCACCTCGTTCGGCGGCGGACACGTGATCCGCACGGCGTCGCGCGAACCACGGATTGCGGCGGTGATCGCACAATGCCCGTTCACCGATGGCCTGGCCTCGACGTTCGCGTTGCCGCCTTCGACGTTGGCCAAGGTTTCGCTGCTGGCCGCCCGCGATCTTTTCGCGGCTGCACGACACAAGGAGCCGGTGATGATCCCCGCCTACGGGGAGCCCGGTTCGACCGCGCTCATGACCTCACCCGACTCCGTGGCCGGAATCGAAGCCCTCATTCCCCCGGGGGGACGAAACTTCCGGCGACATCACGGCCCGGTTCGGCGCCGACATCGTGCGCTACTTCCCGGGGCGCGACGCCCGCAAGATCCCGTGCCCGGCGCACTTCGCGGTCTGCGAGAACGACACGCTGGCCCCGCCGGGCCCCACTCTGCGGCATGTGCGGAAGGCCCCGAAGGGCGAAGTGCGAATGCAGCCCGGCGGGCACTTCGACATCTACGTCGGCGATGCCTTCGAGCACAACGTCGCCGAACAGCTGGCCTTTCTCGCACGGCACGTCCCGCCTGCCGTCAACGGGACCTGAACACGCGGCCGACGCTATTCGTCGAAGATCAGCTCGATCGGCTCCGTTTCCCGCAGTTCGTGGTCCCAGACGTAAAAGCGGTCGTCGCCGGGCAGGAGAACGATCGCATTGCCCTCCTGATCCTCGGCGACGGGGACGGCGTCCTGCGGGAATCCGTCAGCCTCGGAACGCCACGTTTCGGTTTCCTTCACCACGTGATTCGCGGACCGGGCGAGGCGGCGGCGGTCGGAATCGTCATACACCGGGTACAGGAACCAGTACCCCTCGTCGGCGTCGTCGATTTCGCCGCCATTCTCCGACATCAGGCGCTGCCGCAAAACGTCCGGGAAGGTGAGCCCCAATGCTTCCTCGGCGGCGCGAATTTGTGATTCATCAACGGGAAAAGCCATGGCGGGAGCATACGTCGCCGTTTAACGCTTCGCATTGCGAAACATCAATCCTCGGGGCACGATTCGAGTGCGGAAGGCTCCACCTGACCCAAGGAGTACCTGACGCTCGCCAACGACGGCATGGTGGAGATGTCCCCCACCGGCGCCGACGTCCCGCTTCTGCACTTCAGCACAAACTTCGAGCTGCTCGGGGCCAAGGACATCGCCCGCCGGTTGGAGATGTTGGCCCAGCCTCCGATGCCGGGACATCCTGCCCCCATCTTGCTAGATTCTGGGTCAAGACCACTTGAACGAAGGAACGGTGCCATGACCACCTCGGCGGAATTGCGCGAGATCTCTGCCGCACATGGGCTCACCTGGCCCGAGGAGTACTTGACGCTCGCCGACGACGGCATGGTGGACATGTCCCCCACCGGCGACGAAGTCCCGCTGCTGCACTTCAGCACGAACTTCGAGCTGCTCGGGGCCAAGGACATCGCCCGCCGGCTGGAGATGTTGGCGGAGCCGGACGATTTCCGGAACATCGATCCCGCCGAGGGCCTGTTGCCCTTCGGGATGGAGCCCGGCGGCAACCTCTATTGCTTCCGTACCGGGGCCGCCGGCGCGGGTCCGGTCCCCGTGGTTCTGCTGCAGAACGATGAGCAGGAGGATGAGCGTCTCGCGCCGGATCTCGCCGGGTTCATTTTCGCGGAGATGGTCGTCGCTTCCGCCGAGTTCTACGACGACGATTACCTGGGTGAGGGCGAGCCCCGTCGTAATGCGGAAGCCTGGCTGCGGTCGCACGAGCCCTACCTGGGGCAGGAGCAGGCCGCGGCGCTCCGCGAACTCTTCGCGCGTCCGCTGATCGTGCGTGACGACGACTCGATGGGGTTCCTCGAATTCTCGGAGGTGGATGAGCTGGTGGACCCGGTTCTGCGGTATCCGGAGCGCCACGAGCCGATTCAGCTCTGGGAGCGCGGGTAGCTCCACCTCCACCGGCCGGTGCGTGCGACTCCCCGACGGTGGCGTTACGCCTCGAGCACGTAGCGCAGGATTTCCACGACCTGGTCGGTGGCCGTGCACCACGCCTGGGCGGCGGCGTCGACTTCCTTGAGCGGGTGGACGATGTCCTCGCCATGAAGCGTGATGTACGGCTTGTCCAGGGCCGCGCAGTAACCGGCGTCGAAGGCGGCGTTCCACTGCTTGTACTGGTCGCCGAAACGCACGACGACCATGTCGGCCTTCTCGATCAGCGTGCGGGTCCGGATGGAGTTGACCTTCGACGACTGGTGGTCGCGCCAGAACCCGGCGGGCGCCTCTCCCAAGTGGTCGCCGGCGGCATCGCTGGCGTCGTGATCGGTGACCGGCGCCGTGAAGACCACGTCCAGTCCGGCGGCCTCGGCGCCGCGCTGGATTTCCTCACGCCAATCGGTGTGGATCTCGCCGGAAAGGTACACGTTGAAGCTCATGGCCTGCTTTCTCCTTACGTCGATGGGCCGGTGAACGGCACCCGCAGCCTACCGGGACGCCAATGGCTAGGGTGGAATGACGACGGTTGATGTAACACCGAAATCAACTCCCACTTGAAGTCCACGCAGGAGGGTTTCACCCATGAACCAGCGACGGCGCGAAGTTTTCGACCTCCCCGACTGGTGGCGCCAAGCCGTCGTCTACCAGATCTATCCCCGCAGTTTCGCCGACGCCAACGCCGACGGGATCGGAGATCTGGCCGGCATCACGTCGCGGGTGGACTATCTGCGGGACCTTGGCATCGACGCCGTGTGGTTGAGCCCGTTCTACCCCTCCGCGCTGGCCGACGGCGGCTACGACGTCGACGACTACCGGGACGTCGACCCGAAGATCGGCACCCTGGACGAGTTCGACGAGATGGTGGCCGCGCTGCATGCGGCGCACATCAAGGTGGTGGTCGACATCGTCCCCAACCATTCGTCGAACCGCCATGAATGGTTCCGCGCCGCCCTGAACTCGCCGAGGGGTTCGAACGAGCGGTCCCGCTACATTTTCCGCGACGGCAAGGGGGAAAACGGCGAGCTGCCGCCCAACGAATGGCAGTCGATCTTCGGTGGCGGCGCATGGGAGCGGATCACCGAACCCGACGGCAGCCCCGGCCAGTGGTACCTCCATCTGTTCGCCAAGGAGCAGCCGGACTTCAACTGGGATCACCCGGACGTGCACGAGGATTTCCTTGAGACCCTTCGGTTCTGGAGCGACCGGGGCGTCGACGGCTTCCGCGTCGACGTGGCGCACGGGTTGAAGAAGAACCTGGACCCGGCCTTCGATGCCCTGGCGGATGTGCTGGGCGGGCGGGAGCTGTTCGTCGACGGGCAACATCCCGTGTGGGACCGCGACGAAGTCCACGAGATCTACAAGGAGTGGCGCGACGTCTTCAATGAGTACGAGCCGCCCCGCACCGCGGTCGCCGAAGCGTGGGTCGCGCCGCACCGGCAGGCACGCTACGCATCCCCCGAGGGCCTCGGCCAGACCTTCAACTTCGACCTGCTGCAGGCGGACTTCCGCGCCGACGAGTTCCACGAGATCATCTCGCGCAACCTCGCGGCGGCCGAAGCCATCGGCGGTTCCACCACGTGGGTGCTTTCCAACCATGACGTGGTGCGCCACGCCTCCCGTTACGGGCTGCCCGGCGGCCAGGAGAGCAAGGGCGCTCCGGGAGCGGGGGCGCCCGCCGGCACCGGCAATGACGGAAAGCAGTGGCTTTTCGACGGCGGGGATCCCGCACAGGTCGATCATGCCCAAGGGTTCCGACGCGCTCGTGCGGCGACGATGTTTCTTCTCGGGCTGCCCGGCTCGGCCTACCTGTATCAGGGCGAGGAGCTGGGCCTGCCGGAGGTGGGTCAGATTCCCGACGAGGATCGTCAGGATCCGGCGTTCTTCCGCAACCGGGATGTCGAGGTCGGCCGTGATGGTTGCCGCGTTCCGCTGCCGTGGAGCAGCCGGGGCCGGTCGTTCGGATTCGGCGACGACGGCTCTCACTTGCCGCAGCCGGACTGGTTCGGCGACTACGCCGTCGAGGTTCAGGATGAAGACCCCGCCTCCACCTTGAACCTCTACCGACGAGCCCTCGAACTGCGCGCTGAGCTGCAGGGCGATGAAACGCTCGAGTGGGAGGACGTCACGGACTCGTCTCTGACGTTCCGCCGGCCGGGTGGATGGCGGGTGGTGCTGAACTTCGGCACCGAACCCATCCCGCTGCCCTCCGGGGAGGTGCTGCTGAGCAGCTCGGAACTTGGCGACGGCGGCCTGCTGCCCGGCGAGACCTGCGCCTGGCTGCGCTGATCGGACGAACCCCCGGCCGACACGGTCGGGGGTTGTCCTTTGCCGGGCCCGGCGAAGCACCCCATCATCGGTTGTTGTCTTTGGCGGACGAAACGCGCCTGGCCTACACGATCAGACGTTGAACTTGAACTCCACAGAGTGTCGGCGCAGTTTAACGCGTGCGAGATTCATTCTTGGACCCAGCCCAGTCGCTGGCGTTAACCTTGCACACAACTACGGCGATGGTCCTGGACGGCCTTGCTGACTGAGCACCCGGCACCTCCATCACAGGCGTTCGTGCTCCCCACATCCTTCGCTCAAGCGGACTGCTATTCCGTAAACCGATGTTGTCACCCCTCCAGGACGGTAGCCTTATCAACCCAGCGAGCCAATAGACTGAAAGCCGCGAGCTGCTCCAACGCGACTTGCTCCTCACCACCGTCGTGTGGAACATGCATCCCGGGATTGCGGATAGCCGCGTACAAGCCCTCTGCAAAGGCGCGGGCACCCCGATGCAGGTTCTCAAACGTCTTACTGCCATCATTTTCCATAAGCCGAAGGCGCGGCACATTACGCTTCGGATCGTGGAGTGAAAACGCCTCGTTGAAAAGTGCTGTTTCAGATACGTCTAGGCGGTTCAGTTTCGCTTGGGTCTCTGCATTGACGCGGATGGCAGCCTGCATCACTGCTTGATGGTAGTGCCCGTGATTCCAGTAACCCTTGCCATTTTCCCACGCCCACGGATGCAGACTGGCTGCGTCTAAGTCTGGCGTGTTCTCTCCGAGCTTTTCAGCGAGTTCAGACCGACGTTCAAGCGCTGTCTTGGCCCGGGCCGCTTGACCCCTCAGCCAGCTATACTCCTTGTCCTGGACCGGGAGTTCTTGTCTCCACCCGGGAAGCACTCGGTCAAGAATCATTTCAACGACATGGGCGCGTGCCGCAGCCTCAGTCGGCGATCCACTCATAACGGTTCCAAGGTAGGCGATGCCCGGGCCCATGTCGGGGACTACCTTCGCTGTGACTTGCAGGAACGCGTCTATCTCATTGATCGCCCACTCGGGGTCCAGCTCGGCCATGCCGCCATTATGACGTATGGGGCTGACATGGCCGGAGAGAACTGGTCTGATACCCCCACCAGAAACACCCCGCATTGTTGCAGGCGCGCTGACGCGCGCCCACAATGGAAACCATGAGCGATCCCAACTTCACGATCCGCCAGATCACCTTCGACTGCCACGATCCCTCAAAGCTCGCCAAGTTTTGGTCCGCCGCAACCGGCTGCGAAATCGCCGCGGATTACGGCGATTTCGTGATGGTTGATTCCACCCCGGCGCTGGGATTTCAGCGCGTTGAGGAACCGACACCTGGGAAAAACCGCATGCACGTCGACGTTGGCGGGGCGGAGCGCGAAACCTTAGTAGAGCGTCTCAAAGGCTTGGGCGCTGCCGAACTAGACACCCACGAAGCACCGGGATTGGTGTGGACCATCATGCAGGACCCAGAGGGCAACGAGTTCTGTGTGGGCAGCCCCAAGGCCTAGCTACACATTGAACCTAAATTCAACCATGTACTCATCGAATTTTTCAATCAGTCGCCGAACAAAATCAGCCCAATTACGGACTAGACCAAGGTTAAGCGCATCGGGCGTTGAACCTCGATGCACAATTTCACCTCGTATTATGACCAGCTCGGAAACCTGTTTCCGCACCGCCGCGTTGGTTTTCTTCTGCCATTTGATTTCCCGCAGCGGGCAGAAACCGAGGATACTTTTGTACAGGCTTTCGACACCGCCAACGCTAGCTGTGTTGAATCCGTAACGGCCGTCCGAATCTCCTTCGATTCGCAATCGAACAAGTTCAAGTACAGCCGATCGCCACGAGTCGCCCACGAACACCCACGGATCACTACTTTGCTCAGCCACCCACGACCGTCACTTTTCCGGCAGCTCATCGGCTTTCTTATTCGCCAAAAGCCATTCAACCGTCTCGATCAGTGATTCTTCGACATAGACCTCCCACGCCGTATAGCAGAGGGATGTACCCGCGCGCAGCAACGGCCCGTAACCTGGCCCCGCGGGCTTTCCCGGCTTAGGGTCCTTCTGTGCGGGATGGTGGTCAAGAAGGGAATTGACATCCTCTAAGAGTTCTTGGGCAGCCTCTAACGCAGTCATATCCCTGACTTCCTTTACTTCTTGTTTCCAGAGGTAGTATTAAATTTGAACTCCACGGTACGTAGTCGCAAAGTTACTCCCTCTCGTTAACACCATCAAAAGGAGTGTTATCCAATGAAAGCGTTCGGCTTCTTAAGCTTCAGGCATTACGCCTTCGGCAGCTAGCGCGGGCCATCTGCGGAAAAGATCGCCAAGACTCATCTGGAGATCACCCAGGCTGCGGACGAAATCGGCGTGAACAACGCGTCCTTCCGAGTCCACCACTTCGCGCTGCAGGCCTCCGCCCCGATGCCGCTGCTGTGTGCTGTCGCGGCCACCACCAAAAATATCGAGGTGGGCACCGGCGGCATCGACATGCGCTAGCGCATATCGGGGTTGTAGCGTTTGAGTCATTGACTCCCGTCGTCTACAAGTACCTACACACTTGATCGGTGCTGCACGTTTCAGGGTCCGGGTGCGCGGCGTCCTGTCTGAGGTCTGCGATAGTGTCGCGCAGCACGGAGAGCTGCGCGATCTGCTGCTCGATCTCAGCGAGGCGCACGTCAAGCAGGTCGCGCACGTGCTCGCAGGGCACATGGCCGCCGTCGCGGATGTCGAGGATCTGGTGGATCTGGGCGAGGGTGAGGCCCGCGGCCTGGCCGCGGTGGACGAAGTCGATCCGAGCGACCGTCTCGGGCGCGTAGTCGCGGTATCCGGACGGCGTGCGCTCGGGCGGGGGCAGAAGGCCCTGTTCCTCGTAGAAGCGAAGGGTCTTCGCGGTAGTGCCCGCCCTCTCGGCGAGTTCTCCGATCCGCATTGCTGTCTCCCTCCGTGGCCGCGCTTGACCTTCCCCTGCACTGGAAGGTCCAGTATGGCTGAGACAGAGCAGAAAGCCAAGAGTTGACAGGAGTAGCGATGCCTACGAAGTACGATCTCGCCATCATCGGATCGGGAGGCGGCGCGTTCGCCGCTGCGATCCGCGCCAGCACGCTCGGGAAATCGGTGGTGATGATCGAGCGCGGGACGCTCGGCGGCACCTGCGTGAACACGGGCTGCGTCCCGTCGAAGGCGCTCATCGCCGCGGCCGGCGCGCGGCACGTCGCCGTCGACGCCGCAACCCGGTTCCCCGGGATCGCGACGACGGCGGATCCCGTCGACATGCCCGCGCTGATCGCTGGGAAGCAAGCGTTAGTGGAGTCGCTGCGCGGCGAGAAGTACGCCGACGTCGCCGACTCCTACGGCTGGCAGGTCCTCCGCGGCGACGCCTCGTTCGTGGGCACCCCTGATGCGCCGGTTCTCGATGTTGCCGGAGCCGACGGAAGCGTCGAGACCATCGAGGCCCACCACTACCTGGTCGCGACTGGTTCTCGCCCGTGGGCACCGCCGATCGACGGCCTGGAGGAGACCGGATACCTGACCTCGACCACGGCGATGGAGCTGACGGAGGTCCCCGAGTCGCTGCTGGTGCTCGGCGGCGGCTACGTCGCCCTGGAGCAGACGCAGCTGTTCGCCCGCCTCGGCTCGCAGGTCACGCTGCTCGTGCGGTCCCGGCTCGCCTCGAAGGAGGAGCCGGAGGTGTCGAAGGCGCTCCAGGAGGTGTTCGCCGACGAGGGCATCCGCGTCGTCAGCCGCGCAGTGCCCACCCGGGTCTCCCGCGGCACGGGAGGCGAGGCCGTCG
This sequence comes from Corynebacterium freneyi, assembly GCF_030408835.1. Taxonomy (NCBI): domain Bacteria; kingdom Bacillati; phylum Actinomycetota; class Actinomycetes; order Mycobacteriales; family Corynebacteriaceae; genus Corynebacterium; species Corynebacterium freneyi. The sequence continues at coordinate 2,122,629 of NZ_CP047357.1, forward strand.
TGACCGCCGCCTTGTCCGGCGGCTCGCAGGAGTTCCGCGCCGACCAGGTCCTGGTCGCCCTCGGACGCCGTCCCGTCACCGATGGCCTGAACCTCGATGCGGTCGGGGTGAATACCGGAGACTCCGGCGAGGTGGTCGTCTCCGACCGGCTGCAGTCCTCGAACCCGCGGGTCTGGGCCGCGGGCGACGTGACCGGGCACCCCGAGTTCGTCTACGTCGCCGCCGACCACGGCACCCTCGTCGCCGAGAACGCGTTCGCCGACGCCGACCGGTCCGTCGACTACGCCCGCCTGCCGCGGGTGACGTTCACCGAGCCCGCGATCGGCGCGGTCGGGATGACCGAGAAGGACGTCCTCGCCGCGGGGATCCGCTGCGACTGCCGCGTCCTGCCCCTGCACCACGTGCCCCGCGCCTTGGTGAACCGCGACACCCGCGGGTTCATCAAGATCGTCGTGAACGCCGAGACGAAAGAGATCCTCGGCCTGACCGCCGTCGCCAAGGACGCCGGGGAGCTCGCCGCCGCAGGCGTCCACGTGCTCGGCAGGACCGTCGCCGAGGTCGCCAACGCCTGGGCCCCCTACCTGACCATGGCCGAGGGCATCCGGATCGCTGCGAAGGCCTTCACCACCGACCCGTCGCTGCTGTCGTGCTGCGCATGAACGGCAACGCAGGCAATCGGGGAGATCTCATCCTGAAGCAGACGATGAGCGCCGATCAGGACCGCGACGAATGGCGCGCCGGTCCCGTCGTCGCTGCAGTGACCGGGCTGCTCTTGCTGGCATGCTGCGCGCTTCCGTCGCTGCTCTGCTGCGGCCTGCCGTTCATCGCGGCGGGCGGAGCACTCGCAGGCGTCGGTGGGCTCCTCGGTAATCCCTGGATCATCGGTGCCGGGACCGCCGTCGTGATGGCCGTCATGGCGGGGATGCTCGTCAGGCTACGGCGGCGGCACCGGCGCCGCAGGTCCGGCTGCTGCGAAAATCCTTCGACCGCTGATCGGAACCGGTAGTTCGAGCGGATCCAGCGATCACTGCCACCTGCGGAGGCCGCTGAAATCGAAGCCCGACGGGAGAAGGAGGAGCAAAAAGCGTTCGAATCAACCGGTGACGAGGATAATACTGAGGCTGGATCCCGGCCGTCGCGACGCGGTCTCCGCTTCCGCCGAGACGAGAAAGGGTTGTGGGCACCTAGGCTGGGCGGCATGAACGACATGACCATAGCGCCCGGCCCGGGGATCCCCGACGGTGCGGTCATCGCCGCCGATCTCGCGGAGCGTTTCGCGAAATCGTCGACTCCGGGCGGCCAGGGCGTCAACACGACGGACGGCAAAGTCCAGCTTTCCATCGATGTCGCCGAATGCGCATCGCTTACCGACGCCCAGCGTCACCGTGTCTCGCGCAACCTCGAGCACCGCCTAGACGGCTCCGTCTTTACCGTGACTGCGTCGACTCAGCGGTCTGTGTTTCGCTAGTGGTCCTCTCGCTTGCACCTGCGACACAGCCTCGTGCCCCCGGGCCGTAGCGTTCGGGGGAGCACAATAGCCCCAGTCCTCATCACGTCCCGGGATCAAAGAGTTCATCGCAGAGGTTAAGCACTACACGTTGAACTTGAACTCCACGACGTTCCGAAGCTGATTAACGTCCTTTCGGCGCCACAGCTCCCGAGAACCCCGATACTTCCGTTTTGGTCGATGCCGTCAAGGACGCCCACACCCGCGCACTTGCCACAGGCGTCGACATCGTGCCTCCGCTAACGACCGTGGGCTGAGACCAAGGTGCAATCATTCAAAATAGTTGAAGGGAAACCTCTCACGCAGTTGCGGATGGATGCTATTCAGAAGGTCCGAAACTTCCTGCTCGTATTCATCGATCTCCTGCCCCTCGTCAAGCTTCTCCTCCAGCTCCGACAACAGGAACGCCATCCTGACAAAACCAGTGAAGTCGATCTTCAGATCGAGGAAGCTCTCTGGCCCTCCGTACTCCCCCTGGTCGTGGTCGAAAAAGAACACTGTCTTGGTCCGTGCACTCAAGAACCACTCATCGCCCTGCCCCGACTGCCCGATAAGCCACAGATCTTCGGGCAAACCTTCGCCACGTGCTCGCCGATTCCACTCGAGCACCTTCTGATAGCCATACAGAACAATGTCCGGCGTGATACTTACCCCGTCATAACGATGAATGAACTCGGTGTACGTTGCATCGATGTCAGGGATCTTGGCTTTGTTTTTGATGGCGGGATCAAGCTGCTCAAGAGAACTGAAAAGCTCGTTCGGATCAATCAACCTCATGATTTTCCCCTACTCATCCGTGACCGGAGACTGGTCACCGAAAACCAGCTCGGCGGGCTGAACCCCAGTGAGTTCGTGGTTTCAAAGATGGACGGCATCGTCGCCCGACAGCATAACAGGCTCATCCGGATCTGGAGTGCGTAATTAGCGGGAAGTGATATGTCGGGGTGGCACAACATGTAGGGGCCCTGGCCGGTACAAGATGAGAGTTACCACACAACCATCTGACCGAACCAGGACCCTACGATGCAGCCTACGTTCAACCTCGTCGCCGACACCATTTGCCGCACCGCGGAGCTGGGATTAACGATCACCGATGCCGCGGATGCCGGCGAGTTCACGGTCATCAGTGCTCGTCCCATCGACTCCTGCGACAAGTGCCCGGGCTGCGGACACACAGGCCGGCTGCGTGATCACGTCGTGCGCCGGCTGACCGATCTTCCCGTCGTCGGCTTCCCCACCAGGTTGCAGGTACGCGTGCCGCGGTTCCTGTGCCTGAATCAGTCCTGTGCCCAGCGGATCTACCAGGGCGAACTGGCCTGCGCCGAACGCGGGCGCACCGTCACTCGCCGGGTGACCCGCTGGATTCTGCAACGGTTGGCGATCGACAAAATGAGTATCTCCGCCACCGCCAAAGCCCTGGGCTTGGGCTGGGACCTGGTCAACGACCTCGCCCTGGATGCCTGCCGGCACCTGGTCTATGACGACCCCGGCCACCTTGCCGGGGTACGCGTGCTGGGCGTGGACGAGCACGTGTGGAAGCACACCCACCGGGCCGGTGAGCCGGACTCGTTCGTCACCGTGCTCGTCGACATCACCCCCGTCATCGACGGCGCCGGACCGGCCCGGTTGCTGGACATGGTCCCGGGTCGTAGCGCCGCGGTACTGAGCGATTGGCTCGGCCAGCGTGGGCAGGGCTTTCGCGACCGGGTCGAGGTTGTCACGATGGATGGGTTTGCCGGCTACGCCACCGCCACCAAACAGGCCCTGCCGCGGGCGCAGGCGGTGATGGATCCCTTTCACGTGGTGCACCTGGCCGCCGACAAGTTGACCGTGTGCCGGCAGCGCCTGCAGCGGATGACCACCGGGCGGCGGGGCAAGAAAAACGATCCGTTGTATAAGAACCGGAAAACCCTGTTGACCAGGATTGACTTCCTCACTGATCGACAGCATCGGCGACTCGAGCAACTGTGGGCCACCGACGAAGACTACGTGGCTTTGGAGGTGACGTGGTCGGTGTATCAGCAGATCATCGCCGCCTATCAGTACCCGAAGAAAGCCGAGGGCAAGAAGCTGATGCAGAAGGTGATCAGCACGCTGCGTTCATCGACGATGCCGAAGGGGTTAGAGGAGATTAAGCAGCTGGGAAACACGCTGTACCGGCGCCAGAAGGACGTGCTGGCGTATTTCGATATCCGGCGCGTCCAACGGGCCCGTCGAGGCGATCAACGGGCGCCTGGAGCATCTGCGCGGCATCGCTCTGGGGTTCAAGAACCTCGGGCACTACATCTTGCGATCCTTGATCCACTCCGGACAGCTGCACACCAAGATCAACGCACTCTAAATCCTGAAGAGCCGCATAACAAGGGCGGCCCCGGCGAACTCCGGGGCCGCCCTCAAGCGGCCGTTCAGCCGATCAGCCAGAGGCTGAACGACGCACTCGGCTACACGTTGAACTTGAACTCCACCGAATTCCGGCAGATACCAACCTCGGGGTGGAACGTGCGCAACATTCGTGCCCGAAAGCCCCTCAAAACCTAGATGATGCAGAGATCGTCAGGGCGTGCCTGCTGCTCGCGAGGCAGGCAACGACTTCCCCATGATTAAACAGGGGGGTGCGTTCACCCCAGAGCGCGGTCTCCTCCAGCGACAGAAAACCCCATCGCTCATAGAAGCGACGAGTGCGCGCATATCCGGGATCTGGGTGCGAGGCTCCGAGAGTCTTCACCTGCAACAGCCGCACCTCACGGCGAACCGCTTCGTCTTCGACGGCCCTGAGCATTGCCGTGCCGACGCCGGTCCCGTGCACTGACCGGTCGACGACGGTGAGGTGCACTTCAGCGACATGCGGAAAGTGGCGATCGATCAGCGTGACACCGACGACCGCTCCCTCGCTGTTACGGACCGTCCATGTCTCCTTGGAGCGAGCTGCTTCGAAGTACTCCTCATTGGATTGCGGCTGCGCGAACCATTCGGGGACCGTGGCGAGCAACCTCGCGACATCCCCAGGCACCTGCCGGTCGAGCCCGGCAACCCATGCAGTGCTGCTCACGCGACCGCGAGAGGCGTGATAGCAGCGACCTTGTCGCGCAGCACTCGGCGCTCCAAGCGCAGCTCGTAGTTCGACTGCAAGTTCATCCAGAACTCCTCGGACGTCCCGAAGTATCGCGCCAGACGGATCGCCGTATCAGCGGTGATCCCCCGCTTGCCGTGCACGATCTCATTGATCCGGCGCGGCGGCACACCGATGGACACGGCGAGCCTGTTCTGCGTGATCCCGAAGCCCTCGATGAAATCCTCCATCAGGATCTCTCCCGGGTGAATCGGCTCGATCAGGTCGCTCTCAGTGGTAGTCGACGAGTTCGACATTGTCCGCACCTCCCTCTCTCCAGACGAAGCAGAGACGCCATTGCGCGTTGACGCGGATGCTGTGCTGCCCACGTCGGTCGCCGACCAGACGCTCTAGGCGATTGCCAGGCGGAACCCGGAGGTCCTCGAGATCCTTCGCCGCATGGATCAGTTCGAGCTTCCGCAAGGCCGCCCGCTGCACCATCCGGTCGACTCGCTTGACATACTGCTCATGCCAGATGCGCTCGGTGTCCTTGCTGCCGAACGATCTGATCACGTCACCAGTGTATAACGGACACCGTCATTAACGCTATACGTTAAACCGGAACTCCACCACGTCGCCGTCGTGCATGATGTAGTCCTTGCCTTCCTGGCGGACCTTGCCCTTGGCCTTCGCTTCGGCCATGGATCCGGCCTCGACGAGGTCGTCGAAGGAGACGATTTCGGCCTTGATGAAGCCGCGTTCGAAGTCGGTGTGGATCACGCCGGCGGCCTGCGGAGCGGTGGCGCCCTTCGGGATGGTCCAGGCGCGGGACTCCTTCGGGCCGGCGGTCAGGTAGGTCTGCAGGCCGAGGGTGCGGAAGCCGGCGCGGGCCAGGGAGTTCAGGCCCGGTTCGGTCTGGCCGATTTCGGCGAGCAGCTCGTTGCGGGACTCCTCGTCCAGTTCCAGCAGGTCGGACTCGGCCTTGGCGTCGAGGAAGACGCAGTCGGCGGGCTCGACGGCCGACGCCAGCTCGGCGCGCTTGTCCTCGTCGGCCAGCACCTCCTCGTCGGCGTTGAAGACGTAGAGGAACGGCTTGGCGGTGAGCAGGTGCAGCTCGCGCAGCGCCGCCATGTTGACGTCGCCCTGCGCGGCGAAGAGAGTGCGGCCCTCCTCGAGCACGGCGAGCGCGTTCTTGACGGCCTCGACCTCGCCGGCCTTCTCCTTGTCCTTCTTCGCTTCCTTCTCCAGGCGCGGGATGGCCTTCTCGATGGTCTGGATGTCGGCGAGGATCAGCTCGGTTTCGATGACGCCGATGTCGCTGGCGGGGTCGACCTTGCCGTCGACGTGCACGACATCATCGTCGGCGAAGACGCGGACGACCTGGCAGATCGCGTCGGCTTCGCGGATGTTGGCCAGGAACTTGTTGCCCAGGCCCTCGCCTTCCGACGCGCCCTTGACGATGCCGGCGATGTCCACGAAGGACACCGTCGCGGGCAGGATCCGCTCGGAGCCGAAGATCTCGGCGAGCTTCTCCAGCCGCGGGTCCGGCAGCTCGACCACGCCGACGTTGGGCTCGATGGTGGCGAACGGGTAGTTCGCGGCGAGCACGTCATTGCGGGTCAGCGCATTGAACAGGGTTGACTTGCCGACGTTGGGCAGACCGACGATTCCAAGAGTAAGGCTCACGCGCCCCATCCTACGGGCCCGGCTTGGCTTTACGACGATGCGGTCTCCCCTGCTCCCGTCGAGGGACCCGGGATCGGGTGGGCGGCCCGTCGTCAAGCACTGCAACCGGGATGTCGGCGACGCCCGGAAGAGGGGGAAACCACCCACGACGCGACCACCCTAATGTGACGGGGGTTACATTCTCCTGATAGAAACCATATGCTGTGACCATTCGGGGCGCATTCCACCGAACATGTGTCACGAACCTTAAGATCGGCTGATAAAATCCAGCCAATTGTCCACCTGTCACTGGAGACACCATGAGCAACCAGAAGACCGGCGCAGCCGGCACGAAACAGGGCCGGGAGGTGTTCTCGACCCGGGCGGCGTTCATCTTCGCGGCCATCGGCTCCGCCGTGGGTCTGGGCAACATCTGGCGCTTCCCGTACGTCGCCTACGAATCGGGCGGCGGCGCGTTCCTGATCCCCTACCTCGTCGCACTGCTGTCCGCGGGCATCCCCCTGCTGTTCCTCGACTACGCGCTGGGCCACCGCTACCGCGGCTCCGCCCCCAAGGTCTTCCGCCGCATCAAGTCCTGGGCCGAACCGATCGGCTGGATCCAGGTCGGCGTCGCGTTCTTCATCACCATCTACTACGCGGTGATCATTGCCTACGCGGCCCTCTACGCCCTGAAGTCCGTCGGCAAGTCCTGGGGCGAAGACCCCGAAGGCTACTTCTTCGGGGACTTCCTGCAGCTCGACGCCGAGCCCCTGTCTTCCTTCGACTTCGTGCTGCCCATCACCGCCACCCTGCTGCTCGTGTGGCTCGTGGTGATCGGCATCCTCGCCCTCGGCGTGGACAAGGGCATCGGCCGCACCGCAACGTTCTTCATCCCCCTGCTCGCCGTGCTCTTCGTCGGCGTGGTCGTCTACGCCCTCACCCTCGACGGCGCGACCGACGGCCTCAACGCCTTCTTCACCCCGAACTGGGGCGCGCTGGCCGACACGTCGGTGTGGATCGCCGCCTACGGCCAGATCTTCTTCTCCCTGTCCATCGCCTTCGGCATCATGCTGACCTACGCGTCCTACCTCAAGCCCCGCTCGAACCTCTCCGGTTCGGCGCTGGTCGCCGGCTTCGCCAACTCCTCCTTCGAGGTCCTCGCCGGCGTCGGCGTCTTCGCCGCCCTCGGCTTCATGGCCGCGCAGACCGGCGTCGGCGTCGAGGAAGTCGTCACCGGCGGCATCGGCCTGGCGTTCGTCGCGTTCCCCGCCGTCATCTCCGAGATGAGCCCCGTCATCGGCCCGATCTTCGGCGTCCTGTTCTTCCTGTCGCTGGCCATCGCCGGCCTGACCTCCCTGGTGTCGCTGGTCGAGGTCGTCATCTCCGCCGTCCAGGACAAGCTGAACCTGCCGCGCGTTGCCGCCGTGCTCTCCGTCGGCGGCGTCATGGCGCTGATCTCCATGCTCCTCTTCCCGACCACGTCGGGCCTGGTGACCCTGGACATCGTGGACAAGTTCACCAACAACGTCGGCATCGTCGGCGTCGCAATCGTCAGCCTCATCACGCTGGGCTGGGTCCTGCGCCGCGGCGACGAAATCGCCAACCACATCAACGCCGTGTCGTCGTTCCGCGCCGGCCCCCTGTGGAAGGTCTGCACCTTCATCCTCACCCCGATCGTGCTGGCCATCACCCTCTTCAACGAGCTGCGCGGCCTGTTCGCCGAAAACTACGAGGGCTACTCCAACGCCCAGATCAACGTGTTCGGTTGGGGCGTCATCGCCTTCATCGTCGTGATGGCGTTCGTGCTCAGCGCCCTGCCGTGGGGCGGCACCCAATCCCTGTCGGGCCCGCCCGGCTCGGACTTCGGCGTCCCCGTCGGGCTCCGCACCGGCAAGAACGGCAACCCGGGCAACTCGCTGGTCAACGGTGGCCACCTGCCCGCCGCGTCGTCGACTGAATCCACCAACGACCGTTACGGAGAGAGGTAGCGCCATGTCCGGAATCGCAATCATCATGATGGTTCTGTTCATCGTCATCATCTGGGGCGGATTCGTCACCGCGTTGGTGAGCCTGTCCAACAACCCCGACCACAGCAGCGGCGATCTCGGCAACCATCCCAACACCACCGACGAGGATCTCGCCGCCCTCGAGCAGCAGTAACCCTCGCCCACCAGGCAGGAGTCGCCCAACGTCCGCTCGGACCGAGTCGAACCTCCTCCCCGGGATTCGGTGGCCGCAAGCCACGCGGGTCGGCCGCACGTGCCAATCAGCATGTGCCGCCGGCCCGCCGCCGTTTCCGGGGTGCACGGGACGCAAGGTGCCAAGCGGGGCACGGACGTGCGGGGCCCGAAGCATGTGATGCCCCCTTCCCGGCAACGCACATTCCCCGCCCAACCCAACGACAACACGGCCGGGTTGCCGCGCCAAACGGGCCGTTGCCCCATAATGGCGGTGTGAGTAACGACGAAAAACGCGGAGATTCGCTCTCCCGCGACGACCGCGACATGATCGACGAGTTCATCGGCGCCGAACCCCTGCGCGCGGACGAAGCGCTGTCCGTGCCGGAGGACGAACTCGGCCCCACCGCCGGATCCGCCGATAACAAGGACCGCGAAGAGGAACGCGACGCGTTGATGTCCGAGTCCGACGAGGAGTTCGTCGACCGGGCCGACGTCATCGGCGAAGGCGCCCGCTGGTTCGCCGGCTGGTGCCTGCGCTTCCTCATCGTCTGTGCGGCGCTGTTCGTCGCCTTCACCGCGCTGGGCAAGGTGTGGGCCGGACTACTGCCGGTGCTGTTGGCGCTCATCGTGGCGACGGTGCTCGGCCCGCCGGCCGCGTTCCTGATCCGCCACAAGTGGCCCGACGCCCTCGCCGCGATCGTTTCGCTGCTGGGCGCGATCGGCATCGTCAGCGGCGTCATCGCGCTCATCGCGCCGACGGTGCGGGCCCAGCTGCCGACGCTGAAGGACCAGTTCACGCAGGGCATCCTCGAGCTGCAGAATCTGGTCCAGGGCCCGCCGTTCAACGTCAAGGACGAGCAGCTGCTCGACCTTCTCGACGAGGCGACGTCGTGGCTGCAGGAGCGCTCGGGTGACATCGCCAACACGGTCTTCCAGGGCATCAGCGTCGTCGGCAGCGCCACGATCACCTTGGTGGTCATGCTGGTGCTGACGTTCTTCTTCATCAAGGACGGCCGCCACTTCCTGCCGTGGCTGCGTTCCATCGCGGGCCGCCGCCTGGGCTGGCACCTCACCGAGGTGCTCACCCGGTCCTGGAACACGCTGGGCGGATTCATCCGCACGCAGGCCGTGGTGTCCATGATCGATGCGGTGTTCATCGGTTTGGGCCTGTGGCTTCTCGACGTCCCGCTGGCGTTGGTGATCGCCGTGATCACCTTCTTCGCCGGCTTCATCCCCATCGTCGGTGCCTTCACCGCGGGCTTCATCGCCGTGGTCGTCGCACTGGTGGCCAACGGCTTCACCACGGCGATCCTGGCGCTGGTCCTCATCATCGTGGTCCAGCAGGTGGAGGGCAACATCCTGTCCCCGATGCTGCAGTCGAAGGCGATGAACCTCCACGCGGCGATCGTCCTGCTGTCCGTGACGCTCGGAGGCACGCTGTTCGGCATCACCGGCGCGTTCCTTGCCGTGCCCGTCGCCGCGGTGCTCGCCGTGTGGCTGCGCTACCTCGGCGACCTGACGGACCTGCGCACGGGCGACAAGACCGCCGCGGACATCCAGTTCGCCACCGAAGCCGGATCCATTTCCGGTCTGCGGACGGAGGCCGCCGGCAAGGCGATGCGCGACCATCTCATGGCCCTGCGCCTCGGCGGGGGCTCGAAGGACGACGAGTCCGGCGCCGCCGATGGCACGGTCGCGGCGCCCGCGGGGAACGACGCCACCGGCGCAGGGTCCGCCGCCTCGGCGACCGCCCGGGCGAACGCGTCGTCGTCAAGCAGCGACGAAGGCCCCACCACGCGCGCCTTCAACCGCATCACCAGCGCGGTGACGGAGCGGTTCCGCAAACGCTGACTCGATTTCCGCGCCCGACATCCCCCCGCCCGCGATTCCCCTCGCCCGACACACCGCGCCTCCGTCTCACCGCAGAGGCCAAACGGTAAGGTCTGGACCGTGTCCGATACCTCAACCCGCGCCAACCCGAACGCCACCCGACGTTCGGGACCGTGGCGACTGCCCATCTGGGCGCCGCCGCTGCTGATCCTGCTGGCGGGGCTCATCGGCATCCTCGGCGGGCTGCCCACCGGCAACATCGGCCTGCCGTACCTTCTTGCCTTCGCGGCGGCGGCGATCGTCGGCACGGCGCTGGTCGATCCCCGCGGGCTGGTCGTGACCGTCGCGCAGCAGCCGCTGCTGTTCACCATCGTCACACCGGTCGTCACGTGGCTGATCGCCTCATGGTCGGATCCCTCCGTCGGCGGTACCACTGGCTCGACGCCGACGAAAACCAGGCTGATCACCGCCGCATACCCGATCGTCCAGTACTTCCCGTGGATGGCGCTGATCCCGCTGATCTGCACGGCGATCGCCATCTGGCGATACCTGGACATCACGCGCGTCAACGCGAAGACGGACAAGGAAACCCGCCGCGAAAACGCCCGCGTGCACAAGGCCGAGGAGGCCACCACCGTGTCGGCCACCCGCGCACGCAAACGGGTCGCCGAATCGGATGCGCGCGTGCGGCATGCACGGGGCAAGGATCCTTCACGACGACCCGCCTCCGAAATCATCCAGGCCGCCGAAGAAAGGCGCCGCCGGGCTGCGGAGCGTGCCCGAGCCGCCCAGGAAGCCCGCCGTGCGCAAAAACCGGCCCCCGCTCCTGCCGCGGAGCGCCGTGGTCCGGCGCGTCCGACCGAGCAGGAGGCGGAGCAGCAACGTCCGGTCCGCCGCCGGGATCCCCGCGCGGAACAGCGGATGATGGAACAGCGCGCCGCCGCCGGCCGCCCCGCCCCGCGCCGCGCCGATGAGTGGCGTGGCGACGAGCGCCGTGCAGGCCGCCCCGCCGATGAGCGTCGTTCCGATGGCCGTCGTGTCGACGAGCGTCGTGTCGAGGGGCGCCCCGCCGATGAGCGTCGTTCCGATGGCCGTCGTGTCGACGAGCGTCGTGTCGAGGGGCGCCGTGCCGGCCGCCCCGTCGACGACCGTGCCGCAGCTCATGCCGGCCGCCGGGACATCCAGCGCGCCGCCCGCCGCAGCGAGGATCCCCGCCGTGTCCGGCGCGATGCCCGCGACGATCGCGGCGTGCGCGAGTACCGCTTCGACGACCGCCGTTCGGCGCCCCGTGGTGACCGTCGCGGCGCCCCTCGGGACGACCGCCGCATGGCTCCCCGACGGGACGATGTCCGACGCGATGATGCCCGCCGCGAAGACCGATACCGGGATGGTGCGCGTTACGACGGTCGTCGTGAAGCACACCCGGAACGCCGACGCGTGCGGGAATGGCCGCCGCGCCACGAACGCCCGCGGCACTCGCGCGACGACCTCCGCCGCGACTGATTCACCGGCCGGCTCTCCGATATTCCGGGCCCTGCGCCGCCGGCGGCCCCCGCCCCACCCGCAAACCACGGGGTCCGAAACACGGGATCGCCCCTTTTAAAGCGCTAAACCACGGGGTCGGCATCGACCCCGTGGTTTGGACCCCGTGGTTTGGGTTCGGAGTGCTGAACCCGTGGTTTGGCGGATTTCGACCCCGTGGTTTGGGCAAGGACGCAACGCCGGCGGGCGTCGTTCGTACCCTGCCGGACCCCGACGTCTAGCGCTGGACGCGGGCCTCGCGCAGCTCGCGCGGCAGGGAGAACACGATCTTCTCGCTGGCCGTGCGAACCTCCTCGACGTCGACGTACCCGCGCTCGGCGAGGTAGTCCAAGACGCCCTTGACCAGGATCTCCGGCACCGACGCACCGGAGGTCAGGCCGATGGTGGTCACGCCGTCGAACCACTCGTCCTGGATCTGGTGCGCGTAGTCGACCAGGTGCGAATCGCGGGCACCGGCCTGCAGCGCCACCTCGACCAGACGCTTCGAGTTGGAGGAGTTCTGCGAGCCGACCACGATGACCAGGTCGCACTTCGGAGCCAGGGCCTTCACAGCGACCTGGCGGTTCTGGGTGGCGTAGCAGATGTCGTCGCTCGGCGGGTCCTGGATGTGCGGGTACTTCGCCTTGAGCAGGTCGACCATCTCCATGGTTTCGTCGACCGACAGGGTGGTCTGGGACAGCCACACCAGCTTGTCCTCGGGGCCGAAGTCGAGGGACTCGATGGACTCGGCGCCGTCGATGAGGTGCACGCGATCCGGGGCCTCGCCTGCGGTGCCCTCCACCTCCTCGTGGCCCTCGTGGCCGATGAGCAGAATCTGGTAGCCGTCGCGCGCGAAGCGCTTGACCTCGTTGTGGACCTTCGTCACCAGCGGGCAGGTGGCGTCGAAGGTGTGCAGGTCCAGGGCCTTGGCCTGGCGGTGCACCTCGGGCGAGACGCCGTGGGCGGAGAACACCAGGTTGGCGCCATGCGGCACTTCGTCGGTCTCGTCGACGAAGATGACGCCCTGCTCCTCGAAGGTTTCGACCACGTACTTGTTGTGCACGATTTCCTTGCGCACGTACAGGGGCGCGCCGTGCATGGCCAGGGCCTTTTCCACGGTCTCGACGGCGCGATCGACGCCGGCGCAGTACCCGCGCGGGGCGGCCAGCAGCACCTTCTTCTCGGCGGCGGTTGCGTCGGTTGAGATAGTCGTCATGGCCACCACCCTAGCCAAAGGCACCTACAATCGACACAAGCCGACCACTTCCCGCCACTTCCCTTCCACCAGGAGCGTTGACATGCCCGCACCGTTGCCCATCCGCCTTGCGGCAGGCATCGCCGTCACCACCGTCGAAGAGGCGTTTCGCCTCCCCTACCGCCTGCGTCGACTGCCCGGTCGCGTCGCGGGTTCGGCGTTGACGTCGGCGGCGGGCTCGGCCATGCGGGCCCGCCAGAATTTCACCGATCTGGTGGCCCGCGGCGACATGGTGTTGGAGGAGCTGGCCACGCCGGTGGAGGAACAGCCGGCGTGGGCGACGTTCGACGAGGACGTCGATCCCGACGCCGCTGCGGCGAATTCGGCGTCGGCGGCGGCGTCCGCGCGCGCCGCAGCCGACGGTGACGTGCCCGCTCCGGAGCAGGTCGCCCGGGATGTCGGGTACGCGGACATGGACGCGGAGGATCTGGAGGATCTGATCCCGACGTTGGATGCGGTGCAGTTGTCGGCGTTGAGCCGCCACGAGCGCACCCTGGGCGATCGTCCGGCGTTCCGCACGCTGCTCGACAACGCCCTGCGCGGCTGACCGGCGGGACGGTACGAGCGCCATATGTCGAAGCTGACCACCACGCCGGAGTCGCCGGTCCAGGTCCGTCGTCTGAATCAGATGGTCAAGGACTGGATCGAGCAGCTGGGCCAGATTTGGGTCGAGGGAGAGATCGCGCAGATCAGTTCCAAGCCGACCTGGAAATTGTCGTATGTGACGTTGCGTGACACGCAGGCGGATGCGTCGGTGTCCGTGACGTGTTCGACGGCGGCGTTGCGGGCGAATCCGCTCAGCACGGGTGACCGGGTGGTCATGTTGGGCAAGCCGGCGTTTTACGCGGGCCGCGGGTCTTTTTCGTTGTGGGCGACGCAGTGGCGGCCGGTGGGCGTGGGCGAGTTGTTGGCGCGCATCGAGCGGTTGCGGGTGGCGTTGGCGGCCGAGGGGCTTTTCGACGCTCGCCTGAAGCGTCCCCTGCCGTTTTTGCCGCGGCGCGTCGGCTTGATCACGGGTCGGGGGTCGGCCGCCGAGCGTGATGTGCTGACGGTGGCGCGGGGGCGATGGCCGGAGGTCGATTTCGAGGTGATCAACACCATCGTCCAGGGCGCCAAGGCGGTGTCGGAGATCATTCCGGCGTTGGAGAGGCTCGATGCTGATCCGTCGGTCGACGTCATCATCATCGCCCGCGGCGGCGGGTCGGTGGAGGATCTGCTGCCCTTTTCCGACGAGGCCCTGGTCCGCGCGGTCAGCCGTGCGCGGACTCCGGTGGTGTCGGCGATCGGCCATGAACCGGACAATCCGCTGCTGGATCATGTCGCGGATGTGCGTGCGGCGACGCCGACGGATGCCGCCAAGCGCGTCGTTCCGGACGTCATGGAGGAGCGCCATCGGTTGGCCGAGCTGCGGGCCCGCTCCGCGGCGGCTTTGCGACGATGGGTCGACCGGGAGGCCCGCATCGTCCGGGATTTGCGCTCGCGTCCCGTTTTGGCGGATCCGATGACACCGATCCGCGCCCGGTCGGAGGACATCGGACGCGGCCGTGATCGTCTGCGCGGGGCGATGACGCGACGTCTGGAGCGCGAGGAGTCGCTGGTCGCCGGGTTGCGCGGAAAGGTCTCCGCACTGGGGCCGGCCGCGACGCTGGCCCGCGGTTACGCCGTGGTGCAGGTCCAGCCGCGCGATGGTTCGGGCGATCAGGTGGTCACCACCATCGATCAGTCGCCGCCGGGTTCGCAGTTGCGCATCCGAGTGGCCGACGGTTCGATCACGGCGGCCGCGATGGGCGTCAAACCCGCCGACTGACCGATGACCGACCGATTACGGGCCGATGACCAACCGACCGACGACTGACCGACCGGTGACCGAGGAATGACCTCCGGTCGACCGGACGCCACGACACCGAACACCAATCCCCGGCCGAGGGCCGGAAACACGAGAGGAACACGCACATGAACCAGGACGTTGTCGGCGCGGGTGACGGCCGCGGAGCCGAGCCGGTGCCCGTCGAAAAGCTCGGTTACGAACAGGCCCGCGACGAGCTGGTGGAAACCGTGAAGCTTCTGGAGATGGGCCAAATGGGCCTGGATGATTCGCTGGCGCTGTGGGAGCGCGGCGAGGCGCTGGCGCGACGCTGCGAAGAGCATCTGGCCGGCGCGAAGGCCAAGGTCGAGGCTGCGCTGTCCCGCGGCGCAGAGGGCGCCGGCGGCGAGGACGACGACCGGGACTGACCGGACCCGGTTGGACCTGATCGAACCCGGTCGGGATTGACCGGACCCGGTTGGTCCCGACCGAACCCGGTTGGCCCTAGTTGGTGTGCTTCTCCACGATCGGCGCGTCCTGCATGGCCTTGGCCAGCACGCGGTACTCGTCGTCGTTGGCGGAGCCTTCGAGAAGCACGCGGGAGTCGCCCAGGTCGGCGACCCAGGTGCGGCGGGTGTTCGGCTCGACGCCCTCCTTCTTCACCCACGTCACGCCATCGACGTCGACCGTGCCGTCGTCGACGCGGGCCTTGCCGTCGGCCGGCAACGACTCGAGCGGGGCGTCGGTCTGCAACGCATGGACGTAATCGCCGTTGGCGGTGACGAAACCGAGGATCGTCGTGATGTGGCCGTCGGCCATGCCGGCGCGCACCGAGTTGGGCTGCCACCCCTGCGGCGTTTCCGGCTCGCGCACCGGATAATCGGCGCGCTGGGCCTCCATCTGGAGGAACGACGCCGAGTCGACTTCCCGAACCGGCCCGTTCTCCGGCTTGCCCGGATTGAAGCTGCACAGACCGGTGAAGCCGACGGTGACCAGCATCGCGATGCCCAAGACCACGAGGGTCATGGTCATGTCGCGGCCATCCTGCAGAATCCTGGGCTTCTCCGATTTCACGCGCCCAAGTATGCCATCCCACGCCGCCACCCCCGAACACGACTGCCCCGCCCGCCGTCATTTCCGAAAAAGTGGAACACTTGAGGTGGAGCCCATGCGGGGCGCGTCCCGCATGGCCGCCGGGCCCCGAAACGGGGTGCGGCGATCCTTTACGCGCCGATCTTCAGACGCTTCATACTCAAAGACGGAGGCCACCCGAACATGAACGCTGTCAATCCCGAAATCCCCGACCGCAACCTCGCCATGGAGCTGGTCCGCGTCACCGAGTCCGCGGCACTGGCCGCCGGCCAGTGGGTCGGTCGTGGTCAGAAGGAGAAGGGCGACGGCGCCGCGGTCGACGCGATGCGCAAGCTCATCAACACCGTGCAGATGAACGGCGTGGTCGTGATCGGCGAGGGCGAAAAGGACGAGGCCCCGATGCTGTTCAACGGCGAGAAGGTCGGCAACGGCGAGGGCCCGGAGGTCGACATCGCCGTCGACCCGATCGACGGCACCACCCTGATGGCCGAGGGCCGCCCGAACTCCATCGCCGTTCTCGCCGCCGCCGAGCGCGGCACCATGTACGACCCCTCCGCGGTGTTCTACATGGACAAGATCGCCGTCGGCCCGGAGGCCGCGGGCAAGATCGACATCGAGGCCCCGGTCGACCACAACATCACTGCCGTCGCCAAGGCCAAGGGCCTGCGCAAGGAGGACGTCACCGTGATGGTTCTCGACCGTCCGCGCCACGCCGACCTGATCCGCGACATCCGCGAGTCCGGCGCGAAGATCCGTCTCATCGGCGATGGCGACGTCGCCGGTGCCGTGGCCGCCGCGCAGAACACCAACTCCGTCGACATCATGATGGGCATCGGCGGCACCCCGGAGGGCGTCATCACCGCGTGCGCCATGAAGTGCATGGGCGGCGAGATCCAGGGCAAGCTGCACCCGCGCGACGAGGCCGAGATCCAGAAGGCCCTCGACGCCGGCCTGGTGCTCGACACCGTCCTGACCACCGATGACCTGGTCAGCTCGGACAACTGCTACTTCGTCGCCACCGGCGTCACCAACGGCGACATGCTGCGCGGCGTCGCCTACCGCGGCAAGGGCGCCTGGACCCGTTCGCTGGTCATGCGCTCGAAGTCGGGCACGGTCCGCAACATCGAGGCCTGGCACTCGCTGGAGAAGCTGCGCCAGTTCTCCTCCGTGGACTACGGCTCGAACGGTTTCCCGGACATGGACCTGTAGAACGCCGTTCGGTGGCCGCGCACATGCCCGCGGCCACCGTCGGCGAGCGTCGCGATCGGCCGTGGTGGCCCGGTCGCGGCGCTCACCCGCACCCGCCGGGGGTGGAGCCCACCACGGGCCCGGCGGGTGCGCAATACTTGGGGATGGAATCCATCCACCTTTCACACCTCAGATGGACCCGACACGAAAGAGGAATTTATGACCGAGCAGCAGTACCGCATCGAGCACGACACCATGGGCGAGGTCAAGGTGCCCGTCGACGCCCTGTGGCGTGCCCAGACCCAGCGCGCCGTCGAGAACTTCCCGATCTCCGGCCGTGGCCTCGAGGCCCAGCAGATCCGCGCGATGGGCCTGCTGAAGGCGGCGTGCGCGATCGTCAACAAGGACCGTGGCCTCCTGCCGGCCGAGCAGGCCGACGCCATCGTGGCCGCCGCGAAGGAGATCGCGGACGGCAAGCACGATGCCGAGTTCCCGATCGACGTCTTCCAGACCGGTTCCGGCACCTCCTCGAACATGAACACCAACGAGGTCATCGCCTCCATCGCGAAGGCCAACGGCGTCGAGGTCCACCCGAACGACCACGTCAACATGGGCCAGTCGTCGAACGACACGTTCCCGACCGCCACCCACGTCGCCGCCACCGAGGCCGCCGTCAACGACCTGATCCCGGGCCTGAAGGTTCTGCAGGAGTCGCTGGCGAAGAAGGCCGCCGAGTGGAAGTCCGTGGTCAAGTCGGGCCGCACCCACCTGATGGACGCCGTCCCGGTGACCCTGGGCCAGGAGTTCGGCGGCTACGCCCGCCAGATCGAGGCCGGCATCGAGCGCATCGAGGCCACCCTGCCGCGCCTGGGCGAGCTGCCCATCGGCGGCACCGCCGTCGGCACCGGTCTGAACACCCCGGCCGACTTCGGCGCCAAGGTCACCGCCGAGCTCGTCGAGCTGACCGGCGTCAAGGAGCTGTCCGAGGCCAAGAACCACTTCGAGGCCCAGGCCAACCGCGACGCCCTGGTCGAGTTCTCCGGCGCCATGCGCGTCGTCGCCGTGTCGCTGTACAAGATCGCCAACGACATCCGCCTGATGGGCTCGGGCCCGCTGACCGGTCTGGCCGAGATTCACCTGCCGGACCTGCAGCCGGGTTCGTCGATCATGCCGGGCAAGGTCAACCCGGTGCTGTGCGAGACCGCCACCCAGGTGTCCGCTCAGGTCATCGGCAACGACGCCGCGGTCGCCTTCGCCGGCACCCAGGGCCAGTTCGAGCTCAACGTGTTCATCCCGGTGATGGCCCGCAACGTCCTCGAGTCCTCCCGCCTGCTGGCCAACACCGCCCGCGTCTTCGCGGAGAAGCTGGTCGACGGCATCGAGCCGAACGAGGAACGCATGAAGACCCTGGCCGAGTCCTCGCCGTCCATCGTGACGCCGCTGAACTCCGCCATCGGCTACGAAAACGCCGCCAAGGTGGCCAAGACCGCCCTCAAGGAGGGCAAGACCATCCGCCAGACCGTCATCGACATGGGCTTCGTCGATGGCGAGAAGCTGACGGAGGAGGAGCTGGACAAGCGCCTCGACGTGCTGGCCATGGCCAACACCGACCGCGACTAGTCTCCGCCGTTCGGCCGCACGCCGGCCGAACCGCTTGACGCGCCGCGCCCCGTCCCCGGGTTTCCCGGGGGCGGGGCGCGGTGTTTTCGTTGGCGGAGCGGGTGCCGCGGGGCGGGCCCGTGCTTTACGACGGGCCGGCGTGTGGCGCCGAGCCGTCGTTCGTCGACGGTGCGGCCGCCGCTTTATCGGTCGTGCACGGTGAAATCGACGGGCAGTCCGACGGTCTCCCCATTGCGCGTCACCAGGATTTCCAGCCTGTAGTCGCCGGCGGGGAGTTGCTTGATCCCCAGAAAGGACGTGGCCGCGGACTGGGGAGCCCGGTGGCACGACACGTTGGGGTTGGCCTCGTAGGACTCGTTGCGCACCCGGTCGCCATCTTCGTCGTAGATGGAAATGTCGATGTCGCAGTTCTTCACCGAGCGATTGTCCCTGCCGGACTTGTCCGCGAGAATCCAGCCGAGCGCGAGGTCCTCGGACGAGTACAGGGGCGCATCGACACCCTTTTCGGACGAATCGACCGGCTTGTAATTGGTCAGCCGGTACTTGATCAGGAACGGGCCGTTGAAGCGGCCGTTCACCTTGTTCTTGCCATCACGGTCCACAACCTTCTGCCACCAGATTCCGTCGGCATCCTTCGTGCCGTAGGTCGCCCTGGACGAGTACGTCGAGGAGGTGCTGGTGGTTCGGGTCGATTGGGCCGCCGCGACATCGGCCGCGGCAATGGTCACGCCGGCGAAGCTCAGGGCACCGGCGGTCAGCAGGGCCGCAGCACGACGAACGATGGGGCGCAGGTTGCCGGAAGAGTTGGTGTGGGTGGACATGGAATCTCCTTTTGAGATAGGTGGGTTCCCGTTGCCAACGGGGATGATGGGGGCAGCCGACGCCGCCTTGGGAGGGGCGCGGGCTGCGGCTGCAGTGATCACACCGGAGTGATCACGTCGGCTCAGCGGAGCGCCGGGCGCCGACGGCGGCGGGGCTTGCGGATCTGCTCGAGCGTCGTCTCGATGACCCGGGACAACGTGTCCAACGGGTTTCCCCGGTTTTCGGCGAGGATCCTGAGGCGATGCGCATCGCGGCGGGCCCACACCGGGGCGACGCCGAATTGCGAGATCTCCGCCGCCCTGAGCTCGATGGCCCTGGCTGCGGTGGGCACCCAGGCGGGGCGAAGAACGTCCTCATCCCAGTAGCCGTCAGTCAGTGCTTCGGAACAGAGCACCTCGGCATGGTCAACGCCATCGCAATCGGCCAGGTCCCAGACGTTGCCGGCGTCCGCTGAGCGCGCCCAGCCCGTGATGCCCAATGCCTCCTCTGCGTTGACGATGCCCGTCACCGCAATTCCGTGGGCGGCAAGCTCGGCGAGCATCTCGTGCATGCGTCGGCTCGCCGCATCGCCGACGTCGGAGAAGGTCTCGGCCAGCGTCGCCAGCAGGGGCTCCCCTTCCGCATCGACGGGCGCCGAGGAACCAGCCTGCGCCCAGTACCGGCGCACCTGCTCGAGGTAGTCGTCGAAGGACTTCATCCACAGCCATTCGGCGTCGCCGTCATCGATGTAGCCGGTCTCGGCGGCCTTCAGCACCACCTCGGGCTGCTCGGGTCCATCGACGTGGAAGCCGGCGGCGAGGACGTGGCGAAGGCCGACCATGTCGAAGGCACGCGAGCGGAACGTGCTCCACGGCAGGTAGACCGTGCTTTCGAAGATCGGGTAGGTGACGGAGCCACCGTCATCGGGCGATTCACCCGGGAAGGAAACCAGCTCGTAGGGAGCCTTCCGCCAGTCGCCGAGCGGTTCGAACCCGGCAAGGCGGAGCTGCTCATCGAGCTTCCGGCCGCTTTCCAACACGAAGGCGGCATCGGCGAACTCGTCGTCCAGCTTCTCCGCCAGACCATTGTCGATGCCGGAGGCATGCTCGCGGCACATCTCGGACAGACCGCCGACGGCGTCATCCGTCAGGTCGATGATTCGGTCGAAACGCCGACCATCGACGAGCAGGGGCGCTTCCGTCGGCGTAACCCGGTGCGGGCTGTAGCGGATCCACAGCCGGGGATGACTCAGCTCGAGGACCGCCGTGAACGACGCGACCGAGTCTCGGAGGGGCGAGGGGGCATGTGATGTAGTCATGCCACTGAACGTAGGCTGCCGCCGTTTACATGTCAACCCCTGTGGGCATGCTTCGCACTGCTACCCCCGCAGTAAATTTCACATTCGACAACTTTTCCTGCGGGTTTAGCGTATTTTCCCACCATTCTCGCACATGAACACCCCCCGGCAAAACCCAGCCACCGACGCAAGCGTCACGCAACACACACTCTTGCCTTACACTGATTTTCGCATGCAGTTGGCTTTACGGAAGCACACTCAAGGAGGAAGACGATGACGGACATCATCTGGAACGAGACGCAGGCCCCGGCGGGCTGGTACCGGGCCCGCTGCGCCACGACGGGCAACGGGCTGCCGAACGCGGCGACCCTGCACTCGGCCACGGGCCCGCACCGCAGCCACGGCGAAGCGATGCTCGCCAACCGTGGTGCGAGGACGATCGTGACGGTGCCCACCGGCGACACCACCGAACTCGGCCGGGCCTGCACGCTGCTCGGCGAGCAAACGAGGGCCGCGTTGCTCGCCGAACTCGACGCGCTCGCCGACAAGGCGGCAGAACACGAAAGGCTCCGCGAGCACTGGGCGGCGCGAACGCTCTCCGCCGAGGCGCGACTCCGGGCCGCGAAGCCCGACGGCACCGAGGCAAAGAAGGCGGCGAAGAGCCTCCACGCCGCGAAGGACCTCACCCGACGCCACGACGCCGCGGCCAAGGCCGCCCGGCGCGCGCACCGCACCCGCGCCAAGCAGCTCGGAATGGAAATCTGACCGAATCCCACCGCGGAAACCGACACCCCGAGCGGCGCCGCACCGCCGCTCGGGGACGTCGTTAAGCGAAAATCAAAGCGTCACATCCCTTACCCAGTCGCCGAAAGCAGGCGTGCGGTGCTCAGATTTCTCGGCGTGCGGATCCCGCAGACGGCTGTCGCGTTCCTCCTGGCGACGTTCGTCGTCTTCGGCCTCGCCTACATCGCACCCGGCGACCGAGTTTCCGCCGCCCCCGAAACGGTCGGGCTGTCGGAGACGGACGCCGCCGCCATGCGCGCGGAATTGGGCCTCGACCGGCCCTTTTGGGAGCAGTACTTCGACTTCCTCCGGGGCCTGCGGGCCTTCGATTTGGGCACGTCGACGACCGGGGTTCCGGTGACCTCGCTCGTCGGGGCCGCGTTGCCCGCCACCGCGGCACTGGCGACGGCCGCCCTGGCTGTGTCGATCCTCGTCGGGCTGACCATGGGCGTCGTCGCAGGACTGACCGATACCCGCCGGGTCACCGTCCCCGTCTTCATCGTCTCCGCGTTCCTGGTGGCGTTGCCGCAATTCGTGCTGGCCATCACCGTGCGCGACACCGCGATCGGTGCGGGGTGGCAGTTCGGTTCGGCGGGGCGGGACATCGCCATCGGCGCGTTGATCCTGCCTGCGCTGGCCGCCGGGCTCGCGTCGGCCGGGTACCTCGCGCGAGTGTCGCGCGCCGAGGTCACCGGTGCCCGCCGCGCCGAGCACGTCCGCATGGCCCGTGCCCGCGGGCAGACGGGTGCGGGCCTCGCTCGTCGGCACATTCTGCGAAATGCGCTGCCGCCCGTCAACGCCTTCGCCGCCACGGAGTTCGCGGGATTGCTCGGCGGCACCGTGATCATCGAAAGGATCTTCAACGTCCCCGGCATCGGCACGCTCCTGTACGACTCCGTGCAGCGCGGCGATGTTCCGGTGACGGTGGCCATCATCATGTGCTTCATCGCCTTCCACATGGTGGTCACGCTGCTTCTCGACGTCGCGCACGCCGCCCTCGATCCGAGACTGCGCAATGGCTGAGGGGCGTGGTGGCGACCAGGTGGGCGTCGTCAAGCAACGAACCCGGCGTCCGGGGTTGCTCGCCCGGCTCGCCGCGGACCCGCGATTCTGGTGTGCGATGGCGATCCTCGCGGCGATGACGCTCGCCGCCGTGGCCCCGAGATTGTTCACCGACGTCGACCCGCGGGCCGCGGACCTGCACCGATCGCTGGAAGGCGCGGCTGCGGGCCACCCGCTCGGATTCAACCGGCAGGGCCAGGACATCTGGGCGCGAATCGTGCACGGTGCGGGACGGTCGTTGTTGATCAGCGTGCCATCGACGGTGCTGGCGGGCACGCTCGGGATCGCCATCGGCGCCGTCGCCGGATTCGTCGGAGGGTGGGTGGACACGGTGCTGACGCGGCTGACGGAAGTGGCGATCGCCATCCCCATGTACTTCGCCGCCATCGCGTTGCTGCACGATTCGGGTCCGGCGGCCATGACCGGGCCGATCGACGCCGGCGATGAGGCGCGCATGACGATGATGCTCATCCTGCTTTTCGGCGTACTCGGATTCCCGATGACCGCGCGGCTCACGCGCAGTGCCGTGCGGTCGGTGGCCAACGACGACTACGTCCGCGCCGCCCTCGCATTGGGCAGATCGCGCACCGGAGTGCTTCTGCGCCACGTGCTGCCGAACTGCCTGGGGCCCGTGATCGCGTTCGCGGCGACGCTGCCCGCCGGGTACATCCTCTCGGCGGCCGGTTTGTCGTATCTGGGACTGGGCGTGGGAGCGGAGGCGGTGAGCTGGGGCCGCGACATTTCGGCGGCTGAACCGGTTTTCGCCACCGACCCCGCTCCCCTGCTGTGGCCGGCGGCGGCGCTGACGGCGTGCATGTTCGCGTTCCTCATGCTCGGCGACGCGCTGAAGGCAGCGTTCGATGATCGGGCGGTGTCGCGATGAGCCGAAGACAGGCGGGGTGGGAGCAGGCGGGGCGGGCCCCACACTCGATTCCGGACGAGGGACCACACGCCGATCCGGACGGAAGGTCGGCGGCACCGGTGTTGCGCTTCGATCACGTGTCCGTGGCGCATCACGGGGCCGCGCCGACGCTCGCGGACGTCTCGTTCCAGGTGTTTCCGGGCGAAACCGTCGCCGTCGTCGGCCGGTCGGGGTCGGGCAAGTCGACGCTGGCGCTGGCCGCGATGGCGTTGTTACCGGAGTCCGCGCGGGTCACGGGCGGGGCGATCACGGTCGACGGTGCGGACCTCACCCGGGCTCGCGAACGCACGTGGGCGGATGTGCGCGGGGCGACGATCGGATTGGTGCCGCAGGACCCGGCCGAGGCCCTCAACCCGTTGATGACGGTCGGCGACCAGATCGGGGAGGCGTTGCCGCCCCGCACCCTGGATGCCGGGGGCCGCGTCGCCGAGCTTCTCGCCGCCGTCGGCCTGGCCGATCCGGCGCGCATCGCGGGTGCGTATCCGCATGAGTTGTCCGGCGGGATGAAGCAGCGCGCGCTCATCGCCGCCGCGTTGGCGGGGCAGCCGGCTCTCGTCATCGCCGATGAGCCGACGTCCGCGCTCGATGCGGATGCCGCCGAGCATGTCCTCGACCTGTTGCAGTCCCGGGTGCGCGATGGCGGCCGGGCGCTCATCGTGATCACCCACGACCTCGCGCTCGTCGAGTCGCGGGCCGATCGAGTGCTCGTCGTCGACGAGGGTCGAATCGTCGAACAGGGCCCCACCGCGACCGTGATGGCGTCGCCCGATCACGAGATCACCCGCGAACTCATCGCGGCCGCGCAACTCCCCGCCACGTCCCGGAGCGTGGCTCCCTCCCCGTCCCGCACGACGCTGCTGTCCGTCCGCGACATCCGTCGCACGTTCCCGGCTCGTCGAGGACGTCCAGCCGCCGAGGTTCTCGATGGCGTCAGCTTCGACGTGCGCGCCGGCGAATGCGTCGGCGTCGTGGGCCCATCCGGGGTGGGAAAGTCGACGTTGGCGAACATCATTCTCGGTCTTGACCGGCCCACGTCCGGGGTGGTCCTCCTCGATGGAATCAACGTCCATTCCCGTCGCGGCAGAAAAAAGAATCTTGCTTTGCGACGGCGCATTCAGCCGGTTTTCCAGAATTCGACGGCATTGAATCCACGAATGACCGTCGGGGACATCGTGGCAGAGCCCCTGACGCTGCATCGCGTGGGCGAGGCTCGGTACCGACGAGACCGCGTTGTCGAGCTTCTCGACGATGTCGAATTGACGGCGGATCTAATGGACCGCCGGCCCTTCGAGTTGTCCGGCGGCCAACGGCAACGTGTGGCCATCGCCAGGGCATTGGCTTTGGCTCCGGATGTGCTGGTTCTCGATGAGCCTTTCCATGCCCTGGATTCCATTGCCCAGTCACGCCTTCTGGTTCTGTTGTCGACTTTGCGTGCGGACCGGGGCCTCGCGAGCATCCTCATCTCCCACGATCGCCGCGTCGTTGACGCGATCGCCGACACGGTCGTCGCCGTGCCGCCCCAGCGCGCCGGTCGCCCCTGAGGCAGGCCACTGTCGGCTACCAACGGACGTCGATGATGGCGTCGATCCCGGTGGTTTCATCGCCGGGGACGACCGTGCACTACCCCCGCCCGGAGCGTCTACGCTTTTCCGTTTACATATTCCCCTCCGATCAACACCCCCGCCGTGAGCGTCATGCCAGCGCCACCCGCCTGACAGTCCCGGCATTCGACATTCGCGACATCGAGTCACCGACACGCGATCTGGAACACATTTCCGCAGGCTACAGTCGCCCATATTACACCCTGCACACAAGTGATATGCAGCCACACAACAGCGAGAGCTGCCACAGTTGCCGATTAGCGCGATCGCCAGCGCGAGCGCCACCGAGAGAATTTCGGAGATTTTGTGCACGCTATTGGCTTTGCGGATAAAGTCGACGCCGTGAAGACATCCCGCCTCAACACCACCGTGAAACCGCTCCTGGCGACGCTCGCGATCATCCCGCTGATGATCACGGGCTGCGGGAGCGGACAGTCCGAGCCACAGACCGTCACGGAGACGGTCAAGGAGATTCCCCCCGTAACCGAGACGGTCACGGAGACGGCTACCGAGACGGCCGAAGAGACGACGCCGAGCCCCACCCAGGCCACGACGCAAACGGAAACCAGTAACCCCAGGGTCAATCCCGTCGGCACGACGGGCGATCCGAGCAATGGTTTCCGCGTGTTGGAGGGCTACGTAATCGAAAGTTGCGACACCTCCGGCAACTACCAGAACGGAATGACCTACTTCACGAACGGCGAGACCGGCTTCACTACCTACTGCGCCAACCAATAACCCCCGAGATGACCTAGAGAGGACCTATTGATGTCAGAAAACATCACGAAGACCGAAGTGCTCAAGCGCATTGGCATGACCCAGAACTCAGCGCAGGAACTTGGCGCAAACCTCGCCCGGTACGTCTACGCATACTTTGACCCGCAGGACTGGGCGGACCGAATCGATGCCCATGAGGACGTTGAGAGCTTCGACGAAAGCCTCGACAACGCTCCAGCTCCTTTCTACGTAGGAATTGGCGTCGGCGATCGTTTTGCGGCGCACATCGACGAAGCGCGCAACGGAATGGAAGGCGCCAAGCGCGAAAAGATCCGTGAGCTCATCGCCGATGGTTCCGCTCCCGATATTCGATTTCTCGCATACGGACTGCCCACTGACGACGAGGAGTCCGTCTCCGGTCGAACTGCAGTGAGGACGATCGAAACGGTGCTGCTCAACTTGTACGGAGTCGAGTACCGCGGAAGCGAAGCCACCAGCCGCGAAAGTTTCGATGACCGGATGGGATACCCGCGGTCGTTGACGAATCGAGCCGGATCCTCGATTGAGGTGCCCTCGGGCTCGCTGCCCGTCGTCTCCGGTGAGATGCGGGGCCTGAACGAGCTCGAGATCAATTCGGTCGAGTCCATCGTCGAGGAGATTCAGGAAGAGTGGGGTATCGAGAACGTCCTTTTCATCGGCATCTCCGGCTCGTACTCTCCCCGGGCAAACATTGACCAGTTGCGGTCGATCACCTGCGAATGGTGGAACTTGCGGGACACTCCTCTGCAGAACGAGAAGTTCGTCGTCCTCGGCTGGTCGCGTGACAACCATCGCGAGTGGCAGGACAATAACGGGAACTGGTCCCGGTCCATTCCGGTCATCCGTGCGGCGTTCGTCGTGGATGCAGGCGAGGTGGAAGAGAGCCTCCATGGAGACCGCGTGAGCTTCACGCACCGCGCGAACTTCGACTCCGATCTCTGGAGCAGCTACGTCGGCACCGCACTCGATCGCACCACCAATCAGATGCAGGGCCAGAAGTGGGGTGTCCCGAAGACGGAGAGCAGGGCCGACTTGTCGTCCATTCGCTTCTGTGACGCCGATGTCGAAGAAGAGTAACGATCGGCTACTCGGTCTCCGCCTGTAATCCTTCCGCTAGAACAGCTCCTTCCCCTTCTGCCTGAGCCGCAGGACGGGGTTGGTGGAGGCCGGCCCCAGTCGAATCGCCCGTCCCGAAAGGAGACGGGCGATTCGCATATCATCCTCCGTTGGTGCCTGGTCGGACACGGTCATCGTCGGCAGCCAACCATTGTCCGGGTTCTCCGGGCCCATCTCGATCAGCCGCTCCCCCTCGGCGTCGATCAGCCAGCCGCGCCCCGCGAAGTACTTGGCACGCGGTCCAGCCTCCGCGCTCAACCGCGTCCACGAATCCTCGTCGACCCGGAAAACATACGGGCACCAGCCATACCTCGACGGCACCAAGTACCGCGCCCCCGGCTGCAGCGACCAGTATCCGCGCGCGGAACTCCACACGCGGTCGGGTCCGTCGACGAGCGACATTCCAATTCGCGTACGCGGGTAGCCCCTCTTCGGAGGCGTCTGATCCTGCGGCCCCAGGTCATTCTCCAGGTCCCATTCCGGCTCTTCAGGATTTAGAGTGCGTTGATCTTGGTGTGCAGCTGTCCGGAGTGGATCAAGGATCGCAAGATGTAGTGCCCGAGGTTCTTGAACCCCAGAGCGATGCCGCGCAGATGCTCCAGGCGCCCGTTGATCGCCTCGACGGGCCCGTTGGACGCGCCGATATCGAAATACGCCAGCACGTCCTTCTGGCGCCGGTACAGCGTGTTTCCCAGCTGCTTAATCTCCTCTAACCCCTTCGGCATCGTCGATGAACGCAGCGTGCTGATCACCTTCTGCATCAGCTTCTTGCCCTCGGCTTTCTTCGGGTACTGATAGGCGGCGATGATCTGCTGATACACCGACCACGTCACCTCCAAAGCCACGTAGTCTTCGTCGGTGGCCCACAGTTGCTCGAGTCGCCGATGCTGTCGATCAGTGAGGAAGTCAATCCTGGTCAACAGGGTTTTCCGGTTCTTATACAACGGATCGTTTTTCTTGCCCCGCCGCCCGGTGGTCATCCGCTGCAGGCGCTGCCGGCACACGGTCAACTTGTCGGCGGCCAGGTGCACCACGTGAAAGGGATCCATCACCGCCTGCGCCCGCGGCAGGGCCTGTTTGGTGGCGGTGGCGTAGCCGGCAAACCCATCCATCGTGACAACCTCGACCCGGTCGCGAAAGCCCTGCCCACGCTGGCCGAGCCAATCGCTCAGTACCGCGGCGCTACGACCCGGGACCATGTCCAGCAACCGGGCCGGTCCGGCGCCGTCGATGACGGGGGTGATGTCGACGAGCACGGTGACGAACGAGTCCGGCTCACCGGCCCGGTGGGTGTGCTTCCACACGTGCTCGTCCACGCCCAGCACGCGTACCCCGGCAAGGTGGCCGGGGTCGTCATAGACCAGGTGCCGGCAGGCATCCAGGGCGAGGTCGTTGACCAGGTCCCAGCCCAAGCCCAGGGCTTTGGCGGTGGCGGAGATACTCATTTTGTCGATCGCCAACCGTTGCAGAATCCAGCGGGTCACCCGGCGAGTGACGGTGCGCCCGCGTTCGGCGCAGGCCAGTTCGCCCTGGTAGATCCGCTGGGTACAGGACTGATTCAGGCACAGGAACCGCGGCACGCGTACCTGCAACCTGGTGGGGAAGCCGACGACGGGAAGATCGGTCAGCCGGCGCACGACGTGATCACGCAGCCGGCCTGTGTGTCCGCAGCCCGGGCACTTGTCGCAGGAGTCGATGGGACGAGCACTGATGACCGTGAACTCGCCGGCATCCGCGGCATCGGTGATCGTTAATCCCAGCTCCGCGGTGCGGCAAATGGTGTCGGCGACGAGGTTGAACGTAGGCTGCATCGTAGGGTCCTGGTTCGGTCAGATGGTTGTGTGGTAACTCTCATCTTGTACCGGCCAGGGCCCCTACATGTTGTGCCACCCCGACATATCACTTCCCGCTAATTACGCACTCCAGATCCGGATGAGCCCCCATTCCTCCGCAAGGAACTGACCGGCCCAGCTTTCCGTCGACGAACGGTAAGACGACGGTTTTTCCACCCCCTCCGGAATCACCCTCACGATGTCCGGCGAAACGATGAGCGGCGGCCCCATCCGGAACAACAACGCCGTATGCCCGGCCGGCAACGAATCGTGCACCGTTTTGCGGTCCAGGGCGGCGTCGGAAAGCAACTCACCGAGCACGTGCCGGGCGGTGTGCATTTCGCGCACGCGGTCAGGAGCGGGTGCGTCCTCGTAATCCGCAACATGCGCCAACAACAGCAGTTCCTGCAGATCACCGGGGTCGACGGCGGCGGACAGATCCGCGGCCCCGATCTTGTTGCCCGGCGCTGGCACGTCATAACCGCCGATCCGCGCAATCCGCCGCAACAACGCCGGCGCCACCGGCACCCTATTGTTCAATCCGTGAATCTGCGCCGCAGTCAACGATTCGGGTGCCATGCCCCAACGTTAAATCAACCACCACCCGAAGTGGTGGGAGCCCGCATTCCCACATTCCCCGTGGCTTAGGCTTTTCCAAGTACAACCCCACCGCCGGTTCCGCGCTTTCCGCGATTTCCTCGCCTTCCGCGATCTCCGGCGTGTGCCGTCGCCACCGCGCCGCCCGCGGGGCCCTGCCTGAGGAGCCCGAATGCCTCCGCTCGCCGCCACGATCGTCAAAGCCCCACTGCGACGATCACCCCGGCATACCGGCGACGGGAAAGCACGGACGGCGAAGGCGTCTACCCAAATCCGCAGCGTCATCGCAGTACTCGCGGCCCTGCCCCTGGCCCTGACCGCCTGCTCCCCCGCCGACTCACTGCCACTCGATGGCGCCGGAGCCGACGGCGCCCGCGTCATCCGCACGAGCCTGGGCAACCCGGACGGTCCCCTCTACCCGTCCGACTCCGGTTCGGTGGAGCAGATTGTCCTGGTCAAGCAGATTTTCGCGGGCCTGACGCGCCACGCGCCCGACGGCGGCACGGTGCTCGACGACGCCGAGTCGATCGAGCCGAACGACGACTTCACCCGTTGGGACATCACCATCCGCGACGGCCGCCGATTCGCGGACGGCTCCCCCGTCACCGCCGACTCCTACATCCGCGCGTGGAACGACGCCGCCTACGGCCCGAATCTGCGCCTCCAGCGCAACTACCTGGAGCCCATCGTCGGCTTCGACGCAATGGACGGCGACGAGCCCACCTCCGAGCTGTCCGGACTGACCCGCACGGGCGATCTCACCTTCACGGTCGAGCTCACCGACCCCATGTCGACGTTCGCGGACGTGCTTGCCAGCGTCGCGTTCAAACCGCTGCCGGACGCCGCCTTCGACGATCCGGAAGGCTTCGGCATGCGGCCCATCGGCAACGGCCCGTACCGCTTGGCCGATGCGCCCGACGCCTGGCGCCAGGGCCGCGACATCAACCTGGTGCCCAACGAGGAGTACCGCGGCGATCTGGTCCCCGACAACGCCGGCCTGACCTTCGTCTTCCACCGTTCGGCCGACGCCGCCTACGCGGACCTGCGCTCCGGCGCCATCGACATCCTGCCGGGCGTCCCGAGCACCGTCCCGGTCGCCGAGCATTTCCCCGACACCCGCTCGTCGGGCCCGGGCTTCGGCATGCGATCCCTGGTCATCCCCGTCGACCAGGCGGGATTCACCGGCGAGGAGGGCCGCCTGCGCCGGCGGGCCCTGTCCCTGGCGATCGACCGTCCCCTCATCGTCGATCGGCTTTACGACGGCCTCGCCGTCCCCGCATCCGGCCCCGCACCCCAGGCAACCCGTGATTCCGGCGCCCCGATCCCCGGCGCGGAGGTGCTCGGCCACGACCCCGAACGTGCCCGGGAGCTATGGCGCGAGGCCGACGAGATCGCCGAGTGGGAGGGGCCCTTCCCCATCCACTTCCCCGGCACCGGCGATGACCGTGCGTGGATCGAGGCCGTGGTCGCGCAGATCGAAAGCACGCTGGGCATCGACGCCATCGCAAAGCCCCTGCCCACCTCCGCCGCATTCGGTGAACTGTCCCGTTCCGGGAAGTACGTCGGGGCGGCGCGGGGCTCCCTCGAACCCACGCTGCCCCTGGCGTCGCAGCACCTTTTGCCGGCGTTCGGCACCGACGGCCCGCTGAACCGCTCCGGGTACTCGAATGCGGAGGTCGATGCGCTGCTCGCCGAAGCCGGCCGCGCCGACGACCCGCGTGAACTGCACCGGCGGATTTCCGGGATCATCCTGCGGGACCTGCCCGTCATCCCGTTGTGGACCGTCGACGAATCGGTCGCCTGGTCCGCCGAACTCTACGGCGTCATCGTCGGCTGGGACGGGTTCCCCGAGTACGCGAAACTCCGGTAGCCCCTGCGTGAACGGGCCCTGTTCGTACGGGCCCTGCTCGAACAGCCCCCTACTTGAACAGGCGGCGGCCCTTCTGCCGCAGGCGCAGGACGGAGTTCGTCGACGACGCGCCGAGCCGGATCGTCTGGCCGGCGACGGCGCGGGCCACCCGCATGTCCTCCTCCGACGCGGGAATCGTGTCGGGCCCGTCGGGATCGATCGTCGGGTAGTACGGGCTCTCCCGCTTGGCCTCCGGAGTCTCCTCGATCTCCCTGATGGGGACCAGCCGACCGTGGTCCGGGTCGATGAGCCACGCCTTCCGCGCGAAGTACCGTTCGGGCTTCGCCCGCTGCTTCGACCTCGACTCCGAATCAGCGCCGTGGGCATCGTCCGCATCGGCATCGTCGTCGGCTCCGACCGAGAGCCAATCGTCGTCATCGACGCGGAACACGTACGGGCACCACCCGAACCGGGAGGGCACGACGTAGCGGGTGTCCGGCTTCAGCCGCCAGTAACCGCGCGCGGACGACCACACCGCCTCCGGCCCATCCGCCAGCGACATGCCGATGCGCACGCGCGGATACGGACGGGCGTCGTACGGGTCATTCGGGTCGCGGAACCCGTAACCGCCGTTGTCGCCCGCATCGAGCCAGTCCACGTGCTCGGAATCGAACATCCGCCAGGCGACGTCGTTGCGGCGCTCCTGCTCCGCGTCGCCCTTCAGTCCGCGGGCGAGATCGTCGGTGGGCACGAACTCCTTCGCGGATTCGCCGCGCGGTCGCACCGGGCCCATCCGCAGCAGGACGACCGTTTCGGTCGACGGCAACAAATCATGGACTTCGTGGCGCGACCGCGCGCGCCCGGAGAATAAATCCGCCAGAACGCGCCTGGCCATGTGCATCTCACGGCGGCGGAACTCCGACGGTTCCTCCTCGTAGCTGGCCAGCTGCGACAGCAGCATCAGCTCGATCAGGTCGGTGTAATCGATGGCGTCGGTCAGATCGACGCCCTTCATCCGCGCGCCGACGGCGGGCTTGTCGTAGTCGGCGACGGTGGCCACGCGACGCAGCAGCTCCGGCGACAGGGTCACGCGGTTGTTGATCGCCTGCAGCTGCGCGGCGGTCGGAAATTCCGCGATCTCTCGTCCGTTCACGTACCGTCCCGTGCCTTCATCCTGATCCGTCATAACCCGCAACATACCCGCTCCACAGGCACCCGTGGCCGCCGCCGGGCCCCTGTTCCCGACGCCGCTCGGGGCATGGCACGTATCGTCGTTCACCAAGAACCAGTCCGGCACGGAAGGACGACCCCATGGCCATCCCGTTCATCGCCCCGACGACCGACCGTTTCACTCACCTGCTGTTTCATCCGCGCGAGCGGGTGGTCGACTGGTTCGCGCGGCCCGGCGCGGTGCGCCGCCTGACGCCGGGGCTGTTGCCGATGACGCCGGTGGAGGAGGCCGCCAATCTCCGCGACGGCACGACGGTGTTCGACATGCCGGCGGGCCTGTCGTGGCGGGCGAAGCATGATCGCGGGGAGTACGTCGCCGGTCATCGTTTCGCCGATTACGTGGCCAACCAACCCTTCCGCCGCATGCTCGGTTGGCGCCACGTCCACCGTTTCGAGGACGTCCGCGGTCCCGGCGAGGATCACCCCGATTGGTGGACCAACGTCGTCGACGAGGTCACCTCCCGCGTGCCGCGCCGCACCATCGCGGGCGTCTTCGCCTACCGGGCGGCGGTTCTCGAGGGCGACTTCGCGGCCGCCGACAGGCTGGCGTCGGCCTTGGCTTCTTCGCGTGACGACGGCCCGCCGACCACCTCGGGCGGCCGCGAACACCCGGTGCGCCCGCATCCCCACAACGCGCTGCCCCGCAAGATCATCGCGGTGACGGGCGCATCGGGCACCGTGGGTTCGATGCTCTGCGCGCTGCTGTCGACCTCCGGCCATGACGTCGTGAAGCTGACGCGAACCTCCTCCACCGAGCCGAACACCCGCACGTGGGATCCGGAGGCCCCGGCCGGCGACCTTCTCGACGGCATCGACGTGCTCATCCACCTCGCCGGAGCGCCGATCGCCGGGCGTTTCACCGACAAGCACCTGGCCAAAGTCCGCGATTCCCGCGTCGGGCCGAGCCGGAAGCTCGCCGAACTGGCGGCGGCGTCACAGGTGGAGGCGGTCGTTTCGGCCTCGGCCGTCGGTTATTACGGAGCGGACCGAGGCACGGAACTTCTCGACGAGTCGGCGCCCCCGGGGTCCGGCCCGCTCGCCGACATCGTTCGGGATTGGGAAGCCGCGTGGGCTCCGGCGCGGGAAGCCGGCATCCGGGTCACGTGCGTGCGCACCGGGCTGGTGCAGGCCGGCGGCGGTGGCCTGTTGCCGATCCTGGCCGGCATCACCTCCACCGGGCTGGGCGGAACGCTCGGCGACGGCGGACAGTGGTTCCCGTGGATCGCCCTGGACGATCTCCTCGACATCTACCATCGCGCCGCCCTCGACCCGAGCCTGGAGGGGCCGGTCAACGCTGTCGCGCCGGGTGGCGTCGACAATGCCGAATACACGCGGACGCTGGCCTCGGTGCTCCGACGCCCGGCCGCGATCCCCGTGCCGAAGGTCGCCCCCTCGCTGGTGCTGGGCGGCCGCGGCGCCGAGGAGCTGGCCTTCGCCAACCAGCGGGCTATCCCCGCCGCACTGCAGGCGGTGGGCCACGAATTCCGCTTCCCGGACCTGAAGAAGGCATTGCGCCACGAGCTGCTGCGGGCGGAGTGAGCACCGCAGCGGAGACCCCAGATCACGGCACGACGGCGGACGTGTCCCGTGCGGTGGTCGGGCCGTCGTAAAGCATGCGTTTTTCGGACACGTCGTTTGGACGGTGGCACGACCCAGCGAATCGGCGCATCCTGGATGCCATGTATCCGGACGTCTACGCAGCCGACCCGAACCACCACGACGCCATGCCCCACCGCCGAGCGGGCGCCTCCGGCCTGAAGCTGCCGGAGATCTCGCTGGGACTGTGGCACAACTTCGGCGACGACCGCCCCTTCGACGGCATGCGCGCCATCGTGCGCCGCGCCTTCGACAGGGGCGTCACCCACTTCGACCTGGCCAACAACTACGGCCCGCCGCCCGGTTCGGCGGAGGAGAACTTCGGCCGCATCGTGGCCAAGGACCTGGCGCCCTACCGCGACGAATTCACCGTCACCAGCAAGGCCGGCTGGTGGATGCAGCAGGGCCCGCATGGGTTCGGCGGTTCCCGGAAGTACCTCGTGGCCAGCTGTGATGCGTCGCTTAGCCGCATGGGCCTGGACTACGTCGACGTGTTCTACCACCACCGCCCCGACCCGGACACGCCGCTGGAGGAGACGATGGCGGCGCTGGATTTCATCGTCCGGTCGGGCCGGGCCCTCTACGCGGGCATTTCCAGCTACTCGCCGGCGACGACGCGGCGCGCGCAGGCCATCGCCCGTGACCTGGGCACGCCGCTGGTGCTGCATCAGCCCAGCTACTCGATGTTCAACCGCTGGATCGAGCGCCCCGGCGACGACGGTTCCCCGGCGCTTCTCGACGTCGCGGCCGAGGAGGGCATCGGCGTCGTCGCGTTTTCCGCGCTCGCGCAGGGACTGCTCACCGACCGGTATCTGGACGGCGTTCCGGAGCATTCGCGCCTGGGCGACGGGAAGATGAACGCGGACTTCCTCACCGACGACACCCTCGCCGCGATCCGAGCGCTCAACGGCATCGCCGCCGACCGCGGTCAGTCGCTGGCGCAGATGGCGATCTCCTGGGTGCTGCGCCGCCCCGAGGTCACCTCGGCGCTCATCGGCGCCAGCTCGGTGGCCCAGCTCGACGCGAACCTCGACGCCGCCGACGCCGAGCCCTTCACCGACGACCAGCTCCGCGCCATCGACGAATGGGCGGTCGACCGGGGCATCAACCAGT
Source organism: Corynebacterium freneyi (assembly GCF_030408835.1). Classification (NCBI taxonomy): domain Bacteria; kingdom Bacillati; phylum Actinomycetota; class Actinomycetes; order Mycobacteriales; family Corynebacteriaceae; genus Corynebacterium; species Corynebacterium freneyi. The sequence continues at coordinate 2,157,895 of NZ_CP047357.1, forward strand.
GGGAGGGCGCGACGAAGTCGGTGCGCGACTGACGCGCACACAATCCTGCATTGCGGGCAAACTTGCACGGGGTGTATATTTGCACCTCATGGAAGCGAACATGACAGCGGACTGCGGCCTGCGCGAACTCAAGCGCCGCCGCACCCGACGCGGAATCGAGGACGCGGCGCTCACCCTCATCGCCGACCGCGGATACGACGACGTCACCGTCGAAGACATCTGCACCGCCGCCGAGGTCAGCCGCCGTACCTTCTTCAATTACTTCTCGTCGAAGGACCACGCGATCTTCGGCCGCGGGCTGGTCGAGTTCGGCGATGCCGAAGCACGGGCGTTTTCCGACGCCGCGGCACGGCCCGGCGCGACCCCGTACTCGGCGCTGCTCGACGTCGTCGAAACCGCCATCGCCAGCCCTTCGCTGGAAGACGACGACCTTCCCCCCGACGAACGCTCCGAACGACACCGGCGCATGCGCAGGTTGCGGCGGGAGATCATCAACTCCACGCCGAACATGCTCATGGTGTCGATGGCCAGCCGGGCCGCGACGATGCGGCGGATGCGCGGCGCCGTCGCCGATCACCTGGAGGCCCACCCGGAGGCGCGGACCATGCCGGACCTCGGCGCCGACGAGGAAGCCGGGCTGATCACGGGCCTCATCCGCGAGGCCGTGTGGCTCGCCGTCTCCCACGACCGCATCGGCGCCGACGGGTCCCCCATCCACGACGCCGCACGCCTCGTCACCCGATTCGCGAAGGAGTTGAACGCGTGAACCCGACACCCGAATCCGCGAACACCGCCACCACCCCGAGCGGTGAGTCCGCCATGCCCGCGGCAGCCTCCACCGGGGCCTCCGCCGGCACATCCGCCGCAGTCGCCGACCACGCCCGGGTCGTCGAGAGCAACCGCGGCAACCTGGGGCTCATCCTTGCCGCGCTGATCCTGTCGATGCTCATGAGCTCGCTGGGCCAGATGATCTTCTCCACCGCCCTGCCGACCATCGTCGGTGAACTCGGCGGCGTCGAGCACATGTCGTGGGTGATCACCGGCTTCCTGCTGGCGCAGACCATCGCCCTGCCCATCGTCGGCAAGCTCGGCGACATGATCGGCCGCAAGGGCCTGTTCCTCTTCGGCATCTCCATGTTCATCGCAGGCTCCATCATGGGCGCGTTGGCGCAGGACATGACCCTGCTGATCATCGGTCGGGCCGTCCAGGGCCTCGCCGCCGGCACGCTGATGGTGTCGTCGCAGGCGATCATGGCCGAGGTCGTCTCCGCCCGCGAACGCGGCAAGTACATGGGCCTGTTCGGCGCCACCTTCGGCCTCAGCTCCGTGCTCGGCCCGGTCCTCGGCGGCTGGTTCACCGACGGCCCCGGCTGGCGTTGGGGCCTGTGGATCAACGTCCCGCTGGGCCTCGTCGCCCTCATCGCCGCCTGGCGCTACCTGCGCCTGCCCAAGCGCCCCACCACCGGCGACTTCGACTGGGCCGGCACCGCGTTGATGATCATCGCCACGTCGTCGCTGATCCTCATGTCCACCTGGGGCGGCACCCAATACCCGTGGGGTTCCCCGATGATCATCTCCCTCATCGCCGTGTCCATCGTGGCCTGGTGCCTGTTCGTGGTCGTCGAAAAGCGCGCGAAGAACCCCCTGGTGCCGATGGCCCTGTTCGCCAACCGCAACTTCGTGCTGACCACCCTGGCCGGCTTCGCCATGGGCGTCGGCATGTTCGGCACGATGGCCTACCTGCCCACGTACCTGCAGATGGTCCACGGCATGTCCCCCACCGTCGCCGGCCTGATGATGATCCCCATGATGGTGGGCATGCTCGGCACGTCCATCACCGTCGGCTGGATCATCAGCCGCACCGGCCACTACAAGTGGTACCCCGTCGTCGGCATGGCGCTCGTCGCCGCCGCACTGGGCCTGATGTCCACCCTGACCCCCGACACGTCGACCGCGGTCATCGGCGGCAACCTGTTCCTCATGGGCTTCGGCCTGGGCCTGGTCATGCAGGTGCTGGTGCTCATCGTGCAGAACTCGTTCCCCGTCCGCGTCGTCGGCACCGCGACCGCCACGAACAACTTCTTCCGCCAGATCGGCGGCGCCGTCGGATCCTCCGTCGTCGGCGCGATCTTCATCCACCGCATGCGCGACCTGCTGGCCCAGCGCATGCCCGTCGACGGCGCCTTCTCCCACGGGTCCGCGTCGACCCTGACGCCGGCGATCCTCGACACCCTGCCCGACCCCATCCGCGACGTGGTCGTCAGCAGCTACAACGACGGCTTCACGCCGGTGCTGCTCATGCTCGTGCCGCTCATGGCCGCCGCCGCGATCATCCTGGCCTTCGTCCGCGAGGACAAGCTCAAGGAGACCGTGGAGTAACCCCCGCCCTTACGCGCCGACCTGGTCGGCGGCGTTGTCGAGCTTCTCCAGCACCGGCCGCACCGGGTCGCCGGACTCCTCGGCCTCCTTGATGGCGCGCTTCTCGGCTCGTTCCTCGGGCTTTTCCAGCAGGCGCTCGAGGATGATGATGTCGCGCCACTGGCCGGCCATCGGCCCGTAGGTCATCTTCGCCATGTGGTGGTACACGCCGACCTCGCGGAAACCGACCTTGCGGTGCAGCTTCAGCGAGCCGACGTTTTCGGGGAACACCCACGAGTGGATGGACCAGCAGCCCTTCTCGGTGGCCTCGGCGATGAGGTGGTTGAGCAGCGCGCCGGCGATGCCCATGCCCTGCCCGTCGGGATGAACGTAGATGGAGTCCTCGATGACGCCGTTGAAGATCTGGCGCTTGGACACCGACGACGCCGACGCCCAGGCGAGGATCTTCGACGGGTCGTCGTCGGAAGTCGCGACGTAACAGAGGTCGAGCCGCTTCAGCGCGCTGAACCCCTCCCAGTCCGGCGCCGAGTGCTCCCACGATGCGTGCCCCGTGTCGAGGCCGATCTCGTAGATCGCCTGCACCTGCGGGTAGTCGTCTTCGCGCATCAACCGAATGCTGAATCCGCGGTTTCCGTCAGCCATGAGACCAGTCTGTCCGATTTGGCGCGCCACGTCGAATGAATCGACGAAAAGCCTGTTCAGCGTCGCCGTTTCGATGCGCGGGGCCCGCCCTTTCCGCGACCGCCCCGGCCCGTGCCGCCGCCGGATGATCCGCCCCGCTTGGCGCCGGTCTTTCCGGTGGGTTTGCCGCCCGTCTTCGCCGCTTGACGACGAGCCTGTTTGGCCAACGTCTTTTCCCGCGCCGACATTTTCTTCTTCGGGGTTCGATCGTCGGCGAGCGCCGACCGGCGGGAGCCTTCGCGGCGCCCGCGGACGATGCCAGCCAGTTCCTGCGTCAGATCGTCGTCGCCGTCCTTGGGCCACGTCAGCCACAGGGTCGTCGGCTCGGCGCCGGCGGCCGGGGCGATTTCCCGGTGGGTCGTGCCGCGGGCGTTGAGTGCCCGCAGCAGCGGCCGAGGCGCCAACACCACGCCCGCCCCGGTGGCCACGACCTGCAGCATGTCCCGAACCTCCCCCGGGTCGGCCGCCGACGAGGCGTCGAGAAGCACCGTCTCCCCCTCGAGATCCGCACGGTCGACGACCTCACCATCCTTGATCAGAGACAACACGTGTTCCCGCTCGACGGCGATGCCGCAGGCCTCGTCGTAAAGCCTGATGCGGTGCAGGGAATCGTCCTCCCGGGGATCCCTGGCCAACGCCATGTCCGCGCGGCCCGCACGCAGCTCCGCAACCGGATCATTGGCGGAAAACGACGTCAGCTCCAACCCCGTGCGTTCACGGTACCGGCGAAACCACTTCTCCGGCATCACCCCCGGAACGAACGCCACCCGCAACGCCCGCGGCCCCGGCGGCACATCCCGGTCGGCGGCGTCTGCGGTGGCGTCTGCAACAGCGTCGGCGGTGGCATCGGCGCGGGCATCGGCATGATCTGCGGGCACGGTCGGCATGAACACCATGCTACGTCGCCGGTGCTACCGTGGGGCCCATGAAACCCCTGACCGCGGCCAAGAAACTGGGCATCTACCTGCCCGCGACCCCCGAAGATTTCCAGCAGTCGGACTTGAGCCACGAGCAGTTCGTGGAACTCCAAAAGAACCCGCCGGAATGGCTCGCCGAACTGCGCCGCACCGGCCCCCACCCGCGGCCCGAAGTCGCCCGGCGCCTGGGCATCACCATCACCGCCCTCAAAGCCAACGACATGGACAAGCCGCTGACCACCGAAGACATCAAGGCGCTCCTGGCCGACCAGCCCGACTGGCTGCGCGCGGCCCGCACGTCCCTGGCCCAGCAGCGCGCCGACGCCGCCGAGCGAAAGGACGGGGGCGCGCAATGACCGGAACCGTCGAGCTCGCATACGACGTCCACGGGCCGACCGGCGCCGGAGTCGGCGTCGAGGCCTCGGGCGAGGGAAAGAGCGCGCCGACCGCCATCCTGCTGGGATCGCTCGGCGCGTCCCGCGACATGTGGGATCCGCAGGTGGAGGCACTGTCCGAGTCGGTGCGGATCATCACCGTCGACCTGCGCGGCCACGGCGGATCCCCGGCGCCGGTCGGCGAATACTCCATGACCGACCTGGCCGACGACGTGCTGGCGCTCATGGATTCCCTCGGAATCGACCGCGCCCACATCGTCGGCCTGTCGCTCGGCGGAGCGGTGGCCCAGACCATCGCCCTGGACCACCCCGAGCGCCTGCGGACCCTGACCCTGATCTCGACCGCACCGAAGTTCGGCGAGACCGACGCCTGGCTGGACAAGGCCGAGAACGTCCGCGCCAACGGCACCGGCGTGCTGGCCGACACCGTCGTGGGCAATTGGTTCACCGACGCGTGCTTCGCCGAGAACCCGCAACTGCCCGCCCGTTTCGCCGACGGCATCCGCGCCACCTCGGACGAGGGCTACGCCGGCTGCTGCCACGCCATCGCCGGCTTCGACACCCGCGAGCGACTCGCCGACATCACCGTTCCCACCTGGGTCATCGCCGGCGAGGAGGACACGTCAACTCCGCTCGACGTGGTGACGTCGCTGTACGACGGCATTCCCGAGTCGTCGTTGACCGAGATTTCCCCGGCGAAGCACCTGGTCAACGTCGAGGTGCCGGACGCGGTCAATCGGGTGCTGGCCATGCAGTGGGGCGTGTAGGCGACGACGCCGACGAATGTGCGCCACAAGCCCTCACGCGCACACTCGTCAGATGTGCAGCCCCACCCGCGCCGACGAATGTGCGCCACAAGGCCCCTCGCGCACACTCGTCAGATGTGCAGCCCCACCCGCGCCGACGAATGTGCGCCACAAGGCCCCTCGCGCACACTCGTCAAATGTGCAGCCCCACCCGCGCCGACGAATGTGCGCCACAAGGCCCCTCGCGCACACTCGTCAGATGTGCAGCCCGGCAGACGCCCGAACAACCGCCGGGAGCACAAAAGGCGAGGCGGCCATCCTGTTCCAAGGGATGGCCGCCTCGCTCTTCGTGTGCAATTGGAGGTTGCATGTGACTGACTGTCGTGACTGTCGTGGCAGTTGACCACTGAGCGCAACGATAATCCCCGACCTGCACCAACGCGATTAAAACAACGAAAAGCTTGCGTTAATCACCCCCGTGAGGCCATCTCGCACGCCAACTTCGCGCCGTCGTCACCGCAGGTAAACACCGATTTTTTAGGGCACCCTAAGTCACGGGCGGAAAGTTGAAACGGGGGTAGTCGCGACCGTCGCAAAGCATCCCAACCAGCACATTCCGCAGCCCGCCCGCACTCACCGCCCCGCCCGCACGCCCCACCGCAACGTGATACGCCCCTCAGGTTTGGCGAAAATGGGGGCAATGTCACCGACAACGGTGGCCCCAGTCACATATTTATGCATAATGGTTGAGACAGACATTCCGGAGAGCGGCCCGCCGCCCGAGCCACCGGCCCGGACCCGCGCACCGCACCGAACCCACCTCAACCGAGCACGAGGAGACGCCCCCATGAAGGACTTCCTGCCCCGTACCCACTTCAACGAAGAGCACGAGATGTTCCGCGACATGGTCCGCGGCTTCGTCGAGAAGGAGATCACCCCCAACGTCGAGCGCTGGCACGAGCAGGGCATGCCGGACCGCGAGGTCTTCAAGAAGGCCGGCGAGCTCGGCCTCATCGGCATGTCGACCCCGGAGGCCTACGGCGGCGGCGGCGAGATGGACTTCCGCTACAACCAGGTTCTCAACGAGGAGCTGACCAAGTCCGACTGCGGCTCGATCGTCGTGTCCTTCGGCACCCTCAACGACCTGTGCGCCCCGTACCTGGCCAAGTTCGCGTCCGAGGAGCTCAAGCAGAAGTACCTGGCGCCGATGAACGCCGGCGACCTGATCGGCTGCCTGGCCATGACCGAGCCGGGCGCGGGCTCCGACCTCGCCGGCATGCGCACCTTCGCCAAGCGCGACGGCGACCACTGGGTCCTCAACGGTGCGAAGACCTTCATCTCCAACGGCATGCTGTCGGACTTCGCGCTGGTCGCGGCGATCACCGACCCGTCGAAGGGCCGCGCCGGCGTGTCCATGTTCGTGGTCGACACCGGCCTGGAGGGCTACACCAAGACCGGCCCGCTGAAGAAGGTCGGCCTGAAGGCCCAGGACACCGCCGAGCTGCACTTCGACAACGTGCGCGTCCCGGCCGAGAACCTGCTGGGCGAGGAGGGTGCCGCGTTCGGTTACCTGCGCACCAACCTGGCCCACGAGCGCCTGACGGTCGCCGTCGGTTCGGTGGCCACCTCCCGCCGCGCCTGGACCCTGGCGTACAACTACGCGCAGGAGCGCGAGACCTTCGGCAAGCCGCTGATCCAGCACCAGGTTCACGGCCACTACCTGGCGGACATCGCTTCGCGCCTCACCGTGCAGCAGGCGTTCGTCGACCAGTGCGTCATGGCGCACAACGACGGCAACCTCGATGAGACCGCGGCGTCGATGGCGAAGTTCTGGACCACCGAGGAGCAGCAGGACATCGTGACCCGCTGCCTGCAGATGTTCGGCGGCTACGGCTTCATGCTCGAGTACCCGATCTCGACGCACTACCTGGACTCGAAGGTGCAGACCATCTACGGCGGCACCAACGAGATCATGAAGGAGATCATCTTCCGCCGCATCGCCAAGGGCGGCGCCGCGTAAGGTTCGCGGTTCGGCGGGTGCCGGCGCCGTGTGCGGCCCGGTTTCCGCGGCACGGTTGGCGTGCCTCCCCTGATTGCTTTTGCGCTTGACGACGGCCCGTTCCCCCGGTGGGAGCGGGCCTTCGTCGTGGGTGCGGTGGGGCTGTGCAGGGGCGGTGCGCGGCCCACCCCGATCGCGGGACCGTCCTGGTCGCAGGACGCGCGTTCCGGGTGGTCGTCGCCGTGGGCGCGGCGTTGGCGACGTTTCTCATCATCGGCGTGCCCACCGACATCATCCCCAACCCGATGTTCGGCCGGGACGTGCCGGTGCGGCCGTGGGAGCTGCCGGTCCTGGCGGCCACCTCAGGGCTGACGGGCCTCTACTTCGGACTGCAGCGCCCCGGTTCGGCCAAGTCGGGCCCGGCGATCGGCGGCGCAGGTCTGGCCATGTTCGCCGTGGCCTGCCCGGTCTGCAACAAGATCGTGCTCCTCGCCCTGGGCACGTCGGGCGCGCTGCGATTTTGGCAACCGCTGCAGCCGTTCCTCGCCGGGATTTCCCTCGCCGCCCTCATCGCCGCGGTGGCATGGGCGTGGCGACGCAACCCCATGCGCCGACAACGGTTGCGACGCCGAATGTTCGGTGCGCTGAGGCGTCGCAAAGCAAGCCCCGCGACGAAACACCGACGCGACGGCGCCCCCTACCGCCCCGTGAACTTCGGGGCGCGCTTGTTCAGGAACGCCTCGACGGCCTCGCGGTGATCCACCGAGTTGACCAGCCGCTTCTGCGCGCCGCCCTCCAAATCGGCGACCGCCAACATCGCCGCCGCATCCTTCACCATCGCCTTGATCTCCCGGTACGACCCCGTCGGACCCGACGCGAGCCTCCGCGCGAACTCCTCCGCCGCCTCATCGGCGTCATCCCCGTCGGCGACCTGCGTGACCAGCCCCAACTCGAGGGCCGCCTCCGCCGAGACGGGCTGATCGTCGAAAAGCAACTGCAACGCCTTCGCCGGTCCAACCAACTGCGGCAGCAGGTAGCTGATGCCGCAATCCGTGGCCAACCCAATCGACGGGAACGCCGCCTTGAACGACGCCGACCGCGCCGCCACCCGGAAATCGCAGTTCAACGCCAACGACCAACCCGCGCCCGCCGCCGCACCATTGACCGCCGCGACCACCGGCACCGGAATCGCCGCCAGCGCCGCGACCATCGGGTTGTACTCCGTGTCGACCTTGTCCATCGCCGACGGCTCGTTCATGTCCACCAGGTGTTCCTTGAGGTCCTGCCCCGTGCAAAACACCTTCTTCCCGCCCTTGAGCAGCACCGCACGCACCGGGCCGACGTCCGTGGCGCCCGTGCCGGTGGCGTCGGCGTCGGCGTCGGCATCATGCTTGACGACGCACTGTTCCGCCGCATCCTCGAAAGCGCGCCGCAGCTCCAGCCGCAGAGCGCGGTTCAGGGAGTTGTGACCCTCGGGGCGGTCGATGGTGATGGTGAGCAAGCCGGCGTCGCGAGTGACGGTGACGAATTCCATGGCCCTCAAACTACCCGGTGTCCGCGATCCCGGGGTGGACTTAGCCGGTGGTCCTCAACGAGGTCCTAGACGATGGCGCCAAACGACCGTCCTAAACGATGGTCCAGTCCTCGAGGCCCTCATACAGCGGGAAGTCCTCGGCGAGCTTGGACACGCGGGCGCGCAGAGCGGCGGTGTCGGCGTTCTTGCCGGCGGCCAGGGCGGTGCCGATGATGTCGGCGACCTCCTCGAAGGCCTTCTCGTCGAAGCCGCGGGTGGCCAGCGCCGGCGTACCGATTCGCAGACCCGAGGTGACCATCGGCGGGCGCGGGTCGAACGGCACGGCGTTGCGGTTGACGGTGATGCCGACCTCGTGCAGCAGGTCCTCGGCCTCCTGGCCGTTCATCTCCGAGTTGCGCAGGTCCGCCAGCACCAGGTGGACGTCGGTGCCGCCGGTGAGGACGTCGACGCCGGCGTCCGTGCAGTCGGAGGCGGTGAGACGCTCGGCCAGCAGGCGGGCGCCGGTCAGGGTGCGCTCCTGGCGCTCCTTGAACTGCTCCGTGCCGGCGATCTTCAGGGCCACGGCCTTGGCGGCGATGGCGTGCATCAGCGGCCCGCCCTGCTGGCCCGGGAAGACGGCGGAGTTGAGCTTCTTGGCGTAGTCCTGCTTGGCCAGGATCATGCCGGAGCGGGGGCCGCCGAGGGTCTTGTGGACCGTGGTGGACACGACGTCCGACGCGGCGACCGGCGAGGGGTGCAGGCCCGCGGCGACCAGGCCGGCGAAGTGGGCCATGTCGGTCCACAGCTTGGCGCCGACCTCGTCGGCGATGGAGCGGAAGGCGTCGAAGTCGAGGTGGCGCGGGTAGGCGGACCAGCCGGCGATGATGACGTCCGGCTTTTCGGCCAGCGCCTGCTCGCGGACCTTGTCCATGTCGATGCGCATGGTGTCCGGGTCAACGCCGTAGGCGCCGACTTCGTAGAGCTTGCCGGAGAAGTTCAGCTTCATGCCGTGGGTCAGGTGGCCGCCGTGGGCCAGGTCCAGGCCGAGGATGCGGTCGCCGGCGTTGATCAGCGCGTGCAGAACGGCGGCGTTGGCCTGGGCGCCGGCGTGCGGCTGGACGTTGGCGAATTCGGCGCCGAAGAGTTCCTTGGCGCGGTCGCGGGCGAGGTCCTCGACGACGTCGACGTTTTCGCAGCCACCGTAGTAGCGGCGGCCCGGGTAACCTTCGGCGTACTTGTTGGTCAGCACCGAACCCTGGGCCTGCAGGACGGCGCGGGGGACGAAGTTCTCGCTGGCGATCATCTCCAGCGTGTCGCGCTGGCGGGCGAGCTCGCCGGCCATGGCCTCGGCGACTGCCGGGTCGAGTTCGCTGAGGGACTGGTAGCGGACGTCATCGCTGGGGATACCGGTCATGGGTGGCCAACAACCTTTCGAAGGAAGCTACGGGTTCGAAAGGCCATCGTAGTCCCCCGCCTCCAGCGGGGCCGATTCGGTCTGGGTCGTCTCCCCCTGCAGCGAACCACATCACTCACCAACGGCCCGCCTCCTTCTCAGCTGGCCACCTCCCCCCCACGGCGCACGCTCTCCCCGACCGGCGCCCCAGATCCCCCACTCACGGTCCGCCTTTTCTCAGCCCACCACCTCTCACCCGCGACCCACGCTCTCCCCCACAACCACCCAAGCCACTCACGTCACCCGCGCCCCAGATCCCCCACTCACGGTCCGCCTTTTCTCAGCCCACCACCTCTCACCCGCGACCCACGCTCTCCCCCACAACCACCCAAGCCCCTCACGTCACCTGCGCCCCAAATTCCGAGGCATCGCACAAAACGGGACACGCCGATCAGCAAAAGCCCAGTTCGCCGCCGAGCGTTTTGTCCCGTTTTGTGCGATAGAAGACTTGCTGCCCAAAGCCGGGCCCTGACACCGATTACCTGCAAGGAGTAGTGACCCCGGAAAGGGCGGTTGGAGTCGACGAACCAAAGAAGGCCCGCCCAGAACACCACCCAGCCAACCGCGCCGGCGGCGAGGACGACGGCCCACGCGGGAATCTTGAACCTGGTCAGCGCCGCCAAAGCGATCACGGCGACGACGAAACTACCCGGCCCGGTGATGCCATGCGTCCACACGGGGTCGTAGAACGCGGCCCCCAGCAGGCCGACGACGGCGGCGTTGATCGCGGCGACGGCACCACGGGCCCTCGGGTTGGCGGCCTGCTTCGCCCACACCGGCATCACGGCGACGAGCAGCAACATCGACGGAAGGAAGATCGCCAAAGTCGCGACCACCGCGCCGAGCACCCCACCGGACGCCATCCCCAGGTACGACGCGAAAGTGAACAACGGACCCGGCACCGCCTGCGCCAGGCCGTACCCCGCCAGGAAGGTATCGGCGTCGACGACGTCCGGCACCAGGCCGCCCTCCAGCAGCGGCAACACGACGTGCCCGCCGCCGAACACCAGCGCACCCGCCCAGTAGTACGTGCCCCACCACTGCGTTGCGGCGACGGCCATGACGACGAAGAACGCCACCAGCGCACCGATCGACGCCCACGCGGGCACCGAGTACGCCAGATGCGCAGGCTTCGTCGGGCCCTCGGAATCGTCGTCACCACGATCACCCCCGCGGATGAACGCCAACCCGACGACGCCGGCGACGACGATCGCCGCGACCTGCGCCCACGCTCCCCACGTGCCCGGCGCGAGCAGCGTCACCGCCATCGCGCCGATGGCCAGCGCGGCGGTCAACCGCGACGTCACCAGGTTGCCGGCCATTCCCCACAGGGCGACGGCGACGACCGCCACCGCCGCCGCCTTCAATCCCGCGATTGCGCCGTCCAAATCGCCGAAGTACGCCACTCCGATCGCGGCGAGCGCCAGGACGATCGCGGAAGGCGTCGTAAAGCCGATGAACGCCGCCACCATGCCCGGCAGCCCCGCGCGCCGCCAACCCAGCGCCATGCCGACCTGCGACGACGCCGGCCCCGGCAGGAATTGGCACAGGGCGACGACGTCGGCGTACTCCGAGTCGGTGAGCCAATTGCGCTTGCCGACGAACTCCTCGCGAAAATAGCCGAGGTGCGCCACGGGGCCGCCGAAAGACGTCAGACCCAGCAGGCCGAACGCCGAAAACACCTCGCCGACCGAGCCTTTGCGTGTCGACGCTCCCCCGGCGTCGCTTATCCCGCCATCCGCCCCACCGGCACCATCCGCCGCACGAGCGGCACGTCCTTCGCTGTTCCCGGGCTTCGGTTCGGCCATGACAATCCAGCCTAAGGCACCCGGTTGGCCGCCGCAGTCGGAGGAATTGGCATGATGGGGCCATGACCCGCGCGCATGCACCCGGCCCGTACCTGGAGTTCGACAGGCGCACATGGCGCGAACTCCGCGAGTCGATGCCGCAGGTGCTCACCGCCGAGGAAGCCGAGCGTCTGTCCGGCATCGGCGAGAACATCGATCTCGACGAGGTCGCCGAGGTCTACCTGCCGCTGTCGCGTCTGATTCACCTGCGGGTGCAGGCGCATCGCGAGCTCAACCGCACGACGGCGACGTTCCTCGGCGAGGAGTATCAGGGCGTGCCGTTCATCATCGGCGTCGCCGGTTCGGTGGCCGTCGGCAAGTCCACGACGGCGCGTCTGCTGCAGGTGCTGTTGGAGCGGTGGGACACTAATCCGCGGGTGGATCTGATCACCACGGACGGCTTCCTGTATCCGTCGGCCGAGTTGAATCGGCGGGGGATCATGAACCGCAAGGGTTTCCCGGAGTCGTACGATCAGCGGGCGTTGATGCGTTTCGTCACGTCGGTGAAGGCGGGGGTCCGCGACGTGAAGGCGCCGGTGTATTCGCACACCGCCTATGACCGGGTGCCCGGCGAGTTCGAGGTCGTCGACCAGCCGGACATTCTCATCGTGGAAGGCCTCAACGTCCTGCAGACGGGCCCGATGCTGATGGTGTCCGATCTGTTCGACTTTTCCGTGTACGTCGACGCGCGTCGCGAGGACATCGAGCGCTGGTACATCGAGCGTTTCCTCAAGTTGCGGCATACGGCGTTCCGGGCGCCGGGGGCCCATTTCGCGGATTACGCGGATCTGGACGACGAGGCGGCGACCGTCGAGGCGCGCCGCATCTGGCAGACGGTGAACCTGCCGAATCTGATGGAGAACATTCTGCCCACGCGGGTCCGGGCGTCGTTGGTGTTGCGCAAGTCGAGCGATCACACGATTGACCGCGTGCGCATGCGCAAGCTGTAGCGTGCTTTACGACGGCGCCCCTATTTCCCGTCGGCCGTCTCCAACCATTCGACCAGTGCGTCGAGTTCCGAGTAGTCGACGCGGTCGGTGTCGACGCCGTAGGACTCGATCATCTGGATTTCGTTCGGCGACGGGTTCTTCTTCCCCTTGATCATCCGCGTCATGGTCCACATCACCGCCCGGTGTTTGCGGGACATCACGGAGTACAGCAGGCGCCCGGGCAGGTAGTGGCGGTGGACGAGGTCGGAGACGTCGTCGAGGGCCGCGCGGGCGGGGTCCTTTTCGCGGACTTCGTCGAGAAGTGTCATGCCGATGACGGCCAGCGCCATGTGGCGGTCCGGGGTGGCGCGGGCGATGGTTTTCATCAGGTTGGCGCCGCCGAAGGTGCCGGCGTAGTTCGGGGTGAACACGATCACGGGGGCGTCGGGGTGTTGAGTGAGCACCGAGTCGAGTTCATCGGTCATCTGCGTCGAAGCCCCGCCGTCGCCGCCGATGAGCCGTCCCCCGGTGCGGCGGGCGAATTCCGTCGCGTAATCCTTCGTCGATCCGTAGCGGGTGTTGGCGACGACGACGATGGGCTGAACGGGCGTGGTGTTCGACATGGCACCGATTGTGCCCTCATCCGTCGCGATCCGCGCGGGACGGCCGGCGGTTGCGTGGAGTTGCAGAGTGTTTGGCCGTTGCGCGGCGATCCGCGCGGGACGTCCGGCGGCTGCGCGGCGCGACCGGATGTCGGCCGGTCAGCGCCCGAAACGGCGGCTGCGTTGCGAAAAGTCCCGCAGCGCCCGGAGGAAATCGATGCGCCGGAACTCCGGCCAATAGGTGTCGGTGAACCAGATCTCCGAGTACGCCGACTGCCACAGCAGAAAACCGCTGAGCCGCTGCTCCCCCGAAGTGCGGATGACCAGGTCCGGATCCGGCTGCCCCGACGTGTACAAATGACCGCCGATGGCTTCCGGCGTGATCAGCTCGACGATGTCCTTCGCCGCCACGCCCTCGGCCGCGGCGTCGCCGACGATCCGACGCACCGCATCCACGATCTCCTGGCGACCGCCGTAACCGACCGCGATGTTGACCTGGATGCCCGTATTCCCCGCCGTGAGCTCCTCGTCCCGGCGCAACCGATCGGCCATCTCGTCGGGAAGCAACTCGAGATGCCCCACCATCCGCAGCCGAATGTCCTGCCCGGCATCGGCCAACTCGTCGGCGACGTCGCCGATGATGTCGAACAGCAGCTCCAACTCATCGGCCGAACGCCGCAGATTCTCCGTCGACAGCAGATAAATGGTCACCAGACCGATCTGCTGCTCCGAACACCAGGACACGAACTCCGCGATCTTGCGGGCCCCCACCCGGTGACCGTGGCTGACGTCGGTGAACCCGGCTTCGCGAGCCCACCGGCGATTGCCGTCTGCCATCACCGCGACATGGTGCGGGCGCGGCAAACCCTCGAGGGACCGGGCGAGCCGACGCTCGTAGAGCGGGTACGCCAGGCGCCCGAGCACCCGCGGAAGCTGGAACGGTTTCACGCGGACGAGTCTACCGGGCCGCCCCCGTCCCGGTGAGATGGCGCCCGCCACTCGGCGGGCCACTCTCGCACACGTGGCGGGGCGGCTCCCCGGCCCCGGACCAGACGGCGCCGGGAAACCCTACGCCCGCTGCGGACCGTCGCCACGCACCTCACGGCGGGCGCGGACGGCCTCGGCGAGACCGCGCAACAGAGAATCCGTCGTGTCCCAGTCGATGCAGGCGTCGGTGACCGACTGCCCGTAGGTCAGGCCCTCACGGCCGTTGACCACCTTCTGGTTGCCGGCCTCGATGAAGGACTCGATCATGATGCCGTCGATGCCGTCGTCGCCGGCGGCGATCTGCTCGGCGATCTCCCGCACGACCTCGGCCTGGCGGACCTCCGACTTGCCGGAGTTGGCGTGGCTGGCGTCGATCATCAGCGACCGCGGCAGACCCGACTTCTCCAGACGATCCTTCGCATCGGCGACGGACTCCGGATCGCAATTCGGCCCCTTCGTGCCGCCGCGCAAGATGATGTGGCAGTTGGCGTTGCCCGCCGTCTCCACCACCGCGGCCCGACCGTCGTCGTTCATGCCGAAGAAGAAGTGCGGATTGGCCGCCGACACCAGCGAATCCACCGCGACCTGGACGTTGCCGTCGGTGCCGTTCTTGAAGCCGATCGGCATGGACAGGCCCGACGCCAACTGGCGGTGAACCTGCGACTCCGTCGTGCGCGCGCCGATCGCACCCCACGCCACCGCGTCGGCGATGTACTGCGGGCTGTTCGGCTCCAGGAACTCCGCGCCGACCGGCAGCCCGATCTGCAGCACCTCGATGAGCAGCTCACGGGCCATGCGCAGGCCGTCGAGAATGGCGAACGAACCGTCCATGTGCGGATCGTTGATCAGGCCCTTCCAGCCCACGGTGGTGCGCGGCTTCTCGAAGTACACCCGCATGACCACCAGCAGATCGCCCTTCAGCTCGTCGGCGACGACCTTCAGCCGGCGGGCGTAATCGACCGCGGCCTCCGGGTCGTGCACCGAGCACGGTCCGACGACGACGAGCAGACGGTCATCCTCGTTGGCGATGACGTCGGCGATCGCCCGGCGGGCGTCCTCGACGTCATTGGCCAATTTCTCGCCGAGCGGAACGTCGGAAAGCAACTGCCGGGGAGACGGCAGATCATGGAACGCGACGACACGCTGATTCGACGTCGAAGCGGGGTTTTCAAGGGAAGTCGGGGGCGTCATGGCCAGTGCCTTTCGGTGAGTCTTCGGATGTCTGCGCCGGTCGCCGCCCTCCGGCAAAAGGCCGGATACGACGAAAGGCAGCGACCCGATGAACGGGTGCTGCCTTTGGGGCTCCGGCGTGCGCGCGACGATTTCAGGGATGCATGACTGACGGGGTCAGCTGCCGGAGCCCCTCATAAAATAAAATCGCCAGTTACGCACGTCACAAATCCTAATCCTTGGAACGACGATCCCGCAATTCGGGCTCCCCCGAGAAGCGATCCTCGACGGTGGCTTCCCCGTCGACGCCTCCCGAACCCTCTCGGGCCGCCATCGCACGATCGATCGCCTCGACGTCGAACGGATCCATGCCGTGCTCCTCGGCGAAAGCACGACGACGACGCATCCGCTTCATGCGACGGGACAGGTCGACGCCGATCAACAAGATGGTGACCAGCAACAACACGATGACCAGCAAACCGATCGGCGACGCCTTGCCGAAGTCGGCGCCCATCGGGCCCACCGGATTCTGCGCCAGCAGGGCCACGTCCACCACAGCCTCCGCCGCGGCGGCATTCCACAATTCCATTGCCTGGGGCATGTCAGCCATCATTCCTTAATGCTCTGCGGCATCGTCCGCCGCGGATCCATCACCGGGAGCGTCATCCGGCTCGATGCCCGCGAACAGGTCATCCTCCGGCAGGGAGGTGCGCACCCGCGTGCGCGCCAACTCGAATTCCTCCGTCGGCCACACTCTACGCTGCACGTCCGTCGGCACCGCGAAGAAAGGCCCGTTCGGGTCGATCTGGGTGGCGTGGGCCAGCAGCGCATCGTCGCGGGCGTCGAAGAAGTCCCCGCATTCGACCTGCGTGGTCACCCGCTCCATGATGTCGCCGCGAGTGGACACCCACCGCTTCAGCGGCTCGGCCAGGGGGCTGGGCAGACCCCGCTCCACGTAGTAGGCGTCCAACGCCAGCAGGCGACGGCGCACGAAACCGTGGGTGTAGTACATCTTCTTGATCTCCCACGGCTCCCCCAGCTCCGGGTAGAGATCGGACGCCGCCTCGGTCCAGGCGCGCACGGAAACGATGTGCGTCATGATGTGGTCCGGGTGCGGATACCCGCCGTTTTCGTCGTAGGTGATCAGCACATGCGGGCGGAACTCCCGGATGACCTCGATGAGCGGCTTGACCGCGTCCTCCACCTTCTCCCGGGCGAAACACCCGTCCGGCAGCACGGGGGTCGGCGACCCCGAGGGCAGGCCGGAGTCGACGAAGCCGAGCCAACGGTGCTGCACCCCGAGAATCCGGGCCGCCTCCGCCATTTCGCCCACCCGCACGGCGGCGATGTTCTCGACGACTTCCGGACGATCCATCGCCGGATTCAGGATGCTGCCGCGCTCCCCGCCCGTGAGGGTGACCACCATGACGTCATGGCCCTCGGCGGCGTAGCGCGCCATCGTCGCCGCACCCTTGCTCGACTCGTCATCGGGGTGGGCGTGGACCGCCATCAATCGCAGGCTCATGCGGTGTCCTTCCAGTCCGGTACCTGTTCCGACATTCGTTCAGTCTACGGGGCCGATCCGCGGGCCCCGACGCGGGTCGCGGCGAATCGTCCGATACAGTTGGGGGCATGTCGGACACGAAGGCCTCCAACGCGGACCGCGATCGCGGAAGCGACGCCCGATCCACCTCCGCCAAGCGCACCGCCCGTTACGGCGACACCAACCGCCGCCTGCCGGGCAAGCTGATCGTCGTCGGCATCATCGGCATGCTCGTCGTGGCGGCGGCGTACATCTTCGTCCAGATGAACCGGGTGTCCACGCCCGACGTCACCGCCACCCAGGCCGGCTGGGCCCGCGAAGAGGGCCGCGAAGACGACGTGTTCATCTTCACCCTCGACGTCACCCGCGAAGACCCGACGCTCGACGCGTACTGCATCATCTACGCCCTGAACTACGACGTCGCCGAAGTCGGCCGCCGCGACGTGTTCATCCCCGCCGGAGGCCCCTCCACCGTGCGCCTGGACGTGCCCATCCAAACCCGCGAACAGGCCGTGGCCGGAGACGTGTACGGCTGCTCCACGGAAATGCCCGAGTTCCTCTCCGACAAGGCGTCGTAAAGCACCGCGCCCCGACCCCGCTCCGGCACACCCGGGGGCGATTGACGCCGCACGACGTGACGGTGGTATCCTGACCCCGTTCACGGCCCCGGCTGGGGCCGATTTTTCATATTCCGGCTGGCCAGGCCAGCCTTCTCCGCTGACCGGCGACCCGCCGGCGGCGTCGCAGACCAAGGAGGCACCATGACCGACTCCAACAACCCGTGGCTCACGCAGGAGTCCTACGACAAGCTGAAGGCCGAGCTGGACGCCCTGTACGAGAACCGCCCCGTCATCGCCGCCGAAATCAACGAGCGCCGCGAAGAAGGCGACCTGAAGGAAAACGCCGGCTACGACGCCGCCCGCGAGCAGCAGGGCCAGGAGGAGGCGCGCATCCGCTACCTCGAGGACCTGCTGCAGCGCGCCACCGTCGGCGAAACCCCGCAGGAGTCCGGCGTCGCGCTGGTCGGCACCGTCGTGCACGTCTACTACGACGGCGACGAGGACGACAAGGAGACCTTCCTCATCGGCACCCGCGGCGCGGACTCGTCGAACCCGAACCTGGAGACCTACTCCACCGACTCGCCGCTGGGCAGCGCCCTGGTCGGCGCGAAGGAGGGCGAGACCCGCACCTACAAGTCCCCGACGGGCGACGAGGTCCAGGTCACCCTGATCAAGGCCGAGCCGTACGACCCCGAGTTCCAGGACTAGTTCCGGCTTCACGGCATGCGAAAGGGCCCCGGTTTTCACCGGGGCCCTTCGCCGTGTCTGTCGTCGCTTACCTCGTCGCTTTCATCGTTGCTTTACGACGAGCCCGCCGCCGACGCCCAGCGGCGTGCCGGACGGCGGCGGCGGGTGGGTGCGCTCCCTGAAGCGGCCAGTCCCTGAAGCGGCTAGTCCCTGAAGTAGGACAGCAGGCGCAGGATCTCGACGTAGAGCCAGACCAGGGTGACCGCAAGGCCGAGCGCGACGCCCCAGGCGTAGTTGGCGGGCGCGCCGGCGCGGACCAGCTTGTCGGCCTGATCGAAGTCGAGCAGGAAGCTGAACGCCGCCAGGCCGATGCACACCAGCGAGAAGATGATGGCGATCGGGCCGCCGTCGCGCAGCGGGGAGCCGATGCCGAACACGGCCAGCAGCAGGTTGCCGACGGCCAGGATCAGCACGCCGATGAGGGCGGCGGTCATGAAGCGGGTGAACTTCGGGGTCACGCGGATGGCGCCCGACTTGTAGACCCACAGCATGCCGGCGAACACGCCGATGGTGGCGATGACGGCCTGGGAAATCAGACCGAAGCCGGAGGTGCCCGCGACGTCGAACCCGGCGAACATGAAGCTCACGCCACCGACGAACAGACCCTCGAATGCCGCGTAGGTCAGGGTGACCGGGGCGGAGCCGTACTTCTTGCCGAAGGTGGACACCAGCACCGTCACCAGACCGCCGATGGCGCCGACGATGGTGAGGATCATCGACAGCCCCAGGCTGACGTACGCCGCGATGGCGAAGTTGACCGCCGCCAGCGCGACGATGACGGCCAGGGTGATGCCGGTCTTCGACACCACGTCGTCCACCGTCATCGGGCGGGCATCCTGCGCCTGCTGCGAGGCGCCGTACTGGCCCTGGGCGAACGGGTCCTGGCCGTACTGCTGCTGCCCGTAGTGGTGGGCGCCGGCCTGGCCCCGGGCGACGGTCTTGGTGAGCGAGCTGAATGCGGGGTTACTGCTTTCGCGCACGTCGTCCTTCCTTCCGGCCTTCTTAGGGGCCGATCATTAGTTGTCTTACGACACGTATAACGGTCGAACCTCCCCGATTGTTCCCGAACGGACGCATCTTCGCAGCCGGAAAATCCCGGCCGAACCCGCTCCCCGGCGGGGTACGATCGGGATGAGAACGGAACAGACGACGCGGAGGACGACATGGCCGGCGACTACGATCCCGACACCACCGGAGATTTCGACGAGAACACCCTCGACGGTTCCGAGGGACTCGACGCCGACCTCATGACCGGCGACGGCGAGAACTACGTCATGACCCCGCCGGACCGCTGGCGCGGCGCCGAACCCCACGACACCCTCGACCGCCGGCTCGCCGAGGAAAAGCCCGACATCGACCCGGACGACGACCCCGACGCGGATCCGGAACTGCGCTACGGCGACGTCGACGGCCACGAACCCTTCGAGTTCGGCGAGCGCGGCAACCGCGACCCCGACCGCAGCCGGCGACTCGGTTACACCGACAACTGACGGCGGATCGTCGTCACGCGAAACGGCCCCGGGCCCGGCCCCGTTGCGTATCATTTCACCCATGAACGCGACCACGACCGACACCGACCGCGCCACCGGCGCGCAGGACATCCGCAATCCCCTGACGCCCGACGTCGTCGAACGGCTGCTCAAGCGCGCATCCGTCGCGGGCTCGGAAACCCGCACCATCACCTCCCCCTTCACCGGCGAGCCCCTGGCCGACGTGCCCGTCGGCGATGCCGCCGACGTCGAGCGCGCCTTCGAACGCGCCCGCTTCGCGCAGGCCGCCTGGGCCCGCGTCCCCGTCACCTCGCGGCGCGAGGTCCTCCACCGCTTCCACGACCTGGTGCTCACCCACCAGGACCAGCTGATGGACATCGTGCAGGCCGAGACCGGCAAGAACCGCGCCTCCGCCTTCGAGGAAGTGCTGCACGTCGCCATCACCGCCCGCTATTACGGCAACCAGGCCGAGGCGCTGCTCAAGCCCGCCAAGGCCCACGGCGCCCTGCCCGTGCTGTCCGACACCACCGTCCACCACCACCCCAAGGGCGTCGTCGGCGTGATCAGCCCGTGGAACTACCCCCTGACCCTGGCGATCTCCGACGCCGTCGCCGCGATCATGGCGGGCAACGCCATCGTGCTCAAGCCGGACTCCACCACCCCGTTCTCGGCGCTGGTGGCCGTCGACATGCTGTACCGCGCCGGGCTGCCCGAGGACGTCGTCCAGGTCGTGCCCGGCCCCGGCTCCGTCGTCGGCCAGGCGATCGTCGCCAACGCCGACTACCTGATGTTCACCGGCTCCTCCGCCACCGGCAAGGCGCTGGCCCAGCAGTGCGGCGAGCGCCTGATCGGTTTTTCGGCGGAGCTCGGCGGCAAGAACCCGCTGATCGTCGCCGAGGACGCCAACGTCAAGGCCGCCGTGGAGGGCGCCCGCATCGCCAGCTTCACCAACTCCGGCCACCTGTGCGTTTCCATCGAGCGCATCTACGTCGCCGACGCGGTGTGGGATGAGTTCGTGCCCGCCTTCGCCGACCGCACCAACGCCATGAGCCTGGGCCCCGGTTACGGCTGGGACGTCGAGATGGGGTCGCTGCAGTCGCAGGGCCAGTTCGACATCGTGCAGAAGATGGTCCACGACGCCGTCGAGGCGGGCGCCACGGTGCTCGCCGGCGGCCGCGCCCGCCCGGATCTCGGCCCCCTGTTCTACGAGCCGACTGTGCTCACCGACGTCCCCGAGGGCGTCGAGCTGCTCACCGAGGAGGTCTTCGGCCCGGTCGTGGTGGTCCAGCGCGTCGCCGACGTCGACGAGGCCATCCGCCGCGCCAACGATTCCCGCTACGGCCTCAACGCGTCGCTGTGGTGCTCGCCGTCGCGGGCGAAGTCGCTGGCGCCGAAGATCCAGGCCGGTTCGGTGAACGTCAACGATGGTTTCGCCGCGACGTTCGCCTCCGTCGACGCCCCGATGGGTGGCTTCAAGGAGTCCGGCGTCGGCCGTCGGCAGGCTGCCGAGGGTCTGCTGAAGTACACCGACGCGCAGACGGTCACCGTCCAGCGGTTGTCGCCGATCGCGCTGCCGATGCTGGAGCGCGAGACCTACGCGAAGGTCTTCACCACCGCACTGAAGCTGGGCAAGAAGTTCGGCGTGCTGCCATAGGAAGCGCCCGCCAAGCAGCCCCGCGCACTGACGCCCCCCCCCCCCCCCGGGCCGGTGATCATTCATCGGCCCGGGGTTTTCCCAACGGTGCCCCCGGCGAGACTCGAACTCGCAACTCGCGGATTTTAAGTCCGCTGCCTCTGCCAATTGGGCCACGGGGGCTTGACGACGTCCCACGACCAGCGCGGGCCGTCGCAAAGCACAAAAAGGCCGCCGCAGAGAACATCACCGTCATAACCGCATAACGCAACCTCCTCATTCCACGCGCACGACGGAGCCACGGTAGGCGGCAGGCCCGATCCCGTGAAAGCTGGAAAACGCACGCGAGAAAGCCGAAGTCTGCGAGTATCCCAGGTCGATCGCAATGCGCCGTAATGGCATACCCTTAGCTATTTTCGCCTTGGCCAACGTCATTCGCCGGATCATTGCCCATTCGGAATACCGAACGCCCGTAGCCTGCTGGAACCACTCACTCGTGGCGGAGGCGGAAACGCCCGTAAGGCGGGCGACCTCCGCCAGGGACGCCGTGGCCCAGCGCGCGTCGGCGATGTCCACCAGCCATTCGGCTGACAGCGATGTGTCCGGATCTCGTTGGCGTCCAGCCAGGACATCCGATTGCACACGCCGTTTCGCACCGCGCGGGGCGCCCTCCCACCGAGTTATGCCCCCGACGATGTCAAGGACGCTGACCGCCCACCCACCTTTCGGCTTGAGCTGCGTATACGAGGAAACGACCCGATGCAGCAGAATCTCCTCCCACTCCGCATCCGTAGGCACCGAAAAGGCCACTCGCGGCGGCTGCCCGACGATCCCAGCCGGGATATACCCCAGCGGCAAAGCCAGGGCACCGGCATCGACGGCCACCTCCACCGGCGATCCGGCAGGCAACACGGCGACGTCACCCCTTTTCAAGCCAAGCGTTTTTCCCGCGATCCGCACCGTTGCTGTACCCCGGAACATCCACAACACAACGTGAGCACCATTGATCCGCACGCCGGTGTGTCCAAGCGGAATGGCGGGCACCCCCACACTCGACAGACAATTCTCAGCGCGATTCACCACTTTCTCACGTGTAACGACGGGTTGCTCGCGACCGGACCGTTCCGGACGGAACGCGCTGGGCGGCATGCCGAACCTCAAGCGGAATGCCTTCGATAGCGCCCCAGGCCCGGAATACCCGACACGATGAGCTGTCCACCCGACCTCCTTGCCCAGGCGCAAGAATTCAGAAGCAGTCTGCAACCGGGCTTCCGCTCTCCACGCAGACGGAGACATCCCCGTTTCGTCCAAGAAGCGCCGGTGGAGGGTGCGCTCGCTTATGCCCCTCGCCCTCGCAAGTTCATGCAACGGGGGACAACCGGCCAAATCCGCCATCACCGCTTCGGCGACGGCACGGGCCTGTGGACTATGCGGCAGAGGAAGCGTCAGACGGTCGGGGGAACTCCTCGGTTCCGGAAGCTCCGGCTGCCCGTCTCGTCGACGGACAGATTCGCCAGGGGGCACCGCGCGTTCGACCGCCCCCAACAGCGCGTCGCTGAAACCATGGTGCCCGGCGGCCAACTGCAGATACCCGAGGTTCATCGCGAACTCGTAGATGAGCCTGTCCGTCATCGCTTCCGGCACATTCAGGACTTGCAGTGGTGCCGCCGCAACGGGGGACTCGCCGGCGGTGCGCAGTTCAACTGGGATGACCACCGAGCCCCGCGAAACCTCAATACCAAGGGATTGTCCGCGGGCGACAAGTGCGGCTGCCCCGGCGTGGACGCGAACGCGGTTCCCATTTGCGCGGACATCGGCCTGCCCGGTGCGCACCCACACCAACATCGGATGGTGGCAAACCCGTCTGGCCAGCGTTTGAGCGGGCACACCGATTCTTCGAATGCGATCCACGTCCCCGACCTCGAGCGTCACCTATTTCTCCGTCCTCCCACCACGCAGCACCACTGTCATCCAAATGGCAACTCAGGATAACTTAATCAGATAAGGACACCCTACACTGGCGAAATCGCGGGGTTCAATGTCTGCCCCAGGCACTTGACCCCGTGTTTTTCCGCTACGACCAGGAAAGGCCCCATGTCTATTCCCCTCATCAGGCTTGCCGTCGCCGCAACGACGGCCGCTGCGCTTCTGCTCAGCGGTTGCACCACTGAGTCCGACAGCACCGAAACCCCAAACAGTGCAGCAGCGGACGCAGCCACCGGCGAATGGCCACGCACCTTCGACCACGAAGCGGGTTCCGTCACCCTCGAGTCTCAACCCATGCGGATCGTCTCCACTTCCCCCTCGATTACGGGGTCACTGTTGGCCATCGATGCGCCAGTGATCGCAACCGGCACCCCGCCGAAGACGATGCTCACCGACGACAACGGCTTCTTCGTCCAATGGGCGGACGTTGCCGTCGAACGAGGCGTGGAAGTCGCGTACTCAAATTTCGATGTCGACCTCGACGCCATCGATGCCCTGGAACCGGACCTGATCATCGGCTCCTCCAGCGGCGGCGACGCCACCATCGATGAGTTCGACCAACTGTCGGACATCGCGCCCACGGTCATGCTCAACTACGGTCAGCCGTCCTGGCAGGATCTGACCACCATGCTCGGCGAGCTCACTGGCCGCGAAGAGGAAGCCACCGCCGTCATCGACGAGTTCGCTTCCTGGGTCGGGGAACAATCAGGACGTGTGGCCCCGCCAGCCAAGCCCGTGACCGTCATGTCCTACCTCGGTGCGGAAGGAGCGTGGGTCTTGGACCAAGACAGCGCTCAGGCCCAACTCCTCCAGGAACTCGGCTTTACCTACGCGGACCTCCCGGAACGACTTGGCGATGGTGGACCAAACGGGGTCACTGTGGTGACCCAGGAGAACATCCCGGACGTGTTGGCCGACAGCGGCGCGGTGTTCCTGCTGCCCAGCGGTGGGCCGGTGGCGGTCAAGGATTTCACCGGCAATCCGCTGTTCGCCGGCATCCCGGCGGTGAAGGAAGAACAGGTTTACTCACTGGGCGATCATTCGTTCCGCCTGGACTACTACAGCGCCAAACTCACCGTCTCTCACATCGTGGACTTGTTCGCCCGATGAGCCAGCGCAGCTGCCCGCAAGCGATGCGATCCGCCGCCCCAGTGACGGACATGCGGGCCCGGAACAAGCTCATGGTGGGCATCGCCGCAGTTGTTTTCACCGTCGCCGCAGTCATGAGCCTGTGGTTCGGGTCCAACGGCATCGCACCCGGCACGGTGGTCGGCGCACTATTCGCCTTTGACCCAGCTGATTCGGAGCATTTGATCATCGTAGAGTCCAGAGTGCCGCGCCTCGTACTTGGCATTGCGGTTGGCCTCGCGCTCGGGATGGCCGGAGGGGTGATGCAGTCACTCACCCGCAATCCCCTGGCTGACCCTGGTGTCTTCGGAATCAACTCGGGCGCCGCCGCCGCCGTCGTCGCCGCGATCACCTGGTTCGGCGCAACCTCGGTATCCCAGTACATCTGGTTTGCTTTCGGTGGCGCGACCATTGCCGCAGCCGTGGTGTTCACCGTCGGTGCCGCGCACCGCGAATCCGCATCGTCGGGCCGCCTCGTTTTGGCGGGAGCGGCATTCTCCATGTCCGCCGGGTCGCTTACGGCGATGTTGCTCCTCGGCAACGACCACACATTCCAGCAATTCCGATTCTGGACGGTCGGTTCATTGCAGGGACGGGACATGGAGGTGGTGTTCACCATCACCCCCTTCATCGTGGCGGGCGCCCTATTGGCGCTGGCGCTGGCGGGCCCTCTCAACGCGCTGTCCTTGGACGACGATTCCGCCCGCAGCGTGGGCGCGAGCCTTCCGCTGATCCGCTGTGCGGCGGGCTTGTCCGTGATACTTCTTGCGGGCGCTGCAACGGCGGCCGCCGGGCCGATCGCCTTCATCGGGCTGGCGGCACCGCACATCGTTCGCGCGGTCCTGGGACCGGACAATCGACGAGTGCTGCCCGGCATCGCCATCGCAGCTCCAATCCTGCTCGTCGTCACCGATGCGATCGGAAAGATCGCCGCAGCCCCACAAGATCTGCAGACGGGCATCGCCACCGCGCTTTTCGGCGGGCCTCTGTTAATCGCACTTGTGCGCTCGTCGGCGGTGATCCGGTCATGAACACCGCAGTTGTCCGGAGGCCCACCCGACTGGTCCACCCCCGTTTGCCACGACCGTTCGTTCTCGGTGCCATCACCGTCGCATTCATCGCAGTCATCGGTTACGCGCAGTTGACGCTGGGCAAAATCGACCTATCGCCGGGTGAAACGTGGCACGCCATTTTTGGCCAGGGTGAGCCGCGGGCAGTCCGGTCAGTACAATCCCGCAGGCTCCCGCGTCTGATTACGGGATTATGCGTCGGAGCCGCACTGGGCGTGTCCGGGGCGGCGTTCCAGTCAATTTCGCGCAATCCGCTGGGTTCGCCGGACATCATCGGGTTCACCGCTGGCGCGGCGACGGCCGCGACTGCGCAGATCCTCTTCTTTGGTGGAGGAGTCTCTGCCACCGCAGCCGCGGCATTACTAGGCGGCATTGCCACAGCCGCAGCCATCTATGTCCTGGCCCTGCGGGGCAGGCAAGTCGGCGGTCCCCGGCTGATCCTGGTGGGCATCGGGGTCGCCGCTACACTCGCGGCGATCACCGATGTCTTGATCGTCCGCGCGGATGTCCACGACACAGCCCTAGTCCAGCAGTGGAACGCAGGATCTCTCAGCGGACGAGGCTGGCCCCATGCGCTTGCAGCACTGGCCACGGTGGCCATCCTGGTGCCTTTCATGGCTGTTATCGCCCGGCGGCTGTCTCTGATGGAAATGGGGGACGACACCGCCGTTGGGCTGGGCGTCGCAGTCGAACGTGACCGGCTCGCCGGCATCGCGGTCGGCGTATTGCTCATCGGTGCCGCCACGGGGCTCACCGGACCGATCGCCTTTATTGCGCTGGCCGCACCACACATCGCACGCTTCGCTGTTCGCGGGCCCGGAGTTCCGGTATTCGGATCCATGCTCGTTGGTGCCGTGCTGCTGGCCGGCGCCGATGTCGTTTCCCAATTCGCGGATATGGGCGTGCGCACCCCCGTGGGACTGGTCACCGGGTTCCTGGGCGGCATCTATTTGATGGGGCTGGTAACCCGCTTGCCGTGACAACCGCGCCACAGGCGGACCGCCGTCATCCCCCCCTCTCAACCAACACTCAACCACCACGATTTCGGGCAGCACTGCACCTGATCACGAGAAAGGAGACCACCGTGGGAAAGGAAACCGCCTTGCGAAAGGGGACACCCACGCCGCCAGATCCGGGGGCGCGACCCGCGCCTGAGCTGCGGTGCACCGCCATGACGCTAGGCTACGCGGCTGCGCCCATCTTCTCCGACTTGTCCCTGAGCATTCCGCCCGATGGGTTCACCGTCATCATCGGACCCAATGGCAGCGGAAAGTCCACCCTGTTGCGCGCGCTGGCACGCATGTTGCGCCCAGCACATGGCACCGTGATCCTCGACGGCACCGACATCCTGTCAATGCCGACGAAGGCCGTCGCCCGTCGCCTCGGACTCCTGCCCCAATCCCCCTCTGCTCCACCGATGATCACCGTATGGGACCTTGTGCGCCGCGGACGTTTTCCACATCAAGGCATAATGGGCGGAACGTCGCGCGCCGACCGCGAGGCCGTCGCAGCGGCACTGGACGAGGTCGGGCTGGCAGACCTGGCGCACCGCCCCGTCGACGAACTCTCGGGTGGGCAGCGCCAGCGCGCATGGATCGCCATGTTACTCGCGCAACAAACGCCGATCATCCTGTTGGACGAACCGACCACGTATCTCGACATTGCCCACCAGCTGGGCGTACTCGACTTATGTTCCCGACTCCATGACTCCGGGCGGACGATGGTCGCGGTTCTGCATGACCTGAATCTGGCCGCTCGATATGCGACGCACGTCATCGTGGTTGCCGATGGTCGAATCGCATCTTCGGGTCCCCCTGAAGAAGTGATCACCAAACCGATGTTGCAAGAAGTCTTCGGTCTTCAGGCCGCAGTCACGCCCGACCCGTGGAATGGCCGCCCTTTGGTAATTCCCCGGGACTCCCGTTCGTACGTCCCCGTCGCCGCAGCGGCCACGCGCATAACCACCACCGACGTTTGAGCGGAAGCACCGACCTCCGCAGCAAACACCGCCGCTCCCCCACGAACCACAGCGGCTACCCGAACAGATTGAAAGAGATAGAGGAACATGACTTCACACGATCGGCCAACCCCCGTTCGTCTCGACAACGCCGCCGACCATGACCGGGACATCAAGGAGTACCGGGCGACGATCACGTCGGTGACCCGCCCATCGCCCTCGATTCTGCGCATCGCTGCCCACCTGCCGGGCAGCCAAGCAGTTCCGGAATGGTCCCTGCCCAACGTCGCGATCCGCTTTTACCTGGACGAACGCTACGACCGGCACACCCGCGTGTACACCGTCCGCGAGTATGACGCCGACTCTGAAGAGGCCATCATCGATGTCGTGCAGCATGGGACCGAAAGTCCGATGATGCGCTGGTCCCGCGACGTGGCCGCCGGTGACGTGCTAGTGCTCACTGGCCCGCGCCCTCATGCGGTGGTGCCGCGGCCCAAGTCTCGGCGGGTGGTGCTTTTCGCGGACGACACGGCGATCCCGGCACTGGCAGCGCTCCTCGACCAGTGGCCGGCGGGCTACTGGGGGACGGCGTGGGCCTGCACGTCCGATCTTGCGGCGGTCGCGGAGCTCCATCGGCCAGCGGGCGTCGAGATCATCCATCTCGATCCTGCCCACTCGCCCGATGCGGCGCCGTTGGCGTCGGCGGCTCTCGGTCTCGCCGATCCTCGCGGGCTGGGGGTGTGGGCAGCTGGAGAGCGCGACGAAATACGAACCATCCGCCGGCATTTCCGCCGCACTGTGGGTCTGCCGAAAGAGGATGTCGCGGTGTTCGGCTACTGGAAGCGCGGGGTTTCCAACACGGATATCGACCGACATCGCAAAGAGGTCTACGAACGGCTCGCCGCAGAAGGCCGCGGCATGGAGTCCGTCGACGACCTATCGTTGCCGATCTGAATCCGCTGCAGATCATGCCCCGAAACGGTGCCCCCGGCGAGACTCGAACTCGCAACTCGCGGATTTTAAGTCCGCTGCCTCTGCCAATTGGGCCACGGGGGCTTGACGACGACCCACGCACCACGCGGGCCGTCGCAAAGCAAAAAGTCGCGGGAAACCCGCCCAGCCGTGCCGGCAGGCGGGCACCTGCGCGGCGCCGGACGGGACCTAACCTTGCGCGCGGGCCAGGCGCTCGTCGACCAAACCGGCGACGATGCCGTCGAGAATATCCTTCTCGCTGACGTGGAACTCCAAGGGCACCGCATCCCCGCGGGAACCCTTCTCCTTCGCCGCGCCATTGACCGCCTCGAACATGTCCATCAAACCGTCGATGACCATCACCCCGCCGGCGAAAACATCGGCGCGACCCGGATGCATGACCGGATTCTCCGCCAACGTCCGACGATCCGTGGCCAACACCGACTGATTCAACGACCGCAACGCACTGAAACGCAACGTCGACAGGTGAATCGCCGACGGATCGTACGTCTCCAGACCCTGCGCCAACGCCGACAACGTCGTGTACGTGCCCGCGCAACCCACGATCGTGCGCGCCCCCGCCACCGGCACCTCCGCCAGCACCCGCTCGACCTGACCGGCGACGTAATCATGCGCCCGCTTCAGCTGCTCCGGCGTCGGCGGCGAATCGACGAGGAAACGCTCCGTCAGACGCACGCTGCCCATCGGCACCGACGCCGCGGCATGCACCGTGCCGTCGTAATCGCCGACGACGACCTCCGTCGAACCGCCGCCGACGTCGATGACGCAAAACGGCCCCTCCTCCGGGTGGAAATCGTCGACCGCACCGCGAAACGACAGCGCAGCCTCCTCGTCACCGGAAATGACCTGCGCCTCCACGCCCCAATCGGCGAGGATCTCGCGGGTCATGGAGAAAAAATCGTCGCGGTTCGACGCATCGCGCGACGCCGACGTCGCCACCATCCGCACCGCCTCCACGCGCTCGACGCGCATGAGCTCCGCGAAACCGGTCAGTGCCTCGCGAACGCGCTGCAAGGCGGCGTCGGCCAGACGACCCGTCGCGTCAACGCCCTCGCCCAAACGCACGATCTCCATCACGCGATGCAGCTCGGTGAGCTCCAGCACGCCATCGTCGCCGCGGCGGACGTCGGTGATGAGCAGGCGAATCGAATTCGTGCCGCAATCCACGGCCCCGAAGCGGGTCATCCGTCGCTCCTCTCGATGCCGAGGTCGGCGCACGTCGGCCAGTCCGCCGGAATCGCCGTGCCGCGCAGGCCCGTGCCCTCGGCGGCCAACGCCACCGCCTCAGTGCCCAAGCGGAAATGGTCCGGCCCCTCGGCCAGCGCATAGGCGATGAGCACGTGCAGGCACTTCACCCGATCCGGCATGCCGCCGCCCGAAAAATCGGTGCCCAAATCCTCGATGGCGTTGCGCTCGCGCAGGTAGTGCTCGTGGGCGGCGCGGTAATCCGCGGCCAGCTCCTCGTCCTCCAGCAAACGCGCCGACATGTCCCGCATGACGCCGGCGACCTCGAGGCGCGACGCCTCGGCCGTCAGCCTCGGATCCGTCAGGTAGTGCAGCGTCGGAAACGGGGTGCCGTCGTCCAGGCGCGGGGCCGTCTTGACGACGCCGGGCGCGCCGTCCGGGCAGCGGTAGGAGATCTCCAGAACGCCTCGCGGGGCGCGGCCGAGCTGAACGGCCACGGCCTCCAGGTCTGCGGGGTCTACGGTCACGGCGATCCTCCTGTCCCCGCCGGCGGGCGGCCGGGGTGATTCACGGGCTTGTCATAAAACTCTTGCCGTACGACGACGGCGGCGGCCACGTCCCGAAAAAAAGGCACCGGCCGGGTGGCAACCTTACCGGCATCGGGACCCATTATTCGACGTGGGGCTCCGCCTCCGGCCCGGGTTCCGGCTCCGGTTCGGGGACGGTCGGCAACCGATCCGGGCGGGTCGCCTCGTCGCGGGCCGGGTTGGCGGGCTTCTCCTCCTCCGGCGGCAGCGACACCGAATCCCACAGCTGCTCGTACCAGGGCTTCGCCGGCGCGGCTTCCTCGCCGACCGGGTCCTCCCCCGAAACCGCGCCGAGGGCGGGGTCGATGATGCGGAACGGGGTCTCCCCCTCCTCCACCAGGCCGAGCCGAATGCGGGCCTGCTCCTTGATGTAGGCGGGGTCGGAGAAACGCTCCTTCTCCGCCTGCAGCTCGCGGGTACGCTCCTCCATCCGGGCGATGTTCTCCCGGGTCTCCGCCAGTTCGGCGCGTTGTTCGGCGAACGTCCGCAGCGGCATGGCCAGCGTGAGCACCAGGAACACCAGCAGCGCGGCCATCGTCAGCGTCTGGCCGGTCGTCAGCGACCCCAGGCCGCCGCCCGCCCGCCGATTCGACGCGGGCGCGGCGGTCGTCCCCCGCCCTCGGCGGCCTCGCGCTGTTGTACCCATGCCCGGAATCATACCCGCCGGGCCATGCCGAAAGGGGCCGGGTCGATGAACGACCCGGCCCCTTTTTCTCGGCCGACCTCCGGCTCACCCCGCCCGCCCGTCATCGGGCCGGGGCGGGGCGCCGCAGTCGCCTACTTATCGTCGCCTACTTCTTGAAGCGCGGGAACGCGGAGCGGCCGGCGTAGACCGCGGCGTCGCCGAGCTGCTGCTCGATGCGCAGCAGGCGGTTGTACTTGGCCACGCGCTCGGAGCGGGCCGGGGCACCGGTCTTGATCTGGCCGCAGTTCAGGCCGACGGCCAGGTCGGCGATGGTGGTGTCCTCGGTCTCGCCGGAGCGGTGCGAC
Source organism: Corynebacterium freneyi (assembly GCF_030408835.1). Taxonomy (NCBI): domain Bacteria; kingdom Bacillati; phylum Actinomycetota; class Actinomycetes; order Mycobacteriales; family Corynebacteriaceae; genus Corynebacterium; species Corynebacterium freneyi. Next base: position 2,189,382 of record NZ_CP047357.1, read on the forward strand.
ATCATCGACTTGTAGCCGTTGTTGTGCGCGACGGCGACGGCCTCGAAGGTCTCCGACAGGGTGCCGATCTGGTTGACCTTGACCAGCAGGGCGTTGGCGGCGTTCTTCTCGATGCCCTCGGCCAGGCGGGCCGGGTTGGTGACGAAGAAGTCGTCGCCGACCAGCTGGACCTTGTCGCCGATCTGCTTGGTCAGCTCGACCCAGCCGTCCCAGTCGTTCTCGTCCAGCGGGTCCTCGATGGAGACGATGGCGTACTCCTCGACGAGCTCGCCGTAGACCTTGGCCATCTCCTCGGCGGTGTGCTTGCCGCCCTCGAAGTTGTAGACGCCGTCCTCGTAGAACTCCGACGACGCCACATCGAGCGCCAGGGCGACGTCCTCGCCCAGCTTGTAGCCGGCGGCCTCGATGGCCTCGTTGATCAGGTCCAGGGCGGCGCGGGTGGAGTCGACGGAGGGGGCGAAGCCGCCCTCGTCGCCCAGGCCGGTGGACAGGCCCTTGTCCTTGATGACCTTCTTCAGCGAGTGGTAGACCTCGGCGCCGACGCGCAGGGCCTCGGAGAAGGTCTCGGCGCCGATCGGGGCGATCATGAACTCCTGGACGTCGACGCCGGAGTCGGCGTGGGCGCCGCCGTTGAGGATGTTCATCATCGGCACGGGCAGGACGTGGCCGTTGGGGCCGCCCACGTACTGGTACAGCTCCAGGCCGGCGGACTGGGCGGCGGCGTCGGCGACGGCCATGGACACGCCGAGGATGGCGTTGGCGCCGAGCTTCTTCTTGTTGGGGGTGCCGTCCAGATCGATCATCAGCTTGTCGATCTTGCGCTGGTCGTCGGCGAACTCGCCGAGCAGCTCGTCCTGGATGGCCTCGAGGACGTTTTCGACGGCCTTCTGGCAGCCCTTGCCGAGGTAACGGTCGCCGCCATCGCGCAGCTCGTAGGCCTCGTGCTCGCCGGTGGAGGCGCCGGAGGGCACCATGGCGCGGCCGATCGAGCCGTCTTCCAGTGCGACCTCGACCTCGACGGTCGGGTTTCCGCGGGAGTCCAGGATTTCGAGCGCGTTCAGTCCGATGATGGGGGCAGCCATATGTCACCTTTCCGCCGGAACCCTTCCGGCCACATGCTTCCGATTGTGGCACGTTTGCGCGGATCGCGCCGCCGCGGGAACCCCGGTTTCGAACCCCGATGGGGGGCGGCTTGACGACGACGCCCGCCGGGCGGCCCGAACGGCCGTCAGGCGGGTTGGTTCAGGGCGTAGTTCGCCGCGGCGTCGCGGACGTCTCGGACGTATTCGTCGGACTGGTTGTACGACCGGATCGCCGACGTCCATCCTTCGGCGGTGGCCAGGTCGCGGCCGCCGGAGCACAGCAAACGCGCCGCGGATGCCGCCGCGTCGTCGATGTGGTGGGGGTCGGCGACCCCGTCGCCGCTGGCGTCGACGCCGTAGCGGTGCCACGTCTCGGGGATGAACTGCATCGGGCCGACGGCGCGGTCGAACTCCGGGTCGCCATCGAGGGCGCCGCCGTCGGTGTCCTGGATTTCGGCGAATCCGGGGGAGCCGTCCAGGGGCACTCCGATGATCGGCGGACGCACGACGCCGTCGTCTTCGATCTCCGCCGGCTTCATCCAGTTGCCGGTGTAGGTGCCGTGGCGGGTCTCCACCTGCCCCAGACCGGCCAGGGTGTTCCACGTCAGGTGGCATTCCGGCCAGGACTCGGCGGCGATGACTTCGGCGTTGCCGTAGGCGCGCACGGCGGCTGCGGGAATGCGGGTGGCCTCGGCGATGGGCTGCGCCCACTGGGCCAGATGATCGGAGCTGCGGCCGGGGGCGTGGACGTCGATGTGCGGTGCGGGCTCCGCCGCCGCCGGCGGGACGTTGTCCGGGATCGGCTGTTTGGAAAACGGCGCCTCCACCGGCCCGACGAACATCGTCATCGCCCCGACCATCGCGATGATCGCCAACACGGCGACCGTCGTAAAGCCAAGGCAACCGCACCCCGAATTGCGGCGCCGCCCCTTCTTCCCGGACCTGCCCCGGGCGTCACCGGACCACGACGGCACGTCGCGGCGCTTGCCACGTCGGCCGCCGCCACGGGAATCAGCGAAGTCGGACACGGGTGCCCATCCTACGGATCAGGCGGCCCGACGGGGAAAGGCCGTCACCGCATCGTGTCGACGGGCACCGACCAATCGCCGGTCGAGTCCGGACCGTCCGGGTAGTCCGGGTAGTCCTCCGGGTACTCGCTCGGGTACTCGTCCCCGGCGACGGGCTCGGCATGGTCGGCCGTGGCCTCCGCGTCGGCGGTCGGCTCCGGCTGACCCAGCGAATCGAGGTGGGCCAGGAACTCGCGCGCGACGAAACGGGTGCGGGCCTCGCAGCCCGACTCCAACTCCAGGCCCGGGGTCGGGCACATCAGCTCGACGGGGATGTCCGAATCCGACAGGCCGAGCTGCCGGGCGCGGCGGATGGCCTCCTCCGCCAGCGACAGCGCCGGCAGGTACTCGGCGGGCTGCGACCGCGGGCCTCCGCGACCGGCGGCCCACGCGGCCTCCTGCTCCTCCACCGGCATCAGCTCCGCGCCCTCGCCGATGTCGCGCGAACCGTCGAAAAGGTACGGCTTGCGCGAACGCATCTTGTCCACGAACGCCCCGGCGACGTCTTCGATGTCGAAGTCGTCGGCCACCTCCGCCTGGAACAGCACCTGCAGCAGCAGATCCGACAGCTCGCCGCGGATGTCGCCGCCCTCGTTGACGGCGTCGATGAACTCGAACGCCTCCTCGATCAGGTACGGCAGCAGGCTCGCGTGGGTCTGGCCGGCCTCCCACTCCCCCGTGCGGCGGGCGGCGGCCATCACGTCGATGGCCTCGGCCATCCGCGGGAAACGCTCGGCGTCTCCGGCCCCGAAGGCCGCGGTGCCGGACGACGGGTCGTCGTCAAGCGTCGAGGCGGACGCCTGCGAGGAGCCCTGCGGGGAACCCCCCGATGCGGCCCCGGCAGACTTCGCGTCCTCGGACCCTTCGGCGTTCTCTGCATCCGCTGCAACCGTCGCAGCCTCCGTGCCCTCGGACGCAGCCGGCGCCGACGACGGTGCCGGGGCGGCGACGGCGGCGGGCGACGGGGCGGCGACGGCGGCGGGCGACGGGGCCTCGTCGAGACCGACGCCGTACACCTTCTCCCCCGCGGCGATGCGATCAACCACCTCGTCGTTGTCGACGTCGGTGGTCACCAGCACCTCCGCCTCCGAGACGGAACGCCCGCCGGCGTCGGCGATCGCCCACCGGATGCGGATCGACACCTCTTCGGTGTAGGCCACCTCCCCCGTCAGCAGATTCGCCGCCTCCAGGGGAATTGCGGTGGGAAACCGCGGGTCCAACACGATGATGGTCATTTCCGATCCTTTCCGCCGTGAGCGCCGCCGACGATGTCCATGACGGGAATTCCCGCCATGCCGGTCAGGAAATCCGCGACCCACTGAACGAGCGCGACATCACGCACCGGCTTGGCTCGCAGGCCCTTCCCTTCCTTCGGAACGGCCACGGAAACGGTCCGCGATGCGGCCCGATACGTCGATTGCGGATGCAGGCGCTTCAAACGCACCTGCTTCGAATCGGCGAGCTCCATGGGCCCGATCTTAATGTGCGAACCCGTCGCCTGAACTTCATGCACGCCGAATTCGCGGCAAATGATGCGCAATCGGGAAATCGCCGCGAGCCGCTGCACCTCCACCGGAGGTTCCCCGTACCGGTCCGACAACTCGTCGAGGACGACGTCGACGTCCTCCAGGGCCTGCGCCGACGCGAACTTCCTGTACGCCTCCAGGCGCAGCCGCTCCGAATCGACGTAGGACGCCGGGATATTCGCGTCGACGGGCAAATCGATGCGGATCTCCTTCGGTTCCTGCGCCGACGCGTCGGGCGTTTCGCCGTCGGCGACCGCCTTCAACGCGGCGACCGCCTCGCCGACCAATCTGACGTACATGTCGAAACCGACGCCGGAAATGTGGCCGGACTGTTCCGCGCCGAGCACGTTTCCCGCGCCGCGCATTTCCAGGTCCTTCATCGCCACGGCCATTCCCGCGCCGAGATCATTGTTCTGCGCGATGGTGGACAGCCGATCGTAGGACGTTTCCGTCAAAGTCTGGTCCGCCGGATACAGGAAATAGGCGTAGGCGCGTTCGCGGGAACGGCCCACCCGGCCGCGCAGCTGGTGCAGCTGCGACAGGCCCATGTGGTGGGCGTTTTCCACGATCAGCGTGTTGGCATTGGCGATGTCCAGGCCGGTTTCCACGATCGTCGTGCACACCAGCACGTCGAACTCGCGGTCCCAGAACCCCTGGACGGTGCGTTCGAGCATGTCCTCGCCCATCTGGCCGTGAGCGACGACGACGCGGGCCTCCGGCACCAGGTCGCGGACCTTCTGGGCGGCCTTGTCGATGGTGCTGACCTTGTTGTGCAGGTAGAACACCTGGCCGTCGCGCAGCAGCTCGCGGCGGATGGCCGCGGCGATCTGCTTGTCCGACTGCGCGCCGACGTACGTCAGCACGGGATGGCGGTCCTCCGGCGGGGTGAGGATCTGGCTCATCTCGCGGATGCCGGCCATCGACATTTCCAGGGTGCGCGGGATCGGCGTCGCCGACATCGTCAGCACGTCGACGTGGTTGCGCAGCGCCTTGATGTGCTCCTTGTGCTCGACGCCGAAGCGCTGCTCCTCGTCGACGATGACCAGGCCCAGCTCCTTCCACGTCACGCCGGTCTGCAGCAGACGGTGGGTTCCGATGACGATGTCGACGGTGCCCTCGGCCAGCCCCGTGATGATCTCCTTCGCCTCGCGCGTCGACGTGAAGCGGCTCAGGCCTCGGATGGTCACGGGGAAGCCCTCCATGCGCTCGGAGAACGTCGCCAGGTGCTGTTGGGCCAGCAGGGTCGTGGGCACGAGCACCGCCACCTGCTTGCCGTCCTGCACCGCCTTGAACGCGGCGCGCAGGGCCACTTCGGTTTTGCCGTAGCCGACGTCGCCGATGAGCACGCGGTCCATCGGCGCGGGCTTCTCCATGTCGGCCTTGATCTCTGCGATGGCGGTGAGCTGGTCCTCGGTTTCGGCGAAGGGGAAGTTGTCCTCCATCTCCGCCTGCCACGGCGAGTCGGGCGCGAAGGCGTGGCCCGGCGCGGCCTGCCGCTCGGCGTAGAGCTTGACCAGTTCCTCGGCGATTTCGCGGACCGCGCCGCGGGCCTTGCGTTTGGTGCTCTTCCAGTCGGAGCCGCCCATCTTCGACAGGGTGGGTTTTTCGCCGCCGACGTAGCGGGTGAGCTGGTCGAGGCTTTCCATGGGCACGTAGAGCTGGTCGGGCGGCCCGCCGCGTTTGCCGGAGGCGTATTCCAGCACGACGTATTCGCGCCGCGCCATGTCATCGCCGGTGCCGATGGTGCGTTCGGTGAGTTTGACGAATCGCCCGATGCCGTGGGTGTCGTGCACGACGTAGTCGCCGGCGGTGAGGGCCAGCGGGTCGACGCGGTTGCGGCGTTTGGCGGGTTTACGGCGTCCGCCGCCGATGTCGGTGACCCGGTTGCCGGTGACGTCGGCTTCGGCGATGACGGTCAGTGCGCCGCCGTCGGTGCGGGGGAACACCAGGCCGCCGTGGCTGACGCCCTGGTAGACGGTGATTCGTCCGGGTTCGGGCTGTTCGGGGCCGGTGGCGATGCGGCAGGCGATGCCGGCCTCCCGGAACTTTTCGGCTTGACGACGAACGCCGGCCGGCGTGCCCGCCACATAGGCGACTCGTTGGCCGTCGACCGTGGCTTGACGCAGCTGGGCCATCATGGCGCCGATGGCCTTGAGGTCGCCGCGCGGTTCGGGGCCCGGCTCGTAGGTCAGGGGCAGGACGTCGTCTTCGGTGACGCCGCCGTCGAGCATGCCGGGCGGGGACATCGTCCACCAGGGGGCGCGGCGGACGTCGTCGATGTGTCGGTAGGCGCTGGCCTCCAGTCCGTCGGACGGGATCGGCGCGCCGCCGCCCATCGCCGCGGTTTCCCATGCGGCGGCCATGAACTCTTCGCCGGTGGTGATGAGGTCCGCGGCACGCGAACGAATGCGTTCCGGCCCGCACAGCAGCGTGTGGGCGCCGTCGGGAAGCAGTTTCGTCAGCGGCACCAGGGGCCGGTCGGTGAGCAACGGGATGAGGGCCTCCATCCCGTCGACCCATTGCCCTTCCGAAATGCGCACGAGCATCTCCTGCACGTCACCGGAACGCTCGCCGGCGAGTTCCCCGGCGCGCGCCCGAACGTCGTCGTCGAGAAGCAGGGCCCGGCAGGCGTGGACGTCGACGGCGCCCAACGGTGCGGCGCCCTCCTCCTCGGAGATGGTGCGCTGGTCGCCGACGGAGAACAGGCGCAGTTCCGTGATCTCGTCGCCCCACAACTCCACGCGAACCGGGTTGTCGGCCGTGGCGGGGAACACGTCGACGATGCCGCCGCGCACCGCGAACTGGCCGCGGCGGCCGACCATGTCCACCCGTGAGTAGCCGTGGCTTTCGAGCTTTTCCGGCAGGTCCGGCACTTCCGCGTCGACGGCGAGGCGGATCGGTTCGGCTCCATCGTCGAGCACCGGCTGCACCAGGGACCGCACCGCCGCGACGACGACGCGGACCTTCCCCGACTTCATCCCGGCCAGCACCGCCCGGCGCGTGGCCACCGTGTCCACCGCCGGCGACAGCCGCTCGTGCGGCAGCGTCTCCCACGACGGGAACATCGCCGCGCCCTCGCCGAGCATCGCACGCAACTCCGCGGTCAGATCCTCCGCCTCCCGGCCCGTGGCGGTCACCGCCAGCACGGGGGTTTTCGCCGCCAGCGCCGCGATGAGGTACGGGCGGACGCGGTCGTTGCCGGTCAGGTGCAGCTCCGGGTCGCCGAGATGCTTGACGACGCCGCGCAGCTGCGGTTCACCCGCCACCACCTGGGCCAGCCCCGACAACGGGGCGACCATCGGCACGGCCTTGGCGTTTTTGGTGTTGTTCACGGTCCTCGCGATCATCTGCTTTTTCGTGCATGGGTCGGGTGGGCGGCGGGTCGGGTGCAGCCGTCAGCCACGGTCGTTGAGACGGCGGACCCGGTCGGCGGGATCGGCCTCGGCGCCCGCCCCGAGCACCGCGCCCTCTTCGGCGGCGGGGCCCTCGACGTCGCCGCGCAACACCGGGTGAGACTCCATGCCGGCCAGCCCGTTCCAGCACAGGTTCACGATGTGCGCCGCCACCGTCTCCCGGTCCATCGCCGGGCCCTCCCGCGACCCCGTGCGCTCGTCCAGCCACCACTGCGCCGTCTGCGACACCATGCCCACCAGCGCCTGCGAATACAACACGGCATGGGACTCGTCGAGCCCCGCACGGGCGAACGCGGCGCCCAAAATATGGGACACCCGGCCGGTGGCGTTGCCCAGCAACGTCGCCAAGCCCGACGTCGACGCGGGATCACGGGCGAGAATGGTGAACCCGTCCGTGTGCTCCTCCACGTACTCGAGCAAACCGACCACCGCCCGCTCGATGCGGGCACGCGACCGGCCCTTCGAAATCGACTCGGCGATGACGCGCTCCAGACGCTCCATCTCCTCGGCCACCACCTCGCGGTACAGGCCGTCCTTCGTGCCGAAATGCTCGTACACCACCGGCTTCGACACCCCCGCCCGGGAAGCGATCTCCTCCATCGACGTGCCATCGAGGCCACGCTCGGCGAACGCCCCGCGGCCGACGTCGAGAAGCTGCCTGCGACGTTCCGGCCCGCTCATGCGCCTGCGAACGTCGTTTCCCGGATTTCCCATGCCCCAGAGCCTATCGAAGCCGCGCCGGACCGCCCGACCACGGTCCACCACCTCGATTGCGGGATGCCGCACCGGAAGTTGCTAGTCTGATGCGCGGTGCACGCACGCGACGACCGCGAGCAGCCGGCGATGGAAAGCACCGACATCGCCCGCCTGGTCGAACCGATCGTCCCCGGGCAGCACCGGTCCCCCGTGGTGTAATGGCAACACTCCTGATTTTGGTTCAGGCATTTCAGGTTCGAGTCCTGGCGGGGGAGCCGGACGACCACCCCCGTTGACCTGCTTAAATGCAGGCCAGCGGGGGTTTTCGGTTTTTCGGACGGGGGTATCTTTACGCCTCTTTACGCCTGTTTCTGCGTCTTTGTGAGCCAAAAGTGAGCCAAAAATGAGCCACGGAATCGCGGCTGCCCACCGCTCCCCCGCGGTGATGAACGCGCCGCTCAAATGCGAAAACGGCCCCGACCGCTGCCCGTCAAAGGGGCGGCGGCCGGGGCAGTGCTCGTGCGGTGACCGTGCGTCACGACGTGTCCGGAGGCTCGCGCGGGTACGGGCCACCGTCCGGGAACACAATGTGGACGACGTCGTCCGGGATCAACTCCAGCGACGGTGGCCGCGGCTGAAGGTGCAGGACCGTCCACTCCTCGCGAGCGCGGATATGACTGGCAAGGCGTCGGACGAGTTTCCACGCCTCGGCCCGCTCATCAGCCAACCGCGCCAGCTCTTTTCCCTGCGCGTCGATCTTCTCCGTCGCCTCATCGGTGCGCCGCCGTTCTGCATCGAGGTCGCGCCGAGTCTTCTCGCCCCGGCGGCGTTCCTCGTCGAGATCTTTTCGGGTCTCGGTCAGGTCCTCCCGGATTCGTGAGAGGTCCGAGCGCAGTTCGGTGGTCAACGCTTGCAGGCCGGCAAGATCTGCGTTTCGTTCTTCAAGGCGGATCTTCTCCCGTTCCAACTCCAGCTTCTCCTCGTCGGCCACCCGCTGGAGTTTCAACTTTTCGTCGGCGTTGCGGGATTCCCGCCAGGCGCGCACCCATGCCGCGGCGGCGAGGACGACTCCACCGACGCCGGCGGCGATGCCACCCGGCCCGAACCACAGCTCGACGCCGAAGATCGACGTCTCCGGCTTCATCCCGAAAAGCGCCCTCTAAGCCGTTACCGCCGCTGCGTTGCCGACCTCGGTCGTGCAGAACATCATGCGCGCAGCCAAGAACTCGGCGTCGGAACTCCTGCCGGACTTAATCGACGTTCTTTCGGTCGAGCAATGCGCCCGCCTGACGTACGAGATCCTCGATATTCTTGAAGAACAGGGCGTCGACGTCGAAAGGCTGCTGACCGAATACGACGAGAAGGCCGGCGACGGCGGCATGCAATCCGACGACCTCGCCGCCCGGCGCGATTCGAACACCCCGCCCCGTTCCATCCGGAACGTGGTGGATGATGACGACCCGACGGCCGGCATCGACCCGCAGCGGTACGCGGCGCATCTGAAGACCGACAACATCGACATCGACACTGGGACTGGCAGGCCGGGAACGCGTTCCGAGCCTGTGACCAGTGAATGTCCTAGATTTAATGGGCCCTTCCGGTTTTAGAGTGCGTTGATCTTGGCCTGGAACCCTCCGGAGTGGATCAGTGACCGCAAGATGTAGTGGTTGAGGTTCCTGAACCCGAGTGCGATGCCACGCAGGTGCTCCAACCGTCCGTTGATGGCCTCGACGGGGCCATTGGAAGCGCCGGTGTCGAAGTACGCGAGGATCTCGGCCCGTCGTTTCCACATCGTCCGGCCCAACTGCCCCAGCTCCTGGACCCCGGCGGGAAGATCTTTCCGGATCCGGCACATGATTTTGTACATCCACCTCTTCCCGACCCGACGGTCAGGATGCTCATAGGCTGCGATGATGTCCTGATACGTCCAGTGCGTGACATCCACAGCCGTGTGCCGCTCATCAGCGAACACCGCGTCCAGCTTCGCTTTCTGCCTGTCGGTCAGCAGTCCCATCCGGGTTAGCAGGATCCGACGCACCCCGTACAAGGGATCCCCTGACCGGCCGCGATGCCCACAGGTGTCCTGTTGGATCCGCTGCCGGGTCATAGTCAGCTTGTCGGCGGCCAGGTGCACGACGTGGAACGGGTCCATCACCTTCCTCGCCTTCGGCAGCTGCTCGGTGGTGGCGGTGTGGTAGCCGGCGAATCCGTCCATCGCCACGACTTTCACCCGGTCGCGGAAGGACTTCTCCCGGGCGGCGAGCCAGCGGCGCAGCACCTCAGCGGATCTGCCCGGCACCATGTCCAACAGCCGGGCGGGCCCGGTGCCGTCCACGTTCGGCGTCAGGTCGACGATGACGGTGACGAAACCGGGAGTACCGTCGCCGCGGCGGTGTTTCCATTTGTGCTCGTCCACCCCCAGGACGCGGACTCCGGCCAGGTGGGTGGGATCAGCGTAGATCAGCTCCCAGGCCTGTTCGAGGGCTACCTGGTTGACCAGATCCCAGCCGATGTCCAGGGACTTCGAGATCGCGGCAACGCTCATGCGGTCAATCGCCAGGCGCTGGAGGATCCAGCGGGTGCAGCGGTCGGTGAGCTTGGCTTTCCGCTTCGCGCACACGAGTTGCTGTTGAAAGATCTTTGTCGCACAGGCGGTGTTGGTGCAGGTGAAACGGGGTAGCCGGATCCGTAACCGGGTGGGATGCCCGACGACGGGCAGGTCCACGAGTTCACGGATCCGGTGATCACGCAGCCGGCCTTTCATCCCGCAGGCCGGGCAGGAGGCATCCTGTTCCACCGGGCGGCAGGTGATCCACGTGTGGCGCTCATCGATCGCGGCGCCCGTGATGGTCAGGCCGAGTTCAACGGTCCGGATGATGGTGTCAGCAATAAGAGACGTAGAATCGGGCATAGGTCCTCGGGGCGAAAGATGGTTGTGTAGGAGCTTTCATCTTCGCACCAGGGACCCCTATATCTTGTGGTGGGTCCCGATCCTCATACTTGGTACCTCATCCCGGCTACGCACCCCAGATCCGGAAGAGCCATTTAATGTTGTACCGAGTAACTACAATCCAGAGGGGATCAAATGTCTATCGACCAAGCTGTGTTCGCTCTTGCCAATCGGGTTCGAGAGTTGAAGTCGATCATTGAAACCGAGGAAGCCACATAGACGGCGTTCATCATCCCTTTCATCAATGAGGTTCTCGGGTACGACGTCACCGACCCGCGCGAAGTCGTCCCCGAGTGCACCGCCGACATCGGCATCAAGAAGGGCGAGAAGGTCGACTTCGCCATCAAATCCGGCGATGACTTCCGGTTCCTCATCGAGTGCAAGAAGATCGGCGAACCCCTCGACCTCAACCATGCGAACCAGCTGGTGCGTTACTTCAACGTCACCGATACCGAATTCGCAATCCTGACCAACGGCGAGGTCTACGAGTTCTACGCCCAGCTTGACGCCGCCAACCGCATGGACGAAAAACCGTTCATGACACTAAATCTCGCGGAGGTCGACACGCGCCTCTTCCCGCACTTGGAAATGTGCACCAAGAAGAAGTTCGACTATGAGACCATCGCCGCTCAGGCGGAAGAGCTGAAGTACGTCGCCGAGCTGAAGAAGGTCCTCTCCGCGCTGTTCCGCAGCCCCGACCCCGAGTGGGTACGAATGATCGCCGCGCGCGTCACGACCCGGCGAATGACCGCGGCAAACCTCGAGACGTTTACCAGGCTCGTCGCCGTCGCCTCGAACCAGTACCTGAAGGACGAAGTCAACCGTCGACTGCGTTCCGCACAGGCCCTCGAAGACGCCGTTGACGAACCGGCCGTTCCCGCCGCACCTGCAGCCCCCACCCCCGAGGTCGAGGAGCCCGAGGACGGCATCGTGACCACCGAAGAAGAACTCGAAGCCTTCGGCATCATCCGCGCCATCTGCTGCTCCGAAGTCCCCGCAACCGACGTGACCATCCGAGACGCCAAGTCCTACTGCGCCATCCTCTACCAGGACAACAACCGCAAACCCATCGCCCGGCTCCAATTCGACCGGAAGGTCCCCCGAATCATCATCTTCGACCCTGACCGTAACAAGTCCGTTCACGATCTCGACGCGATCGCCGGCATCTACGATCACGCCGAGGCTCTCCGCGAACGCGTCCGAGCGCTAGCCGCCGAAAACATCTGACGGTAACCCAACACCCACCGCCAAACAGCCTAAGCCAAACCGACGCCTTAGGAGACCGATTTGCTCGATATCCCCGACCAGTTGGCCGCTAGTATGGGACTGCACGTCGACGAAGTGCCGGTCGCCGACGACTGGCCGCACGGTCTATGGGTGCCGAAACGGCGGCAAATCATCCTCCGGTACGGCCTCGATCGCATCACCCGCCGATGCGTCCTCGCGCACGCCCTCGACGTCGCCCCTCACCTCATCCGCGTCTGGCGCGGAGAACACGAAAGGTTATCCCCATGACCCATCCGAACCCCGAAGGCCCCGAGCATTCCACCCCGCGCCCCGAAGCCGTTCATTGGGCCGCACCACCACAGCCACAGGCACCACCCATGCCCATCCCCAGCCCGAACGGCAAGCCCTACTTCCGCTCCGGCGGCTGGCTCGAAGTCCTCTCCATCACCGCAATGGTGATCGGTGCGTTGATGATTGCCTTCGGCCTGATCGATCTTCTCAACGGTACTCCCGGCTCTGGCATGGCAACGGCTCTTGGTCTCGTTGTCGTCGTTCTCGGCGGCATCCTCGCCGCAGTCCTCCGCCTCGGCTCAATGCTGGAAACCACCATCACCCAGCGACGCTGACTGAAAGGACGGCAGCATAACCGCGAACCATCTGTTCCCCGCACGCAAGAGTGCCGCCACCGCCATCGTCTGACAGAAAGAAGAACACCGGCCCCGCCACCAACCAGGGCGCGGGGTCCGCGGAAGGCCGAGGAATCGAACCTCGACGCGGTAACGTCCCATCCCGGTTTTCGGGACCGGTTGCCCACCATGGGCGGGACCTTCCATGACAATGCCCGGCGCGCCCCGTGGTGGGGCGGGCCGGGCTGGGAGTGGGTTTAGCTAGTACGGATTCGCGCCGACGAGGTCTGCCACGTCCTCATAGGCGTCGAAGGGCTCAAGCAACTCGATGTTTGCGCGAACGGTGCTGACGATGTCGGCGTCATCCAGGATTTCGGGGACCGACAGCATGTACCAGTCGAGAACGTGGGCATATTGCTCGCACCTCAGGAAGCCATTCACGACCCGTGCGGCGCCGTCATCTGGCTTGGGCCCGTTGGCCAACACGTAGGAGATGAGCGATTGTGCATCGTCGAATTTCTGTGCCGCCATAGTCATCATCTCCTTTCTGGAAAGGCGTAGCATTCAAGGGCCACATCGTCTATCACCGTGTATTTGACCCATATCTTAGTGCCATCGATTGTACCGGTTGCGGTCACTTTATAGTCGTAATCCGGTTGCCGGTAGCCTCCGTCGCCTCCGCTGGAGGCTCGTGGCCTTTGAATCTCGACCTCGTCGGGGTCGTCGAGAACGTCTCGAACGGAATTTACGATCTTCTGATCAGACCACGACGCCTCAAACTTCGTGCCCGGCCTAACGCTGTCGTGGCGGTGTCCGAATCGGTTGTCCCGCCGGTAGTCGCCCGGCGCGCGGCGTGTCGTTGACGGGTTCTTCCGGCCCCATGGCGGTGCAGTGCTCCAGCTGTAGAGCACATGGACCGGCGATTCAGGTAGGTGTCCCACACTCGACGTTGCCCAGACTCGGTAGTCCCCCTGCTGGCAGCGAGCTTCCAGGCTGCCTCCAGCTCACGGTTGATGGCCGGCAACGGAGCCCCCCCCCCGACCAACCTCGACGGCAACGCACCGGCAGTTGTCGTGATACCGGGTGGCCGCCGTCATTCCCGCGGTATCCGCGGAATATGCCGCACCGCGAGAGGCGAGCATCAGGCACCACTTGCAGGCGCCCGGTTCGGGAACGCGAGCGAACTTCATCCCTTCGGCGATGTTCTGGCTGATTGTCGTTCGCGCCGGCTGCAGCACCAAACGGTTCAAGGCACCCGAGAGATTCTCGAAGGTCGTCGCGTTGAACCCCGCAACCACGGGGTGCGGGGCGGTGCACTGGCCGAGGCTTGCACCCTCGACTGCTGCTTCCACGTGGCTATTCCCAGTTTTCGGGATTCAACAGTCTCGCGTACGCCTCGAAAAGGTCGCGGTCACCATCTGCGTACTCTTCGATGCCAGCGAGGAGAGCGTCGCGCTGCTTCTCCGAGATCCGGACTTTGGCTTCCGCGATGTCTTCCGCGAGACACGACGCGGCATCGGCCGTTTCCCCAGATGTGAAGCGGCCACGGGCCGGTGAATCCGCAAGCTGCGGAAGCGCGAGCAATTCGGCCAGTGCCTGCTCGGTATTCATCAGTAATGGGCCCCCTCGCCTTCGCCATCTGCCTTTCGCCGTCGGTCTCCCAGCCTATTGCTCAGCCCATGGGGCGATTTCCCACCGCCGCCGCATGCCCGAACCACCTCACCCTTGCCCGTTCCGCTTAGGGAACACTTGGTCGAAAGAGCGGGGTGCAGGCCGCTAACCTGCATGCATGGCGCTCTACGAAAAGCTGGTGTCCCCGGCCGACACTTCCGACATGCCGGACGACGTCGCCCGCGACATCCCGGCCAACGGCATGAAGTTCATTGCGGCCAATGGTCTGCAGAACGCCGGCGATCAGGTGATCAACCCGAAGACGGTGCTGCCGTGGCTGCTCACGTCGCAGGGCGCCCCCGGCCTGGCGATCGCGCTGCTGGTGCCCATCCGCGAATCCCTGTCGATGCTGCCGCAGGCGGCGCTGACACCTTGGGTGAAGCGCCGCGCCCACCGCAAGTCGGTGTGGGTGGCGGGGTCGGTGACCCAGGGCGCGATGGCGTTGGTCATGGCGTTGTCCGCGGCGGTGCTCGACGGGACGGCTGCGGCGGTGGCCATCCTTTCGGCGCTGGCGGTTTTCGCGCTGGGCCGTTCGCTCTGCTCGATCGGGTCGAAAGACGTCCAGGGGCGGACGATCCCCAAGGGTCAGCGCGGCCAGATCACGGGCTTGGCGACGATGCTGTCGGGCTTCGTCGCCATCACGCTGGGTCTGGGCATCCGCTGGTTCGGCAGCGACGATCTGCCGACGGCCGTGTTGACGTGGATGATCGCGATTTCGTCGTTGACGTGGTTCATCGGCGCGATCATCTTCCACCGCGTCACCGAACCCGCGGGCGAAACCTCGGAGGAACCCGCCGGATCGTGGGTGCGGGAATCCTGGGAGTTGCTTTCCGACGACGCGCCGTTCCGAAACTTCGTCATCGTCCGTTCGCTGCTGCTGGTCTCCGCCCTGTCGCCGACGTTTTTCGTGGCCCTGTCGGCCGAACGGGGCGACGGGGAACTCTCCGGGCTGGGGCCGTTTCTCATCGCCTCCGGCGCCGCCGCAATCCTCGGCGGCCGCATCAGCGGAAAACTCAGCGACCGGTCGTCGAAAAGCACCATGACCTGGGGTGCCGGCCTGGCCTCCCTGATCCTGCTGGCCGTGATGGCGCAGGTCGCCTTCGCCGAGGGCTGGTCCGGCTGGGCGCTGCCCGTCGCCTACTTCCTGATCACCCTGACCCACACCGGCGTGCGCGTCGCCCGCAAAACCTACGTCGTGGACATGGCCGAAGGCGACCAACGCACCACCTACGTCGCCGTCGCCAACTCCGCGATGGGCGTCATCCTCCTGCTCACCGGCGCCATCTCCGGCGGCCTGGCGATGCTCGGCTCCATGTGGGCCCTCGGATTCTTCGCCGTGCTCGGACTCGTGGGCGTGGCCATGGCCCGCGCCCTGCCGGAAGTGTCGGCGCAAACGCCCGAATAGGCATGACCCGTGGCCGCGGCCCTCGGCGGGTAGGGTTTTCGGGGGAATCCCGGGAAGAAACCAACGACGAACCGCACGACGAACGCACGAGGAGACGCACATGAGCAACGGCACCGGCACGCCCACCGCCGTCGTCATCCTGGCCGCCGGCCAGGGCACCCGCATGAAGTCGGACACCCCCAAGATGCTCCACGGCATCGGCGGGCGCACGATGCTGGAGCACGCCCTGCACGCGGCCCACGGCGTCGACCCGCAGCAGATCGTCGCCGTCGTCGGCCACCAGCGGGACAAGGTCATCGAAGCCATCTCCGAATGGGTCGCCGGCCGGTCCGAGGGATCGCTGTCCAACGGCGTCGGCATCGCCCACCAGGAAGAGCAAAACGGCACCGGCCACGCCGTCCAGTGCGCCCTGGACGACGTCACGCTCGCCGACTTCGAGGGCACCGTGCTGGTGACCACCTCCGACGTGCCCCTCCTCGACGCCTCGACGCTGACCGCACTGCTCGACGAGCACAACCGCAAGCCACGCGCTGCCGTGACCGTGCTGACGTCGACCGCCGACAACCCCCACGGCTACGGCCGCATCGTCCGCAACTCCGACGGCGAAGTCCTGCGCATCGTCGAAGAAAAGGACGCCACCGCCGACGAACGCCGCATCACCGAGGTCAACTCCGGCGTCTACGCCTTCGACGCCGCCACCCTGCGCCACGCCCTGACCCAGCTCGACACCGACAACGCACAGGGCGAGCTGTACCTCACCGACGTCATCGGCATCGCCCGCGAAGCCGACCGCTCCGTGCGCGGCCACCGCATCGACGACGCCATGGTCGTCGCCGGCGTCAACGACCGGGTGCAGCTGGCGACCCTCGGCGCCGAACTCAACCGCCGCATCACCGAAAAGGCCATGCGCGGCGGCGCCACCATCGTCGACCCCGCCACCACCTGGATCGACGTCGACGTGCGCATCGGCCGCGACGTCACCATCCTTCCGGGCACCCAGCTGCTCGGCGGCACGGTCATCGGCGACGGCGCCACCATCGGCCCCGACACCACCCTGCGCGACGTCACCGTCGGCGAGGGCGCCACCGTCTACCGCACCCACGGCACCGACTCCGTCATCGGCGCCGACGCCGAAGTCGGCCCGTTCACGTACCTCCGCCCGGGCACCGTCCTCGGCGAGGAAGGCAAGCTCGGCGGCTTCGTCGAAACCAAGAAGGCCGTCATCGGCCGCGGCTCCAAGGTCCCCCACCTGACCTACGTCGGCGATGCGGAGATCGGCGAGCACTCCAACATCGGCGCATCCAGCGTCTTCGTCAACTACGACGGCGTCAACAAGCACCGCACCGTCATCGGCTCCCATGTCCGCACCGGTTCGGACACCATGTTCATCGCGCCGGTCAAGGTGGGTGACGGCGCCTATTCCGGTGCAGGTACTGTTATCAAGGACGACGTTCCCCCCGGGGCGTTGGCGGTCAGCGGTGGCCCCCAGCGAAACATCGAGGGGTGGGTCCAGCGGAAGCGGCCGGGCACCCCGGCGGCGGAAGCGGCCGAAGCGGCGCAGGTCGCGGCGGCCGACGCCCCCGCCGAATCCGACGGTGCCGCGGGCGATGACCCCGACGCCTCCGCGTAAGCCGAAGACCGATAAGGAAGGCCAGGCCGAGTAGATGACCGGCGAGTGGATCGACAACCAGAAGAACCTCATGCTTTTCTCCGGGCGCGCGCACCCGGAGCTGGGTGAAGCGGTGGCGAAGGAGTTGGGCGTCGAGCTGACCCCGATGACCGCCCGCGACTTCGCCAACGGCGAGATCTTCGTCCGTTTCGAGGAGTCCGTCCGCGGCTGCGACGCTTTCGTTCTGCAGGCGCACCCGGCGCCGCTGAACAAGTGGCTGGTGGAGCAGCTGATCATGATCGACGCCCTGAAGCGCGGTTCCGCCAAGCGCATCACGGCGATCCTGCCGTTCTTCCCGTACGCGCGCCAGGACAAGAAGCACCGTGGCCGCGAGCCGATTTCCGCCCGCCTGGTCGCGGATCTGCTCAAGGCCGCCGGCGCCGACCGCATCGTGTCGGTGGACCTGCACACCGACCAGATCCAGGGCTTCTTCGACGGCCCGGTCGACCACATGCACGCCATGCCGATCCTGGCCGACTACATCAAGGCGAACTACTCGCTGGAGAACCTGTGCGTGGTCTCCCCCGACGCCGGTCGCGTGAAGGTGTCGGAGAAGTGGGCGAACACGCTGGGCGATGCGCCGCTGGCGTTCATCCACAAGACCCGCAGCGTGGACGTGGCCAATCAGATCGTGGCCAACCGCGTCGTCGGCGACGTCGACGGTCGCGTGTGCCTGCTGATCGACGACATGATCGACACCGGCGGCACGATCGCCGGTGCGGTGAAGGTGCTGCGCGAGGCCGGTGCCGCCGACGTCATCATCGCCACCACCCACGGCGTGTTCTCCGACCCGGCCCGCGAGCGTCTGTCCAAGTGCGGCGCCCGCGAGGTCATCACCACGGACACGCTGCCGCAGAACGCCGACGGCTGGGACAACCTCACCGTCCTGCCGATCGCCCCGCTGCTGGCGCAGACCATTCACGAGATCTTCGAAAACGGCTCCGTCACCACCCTTTTCGAGGGCCAGGCGTAGCTTCGCCGCGGCTCTTCACGCCGCCCTTTGCTTGACGACGACCCGGCCACTCCCCGCTAGCGGCCGGGTTTTCGCATCCGTCGGCTCGTCGTCACGCACGAACCGACCCCGCGGGAACAGGGGCGATTTCCGCCCGCAGCCCCCGATCGGGTAACATCCCACGAGTTATGTCTCGGCGAGGGTGGCCCGAGCGCGCGCACCGCGCAAGCGACGGCCCCGTTATCGACGCGACGCATGCCCCACCCGGCACCCGCCGCCACCTCCCCCGAAACGGGAAGCGCGGCCACCCCGGACCAACGCGTGCCACGTGATCGACTCGGCGAACCCCAACGATTTGCAGGAGTCAGATATGGCAAAGCCCAACATCATCAAGCTGGAAGCCCGCGAGCGCACCGAGTTCGGCAAGGGCGCCGCCCGCCGCGCCCGCGTCGCCGGCGACATCCCCGTGGTCATCTACTCGAAGGACCTCGGCGCCCCGAAGCACGTCCTGGTCGACTCCATCGAGTTCCACGGCGTCATCCGCAACTACGGCGTCAACGCCGTCCTCGACCTCGACATCGACGGCGAGCCGCAGCTGTCCATGGTCAAGGCCCTGGACCAGAACCCGCTGACCCTCGACATCGACCACGCCGACCTCCTCGCCATCCACCGCGGCGAGAAGGTCGAGGTCGAGGTCCCGGTCATCCCCGAGGGCGAGCTGGCCCCGGGCGACGCCCTGCTCATGCAGGACGCCGACACCATCCTGGTGCTCGCCCCGGTGCTGTCCATTCCGGAAGAGATCGTCGTGTCCGTCGAGGGCCTGGACGTGGGCGCGCAGATCCACGCCGGCAACGTCACCCTGCCGGAGGGCCTGGAGCTCACCGACGATCCGGAGCTGCTGATCTTCAACATCGTCGAGGCCACCGAGGACCCGGCCGGCGACGTCGACGCCGACGTCGAGGGCATGGGCGAGGCGGAGACCCCGGACGAGCCGAAGGCCGAGGGTGCGGAGGCCGAGGGCGAGGAGTAAAACCCTCCCCCGCAGCCGGCACCCTGCGTCGGTCCCCGACCGATTGCGCGTGCTTTGCGACGAAGCCCCCGCCGGGACGCTGTTTCCGGCGGGGGCTTCGCCATGCCCGGGGTGCGGCCGGGCCTCCACATGCCCGGTGTGGGAAGATGACGGGCATGTTCGGACGCTCGAAGACTCCCCCCGCCCCGTCGGACGCTCCGCCGATCCTCGTCGTCGGCTTGGGCAACCCCGGCCCGAAGTACGCGGACACGCGGCACAACGTCGGTCAGATGGTGCTCGACGAGCTGGCGGAGCGGACCGTGCCCATGCCCTCGACGTTTTCCGCGCACAAGCGGTCCAACGCCGAGATCGTGCAGACCCGCTGGACCGTCGGCGCCGGCGACGCGCAGACCGAGCGACAGGTGATCCTGGCGAAACCGCGGACGTACATGAACGTCTCCGGCGGGCCGATCAGCGCGCTGGCGAAGTTCTTCAACGTCGAGCCGACCGACGTCATCGTGGTGCACGACGAGCTCGACCTCGATCCCGGCGTCATCCGCCTGAAGCGCGGCGGCGGCGAGAATGGCCACAATGGGCTGCGTTCGACCTCGAAGTCATTGGGCACGAAGGACTACATGCGCGTGCGCATTGGCATTGGTCGTCCTCCGGGCCGCCAGGATCCAGCTGATTATGTGCTGCGCAACTTCAATGCCAAGGAGCGCGAGGAACTCGCTTTCACCCTGCCCACCGCGGCGGAGGCAGTGGAGCTAATCGCCAGCCGCGGGCTGGAAATTGCTCAGAACCAGGTGCACGGGCGATAGCAGATAGAGGAAAATGGCAGCAAAGAGCCCCCTTCCCTCCCAACTTTCACTGGGATGAGAAAAGGGGCTATTTTCGCGTTCCCGGGAGCTTCAGTCTTTACAGCTCGTCGGTGTTCGTGCTGCTCGGCGTTTTCGTCGGCGGTTTCGCTCTGTCCACCGAGCGCCTGGCGGTGGGATTCGGGAAGCTGCGGCAGGGCGCCCGTGAGGGGCATCGACCAGATGATGAGGATCAGGCGCCCGGGGAACTCCCCGTCCGGCACGCCCACGACTCGGCATAGCGGCCGCCCTTCGCCAGCAATTCATCGTGCGTGCCCCGTTCTGCGACCGTCCCGTCCTCCGAAAGCACGACGATGAGGTCGGCATCGCGGATGGTGTGCAGGCGATGGGCGACGACGATCACGGTGCGATCGCCGCGCAACGCTTCCATCGTGCCGACGATCGCCCGCTCAGTGGCCGCATCCAGCGAGGACGTCGGCTCGTCGAGAAGCACCACCGGGGAATCCTTCAGAAGCGCCCGGGCGATGGCGACGCGCTGCCGCTCGCCTCCCGACAGCAGCGTCCCCTCCTCCCCCACCGGGGTATCCCACCCGGAAGGCAGCAGCTCCACGATGCGGTCCACCCCGGATCGCCGGGCGGCCTCGCGCAAGCGGTCTCCGTCACCGGGCCTGGAACCGAATCCGGGGTCGGCGAAGACCACGTTGTCCCGCACGGACGCGTCGAAAAGGAACGTCTCCTGGAACACCGGGGTCACCAGCGAGTTCACGCCGTCGGTGCCGATCCGAGGCAAGGGCACCCCGCCGATGAGGATCTCCCCCGAGTCCGGATCATGAAAACGCGACAGCAGCCGCATGACCGTCGTCTTGCCCGCCCCCGACGGTCCCACTATGGCGACCAGCGCTCCCTGAGGTGCACGGAAGCTGACGCCGTCGAGAACCTTCTTATCCCCGTACCCGAAGCTCACGCCGCGGAACTCCACGTCATGCCCGTCGGGCAGCTCCGGTGCGGCAGGTTCGGGAAGGGCGGGGATTGCCCGCAGGTCACGCAACGCAGCCAACGTGTTGCGGCCCGCACCGAAACCGCCGGACAACGCTCCCGCGGTGGTGATCGGTTCGGTGAACTGGACGACCACGATGAGTATCGGCGCCAAATGCGCCGGTGACATCCCGCCCGTCGCGGCGACCGCCACGGCGACGATCACCGCCGCCGTGAACACCGCATGGACGACCGAGCCCAACCGTCCGATGGCCGCCCCCTGCGTCGACGTCGCCTTCGCGAACGCATCGTGTTGGGCCTGGATCGCCTCATCCACCATCGCGTCCGCCGCCGAACCGTCGCCCGCGGCGCGAATCACCTGCTGGCCGCGGGTGAACTCGATCAGCCTGCCGGAGACGGCAGCGACGGCGTCAGCATGCGCTTCGTCCGACTCCCCGCCGACCCGGCCAATGGCCCGGTAGGCGAAGAAGATCACCGGCGCCGACGCGACAAGAACCAACCCGACGCGCCAATCCACCGCCAGAATTCCGAGAGCGATGACGGTCGGCGTAACCACAGCGGCGATGACGGGCCGCAGGATCACGTGCGGCACGGACGCCGCGAACGCGATACCCGACGACGCCATCTCCGAGAAGCGGCCGGCCGTGGACTTGGTGACGTACCCGAGTGGCAACGTCAGCACGCGTTCGCCCAGGGAACGCAACAGGGACGACAGCACCGCTGCGGAATTCGCCCTGCCGACCGTCCCCGCGGCGAGGGACAACACCGCATGGGCGGCCGCGAGGCCGGCGATGACGCCGGTGAAACGCCACGCCGTCGCATCATCTCCCTCGGCCAGAGCCGACAGCAGCGGCAGCAGCGCGACGAACGCCGCTCCCTGGGCCAGCGCGGCAAGCGCGGCCAACGCAATGAGCCACACCAGCGTCATTCTCGAGCGCCGATCCGTCATCGACCACAAGTCCCGAATCATCGATTCCCCGCCTTTTCATCGTCTGCTTCAGTGCCCCGCGGGGCGGATGGTTCGTCGTCGAGCGCGAACGCGCGCCACAAATCCCGGTAGCGGCCACCGCGCGCAAGCAACTCGTCGTGGGTACCCGCCTCCGCGACCGCTCCCCCATCGAGAACGAGGATGCGGTCGGCATTGCGGATCGTGCTCAATCTGTGCGCGATCACGATCACCGTCCGCGAACGGGCCAAACGCTCGATTGCGGACTGGATGAGGGCCTCGGAAGCCGGATCCGCGTAAGCGGTTGCCTCGTCGAAGATGAGCACCGGCGCGTCCGTAACAATCGACCTCGCGATGGCCACGCGCTGCGCCTCACCACCGGAAAAGGTTACGTCGACGTTGACCACCGAATCCAGGCCCTTCGGCAGCGCCGCGATGACCGTATCGAGGTTCGCGAGCTTCGCGGCCGCCATGATTTCGTCGTCGGTGGCGTCTCTCCTGGCCAGCCGGATGTTCTCCCGCAACGGCAGCGTGAACAACTGCGGATCTTGGAACACCACCGACACCGAGCGGTGCACGTCGCGCACGGCGATGTCGCGAAGATCGGCGCCGCCCAGCAGCACCGAGCCTTCAACGGGGTCGTGGAAACGCGCCAACAGCCGGGCGACGGTGGACTTTCCGGAACCGGAGGACCCCACCAGCGCAGTGAGGGTCCCTGGTTCGAACGTCGCGGACATCCCGTCGAGGACCCGCGGCCCATCCCCGTAGGAGAAGACCAGGTTCCGGACCTCGAGCGCGCCTCCGTGCACGGGCACCGGATCGGCGGGCTCGGCGATCGGCGGCGTGCCCAGCACCTCCGCGATGGACTTCAGGGCGGCGATCCCCGCGATGATGGGTTCGGAGTTCATAGCCACCCTCACGATCGCCGCGGAGAGTCCAAGGCCGAGAACCAGCCCGGCGACGAGACCCTCCGGTATGCCGCCCGCGGCGTCCCTCAAAGCGAGGCCGGCGCCGCACACCACTGCGAGGACTGTGGTCGGGGACGTCACCACGTCGATGAGCCCGAGATAGATGTTCGACTGCCGGGACCAGGCGGACCACGCGCGGACGAACGACAACGCCGCGGCATCGTAGCGGCCCGCGCCCTGGCTGGCGCGTCCGAAGGACTTCATCACCGGGATGCCGCGCACCAACTCGATGACCGCAGCCGTCACCTTTTCAGAGGCTCGCTCGTAGTCGCGCTGAAGACCGGCTCCGCGCGAAATCATCACGCCCATCAGGGCGAAGGTGACCAGCACCGGGACGACCGCCACCGCCGCGATCCGCCAATCCACCGCGACGAGCGCGATGAGGGAAAGCAGAGGAACCAGCACCGCCACCACGGTCTCACCGACGGTGTGGCCCATGAGCTGGTGGACAGCCGCGACGTCCTTCTCAACCGACCCGATGATCCCCGACGAGCGCCGGGCGTCCAGCCAACCCAGCGGCAACTTCCGGATATGGGCAACCAACCGGCGCCGGAGGTGGAGCTGCAGGTCGTTATCCGCCCGGTGCGAGAGCATGCCGGCGGCGCCGTCCGCAGCCATTCGCACCGTCGCGGCGACGACGATGACAACCACGGCCAACCACGTCCGATGCACCGGGGCCTCCGGGTACGTCATCGCGATGTCGATGATGCCGACCAGCGAAGCGACGGTAGCCACCGACGACAGGACGGATAACGCGACCACCGCACGCATCCGAGTCCGGATCGGGGCGAGCAGCGACCACGGGCCTACGGTCCCGTCCACGGCGCTCACTTGCCCGCCTCCCCGATCGCGCTTTTCTTCGTGAGAGTGCAGAAGTACACCATGCCGGCGTGTGAGGCTCCGCCCAGCTTCAGCCCGTTGGCTTCGGCGAGGTCCTCGAGCTCGCTGCCCCGGAACACCCGGTGACCCATCTTCGCCATGACGGCCATGTCGACCCGCTCGTTCACGTCGGGATCCTCGGCGAACGTCTGCACGTAAGCGATGCCGCCGTCGGCGAGCAGCCCGGCGACCCTGCTGAGCGCGGCACCCGCATCCTTCATTTGGTGGAGCGCGCCGCACACCCAGATTTCATCGGTCCTGCCGGGCTCTCCCGCGAGCGGCGCGAGGACGTCGGCGACGTGGAATTCCGTCCGGGCCCCGAGCCCGTCGACGGCGGCGCGTTCGCGGGCGATGCGGATCGCATTGGGCGACAGGTCGTAACCGACGATGTTCGCCCTGCGATATCGAGGCTCGGCGGCGAGCATGCGGGCGAGCCACCCGGTTCCGCAACCGAGGTCGAGAACCCGGGCCGGCGCATCCGGCCCGGGATCCAGCGCACGGAGCTTCCGATACACGGCGGCGGCGTCCATCGGTTCACGCGCATAGCGGCTGAGGAACCTCGGCTGGACCTTGTCCTCGTAGGCCGCGAGGAGTCTGCGGTTGTTCTGGACGATCTGGGCAATCGACTTCATCTGGTTCTGTCTCCGGGGTGTGTGGGCCGCGTCCACGCGGCGGTTTCGGGTTAGGTGCTCGGGTTCGCGGGCCGTCGTCGGCGGCGATGCCCTCGTGGACGTGCCCGTCATGCAGACTCCCCCGGCCTCGTTTTCACGGCGATGCCCCACGCCGCGAGCACGGCGATGCCTAAGAACCAGGCCGCGCAGACCACCAGACCCGCAGCCCCGGTGCCGTTGACGGCCTCGCCGGCCGCGGATACGGGGGTGTGCCCGGCGATTCCGCGCAGGAGAGGACGGAAGTGGTCGGCGGGCATGAGCACCGTGTTGACGAACATCGCAACGATGATTAACGGGATGAGGGCCACGGAGCCCTGGGGGCTGGTGATGGAGAACGCGATGTACGTGCCGGTGCATGCGGCCGCCGCGGCAACCATCGCGCCGGTCATCGCGATCCTCCACCACCAGGACGCCTCAGGGGGGCTGTCGGAAAGCAAGGCGGCCACCGCCACGACGACGACAGTCATCGCCATGATCCGGATGAACTCGGCGATGATCCGTGCGGCCGGCACGGCCGCGTACGGCGCCGGCATGGTGATCAACCGCTCATGGAAGCCATTGCTGCGTTCAACGAACACGGTGGCCGATCCCGTGATGGCCAGGATGAACGCCCACGCCGTCACGACCAGGATGACCGCGTTCCGGAGTTCGAACTCTCCGGTGAGCTGCCTGACCAGGCCACCGAACATGCGGTTGACGATGAACAGGTACACGAGCGGAGCAATGAACGTCATGAACCAGAAGTCGGGGCGCCGCAGCCAAATGTGGGCGATGCGCCGCAGATGCACGAAGATGGCGCCAATCATGATTCGCTCCTCGAGGTGAACCGGCGGATGAACAGGACGATTCCGGCGACCGCCGCGACACCGAGCCACAGGGCGGCCTCTTCCCCGGCGCGATCCGGGAAGGCGTCCGGGGACGCCGCCCTAATCACCTCGATCACCGGCGAAAAAGGCATGTGGCGCACGATGTCGCGAAGGGAGCCGTCCAAAGCGGTCGCCGGAATGAACGCGGTGGAGAACATGAGCAGCAGCATTTCCAGCGCCTGGATCGATGAGGCCGTCGACACCGGGGCGGGCATCATCAGGATCACCCCGTCCGTGACCAGGGACAGGACCGCCGCAGCGAGCAGCGACCACAGGACAGTCCACGCGATGTCACCGACAGCCATGTCGAGGCCGCAGGCCCACGCGACGACCAGCAGCGCCGCGATCGACGCGGACATCCGCAGCACATCGGTGACGAGCCTGCCGGCGACATAGCCGCCTGTGGCCCCGGGCAACACGCGCACGCGGTCAACGAGCCCGGATTCGACGTCCTGTCCCACCGCCATCGCCGACGCCGCGGCGGTGAACATCGCCGCCTGGAACAGGCAGCCGCCGAGCACGAAACGCAGGTACCCGAAGCCGGATTGCTCCGCCGAGTACCCGAACACCGCGTACAGGCACAGCAGGAAGAGGGGCGGAACCACGAACATGGAGATCAGCGACGCGGTGTTGCGTCGCAACAGCAGCAGATCCCGACGGAGAAACGCCGCGACCGACGTCGCACTCATCGCGCCACACCCCCTGCGTTCATCGATATGAACACCTCGTTGAGGGTGGGCGGCGACACGCTCAGCGAATCCGGCAACGCTTCCGAGGCCTCCATCGCCTGCGCCACCGCCTCGAGGACCCGCGGTCCGGGGTCGACGTCGAGGGACACCGACTTCCCCGCGACGCGGGCGCCGTCCAGGCACGTTCCCCCGAGGCAGCGGGCGAACGCCTCCGCCTCGGCGGCGGTGGCGAAGGACACGCGGAGCACGTGCGACCCGAAGGCGCGGCGCAATTCCTCCGGCGTTCCGCTGGCGACGATGCGGCGATCCTTGAGCAGATGGACGTGGTCTGCCAGCGCCTCCGCCTCTTCCAGGTACTGGGTGGTCAGCACCAGGGTCATTCCGTCGTCCCGCAGTTGCCGGATGAAGCCCCACAGCTCTTCGCGGCTGACCGGGTCCAGCCCCGTCGTGGGTTCGTCGAGGAACAGCAGCCTGGGCACGACGCACAGCGACGCGGCGATGTCGAGGCGGCGCCGCATGCCACCCGAATAGGCCGACGCCAGCGTCGAGGCACTGTCTGCGAGCGAGAATTGCGCGAGCAGTTCCGTCGCGCGGGCGGCCGCGGCGGCGCGGTCGAGTCCGCGCAGCCGCCCGAAGAACTCCAGGTTCTCCCGGCCGGTGAGGTTCTCGTCGATCGCCGCGAATTGGCCGGTGGTGGCAATGTCGGCGCGCACGCCCGCCGGGTCCTCTTTCACATCGCGCGAGAAGATGCTCACCTCGCCGGAGTCGGCGGTGATGAGCGTCGACAGGATTCGGATGAGGGTGGTCTTGCCTGCACCGTTGTGGCCGAGGAACGACACGATCGCCCCGGCGGGCACGGTAAAACTCACGCCGTCGAGCACATGCTTGCGCATCCGGGCGCCGCGCTTTCCCTTGCGCCCGCCGTCCGGCGGGGCACCTGCCCCGCCTTCGGGCGGGGTGCCCGCTTTGCCCGCAATCGGGTAGCTCTTCGTGAGGTCGCGGACGACGATCGCCGCACCTCGTTCAGCTTGATCCGTCATCGTTTCCCCTTTTCTTTGGTATCGCAGTGGGCCGCTGTCGGCAGCGGCCCCGTGGTCGGGTTGTCATGCGGCACCTCGATATGGATGCCCGCATCGCGGGCGAAGGCGAGGACCGGTTCGAGGAGCCGGGGGTGGCCGACGAGATCCCGGCACCCCGGCGCGACCGGCTTCCCCGCGACCGCCACAACGGTGGCGGCAGCAATCGCCGCGGTCATTTTGTAGGAACCCGGGCCAGTCGCCCGGACGACGGTCGTCTCGGCCGGTGCCTGGTCACGGCCTCGAACCACCTCGGGGGATCGGCGACCACCTCGGAAACCGGCAGCAACACCTGGTCGTACCCACGAAAAAGGGCGTAGACGTGGAAGCCGATCAGCGAAAGGTTGTGGGTCAAAGGCAGCCACGTGAGCATCTTGTTCTCGTACCGGTGCGCGTGGCGTGGGATCGTCGCGCGCAGACCGTTCAGCACGGACTCGTTGGTTACGATGACGCCCTTTGGCGATCCCGTGGAGCCGGACGAAAACTGGATGAGGGCTTCGCCGGCCGTCCCACCTCGCACCGGGAACGCGGGGACCGTCCCGGCGCCATCCCCGGAATCCACGTCCCCCGCCTGAGAGAAGTCCGTTTCAGCATCACCCGGCATCGCCGCACCCGGTTCCACGGCAGCGTCATTGACGATGGACACGTCGAGCAGCCGGTCCTCGCCCACGACCACGGCACCGTTTGCGCCGGTGAGCAGCGTGTGACTGCGTTCGTCGACCAGAATCGGGGCCCCGGGCATCATGTCCGAGAGCGTCCGCACCCTGTCGACATCAACCGGGCCCGACACCGGCGGCGCAAGCGCCGGAACCGCGCCGGCGTAGACGCAGCCCCAGAACGCCCGGATGAGCCCGCGGTTCTCCGAAACTTGGAAGATCACGCGATCGCCGGGGCCGATGCCGGCTTCGGCCAACCGAGTCGCAGCCGCCACCGCCTCCGCATGGACCTGGCCATACGGGACGAAGACGTCCCGCCGATTCTCGACGAAGGTGATCCCCTTTTTCGTCTCATCGGCCTTGTCCCGAAGCACGTCGCTGATGGTCCGGATCGTGTTCATTGGTACCTCTTTCGGTTGTCGGCGCCATGCCGGTGCCGGGCGGACCGGGCCCGCATGGCGTGACCCGGAGGATGTGTCTGAAGGGTTGAAAGGGGTGAAGCAACTGGGTGGGGCGCGTCTCCGCACAAGCTCGGAACCGCTCGCGGGCCCGGGACCCGCCGGTTCTGGGTGCCCGTCAAGTCACTGCGGACACCAGGGCGGCGACGAAGGCCGCGGCGGACGCTGCGGCCGCGAACCCGTCACGCACTCGCCAGGGGTGATCGGTGCGGAAGGTGCGCCGCGGATGGCGGCCGAAGTTACGCATCGCCAGGGTCAGGGACAGCTTTTCGGCGCAGCGCACGGCGCTAACGAACAAGGGAAAGGCGATGCGCGCGGGCGTCGTCGCGCGAATGAAACCGGAGCGGAAAGACTGCTCCGGTCGCATCGAGCGCAATCTAATCGCCCATGTCAGATGGGGGATTTCGCTGCGCAGGAACGCCGCGATGCTCACCCCGGAAATCGCTATGGTGCACCATGTGTAGGGCACCCGGAAGCGTTGCACCATGGCGTCGAAAAGCTCCTCGACGCGCATGCACGCGGAGACCAGGACCGTCCCCGCGAACACGGCCGTCAGCAGCAGTCCGTGATGGATGCCGTGGCGGACGGCCTCCGCCGGATCCCCACCGCCGTAGAACTCGGAGCGCCACCCGAGCAGGCCGAAGAACACCCCAATCAACAGGACGAGGAGGACCTTCCCCGCCGTCGCCCGAACGTCGCGTTCCGCGATTGCAGCGAGTGCGAGGAACGCGACCCCCGTCAGCGCGAGAACGGCGTCTCCGCCGGAGAGCAGCCCGGCGACGAGGACGAGCATCACCGCCGCGACGATCGTGATGGCGTTCAACCCCGCGCGCCTCCGAGCGTCGGATTCACCGGTCCAGGGGCTTTCGTCCCCGGACGTCCGTACGCCGGCCGCGGGCAGTGCGCGATCCCGCCGGGACGACTCCGGGGCAGCCGGCACGTCGGCCGCGGGACCGGACCAGGCGACCTTCCCTTCGGTGACGATGCTCGCCCGATCCGCCCACGTTCGCGCGGCACGGCGGTCGTGGCACGTGAACACAACGGTTCCGCCGGCCCCGGCGTATTCCGCTAGGGCATCCAGTACGATGCTCGAGCTCGGCGAATCCAGGTGCGCCAACGGTTCGTCGAGAAGCAGCAAACGGCGATTGGCCGCCACCGCCAGGAAGATGCCCAACTGTCTTTTCTGTCCGCCCGACAGGACGAACGGCGAGACGGGGTCAAGTGCCCGGGGGCACAGGGCTTCCCGTAGTTTCCGCAGCTCATCGGCGCCGAGTGGCCCGTGCGGGTCCGTGCCGGCCAGCGCGGAGTCGATTTCCGCGGCGACGGTCGCGCGGGTGAACTGGTGCTCGGGGTTCTGGAACGCCAACGACGCGAAGGCGTCGGGGACGCGCCGGGCAGACGCGCCGTCAATCCGGAGGTCCACTCCCGCCTTCATCTGGCCCGACAGCACCGCCAGCAAGGTGGACTTACCGGCTCCGTTGGCACCGACTAGGGCATGAATCTCGCCCCGTTCCAGTGTCAGATCGGCCCCGTTCAGGATCCTCTCCCCGCCTCGGGTCACGTGGGTTCCGGTCAAGGCCAGCAGTGGAACGGCATCCGCCTCCGATTCCGGATTGGGACGGTCCGGCACCCCCGTGCCCGGCGTACTGGCGTCCGGCGTTCCGGCGGTCGCGGCCGTCGTCGCAATGCCCTTCACCGCGATGCCATCCGGCGCTCCGTGGGCGGCGACGCTCCCGTCCGCATCGAGGATCGTCACCGTGTCGACCCACCCGTCGAACGGGCGGAGGTCGTGCTCGATGAGCAGGATGACGCGCCCCGGGGCCCGCAAATCACGGATGGCGGCGAACAGCGACCGGCGACCGTCCTCGTCGACGTGGGCCGCGGGCTCGTCGAAGATCATGACCTCCGGCGCCCTGGCCACCGCACCGGCGATGGCCATCCGCTGGCGTTGCCCGCCCGACAAAGCCCACGGATCCTTCTCCGCGAGCTCTGACAGCCCGAGCTCCGATAGAGCCTCGGCTGATCGCTTGGCGACGATACCGGCTTCCACGAGGGAAAACTCGAGGGCCATGGCCACGTCATCGACGACTCGGAGCGTGAGCACCTGCGTCGCCGGGTCTTGCCCGACGAAGGTGACCCGGTCCCCGTCCACGGGGCGTTCGGTGCCGTCGGCATCGATGATGTGCACGAATCCGGCATGGTCGATGGGGATGTGCGAGGGGATCAGTCCAGCGATGAGGTGGGCCAGGCTCGTCTTTCCGCATCCCACGGGTCCCGTGATGGCGTTGATCGTGCCGAAATCGAAGGAGAGATCCACCATGTCGGGTGCCCATCGCCCATCGGCGTGCCGCACGCCCGCGCCACTAACCCGTAACCGGGCCGGGACCGTCCCGCGTGTCGCACCGGCGCACACGGATGCTCCGCCGGTCACCGGGTGACCCCGCGGCTGCGAAGCCCCTTTGCGACGGCAAAGCCCAGGACCAAAAACACCAGGCTCGATGCCAAGGCTACGGCGAAGCTGATCAGGGTCATGGGCGTGGTCGGCGAGTCGACGCCGACTGCGCGCGGGGCCATCGTTCCCATCAGCGCGGAGAACAATATCGCCGAGGCCACGAACTGGGGACGCGTCCACCGCCGGTACAGGGTGACCATGAACGGAAGCTCGATGAGCAATCCTTCCATAATCAGCGCTCCGATTGCGGCGATGCCGAACGGGGTAGTCGCCGCGGACACGACGCCCATGGCAAGGCACGCGATGAGGCTCGCGCCAAGCTTGCGGACGACGATGAGGGGAACAACGCACTGCAGGAACCACAACCCGAGCGTCGCCGCGACGAGATAAACGTGGGCGATGCCGGCGAACACCTGCAGGTAGGTCAGGGGCACGATGATGAGAGACCCCGCAACGCCGATCGCGGCGGCGACGAGCATGTCGCGGGTGGATGGTCGGCCACCCGCTGCGACCGGTGCGACGTGCACCAACCGCCCGTCATCCGTCTGCGACGCCACCGCGCCCCCCGGCTCCCCCTCCGGAGAGGGGCTCTCCGGTCAATCCACGTTTTCCGTTCATCGTCGCCGCCTCGCTTCCGTTGCCGGTTCCCGATCGGGAACACCACCTGAAACAGCATTAGGTTAGGCAATGCTTATCGCCTTACGCAAGGCTCAATTCACTGAAATTACCCCCGCCCCCGTTACCGTGATGGTGTCCCCCTCACGGGGCGCGGTCACCGGGCCCGGTATGGCTTATCTGCGTGGATATTTCCATAATCCGGGGGTGTTGCCACCGGGCACCGGGGATAACCGCTGACAGCTAATAGGGATACGGACCAAACAGAGGTCTCAACGCAGACGTGGGTGCCTGCAACGGATGTCCAAGACACCTGTGACCAGCCGCAACAGAAGGGCACCACCATGCAACCGTCCACAACACCCGAAATCATCATCGGCCTCGACGTCGGCAAAACCGGCCATCATGCCTGCGCGCTGACCGACACCGGCGAGAGAATTTACGACAATCCACTGCCCCAAGACGAAGCCGCACGGCGTGAAATCTTCGCGTCCATGCAGGCCCACGGCAGCGTTTTCATGGTCGTCGATTAACTCAACACGATTGGTGCCTTGCCCATCGCCGTGGCCCGCGACTGCGGTTGCACGGTCGGAGACCTCCCCGGCCTGGCCATGCGACAAGCAGCCGATTTCTACCCTGGACGATCAAACACCGTCCGCCGGGCTGCATTCATCATCGCCGACACCGCCCGCACCATGCTGCACACACTGCGGGCAGTCGACCGCGACGACGAGACGCTATCGGCGCTGAAGATGCCCGTCGGATTCGACGACGAGATCGCCTAAGACGCCGCCCGAACGAAAAACGGCCTTCGCAGCGTGCTCACACAGATTCACCCCGCACTCGAGCGCGTCTTTGCAGGCGAGATTCTCTCGCGCACGTTGGTGCTGGACTTGCTGATTCACTACGAGGGTTCGACAAAACTGGCCGCCGCAGGTCGGGGCCGGGTCCTGAAGTGGATGCGCAACCGCGCCAAGAAGGACCTTGCTGCCCTGGTTGACGCAATTTTCGCTGTCCTTGCCGAGCAAACTGTCACGGTACCCGGCACTGCGGCGGCGGAATTGGTCATTCCCCAGCTGGCGGCGAGCATCAAAGCGCTTCAAGCACAGCGCGACACGATCGCCGGACAAGTCGAGGAGATGCTCGAATCGTTCCCTCTTGCCCAGGTCTTGATGTCGATGCCCGGCGTAGGCATCAAGACCGCCTCCAACATCTTGTTGTCCATCGGCGATTGCTCCGACTTCGCCGACGCCGCACACCTGGCCGCTTACGCCGGCATCGCGCCGATCACCCGGCGGTCGGGTACATCGATCCGCGGAGAGTTTCCCGCCAGGGCCGGCAATAAACGCTTGAAAAACGCGATGTTTCGATCGGCGTGGATCGCGTCGAACTGCCACCCCGCGTCGCGCGACTACTACCTGCGTAAACGGGCTGAAGGAAAGAAGCACAATGCTGCGGTGATATGCCTTGCCCGGCGGCGCTGCAACGTCATCTATGCCCTGTTGACTCGCCGTGAGTTCTTCCGAGAAATCCCTGCTAGAAACATCGCCACGGCTGCGTAGGCCGCTGGGCTGATCACCGCCGGCCCGCATGATGCGGCCCGGCGATCAGTGATGGCTACAACACCCCCATGCGATGTACGTGAAAGTCCACGCCTGACTATTGACAATCCGCATAGGGGCCCCCACGCGGATCGGGACTGAGTGGCGGCCGACCCCTCGGCCCAACAGCGCCCGGGGCCGCCCCCGCGGCCGGACGCCGCCACCTAGGCGCCGAACAGGGCCACTTCCGCCGAGCCGTATTCGACGATCTCAAAATCACTTTCCCGGATCTTCATCCCCCGCCCGTGCTCGATGTCACCGGAGGCCCGGAACTGGAGGCCGAAAACCAGCTCTTCCATGAGCCTCCGCCTTTCACCGCCGCGCGGACGAATGCGCGGTCGGGGATGCCTCGACCCGCGCGCTTCGAACTATCCCCTACCGCCTGGTCCCCCTCCCCTGCCCTCCCCATCGCCTCAAACCTCGTGGTTTAGGAGGGGGAAGATGGCGTTCGAGGGCTCAACCACTCAAGCCCGGGACTGCCGGCCTACAGGTCCTCGAGGTGCTTGCGCTTCGGGAAGATGCGCGGGCGGGTGCCCAGCACCTCCTCGGCGACGCGGACGACCTGGTTCGAGTAACCGAACTCGT
Organism: Corynebacterium freneyi; assembly: GCF_030408835.1. Taxonomy (NCBI): domain Bacteria; kingdom Bacillati; phylum Actinomycetota; class Actinomycetes; order Mycobacteriales; family Corynebacteriaceae; genus Corynebacterium; species Corynebacterium freneyi. The sequence continues at coordinate 2,222,951 of NZ_CP047357.1, forward strand.
TGTCGTACCAGACGTAAAGCACCAGGTGCTTGCCCTGGGCAATGGTGGCCAGGCCATCGACGATGCCGGCGTGGGTGGAACCGACGAAATCGGTGGACACGACCTCCGGCGAGTGGATGTAGTCGATCTGCTGACGCAGCACCGAGCGCAGCGACACCTCGCGGAGGTACTCGTTGACCTCTTCGCGCTCGACCTCGGTCTCCAGGGTCAGGTTCAGCACGGCCATCGACACGTCCGGGGTGGGGACGCGAATCGCGTTGCCGGTGAGCTTGCCCTCGAACTCGGGCAGCGCCTTGGACACGGCCTTCGCGGCACCGGTCTCGGTGAGGACCATGTTCAGGGTCGCCGCACGGCCGCGGCGGGTGCCCTTGTGGAAATTGTCGATGAGGTTCTGGTCGTTGGTGAACGAGTGAACCGTCTCGACGTGGCCGAACTCGACGCCCCACTTGTCGTTGACGACCTTCAGCACCGGGGTGATGCCGTTGGTGGTGCAGGACGCGGCGGACAGGATCTTCTCGTCTGCGTCGATGTCCTTGTGGTTGATGCCGTAGACGATGTTGGGGATGTCGCCCTTGCCCGGGGCGGTGAGCAGCACCTTGGACACGCCCTTGGCCTTCAGGTGCTGGCCCAGGCCCTCGCGGTCGCGCCAACGGCCGGTGTTGTCGATGACCAGGGCGTCGTCGATGCCGTACTCGGTGTAGTCGACGGTGGCCGGGTCGGAGGAGTAGATGACCTGAATCGGGGTGCCGTTGGCCCAGATGATGTCGTTTTCGCGGTCGACGGAAATCGTGCCGTCGAAGGCACCGTGGACGGAATCGCGGCGCAGCAGCGAAGCGCGCTTGACGATGTCGTCGTCACCGTTCTTGCGGACGACGACGGCGCGCAGGCGGGCACCGTTGAACACGGCCTCACGGGCGAGGAGAATGCGGGCCAGCAGACGACCGATGCGGCCGAAGCCGTACAGGACGATGTCGGCCTTCGGGGTCTCATGCGCGGTGCCGATGACGTCGGCGAGCTCACGCTCGAGGTACTCGCCCAGGTCGCCGCCCTCGGCCTCGAACTTGGTGGCCAGCGCGCCGAGGTCGATGGAGGCGGTGCCCAGATCCATCTTCACCAGGTGCTCCAGGATCGGCAGGGTCTGCTCGAGCGGAAGCTCCTGCGAGGTGATGCGCCGGGCGTAGCGGTGCGACTTGATGATCGACGTCTCCGTCGGGTTCTGCAGCAGACGGCCGAAAATCGAGGTGACGACGTTCTTCTCGCGCCGCAGCTGGCCGAGCAACGGAATCATCTTCTCCGCGAGGACGACTCGCTCGTTCCAGTCGCTGTAGTTGATCGGTGCCGGCGTCGCCATGGATCCTCCTGGGGTTCAAGGGGGCGTTCGTGAGGGCGGGATTATTCCGCGGCGAAGGAACGCCCGGGGGTTCTTTCGCGTGCTTACGGGGGTACTTTTCGGTTCGAAGAGTCCTCCTTCAAAAGTACGTCTTTCCCGCAACGCACGTCCCACCGGGTGCACCGACACGCCCAAAGGGGTGTACCGGCCGACGACACGCGCAACCGACCCGGCACCCGCCCGCGCCCCTGCACCGAAAACGCCGCGACCGGCCACCCCATGGGTGACCGGTCGCGGCGGGTCGTCGTCAAGCAACCCGCGACACAAGCGCGGCGCGGGCCGCCGACGGGAAACGCGCGGAAAACCTACGCGTGCCCGTCCTCCGACGGATTGTCGGGCTGGACGGTCCACTCCGGCGGGACATCCTTGCCGGACTCCTCGTCGCGTTCAGCGTCCTCGGGGGTCGCCTGCACGATGCCCGCCGCGTGATGCGACGGCGCGTAAATGGAGTACAGACGCAGCGGCTCGTCGCCGGTGTTGACGACGTCATGCCACTTCCCCGCCGGCACCACGATGGCCCAACCGTCGGACACCTCCTGCTCGAAGCTGAGGTCGTCCTTCGCCGGGCCCATCTTGCAGACGCCCTTGCCGGCGTCGACGCGCAGGAACTGATCGGTGTCCGGATGCACCTCCAGGCCGATGTTCCCGCCCGGCTCGATGGACATCAGGGTCACCTGCAGGTACTTGCCGGTCCACGCCACGCTGCGGTAGTTCGCGTTGTCGCGGGTCTCGGTCTCGATGTCGAAGGCGTTCGGCTTGGGTCCAATGTCGCTGATGCTCATGTGAGTCACCTTTCCGTCAGATTCCATCTGACTTGCTCAAACAAACGCCGACACGGGGCGGGCGGGCCCCGGACAATGCCGGCGAGCGCCGGAAGACGCGTCCGACCCCATGGTGCCACCGGAAAGCCGATCCGCGCATGGAACGCCGCGACCACCTGGGCCGTCGCCGCGGCTTCGGGGTGATCCGGGTCGACCGATAGACTGCGCACCATGAGCCGGAACGACGAAGCACACGCCGCCGAGGCCGCCACCGACGCCGCGACCACCGCCGACGCCACCACGGGCAAAGCTCCCGCGGTCCTCGCCACCGGGTCGATCCCCGCCGGCGACGCCGACGTCGTCGCCGCACTGCTCGACGGCGAATTCACCCTCGCCGAAATCGACGACGCACTCGACGCCTACGAGGGCACGGGCATGGACCGCTGCCTCACCGCCGCAATGGAACTGCGGGCCCTGCTGCACGACGGCGGCTGGTACTTCGCGCCGGACTCGGGGCTCGTCGAATTCCTGTTGTTCCCCTCCGACCCGGCGGCCGTCGACGCCGCCCCGACGGTGACGTTCGGCGTCGAATGGCCCACCAACCCCATCACCGGCCTGCCGCGGGCGGTCCACGACGTGTCCGTGTCCGCGCCGCTTCCCGACGACCCCGACTCCGCCACCGCCATCCGCTTCCGTTCGGTCAAGGAGTTCGCGCCCTACGCCACCGCCGTCAAGGACCCCGACCCCGACAACTGGCCCTCCGCACTGCAGGACCGGCGCTTCGACCCCGACGACGAAATCCGCGCCTACGCCGAACAGTTGAGCAAGAACGCCGCCGACGAATAGGACGACGGTCGGAGCCACGGGTAGAGCCACCCCCGGAGCCACGCCCGGAGCGACGGAATCGTCGCAAAGCACCGCGACTATCCTTGACCACCTGCCACCCGCAGAAAACGACGACGCAAAGGAATCCATGAACACCCTCGCCGATGAGGCCGCACGCCGCCGCACGTTCGCGGTCATCGCGCACCCCGACGCCGGCAAGTCCACGCTCACCGAGGCGCTGGCGCTGCACGCGCACGTCATCAGCGAGGCCGGCGCCGTCCACGGCAAGGCCGGCCGCAAGTCCACGGTCTCCGACTGGATGGACATGGAGAAGGACCGCGGCATTTCCATCGCCTCGTCGGCCCTGCAGTTCGAGTACGCGCCGGAAAACCACGACGGCGAGCCGTACATGGTCAACCTGGTGGACACCCCGGGCCACGCGGACTTCTCGGAGGACACCTATCGAGTGCTCACCGCCGTCGATGCCGCGGTCATGCTCGTCGACGGCGCCAAGGGCCTGGAGCCGCAGACGCTGAAGCTGTTCCGGGTGTGCAAGTCCAACGGCATCCCGATCATCACGGTGATCAACAAGTGGGACCGCCCGGGCAAGGCGCCGCTGGAGCTGATGGACGAAATCGTCGAGGAAATCGGCCTGCAGCCCACCCCGCTGTACTGGCCCGTCGGCGAGGCCGGCGACTTCCGCGGTCTGCTCCGCCGCGGCGAGGACGGCGAGGCCGAGGAGTTCATCCGCTTCGAGCGCACCGCCGGCGGGTCGACCATCGCCGAGGAAACGCACCTGACCCCCGACGAAGCCGCCGCCGAGCAGGGCGACACGTGGGAGACCGCCGCCGAGGAGTCCGAGCTGCTGTCGGCCGACGGCGCCGACCACGACCAGGAGATGTACCTGGCCGGAGACACTTCGCCGGTGATCTTCGCCTCCGCCATGCTCAACTGGGGCGTGCACCAGATCCTGGACACGCTGTGCGAGTTGGCCCCCGCGCCCGCCGCCCGCGAGTCCGATCCCGCCGCCGTCGAGGCCGCCGCGGCCGGCGGTCAGGGCGCCATCGACGAAATCCGCCGCCCGGAGGACGATTTCGCCGGCGTCGTGTTCAAGGTCCAGGCCGGCATGGACGCCCACCACCGCGACAAGCTCGCGTTCATGCGGGTCGTGTCCGGGGAGTTCGACCGGGGCATGCAGGTCACCCACGCCCAGTCGGGCCGCAGCTTTTCGACGAAGTACGCCCTGACCGTGTTCGGCCGGACGCGCTCGACCGTCGAAACCGCCTACCCGGGTGACATCGTCGGTTTGGTCAACGCCGGTTCGCTGGCGCCGGGCGACACCATCTACTCGGGCCGCAAGGTGCAGTTCTCGCCGATGCCGCAGTTCGCGCCGGAGCATTTCCGCACCCTGCGGGCCAAGTCGCTGGGCAAGTACAAGCAGTTCCGCAAGGCCATCGAGCAGCTCGACGCCGAGGGCGTGGTGCAGATCCTGCGCAACGACGCCCGCGGCGACGCCGCCCCGGTCATGGCCGCCGTCGGCCCGATGCAGTTCGAGGTCATGATGGCCCGGATGGAAAACGAGTACAACGTCGAAACGGTCGCCGATCCGATCCCCTACTCGGTGGCTCGCCGCACGGACGAGAAGACCGCGCCGGAGTTGGCCAAGCAGCGCGGCGTGGAGATCTTCACCCGCTCCGACGGCGCGCTCATCGCGTTGTTCGGCGACAAGTGGAAGCTGTCCTTCATCGAGAAGGAGCACCCGGAGTTCACCCTGGAGACCCTGGTCGCCGACTAACCACGATCGCCGAGCCGCGCCGAACCGACGCGGTCCTCGGCGAAGCCTGCGAAACCTCGAACCGCGGACTCGGCCGTCCGGTGGTTCAATGAGGGCCGTGACTTGGACGCGTGACCTCATCCCCGATCAGACCGGACGCACCGCGGTCATCACCGGCGCGAACTCCGGCATCGGTTTCGTCGTCGCCACCGAGTTGGCGCGGCGTGGGGCGGACATCATCATGGTGTGCCGCAACCTCGAACGGGCCACCGCGGCGCGGACCCGCATCGACGCCGCCGGGGCCGGATCCGTCGGCGTCGTCCTGGCCGACATGTCGGAGCCGGATGACGTCGAACGCGCCGCCGCCGAGATCGCCGGCCGCACCGACGCGGTCGACGTGCTCGTCAACAACGCCGGGCTCATCGTGCCGGGCGATCACGCGGAGAATTCCCTCGGCTGGGAGATCCACTTCGCCACCAATTACGTCGGCGGGTTCCTGCTCGCGCGGCATCTGCTGCCCCTGTATCGCGATGTCGTCGGCGCCCGCGTCGTCGAGGTGTCGTCGTTGGCCCACTCCCACGTCCGCGATTTGAGGTGGGCCGACCCGAATTCGGCCGATGTCCGCGGTTTCCGGGCGTACGCGCAGTCGAAGCTGGCGTGTTTGATGTTCGGCCGGGAGTTGGATCGTCGCCTGGCGCAGGCCGCCGCGTCCGCTGTGGACGGTGCGCGGGCGCGGTGCGTCATCGCGCATCCCGGCATTGCGGCGACGGCGTTCATGCGTCGGCTGCCCGGGTTGTTGGGCAGGATCGGCGAGCCGGCCGTCGACAAGCTTTTCAGCGATGCCGACATGGGCGCCGATCCCCTGCTCGCCGCGGCGACGGACGAGACCGTGCCCGGCGGTTCCTTCCTCGGCCCGACCGGACCGTTCGAGGCCAAGGGCGACGTCGGGATGGCGAAGTCGTCGAAGGTGTCGAGGGACATCGGCAAGCAGGCCCAGTTGTGGGTGCTCACCGAGGAACTGACCGGCGTCCGCTTCACCGTCTGACGCCGCCGCGCGGCACGAGCGCTACCCGCCCAGCCGCGCCTCCAGGTGCTCGCCGAGCACCCGCGAGCATTCCGCGATGCCGTCGACCCACAGCGTGCCGGCGGATTCGTCGGCGGGGTCGGACACCAGCTTGATCAGTTCCACGGGCACCCCGTACCTGCGGGCGACCCACGCGATGGCGTAGCCCTCCATGTCCACCAGGTCGGCGGTGGCGGCGAGGCGGGCGCGGGTCGCGGAGTCTTCCACGAACAGGTCGCCGGTGGCCAGAACTTTTCCGGTTTCCGCGGTGCTTGACGACGGCCCCTCCCCAGCCTCGTCGGCCGGCACATCGAGGGCGATCGGAGGGTATGCGTCGGCGCCCGCCAACCTGCGCACGGCCGAATGGGAGAAATCGTGGAGCACCACGCGGCTGATGCGGTGGACGCCGTGCAATCCGGACGACGGGCCGTCGTGAAGCGCACCCGCGGTGCCCACGTTGAGCACCGTCGTCGGCGACGGTCCCCGGGCCAGCGTCTCCGACAGCGCAGCGGTGGCGTTGATGCGGCCGATGCCGGTGAGCAGCACGGGAACGTCGACGGCGAGGTGTTCGGCTTCCTCGCGCGTGGCCACGACGAGCAACGGCGCCTCGGGATCGACGGGGGCGAGCAGTTCCGGAACGGTGATCATGGGGCCAGGGTAGCGATGACCAGGGTGGGAGAAAATCATCGTTGACACGAAAGCGACACGTGATTAGGTTTGCGCGACAACGCTTCGCGTGGCGTGAATCACCGTCGATTCGTCGAGGGCGGGCCGCCCACGCACGGGGCGCCCCGACCGCCGCACTCGGCGCACTCGGCACACCCGATCCCACGCACCACCAGGAGGACCGCAATGACCACCTACGCCCACCCCGGGTCCGACGGCGCGAAGATGTCGTTCAAACCGCGCTACGGCAACTGGATCGACGGAGGCTTCCAGGACCCCGTCGACGGCAACTACTTCGAAGTCGTCTCCCCCGTCACCGGCGAAGTGTTCACCGAAGTCGCCCGCTCCACCGCGAAGGACATCGAGAAGGCCCTCGACGCCGCTCACGCCGCGGCCCCCGCCTGGGGCACGACGCCGCCGGCCGAGCGGGCGAAGGTGCTCAACAAGATCGCCGACCGCATGGAAGAACACCTCGAGGAAATCGCCGTCGCCGAGACGTGGGACAACGGCAAGCCCATCCGCGAATGCCTCGCCGCCGACATCCCCCTGGCCATCGACCACTTCCGCTACTTCGCCGCCGCCGCCCGCACCCAGGAGGGCCGCCTGTCGCAGATCGAGGAAGACCTGGTCGCCTACCACTTCCACGAGCCGCTCGGCGTCGTCGGGCAGATCATCCCCTGGAACTTCCCCATCCTCATGGCCACGTGGAAGCTCGCCCCCGCCCTGGCCGCCGGCAACTGCGTCGTGCTCAAGCCGGCCGAGCAGACCCCCGCGTCGATCCTGCACCTCATCGAGCTCATCGGTGACCTGCTGCCCGACGGCGTGGTCAACATCGTCAACGGCTTCGGCGAGGAAGCCGGCGCCGCCCTGTCCGGCTCCGACCGCATCGCCAAGATCGCCTTCACCGGCGAGACCACCACGGGCTCGATCATCATGAAGACCGCCGCCGACAACCTCGTGCCCGTCACCCTGGAGCTGGGCGGCAAGTCCCCCAACATCTTCTTCGACGACATCATGGACGCCGACGACGCCTTCCGGAACAAGGCCGTCGAGGGCTTCTCCATGTTCGCCCTCAACCAGGGCGAGGTGTGCACCTGCCCCTCGCGCGCGCTCGTCCACGAGTCCATCGCCGATGACTTCGTGCAGCTGGGCATCGAGCGCGTGTCCAAGATCCGCCGCGGCGACCCGCTGGACACCGAGACCATGGTCGGCGCGCAGGCGTCGAAGGAGCAGCTGGACAAGATCCTCAAGTACATCGAAATCGGCAAGACCGAGGGCGCCAAGCTGGAGCTCGGCGGCGGCCAGGCACAGCTCGAGGGCAGCCTGTCGGGCGGCTACTACATCGAGCCGACCATCTTCTCCGGCGTCAACGACATGCGCCTGTTCCAGGAGGAGATCTTCGGCCCGGTGCTCGGCGTGACCACGTTCTCCTCCTTCGACGAGGCCGTGAAGATCGCCAACGACACCATGTTCGGCCTCGGCGCCGGCGTGTGGTCGCGGTCGAACAACAACATCTACAAGGCGGGCCGGGCCATCCAGGCCGGTCGCGTGTGGTGCAACGCGTACCACGTGTACCCGGCGCACGCGGCGTTCGGCGGCTACAAGAAGTCCGGCATCGGCCGCGAGAACCACCTGATGATGCTGTCGCACTACCAGCAGACCAAGAACCTGCTGGTCAGCTACGCCACGAACCCGACCGGCCTGTTCTAGTCGCCGCAAGTCGCCTGCACCGGTGGTTGTCCCGTCCGTAGGATGGGCCGCGTGACTTTCCGATCCGACAATTCTCGTTCCGCCCGCGCCTCCCATGCCGAGGAGCGCGCCCGCCTGCTGGTGCAGGAGGTGCTGGATCGCGATGAGCGCCTGCGCTCGAATCTGTCGTCGCCCGACGTCGATCCGTGGGAGCACCGGTTCATCGCGGACGATTCCATCGTGGAGGGCCCGATCGCCTCGTGGCGCGACGACGCCACGCGGGCCCGCCGTCTGCTGCGCCGCTACGACATTCAGTCGGGGTACCGCGAGAAGATGCGGGACATGGAGCGGCGCATCGACTCGATGCTGCATCTGGCGGAGAGTCTGGAGGAAAGCTGGGATGCCGCGGCCGCGGCGTCGAAGAGGCTTTCCGACGCCGAGGCCCGCGACGCAGAGGCCTTCGAGCGGGAGCGCACCCGGCAAAACGATGCGGCGGAGGCGAAGCGTCGTCGGGAGGAAAAGCGCGAGGAGCTGCTGCGCAAGGCGGAGCATTTGGCCTCCGATGCGTTGGATCGGACGCGCGACGTCGGCGGCGAGGTGTTCCGCCGTTCCCTCGACGCCGGCCGCGAGGCGCTGGAGAAACTGCCCGGCCTGAGCAACTGGCAATTCCCCCGCTCCGGCCGCAAGCACCGCGACGACGAGCCCCGTGAGGTCCGCAGGGCCGAGGCCCGGGATCTTCGCCATCAGCCGCCGCGGCCGGAGGATTAGGGGTTCCCGCCAATCCGGATTCGGCGCTAGGGTCGCGGTCATGTGCGATACCCCCGATCACGCCGATTCCGCCGGTCACCCCCGGCCCACCGATTTCCCCGCCGCCCCGGCCGACCTGCGCCTGGTGGTGGTGGACATGGACGGCACGCTTCTTAACGACGCCGGTGAGCTGCCCGCCGACCTGCCCCGTCTTCTCGATCGGCTCGGCGCCGCCGGCGTCACCTTCGCTCCGGCATCGGGCCGACAGTATGCGACGCTGCGCGACATGTTCGGCGGCATCCGCACCGAATCCGGTGCGGCGGTCGAGACGTTCATCGCCGAAAACGGCAACGTCGTCGCCCGCGACGGCGAACTCTCCGCAGCCGACGGCATGGATCCGGGCATCGTCGACGAGGTCATCGACGCCGTGCGCGCCGCCCGCGCCGACGGTGCGCCGATGGGTCTCATCGTCTGCCATCCGGAGGTCGCCCACGTGGAAATCGACCAGCCCGGTTTCAACGACGAGGCCGCGAAGTACTACCACTCGCGGGCCGTGGTCGACGATCTCCACGAGGTCAACGACGGCGTCATCAAGCTGGCCATCTTCGACGACCGGGGCTCCGGGCTCGACGCCGCCCCGATGATGGAGCGCCTGGTCGGCGACCGACTCGAAGTCGCCGTCTCCGGACGGTGCTGGGTGGACATGATGGTCCCCGGCCGCCACAAGGGCCACGCGGTGCGCGCGCTGCAGGAACGTCTCGGCGTCACCCCGGCGCAGACCGCCGTGTTCGGCGATTTCCTCAACGACCTGCAGATGATGGGCGCCGGCGACATGTCCTTCGCCATGGCCAACGCCCACGACGACATCAAGGCCGCCGCGAACTACCTGGCGCCGTCCAACACGGACTCGGGGGTCGTCGTCACGCTGGACAGGCTGCTCGACGAGGCCGCCGCCGCACGATCCTGACGCTGGATCCGCAGCCAGGTGACGAAACCCCAGGTGACGAACCCGCCGTAGAACAGGTACAGCGCCGCCGAAGGGTAGTAGCCGCCGAGGAACAGCAGCGGCACGCCGACGACGTCGACTGCGATCCAGATGAGCCAGAACTCCGTCCATCCCTTCGCCATGCCCCAGGTGGCCAACATCGACCCGACGAAGATCCATGCGTCGGCCCACGGCCCCCACGAGCCCAGGGCCCCGAAGATCCTGGCGAAAATGACGGTGCCTCCCACGGCGAACGCGAGCATGACCATGCGCTCGCGGCCGGTGGCCCATCGGGGCATCACGGCGGCGTCGTCACGCCCGGAACCGTCGCCCGCGACGACCCGGCGCGTCTGCGCCCACCGCCACCAGCCGTACACGCTGACCAGCAGGAACATCACCTGCCGCCCCGCCTGGCCGTACAGGTCCAGGTCCTGCGGCGTGTGGAAGACGCCGCCGAGGAACACCGTGAACAGCAGGATGTTGCCGGCGATGCCCACCGGCCAGGCCCAGACCAGGCGGCGCATGCCCAGATACGCCGAACCGAGGCCGAAAAGATTGCCGACGATCTCGCGCACCAAAATGGGCGCTCCCCCGATGGTCAGCTGCGCGGTCAAAAAACCGACGAGTGCGGACATGACGGAATCCACGGTGGATCTCCTTCTCTCCCATCCGGACTATGACCGTCGGTTCCGGGTTCCAACCGGATCTGCTGACCTCCCCTGAGGGAGCGCTCGCGGACTCGTCCGGGCCACGCGTGGCCCGGCGTCACCGCCGGTGGGGAATTCCACCCCGCCCTGAGAATGTTCGCTGCCGACGTTAGCAGCGGTGCGCCGGAGAGTGGCCCGAATGGGCGGAAAAGTCCACGCCAATTGCCCATCATGGATTCGCATTAGTAGGCTGGGGTCATGTCCGAGACCAGGGTGCAGCGCAGGGTGCAACGCAAGCCCCGAAAGCGTCGCCGCGCACCCGGTTGGGTGCCCGACCAGCACGGCGCCTGGTTCATGGTCACCGTCCCCGCGATCACCGGTGTCATCCTGGCACCGTCGTGGACCGCGATTCCCCTGCTGCTGACGTGGTGGCTCGGTTATTTCACGTTCTTCGCCGGCAGCGTCTGGATCCGCTCGCGCTTCCGCGAACGCAACCGCCCGCCGGTCCTGGTGTACGGGTCGCTTACGGCCATCGCGGGCTTGACGACGCTGATCTTCGACTGGCGGCTCCTCATGTGGGTCCCGGCGTTCGCGCCGCTGGTGGCCGTGGCCGTCTTCGAAGCATGGAAGCGGCGTCCGAGGTCGCTGGCATCGGGCGTATCCACCGTCGTCGCGGCCTGCCTCATCCTGCCCGTCGCCGCCTGGGCCGGGGGCGGCCTGGACGCGGAGGCGTGGGCCGCATTCGCCGTGTACCTGGCGTACTTCGTCGGCACCGTGCCCTACGTGAAGACGCTCATCCGCGAGCGCGGCTCAAAGCCCTGGTTCATCGGATCGGTGGGCTATCACGTCGTCGTGCTCGTCGCCGCCGTCGTCGCCGTGCTCGGCACCGGCGGGGATCCGTTCCACCCGGCGACCATCGTCGTCGCCGTCGTAATGCTCGCGCGGGCGACGCTCATGCCGATCACCGGCGCCCGCCGCGACAAGCCGTGGACGCCGAAAACCGTCGGGCTCCTCGACGCCGCCATCACGGTGCTGGTGGTCATCGTCGTGCTGCGCTGAGGCGCCCCGTTCTCTGCGGTCGCGGGCTCCCCGGTGCTGCGGTAGTTTCCCTGAGCATGAGGGGGGACTCATCCGGCGCATCGACGCCGTCACGACAGATCATCGTCAATCCGACCGCACGCCCGCAGGTTCCGCTGCTGGACCGCCGGGCGCAACCCGGCCGCGAGGAGCCGGCGCCGCTGCGCGACGACCCGCGGCCCGCAGAGGGCAACGATCATCCGCATCGGGTTCCGGCCCGGGATCACGTCGACGTCGGGCAGCGGCCAATGACGGTCGGCGACATCGCCGGCCTGGTCGCCGAACGACCGCGGCCGGGCCGGGGCTGGCGGGACATGGTGCGCCGCGCATCGGGCGGCCGCGTCAACCCGGGCGAATCCTCCGCCGAGCGCGCCGAACGCGAACTGCTCGAACGCATCCGGCGTCCCGTCATCGGCGACTACCGCGTCGCCGTGCTCAGCGTGAAGGGCGGGGTGGGCAAAACGTCGACGACCATCGGCCTCGGCGCGACCTTCGCGTCGCTGCGCGGCGACCGCGTCATCGCCATCGACGCCAACCCCGACTTCGGCACCCTGGCCCACCGGGTGCCCGACCCCAACCCCGCCACCGTGCGGGACCTCCTGCGCGCCCCGTCGACCGACCGCTACGCCGAAGTCCGCTCGTACACGACCCAGGCCCCCTCGCGGTTGGAGGTGCTGGGCAGCGAACGAGATCCGTCGATGAGCGAGGCCTTCTCCGCCGCCGACTACGACCGCACGCTCGACATCCTGCGCCGGCACTACAACATCCTGCTCACCGACTGCGGCACCGGAATCGTGCACGGGACGGTGTCGGCGATCCTGGCCCAGGCCAACTGCCTGGTGCTCGTGGCCACGCCCGCCCTCGACGGAGCCCGATCGGCGTGGGCGACGCTGGACTGGCTGTCCGCGCACGGGTGGGCGGACCTGGTGTCGTCGACGGTCGTCGTCGTCAACCAGCTCACCGACGCCGGCGTCGAGGCGGAGGCGCTGCGCGACCTGTTCGGGCAGCGCTGCCGGGCGGTGCAGGTGATCCCGCATGACCCGCACATCGCGCGCGGCGCGGACATCGACATCGACATGCTGCGGCCCGCCACGCGCATGGCCTATCGGGAACTCGCGGCGATGATCGCCGACGACTTCGCCCCGCCCGGTGGACGGCACAGGTAGTCGAGCCAGCACGGGGGCCGACTGTCGCCGGTGGCTGAACCGGCGCCGATGGTCAGGCCGACTGGCAGGTCGGGCAGTAGAAGACCCGACGCGATTCGATCGGGACCTCGACAACGGGAGTGCCGCACACGTGGCACGGCTGCCCGGTCCGGCGGTAGACGTACACCTCGCCGCCGTGGTCGTCCTCGCGGGGTTCCCGCCCCATCGCCTCGGGCGTGTGCTCGGGCCGGACGGTGTCGATGCGGCCGACGCGCACGCCGTCCTCCATCAGCTCGCGCAGGTCGACCCACATCGCCTCGAGCGTCCCGACATCGAGGTCCGCCCCCGACGTCAACGGGTGGATGCCCAGGCGGAACAGGGTCTCGGTCCGGTAGATGCTGCCTACGCCGGCGTAGAGCTTCTGGTCGACGAGCAACGCGCCGATGGGCCTGCGCGACCGGCGCACGCGGTCGACGATCTCGGCGGGGTCGGCGTCGCCGCGCAGCGGGTCCTGCCCCACCTTCGCAATCGCCGCCGCCCGCTCCTCGTCGGTGATCAACCGGCACCACTGCGGCCCGCGCAGATTCGCCGATTCCTCGCCGTTGGACACGTGCAACCGGACCTGCCCCGCGACGTCGTCCGGCCCCTCGAACTTCAGCTGGCCGATCAACCCCAGATGAATGTGGATGATGTGGTCCCGCCGCGGCACGTCGAACTCGAAGAACAGGTGCTTGCCCCACGCCTCCGCATGGTCGAGCTCATGGCCGTCGACGACCGCCGCCTCCGCCGCAAACCGCCCCTGCGGGCTGGTCACCGACAGCGGTCGGCCGGTGAACCGTTCGTTGAAATCCCGCGCAAGACGGTGAATCACATGACCTTCGGGCATGCCTGAACCATAACGGCCGCCCCGATGCGCACATCGGGGCGGCTCGGTTTTCCGAAAAGGATGACCGGGCTCGAAGAAGGAGCGGCCGGTCTTGAGAAAGGCGCGGCCGCCCCCTCCCCCGGGCCAACTCCCCCGGGTCCATCCCCGCGGCCGCAGGCCACGTCCCTCGGTTACTTCCCGATTGCCTCACGGTACGGGGTCGGGTCGACCTCGTCGGTGGACGTCGGGTTCCACTGCGCGTTGCGGTCCTTGTCCACCAGCACGGCGCGCACGCCCTCGGCGAAGTTGGGGTCGTGGCGCAGGATGCGGCCGATGTTGTACTCGTTGCGCAGGCCGGCACGCAGGTCGACGCCCTCGGCGGCGTTGGCGGCGTACAGTTCGGCGCCGGCGACGAGGGACGTCGGAGCGGCCGAGCGCAGCAGGTCGTTGATCACGCGGCGCTCCTCGCCGGAGCACGCGCCGCCGTCGAGGGCGTTTTCGATCTCGCGCCAGGTGTCGAAGCCGAAGACCTGACGGACGCAGGGGGCGAACGCGGCGAGCTTCGACTCGCCGGCCTTGGCCGGGTCCTCGGCGAACTCGTCGAGGGCGGCCTCGATGCCGTCGGCGTCCACGGCGGCGAGGAAGTCCGCCAGCGACTCCTGCGGAACGAAGTGCGTGGCCCACCCGGCCCACAGCAGGTCGGCGGCGTTGAGGCGGTAACCGGTCAGTCCCAGGAAACGCGCGATCGCCGGCTCCGGCTGACCCGACGCCGCGGTGACATGCTGCGAGAACCACGAAATGCCGACATCCGGCAGGAATCCGATGGCCATCTCCGGCATCGCGGCCGAGGCGCGCTCGGTGACCACGCGGTGCGAACCATGCAGCGACACACCGAGGCCGCCGCCCATGGCGATGCCGTCGATGACCGCAACGTAGGGCTTGGAGAACTCCGCGATCGCGGCGTTCATCTCGTACTCCTCCGAGAAGAACGCGTCGCCCTCGGCGGAATCGCCGGCGATCTGGGCGTCGCGGATCTGACGCACGTCGCCGCCGGCGCAAAACGCCTTCGGGTGCTCGGACACGACGACGACCTGCTCGACGGCGTCATCGTCGCGCCACGCGTCGAGCGCCTCGTTGATGTGCCGGACCATGCCCAGATCCAGCGAATTGAGCGCCTTGGGTCGGTTGAGGGTCAGGCGGCCCGTGCGGCCGGAAACGTCCTTGATCACAGAATCGGTCATGCCGCCCAGTGTGGCACAGGACACAGATTGGCCGCCACAAAAGGGTTAACCGCAATTCGCACAAGGGGCACCCGCCGCCCCCACGGCATCGCTTTACGACGACAACGACCGCCCACGCCGAGCAACGTGGACGGTCGGAACGTCGTAAAGCAACGACAACCGGAAACGGACGCGGCGACGCCCGGCGGCGACGCTACTTCTTGCCGGACTTGCCCTTGCCCGACTTTTCGGCCTTCTTGGCCTTCTTGGCCTTCTTCGCCTTCTTGGCCGCCTTCTTCGCCTTCAGCTCCTCGTCCTCGAGGTGACGCGCCACATCCGGCACGTAACGGAACTCGGTGCGCGGCGGACGCTCGTACTGCGCCTGCGACTCCGGACGCTCCGGAATCTCCGGCATCTCGCGCTCGATGCGCTCGTACGGCACGGTCGACAGCAGGTGGCTGATGACGTTGATGCGCGAACGCTTCTTGTCCTCCGACTCCACCGTGTACCACGGCGCCGACGGAATGTCGGTGTGGACGAACATCTCGTCCTTCGCCCGGGAGTAGTCCTCCCACCGCGTGATCGACTCCAGGTCCATCGGCGACAGCTTCCAGCGGCGCAGCGGATCCTCGCGGCGCGACTCGAAGCGGCGGACCTGCTCCTCATCCGACACCGAGAACCAGTACTTGCGCAGCATGATGCCGTCCTCGACCAGCAGACGCTCGAAAATCGGCGCCTGGTGCAGGAAACGGCGGTACTCCTGCGACGTGCAGAAACCCATCACGCGCTCGACGCCCGCCCGGTTGTACCAGGAACGGTCGAAGATGACGATCTCGCCGGCCGTCGGCAACTTCTCCACGTACCGCTGGAAGTACCACTGGCCCGACTCGCGCGACGTCGGCGCCGGCAACGCCTCGATGCGGCACGTGCGCGGATTGAGGTACTGGGTGATGCGCTTGATTGCGGAACCCTTGCCCGCGGCGTCACGGCCCTCCATGATCACCACGAGGCGCGCACCGGTCTCCACGACCCACTGCTGCATCTCGACGAGCTCGGCCTGCAGGCGCTTGAGCTCCTTTTCGTAGGCGGCTTTCTTGAGCTTCGGCGGGCGCTGCACGTCGTCGTTATTCATGCCCCGAAGTTTACCCGCAGCAGCCGGGCCCGCGACGCCCGGGGTGTGACATTCGGCGACGATACGACACGAAACGACAACGAAACGACAAGGCCCCGCAGCGGATGCGGGGCCCGACGTCGACGCCATGTCGACCAGCGTTTGTTGCGGCTAGCTGCGGCTAGTTGCGCGAGTAGAGACGCAGCGTCACCTGCGCCGTGATGCCGGCGAACACGGCGCCGACGAGGATCACGATCGGCGCGACGGCCCAAATGTCGCCGGTGGTCACCGGGGCGACGAGCTGCGCCTGGTACAGACCCTGCATCGCCGGATCGACGACCGCGGCCTTGCCCGCGAACAACCCCGCGATGGCCAACACGCCGCCGATGATCGCCGCGAACACGGCCTCGAGCACGAACGGCGCCTGCGTGAACCACCGGGTCGCGCCGACCATGCGCATGATCTCCGCCTCCGTGCGACGCGAGTACGCGGCGATCTGCACCATGTTGGCGATGAGGAAAACCGCCGCCAACGCCTGGATGCCGGCGATGAGGAACGTCGCGTTGCGGATCGAGTCGAGGTTCGACGCGGCGTTGCCGATGTCGTCGCGCTGGTCGGTGACGTGGACGACCTGCTCCATGTCGAGCACCGGATCCAGCGGCGACGAATCCGTCGGATCCTCCAGGCGCACCAGCAGCACGGCCGGCAGCGACTCCGGGGTCGCGTTGGCCACCAGCGCCGGGTCGGTGCTCTCGAACAGCGCCACGAAATGCTCGTAGTTCTGCTGGCGGTTGCGGTAGGTGACCTGCTCGATTCCGTCCTGGGCCTCCAGGGTGTCGCGCACCTCGGCGCACGCGGGCGACGAGCACGTCTCGTCCTCGGCGGAGATGGCCTCGTCGAGTTCGATGAGCACCTCCACGCGATCGAGGTACAGGTCCTTGGTCTTGTCGGTCATCTCGGTGACCAGCAGTCCCGACGCCAGCAGCGCCAGGGAGATGGCGGTGGTGATGATCATCGCCACCGTCATGGTGATGTTCTTGGTCAATCCGGAGAGGGCTTCCCCGAGCACGAAGCGGGTCTTCATCGTCTTTTCGCCTGCGTCCTTCGTTTTTGGTCGTCGTTTCCGGGGCGGCCCTAGCGGCCCAGGCCGTAGACGCCGGTGGCGTCGTCGCGCACGAGTTTGCCGTTGTCCAGCTCGAGCACGCGGCGGCGCATGGCGTCGACGGCGTCGCTGTCGTGGGTGGACATCACCACCGTGGTGCCCAGCCGGTTGATCCGGTCGAGCAGCAACATGATCTCGCCGGAGGTGTCCGGGTCGAGGTTGCCGGTGGGCTCGTCGGCAAGCAGGATCAGCGGCCGGTTGACGAACGCGCGGGCGATGGCCACGCGCTGCTGCTCGCCGCCGGAGAGCTCATGGGGCATGCGGTTGGCCTTGCCCGCCAGGCCGACCAGCTCGAGGGTTTCACGGACGGCCGGGTCGATCTTGTCGCGGCTTTTACCGATGACCTGCAGCGAAAAGGCCACGTTGTCGAACACGTTCTTCTTCGGCAGCAGTCGGAAGTCCTGGAAGACGTAGCCGATCTTCTGGCGGTGCTTGGGCACGTGCCGACGCGGCAGCTTGGCGACGTCCTTGCCGCCGATGAGCACCCGGCCGGAGTCGGCCTTCTCCTCGCGCACCATCAGGCGCAGGAAGGTCGACTTGCCCGAGCCGGACGGGCCGATGAGGAAGACGAACTCGCCCTTGCCGATCTCGGCCGACACCTCGTTCAGCGCCGGTCGAGTGGAGGTGGCGTAGGTCTTGGTAACCCGGTCGAAAGTGATCACGGCCATCACCCTAGTGGTCACGCGCACCATGTGTCACATGAGTTGCGGCACATGGCACGGCCCCGCGGCGGCCGGGAACCTAGTCCTCGTTCTCCTGGTCCATGCGCCAGCGGATGCCGGCCTCCAGGAACGCGTCGATGTCGCCGTCGAGGACCGCCGACGGGTTGTTGACCTCGTGGCTGGTCCGCAGGTCCTTGACCATCTGGTACGGGTGCAGCACGTAGGAGCGCATCTGGTTGCCCCACGACGCGTTGCCGCCGGCGCCCAGGGCATCCATCTCCGCCTGCTCCTCCTGGCGCTTGCGCTCCAGCAGCTTCGCCTGCAGAACCCGCATGGCCGAGGCCTTGTTCTGGATCTGCGACTTCTCGTTCTGACAGGTGACGACGATGCCCGTCGGGATGTGCGTCAGCCGCACCGCCGAGTCGGTGGTGTTGACCGACTGGCCGCCCGGGCCGGAGGAACGGTAGACGTCGACGCGGACCTCGTTGTCCGGGATCTCGATGTGGTCGGTGGTCTCCACGACCGGCAGGACCTCGACTTCGGCGAAGGAGGTCTGGCGGCGGCCCTGGTTGTCGAACGGCGAGATGCGCACCAGGCGGTGCGTGCCCTGCTCGACCGACAGCTGGCCGTACATGTACTCGCCGTGGACGACGAACGTCGACGACTTGATGCCGGCTTCCTCCGCGTAGGAGATGTCGTAGACGTCGACCTTGTGGCCGTGCTTTTCCGCCCATCGCGTGTACATGCGCATGAGCATTTCGGCGAAGTCCGCGGCGTCGATTCCGCCGGCGCCGGCGCGGATGTTGATGACTGCCTCGCGCTCGTCGTACTCGCCCGACAGCATCGTGGTCACCTCGAGCGACTCGATGTCGGCGCGCAGCTCGGCGCGCTCGGCGTCGGCCAGCTCGGTGGCCTCGGCGGCGGCGTCGCCGTCCTCTTCCTCGGCGAGTTCGTACATGACGGGCAGGTCGTCGAGACGTCGGCGCAGTTCCGTGACCTTCTTCAGCTTCGCCTGCACCTGCGACAGCTGGGAGGTGACCTGCTGGGCGTGGTCCTGGTCATCCCACAGCGACGGGTCGGCGGCCTGCGCCTCCAGTTCGCGGACCCGATCGGACAGCTCCGCCGGGTCGACCACCTTTTCGATGGTGGTCAGCGTCGCGTCGAGGTCATTGAGGTCAGCGGTCACGTCGGGATTCACGCGCTCCACTGTAGCGAACGGGCCCCGCGGGTTTTCGGGGGCTGCGCCGTCGAGCCTTCGTCAACGGCACGCCGGGTGCGGGATCGGCGGCCGCGTGCACAATGGGATCCATGACGGATGACGCGATGACCGCCCGGACCGGTTCCTTCGATGATGCGTCGCTCGACGATGCGTCGGTGGCGGCGCACGTCGTGGCGCGCGCCGCGGAGTTGGCGGCGCGGATGCGGGCGGAGGGCCTGGAGACGGAGTTCAAGACCTCGGTGTCAGACGTGGTCACCGCCGCCGATCGCGCGGCCGAGGAGCTGGTCGTCTCGGAGTTGGCCCGGCTGCGCCCGGACGACGGCATCCTCGGCGAGGAGGGGTCGGCGAAGGAGGGCTCGTCGGGCCGCACGTGGGTGATCGACCCGGTCGACGGCACGTACAACTTCACGTCGGGTTCCGATTACTGGTGCTCGGCGGTGGCGCTGGTGGAGGGCTCGCCGGACTCCCCCGACCGCGTGATCCTGGGGGCGGTGCACCGCACGACGGGGTCGACGACGTGGGTCGGCGGCCCGGACCTGCCCACCACGCGCACCGACGAGCGTGGGTTGGTCGAGCTTTCCAGGCTTGACGACGCCGACCCGGCGGCCCTGAGCGCGGGCACCTACCTGCACTCGACTTGGCTTGGCGACGACGCCATGGTGGCGCCGTGGCTCGAGGCGGCCGGAAAGTTCGCCACGTGGCGGATGCTGGGGTCGGCGTCGATGGATCTGGCCGGGGTGGCCGAGGGCCGCTTGGGCGCCTGGTTCCAGCATTCGGTGGCGTCGTGGGATTGGCTGCCCGGTCATGCGCTCGTCGCCGGCGTCGGAGGTTCCTCCGCCCTGGTCAACGGGTGGCGCATCGCCGGTCCGGCCTCGGTCGTCGACGAGTTGGCGCGGACGCTCGACTCGTAGGAACCGGGCGTCGGCCGGCAGGCGGGCGTCGCAAAGCAACCGCCCGCCACAAGGCACCGCTCTACGGGTACTGCCCTACAGGTGCAGCACGCCGATGAACACGAGCAGGAACGACACCAGGTACCCGGCGCCCCGCGACACCCGCGCCTGATTGTCGCGCGCCAGGGCGAAGACCCGGCCGAGCCACGAATCCGGGCGATGGCGGACGACGCCGACGGCGATGGCGACGAGCGTCGGCAAGCTCAACGCCACCGACGCGTAGAGAATGAGCCCCAGATACCGCTCCACCACCGGAATCCCGCCGGCCGAAAGCACCGCCAGCCCCGCGAAAAACGGCACCGACGTCACCGACTGGATGGCGCCGAGGACGAAACCGGTGGCCACGGTCATGATCGACGGGGTGCGCAGCGGCGCGAGGATCTTCTCCACCAACGCCGACGAATCGCCGCCGCGGAAGGTCAGCCCCGCCGTGGCCACGCCCGTGATGATCAACAGCACCCCGAACAACGGCGACCCCACCAGCGCCGCGACCTGATCCCCCAGGCCGTCGAAGACCACCAGCACCGCCAACGCCAGCACCGCCACGCCCAGCCAATCGCCGAACACCAGCAACGGCGTAATGCGACGGTACCGGCCGGCGGGCAACATCATCCCCAACGCGACGACGACCGCGATCAGCAAAACATTGATCGAATCGAGAAACGCGTAGGTCAGGGCGTTGAGCATGCGGGGCCTTTCCGTCGGGCCGGTCTAGACTACCCCTCATGAGCGCCTTCTCCGACGACCTCGCCCTCGCCCACCAGCTCGCCGACCTCGCCGACGCGGTGACCATGCCCCGCTTCGGCGCGGCCGACCTCGACGTCGAGTCCAAGCCGGATCTCACGCCCGTGTCCGACGCCGACCTCGCCTGCGAGCGGGAACTGCGGGCGCTGCTGTCCGAGGAACGCCCCGACGACGAGGTGCTCGGCGAGGAGTTCGGCGGCGACGCGACCTTCGAGGGCCGCCAGTGGGTCATCGACCCCATCGACGGGACGAAGAACTTCGTGCGCGGCGTGCCCGTGTGGGCGACGCTGATCGCGCTGCTGGTCGATGGCGTGCCGGTGGTCGGCGTGGTGTCCGCCCCGGCGCTGGGGCGTCGCTGGTGGGCGGCGAAGGACGGGGGCGCGTGGACGTCGGTGGCGGTGGGTTCACCCGCGACGTCGGAGGCCCGCGCCGAATCGCCGGGTGCGCCGGCCCCGAAGCGGATCACCGTGTCCCGCGTCGGCGACGTCGCCGACTGTTCGGTGGCCATTTCCTCCCTGACGGGTTGGCGGGACCGTGGGCTGCGCGACCAGTTGATTTCGCTTACCGACGACGCCTGGCGCCTGCGCGGTTACGGCGACTTCTTCTCCTACTGCCTCGTCGCCGAAGGGGCGGTGGACGTCGCCGCGGAGCCGGAGGTGTCGTTGTGGGACCTGGCGCCGTTGGCGGTGCTGGTGGCCGAGGCCGGCGGGCGTTTCACTTCGCTGGCCGGCGAGGACGGGCCGCACGGCGGTGACGCCGTCGCCACCAACGGTCTGCTCCACGACGCCGTGCTCGGCTACCTGAGGTAGGCGCCGCACCGGGCGGGCCGTCGCCCACATCCGCAAACGAGCACCCGTCGCCCAAAACGACTCACTATCACTCGCCGTTTCCGCAGGTCACGGCGAATGGCCCTGAGTCGTTTTGGGCGAATGTGCGTCCTTTGGCCGCCATTCGCCCCGGCGGCACCCTTTGGCCGTCATTCGCCTGGGCGGCACCCTTTGGCCGCCATTCGCCCCGGCGGCACCCTTTGGCCGCCATTCGCCTCGGCGGCGCTGGCCGCCAGGCAAGCCGTCGTCAAGCAACACCCGATTACACCCGCCAGGCACCCACGCCTACCCACATCGCGTGAGGCGAAGCTAACCTGATCCGGGAAAATCCGCGACGAAGGGAACGCGCATGGCCAAGGGCGACAAGGGCAAGAAGAAGGCCAAGAAGAAGGACGCCGCCAAAGCCAGGAAAAAGGCCGCGGCAACGACCTCGCTACGCCTGCCCGAATGCTCGAAAGCCGAGGCCAAGGCCGCGAAGAAGCTCGCCGGCAAGGACCCCTTCAAACTCGCCGCGATGACGCCGAAGAAGAAGTGCTGCAAATCCGGCACCCGCTGCCTGCGCTGCCCGGTGGTGCTGCACAAGCTCAACCGCGAGATCAACAACGGCGAAGTCGACCGCGCCGCCCTGCTGCTCGTCGCCGCGAAAGCGCGGATCCGGTAACCGGAGCTCCTAGGCGGAACCCCTACGCCGGAACCCCCTACGCCAGGCGGAACCCGCCGCCGGGGCCGCCGTGGAGGTTCATGTCGTCGATCTGCGCGCGGACGGACGTCACGATCGTCGGCGCGAACACCGGTCCCTGCAGCGGCGTCAGGCACGCCGGGGCGGAATCGGCGCCCATGACCATGGCCACCAGACGATCGCCGACGAACACCGGCGCGCCGGAATCGCCGGGCGCGGCGCAGATCTGGGTGGACACGTGCGGGTCGGCGGCGGAACCGGGCGCGCCCTCGACCCACGTCGGGCCACACGTGCGGCCGGTGGCGATGCCCTGCTTGCACGCGATCTCCCCCGCCTTCGGCAGATCACCGACCGACGCGACGCGAGTGTCGCCGTACGTCGAGGTCGGCACCGCATTGCCGTGGAGGACGAGCACCGCGTAGTCGAACGTCGCGTCGACGCGCTGGACGCTGCCGATGACGCCGGCTTCCTTCGCGTCCATGGACCGAACGGGCGCGCCGACGCCGCCGCAGTGCCCGGCGGTCAGCGCGATGAGCCGGTCGCCGGCGTCGCGTCCGGCGGCGGTGACGGTGCAGACGTTGCGCGAGTCGCCGTCGCCGACGAGGATCGGCGTGCCCGGACCGACCAGCGCCCTGCCCTGGGCGGCGAGCCGGTCGGCTTCGGCGGGCGCGGTCGGCGAAGAGAACCACACGCCGTCGACGCGCCTGTGCACGGGGCCGGGGGTGGCGCCGAGGATCTTCGACACGACGTCTTCGTCCACGACGTGCGGTTCCATGGCCATCTCCAGCATGGAGTAGTTCAGCGCGTAGTCATGCTTGACGACGGTCGACGGCTCCGGCGCCACGACCCGATCCTCGGGTGCGGCCGGCGCAGCCGTGGCGGGGGCGATGCCGAGACCGACCGAGGCGAGCACGGAGCAGGTCATGGCGGCGATTCGGCCGCCCCATCGCCGTGCGGGCATCCGTCGTGTCGCCCGCGCCCCCTGCGCCAACCGCGCCAATCGCGCCGCCTGCGCTCCCCGCACCGCCTGCGCTCTCCGCGATGCCCGAGTGTCGCCCATTTGCGCCGCCACGCCCCATCCGCTCGTCGTAACCAACCCGGGAAAGGTGCCGTGGCCAGTCATTTTCACGGATCACGGCGGCCCATTTCCGGATAACGGGGCAACCATACCGCGCGGCACGGATCTGGGGCCAATGTTGCGCAAGTTACGGGTGTGACTTGTGTGCTCGGGGCGGGAAGGAAGCTCGACCGCATCGCACTCCCACATGGTTTCTGACGGTCGCCACAACGACCGCCAGACCCAACCCCCGGAAACGCCGAGGACCCCAGACACGACGAAGGCCCCCGGCGCAATGCCGGGGGCCTTCATTCACGTTGGTAGCGGGGGCCGGATTCGAACCGACGACCTCTGGGTCATTGCTTGGAATGGTCGACATCTCCACGTGGCCCGATACCCACTGGCGCTACGATCCCTCGAACTCTACGTGGCATCGCGCTCGCCAACTCCGCCCGACGTGCCAGCTTGCGGGCATGCCATCACGCCAGCTGGCGGGAACACCCTGCGGGGCAAAGTGCTTTCATGTTGCTCTCCGATAGCCCTCTGCTACTGCCGAGCCCTTTTTGATGGGAAGACCCGATACGCCGATGGGAACTGCGACTTCGCGCCCAAGGCCAACAATCGGCAACGATCGACACACGGGTCCGCCATATTCGCCGGCTCGCGCGCGACCTCGACGCCATCAGCCCGTCCGACTTCTGCTCTGACAACTTTATCGAGTGGAGCGGCGCGCAGGAGTGGGCACCTGAGACCCGCCACGGATACCACGCAAGCGCCCGGTTGTTCTTCCGCTGGTGGGCTACCCAGAACGACGGCACCGCATCTCCGGCAGACGTCCTCACCGGGATCCGGCGCCACACTCCGCCGCCGCGACCAACGCCCGAGGACATCCTCCACGACGCGATCGCGGCCGCCAAGCCACGCACCCAACTCATCCTCCGACTAGCTGCCGAACTGGGCCTACGGCGCAGCGAAATCGCCACGCTTCACCGCCGTCACCTCACCGAATCCCCCGACGGTTGGACGCTCACAGTTCACGGAAAAGGAGGCCGCACACGCGTCCTCCCAGTCACCGCCTCCCTGGCCCCCACAATCCGCCATGCCGGCGACGCCTCGATCTTCCCTGGCAAATCGACGGCCACCTTTCACCCCGATGGGTCTCAAAGCTGGCTGCACAGGTTCTTCCGCCGGGCTGGTCGCTCCACACGCTGCGGCACCGGTTCGCCACCACCGCCTACCGGCATGGCGGCCACGACCTTCTCGGAGTCCAGCAAGCGCTCGGACACGGCTCGGTCCAGACCACTCAGCGCTACACGGCCGGATCACCGGACTCGATCCGAGCAATGACAGCCTCCGCAGCGATCACCTACACACTTTCACCCACCACACCTCGAAGGACCACAACTATGCGCATCGCCATCTGCAACGTCAAGGGCGGCACAGGCAAGACGACCTCCGCCATCATGCTCGCCGCCGCCGCAGATGCCGCCGGCCACACCGCCCGCGTCCTCGATGCCGACCCGCAAGGCTCCGCATCCGACTGGGCCGCAATCGCCGAGGACGCAAGCGACCCACTGCCCTTCGACGTCGTGCCGGTCAACGCTCGCTCACTGGCCCGCAGATCGTCCGCTCCGGAAGTCGACTGGGAGATCGTCGATTGCCCACCCGGAATGCCCGCGGTGATCAACGCAGCCATTGACACCGCCGACGCCGTCATCATTCCCACCTGTCCCTCAGGAATCGAAGTCGCGCGCATGTGGGAAACCCTCGACCTCGTCGGCCACCGGCCCGCCGCAGTGCTGCTGACGTCCGCACAGCTCGGCACCCGCACTCTCCGCGACACCCAAGAAGCGCTAGCCGACCAAGAAGTCTCGGTCTTCAGCAACGTGATCCCGCAACGACAGCAGATCAAGATGAGCTGGGGCCGGCGACCGGCATGGCCGTGGCACGGCTACGACGGCGTTCTCACTGAAATCGAAAAGGAGCTCCGATGACGACCAATCCCATGCGCCCCCGGCGCCCAGCACGCACCAACGCCACCACAGCATTCAAAGCACCTACCGACAACCGCGTGAAGATCACCATCCGCATCAGCGAAGAAATGCGCCGTGACCTCCACATTCAGGCCCGCATCGACGACACGAGCGTAAATGAACTGCTCATCGAGATGATCTCGGCATACCTCGCAGACGGCACCCTAGGACGGCGGGCATGACCGTCGAAACCGATCTCATCAAAAACAGCGATGGCACTTTCAGTGTCTTTACCGCCCCCGTCTCCGCCGCCGGAGCCTTCGTCGCCGTCGCCCCCCGATCAAGCAGTCGCACTCCAGATCATCAACGACCTCCGCGATCACTACGGCCTGGTAAAGGGGCTCATCCGGATCTGGAGTGCGTAATTAGCGGGAAGTGATATGTCGGGGTGGCACAACATGTAGGGGCCCTGGCCGGTACAAGATGAGAGTTACCACACAACCATCTGACCGAACCAGGACCCTACGATGCAGCCTACGTTCAACCTCGTCGCCGACACCATTTGCCGCACCGCGGAGCTGGGATTAACGATCACCGATGCCGCGGATGCCGGCGAGTTCACGGTCATCAGTGCTCGTCCCATCGACTCCTGCGACAAGTGCCCGGGCTGCGGACACACAGGCCGGCTGCGTGATCACGTCGTGCGCCGGCTGACCGATCTTCCCGTCGTCGGCTTCCCCACCAGGTTGCAGGTACGCGTGCCGCGGTTCCTGTGCCTGAATCAGTCCTGTGCCCAGCGGATCTACCAGGGCGAACTGGCCTGCGCCGAACGCGGGCGCACCGTCACTCGCCGGGTGACCCGCTGGATTCTGCAACGGTTGGCGATCGACAAAATGAGTATCTCCGCCACCGCCAAAGCCCTGGGCTTGGGCTGGGACCTGGTCAACGACCTCGCCCTGGATGCCTGCCGGCACCTGGTCTATGACGACCCCGGCCACCTTGCCGGGGTACGCGTGCTGGGCGTGGACGAGCACGTGTGGAAGCACACCCACCGGGCCGGTGAGCCGGACTCGTTCGTCACCGTGCTCGTCGACATCACCCCCGTCATCGACGGCGCCGGACCGGCCCGGTTGCTGGACATGGTCCCGGGTCGTAGCGCCGCGGTACTGAGCGATTGGCTCGGCCAGCGTGGGCAGGGCTTTCGCGACCGGGTCGAGGTTGTCACGATGGATGGGTTTGCCGGCTACGCCACCGCCACCAAACAGGCCCTGCCGCGGGCGCAGGCGGTGATGGATCCCTTTCACGTGGTGCACCTGGCCGCCGACAAGTTGACCGTGTGCCGGCAGCGCCTGCAGCGGATGACCACCGGGCGGCGGGGCAAGAAAAACGATCCGTTGTATAAGAACCGGAAAACCCTGTTGACCAGGATTGACTTCCTCACTGATCGACAGCATCGGCGACTCGAGCAACTGTGGGCCACCGACGAAGACTACGTGGCTTTGGAGGTGACGTGGTCGGTGTATCAGCAGATCATCGCCGCCTATCAGTACCCGAAGAAAGCCGAGGGCAAGAAGCTGATGCAGAAGGTGATCAGCACGCTGCGTTCATCGACGATGCCGAAGGGGTTAGAGGAGATTAAGCAGCTGGGAAACACGCTGTACCGGCGCCAGAAGGACGTGCTGGCGTATTTCGATATCGGCGCGTCCAACGGGCCCGTCGAGGCGATCAACGGGCGCCTGGAGCATCTGCGCGGCATCGCTCTGGGGTTCAAGAACCTCGGGCACTACATCTTGCGATCCTTGATCCACTCCGGACAGCTGCACACCAAGATCAACGCACTCTAAATCCTGAAGAGCCGGTAAAGGAAATCGCCGGACAGTGGCGACTTCGTAGTTTCCATGGCCGTAGCGATATCACCGGACACCACGTCAGCACCTTCGCCGCCCCCAACGATGCACACAAATGGATCGCCGAAAACTGGCGACGAACCAGAAAGGCCGGACGATGAACGCAACAAACCTGCCCTATATCGAGCGCATTCCCGACCCCGACGAACCCGGGCGCCAGCTCGCCGAAATATGCATCGAGATCATCGACCGGAGGGTCCATATCCATACCGGAATCGAAGAAGACCACACGACGATGAGCCTGCAACAGGCACGGCGGTACTACGACGGCCTACTCCGGGCAACTGAAGCTGCCGCGCATTACCGGGACGACCTCGACGCCGTCGCGAGCACGTGACGGCACGCCAGCATGACAGCGCCTAAAAGATTGGCTAACGCGGAGGCTCCGCCTCCTTGTTCCTCATTTTCGCTCACCCGTTCCCCACCAGCGCGGCAGCATCCAGGCTGTAAGGCACACTAAAAAACAGCGATCGATCCCCCTGCAAACAAAGTAGGCAACCGTGAACACCTCAGCGTCCACCATCCCGTCGGCCGACTCGTTCCTGGCAAGCGGAGACTTCTGGAGCAACGTCCTCATCGGAGGACTCATCCTGATCGCGATAGCCAGCTGGCGCACACGGTCAATGGGCCGACTGATCCCCAGAATCCTCCTATGGGGCTTCACGTGGTTCATCGTCATGACGATGGGCGCTGGCTGCGACACCGCCAGGTGAAATACCCCAACAACATCCTGGAAGGCGACCATGGTCGGCTGAAGCGGATCCTCGGGCCGAAAGGCGCGTTTAAGAACCGGACATCTGCATATCGGACGTTGAAAGGGATGGAGGCGATGCACTCATTGCGGAAAGGGCAAGGCACGATGTTTGCCTACGGGCAACCGAACCCGGACGCGGTGATCGTCAACCGGGTCTTCGAGACGGCCTGAGAACGCCCACACGCAGCGGCCATCAGGGAATGAGAAACTGAGTCTTCGCTGCTCTCCCCCCAACTTTGCAACAGCACCCTCGTGAACCGGTTGGCCCGTGGGCGCTACTGACTGGGTGAGAGCTGCGATGGGCAGTGCGAGGTCGTGGGAGGCGAGAGTACAGAGTGGCGTGGTCAGGTTCAGCGGTCGAGACGGATGAGGCGTTGCTCGTCCGAATCGGCGCCGCCGATGAGCGTGCCCTCGCTGAGCTCCACGCGCGCTATGCGTCGGTGGTGTTCGGCTTCGTCCTGGCACGGACGCCGGACCGCGGGGTCGCGGAGGAGGTCAGTGCTGACGTGTGGCTGGGCTGCTGGCGATCGGCGCGCGCGTTCCGGCACGACAGTCGGGTGCTGACCTGGCTGCTGGGGATCGCGAAGCGGCAGGTCTACGCGCACACCCGGCGTAAGCGTCTGGCACAGGTGCCGCTGGATGAGTCCGAGTACGCGATCCCCGCGGACGACAGTGATCCTGCCGATCTGGTGGCGTCCGCCGAGGAGGCCCGTGCGCTTTTGGCGGCGTTGAGTGCGCTTCCCGCCGATCTGAGCGAGGCCGTTCGGCTGGCCTGGGTGCACGAGCTGCCGTACGAGGACATCGCAGAGCTGGTGGGCGTCCCGCGGGGAACGATAAAGAGCCGGGTGTCTCGCGCCCGGCGCCTGCTGTGCGAGGAGTTGAGGAGGAACGATGACTGAACACAGTGCTGACACCGGCGGCGATGACGCCTTCCGTGAGGTCCTGCGCCGTTGGGAGAGCGAACAGGGCGAGGCGCCCGCGTTCGATCTGATCCGGCGTCGGATCGCGAGCGCACCGTCTCCGATGGATGCTCCCCGGTGGCCTGCCCGGCGGAGTGCGAAGTTGGCAGCGGTTCTGGCATGGGCGCAGATGCGGGTCGTGCCGTGGCTGATCTTGCCGGTCGCCCTGGTGACTGTGACGATGGCGATCTTCGCGGCCCGCTTCTTCGGAGTGACACAGGGAGGATCGGCCGGCGACACCGGGTTCGCTTCCGTGATGCTCGCCGGGATCGCGGTCACGGTGACGATGGCGCTGTCGTCCGCGAAGCCCGACTCGATCGCCCTCGCGACCCCGCTCGGCCCGCAGGTGGTGGTGCTCGCACGGATCGCTCTCGTGCTGGTCGTCGACGCCGTCACCGGGCTTGCGGCGTCCGGCCTGGTATCGGCCTGGGGGTATACGAGCGGCCTGCCGGAGGTCGTCGCGAGCTGGCTGATCCCGGTCGCGCTGGTCGCGGGAGCCGCGACGTTCGCCTCAATCTGGGTCGCACCCTGGGCCGGCATCGCCGCCGGGTTGGTGCTCATCCCCATGGCCGCCCCGGTGTCCGAAGCGATGTTCTTCTTCGGCCTGTCCGGGCTGCTGTGGAACGCGCTGACCCCGCTCGGCCTGCTGGGAGCAGGCGCGGCCCTACTGGGTGCGGCCGTCACGACGGCGCGGCGGGCCGCGATCAGCGGACTGCAATCCGCGTGAACCGATCCGCCTCACCCCGCTACTGACCTTGTAGATGCAGATTCTCAAGAGTTCAGGAGCAGGAAGTGACGAGAGCAGCGATCCGAGCACAGGGCCGACGCGCCGGCCTGATGGTGCTCGCTGGGCCGATCCTCGCCGGGGCCGTGGTCGTCCTCGCAGGCTGGTTCGCGGCCGACGCCTGGCAGCCCTCGCAGGCGATGACACTGGTGAACTGGCTCGCGCAGGTGTTCGTGATCGCCACCGGTGTCTGCGCCGCGGTCGCCCTCACGGGTGACCCGCTGATCGAGTTGCACGAGTCCACGCCGACCGGCTTCCGGCGCGTGCAGTTTCTTCGCGCCGCGCTGGTGGCACTGTCCGGGCTGAGCGGTGCGACGCTGATGTTCTTCCCCCTGCACGCACTGCGGGTCTGGCCCCGCGACGAGGGCTGGACGTCGGTGGCGTCGCCCGCCGGCGCGGTCGTGATCATGATCGTCGTCGCACTGGTGGCCGCGGCGTTCGCGGGCACGGCATCGACCACCACCATCGCGGTCGTGGCGGCATGGATGTTCCTCGCGATGCTCTGGGACCCCTACGTCTTGCCGCTGCCGCAACAGCGCGGCATCCCGTTGCTCGTCTCGGCCGGACTTCTCGTCGCCGTCTGGCAGCGGCTCGCCAACGCGGAACGCAACATCGCAAAGGTGGTCGCGGCATGACGGTTCTCGCACTCGCTCGCACGCACTCGAAAGTCGCCCGGAGGCAGAAAGCGCTGTGGTTCACCGCGATCCCGCTGACTGTGTTCGCCACCCTGCTCGCGGTCATCTCACCGGCCCGGCCCGGCACCGGAGGCATCGAAGACCTCGCGTTCTCCGCACAGCTGATCGTGATGTTCACCGGCGTCGCCTACGCCGCCGCGTTCGCCGACTTCTTCACCGCCCCCTCACGGCTAGGTATCAACGAACTCGAAGCCTCAACCCCGGTACGCCCCCTCGCCCTGCACACAGCGAGAATCCTCGGCACCTTCGGCGTCGTCGTCGTTCCCGCACTGGCGGTGCTCCTGCTCATGGGCGTCGTGCAGACGCTCAGCGGGCATCCTTGGTCGATCCCGGTGGCGGTGGCGGTGACCGCGACGATCGTCGTCCCCGGCGTCCTGATCGCCATGTCGTTGTCGGCCCTGCTCGGCGCGATCCTGCCCCGCGCACTCGGCCGTATCGCGGGCGTGCTCGTCTGGTTCTTCCTGATCTTCTCGTCCTCGCTCCTGCCGCTGCCCACGCCGAACGGCACCGTGCTCACCGTGATCGGCGATGCGGTCGCCAGCGGTTACTTCGACACCGACCCGATCTACCCGCCCGCCGGTTCGCTCGCGTTCGACGGCACCGTCTGGACCGCGACGCTCTCGCTGGTTGCACAGCTCGTCATCATCGTCCTTCTGCTCTCTGCCGGGTCCGCGCTGACCGGGCGCATGGCCAAGCGTTGAAAGGAAGCCGCATGTTCATCTCCATCGACCACCTGGGCAAGGACTTCCGCAAGAAGCCCGCCGCTCTCGATGACGTCACCCTCGATCTGCCGCAGGGCATGATCGGGCTGCTCGGCTCCAACGGTGCCGGGAAGACCACGCTGATGCGCATCCTGTGCGGGATCATCCAGCCCACGAGGGGCCGGGTGCTCATCGACGGGCACGACCTCGCCGACGCCGGTGCGCGCCGGGCGGTGAAGAAGACGCTGGGCTACCTGCCGCAGGACGTGGAGCCGTACCCGAACCTCACCCCGCTCGAGTTTCTCGACTACGTCGGCGTGCTCAAAGGCATCGACAGCGCGACCGACCGCAAGCGGCAGGCCCGCGAGCTGGTCGCCCAGGTCGGCCTGAACGACGCTAAAGATCGCAAGGTCGGCGGGTTCTCCGGCGGCATGCGTCGGCGGGTCGGCATCGCGCAAGCACTCATGGGTGACCCGGAACTGCTCGTCGTCGATGAGCCCACGGCGGGATTGGACCCTGAGGAGCGGATGCGGTTCCGCACCCTGCTGGCGAGCCTCGGGCACAACCGCACGGTGATCTTGTCCACGCACATCCTCGATGACGTGGCGCAGACCTGCCCCTACGTGTTCGTCCTCCGGGAGGGACGCCTGCGCTACGACGGACCCACTGACGGGCTGATCGACGCTGCCCGAGGCCGCACCTGGCTCACCGCCTCCCGCACCGCGCCTCCACCGGAGGACGTCACCGTCGTCAACGCCACCACGACCGGTGCCGGCACGCAGTACCGGATCGTCACCGACACCCCGCCTGCGGACGCGACGCCGGTCGACCCGAACCTTGAAGACGGCTACATGGCCCTCACGATCCCGAAGGAGCACGCATGAACATCCACCGCACGACCATCCGCATGTCCGCCGCGGTAGCCGCGGCACTGCTCGCCCTCGGCCTCGCCGGATGCAACGGAATGATGAACCCCGAGGATTTCCCCGAAGATGGCCCTACCCGCACCGCGACCAGTAACCCGCAGGACGTCACGGCCGATGACTTCGGCCATTCGTGGAACCTCGACGTGGACCACGGCACCGTCAGCTGCGAGAAGAATGACAAGGGCGATCCCGTGCTGCGCTTCACCTCTCCCGACGGCACCGAATACGCCCTCAACTCCGTGGACGAGAACGCCGACCTGCCCCCGATCGGCGACATCTCCGACGGCTCGATCGGCACGCTGCGCACCTTCGCGTTCACCGTCTGCGACGCCTGACCCAATACCAGAGAGGAGCCGCTGTATGACAGTCCAACCCACACCCACCCCGGCACCGCAGATGGCGATCCGCTGCACCGACGTGCGCCTGCAGCGCGGCGACACGGTCGTGCTCGACGGCCTCGACCTCCACGTCCAGCCCGGGCGCGTCCATGCGCTGCTCGGCCGCAACGGAGCCGGCAAGTCCACCACGTTCCGGCTGCTGCTCGGACTCATGCAGCCCGACTCGGGAACGATCGACGTCCTCGGCCAGCCCCCGGCGTCCGGCCCGAAGAACCGGGCCGCACTGGAACGCATCGGCGCGAGCATCGACGGCCCCGCGATCTACACGCACCTGAGCGCGTTCGACAACCTCCTCGTGCACGCCCGGCTCACCGGGGTCGGACGGGCACGGATCGAGAAGGTGCTCGACATCGTCGGACTCGCCAGCACGGGCCGCAAACGCGCCCGCCACTTCTCGATGGGCATGAAAGCCCGGCTCGCACTCGGCATCGCCATCCTCACCGAACCGGACGTGCTGATCCTCGATGAGCCTCAGAACGGTCTGGACCCGCAGGGCATCGTCGAGCTGCGCCAGCTGCTCCGCGACTACGCCGCCGCGGGCCGGACGGTCCTGGTCAGCTCCCATCAGCTCGGCGAGATCGCGCAGCTCGCCGATGACATCTCCGTCCTCGCCGACGGCGTCTGCCGCTACGAAGGATCCCTCGCAGACTTCGCTGCCCCAGGACGGTTGGAGGAGGAGTTCCTCAGGCTGACCATGCCCAGCGCCACACGGCAGGAGGCTGCATGATGGGCGCGCTCACCTCTGCGATCCGGGCGGAAGCAGTCCGCACGAAAGGGTCAGCGGCGGCTGCGCTTCCCTGGGTCGGGATCATCCTCGCCGGCATCAGCACTGCCGGCATCCTCATCACGCCCGAGAACCAGGAACGCGCGGCACTGCTGTGGCAGACCCTCTACGTCACCGGCATGGCCGCACCACTCATGACGCTCCTCGCCGGCCTCACCACCGTCCGCGAGACCACCGCCCGAGACGGCGGCACCCTCTGGAGAGCCACCAGCCCGCGCACCATCATCGTCGCGCGATTCATCGTCCTGGCCGGCCTCTCCGCCCTGTTCCACGCGCTCGCGTTCTGGCTCGTCATCCCGCTCGCCGTCGCTGTCGGCGCCCCGACCGATACTCCGCGCCTCCTGTGGGCCGGTCTTGCCTGCTGGGTCGCGACGCTCGGCCTCCTCGCGCTCGCGTTCATGCTCACCGAACGGTCGGGCACGATCCCCGTGTTCCTCGCCGCCTGGGTCTGGCAGGTCATCGGCGCTCTCGCCGCCGAGACAACCGCCTGGTTCGCGATCCCTCCGACCTGGGCCGTCCGAGCGATGCTCCCGGTACTCGGAGCACACCAGAACGCCGAACCCCTCGCCGCCGGCGACCCGCTCGCCACCGAATCACCCGCCCTGGCGCTCACGCTCAGCGTCCTCCTGACCGCACTCGTACTGGTTCTGCGAGTGCTGCTGCCGGGCACGCTCCGCATGGAACGCGGCACGGACAGCCGACCGGTCGGACGCCGCAGCACCCGGGAAAGCGCCGTCGGCGCGATCCGTGCCGTGATGCGCTCCCGCGCCGTCATGCCGCTGTGCGCTGCCGCGATCCTGCTCGCCGTCGCCACCGCCGCGATCTACCCGAACTCGTACCTGCTCGGGCTGCACACCTACGCGATGCTGCCCCTCGGGGCCTGTGTCATCGCCGTGCTCACCTGGCAGGCTGTCCTTCCGGGATGGCGGGTGCTCATCCTCCGCAAGGCCGCGGTTCCCGCCGCTGTGCAAGCCTGGCTGCTGCTCTGGGTCAGCGTCGTGTCCGTGGCGGTGACGGTCACCGCTCTCGCCAACTCTGTACGACGAGGCCACAGCAACGCCACATCCCTGCTCGCCATCACCCAATCCGGGATGCTCTGGCTGATCCTTGGCATCGCGGGCACTCTAGGGGCGCTCTGGCTCACCGTCCGCTTCGGCGCTGGCTGGGCGCTCGGCGCCGCGGTGATCTTGACCATCGTCGGCGTCACCCTCGGCGGCGACATCCTCGCCGATACCTGGCTGTGGATTCTCGGACCCACAGCATGGCCGCTCTCCGCTGACACGCCGCAACGATTCCTCGTCGCAGCGCTGGTCGCCTCCGCGTTCGCCGTTCTCACCTGGCTCCTGAGCACACGCGCCATGCGCAACGCTCCCGCGAGAGCAGCATGACCAGGCGCTTCCGTTTGGTCTGGCGGGTTTCCGCACCGATGGCCGCTGCCGGAGCAGAGCGCTGGTTTAGACAGCAGCAATGAGTGGCCGCACGACTCTCCCCGCCTTTGTCAGCGCGTACTCGTACGATCCATCGCCCCATCGGGCCGGCTGCCTATAACTGCGTGCGGCTCGTCATCGCGCGCGATGGCGCGGCGATCGTGTTCTCCGAGTTCGGCGAGCAGCCCGTCAGCTTCGGCGATGCGATCCTGCTCGGACCCCACGTGCTGTGCGGAATCGAACCCGAAGGGCTACTGACCTTCACGACGATCTACATCGACACCGACCTCGCGTTGGATCAGTTCTTCTGGCAATACTCCACGATCCTGCACGACCGCCTCGACGCCCAGGGCTTCGCGGAGAAGATCTACTCCGAGCCCGCGCAGGTGCTTCACCTCGGCCGGAATCGGGCAGGCCTGGTACTGCCGTGGGTGGATGAGATGGTCACGCTCAGCGCCGAGGGCCAGTTCCATTAACGCTTCCCCCGGTTGCAGTCGCTCTGGTTCGCGGTCGTGGACCTCATCGCCCTGTATGTCCGCGTCTCTCCGGTGCGGCTGACCAGGCTGCAACGCGCACGCTCCCGCCCGACCTCCTCCCATGAGCGAGCGCATGGTCCGCTGCGTCGCGAAGCGATACTCGTCCGCGACCTACTGCACCGTCAGATCGTCCGCCCATGGACGCTGGCAGAGCTGGCCGACTTCGTGAGTCTCTCCCCGAAACAACTCACGAGGGTGTTCACCTCCGCATTCGGTAAGACCCCGACCGCCTATCTGACGATGCTGCGCGTCCAGGAGATGGCGTGCCTGCTCCGTGACACCAACATCACCGTCGCCGCTGCCGGGCAGCGGGTCGGGTGGCGCAGCCGATCACGCGCGACCGAGGCGTTCATCGCGCACACTAGGATCGCACCGAGTCGGTACCGCGACATGCAGCCCGTTGCCACCGGCGTTCCATGACCAACAGAACCGCGGCGCGAGCAGCGCGCCGACGCTTTCTATAGGCCTCGAGATGGCCCCTCGCGTCGCGGATCGCGCTGGTGCGGGTCGTGCTCGAACGCATCGTGGAGCTGCCGTACCCGCTCTGGCCCGTACTCGGTGACCAGCAGCGGTGCTGTTGCAAAGTTGGGGCAGTAGGAAGATCGACGTGAAATAATCACAGCCATGGGTATCGTCTCCGGTCGTCGTTTCCCCGTGACATCATTCTGTGGGCAGTGCGGTGGTACTGCCGCTACGGGGTGAGCTACCGAGACTTGGAGGAAATGATGACCGAGCGGGGCGTGCCGGTTGATCACACCACGATCTACCGCTGGGTCCAGAAATACGCCCCTGAGCTGGACAAGCAAACACGGTGGTACCGGCAGGTGCCTGACTGGCAGGCCAGTTCCTGGCGGGTGGATGAGACCTATATCCGGGTCGGCGGCAGGTGGTGCTACCTCTATCGGGCGATCACCGCCGGTGGCCAGACCCTGGACTTTTACCTCTCTCCGAAGCGGAACGTGGCCGCAGCGAAGCGTTTCCTGGCCAAGGCCCTCAGATCCAATGCGTCAGCCGGGTATCCCAGAGTGATCAACACCGATAAAGCACCCTCCCTAGCCAGGGCAATCGCCGAGTTGAAGTCAGAGGGAATCTGCCCGCCAACAGTGGAACACCGGCAGGTGAAATACCTCAACAACATCCTGGAAGGCGACCATGGTCGGCTGAAGCGGATCCTCGGGCCGAAAGACGCGTTTAAGAACCGGACATCTGCATATCGGACGTTGAAAGGGATGGAGGCGATGCACTCATTGCGGAAAGGGCAAGGCACGATGTTTGCCTACGGGCAACCGAACCCGGACGCGGTGATCGTCAACCGGGTCTTCGAGACGGCCTGAGAACGCCCACACGCAGCGGCCATCAGGGAATGAGAAACTGAGTCTTCGCTGCTCTCCCCCCAACTTTGCAACAGCACCCTTCATCAGGCCTCACGTGAGTCCATGGAAGGCGAAGCCGCCACCTGGACTCCCTTCCTAGACGTCTACCGCACCGTCTGTGCTCCCTCCACGTTCGACGACACCGACATCTCAATCGAGGACGTCCTCGGCTCAATCGACACAAGCACACTCAACTCTGCACCGGAGACTCCGGATAGTTTCGCCGCCGCCATAGACACCATGCTCACGGCGCTGGGCAACGAGGACATCGCGGCCACACTCCCGCCGACGGCCAACGTCGACCACTCCGTTCAGGCCGGCGAGCACAAACCCGAGCTGTAGGCATCCTGCAGGACAACACCGGCATGCTGGCACGCCGTCCTGCGGGCATGCCACCACACCTCCAAGACACACGGCGTCTGCGGTGTCCGACCGACAGGATGGACGCAAGTCACCGCCTGCCAGAACACCCTGCGAAACAACACCCTGAACTGCGGATATCCACAAACAGGTTGAACTTCAGCAATCACGGCAGTACCCTCAGGTTCAGAGGCACCGACCCGAGAAGGATAAAGCTGGGTTCCCGAATGGGAGTAAGGCACTAGGCCGAGAATTCCTTTGCTCCGGGGGTCGGTGTCCTTCTATTTCTTAGGCGCTTTATTTTTCAGCTTATCCAAGTAGCCGCCTGGATCTTCAGACAGGCGACCGACGATAAAGTCGACAGTGTGCGGATTGTACACATAAGATGCATTCTTCTCATGCTCCGCACTCCTATCATAGCTAAATCGTGCATCTCCCTTCATATGATGCCCCGCCGTAAAAAGGGTGAAGTCATACATATTGAAGCGCAAACGAACCTCCCCTCCACGGGAAATCTTGATGCCCTCCCTCCTGGGGCGCTTGTTAACTTTCTCCACAATGACACCCGGAGTATACGGATAATAGCTCATTGCATCCTTGACATCTTTGACTATCGCCACCCCCGCATCAGCATCACGAGCGACAAAAACATTCAGATCAGCATCCCCCTCCTTCTTGACAAGACGCAGGCTAGTCTCAAAGACCGCGGCAACCTGCTGATTTCCCTCAGGGCCAGCGGCGTTGGAAAGGTGCCCCTTTCGCTTCAGCAACTCCTGAGCAGTAGCTACATCATACTTCGCCCTAATCACATCCGGCTCAATACTGCCCCGGCGTATAGCCAGAGCCAAATGATTCTCTGGCATGATCTCACTAACCGAGTCGCCATGCAGATCCTCCAACTGGTCGGCATAATTGGTCACAGAAGCCTGCAAAAACGGCCCATAGAATAGCTCATACTCGTCTGTTATGAAATGCGTATTGGTATTTCGGAATCGAATCAACTCCCGCATATTAACCCTGAGTGGCGACTTTTCATTGGTATATATCTTCTTTAGGCAGTCCTCAAGAGCAATAGTGCGGTCAGGATTGTCCGAGTAATAGATCGAATCAATGCCTCGCTCATCAATGAGATACGCCTTCAACATGAGCTCCCATGCATTACAAAGGAAAATTGAACACGCTTCCGCATGATACTTAAGCGTAGGCCTGTTGTAGAGTTCAACGGCTCTTCCGGATCTGGGGTGCGTAGCCGGGATGAGGTACCAAGTATGAGGATCGGGACCCACCACAAGATATAGGGGTCCCTGGTGCGAAGATGAAAGCTCCTACACAACCATCTTTCGCCCCGAGGACCTATGCCCGATTCTACGTCTCTTATTGCTGACACCATCATCCGGACCGTTGAACTCGGCCTGACCATCACGGGCGCCGCGATCGATGAGCGCCACACGTGGATCACCTGCCGCCCGGTGGAACAGGATGCCTCCTGCCCGGCCTGCGGGATGAAAGGCCGGCTGCGTGATCACCGGATCCGTGAACTCGTGGACCTGCCCGTCGTCGGGCATCCCACCCGGTTACGGATCCGGCTACCCCGTTTCACCTGCACCAACACCGCCTGTGCGACAAAGATCTTTCAACAGCAACTCGTGTGCGCGAAGCGGAAAGCCAAGCTCACCGACCGCTGCACCCGCTGGATCCTCCAGCGCCTGGCGATTGACCGCATGAGCGTTGCCGCGATCTCGAAGTCCCTGGACATCGGCTGGGATCTGGTCAACCAGGTAGCCCTCGAACAGGCCTGGGAGCTGATCTACGCTGATCCCACCCACCTGGCCGGAGTCCGCGTCCTGGGGGTGGACGAGCACAAATGGAAACACCGCCGCGGCGACGGTACTCCCGGTTTCGTCACCGTCATCGTCGACCTGACGCCGAACGTGGACGGCACCGGGCCCGCCCGGCTGTTGGACATGGTGCCGGGCAGATCCGCTGAGGTGCTGCGCCGCTGGCTCGCCGCCCGGGAGAAGTCCTTCCGCGACCGGGTGAAAGTCGTGGCGATGGACGGATTCGCCGGCTACCACACCGCCACCACCGAGCAGCTGCCGAAGGCGAGGAAGGTGATGGACCCGTTCCACGTCGTGCACCTGGCCGCCGACAAGCTGACTATGACCCGGCAGCGGATCCAACAGGACACCTGTGGGCATCGCGGCCGGTCAGGGGATCCCTTGTACGGGGTGCGTCGGATCCTGCTAACCCGGATGGGACTGCTGACCGACAGGCAGAAAGCGAAGCTGGACGCGGTGTTCGCTGATGAGCGGCACACGGCTGTGGATGTCACGCACTGGACGTATCAGGACATCATCGCAGCCTATGAGCATCCTGACCGTCGGGTCGGGAAGAGGTGGATGTACAAAATCATGTGCCGGATCCGGAAAGATCTTCCCGCCGGGGTCCAGGAGCTGGGGCAGTTGGGCCGGACGATGTGGAAACGACGGGCCGAGATCCTCGCGTACTTCGACACCGGCGCTTCCAATGGCCCCGTCGAGGCCATCAACGGACGGTTGGAGCACCTGCGTGGCATCGCACTCGGGTTCAGGAACCTCAACCACTACATCTTGCGGTCACTGATCCACTCCGGAGGGTTCCAGGCCAAGATCAACGCACTCTAAAACCGGAAGGGCCAGTTCAACTGCCAGGGCAAATGCTTCTTTACTCTTCTCGAGAAGGCGAGCACAAGTTGGGTCTTTTTCATTCTTCTTCACCCGGACGATTCTACTCGACAGGAAGCCACCACCGGGCTTTCGGCCGTATTAGCTGCTGGCCTAGGCGACCAGGAAAAACCTCACGCGCAGCTTCACCCCGCTAGATACCGTAGGAGACGTACGTCACCCCGGAGATGGCGCTTGGGGAACCGCTGGCTAGCTGGCATGCCACCACACCTCATTCCCTGAGATCTACGCCGTACCTAGCTTGACGGCTATGGCATTCACGCAGGAAGAGCGCTTCGGCGCCCACGAAGACCAGATTGACAACCTCACCGAAGCCATCGAAGCACAGCAACGAACTCTCGACGTCCTCATCGACGCAGTCAACAAGATGCGGCGCACCGCAGGGCTGGCCCCGCTCGACATCGTCGTCTCCGAGGACGAGTAGTGGCCACGAAGGAAGAGCGACGTCAAATCGCCGAGAAGAACCTGGCCGAACTGCACGAGAACATCGCCGCTGCCGTCGAAACGATGCAGACACCGGAGGGCTGGAAGGCATGGCTGGACATCACGTCCAGCTTTCCGCAATACAGCCTCAACAATCAGCTCGCACTGCTCAAACAGTCGGTAGACCGTGGAATCAATCCTCGGGCATTCGCCAGCTTCCGCCGGTGGAAGGAGGCCGGTTACCCCGTCCAAAAGGGGCAGCAGTCGTTTCGGGTCCTCGGCCCCGTACTGAAGAAGAGACCTCATGATAAGGAATCCGGCAAGCCCCTCACCGACGGTGAAGCCGACAACCGTGATTCCTCGACAATCGTGTGGAAGCGCGTTCCCGTCGCATTCAAAGCCGTGCCTGTGTTCGAGATCAGCCAGACCGAAGCGGCCGAGCTGACGCAGATTCCGGAAGAACTGGTGCCCGAGAAGCTCACCGGGCTGGCCCCAGACGGTCTCATTGATCGGCTGACGGACTATGCCGCTTCCCACGGCACGCCCGTGGAGTACCAGCCACTCGCCGAACTTGGAGGTGCCAACGGCTACTTCCGTGCCGACCATGACGGATCCAACCGAAAGATCGTTGTTGGGACTGACCTGGATGAAGCCGCCCGTGCCAAGACCCTTATCCATGAGATCGCACACATGCGTCTTCATGTTGGCAACCAGGGCATGTCCCGGTCGACGCAGGAGATCGAAGCAGAGTCCACCGCCTACGTTGTCGCAGCCCAGTTCGGCCTCGACACCAGCCAATACACCTTCCGCTACGTAGGCGGCTGGTCGGGCTATGACGCCGACGCGATCAGGGAAACCGCCCAGCGAGTCATCGACATCTCCGGCGAAATCACCGACGCAGTGCGCGTAATTGAGGAGACCAGCACCAATGATGCCGCCAAAGAACGCGCCATCGACCTCACCTCCCGCACCGAGGCCATCGCCGAGCGGGCAACCGAGACAGCGGATTCGCTGGAGGCTGCACGGGCCGGCATCAGCCTCGCGGACAGCGCTGAGTACCCTGCCGCAGCCGTGCGGCAGTCCGCATACAGCGCGGCCGCGCACCATGGTCTCGGAGTCGCATCAAAAGTCCTTCACGACGGCACGCTGAGCTTCACCCGCGACGACGCCGCCAATCTGACAGTGGAGATCAACGAGGACGCTGGAGGTGTTCGGCTCAGTTGGACGAGCTACGACTGGGAACCGCACGGAATGGAGTATCAGCGCGAGTGGGAGCAGTCCTTGTCATCCACCGACGCGCTCGACTCGATCAGAGCTACGGTGCGATCGTGGGCAGCTGAGTCCAACCCCATCGAGACGCGTGGGATGGAGGACATCGACGAGCTCGCGGCCGCGACGTCGAATACACCGGCAACCGCGACCGAAGACCCCGTCTTCACGACCGAAGATGTCGCTGACGACGAGACACTGGACGATGAAGGGGCGATCCACAGGGGAAGCTTCATTCTCCGACGGACGGCACATCCCAGCGGGCGTATAGAGGTAACCGACTCATCCGGCAATGTGCACAACACGGCGATGATTGCCGACCTCACCAAGATCCGCCAACTCGTCGACGTCTGGCAAATCGATCGAAATCTCATCGACCAAGATCACCTTTTGCTTAGCGCACCCGACCTTCAGTTGGAGCAGATGACGTTCTCCAAGGACTACTCAGAGCAAGCTCAAATTGCGCGACGCATTTACGACAATCGGACTAACCGGCCAGGAGTGATCCACAGTGCCGGCACGTCAAAGCCGACTGTCCCCGGCCCTGCCGACGTCGGACTGGCTCCCGTTGAACTCGCCGAATACGCGCGGGATTACCGGCTCTTCCGGATCTGGGGTGCGCAGCCGGGATGAGGTACCAAGTATGAGGATCGGGACCCACCACAAGATATAGGGGTCCCTGGTGCGAAGATGAAAGCTCCTACACAACCATCTTTCGCCCCGAGGACCTATGCCCGATTCTACGTCTCTTATTGCTGACACCATCATCCGGACCGTTGAACTCGGCCTGACCATCACGGGCGCCGCGATCGATGAGCGCCACACGTGGATCACCTGCCGCCCGGTGGAACAGGATGCCTCCTGCCCGGCCTGCGGTGACGAAGGCCGGCTGCGTGATCACCGGATCCGTGAACTCGTGGACCTGCCCGTCGTCGGGCATCCCACCCGGTTACGGATCCGGCTACCCCGGTTCACCTGCACCAACACCGCCTGTGCGACAAAGATCTTTCAACAGCAACTCGTGTGCGCGAAACCGAAATCCAAGCTCACCGACCGCTGCACCCGCTGGATCCTCCAGCGCCTGGCGATTGACCGCATGAGCGTTGCCGCGATCTCGAAGTCCCTGGACATCGGCTGGGACCTGGTCAACCAGGTAGCCCTCGAACAGGCCTGGGAGCTGATCTACGCTGACCCCACCCACCTGGCCGGAGTCCGCGTCCTGGGGGTCGATGAGCACAAATGGAAACACCGCCGTGGCGACGGTACTCCCGGTTTCGTCACCGTCATCGTCGACCTGACGCCGAACGTGGACGGCACCGGGCCCGCCCGGCTGTTGGACATGGTGCCGGGCAGATCCGCGGAGGTGCTGCGCCGCTGGCTCGCCGCCCGGGAGAAGTCCTTCCGCGACCGGGTGAAAGTCGTGGCGATGGACGGATTCGCCGGCTACCACACCGCCACCACCGAGCAGCTGCCGAAGGCGAGGAAGGTGATGGACCCGTTCCACGTCGTGCACCTGGCCGCCGACAAGCTGACTATGACCCGGCAGCGGATCCAACAGGACACCTGTGGGCATCGCGGCCGGTCAGGGGATCCCTTGTACGGGGTGCGTCGGATCCTGCTAACCCGGATGGGACTGCTGACCGACAGGCAGAAAGCGAAGCTGGACGCGGTGTTCGCTGATGAGCGGCACACGGCTGTGGATGTCACGCACTGGACGTATCAGGACATCATCGCAGCCTATGAGCATCCTGACCGTCGGGTCGGGAAGAGGTGGATGTACAAAATCATGTGCCGGATCCGGAAAGATCTCCCTGCCGGGGTCCAGGAGCTGGGGCAGTTGGGCCGGACGATGTGGAAACGACGGGCCGAGATCCTCGCGTACTTCGACACCGGCGCTTCCAATGGCCCCGTCGAGGCCATCAACGGACGGTTGGAGCACCTGCGTGGCATCGCACTCGGGTTCAGGAACCTCAACCACTACATCTTGCGGTCACTGATCCACTCCGGAGGGTTCCAGGCCAAGATCAACGCACTCTAAAACCGGAAGGGCCGGTTATCTGTGGAACTCCGCAAAGCTCCGCCATGGGTCGCCTCGACAACTCACTCACGCCGCGGCGGTAGCCATGCTCGTCGTCGGAGCGATCGGTTTCGCCGTGGCCACGCTGCTGGCATGAAGTCGGCTGTTCGTCTGCTGCGTGGAGGCTAGCTGCCCCATCGCCAGTCGGGCTCCGATCCCTCTACCGGGAGTTCTGATCTTTACATGACGTTGGTTAATAACCGCTCGACGGCTTGCCTCCACCTAAAAAGGCGAGATAGAGCGAGACGGAAAACGAGCTATTCCTCTAGCTCAATATCAAGGCCAATGAGTTCAATACCCATCAGGCGACCGTCGGTCGACACATCAATAGCGCCGGCCATTTCCCCGTCCTCCCAGCATAGCTGAATATTATGGGAAAACTCAGGGTCCCCCCTCAACCCCTCTAACGTCACCGAAACGCAGCCATCCTGCATGACCACCTTCGCGAGAAATTCAGTCTTCATATCACGCCCTCTTGAATACAAGGATAGTCACAACCCAGGCATTATCATTCAAGGAGACAACGATTCTGCTCTTTTGATCCGTGATCTGCCACGTGTTGTGCCTCTTGTCCCAACGATAACTCTTCGGATTAGAGACCGCGTCCTCGACCATCGACTTCGAAACGCCCCTCTTCCGCATCCGATCCAACGCGTGGGGCGTGTAGCCGGCAATGTAGCTCGGCGGCCGTGCCCCATGAAGGGGAACGACTTGAACGTCACCCCCTCCAAGGGCCGACTGCACGGAAGGCGCCGCAGCTGCAAGCTCCGGTACAGGTCTCGCACTCGCAATGGGCGAGACCAGCGATCCGATCACGAAAGCACAAACCACGGCGGAGATCATCCGGCGCATTCTCATAGCTTCCTCCATAGGTTTGAATGAGCACTACCTTGGTGCCGAGCGTGTCATAGGTAATTCCACTTGTCTATGAATCCCTTACTGACGGGGGGGTGATACACCCCTCCCCGTGGATGACCCCATGCCCAGCTTTCACCCGCCGAAAACCGGCCCACATCGCTTAACCAGGGGCAACGCTGACCTCAAGGCCCAGACTCACCGACTCAGAGTCG
This sequence comes from Corynebacterium freneyi, assembly GCF_030408835.1. Lineage (NCBI taxonomy): Bacteria > Bacillati > Actinomycetota > Actinomycetes > Mycobacteriales > Corynebacteriaceae > Corynebacterium > Corynebacterium freneyi. Next base: position 2,267,355 of record NZ_CP047357.1, read on the forward strand.
CGCTACTCATGCAAGTACCTAGACACTCTCGGCGGGGGGGGGGAGAGACAACTCCGTCCCACCTAACGGCTCGGCCTTCTGGAATCACCGCCACCCGACATCGAGAGCCGGACTGCCGCCGAACAGTCGGGCAGATAGCCATCGTCAACCGTCCATCAACCCCTGCGATCGCTCTGCATCCCGAGCAGCGGCGACCAAGGGGCGTATAGCCCGGGCAGTGCATACGGGCACTTCGGAGCCCCTTTCGCCCCCGCGATCTCTGCGACAATGGGATACGACAATAGGGACCGCACGGGAGGCGAAGATGGCCCACGCGATGCACCGCAGGACGGCATCAACACAGATCTGGTCAGCATGCTGATCGGCTACGCTCGTGTGTCCACCGAACGCCAGGACCTCACCGCACAGCGGCACGCCCTACTGGCCATCGCCGCCGAACTCGCCAGCCGCGAAGTCGCCCTGAGCCTCGGCGGTACCGTCTACGATCCCACCGATCCGGTCGGCAAGCTCACGTTCACGACGCTGGCCATGGTTGCGGAATTCGAAGCGGATCTCATTTCGGCACGCGCAAAAGAGGGCATGGCGATCGCCCGAGCTCAAGGCAAGCTCAAAGGCCGGCAGCCGAAGCTCACCGCGGCCCAACAGCGTCACGTCCGCGAGCTGGCTGCCGATGGACGGCATACCCAGTCCGACATCGCCGAGCTGTTCAGCGTATCCCGACGAACTATCGGGAGAATCCTGTTGGACCGAAAACGAAGAAGACCCCTACCAGCGTTTCCACTGGTAGGGGCTTTATCTTAGTAGCGGGGGCAGGATTCGAACCTACGACCTCTGGGTTATGAGCCCAGCGAGCTACCGAGCTGCTCCACCCCGCGTCGACTGCTTGAACACCGTAACACGGAACCGAATGATTCCATAATCACGCCGCTCGCAGCGGGTGCCGGCCACACGAGATGTTCTCTCGCCGACCAACGGGAAGTAACACTAGCACCGAGCCCCGACGCTTGGCCAATCCCCTGGTCAGCGCGGTGCACGTGCTTCACGACGACCGCCGGCGGGCACCCCGGCGAGACGATTGACCAAACGCAAAACCGGGCCGCACCGGGGAAGGAAGCCCCTCCCACGTGCGGCCCGGTCGTCGCAAAGCAACCGGCGGCGGCTACTGGCCGTTGGCCTCCTGGTAGTCGGCGACCGCCTTGTCCAGATCCGCCAGCGCCTGGCCCTGGGCGGCGAAGTCACCGTTTTCCTGGGCCGTCTTCAGGCGATCGAGGATCGTGGAGATGCGGGCCGCGGCTTCGTCGCGCGCGGCCACGTCGACCTCGCGCTCGGCCTCCGGACGGGCCTTGCCGGCCTCCTCCTCCGCCGCATCGTCGTCGGTGGCCTCGTCGTCGGCGACCGCATCCTCCTCGCCACGCTCCCGCGCGACATCGCTGGAATCGATGCCCACCTGACGCAACGCCTCCGACACCGTCGGCGCATAACCGACCTCACCGCGGTACGACACCAGAATGCGCAGCAGCTTCGGGAACGCCGTCTCCTGCCCCTGACGCTGCGTGTACACCGGCTCGACGTACAGGATCTCGCCATCGCCGACCGGCAGGGTCAGCAGATTGCCGTTGGTCACCACGTTGGTGCCCTCCAGCAGCGTGCGGTCCTGGGCGACCTCATCGGCGGACATCATCGTGTCCTGCGCCTGCTTCGGACCCATCGTCTGGGTGTTCGTCGGCAACGCGCGGATGGTGATGCGACCGTAGGTCTCCGGATCCGACGACACCGTCATATGCGCCGACAGGAACTCGCGCTCCAGACCACGGAAAGCGGAAATCAGCTGGAAACTCGACTTCCCCGTCTCCGGGTCCGCCGCCACCACGTAGTACGGCGGCTGCGACAGACCCTGATCCTCCGGGGCCGTCGGGTCGTTCGGCACCGACCAGAACGCGTCGTTGGTGAAGAAGATGCCCGGGTCGGACACGTGGTAGCGGGCCATCAGCTCACGCTGGACCTTGAACAGATCCTCCGGGTACCGCAGGTGATCCTGCAGCGCATCGGAAATCTCCGACTTCGGCTTCACCACATCCGGGAACACGCCCTGCCAGGCCTTGAGCACCGGATCATTCTCGTCGAACTCGTAGAGCTCGACCGTGCCGTCGTAGGCGTCGACCGTCGCCTTCACCGAGTTGCGGATGTAGCTGACCTCACTGTTGGGCAGCGGACGCGACGTGCCGTCCGGGTTCAGCGAATCCTGCGTCGCCTCCTGGAGGCTGGTGCGTTCCGAGTACGGCATCGACGCCAACGTCGTGTAGCCGTCGACGATCCACTTGATGCGGCCGTCGATGACCGCCGGGTACGTGCGGGTGTCCGTGGTCAACCACGGGGCGACCTTCTGCACGCGCTCGCGCGGATCACGCTCGTAGATGATCTTCGACTCCGGGCCGACCCGCTCCGACAGGAGGATGTTGACCTCCTGGTAGCGGGTGGCGAACACCAGACGCTCGAACAGGTTGCCCACGCTGACGCCGCCGGCGCCGTCGTAGGTGAAGTTGCGGCCGTCGGCGTCGTACTCGTAATCCGTGCCGTCGCCGGAACCGCCGACGATGGCGTAGTCCGCATCCGAGTTGGCGATGACCGGCCCGTAGTAGATGCGCGGCTGCTCCAGCTCCAGGTTCATGCCGTTCGGGTCCTCCGACTCGAACAGGTCCGCCACGGTGTACAGCGGGTAACCGCCGCGGGCCGAACCGGCCTCCGCCGCGACCTCGTCGACCCGGTTGGCCGGAGCGGCGACGAAACCGTTGCCGTGCGTGTACACGGTGTGGCGGTTGATCCAGTCATTCTGGTTGCCCTGCAGGGTCTGCGGGTTCATCTCGCGGGCGGCGACGACGAAGTCGTGCATCTCCCCGTCGACCTCGTAACGGTCGATGGACAGCGACTCCGGGAAACCGTAGAAGTTCTTCAGCTGCCGCTGCTGCGTGAACGTCGGCGACAGCACCTCCGGGTCGAGGATGCGGATGTTGGCCAGGGTGTTGGTGTCGCGGGCGATGGACTCGGCGCCCTCCTCCTGCGAGGCGGCGTCCTCCTCTTCCTCGCCCGGCACGCCCCAGTCACGCTCGATGGTGACCTTGTCGTCCGTCAGACCGTAGTGGTAGCGCGTCGACTCGATGTTGCGGGCGATGTACTCCCGCTCCTTCGCCGCACGGTTCGGCGACACGGAGAACTGCTCGATGATCAGCGGCCACGCCACGCCGATGATGCCCGCGGAGACCAGCATGAGCACCGTCGCCATGGCCGGGATGGACAGGTTGCGAAGGAAAATCGACGCGAAGAACGCGCCGGCCACGACGATCGAAATGACCAACAGCACGATCTTCGCCGGCAGCAGCGCATTGATGTCGGTGTACGAACCACCCGTGAACGTCTGGTGGCGGTTGCCCAGCATGTCGTAGCGATCCAGCCAGTAGGCCAACGCCTTGAGCAGCATGAACACGCCGGCCCACGACGCCAGCTGGGCGCGCGCGGCACCGGAGACGCGGGTTTTCTCGCCGACCGTCGGATTGCCCGCGCGGATGCCGCCGAGCATGTAGTGCGTCACCAGCGACAGCAGGAACGCGACGATGACCGTCAGGACGGCGGTGTCCACCAGGAACCGCCAGAACGGCAGGTCGAAGGCGTAGAACCCGAGGTCCTTGTGGAACTGCGGGTCGGTCTCGCCGAAGCTCTCCCCGTTGAGGAAAAGCTGCACCGTCCGCCACGCCGACTGCCCCACCAGGCCGGCGAACAGACCGAACACCACCGGGATGCCGATCAGCGCCGGCTTGTGCGACGACTCGATCATGCGGCGGTAGATCGCCTGCGGGCTCTGCGGATCCAACGGCCCCGGGTCATCGGGGCGGTGGCGCCAGGCCAGCCACATCGACAGGAAGACGACCGCGCCGACCACCGCGCCGACGAGCACGAACAGGATGATCCTGGTCACCCATGCCGTGGCGAACACGCCGCGGAAACCCACCTCCCCGAACCACTGGAAGTCGACGTAGACGTTGACGATGACGGGGACGAGCAAAGCAAGGATCGCGAGGATCATCACCGTGGTGGCGAGCCACCCCGGCCTCGGCATGCCCGTGCGGCCCAGTCTGGTCGGGCTTGTGGACAAGGGGTCTCCTAGTCGTTACGGGTTGTGCAGTCTCCCCTACTCTATTGAAAAACCCCCTGGGGCAAACCCCGGGTCCGCGATGTTCGCCGAGGGCCGCCAGACTTTCCCCGTCCCCTCCCCCGAGGCGCCCCGCGCGGGCCGTCGCAAAGCAACCCCGAACCCCGGACAGAAAGGCGCCACCATGCCCGACGCACGCACCATGTCCCCGCAGGCCCTCAACCGCGCGGTGCGCGAAGCGGTCGACTTCGTCCACGCCGAAGGGTGGGACGCGCCGCCGACCCTGTTCGCGCTGGTGCCCACCGAACTCGTCGCCGACGCACTCGACCCGGACCTGCTCGACGAGTCGCCGCTGACCGTCGTCGTCCAGGAGGATCTGCCGGAGGGCATCGACGGCGGCTCGCCCGAGCTGTCGGACTTCATCGCCCGCACCTCGTGGCCGGAGGGCGTCGTCGGTGCGGTACTGGCGCAGGAGATCCTCATCGTCGCACCGGAAGACGCCGACTCCGTCGAGGGCCTGACCCTGGAGGAGGTGCGCGCGTCGGCGGGTTCCGGGGCCGCGCGCCAGGCCCGGCTGTTCACGGGAGTGCTTGACGACGGCCCGTCGCTGACCCTCATCCAGCCCCGCCCCACCGACGCCGAATTGGCCGAGAAGGGCCCGTTCGCCGAGGACGACGTCGAGCTGCGGTCCGGCGAGGGCGTGGCCGATGGCGTCGTCGCCGCGCTGAGGTCGACGTTTTTGGCGTAGGCGGCGCCGGGCCACGAATTCGGCCTCCGGGACCGCGTGACAGGTGCACGGCCAATGCAACGTTTCCCCGACCACGGTTGACTTAGCCAAACAAAAGGGGTTTCATAACGGGCAGATAACGCCGCCGAAGCGCACCGCCACCGCCCCTTCCGGGCACCGCACCCCTCCGGGGACGCGAATCGGCGTCGCAAAGCAACCGTCGCGCACCCGCCCACCCGAGGCCACGCGCACCTCCCGACGAAGAGGACACCACATGAAGCCGACCACCGCCCGCCGCACCCTCACCGCCGCCGCAGCCGCGCTCACCGCCGGCGCCGCCCTCCTCCCCGGCACCACCGCGGCGGCCAACCCCAACGGCGAGTACGTGGCCTTCGGCGACTCCTTCGTGGCCAACCCCGGCGCCACCGACGAAGCCAACGGCACCGGCCGCCCCGGCCACGTCTGCCCCGTGTCCACCACCAACGTCGGCCACAACGTCGCCGCCCAGCTCGACATGACGCTGCACGACTACACCTGCAACGGCACCGTCGCCTACGTCCCCACCACCCCGAAGCAGCTCGGCGGCTACGTCGACACCGCCATCAACAACGGCCACGTCAACCACAACACCAAACTGATCACCATCGCCATCGGCGCCAACGACGCCATGCAGGCGTTCTGGGCCCCCAACGAAATCCAGGACGACATGTACCACCAGGCGGTCACCGGCACGATCAACCGCCTCAAGGAGCACGCCCCCAACGCGCGCGTCATGGTCATCGGCATGCCCGAGATCATCTCCCGCGACGGCGAGCACTACATGTGCCCGGTCAACGTCTTCGGCAACGCCCCGCGGGTGCCCGCCGCCCCGGCCCGCATCTTCGAGGACAACCTGCAGGCACGGCAGGCGCGGGCCGCCGAAGCGACCGGCGCGACGTTCATCAACCTGAAGGACGTCTCCAACGTCGACGCCGCCATGTGCGGCCCGGACGGCGAGCGCCACGTGTCCGCGTTCGTCGACTCGGACACCGCGAACTACAACATGCCGAACCACCTCACCCACCATGGCTCCCGCGTCGTCGCGACCCAGGTGGCCGACGCGTACCGCGGCTAGGACGCGCGGCTCGGGTCGGCTCGGGTTTACGCCCCTCTATTCTTGCCGCCCCTTTCGCCTTCTGGTCCGCTCCCGTTTGTCCGGGGCGGGCCTTTTTGCTTTGCGACGCCCACCGGGAGCCCACTGGCGCCCTCCCGACCCCACGAATGTGCACCACAGCCCTCCCAGCGCACACTCGTCAAATGTGAAGCCCGCCAAACCCCACGAATGTGCACCACAGCCCTCCCAGCGCACACTCGTCAAATGTGCTGCCCCGCCGGGAGGCTGCCGGCACCCGATTGACGCCCGCCGAGCCCACCCACGCGCAAACCACGGGTCAAAAACACGGGGTCGACCAGCCTCACTCCCAAACCACGGGGTCCAAACTGCGGGGTCGATCCGTTTTCGGCCTTAAACCACGGGGTCGACACCGACCCCGTGTTTTGGACCCCGTGGTTTGACTGCAGGGTGATGGACCCCGTGGTGCGGGCAAAGCGTGGGCACGGCCAAAGCGTGGGCAAAGCGTGGGCACGGCCAAAGCGACGTGCGGCGGCACCGCGTAAAGACGAGCGGCGACACCGCGTACGCGTAAACGAGCCACCCACCACCTGAATACAAAAGAACCCGCCCACCGTTTCCGATGAGCGGGTTCCGAGTGGAGCCGCCGGGAATTGAACCCGGGTCCTCCGCCAACTCGCCAGGGCTTCTCCGTGCGCAGTTCGCGCGTGGTCTCTGCTCGGCCCTCCGGTTCAGTCGAACATGACCGGATGACGGGCCCAGCCGCAAGTATGCGTCCCCGCCGACCCTTGCGACCAAGTCGGCGAGCAAGCCCCACTAAACGATGCCAGGGTCCGGATCAGAGGCCTACCCGGTCTGACAGACACGCGGTCGCTGAATTAGGCAGCGAGGGCGTAGTCGCGCTGAGTGTTCTCGGCGCTTAATTGGTTGCTGCGACGCTTGCGGTGGTCTCCAGCCTGCACCGGCACGCTTCCCCTGGCTCACCGTACGGAGTCGAAACCAAGTCGGCCCCTCACGTTCCCACCGGAGGGGATGCTGCGTTGCCCCGGCGGGATAGACAAGGGTAACGCCGTGGTTCGGGGGAAGTCAAGGCCCGGTGCACCTCGGAGACGGTGCGTCGCGCCCTTCCCCGGCTCGGTCACCCCTTGATGCCCTTGATGCGGCGGCCGAGTTCGCGGGTGATCTCGCGCTCCTCGGTGCGGCGCTTGATGTCCTGGCGCTTGTCGTAGTCCTGTTTGCCGCGGGCCAGCGCGAGTTCGACCTTGAGCCGGCCGCCCTTGAAGTACAGCTTCAGCGGGACCAGGGTGTTTTTGCCGTCGCGGGTTTTGCCGATGAGGGAGTCGATTTCCGCGCGGTGCAGCAGCAGTTTGCGGTTGCGGCGCGGCGAGTGGTTCGTCCAGTTGCCGTGGGAGTATTCGGGGATGTGGAGGCCGCGGAGCCACACTTCGCCGTCGTCGATGGTGGCGAAGGCGTCGTTGAGCGACGCGCGCCCTTCGCGCAGGGCCTTCACCTCGGTGCCGACGAGCACCACCCCGCATTCGTGCGTTTCCAGGATGGTGTAGTCGTGTCGGGCCCGGCGGTTCGTCGCGATCACCGGATTCGCCGATGCGCCCTTCTTGGACTTCTTCTTTGCCATATCCCGCGCCATCTTAGTCCCTTGCCCGTCGGCGACGGCGATCGCTCCTTCCGCGCCCGTGCTTGACGACGGCCGTTCCTCTTACGGTCCGGCGAACCTCTCCCCGCCGCCGTTATGGCGGCCCGCTCTCGATGGCGGGGTGCCCCGCCGCCGTTATGGCGGCCCGCTCTCGATGGCGGGGTGCCCCGCCGCCGTGATGGCGGCCCGCTCTCGATGGTGGGGTGCAGGTTCCATGGAGTTGGGCGAAGGTCAGCTGAGTTGGACGTCGATCAGCGTGAATCGGTGATTTGAGTTCACCCTTTTGGGTACTTTGGAACGAACCATCCGGGGACGAAGCCTCCGCAGGATTTGCCTCTCTTTCCCCGGACCACGACGACGGTGCCCCCGAACCCAGGAGCGACCATGACCACCGACGCAGGCAGACGATCCCCGCACCAGGGCCGGGGAACGACGGCCACCGCCGCAGGCGACGACCGAAATGACGGCCCCGAGAAGCCGAAGGGATTCCTCGCCACGCTGGAACGGGTGGGCAATGCCCTGCCGAACCCGTTCTGGTTGTTCGTCATATTGGCGGGCGTCGTCATCGTCTCGTCGTGGCTGGGCTCCATGGCCGGCATGTCGGCCGAAGACCCCGGCACCGGCGAGGTCATCGAGGTCCAGAACCTCATGACCGCCGAATACCTGCAGAAGATGGTCACCGATGCGGTGGACAACTTCGTCACCTTCGCCCCGGTCGGGCTGATCCTGGTGTGCATGCTCGGCGTCGCCGTCGCCGAGTACTCCGGTTTCATCGGCGCGGCGATCCGCTCGGCGGTGGCCAGGGTCCGCTCCCCCATGTGGTTGACCTTCGTCGTCGCGCTGGCCGGCGTCACCGGTTCGATCGCCTCCGACGCCGTGTACGTCATCCTCATCCCGCTGGGCGCCGCCGCCTTCCGCGCGGTGGGCCGCAACCCGATCGTCGGCGCGATGGTCGCCTTCGCCGCCTCGTCCGCCGGCTTCAACTCTTCGCTGGTGCTCAACATCACCGACGTGCTGCTGGCCGGCATCTCGACGACGGCCGCCCAGTTCGTCGACCCCGAGTACGTGGTGTCGCCGCTGGCGAACTACTTCTTCTCCATGGCCTCGGCGGTCGTGCTGGCGATGATCATCACCGCCGTCACGGAACTGTTCATCGTCAAGCACACGAAGAAGACGATCGACGAATCGCAGATCAACTACGAGGCCGCGGCCTTCACCACGCCCGGCAACGGCGACGACACCGACGACTCGGCCGGCTCCGAATCCGCGGGCACGTCGTCGGAAAGCAACGGCGAGAATCTCGGCGAGACCCGCTCGAAGGCGGAGCTGCGCGACGAACTCGAACTCGATGCACGCGAAATCGGCGCCCTGAGAATCGCCGGATTCGCGGCGCTGGCCACCGTCGCCGCATGGTCCGCGCTGCTGTTCATCCCGGGGTCCCCGCTGCGCGGCGAGGGCGACGGCATCCTCAATTCCCCGCTGCTCACCGACATCGTGGTGCCCATCGCGCTGCTGTTCGCCATCACCGGCATCGCCTACGGCATCGCATTCGGGTCGATCCGCGACTCCTCCGACATCCCCGGCTTCATGGAAAAGGGCCTGTCCACGCTGACGGCGATGATGGTGCTGTTCTTCGCGGTCGCCCAGTTCACGTCGTACTTCTCGTGGTCGAACCTGGGCCAGTGGACGGCGATCAAGGGCGCCGAGCTGCTGACCCGGGCCGACCTGCCGCCGCTGGTGCTGTTCGCCGCACTGGTGCTGATGGTCGCCGCACTGAACCTCTTCATCACGTCGGGTTCGGCCCAGTGGGCTCTGATGGCCCCGGTGGTCGTTCCGATGCTGATGTACGTCGACATTGCGCCGGAAGTGTCGCAGATGCTGTTCCGCATCGGCGATTCGCCGTCGAACATCATCACCCCAATGTCGCCCTACTTCGCGCTGGCGCTGACGTTCCTGCAGAAGTACTACAAACCGGCGGGCGTCGGCACGCTGATGTCGCTGGCGATCCCGTACTCCATCGCGATGCTGGTGGGCTGGTTCGCGTTCTTCGCCATCTGGTACCTGCTCGGCATTCCGCTCGGACCGGGCGTGCCCGTGCGCTGACCGAGCCGGGACTTTCCTTCCCGCCCCTTTTCCTCCCTCTCCCTTCCTTTCTCCCCTCCCTCCTTCCCCGGCGCCGCCAACCCCGGCAACCGCGTTGCCCGACGAGCCCCCGACGGCCCGCACCGATTCACGGTGCGGGCCGTCGTCATGCGGAAACCGGGTTTCTCCCGGGCGACCACCGCTCCTGTGCACTCCGGCAAGCGTCGAAAAGCCCGGAAAGCCCCCGAAGTGACTCCGGGAACGCTCCGGAACAGACTCCTGGTAAACCCCGGAAAGCACCGAAAAATACTCGCCGAAGACAGGTAAATACCCCCACCTAACCCACCCAGTGCCACCCCTATCTTCATAAGTTCGATGCGCCTAAGTTAGATTACCAACCATGACTCACACCATCGAAGAAGGGAAGCGCCTGCCGTGACCATCCGATCCACCGCCCTCAAGGCGGTCGGCGCCGTCGCCGCCGCCGCACTGCTGCTGACCGGCTGCTCCTCCGCCGATTCCGGCGCCTCGGGCGACTCCGACGCGCTCGAGGTGTACGCCACCACCGGCTACCTCGCCGACGCCGTCGCCAACATCGCCCCCGATGCCGAGGTGACCACCATGGTCGGCCCCGGCGGCGACCCGCACACCTACCAGCCGTCCACCAAGGACATCGAGACGATCAACGCCGCCGACGTCGTGTTCTGGAACGGTCTCCACCTGGAGGCCCAGATGACCGACCAGCTGTCCTCCCTCGGCGACCGCCAGCTGGCCGTCGGCGATCAGCTCCCCGAGGACATGCTGCTGGACTGGCCGGAAACCGACGACGAGGGCAACCCGCTGCACGACCCCCACGTCTGGAACAGCCCCGAAGCGTGGACCGAGGTCGTCGGCCTCGTCGCCGACAAGCTCGCCGACGTCGACCCGGACAACGCCGACGAGTACCGAGACAACGCCGAGGACTACAAGGGCCGCATCGAAGAGGCCGCCGCCGAGGCGCGCGAGAAGCTCGCGGACATCCCCGAGCCCCGCATCCTCATCACCGGCCACGACGCCTTCAACTACTTCGGCGACACCTTCGGGCTGGAGGTCCGCGCCACCGACTTCGTGTCCACCGAGGCCAAGCTCAGCGCCGGCGAACTGTCCGAGCTGGCCGACCTCATCGCGGAGAAGAAGGTCCCGGTGATCTTCCAGGACAATCAGGCCAACCCGCAGGCGATCACCAGCCTCAAGGAAGCCGTGCGCTCGCGCGGATGGGACGTCGAGGTCTCCGACCAGGAGCTCTACGCCGATTCCCTCGGCGCCGACGCCGGGGTGGACACCTACCTCGGGGTGTTCTCCCACAACGTCGACGCCGTGGCCGAGGCGCTGGGGAAGGCCTCCCGATGACCGCCCCCGCATGCGAGGCCATCGGACTGTCCGTCGCCTATGATTCGGCGCCGGTCCTGCGCAACGCCGACGTCACCGTGCCCGCCGGCGTGGTGATGGGCATCGTCGGCCCCAACGGCGCCGGCAAGTCCACGCTGCTCAAGGCGATGCTCGGGCTCATCCCGCCGCTGACGGGGCGGTCCCTGTTCTTCGGCGAACCCCTCGCCCGGGTGCGCGACCGCGTCGCCTACGTGCCCCAGTCCGCCGGCGTCGACTGGGATTTCCCGGCCCAGGTGTCGTCGGTGGTGCTCATGGGCACCTACGGCCGCCTGGGATGGTTCCGGCGGCCCGGCGCGGCCGAACGCGAACGCGTCGCCGTCGCCCTCGAGCAGACCGGGATCACGGATTTGGCCGACCGTCAGATCGGCGAGCTGTCGGGCGGCCAGCGCCAGCGGGTGTTCCTCGCCCGCGCGCTCGCCCAGGACGCCGACCTGTTCTTCATGGACGAGCCGTTCCAGGGCGTCGACGCGAAGAGCCGCCGGGCGATCGTCGACGTGCTCCACGGGCTGCGCGAAAACGGCAAGACGGTGGTGATGGTCCACCACGATCTGGCCACGGTCACCGAGTTCTGCGACTGGGTGACGCTGCTCAACCGCAGGGTCGTCGCCTCCGGCCCGGCCGCGGAGACGTTCACGCGCGAGGCGATCGCCGAGACCTACGACTTGACGGAGGGATTCCTCCGATGAGTTTCGCGGTTTTCTTCGCCGACCACACCTACCGGATGGTGTTTTTCGGCACGGCCCTCATCGGCCTGGTCGCCGGTGCGCTGGGGTCGTTCGCGTATCTGCGCAAGCAGTCGCTGGTCAGTGACGTCGTGTCGCATGCGGCGTTGCCGGGCACTCTCGTCGCCTTCCTCGTCGCGACCGCGATTCCGGGGTTGAGCGGCCGGAACATGATCGGGTTGATCATCGGCGCGGTCGTCGCCGGGGCGTTGGCCGCCTGGTACGCCAATACGGTGGCGGAGACGTCGAAGATCCGCATCGACACGGCGATGGCGGTGACGTTGACCGTTTTCTTCGGTGCCGGCATGTTGCTCATGCGCATCATCACCAACCGGCCGTACCCGGACAAGGGCGGCATCCAGGATTACCTTTTCGGCAATGCGTCGGTGATCACCCGCGCGGATCTGCTCACGTCGATCGTGGTCGGTGCGCTGGCCCTGGTGCCGATGCTGCTGTTGTGGAAGGAGTTCCAGGTCCGCACCTTCGATCCGGTGTATTCGTCGGTGCTGGGTTTCAAGGCGGGGATCATCGACGGGATCATGTTCACGTGCATCGTCGTCGCCACCGTCATCGGAGTGAAGGCGGTGGGGCTGGTGCTCATGGTGGCGTTCGTGGTCACTCCTCCGGCTGCCGCGCGGCAGTGGACCCGCAGCTTGCCGACGATGGTCTGTCTCTCGGCGGCCATCGGGGCCGTGGGCAGCGGCGTGGGAGCGTACTTGTCCATTGCCCTGGGGAAGGTGCCGACGGGCCCGTTGATCGTGTTGACGTTGTTCGCCATCTTCCTGGTGTCGATGCTGTTCGCGCCGAGGCGCAGCGTGGTCACGAAGGCCGTGACGCGCGCACGTGGCCGGGCTTCCCTGGCCCGCGAGCTGCGGGCGGAACAGGCCGATCACGCCGATCATCCCGGTCACGAGAGTGACGAGAATGACCCGGCCCGGATCGAGGCAGCGAACGGGATGCGGCGGGAGGTGGCCCGATGAGCTTCGTCACCGGAACGTTGCTGCTCGCGGTGGTCACGGCCCTGGCGTGTGCGTTGCCCGGCGTGTACGTGGTGCTGCGCCGCGATTCCATGCTCGTCGACGCGATCGCGCATTCGGTGTTGCCGGGCATCGTGGTCGGCTACTTCTTCACCCGCAACCTGGATTCGCCGTGGCTGATCCTCGGCGCGGCGACGGCGGGGTTGATCGTGGTGTTGGGCAGCCAATGGCTCACCGACTCCGGTCTCATCACCGGCGATGCCCCTCAGGGCCTGGTGTTCCCGGCGTTGTTCAGCGCGGGCGTGATCATGGTGACGTTGAATTTCGCCAACGTCCACCTGGACACCCACGCGGTGTTGGTCGGCGACCTCAACCTGGCGGCCTTCCGTCATCTGACCGTCGGCGGCACGTCGATCGGCCCGGAGTACCTGTACGTCATGCTCGCGGTGCTGCTGATCGACGTCGCGTTCCTCTGGGCCTTCCACCGTCAGCTGACGGTCACCACGTTCGACGGCCCCTTCGCCGCCAGCATCGGCATCCCGGTCAAGAGCGTCAATGCGGCGTTCATGTTCCTGGTGTCGGTGACCGTCACCGCCGCCTTCAACGCGGCGGGGGCGATCCTGGTCATCGCACTGGTCGTCGTGCCGGCGGCGACGGCTCATCTGCTGACCAAGACCCTGGCGTCGTTGTTCGCGGTCACCGCGGCGGTCGCGGTCGGCGGCGCCGTCGCCGGGTTCTGGGGCGCCTACGCCCTCGACGCCGCGACGAGCGCCGCCATGTCCGTCTGTTACGGAGCCATCTTCATCGCCGCGCACCTGTTCACGCGGATGCGGGTGCGGCGCTCGCGGCGCTCGCACCGTGCGCAGTCGGCGGGATCGCCGGAGTTGACGGAGTCTCTCAGCCGCGCGGCGTGACCCAGATGGCGTCGGTGGCGGTGCGGCCGAGCGGCAACGCCACGCCTCCCGCGTCACCGGCGCCATCTGCACTGTCTGCACCGTCTGCGCTGCCCGCGTCATCCGAGCCTGCTCCGTTGTCGAGGACGATGACCTCCACCGAATCGGAAAAGGGCGCCCCGGGGCGCAGCTGCAGCTCGGAGCCGACGCCGATGCCGTGTCCGGCGAAGAATTGCAGCAGCTCCGGGTCGTCGTCGGAGATCCGCTCCACGGTCACCCGCCGGCCCGTCTCCACTCCGGTGAGCACGACGACGCCCCGCAGGGTCGGGTCCCCGCCCGCCCGGGGGATGGGGTCGCCGTGGGGGTCGCGTTCGGGATGGCCGAGCTTGTCGTCGATGCGGTCGATCATGAACTCGGAGACGGCGTGTTCGAGGGATTCCGCCTCGTCGTGGACCTGGTCCCAGCGGTAGCCGAGCACCTCCACCAGGAAGGTCTCGAGCAGCCGGTGCCGGCGCACCATCTCCAGGGCCAACGCGCGTCCCGCGTCGGTGAGGGTCACCGACCCGTAGCGTTGGTAGTCGACGAGGCCGAGGCGGCCGAGTTTGCGCACCGCGTCCGACGCGGTCGGCAGTTTCACTCCGACGCGTTCGGCCAGCGCCGTCGGCGACACCGGTTCGTCGTTCCATTCCTGCAGCGTCCACATGGCCTTCAGGTAATTCTGGAAGCTCGCCGACAGCCCCGACAGGTCGGGAACGTCGGGGGTCGGGGCCGCGCCGCGGTCTGCCCCGGAGACGCCGCCGGCCTCAGCGCTCATCGGACACCACGCCTTCGACCATGCGGTGCAGGGCCTCGCGGACGGTCGCCTCGTCGGCGCCGCCGGCGGTCACCATTTCCGCGCCGCGTTGGATGGCGGAGTCGATGAGCGGTTTGGCGGCGACGGCGACGGGCCCGCCGACGGCGTCGAGCAGTTCGTCCAGCACGGGGTCGAGGGCGCCGTGCACCTCCTGCACCCGCGGGTCCATGAAAGTCTCGGGCAGCTGTTGGGCGGCGACCATCAGGGCGCCGTGGTCCCCTTCGACGAACAGGCGGAAGGTTTCGTCGACGTAGACCGTCAGTCGCGCCAGCGGGTCGTCTCCGGCGGCGTCCATCGCGGTGGCGATGCCGTCGGTCCAGGTGGGGATGATGTCCAGCAGCAGTTGGACGACCAGGTCCTTCCGCGACTTCACGTACAGGTAGATGCTCGACCGGGCCAGGCCCATGGCTTCGGCGACTTCGGTGAGGGTGGGCACGTTGCCGCCGGATTCGTTGATCAGCCGTTCGGCCGAGGCGAGAAGCGCCCGATGCTGCGCGGCCCGGTGCTCCACGACGGTGGGGCCGGTGATCTTCGGCATGGCGTCTCCTCTCGGTCCGGGGCCGCCTGGGTCCGTTCCTCACCGTACCCCGCCTTCCGGCGGTTTCCTAAGGCTTGACGACGGCCCGGCCCAATTAGTCGATAAGCCTGATCGTGCCGGCGCCCTTCGCGTCGACGCTCTGCGGGCACAGCTCACGTTCACGACCATGACGTGAAATTCGCCTCGTCGCAAAGCCCTGAAGCGTCGTCGCGCGTACCCTTCGGTGACATGCCGAGCAAGAACGTGACCTTCACCGGATCCACCGGCCACACCCTCGCCGCGACGATCGACCTGCCCGACGGCGAGCCCCGCGCCTGGGCGCTGTTCGCCCACTGCTTCACCTGCAACCGCAAAGTGCCCGGCGCCGCGCGAACCTGCCGTGCGCTGGCCAAACAGGGCATCGCGTGCCTGCGTTTCGACTTCACCGGCCTCGGCGAATCCGGCGGCGACTTCGCCGACACCACCTTCCTGACCAACGTCGACGACCTCGTCGCCGCCTACGAATTCATGGAGGCCGAGTACCGGGCCCCGTCGCTGCTGGTCGGGCATTCCCTCGGCGGCGCCGCCGCGATCCTCGCCGGGCAGCGGATGCCGAAGGTCAAGGCCGTCGCCACCATCGGCGCCCCCTTCGACCCGGCGCATTCGATCTACCACTTCGCCGACGCCATCGGCGACATCGACGCCCACGGCACCCAGATGCTGTCCATCGCCGGCCGCGACATCCCCATCTCCCGCGAGTTCCTGGAAACCCTCGCCGAGATCAACCCGGAAACGTACATCCACAAGCTGCGCACCCCGCTGCTGCTGCTCCACTCCCCGACGGACCAGACCGTCGGCATCGACAGCGCCCAGAAAATCTTCCTCGTCGCCCGCTACCCGAAGTCCCTGATCAGCCTGGACAAGGCCGACCACCTGCTGATCAAGCCCGGCGCACCCCAGCGCGCCGCGGATCTGATCCGGACCTGGGCCGAGCCGTACCTGCCCGAGTCGGCGTAGCTTCCCGACACCGCGTGGGCCGCCCGCGGCCGATTCCCCGGACGCACGGGTCGGGGGCGTGGCAACATTGCGGCATGACCAAGCCCACCGAGGAGCAGCCGCCCCACCCCAAGCGGGTTTTCGACGACGACGCCTACCGCAACGAAGCCTTCCGCTACACCGGGGACGACGGCGAGCGGACGACCCCCGCCTCCGAGACCACCGCCGACGTCACCGAGGCGCAGCAGCGTCGACCGCACCCGGCCCCGTCGGCGGGCGCCCCGCGTTGGTACGCCCCGGCCGGAGTGGTCCAGGGCTTCCGCGCCCCCGTCGCCGAGAAGCCGGACGCGGAGGTGCTGCGCGCCACCGGCATCCCCTACGCCTACGCAAATCGCCACGAGGTTCCGCAGCCGCTGACCGAACTGCCCGACGGCATCGTCGTCGCCGACCGGCCGGGCCCGACCTGCCCGCAACGCCCCTCGCCGGCCGCGAAGAAGATCGCCCCGCACGCCCGGCCGCGCCACCACGACGAGCACTGCCAGCACCTGGCCCTCACCATTCCCGACGGCACCTCCCCCGACGCGAAATTGCCGGTCATGGTGTGGATCCACGGCGGCGCGAACATCTCCGGCGGCGGCGACCTGCCCCGATTCGACCCCTCGCAGATGGCGGCGGACAACAACGTCATCGTCGCGTCCATCACCTTCCGGCTGGGCGCGTACGGATTCCTCGGCGGCGGCGACGACCGTGCCGACGGCGTCCCGCCCGCGAACCTGGGGCTCATGGACATCCGGTCGGGGCTGGAGTGGATCCGCGCCAACATCTCCGCGTTCGGCGGCGACCCCGACCAGATCACCATGTTCGGCCAGTCCGCGGGCGCCGACCTGATCCTGGCGCTGATGGTCGTCGCCGGCGCCGACAAACTGGAGGCCTCTGGGCCGGGACGGCGGGACGTCGACAAGCCGTACGCGCCCCCGTTCCGCCGGGCGATCCTGCAGTCCCTCCCCTTCGGATTCCTCGGCGGGCGCACCCCCATGTACGACGCGATGGTCGCCGCCGCCGGCCCCATCGACCGGGCCACGAGCCACGACGACATCGCCGCCGCCGAGGTCCGCGCCACCGAGGCCGCCCGGTCCTTCAAGAACGGTCAGGCCATGCCGTGGGGCGTGCGCTACGGTGCGGCGCCGCTGCCGGACGAGTCGCTTTTCGACGCCTGCCTCGACGCCATCGCCGGGGACATCGACATTTTGCTCGGACATACTCCGCGCGAGTCGGCGCTGTTCCTCCACGACGCCCCTGAGGTCGCGCGTCTGAAGAAGGTGCCCGTCGCCGGCGGACCGGTGTTCGAGGGGATCCTGCGGGCGGTGACGAAGAAGACCTACGGCGGGTCGTCGGCGTTCGCGGAAAAGTGGGCCGCCGCCGGTGGCAAAGCCCTGCACTACACGCTGACATGGGGTGCGAAGCGCAGCAAGTACCGGTCCGCGCACACGTGCGACCTGCCGCTGCTGTTCGGCGACGAGTCCGCGTGGCGCGACTCCATCCTCCTGGAGGACCAGATGTGGACCGACGTCCGCCGCGACCGGAAGTCCATGCAGGCGATGTGGACGCAGTTCGCCAAAACCGGCGGCATCGCGCAGGTCCTCCTCGACGCCGCACCGTTCCTGACGGTGGAGAAGGTCGAAGCGACGTAACCGTCGGTGACGGGCCGGTGACGGGCCGGTGGCGGGCGGCGGCCACCGGGGTGCCGCCCGCCTACCCGGAGGGGGACCGCTACTCCAGTTCCTCGCCCGCTTCCATCCACCGCATCTCGATCTCCTCGCGCTCCTCGCGCAGCGCCGTGAGCTCCCCGTCGATCTCCGCCAGACGGGCGGTGTCCAGGTTGGCGACGTCCTCCGAGATCTTCGCCATCTCGTCGTTGAGCGCCGACTCCCTCTGATCCAACTTCGCGAGCTGCCGCTCGAGACGGTTCATCTCCTTGCGCAGCTCACGCTCCTCCTGCGAGGACAGTTTCTTCACCGAGTCGCCGGAACCCGCGGCGCCGGCTCCCCCGGCGCCGCCACCGGCGGGCGACGACGCGGACGACGAGCCGTCGTCAAGCGCGGAACCCGAACCCTCGCGCACCGGCGCCGCCCCGCCCACGCCCGCCGCGGCCATCGCACGACGGCGGCGAAGATACTCGTCGATGCCACCCGGCAAATTGGTCAGGCCACCATCGCCGAACAACGCCCACGTGGAATCGCAGACCCGCTCGATGAGGTAACGGTCGTGCGAAATGACCACCAACGTGCCCGGCCACCCATCCAGCAGATCCTCCAGCTCCTGCAGGGTGTCGATGTCCAGGTCATTGGTCGGCTCGTCGAGCAGCAGCAGATTCGGCTCCGACATGAGCACGCGCGTCAACTGCAGACGACGGCGCTCGCCACCCGACAAATCCCCGATCGGGGTGCGCTGGCGCTTCGGGGAAAAGCCCAGGCGCTCCGCCAACTGCGACGCCGACAACTGCTTGTCGCCGACCTCGATGTACGTGGCCACATCCTCGATGGCGTCGAGCACGCGCATGTCCAACGGCAAATCGTCGAGCTCCTGACGCAACCACCCCAGACGCACGGTCTTGCCCTCGATGCGCTTGCCGGCATCGAGCGGATGTGCGCCGGCCAGCGTGCGCAACAGCGTCGTCTTGCCCGAACCGTTGACGCCCACCAGGCCGATGCGTTCGCCCGGCGCCAACCGCCACGTCAGATCCCGCACCAGCTCCCGGCCGTCCGGCGCCGACAGCGTCGCGTCCTCCAACTCCACGACGACCTTGCCCTGGCGGCGCCTGGAAAACGCCATCAACTCCACGCTGTCGCGGGGAGCCGGCACATTGGAAATCAGCGCCTCGGCCGCCTCGATGCGGTAGCGGGGCTTCGACGTGCGGGCCGGCGCACCGCGGCGCAGCCACGCCAACTCCTTGCGCGCCAGGTTCCGACGACGCGCCTCGGCGGCATCGGCCTGGCGGGCACGCTCAGCGCGGGCGAAGGTCCAGTCGTTGTAGCCGCCGTCATAGAAATCCACCTGCCCGTCGTGGACCTCCCACGTCTTCGTGGCCACTGTGTCCAGGAACCACCGGTCGTGAGTGACCACCACCAACGCCGACCGACGCGCCATGACGTGGTCGGCCAGCCACTGCACGCCCTCCACGTCGAGGTGGTTCGTCGGCTCGTCGAGGATGAGCAGGTCCAGGTCCCGCACCAGCGCCGCCCCGAGGTTCACGCGGCGGCGTTCACCGCCGGACAGTTCCCCGACCTTCGTGTCCAACCCCAGATCATGAAGGCCGAGCCCGTCGAGGACTCCCCGGATCTTCGCGTCGCCCGCCCACTCGTGCTCGGCGACGCCCAGCGGGGCGATGACGCTGTCGAAGATCGTCGCCTCCGGATCCAACTCCGCGCCCTGCGTGACATGCGCCATGGCGAGGTCGTTGTTGCGCGACACGCGGCCGGAATCCGCGGGCTCGTCGCCGGAGAGGATCTTCAGCAGCGTCGACTTGCCGCCGCCGTTGAGTCCGACGACGCCGATCCGGTCCCCGGTTTGGACGCCGAGGCTGACGCCGTCGAGCAGGGTCTTCAGCCCAAAGGTCTTGCTGACGTTCTCCAGGTTGATCAGGTTCGCCATCTCGGCTTCTCGGACTCCTCGTTCAATGCGGTCGGTTCAATGCGGTCGATGCTGCTTGTGGTGCTGGTGCCGGTTGCGTCGGTGGCGCCGGTTTCGTTTGCGGCGCCGGCTTCGACGGCGCCGCCGGATTCACGTCAGCCGCGCACCCGGCGCGGGGCCGGAGGCGGTGAGCGTGGCGGCGCAGGTGCCCGACGTGGCCAAATGCGCCGCGACGTCGAGGGCGTGTTCGCGGTCGCGGCACAAAAACGCCGTCGTCGGCCCGGAACCGGAGACGATGCCCGCCAGCGCACCGCCGTCGAGGCCGGCGCGCAGGGTGGTGCGCAGCTCCGGTTTGAGCGAAATCGCCGCGGGCTGCAGGTCGTTGGCCAGGTGCGCCGCGAGTTCGTCGGGCGATCCGGAGGCCAGGGCCTTCATCAGCTCATCGGGGGCCGCGGCGCGGGGGACGTCGCGTTCCTCGCGCAGCCGGTCGATGGTCCGGAACACGTCCGGGGTGGACAGCCCGCCCTTGGCCAGCGCCAACGCCCAGTGGTACTCGCCGCGCACGAGAATCGGCGCCAGATTTTCGCCGCGCCCCGTGCCCAGGGCCGTGCCGCCGAGCAGGCAGAACGGCACGTCGGACCCGAGGTCGGCGGCCAACTCCACCAGTTCGTCGTCGGTCAGCGGCAGTTCGAAGAATTCGCGGGCCGCCACCAGAGCCGCAGCCGCGTCCGCCGAGCCGCCCGCCATGCCGCCGGCGACGGGGATCGCCTTGTCGATGTGGATCGCCGCCACCCGCGGCACCCGGGATTCGGCCTTCTCCACGGCGGCGATGACCGCCCGCCACGCCAGATTCGAATCGTCGACGGGCACGTGCGCGGCCGAATCACCGGACACCGTCAGCTCGGCGACGTGCCCCGACGCATCGCCGTCGGGCACCTCCGTGAGAGTGACCGTCGTCGGCAGCGACAGGGATTGGAACACCGTGACCAGTTCGTGGAATCCGTCGTCGCGCACGTCGCCGCAGCCGAGGTGCAGGTTGACCTTGGCGTGGGCGGTCGCGGACACCTCCACGAGGCGACGGTCGCCGGGTTCGGTCCCGGGCCGTGCGGGCGGGGTGGACGACGAATTCTGGGAGCTGGGCGGGTTCACGTCGTCCGAGTCTACCCGGGCGCTACACCTCGCCCTCCCAGTCGAAACCGCCTCCGCACAGTTCCTCCGGGCAGCCGTTCCACGTCTTGGCGAAGTGCGCGATGATCGCCTCCCCCGTGGTCATCGGGTACTTCGGCTCCACCCGGCCATGCACCGCCTTCGCGGACCGTTCCACCGCGTCATGGAAGAACCGGCAGACTTCGACGTACCGCCACATGTCCATGATCACGCGGCACACCTCCGGGTGCGTGATGACATCGCGATCACGGGCACCCCGGCCGAGCGCCCGGTCGATCATGCGACGCACCAGGGGGCGGTCGACTTCGTGGTCTTCGCCGCAATCGCACCACCCGGAACCGCGGTTCGGCATCTCCCACACGTCGGGAATCTCCACGGGCGGCACGGGTTCGGCGGGCTCGGCGGGAGCAACGGGCACGGCGGGTGCAGCAGGTGCAACGGGTTCGGTGATGGGCGAGGTCATGGCGGGTCTCCTTCGATTCGGCGGCCCCTTCGGCGGCGTATGCCGTCACCCTAGAAGACGCCCCGGATCGCCCGGCCGGATGAACCCCACATCGTTCGAACATCCGGGCGTCTCCCACCGGATGCGACCGCGGTGCATGCCTCCCCGGCCGTCTTTGGCATACGGTCGTGGCAATGGGACAGCAACGTCGCAAAGCAGATGAACCGGTGACCATCCTCGCCATCGCCGACGAGGAACGCCCCGCCCTGACCATCCCCGGAGGCGTCGACTTCGGCCCCGGCAACCGACCCGACCTGCTGCTGTCCGCCGGCGACCTCGACTTCCGGTACGTCACCGCCGTCGCCGACGCCGTCGACGTGCCCTGCGTCATGGTGCCCGGCAACCACGACCCGTCGCTGGAGGGCTTCACCCTCACCCCCGTCGGTTGGGTGCGCGCGGGCCGCCACGACCGGTGGCCCGGACCCGCCGGGGCGTGGGCCGCCGACCGCGACATCGTCGACGTCGCCGGACTGCGCATCGCCGGGCTCGGCGGGTGCGCGCGCTACTCCTCCGGCCCGAACCAGTGGACCGACGCGCAGGCCAGACGGAGGGCGCGCCGCGTGCTGCGCAAGGCCCGCCGCGGTCGCCGCAACGGACGCGTCGACGTCCTGCTCACCCACGCCCCCGGCACTCCGGGCGCGGCCGCGGCCCACGTCGACGGCACGGACCCCGCGCACCGGGCGCTGCCGGCCGTCGACATGCTCGTCGACGCCCTTCGCCCGGCGCTGCACCTGCACGGCCACATCCATTTGCATGGCGCCGACAGGCGGGTATTCTCGCTGCCTTCGGACGACGGGACGCACGCGGCCGCCGACACCACCACCGCCGGTACCGATGCCTCGGGCACCGCACCCCACCCCGCACCCGAGCCCCCGCCCGGCGCGCGCCCCCGGACGCTCGTCGTCAACACCGTCGGTTGGACGCTCACCCGCGTCCACCCGCCGCGCACCACCCCACGCGCGGAATTGATCCTGAAAGGACGCTGACCATGGCCGACACCGGTTTCCCCGACGCCGACGCCCAGGCCGACTTTGCCCGCGCCCGCCGCCGCGCGCGCCTGAGCAGGGCCGTGTCCCGCCTGCGCCGCCAGCCCGACGACGTCACCCAGGTGCTGCCATACGACGAGGTCGTCGCCGCCCTCGGCGAAACCGGGCGGCGCGAGCTGGGCCTCATGGACGTGCCCGTCGACGCCATCGTCGGTTCCGTCGACCGCACCGGCCAGTTCGACCGCGCCTTCCGCCCCATCACCGCGACCACCCGCGATCGGTGGGCCCGCATCAACGCCGCCCAACGCCGCGGCGAAACCGTCCCGCCGGTGCGGTTGCGCAAGGTCGGCGGCATGTACTTCGTCGTCGACGGCCACCACCGCGTGTCCATCGCCCGCAACCGCGGGAATCCGACCATCGACGCCTACGTCACCGAGACCCTCACCAGCGTCGACGCCGACGGCATCCACTCCAACCGCGACCTGGTGCTCAAGGACCACCGCCGCATCTTCCTGGCCCGCGTGCCGCTGTCGGACGATCGCGCCGCGACGATCATGCTGCCCAATCCGTGGAAGTACGCCGAGCTCGCCGAAAACGTCGAGGCCTGGGGGTTCCGCGCCATGCAGGCCGAGGGCGCCTTCCTCGACCGCCGGGAGGTCGCGGACCGGTGGTTCACCACCGAGTACGAGCCGGTCGTCGCCGCCGCCCGCGCCATCGGCCTGGCCCCCAACCACACCGACGCCGAGCTCTACCTCTGGATCGCCGCCGAGCGGTACCGCCTCATCCGCCGCCACGAGTGGACCGACGAGGTTTTCGAGCGGGTACGCGAAACCGGCCGCCAGCCCGACTGATTCGGGCCGACGGCCGGCAGCCCCGGTCATTGCTTGACGACGACCCGCCTCCCGACCGCAGCGGCCGGGAGGCGGGCTACGCCGGGGGCTGATGCCGGGGGCTACAGTCCCAGGTTCTCGCCGGTCTCGGCGTCGAAGATGGAGACCTTGGCGGGGTCGAACCACAGCGTCACCTTCTCGCCGCGGCGCACCGGCGACTCCGCCGACAGACGCGCGACCATGGTGCCGGTGGACTTGTCGTCCAGACCCGCATCCGCGGCCGCCGCCGACGACGCCACGCCACCGGCGCCGTTCTCCCCCGTCTCCGGGGCCGTGAAGTGCACGAACTTGTCGGAGCCCATCGACTCGAGGACCTCGACGTCGACGTCGGTGACCACGCCATCGGCGCGTTGCCCCTCATCGACGAGAGTCGCGTCCTCGAACGCCTCCGGACGCAGCCCCACGATCACGTTGCGATCCGCCACATCGCCGATCGCCGACGCCAGCTCGTCGGAAAGCGGAATGTCGCCGATTCCGGTGGACACCACTCCCCGATTCAACCGCCCCGGCGTGAAGTTCATCGACGGCGAACCGATGAAGCCCGCGATGAACAGGTTCTTCGGGTGGTCGTAGAGCTCCTGCGGCTCGCCGACCTGCTGAATGACGCCGCCCTTCATGACCACCACACGGTCGCCCAAGGTCATCGCCTCGGTCTGGTCGTGCGTGACGTACACCGTGGTGACGCCCAACTGAGCCTGCAGACGCGAAATCTCCGCGCGCATCTGCACGCGCAACTTCGCGTCGAGGTTCGACAGCGGCTCATCCATGAGGAACACCTTCGGACGGCGCACGATGGCGCGGCCCATCGCCACGCGCTGACGCTGGCCACCCGACAGGTTCGACGGCTTGCGGTCCAGGTACGGATCCAGGTCGAGGATGCGCGACGCCTCCGCGACCTTCTCGTCGATCTCCTTCTTCGGCAGCTTCGCCAGCTTCAGCGGAAACTCGATGTTCTCCCGCACCGTCATGTGCGGGTACAGGGCGTAGGACTGGAACACCATCGCGATGTCGCGGTCCTTCGGGGCGACGTCGTTGACGCGCTCGCCGCCGATGAGCAGATCACCGTCGGTGATGTCCTCCAAACCGGCGATCATGTTCAGCGTCGTCGACTTACCGCAACCCGACGGGCCGACGAGGATGATGAACTCCCCGTCCTCGATGTGCAGGTTCGCGTCGTCGACGCCGACCGCGCCGTCCGGGAACTTCTTGGAAACGTGCTTGAGTTCGATTTCGGCCATGACTTGCTATCCCTTCACTGCGCCGGAGGTCAGGCCGGCCACGATGCGGCGTTGGAAAATGACGACGAAGATGATGATCGGGATGGTGATGACGATCGCCGCCGCGGCGATCGAACCCGTCGGCTCCTCGAACTGGGACGAACCCGTGAAATTGGCCATCGCGGCCGGGGCGGTGCGGGAGGCCTCCGTGGAGGTCAGCGACACCGCCAGCAGGAAGTCGTTCCACGCGAAGATGAACACCAGGATCGCCGCGGTGACGATGCCCGGAATGGCCAGCGGAGCCACCACCATGCGGAACGCCTGGAACGGCGTCGCACCGTCCATCTGCGCGGCCTTCTCCAGCTCCCACGGGATCTCCTTGAAGAAGGACGACAGGATGAAGATGGCCATCGGCAGCGCGAACGTGATGTACGGCAGGATCAGACCGGGCCACGTGTCGAACAGGCCGACCTTGCGCTCGATGTCGAACAGCGGGCTGACCAGCGACACCTGCGGGAACATCGCGATGAGCAGCGACACGCCCAGGATCAGGGACTTGCCGGGAAACGTCAGACGGGCGATGGCGTACGCCGCCATCGTGCCGACGATGACGGCGATGAGCGTGGTGATGATGCCGATGCCGATCGAGTTGATCAGCGCCCGGGTGAACTCGGAGGTCTGGAAGATCCCCTTGTAGTTGTCCAGCGTCCACTCACGCGGGATGAAATGCCCGTCGTGCAGGGTCGCCGTGGTCTTGAACGACAATGACGCGATCCAGGCCACGGGCACCAGCGCGTACAGGACGACGAGAACCAACGCGATGGTCCACAGCGCCTTTTCTTTACCGGTTCCTTGTTTCATGGCCGATCACTCCTTCCCGTTGCCCGGGGTCGATGCGCCGAGCCCCTTGACGAAGATGATTGCGATGACGGCCACGCAGAGGAAGATCAGCACCGAGATGGCGGAGCCGATGCCCAGGTTGAACGCCTTGAACAGGTTGTTGTAGCCGAGGATCGACACCGAACCGGTGCCGTTGTTGCCCTTGGTCAGGATGTAAATGTTGTCGAACACGCGGAACGCGTCGAGCGTGCGGAACAACAGCGCCACGATGATCGACGGCTTCATCAGCGGCAACGTGATCTTGAACAGGCGGTGCCAGAATCCCGCGCCGTCCAGCTCCGCAGCCTTGAGCACGTCGTCGGGCACCAGCGCCAGACCCGCCAGCAGCAGCAGCGCCATGAACGGCGTCGTCTTCCACACCTCGGCCAGGATGATGATGAAAATCGACGGCCACTGTTCGGTCAGGGGCGCCGACCCGTCGGGAAGCAGATTGGCCAGGTAACCGGTACCCGGCGTCCAGGCGTAGTTCCACGAGAAGGCGGCGGCGACGGTCACGATGCCGTAGGGCACCAGGACCACCGTGCGGACGATGCCGCGGCCGAACATCGCCCGGTGCATGACCATCGCGATGGCCAGGCCGAGGATGAACTCCATGATCACCGAGGTCACCGTGATGAACACGGTCACCCACAGCGACTCCCACCAGTAGCCCGACGACAGCACCGCGGCGTAGTTGTCGAAACCGACGAACTCGCGGTCGTCCGGGAAACGCAGGTCGTAGCGCTGCATGGACAGCCACACCGCGTAGATGATCGGGTACGCCGTCACGGCGAGCATGAGGATCACCGCAGGTGCGACGAGGATCATGCCCAGGCGGCGCTCGGCCTTGCGGCCGTCGGAGTACTTCTGCTTCGCCTTCGCGTCCGACTTCGCGGTCGTGTCCGGCTTCGTCGTCGCGCCCGCAGAACCGGTCGCCTCAGCGGAGTCGACGGATGCGGGCGTCGTGCTGTTTGACGCGGTCATCACGGCACCAACCCTTCGGATTTGATGGCCCGGTCGATCTCATCCGCCAATTCGGGGACGAGGGTCTCGGGGTCGATGTCGCCGGGCGGGCTCAGGCGCGACGCCAGGAGAATCGACACGGACTGATACGCCGGCGACGCCGGGCGGACGGCGACCGACACGGTGCGCTCGTCGGGAAGCAGGCTGCGTTCCTCGGGGCCCAGGTCCTCCGGGTCGAGGGTGTTGAGCGATTCGAAGATCTCCCGGTAGAAGGGGTATTCCTCGATGAATTCGTCGGTGGCCTCGGTGTAGAGCCTGGTCAACGTCGGCGGCAGACCGCCGGTGAGGGCGTTGTGCAGTTGGTTTTCCTCGTTGCGCAGGCATTCGATGGCCTCGAACGCGAGGTCCTGGTTCTTGGAGGTCGACGGCACGGCGATGTTGAGACCGCCGATGGTGGCCTTGGACGGCTCGCCGGCGACCATGCCGGGGTAGACCGTCCAGCCGAGGTCATCGAAGGCCTCCTGGGCGGCGGCGTCGCCGCTCTCGGCCTTCTCCTTCAGCCCCGCGTACACGAACGGGTAGTTGACCTGCATGAAAGCGTCACCGCGGTCGAAGGCCAGGCGGCCCATGTTTTCGTCGAGCTGCGAGGTCGACGGGTCGGCGCCCTTGGCGGTGGCCACGGCCTTCATGGCCGTCAGCGCCTGCTTGGCGGCGTCGCCTTCGTCGATGGTGGTCTCGCGGCCGGTGTCGTCGACGATGGTTCCGCCGGCGGCTTCGAGCATGGAGTTGAACCACACCACGATGCCCTCGTACTGGGCGGCCTGCACGCCGACGTAGGACGGCTTGCCTTCGTCGGCGAGCTGTTCGCCGAGTGCGGCGATTTCCTCCCACGTCGCCGGGGGCTGCGCTTCACCGTCGGGGCCCTGCGGCATGAGGGACTTTCGGTACCACATGAGCTGGGTGTTCGTGTTCAGCGGCGCACCGTACACCTTGTCGTTCCACGTGGCCGTTTCCATCGGGCCGGACAGGGTTCCGTCTTCGACTCGCCGTGCGACGTCTTCGGGGAACTCGACCGCCCATCCGGCTTCGGCGAACTCGGCGGTCCAAGTGACGTCGAGGCCCATGATGTCGAACGAGTCGTCGCCGCCGACGATGCGCCGGGCCAGCTGAAGGCGCTGGTCGTCGGTCTGCTTGGCCGAGACGTCGTATTCGATGACGTATTTTCCGTCCGCCTGCTCGGAGCACTTCTGGGCGGCCGCGCTGTACTGGTCGACGCCGTCGGCCGGCCCCATGAACCGCAGGACGGTGGGGCCCGCCTCGTCCGTTCCGCACGCCGCGAGAACCGGCGATCCGATGGTCAGCGCGGCGAGCAGCGCGGCGGTCTTCTTCTTCAGCGCGGATCGCGGGCGGAGCCGGACGCCCCGCCCTTCCCGATCCCCGACCGGGGATCTTCGTTGCTCGGGCGTCATCGTTGCATCAGCTCCTCTGCACGGGATGTGATTAGCCACCTCTCAGTGTACGACGATCACTGTTTTGGGTGGAAGGTTCTCTTTCGGGAGGGAGATTTTCGTCGAGCCGATATCGCCGTCACCTCCTCGCGGACTTAGACTTTCCTCATGATCGACGACCTCCACCACGACCGACCGGCCATGAGCCGCCGCGAATCCGCGGGCCGGGCCCGGCTGTCGGAATGGCCGGAGGCGGACGGCTGGGTCTGCAACGTCCTGCTGTGGCGGGGCGATCGTCTGCTGGTGCTGTGCCGCGCCCCCGGTGGATACTTGGGCGGCCAGTGGGATCTGCCGGGAGGAAAGAGCGAGCCGGGCGAGGAGCCGTCGGCCGCCGCACTGCGGGAGCTGATGGAGGAGACCGGACTGACCGGCACCATCGGCCCGGAGGTGGCGCATTGGTCGAACCCGGACTCGAAGGGCGGCGATTTCCGGTTTCACATCGTCACTTTCGAGGCCTTCGAGCATGACGACGCCGACGGGGGCACGGGAGCCGACGGAGCCGCGGAAAGCACCGGAGTCGACGGGACAGCCAAGCCCGACGGCCATGCACTCCCCGAGGTCGTGCTGAACCGGGAGCATTCCGATTACATGTGGGCCACCCGGGAGCAGTTGGCGGAGCTGCCGTTGGCCTGGCACGTCAGTCGCGTTTTGGGACTATGACGCCGAATACTCATCCCCCAGGAACGAATAGACGCTTCTCCTGGCGGCTTCGCGTCTCAAACTTCCAAATTTCAGCGAGCGCCCCCATTCAGGGACAGGGAAGAACTTTAGGTTGCAGATCTCAGCCACTTGAAGATGATTGACCTATGGGCCCGATACATTCGAAGGCGACCGCCCCAGTTAAGGAAGCGGCCAAGGCCGGTGACTCACCGGAGCCGCCGAAGTGGACGGTGACCCCCGAGGTGTCCAAACACTTCGGGTCAACGTTGAAGCGCTATCCATCGGAACGGGACGATCGCGCGAACCGATTCAGAGTCGTCCTGATGTCCGTGATCCTGCCCGTCCAAGTCCCACTCGTTGACAATCAATCGCGGCAAAATAACCAACGCCCGAACATTGGCGGATACTTCCATCGGGGACGATACCGTGGCATGTCGTCAATCGAGTTCCCGCACTTGGACGAAAATGGAACCGTCGATTCAAAACGTCGCGACAAGCTTTCCGCCCCTCACCAAGATCCCCAAAGATGGCTTTCCCGTCGCCTGTGGTCCGCTACAGGAGGAATGCGGGATACTCCGATAGTCACAATCGGAGAAAGTCGCATCTCAGACCCAGCCCGATCTCTAACAGACGCGGGCCACACCGCTGAAGATCCGACGTTCTACAGTTCCAGCCGATGGAATACCGCAATGGACAGCCATTGCGTGACGTTCAAAGATTACCGAATCGCCTTCCTTCCCGAAGAGAGAGACAGGTCAGACAACCCAGTTTCCGGTTTCGTCAGTTTGCGAGCAGTCGAGACGCTGCGATTCACTGGAGACGACCGACATCATAGTGACGATTTCGTCGTAATGCACATCGCGATCGAAAATCCTTCCCCAACCGACGTGATTCAGTTCGCTCAGAGCTTGCGAACAGGCGAAGTAATGGATTCCCTCCAGCCCTCGCCCGATATCGTCAGGAAATCTGGGAAAATCAACCACACGAAGGCATTCACAGTTTTCGACCTGGGCGAGAAAGAAACGCATAAAGGGAATTTTCGTAAGATTTCGGCACTTCAGCTCCTTGAGTATCACGCCAAACTTGCCGTGATCGGGGAGAACCCGCCCTCTCAAATCGGCAAAGATCCCGAAACCGACAACGAGGAGATCGCCAACAACAGCCCCACAGTAGGCGCCTCCGCAACACCGGCAAATAAGCCATGGTATCGCGCACTCAACGACGGAACATTCGAAATAGACGAGACCGTCACATCGCCGAACGGAAACGTAAAATTCCACTTTAGTTTGGACGCTGGCTACACGACGGTCGCCGAAGAAAATCGCTCGGCAAACGACGCATGGGATCGTCGGCGCATCTTCACGTTGAGCTGCGCTATCCCCTACCCCGATGTCGGCCTACCTTCGTGCCCCATGTCCGAACTCGCGGGATTCGAGTACTGCTCCGAAGAGTGGACTCCTGAACGCCAGTGGTCATATGTCTTAGCTTCGGGGTGCCGTCCAACGTCCGCGCTGCCGCCGGACGACGCCGACGGCGCCAAGGCGCATGCCGTTGCCGCACCCGCGGGATGGACGGACAGTGCCACCGAGTTTGGCTTTGCCACCGTGCGCACCGCCGGGTGCTTTTCGCTTCACCCGGACCCATTTCGACTTTGCCAAACGAGGTACGTGGAGCTGGCGATCCTGGCCATAAGGCAGCTTTACGCACTAGAATTCCTTTCCGAAGAGGAAGCGCAGATTCCAGGGTTCGCTTCCGCGGCAGACGGAACGCATATCAATCCCTATGGAGACAGTTGGTCTATTCCCGCCTCTAACCACAGCTTGAACAAGACGGAAGAGTCCATTGCCGCCATCAATCACGAACTAGCCCGGGTCCAGCAAGAACATTTGGATTTCCGGCGTGAACTTTGGTTTTCTCACATCCCTCGCCGTCCTGCGGCGACACGTTTTCTAAACGCCGTGCAAGAACAGCTCGGCGTTCCGCAGCAGCTCGAGGAACTAAGTGAAGGCTTATCACTCCGCTATGAGATTTTGACAAGTCTCGCGCGCGAGCATGAGGAACGCGAACGCGTAGCGAGGCAGGAACAAAAGGAAGAAGACCGCCTACTTGAGGCTAGTCGGGAGTCGAAGAAGAGAGAGCAGATTGCAGAACAACGTCGAAGGCGAGAGGAAGCCGAGGAGCGCAGTCGTCGCCAACTCGATCTCAGTTTGGCTTTGGTTTCGATCCTCATCGCGATTCCCTCATTCAGCGCGATTACGGCGGGCCCTTCGTTAGCGACTCTCAGCGGCACCGTCGGTATCACGCTCGTCATCGCCGTACTTATCGTGTGGGCCTCACGAAAAGGGTGGCTGACGAAGTTCACGCGGGTGCTCTTCACCCGCGATGACGGTGAAAGAGCCGACATATGGGAACTCGAACCTAGAACCCCGCAGTGATGCCGGTTTTCACGTCGACGTCGTCTCGCCAACGATCGAGTCTGGCGCGTCGCTCCTCCGTCGACAGCCGGTCTCGGAATACGCCACGGCGGCGCAAGAACCTGTATCTCTCCGAATCGGGAATCGGCGCATCGTGGTCCGCGTCGCCCCACACGACGACTCCGTTGATGCACTCCGGCTCGCCGATGACGGTCGTCTCCACGGCGCTTTCGCGCACTGCCAGCACAACGGCTGCGACATCGGCGACGATCTGCGCTGCGGTGGCCGCCGCGGATTCGGCGTCGGACACACCCCATCGACTGTCCCTTCCTTCCACGAAAACGTCGGCGACTCCGGTGTGCGCCGCGGTATCAAACTCGAACTCCGCCCGGGGAAACCGGGCGAGGTGGTGACCCAGCTCCGCCCCAACCCCGTTCTTCAGAACGGCGCCGACAGCGTTCTCCGCCGTCACGCGAAATCCGACGCGCACGCGCCACACATCCATGCTGGTCACGCTGGGGTCCCGCCGAACGACTCACGATTCTCGTCGTCCCAATCGAGGATCGCCCGAACGCCGGCGTCGCCTATGAACTCAGCGGCGTCGCTGCTGTCGACGCGGCAACCCTTCAGATCCTCGGCCCCGTCCCCGAGGCAGGTCAGATCCAGCCACATCACGCGGAGCACGTCGCGGCCATTGATCCGGTACCTGACCACGGCATACGCCAGCTCCGGTTCATCGAAACCGTCGAGCCAGTGATACCCGTCCAGGTCGCCGCGGTGAGACTCCCGGTCACCGGATGCCAGCGCCCAGTGCAGATCCTCGAGCCACGCGATCGCCTTCGCCCGGTTCTTCTCCGTCAATCGCTTCAGCTGGTCGCGCTTCCGGGTGCGCGCCCTGCGCATCTCGTCGGTGACCCAGCCAGCGAACATCCGCGCAACCGTCTTCCGCAACCCCTCTGCGGTCTTAACGGTTTTCGTCATCGCCGCGGCCGACCCCAACTTCGAGACACCCACCGGCACGGGGGAACCGTCTGCGCCGAAAGCCTCGATAGCCCAGCCGGCACCACCGGCCCGGGTTCGACCCGAACGATGCCCCAGCTCAATTACCGTGTACGACAATCTCAACGTCTCGCCGGTTTCCGCGAGGAGCGTGACGCGTGTGCCGTCGTCGTCACGCCACAAGGACCTGAGATTCGGCAGCTCCGGACGCATCTCGTCGACGACGTCGAAGGCGTCGGCCACCCCGAAATCGTCGGGGCGAAAGTCGAGGTCGGCGTCCGGGCAGATGAGCCCGCTGTCGGCGAACGAGTCGTCGCCGCAGGCATCCGCGAGCATATCGCGAAGCGCCCCCGCGCGGGTGAACAATCGGTCGTTGGTTTCATTCGTGAAAGTCATGCCCCGAAGTTAGAACACGGTCCGGATGACCTGGCCGGAAAGAAGGCCAATCATTCGAACATGCCAGTTCACGGACAGTTTTCACCAAACGGCGACGTGCTGCCCCGATGGGTGCGCCCGTCTTTCACTCGCACCGGGCGGCGCCCAGGAACCCGCCGACCCGCACGGGAGCCGCCCCCACCACCGGAGCCGATGGGGCCACAGAAGATACCGGGCTCGACGGCCATGCACTCCCCGAGGTCGTGCTGAACCGGGAGCATTCCGATTACCTGTGGGCCACCCGGGAGCAGTTGGCCGAGCTGCCGTTGGCCTGGCACGTCGACCGGGTGTTGGGGCTGCGTCAACCGCCCACCGACGAGTAGACGCACCACCGACGAGCAGGCACCACCGACGAACGGGCACGCCACCGACCAGCAAGTAAGCGCAACCACCCCCTCCATTGACAGCCAAAGACAATGACTTTAGGCTAGCCTCACCTTGACCACGATGGAGGTTTCATGGACCCCGCATTCTCGCACGGTGAGGGCCTCGGACGCCGGATGCTCGGCGGCGCCGGGGCCCTGTCGCTGACCCCCTACCGGGTCGACGTCGCCGCGACGATTCCGGTCGTGTCGCACCGACTCAGCGACGGCGGCCGGTTGATCGTCGTCTGCCCCGCCGCGGATGCGCAGTACTACGGGGATGCGGAAGTTCGGGTCGACGGCGTGAAGAAGGCCCCGGAGTTGGCGGCCGACATCACCGTCGCGGGTCTTCATGCGCTCGGGCGGGTCGAATGGCTGCCCATCCGCGACGATTCGGTCGACGCCGACGCCTCTTTGGCCGGTCTCGGCTTCCACCCGAGTTCCCCGGGCTCGTATGTCCTGGGCGTGGTGGAGCTGGACAGGGCCTACCTGCATGGCCCGTGCGGCGTGGTCAAGCTTCCAGTGGACGAACTTTGCCCCCATCCCGGAGATCTCGAGCTCACGTCGCGCGAATTCGACGCCCGCGACGAAGTCGGCCGGCTGTCGCAGGAGCAGCTTCGTCAGCTGCTGTCCGACGCCTTGGTGGGCTTCGTCGACGGCTTCCGCTGCTCGGAGTTCGAGCTGGATCCCTCCGCTTCGCTGCACGCCGGCGAGGCCCTGGGCGGCGAGGTCTGGGTGTCGGACATCGACGTGGCCGGTTTGATGCTGTCGACCATCTACGGCACTCGGCTGACCAGCGTTTTCATTGACTTTCCCGAAGAGATCCGGGAATTTTCGGACTTGGTCGGGGCCGTTTCGGCCCTGGCCGCCACGACCTCGGCCCGGCACGCATCGCCGCGTATCTGACACCGGGTCGAGGGGCGCGCGGGGTTCTTCGCCGAACCCCGCGCGTTTCCCATTTCCCAGTTCCCGCCCCCAATCCCCCATTTTCCCCGCCAACCCCGGTTTCCCCATCCCCGCTGGCCCCGCGACACGACGAAGGCCACCGGGCCCCGCCGGAAGAAGCGGGTCCGATGGCCGTCGAAAATCGTGGTCAGCGTGCTTCGTAGCTGGCACACAGCGCCGTGTCACCGGTGACGCTGATGTCGTCCAGTCCGCACATGAGATCTTGGTTGTGCGCACAGTCGAGGCGCTTGCACGCCCCCACTTGACCTTCGGCATTCGCCAGGCCGGCGCGAAGGTCGACCGTGGCGAAGGTGGTGCAGGCGGCGTCGCCGTCGCCGCCGACGTTCACCGCGAAGGCCGTGCAGCCGCCGTTGTTGAAGGAGCAGGCGGTGGTGGCGCAGGAAGAAATCTTGGTGATGGTGGACATGGTGCGGGTCTCCTCGAGATCGTAAAGCGATGATCGATGGTTCCGCGTATCTGACACTTCCAAGAATAGCCCCCTGACCAGGAAAAACAAGCAAGGGCAGCCTTCACTGTCAACGTTCAGGTACCTTGTCCTTGCCTCCGGATGAGCCCCGCCCCGACTCCCCGTCGACCACGGTCCCCGAGCTGTGATCCGCCAAGCTACAGCCCCGCGAGCCGGACGAAATCGGCGACGCCGAGCTTTTCGCCCCGCAGCTTCGGGTCGATGCCGGCGGCGACGAGGGCCTCTTCGGCGGCGGCGCCGGAGCCGTACACGCCGGACAGTGCCGCGCGGAGGGTCTTGCGGCGCTGGGCGAACGCGGCGTCGATGAGCGGCCACACCTTCGCCCGCGCTTCGTCGGTGACGGGCCACGGGGCCTCGCCGGCGGGCGATTCCTCGCCGTTCGGCCCGGGCACGCCGAAGACGTCGATGCGCACCAGTCCGGAATCGACCTTCGGCACCGGCCAGAACACGTTCGGGCCGATGACGCCGGCGCGCCGCACGGTGCCGTGGAAGGCGGCCTTGACGCTGGGCACGCCGTAGATCTTCGACCCCGGCTCGGCGGCCAGGCGCTCGGCGACCTCGAGCTGCACCATCACCAGCACCCGCCGGATCGACGGGAATTCGCGCAGCATGTGCAACAGCACGGGCACCGACACGTTGTACGGCAGGTTCGCCACCAGGGCGGTCGGCTCCGGGAACTCCGTGTCGTCTGCGGTGCCCGCAGTGCCCGCACCGTCGTGCTTTCCGACGATGTCATCTCGCGTCACCGTCAACGCGTCCTTCACGACGAGGTTGAGATGACGTCCCGGCGCGAATTCCCCGACGGTCGTCGGCAGGCGTTCGGCCAGTCGAGGGTCAATCTCGACGGCGGCCGCGCGGCCGCAGTGTTCGAGCAGACCCAGCGTCAGCGATCCGAGGCCCGGGCCTACCTCGACCGGGTAGTCATCCGGCGACAGGTCGGCCGCGGCGATGATCCGACGCACCGTGTTGGGATCGTGGACGAAATTCTGGCCGAGCTTCTTCGTGGGCTGCAGGCCCAGCTCGTCGGCGAGCCGACGGATCTCGACGGGCCCGAGGAGACGGACCTCGGCCACTTAGAGCAGTCCCAACTGCGCGGAGCACGCCGGCCAGGCGCCCCAACCCTGGGAAGCCTGGACCTTCTCGGCCACGGCGATCTGCTGCTCGCGGGTCGCCTGACCCGCGGTCGGGGCGTACTGGCCGCCGCCGTGGGCGGTCCAGGTCTGCGGGTGGAACTGCAGGCCACCGGAGAAGCCGTTGCCGGTGTCGATGCTCCAGTCGCCGCCGGACTCGCACTGCGCCAGCGCGTCCCACACGGAACCGTGGGCCACGGCCGGGGCGGCGCCCGGGCGGGGCTTGGTGCCCTGGCGGACGACGGTGACGGACGGGGCGGTCCGCTCGTGCTCCGAGAGAACCTCGCGGGACAGCTCCTCGCCGTCGCGGGACAGAACCTTGACCTTGAGCAGCTTGACGCCCGGGGCGCCCTCGGTCTCGACGACGCGCTCGTCGTCGTACATCTCCGGGTCCTCGATGATCTCCTCCGGGGAGGGGATCTCGACGTCCTCGGTGAGGACCTGGTCGATGAAGCGGGACACGTCGATGCGCAGTCCCTCGGTCACCGGGGTTTCCGGAGCCGGGGTGACGGTCTCGCCTTCGCCCAGGACGATGCCGCGCTGCTCGAGAACATCGGCGACGGTGGCGGCGGCCATCTGCAGGCGGCCCTCCCGGCCGGAGTCGTTGAGGACGACGTCCTTCGCCGTGACGATGTCCAGCTCGATGCCCTCGGCCGGAATGCGCTGCGACGACGGCGCCTTCACCGAGTCGGCGGCCTTGACGTTCGGCAGGGACGCGATGAGCTCCTCGACCGTGACCGCGGTGGTGGTGGTCTCGGTGGTGCGGCCGTCGATGGTCAGCGACACCGGCTTCGCGGAGCGGTAGACCAGCGTTCCGCCGTCCGAGATCTCGCCCTGGCGCACGACCCGGTCGCCGTCGCCGAGCTCGACGCCGGCCTTGTTCAGGATGCGGGTGTCATCGCCGAAGATCGTGGAGATCTGCTGGATCTCGCCGTCGACGTCGACGGTGACGCTCTTCTGCGCCGCCGCAGCCGTGCCGCCGCCGGCGACCAGCGCGACCAACAGGCCACCGGTGGCGACGCGCCTGGTTGTGGTGGCCTTGTTGTTCAGCTGGTTGACGCGGCTCTTGGAGTGCTTGCTCACGGTACTGCGGTTCCTCTCGATGATCCCCGGGGCGGTCGGGCGGGCATGGGCATGGCCCGGCGTTCCGGTGACGGTTCGCGCGGGCCTGGTGCGGGCGAAAAATGCACCCCGATGGAAGTACTTGGGTCACGTTACGGTAAAGGACCCTCGAAAGTCCACCAAATGCCCAGGTTGATCCGCAAATCGAACGTAATTCGCGCCACAGCTGCCGCAATCGTCCCGTTATACGACCATGCGGCGAAACCGCTGGGGCGACTGGGGCGGATGTGACGAAGACTCCGGCGGCGCCGCCACGCCGCGCTCACCTACGGGGCGGGCACCTCGATGCCGTAGATCCGCTCGGCGTTGGCGGTCAGCTGCGCCGCCATCTCCTCGGCCGGCACTCCGCGGGCCTCCGCCATGCAGCGGGCCTGCCAGCCGACGAACGCGGGCTCGTTGCGGGCCCCCCGGTACGGCTCGGCGGTCATGTACGGCGCGTCGGTCTCCACCAGCAGCTGCTCCGCGGGCGCCTCCGCCACCGCCAGCCGCAGATCCGAGTTGCGCTTGAACGTGACGTTGCCCGTGAACGACAGCACGTACCCGCGCTCCAGGGCCTCACGCGCCACCTCGATGGGCGAGCTGAAGCAGTGCAGGATCACCGGCCCGTCGAACCCGTCGAGCTCCCGCATGAGGTTGTCGTCGGCCTCGCGGTTGTGGATCATCAGCGGCTTGTCCACCGACTGCGCCAGCTCCATGTGCCAGTGCAGCGCCTCGATCTGGACGTCCAGCGGCGCGCAGTCGTCCATCTTGCCGATCCAGTATTCGTCCAGGCCGGTTTCCCCGATGGCGACGACCCGCTCTTCCGCAGCCAATTCGGTGAGCCTCGTGCGGGCGGCGTCGTCAAGCTCGGTCGCCCGGGTCGGATGAATCGCCGCAGCCGCCCACACCCGCGGATGCGACCGTGCCGCGGCGACGGCCAACTCCGTCTCCGGCAACCCGTCGCCGATGGTGCACACGCCCGCCACGCCGGCGGCGACGGCGCGGTCCATCAACTCGGCGATCGCCGCCTCATCGCGGGCACCGCACGACGCCAGGTGCGTGTGCGCGTCGAACAGCGGCGCGACGTACGGGGCCGGGCTTGCGACGGGGCGCTTCTTCTTTCCCATGGTCGCCCAGTGTAGGCCCGCCGATATCATTGGCCACATGACGGCCGGCCACGGACAGTTCCCAGCAGACGACGCCAACTACCGCATCAGCGACGCCGAACGCGAAGCGGCGATGGCGAGTCTGGGCCGCGCGTTTTCCGAGGGCCGCCTGACCATCGACGAATACGACGACCGCGTCCAGCGCGTCGCATGCGCCGACACCGGCGCCGACCTGGTGCCGCTTTTCGACGACCTGCCGCCTTCCCGCAGGGGCGGCGTGCCCGGACAGGCGCCCGCCAAACTCTACGCCGGGGAGGAAATCGACGCGGCGTATCAAAGCGGCAAGAAAACCCGGCTCGGACTGCTGGGACTGACGACGGTCGGCACCACCGCCGGGGCCATCGTCTGGTCCTCCATGATCGCCTCTCCCCTGCCGACCGTGCTGTTGCTGCTGATTCCGACGGTGTGGCTGCTGTTGTACGTAATGAAGATCGGCCCCGACTCCTGGCACGTCCCCAGCCCCCGGGCCGTCGAACGGCAGCGCCTGCGCGAGCTGCGGTCCGCCGAGAAACTGCGCGCCGCCGAACACAGGGCCGCGGAACAGGAACGCGCCGCCAAGCAGAAGATCCTCGAGGAGGAGCGCCTCGCCGAACTGCGCCTGGAGCGCAAGGCGCGGACCGAGCAACTGACCAGCCGCGCCATCGGCTTCATGAGCCGCGCCCTGGACGGCGGAACCGGCGGCGGCCGGGATCGCGACGGCGGAACCGGCGACGACCGCAACGACGGCGACCGCACCGGCGGCACCAGCGGAGCAACCGACGGGAAATCCGAGGGCAGCCCCGACAACCCCTACCGCCGGGGTTGACCGGTTACTGCTCCGGGTTGACCGGCGCCCACTCCGGGCCGGTCTCGGCCAGCTCCGGGTCGAGCTTGGCGAACAGCGGCTTCGGCTTCGACAGCGGCGTGCCCGGCACCATCTCCACGCGGCCCCAGGTGGCCAGCTGGTCGGAGTAATCGCCCATGATCACCGGGTACGTGCGACCGGCCGCGGGCAGGTCGACGCCCACCGGCTCGACCGGCATGTCGTCTTCGACCTCGCGGATCTCCGGCATCGCCGCCCACACGCCGTCGCGGCCGAGGGTCTCGTGGACCTTCTGCGCCGACGCCGGCAGGAACGGGGTCAGCAGCGTGTTGCAGTCCGACACCACCTGCAGGGCCGTCCACAGCACGGTGGCCAGACGCTCGCGCTGCGACTCGTCCTTCGCCAGCTTCCACGGCTCCTGCGCGGCGATGTAGGCGTTCGCTTCGCCGACGACGTGCATCGCGGCCGTCACGGCGGTGCGGAAACGGGATGCGCCCAGCGCCTTGCCGGCCTCGTCGAAGGTGCGCTCGGCCAAATCAAGCAGCGCGACGTCGTCGTCGAGCAGCGTGCCCGGCTGCGGGACCTCGCCGAAGTTCTTGTGGGCCATCGACACCGTGCGGTTGACCAGGTTGCCCCAGCCGTTGGCCAGCTCGTTGTTGACGCGGCGGACGAACTCGTCCCACGTGAAGTCCGTGTCCTGGTTCTCCGGGCCCGCGACCGCGATGAAGTAGCGCAGCGGGTCCGGGCCGAACTCGGCGAGGAAGTCCTTGACGTAGATGACCACGCCCTTCGACGACGAAAACTTGGAGCCCGACATGGTCAAGTACTCCGAGGACACGACCTCCGTGGGCAGCGCCAGCTCGCCGAGCTCCCCGGCCTCGCCGCCTCGCGACCCGGCTCCCGCGTAGCCGAGCAGCTCCGCCGGCCAGATCTGCGAGTGGAAGGTGATGTTGTCCTTGCCCATGAAGTAGAAGGACTCGGCGCCCTTGCCGTCCTCGCCGCCGCCGACGTTCCAGAACTCGCGCCACGCCTCCGGCCGGCCGACGCGGTACGCCCACTCGATGGACGCCGACAGGTAACCGACGACCGCGTCGAACCAGACGTAGAGCTTCTTCGCCTTGTCGTCCGACCAGCCGTCCAGCGGGATGGGCACGCCCCAGTCGATGTCGCGGCTCATGGCGCGCGGACGGATGTCCTCCAGCAGGTTCAGGGAGAACTTCAGCACGTTGGGGCGCCAATCCTCGCGGCCCTTCAGCCACTCCGACAGGGCGTCGGCAAGCGCGGGCAGATCCAGGAGGAAGTGCTCCGTCTCGACGAACTTCGGCGTCTCGCCGTTGATCTTGCTCACCGGGTCGATGAGATCGGCCGGGTCGAGCTGGTTGCCGCAGTTGTCGCACTGGTCGCCGCGCGCGCCGGATGCGCCGCAGATGGGGCAGGTGCCCTCGATGTAGCGGTCCGGCAACGTGCGCCCCGTCGACGGCGAAATGGCGCCCATGGTCGTCTGCTTGACCATGTACCCGTTGTCGTGCAACCCGCGGAACAATTCCTGCACCACCGCGTAGTGGTTGCGGGTGGTGGTGCGGGTGAACAGGTCGTAGCTCAGCCCCAGGCCCGCGAGGTCCTCGACGATCTGCCGGTTGTACCGGTCGGCGAGTTCCTGGACGGTGACGCCCTCCTTCTCCGCCTGGACGAGCAGCGGGGTGCCGTGCTCGTCGGTTCCGGAGACCATCAGCACCTCGTTGCCCGCCATGCGCTGGTAGCGGGCGAAGACGTCGGACGGCACGCCGAATCCGGCGACGTGACCGATGTGGCGGGGTCCGTTGGCGTACGGCCAGGCGACGGCGGTGAGGATGCGAGACATGATGTCCAGGGTAAACCATGGTCCGGACCGGGTCGCGCAGTGCGCCCTCCTGCCGGGGCGGGTGCGCCCCCTTTCCTCCCCTGTGGCCGGGGCTCGGTTTCCGTGGGAAAATCCCGCGGATGGCGCGGTGCTCCGCGCATGGCCGCCGACGACATCGAAAGGAGCCGGACATG
Organism: Corynebacterium freneyi; assembly: GCF_030408835.1. NCBI lineage: Bacteria > Bacillati > Actinomycetota > Actinomycetes > Mycobacteriales > Corynebacteriaceae > Corynebacterium > Corynebacterium freneyi. The sequence continues at coordinate 2,307,736 of NZ_CP047357.1, forward strand.
CCCGACCAGAAGCCCGTCGATTACGGGGTGTTCGTCTCGTTGCTCGGGGCCGAGCCCGGCCCGGGCCTCGACGGGATGCTCGACGAGTTCGTCGCCGACCATGGCGTCGATTGCGTCGACTGGGACGGGCGCACCCTGTTGATGAACGCGGTGACCCGCGGCCGCCCGGACCTGGTCGCGGGCCTCGTGGCGCGGGGCGCCGACGTGGACGCCAAGGACGGCAAGGGTTTCCGGGCGCTGCATTTTGCGGAGCTGGAGGGCGACGTCGCCTGCACCGAGCTGCTCGCCGACGCCGGCGCCGACCTCGACCCGCGGGATGGCTGGGGCAATACGCCGCTATGGCGGGCCGCGATGACTTTCGACGCGGACGCGCCCGTGATCGTCGTGCTCCTGGCCCGTGGCGCAGATCCGGCCGTCACCAACGACCATGGGGTCGCGCCCGCAGACCTGCTCGTGTAGCCACCGCCCCGCCACGGCCCCTGCGCCGAGTGCCCCGGGGGCGCCTCGACGGCCCGCCCAGCCCCGCTACCATCTTCATCCGTGATCCCCTCGCCCGCGCAGTTCGTCGCCCATCTCGTAGCCGTCGGCCATCGCCCGGCGGCGGTGGTCGGCGATTGGTTCGGGCATGGGGCGGTGGTGGCGCCGGATCTGGTGGCTCGCCGCACCCCGCTCGCCGACGCTTTCCCCGCCGGCCCCGAGCCGACGGATGGGGCGACCGCGAGGGATTCGGCGCGGGATTCGGCGCAGAGTTCCACGCCATGGCATTTCGGCTGGCTCCCCTACTGCCCGCCGGAGGTGGAGCCCGCCGCCTTCGCGGCGTCGACGCGCGACGTGGTGGTCTTCGACGACGGCAGGTGGTCCATCCCGGATGGTTCCGGCGTCGACCCCGAGTGGTTGACCGCCGTGCTTTCCGACGCCGCCCACGCCGCCCACGCCGCCCACGCCCACGATCCCGCCATCGAATGGGACGGCGGCGACCGCGCCGCCCACGAACGCGGCGTCCTCGATTGCCTGGCGGCCATCCGCGCCGGCGACGTCTACCAGGCGTGCGTGTCGACCAGGTTCCACGGGACCGTGACCGCACCCGAGCCCGCGCCCGCCCCCGCCGCGGAACCCGCCGCCGAGCCCGCCACCCCGAACCCGACCGTGCGGGCCGCTGCGGCGTGGTGGGCGCGCCGCGTCGTCAAGCATGAACCGGTGCGCGCCGCCTTCCTCGCCGGAACCGACGCCGACGGCCGGGACGTCGTGGTCGCGAGCCTGAGCCCGGAGGAGTTCCTGGTGCGCGACGGGGCGACGGTGCGCGAATCGCCGATCAAGGGCACGGTGCCGCTGAGCGCGGACCCGGCGGAGCTGGCGGCGTCGCGCAAGGACGTCGCGGAGAACATCATGATCGTCGACCTCGTCCGCCACGACCTCGGCCAGGTCGCCGTCACCGGTGGCGTGCGCGCCACCGACCTGCTGGCGGTGCGGCCCGCCCCCGGCGTGTGGCACCTGGTATCGGAGGTGACCGCCGAGCTTCCCGGCGGACTGCCGCACGCCGACCTCATCGACGCCTGCTTCCCGCCCGCCTCCGTGACCGGCACCCCGAAAATCCGGGCCGCGGAACTGTTGTCGGAATGGGAGCCGGTCGAGCGCGGCGTGCATTGCGGCGCCATCGGGGCGTCGACGGGCGAGATGCTGGAACTCAACGTCGCCATCCGGACCGCAGAGTTCCGGGGCCCGGGTTCCGTGCTTCACGACGCCAATGCGGACACCATCACCGTGGAAGTCGGCGTCGGCGGTGGAATCACCATCGACTCCGACCCCGACGCGGAGTGGGCGGAAATCCTGGCGAAGGCCGCACCCCTCATCGACCCTGCTTGACCGCCCGCCGGACCGAATCCACGACCTGCACCAGGGCAGCGATGGCAACGCCCACCACCAGGAACGCTGCGAAGACCCGGTACCACCGCACGACGGTCAATTCACCGGCGTCGCTCAGGCAGTAGTAGTCGAAGCTCACCGCCGTCTCGCCCGGTTCCGGGTGCGTCACGTCCCGAACCGTATGGACCTCGCCGCCGTCGCCGCCGCACAGCAGGAACGGCACGTGCTCGAAGAAAGCCGGATAGATGGGGAGGATGATGATCAGGGGCACCAGCAACGGCAGCACCCGGATAATCACGAAGATCCCGATGTCCCGCGCCATCAGTGCACCCCCATTCCGGCGCCGGTGGCCGGGTCGAACGACATGCTCGCCGAGGACCGCTCCGACGACGCCGATCCGCTCAACGGGGGAACGATCCGCTCATCGGCGCGATCACCCATGGTCAGCAGCGTCGCGGTGAGGCTGAAGCTTTCCGCCGGCTCGCCCAACTCTTCCGCCATGGCGAGAAACATCGGGCGGGGATCCCTGATCATGGCCGGAACATCGGCCGGCAGGAAGTGCGGGGACGGTTCGGTGTTCGACGGCGTCGTCCAGAGACTGCGCCCGTCCCATCGCACGAGGTCGCACTCGTCCGGGTTCGACGCCATCGACACTTCGCCATGTACGGCGTGAATCGAGTTGAGCGACAGGGTCCGCAGGCGAAGATCCTTCACGGTGGAATACCCCGCGTGCTCGGCGAAGCGGGACAATGCGTCGAGGATGAACCGGTCGCTGAACCCGCCGCCCCGGCGGAAGACTTCCGCGACCAGCTCGTTTTCCTCCACCGACCCCAAACACGCGGTCAGCGTCGACGTGGCCACCGCCGCTCCACCGAGGGCGAGAAACCCCCGCCTGCCGATCAGCACACCCATGCCCCTTTCGCCGAGACATCGAGAAACATCACATTTCCCGATGAATCTATCGGGTAGACGCGATTGGCGCAGCGCAGAGAGGTCCGCGGAGCGCCCCCCGGGCTCAGCGTCGAGTCTCCTTGCGGGCCCGCTTCCGTGCCTTTTGCTCGGCCTTCTCCCGCGTCCGCTGCTCCCGCAACATGCGCAGGTACACCGTGCGGGCCGCCTTCTCGTCCAGGCGGCTGGGGTCGTCGGCCACGCCGCGGATCAGCGACACCATCAGCGCGATGACCACCAGCAGGAACGGGGATCCGGCGACGATGATGATCGTCTGCAGCGAAGACAGGATGTCGGTGCCGCCGGACAGCAGCATCGCCACGGCGATGATGGTGGTCATCAGGCCCCACACGCCCGTCACCCACGGCGTCGGGTTGACGCGGCCACGCTGACTCATCGTGCCCATCACCGTCGACGCGGAGTCGGCGGTGGTGATGAAGAACGTCGCCAGCAGCACCATGGCGAAGCCCGACACGACGCCGGTCCACGGCAGTTCGCCGAACATCGCGAACAGCATCGCCTCGGCGGTGCCGTCGCCCCAGATCGACCGGCCGGTCTGCTCGAACTCGATGGCGGTGCCGCCGAAGATGGAGAACCACAGCAGGGTCAGCGTCGACGGCACCACGACGATGCCGACGACGAATTCGCGGATCGTCCGGCCGCGCGAAATGCGGGCCAGGAACATGCCGACGAACGGCGTCCACGACACCCACCACACCCAGTAGAAGATCGTCCACGAGCCCAACCAGTCCCCCGCGGTGCCGTCGGCGGACGCCGCGGACCGCGCGGTCATCTCGAACAGTTGGTCCAGGTAGGACCCGAGCGCCATGGGGATCGTGTCGAGCTGCGCGACGGTCGGCCCCGCGACGAGGACGAAGGCGGCGATGGCGGCGGCCGTCCACATGTTGAACTTCGACATGATCTGCACGCCCCGGGCCACGCCCGACATCGCGGAGGCCAGGTACCCGATGGCCAGCACGCCGATGACGGTAAGCATGACTCCCAGGCCCGGATCGGCGATCATCCCGGTGGCGCGGAAGCCTTCCGCGATCTGGGAGGCGCCGAGGCCGAGCGACATCGCGGTGCCGAAAACGGTGGCGAAAATGGCCAGCACGTCGATGAGCTTGCCCAGCCAGCCGCGGGCGCGGCGGTCGCCGATGAGCGGGGTGCATGCCGCCGAGATGAGCTGCGGGCGGCCCATGCGGAACGTGGAGTAGGCGATGGCTGCGCCGACGACGGCGTACGTGGCCCACGCGATCGGCCCCCAGTGCAGGAGGGTGTGGGCGAACGCGTCCTCCGCGCTGCCCGCCGCGTGCCCCGGCACGCCGTTGCGATAGTGGTACAGCGGCTCGTAGCCGCCGTAGAACAGCAGGCCGATGCCCATGCCGGCGGCGAACATCATGGCGATCCAGCCGGTGGTGGAAAACTCCGGTTGCTCGCCGTCGCGCCCCAACCGGATGTGCCCGAGCGGCGAAAACGCCAGGGCGATCATGGCGATGAAGAACACCACGGCGGCGATGATGAACGCCCACCCGAGCGTGTCGACGAGCCACGTGAACGCCGCAGAGGACGCTCGCCCGAAGCCCTCGGGCACCGCGATGGCCCACACGGCGATGGCGAGCACGAGGATCAACGCCGGCGCCGCCACACCCCAGTCGATGGCGCGTGCCGCGGATTCGCCCGCCTCGTCCCGCTTCGCTTCTTCCTCGTGCCCGTTCATCTGCCCATGTCCCGTCAGTCTCGTTGCCAAATCTTCGCGACCGGTGCCCGGCGGCCGGTTCCCCGCGTCTAGTTCTTCGCGGACTCGGCGCCGGACTTCGCTCCGACCTTCTTGACCCGATTGGCGCGGGCGGCCCTGCGCCCCTCGGCGGCCGCGGCGATGCGACGCTCGCGCGCCAACTTCAGGGCGAATCGGCGCTGTTCCTTGTCATCGAGGTACAGCGGGTCGTCGGAAAGCCCCTTCACCAGCGCGAACATCAGCGCAATGATGACCAGGACGAACGGGCTCGCGGCGAGAATGGTGACGGACTGCAGGTTGGACAGCGCATCCTCGCCACCGGTGAGCAGCAGCACGACGGCGATGAGGGCGGTCGCGATGCCCCACATCGCGGTGACGGGACGCGACGCGGTGAGTCGGCCGTTCTGGCTCATCGTGCCCATCACCGTCGACGCGGAGTCGGCGGAGGTGACGAAGAACGTCGCCAGCAAAATCATCGCGATGAACGCGGCGACGCCGCCGAGCGGGAACGAATCCAGCAGCGCGAACAGCTGGCCCTCGGCCGCGCCGTCGCCCCAGATGGACTGGCCGATCTGTTCCAGGTGAATCGCCGAACCGCCGAAGATGGCGAACCACACAAGGGACACCAGCGACGGGACGAGCACCACGGAGAACACGAACTCGCGGATCGTGCGGCCACGGGAGATGCGGGCCAGGAACATGCCGACGAACGGCGACCACGACACCCACCACGCCCAGTAGAAGATCGTCCAGCCCGACAGCCACTCGCCGGCGGTGCCGTCGGCGGAGGCGCCGGTGCGGGCGGCCATCTCGAAGAACTGCGACAGGTAGGAGCCCGCGGCGGTCGGGATGGTGTTGAGGATGACGACGGTCGGCCCGGCGACGAGCACGAACACCGCGAGAACCAGGGCGGCGACCATGTTGAAGTTCGAGATGTACTGGATGCCCTTGCTCACGCCCGACAGGGCCGAGACGAGGAACGCCAGGCCCAGCACGATGATGATGCCCAGCATCAGCCACGTGCCCGGGTTGTGCACCAGTCCGGTGTGCTCCATGCCGGCGGTGATCTGCAGCACGCCCAGGCCCAGCGACGCGGCGGTGCCGAAGACGGTGGCGAAGATCGCCAGCACGTCGATGACCTTGCCCAGGAAGCCCTCGGCGTTGCGCACGCCGATGAGCGGCACGAACGCGGCGGAAATCAGCTGACGACGGCCCAGGCGGTAGGTGCCGTAGGCGATGGACAGGCCGACGATGGCGTAGATGGACCACGGGTGCAGGGTCCAGTGGAACATCGTGGAGGCCATGGCCGTGCCGACCTGGTGGGGGTCGCGGCCCGGCACGCCGTCGCGGTAAAAAGTCAGCGGCTCGGCGACGCCGTAGAACATCAGGCCGATGCCCATGCCGGCGGCGAACATCATGGCGATCCAGCTGACCGTGGAAAATTCGGGTTTCTCGTCGTCACCGCCGAGGCGGATGTGCCCGAACTTCGACAGGGCGATACCGAAGATGAAGAAAATGAAAACGGTGCCGGCGAGCACGAACAGCCAGCCGGTGTTCTCGACGACCCACGCCAGCGCGGTCGAGGCGAAATTCGCGAAGCTGTCGGGCCACGCCAGACCCCACACCACGATGGCCAGGATGAGGCCGGCGGCGGGGATGGTGACGGCGAAGTCGACGCCCGAACCGGAGCGCCCGTCGGAATCTTCGCCGGGCAGATCATGGTCGGCGATGGCCGGCGGCGGCACGACGGGGCCGGAGGCCACGCCCGCGGCGTCGCCGAACCCGGAGGCTTCGAGATTCCCTTCCGTCTCGTGCGTTGGCCCGTGTTCGGGCCCGTGTTCACGGTCAGAGGTGGTCATGCAATCACCATGACGCCCTTTGACCTGCGATTTCAAATGAAAATCACGTAAATCTCAGGTTTTGCCAAGATTTGACGTGCTTTACGACGAGGCAATGTTTGACATATTCGCTGGTCAAACGGTTCTGCGGTGAATGCAAATCACGATTGCTTAACGATATCGGCGCCCCGCCGCATTTACACGCATATCGGGGTGGTCACGGGGCGGCGCCAACTCAATCGTCGTCGCCGAGCCCGTCGGCGAAGTCATCGTCGTCGGAGTCCCGGGCCGCCCGGGCGTCGAGCACCGCCTGGTAGAGCTCGCGGTGCTTGACCAGACCGGCGGTGCCGGCGACCGACCGGCACGCGTCCTTCAACCGTTCGCCGCCGGAAACGCGGAATTCGACCTCCTCGACCAGGTCCTCCGGATTGACCGGGGCGGTGGAGACGCCCGCCCCCTCGAGGACGACGGTGATTTCGCCGCGCACCCCGTCGGCGGCCCATGCGGCGATCTCCTCCAGGGTGCCGCGGCGGGTTTCCTCGTACATCTTGGTCAGTTCGCGGCACACCGCCACGCGGCGATCGCCCCCGAGAATGTCGGCGGCGTCGGCCAGCGTCGACGCCAGCCGGTGGGGCGATTCGAAGAAGCAGCATGCCCGTTGCTCGGTGGCCAGCGACTGCAGCCAGTCCCGGCGGGCGCCCGGTTTGCGCGGGGCGAAGCCGTCGAAAATGAACCGGCCGACCTTCAGACCCGACAGGGCCAGGGCGGTGGTCACCGCCGACGGTCCGGGCAGGCAGGTCACCGGCAGGTCCGCGTCATGCGCGGCGGCGACGACCGCCAGGCCGGGGTCGGAGACGACGGGCATGCCGGCGTCGGTGACCACCAGGACGCGCCGGCCCGACCGGGCGGCGTCGAGAAGCTGCTCGATGCGCTGCTCTTCGTTGTGGTCGAAGTTGGAGACGACCCGCCCGCGGATCTCCACCCCCAGCGCCGACGCCAGCTGGCGGGCCCGGCGGGTGTCCTCGGCGGCGATGACGTCGGCCTCGCCCAACGCCGCCCGGAGCCGGTCGGTGGCGTCGCCGATGTTGCCCAGCGGCGTGGCGGCCAGGGTGATGCCCGGTTGGAGGCCCCGGTTCCCCACGTCTCCCGGCGGGGCGTCGCCCGTCGGAATGCGGTCAGTGTCGCCGTTGGAAGCCATGGACGCGATCCTATCGGCCCTTGCCTATCATCGTGGGCGTGACCCAGCCTCTCCTCGAGCCGCAGACCGACGGTGCCGAACCGGTTTCGCCCCGGGAGCCGCGCGTGCCGGTCCGGTGGACGCCGTGGGACACCCGCGCCTTCGCGGTGCTGGGCGTCGTCGCCGCGGTGTCGCGGTTCGCGGGTCTGCACTTCCCCACCGACGACGGCACCCCGGTCTTCGATGAAAAGCACTACGTCCCGCAGGCGTGGCAGATCCTGCGTTCCACGGGCGATCCGATCGTCGGCGGCATCGAGGACAATCCGGGCTTCGGTCTGGTCGTCCATCCGCCGGTGGCGAAGCAGGTCATGGCCGTCGGCGAGTTGCTGTTCGGGTACACGCCGTTGGGGTGGCGGTTCATGTCCGCATTGTGCGGCGTCCTGGTGGTGCTGGCGATCATGGACATCACCCGCCGGCTGTCCGGTTCCGCCGCGGCCACGCTGGTGGCGGGCGTGGTGGCGATCGCCGACGGCGTGCTGTTCGTGTCGTCGCGCATGGGCATGCTCGACATCATCCAGACGGCCTTCATCATCGGTGCGGCATGGGCGCTGATGGTGGACCGGGATCAGGTGGCGCGCAGATTGGCGGCGTCGCCGCCTCCGCTTGACGACGACCTCGGCCCACCCCTGCCGTGGCGGTGGTGGCGGTTCACGGCGGGTGTGCTGCTCGGTCTGGCGCTCGGCGTGAAATGGTCGGGCCTGTACTACATGGCGGCGTTCGGCCTGTTCAGCGTGTTCTGTGATCTGGTCGACCGGCGTCGGGCGGGCGTCGGCAAGCCAACGCTGGGGGCCCTGGTCCGCGACACCCTGCCCGCGCTCGGGCACCTGGTGGCCGTGCCGTTGGCGGTGTACCTGCTGTCATGGCGTTCGTGGTTCGCCGAGGAAACCTCCGTGTACCGGCACCTGCCCGCCGACCAGCGCGACACCGGCATCCCCGGCGCCGACCGGCTGCCCGAGGCCGTGCAGAACTGGCTGCACTACCAACGCGGCGTCCTCGAATTCCACGGCTCGCTGACGACCTCCGGCGGCCACGAGCACCCGTGGGAATCCAAACCGTGGCAGTGGATCTGGTCCGGGCGGCCGATGCTGTACTACTCCACCGAAACGACCTGCATGGGCGGGCGGGAGTGCAAGGGCTGGCTGATGCTCTTCGGCACCCCGCCGATCTGGTGGTTGCTCGTCCCCGTCGTCGTCTGGGCCCTGTACCGCTGGGTGCTCCGCCGCGACGGCCGATTCGCCCTGCCCGCCATCGGATTCCTCGCCTCATGGGTGCCGTGGCTCATCGTCTACGACCGCCAGATGTACTTCTTCTACGCCACGGCGCTGATCCCCTTCGTGATCATCGCCATCGCCCTCATCGCCGGCGACGTCGCGCGCTGGCGGCCTCGGGGGCGATCCGTCGGCATCGGCATCGTCGCGGCGTACCTCGCCGTCGTCGCCACCGCATTCATTTTCTGGCTGCCCATCATGACGGGCATTCCCCTGCCGCTGGACACCTTCGAAATGCGCCTCTGGCTGCCGAGCTGGAAGTAACCGGAGCAGGGCAGGAAGTAACCGGGGCCGAGCTGCAAGTAATAGGAGCGGGGCTGGAAGCAACGGGCGGCGGTCAGTAGTCCACGTCGCCCGGCAGACCCTGCACGGGTCGGCCCGCCGCCGCACGCCACGCCTGCGCCATCGCCGCGGGGGTATGACCGCCGAGCCACACCAGCCCCAGGGCGAGCGCGGAGACGGCCATGAGGGCCAGACCCGCGACATCGGCGACGCCGAGGGTGCCCAGCACCAGATCGTGGGTGGCGAAGCCGATGGAGAACATCGCCGCCGCACCGTAGACGGGCGTCATGCCCATCGCCGCGCGCGGCCGCCACGCCGCCCAGAACATGCCCACGGCAAACGCCATGCGCAGCGCCACCACATCGATGGTGGGGGCCACCAACTCGTCGAGGGCGGCGGCCGCCGCCGCGGCGTCGTCACCCAACGCCTGCCCCAGATCCACGCCCGCGTCGGCGGACGCCTGATCCATCGCACCGCCCGCGCCGACCAACAAACCGATGCCCCACACCAGATGCAGGACGCCCAACAGCACGAGCAGCACCCGCGCGGAACCGGTGACGAAAAACCACGCACGCTCACGCCGGCGTCGCTCCGGTTCGACGGTCGACAAAATGCGCTCCGACAACGCGGCCATGTCGGCGGGGTCGGGAAGCGACGGACGTGCCGCCGGGCCGACCGCACCGGATGCCGAACCCGACGCGGTGCCGCCCGGTTCCCCCGCCGGGCCCATGAGCAGAGAACGATTCAACGCGACGGCTTTCTCGAACCACGCGCGGCACTCGTCGCAGGCGTCGAGATGCGCGTCGACGACGTCATCGTCGGCACCCGACTGCTCGCCGTCGAGACGCGCCGACAGCGCGGCGCGAACATCCTCGCACTTCATGCGGCCCCCTCCTACGCGGTGAACAGCCGGTCGAGACTGGCCCGCCCCGCCCCGAACGCCCACACCACGATCAATCCGCCGATGAGGGACAGCACCAGTTCCGCGCCATCGTCGCGCATGAACAGACCATTGCCCAGATGCACGGCCCACAGGGCGCCCAGCATGGTCACCACCAGCACCATCGCCACCGCCGGGGCCAACAGCCCCAAAATGAGCAGCGCACCGCCGACGAGCTCGACGATGGCCATCAACCACACGGTGATCTCCGCCTGCGGGATGCCCGCCGCCACGAAATAACCGGTCGTCTTGTCGACGCCGGTGATGAAGATCTTGTCCCACCCATGGGAGACGAAAATGACGCCCAGGATGAGGCGGAGCACGAGCAGCGCTCCATCGCGTACGGCGGGTCGGTCCATGGACGTCAAGAATAGCCGGGGTGCCCCAAGCGCGAAAAAGGGCCCTTCCGAACCCCTTCGGAAGAACCCTGTCGCTGACACCCGGGTGTCGAGCGTGGAGCTAAGGGGAATCGAACCCCTGACCTTCTCGATGCGAACGAGACGCGCTACCAACTGCGCTATAGCCCCTCGCGCCTACGGGATCCGGATTCCGGCGAAGGTACCGGCTTCCCGTCTGCGACGAAAGCAACTTTAACAGCCCCACCCCGGGGGCCAAAATCAGCAGGTCATTGGCCCGCGGCCCGGCGGATGTCCTCCTCCGGGAACTCATGGGTGGCGTAAGGCAGATCCGCGAAATCCGGGTCCTCGTCGTCAAGCTCGACGACGACGGCACCGGGGCGGCGCAGTCGCTCGGGAATGCCCAACTCCTCGTCCTCGGAGTTGCGCACGCCCATGCGGGCCATCTTCATTCGGCGGATGCGCCGGGCGCGCAGTTCCTTCTCCGCGATGACGGTGCGGCGCAGGTACACCAGGTACAGCACCATCAGCCCGGTGCCGGCCAGCGGCAGCCACCAGGTCCAGCCGCCGACGACGACGCCGAGGACGACCCCCAGCACGATCAGCGCGGCCAACACGCCGACGCTGCGGCGGCGACGCGCGAAGCGGGTCTCGGCGTAGCGGGCGTCGGACACCGGGTCGAAACCGCCACGACCGCGGCGACGCTCGGCGAACGCCAGATCATCGTCGGTGAGGGTGTCGTCGAGCTCGGCGAAATCGGCGTCGTCGACATCGAGGTCGGCGTCGGAACCGGCGTCGGCATCGGAATCGTCGGTGAGCACCAGCTCATCATCGGTCTCGGCGACGGCATCCGCATCCGCACCGTCCTCTGCGGTCTCGGCAGCGTCGGTGGTCTCGGCGGCCTCGGCGTCGTCCGCATCAGCGTCATCGGCGGCGGCTTCGGCAGCGGCGGCGGACTGCCCCGCCGAAGTCTCACCGTCGATGACCAGGAAGTCCTCCGGGGTCAGGTACGCGCGGGCGTCCTCGACCGACGCATCGGCGATGGCCTTGGCGGCCGCGGCGCGCGTGGACGGCTCCTCGGCGGCAAGGTCGGCGTCGTCATCGACCGCAGCGTCGGCGTTCACCTCACCGCCGGCCTCCGAGTCGGTGTCCGCGTCTGCCTCCGCGTCGGCGGCCGCATCCGCACCGGCATCGGCACCGGCATCGGCACCCGCCTCGAGCTCGTAGACGATGTCGCCGTCGACGACCGCCGGCACCTCATCGGCTGCGGCCGCGTCCCCGGAACCGGCATCGTCGCCACGCACACGGCGCCCGAGACGCGACCGCCCACCCCGGGCGTCGAGATCCCCGGCGCCCTCCTCCGTGTCGTCGATGAGGATGGCGTCATCCAGGTCATCGCGCGGATCATCCAGCTCGGCGTCGACGGTCTCCAGCGACTCGTCGACCTCCTCGCCCGGGGCGCGCACGTCACGCTCGGTCAGGGCCGGGCGACGGCGCCGCGTGGCCACGGACTCGCCGCCCTGGTGGAGCAGACGCGTGCGGCCAAGTGCCTCGGACGTGCGCCGGATGGGCTGCCTGGTGTTGACCACCAACGGCGCGAGCACGAACAGCCACACCACGACGATGAGCACGAGGAGCAGAGAGCTCGACATGGTCGGGATTCCTCCTGTCGTCGGAAATGTCCCCGGTGCCGCAGGCCCTTCCCCGACCCGGCATGGGTTTGGATCAACGTTAACGCCCGTCCCCGGGGTTTCGTTCCCGCCACGCCGATCCGTCGACGACGTCGCCGCGCAGCGTACGCACCGCCCCCGACGCCACGAGCGCATCGACCGCGCCACCCTGCGTCGTCAGCCGCTCCAACAGCAGGTGATCCCGCCAGGCGCCGTCGATGTGGAACGCCTCGCGGACCACGCCGACCTCCCGGAAACCGCAGCGCTCCAGCACCGTCCGCGATGCCGCGTTGTCGGCGAGCACGGTCGCCTCGATGCGGTGCATCCCCAGCGCCTCCGCATGGTCGCAGGCCAGGGCGAGCGCCGCGGTGGCGGCTCCCCCGCCCCAGTACGGCGACGCCACCCAGTACCCCGCCCAGCAGGTGGCCACCGGGAACGGGCGGATGGAGCCGAGAGTCATCTGCCCGGCGAACCGTCCGTCGAGCTCGATGGCGGCGGTGGCGGCGTGCCCGTCGGCGGCCGCGAACCGGGCACCGCGGAGCATCTTCCGAAACGCCCGCGGCGAGCTGGCCTTCTCCCAGTCCGGTTCCCCGGTGGGTTCGACGGCACGCAGGATCGCCTCGTCGCCCAGCCGCGCCGCCCGCCATTCAGCCAGGTCGGAGCGCCGCAACGGCCGCAGTCGCACGATGCCGGCGGCGGTGATCAGGCGCTGCGACCGCATCTCCATGTGTTTCGCCGTCTCCCCGCTCGCCGTCCGTCGTCGCGTCACGCTCATGCTTGACGACGTCCACGTGGACGCTACGCCTGCCGTGCCAGGAAGAGGACGTCGACGATGTCGCCGGGGCGCACGTGCGTGACGTCGTCGGGCACGACCACCAGGCAGTTGGCCTCGGCGAGACCCGCCAACAGGTGAGCCTGTGCGCCCGTGGCGCCGCCGAAGGGCTGCACCAGGTACTCGGAGGTCTCCCGGTCGCGCATGAGCTGACCGCGGATCAGGCCGCGGCGGCCGGCCACCGAGTCGACGGGGGCGATGGCGCGGGCGGGGACGGTGCGGCGGCGGGGGTTGCTCTTGCCCAACGCGATGCGGATCAGGGGGCGGACCATCACCTCGAACACGACCATCGCCGACACCGGGTTGGACGGCAGGAGGAAGGTGGGGATGCGGTCGTCGCCGAGCAGCCCGAAGCCCTGCACCGAACCGGGGTGCATGGCCACCCGCTCGACGTCGATCTCGCCCATCTCGGACAGCACGCGCCGGACTTCGTCGCCGGCGGCACCGCCCACGGCGCCGGTGATGACCAGCAGCTCGGACTTGATCAGCTGGCCTTCGATGATCTCGCGGATCCGACGGGGCTCGCCGGCGGCGATGCCCACGCGGTGGACCTCCGCCCCGGCGTCGCGGCCGGCGGCGGCCAGCGCGTAGGAGTTGACGTCGTAAACCTGGCCGAGGCCCGGCTCCCGGTCGACGTCGACGAGCTCGGCGCCGATGGACACCACGGACATGCGCGGCCGGGGATGCACGAGCACCTTCGACCGGCCGACGGCGGCCAGCAACCCCACCTGCGCCGGGGAAATCACCGCACCGGCGGACACGGCAACGTCACCGGGCTGGATGTCGTCGCCGACGCGGCGGACGAAGTCGCCCGACTTCACGGCCCGCAGGGCGGTCACGCGACGCTCGCCGCGGTCGGACCAGTCCAGGGGCAGCACGGCGTCGGCCAGGGTCGGCAGCGGGGCGCCGGTGTGGACGCGGACGGCCTGCTTCGGCTGCAGCCGCATCGGGTGGTGCGAGCCCGCGGACACCTCGCCGACGACGGGCAAGGTCACTTCGTCGAATTCCGCCAGGGTCTCCCCCGAGTCGCCGCGCACGTCGACGGCGCGGACGGCGTAACCGTCGATGGCGGACTGCACGAACCCGGGCAGGGGCGTCTCCGCGACGACGTCTTCGGCGCAGAGCAGTCCCAGCGACTCCGAAATGGCGATGCGCACCGGGGCGGGCATCGCCGCGTTCGCGGTGATCGTCGCGAGCTGCTCCTCGACTGAGCGCATCAGGCGTCCCCGGTTTCCTCGTCGCAGAAGTCCGGCGAATCACCCTGGGGCAGGCGGCGTTCCAGGTAGCGGCGCAGCGACGGGCCGTACGTCGGGTGGCGCAGGCCGAAGTCGACGCACGCCTTGATGAAGCCGCCCGGGTTGCCCAGGTCGTGGCGGAAACCGTCGTGGATGACGATGTGCACCGGGTGACCCTCTTGGATGAGCAGCTCGATGGCATCGGTGAGCTGGTACTCGCCGCCCTTGCCGCGGTCGATGCGGCGCAGGGCGTCGAAGATGGCGCGGTCGAGCAGGTAGCGGCCCACGGCGACGAACGTCGACGGCGCCTCCTCCGGGGAGGGCTTCTCCACCATGCCGCGCACGCGCTTGACGTCGGAGGCGGCGGCGCCACCGTCGGCACCGTCGGCGGGCTCCTCGATGTCGAAGACGCCGTAGTTGAACACGTCCTCGCGAGGCAGCTCGAGGGCGCACAGCACGGATCCGCCGTATTCGGCGCGGACGGCGGCCATGCGCTCCATCACGCCGACGGGCAGCACCAGGTCGTCGGGAAGCATGACTGCGACGGCCTCTTCGTCGTCGTCGAGAAGCTCTTCGGCGACGAGCACCGCATGCCCCAGGCCGAGGGGCTTTTCCTGCACGACGCCGCGGACCTCGATGACCTCGGTGGCGCGGTTGACCTTGTCGGCGATGTCGTTCTTGCCGCGCTCGCGCAGCGTTTCCTCCAGGTCGGGGCGGGGCTTGAAGTGCCCGAGCACGCCGTCCTTGCTGGGGGCGGTGACCACGGCGAGGCGGTCGGCGCCGGCGGCCGCGGCTTCTTCGGCGATCATCTCGATGCCGGGGGTGTCCACCACCGGCAGCAGTTCCTTCGGCACGGTCTTCGTCGCCGGCAGGAACCTGGTGCCCATGCCGGCGGCGGGGACGATGACCGTGCGGGCGGCATCACGTCCGGGGGCGTCGCTTCCGGCGTTGTCGTGGGCGTCGTGCGGAGTGGTCATGCGCCCACCCTACCGACTGTCGGGGCCCTGTCCCGGGAAGCCGGGCGGTAGTGTCGCGCACATGGGAAACGTGTCGGACGGGGCCTCGAAATCGGCTTTACGACGGTCGCTGCTTGAGCGGCGCAGCGTCTCGGACCCGGTGCGGCGGGGACGCGACGATGCGCGACTCGCCGCCCGGGTGACGGAGTGGATCGCCTCGCACACGGCGGGATCCACCGCACCCGGACCCTCTGCGTCCGGGTCCGGAACGCCGGTATCCGCGTCCGGCGGGGTCATCACCATCGCCGCGCACGTGCCGGTCGACGTCGAACCCGGCGCCACGTCGCTCGCCCCCGACCGGCTCCTCGACTCGCTGGCGACGATCGCCGGGATGCCGCCGGTGCGCCTTCTCCTGCCCGTGTGCCCGCCCGGGCCGCCCGCGGCCCTGCACTGGGCGGAGTACTCGGACGGCTCGACCCGGGGCAGCCTCGCGCCGGGCAAGTACGGGCTGCCCGAGCCCGTCGGCCCGAGGTTGGGGCCCGAGGCCATCGCCGATGCCGCGGTCGTCATCGTCCCCGGCGTGGCCGCCGACCGGACGGGCATGCGGATGGGCCGGGGCGCCGGCTACTACGACCGCAGCCTCGCCCACGCGACCGGCGCAGTCGCCGTGATCCTCCACCCGAACGAGGTCGTCGACGCCGTGCCCCACGACGTCCATGACCTTCCCGTCGACGCCGTCATCACCGCCGACGAACTGATCCTCCCCCGCCCCTGAGCGGCCCCCGCCCACACACCGCGGACACCCCGCGACCGAACGGGCACCCCCGGCCGAAAAAGATGGAACCGATCGTGCCCCGCGCGCGTCCAATGCATTGAGGAACAACGCACCGGGAACACACCGGAATAACACGAGGAAAGGGCGGGGATCATGCGGGGGACGGATCACGGACGGGGCGGCGGCGACACGACCACCGGCCGCACCCGGCGGGGAGGGCGGTTGACTCCCCGCAGGCGTCGTCAAGCAATCGCCGCGGGCCTGGTGGCGCTGGCCATCGCCGTCGCGGCGCGGGACCTGGCCACCCCGGACGCCGGCACGACCGAAGTCGTCGTGGCCGCCCGGGACGTCGCCGCCGGGACGGCCATTACCGAAGCCGACGTGACCGTCGCGGCGGTACCCGAGGAACACGTCCCCGACCGGGCGCTGGCCACCGTCGACGACGTCATCGGGGCGACGCCGGCCGGACCGTTGACGCGCGGCGAAATCCTCACCGAACCCCGATTCGCCGGAATGGCCCTGGCCGAAGCACTCACCGGCATCGCCGACGCGCACATCGTCGCCGTCGCTCCCCGCGACGCCGGACTCGCGCCGATGCTGCGCACCGGAGACATCGTGGACGTGCTCGCCCCCGGGCCCGAAGCGGGATCGGCGCGGCCCGTCGCCAACGGGGCCCGGGTCGTGCTTTCCGACGACGACGGCGTCGTCCTCCTCGCCCTCCCGCCCGGCGCCGCGGCGACCGTCGCATCCGCCGGCCTCGACCTGCCGCTGACGCTGGTGCTGTCCCGATGACCGGCACTCACCCCAACCGCAAATCAACAGAAACGGATAATTCGAACGACAGAGATGTGGTTTCGATGCGGGGTTACGCACTGGCCAAAACCCGAGGAAGCGTCGACGAAAACGCTGGTTAACAAAGGCGAAGCGAACGGCGTTTTGTGATGTTCACCCCAATGGGGTGCTTTTCCGAAGTTGACCGATTATGTTGTATTCGTCAAGTCTCCGCAACGAAGGGAAACACCATGCTTTCGGGCTTCAAGGAATTCATCATGCGCGGCAACGTCATCGACCTCGCGGTCGGTGTCGTCATCGGTGCCGCCTTCACCGCCATCGTCACGGCTTTCACCGACAGCCTGCTCGAGCCGCTGCTCAACGCCATCGGCGGCGCCGAGGTCACCGGCCTCGGCTTCGAGATCATCAAGGACAACCCGTCGACCTACCTCGACTTCGCCGCCGTCATCACCGCAGTGATCAACTTCCTGCTCGTCGCCGCCGTCGTCTACTTCGTCATCGTCGCCCCGATGAACAAGTTCAACGAGATGCGCGAGGCCAAGCTGCAGACCTCGGCCGAGGAAGAGGTCACCGAGGCCGACCTGCTCACCGAGATCCGCGACCTGCTGGCCAAGCAGTCCGGCACCCCGGACACCGCCCTGAACAAGAACCTCGACGGCGACGCCTAAGACGCGAGACGCCCGGCCCCCTTCGCGAGGAGCACGGCGGAGCCCCAACGAACGATGGGCCCGCGGCACGCGGACGCGGCCCGGAGCTCAGCCCCAGTGGGGCGGCATCTCGCCCCGCCAAAACCCCTCATCGAAATCCCGGACATCGTCCGGGGATTCCGGTGGGGGGTTTCCCCTTTCCAGCCGGGCGGTGGTCGCCGACTTCTTCGCGGCATTCTTCGCCGAATTCTTCACGGTGAACGCCGCCGGGGCCGCCCCCGCACGGCGACGGTGACGCCGACGACGGCGCCCCGAAGCACTCCCCCCTGCGTCGGTCACACCCGCCACCGGCCCAAATCCTCGATGACGTGCGAAACCAGCGGGCCCAACGTCGCCATGCCGTCACGGACGGCGGCGCGGCTGTCCGCAAGATTCACCACCACGGTCGACCCCGAAACGCCGGCCAGACCACGGGACAGGCCCGCCTCCGTCGAACCGGCCGCCAAACCCGACGCCCGCAGCGCCTGCTCGATGCCTCCGAGACGGCGGTCCAGGACCTTGCGGGTCGCCTCCGGCACCAGGTCACGCGGACCGACGCCCACGCCGCCGACCGTGACCACCAGATCGGCGCCGCCGACGACGGCGGTCTCCAGGGCCTTGCGCACCTGGCGCTTCTCCGACGGGGCCGTTACCACCGCATCGACGCGGTAGCCGTCCTCCTCCAGCAGCTCGACCATCAACTCGCCGGTGCGCTCATCATCCGCGGCACGGTCGCCCACCAACACCACCAACGCGCGGCGGGTCTGCGTCTCCGTGGCGATCTCCCGCTCGATGGCCGCGAGATTGCCCTCGTCCGGCTCCAAGTCGGCCTCCAGGGCCTCGCCGCCGTAACGCTCGGCGTCGTCCAATTCACCCATGTCGCATTCCTTGTCGCATATCAATCACGTCGCGTACCAGCCGCCGAACGGTTGCGGACCATCCGCCGTGACACCGTCTTTCCGCCGGCGTCACTCGCGGGCCGCCTCCAACGTGACATCGATGGTGCGCATTCCGCGCCCGTCTTCGTCCGTCACGGTCAGTGTGACAGTATCCCCGACCGCACGCGACCTGATCGCGGCAATCAGGGCGATGCCGGAGTCGACCCTGCGATCATCTACTTTCACCACCAAATCTCCGGGCCGCAAGCCCCCGCGCTCGGCCGCACCCCCGGGCGTGACGTCGCCGACGAGCGCTCCCGGCAACTGCGAACGGGTGTCGATGGCGGCGTTGATGGCCGGCATCTGCACCGATCCCTGGTCGATGAGCTCGTCGGCGATGCGGCGGGCCTGATTCACCGGGATGGCGAAGCCCAGGCCGATGCTGCCGGCCTCTTCGCCGGCGCCGTTGGATGCGATGACGCTGGGCACGCCGATGAGGTTGCCGGACAGATCCACCAACGCACCGCCCGAATTGCCCGGGTTGATGGCCGCGTCGGTCTGGATCGCGTCGATGACCGTCGACTCGCCGCCCTCGCCGCCGACCGCCACCGGCCGGTTGAGGGCGGAAACGATGCCCGACGTCACCGTCGACGTCAGTCCCAGCGGCGAACCGACGGCGACGACCTCCTGGCCGACCGACACCTTCGACGAATCGCCCAGCGAAATCGGGCGGAGGTCGTTGACGTCGCTGACCCGGATGACCGCGATGTCGCTGGGACCGTGGCCCGCGACGTATTCGGCCGGGTGGGTGGTGCCGTCGTTGAGCAGGACCGTCATGCGTGCGCCCGGTTGCTGGGCGTCGCCCACCACGTGCTGGTTCGTCAGCACCAGGCCGTCGGACGACAACACCGAACCCGATCCCGACGACGTCCCCCGGGGCGTGGACACCTGAATGGACACGACGCTGTCCAGCGCCGCCTGGGCGGCCGCCTCGATCGACCCCTCCGGCGCGGGTTCGGAGCGGGTGGCGCCTGGCTCTTCGAGAGCGTTGGTCACCTCCGAATCCCGAGCCGGCGACGAACCGGACTGGCCGGCGGTGACGATGGTCGCGGTGACGCCGCCGACGGCAGCGGAGGCCAGCATGAGCGCCGCGATGCCCAGGGCGCCGATGCCCTTCGCCTTCTTGGCGGTGCCGTTGCCGACACCGCCCTGTTCACCGAAACCGCCGGCCCCCATCGGTGCGCCGGATGCGCCCTGGCCGTGGTCGATGTGGCCGCCGTGGGAGGAAGGCGAACCGAATCCCCCCTGCCGCGAATTATTGGACCACGCCCCCCAGGACGAGCCGTCGCCCGCCCCCGCACCGACACCAGCACCGGCACCGGCACCGGCACCCGATCCCGGCCCCGGCGAGCCCGGAAATCCCGGTCTGCCCGACGTGGAGGAATGCGGTTCGATGCGCCCGGGGCCCGACGCGTCGCCGGTTCCCCCGTTCGGGCGAAAGTCTTCGTTTGCCATGCGGATAACCATGCCTTTTCGAACTGACAAGACGCTGAGAGCCCACTGCGTTGCGGCCATGAACTTGGCCCCTTCGGGGGGACTCTACGCTTCGATGACGGGCTCCCCGGTTCGGGTGGCGGAACCGGGAAGTCGAACCCGCATGAGCGTGCCGCCGTCGTCGGAATCCTCCACCGCGATGGTGCCGCCGTGGCGGACGATGACCTGCTTGACGATCGCCAGCCCGAGACCCGACCCCGGCATCGACCGGGACTGGATCGCACGGTAGAAGCGGTCGAAGATTTTGGCGCGCTCCTCCTCGGGAATGCCCGGGCCGGAGTCGGCGACGGTGAGTTCCACCAGGTTTTCGCTGACCGGCCGCAAACCGATGCGCACGGTGCCGCCTTCCGGCGACCACTTCGCGGCGTTGTCCATGAGGTTGAGCACCGCGCGCCCCAGGGCGGCGGGGTCGCCGAAGAGGAACCAGTCGTTGAGTTTGAGGATGAACGTCACGTCCGGACGGCGCCGCTCGACGCGTTCGAGGGACGTCTCGATGACGTCGACGACGTCGACCTCCTCGATCACCTGCTGCGGGCCGTCCTCGCGCGCCAGGTCGACGAGGTCGCCGACGAGCGTCGACAATTCCTCGATCTGGGCGATGACGTCGGCTTCGAGTTCCTCGCGGTCCTTCGCGGAAATGGTGGCGCCGGACCGCGACGCCATCATGAGCAGCTCGACGTTCGTGCGCAGCGACGTCAGCGGGGTCTTGAGCTCATGGCCGGCGTCGGCGACGAGCTCCGCCTGCTTGGTTCGCGACGCCTGCAGCGCCGCGAGCATTTCGTTGAACGATCGGGTGAATCGGGCGAGCTCATCCTGCCCGTGCACCGGGATGGGCCGCAGTTCGTCGGTCTCGGCGATGCGGTCGGCCGCCCGCCGCAGCCGCGCGATCTGCCGCAGGCCCGCCGTCGCCACCGTGATGCCGGCGGCCAGGGCGAAGAACACGCCGATCGCGGATATCACCACGAGGACGCCGCCGAGCGACCGCAGCACCGCATTCGTCGAATCGAGGCTGTACGCCAGCACCAGCGTCGCCCCCGACGGGTCGTGGATGGCGTAGATGCGCTTGTTGCTGAACTCGTCGGTGCGCAGCGACTCCATGCGGTTGCCGCTGATGACGGCCCACTCGGGCCCGCCGATGTTGATGGTGCCGCCGCGCCCGGTGACGCTGTCGCGGGCGAAGAAGATGGCGTCGAGGTCGGGGTTGAGGATCTTCAGCGAATCGGCCGTCACGATCGGTTCGATGGCGAATTCCGACGCGTAGGGCGAGTTGAGCAGCTGCGTCGCCTGCCTCTTGAGGTTCTCGTCGACCTCCCGGTACAGCGTCGCCTGCACCGTGACGAACGCGGCGAGCGTCATCAGGCCGACGGAGGCGGCGACGATGAGGGCGGTGAGCAGCGTCAGCCGCCACCGCAGCGACACCCGGTGACCGAATCCCGAGTTGAAGGCCCGGTCGAACGCTTCGTCGTCCACGCTTGACGACGATCTCCCCTTCTTGTCCTCCCGGCCGGCTTTCCCATTTTTGGCGGATTTCCCCGCCTTGTCGCCGTTGCCGTTGATTCCCGTCATTCCCTGCCACGACGGCTTCGACGCCGCCGGGCCGTCGGTCTCCGGCGCACTCGCCCCCGGGGCCGCTTCCGCCTCCGCGTCGGCGTCGTAAAGCGAATCGGCGGAGGACGAACGACGCCCGCCGCCGGAACGGCGCAGCATCACGGTGCGGTCTCCCGCAGGACGTAACCGACGCCGCGGACGGTGTGGATCAACCGCGGCTCGCCGTCGGCCTCGGTCTTGCGGCGCAGATACCCGATGTACACCTCCAACGCGTTTCCGGAGGTCGGGAAGTCATAGCCCCACACGTCCTCGAGGATCGACGTGCGCGACAGCACGCGACGCGGGTTGTTCATCAGCAACTCCAGCAACGCGAACTCCGTGCGGGTCAAACTGATGGCCCGCTCGCCGCGGAAGACCTCCCGCGTGTCCGGATCGAGGCTGAGGTCCTCGAACTTCAGGACCACCGGCTCCTGGCTCGTCGTGGGTTCCAACGCCGCGCGACGCAGCAGGGAACGCACCCGGGCCAGCAACTCCTCCAGCGCGAACGGCTTGGGCAGGTAATCGTCGGCGCCGGCATCGAGGCCCGAGACGCGCTCGGACACGGAATCGCGGGCGGTGAGCATGAGCACCGGCAGATCGTCGCCCTCGCTGCGCAGGCGGCGGCACACGTCGAGGCCGTCGAGCTTGGGCATCATCACATCCAGGATCGCCAGGTCGGGCCGGTCCGACGCGATCTTCGACAGCGCCTGCTCCCCGTCCTCCGCCAGGTCGACCGTGTACCCGTTGAACGTCAGCGACCTCCGCAACGACTCACGCACGGCCTGATCGTCGTCCACCACCAAAATCTTCATGGTCCCATTGTGCCGTGAACGGCTGAGTCGGCGCTGAGAGCAACGCCCGGGAAAGCCGAAGACCCGTCCCCCACGCGGGGAACGGGTCTTCGGGGCAAAGCCTGAAAAGCCTGCGGCCGACCGGGACCGCTCGAAGTCAGCTAGAACTGCTTGACGTCGACCAGGCCGAGCTGGGCGGCCTTGACCAGGCGGCGGGGCACCATGTGCACCTGACCGTCGATCTTGACCTCCTGGAGGGCGACGTTGTCAGCCTTCCACTGGGAACGGCGGGCGCGGGTATTGGCCCGCGACATGCGGCGCTTGGGGACTGCCATGTGGGTTTACCCTCCTTCTTAGTTCTTCTTGGACCGGCGCGGAACGCGGTTGCCGTAACGACGCTGGAACTTCTCGACGCGGCCGGCGGTGTCCATGACACGCTGGGCGCCGGTCCAGAACGGGTGCGACTCGGAAGTCACGTCGACGACGATGAGCGGGTACTCATTGCCGTCCTCCCACTGGACGGTGCGGCCGGAAGTGGCCGTGGAGCGGGTCAGGAACTGCGTTCCGGTACCCGCATCCTGGAAGACCACCGGGTGGTAGTCGGGGTGGATGTCCTTCTTCATGCTTCGATTCCCTCAGGATTGAACTTCGGGTCGCTTCCGGGCGGCGCGGGCGGACTTTTGCTTTGCGACGTATCATTCGCCGTGGAGCGTGAGTCACGCCGGGGCCCGGATCGTGCCCGAGTTGGGTTCGTATGCGTGCACCATCGCCGCTGCTGTCGGCGATGAACCCCTAGCACCCTACACGCAGGGGCGCCGATAAGGAAAAACGCCGGGGCGCCCCCATCCTCCCCGACGGCGACTCCCAGTCGACTGCCCCCATTCCTTAAGGGTTGCTTGCCGACGCGAACCGAGGCGCATGCACCCGCGCGGTTCCCGGCGCTCTTCCCCGCCCGCATCCCCGCCCGCTTCCAGGCGATTAGGAATCCGACGGGGGCCACCTGTAGGGTAAGTCCTCGCTGTTGTCTGTTCATTCGTTTTACGCCCAGTGCCCTGGCACGACGGCGCCCCGGATCAGAAGAGCACTCCCCCTCCGAGCACCTGAGCAGTGTTCACGCACGTACCGCCTCGCACCGCGACCGGCACCACGAGCAGGAGGGGAAGCCGCGATTCTGCCCCCGGCGTGGCGCGTTGGAGCCGGCTGATGGGCGGCTAGGAAGCAAAGGAAAGCCCATGTCGGCGATTTGCCAGGTCACGGGACGGAAGCCGAGCTTCGGCAAGACCGTCTCCCACTCGCACCGGCGCACGTCGCGCCGTTGGAACCCCAACGTGCAGCGCAAGAAGTTCTACCTCGCCTCCGAGGGGCGCACCATCACCCTGACGGTGTCCCCGAAGGGTCTGAAGACCATCGACAAGTACGGGATCGAGGCCGTCGTGGCCCAGATCCGCGCACGTGGGGAGAAGATCTAAATGGCCCGCAATGACATTCGTCCCATCATCAAGCTGAAGTCGACCGCGGGTACGGGTTACACGTACGTCACGCGGAAGAACAAGCGGAACAACCCGGATCGCATCACCCTGAAGAAGTACGATCCGATCGTCCGCAAGCACGTCGAATTCCGCGAGGAGCGCTAACTCATGGCCAAGAAGTCCAAGATCGCCAAGAACGAGCAGCGCAAGGAGATCGTCGCCCGCTACGCGGAGCGTCGCGCTGAGCTCAAGGCCATCATCAAGTCCCCGAACACCTCCGACGAGGATCGTGCCGAGGCGCAGTTCGAGCTGAACCGTCAGCCGCGCGACGCCTCCCCCGTCCGCGTCCGCAACCGTGACGCCGCCGACGGCCGCCCGCGGGGTTACCTGCGCAAGTTCGGCCTGTCCCGCGTCCGCGTCCGTGAGATGGCCCACCGTGGCGAGCTCCCGGGCGTCCGTAAGTCCAGCTGGTAAGAGGGAGACACTCACATGAAGCGCAACCACGGCAACAAGAAGGCGCGGATGGAGCAGTCCCGCCGCCCGAAGAAGAACCCGCTCAAGGCCGCCGGCGTTGAGAAGGTCGATTACAAGGACATCAACCTGCTGCGTCAGTTCATCTCCGACCGGGGCAAGATCCGCTCCCGTCGCGTGACCGGCCTGACCCCGCAGCAGCAGCGCCAGGTCGCCACCGCGGTCAAGAACGCCCGCGAGATGGCCCTCCTGCCGTTCACCAGCCGCTAAATCGGCTGGTCGGCGGGAGCCGATCGATCGACAACCGCCGCAAGGCCGATTCACGCGCTGGCCGCATGACGTTGAACATGCGATGACAGCGTAAACGGACCCGAGTCCGCCTCCCCGACGGGAGGTGGCCGGGTCCGTTTTCATATGCTCGCACTGGTTCCTCTCCCCTCCCTCCCCACCTTTCTTCTCACCCCTTCATCCCCCACTCCCTTCCTTTTCTTTCCCCGAAAGGCCCACCCCCATGCCCGACCTGATGCAGATCCTCACCGGCTTCGGTTCGGTGGCGGTGATCATCACCATCGGCTGGTTGGTCGGCCGGGCCGGGGTGCTGGGCAAGAGCGGCGGCTACGCGCTGAACATGGTCGTCTACTGGGTGGCCATGCCGTGCATGCTGCTGCACACGCTGGCGACGTCGGACACGGGCGCGGCCCTCGGGTCGGCGTTCGCGGTGGCCGCCGGGTCGGCGTTGACGGTGGCGGCCATCTACATGCTCATCGCCCGCCCGCTCGTGGGGCAACAGGAGCCGGAGCGGGTCGTGGGCGCGATGTCGTCGAGCTACAACAACGTCGCGAATCTGGGCATCCCCATCGCGACGGCGGTGTTGCACGATGCGACGGCGATCGTGCCGGCGCTGATCTTCCAGATCGCCTTCTATGCGCCGATCTGCCTGACGGTGTTGGACATTCTCACGTCGCGCCATGGCCGCCTGGACCTTCGCCGCACGCTGATGACGCCCCTGAAGAACCCGATCTTCGTCGGCGCGGCGCTCGGCCTGGCCGCCGGCACGTTGCCCGACGGCGTGCCGACGGTGCTGGCCTCCCCCATCGGCCTGCTCGGCCAGGCCGCCGTGCCGATGGCGCTGCTGGCGTTCGGCATCGGACTGCACGGGGCGGCGGTGCTGCGCAAGGGCACGTCGCCGCGGCGGGCGGTCGTCTTGTCGTCGGTGCTGAAGAACCTTGGCCAGCCGCTGATGGCATGGTTCATCGCGTCGGTGTTGCTGGGGATGGAGGGCCATGCGTTGCTGGCGGCGGTGGTCATCGCGGCGTTGCCGACGGCGCAGAACGTCTACACGTTCTCCTCCCGGTTCGGGCGCGGCACCGTCCAGGCCCGCGACTCGGCGGTGGTGACCACGCTCGCCTGCGTCCCGGTCGTGCTCGTCATCGCGTTGCTGCTGGGCTGACCGTCCGTCGACGCCCGCCGCCGGATTCGGTTTCGTCGCTACCCTTGGGGTCGTGGAACTGCTCAAGGAACTCCTGTCCGCCGACCCTTCCGTCCCGCGCATCACCTGCTACGACGAAACCACTGGTGGCCGCACCGATTTGAGTGCCATCACCCTGGACAATTGGGCGTCGAAGATCGCCAACATGCTTCACGACGAGTTCGACCTGGAGCCCGGAGACAGCGCCTGGGTGGATCTGCCGCCCATCTGGCAGGCCGCGTGCCTCGTCGTCGGGGCCGAGAGGGCGGGAGTGGAGCTCAACGACGAAGATCCCCTGGTGGTGTTCACCACCGTGGGCAAGTTGTCGGAGTGGGAGGAGAAGTTCCCCGACGCGTATCTGGCCGCCGTCACCGACGACGTCTTCGGCCGCGGCGTGGTAGAGACCGGCGGCGACATCCCGCCCGGCGTCGTCGACTTCGGGCCGGAGGTGCGGTTGCACCCGGACGCGTACATCGGCATGGGGCCCGATGAGGGACAGGTGCTCGTGGATGAATCGACGCCCGCCGAACTTGTGTCGCGGGCCCGCGACGTCGCGAAGAACGCCGGACTCGACGACGGCGCCCGCGTCATCTCCGCCGGTTGGTCCGGTGGCCCGACCGCCGACGACTGGATCCGCTGCGTGCTCGCCGCATGGTCCGTGGGCGGGGCGGCGGTCATCGTGCGCGGCGGCGACGACGAGCGAATCGCCCGCATCGCCGACATCGAGAAAGCCCGGCCGCTGGAGTAGCGGACGGGCCGTCGTCAAGCAATGCCGTGCAGCGGCTCGGGCGCATGGTGCCGTGAAGCGGTGCCGCCCGAGACGCCGTTTCTGCTTCTCCTACTTCACGTCGCGGCGGGCCGCCACGATGATGCCGCCGCCGATGACCGCGACCGACCAGGCCGCGAGCACGAGGCCGGCGTGGACGTTGGAGACGCCGATGTCCATCATGCCCAGGAGCTGACGCGACGCGGTCCACGGCAGGTACTCGGTCAGCTTGTTCAGGAACTCGATCGGCACCGTACCGAGCGCCACCTCGACGAGGAGAATCCACGCCACCGGCAGGCCCGTCGCCACCGCAGTGACCGGGACGAGCATGCCGACGGCCGAGCCGATCACCGTCCACAGCAGCAGAATGCCGATGTGCGCCGCCGCGCCGCCGAACCCCTCCGGCACGAGGGCCCCGACCGCGGCGAGGAACCCGGCCGCGATTGCGAACCCGGCGACGATGGCCACGCCCACGACGATGACCTGCGCCACCATCCGCGCGACATGCACGCCGGGGCGGCTGTTGGACGTCAGGTAACCGAAGGCGATGCGGCGTCCGGCGATCTCCGCCGCGGAGCCGCCGGCGGCGAAGATCATCGCCACGATCACCGCGAAGTCGGAGCCGAGCAGCACGTCGGGCAGCGTCGGTTCGAACCTGAACTCCGTCGCCGCCCCGCGCGTGCCCAGCCACATCAGCATCGGGATGCCCGCCATGATCGCCACGATGGCCAAGGCGTATCCCCACGTCGCCCGCAGATTGAGCAGGCGGCCGAGTTCCGAGCCGAGCAGGTTCAGCGGGCCGGGGACGGAGGCGGACGAGGCGCCGTTGGCCGAAGCGGTGTTGGCCGGGGCAGCCCCAGCCGAGGCGGTGTTGGTCGACGCAGTGCCACTCGGCGATGCCGCAGCAGTCGTGGAAGGGGCGGTCGTCGACGAAGGGGCGGTCGCGGATGAGGTGGTGGTCGAGGAAGTGGTGGTCATGATGGTTCTCCTGAAGTCGTGGCGTGGATTCCGTTGAGGCCGTGGATTCCGTTGAGGCCGTGGGTTCCGCCGGGGTTGTGCGACTGCGGCCGGGCCGCTCAGGCGACGGCCGCGCCCGGGCTGCTCAGGCGGCGGCCGTACCCGGGTAGTTGCCTGCGGTGGCGGAGTCGGCGGCGGTTCCGTATTCGGCGTGCTCGGAGGCGACGGACCAGTAAGCCTCTTCGAGGGAAGCGTGGCCTCGCAGCAGCTCGTCCTTGTCCCATTCACCGACGAGGCGGCCCTTGCCGATGATCACGAGTCGGTCGGCGGTGACCTCCATCTCGGACAGGAGGTGGGAGGACACCAGCACGGAGCGGCCTTCGTCGGCGAAGGCGCGGATGGACTTGCGGATCCAGCGGATGCCGTCGGGGTCGAGGCCGTTGACGGGTTCGTCGAGGACGAGGTGCGTCGGGTCGCCGAGCATCGCGGTGGCCAGGCCGAGGCGCTGCTTCATGCCGAGGGAGAATCCCCCGATCCGCTTGCCTGCGACGGATTCGAGGCCGACGAGGGCGAGGCAGTCGTCGACTCGGGTGTCGTCGAGGGCGGCGGCGCGGGCGACGGTCCGCAGGTGGCCGCGGGCGGTGAGCTTGGGGTTCATCCACCCGGCGTCGAGCATGGCGCCGACGACGCGCGCCGGCGCACGGTAGCCGGTCAGCGGTCGGCCATCGATGAGAGCTTCGCCGCGGTCGATGCGGTCGAGACCTAGCATGCAGCGCATGGTCGTGGATTTGCCGGAACCGTTGGGGCCGAGGAAACCGGTGACTGCCCCGTTGGGGACGGTGAAGCTGAGGTCGTCGATGATGCGGGTGCGGCCGTAGGACTTGGTGAGATTCCTGATTTCGAACATGACCCCATGCTCATCGAAATGCGGATGCGCCAAATCGCCCCACGGGATGGTTTCCGCAGGTCGATTTGGCGCTGCCGGGTCATACCGGGGTACTAGACGCATCATCCGGGTTATTTCGCCGGTCGTGCACGGGTTGCCGCCGCTGCTCCCGATCCGGTTCCCGATCACGCTCGCCGGTCCGTTCCCGTTCCCGTCTGCGGTTTTCCCTGCATTGTTCCCTGCGGTTTTCCCTGCATTGCTCCCTGCGGTTTTCCCTGCGGATCACCCGACCGGGGTTGCACCACCCCGCCGGATGCTCGTTTTCGGCCGGATTGCGCTCGGGATCCATCGATCTCGGGGGCTTCCACACCACGCGGGGCTCCCCGGGCCCGTTGCCCGGGCGGGACCACCACTTGTCGGGGTCGGTCCGCGAGTCGTCGGTGTTGGCGTGGGTAGCGGGGTCGACGAACGTGAAGTTCGGCAGGTCGGTCGTTCCGCCGAACTTCCATCCCCGGATGTGATGCATGTGGCACGAGGCGGCCGGCGCCGATGTCATGGGCGCCGAGCTCATCCCCTCCTCCCCGAAGAGAGCGAGGTACTGGTCCATCGACCCGAGCCTCCGCGACCGCCCGAAATACAGGGTCCGCCCCTGGAAATCGAGGACCTGCAGGAACAGGTTGCGGGCGTCGCAATGCTCGACGGCGTCCGCCACCGTCATCTGAACGTTCGTGTCGGTGGAGGCGGTTCCGTTGAGCGCCAGCAGCTCCGCCAACGTGGTCACCGCGACGATCGAGGTCGTCCCCCGGGCCGGCGCAAGGCGACCGCGTTTCCGCTTCCGCTTCTTTCCGTCTCCGTGGTCCGGGATGTCATAGAGGGTGTCGGCATCGGCGCCGAAGTTCGGGTCGACGACCTGGCCACAACCTCCCGACGGGGAATCATCCTCGGGCCCGCCGCCCTCCTCGGGCGCTCCGCCGTCCGGTTTCGAACCCCACCCTTCACCGCCGGTCGGATCGGCTCCGCGGCCGAACCCCGCGGCCAAAGCGGCTTCCACGGCGTCATGGAGTCGCTGGGACGGCGTGCGCGGGTCATCGGCGGCGTCGTCGAGCAAACCACCGGGCCGCCCGTGATCGGCCGCAAGCCTCTTGAACAGCGCGGCCAAATGCGGCGTGAGGTGGCCGTAGATCTTGCTCATCCCGTCGTAACCCTGCTTGCCCACGCGGATCGAACGGTTCCGCTTGCGGTCCTCGTCGGTGTACGGGTCATCGATCCCGAACAGCGCACGCAGCATCGTCCCGAGCTGATCGAGGTCATCGACGCGGACCTTCTCCACCAGCTCGGCGATGTGCGGATCCGCCTTTTCGGTGAGTTCCGCCTGAATCGCCGCCGGCATCGAACGAATCGCCCGGTCGATCTTCTCCACCGCGTCGGCGCCGATGACACCCTGTTCCACCTTCTCCCGCACCGCCGGCATGTACTCCGGATTGCCGGAGGAACCGGGCCAAGACTCCCACTGGTGCAGCCGATGGTGCGCCGCAGCCCGCCGACGCCCCTCGGCGCGCGACGTGTTCGCGCACTCCGCGAACGTGCGGCCCACTCCCCGATCCGTCACATGGTGGTGCGTCCGATGCGCCTTCATGAACTCCGCATCGATGATGGCCATCCGCTTGCGCGCCCGCTCCAGGGCCTCGTACGCATCGTCCACCTGCTGGCGGTCCAGCCGGTCCCAGCCGCCGGTCGCGACCTCCACCGCCTCGCCGATGGTGGCGATGGCGGCGAGGAGATCCGTGGCGCATTCCGCAGGTCCGGTCATGCCCCCATCATCAGGCAGCTTGACGACGACCACAACCCGAAAATCGCACTTTTTTTCGATTTTTTACGAGCCGCGAAAATCAATCCCCCAAATCGCGCCTCCCGCAAGAGTTTTATCATCGTCGCACGTCACGCGTGCGATTACCCCCGCCCACCACACCCGCTACTGCACTTTCAAAGAATCAGAGGCAGTTGTCACTCCCGTTCGAATACGAGTGCCGCGGCGGGCTCGATGTGGCTCCCGAAAACCCACCATCTGTTCGCCACACCCGGCCGGTTCCGGGCCCTTCCGATCCGGTTCCGGTCCCCTGCCAGCTCGAGGCCAGCCCCTCCGCCCCCTACTCCAGCTCGCCGACGCCGACGCGCCCGGTGCTCATCGCGAACAGCACGGCATGGACGCGGTCGCGGGCGCCGGTTTTCATCAGGATGCGCCCGACGTGCGTTTTCACGGTGGGCATCGCGATGTGCAGTTCCCCGGCGATTTCGGCGTTGGTGCGCCCGAGCGCGATGAGCCGCAGGATTTCCTCTTCACGCAGCGTCAGCGGGTCGGGCAGGTCGTCGCGGACGTGCACCTGTCCCGCCGTGTCGCTTGACGACGCCTCCGCCTCCCCGTCGTCCACCCCACCGGCGGCGGCGACCGGAGGCCCGTCCGCCACGGCACCGTCGGCACCGCCCAGCATCGGCCGGACCTGCGCGATCAGCCGCGCCGCCGACCGCGCCGACAGCGCAGAGTCTCCCGCCGCCACGTCCCGGATCGCGGCGAGCAGTTCCTCGGGGGCGGCGTCCTTGAGCAGGAACCCGGATGCGCCGGCGGCGATGGCGTCGGTGACGTACTCGTCGACGTCGAAAGTGGTCAGCACGAGAATCCTCGGCGTCGTGTCGTTGCCCGCCTCGCCGCCTTCAGCGAGGATTCGCCTCGTCGCCTCGATGCCGTCGAGGCCGGGCATGCGGATGTCCATGAGGATCACGTCCGGCGTCCGCTTCGCCGCCTGCGCCACCGCCGCGGCACCGTCGTCGGCCTGCCACACGACCTCCATGTCGTCCTGGGAATCGACGACCATCGCGAAACCGGCCCGCACCAGGGCCTGATCGTCGGCGAGCGCCACCCGGATCACGTCCACCGTCCCGTTCGCTCCGCTCATCCCGCTCACTCCACTCACCCCTTCGGCAACCGCGCGACGACGGTGAACTCGCCCGGCGCGTCATCGATCTCCAGAGTGCCGCCATGCAGCGCCACCCGCTCCCGCATGCCGGTGATCCCCCGGCCGATGCGTGGCTCGCCCCGGCTGCCCCGCGACGGCTCGACCTCCACGTTCCCGGTTCCCGCATCGTTGCGCACCGTGACGGTGCAGTCGCGTTTCCCCCACTCCAGTCGCACGTCGACGGCGACGTGGCCCGCGTGCTTGAGCGCATTGGTGAGGGACTCCTGCACGATCCGGTAGATGGTCAGCTGCATCGTCGCGCCGACCGCCGGCCTCGTCCCCTCCTCGGTGAACGTCACGCGCAGCCCCGCCCTCGTCGATTCGGCGACGAGCTGCGGCAACGCGTCCAGGCCGGGCATCGGGGCATACTCCGCAGCCGATGCCGCGACAGTCTTTCCCGCGCCGTCCGATGCGGCCCCCGCCTCCCCGGCCCCTGCCTGCGATGGGTCGCTCGAGGCCTGCGACGGGCCGTCGTCAAGCAAGGAACCGTCCCCGAAATCAGCCGGATCTCGCAACACCGACAGCAACTGCCGCATCTGCCCGAGGGAGTCGCGCGCCGTGGAGGCGATGTTCTCCAACGCCTCCACCGCCTTGTCCGGATTCTTCGCGGCGATGAAACGGCCGCCGTCGGCCTGCGCGATGACGGCGGTGAGCGAATGGGCGACGATGTCGTGCATCTCGCGGGCGATGCGGGTGCGTTCGGCGATGGCGGCGAGCTCCGCCCGATCGCGCAACGCCATCAACTCCCGGTCACGGCGGCGGCCGTTGAGGCCCAGCATCCAGAAAAAGCCCAGCACCGTCAGCGCAACCGGCGTCAACACCAGGCCGACCTCCGGGGCGATGACCAGGTACCCGCCCTTGACCACCAACGCCACCAGCACCCCGGCGGACACGGCGATCCACACCGGCACGGACCACCCGCGCGGCACGTGCCGGCCGAGGTGATGCATCGCGAAACAGGTGACGACGAACGACGTATACCCCGTCGGCAGCACCGCAAGGTGGAACGCGAGCAACGCCGGCAGCGCGATGTTCGCCACGTCCGGCCACACCCGCCGGACCGCGATGACGCCCCAGGCGACGATCACCCACGCCCAATGCACGCCGACCGCCCACTCCGGCACCGCGTCCTGCCCGGGCACGAACACCGGCGGGTCGTAGACGGAGGAATGGTCGAGGCCGACGCACAGGGCGAGCACCAAAGCGGCCAACACCGCATCGAACAGCACCCCGGACCAGGGGCGGCCGGGGCTCGCGGCGGCACCGGTGGCCGAGCGGACGGCCCGCACGGCGCGGGAGATGCGTGTGTCGCGGGCGGCACGGTCTGCACGGTCGGCGCGGTCGGATACGGACATGGCCCACACGCTAGCGCGGCGGCGCCGTCATGCCGTCGTCCCCGGGTATGAATTCCCGCTGATGCCGCCCCACCGGAACCGCCCGCCGATGCGGCCGTCCCGTGACGGACCCCTCTGCTAGCTTGATCCCATGGCGACCGTCACTTTCGAACGCGCGCAGCTGACGTATCCCGGCGCGGACGCGCCCACCGTGAAGGGCCTCGATCTCGACATCGCGGACGGCGAGTTTCTGGTGCTCGTCGGCCCGTCGGGCTGCGGCAAGTCCACGTCCCTGCGGATGCTCGCGGGACTGGAGGAGGTGACGGCCGGACGGATCCTCATCGACGGCCGCGACGTCACCCACGATGATCCGAAGGACCGGGACATCGCGATGGTGTTCCAGAACTACGCCCTGTACCCGCACATGTCGGTCCGCGAGAACATGGGTTTCGCCCTGAAGTTGGCGAAGGTGGGCAAGGCCGAGCGCAACGCCCGCGTGGAGAAGGCCGCGGCGATGCTGGATCTCACTCCGTATCTGGACCGCAAGCCGAAGGACCTGTCAGGCGGGCAGCGGCAGCGGGTGGCCATGGGCCGGGCGATCGTCCGCGAGCCGCAGGTGTTCCTCATGGATGAGCCGCTGTCGAATCTCGACGCGAAGCTGCGCGTGCAGACCCGCACCCAGGTCGCCGCACTGCAGCGGGAGCTGGGGGTCACCACGGTGTACGTCACGCATGATCAGGTCGAGGCGATGACGATGGGCGACCGCGTGGCCGTCCTCGATGCCGGTGTTCTGCAGCAGGTCGCGCCGCCGAAGGAGCTCTATGCCCGGCCGGCGAACGTGTTCGTCGCGGGTTTCATCGGTTCCCCGGCGATGAACCTCCTGCGGGCGCGGCTTGACGACGATGCCGTCCTCTTCGGCGATCAGCGCATCCGGCTCGAAGATGCCGTGGCGGAGCGTTTGCGGGGACGCGGCGGGGAGGTCGTCGTCGGCGTGCGGCCCGAGAATGCGGCGCTGGGCGACGGTCGCGAAGGCGGCGGGGGCATCGCGGCGACCGTCGCGCTCGTGGAGGAGCTCGGCGCGGATTCCTACGTGTACGCCCACCCGGACGAGGCCGTCGGCGGCGTCGGCGCGGATGCGGCCGAGCCGCTCATCGCCCGCGTCGGCGATGGCGCCGCTCCCCCGATCGGCACGCGAGTGTCCATCGTGGCGGATCCGATCAAGCTGCACCTGTTCGACGTCGAGACGGGCCTGCGACTGAACTGACCGGCCCGAAGGGCTTTGGCCGGGCTCTGGATGGGCTTTGGTCGGGCTCCCGTCGCGCTCCGGTCGGGCTCCGGCCGGCCTCCCGGACCTCGTCCGCGACACGCGGTCTTCGGCGAAACCTTAAATGACCCTGTGTTTTACCCCACATAGCATTTAAACTCGACGACGAACCCCGATTGCCGGGGACGTTCACGGACACGAAAGGACGACCATCATGGTCTCATTCCGCACGTCGCTGCTCGCGGGCCTCGCCGTTTCCGGCCTGGTCCTCGCGGGCTGCTCCTCCGACGACAACGGTGGCATGGACAATCCCGCGGCCGAGGAGGGCCAGGACGCCCGCGGCCCGATCACCTTCGCGATGGGCAAGAACGACATCGAGAAGGTCCAGAAGATCGCGGAGCGCTGGAACGCCGACAACCCCGACGAAAAGGTCACCGTCCACGAGCTCGCCGGTGAAGCCGACGCCCAGCACGAAACCCTCGTCCAGTCGCTCGAGGCGTCGTCCGACGAGTTCGACGTGATGGCCCTCGACGTCACCTGGACCGCCGAGTTCGCCGCCAACGGCTACCTCGTGCCGCTGCAGGACGCCATGAAGGTCGACACCTCCGGTCTGCTCCAGCCGGCCGTGGACTCCGCGACCTACAACGGCACGGTCTACGCGGTGCCGCAGAACACCAACGGCCAGCTGCTGTTCCGCAACACCGAGCTCATCCCCGAGGCCCCGGAGAACTGGGATGCCCTGCGCGAATCGTGCGAGCCGCTGCCGGAGGACAAGGGCTGCCTGACCCTGCAGCTGTCGCAGTACGAGGGCCTGAGCGTCAACACCCTCGACGCCATCCACGCCTGGGGCGGTTCCCTCATCGACGACGAGGGCAACGTCACCGTCGACACCCCGGAGGCCAAGGCCGGCCTGCAGGCGCTGGTCGACGCCTACGGCGACGGCACGATCACCAAGGCCTCCACCGGTGCCACGGAGGAGGAGACGCTGCAGGCCTTCACCAACGAAGAGTCCGCGTACGCCGTGAACTGGCCGTACATGTTCGACGCCGCCGAGGACACCCCGGTGGGCGGAAAGTTCGAGGTGACCCCGCTGGTCGGCCCGGACGGCGTGGGCGTGTCCACGCTGGGCGGCTACAACAACGGCATCAACGCCCACTCGAAGAACAAGGCCACGGCCCGCGACTTCATCGAGTACATCATCTCGGAGGAGAGCCAGATGGGCTTCGCCGAGGAGTCCTTCCCGCCGGTGCTCGCCTCCATCTACGACGACGAGTCGCTGGTCGAGCAGTTCCCGTACCTGCCGGCGCTGAAGGAGTCCCTGGAAAACGCGAAGCCGCGCCCGGTTTCCCCGTACTACAAGGCCATGACCAAGGCCATCCAGGACAACGCCTACGCCGCCATCAACGGCACCAAGGACGTCGACACGGCCATCGCCGACATGAAGGCCGCGCTCGAGCAGGCCGGCAACTAGAAGGAGAGTCGCGCGTGTCCACGTCGACCGTCGGCAAGCACCGACAGCAGCCGCCGCCAGGCGGCGCCGGGAACGAGGCCCCCGACGGCGACGGACCGCCGTCGACGTCGGCGTCGAAACCGGCGTCGAAGCTGAAGGCCCTGTGGCTCATCGCCCCGGCGCTGACGGTGCTGGCGGTGGTGATCGGCTACCCGATCATCCGCGCGATCTTCCTGTCGTTCCAGGCCGACCGGCACATCGACCCCGACACGGGCATGTTCGTGGAGGGCGGTTTCGCCGGATTCCAGCACTACCTCTACTGGCTGACGCAGCGCTGCATGCTCGCCGACGGCACCGTCGGCACGTGCGCGCCCGGCACCCTGTCCACGGACTTCTGGCCCTCGGTGGGCATCACGTTGTTCTTCGCCGTGGTCACGGTGTCGCTGGAGACGCTGCTGGGCCTGGGCATGGCGCTGGTGATGGCCCGCGACTTCGTCGGACGCGGCATGCTGCGCGCGGCGGTCCTCATCCCCTGGGCGATCCCGACGGCCGTGACCGCCAAGCTGTGGCAGTTCATCTTCGCAGACTACGGCATCGCCAACGCGATCCTCGCGCCCTTCACCGACGAGGCGATCCGCTGGACCACGGACCCGTGGGCCGCGCGATCCGCGGTCATCGTCGCCGACGTGTGGAAGACGGCGCCGTTCATGGCGCTGCTCATCCTCGCCGGGCTGCAGATGATCCCGAAGGACGTGCACGAAGCCGCCCGCGTCGACGGCGCCACCACGTGGCAGCGGTTCCGCCACATCACGCTTCCGCTGGTCAAGCCGGCGCTGATGGTGGCGGTGCTGTTCCGCACCCTCGACGCGCTGCGCATGTACGACCTGCCGGTGATCATGATCTCGTCGTCGTCGAACTCGCCGACCGCCACCATCTCGCAGCTGGTCGTCGAGGACATGCGCCAGGGCAACTTCAACTCCGCGTCGGCACTGTCGACGCTGGTGTTCCTGCTCATCTTCGGCGTCGCGTTCGTCATGATCCGCTTCCTCGGCGCCGACGTCTCCGGTTCCCGGGGCATGAAGAAGGTGAAGGTGAAGAAATGACCACCGGCAAACGCCTGCGCAGGTGGGCCGGCGATTACCTGGCCGTCATCCTCATCCTGGCGTGGGGTCTGGCCCCGTTCTACTGGATGCTGGTCACCGCCCTGCGCGACAAGGCGCACACGTTCGACACGACTCCGTGGTTCACGCACGTGACCACGCAGAACTTCGAGGACGCCCTGGCCACCGACAAGGGCAACGACTTCCTCGGGGCCATCGTCAACTCGCTGATCATCGGCGCGGCGACGACGCTCGTGGCGCTGGCGGTCGGCGTGTTCACCGCATACGCGCTGGCGCGGATGGACTTCCCGGGCAAGGGCTTCGTCACCGGCATCATCCTGGCGGCGTCGATGTTCCCCGGCATCGCGCTGGTGACGCCGCTGTTCCAGTTGTTCGGCGAGCTGAAGTGGATCGGCACCTACCAGGCGCTGATCATCCCGAACATTTCCTTCGTGCTGCCGTTGACGGTGTACACGCTGACCAGTTTCTTCCGCGATCTGCCGTGGGAGCTGGAGGAGGCCGCCCGCGTCGACGGCGCCACCCGTGGCCAGGCGTTTCGCATGGTGATCCTGCCGTTGGCCGCCCCAGCGCTGTTCACCACCGCGATTCTGGCGTTCGTGGCGACGTGGAACGAGTTCATGCTGGCCCGCCAGCTGTCGAACACGTCCACGGAGCCGGTCACCGTCGCCATCGCGCGCTTCACCGGCCCCAGCGCGTTCGAGTACCCGTACGCGGCGACGATGGCCGCCGGCGCGCTGGTGACCATCCCGCTGGTGATCATGGTGCTGATCTTCCAGAAGTGGATCGTCTCCGGCCTGACCGCCGGCGGCGTGAAGGCGTGACCGCGTTGGCATGACGGTATGTGCTCGTCGGCGCCTGCTCGACGGCATTGCTTGACGACGTCCGCCGCACCGCGCCAGCCGCCTAGACTGGTCTCCCATGACCGGAACGCATCAACCCCGCCACGACGCCAAGGCCCGCCGAATGCGGGTGGAGGCGGTGGCGGGGTTCACGTTCTTCTGGACCCTCGTCATCGGGGCGTGGGCGGCCTACCGCATCGCCGTCGGTGCACCGTCGGTGCTCTTGAGTTTCGTGCTGCTGGTCTTCGTCATCGTCGACGTGGTCATCTGGCGGAAGTGGCGTGAACTGCGCTGACGAGGTGAACCGGCTCATCCCCTGGTAGGACCCCGAGCCGGCCCCGGGGAAAGGGAGATCACCCCTCGGTTCGATGATCGAGGAACCGCCGGGTGCTGGAATGGGGGCATGAAGACATCGACGAAGATCCTCGCCTGGCTCGCCGGCACCGCCTCCGTGCTCATCATCGCGACGCTGGTCCTCGTCTACGCGTTCGGTCCGACGATGGGGGCGATGATCGTCGGAAAGCCGGTTTTCCTTCTGCCGCCGACTCCGGAGCGGTACGCGAGCGCGGCCCTCGACATCATGGAGGAGCAGGGCATCCACGGCGACTCCCCCGAGTTCGCAGCCGCGCGGGCCGAAGCCGAGCGCATGCTCGACGCCGCCGAACTCCGGGACTACTCAGACACGTGGCCGGCTCTCGACCTCGCCATCGACGCCGCCGGAGGCAAGCACTCGAAGGTGCTGCGGCCGGAGGGAACCGCGGACGGGAACGGGGATGGGGCCGGGGATGGGGCCGGGGACGGCGCGGACGCCATGCCGACGGTGACGTCGGAGGGGGCGGCGGGCGGGGCGCGGGTGCTCACCGCGACCGTCCCGACGCATGGCGGCGACGCCGGCGGTCCGGTGTCGCGACGGTACGCCGAAACGCTCGCCGACGGCATCGCCCGGGAAAACGCCGCCGGGGCCTGCGGCGCCATCGTCGACCTGCGGGGCAACGGAGGTGGGGACATGGGGCCGATGGTCGCCGGACTGTCTGCGCTGTTGCCCGACGGGGAAGTCCTGTGGTTCGACGGGCGCGGCTACTCCACGGCCGTGACGGTCGACGCCGGCGCGGTGCGGGGAGGCGGGACCCCCATCACCGTCGAGGCGGGGCCCAAAATGGACGTCCCGGTGGCCGTCCTCGTCGACGGCGGCACGGGCAGCTCCGGGGAAGCGACGATGCTCGCCTTCCGCGGCCTGGAGAACTCCAGGTCCTTCGGCACACCGACCGCCGGCTACGCCTCTGCCAACATGATCCACCCGTTCCCGGGCGGCGCGAGCCTCATGCTCACCGTCGCGAAGGACCGCGACCGCACCGGCGCCGCCCACATGGACGACCCCGTCCACCCCGACGAAACGACCGGACCGGCCCCCGAGAACGCGAAAACCGCGGCACTCGAATGGTTGTCCACGCGAGGCTGCGGTTAGGCGGAGGCTGCGGTCGGTCGGCGCGTACTACTCCCCCATCAGGCTGTCGCGCAGGTTCTTGTCCTTCTCCAGGACGGCGTCGCGCATGTCGGCCTGGTACTTCTCCATCGCCTCGACGAGTTCGGGGTGACCGGCCGAGAGGATGCGCACCGCCAGCAGGCCGGCGTTCTTCGCGCCACCCACGCCGACGGTGGCCACGGGCACGCCGCCGGGCATCTGCACGATCGACAGCAGCGAGTCCATGCCCTCGAGGTTCTCCAGCGCCCGCGGCACGCCGATGACCGGCAGCGGCGTCGCCGATGCGACCATGCCCGGCAGATGCGCCGCCCCGCCGGCGCCGGCGATGATGACCTTCAGGCCGCGCCCGGCCGCCGACTTCGCGTAATCCAGCATCCGCTCGGGCGTGCGGTGGGCGGACACGACGCCCACCTCGAAGGGCACGCCGAACTCGGCCAGCGCCTCGGCGGCCGGTTCCATGGTCGGCCAATCGGAGTCGCTGCCCATGATCAGGCCGACCAGCGGCCCGTCCACGCCATTCAACTTCGCGGTCATCTTTCCCATCCTCGTTTTCTCGGTTCGTTTCCGGTCCGGTCGGCCCGGTCGGTCCAGTCGGTCCGGCCCGCTACTCGACGTAGCCGTCGGCCCACACCGCGTTGACGATGTACCCCGCCGCCAGGTTCGCCTCGCGCCGGGTCGCCGCCACGCCCTCGGGCGAGTCGTCGGCGCCGGTCACGTTGACGTGCCCCAGCTTGCGGCCGGCGCGGTACCCCTTGCCGTACCAGTGGATCTTCGCGTGCGGGAAGCGGCGCCACACGGCGGCGAAACGGTCCTTCATCGGCATGTCCGGGTTTTCGTCCGCGCCGAGGGTGTTGGCCATCACCGTCACCGCGGCGGTCGGGGCGGCGTCGCCGAGCGGGTAGTCCAGCACGGCCCGCATGTGCTGCTCGAACTGGTCGGTCTCCGCCCCGTCCTGCGTCCAATGGCCGGTGTTGTGCGGGCGCATGGCCAGCTCGTTGACGAAGATCTCCGGCTTCCCGGCGGCGTCGCGGGTCTCGAAAAGCTCCACCGCCAGCACACCCGTCACGCCGAGTTCCCGGGCGATGCGCACCGACAGGTCGCGTGCGCGGGAGGCCAGCGCGTCGTCAAGCCCCGGAGCGGGGGCCACGGCCTCGACGCAGATGCCGTCGCGCTGCACCGACTCCACGACCGGCCACGACGCCACCTCGCCCGACGGGGTGCGGGCGCACATCGCGGACAATTCGCGGGCCAGGTCGACCTTCTTCTCCGCCATCAGCGGAACATCGTCGGCCAGCAGCTTTGCGACGAGGCCCGGCAGCTCATCGGCGTCCGGGAACCACACGCCGTGGCCGTCGTAGCCGCCGCGACGGGCCTTCAGACACACCTTGCCGTCGACGGACTCCGCGAAACCGAGGGCGTCGTCGACCGACTCGATGACCGCGAACGGCGGCACCGGGGCGCCGATGGACTCCAGCCGCCTGCGCATGACCAGCTTGTCCTGCGCATTGACCAGCGCATCCGGCCCCGGCTGGACCGAAATGCCGTCGGCCTCCAGCGCGCGCAGATGCTCGGTGGGCACGTGCTCGTGATCGAAGGTCGCCGCATCGACCGGGCGAATCGTGCCGCCGGCGCGCACGCGGGTGGCGCGACGCAGATCCTCGAGATCCCGGTAATCCCCGATCTCCACGTCACGGCAGATCTGCGCCGCCGACGAATCGCGCGAGCCGGCCAGCAGTCGGACGGACTGCCCGATTTCGATGGCGGCGGTCTGCATCATCCGCGCCAACTGCCCGTCGCCGATGACGGTGACGACGGGCATGCCGGGCGCATGCGCGGGATTGGCGGGAAGGATGCGGTCTGCGGGTTCGTTCTGGCTGTTCTCCGGTGCGGTCACGCGTCCATCATAGGCCGCCGCCCGCCGACGCCCGGCGCGGGATCCCGAAGGTAGTACGATGGGTGCCCATGCAAGATCATGCCGTGGGCCACGCAGTTGGATTCGATCGCGACGAATACATCAACCTCCAGTCCGAACACATCCGCCGCCGCCGGGAGTCCATCGGCGGCCGCCTCTACCTGGAGATGGGCGGCAAACTGTTCGACGACATGCACGCCTCCCGCGTCCTGCCCGGGTTCACGCCGGACAACAAGATCGCCATGCTCGAGCGCATCAAGGACGACATGGAGATCCTCGTGTGCATCAACGCGCGCGACCTGCAGCGCAACAAGGTCCGCGCCGACCTGGACATCCCCTACGAAGAGGACCTGCTGCGTCTCGTGGACGTGTTCCGCGAGCGGGGCTTCCTCACCGAGCACGTGGTGCTCACCCAGTACGAGGAAGGCAACGCGGCCGCCGCGGCGTTCCGCACCCGACTCGAACGCCTGGGCATGAAGGTGTCGCTGCACTACGTCATCCCGGGCTACCCGGCCGACACCGAGCGCATCGTCGGCGAGGCCGGGTTCGGCCGCAACGAGTACGCCGAAACCACCCGCGACGTCGTCGTGGTCACCGCCCCCGGCCCCGGTTCCGGGAAGCTGGCGACCTGCCTGTCGCAGATCTACCACGAGCACGTTCGGGGCGTGACCTCGGGTTACGCGAAGTTCGAGACGTTCCCCATCTGGAACCTGCCCCTCGATCACCCCGTGAACATGGCGTACGAGGCCGCGACGGCCGACCTCGACGACGTCAACATGATCGACCCGTTCCACCTGTCCGCCCACGGCGAGCAGGCCGTCAACTACAACCGCGACGTCGAGGTGTTCCCGCTGCTCAAGCATCTGCTGGAGCTGATC
Organism: Corynebacterium freneyi; assembly: GCF_030408835.1. Classification (NCBI taxonomy): domain Bacteria; kingdom Bacillati; phylum Actinomycetota; class Actinomycetes; order Mycobacteriales; family Corynebacteriaceae; genus Corynebacterium; species Corynebacterium freneyi. Next base: position 2,349,271 of record NZ_CP047357.1, read on the forward strand.
TCGGGCAGCTCGCCCTACCAGTCGCCGACGGACATGGGCGTGAACATGGCCGGGTTCGCCATTTCCGACGACGCCGTGTGCCGCCGCGCCGCCGAGCAGGAGGTCGTCCGCCGCTATTACAAGGCGCTGGTCGACGAACGCCGCGACGAGGCCGATCCCGTCGTCTCGGACCGGATCGCCATCATCATGGGCAAGCTCGGGCTCAACCGCCGTTCCCGGCCCGTCGTCGAGCCCGCGCTGCAGTTGGCGGAGGCCACCGGCGGCCCCGCGTCGGCCATCCAGCTCGCCGACGGCGAGATCATCACCGGCAAGACCTCCGCCCTGTTGGGCTGCTCCGCGGCGATGCTGCTCAACGCCCTCAAGCATCTCGCCGGCATCGACCCGAAGGTGGATCTGCTGGCGCCGTCGTCGATCACGCCGATCCAGACGCTGAAGACGCGCCACCTGGGCAGCCGCAACCCGCGCCTGCACACCGACGAGGTGCTCATCGCCCTGTCGGTGTCGGCCGACGGCGACGACAACGCACGCCGCGCCCTCGACGCGTTGGCGCATCTGCGCGGCTGCGACGCCCACACCACGACGATCCTCGGGTCCGTGGACGAGGGCATCTTCCGCCACCTGGGCATCCTCGTCACCTCGGAGCCGGAGTACCAGGTCAAGCAGCTGTACCGGAAGCGGTAAGGGACGGCGGCGGCGGTGGGGCGGCGGGCTCCGCCGCACCCCCATCTCTGATGGTATCTCTGATACTCCCCTCGTTCATCAGAGCTTCCATGCAAGAAGGAAGTATGCTGCAAGCATGAACAGCATCGATGTTCCCGCTCAGATCGAGTACCTCCGCGCAATTGGCGGGGACACCTGGAACATCGAAGCGAAAAGCGCCGACGGCGGATTCCCGGGCTCGCTGGACGAAACCCTCAGCGCGTTCGCGAACATGCCCGAAGGCGGTCTGATCCTCCTCGGAGTATCAGAGAACGAAGGCGGAATCGACGTAACGGGCGTCGCCGACCCTAAGGCCCTCATGGAGCAATTGGGATCCAAGGCTCGGCACCGTTTGCATCCGCCGTTGCAGCTTGGGGCGGTGGAAGTCCATGAGGTCGAGCACCGGAACGTCGTCGCGTGCATCGTTCCACCCCAGGACCCATCCTTGCGGCCGTTCAGGGTGGGAAAGAACGGGCCCGCATTCATTCGCTCGGCAGACGGCGACTACGAACTCAGCGAACCCGAAGTCCGGGTCATTCTCGCGCAGATGGAACCTCCCCGGTTCGACAGGAAACCGGTGGCCGGCGCCGACGTCGACTCCGACCTGGATCCGAGATTGCTGGAGGAGTACCTGAGCCAACAGCGATCCCGGGCACCCCGCCTAAGGGGCATGGACCGCCACGAGCTCTTGGTCAGGACGAACGTCATCGACCCCGAGAGCGGGAATCCGACCATGGCGGCGCTGTACGCACTGGGGATCCATCCGCAACAGTTTTTTCCCACGCTGTCGGTGAAGGCACGGGCCCTCCCGGGGCCCGACGAAACGCCGGGGGTGCGGCTGCGCAATCAACGGGAGTTCGCGGGCCCCATACCTGACCTACTCGAGTCGACCGTGGAATGGATCGTGGAGAACATCGGCTCGACGGTCGTTTTCGATGCGACGACGGGCCATGGCCGAAACGTCCCGGAACTGCCTTTGGTGGCGCTGCGCGAGGTGGTCGCCAACGCCCTGGTCCACCGGGATCTATCTCCGGCCTCGCTCACCAAGTACGTGAACGTCGTCCGGCGGCCGGGCAACGTGCTCGTGACGAACCCGGGCGGCCTGTGGGGTTTGACGGAACGGCAGCTTGGCACGACGCCCCCGAGCGCGCGAAACCCGGTCCTGTACGAAATGTGCAGATCGATCACGACCGCCGACGGGAATCGAGTGGTGGAAGCGAGCGCCACGGGCATACCGGCCATCCGCCGCGCGCTCCAGGAAGCGCACTTGTCCGCGCCCCGCTTCCGCGATCGGGTCATTTCATTCGACGCGGATCTTTCATCCACTTCGTTGCTGTCCGCGGACGAACTCGAATGGTTGCGTTCGATTCCCCAGCTCCCCCACTTGACCATCGGGCAACGCGTTGCGATCGTCGCCCTCCATAACGGGAGGGAAATCACGAACGGCGGGTTCCGCGCGGAGTTCCCGACGATGGACTCGGTCGAGGCGAGGCGCCAACTGCAGGAACTGGTCAGATTCGGACTCGCCAAGACGCGGGGAGAGCGGGGCTCGACCGTATACGTCCGGCCCGACGCACCGGATCCGGCGCCATCGGGCATGCCACGGTACCCCGGAGGGCCCTCCGCCCAACGGACCCGGATTTCCTCGGAAGCCAAGAGGGAGTTGATCGTCTCGGCCCTGGCGAAATCACCATCGCCCCGATCCAGGGCGGAAATCCGGGACCTGACGGGACTCAGCGAAGGCCAGTTGAATCCCATGATCACCCAGTTGCAACGCGAGGGCGTGCTGGAGCCCACCGAACCACTGCAATCGCCAAATCAGCGATACAGATTGGCCGGGGAATCCGCCGCGAACGGATGAACGCCGTCAGGTCATCCGGTTGACCATCTTCGCCACCTTGCGGGCGGAGGGGACGTCGCGGATGGCCATCGGCGGCCCGAAGGGCGACACGCGCACCTGCAGGACGTTGCCTCGCCGCTCGACTCCGCGCACCGAGCGCAGGTCGACGGTGACCACGCGCGGCCGCAGCAATCCACGCCGCAGGATGATCCGCCGGTCGGTCAGGACGAACCGCTCCCCCAGCCATTCCAGGCCGGGCTTGGCGACGCGCCACGCCACGAGAATCGGCCACATGATCAGCAGGAAGTCCCGCAGGCCGGCGAGGTCGCCCGGCGCGATGCGGGGCGAGTCGATGAACCCGATGAGCAGCCAAATCACGCCGGTGATCAGCGCCAGTTCCACCAGCGGCCAGGTCAGGCGCGCGAAGGCGGGGTTGACGTCGAGAAGCACGTCCTCGTCGTCGTCCATCTCGTCCCAGGGGAAGGCCATGCCTACTTCGCGGCCTCCCCGGCGTATCCGCCTTCGGCCGCACGCAAGTGGCGGACGTCGCCCGCGGTGACGGTGCGGCGGGCGCCGGAGTCGTCGCGCACGACCAGTTCGCCGTCGTCGAGGATGTCCGCGGCGTCGCCGACCAGTTCCCCGCCGCCGGGCAGTTCCACCCGCACGCGGGTGCCCAGGGTCAGGCAGGTGGCGCGATAGTCGGCCATCATCGCCGCCCGGTCGAATCGCCATTGGCGTTCGCGGCGGTCGAGGGCGTCGAGCAGGCCGACGGCCAGTTCCGTGCGGTTGAGGTTTTCCGCTCCCGCCAGGGCGAGCGACGTGGCGTGCGGGACGGGCAGTTCGTCCTCGCGCAGGTCGACGTTGACGCCGATGCCCACGACCAGGGCCGGGGGCGCGATCGATGCGGCTTCGACGAGGATGCCGCACAGTTTGCGGCCGCCGAGCAGCACGTCGTTGGGCCATTTCAGGCCGAGTTCGGGGGGCTTTGCGACGGCGTCTCCGGGCGCAGCGGCCTGCGGAAGTTTCGCGACGTCGCGGACCATGTCCACCACCGCCAGGCCGGCGACGAGCGGAAGGAGCCCAAGGTCTTCGGTGGGCACGCCTTCGGGACGGAACAGCGCGGACAGCGCGATGGATGCGCCGGCCGGGGCGGTCCAGGAGCGGGACAGTCGGCCGCGGCCGGCGGTCTGCTCGGAGGCGACGAGCGCGACGCGGTCCGGGGCCCCTTCCGACGCCATGCGGGTGACGTCGATGTTCGTGGACCCCGTGGTCTCCACGGCGTCCACGGCGTGCCATCGGGGCAGGGCGGCGCGCAGCGCGGCGGCATCCAACGGGGATCGGGGGTCATGGCTCATGGCATCGGAGTCTAGCGGGGGATGCGGATGCCCCGCGTCCGCCCATGGGACGAGAAATCGTCGCGAATTCACGCCCGCCGTTACCGTCGCGTTACCTTGCCGTGACCTGGGCGCATTGGAACAGTGTTCGCCACCCTGCGAGTTACGGTTTTTGCAAGTGACATTTGTCACAGACAACTAACTTCACCTTTTCGCCCCCAAACGCTATCTTCCTCAAACATGACCTTCTCCTCACGTTTGCTCCACGCTGATCCGGATGCCGTCGCCACGTCCGTGGCCGAGTCCGCCGACGAGTTCGGCGACGACCGTCCGCCGCAGACCACCGCGGCGAAGAACGAGGACCTGCTGCGCCGCCGCGCCGAGGCGACCATGCCCGTCGGCCCCGCCGCGCTCCAGAAGGTCCGCGACAAGGGGCGCATGACCGCCCGCGACCGCATCGCCCACCTCCTCGACGAGGGCTCCTTCGTCGAGACCGACGCACTGGCCCGTCACCGCACCCGCGACTTCGGCATGGACGCCAAGCGCCCGGCCACCGACGGCATCGTCACCGGCTGGGGCACCGTCGACGGCCGCGAGGTGTGCGTCTTCTCGCAGGACGGCACGGTCTTCGGCGGCGCCCTCGGCGAGGTGTACGGAGAGAAGATGGTGAAGCTGCAGCAGCTCGCCATCAAGACCGGCCGCCCGATCGTCGGTCTGTACGAAGGCGCCGGCGCCCGCATCCAGGACGGCGCCGTGTCCCTGGACTACATCGCCCAGACGTTCCACTACAACGTCAAGGCCTCGGGCGTCGTCCCCCAGATCTCCGTCATCTTCGGCGCCTGCGCCGGCGGCAACGCCTACTCCCCCGCGCTCACCGACTTCGTCGTCATGGTCGAGAACTCCTCGCGCATGTTCGTCACCGGCCCCGACGTGATCACGACCGTCACCGGCGAAGAGATCACCCAGGAAGAGCTGGGCGGGGCGACCACCCACATGGAACTGGCCGGCAACACGCATTACACCGCCACCGACGACGAGGACGCCCTCGACTGGGTCCGCGACCTGCTCGACCACCTCCCGGACAACAACCGCTCCATTCCCGAGATCATCGAGGACGACTTCGACGCCGACATCACCGAAGACGACCTCGCGCTCGACTCGATCATCCCGGACAACCCGTCGCAGCCGTACGACGTCCGCGACGTCGTCGCCGCCATCGCCGACGACGGCGACTACCTGGAGATCCAGGAGGGCCGCGCCGACAACGTCGTCATCGCCTTCGGCCGCATCGAGGGCCGCGTCGTCGGCTTCGTGGCCAACCAGCCGCTGCAATTCGCCGGCTGCCTGGACATCGACGCCTCCGAAAAGGCCGCCCGTTTCGTCCGCACCTGCGACGCCTTCAACATTCCGCTGGTCCTGCTCGTCGACGTTCCGGGGTTCCTGCCCGGCTCGGACCAGGAGCACCAGGGCATCCTGCGCCGCGGGGCGAAGCTGCTCTACGCCTACGCCGAGGCCTCGGTGCCGAAGATCACGGTGACCATGCGCAAGGCCTACGGCGGCGCGTACTGCGTCATGGGCTCCAAGGGCCTGGGCGCCGACCTGAACCTCGCGTGGCCGACCGCGCAGATCGCCGTCATGGGCGCCGCCGGCGCCGTCGGTTTCCTGCACCGCCGCGAGATCAAGGCGGCCCTGGACCGCGACGGCGACGCGTCGGCGCTGATCGAAGGCTTCGAGCGGGCCTACGAAGATCACATGCTCAACCCGTACCTCGCCGCCGAACGGGGGCTCATCGACGAAGTCATTCTTCCGTCGGAGACGCGCACCCGCATCGCCCGCAACCTCCGCCTGCTGCGCGACAAGAAGGTCGCCTGGCCTGCGCGCAAGCACGGAAACATGCCGCTGTAGGCGATCTCGCCCCGCACTCGGCGGGGTGACCCCGCACCCCGGCGGCGTCGCCCCGTCCCCCCGCAAGCGAACGCCGGTTGCCCCCGTTTCCCGGCCCGAACTTTCCTGTACGTAGACTCGTGAACATGACGACTGCCGCACACACCCCCACCGGCACCGAGCCGGACAAGTCCACCACCGCCGGCAAGCTCGCGGATCTGCGAGCGCGCCTCGCCGAGACCCAGGCCCCCATGGGCCAGGCCTCCATCGACCGCGTCCACGACAAGGGCAAGCTCACGGCCCGTGAACGCATCGAGTACCTCCTCGACGACGGTTCCTTCGTCGAGATCGACGCCCTGGTCCGCCACCGTTCCAAGAACTTCGGCCTGGACGCCCGCCGTCCGGTCACCGACGGCGTGGTCACCGGGTACGGCACCATCGACGGCCGCAAGGTCTGCGTCTTCTCGCAGGACGGCGCCATCTTCGGTGGCGCGCTCGGCGAGGTCTACGGCGAGAAGATCGTCAAGATCATGGATCTGGCGATCAAGACCGGTGTTCCGATCATCGGCATCAACGAAGGCGCCGGCGCACGCATCCAGGAGGGCGTCGTCTCGCTGGGCCTGTACTCGCAGATCTTCTTCCGCAACACCCAGGCGTCGGGCGTCATCCCGCAGATCTCCCTGATCATGGGCGCCTGCGCCGGCGGCCACGTGTACTCGCCGGCCCTGACCGACTTCATCATCATGGTCGACGGCACGTCGAAGATGTTCATCACCGGCCCGGACGTCATCAAGACGGTCACCGGCGAGGAGGTCACCCAGGAGGAGCTCGGCGGCGCCGGCACCCACATGTCCACCTCGGGCACCTCGCACTACACCGCCTCCGACGACGAGGACGCCCTGTCCTTCGTCCAGGAGCTGATCGGCTACCTGCCGTCGAACAACCGCGCCGAGGCCCCGCGCATGGAGGCCGAGCCGTTCGAGGGTTCCATCGCCGACAACATCACCGAGACGGACCTCGAGCTCGACACGCTGATCCCGGATTCCCCGAACCTGCCGTACGACATCAAGGAGGTCATCACCCGCCTGGTCGACGACGGCGATTTCCTGGAGATCCAGGAGGACTACGCGCAGAACGTGGTCATCGGCTTCGGCCGCGTGGAGGGCCGTTCGGTCGGTTTCGTCGCCAACCAGCCGATCCAGTTCGCCGGCTGCCTGGACATCAAGGCGTCGGAGAAGGCCGCCCGTTTCGTCCGCACCTGCGACGCCTTCAACATTCCGATCATCATGCTGGTCGACGTGCCGGGCTTCCTGCCGGGCACGAACCAGGAGTTCGACGGCATCATCCGCCGTGGCGCGAAGCTGCTGTACGCCTACGCCGAGGCGACCGTCGGCAAGATCACGGTCATCACCCGCAAGGCGTACGGCGGCGCGTACTGCGTCATGGGTTCGAAGGACATGGGCGCGGACATCAACCTCGCCTGGCCGACCGCGCAGATCGCCGTGATGGGCGCCTCCGGTGCCGTGGGCTTCATCTACCGCAAGGAGCTGAAGCAGGCCGCCGCCGAGGGCAAGGACGTCGCGGCGGTGCAGAAGGAGTACGAGGCCGAGTACGAGGAGACCCTGGTCAACCCGTACATGGCGGCCGAGCGCGGCTTCATCGACGCGGTCATCCCGCCGTCGGAGACCCGCGGCCAGATCATCGAGGGCCTGCGTCTGCTCGACCGCAAGGTCGTCAACGTGCCCGCCAAGAAGCATGGGAACATTCCGCTGTGACCGACAACGCCACCGACACCACCGCCGCCGACAACGCCGAGGCGCAGGAGGCCCCCAAGGCCCCGTTCCTCAAGGTTCTCAAGGGCAACCCGACCGACGCGCAGGTCGCGACGCTGGCCGTGCTGTTCGCGGGCATGGCCAACGCCGCCGCCGACACCGGCCCGAAGGGTCCCCGCAATCAGTGGGGCAGCCTGGACGAGCGCCTGCAGAAACCGATGAGCTACAACCCGGGCAGCTTCCAGAACGTCCAGTTCTACTAGGGCGCCTGCGGGACGCGCCCGCTTGCTTTGCGACGACGCCGTCGCCTCCCCTTTCACCGGGAGGCGGCGGCGTCGCCGTTTCCGGCCACCGCCCGAGTCGCCGGCCCGTTCGCCCGCTACCGTGGTGTGCCATGAGCACCGTGTCCGCCGCAAACCCCCGGCCAGCCCATCGCGTGGTGTTGGCGTCCAGTTCCCCGTCCCGTCTGATGGTCCTGCGTTCGGCGGGAGTCGATCCGGTGGTGTCGCCCCCGGAGGTCGACGAAGACGCCATTCTCGAGGCTCTTGCGGCGGAGGGCGCGGAGGCGGGCACCGTCGTCAAGCGTCTGGCGGAGGCGAAGGCGGCGGCGGTGACCGGCGCGCTGGCCCGGGAGGGCGCGGACGCGGGGGTCACGGTGGTCATCGCGTGCGATTCGATGCTGTTGATGGACGGGAAACTGTCCGGCAAGCCGCACACGGTGGGCGAAACCGTCCGGCGGTGGAAGGCGCAGCGCGGGCGCGACGCGGAGCTGGTGACCGGACATTCGATCACGGCGACTCTGCCCGGCGGGGAGGTCCGCACGGCGACGGAGGCGGTGTCGACCGTGGTGCGCTTCGGCGAGCCGTCCGACGCCGACATCGTGGCCTACGCCGAGTCGGGCGAGCCGCTGGGCTGCGCCGGGGCGTTCACCCTGGAGGCGCTGGGCGGCTGGTTCATCGACGGCATCGACGGCGACCCGTCCAGCGTGCTCGGCCTGTCGCTGCCGCTGATCCGCCGCACCTTGGCCGGGTGGGGCCTGGACGTGTCGGACTTCTGGAACCGGGAACGCCGAACCCCCGGCGCATGAGCACCGGGGGCGCGAGCGAAAACCGGGCGGCGCCGGATCGGGGCGGCACCTAATCGACGACGGTGCCGAAGACTAGGCGTCGCCGAACTTCTCGACGACCCGCTTGATGGCCTCCTGGGCGACAAGCTCCTGGATGCCCATGTCCAGCTCAGACGTGAAGCCGACGCAGGAGCAGTTGATCTCGCCGAGGACGTAGGTGTCCCCGCCGTCCTCGCCGTCGGCCAGCATGAAGTCGGCGGTCCAGATCAGCGGGATGTTGTCGCCGCCGAGGTTCTCGGCGATGACCGGGCGGGCCTCGGCGAACATGTCGATGAGGTCCTGCCACTCCTCCGGCTTGTTGTAGGTGTACTTCGCGCCGGAGAACAGGGTCGCGGAGAAGGCGTCGCCGCCCTCGGCCGGCTTCTTGTGCACCACGAACACCGGGTGCGGGCCGACCAGCAGGATGCGGATCTCGCCCTCGGTGATGCGCGGCATGAAACGCATGTCCACGAGCATGCCGTTGTCGCCGATGATGTACTGGTCGCAGAAGTCCATGAACTCGCCGAGCTCGCGGGTCTCGGTGTGGTTGTCCACGGCCTCGGTGCACTTCAGCTTGGTGTCCAGCGGCAGCGGGGTGCCCGGAACGACGTTGGCGGCGACCTCTTCGTCGGCGATGCGCACGCGCCAGATGCCGGAGCCGGTGGAGCCGCGGTTCTGCTTGAGCACGCGCTCGCCGTAGGACAGGGACGTCGGGAACGTGCCGTGGAACGCCTCGACGTCGTAGTAGGCGGCGGTGTCGGAGGGGACCAGGTCGGTGTCCTTGAGCTTGACCAGCGCGTCCTTGGCGCCGTAGGCCATCATCTCGCCCGGGGTGGACATGCCGACCAGGCCGGCGACCGACAGGCTGGTCAGGAGCTCGAAGTAGCCCCTCTCGCCGCCCGGGATGTTGCCCGGGTTGACGCGGGAGATGTAGCCGTCGAAGTTCTCGGAGACGTACGTGTACAGGTCGTCCTTCCACTCCGGACGGTAGTAGACGACCTCGGCGGACCAGCCGGCTTCGCGGATGGCGTTGACGATCGGCATGGTGTCGCGGCGGTGCCCGTCGAAGTACTTGTCGGATCCGCCCTCGACCTCGAAGACGACGATGCTCTTGTGCATTTGCTCTCCTTGAATGCATGGGCCGGGATCGCCGGCGCCATATCCCCGTGCAGGTCGGGGCCCCGGAACCTGCGGGGTCGATGCACGTTCCACAGAGAATTTTAAAGCCGCCGTGAGAATTTATTAGGGTAACGTCCGTCACCTCCACCCCCATTAGTGGAGCGCCGCATTCCCGCAGGTCGGAAGCGACATTCGGGCGGGTGTGAGGTGACCAGAGGCAATGGCCGTAAGGTGGGGGTACCGGAAAGCGCCGTCCGCGCCGGCGCCGCACCCCATGAAGGAGCAAAGATGGCGGTCCCGCACGACCCGCACCCGCAGTTCCAGCAGTACGCGCACCCCGAGCGCCTGGTGTCCAGCAATTGGCTGGCCGCCCGCCTCGGGTCGCCCGGCCTGCGCGTCGTCGAGTCGGACGAGGACATGCTGCTGTATGACATCGGGCACATTCCGGGTGCCGTGCGCATCGACTGGCACTCCGACCTCAACGATCCGACGGTGCGCGATTACGTCGACGCCGAGGCGTTCGCGGAGCTGATGCGGTCCAAGGGCATTTCCCGCGATGACACCGTGGTCATCTACGGCGACAAGTCGAATTGGTGGGCCGCGTACACGCTGTGGGTGTTCGAGCTGTTCGGCCATCCGGACGTGCGGTTGCTCAACGGTGGCCGCGATGCGTGGATGACGGAGGAGCGCGACACGAGTTTCGAGGTGCCGGAGTATCCGCGCACCGATTACCCCGTCGTCGAGCGTGACGACGAGACGCTGCGCGCCTACGCCGCCGAGACCCGTGCGCTGATGGGCCGCGGCAATCTCATCGACGTGCGCACTCCCGAGGAGTACTCGGGCAATCGCACGCACATGGTCGATTATCCGCAGGAGGGCGTGCTGCGCGGCGGGCACATTCCGACTGCGGTCAACGTGCCGTGGAATCAGTCGGTGCACCCGAATTCCCGCTTCCGTTCGCGCGAGGAGCTGGAGGCCATTTACGCCGACGTCGACGCGGACGAGGACACGATCGTCTACTGCCGCATCGGCGAGCGTTCCGCCCACACCTGGTTCGTGCTGCGTTATCTGCTGGGCCGGGACAACGTGCGCAACTACGACGGTTCGTGGGTGGAGTGGGGCAACATGATCCGGATGCCGATCGCCCGCGGCACGGAACCGGGAGAGGCCCCCGAGGCGTAGGCGGCGGTTGCCGCGCGGGTCGTGTCGTTTGCTTGACGACGCCATCGGGGAGCATCCCGGCCTTCCGTTGAGGTGTCTCATTCACCCCCGGCGCGATCCCCCCGAAACCGGGCGAATACGGCATCCGGTCGCTCCGTCGGAGGCACCGCCATGGGGAGTCTCCGCCGACTCCGCAGGCGGTGTAATGGGGACTTTGCACGGGAAAACCATCCGGGCGAAATCGCCGACCAGATCGAACATAGTTCAAGTTCAGCGACGGTCCCCTTGGCGGGGTAGGCCGGAAAATGGCGAAACCGCCACCTGTGACAGAATGGCCGTATTGGGTTGGACGGTGTTAGCCCGTGCATGTCCAGGAGAGCATGCGGCGCGCAGGACCGTCGAACCTCGATGACTGTCGTACCTACGCCGGTCGGACCAACCGTCCGGTGCCCGCGAAAACAGGAGGGTTTCGTGTCCGAGCAGACCACCGAGAAGATCACGAAGGTTCTCGTCGCCAACCGTGGCGAGATCGCCGTTCGCGTCATCCGCGCCGCGAAGGACGCCGGCATTCCGTCGGTCGCCGTTTACGCCGAGCCGGACGCCGACGCTCCCTTCGTGACCATGGCCGACGAGGCGTTCGCGCTGGGCGGTCAGACGTCCGCGGAGTCCTACCTCGTCTTCGACAAGATCCTCGACGCCGCCAAGAAGTCGGGCGCCAACGCCATCCACCCGGGCTACGGCTTCCTGTCGGAAAACGGCGACTTCGCCGAGGCCGTGGAGAACGCCGGCCTGATCTGGATCGGCCCGTCGCCGGAGTCCATCCGTGCGCTGGGCGACAAGGTCACCGCCCGTCACATCGCCCTGAAGGCCGACGCGCCGATGGCCCCGGGCACCAAGGAGCCGGTCAAGGACGCCGACGAGGTCGTGGCGTTCGCCGAGGAGTACGGCCTGCCGATCGCCATCAAGGCGGCCTTCGGCGGCGGTGGCCGCGGCATGAAGGTGGCCTACGAGATGTCCGAGGTCAAGGACCTGTTCGAGTCCGCCACCCGTGAGGCCGTCGCGGCGTTCGGTCGCGGCGAGTGCTTCGTCGAGCGGTACCTGGACAAGGCCCGCCACGTGGAGTGTCAGGTCCTGGCCGACAAGCACGGCAACGTCATCGTCGCCTCCACCCGCGACTGCTCCCTGCAGCGCCGGTTCCAGAAGCTCGTCGAGGAGGCCCCGGCCCCGTTCCTGACCGAGGACCAGGACCGCCGTCTGCGCGAGTCGGCGAAGGCCATTTGCAAGGAGGCCGGCTACTACGGCGCCGGCACCGTCGAGTACCTGGTCGGCTCCGACGGCCTGATCTCCTTCCTCGAGGTCAACACCCGCCTGCAGGTCGAGCACCCCGTCACCGAGGAGGTCACCGGCCTCGACCTGGTCCGCGAGCAGTTCAACATCGCCGAGGGCCGCGAGCTGAGCCTCAAGGAGGACCCGGAGCTGCGCGGTCACGCCTTCGAGTTCCGCATCAACGGCGAGGACGCGGGCACCAACTTCATGCCGGCTCCGGGCACCATCACCAAGTACGTCGAGCCGGCCGGCCCGGGCGTCCGCATGGACACCGGCATCAAGGAGGGCGACGTCATCGGCGGTCAGTTCGACTCGATGCTGGCCAAGCTGATCGTCTGGGGCGAAAACCGCGAGGAGGCCCTGCGCCGCTCGGCCCGCGCCCTGGCCGAGTACGAGGTCGAGGGTCTGGCCACGGTGATCCCGTTCCACCGCCACATCGTCGAGAACCCGGCGTTCGTCGGCGACGGCGAGAAGTTCGACGTCTACACCAAGTGGATCGAGGAGGAGTGGGACAACCCCATCGAGCCGTACGCCGGCGACTCCGACGTCGACGAGGACGAGGCCGTGCCGTCGCAGAAGGTCGTCGTCGAGATCGACGGTCGCCGCGTCGAGGTCGCCCTGCCGGGCGATCTGGCCCTGGGCGGCGGTGCGGGCGGTGCCCGCAAGAAGGCCAAGAAGCGTCGTTCCGGTGGCGCCAAGAAGGCCGCTTCCGGTGACGCCGTGGTCGCGCCGATGCAGGGCACCGTCATCAAGGTCGAGGTCGAGGAGGGCCAGGAGGTCTCCGAGGGCGACACCGTGGTCGTGCTCGAGGCCATGAAGATGGAGAACCCGGTCAAGGCCCACAAGGACGGCACCGTCACCGGCCTGACCGCCGAGGCGGGCTCGGGCGTCGGCAAGGGCGATGTCCTGATGGAGCTGAAGTAGGCTCCTCCCCCGGTTCCCCCGAGGCGGGAACCGATTGACGGCGATCCCCGTCGCACGGTCCGGTGCGGCGGGGATCGCCGTTTTCGCGTACCGCGCCCGCCGGGCCGTTGCCGCGGCAGCCGATTCCGTCAACCGATTCCACTACCCTGGAGGGCAGTGACATCGCCTCTTTCGGGCGGTTCGATTCGCGGTGCGCCCTCCCTGAACGCACCGCCGCATGAGAGGAATGCCCCCATGGAACCCATGGAACTCAATGCCGGTCGTTTCCATCTCCGGCCGTTGCGCCAGGATGGCCGCGTCGACGACGCCCCCGCGTTGGCCCTCGCCCACGGCCGCGCGGTGTACCCGGAGTATTTCGAGGATGCGGCGGCGGATTGGGCCGCCGACCGCGTGTACCGGTGGGCGGTCGCCGAGCAGACGAACATCGATTTGCTGGCCGAAGTCGCGGTGACCCTGGTGGGCGACGACGGTGCCGAGGTGGTCATCCACGTCGCCGGTGATCCGGACCGGGTCGTGGAGGTCGACGATCCGACGCTCGCGCCGGTCACGGTCTCCGATGCCGCCGATGCGGCGAAGCAGGTCGTGGGCCGGTGGATCGAGGGGTACCTGGGGCGTAAACCCATGGCGCCGCGCCCGTTCCCCGGGCACCAGGGCCAAACGCGCCCCGTCGACGAGCGGTAGGCACCGCCCCGCCGGGTCGACGAGCGGACGAGCGGCAGGCACCCCCGCTGGGGCCACGATCGGCAGGCGCTACTCCGCCGGGGCCACCACGAGCAGGAGGTCGCCGCCCTCGACGCGCGTCGGGCCGGTGAGGGCCACTCGCTCGACGACGCCGTCGCAGGGCGCGGAGATCGCGCCCTCCATCTTCATCGCCTCGATTCCGCCGACCTGGTCGCCCTTGGACACCCGGGTGCCCGGTTCGGCGGTGACGGTGACGACACCCGCGAACGGCGCCGCGACGTGGCCCGGATTCGACTCATCCGCGCGCTCGCGCTGGGGAGTGGCCGTCTCCACGGAGCGGTCCCGGACCGTGACGGGCCGCAGCTGGCCGTTGACCGTGCACATCGCGGTGCGCAGGCCTTTCCCATCCGGGCCGGACAACGATTCCAGCCGGACGATGAGGTCCACGCCGCCATCGAGGTGGACGACGGTTTCCTCACCTTCCCGGAGCCCGTAGAAGAACTGCGTGGCGGTGAGCACCGACACGTCCCCGTAGGCGTCCCGGTGCTCCCGGAATTCCTTCGCCGGTCCGGGGAAGAGGATCCGGTCGAGTGTGCCGCGCAATTCGGCGCGGCCCTCTCCCCCGGCGCCGGCGCCCGCCGCCAGGATCCGCTCATCGCCCGGATCCACGTCGATCGCCGGCTCCGGCGGCACGGTGCGGCCGTCGAGGATGCGGCCGCGCAGTGGCTCCGGCCATCCGCCCGGCGGCACGCCGAGATCGCCGCGGAGGAACCCGAGGACGGAATCCGGCAGGTCGATGATGCCGGGGTCGTCCGCGAACTCCTCGGCTCCGACGCCCGCCGCGACGAGCTGGAGGGCCAGGTCGCCGACGACCTTCGACGACGGCGTCACTTTCGGCGGGCGGCCGAGGATCCGGTTCACGCCCGCGTAGGCGTCCTCCACTTGCTCGAACCTGTCCGCGAGGCCGAGTGCGCCGGATTGGGTGCGCAAGTTGGACAGCTGCCCGCCGGGGATCTCATGGTCGTAAACGCGGCCGGTGGGTCCGGGGATTCCGGATTCGAACGGCGCGTAGATGGCGCGCACCGCCTCCCAGTACGGCTCCATGGACTGCACGGCGGCCAGGTCGATGCCGGTGTCGCGGCCCGTGTGCGCCAGCGCCGCCACCAACGCCGCCATGGAAGGCTGGCTGGTGGTGCCCGCCAGCGGCGACGCGGCCACGTCGACGGCGTCCGCTCCGGCTTCGATGGCCGCCAGATAGGTGGCCAGCTGCCCACCGGCGGTGTCATGGGTGTGGACGTGGACCGGCAGGTCGAACTCCGAGCGCAGCGAACGCACGAGGGTGGCGGCCGCCGACGGCCGCAGCAGACCGGCCATGTCCTTGATGGCCAGCACGTGGGCGCCCGCGTCGACCGCCTTCTCCGCGAGGCGGAGATAGTAGTCCAACGTGTAGAGGTCCTCGGCCGGGTCGGACAGGTCCCCGGTGTACGCGAGCGCGACCTCGGCGACCGACGTGCCGGTGGCCCGCACCGCATCGATCGCGGGGCGCATCCGCTCGACGTCGTTGAGGGCGTCGAAGATGCGGAACACGTCGATGCCCGATTCGGCGGCTTCGGCGACGAAGGCGTCGACCACCGGGGCCGGGTACGGCGCGTAGCCGACGGTGTTGCGGCCGCGGATGAGCATCTGCAGGCACGTGTCCGGCATGGCCGCGCGGATGCGGTCGAGCCGCTCCCACGGGTCCTCGTGCAGGAAGCGCAGCGCGACGTCGTAGGTGGCGCCGCCCCACACCTCGGCCGACCAGATCCCCGGCAGCAGGCGCGCCGAATGCGCGGCGGCCCGCTCCAGACCCGACGTGCGCAGACGTGTCGCGAGCAACGATTGGTGCGCATCGCGGTAGGTGGTGTCCGTGACCGCGACGGCATCGCTCCGCCTGAGCCTGCGGGCGAACCCCTCGGGCCCCAGTTCGCGGAGCAGCCGGCGCGACCCCGGCGGCGGGGGCTGCGACAAATCTACGGCGGGGAGTTTCGTGGAGGGCCGCACGGCGTCCGGGCGCGGGCCGTTGGGCTGGTTGACGGTGACGTCTACGAGGTAGTTGAGCAGCTTCGACGCCCGGTCGGCCGACGGCCGGCCCGCGAGCAGGGCCGGGTGGTCGGCGATGAAGGAGGTGCTGACCCGCCCGCCGAGGAAATCGGGTTCCTCCAGCAGCGCCCGCAGGAAACCGAGGTTCGTGGCGACGCCGCGGATGCGGAACTCGGCGAGCGCCCGGCGCGCCCGGGCCACTGCGGCGGGCAGGTCCTTGCCGCGGCAGGTGAGCTTCACCAGCATCGAGTCGAAGTGCGGGGACACCTCTCCGCCGAGCTGCGCCGCGGAATCCAGGCGCACGCCCGCGCCGCCGGGCGACCGGTAGACGGTGATGCGGCCGGTGTCCGGGCGGAAATCGTTGGCCGGATCCTCCGTGGTGATGCGGCACTGCAGGGCGGCGCCGCGGATCCGGATCCCGTCCTGCGCGAGACCGAGGTCCGCGAGGGTCTCCCCCGCCGCGATGCGCAGCTGCGCGGCGACGAGGTCGACGTCGGTGATCTCCTCGGTGACGGTGTGCTCGACCTGGATGCGCGGGTTCATCTCGATGAACACGTGGCGCCCGGAGGCATCGACGAGGAATTCGACGGTGCCGGCCCCGCAGTAGCCTATGTCGCGCGCGAACGCGACTGCGTCCGCGCAGATGCGATCGCGCAAATCGGGGTCGAGGCCCGGGGCCGGGGCGATCTCCACGACCTTCTGGTGCCGGCGCTGCACGGAACAATCGCGCTCGTAAAGATGGATGACCTCGCCGGTGGCATCGCCGAGGATCTGCACCTCGATGTGGCGCGGCTCGATGACCGCCTCCTCCAGGTACACGGTGCCGTCGCCGAACGCCGCCAGCGCCTCGCGGGAGGCCGCGGCCACGGCGGAGGCCAGTTCATCCGGGCCGCCCACGAACCGCATGCCGCGCCCGCCGCCGCCGGCGACGGCCTTGACGAACAGCGGGAACGTCATCCCCCGCGCGGCGTCCGCGAGCCCATCGAGGTCGTCGGTGGGCTCGGACGACGCGAGCGTCGGCAAGCCCGCCGCCCGGGCCGCCGCGACGGCCGCCGCCTTGTCCCCCGTGAGATCGAGGACCTCCGGGTCCGGGCCGATGAACGTCAGCCCGGCCCCGGCGCACGCCCTGGCGAAATCGGCGTTCTCGCTGAGGAAACCGTAACCGGGGTACACGGCGTCGGCGCCCGCGCCGCGGGCCGCCTCCACGATGGCCCCGACGTCCAGGTAAGCGCGGACGGCATGGCCCTCCTCGCCGATCTGGTGCGATTCGTCGGCCTTCGCGCGGTGCACCGCATTGCGGTCCTCCCACGGATACACCGCCACCGTGCCGATGCCGATCTCCGCGGCCGCCCGAAACGCACGGACGGCGATTTCACCGCGATTGGCCACCAACATTTTTCGGATGGGGCGATGCACCGGAGGCGCGCCCGTACCCTGATTCACTGTCCACAAACTCCTTTTCGTCTGATGGTCGCCGCGCCGGCGGCTGTGGAGGGCCGACGGCGCGGGGCCGGGAACGTCGGCCCTACGCCGCCGGCGGGCTTCCGATCTCGCGCTGCTCCGGGCCGTTGTAGGCGCTCAGCGGGCGGATCAGCGAGTTGTCGCGGTACTGCTCCACGATGTGCGCCGTCCACCCGGCGACGCGGGCGATGACGAACAGCGGGGTGAAGAAGTCCACCGGGAAACCGAGCAGGTGGTAGGCCGGGCCGGCGGGGAAATCGAGGTTGGGCTTGATGCCCGTCCGCTCGTCCATGGCGTCGCGCATGTTCTCGTACATGGCCACCCACTTCGCCCCGTCGTGGCGCTCGGCCAGGGCCCGGAAGGAGGCCTCCATCGACGGCACGCGGGAATCGCCCTTCTTGTACACGCGGTGCCCGAAGCCCATGATCAGGTCCTTGTTGTCCAGTGCATCGTTGACCCACTGCGCGGCCTTGTCCGGGTCGTCGATCTCGAGCATCGTGTGCATGACGAACTCGTTGGCGCCGCCGTGGAGCGGCCCCTTCAGCGCGCCGATGGCGCCGGTGATGGCCGAGTACACGTCAGAGCGGGTCGAGGTGATCACGCGGCCGGTGAACGTCGACGCGTTGAAGGAGTGCTCGGCGTAGAGGATCAGCGACTTCTCGAAATCGCGGACGTCGTCGACGTTCGACGCCGGGGAGTCGGAGCCGTTGCCGAAGACCATCGACAGGAGGTTCTCGGCGACGGACTTCGACGGGTCGGGGGCGACGATGTCCTTGCCCTCGCGGCGGCGGATGTCCATGGCCAGGACCATCGGCAACTGGGCCAGCAGGCGGTGGCCGACCTCGGTGATGTGCTCGGCGTCCGGCGTGAAGTGATCTTGGTCCTTGGTACCCATGTAGGACACGGCGGTGCGCATGACGTCCATCGGGTGGCAGTCCCGCGGCAGCGAGTGGATGAGGGCGATCAGGCCCGGATCGAGGCTGCGGTAGGAGCGGCCCTTCTCGTTGAACTCGCGCAGCTGCTCGGCGGTGGGCAGCTCGCCGTTCCACAGGAGGTAGAAGACCTCCTCGAAACTGCAGTTGGCGACGAGATCCTGGACCGCGTAGCCGCGGTAGGTCAGGGAGTTGGTCTCGGGCATGACCTTCGAGACGGCGGTGTAGTCGGCGATGACGCCGTTGAGGCCCTTGCGGACGTCGGGGGTGTGATCAGTCATTGGAGGCTCCGTACGTGAAGAGGGTGGAATCGAAGGAATTGAAATCGGCGTAGCCGTTGAGCTCGTAGAGCCGGCTGCGGTGCTGCATCCGGTCGAGCCAGGCGGCCTGGGTGCCGTCGGCGGCGAGGTCCCGAAGGGCCTCCTCCACCGCGCCCATGGCGACGCGGAGAGTGGTCACCGGGTAGATGACGGCCTCGTACCCGATGCGCTCGAGGGTTCCGGCGTCGATGAGCTCGGACTTCCCGAACTCCGTCATGTTGGCCAGCAGGGGCACGTCGACGGCTTCGCGGAACGCCTCGAACTCGGACTCGTCGGCGAGGGCCTCGGTGAAGATGAGGTCGGCGCCCGCGTCGGCGTAGGCGCGCGCCCGGTCGATCGCGGAGTCGAGGCCCTCCACTCCGCGGGCGTCGGTGCGGGCGCAGATGACGAAGTCCGGGTCCCTGCGCGCGGCCGCGGCCGCCCCGATGCGCCGCACCATCTCGGCGGCCGGAACAACGTCCTTTCCGTCGAGATGGCCGCAGCGCTTCGGGTTGACCTGGTCCTCCAGGTGGAGGCCTGCGATGCCGGCATCCTCCATCTCGACGACCGCGCGCGCCGCGGACATGGGCTCGCCGAACCCGGTGTCGGCGTCGATGAGCACCGGCAGCCCGGTGACCCGGGCGACCTGGCGGCCGCGGTGGGCCACCTCGGTCAGCGTGGTCAGCCCGATGTCCGGCAGCGCCATGTCGGCGGCGACGACCGCCCCGGAAACGTAGACGCCCTCGAAGCCGATGTCCTCGATGAGGCGCGCCGTCAGCGGGTTCATCGCCCCGACGAAACGCTGGATGCGCCCGGAGGCCAGCCCGTCGCGGAACGCCCGGCGGCGATCTGCCGGGCACGCCGCGGGACTGAACGGCGAACCGGCGCCGGAGGCTGCGGCAGAAGTTGCGTCGGCGGCCATCAGAAGATGCCCCCGGGAATCTGCGGGGCGCGGGCGAGCACGTCGTCGGAAAGCACGAAGCCGAGCCGGCCGAGCTCGCCCGGTGCCAGGTCGGCCGCGTTGCGGGCAGCCTCCAGGAAGCGGTCCTGCTCCGCGTCGTCGACGATGCCCTCGGCGAGGACGCGGAACTTGTTCTCGTACTGCTCGCGGGCGAAGGGGCGGTCGCCGAGCGGATGGGCGTCGGCGATGGCCAGCTCGTCGGCGATGACCGTGCCGTCCTTCAGCGTGACCTCCGCGCGGCAGCCGAAGGCCTTCTCGTTCGGATCCTGCGAGTGGTAGCGGCGGGTCCACTCGGGATCCTCGACGGTGGAGATCTTGTTCCACAGCTCGATGGTCGACGGGCGGGCGGCGCGCTCCGGGGCGTAGCTGTCCTCGTGGTGCCAGCCGCCGTCCTCCAGCGCGACGGCGAAGATGTACATGACCGAGTGGTCGAGGGTCTCGCGCGAGGCCTTCGGGTCGAACTTCTGCGGGTCGTTCGAGCCGGTGCCAATGACCACGTGGGTGTGGTGTGACGTGTGGAGCACGATGGACTCCACCTGCGACAGATCGCCGATCCGGTCGCGCATGCGCCGGGCGAGGTCGATGGGCGCCTGCGACTGGTACTCCGCGGAATGCTCCTTGGTGTAGGTGTCCAGGATGGCCCGCTTCTCCTCGCCCGCGGCGGGCAGCGGCACCGTGTACTCCTTCTCCGGGCCGCCGAGCAGCCAGGCGATGACGCCGTCCTCGCCCTCCCAGATCGGGGACGGGGCGCCCTCGCCGCGCATCGCGCGGTCCACGGCCTCGACGGCCATCTTGCCCGCGAAGGCCGGGGCGAATGCCTTCCAGGAGCTGATCTCGCCCTTCCGCGACTGGCGCGTCGCGGTGGTCGTGTGCAGCGCCTGGCCGACGGCCTGGTAGATCGTTTCGGCGTCGAGGCCCAGCAGGGTGCCGATGCCGGCGGCGGCCGACGGGCCGAGGTGGGCGACGTGGTCGATCTTGTGCTCGTGGAGGCAGATGCCGCGCACCAGGTTGACCTGGATCTCGTAGCCGGTGGCGATGCCGCGGATCAGGTCGGCGCCGCCGAGGCCCTTGTGCTGGGCGACGGCGAGGATCGACGGGATGTTGTCGCCCGGGTGCGAGTACTCGGCGGCCAGGAAGGTGTCGTGGAAGTCGAGTTCGCGCACGGCGACTCCGTTCGCCCAGGCCGCCCACTCGGGCGAGACCGTGTCGCCGACCCCGAAGACGGTCGCGCCAGGCTCCGCCGGGTGGGCCAGGGCCTGCGCGCGGGCGGTGGACACCGGGCGGCGCAGGACCGACGCCGCGGCGACGGCCGCGTTGTCGATGATGCGGTTGACGATCATCTCTTCGACGTCGCCGGGGACCGCCACCGGATCCACCGCGACCTCGGCGATCTTCCACGCGAGGTGTTCGCCGCGCGGGAACTCCTCGGCGGAACGGCGGGTGCGGACGATGTGGTTCTCCATGGTGCTGGTGATGCTCCTAGGTCTGGTCGATCCCCCACCCATCCGGGGAGATCTGCGTCACAACCGAACCTAAGCAGTGACTTTCGACACCGATAGAGTTTCCCATGGCGTATTTTTGTTTCCACAGGAGAGCGAAATTGCGAAACTTGCGTAATTGCCTGGTGAGAAGGCATTTCGGCATCGCGCGGTGCCGGGGAAGGAGGATACATGTCACGGGTTTTCGCGGGTGCGCGCATCCGCGCAATGCGAAAGGAGCGCGGGCTGACGCAGGTCGAGATGGCACGGAAGCTCGGCTTTTCGACGAGCTACCTCAATCAGCTGGAGAACGATCACCGGCCGCTGACGGTGACGACGCTGATGCGCCTGACGTCCGTGTTCGACGTGCCGGCCGAGTATTTCTCCGGCGAACGCGCCTCCCGCACCGCCACCGCCCTGCAGCAGTCGCTGTCCGACGCCCTGGGGCGCACGCCGGCGCTCGGGGAGCTGTCGGACTTCGCCACGCGGTTCCCCGATCTCGCGCAGGACATGCTGACCATGTCCCGGCTCGCGTCGGCGCGGTCGGCGGCACCGGAACCGGGCGGCCCGCCGGCGGCGCAGGAGCCCTCCGCTCCCCCGCATGAGCTGGTCAGGGACTTCTTCCACGCCAACGCCAACTACTTCGACGCCGTCGACCGGGAAGCCGAGGCGCTGTCCGAGCGCCTGCCCATGCCCCGCGGCGAACGGGCCGACGCGCTCCGGCGCATCCTCGAATCCGAGCACGGCATCACGGTCACCAGAACGCCCGTCGCCTACGACTCGGGCGACGGGCACCTGCTGCCGCGCCGCGTGTACGACGCCACCGCCCGGAACCTGCGCCTGCGGGGCGATCTGACCCGCACCCAGGCGACGTTCGAGATGGCCATGCAGCTGGCGTTCCTGCGCCACGGGGAGCTGCTGCGCGGGCAGCTGGACCCGGGCGCGCTGCCGACCGCCGACTCCATGGAGCTGGCCACCTTCGGGCTGGCCCAGTACTTCGCGGCGGCGGTCGTCCTGCCGTACGCCCCCTTCATCCGGGAGGCCGAGAAACTCGCGTACGACATCGACCAGCTCAAGATCCGGTTCGGCGCCGGCTTCGAAACCATCGCCCAGCGCCTGTCCACGCTGCAGCGACCCGGGATGTCGGGGGTGCCGCTGTTTTTGCTGCGGTCCGACCGCGCCGGCAACATATCCAAGCGCCAGTCGGCCACCGCGTTCCACTTTTCGCGCCACGGCGGGTCGTGCCCGCTGTGGGTCCTGCACCGCGCGTTCGATCAGCGGCAGACGATCGTGCGGCAGGTGTCGAGCATGCCCGACGGCCGCGCCTACCTGTGGATAGCCCGCACCGTCGCGCACCCGCGCGGGGGTTTCGGCGTCGACCCCACCGAGTACTCCATCGGCCTGGGCTGCGATCTCGACGACGCCCACCGGCTGGTGTATTCGCGGGGCCTGGAGCTCAATCCGGACCGGGCGGTGCCCATCGGCCCCGGCTGCGCGACGTGCCCGCGGACGGCCTGCATGCAGCGGGCTTTCCCGCCGGCGGGCACGGCGGTGCTCATCGACGAGAACGTCTCGCCGTCCGTCCCGTACGGGCACGCCGAGCCCGGCACGGGGATTGGCACCTGATGCGCGGCGCCCGGCCCGTAGACTCATGGGCGTGAGAATCCCCGGGCAGTTCAAAACCGAGTTCGACGCGCAGGCCCGCGCGCTGTTCCAGCCGGGCGGCGGAGCCGTCGTCGCGGCAATCGACCAGGGCACGACGTCGACGCGGTGCATCCTGTTCGACAGGGAGGGTCGGTGCCGCGGCACCAGCCAAATGGAGCACCGGCAGATCATGCCGCGGCCGGGGTGGGTCGAGCATGATCCGGAGGAGATCTGGCGCAACACCCGCCGCGTCATCGCGGACGTCATGGCGGACGAGGAGTGGACGGCCGCCGACGTCGCCGCCGTCGGCATCACCAACCAGCGCGAGACCACCATCGTGTGGGACCGGCACACCGGCCGCGCCATCTACAACGCCATCGTCTGGCAGGACACCCGCACCGAGGAAATGTGCAGGAAGCTTCGCGACGAGGTCGGCGAGGAGAGGGTCCGCCGCATCACCGGTCTTCCGGTCTCGACGTATTTCTCCGGGCCGAAGATCGCCTGGATCCTGGACAACGTGGAGGGCGCCCGCCGGCGGGCGGAGGCCGGCGACCTGCTGTTCGGCACCGTCGACACGTGGCTGACGTGGAACCTCACCCGCCGCGAGGGCCGGGCGCTGCACGTCACCGACGTCACGAACGCGTCGCGGACGATGCTCATGAACCTGGAGACCCTCGAGTGGGACCAGGGCCTGTGCGAGGCCATGGGCATCCCCATGGAGATGCTGCCGGCCATCGCGAGCTCGTCGCAGTACCTGGGCAAGGTGCGGTGGAACGGGCCGCTGCACGGCGCGGCCATCGGCGGCATCCTCGGCGACCAGCAGGCCGCCACGTTCGGCCAGGCCTGCCTGGAACCCGGCGAGGCGAAGAACACGTACGGCACGGGCAATTTCCTGCTGCTCAACACCGGCACGGTCGCGCAGCGCTCCGACCACGGGTTGATCACGACGGTCGCCTACCGCATCGGCGACGACCTGCCCGTCTACGCGCTCGAAGGGTCGATCGCCGTGACCGGTTCGCTCATCCAGTGGCTCCGGGACAATCTCGGCCTCATCCCCGATGCGCCGGCCGTCGAAAAGCTCGCGGAAACCGTCGACGACAACGGCGGCTGCTACATCGTGCCCGCCTTTTCCGGGCTGCTGGCGCCGCATTGGCGGCCGGACGCGCGCGGCGTCATCGCGGGGTTGACGCGGTACATCAACAAGGGCCACATCGCCCGCGCCGCCCTCGAGGCCACCGCGTACCAGACCCGCGAGGTCGTGGAGGCCATGAACCGAGACTCCGGCGTCAGCCTGACCACCCTGCGCGTCGACGGCGGCATGGTGCCCAACAACCTGCTCATGCAGTTCCAGGCGGACATCCTCGGAGTGCCCGTGACGCGGCCGGTGATCACCGAAACCACGGCTCTCGGCGCCGCCTACGCCGCCGGCCTGACCGTGGGTTTCTGGGAATCGACCGACGAGATCCGGGCGATGTGGCGCGAGGACCGGACCTTCGTGCCCGACATGGAAGCCGACCGCCGCGACGCCCTTTACTCCGAGTGGGGCAAAGCCGTCGAACGCACCCTGGACTGGGTGGAGGACTGACGTCCGGGCCCCTACTCCCCCGCGTCGGTCGTGCCCGCCGGACGCAGCAAGTAGATGTCCATGATCCAACCGTGCTCGGCGCGCAGCTCGGCCTTCAGCGTCGCCAGTTCCCCGCCGATCTCCCCGACCCGGCCGCGGCGCAGCACCTCCATCGGGGTGCCCAGGTAGGCGCCCCACAGGATCTCCTCGTCGGCGTCGGCATGCTCCAGCCACGCCGCGGCCCCGTCGAGCATGACCACCGCGTCGGTGCCCGCCGGCCGCTCGCCCAGGCGGCGCCCCGTGGTCACCAAAACCGGGCGCCCGATGCGATTCAGCGTCGTCGCGTGCGCCGCCGTCAGCGCCTGCACTGCGGTGATGCCGGGGATCACGCGGACCTCGAGCTCCGCCCCCAGCCCCCGGATGCGATCGAGGATCCGCAACGTCGAGTCGTACAACGACGGGTCGCCCCACACCAGGAACGCACCGCGCCGCGCACCGCCCTCGGACGGCGCCAACGACCGCGTCATGGCGTCGTAAAGCAACTCGGCCCGCGCCCGATGCCAATCGCGCACCACGCCCGCATAATCCGCCGGCGCCCGATCCCGCGGCGGATCCGACACGACCACCAACTCCACGTGCGGAGCATGGGCGTCGAGGATGACGCGGCGCGCATCGAGCAGATCCGCCTTCGCCTCTCCCTTGTCCAACGCGAACACCACGTCGACGTTCTGCAGCGCCTCGATGGCCTCCACCGTCACGTGCGCGGGACTGCCCGCACCGATGCCGATGACGTCGATGCCCAGCACCGCCGGGGCGTCGTTGGCGTCGGTGACCGTGGGCTTTTGCACTTCCTGGACCTCGCTGCATCGGACTTTCCCGACGCGGACCATCGGCCGGGCTGGCCCCATCGTAGACCGGGCGCACCGTGGGGTAATGTTGTGGCGTCGCGACGCGGCACGCGCCTCAGCGCCCCGCACGTCGCCGACTCGCCCCAGTAGCTCAGTGGATAGAGCACGGCTCTCCTAAAGCCGGTGTCGCAGGTTCGATTCCTGCCTGGGGCACCACGAAACAACCCCCGGCCTTCGGCAATAGGTCGGGGACTGCCGCGTTGAAGGGGTCGAAACCCGCCTAAGCCCACAAAAACCCCGCGAGTTGATTCCCACCCCGCCGCCGACCGCGACGACCGGGCCCGCCTCCCGGCCCGCCACCCGAACGGGGGCCGCAACCACCCGAACACACCCCTTGCGGACGCCGTTCCGGCAGGTCACGGGGCATCGATCACCGTTAGCCCGGGGTGGGGCGAATCTCGCCGGGCGCAGGTGCCCCGACCATGGTTAGGGTCGAAGGTGGACATGGTGCATTCGGTCATCGGGTGCGCCCGGAAGAACCGACGCCCCCCCCCCTGAAGGCCGGCCCGGTCGCACGAGGGTTTTCGGGACTTCCGCCGACAGTGGAAGCATCCACGGAAAGGACCCCGCAATGCCCGCCTCCAGGAAGCCCGCGTTCACCGACGTCGACGGCGTGAAGGTTTTCGCCCGTCTCACCGACATCGACGGCCACCTCCGCCTGCGCCTCGTCGACGAAAACGAGAAGCAGATTCTCCTGCTCAATTTCTACGACGCCAAGCAGCTCGGCGCGGCGGTGGACATGTTCCTCGGCCAGCGTTACGGCGCGAACTTCTCCGAGCTCGACGGCAACATCTCCCTCGAGGACCGCAAGGAGCTCTTCCACGAGGAACTCGAGGAACTCGAGGAGAAGCTGAAGAAGGAAGCCGAGGAGGAGAAGGCCCGTCGCGCCCGCGGCGAGCTCTAAGCTTCCCGCCGACCCCTTACCTCCGGCACGCCCTAGCACGCCGCACGCGCGCACGTGAGCGTCTCCGGCCCTGCTTTACGACGCCGACCCGCCCCACCGAGGGGCGTGGTCGGCGTTTTCATTCCGGTTGACAACGGCCCCCACAACGGCCCCCACAACGGCCCAGCGATTGCGATTGCCATACCTTTTTTGCATAGGCTACCCTCAGCCTGACTTGAGGATGACAATCGGAGGATCCGTGACCGTTCCCGCACCCCACCGCGCGTGCTCCCCGGCAACCGATGCCCGCCCCACCGCCGGGCGACGCCATCTCCGGTTGCCGCTCGCCGCGATCGCCGTCGGCGCCGTCGTCATGATCGGCGGCGGCCCGCTCCCGACCCCGACCGCCGGAGCCACCCCCGGGCCGCCGGCGTCCCTCGCGTCTCCGCTGCTTTCGCCACCTTCGCTGCCCGGCGGCTTCCCGGCGCTGCCCTTCCCCGGAGGCGCCGCCGACCGCGATGCCTCCGACGGCCCCCGCTTCACCCTCTCCGCACGAGACGGGCTCGACGACGATTCCGTCCTCACCATCACCGGCGCCGGCTACGCGCCCGGCGAGAACATCTACGTCACGCAGACCATCGAGAAGCCCGCGTCCGGGTACCCGCAGACCTACGGCGAAGCCGTCAAGGTCAGCGTCGACGACGCCGGCGCATTCACCACCGAACTGCCGGTCGACGTCACCTTCGGCGACGTGGATTGCCGCACCACCCAGTGCTACGTCGCCACGTTCACCGCATTCCCCAAACTCGCCGATCGCAGCCAGGACGTGTGGGAGCCCATCCACTTCGACGGCGCCGCCACACCCGCCGCCCCCGCCGAGTCCGGCCCGGCCGGCTCCCCCGCCGCACCGACGCGTCCCGGCGCACCGGCCGCCACGGCACCGTCGCCAAGCACCGGAGGCGCCCCCGCCGCGACGGCCTCCGCACACGGGCCGAGCGTCACCCTGTCGACCAACCAGATCGCCGCAACCGGAGTCACCTCCATCACCGTCACCGGCACGGGCTTTGCGACGACCGGCCCCGGCATCTACGTCGGCGTCGCCGAAAAGGCCAAGTTCTCGCACACCGACGCCTCCGCCTTCGGGGCCGTGAACTACGTCAAGACCGCCGAAATGGGCGCGGACGGTTCCTTCACGACCATCGTCGACGTGGAGCCCGTGTTCGCCGCCGGCAACTGCATCGACAACGCCTGCGCCATGTTCACCTTCGCCGCCCACGGCTCCTCCGACCGCAGCCAGGACACCGTCACCGACCTCGTCGTCGGCGGCACCGCGGAGGAGAAGGCCGCGGCATCGGCGGCCGCCCCCGCAACCACGGGAACCGGCGGGAAGGCCGGGTCGAAGCCCGTCGGCTCGAAGTCGACGCCCGGCACCGGTTCGGGCCAGCCCCCTGGTCTCGGCACCGGCACCGGGGCCGACGAGGCCGCCGACGACGCCGCGACCACGACCGAAGCCACGCTGGCCGCGTCCGGTTCCCCCATGGCCACTTTGTCCGCCGGGCTGATCGGCGCCGTCACCGGGGCCGCGCTGTTCGGCGCCGGGATGCTGCTGGGTCGCCGGACCCGCCGCACGGATTCGGACGGGTAGTTCACGGCAGTTGGACGGCGCCCGACGCTGCCCCGATTCGCCGGCGATCACGTCGAAATCGCCGGACACGGCCCCGGCCATGTAGGCTCACCCCGTACTCGCACCAACGACGATTCGACGAAGACGGGAGGAACGGGCATGAAACGCACCATCATCGCCGCCGCGGTCTGCGGCATGACGTTGTCGGCGGTCGCCTGCGCCCCGTCTGAGAACGCGGACGACATCGACTCCTCGGCGGTGTCGTCCGTCGCCGATTCGTCCTCGCGTCCGTCGCACACCGGTGAGGCGGGCTCGTCGACGTCGGCAACGTCGCAGACTCCCTCCGAATCGACGTCCGCCGAGCCCACCGACTCCCCGGCCTCCCCGACGGCTCCCACCGACCAGGGTGCGGCCACCGGAGACGACGCACGACCCGCGACCCCCACCGCCACGCGCAGCGCCGACGGCAGGGCCCGCATCGGCGACCCCTGTCCGGGACTGGAGGGCACCCTGCGGCCGGCGGTCAACGGCGAGAACCTCATCTGCACCGGGGAACCGATCCCGCGCTGGACCGTCATCCTCGACGAACCCTCCCCCACCGACACCGCGCCCGCCCCCGGCGACGGCACGACCGAGCCCGGCGATCCGTCGCAGGGCGACGACACCACCCCGGACCCCGGCGCTGACGGCGACGGCGACGGCGACAACGACGATCATCGCGGCCCGGGCGGCACCTCGTCGCAGCGGACCACCCCGGAGCCCG
This sequence comes from Corynebacterium freneyi, assembly GCF_030408835.1. NCBI lineage: Bacteria > Bacillati > Actinomycetota > Actinomycetes > Mycobacteriales > Corynebacteriaceae > Corynebacterium > Corynebacterium freneyi. The sequence goes on from NZ_CP047357.1 coordinate 2,377,712, forward strand.
ACCGCCCGACGCGGTAGCGCCTACCTGCGCTTCTTGCGGTTGTAGAACGGCGTCGGTACGACGGTGGCGGTGCGCTCCTCGCCCTCGACGTCGAGCTTCAGCTCGGTGCCCTTGGTGGACAGCCAACGGTCGACGTACGCGAACGCGATGGGGTACCCGAACGTCGGAGACACCTTGGACGAGGTGACCACGCCGGCCTCGTTGCCGTCGGCGTCGCGAAGCACCGTACCGCGCTCGGGGGCCACCTTGCCCTCGATCTGCAGGCCGGCCAGGAGCTGCTTCGGCTCGGGCTGGTTGAACAGCGCGTTGCGGCCGATGAAGTTGCCCTTCGTCGGCCCCATGACGGACTTCAGGCCGGCCTCGAGCGGAGTGCGCTCGCGGGTGAGTTCGCGGCCGTACAGCGGCATGCCGGCCTCGAGGCGCAGGATGTCGCGGCACAGCAGGCCACACGGGCGCACGCCCAGGTCGGAGCCGTCATCGGCGGGATCCGCGGGGTCCGACACGGCGCCGCCGGCGGCCAGCAGCGCATCCCACACCTCGGCGCCGCGGTCGGCCGGCGGGAACACCTCGAAGCCGTCTTCGCCGGTGTAGCCGGTGCGGGCGACGATCATCTCGACGCCGGCGACCTCCAGCGAGGTGCAGGAGTAGTAGCGCAGCGCGTCGAGCGTGCCGTGCGAGTCGGCGGGCACGACGCGGCGCAGCAGCTTCGCCGCCTTCGGGCCCTGGACGGCGATGAGGGCGATCTCGGCGCTGCGGTCGACGACCTCGACGTCGTAGCCGCCGATGCGCTCGCGCAGCGTGCCGTAGACCTCGCGCATGTTGCCGGCGTTTTGGACCAGCATGAACTCGTCGACGCCGAGACGGTAGACGATGAGGTCGTCGATGATGCCGCCGTCTTCCTGGACGATCATCGTGTACTTGGCCTTGCCCAGGGCGATGGGCTTGATGGCGGAGATGAGGGTGTGCGCCAGGAAACGGGCGGCGTCGGGGCCGGAAACGCGGATCTCGCCCATCAGGGACAGGTCGAACAGGCCGACCGCCTCGCGCACCGCCTTGTGCTCCTCGAGTTCGCTCGAGTACCGGAACGGCAGCTCGTATCCGCCGACGTCGCGAATCTCCGCTCCCAGCGCCACGTGCCGGTCGTGCAGCGGGCTGCGGATCGGCGACGCCTCCGGATTCGGGTTCGCGGTCGAGTCGGTCATGGGTGCCTCCTGCTTTCGTCACGGGCCCGACGGCCCCGGGCCTGGTTGGCAACCACTCTATCCGCGCCCCGGGGTTTCCGCCTGCGGCAGGTCAGCGGCTTGCTTTGCGACGCCCACCGGGTTGTCGGGACCCGCCGAGCGCTCCGGAAAATGCCGAAACCCCGCCCCGGACACCGGATTTCTCCGGGGTCGAGGCTGGGTTTCATGGGCGTGAGGCTCGGGCGCCACCGTGGGGGCGCCCCACCCGGGGCGGTCGATGATCACCGCGCCCGGGATGCTGCGGGGGTCGCTCCTAGTGGTCGACGGCGGCTTCGGTGCCGACGCCGGTGAGGGAGCGGACCTCCATCTCGGCCTGGAGGTCATCCAGGTTGTCCGGCTTGCCGACGAAGGTGCCGACGATGCCGGCGAGGAAGCCGAGCGGGATGGAGACCAGGCCCGGGTTCTGCAGCGGGAAGAAGGACCAGTCGGCGCCCGGGACCATGGAGGTCTCGAGGCCGGAGACGGCCGGGGAGAAGAAGATCAGCAGCAGGGCGGAGCCCACGCCGACGTACATCGACGCGACCGCACCGGTGGTGTTGAACTTCTTCCAGAACAGCGACAGCAGGATGGTCGGCAGGTTCGCCGAGGCGGCGACGGCGAAGGCCAGCGCGACCAGGAAGGCGACGTTCTGCGACATGGCCAGGATGCCCAGGATGATGGACGCGATGCCCAGCACGACGACCGTGATGCGGGACACGCGGACCTGCTGCTCCTCGGTCGCGGTGCCCTTCTTGATGACGGCCTGGTAGAGGTCCTGGCCGACGGACGCCGAAGCGGTGATGGCCAGGCCGGCGACGACCGCGAGGACGGTGGCGAAGGCGACGGCGGAGATCAGTGCCATGAAGATGGAACCGCCGAGACGCAACGCCAGCAGCGGGGCCGCGGCATTCGCGCCACCCGGGGCGGCGAGGATGGCGTCGGGGCCGACCAGGGCGGCGGCGCCGAAGCCCAGGATGAGGGTCATCAGGTAGAAGGAACCGATGAGCACGATGGCCCAGGTCACGGACTTGCGGGCCTCACGGGCGGTGGGCACCGTGTAGAAGCGCATGAGCACGTGCGGCAGACCCGCGGTACCGAGCACCAGGGCCAGACCCAGGGAGATGAAGTCGAGCTTGGAGGTCTCGGTGGCGCCGTACTTCATGCCCGGCTCGAGGAGCTGGGAGCCCTTCGTTCCGGCCTCGGCCGCGGTTGCCGAGGCGTCGTGGGTGGCCACGGCCTGCTCCAGCAGGCCGACGAAGCCGGACTTGGCGGAGACGAAGACCAGGACGGTCATGATGGCGACGCCGCCGACGAGCAACACGGCCTTGATCATCTGGACGTAGGTGGTGCCCTTCATGCCGCCGATGAGGACGTAGGCGATCATGACGATGCCGACGACGGCGACGACGATGGACTGCTCGAGCTCGCCCTCCAGATTCAGCAGCACGGCGACGAGGGAGCCGGCGCCGGCCATCTGTGCGATGAGGTAGAACAGCGTGACCGCCAGGGTGGTGCAGGCGGCGGCGGTGCGCACCGGCTGCTGCTTGAGGCGGAACGCCAGCACGTCGGCCATGGTGAACTTGCCGACGTTGCGCAGCGGCTCGGCGACGAGCAGCAGCGCGACCAGCCAGGCCACGAAGAAACCGATGGAGTACAGGAATCCGTCGTAGCCGCTCAGCGCGATGGCGCCGACGATGCCGAGGAACGAGGCCGCCGACAGGTAGTCACCGGCGATGGCCAGGCCGTTCTGGGTGCCGGAGAACTGGGCGCCGCCGGTGTAGAAGTCGGAGGCGTCCTTCTTGTTGCCGCCCTTGGAGACGCGGGTGACGACCACCATCGTGATCACGATGAACGCGACGAAGACGATGATGTTGAGAATCGGGTTGCTCTTGCCGAGATCCGACTCCTGGGCGAGGAGATTCAGGGTGTTCATGTCTTACTTGGCCTCCTTGTTGCCGGAGCCGAGCTTCGCGGCGACGGCGCCGGACTCCATCTCGTCGCGGATGGCGGCCTGCATCGGCTCGAGCTTCTTGTTGGCGAAGGAGATGTACCACCACGTGATGAAGAACGTGGTGACGAACTGCAGCACGCCGAGCAGAATGCCGAGGTTGCCGAAGACCGGCATCTCGGTGCCGAACAGGTCGGGCATGTAGGTCGCCAGGAGAACGTAGGCGATGTACCAGACGAGACCGGCGACGGTCAGCGGAATGGTGAAGGAACGGAAGGTCGTGCGGAGTTCCTGGAACTCCTCGGTGCCCTGCACGTGGCGGTACTCCGCCGCGGTGGGCTTGTGCCGATCTACCGGCTGTGGGGTTGCGGACACTGGTGTGCCTTTCCGGGTCATCTTGTACGGACAATCACGGTTCACGGGGACCATTGGCCGGCCGCCCGCGGGTAACACCTCACTCGGCGTGATGCGTTGTGCGGCGCATCACACAGAAATATGTGTGCACCTGAAGTTACCTGCAACACCCCGGCCTGCGAAACGGATCACACTCACAGGGTGCCTTAAGGAAGTTCACGCCACCCCCAAAGGTTGTCCCCACCTGGAAGAACGTCACCTAACGCAGTTACCCCCGCGGCAACCCAGATTGAGTTAACGACAATTAACTGTTTGGGTTCGGAGACGATCTTCCCGCGTCCGATTGAACTGCCACACCGCTTCCACGAGCACCGCCCCCACCATGCCGGTCAGCACGGCGGCGACGCCCATCCCCGTCGGCACCGGGTGCAGATGCAGGATCGACGCGATCGGCCGGACCAGGAAAATGACGGCGTACGCCCCGGCCGCGGTGGCCAGCAGGGCGATCTTCCACGGCTCGTAGGGCCGCGCCACCACCGCCAGCACCCACAACGCGCTGATGATGAGGACGACGAGCGTCGCCGTCGACGCCGCCCCCTCGACCTCCGGCGCCGCGTCGGCACCCGGATAGGCCCACAGCCAGAACCCGAACGTCAGCATGCCGACGATGAGCCCCGAGGGCAGGGCCAGCCGAAACACCCGTGACGCGAACCCCGGCTTCGCCCGCTCGTGGTTCGGCGCCAACGACAGCACGAAGGCGGGGATGCCGATGGTGAACCAGCCCGTGATGGTCACGTGGATCGGTTCGAAGGGGTAGGCGTAGCCGATGATCCCCACCGCCAGCGCCAGGAACACGGAGTAGATGGTCTTGGTCAGGAAGAGATTGGCCACGCGCTCGATGTTGCCGATCACCCGGCGCCCCTCGGCGACCACGTGCGGCATGACGGCGAAGCGGTTGTCCAGCAGCACCAGCTGCGACACCGACCTCGTCGCGGGGGCGCCGGCGCCCATGGCCACGCCGATGTTGGCCTCCTTCAGCGCCAGGATGTCGTTGACTCCGTCGCCGGTCATGGCCACGACGTGCCCGTGCGATTGCAGCGCCCGCACCATCGCGCGTTTCTGGTCGGCGGTGACGCGGCCGAAGACGTGTCCCTCCTCCACCGCGTCGGCGAAGGCCTCCCGTTGCGCCCCTCCCCCGGCGGGGTCGGGCAGGTCGCGGGCGTCGACGGGCCGGTCGCCGCCGGGCAGATCCAACGCACGGGCCACCGCCCCGACGGACGCCGCGTTGTCGCCCGAAATGACCTTCACCGTCACGTTTTCGGCCTCGAAGTACTCGAGCGTTTCGCGGGCGTCGGGCCGCAGGGTCTGGTCGAGCACCACCAGGGCGACCGGTTCCAGCATTCCCGGGTGCTCGTCGACGTGCTCGTCGGGTCCTACCGTGACGTCCGACACGGTGGCCGCGACGTCCGGATTCGCCCGGGCCAACAGCAGAACCCGCAGCCCCTCGGCCATGAGCCCCGCCGCCCGCCCCAGCGCTGCAGACTCCTCGGCGGCGAGGATGTCCGGGGCGCCGAGCACCCACGTCCCCTCCCCCTCGAACGTCGCGCCGGCCCATTTCCGCGCCGACGTGAACGGAACCTTGTCGGCCACCTGCCACCCCGGATCGCCGACGCCGAGGCCCGCGAGATGCTCGTTGACGGCCAGGGTCGTCGCGTTCGGCCTCTCCTCCAACCCGCCCAGCGCCGCCAAAATCGGGCGGACGGCGGCTTCATCGACGTCGTCAAGCTGCACGACCTCGCGCACGTGCATCCTGTTCTCCGTCAGCGTGCCGGTCTTGTCCACGCACACGACGTTGACCCGCGCCAGCCCCTCGATCGCCGGCAACTCGTTGGTGAGCACCCGGCGGCGGCCCAGCCGGACGATGCCGATGGCGAACGCGATGGACGTCATGAGCACCAGGCCCTCGGGGACCATCGGCACCAACGACGCCACCATCGCCAACAGCGCCTCCCGCAACGGCTGCCCCGACCGGAACAACTGCGTCCAGATCACCAGCACACCCGTGGGGACGAGGATCCACGTGATCACCCGGAGAATCTTGTTGATGCCCCGCAGCAACTCCGAATCCGTCAGCGTGAACTTGCTCGCCTCCGCCGCCAACTGCGCGGCGTACGCGTTCGCGCCGACCTTCGTCGCCTGCTGCGTGCCGCCGCCGGACACGACGTGCGACCCGGAATACAACGGATCGCCGACGTTTTTGTGCACCGGATTCGACTCGCCCGTCAGCGGCGACTCGTCGACGTCCAGGCCGTCGACCGACCGGGCCACGCCGTCGACGACGATCTGATCGCCCGCGCCGAGCTCCACCAGATCGTCGACGACGATCTCCTCGCGGTCCAGCTCCCGGGTCCCGGCGCCATCGCGGATGACCATCGGCCGGGCGCGACCGACGATGGACAACTTGTCCAGCGTCCGCTTCGCCCGCAGCTCCTGGACCACCCCGACGATGGAGTTTGCGATGATGAGCAGGCCGAAGGCGCCGTTGACCCACGATCCCGTCCACAGCACGATCGCCAGCAGCACAGCCAGGATCGCGTTGATCCGCGTGAACACGTTCGCGCGGATGATGTCCGTGACCGTGCGCCCCGACGTCGGCGGCAGGTGGTTGACCAACCCCGCGCGGACGCGCTGGTCGACCTGCTCGCGCGTCAGACCGCCGGGGCCCGTGACGAACGCGGTGTCGATGCCCTCTCCGCCGTCCCCGCGCATCCTCCGGGACCGCTACTTTCCGCGGAAGACCGGGTCGCGCTTCTCCGCGCGCGCCCGGCCCGCCTCGGCGGCGTCCTCCGACGCCCACACCGCCTCATACAGCTCGCGCTGGTCCGGCTTCGGCGGCAGGTTCGTCTCGTCGTCGTTGAGCACCATCTTGTGGTAAGCGAGGCTCATCGGCGCGAACGACGCGATGCGCTCGGCGACCTCCCGGGTGACGGTGGAATCGCCCAGGTAGGACGCCAGGCCGCAGGACTTCGCCTCGGCCTGGTCGATCTGCTCGGCGGCCAGCAGGATGGTGCGGGCGCGGGCGCCGCCGACCAGCACGCGGGTGCGGCGGACCGTCCACGCGTCGACGGCGATGCCGAGCTTGACCGGCGGGATCATGAACCAGCCTCGTTCGCCCACCACGCGCAGGTCCGCGGCCATGGACAGCTGCATGCCGGCGCCGACCGCCGCGCCCTGCACGTCGGCGATGATGATGCGCGGGCATTCCTGCAACGCGTGGAGCATGCGGGCAAGCTGAACGTGGAAGTTGCCGTCGCTGTGCTGGCCGCCGAGATCGGCGCCGGCGCAGAACGCGCGGCCCTCGCCGCGAATGACGATGACCCGGCACTCCTCGCGCTCCGGCGCGGCCTCCACCGCGTCGGCGATGTCGGAGCACACGCCGACGTTGAGGGAATTGCGCTTGTGATCGCGGTCGATGGTGATGACGGTGATCGGGCCGTCGTGCTCGACGCGGATCTCGGAGTTCTCGGGGGCCACGCTGGACTCAGACATGTTTCCGAATCTACCGGGGTGCGGCCGTCACCGTTTACTCATCGCCGAAGAAACGGGGGTCGCCGCCGATGCGGGAGTCCGGGTCGGCCAGGCCCGCGATGGCGGCCATGTGCTCGTCGGACAGTTCGAAGTCGAGCACGCCGAGGTTTTCGGCCATGCGCCCCTCGTCGGCGGATTTCGGGATCGCCACCAGACCCCGCTGCAGGTGCCACCGCAGCGTCACCTGGGCGGGGGTGCGGCCGAGCTCGGCCGCGACGTCGGCGATGGGCCCGGACGCGAACTGCTTGGCCCGGCCGAGCGGGGCCCAGCTTTGCGTGACGACGCCCCGCCGACGGTCGTCGTCGACCTGCTCATCCTGGGGCAGGCCGGGGTGCAGTTCGATCTGGTTGACGGCCGGGGCTTCGGGCAGCTCGTCGAGCACGTCGGAGTAGAAATTGGCGACGCCGGCGGATCGCGTCAGCCCTTCGTCGCGAAGCACCATGATTTCGCCGTAGCTCTCCGCGAACAGCCCCTGCTTCGGGCAGGGCCAGTGGACGAGCAGCAGGTCGACGTAATCGAGACCGAGCCTGCGCAGCGAGTCACCGGCCGAACGGCGGGTGTCGGCGGCGCGGTGGGCGTCGTTCCACACCTTGGTGGTCACGAACAGGTCCCCGCGGGCGACGTCGCCGGCCGCGATGGCGTCGGCGATGCCCTGGCCGACGCCGACTTCGTTGCCGTACAGCGAGGCGGTGTCGATGTGCCGGTAGCCGATCGAGATGGCGTGCCGGACGCAGCGGCGGGCGGTGGCGTCGTCCATGCGCCACGTGCCCAGGCCGATCTGCGGGATGGAGTTGCCGTCGTTGAGGGACAACGACGGAATGGTTCCGGTGGAGGGGGTGCCGTTGATTTCTTCGTTGGCCATGTCCCCTTTTGTACTCGGGTTCGGGCGTGCGCGTCCCCGACGGCTACTCGGCGCCGGCGGCCTTCGGCTTCACGCGGTCGTGGAGCTCCGGGTACCAGAAGCGGTCGGGGTCGGCGAGCTCCCAGTCGTCGGCCCACGCGTGGAAGCGGGTGCCCGACAGCAGCTCCCCGGGCTCGAGCCAGTTGTACAGCTCGGCGTAGGTTTCGGCGTACTCGTCGGAGGTGCGGCGGAAGAGCATCGACGGCGACAGCTGGTCGAAGCTTTCCAGGCCCATCGACGCGAGCATGCCCACGGCCTCCTGGACGGTGGCGTCGTGGAAGTTGCGCACGCGGTTGGCCTTGTCTTCGACGTCGACGGCCTTCCAGCGTCGCGGGTCCTGGGTGGCCACGCCGACGGGGCATTCGTTGGTGTGGCACAGCTGGGACTGGATGCAGCCGGTGGCCATCATCATGCCGCGGGCCGAGGCCATGAAGTCGGCGCCCTGGCACATGCGCTTGATGATGTCGAAGCCGGTGACGATCTTGCCGGTCGCGCCGATCTTGACGCGGTCGCGCAGGCCGGCGCCGACGAGCGCGTTGTGCACGAGGACCAGGCCGTCGGTCAGCGGCATGCCGACGCGGTCGGAGTACTCCAGGGGCGCGGCGCCCGTGCCGCCCTCGGCGCCGTCGACGATGATGAAGTCCGGCGTGATGTCCTCGGCCACCATGGCCTTGCACACGGCGAGGAATTCGATGCGGGAACCGGCGCAGATCTTGAAGCCGACGGGCTTGCCGCCGTTGAGTTCGCGCATGGTGCCCATGAAGCGGACCAGTTCGCGCGGGGTGGAGTACACGCGGTGGAACGGCGGGCTGACGACGCCCTGGCCGACGCGCACGCCTCGGGTTTCGGCGATGATCTCGTCGACCTTGTCGCCGGGCAGCATGCCGCCGAGGCCGGGCTTCGCACCCTGGCTGACCTTGAGGTAGGTGGCCTTGACCTGGGGCAGCGCGGCGCGTTCGCGGAACTTCTCGGGGTCGAAGTCGCCGTCTTCGGTGCGGCAGCCGAAGTAGCCGGAGCCGATTTCCCAGAACAGGTCGGCGCCGTACTTCAGGTGGTACGGGGAGATGGAGCCCTCGCCGGTGTCGTGGATGAATCCGCCCATCGCCGCGCCCTTGTTCATGGCGAGCACCGCGTTGGGCGACAGCGCGCCGAAGCTCATGGCGGCGACGTTGAAGATGGACACGTCGTACGGCTGGGTGGTGTCCTTCCCGCCGAGCGTCACGCGCGGGTTGGCGTTGACGGTGCGCGACGGAGCCATGGAGTGGGGGATGTATTCGTAGCCGGGGGCGGTGATCTCCCGTTCGGTGCCGAACGACTTCTTCGCCCCGATTCCCTTCGCCCGCTGGTAGATGACGGAGCGGGTGTCGCGGTCGAACGGGGTGCCGTCGAAGTTGCGCTCGATGAAGTACTGCTGGGTCTCCGGTCGGATGGACTCGAGCAGGTACCGGGCGTGGCCGAGGATCGGGTAGATCCGCAGCAGGGTGTGCTTCTTCTGGATGAGCACGTCGTAGACCGCGACGAGGTCCAGGAACACGACCACCGCCAGCAGCACCGCCCACCAGGGGCTGACGAAGACCGTGAGTGCCAGCGCGATGACGTTGGCGACGAACAGGATGCCGAGAATCGTTGGCCGTGTGATCACGTTTTCCAGGGTACGTGCATTCCGCTGACCTGGAAATACGGGGTTGGCGTCGGAAAAATTTTGTTGGACCTATTGACAAAACGTTGGGTTTTCCCAACACTTGGTCACATGAGTCCGGTGAAACGTGGTCCACAGCGACCGATATTCAATCGATTGGCGGTTCTCCGCGCGGAACGCGGGCTCAGTCGCGCGCAGTTGGCGGAGGCCGTGGAGGTCAACCCCCAGACCATCGGGGCGCTCGAGCGCGGGGACCACTACCCCAGCCTCGATCTGGCGTTCCGGTTGTGCGAGGTGTTCGGCCTTCCGGTCGAGGCGGTGTTCTCCCGCGAGGAGTTCACCCCGATGTCCGCCGCCCTGTACGCGGCGCAGCCCCAGAACCGACCCCAATTCCCGACCCGGGACACCACCCCGGAGGAGCAGCGATGAACATTCGGAATTCCGACGTGCACGACCGCACTTTCCTCGATCGGTGGCAGGCCCGGCGCGAACGGGTCTTCCTCGAACGCCGCGAGATGATGTCCGGGTGGTTTCCCCGGCTGCGCAATCGCGCGAGCCGGCGCCGCCTGGTCGTCGCTTACCTCGCCATGGTGTTCGCGTTGCTCGTCGCGGGCATCCTGTTCGCGGCGACGTTGCTTGGCGACGGCTCGTCGGATTGGTGGGGGCTGCCGTGGATCGTTTTCACCGTGCTGCTCGTGGGCACGTGGACGACGTTGGTCATCGTGACCGACAACCTGGACGGTGCACCGGCGACGGTGCTCGACGAGTACGAGCGTAGTCGCGTGGAGGGGTTGCGCAGCCTGGCCTACCAGTGTTTTCTGTGGTTCGGCCTGGTGTTCAGCATCTCGCTTGCCTTTTTCGGCACGTGGCTGATGCGGGCCCGTCCCGAGTGGGCGGCCGACGTCCCCTACCTGCTGGGCCTGGGTTTCCTCATCCCGCTCCTGGTGATCCTCTCCCTGCCCACCGCGGTCATCGCGTGGACGATGCCGGATGAGTGATCGCGGCCCCCGAAACAGACGATCCGAAACAGGCACTCCGAAACAGACAACCCGAAAGAACCAGACCACCCGAAAGGAAGGCGACCATGACCGGCACACCGCTGATCATCGATGACCTCCGCAAGTCCTACGGGGATCTCCGGGTCCTCGACGGCATGAGCTTCACCGTCCACCCCGGAGAGATCTACGGGTTCGTCGGCGCCAACGGCGCCGGCAAGACCACGACCATGCGCATCGCCCTGGGCGTGCTGTCCACGGACGGCGGCGAGGTCCGCCTCGGCGACGCTCCCCTCGACGACACGTCCCGCCGCACCATCGGTTACATGCCGGAGGAGCGCGGCCTGTACCCGAAGGAGAAGGTGCTCGATCAGCTGATCTACTTCGCCCGGCTCCACGGACTGGACGGTCCGACCGCGAAGGACCGCGCCGAGTCTCTCCTGGAGACGCTCGATCTCTCCGAGCGCGCCGGCGACAAGGTCGACACCCTGTCCCTGGGCAATCAGCAGCGCGTGCAGCTTGCCGCGGCGCTGGTCCACGATCCGGAGGTGCTGGTCCTCGACGAGCCGTTCTCCGGCCTCGATCCGATCGCCGTCGGCGTGATGTCGCGGGTGCTGCGGGAGCGCGCCGACCGCGGCATCCCCGTGGTCTTCTCCTCCCACCAGCTGGATCTGGTGGAGCGGTTGTGCGATCGCGTCGGCATCATCCGCGACGGCCGCATGCTCGCCGAGGGCACCGTCGCCGAGCTGCGGGCGAAGGGCCCCTCCCTCATCGGAGTCGACGTCCCCTCCGCCCCGGCGAACTGGGCCGACGACGTTCCCGGCGTCGCGTCCACCACCGTCGCCGGCGGTGGCCGCACCGTCGTCACGCTTGCCGACGGCGCCCCCGACGACGTCGACCAGCAGCTCCTCGATCTCGCCCGTTCCCACGGCCCGGTGCATTCCTTCGGGCCCGTCAACATTCCCCTGACCGAGCTGTACCAGGAGGTCGTCCAGTCATGAGCACCCGAAACACCCCCCGTGACGGTTACCGCGCCTCGACGGCCATCGGTCTCGTCGCAAAGCGCGAGCTCCGCGAGAACCTGGTGAAGAAAGGGTCGGTGGTCACGCTCATCCTGGGCATCGTCCTCGCCGTCGGCGGCGTTCTGCTCGCCGCGTACCTGACCCGCGACGACGGAGAGGCCGCGGAACCGACGGTCATCGCCGTCGTCGGAGAGGCCCCGTTCGCCGACGCGCTGGCCGACGCCCCGGAGGGCACCACCCCGACTCCCGTCGAGACGCGGGCCGCGGCATCGGAGGACGAGGCCAGGGCCCTGCTCGACGACGACGCCGTCGACGCCGCCCTGCTGCCCGCCGGCGACGACGAGTGGACGCTTCTGCAGGACGGCGCCCCCGACATGCTGGCCTCGACCCTGAATTCCGCACTGGCCCAGCAGCTGCAGGCCGAGGCCATCGCCGAGCAGGGCGGCGACCCCGCCGCCGTGGCGCAGGCCGCCGCCCGAGGGTCGGTGACGCCGCAGACCGTGCAGGACGTGGACTTCGCCGCGCTGCTCGTCGTCGGCGCCGGCGTCATGGTGATGATCACCGGAATCATGATGTTCGGCGGCTCCGTGGCCAGCTCGGTCATCGAGGAGAAGTCCTCCCGCGTCGTCGAGATCATGCTGGCGACCATCCGCCCGCTGCACCTGCTGGCGGGCAAGATCATCGGCGCGGGCCTGGCCGGCGCGATCATGCTGGCCGCGATCGTCGCGGCGGCGTCGGTGACCATCGTGGCCACCGGTTTGGCCGACGACTTCGACATCCCGTGGGGTGCGGTGGCCACCCTGCTTCCGTTCTTCCTCCTCGGATACATCCTCTTCGCCGCCATGTACGCCGCGGCAGGTTCGCTGGTCAGCCGCATGGAGGATTTCAGCGCCGCGCAGATGCCGGTGATGATCCTGGCCTTCGTGGCCATCTACGTCCCGGCGTTCGGCTGGTCCCAGCTGGATTCGACGTTCATGCAGGTCGCGTCGTGGATCCCGCCGGCCTCCGTGACCACGGCGCCGCTGCAGTACGCGATGGGCAACTTCTCCGGCCTGCAGCTGCTCGGCACCGGCGCGATCCTCGCCGCCAGCTGCCTGCTCATGCTGTTCCTCGCGGCGAAGATCTACCCGCGCACCGTGCTGCACACCGGTTCCCGCGTCACCTGGATGCAGGCCCTGAAGGGCTGATTGGCCCGCTCCCCCTGCTCCCCCCGCTCCCTCGCTCCCGGAGACGGGAGATCACCCCCTCCCCGAGACACGGCAGGCCAACCCCGCCCTACCCCGGGGCGGGGGGCAGTCAGCCCCTCCGACCGTTCTCGGCGAATCGCCGGACCTGGTCGGCGGTGCCGTAGGACGCCTGCGCCCCCTCGCCGCCCGCCGCAAACGCCGCCACCGCGGCCGCGAGTCGGGCGGCGTCGTTGACGGATGCCCCGGACGCCAGCCCCGCCATGAGGGCGCCCATGTAGGAATCGCCGCAGCCGGTGGTGTCGACGACGTCGACGGGCACCGCGTCGATGCGGGTGGCCGTCACCGCGTCGGACTCCCCGGCTTCCCCGGATTCCACGACCACCGATCCCGCACCGCCGAGGGTGACCACGGCGGTGCGGATGCCGTGCTTGGCGGCCAGCGCGGTCGCGGCGTCGGACCAATCGCCGGATTCGGCGCCCTCGGCCGCCGCCGCATCACCGACCAGGGCGGCCAGCTCGTGCTCGTTGACGATGAGCACGTCGACCAGCTCCAGCAGCTCCTCCGGCACCTCTCGCACGGGCGACAGGTTGAACACCACGGTCACGCCCGCCTCGTGGGCGATGCGCGCAGCCTCGACCACCGCGTCATCCCCGACCTCCAGGCACAGGCCCAGCACCTCGGCGTCCCGAATGGCGTCGGCGTGCCCGGCGACGAGATCCGCGTCGACGGTGCCGTTCGCCCCCGGGGAGATGACGATGCAATTTTCCGCGTCATCGTCGACGAGGATCATCGCGGTGCCGGTGGCCTCCCCCGACTCCGACAGGTGCGCGACGTCCACCCCGGCATCGACGAGCGCATCGCGCAGCATCACGCCATTGGGGTCGTCGCCGACCGCCCCGATGAACGACGCACCCACGCCGAGGCGAGCCACCGTCGCCGCCTGGTTCGCCGACTTTCCTCCCGGCAACACCACCAACGGACCTCCGGCGATGGTCTCCCCCGGCTTGGGCAACGCGGCCACCCGAACCGTCAGGTCGGCATTGGCGGAGCCCACCACCGCCACGGCGCCCGGCGCGGACGACAGGCCGTCGACAAGCGCCGCCACCTCAGCCACGGGCCGCCACCGACCCGATCCGCGACATGAACTCCGACAGGAACCGCTCGACGTCCACGCCCACCGCGACCTTGACGTTCTTCTCCGGATCGTTGAGCCGGACCTCGTCGCCGATGGTGCGGCCGCGGGTCTCGCCGTCGACGTCGACCTTCATGTTGTGCTCGATGACCGTCACCAACGACGGATCGACCGCGACGCCCACCGCCAGCGGATCATGCAGGCCGCAACCGCCCAGGTGCGGCGCCGTCGTGTCGTAGGCCTTGATGTAATAGTCCGTCATGTCCGCCAGCACGCGACCCGCCTCGGTGCCCAGCTCACGCCACTGCTTCGTCTCCTCGTAGGTCAGCAGCGTCTGCAGCGTGACGTCGAGGCCGATCATGGTGACGTCGGCGCCGGAACGGAAAAGCTTGTCCGCCGCCTCCGGGTCCTGGTTGATGTTTGCCTCCGCCCACGGACGGACGTTGCCCGGCACGGTCAGGGCGCCGCCCATGATGACGATCCGCGCGTTGGCCGCGAACTCCGGGTCGCGGTCGATGGCGGCGGCCAGGTTCGTCATCGGGCCCGTGGCGACGATGACCAGATCATCGCCGTGCTCCCGGACCGAATCGACGAGGAAATCCACCGCGCCGCGCTCGTCGACCGAGCGCTGCGACGCCGGCAGATCGACCTCGCCGATGCCGTTGCGGCCGTGGATGAACGCCGAAATCTCCAGGACCTCGAAACCGTCCTTCGTCGACGCGTGCGGCTCGCCGTGGAAAACCGGCACATCCTGACGGCCGAACAGGTCCAGCAGCGACAGGTCGTTGGCCACGCCGTCCTTCATCAGGACGTTGCCGTACGTGCCGGTCACGCCGATGAGCTCCAGCTCCGGCGAACCGAGCGCGTACGCCAGCGCCAGCGCGTCGTCGATGCCAGTGTCGAGGTCCAGAATGGTCTTCATCGCCGGGTGATTCTCCGTTTCGGCGCCCGTCGCCTGCCGCTGCCCGATCGCCGGGCGCCTTCGACGCGCGATCGTGGCCGGTTTTCCCGGTTGCCCGGTACTCGCCCATTATCCAGGTTTCGTGCGGCGGGCGGGCGGAGAGGCGGCGCTCCGGGGCGGTCGAGATCACACCGGCAGAGATCACCCGAGGACATGGGGCCCGCCCGGCGCGGGAAGGATTTCTTTGCCATAACCTGGGGGCATGTCACGCACGAGCGCACGCGAACTCATCGATTCCGTCATTGACCGGGGCACGTACCGCAGCTGGGACACCCCGCCGGACTACGGCGACATCGACGCCGACTACGCCGCGACGCTGGAGCGGGCGCGCGAGAAGTCGGGGGTCGACGAGGCGGTGCTCACCGGCGAGGGCGAGGTCGGCGGCCGCCGCGTGGCGGTGATCTGCTCGGAGTTTTCTTTCCTTGCCGGTTCCATAGGCGCGGCGACGGCGCGCCGCATCATCCTCGGCATCGAGCGCGCCACCGCCGAGGGGCTGCCGCTGCTGCTGTCCCCCACGTCCGGCGGCACGCGCATGCAGGAGGGCACGCCGGCGTTCGCGATGATGGTGTCCATCACCACCGCCGTCGCCCGCCACAAGGACGCGCACCTGCCGTTCCTCGTGTACCTGCGCAACCCCACCACCGGCGGAGTCATGGCGTCGTGGGGTTCCTCGGGGCACTTCACCTTCGCCGAGCCGGGGGCGCTGCTCGGCTTCCTCGGCCCGCGCGTCGTCGAGCTGACCACCGGCACCGGCATCCCGGAGGGCGTGCAGACCGCCGAGAACCTGTTCGAGCGCGGCATCATCGACGGCGTCATTTCGCCGGAGGAGCTGCGCGGTTCGGTGCGCCGCACCATCGACGTTCTCATGCCCGACGTCGAGACCTCGGAACCCGCCCCGGCGCCGAACGCGGTGCCCGACGGCCGCAGCGCCTGGGAGTCGATTCTGCGCACCCGCATGGAGTCGCGCCCGGGCGGCGGCGACATCCTCGCCGCCCTCGAGGACCGCTCCGTCCCGCTGTCCGGCACCGGCGACGGCGAAAGCGACCGCGCGGTGCGCGCCGTGCTGGCCCGCATCGCCGGTCGCCCGGTCGTGCTCGTGGTCCAGGACCGCCACCAGCAGCCTCCGTTGGGCCCCGATCCGATGGGTCCGGGGTCGCTGCGCTTCGCCCAGCGGGCGATCCGCTTGGCCGAGAGCCTGCGGATCCCGCTGGTCACCGTCATCGACACCGCCGGCGCCGAGCTGACCAAGGACGCCGAGGAAAACGCGATGGCCGGAGAAATCGCCCGGACCCTCACCGCGCTGCTCGACGTTCGCGTGCCCACCGTGTCCATGATCCTCGGCCAGGGCTGCGGCGGCGGGGCGTTGGCCATGCTGCCCGCCGACCGTGCGCTGGCCATGCACGACGCGTGGTTGTCGCCGCTGCCGCCCGAGGGCGCGTCGGCGATCATCCACCGCGACACCGAGCACGCCCCCGAAATGATGGAGGCGCAGCGCGTCGGGGCCGAGGCGCTGCTGGCGGCCGGGGTCGTCGACGAAGTCATCGCCGAGCCGGAGAACCGGGAGGACCTGGTCGACCGCGTCCTCGGCGCCATCGCCCACGCGCTGTGGACGCTGGAGACCGCACCGGAGCGCGTCGGCCGCGAGCAGCGGTTCGCCCATTACCGGGAGTTCGCGCTCGGAAGCTGACCGGGCATGCGAAAGGGGCGCGGCCGGCGGGTGTTCCGCCGGCCGCGCCCCTTTGTCACCCACGTCGAGCACCTCTTGGCGCGCCGCACGTTGCACACATTGCCCGGTGCCCTCCGCGCGTCGCCTGGTGTGCTCGGTGCCGTGCGACTTACTTGACGTCGAGCAGGTCGATGACGAAGACGAGGGTCTTGCCCGACAGGAAGTGGCCGGCGCCGGCGGGGCCGTAGGCCTTCTCCGGCGGGCAGATGAGCTCGCGGCGGCCGCCGACCTTCATGCCGGGGATGCCCTCCTGCCAACCGGCGATGAGGCCGTTGAGCGGGAACTCGATGGACTGGCCGCGGTTCCACGACGAGTCGAACTCGTCGCCGGTCTCGTATTCGACGCCCACGTAGTGGACCTCGACGCGGGCGCCGGGGGTCGCCTCGGCACCGTCGCCGACGGTGATGTCGTTGATGACCAATTCGGTGGGGGCCGGGCCGGACTTGGCGCCGAGTTCGGGCTTCGTCATGGTGAGTCTCCTCGTATCGGCGACCGGGCGCGCACATCATGCCCGCCGTGGCCGCTTCGGTTCGGTTTCTTCGTGTGAAGTCTAATGCAACCCGCGACGCCGGGTGGGCGCTCGGACGGGAGTCGTCGTGCGGAAAACGACGGACACCCCGTCCCGCCGAGAGGCGGCACGGGGTGTCGGCGTTCGTCGAGCGAAGGCTCTTAGCGCTTGTCGCGGGGCACGAAGTCGCGCTCGTTCTCGCCGATGTAGATCTGGCGGGGACGGTTGATCTTCGAGGCCGGATCGGTGACCTGCTCGTTGAAGTGGGCGATCCAGCCCGGCAGGCGGCCGATGGCGAACAGCACGGTGAAGAAGTCCGTGGGGAAGCCCATGGCGCGGTAGATCAGGCCGGTGTAGAAGTCGACGTTCGGGTAGAGCTTGCGCTGGACGAAGTAGTCGTCGGCGAGCGCGATCTCCTCGAGCTTCATGGCCAGATCCAGCAGCTCGTCGCCGCCGAGGTGCTCCAGCACGTCGTGGGCGGTCTTCTTGGCGATGGCCGCGCGCGGGTCGTAGGACTTGTACACGCGGTGGCCGAAGCCCATGAGGCGGACGCCCGGCTCCTTGTTCTTGACGCGGTTCATGAAGTCGGTCGCGTCGCCGCCGTGGTTGTTCTTGATGTCCTCGAGCATCTCCAGGACGGCCTGGTTGGCGCCGCCGTGCAGCGGGCCGGACAGGGCGTTGATGCCCGCGGCGATGGAGACGAACATGTTGGCGCCGGAGGAGGCGACCATGCGCACGGTCGAGGTGGAGCAGTTCTGCTCGTGGTCGGCGTGCAGGATGAGCAGCTTGTCCAGGGCGTCGACCAGAACCGGGTCGACCTCGTACTTGGCGGACGGGAAGCCGAACATCATGCGCATGAAGTTCTCGCGCGCGTTCAGGGAGTTGTCCGGGTAGAGGTACGGCTGACCCTTCGAGGCGCGGTAGGCGTAGGCGGCGAGCATCGGGACCTTGGCCATGAGGCGGGAGGTCGCCAGGGCGCGCAGCTCCGGGTCGGACGGGTCGAGCTCGTCCTGGTAGTAGGACGAGAGGATGTTGACCGAGGAGGCCAGGGTGGCCATCGGGTGGGCGCCGCGCGGGAAGATGGAGAAGGCGCGCTTGAAGTCCTCGTCCAGCAGGGTGTGGTGGCGGATGTCGTGGTTGAACTTCTCCAGCTCCTCCGGGGTGGGGAGCTCGCCGTTAATCAACATGTAGGAGACCTCGTTGAACGTGGCCTGCTCGGCCAGCTGCTCAATCGGGTAACCGCGGTGGCGGAGAATGCCGTTGCCGCCGTCGATGTAGGTGATCGCGGACTTGGTCGAACCCGTGGCGGTGTAGCCGGGGTCGAAGGTGGTCAGACCGGTCTCGGCCAGGAGCTTGCCGATGGCGATACCGTCGTTGCCCTCGGTGGCGTTGACGATGTCCATCTCGAACTCGCCGCCGGGGTAGTGGAGCACGGCCTTGTTGTTCTCAGTAGCCACAACTTCCCTTTCGCTGAAAATGTGTCGTTCAGGCAATCCGGCGTTGTCTCGCCGGCCACGGCCCACACTATCCGCACATCCGGAAGATCACGCGGATGGTGCCCGGCGCGGATCGGACGAGGAACGTCTTCGCCCGCTTCACACCGGGGTCCGGCCGAGCCATACTCAACCGCCAGCAGTGGACTGCGGCACACTCTAGCAAAGAATGTGAGGGCGGCAACACCCTTACCCCCGCAGTTTTCCCTGCACGGCGGCGCGGCGGCCAGCTTAACGACTTCCCCGCAAAGTGGCAACACCACGTTTAAGCAGGTCACGACATATGCAAGCCCACCACGGCAACCGCCGCACCCGACCATTCAGATACTTTCGCGCACCACCCGCCAAACACCTCCCCCTCCGAAAGCAAATCCACCCCCAACCACGCCGGAGCAGCCGAAACGGCCATCTCGACATTCCGTTACATTGCACACGCTACACTTTGCAATCTTCACATTTTGTTAACTTTGCGAATAGCAATTCGCCACACCTGAAGGCCCCCTCCGGCCCCTCACCCGGACCGGGGGATTCGGGCACGATCCCCCGCCCGTGACCCGCCCGCACCCGGGGCGTTAGAGTCTAGGTGGTCCATAACCCACCGAAAGGTTGCGCCCAAATGAGCGATCAGTTCCCCTCCCTGCCCGCCGAGTTCCTCCCCGGCGACGGCCGCTTCGGCTGCGGCCCGTCCAAGGTCCGCCCGTCCCAGATCCAGACCGTCGTCGACGGCGCCACGAACATCATGGGCACGTCGCACCGCCAGCCGGCCGTGAAGAACGTCGTCGGCGAGGTCCGCGAGGGCCTGTCCGAGCTCTTCTCGCTGCCCGACGGCTACGAGATCATCCTGTCCCTGGGTGGCGCGACCGCCTTCTGGGACGCCGCCACCTTCGGGCTCATCGAGAAGAAGTCGGCGCACCTGTCCTTCGGCGAGTTCTCGTCGAAGTTCGCCAAGGCCGCCAAGCTGGCGCCGTGGCTCGACGCCCCGCAGGTCATCGAGGGCGAGCCGGGCACCGCGCCGAAGCCGGTCGCGGGCGAGGAGGGCGTCGACCTCATCGCCTGGGCGCACAACGAGACTTCGACCGGCGCGATGGTGCCCGTCGTCCGTCCGGAGGGCTCCGAGGGCCAGCTGGTCGCCATCGACGCGACCTCCGGCGCCGGCGGCCTGCCGGTCGACATCTCCCAGGCCGACGCCTACTACTTCTCCCCGCAGAAGTGCTTCGCGTCGGACGGTGGCCTGTGGCTGGCCGCGATGTCCCCGGCCGCCCTGGAGCGCATCGCCAAGATCAACGCCTCCGACCGCTTCATCCCGGAGTTCCTCAACCTGCAGACCGCGGTGGACAACTCCCTGAAGAACCAGACCTACAACACCCCGGCCGTGGGCACGCTGCTCATGCTGGCCGATCAGGTCAAGTGGATGAACGCCAACGGCGGCCTCGACGGCATGGTCGCCCGCACCACCGAGTCCTCGTCGCACCTGTACCGGTGGGCCGAGGGCCGCTCGGAGACCTCCCCGTACGTGGCGGACGAGGCCGCTCGCTCGCTGGTCGTCGGCACCATCGACTTCGCGGATGACGTCGACGCGGCGAAGGTCGCCAAGATCCTGCGCGCCAACGGCATCCTGGACACGGAGCCGTACCGCAAGCTGGGCCGCAACCAGCTGCGCATCGGCATGTTCCCGGCCATCGACCCGGAGGACATCAAGAAGCTGACCGGCGCGATCGACTGGATCCTCGACAACGGCCACGCTTCGGCCTAGCCGCAAGCCCCGCCCCGATTCGGGCGAACCCCCGCACACGCCGCTTCATCGTCATGGCGGCCGAGCGGGGGTTTCGTCGTTTAGCATGGGGGAAAGTACACGGCGGTCATTCCCAGGAGGTTGTCGAATGCGGGAATTGAAGCCCATCGCGGACGCCGGCGAGCCGGGGACCATCGTCCTCGTCGCCGCGGATTCCGGCGAGGGGGACGCGGAGCGGTACGTTCTGCCGGTCACCGATGAGCTGCGCGAGTTGGTCGCCGCCGTGTCCTCCCCCGCCGATGGTTCGCGTGACGACGCCGACGTCGATGCCGCAGCGGCCGAGTCCGACCGTGGCGCCGGGGATGGCGACGAGGCCGGGGAGACCGGGTACAAGCCGGAGACCGCCGCATCGTCCGAGCCTTCCGCGACCTCTGACGGATCCCCTGGACCGTCCGCACCGACGGAACCGGCGGAGCCGTCGGAGCCGAAGATGGTGCTGCGTCCCCGGGAGATCCAGGATCGCGTTCGCGCGGGTGCCTCGGTCGACGAGCTCGTCGAGTTGACGGGCATGCCGGCCCGCCGGATCGAGCCCTTCGCCCATCCGGTGCTCGCGGAGCGGGCGCGCATCGCGGAGTTGGGCAAGCAGTCGCGTCCGCGCCGTGCGGATGGCCCCGCCCAGCTGACGTTGTGGGAGATTCTGGCCACCGCCTTCGCCGCCCGGGGCCTCGACCTGGGCACGTCGGAGTGGGATGCGTGGCGCGACCCCGCCGGGCAGTGGATCATCGGCGTGACCTGGTCGGCCGGCCATTCGACGACCACCGCGGAGTGGGCGTTCCACGCCGAGGGTGCGTCGGCGTCGACCGTCGCCCGCAACACCATCGCCGCGGAGCTCGTCGACCCCGACTTCGCCCGTCCCCGCCGCAACCTGTCGTCTGTGGAGGACGCGGCCCCCGGTCTGCGTCCCGCGCCGCCGGTGGACGAAGCGCCGCTTCCCGGCGGCCGCGGATCGTCGGAAAGCGCCGGGCCCGAGTCGGGTGCCGCGGCTGATGGACGGGACGACCACGACGACCACGATGACGACGAGTTCCTGCGCCATCCGGAAGACGGCCCCGCGCCGAAGCGCCGGCGCAAGACCGTCATGCCCTCCTGGGAGGACGTGCTGCTCGGGGTGCGACCCACGGACCGCAAGTGACGGGCGGGGCGATGAACTCGACCCAGGGGCGGCGCGCGGGCGTCGCCACGATCTGGTTCGTCACGGCCGCCGAGCCGTTGGCCGTCCTGACCGCCGAACCCGACCATGACCGGGGGTTCGGCCGCAAGTACCTGGCGCTGCTCGATCCGCGGCTGACGGTGACGCCCATCGGCGATTTCCCGTTGAACAGGTCGGCGCCCGCCGGTGCCGGCGAGTTCTACATCGGCGGATTCGACGGATTGGCCGTGGTGCAGACCGTCCTCGACGACGTCTCGCGGCTGTCCGACCTGCCCGGGCGCTACCTGCGGGGAATCGCCGCCACCGACGTGTACGCCTTTGCCTCCGACCCGGACACCGGCTTCGGGGCCTTCGCCCACTGGCGGGCCGGTGAACTCAAGCGCGCGTTCTCCGCGACGCGGTTCACCATCATCGAGGACATCGGGGTTCCCGACGTCTTCGAAGGCGACTTCTGGGCCGGCCGCCGCAAGCCCGAAGCCTCCGACGAGCAGCCCGCCGGCGGCCCGCGCCGGGGCGTGGCCATGCCCTTCGTCCCCGCCGAATTGGCCGACGCGGCGGCCGAGGCGTGGCTGGGCTTCGACCCCGCCGACCCCGGCCCCGACATCCCCGTCAGCGCCTTCGCCATCGACGGCCGCCGCGCCTCGGCGCAGGAACCCGTCACCGCCCGGCGCGCCCGGGCGACGCGCGACATCCCCCACCCCGCCGCAGGGGAAATCGACTACGACGACTACGAGGACCACTCGCCCCGGGCCTCCGAGGACCCCGCCGAGGGCCTCCGCAAATTCGGCCGTGCCGCCGCCGACGGCGCCCGTTCACTCGGCGAGGGCATCCGCGGGCTGGGCAAGAAGGCCTGGGCGACGATTCAGAAGCGCAACCGTTCGTAGAAGCCGATCGCGGCCGCGGTGGCCACGTTGAGGCTGTCGGTGCCGTCGGCCATCGGGATGCGGGCGCGGACGTCCGCCGCGCGCATCGCGTGCTCCGTCAGCCCCGGGCCCTCCGCGCCGACGAGGATCGCCACCTTCTCGTGCGCCATCGCCTCCCACAGGTCGACCGCCCCCTCCCCCGGAGTCATCGCGACGATTCGGAAACCACGCTCTCGCAAACCCTCCAACGACCGCTGCCACGTGGTCGTCGTGCCCGGCAGATGCGCGAACGGCAGGCGCAGAACATGGCCCATCGACACCCGCACCGCGCGCCGGTACAGCGGATCCGCGCAGGCCGCCCCGAAGAGCACGCCGTCGACGCCCATGCCCGCGGCATTGCGGAACATGGCGCCGATGTTCTCGTGATCGCCCACGCCCTCGAGGATGAGCAACGTGCGCGCCCCGTCGACGACCTCCGCCACCGACGGCTCCGGGGCCCGGTCGGCCACCCCGAGCAACCCCCGGTGCATGTCGAAACCCACCGCCCCGGCGAGCACCGGACGGTCCACCTCGAACCACGGCACCGACAGCGCCGCCTCCCGTGCCGCCGGGTCGCCGGACGACAGGTCGTCGTCAAGCGCATCCAAACGGCGCGGCGTGCCCACGATGCAGCGCAACGGAAACCTCGACCCCGCCAAACGGGGGACGATCAACGCCCCCTCCGCGATGACCAGCCCCTTGCCGCCCGGCAAATCGGGGCGGGAATCCGAACGGTTCAGATCGCGGACGTCGTCGAGACGGGGATCCGCCGGATCATCGACCCGGATGCGACGCGGCGACACCCCTACACGCCCAGCATCGCCGACACCGGCTCGATGCCGAAGTACACCAGGAACAGCGCGGCGACGACGTAGAGCAGCGGATGGACCTCGCGGGCGCGGCCCGAGAACAACGCCAGCAGAACGTAGGTGATGAAGCCGACGCCGATGCCGTTGGCGATGGAGTACGTGAACGGCATGATCACGATGGTCATGAACGCCGGCAACGCGATGTCGAAACGGGTGAAGTCGATCTCGGTGATCTGCGCCATCATCATCGCGCCGACGATGACCAGCACCGGGGCCGCAGCCTCGACCGGGACGATCTCGTACAACGGCGTGAAGAACATCGCCAGCAGGAACAGCAGGCCCGTGACCACGTTGGCCAGGCCCGTGCGGGCGCCGTCGCCGATGCCCGCGGCGGAGTCGACGTAGACGGTGTTCGACGACGACGAGGTCGCGCCGCCCACCACCGCACCGAGGCCCTCGACGACCAGGGCGCGCTTCATGTCCGGCAAAACGCCGTCCTCGCCGGCCAGGCCCGCCTGCTTGCCCAGGCCCGTCATCGTGCCCATCGCGTCGAAGAAATTCGCCAACACCAGGGTGAACACCAGCATCGTCGCGCCGATGACGCCGACGCGCACGAACGCGCCGAACATGTCGAACTGGCCCAGCAGCGACATGTCCGGCAGCCCGCCGATGCCGTCCGGGGCGCCCGGCACGGCCAGGCTCCAGCCGTTCGGGTTCGGCTCGCCGTCGACGAACGACGGACCCGACTTGGTCAGCGCCTCGACGATGAGCGCGATGATCGTGTTGATCACGATGCCGATGAACAGGCCGCCCGGCACCTTCCGCACCACCAGGACGCCGCAGATGATGATGCCCAGCACGAACACCGCCGTCGGCCACGACGTGATGTGGCCGCCGATGCCCAGCTGCACCGGCACGGTCGTGCCCGCGGCGTCGGGGATGCGGCGGACCAGGCCACCGTCGACGAAGCCGATGATGGAGATGAACAGGCCGATGCCGACGGCCATCGCCGCCTTCAGCGACGGCGGGATCGCCTCGAACACCGCCGAGCGGAACCCGGACACCGCCAGCGCCACGATGATGATGCCGTCGATGACCACCAGGCCCATCGCCTCGGGCCAGGTCAGGCCCTCATTGGCGACGAAGGTGACCGCCACCAGGGTATTGATGCCCAGACCCGCGGCGATGCCGAACGGGTACTTGGCGAACGCGCCGAACAGGATGGTCATCACGCCCGCCGCGAACGCGGTCATGGCGGCGACCTGCGGCACCGACAGGACGGTGCCCTCGACATCCTCGATGCCGCCGAGGATCAGCGGGTTGAGGAGGATGATGTACGCCATCGCGAAGAACGTGACGACGCCGCCACGGACCTCGGTGACGATGGTCGAGCCGCGCTCGGTGATGCTGAAGTAGCGATCGAGTGCGGATGCGGGCTCCACCTTGGATTCGGCCATGCGCTTGCGCTCCAGTCTGAAAAAGTCTGAAAGCCGGCCGACGCGGTTGGGCGCGGCGACCGGGGATCGTTAATGCGCTTCTCAGAATCGCACCCCCGGCCCCCGCCGGGCAACACGGGCGGCGGGTCAGTCGTCGCCGCGCCGGTTGCCGCGAAGATCCGCCCGTTCCACGATCTCCTGGTCGTCGTAGGCGCGGCCCTCGGGGGCGCCCGCGCCGGTGACCTCGGGGGTGGCCGAGTGCGCGCCGCAGCCGTGGTCGACGTTGACCACGTCGGCGTCGAAGGTCCATTCGTTGGCGCACGCCCCGAAATCGGCGCCGAGGGGTCCCTCCAGGGGGATGAAGAAGGCGCAGGTGCCGCAGTGGCGCAGCGCCTCGTCGGCGAATTCGCCGTGCGGGCCGGTGTCGCCGTCGAGCCAGCGTTTGGCGGTCTGCCGCAGGCCCTCCTCCGACAGTTCGCGGTCTTCGGGGTCGGCCGTCGTCAGGCGGGGGTCGTCGGCTGCGGCGGGCAGCAGGTCCCGCGGGCCGAGGTCGCCGGGGCGCAGCCGGTCCTCGTACGGCACCCACTCGGGGGCGCACAGGGCGCTGTCGCCGGGGACGAGGGCGACTTCGCTGACGGTGATGTGGTCGGTGCCCGGCGCGCACGCGAGCACCACGTGCCATTCCCATCCGCGGTAGCCGGGCAGGTCGGCGGCGAAGCGGTGCACCACCACCCCCGGGTGGGTGACGGTGACCCCGACGTGGTCGCCCGCGGGTCCTTCGTCCATGTCGTCGATTGCGGCGCGGGCGATGTCGACGGCCCGCTCGCCGAACAGGGGTCCGCGGGAGCGGCGGCGATTGCGGGAACGGCGGCGTCGATTGTCTGTCACGGTGGCCATTCTAGGATGAGGTGCATGAAGCTCAGCGCGAAGGCCGTTTCGGCCGGGATCTTGTCGACCGTCCTGCTCGTGGCGGGCTGTTCCTCCGATTCGCTTGACGACGACGCGCCGGCGACGTCTGCGGCCGGGTCGTCGGGTGCGGCGGAATCGGCGGCCGGCGGGGGCTACGGCGCGAACGGGGCGGATGCCATCGCCGCGATTCCCCGTTTGAACATCGAGGTCGTCGCCGAGCATCCCTTCGACGACGGGGCCTTCACGCAGGGGCTGGAGATCGACGACGACGGGTCGTTGCTGATCGGCACCGGGCAGTACGGAGAGTCGGCGATCTGGCGGGTGCGCGACTGGCGCGCCGGGTCCCCGGCGGAGGATCGCCGCGACCTGCCCCGGGAGTTCTTCGGCGAGGGCATCACCCGCTCCGGCGACCGCGTGTGGCAGTTGACGTGGAAGAAGGGCGTCGCCTTCGCCCGCGATGCGGTGACGTTGGAGGAAACCGGCCGCGTCGAGTACTCCGGCGAGGGATGGGGCCTGTGCGATCAGGGCGATCGGCTGGTGATGTCCGACGGTTCGCACACCCTGACCTTCCGCGACCCGGAGACCTTCGAGGAGACCGGGAGCGTCGACGTCGTCGTCGGCGACGTCCTCGTCGACCAGCTCAACGAGCTCGAATGCGTCGACGGCCCGGATGGCCCGGAGGTGTGGGCGAACCGGTGGATGACCAACGACATCGTCCGCATCGACCCGGACACCGGCGAGGTCACCGGTTTCGCCGACGCCACCACGCTCGTCGAGTCGCTGTCGCCGGAGGCCCGCGACCGCGCGGACGTGTTCAACGGCATCGCGAATGTCCCGGGCACCGACCATTTCCTGGTGACCGGAAAGTACTGGCCCACCTTGTTCGAGGTCCGGTTCACGCCGGCCGAATGATCGCCGTTAGACTGACCTGCGGTTCGGGCGTCCGACGACGCCCGGCGACGACGAGCGGAGGAGCGTGCCCGTGGCGACCCTGGCGAACAAGAAGACGTGGCGGATCATCGGCGTGATCGTCGCCGTCGCGCTGATCATCACGGGCCTGGTCCTGGTCCTCGACCGCGCCAACGACGGCACCGTGGAGGATCCGGCGGCGCTGACCATGACGGTGCGCCTCGGCGACGAGGAGATCGAGGTTCTCCCCTACCGCATCTGCAACATGTTCGAAGAGGGCGAGGGCGCCTGCACCACCGACGACGACGCCACCGCGCACGTGTCCATCGAACCGGAGGAGGTCGCGGAGATCGAGGTCGCCGACGAGGTGGCCTCCGTGACGTGGGCGGTGCAGCGCTTCTACGTCGACGAGGCCGTGAACTCGGCGGACCGGAAGGAGCCGGGCGAGGCGAAGACGGAATCCGTCGCGGGTTCGGCCTCGGTCAACGGCGAGCGCGTCCCGCTGGGCGTCATCGAGGTCTCCACGACCGTCATCGGCCACGACGACGCCGGCGAAGAGGTGCCGTACGGCATCACCTGGTCCGTGGCCAACGACGCCGACGGCGAGTAACCGCCCCGCGCGCCTCTCTTACCCCGTCACCGCGGCTGCATCGGCCCCGCAGCCGGGCCTGTCCTCCGGCCGCACCCGCGCCGGGGATCAGTGATCGAGTTCGCGTGCGACGGCGCGCAGCACCTCGGCCATCTGGTGGCCGTCCTTGCGGTCCGGGTATCGGCCGGCGCGCAGGTCACGCTGAACGGTGGATTCCAGCATCGAGATCATGTCGGAGATCATGCCGTTGAGGTCCGCCGGCGAGTGCCGCTTGGCCTGGCGGCGTCCCCCGCTTCCCCGGCCGACGCGGGGAGCCTCCTCCAGGACCGTGATGTGCAGCGCCTGGGGCCCCGGGCGTCCGTCGGCGTAGTCGTATTCGATGCGCTGGCCCTTGAACAGCTCGTCGACTCCCTCGGGCAGCACGGCACGACCGACGTAGACGTCCTCCCCGCCGGGGTTGGACACGAAGCCGAAGCCGCGATCCTTGTCGTACCACTTGACCTTGCCGATGGGCACCGGGGCCACCTTTCTCTCGTCGCCGTTCGTCTCGTTGCCGTTTCTCTCGTTGCCGTCGGCGAAAAACGGCGGTCATCGTTCGTCGGCGTTCGTCGGCGGGCAGGAGCGCCCGTCCGCGATGAAACAACCGATTATAGCCGACGCCACTCAAACGCCCGAAGATCACGGCACCATAACGTGACCTTGGTCACATTTTTAGACATTCACACCCGCCCCACGCCCACCATTACGCCACCTGAACAGCGGCAACGTCGTAAAGCAGCCGTTCTTCGGCAAAACCTCCGACGACACCCGCCGCCCCGACTAACGTGACTATTCCGTTACCAACGGCTACCGTACGCACACGACGCACCACGGCCCCTCCGCCGCCCCTCGCCCAACCCCGTCCGGGACGGCACCACGGAGACCCGCGGCAAGCGAAAACTTCATGGACGACATCCTGATCGAGACGGGGTCGGGGAAACCACCGGCACCAACCGGACGGGACGAACATCCACCGCGATGTTCCGACTCCCTGGGGTGAAGCCGGACGAACCACGTCCGCCGGGCATCCCTTCCGCCCGAACCCGACAGCTAACCCCGACGGCGAATCACCGAAATCAACGAGAGGGAAACCACCGACATGGCCCGTCACGCCATCAAGAACCGCAACTTCGTCTCCACCTCCGCCAAGGTCGCCCTGACCGGTGCCATCCTCGGCGCTGGCGCCGCGATGGCCGCCCCGACCGCCACCGCCGCCCCGGACTCCGACTGGGATCGCCTGGCGCAGTGCGAGTCCGGCGGCAACTGGCACATCAACACCGGCAACGGCTACTACGGTGGCCTGCAGTTCGCGGCGGGCACCTGGAACGGCTTCGGCGGCGGCGAGTTCGCCCCGACCGCCGACAAGGCTTCCCGCATCGAGCAGATCTACGTCGCCGAGAAGGTCCTCGCCGCGCAGGGCTGGGGCGCCTGGCCGGCCTGCTCCGCCAAGCTGGGCCTGTCCTCCGGCCCGACCGACCGCCCGCACCCGAGCTCCGGCGCCCGCGCCAACTACGCCGGCAACCAGGGCGCCCAGGACCGCCAGGCCGCGCCCGAGTCCCCGTCGCTCGACGCCGACACCATCCGGTCCATCATCGGCGACCTGCAGGGCGCCCGCTCCATCGCGGACCTGAACTCCATCCTGGACAAGGCCCGCGGCATCGCGTCCTCCCAGGGCGTCGCCCTGCCGACCGAGATCACCGACGCGTACAACGACATCCTCGGCGGCCTGCCCCGCAACATCCCCGCCCTGGTCTAAGGTCCCGGGCCGAGCCAGGCGACGACCGTCGCCACCGCGGCACCGCCGCACGAAAAACCGCCTCCCGGCTCAGCCGGAGGCGGTTTTTTCATGGGCGCTGCCGGAGGCGGTTTCCTCATGGGCGGTTGGTCGACCCTGCATGTCGACACCGTCCGTCGTCTCCCCCTTGCCCCGGCGCCCGCGGGCACGACGAATGCCCGATGGTCCCGGTTCATCCCGTGGACCATCGGGCGCGGGCCGCGGCGGGTGCGGCCGTCGTCGCTACTTGTTCTTGTTGATGACGGTGGTGGGGTGGACGTAATTCAGGGTCTCCACCGGAACCGGGAAAGTGGTCTCGCCGTAGGGGGAATCGGCGCCGGCGTAGCGGCCCACGAACTCGGTGACGGCGTGCTCGCCCGGGGCGAGGTCCTGCGGCCAGCCCGGATCAACGTACTGGTTCTTCTTCTGAACGTTAGCCATGCTCATCATCATCTCAGAAACGGCGACGCCAGTCACCTTTCCCGGGGCTAATGTGGGAGCCGAGATGACCCACGCCACCCCCTTTCCCCCGTTTCGCCGTTGGCTCGCGGCCCGTTCCGACGGGTTCCTCGCCGAGCTGCTGCGCCGGCGCCCCGATGCGCTGTCTCCCCCGCCGCGTTCCTCCGATGCGCTGGCGGGCCGTTTGCAGCTGCGTTCGTCGGTGCAGCGCGCGCTGGCCGACGTCGACGCGCTCGGACTCGGGCTCCTCGAAGCCGCCGTCGATCTCGGCGGAGACGTCGAACCGGTGGCCGCGGCGGCGGTCATCGACGAGCTTAGGGACGGTCTGGCCGCGGTCGGCGTGCCGGCGCGGCAGCGGCCGACGATCGCCCACGCCCGCGAGGCGCTCGACGAGTTGCGGCAATCGGCGCTCATCCACGGCGACGGGCCCGGCGGGTCGGGGGCGTTTTCGGGCAAGTCGACGCGCAAGTCCTCCGGCGAGTGGGAGGATCACCTGCTCGTCGCCGACGAGGTCGTCGCGGCGTTGCCGGCCAGCTGGCGGCTCATCCCCCGGCCCGGAGAGCCAACGACGGCGGAGATGCGCGCGGCGCTGTCTGCCACCGACGAACGCCAGCGCAAGCTGTTGGACACGCTCGCCGACGCCGGTGGCCTGGGCACCACCCGGGACGCCGCGGAAGACGCCGACCCGTCGCTGCCGGTGCCGCGTCTCATCGCGGCGGGCCTGCTCGAGCGCATGGACGATTCCACCGTGCGGTTGCCCGGCCGGGTCCGGGCCCTGATGCGCGGGTCCGTACTCCCGGATGGTCCGCCCGCCCTGCGTCCCGGTCCCGCCGAGTCCGTGGAGCTGCGCGACGCCGACGGTGTTGCCGCGGGGGCGGCGCTGGAGCTGCTGCGTTCGGTGCGGGCACTGCTGGAGCTGCTCGGCGATCGCGCGGCGCCGACGTTGAAGGACGGCACCATCGGGGTGCGCGAGCACCGGCGGCTCGTCGAGGCGCTGGGCGTCGGCGACCTGGAGTTGGCGCGCATCGTCGCCATGGCGTCGGCGGCGGGGCTCATCCACGTGGGCACGCCGCGGCCCCTGCCCGAGGATGATTCGGGCGGCGATTACCTCGCGCCGACGGCCGTCGCCGATTCCTTCCTGGAGGAGACCGCGGCCCGGCGGTGGGCGCGTCTGATCACCGGGTGGCTCGCCTCGGAGGAGGCGCCGTGGCTGATCGGTGCGGAGGGTCCGACGGGCAAGCCGCTGGCGCTGTTGTCCCCCGATGCCCGGCGCGCCGGGTCCCCGGAGCTGCGCATGCGGGTGCTGCGGCTGCTGTGCGACGGCACCGAGCCCGGTTTCGGCATTCCGGACGTCCGCGCCCGTTTCCTGGCGCGGGCCCCGATCGCGTCCTCGCACTGCCCGGATGAGGTGCTCGAACAGATCCTCGCCGAATTCGCGGTGCTGGGTCTGGCGGTGCCGGCCGGCGGCGGCGCCGGGTCGGCCATCGGGGCGGGGGCGTCGAGCGCGGGTCGCGCCGCGGCGGGTGATCTCGGAGAGCTTCACGACGACGGCGATCTGGCCGACGCCCTGGCCTCGTCGCTGCCGGCGCCGGCGACGCGGTTCATCGTGCAGGCCGACCTGACGATCCTCGTGCCGGGGCCCGCGGAAGGGGCGTTTTTGGAAACGCTCGAATCGTTCACGGATCTCGAATCCTCCGGGGTGGCCAGCGTCCACCGCATGTCGGAGGAGTCGGTGCGCCGCGCCCTGGACACTGGGACGTCGGCGGCGGATCTGCACGCGTTCCTGTCCGACAGCAGTCTCGGCGAGGTGCCGCAGTCGGTGACGTACCTCATCGACGACGTTGCCCGTCGGCATGGCCGGTTGCGCGGGGGTCCCGCCGCGGCGTACCTGCGTTGCGAGGATCCGGCGCTGCTCGCGCGGGTTCTCGCCGATCCCGTGGCCGAACGGTTGGGGCTGCGCCGCCTCGCGGAGACCGTCGCCATCGCACAGGTCGATCCGGCGACGATGATCGGGGCGCTGCGCGATGCGGGGTTGTCCGCCATCGCCGAGGACCCGTTGGGCGCGGCGCTGGATCTGCGGCCCGAGCGGTTCCGGGTACCCGAGGCTCCGCGCCGCCCCGCCGCCCCGACGCGTGCCGACGACGGCCGGATCAGCCAGGCGCTGCAGTCCATCCAGGCCGGGGATCGTGCCGCCGACACCGGCGGAGGCACCCGCATCGACATGGACGACGATCCCGCCACGGGGGCGGCCGCCCAGGCGCTGCTCCACCGTGCCGCGCGGTCGGGCCTGGACGTGACCATCGGTTTCGTCGACCGCAACGGCCGCGCCGGTCGTCGCCGGGTCCGCCCGGTGACGGTGTCGGGCGGGCAGGTCGACGCCGTGGACCCGGCGACGGGACAGGTGCTGCGTTTTCTGCTGCACCGTGTGACGGAAGTCGTCCTCGACGCGTGACCCGAACGGGGTCATAATGGGGTTTTGGCGCGTTTCGGCCCGCGCGGCCGTCGGCGCGCACTCCGACCGAGCATCCCCCAACCGGAAGCAGTGGTGATTCCCCGTGTCCTTCGGCGACGGTCCCCTCATCGTCCAGTCCGATAAGACGGTCCTCCTCGAGATCGACCACGACGACGCCGATGCCGCCCGCGCGGCGCTGGCGCCCTTCGCCGAGTTGGAGCGGGCCCCGGAACACATCCACACCTACCGCATCACGCCGTTGGCGCTGTGGAACGCGCGTGCGGCGGGCCATGACGCGGAGCAGGTCGTCGATGTTCTGGAGAAGTATTCGCGGTTCCCGGTGCCGCAGGCGCTGCTCATCGACGTCGCGGAGACGATGGACCGCTACGGTCGTCTGACGTTGTCGAAGCACCCGGCCCATGGCCTGGTGCTGGAGTCGTCGGATCCGGCGGTGTTGGCGGAGATCACGCGCCACAAGAAGATCCGTCCGATGCTCGGCGTGGAGATCGACGCGGACACGTGGACGGTGCACCCCTCCGAGCGCGGCCGCATCAAGCAGGAGCTGCTCAAGGTCGGATGGCCGGCGGGCGACACGGCGGGCTACGTCGACGGCGAGGCCCACGACATCGAGTGGGTGGGCGAGCACGTGGACTGGGATCTGCGCGATTACCAGCGGCATGCGGCCGATTCCTTCCGTGAGGGCGGCTCGGGCGTCGTCGTGTTGCCGTGCGGTGCCGGCAAGACCATCGTCGGTGCGGCCGCGATGGTGGATGCCAAGCGCACGACGTTGATTCTGGTGACCAACACCGTCGCGGGGCGTCAGTGGCGCGATGAGCTGCTGCGCCGCACGTCGCTGACGGAGGATGAGATCGGCGAGTACTCGGGCGAGCGCAAGGAGATCCGCCCGGTGACGATCGCGACGTATCAGGTGGTCACCCGCAAGACGAAGGGCGAGTTCCGTGCCCTGGAATTGTTCGATTCGCGCGATTGGGGCCTGATCATCTACGACGAGGTGCATCTGTTGCCGGCGCCGGTGTTCCGCATGAGCGCGGATCTGCAGTCGCGCCGTCGCCTCGGGCTGACGGCGACGTTGGTCCGCGAGGACGGGCGCGAGGGCGACGTGTTCAGTTTGATCGGCCCGAAGCGTTACGACGCCCCGTGGAAGGACATCGAGGCCCAGGGGTGGATCGCGCCGGCGGAGTGCATCGAGGTCCGCGTGACCCTCACGGAGTCGGAGCGGATGGTGTACGCGACCGCGGAGGCGGCCGATCGTTACCGGCTGGCGGCCACCTCACCGACGAAGATTCCGGTCGTCGAGAAGCTGCTGGAAAGCCATCCCGGTGAGCCGGCCCTGGTCATCGGCGCCTACCTGGATCAGCTCGAGGAGTTGGGGCGGGCCCTCGACGCGCCGGTCATCGACGGCAAGACGTCGAACAAGCGGAGGGAGGAGCTTTTCGACGCTTTCCGCGCCGGGGAGCTGACCACCCTCGTCGTGTCGAAGGTGGCGAATTTCTCCATCGACCTGTCCGAGGCGGCCGTCGCCGTGCAGGTGTCGGGCACGTTCGGGTCGCGGCAGGAGGAGGCGCAGCGCCTGGGTCGTCTGTTGCGTCCGAAGTCCGATGGCGGCGGTGCGATCTTCTATTCCGTCGTCGCCCGCGACACCCTCGACACCGAGTACGCCGCCCACCGGCAGCGTTTCCTCGCCGAGCAGGGGTACGCCTACCGCATCGTCGACGCGGACGAACTGCTCGGCCCTTCCCTGCCCGGCGATACCCTGTAATCGACGTAGTCGTCGTAATCGTCGCGGCACCGGTTGCCGCGGCGGGCCCGAATATCCCGCCCCGAACCCCCGGAGAGGAACATCCGATGAGCTTCGACTTCACCGTCGACGAAGCCCACAACGCCGCCAACAACGAATACTTCCGCGACGGCAAGCGCCTGCGCCTGTCCGCCGCGATCATGGCCGTGCTGCTGTGGGTCGGCGGCGGGCTGGCGCTGTGGATGCTGGGCGCGTCCGGGGTCGGGCTGTTCCTGGGCATCCTGTCCATCACCTTCGGCACCATGTGCGCGTGGGTGGCGGTGACCCTGCCCGGCACGACCGGCACGCCGCAGGACCTGTACGATACGTGGCCGTTGGCCCCGGCCATGATCGCCGAAGTCGACCCGCGCACCATGACGCTCATGGCGCTGGTGGACACCGCCTCCGAGGAAGGCGCCGAGCCCCGCCGTGCCCTGGTGTTGCGCACCGTGTCGAAGGTGTCGGGCACTCCCCGCACCGTCGGAGCGCGCGTGCCCTCGGTGGCCGTGGGCGGCAAGCACCGCCGCGGCCGCGATCATTGGGACCAGATCACGCCGGTGCCCATCGCCTGGGCGACGCCGTCGTCGCGCATCCGACGCGACGCCGAACGTTCCATCCCCGAAGGCGACTGGCAGTTGTTGCGCGACAACCTCGACCGCGTCGCCGACGTCCGCGCCACCAAGTTCGACCTGCTGGTGCTCTGACCGCGGGACTCTGACCGCGGGACTTCGGAACTCGGCGCCCCTGGAGTTCAGCGGCGTCGGACCTCAGCGACGCCAGAATTCAGCGGCCCCAGGACTCCTCGTTGGCGCGGTCGACCGCATCCTTGTCGTATTCGCCCGCCGCATCCGCCGGCACCTCGCGCCGCGTACAGGTCGCGTCGAGAATGTGTCGGGCCAGATCCGTGATGCGCACCCGCTGCACCGACGGCTGCGCCACGGTGTGGGTGGCCAGAT
This sequence comes from Corynebacterium freneyi, assembly GCF_030408835.1. Taxonomy (NCBI): domain Bacteria; kingdom Bacillati; phylum Actinomycetota; class Actinomycetes; order Mycobacteriales; family Corynebacteriaceae; genus Corynebacterium; species Corynebacterium freneyi. The sequence continues at coordinate 2,412,360 of NZ_CP047357.1, forward strand.
ACTCGTCGAGCACCGCCGTCCCGCCTGCTTCCGTCACCTTCGCCACGAGTTCCGGGCCGCCGGCGACGGTCGTGTCCTCCGTGCCCGTCTGGACGTAGACGGTGTCCAGGAAGGACACGTCGCCCAGCGCCGGGGACACCGACGGATCGGTCGCGTCCTCGGTGCCGAAGACCGCGCGCAGCATCGTCGCGGCCCGGCCGCGCAGATCCAGGGACGGCGCCGTCAACGCCACCGACGACAGCGGCGGGCTCTGCTCCCCCGCCTTCCCGGCCCCCTCGGCGAGCATTCTCGCGGCGATGACGCAGGCGTGGGCCCCGGAGGACCGGCCCCACAGGACGATCTTCGACGCGTCGATCGGGACGTCGCAAAGCAATCGATCCCGCTGCCCCGCCGGTGCCGCAGCCTGCTCCGCCACCCACCGCACGACGGCGACGAGATCTTCCGCCGCAGCCGGCATCGGGTGTTCGGGGGCCAGACGCACGTCGACGTCGACGACCACCGCCCCGGAGCGCTGGGCCAGCGCCGCGCAATCAGGGCCGAAGACGCCGTCGCGGGCGCTGCCGTCGCCCATCCACCAGGCACCGCCGTGCGCCGCGACGACCACGGCGCCCGTCGGATTCTTCGGGACGAAAACGCGCACCGGGATCTCCGCGGCCTCCCCCGAGACGGCCAGATCGTCAAACGACGCGTCGGCGCCGCCGTAGGCCACAAACGGAAGCGTGTGGTCGACGCCGGCGCCGAGAACGAGCATCGATGCGTGGACGATGTGGTCCGGCAGCCGCGCGGCCCTGTCGTTCGCCGAGGCTCGAGCGGCGGCTACCTCGTCGGCGGAGCCCTCCCACGGAACGGTGGCCGTCGTCGAATAGGCGGGGACGTGCTCCTCCAGGTACTCCACCAACTGGCGGAGCTTGCCGGCGTCGGTGGTCACGGGCGTGAAGCCCTCGGCGGCGGCATCGTAGTCGGGCCGGGCATCGAAGCCGGAAATGGGTTCGCTCATGCCGCATATTGTGCCAGAGGACATGCGCGACGGGTGCGTCACCGTTTCCGCTTAACCGATTACCGGCCGGAACAAAGCTGAAACACTATTCTTGATAGAATATGTCCAACGAACTAAGAATATCAGCGAAAGACTCTTCAGTAGACACTACCCGCGCTTCTTCATGCAAGAACAAAGCTACCTTAAAATTATTCGCCATATCAAAACACAAGAGGTCACCCTCGTCTTCTGCAAAAGCGAACATCTTTAAGACATCATCCTCTTCGAGGACCAGACCACTATCGGCTCGCATCTGCCCGCCCCTCGCTTTGATGGCCTCCAAATAGGAACCAAGAACATTGAACCAAGGCCTTTCGCTCACACCTTGAATATCCACGCTCTTCGCAAGGAAATCAACCCCGGGAAAAGCCCAGTCGTCACGAGTGAGCACATCGCTTCTTGAGTCCAGTTCCGCCCGAACCCAACGATTGAAGCCACTCAGAAAACCGACATACTCTTCCGGAAGCTCCAACTGATACTCTTCCAGGATCTTTTCAACTTTACGCGCGTTATCCACGCTTCCACCTCCCCTCGACCGGTTGCCTTCGCATTTCGGCGCACATTAACAGGGTTACATGCCTCCAGAAACCCAGTCGGATTTGAGACGATGCAAGCACCAACCCGGCCCATAGGACCTAAGCGGAAAAGTAGCATAGCTTAGTCTTGATCGCAGCGGCGGGCAGCGAAGATCAGTCGCCCCCACACCAACCCCCCACAGGCAATCAGCCGGAACCGCGCCCCACACACAAAAAAGACGGGCCCCGCCGGCCCGCCCACACGCAAGCGCCCCCAGAAATGCGTGAAGCGTGGTCCCCGCCAACCCCCACACAGGGAATCAGCGGAAACCACGCTCCACGCAAACAAGTTATTGGCCGGCGGTGACCTACTCTCCCACACCCTCCCAGGTGCAGTACCATCGGCGCAGGTGGGCTTAGCTTCCGGGTTCGGAATGGGACCGGGCGTGACCCCACCGCTATAACCACCGACACGATCTACGGGAACACACCAACCACACACACCAACCACCACACACAGGTGGCCGGCAAGGGTCGGGGGTGCTGTCCCAGACGCTGGATAGTGGACGCGAACCAAAACTCTTGGTCCTTCTCGTTACGTAGAAAATGTCAACCGCACACCCCACAAAGAGATGCGTGTGTTGTTGTTTGGTCTATTAGTACCGGTCACCTCAACACGTCACCATGCTCACAGTTCCGGCCTATCAACCCCGTCATCTACAGGGGACCTCAAACGAAACCTGATCTTGGAACAGGCTTCCCGCTTAGATGCTTTCAGCGGTTATCCCTTCCGTACGTAGCCAACCAGCAATGCTCCTGGCGAAACAACTGGCACACCAGAGGTACGTCCGTCCCGGTCCTCTCGTACTAGGGACAGCCTTCCTCAAGTTTCTACGCGCGCGGCGGATAGAGACCGAACTGTCTCACGACGTTCTAAACCCAGCTCGCGTGCCGCTTTAATGGGCGAACAGCCCAACCCTTGGGACCTACTCCAGCCCCAGGATGCGACGAGCCGACATCGAGGTGCCAAACCATCCCGTCGATATGGACTCTTGGGGAAGATCAGCCTGTTATCCCCGGGGTACCTTTTATCCGTTGAGCGACACCGCTTCCACAAGCCGGTGCCGGATCACTAGTCCCTACTTTCGTACCTGCTCGACCTGTCAGTCTCACAGTCAAGCTCCCTTGTGCACTTACACTCAACACCTGATTGCCAACCAGGCTGAGGGAACCTTTGGGCGCCTCCGTTACTCTTTGGGAGGCAACCGCCCCAGTTAAACTACCCACCAGGCACTGTCCCCAACCCGGATCACGGGCCAAGGTTAGATATCCAATACGATCAGAGTGGTATTTCAACAACGACTCCACCCCAACTGGCGTTGAGGTTTCACAGTCTCCCACCTATCCTACACAAACCGAACCGAACACCAATACCAAGCTATAGTGAAGGTCCCGGGGTCTTTTCGTCCTGCCGCGCGTAACGAGCATCTTTACTCGTACTGCAATTTCGCCGGGTCTGTGGTTGAGACAGCAGGGAAGTCGTTACGCCATTCGTGCAGGTCGGAACTTACCCGACAAGGAATTTCGCTACCTTAGGATGGTTATAGTTACCACCGCCGTTTACTGGGGCTTAAATTCTCCGCTTCGACCCACAAAGGATCTAACAGGTCCTCTTAACCTTCCAGCACCGGGCAGGCGTCAGTCCGTATACATCGACTTACCCGTCTTCGCACGGACCTGTGTTTTTAGTAAACAGTCGCTTCCCTCTATTCTCTGCGGCCACGCAACGCCGTCCGCCGCAACGGGCATAGACATCACGCGGCCCCCCTTCTCCCGAAGTTACGGGGGCATTTTGCCGAGTTCCTTAACCACAGTTCACCCGATCGCCTTAGTATTCTCTACCTGACCACCTGTGTCGGTTTGGGGTACGGGCCGCACAACCACTCGCTAGAGGCTTTTCTCGGCAGCATAGGATCACCAACTTCCCCACAACGGGTACGCATCACGTCTCACCACCAACGCAGCCCGGATTTACCTGGACTGCCGGCTACACGCTTACACCACCATCCATCAGGTGGCACGGCTACCTTCCTGCGTCACCCCATCACTTGGCTACTACCAGATCAGGTCCCCTGCATCCACAACCAGACACCACCCGAAGGTGATGAAAGGACGCTTCAGGAGGGTTAGTATCACTGATTCACCATGGGCGCGATTGCGCGGGTACGGGAATATCAACCCGTTGTCCATCGACTACGCCTGTCGGCCTCGCCTTAGGTCCCGACTCACCCTGGGAGGATTAACCTGGCCCAGGAACCCTTGGTCATCCGGCGGAGGAGGTTTCCACTCCTCATTCGCTACTCATGCCTGCATTCTCACTCGCGTCCACTCCACCACAGGTCACCCCGCAGCTTCACAGCCGAACACGACGCTCCCCTACCCAGCAACACAAAGTCACTGCCGCGGCTTCGGCGGTATGCTTGAGCCCCACTACATTGTCGGCGCAGGACCACTCGACCAGTGAGCTATTACGCACTCTTTCAAGGATGGCTGCTTCTAAGCCAACCTCCTGGTTGTCTTCGCGATCCCACATCCTTTTCCACTTAGCATACCCTTAGGGGCCTTAGCCGGCGATCTGGGCTGTTTCCCTCTCGACTACGAAGCTTATCCCCCGCAGTCTCACTGCCGTGCTCTCACCTCACCGGCATTCGGAGTTTGGCTGATGTCGCTAAGATGATAGTCCCGCTAAACCAACCAGTAGCTCTACCTCCAGGAGGAAACACACGACGCTGCACCTAAATGCATTTCGGGGAGAACCAGCTATCACGGAGTTTGATTGGCCTTTCACCCCTACCCACAACTCATCCCCTCAGTTTTCAACCTAAGTGGGTTCGCGCCTCCACAGAGTCTTACCTCTGCTTCACACTGGCCATGGGTAGATCACCCCGCTTCGGGTCCAGGACACGCCACTGACAACACACTAGTTAGTATTCGCTTTCGCTACGGCTACCCCACACGGGTTAACCTCGCGACGTGCCGCTGACTCGCAGGCTCATTCTTCAAAAGGCACGCCATCACCCCACAAAAGGAGGCTCTGACGGATTGTAAGCACACGGTTTCAGGTACTATTTCACTCCCCTCCCGGGGTACTTTTCACCATTCCCTCACGGTACTATCCGCTATCGGTCACAGAAGGTATTCAGGCTTACCGGGTGGTCCCGGCAGATTCACAGCAGATTCCACGAGCCCGCTGCTACTCGGGGACAAACGCAACCAACAGACCATGGCTTTCACGTACCGGGCTCTCACCGTCTACGGCAGGCGATTCCACGCACTTTCCGCTAACCACAACCAATGCTGGCGCACAGCTGGCAGACCATGCACACGTAAACCCCACAACACCACACACGCAACCCCTGCCAGGTATCACACGCATGCGGTTTAGCCTCATCCGCGTTCGCTCGCCACTACTAACGGAATCACAATTGTTTTCTCTTCCTACGGGTACTGAGATGTTTCACTTCCCCGCGTAACCACCAACCAGACTATGAATTCATCTGACGGCGACCGCCCACAACGACGGCCAGGTTTCCCCATTCGGACACCCTCGGATCAACGCTTAGTTGGCAGCTCCCCGAGGCATTTCGCAGCCTCTCACGTCCTTCATCGGCCTCCTGATGCCAAGGCATCCACCGTGTGCCCTTACAACACAACACACAAACGACCAAACAGAATAAACTGTTATGGAACAAATCTACAGAAAAATCAAGATGCTCGCGTCCACTATCCAGTTCTCACACAACACCACCAGAAACCACACCAACCACACACCGTGGCCAGCAGGCAACCAGCGCCCAGAAGGAAAAACAAACCACCAACCCCACACACCAACCACCAGGTTGACGCACAAGGCAGCAGACGGTGTCTTCCCAGACACCCGACAGCGCACCGACATACCTGTAAACACTTCGTGTTAAAGACCGCACCATGCGGCCGGCAAGCGTCCACCCAAAAAATGCGGACCACCACCACCCCACAGGGGCACGCAGTGACCCGACTTGTTAAGAAAAAACTCCTTAGAAAGGAGGTGATCCAGCCGCACCTTCCGGTACGGCTACCTTGTTACGACTTCGTCCCAATCACCGATCCCACCTTCGACAGCTCCCCCCACAAAGGGTTGGGCCACTGGCTTCGGGTGTTACCGACTTTCATGACGTGACGGGCGGTGTGTACAAGGCCCGGGAACGTATTCACCGCAGCGTTGCTGATCTGCGATTACTAGCGACTCCGACTTCACGGGGTCGAGTTGCAGACCCCGATCCGAACTGAGACCGGCTTTAAGGGATTAGCTCCACCTCACGGTATCGCAACCCACTGTACCGACCATTGTAGCATGTGTGAAGCCCTGGACATAAGGGGCATGATGATTTGACGTCATCCCCACCTTCCTCCGAGTTGACCCCGGCAGTTTCTCACGAGTCCCCACCATCACGTGCTGGCAACATAAGACAAGGGTTGCGCTCGTTGCGGGACTTAACCCAACATCTCACGACACGAGCTGACGACAACCATGCACCACCTGTATACGAGCCACAAGGGAAACCACATCTCTGCGGCGATCCCGTATATGTCAAGCCCAGGTAAGGTTCTTCGCGTTGCATCGAATTAATCCACATGCTCCGCCGCTTGTGCGGGCCCCCGTCAATTCCTTTGAGTTTTAGCCTTGCGGCCGTACTCCCCAGGCGGGGCGCTTAATGCGTTAGCTACGGCACAGAAGTCGTGGAAGACCCCTACACCTAGCGCCCACCGTTTACGGCATGGACTACCAGGGTATCTAATCCTGTTCGCTACCCATGCTTTCGCTCCTCAGCGTCAGTTACTGCCCAGAGACCCGCCTTCGCCACCGGTGTTCCTCCTGATATCTGCGCATTTCACCGCTACACCAGGAATTCCAGTCTCCCCTACAGTACTCAAGTTATGCCCGTATCGCCTGCACGCCCGGAGTTAAGCCCCGGAATTTCACAGACGACGCGACAAACCACCTACGAGCTCTTTACGCCCAGTAATTCCGGACAACGCTCGCACCCTACGTATTACCGCGGCTGCTGGCACGTAGTTAGCCGGTGCTTCTTCTCCATCTACCGTCAGAAAACCTTCGTCGATGGTGAAAGGAGTTTACAACCCGAAGGCCGTCATCCCCCACGCGGCGTCGCTGCATCAGGCTTCCGCCCATTGTGCAATATTCCCCACTGCTGCCTCCCGTAGGAGTCTGGGCCGTGTCTCAGTCCCAATGTGGCCGTCCACCCTCTCAGGCCGGCTACCCGTCGCCGCCTTGGTAGGCCATTACCCCACCAACAAGCTGATAGGCCGCGGGCCCATCCCACACCGAAAAAACTTTCCACCACATCCTCACGATGCGGTCCTATCCGGTATTAGACCCAGTTTCCCAGGCTTATCCCGAAGTGCGGGGCAGGTCACCCACGTGTTACTCACCCGTTCGCCACTCGTGTACCCCAGCAAGCTGGGGCCTTACCGTTCGACTTGCATGTGTTAAGCACGCCGCCAGCGTTCGTCCTGAGCCAGGATCAAACTCTCCACAAAAGCTATTTCAGTGAAAAGCTCAAAACCGGCAAAAACAAACGACAAACCAACCACACTCGGCTGGCCTGGCATTCATATCCGAAAAAACAGTGCACCCACCCCGACAGGGTGAAGGAGCAGGCACACCAAACAGGTTGAAAAGAAAGAGCAACCAGAAACTCCTGGCACTCACCAAATCAACACAAAATAAAGTACATCGGCACACTATCGAGTTCTCAAAAAACACACGCACACCCACAACAACCAGGCACACCCAGCGCCGCAAGCAGCAAGAAGGAATCTTAAACCACCCGCCCCACCGAAGTCAAACTCGGCGCAACCAGAAGGTAAATTCCCCGCAAACACCCCGCCCGACCAGCACCCTTGCAGGCACCAACCCGGCGTCTCGCTTGCCCCGGTAACACTACACACGACCACCGCGGACACCAAAACCGCAGGCTAACCCCGCTATCCAGCTCATCACGGTCACGTGTTTACCGACCGTTCATCGCCGTCGTAAGCTCCTTGTGTGAGCACCTCCAACGTCGCGGCCAAGCCCGCAGTCCATCCAGTAGATCAGTATCCGGGGCATGCGAAAGCGCTGCTCCTCGGCTTCCAGCATGTACTCGCGGCGTACGCGGGCGCGGTCGCCGTGCCGCTTTTCGTCGGTTGGGCCCTCGTGGACGCCGGCAAGATGCAGCCGTCGGACATCCCGCACCTCATCGCCGCCGACCTTTTCGTCGCCGGCCTGGCCACCATCGTCCAGTCCGTGGGCATCTGGCGCTTCGGCGTGCGGCTGCCGTTGATTCAAGGGTGTACCTTCTCGGCGGCGATTCCGATGGTCACCATCGGTTCGCAGTACGGCGTGCCGGCCATCTACGGCTCGGTCATCGCCTCGGGCATCTTCATGATGCTCTTCGCCCCGCTCTTCGCATCTCTCCTCCGTTTCTTCCCTCCGCTGGTGACGGGCACGGTGCTCCTCATCATCGGTACGACGCTGATGCCGGTCGCGGCCGACTGGGTCGGCGGTGGCGCCGACCTCAAGGGCACGGACGCCTACGGCACTCCGCAGAATCTGGCCGTGGCCTTCGGCGTACTGGTGCTGATCATCTGCATCGACAGGTGGGGGCCTCCGTGGCTGTCGCGCATCGCGGTGTTGGTGGGCATGCTGGCGGGCCTCGTCGCGTGCATCCCGCTTGGCATGGTCGATTGGTCGACGACTGAGGATTCCCCGCTGTTCGGCTTGACGACGCCTTTCTACTTCGGTTTGCCCGAGTTCATTTTCGCGGCCATCTTCGCGATGTGCATCGTGTCCTTGGTGACCATGGTCGAAGCGACGGGCGACGTTCTCGCCATCGGTGAGATCACCGGCGTCAAGGTCGATGACCGACGCATCGCCGACACCTTGCGTGCCGACGGCGCCGCCACGGTCGTCGGCGGCATTTTCAATACGTTCCAATACACCGCGTTCGCACAGAACATCGGCGTCCTGTCGATCACCGGTGTCCGCTCCCGCTGGGTGACGGCCGTCGCCGGCGGCATGCTCGTCATCCTCGGTTTGATCCCGAAGACGGCCGCGCTCGTCGCCGCGATTCCCGCGCCCGTACTCGGTGGCGCGGGCATCGCACTGTTCGGCATGGTCGCCGCCTCCGGCGTCCGCACGTTGTCGAAGGTGAAGTTCACCGATACCAACGTCATCGTCGTCGGCGTGCCCCTGGCCCTGGCGTTGCTGCCGGCCGTCGCGCCGGATCTGTTCACGCAGCTTCCCGCATGGGCGCAGACGTTCATGGCCTCGGGCATCTGCATCGGCGCGGTCGCGGCGATCCTGCTGAACCTCGCGTTCAACACCGGTACGCGTGCACCGCACACCGCGAAGCCGAGCGCGCATGACTCGTTCCGCGGCGGCATCAACTCCGAGGACCACGACCATGACGGTTTCGGTGACGTCCCCGGAACCGGTGCAAATTCCTCCACGGGCAACGAGTAACCAGCGGTTCATGCCACGGGCCACGTCCAATGGACGTGGCCCGTTTTGTGGCTCTTCAGGATTTAGAGTGCGTTGATCTTGGTGTGCAGCTGTCCGGAGTGGATCAAGGATCGCAAGATGTAGTGCCCGAGGTTCTTGAACCCCAGAGCGATGCCGCGCAGATGCTCCAGGCGCCCGTTGATCGCCTCGACGGGCCCGTTGGACGCGCCGATATCGAAATACGCCAGCACGTCCTTCTGGCGCCGGTACAGCGTGTTTCCCAGCTGCTTAATCTCCTCTAACCCCTTCGGCATCGTCGATGAACGCAGCGTGCTGATCACCTTCTGCATCAGCTTCTTGCCCTCGGCTTTCTTCGGGTACTGATAGGCGGCGATGATCTGCTGATACACCGACCACGTCACCTCCAAAGCCACGTAGTCTTCGTCGGTGGCCCACAGTTGCTCGAGTCGCCGATGCTGTCGATCAGTGAGGAAGTCAATCCTGGTCAACAGGGTTTTCCGGTTCTTATACAACGGATCGTTTTTCTTGCCCCGCCGCCCGGTGGTCATCCGCTGCAGGCGCTGCCGGCACACGGTCAACTTGTCGGCGGCCAGGTGCACCACGTGAAAGGGATCCATCACCGCCTGCGCCCGCGGCAGGGCCTGTTTGGTGGCGGTGGCGTAGCCGGCAAACCCATCCATCGTGACAACCTCGACCCGGTCGCGAAAGCCCTGCCCACGCTGGCCGAGCCAATCGCTCAGTACCGCGGCGCTACGACCCGGGACCATGTCCAGCAACCGGGCCGGTCCGGCGCCGTCGATGACGGGGGTGATGTCGACGAGCACGGTGACGAACGAGTCCGGCTCACCGGCCCGGTGGGTGTGCTTCCACACGTGCTCGTCCACGCCCAGCACGCGTACCCCGGCAAGGTGGCCGGGGTCGTCATAGACCAGGTGCCGGCAGGCATCCAGGGCGAGGTCGTTGACCAGGTCCCAGCCCAAGCCCAGGGCTTTGGCGGTGGCGGAGATACTCATTTTGTCGATCGCCAACCGTTGCAGAATCCAGCGGGTCACCCGGCGAGTGACGGTGCGCCCGCGTTCGGCGCAGGCCAGTTCGCCCTGGTAGATCCGCTGGGTACAGGACTGATTCAGGCACAGGAACCGCGGCACGCGTACCTGCAACCTGGTGGGGAAGCCGACGACGGGAAGATCGGTCAGCCGGCGCACGACGTGATCACGCAGCCGGCCTGTGTGTCCGCAGCCCGGGCACTTGTCGCAGGAGTCGATGGGACGAGCACTGATGACCGTGAACTCGCCGGCATCCGCGGCATCGGTGATCGTTAATCCCAGCTCCGCGGTGCGGCAAATGGTGTCGGCGACGAGGTTGAACGTAGGCTGCATCGTAGGGTCCTGGTTCGGTCAGATGGTTGTGTGGTAACTCTCATCTTGTACCGGCCAGGGCCCCTACATGTTGTGCCACCCCGACATATCACTTCCCGCTAATTACGCACTCCAGATCCGGATGAGCCCGTTTTGTTGTCCCCTCCCGTGTGCTCCCCAGCGCTCGTCCGTGCGCCGGCACCAGTGTGTTCCCGTTGCCTCCTACGCAGCTGCTCTTTCCCTCAAGCAGCGCCTGCCCATCTCAAGCGCCGCCTGGGCTTCTGCACGATTCATGTGCGCGATTCATCCTCGCGGTCAATGCAGTTACATGCAGGTGAGCTAATCGTTACCCGGTACCGACAGCCGTCATGCGCGGACGCGGCGCCGCAGCATCGAGACGCCGGCGCCGGTCGCTCCCCGCTTGCCTCGGAGCCAGTCTGCAGTCAGCCTGAACGCCGCGCCGGCCCCACTCCTCGCCCCGGACACGGTGCGCATAGGACTCCGCAACGCCTCCCCCACACGCAAACGCCCTCTTGAGGCGCGTAAAGCGTGGTCCCCGCCAACCCCCAAAAAAGGACCGGCAGCAACCACACCCCACACAATAAAAAAAGAGGGAGTCTCCCCCGCCACCACCAACCCCACGGGGCAGGCGACAACGAAGGAAACTCCCTCACACAAGTTATTGGCCGGCAGTGACCTACTCTCCCACACCCTCCCAGGTGCAGTACCATCGGCGCAGGTGGGCTTAGCTTCCGGGTTCGGAATGGGACCGGGCGTGACCCCACCGCTATAACCACCGACACGATCTACGGGAACACACCAACCACACACACCAACCACCACACACAGGTGGCCGGCAAGGGTCGGGGGTGCTGTCCCAGACGCTGGATAGTGGACGCGAACCAAACCTGGTTCCTCATTACTCGCAGAATTGTCAACCGCACACCCCACAACAAAGGGGGGTGAGTGTGTTGTTGTTTGGTCTATTAGTACCGGTCACCTCAACACGTCACCATGCTTACAGTTCCGGCCTATCAACCCCGTCATCTACAGGGGACCTCAAACGAAACCTGATCTTGGAACAGGCTTCCCGCTTAGATGCTTTCAGCGGTTATCCCTTCCGTACGTAGCCAACCAGCAATGCTCCTGGCGAAACAACTGGCACACCAGAGGTACGTCCGTCCCGGTCCTCTCGTACTAGGGACAGCCTTCCTCAAGTTTCTACGCGCGCGGCGGATAGAGACCGAACTGTCTCACGACGTTCTAAACCCAGCTCGCGTGCCGCTTTAATGGGCGAACAGCCCAACCCTTGGGACCTACTCCAGCCCCAGGATGCGACGAGCCGACATCGAGGTGCCAAACCATCCCGTCGATATGGACTCTTGGGGAAGATCAGCCTGTTATCCCCGGGGTACCTTTTATCCGTTGAGCGACACCGCTTCCACAAGCCGGTGCCGGATCACTAGTCCCTACTTTCGTACCTGCTCGACCTGTCAGTCTCACAGTCAAGCTCCCTTGTGCACTTACACTCAACACCTGATTGCCAACCAGGCTGAGGGAACCTTTGGGCGCCTCCGTTACTCTTTGGGAGGCAACCGCCCCAGTTAAACTACCCACCAGGCACTGTCCCCAACCCGGATCACGGGCCAAGGTTAGATATCCAATACGATCAGAGTGGTATTTCAACAACGACTCCACCCCAACTGGCGTTGAGGTTTCACAGTCTCCCACCTATCCTACACAAACCGAACCGAACACCAATACCAAGCTATAGTGAAGGTCCCGGGGTCTTTTCGTCCTGCCGCGCGTAACGAGCATCTTTACTCGTACTGCAATTTCGCCGGGTCTGTGGTTGAGACAGCAGGGAAGTCGTTACGCCATTCGTGCAGGTCGGAACTTACCCGACAAGGAATTTCGCTACCTTAGGATGGTTATAGTTACCACCGCCGTTTACTGGGGCTTAAATTCTCCGCTTCGACCCACAAAGGATCTAACAGGTCCTCTTAACCTTCCAGCACCGGGCAGGCGTCAGTCCGTATACATCGACTTACCCGTCTTCGCACGGACCTGTGTTTTTAGTAAACAGTCGCTTCCCTCTATTCTCTGCGGCCACGCAACGCCGTCCGCCGCAACGGGCATAGACATCACGCGGCCCCCCTTCTCCCGAAGTTACGGGGGCATTTTGCCGAGTTCCTTAACCACAGTTCACCCGATCGCCTTAGTATTCTCTACCTGACCACCTGTGTCGGTTTGGGGTACGGGCCGCACAACCACTCGCTAGAGGCTTTTCTCGGCAGCATAGGATCACCAACTTCCCCACAACGGGTACGCATCACGTCTCACCACCAACGCAGCCCGGATTTACCTGGACTGCCGGCTACACGCTTACACCACCATCCATCAGGTGGCACGGCTACCTTCCTGCGTCACCCCATCACTTGGCTACTACCAGATCAGGTCCCCTGCATCCACAACCAGACACCACCCGAAGGTGATGAAAGGACGCTTCAGGAGGGTTAGTATCACTGATTCACCATGGGCGCGATTGCGCGGGTACGGGAATATCAACCCGTTGTCCATCGACTACGCCTGTCGGCCTCGCCTTAGGTCCCGACTCACCCTGGGAGGATTAACCTGGCCCAGGAACCCTTGGTCATCCGGCGGAGGAGGTTTCCACTCCTCATTCGCTACTCATGCCTGCATTCTCACTCGCGTCCACTCCACCACAGGTCACCCCGCAGCTTCACAGCCGAACACGACGCTCCCCTACCCAGCAACACAAAGTCACTGCCGCGGCTTCGGCGGTATGCTTGAGCCCCACTACATTGTCGGCGCAGGACCACTCGACCAGTGAGCTATTACGCACTCTTTCAAGGATGGCTGCTTCTAAGCCAACCTCCTGGTTGTCTTCGCGATCCCACATCCTTTTCCACTTAGCATACCCTTAGGGGCCTTAGCCGGCGATCTGGGCTGTTTCCCTCTCGACTACGAAGCTTATCCCCCGCAGTCTCACTGCCGTGCTCTCACCTCACCGGCATTCGGAGTTTGGCTGATGTCGCTAAGATGATAGTCCCGCTAAACCAACCAGTAGCTCTACCTCCAGGAGGAAACACACGACGCTGCACCTAAATGCATTTCGGGGAGAACCAGCTATCACGGAGTTTGATTGGCCTTTCACCCCTACCCACAACTCATCCCCTCAGTTTTCAACCTAAGTGGGTTCGCGCCTCCACAGAGTCTTACCTCTGCTTCACACTGGCCATGGGTAGATCACCCCGCTTCGGGTCCAGGACACGCCACTGACAACACACTAGTTAGTATTCGCTTTCGCTACGGCTACCCCACACGGGTTAACCTCGCGACGTGCCGCTGACTCGCAGGCTCATTCTTCAAAAGGCACGCCATCACCCCACAAAAGGAGGCTCTGACGGATTGTAAGCACACGGTTTCAGGTACTATTTCACTCCCCTCCCGGGGTACTTTTCACCATTCCCTCACGGTACTATCCGCTATCGGTCACAGAAGGTATTCAGGCTTACCGGGTGGTCCCGGCAGATTCACAGCAGATTCCACGAGCCCGCTGCTACTCGGGGACAAACGCAACCAACAGACCATGGCTTTCACGTACCGGGCTCTCACCGTCTACGGCAGGCGATTCCACGCACTTTCCGCTAACCACAACCAATGCTGGCGCACAGCTGGCAGACCATGCACACGTAAACCCCACAACACCACACACGCAACCCCTGCCAGGTATCACACGCATGCGGTTTAGCCTCATCCGCGTTCGCTCGCCACTACTAACGGAATCACAATTGTTTTCTCTTCCTACGGGTACTGAGATGTTTCACTTCCCCGCGTAACCACCAACCAGACTATGAATTCATCTGACGGCGACCGCCCACAACGACGGCCAGGTTTCCCCATTCGGACACCCTCGGATCAACGCTTAGTTGGCAGCTCCCCGAGGCATTTCGCAGCCTCTCACGTCCTTCATCGGCCTCCTGATGCCAAGGCATCCACCGTGTGCCCTTACAACACAACACACAAACGACCAAACAGAATAAACTGTTATGGAACAAATCTACAGAAAAATCAAGATGCTCGCGTCCACTATCCAGTTCTCACACAACACCACCAGAAACCCACACAACCACACAACTGCGGCCAGCAGGCAACCAGCGCCCCAAGGAAAACAAACCACCAACCCCACACACCAACCACCAGGTTGACGCACAAGGCAGCAGACGGTGTCTTCCCAGACACCCGACAGCGCACCGACATACCTTGCAAACACTTTGTGTCAAAGACGCACCATGCGGTACAAGCGTCCACCCAAAAACGCGACCCCACCAGCGTCCACAGGACAACCAGCACAAGGGCCGACTTAACAAAACAAACTCCTTAGAAAGGAGGTGATCCAGCCGCACCTTCCGGTACGGCTACCTTGTTACGACTTCGTCCCAATCACCGATCCCACCTTCGACAGCTCCCCCCACAAAGGGTTGGGCCACTGGCTTCGGGTGTTACCGACTTTCATGACGTGACGGGCGGTGTGTACAAGGCCCGGGAACGTATTCACCGCAGCGTTGCTGATCTGCGATTACTAGCGACTCCGACTTCACGGGGTCGAGTTGCAGACCCCGATCCGAACTGAGACCGGCTTTAAGGGATTAGCTCCACCTCACGGTATCGCAACCCACTGTACCGACCATTGTAGCATGTGTGAAGCCCTGGACATAAGGGGCATGATGATTTGACGTCATCCCCACCTTCCTCCGAGTTGACCCCGGCAGTTTCTCACGAGTCCCCACCATCACGTGCTGGCAACATAAGACAAGGGTTGCGCTCGTTGCGGGACTTAACCCAACATCTCACGACACGAGCTGACGACAACCATGCACCACCTGTATACGAGCCACAAGGGAAACCACATCTCTGCGGCGATCCCGTATATGTCAAGCCCAGGTAAGGTTCTTCGCGTTGCATCGAATTAATCCACATGCTCCGCCGCTTGTGCGGGCCCCCGTCAATTCCTTTGAGTTTTAGCCTTGCGGCCGTACTCCCCAGGCGGGGCGCTTAATGCGTTAGCTACGGCACAGAAGTCGTGGAAGACCCCTACACCTAGCGCCCACCGTTTACGGCATGGACTACCAGGGTATCTAATCCTGTTCGCTACCCATGCTTTCGCTCCTCAGCGTCAGTTACTGCCCAGAGACCCGCCTTCGCCACCGGTGTTCCTCCTGATATCTGCGCATTTCACCGCTACACCAGGAATTCCAGTCTCCCCTACAGTACTCAAGTTATGCCCGTATCGCCTGCACGCCCGGAGTTAAGCCCCGGAATTTCACAGACGACGCGACAAACCACCTACGAGCTCTTTACGCCCAGTAATTCCGGACAACGCTCGCACCCTACGTATTACCGCGGCTGCTGGCACGTAGTTAGCCGGTGCTTCTTCTCCATCTACCGTCAGAAAACCTTCGTCGATGGTGAAAGGAGTTTACAACCCGAAGGCCGTCATCCCCCACGCGGCGTCGCTGCATCAGGCTTCCGCCCATTGTGCAATATTCCCCACTGCTGCCTCCCGTAGGAGTCTGGGCCGTGTCTCAGTCCCAATGTGGCCGTCCACCCTCTCAGGCCGGCTACCCGTCGCCGCCTTGGTAGGCCATTACCCCACCAACAAGCTGATAGGCCGCGGGCCCATCCCACACCGAAAAAACTTTCCACCACATCCTCACGATGCGGTCCTATCCGGTATTAGACCCAGTTTCCCAGGCTTATCCCGAAGTGCGGGGCAGGTCACCCACGTGTTACTCACCCGTTCGCCACTCGTGTACCCCAGCAAGCTGGAGCCTTACCGTTCGACTTGCATGTGTTAAGCACGCCGCCAGCGTTCGTCCTGAGCCAGGATCAAACTCTCCACAAAAGCTATTTCAGTGAAAAGCTCAAAACCGGCAAAAACAAACGACAAACCAACCACACGGGCTGGCCTGGCATTCATATCCGAAAAAACAGTGCACCCACCCCGACAGGGTGAAGGAGCAGGCACACAAAAACAGGTTGAAAAGAAAGAGCAACCAGAAACTCCTGGCACTCACCAAATCAACACAAAATAAAGTACATCGGCACACTATCGAGTTCTCAAAAAACACACGCACACCCACAACAACCAGGCACACCCAGCGCCGCAAGCAGCAAGAGAAGAACTTACCACACCCGGAATCTGCCGCGCAAACGGCTCGAACCGGAATGTTTCTCGCTCTTCCCCCAGCCAGTGACCCGATCACCTTGCGGTGTCGGTCGCGCTGACCACCAGAACATTACACACGCCGCGCCGAACAAAGCAAAACGCCAGGTCACTCCGCAGTTCAGCGCTACCGCACGCGCTCGATGTCGGCGCCGAGCGAATTGAGCGTCTCCACGAACGTCGGGTAGCCGCGATCGATGTGATAGACGTCGTGGACCTCCGTGACGTCGCCGGGCTCGGTGCACAATCCCGCCAGCACCAATCCGGCGCCGGCGCGAATGTCCGACGACCACACGGGAGCCGAACTCAGACGCTCCTTGCCGCGGATCATCACGTGGTGGCCGTCGACGGTCGCGTCGGTGCCCAGGCGAATCATCTCGTCGACGAACCGGAAACGGGACTCGAAGACGTTCTCGGTGAGCACGCTGACGCCCTCGCTCACCGCCGCCAACGCAATGGCCATGGGCTGCAGGTCCGTGGGGAACCCCGGGAACGGCAGGGTCTGGTAATTCACGGCCTTCGCCCGGCCCTCCATGCGCACGCGGAATCCCGACCCGTAGGTCTCCACCTGCGCCCCGGCGTTCTTCAACTTCTCCAGGGCCAGATGCAGGTGAGCCGGGCTGATGCCGCCGACGGTGACGTCGCCGCCGGTCATCGCCGCCGCGTACGCCCACGTGCCGGCGACGATGCGGTCGCCGACGACCTCATGCTGCGTCGGGGTCAGCTTCTCCACCCCATCGACGGTGATGGTGTTCGAACCGGCGCCCTGGATGCGGGCGCCCATGGCCACGAGCATGTCGCACAGGTCGACGATCTCCGGCTCTCGCGCCGCGTTGTCCAGCACCGTGCGCCCCTTCGCGAGCACGGCGGCGGTGAGGATGTTCTCCGTGGCACCGACCGACGGGAAGTCCAACGAAATGTGCCCGCCGGTGAGCCCATCGGCCTCGGCCACGACGCACCCGTGGTTGATGTACGTCCGGGCGCCGAGCTTCTCCAGACCCGACTGATGCATGTCCAACGGCCGCGAACCGATGGCGTCACCGCCGGGCAGGGCGACGATGGCCTTGCGGCACCGCGCGGTCAGCGGGCCGAGCACGCACACAGACGCGCGGAACTGGCGCACCGCGTCGAAGTCCGCCTGCGGCGACAGCTCGGCTGGAGTGTCGATGCGCACGACGTCGCCCTCGCGCTCGACGGTGCACCCGAGCCCCTCGAGGACCTTCTGCATGAGCGGCACGTCGTCGATGGCCGGGCAGTTTGTCAGCACCGTGGTGCCCTCCGCCAACAGCGCCGCACCCATCAACTTGAGCACGGAGTTCTTCGCGCCGGACACGCGGACCTGTCCGCTCAGCCGCGCGCCGCCCTTGACCAGGAATCGTTCATTCGCCACGGCCCCCACGAAACCACACTTTCGCCGTCGCCGCCGCGACTTCCCCCGCGGCCGCCGCTCCTTCCCCCACCACCGCCGCAAGCGCCGCCTAGAGTGGGGCCATGTCCGTTCACCTGACCCGCATTTACACCCGCACGGGCGACGACGGCACCACGGGCCTGTCCGATTTCAGCCGCGTCCCCAAAGACGACCCGCGCCTGGAGGCGTACGCCGATTGCGACGAAGCCAACGCGGCCATCGGCCAGGTCCTGGCGCTCGGCGAACCGTCCGAGGACATCGCCGCGGTGCTGCGCCACATCCAAAACGACCTTTTCGACGCCGGCGCCGACTTGGCCACCCCGATCGAAGCCGACCCGGAGTACCCGCCGCTGCGCATCACGGAGGACTACGTCACCCAGCTGGAGCGGTGGTGCGATTCCTTCAACGAGGACCTGCCGTCGCTGAAGTCCTTCATCCTCCCGGGCGGCACGAAGGCCGGCGCGCTGCTGCATTCGGCGCGCGTCGTCGCCCGCCGGGCGGAGCGCAGGGCCTGGACCGCGGTGCGCGAATTCCCGGACACCACGTCGCCATGGCCGGCGAAATACCTCAACCGGCTGTCCGACCTGCTGTTTATCCTCTCCCGCGTCGCCAACGACGGCGATGACGTGCTGTGGGTGCCGGGCGGCGAACGCGGATCCGACTCCTCCACCCAAGGCAACGACGACGCGTGACGGCGGCCCGGCCCCCACGCCGACCCGTCGTCACGCGAAACACGCTGCGCGAAACCGCGCCCGCCGTCAGGGCAGGGCGCCGATGCGACGCGCGGCGTTGACGGCTTCATAGCGGGTGTGGGCGCCGAGCTTGCGCATCACCGACCGCAGGTAGGACTTCACGGTCTCGGCGCCGATGCCCATCTCCTCCGCCGCCTCGACGTTGGTGTGGCCCAACGCCACGCAGGCCAGGACGTCGAGCTCACGGGCCGACAGCTTCGTGGTCTGCTTCACCCGCACGGGCGTGACCATCTGGTCGCACAGTTCCTCGAGCTCCTGGCGCAGCTTCTCGTCGTCGACGCGGTTGGCCAGCATGCGCAGCTTCGAATGGGTGGAGCGCACCTGCTCCCACTCCGCGCCGTTCATGACGCGGCCGCCCTTGCCGCCGGAGGCTCGGTCCATGTTGCGGCACGCGTCGGCCACCGACAGATCCTGCTCCAGGCAGCGGGCGGTCATGGTGACCTCCTCGAGCACCTTGTCGCCCAGCCGCACCGACGAATGCACGCCCGCGTACAGCACGCCGCGCACCTGACGGGCCACGATGACCGGCACCGCGACGAGGGAATGCAGGCCCTCGTCCTTGATGTTCTGGTCGTACTCGTGGGTGATCACCTTCGCCCGGAGGTAGTCGCTGACGCCGACGGGCCGGCGGGTCGACATCACCCGGCCGCCGACGCCGGCACCGGATTCGACGATGAGGTTGTGCAACGCCGGGGTGCGCAGCCCCACCCAGTGGCTGATCTGCATCTTTCCGCCGTCGATCACGTCGGCGTACATGGTCACCGGGATCCCGGTCGCGTTCTTCAGGGTGACCAGAGACGACTTGACTACCTCGTCGTCGTCCAGAATTCGGTGGGGATCCATGAACGTGCCTCCTGCTGCCCTACCTGCCGCCCACCGCCAGGTGGCCCCGAGCGGGGGGCGCATTTCCGTACACCGGAAACTATACCCTCCAAAAGGGTGCCCCTGCATTGAGGCGATCCTCACAATTTTGGCGGATATCCCACCCCCGCGATACGGAAATATCTCCATTCGCGTTCCCGGGGTGACCGTCGCGGGCCCGTTTCCCACCCCCGGGGCATGCGGGGCGACCGGCGGAAACGGGGCGGGACCGGTCGTCGTCAAGCACATCCTGCTTGACGACGGCCGGCCCCGTACGACTTCGTCCCGGACTACCCGAGGCCGCCGATCAGCGCTCCCACTCGGGCTTGCGCTTGTCCGCGAAGGCGTTCATGCCCTCGTACTTGTCGGCGGTGGAGAACAGCGAGTAGAACACGCGGCGCTCGTAGTGGATGCCCTCGGTCAGCGTGGTCTCCAGCGCGCGGTCAACGGCGTCGGTGGCGATGTAGGACGCGGTCAGCGGCATGTTCGCCACCTTCTCCGCGATCTTCGCGACTTCCTCGGCGAAGCCCTCCAACGGCAGGATGCGCGACACCAGGCCCGAACGCTCGGCTTCCTCCGCGTCCATCATGCGGCCGGTGAGCACCAGATCCATGGCCTTGTACTTGCCCACGGCCTTGGTCAGGCGCTGCGAACCGCCCATGCCGGGGATGACGCCCAGGGTGATCTCCGGCTGACCGAACTTGGCGTTGTCCGCGGCCAGGATGATGTCGCCCATCATCGCCAGCTCGCAGCCGCCGCCCAGCGCGTAGCCGGACACCGCGGAAATGATCGGCGTGCGCACGCGGGACAGGCGATCCCAGCCGCCGAAAAGGTCGTCCAGGTAGACGTCCTTGTACGAAAGGTCCTTCATCTCCTTGATGTCGGCGCCGGCGGCGAAAGCCTTCTCGGAGCCGATGATCACGATGGCGCCGATGCCGTGGTCGCGGTCGAAGCCCTCCACCGCGTCGGCCAGCTCGTTCATCACCGTCGTGTTCAGCGCGTTGAGCGCCTTCGGGCGGTTCAGCGTGATCGTGGCCACGCGCCCCTCGACGGAGGTCAGGATGGTTTCGTAGGTGCCTTCGGACATTGGTTTTTCTAGTTCCTTTCGTCGGAGGCCGCGCCATCGGCCCGGGTCTGTTCAATGATGGCAGAAAAGTCCAGGCCGCCGTTGCCGTCCGCCAGGAATCGCGAGTAGAGCTCGCGGGCCAGCCGCCCCATCGGCGCCGAGGTGCCGGCGGTGTCCAGGGCGTGCTCGGCCAGGCCGAGGTCCTTGTCCATCAGGGCGGTGGCGAAGCCCGGCTTGAAACCGTTGTTCGCCGGCGACGTCGGCACCGGACCCGGAACCGGGCAGTTGACCGTCAACGCCCAGCAGGCGCCGGTGGAGTTGGAGACGACCTCGTGGAACGCCTCCGGGGTCAGGCCCAGCTTATCGCCGAGCAACATCGCCTCGCCGATGGCGATCTGTTCGACGGCCAGGACCATGTTGTTGCACACCTTCGCGGCCTGACCGGCGCCGGAGTCGCCGCAGTGCACGATGGAACGGCCCATGTGCTCGAGGACCGGGCGGGCGCGCTCGACGTCGGCCTCGTCGCCGCCGACCATGAAGGCCAACGTGCCCGCCGCCGCGCCCGAGATTCCCCCGGACACCGGGGCGTCGACGTGCCGGTGGCCGGCCGCCGCGACGCGGGCGGACAGCTCCCGGGCGTCGTCGACGGCGATCGTCGACGAATCGATGAACAGCGCCCCGGCCGGCGTGACCGGCAGCAGCTCGTCGTAGACGGCGCCGACGATCTTCCCGTTCGGCAGCATCGTCACCACGGCGTCGGCCGCCGCAACCGCGTCGACGGCGGATTCGTGGACGGTCACGCCTCCGTCGGCGGCGGTCTGGCGCGCCTCCGGCGACGGATCGGAGCCATGGACGTCAAGGCCCGCCTTGGCCAGGTTCACGGCCATCGGGCCGCCCATGTTGCCCAGGCCGATGACGGCCACGGTGCGGATGTCGGTGGTGCTCATCTGGATTCTCGCTCCTCGTGTGTGGGGGTGGGTCGTCGTCAAGCAATCGGTGCCGCAACGGAGCCGACCCGGACCGACCGGAGTCGGCGGGGCCGGCGGGGCCGGCGGGGCCGGAAGATCTGAAAGGTCTAGAAGGTCAGCGCGCCCTTGGCGGCGGCGCGACCGAGCATCATGCGCATGATTTCGTTGGTGCCCTCGAGGATCCGCATGACGCGCAGATCGCGGACGATGCGCTCGACGTCGTACTCCTCCAGGTAGCCGTAGCCGCCGTGCAACTGCAGGGCCTCGTCGGCGACGTGGAAACACGTCTCGGTGACGTGCAGCTTCGCCATCGCGCACGCCTCCGGGTACCCCGGGGCCTTCGTGTCCAGCGCATTGGCCGCATGCGACAGCATCAGACGCGACGACTGCAGGCCCGCTGCCATGTCGGCGATGCGGTGGCGCAGCGCATCATTGTCGATGAGCGTGCCGCCGAACGCCTTGCGGTCCCGCAGGTAGGACACCGCGCGGCCGAAGGCGAACTCCGCGCCGCCCAACGCACAGGCCGCGATGTTGATGCGGCCGCCGTTGAGACCCCGCATCGCCATGGTGAAGCCCTTGCCCAGGCCCCCCTCGCCGCCGATGAGGCGGTCGGCCGGGATGCGCACCCCGTCGAACATGACCTGCGCGGTCGGCTGATTGCGCCAGCCCATCTTCTTCTCGTTCGGGCCGAAGGACAGGCCCGGGGTGCCCTTGTCCACCAGGAACGCCGAGATGCCCTTCGCGCCCTCGGCGCCCGTGCGGGCCATGACCAGGTAGACGTCCGAGGCGCCGGCACCGGAGATGAACTGCTTCACGCCGTCGAGCACCCACTCGTCACCGTCCTTGACCGCGCGCGTCGACAGCGACGCCGCATCGGAACCGGCGTCGGGCTCGGTGAGGCAGTACGAACCCAAAACCTCCATCGACGCCAACCGCGGAACGAACTCCGCGCGCTGCTCCTCGGTGCCGAACTCGTCGACCATCCACGTCACCATGTTGTGGATCGACAGGAACGCCGACGTCACCGGGCAGCCGCGGGCGATGCGGTTGAACACCACCACGCCGTCGGAACGGGTCAGCCCCGTGCCTCCGTGGTCCTCGGAGCAGTAGAGGGCGCCGACGCCGAGCTCGGCCAGGCCGCGCATCTCGTCGACGGGGAAATGGTGGTTCGCGTCCCACTCGGCGGCGTACGGCGCAATGTGCTTGGCCACGTACGCGTCGATGGTGTCGGCGAGCATCTTCTGGTCTTCGGTGATCCAGGTCATGGGTGCCTTCCTGATCTTCCTTCGATTCCGGCGGGTGCCGTGATTCCGGCGGGTGCTTCGGTTCCTGCGGGCGGTTCCGGCGGTCAGGCGCCCAGGACCGGCATGTTGAAGGACGCGCCCTCGCGCGGGCCCTTCGGCCAGGTGGTGGTGATGGTCTTGGTGCGGGTGTAGAAGCGGAAGGCGTCCGGGCCGTGCTGGTTGAGGTCGCCGAATCCGGACCGCTTCCAGCCGCCGAAGGTGTGGAAGGCCACCGGGACCGGGATCGGGACGTTGACGCCGACCATGCCGACCTCGACGCGGGAGGCGAAGTCGCGGGCGGCGTCGCCGTCGCGGGTGAAGATGGCCACGCCGTTGCCGTACTCGTGCTCGTTCGGCAGGGCCAGGGCCTCCTCGTAGTCCTTGGCGCGGGCGATGCACAGCACGGGGCCGAAGATCTCCTCGTCGTAGCAGCGCATGCCGGGCTTGACGTTGTCGATGAGCGACGGGCCGATGAACAGGCCGTCGGCGAGCGACTCCCCCTCGAACTCGGCGTCGGTGGCGCCGGACTCGCGGCCGTCGATGACGACGGTGGCACCCTCGGACTCGGCGGAGCCGACGATGTCGCGGACGCGCTCGAGCGCCTGCGGGGTGATCAGCGGACCGTAGGAGGCGTCCGGGTCGAGGGAGTGGCCGACCTTGAGCTCCTTGATGCGCTCGACGAGGGCGTCGCGCAGGGCGTCGGCGACCTCGTCGCCGATCGGCACGGCGACGGAGATGGCCATGCACCGCTCGCCGGCGGAGCCGTACGCTGCGCCGATGAGCGCGTCGACGACGCGGTCGAGGTCGGCGTCCGGCATGATGATCATGTGGTTCTTCGCGCCGCCGAAGCACTGGGCGCGCTTGCCCAGCTTCGCGGATGTGACGTAGACGTGTTCGGCGACGGGGGTCGAGCCGACGAAGCCGATGGCCTTGACGTCGGGGTGCTCCAGCAGACCGTTGACGGCGTCGTGGGCGCCGTGGACGACGTTGAGCACGCCGGCCGGGCCGCCGGCCTCGAGGAAGAGCTTGGCCAGGGTGACCGGCACGGACGGGTCCTGCTCGGAGGGCTTGAGCACGAACGCGTTGCCGGCGGCGAGGGCGGGGCCGGCCTTCCACAGCGGGATCATGGCCGGGAAGTTGAACGGGGTGATGCCGGCGACCACGCCGAGGGGCTGGCGAACGGAATGGACGTCGACGCCGGTGCCGACGGATTCGGAGAACTCGCCCTTGAGCAGGTGCGGGGCGCCGAGGGAGAACTCGACGACCTCGAGGCCGCGCTGCAGGTCACCGTGGGCGTCGGCGAAGGTCTTGCCGTGCTCGAGCGAAAGGTCGCGGGCGATGTCGTCGGCGTTGGCGCGGATGAGGCGGATCCACTCGTTGAGGACGCGGGTGCGCTTCAGCGGGCTCCACGCGCCCCAGTCCTTCTGGGCCTCCTTGGCGTTGGCGACGGCGCGGTCGACGAGTGCGCGGTCGGCCAGTCCGACGGTGCCGCGGACGGCGCCGGTGGAGGGGATGGTGACGTCCATGGTGGCGCCGTCGGCGTGGACTTCTTCGCCACCGATGATGTGGGGGATGCGGATGGTCATGCCTGTTCTTCCCTTCGCCGCGGGCTTCCGCCCGTCATGTTTTGGTTAACGATCGCTAACCGAAAACGTATGTGACGCGGGTCACGAAATCTAGGAGGAGGTATGGCGCGACCACATTTGGGGGCACCGTGTTAATGTTGCGAATTGACTGTTAACTCTTCGCCTCCCTGCTTGGCGCCCGCTTTTACCCCGGCCAACCTTGCTTTACGACGACCACCTGGCAGACCTTCGCCACCCGAGTTTTCTTTTTGCGAATTTCGTCCTAAGGTGACCTGCGCAACTGGTTCCGCCCCCGCGGTTGTCGCGGGATGTCGGACGCAAGAGGGAATCCGGTGAGAATCCGGAGCTGTCCCGCAGCGGTATGCCGGAACGAAAGCCGTCAAAGGCACTGGGGTCGATGCCCCGGGAAGCGACGGCCGGTAGGCCCCGCCCACTTGGGCGCACGCCGGCGAGCCCGAATACCTGCCCGTTGTGCCGGCTCATCCGATCCGGCTCACCGAGGGCGCTCGTGGACTGGCGCGACGTGGCGTAAACCGACGGGCGAGTCTCCCCGTCGGTGGCTTCGGCGCAGGTTCAGGTGCGACCCCGGTCTTTCTTGACGAGGATC
The DNA here is from genome assembly GCF_030408835.1 of Corynebacterium freneyi. NCBI lineage: Bacteria > Bacillati > Actinomycetota > Actinomycetes > Mycobacteriales > Corynebacteriaceae > Corynebacterium > Corynebacterium freneyi. Next base: position 2,437,617 of record NZ_CP047357.1, read on the forward strand.
GAGGAGATCACCCCATGACCGCACGTTCGACCCGGGCGGGCCAACGCCCGCCGTTCACCGCGACGGTGCCGGGCTTCCCGCGCATCGGCGCCCACCGGGAGCTGAAGAAGGCCATCGAGGCCTATTGGCGCGACCCGGCCCTGGCACCGGAATTGGCCGACACCGCCGCCACGTTGATCGATCGCCGCCTCACGCGCGCGACCGCGACCGGCCTGGATTCGGTGCCCGTCGGCACGTTTTCCCACTATGACCAGATGCTCGACGTCGCCGCGATGGTGGGCGCCCTGCCCGCGCGCGTCGACGACATCGCCGACCATGAGCCCGGTTCCGGGTCCGACCCCGAACGTGACCCCTCCGCCGACGACCTGCTTCCGACGTGGCTGGACCGCTATTTCGCCGCCGCCCGCGGCGCGGAGGGGATTGCGCCGTTGGAGATGACCAAGTGGTTCGACACGAACTACCACCACCTGGTCCCCGAGCTCGATCCGGCCCGACCCTTCGCCGCCGACCCGTCGTTCCTGGTGGCGCAGTTGCGCCGGGCCCGCCGCCATCACGTTCCGGCGCGGGCGGTGCTCATCGGCCCCGTGACGTTCCTGGCCCTGTCGAAGATGGCCGACGGCACCGTCGGCGCGCCGTTGGACCGCCTGCCCGAACTCGTGGACGCGTACCGCGACATCGTCGATGCCGTCGCCGACGAGGGCGTGGAGTGGATCCAGTTCGACGAACCGGCCCTCAACACCGGGCATCTGCCGGCGGGCCGCGACGGCGAGGTGTCGGAGCAGTGGCGCCGCCTGGTCGTCCATGCCCACGTCCGGGGCGTGCGCGTGCTGGCGCAGACGTATTTCACCGACGCCCAGCGAACGGTGGACCTTCTCTCCGGCACCGGCGTCGACGCCGTCGGCGTGGATTACGTCGCGGGAGCCGCCCCGGATCTGTCCGCCCTGCCGACGTCGACGCTGGTCGTCGCGGGCGTCGTGGACGGCCGCAACGTGTGGCGCACGGATTGCGCCCGGGCCCTGGGCGCGCTCGCCGAGGTCGCGCAGTCGCACCCGGTCGCGGTGTCCACGTCCTGCTCGCTGCTGCACGTGCCGCATTCTCTGGCCGCCGAGCCGTCGCTGGCCGATGAACCGGAGTTGCGGGCCCGCCTGGCGTTCGGCGAGGAGAAGATCATCGAGGTCGTCTCACTCGCCCGCGCCCTGCACCATCCGAACTGCGAGCGCATCCGCCGCAACGGGATCCTCGCCGACGCGGAGACCGCCGCGAACGAGGAGCAGGCCGAGCAGACCGAGCAGACGGAACGGGCCGGGCAGCCCGATCCGGACGCGTCCGCGGCAGCCGTGGAGCACGAGGTTCCCCGACGCAAGGGCGGGGTCCACGACCGGGCGCCGTTCCCGGAACGCCGGGAGGCCCAGCGCCGGCGCCTGGACCTGCCGCCGCTGCCCACGTCGACGATCGGTTCCTTCCCGCAGACGCCGGAGGTCCGTGCGGCCCGGGCGGCGTTCGCACGGGGCGAGTCGTCGGCGCCCGCCTACGAGGCCGCGATGGTCCGCGAGATCCTGCACGTCATCGACGAGCAGGAGAAGCTGGGGTTGGACGTGCTCGTGCACGGCGAGCCGGAGCGCAACGACATGGTGCAGTACTTCGCCGAGCAGCTCGACGGGTTCCACTGCACGTCGAACGCGTGGGTGCAGTCCTACGGCACCCGATGCGTGCGTCCCCCGATCCTCCACGGCGACGTCTCGCGCCCCGAGCCGATGACGGTGCGTTGGTTCCGCGCGGCGCAGGACATGACGGAGCGGCCGGTCAAGGGCATGCTCACCGGCCCGGTGACCATGTTGGCCTGGTCCTTCGTCCGCGATGACCAGCCCCTGGCGGACACCGCGCATCAGGTGGCGCTGGCCATCCGCGCCGAGTGCGAGGACCTGGAGGCGGCGGGCGCGCGGGTGATCCAGGTCGACGAGGCCGCGATCCGCGAGCTGTTGCCCCTGCGCCCGGAGGACCGCGCCGCCTACGCGGAGTGGTCGGTGGAGGCGTTCCGCACCGCCACCGGCGGGTTGGCGGACCACGTCCAGCTGCACACGCACATGTGCTACTCGGATTTCGAGTCGATCCTCGATCTGATCCGGGACATGGACGCCGACGTCACCACGATCGAGGCGGCCCGCGCCGGCTTCGAGCTCGTCGACGCCATCGCCGCCTCCGATTTCGACCTGCCCGTGGGCCCCGGCGTGTGGGACATCCATTCGCCGCGCGTACCGGGCGTGGACGAGGTCACGGCGCGCATCGACCACGCCTCCCGCGCCCTCGGCCCCGACCGGGTGTGGGTGGTTCCCGACTGCGGGTTGAAGACCCGCGGTTGGCCCGAGACCAGGGCGTCGTTGGACGCTCTCGTGAAAGCCGCCCGGAAGGTCCGGGCGTCGCTGTAGCAGTCGGGTCGACGGGCCTCCTACCGTCGGCCGCATGCTGCGGCGATGAATGAAAGACCGCTCCCCCGCGCGCGTTCCGGCAGTCCGCGCGCGGGTGGAGCGGTTCTTTTCGCTTGACGACGCCCACCTGGGGCGTCATCGGCCCAGCAGGTCCTCCGGGCCGCGGATGGTGGCGGGGTCGCGCCCCAGCGCCCTGGCCACCACCGGCGCCCAGGGCAGGGACAGTCGCGCCCGCGTCACCAGATCGGCGTCGACGAGGACGTCGGCGGCGTCTCCGGTGACCACCGACCCGTCGACGAGGACGGCGGCGCGGGCGGCGAAGGCCCAGGCGACGTCGATGTCGTGGGTGGCCATCACCACGGCCACGCCCCGATCGTGGAGCGCGCCGAGGGTGTCCAGCAGAGTGCGCGTCGCCGCCGGGTCGAGTCCCGCGGTGGGCTCGTCGAGAAGCAGGACGTCGGGCCGCATGGCCAGCGCACCCGCCAACGCGACCCGCTTGCGCTGCCCGTAGGACAACTGGTGCGGCACACGGTCGGCGAGATCGGTGATCTCGGCGGCGGCCATGGCCTCGGCGACGCGCACGCGCACCTCGTCGTCCGGCAACCCCTGATTGACGGGGCCGTAGGAAACGTCGGCGGCGACGGAGGTGGCGAACAACTGATCGTCGGGATCCTGCAGCACCAGCTGGACCCGCTGCCGCAGATGATTGCGGCCGCGGCGGGAATAGGAAAACGGCGAACCGTCGAAGTCGAGCCGCCCTGCGGACGGCCGGATCGCACCGGCCAACAAGCGGAGCAACGTCGACTTGCCGGAACCGTTCGCCCCCAGCAGCGCCATGCGCTCCCCGGCGAGGATCTCCAGGTCGACGTCGTCAAGCACGCGCACACCGGGATGCCGGAACCCGACGCCGCGCGCGGCGAGAATGCTCACGGCAACCACCCCCGCACCGCGGCCGTGACCGCCGTGACGACGACGAGCACCACGACCGATGCGACCAGGAACCGGGCGTCGCGCGGGCGGTCGACGACCATGACCCCCGCGGCACCCGGCTCGGCGCGCAACTCCAGGCCCTCGCCGAGACGGCGGGCCCGCTCGAACGACAAGACGAACAGATTCGCCGACTGCGCCGCCACGCCCGTGAGCAACCCGCGCCGCGTGACGTGGCCCAGGCGCTGGGCCTGCGCCTCATGCATCATCTTCGCCGTGCCCGCCAACGAGCCGACCATCCGATAGATGAGCTCGGCCAAATACGTCAACGTGCGCGGAATGCCCGACCGATTCAACCAGGCGAGCACCTCCGACAACGGCGTGGTCACCGTGAACAACATCGTGCAGCCGATCGCCGCCGTCGCCCGCGCGACGACTTCCGCCGCGCGCTGCGGCCCCGTCGGCGACCAGACCAGTCCGTCCAGCGTGATGGTGAACAACAACGGCAGAATGCCCACCGCGACGAACGCGGCGGGAGCGGACCACAGGGTCAGGAACAACCCCGCCGGCACCCTCGCGATGACGGCCGCGACCGCCACCGCGACGATGATCAGCACGGCCGCCGGCCACGGGGGCAACGAAATGGCCAGCAACAGCAGGCCACCGCACAACAGGGCCTTCTCGCCGACGTTGCGCCGCGCCCACCGATTGCGGGCCGCGGCGGTTTCGAGGGCGTTCACGCTACGAGGACTCCCGCTCCTTGCTGCGGCCACGGTAGAAGCCCAGCGCGTAACCGAGCACGCCGCCGCCCAGGCCGGCCTGCAGCGCGAAGAGACCGGACTCGACCTCGCCCGGCAGCTCGTCGACGACCGGCTCGAACCACGGCTCGTAGTCCGGGTTGCTCTCCTCGATGAGCTCGGTGGCGGCACCGTCCGCGCCGCCGAAGGGCTCCTCCTCGGGGTCGCCCAGGTTGAAGAACATGGGGAACACCGCGATGACGACGGCCAGGACGATGAGGCCGATGGTCACCCCCGCACCGGAGCGCTTCGGGGGCGTGTGGGTCTGATTCGAGGCGGTCATCGCACGGTCTCCTTCTCGTCGGCGTCGGCGGGGGCGGTCAGGCGCTCGTCATGGGCGACCGCGTCGGCGATCGCGACGTCGGAAAGCTCGTTCTTCTTGAGCACGCCCAGGGAGAACAGCTCCTTCTCCGCGACGGTGCGCAGGGCCTTGACCACCAGCACCGTCAGCAGCGCCTCGATGACGGCCAGCGGGATCTGGGTGACGGCGAACAGCGACAGGAACGTCGCCAGCGCACCGCCGAACCCGCCCGGATCCGCCGGGTGCGCCAACGCCAGCTGCGTGGCCGTGACCACGTAGGTGGACAGATCCGCCAGGAACGCCGCGACGAACACCGAGGGCAGCAAACCGCCGCCCAAACGCCTGGTCAGGACGTACCCGCCCCACGCGACCCACGGGCCGACGATGCCCATGGAGAACACGTTCGCGCCGAGCGTGGTGATGCCGCCGTGGGCCAGCAGCAACGACTGGAAGAGAAGAACGATGGAGGCCAATACGGCCATGATGGGCGGCCTGAACATCACCGTGCCCAGGCCCGTGCCCGTGGGGTGCGACGTCGAGCCGGTCACCGACGGGATCTTCAGGGCCGACAGCACGAACGTGAACGCGCCGGCGGCGCCGAGGAGCAAACCGGTGCCCGGCTTCTCCTTGAGCAGCTTGTTGACTCGCCACGCACCGTGGACGACGAACGGCGCCGCGGCCACCGTCCACCCCACCGCATGGCCGACGGGCAAAAAGCCCTCTGCGATATGCATGTGAATTTATCCTCACGCGCCCCCGTCACCTCGCGGGTGGCGCACCGATCCACCCGGCGCCCATCGACGCCGGGGCCGATCCACGGCCGGTCTCCTGGCTGACGGGGCTGCCCCGCGGGACGTGCCGCGAAACATCCGCTCCGGCGCCTTCCCGCGCCCCGCCGGTCCTTTGCCATCGGCCGTGCGGAGCCCGGTGGCATGTGCCGGACCGGGGTCACCCCGATCACAGTGGCGAGGGCCGCCGCCCACTTGCAGGGCGTTCCCGTCCACCGCGAATCTGCCTCCCATCCTATGCCCCGCAGCCGACGGCGATGCGGCGCGGGCGGCGACTCTCCCCCTGGTCGCGGGCTTGCAGGTGCCCCCACCCCAAAACTAGACGTACCTGTCTGTACAAAGAGGGCATCGCGGCGTACACTCGCCCACCGACGAAGGAAACGAGAAAGGAACCGACTGGATGACCATCCACGACAACATCACCGACCTGATCGGCGGCACCCCGCTGGTCAAGCTCAACCGCCTCACCGAGGGCCTGCCCGGCACGGTCGTCGCCAAGCTGGAGTTCTACAACCCGGCCAACAGCGTCAAGGACCGCATCGGCAAGGCCATCATCGACGCCGCGGAGGCCTCCGGCGAGCTGAAGCCGGGCGGCACCATCGTCGAGGGCACCTCGGGCAACACGGGCATCGCCCTGGCGCTGGTCGGCGCCGCCCGCGGCTACAAGGTCATCCTCACCATGCCGGACACCATGAGCCAGGAGCGCCGAGTCGTGCTGCGCGCATTCGGCGCCGAGCTGGTGCTGACCCCGGGCGCCGAGGGCATGAAGGGCGCGGTGAACAAGGCCAAGGAGATCGTCGAGAACACCGACAACGCCATCCTGGCCTCCCAGTTCGCCAACCAGGCCAACCCCGAGGTTCACGCCGCCACCACCGGCGAGGAGATCTGGGCCGACACCGACGGCAAGGTCGATTACTTCGTCGCCGGCATCGGCACCGGCGGCACCATCACCGGCGCCGGCCGCACGCTTAAGAAGCACAACCCGGACGTCAAGCTCGTCGCCGTCGAGCCGGCGGATTCCCCGCTGCTCACCGAGGGCAAGGCCGGCCCGCACAAGATCCAGGGCCTGGGCGCCAACTTCGTCCCGGAGATCCTCGACCGGGACCTGCTCGACGAGGTCCTCACCTCCACCAACGAAGATGCCATCGCCACCTCCCGCGAGCTGGCGAAGCAGGAGGGCATCCTCGGCGGCATCTCGGCCGGCGCCAACGTCAAGGCCGCCCTCGAGATCGCCGCCCGCCCCGAGGCCGAGGGCAAGACCATCGTGGTCATCATCCCGGACTTCGGCGAGCGCTACGTCTCCTCCATCCTGTACCAGGACCTGCGCGACTAAACCCGGACTGCGCCCCCTCCCGCATCCGCCGCCGACGCTCCCTCATACCGGGGCGTCGGCGGTGCGCTATGTAAAGTTGGTCACCATGAATTCGTTCCTGAGGATCCTCAAGGAGGACCTGGACAACGCCCGCGCGCACGACCCCGCCGCCCGCGGTGACGTGGAAAACGCCCTGGTCTATTCGGGCCTGCACGCCATTTGGGCGCACCGAGCCGCCCACGCGCTGTGGCAGAAGGGGGGCGCGGCGAAGGGCCTGGCGCGAATCCTGGCCCAGTTCACCCGGTTCCTCACGGGCATCGAGATCCACCCGGGCGCGAAGATCGGCCGCCGGTTCTTCATCGACCACGGCATGGGCGTGGTCATCGGCGAAACCGCCGAGATCGGCGACGGCGTGATGCTGTACCACGGCGTCACCCTGGGCGGCCGCAGCCTGGCGAAGGTCAAGCGGCACCCGACGTTGGAGGACAACGTGACGGTCGGCGCCGGCGCGAAGGTGCTGGGCCCTGTCGTCATCGGCGCCGGTTCGGCCATCGGCGCCAACGCGGTGGTCACGCGGGACTGCCCGCCCGATTCCATCGTGGTGGGCATTCCGGGCAAGGCCCGCCCCCGTCAGCCGGAGGAACACCGGCCGCTGCTGGACCCGGCGGAGTACGTCCAGGGCGACGGCGACGGGATCTAGCTGCGGCATCCGACTGCAATTCCGCCGTCGAACCACGAACGGCGCCGACCGGGCGACGACAAAGGGCCGACCCCGCACACCACGGGGTCGGCCCCTTTTTCGGGCTAAACCACGGGGTCGCCACTGCCCCCGTGGTTTGGGCCCCGTGGTGTGGATTGGGTGCGTGGCGGTTACGCGACCAGGTCGGCGTAATCGGGGTTCTTCGCGATGAACCGCTCCACGGCCGAGCACGACGGGATGACGGATCCACCGGTTCGGCGGACGTCGTCAAGCGCGGCCTGGATCAGGGGCTTGGACAGGCCCTGCCCCTGGAACCGCTCGTAGACGACGGTGTGATTGAAATTCAACGCACCTTCGGCGGGCTCGTAGGCCGCGAAACCGGCCTCTTCGCCGTCGACGATGATGACGTAACGACGTCCGGACTCGTCGTGATCGATGGTGTGCGCCATGGTGATTCTCCCTCGGTCGATGATGTTTCCCACCAGGGTACGCACGCCCGGCGGACACCATCGCGCAATCGACGGACGGAACCGTCAGACGGCGCCGTGGTCGACCGCGGCCGGCGGAGTGCCGGGCTGCTCGTCGGCGCGACCGACGGCCACACGACAGGGCACCGACCCCGTGCCATGGGCCCGTTCGGCGGCGACGCCGGAACGCCAGCCGGGACTCACCAGGTCCGCGAGCGATCCCGACAGATCCGCCAGCTCCGCGTGCGACAGACCGGGGACGACGACGGTGATGCGGTGACGCGCCCGCTCCCCCACGTCGGCACCGGGGTTGGCTTCGCGCCACTCGTCCAACATGGACGAACCCTGGGCACCGTCGGGCATGACGTCCTCGTACACACGCGCGCCGGAGCCGGGGACGAACTCCTCGAGCGCTCCGCGAATCGTGTCGGCTGCGGCCACCCGGCCGGGCTCGTCGGTGAAGAGGAAGATGCGGATGACCGACGGCAGCGACTCATCGCCGGACATCGTTCCCGCCGATGCGAATTCGGTACTCATGGACATTGATTTTACCGACGTCGTCCCACGGCCGAATCGATGAGGGCGGGGTAAGTTCCGCGCCGAAAAAGGCCCGGCGGGGACGACGAAAAACCGGAAGCCCGCCTTTCGGCGGACTCCCGGCCATTCGATTGTGGCCAGAAGCGGGATCGAACCGCTGACCTTCCACTTTTCAGGCGGACGCTCTACCAACTGAGCTATCTGGCCGAACAAACCCTCTGGGGGAATGTCGGCGACCCTGACGGGACTTGAACCCGCGACCTCCGCCGTGACAGGGCGGCGCGCTAACCAACTGCGCCACAGGGCCTTATGCCGCACACGAACTCCGTCCGTGCACGAGTTGATACTCTACACAGCCGTTCATCGGGGGCACAAATCTGCAGCTCACGGCGAAATTCCGCTCATTCCCCGCACCCGTCGCCACGCCTCCCCCGCCACGCCGCTCCCTTGCCGCGCGATAAAAAGGAAAGGGGCGAACGTCGCAAAGCAATACCCGCCACCGACGAACACGAAAGGCGGCCACCCACCTGAAATGGATGACCGCCTTCGCCAGAAAAATGGCGACCCTGACGGGACTTGAACCCGCGACCTCCGCCGTGACAGGGCGGCGCGCTAACCAACTGCGCCACAGGGCCTTGTTCTGTTGTGCTCCCATTCGGGGAGTGGTACTCCCTACGGGATTCGAACCCGCGCCGCCGCCTTGAAAGGGCGGTGTCCTAGGCCGCTAGACGAAGGGAGCTCGTCTTCGCGTTGGGCGCGGGGGAACGAACCCCCGCGGCAACGTATGAAACACTAGCCTACGGCACACCACCCGACAAAATCGCAGGTTCGCGCTGCTTTTCGACGGTCCGGCGGCGAGCCCTCGAGCGGCCGATGAGCACGAGATCGAGCAGCAGGAAGCCGATCATCGACATGCCGAGGAGCGGCAGGAACGCGCCGACCGTCGCGGCGAAGACGACCACCCCGGCGACGATGCGCCACGACGGCACATCCGGCAGGCCGGGAACCGACGTGCCGCGCACGGTGGGACGACGCAGCCACCACATGCGGTAACCCAGCACGATGATCGCCGCGATGCCCAGGCCGGCGGCGATGACGCGATCGGCCTGGGCGGGTGAGGCCGGCCCACCGGCGCCCGGCGATTCCGGCGGCAGCGTGGCGTCGACCTTCGGCGCCTTCCAGTCCAGCGCGGAAACGACGGCGTCGACGTTCGCGCCGGCCCTCTGCGACCACGTGATGCGGGTGGCGGCCAGGCCGAGCATCGCGACGATCAGCCACACGCCGAGAACGGCGTGGAGATTGAGCGACCGTCGACGGCGGCCCGCGTCGCCCGTCGGGGCGGGGGCGGCGCGCCACAGGCGGGTTCGGGTGCCGGGATCACGACGTCGGGCGGCCGACACGCGGCGCCACCACAGGTACAGCCCGCCCAGTGCGAGCACCCACAACCACGAAGCGGCCAGCTCGGCGTAGAGTTCGCCGGGTTCGCCCAGGTGGAGTTGCTGATGCAGACCGGACAGCCACCGGCGCACCGGCAGCTCGCCGAGCCCGGAATAGGTCCGCTCCTCGCCGACGACGGCGGCGGTCGCCGGGTCGACGGTGAGCAGGTCGGCGTAGACGACCTTCTCGATCGTCGGCGCCAGCGCGTAGAACGCACCGGAAATGGCCGCGATCAGCAGGAATGGGCCGACCATCAAACCCGCGTAGAAGTGCAGGCGATGGAGGAAACGCGCGGGCCGGTCGCGGTTGACGCGACGGGCCGCGGGGGTTTCGGACATGGGGTCAAAACTCCTCGGGAAAGACTCGGGGGTGCGACTGGAAGCGTTCGGCCGAACGCTGATTAGTCGAATCCATTCCCCGAGAGTTCCCGGCGATTTATCCCCTCAGGTCAGACCGCGTCCGCGGGCTCCGACTCCGGCGCGGACTCAGACTCCGGCGCGGGCTCCGACTCCGGAGCCGGTGCGCGCAGCCAGCCCTTCCGATCGAACCACACGGAAGCGATCAGGCCGATGGTCACCGCGACGGCCACGGAAATGCCGGCGTAGATCAGCGCGTTGCCGACGCCCGACTCCCACGTGCCGCCGAGGTAGAGCATCGACCGCGAGCCGAGGTAGATCTGGTGCATCGGCGAGATCAGGCCCAGCACCCGGAAGAACTCCGGCACGGCCTCCAGCGGCAGCGTGCCGCCGGCCGACGGCAGCCCCAGGACGATGAACAAGATGAGGTTGACCACCAGACCCGGGTTGCCCAGCAGCGCGTTGATGGCGTGGCTGACCCAGCCGACGGCGAGGATCATCGCGGCGGTGAACCCCCACAGGGCGAACGGTTTGTGCAGGGGCATGCCGACCATCGAGCCGATGACGACGTACAGCGCCGCGACGAGGGCGGCCTGGGTGGCGGACATGCCGAACTTCACCACGAGGGTCGCCAGCCGCGACACGCGATGGTGGTCGTGCCGCACGAATACCGGCCCCCACTCCAGCGAGTGGATGCCCAGGCGGTTGTCGACGATCTGGCCGGTCACCATCGCACCGGTGAAGCCGGCGAGCACGATGAGCAGCGTCCAGTAGAACGCGGACAGGCCGTTGCCGGTGCCGTCGGGAAGCGGGTGGAATTCCTCGAATTTGAAGTCGACCGGGTGCGCCGCGGCGGCCAGGGCGGTGCCGGTCGGCCCCTGCCCTTCCGGTGCGTCCGCGGCTGCGGCTTCGACCTTTTCCAGCAGTTGCTTGCCGACGGCTTCGTCGACCTCCGTGCGAACTTGGAAGCCGACCTCCTTGACGATGGTCGATGCACCCAAGCCGGCCGCGGGGTTGGAGACGATGCGGATGTCCGGGGCGACGACCTCGTTGTCGACCATGGTGCCGATGCCCCAGGCGTTGAGGCGGGAACTGAAGTTCTCGGGGATGACGATCGCGCCGTACAGTTCACCCCGCGACATCTGGTCGATGGCTTCCTGGCCGCTGAGCTGACGCAGGTCGAACTGCTCTTCGTCGATGCCGTCGACGAGGCCTTCGACGACCTGGTCGCCCGCCCTCAACTCGGTGCCGTCGAGGGTGCCGGCGCCGCGGTCGGCGTTGACGATGGCGATCGGGAATTCATGGAGGTTTTTCTTGGGATTGACGTTGCCGGTGAGGTAGGCGCCGCCGAAGAAGATCGTCAGCAGGGCGACGGCGAGGGTCGGAGCCAACCAGAACGCCAGTGTCCGGCGGGGATCGCGGGTGCTCATCGCGCCACCCCCAATCCGCCGTCGACGCCCCGGACGAGCAGGACCCCGAGGTCGGAGACGAGCTCGTCGAGGGGGCCGCGGTCGTCGTCGCCCGCCCACTGCGCCGCGGTCCACGCGATGGAGGCGGCGATGGCGCGGGCGGCGGTTTCCGGCGCCAGCGGTCCGGCGGCGAGGCTGCCGCCGAGGGTCGGGGCGGCGAGGATCCGGCCCGCCAAGTAGTCGATGGACTGATGGAGGACTTCCTGGCCGCCCGGGCCGGCGAGGACGCGATGCATGAAGTCGACGTGCGGCTCGAGCTTTTCGACGGCGATGCCGATGACCTCGAGGATACGGTCGATGTCGCCGGAGTCGAAGCCGTCGGAGGCCGGATCGATGTCCGCGAACGCCTCGTCCAGGCGGAGAACGGCGGCGTCGGCCCATGCCTCGGCCAGGTCGCCGTAGACGGCGTAGAAGGTGGGCCGGCTGACGCCGGCTTCGTTGACCAGGTCGGTGATCGTGATGTCGACCGGCGCCCGTTCATCCAAGAGCGCGACGGCCGCGGTGCGGAGCTTGTCGCGGGACCGGGACGCCGGTCGCGGTGGATTCTGGATTTTACGCATGTAAGTTTTTTACACCTGTAAACAGCCGCAGTGCAACCACTCCCGACCAAAAATCCCGAAATAATCTACGGCGCACATGAAAAATCCCCCTAACCTGCACGAACAGGAAAGGGGGAAAAGTGGGCCCCGTGGGGCTCGAACCCACGACCTACGGATTAAAAGTCCGCAGCTCTACCAACTGAGCTAGAGGCCCATGCCCGGAAAATCCTACCGCCCCCTCCCCCGCGAGAGGAAAACCGGGTCCCGTGTCGTGCCCACACCCCACGCGACCGCCCCGTACTCCACGCAACGGTTGCGAAGCCCCGGCGACACGCACGGTCACCCCCGGTTCTCACTCGACGGACCGTCGTCAAGCAGTGGTCTTACGCATTTCGATTACCCCCACCCCCATCGCCGCCGGGAACCAACCGAGGCAGCGGGACGACTGTTGCAGTGAGAGGCTCATCGCCCTCCGGGACTTCGCGCGCCCTTTTCCGCTGCCCGCTTTTCGCCGAGGAGAGTTCATGGACGTCGTGGACGTGTCACGGTGGCAATTCGGCATCACCACCGTCTACCACTTCATATTCGTGCCGCTGACCATCGGTTTGGCGCCGATGGTCGCGTTGATGCAGACGATGTGGCAGGTGACGGGGAAGGCCCACTGGTACCGGGCGACGCGGTTCTTCGGCACCGTCTTCCTGATCAACTTCGCCATGGGCGTCGCCACGGGCATCGTGCAGGAGTTCCAGTTCGGCATGAACTGGTCGGAGTACTCGCGGATGGTCGGCGACGTCTTCGGCGGGCCGCTGGCGCTGGAGGGACTGATCGCGTTCTTCCTGGAGTCGACGTTCCTGGGCTTGTGGATCTTCGGTTGGGGGCGCATCCCCGGCTGGCTGCACACCGCATCGATTTGGCTGGTCGCGATCGCCGTGAACCTGTCGGCGTATTTCATCATCGTGGCCAATTCGTTCATGCAGCACCCCGTGGGTGCGGTGTACAACCCGGAGACGGGCCGCGCGGAGCTCACCGACTTCGTCGCGCTGCTGACCAACCCGACCGCGCTGGCGGCGTTCCCGCATGCGGTGGCCGGTTCCTTCCTCACGGCCGGCACGTTCGTGCTGGGCGTGACGGGTTGGTGGATGGTCAAGGCCGCGCGACTGGAGCGGGCCGCGGCGGCGGAGGGTCGGGAGCTTGACGACGCACAGCGCCACGACGCGCACCGTCCCGCCCACCGTTTGGGGTGGTGGACCGTGGTGTTGTCCTCCATCGCCGTGGCATGGACGGGTGACATCCAGGCCAAGCTGATGTTCGTGCAGCAGCCGATGAAGATGGCGTCGGCCGAGTCGCTGTGCGTGACCGAAACCGATCCGCGCTTCTCCGTTCTGTCGATCGGCACGCACAACAATTGCGAGTCCGTCGTCCACGTGCTGGATCTGCCGTGGGTGCTGCCCTTCCTGGCGGAGGGCAAGTTCAGCGGGGTCACGCTGGAGGGCGTGCTCGACCTGCAGCAGCGCTACGAGATGATGTTCGGCCCCGGCAATTACCAGCCGAACCTGTTCGTCACGTACTGGTCCTTCCGCGCGATGATCGGCCTCATGGTCGGCTCGCTGGCGATCGCGTTTTTCAGCTGGCTGTTCACCCGCGGCGGCCGTCTGCCGCAGGGCAAGTGGGCGACGTGGTTCGCGTGGGGTTCGTTGGCGGCGATTCCGTTCCCGTTCCTGGCCAACTCCGCCGGATGGGTGTTCACCGAGATGGGCCGTCAACCGTGGGTGGTCCACCCGAACCCGGAGTCCTTCGGTGACCCCAGGACGGAGCTGATCCGGATGACCGTCGACATGGGCGTGTCGGATCATGCGACGTGGACGGTCGTGGTCACGCTGGTCGGGTTCACGCTCATCTACGCGATCCTCGCGGTGGTGTGGTTCATGCTCATTCGGCGGGTGGTGGTCAGCGGCCCGCCGGTCGAGTCCGGCCCATCCGTCGACGGCGGGGAGGGGCCGGCGGCCATCGTCGGAGCCGGCGCCCCCGTCCGCTTCGCCGCCGACGCCGCGACCGAACCCGACGCCGCCACCACGACCACCACCGAAAAGGACGCGTGATCATCATGTTCGGACTGGATCTGCCGGTTTTGTGGTTCATCCTGGTGGCGTTCCTGTTCGCCGGGTATTTCCTGCTGGAGGGCTTCGACTTCGGCGTCGGCATCCTGTTGCCGATCCTCGGGCGCGACGAGGCCCGCCGAAACGCGATGCTGCGCACCATCGGCCCGGTGTGGGACGGCAACGAGGTGTGGTTGATCACCGCAGGCGGCGCCCTGTTCGCGGCGTTTCCGGAGTGGTACGCAACCATGTTCTCCGGTTTCTATCTGCCGCTGTTCCTGATCCTGCTGGCGCTCATCGTCCGCATCGTGGGCCTGGAGTGGCGGAAGAAGATCGACGATCCGACGTGGCGCCGTCGTTGCGACGCCGCGATCATCGTCGGTTCGTGGTTGCCGCCGGTGCTGTGGGGCGTGGCCGTGGCCAACCTGGTCCGCGGCGTTCCGCTCGACGCCGATCACGGCATGTCCAGCGGCCTCGACGTCCTGGTCGGCCTGCTCAACCCGTATGCGCTGCTCGGCGGCGCGGCGCTGACGGCGGTGTTCATCCTCCACGGGCTGACGTTCCTGCGGCTGAAGACCGCCGGCCGGCTGCGCGAGGAGGCCCACGGCGTGCTCGTGCCCGTCGCCGGTGCGGCGGTCGTGCTCGGCGCGGCCTTCGTCCTGTGGACGCAGATCGCCCACGGCAAGCCGTGGACCTGGGCCGTGACGGTCCTGGCGCTCGTCGGGGTCCTCGGCGGGGTGGCCATGGTCCTGCGTGATCGCGACGGCATCGCGTTCACGGCGACGTCGGTGGCCGTCGTCGCGGTGACCGTGCTCATCTTCGGGTCGATGTACCCGTGGCTGATGCCGACCACGCTGGCCGACGGCGCGGGCCTGGACGTGTGGAACGCGGCGTCGAACCCGTACACGCTGAAGATCATGACGTGGGCGGCGTTGTTCATCACCCCGTTGGTCATCGCGTATCAGGCGTGGACGTACTGGGTGTTCCGGAAGCGGATCACCGCAGAGCCCGTCGCCGCCGAACCCGTCACCGCATGACCAGCCGGGGCCCGGTCGATCCCCGGCTGGCCCGGCTGTCCGCCCCGGCCCGGAGGTGGATCGTCGCGGCCGCGCTGCTGGCGGCGCTGCGGGTCGTCGGCGTCCTGGCCTTCGGAGTCCTCGTGGGCACCATCGCGGCCGGGATCATCACCGGGGAGCGGACGATCGCCGATAGTTCCGGGCTGCTCGCCGCGCTGGTCGGCGTGGCCGTGGCCCGCGCGGCGGTGGCGTGGGCGGAGGCGCGTTTCGGGCGTCGCGCGGGGGCGGAGGTCGTCGCGGATCTGCGTGCCCGCACCCTGGCCCGCCTGGCCGTCGCCGATCCCCGCCATGTGGATCGCGCGAAGTGGCGGACGCTGCTCGGCGAGGGCATCGAGGGCGTCGGCCCCTACGTGGCGGGGTATCTTCCGGCGCTGGCGTCGACGGTGATCGCCACGCCCGCGGCGTTGGCTGCGGTGTGGTGGCTCGATGCGGGGTCGGCGCTCATCGCGGCGGTGACGCTTCCGCTCATTCCGGTCTTCATGTGGTTGGTCGGCACCCTCACCGCCGGTCGGACGGCCCGTCGTCTGCGTGACCTGGGCCTGTTGTCGGATCAGATGCTCGATCTCGTGGCGGGTCTGCCGACGCTGCGCGCCTTCGGCCGCCACCGCGCGCCCGCCGACGAGATCCGCCGTCTGTCGGAGGCGCACCGGGCGTCGACGATGTCGGTGCTGCGCATCGCGTTCCTGTCGGGTTTCGTCCTCGAGTTCCTGGCCACGCTGTCGGTGGCGTTGGTGGCCGTCGGCATCGGTTTCCGCCTGCTCGACGGCGGCATGACGTTGGCGGCGGGGCTGACGGTGCTCATCATCGTCCCGGAGGTCTACGGCCCCGTCCGCGAGGTCGGCGTCCGCTTCCACGACGCCCAGGACGGGTTGGCCGCCATCGACGACGTCTTTTCGCTTGACGACGGCCCCTCCCCCACGCCGGCCGTCGCAAAGCAGGATGACGCCGGGGAGCATCGCCCGGACGCGGGCATCCGGGTGATCTTCGACCACCTCACCGCCTCGGGGCGCGACGGCGACCGACCCGGCGACCTGTGCGGGACCGCGGAGCCCGGCGCGATCACCGTGCTGGCCGGCGACAACGGTTCGGGCAAGTCGACGGCGCTGCTGGCGCTGCTGGGCATCGTCGCCGAGGGAGTGACCGGGTCCGCGACGGCCGTGGGCCCGAATGGTGCGCTGACCGGCGACGATCTGTGGGCGCGCACCTCCTACGTGCCGCAGCGGCCGGTGCTCGACGCGGCGTTGGTCGGCGATGCGGCAGGTTTATCCCTCGGCGAGAAGCAGCGCGTCGCCGTCGCCGCGGAACTGATGCGCGACCGCGAGCTGATCATCCTCGACGAGCCGACCGCACACCTCGACGAGGACAACGCCGCCGAGATGATGTCCCTGCTGCGAGAGCGGGCCGCGGCGGGCGCGACGGTGCTGGTGGCGTCCCATGATCCGCTGGTGCTGGCGGCCGCGGACGTCGTCGTGGAGGTGGCCCGATGAGCCTTTCCGCCGACCTGCGCGCCCTGCGCTCCGCCCGTCCGCTGACCGGGCTGCGGTGGCGCGAACTCGTCGCCCCCGTCGTCGCCGGTTCCGTGACGTTGATCTCGGCGTTGGCGCTGACCATCGTGTCGGCGTGGCTGATCACGAAGGCGTGGCAGCAGCCGAGCGTCATGGACCTCACCGTCGCCGTGACCGCCGTCCGCGCGCTGGGCATTTCGAGGGCCGTGTTCCGGTACGTCGACCGGGTCGTCTCGCATGATCTGGCCCTGAGGTGCGCCGCACGGACCCGCGTGTCGGCGTATCGGGCGCTTGCCGACGACCCGTCGTCGCGCGTCCTGCGCCTGGGTCGCGGCGCCCTGCTCACCAGGCTCGGAGACGACGTCGACCTCGTGTCCGACGTGGTGGTGCGCGCGCTCGTGCCGGCGGGCCTGGCGGTGACGACGTCGGCGGCGGCCGTCGGGTTCACGGCGCTGCTGTCCCCCGCCGCCGCGGCCGTGCTGGCGATCGGGCTGATCATCGCGGGCACCTGCGCACCGTGGGCGGCGGCGCGCGCGGCCCGGATTGCCGCAGCCGAGCGGGCCGCGGCGATGGAGAACCACGTCGCCGCCGTCGACCGGGTGCTCGTCGACTCCCCCGCCCTGCGCGTGCGCGGCGAGATCGACGGCGCCCTGGCCGACGCCGACCGCGCCGCCCGCCGGCTCGCCCACGCCGAAGAATCCGCCGCACCCGCCGACGCCGCGGGAAACGCGATCTCCGTCCTGTCCTCCGCCCTGACGGTCATCGCAGTGCTCGTCGTCGCGGGCATGGCGGCACCCGATCATTCTCCCCAGTGGATGGGCGTGCTCGCGCTGCTGCCCCTGGCCGCCTTCGAATCCGTCGCCGCCCTGCCCGGCGCGGCCGTCGCCGTGACCGGAGCCGCCGGTGCGGCGAGGAGGCTCGCCGAATTGACCGACGCGGGCGGCTCTGGCGAACCCGGCGAACCGGGCGCCACGCAGGCGTCGTCACGCGAAACGTCCCCGAACACGGCCCCGGAGGCACCCCGCGTGCACGCGCGGAACCTCGTCTACGGCCACGACCGCGACGTGGGCAGGCGCGATCTGGACCTGCCCTTCGGGGCGAGGGCAACCATCGTCGAACCATCCGGGTCCGGCAAGACGACGCTGCTGATGACGCTCGCCGGCCTGCTGCCCGCCCGCGGCGGGGAATGGTCGGCAGACGGTGCGCTGTTCGTCGCCGAAGACGGACACGTGTTCGCCACCACCGTCCGCGATAACCTGGCGGTCGGCGCACCGCACGCCACCGACGACATGATGAACGCCACCCTGCGCGCCGTCGGCCTCGGCGACTGGGTGGCGGGACTGCCCGACGGCCTGGGCACCGTGCTCGCCGCCGGCGCCGACGACATGTCCGGCGGCCAGCGGCGCCGCCTGCTCCTGGCCCGCGCCCTGCTCACCGACGCGCCGATCCTGCTTCTCGACGAACCCTTCGAACACCTCGACGACGCCGGAGCCGCGGAACTGCGCGCGATCCTCGACTCGCCCGTCCTGCCCGGCGCGCGCCCCGAGCGGACCATCATCGTCGTGGAGCACCCCCGCACGGGCGGTCGGGGCTGAACGGAAGAGGCGGAAAAGGCGAAACGGGGCGGCAGCCGTCGCTGATCCGCCCCGTCGCGCAGGCCTCGTCGGCCTACTCCGGTACCCCGATTGCCACGATTGCCGCGATTACCGCGCGACCAGGTCCGGCAGCGGGATGTTCGGCAGAGGCACCTCCGGCAGCGGCAGTTCCGGGATCTCCGGGATCTCGGGGATCTCCGGGAGGGACGAACCCGGGGCCTGCTCCTCGGCCTCCTCCGGCTCGTTCTCGGCGATCCAGGCCTCGTCGGACGCGGCGTCCTCGCCGATGGTGCGGAACTCGCTGTGCGGCTCGGTGGAGTCGGCCACCCGGAAGTGATCGTTGACCGTGCCGTCCTCGATGCCGTACGCATCCTCCAGCGCCTGGTCGACCGGCTGGTAACGCGACACCGGGCCCACGGCCATGGAGTTGACGCCGATGACCTGGTTGGTGTGCGGGTTGTAGGCGTTTCCGCCCGAGTCGCCGTGATCCAGGTGCGAGATCGCCCAAACGCCGTTGCGGACGCGGAAGATCTGCACGCCGCAGTTGCGGCCGGTGCGGGAACCGTCGGAGCAGATCGGCTGGCCGAAGTTGTCCACCGACACCTCGCCGGGCTGCAGCTCGGAGTAATCGACGATTCCGGTCATGACGGCGCCCTCGCCATGGTTGTCGCCGTGCTCGTCGACGGAGTAGCTCACCGCGGTGGAGTCGATGTCGTCGTCGAGCTCGATGAAGGCGTAGTCCGAGCCGTTGAACAGGGAGTCGAGGAAGTTCGGGTTCTCCTCGATGTCATCTTCGTCGGGGATGAAGAAACCGGCCGGGCCGACCTCGCCGATGCGCACGTCGCCCTCGGCCGTCGGCGCGTAGATGATGCCCGAGGACTGGGGCATCTGCTCGTGGCCTTCCTTGTTCACGCAGTGGCCGGCGGTGAGCAGGACGCGCTGCTGGTTGCCCTCGGCGTCGGTGACGGTGCCGGCGACGCCGGTGGAGCACATGCCGGTGCGGACGTGGCGGCCGTCCTCGACGACCGCGTCCTTTTCGGGCATGCGGATCGGGGAGCCCGGTCCGACGGTGAGGGCGCTTGCGGCGGGGGCGGCGAAGGTCGCCCCGACGGTGACCATCGCGGCGATGATCGACGTGCTCCGGTTCAGTTTCATGCGGTTCCCCTGAGTGTCTCGGGCCGGGGCGCTGTTCGCTCTCCGGCGGATCCGGAGCCACCGTAACCGTGACATTCCGGCACCGCCCGTCAATTGGGCGGCATGTCGCGGATCACTTTTTCCCATCCTTCCCAGTCGTTTACGGCATACACTCGAGTCACTTTCGCACCACGAAAGCATGTGTGCAGCCACCCGAAGGAGGGGCGGCGGCAAAGCAAGGCGCGGAAGGGGAAATGGTGGACGGGAGATGAAGGAGCGAGGGCGAGTGCGAGAGCGAGGGGCACCGCCGAAAAGCGCCGCCCGCCTACTCCGCGAGCCGGGAGATGATGTTCAGCTCGCGGGCCCGGCGATACAGGTCCTCGCGATGGTCCGGGTGGGCGACCTCGATGAGTCGGCGTGCGCGCGTCGAATAGTCGGTGCCGCGCAGCCGGGCGATGCCGTGCTCCGTGACCACGTTGTCGATGTAATTCTTGTGCGTGGTCACCGGGGAATTCGTACCGAGCTCCACCTTGATCCGGCTCGCACCGTCGCGGGTGACCGACGGGCACACGATGTAGCCGCGACCCCCCTCCGAGCGACGGGCGCCGATGGCGAAGTCAAGCTGCCCGCCGGCACCGGAATAGAAGCGCCCCGCGATGGTCTCGGACGCCGCCTGCCCGAGCAGGTCGACCTCCGTGGTGGCGTTGACGCTGACCATGTTGGGCTCCTGCCCGATGAGGAACGGATCGTTGGTCCTGTCGACCGCGTCGAGGTACACGACGGGATTGCGGTCGACCCAGTCGTAGAGCTTGCGGGTTCCCATGATGAACGTCGCCACGCACTGGCGCGGGTGCGACCTCTTGAACCGGCCCGTCACCGCACCGCATTCGACCAGGTCCATGACCCCGTCGGACATCAGCTCGGTGTGCACGCCCAAATCCTCGCGGTCCTTCAGCATGGCCAGGATCGCGTTGGGCAGCTTGCCGATGCCCAACTGCAGGCAATCGCGATCCTCGATCTCCGGCGCGATGAGCTCGGCGATCCGATGCTCGGCCGACCCCTCCGCCGGCAGCAGCGGCGGCACCTCGAGCACCGGCGCATCGGACCGCGTGGCACCGACCATCTGGCGGGCATGGATCTGGTTCTGGCCGAAGGAGTGGGGCACCTTCGCGTTGATCTCGCCGAAGATCGGCAGGTTTCCGATGAACTGCACCGAATAATCCGCGCCGAGCCCGATGGACATGTACCCGTGCTCGTCCGGCTCGGACACCGAGGCGATGAGGATGTCCGGCTTGATGTGGTCGCGCACCAGCTCGGGAATCATGGAGAAGTTGACCGGATACAACTCCGCGGTGCCGTTGGAATGCCCCTTGCGCGATCCGCCGCCGAGGAAGAACTCGTGATGAGTGAGCTTTCCGGGGTACTCCCCCATTTGATACGGCCGCAGGGATTCGGTGCACATCTGGTAGACGTGCACGTCCTCGAGTTGGTCGGCGTGCGCGTCGAGCATGTCCAGCAGCGTCGGCGGCTCGCAGCCCGCCACGGGAACGAGGATTTTCATGCCCGGCCGAATGTGCTCCAGCAATGCCTCCGGCGCCAGATCAAGATGCTCGTACACGGCCGCGTCCTTTCGTTCAGTTAATGACCCTTCACGCAATGTACATTGCATTCCAAGACAAACCACCCCCGGGTGAACCCCCGCCGACGGCGCCGAGCGATTTCGCCCCGCCCCCTCCCGGTGCGACAATGCGACCGTGACAGACCTTCGCATCGGCCCCCACCAGCTCGCCTCCCCCGTCGTGCTCGCCCCCATGGCGGGCGTGACCAACGTGGCGTTCCGTACGCTGTGCCGCGAGCAGGAACGCGAGCGCATGGGCACCGTCGCCGGTCTCTACGTCTGCGAGATGGTCACCGCCCGCGCGCTGGTCGAACGCAACGACAAGACCATGCACATGACCACCTTCGCCGACGACGAGGACCCGCGGAGCCTGCAGCTCTACACCACCGACCCGGAGTGGACGTACCGGGCGGCGAAGATGATCGTCGACGAAAACCTCGCCGACCACATCGACATGAACTTCGGCTGCCCCGTGCCCAAGGTCACCCGCCGCGGCGGCGGTTCCGCCCTGCCGTACAAGCGCCGCCTTTTCGGCAACATCGTCGACGCCGCCGTCCGCGCCACCGAAGGCACCGACATCCCCGTCACCGTGAAGTTCCGCGTCGGCATCGACGACGACCACCACACGCACCTCGACGCCGGCCGCATCGCCGCCGACAACGGCGCCGTCGCCGTCGCCCTGCACGCGCGCACCGCCGCCCAGCGCTACTCGGGAACGGCCGACTGGTCGCAGATCGCCCGCCTGAAGGAGCACATGGTCGACTCCGGTCACGACACCGTGCCCGTTCTGGGCAACGGCGACATCTTCGCCGCCGGCGACGCCCGCCGCATGATGGACGACACCGGCTGCGACGGGGTCGTCGTCGGCCGCGGCTGCCTGGGCCGGCCGTGGCTGTTCGCGCAATTGTCCGCCGAGCTGCGCGGCCTGCCCGTCCCGCCTGCCCCGACCTTCGCCGAGGTCGCCGGCATCCTCCGCCGCCACGCCGAACTCCTCGTCGAGCACGAGGGCGAGCGCAAGGGCTGCCGCGATCTGCGCAAGCACATCGGCTGGTACCTCCGCGGCTACCCCGCCGGTTCGGAGGTCCGCACCGCCCTGACGCGGGTGACCACCCTCGCCGAACTCGACGAAGTTCTCGCGCCGCTTTACGACGGCCCCCACGCCGGTGCCCTCCCCGACGACGCCGACGGTGCCCGCGGGCGCCAGGGATCGCCCGGAAAGGTCATTCTCCCGGAGGGTTGGCTCGACGACCCGGAGGATGAAACCGTGCCCGACGGCGCGGATTTGATGCATTCCGGCGGTTAGCTTCCCCTATTCGGGGTCAATGTCGGCGAGTTTGCCGGGGGCGATGGTTCCAACAGGCGAAAGGGTGGGCGAGGCCTTACCATTGGTGGCCATGCGCACCGTTTACCGCGAACAGATGGACAACCTCGCCCACGGCCTGATCGTGATGTGCGACCACGTCCATGGAATGCACCGCGCCGCCGCCAAGGCGCTTTTCGACGCCGACCTCGAGGCCGCCGAGTCGGTCCTCACTTCCCTCGACAAGCTCGACGAATTCCGCATCGCCGCAGAGGACCGGGCTTTCGAGCTGCTCGCCCGCGAAGCTCCCGTGGCGCGCGACCTGCGCCAGGTGGTCTCCGGCATCTACATCGTCGAGGACATGGCCCGCATGGGCGCCCTGTCCGTGCACATCGCCAACACCGCCCGCCGTCGCCACCCCGGGAAGGCCCTGCCCGAGCAGGTCGAGGGCTACTTCCGCGAGATGGCCTCCGTCGCCGACACGATCACCCACGACACCCGTCAGGTCCTCATCGACTACGACGTCGCCAGCGCCCTGCAGGTCAGCGACGACGATGACGCCATCGACGACATCCACAGCCACCTGTTCACCCTCACCACCGCCGACGACTGGCCGCACACGTCGGCCGAGACCGTCGACGTGACCCTGCTGAGCCGCTACTTCGAGCGTTACGCCGACCACGCCGTGGCCGTCGCCGCCCGCATCGTCTACCTGGCCACCGGCTACAAGCAGGAGGACTACCTGCGCGAGTTGGACTCCGAGGAGCGTCGCGCCGCGATCTCCAAGCGCTTGAGCGACATGGCTCGCCACTTCCACTCCTGAGTCGCCTCCCGCGCGAACGCTGCCGAACCAGACGCAGCCGAACCCGCCCCACGCCATTCCGGCATGGGCGGGTTCTTCGCTTTTCCCCGTTCAATGCCGCATGCGGGGTCGGACTCCCACACGAAAAACCCCGCTCCCCCACCTTGCGGGCGGGAGCGGGGTTCGTCGTGAAGCGAAAAAAGGCGGCTTAGCCAAAGCGACCGGAGATGTAGTCCTCGGTCTCCTTCTTGTCCGGGTTCTCGAAGATCTTCTTCGTCGCGCCGACCTCGACGAGCTGGCCGGGCTTGCCGGTCGCCTCGAGCGAGAAGAACGCGGTCTGGTCGGACACGCGGGCGGCCTGCTGCATGTTGTGCGTCACGATGACGATGGTGAAGTCTTCCTTCAGCTCGTGGATCAGGTCCTCGATCGCCAGGGTGGAGATCGGGTCCAGGGCCGAGCAGGGCTCGTCCATGAGCAGAACCTCCGGCTCGACCGCGATGGCGCGGGCGATGCACAGACGCTGCTGCTGACCACCGGAGAGGCCGCCGCCCGGCTTGTCCAGACGGTCCTTGACCTCGTCCCAGAGGTTCGCCGAACGCAGGGACTTCTCGGCGACCTCGCGGAGCTTCTTCTTGTTCTTCTCGCCGGACAGCTTCAGGCCGGCGACGACGTTGTCCTCGATGGACATGGTCGGGAACGGGTTGGGGCGCTGGAACACCATGCCGATGGTGTTGCGGACCGACACCGGGTCGATCTTCGGACCGTAGATGTTCTCGCCGTCCAGCAGAACCTCACCGGTGACGTACGCACCGGGGATCACCTCGTGCATGCGGTTGAGCGAACGCAGCACGGTGGACTTGCCGCAACCGGACGGGCCGATGAAGGCGGTCACGGAACGCGGCGGGACGTGGAGGTTGACGTCCTTCACGGCGTGGAAGTCGCCGTAGTAGATGTCGACGTTGTTGAGATCGAGGCGCTTGGCCATGATTCGTGGTCTCTTTCCTGTGTTGGGCCGGCGGCCGCTACTGCTTGACGGAGAACTTGGCGGAGATGACGCGGGCGATGACGTTGATGACTGCGATGATGAGCACCAGCGTCAGGGCGGCGCCCCACATCTTGTCGAACGCGGCGCCCGTGTTGCCGGCCTTGTACATGTCGAGCATGAACAGCGGCAGCGAGGACTGCGACTGACCGAACGGGTTCCAGGTGATGATTCGCGACGTCGCGACCAGGATCAGCATCGGGGCCGACTCGCCCATGACGCGGGCGATGGACAGCATGATGCCGGTGACGATGCCGGACAGGGCGGTCGGCAGGACGATCTTGGCGATCGTCTTCCACTTGGGCACGCCCAGGGCGTACGACGCCTCGCGCAGGTCGTTGGGCACGACGCGCAGCATTTCCTCGGTGTTGCGGACGACGATCGGCAGCATCAGAAGCACCAGGGCCAGCGACACCGCGAAGCCCGAGCGCGACATGCCGAACATGACGACCCACATCGAGTAGATGAACAGCGACGCGACGATGGACGGCACGCCGGAGAGGATGTCGACCATGAAGGTCGTGATCTTGCCCAGGCGGGAGTTGCCCGCGTACTCGACCAGGTAGATGGCCACGAAGATGCCGAACGGCACCGTGATGATGGAGGTGACCAGCGCCTGCACGAGGGTGCCGATGATGGCGTGGGCGACGCCGCCCGACTCGGAGCCGACGGTGACGCCGAGCTGCGAGGTGGTCCACCACGAGGCGGACGTGATCATGGGGAAACCGCGGGTGATGACCTCGTAGAGGACCCAGCCCAGCGGGATGAGCGCCAACGCCATGGAGGCGTAGATGATGACGGTGGCGAACTTGTCGCCGACCTTGCGCGAGTTCTTGATCGGGGTGAACGCCGAATCGGAGGTCGAGACCTTGGCGGCCGGGTCCTGATCGATGACGGCCTGATTGTCGATTGCCATTGTCTGCTCCCTACTTCTTGGCGATGATTCGGGCGGCGGAGTTGACCACGAAGGTCAGGAAGAACAGGACCAGGCCGGCGGACATGTAGGCGCCCGCCTTGAGGTCGTCGTTGAACTCCGGGGCGGCGTTGGCGATCGCGGTGGCGAACGTCGTGCCGCCCTCGAAGAACGAGCCGCGGAACGCGTTGGACGGGGAGATGACCATGTACAGCGCCATGGTCTCGCCGAGCGCGCGTCCGAGGCCGAGCATCGAACCCGAGATGTAGCCCGACTTGCCGAAGGGCAGGACCGCCATGCGCACGGTCTCCCAGCGGGTGGCGCCCAGGGCGAGCGAAGCCTCGATGTGGCCGCGCGGCGTCTGGACGAAGACCTCGCGGGTGGTGGCCGCGATGACCGGCAGGATCATGATCGCCAGCACCACGCCACCGGTGAACAGGTTGCGGCCGGTTTCGAAGGCCGGCGAGTTCGGGTAGGTGGTGAACAGGAAGATGCCGCCGAGGTTGGACGCGGCCCAGTTGTAGAACCCGCCCAGCGCCGGACCGAGGGCCATGAAACCCCACAGGCCGTAGACGATCGACGGCACGGCGGCCAGCAGGTCGACGAGGTAGCCCAGGGGCTTGACGGCCTTCTTGGGCGCGTAGCTGGTCAGGAAGATGGCGATGCCGAGCGCGACCGGCATGGCGAACAGCAGCGCGAGCACCGACACCGCGACGGTGACCAGGAACAGGTTCGGGATGCCGAAGTACATCGCCGCCGTGTCGTTCAGGTTCCAGCGGTCGGAGTACGTGAAGAAGTTCGCCTCGTTGTTGCGCATCGAGGGAACCGCGCGGAGGAGAAGGAAGATGGCGATCGCGATGATCGACACGGTGACGAGGGAGGCGGCGCCGACGGACAGGAAGTTGAAGATCCTGTCACCCGGGCGGACGACGCCCTTGGCCACTACCGGCTCGCCGCCGGCGGGTTCTTCTCCGGAGCCATTGCGCGGCGCGTCGAGGGCGGACGCGGCGGCCCGATCCTTTTCGGCCATCGCCGGTTCTCCCGAGGCGGAAGTGGAAGAGGTCATTGAGTTTCCTTAGCTGGTGAGCTGTGAAGACGGTGATGTTCCCCAAACGTGCCACCGGCCGATCGACCCTCGGCCTCCCCTCCCGGGAGGATTCGGGCCAATCGGCCGCGGTGTCGCTGTGGGGGTGCGGTCACCGGCGCATCGGCCGGTCACCGCGGTCGAAGCGTCCTACTGGATGGCGTCGACGGCGTCGACGAGCTTCTGCTTGAAGTCACCCTGAACCGGGATGTAGCCCAGGTCCTCGAGCTCCTCGGACTGGCCCTCCTCCAGGACGATCTTGAAGAAGTTCTTGACCAGGTCACGGGTGGTCTCGTCGTAGCCCGCGGAGCAGACGATCTCGTACGTGGTCAGGACGAGCGGGTAGGCGCCCTCTTCGTCCATGGCGAACAGGGCTTCGGCGTCGACGACCATGTCGTTGCCCTCGCCCTTGAACGCGACCTTGTCCAGGGCGGCGCCCACGGAGTCGGCGTTGAGCTCGACCGGGCCGTGACCGAAGTCCATCTTGGCGATGCCCAGGTCCTTGTCCTTGGCGAAGCCCGCCTCGACGTAGGTGATGGCGCCCGGGATCTGGGCGACCTGGTCGACGACGCCGGCGGAGCCGTTGGCGCCCGCGCCGGTGGCGGTCGGGAAGGACTTGGAGGCCTCGTGCTCCCAGTCCTCCGGGGCGGCCGAGGTCAGGAACTTCATGAAGTTGTCGGTGGTGCCCGACTCCTCCGAGCGGTACACGACGGAGATGTCGGTGTCCGGCAGGTCGACGCCCTCGTTGAGCTCGGCGATGGCCGGGTCGTTCCACTTGGTGATCTTGCCGTCGAAGATCTGGGCGGTCACGGACGGGGACAGGGCCACGTCGACGCCCTCGAGGTTGTAGGCGATGGCGACCGGGCCGATGACCATCGGCAGGTGCCAGGCGTCGTTGCCCTCGCAGCGGTTCTTGGCTTCCTCGATCTGCTCGTCCTTCAGCGGCGAGTCGGAGCCGGCGAACGCGACGGTGTTGGCGATGAACTGCGACTGGCCCGAGCCGGAGCCGGTGGCGTTGTAGGACAGGGTCGAACCCGGCGAGTTGGACTCGAACAGGGTCGCGAACAGGTCCATCGCGCGCTGCTGCGAGGTGGCGCCCTCGCCCTGCAGCTCGCCGGTGGTCTCGGTGAGGCCCTCGACCTGAGACTCGGCGTTGGAGCCGCCCTCGGAGCAGGCGGACAGGGTCAGGCCGGCGACGGCGGTGAGGCCGAGGATGGCGGCGCGGCGGTTGTTCTTCAGCACGGGGGTTCCTCCGGGAAAAATCTCGGTTTCGGGCAAGGGCCCGACAGGGCTGTCGTTTCGATCCGTCGATGCGCGCCGAAAAACGGCGCACCTCACACGGATGTCGAAGTCCGGTCGGACTCCGCTGTCTGAGAAAGGTATAGGCCGATGGTTGCCGGATCACATGCAGAAGATGAACGATGAGTGAACTAGGCAAGTAATTCCGCCCCACGGGCGGAGACTTCACTCACATTCCGTACATGACGTCGCGTCGGGCCACCTCGAAACCCGTTCGCTCGTACGTCCGCACCGCCGGTTCGTTGTCGCCTTCCACGTACAGGATCACCCGATCGTCGCCCCGATCCCGCAGGTGGCGCATCCCCGCGCGCGTCAGCCAACCGCCGATGCCGCGGCCGCGCGCCGCATCGGCGAGCCCGATGACGTACACCTCGCCGACTCCCCCGCCATGCTGCTTGGTCCAGTGGAAGCCGAGGATCTCCCCCGTGTCCTCGTCGACGGCGAACAGCACGCCGGCCGGGTCGAACCACTCGACGGAACGTCCGCGCCGCAGCCGCTCCAGGTCCCACCCGCCCTGTTCGGGGTGCCAGTCGAAGGCTTCGTTGTTGACGGCCAGCCACGCCTCGTCGACCGCGTCCTCCCCCATCCGGGCGGTGGCCGCGGGCAGGTCCTCGAGCCGGATCCCGGCCGGCGGTTCCTCCTCGCCGAGCCCCGACACGGCCTGCCCGGGGGCGGTCATCTGCAGCAGTTCGCGCACCACGCGCCGCCCGGACGACGCCGCCAGTTCCGCGGCCCCCGGCACGTCTCCATGGGCCCACACGGGAAGGGGCTTTCCGACGAGTTCGTCGACGGCCCGCAGCAGCGCGGTGCCCGCCCCACGGCGGCGGTGCTCCACCGCGACGGCCAATTCGGCGGAATCGTCGGCGACGGCGGCCAACCCGACCAGCGAACCGTCGTCAAGCACCCGCAGGTGCCGATGACCGGCGGAAGGATCCGACAGTCCCAGAACGAACGCCTCTCCGAAGGGCTCGACCCCGTCGGCCGCCTCGATGGCGGACAACAGGGCCCGGGCCTCGGCGAGATCGGGCGCGCCTTCTTCGATGCGGAACGTCACGGCTGGTCCTCCTCGGGCTCGACTGCCTTGTAGCCGACGTTGCGGACGGTGGCGATGAGCCCCTCGTGACGATGGCCGAGCTTGGCCCGCAAACGCCGGACGTGAACGTCCACCGTACGCGTGCCGCCGTAGTAGTCGTAGCCCCACACGTCCTGCAGCAACTGCTCGCGCGTGTAGACGCGACCGGCGTTGCGGGTGAGGAACCGCAGGAGCTCGAACTCCTTGAACGTCAGGTTCATCGGCTCACCGTTGAGGCGCGCGGTGTACGTGTGCTCGTCGACGACCAGATCGCCGAGCGTGAGCACCGGGCTCTCCTCCGGCTCCGTCACCGGCACCGGGTGGCGCGACAACAGCAGCCGCAGGCGCGCGTCGATCTCCGCCGGCGTCGCCGACGGCAACAGGAAATCATCGACCGCCCACGAACCGTCGATGGCGATCAACGCCGTGTCCGCCGCGAGCACCGCCACCGGCAGATCCGGGTTCGCCCCCGCGATGTGCCGGCACAGCCCGCGCGCGGCCACCAGATCCGGGCCGGTGGCGTCGATGATCGCGACGGTGACGTCCTCCAGCAGAGTCGCCGATTCCTCGGTGGCCGGCATCCGGATGATGTCGTGGTTCAGCAGCCCGAGATTGGGCACGCGCTCACGGACCCCGGGGTCGTTGCTGACGATGGCCAGGCGCACGGGAGCACACTCCGCTTCTTTTCGGTTCTTCTCGGATCTCCTACCGGGATCATCTTAACGGCCGCGCATTCTCGGCCCGACGCGCATGCGGTACTAATGGGGGGTGAGCATTTCTCGCCCGGTCACACGCATTTTCGCCGCCGTCGGCGCCGTCGCGCTGCTCGCCGTTGGCGCGGATTTCGGGCTCGCCATCCACGCGGAACGCAACCTGGCCAACCGGATCCGCGAGGAAATGAACCTGCCCGCCGACCCCTACGTCAGGCTGGGCGGCGCCGCCTACGCGTCGTCGTTCTTCACCGGCAAGTGGAGTTCCATCCAGGTCCGCGCCCGCGACCTGGAGATCGACAACTTCGGCCTGGTGTCCGTCGAATCCGGCGCCGTCGACGTCGAGGTGCCCCCGTCAGCGGTGTGGTCCGGCGATTTCAAGGACGGCTTCACCGAGCGCTACCACACGACGCTGCAGCTCGACGGCCTGTCGTTGGGCCGCCAGTTCGACTTCACCGACCTGGCCATCCAGAACCACGAGGACATCTCGCCCGCCGGCGGCTGGGAAACCGAGGCCATCTTCGAGGCCACTCCCCCGGGGTGGTCGGCGCCCGCGGAAGTCGTCGTCAAGCTGCGGATCGTGCGGGGCGACGCGAAGTTCATCCCCGTCGAGGTCATCTCGGGGCCCGAGGGACCGGATTCGAAGGACGTCCGTCGGGGCCGGGAGCTTTCCGACGACGCCATCGACGCGATCCTGCCCGCCTTCGAACTGGAGTTGACCGGGGCCGAACTGCCCCTGCGCCAGCGGCCCACCCGCATCTACGTCTCGGGCGGCTCCGTCTTCATCGAGGGCGACGAACTGTTCCGCACCGTCTCGCCCGAGGACTTCCTGCCCGTGGCCACGCACGACCCCGAACTCGGCGGGGAGACGGACCGGGGCGACGACTCTTCGCAGTAGTGTCGGAGGCATGAGCGACACCAACGAAAACACGGGAGACGTTCCCCGCCGCCTCGACGGCAACGAGGCAATCGACCGGGCCGCCGAGCAATCCGCGTCGACCGGCGGGCGCAACATCGCGGACCTGCCGGGACTGCCGATCGCGGAGAACACCGCGAACCTGCGCCACGGCCCCAACCTGCACGACGGCCTGCTGGCGCTGCTGCCGCTGGTCGGCGTGTGGCGCGGCGAAGGCCAGGCCGACACCGTCGTCGACGGCCAGTACCGCTTCGGCCAGCAGATCATCTTCAGCCACGACGGCGAGAACTACCTCAGCTACGACTCGCGGTTCTGGAAGATCGACGAGGACGACAACGTCATCGGCCCCGACCTGCGCGAGACCGGTTTCTGGCGCATCAACGACGACGACGAGATCGAGTTCCTGTGCACCCACTCGACCGGCGTCGTGGAGATCTACTACGGCAAGCCGGTCACCGAACGCGCGTGGGAGGTCCAGGCGGCGTCGACGATGGTCACCGCCACCGGACCGGCGTCGCTGGGCCCGGGCAAGCGCCTGTACGGCCTGATGCCGAACAACGACCTCGGGTGGGTCGACGAGCGCCTGCGCGGCGATGAGTTCATCCCGCGCATGTCCGCCCAGCTGAAGCGCTGGGCCGGTTAACGCGCGAGGGCTTCGTCGCAGAGCTCCCTGAACTCGGCTTCCGCTTCCGGGCCGGGCGCGGGGAGCTCTTCGCCGTCGAGGGAGGTCACGCGCACCGCGATGCGAACGGAGGAGACCAGCCACACCGCGTCGGCGGTGCGCAGGTCTTCCGGCGTGAGCTGCGACGGCACGCACTCCCAGCCCTTTTCGGCGGCGAGATCGAACAGCGCGGCCTGGGTCGTGCCGGGCAGCACGCCTTCGCCGGGGTTCGGGGTGAGCAGCCGGCGGCCGCGGACGAGGATGATCGTCGACGTCGGCCCCTCCAGGAGGTTGCCCTCCGCCGAGGTGAAGATGACGTCGTCGAAGCCGTGCTCCTTCGCGTGGCGCAGGGCGGCCATGTTGGCGGCGTAGGACAGCGTCTTGGCGCCGATGAGCGCCCACGGGGCCCGGTTGCCCAGGTCGAGCTCGAAGCCGCGTTCGGCGAGCATGACCCGCACGCCGCGCTCGCGGGCTGCGGCGACGCCGGCGGCGGGGGTGACCATGATGTAGCCGGTCGGCAGGCCCGTGGATTCGCGGCCGCGGGAGTAGACCCACCGCATCGACGCATCGCCGTCGATCGCCCCGTCGTTCCATTCGGCGACGGCCAGCGCGGAGGCTTCGCGCCACCGGTCGAGGTCGGGGGCGGGCAGCTGCAGCATGTCGGCCGAGGACAGGAACCGGTCTTCGTGGCGGGCGACGTTGCAGGCGTGACCATCCCTGATCAACAGTGTTTCGAAGACGCCGTCGCCGCGGACGGCGCCGAGGTCATCCGGGTAGAGGAAGGGCGCCGAACCGTCGGCGACGCGGGGGGCGTCGCCGGAGAGGACGTCGACGAGGATGATGTCGCGATGCGGGGCTGTCATGCCCCATAGCTTATTCCCCGGGCGGCGCGTTACGATGGCCGACGTGACCATCGATGAGTTCAGTCCGATCGTTCATCACGTCGCCGGGGCGGTCGCCGTCCCGGACGGTGATCCCGGTGGGCGGGCGGGCGTCGCATGGCATTACGGCTCGCCTCTGGTCGAACAGCGGGCGATCGCCGACGGCGCCGCACTGGTGGATCGTTCCCACCTCCGCGTCATCCGGGTGTCCGGCCCGGATCGCCTGGAGTGGTTGAACACCCTTTTTTCCCAGAAGCTCGATGATGCGGGCGCCGGCGTCGCCACCGAGGCCCTCGACCTGGATCCGCAGGGGCGCGTCCTGCACCACATGGGCGTGTCGGTCCTGGAGGATTCCGTGCTTCTCGACGTCTCCCCGTTGGGCGCGGAGTCGCTGCACCGTTTCCTGACCATGATGATCTTCCGCTCCGACGTCACCGTCGAGTTCGCGGACCTGGCGATCGTGTCGGTGCTCGGCCCCGACGCCGGGAAGGTGCTCGCCGCCGCGGGTTTGCCGGACCCGGGCGCCGGTGCGGTGGCCGTGTCCGACGACGGAACCGTGGTGCGCGGCACGACGTGGCCGGCGACCGGTGCCCGCGACGTGTTCGTCGCCCGCGACGGGCTGACCGACGCCTGGGATCGCCTGGTTTCCGCCGGCGCGACGCCGACGGGCCTGATGGCGTGGGAGGCCGAACGCGTGGTGTCCCTGCACCCCGAGCCGGGCCTGGACATCGACGGGAAGATGATCCCCCACGAGGCCCCGACGTGGATCGGCCCCGCCGTGCACCTGGACAAGGGCTGCTACCGCGGCCAGGAAACCGTCTCCCGCGTCCACAACCTCGGTCGACCCCCGCGCACCCTGGTGCTGCTGCACGTCGACGGATCCGATTCCGCCCTCCCCGAGCCGGGTGACCCGGTGACCGCGGGCAAGCGCACCGTCGGCCGGGTGGGCACCGTCGTCGAGCACCACGAACTGGGCCCCGTCGCGCTGGCGCTGGTGAAGCGGTCCTCCCAGGAAGGCGTCGATCTCGCCGCGGGCGGCGTCGCGGTGGCCGTGGATCCGTCCACGGTGGATCGGGACGAATCGGTGCGGCCGGGACGGGCGGCCGTCGACAAGCTCCGGGGGCGCTGACGTCCGCGGCGTGGGCCGAAAATTCTCCATTTTCATCTAAATCGCAGGTCAACGGCCTGATTCAACCCCCGATCACGCGCCCCGTGGCGCGGTGTGGCGGATAGGCGTCAACGCTTCGTCCGCAGATGGGCTATGGTGTCACTCAGGAATTAACGCATTAGATGATGGAGGGGCGGCCGAATCCCCGTGCCGCGCCCCGGACCTAAACAAGGGGGTCAGGCCATGGGTCGCGGCCGTGCCAAGGCAAAGCAGGCGAAGGTTGCTCGTCAGCTGAAGTACGACACTCCGGATATGGATCTGGAGCGTCTCCAGCGGGAGCTCGTGGGCAAGTCGGATGATGACGGCGCCTACGATGACTACTCCGATTACTCCGACTGGGAGGATTGGAACAGCGGCGACGACCGCTGACGCACCCGGAGTTTCACCGACCGTGGTGAACATGCCGTGCACAGCGTGAAAAGAAGGGGGCGGGCCCCGGCCGATGTGGCCGAGCCCGCCCCCTTCTTTTGTGCCTCGTCCTTTTATTCCCCGTCGTACGGCGGCCCTGGCTAAAAGCGCGGGTGGTCGCCGCGCAGCACGGCGCGCTCGTCCTCGCCGGCGCGGACGACGCCGAGCTCCCAGGCGTCGATGTGGCGGGCGGTGAGCATGGCCAGGGCGCGGTCGCGGTCCTCCGGGGACACGACGGCGACCATGCCGACGCCCATGTTGAACGTCTTCTCCATCTCCTCGCGGGACACGCGGCCCAGCTCGGCGATGGTGCGGAAGATCGGGCCCGGGGTCCAGGTGGCGCGGTCCATGTCGGCGACCAGGCCCTCCGGCATGATGCGGGCCATGTTGCCGGCCAGCCCGCCGCCGGTGACGTGGCAGAAGGTGCGGACCTCCGCCTCCGCCATCAGCGCCAGGCAGTCCTTGGCGTAGATGCGGGTCGGCTCGAGCAGCTCCTCGCCGAGGGTGCGGCCGAAGTCCTCCATGTGCTCGTCGAGCGGCAGGCCGGCGTTGTCGAGCAGGACGTGGCGGGCCAGCGAGTAGCCGTTGGAGTGCAGGCCGGACGATGCCATGGCGATGATGACGTCGCCCTCGCGGACGCGGTCGGGGCCGAGGAGCTTGTCCTCCTCCACCACGCCGACGCCGGTGGCGGACACGTCGTACTCGTCGGGCTCCATGACGCCCGGATGCTCGGCGGTCTCGCCGCCCAACAGGGCGCAGCCCGCCTCGATGCAGCCTTCGGCGATGCCGGAGACGATCTGGGCGACGTGCTCCGGCACGACCTTGCCGATGGCGATGTAGTCCTGCAGGAACAACGGCTCGGCGCCGCAGACCACCAGGTCGTCGACGACCATGGCCACCAGGTCGCGGCCGATGGTGTCGTGCTTGTCCATCGCCTGCGCGACGGCCAGCTTCGTGCCGACGCCGTCGGACGCGGCGGCCAGCAGCGGCTTCTTGTAGTCGCCGAGGGCGAAGAGGCCGGCGAACCCGCCGAGCCCGCCGCGCACCTCGGGCCGCGTCGCCTTCTTGGCGATCGGGGCGAACAGCTCGACGGCGCGGTCGCCCGCCTCGATGTCCACGCCGGCCGCGGCGTAGGAGGCGCCGGTGTTCTGGTTGTCGGTCATGTCGGCTTCACGTCTCCCGGTGAGGTTCGTTGTCGGAAATGTTGTGTCGGATCCGCCGTCCAGCGTATCCGGCGCGGGTCAGGCCGGGGAGGCCTGCATCCGCGCGACGGCTTCGGCGTTGGCGTCCCCGGCGGGCAGGCCCAGCGGGTACACGCCGTCGAAGCAGGCGCGGCACAGGTCGGCGGGCGCCTGCTCGGACGCCTCGGTCATGCCCTCCACGGACACGAAGCCGAGGGTGTCGGCGCCGATGGCCGTGGCGATGCCCTGCACCAGGTCGCCCTCGGGCAGACCATTGGCGATGAGCTCGCCCGGCGAGGCGAAGTCGATGCCGTAGAAGCACGGCCACTTCACCGGCGGCGACGCGATGCGCACGTGCACCTCCGCCGCGCCGGCCTCCCGCAGCATGCGGATCAGCGCGCGCTGGGTGTTGCCGCGGACGATGGAGTCGTCGACGACGACCAGGCGCTTGCCGGCGATGACCTGCTTCAGAGGGTTGAGTTTGAGGCGAATGCCCAGCTGGCGAATGGTCTGCGACGGCTGGATGAAGGTGCGGCCGACGTAGGCGTTCTTGGTCAGGCCCTGGCCGAAGGGAATGCCCGACTCCTGGGCGTAGCCCACGGCGGCGGGGGTGCCGGAGTCCGGAACCGGGATGACCAGATCACCGTCCGCCGGGAACTCGCGCGCTAGCTGGCGGCCGAGCTCCAGGCGCACCGCGTTGACGGAGCGACCGCGGATGACGGAGTCGGGGCGCGCGAGGTAGACGTACTCGAAGACGCAGCCCTTGTGCTTGATTTCGGCGAAACGGCTGGACCGCACGCCGGAGGCATCGATGGCCACGAGCTCGCCCGGTTCGATCTCGCGCACGAACGAGGCGCCGACGATGTCGAGGGCGCAGGTCTCCGACGCGACGACCCAACCGTTGGACAGCCGGCCCAGCACCAGCGGGCGCACGCCCTGGCGGTCGCGTGCGGCGTACAGGGTTTCGCCGTCGGTGAAGGTCAGGCAGAACGCGCCCTCGAGCCGCGGCAGCAGACGCAGGGCCGCCGCCTCCACCGTCGTGCCGGTGTGCGCGGCGCCGTCGTCGGCGCGACGCTCGTCGGCGACCAGCCCGGTCTCGTGCGCCAGCAGGGCGCACATGATGTCGGAGTCGCTGGGCAGGTGGCCGGACAGGTCGACGAGGCCGTGCCCCGCGGCCTCCTCCGCCAACGCGACGTGGTTGATCAGATTGCCGTTGTGCCCCAGGGCGATGTCGGTGCCGTCCGGAGCCATGCGGAACATGGGCTGGGCGTTTTCCCACGACGGCGAACCGGCCGTGGTGTATCGAGTGTGCCCCACCGCGATGTGCCCCTTCAGCGCGTCGAGCGACTGCTCGTCGAAGACCTGGGACACCAGACCCAGATCCTTGAAGACGAGGATCTGGTCTCCGTCTCCCACCGCGATGCCGGCGGCCTCCTGGCCGCGGTGCTGCAGGGCGAACAGCCCGTAATAGGTGAGCTTGGAGACGTCCTCGCCGGGCGCCCAGACGCCGAACACTCCGCACTCTTCGCGGGGCGGCTGCTCCCCGAGATCGTCGAGCGGGGAGGCGGGTGACTGGGATGACGCCGGGACGGGGGAACCGTAGTTCAGGGTATCGGCCACGCCGCCCAGGATAGTCGCGCCGCCGGGGCGCAGACCAAACCGCCCCTTGCCGTTCACCCCAACCTGCACACGGGCAGATGCGCGGCCAGCTCGCCCGCGCGGGTGCCCGACACGTCCATCGACTCGCCGGGCTCCTCCCCCTCACGCTCGCGCGCCTCGTCGAATCCGACCAGGCCGGCGGCGATGCGCAGCCACGTCCGGGGCGTCATCTCGACGACGTTGGGCGGGGTGCCTCGGGTGTGCCGGGGCCCTTCGATGCACTGAACCGCCACGAACGGGGGCACGCGCAGTTCCACGCTGTGCCCGGGGGCCTCTTCGGCGAGCATCCGGGCGGACAGCCGAACGGCCTTGGCCAGCTCCGCCCGCCCCGGGCGCGTGGCCGACTGGCCGTCGTCAAGCAACCACTCCCCCACCGCCGCCATGGCGGCCCTCAATTCGATCGGGTCGACCTTCTTTGCCATGCCCGCATTATTGTGGATGTCATGCCTTCGTCTTCGGTGACCCTCCGTTTCCTCGCCGCCCCCACGGACGTGCTCATGGCCGGCTCCAACAGCGTCCACGGCGGCCGCGTGCTGCAGTGGATCGACAAGGCGGCCTACGCCTGCGCGACCGGCTGGTCGGGGCAGTACTGCGTGACCGCGTATTTCGGCCACATCCACTTCGACCGTCCGATCCCGTCCGGCCACATCGTGGAGGTCCGGTCGAAGATCGCGTACACCGGCCGCACGTCGATGCACATCATTAACGAGGTACTGTCGCGCGACCCCCGCGAGGGCGAGTTCACCCGCGCCGCGGATTGCCTGGTCATTTTCGTGGCCATGGACGAAAACCGGAAGCCGACCCCGGTGCCGCCGTGGGAGCCGCAGACGGACGAGGAGAAGCGCACCCGGGAAGCCGCGTTGTCCCGCTTCGAGCTGCGCCGCGACATCGAGGCCGCCATGCGCGCGCAGACGTACACCTCCGAGTCTTCGGCCCCGGAGCTGGTGACGCGTTTCCTGGCCAAGCCGTCCGACGTCAACTGGGGCGGCAACGTACACGGCGGCACGGCGATGGAGTGGATCGACGAGGCTGCGTCGGCGTGCTCCATGAATTGGGCGGGGCGGCAGACCATCGCGGTGTACGCGGGCGGCGTTCGGTTCTACAAGCCGATCCACATCGGCGACCTGGTGGAGGTCCGGGCCCGTATTCTGCGCACGGGCACGACGTCGATGCACATGAGCGTCCACGTCCATTCGGGTGAACCCCGCAAGGGGCGCGGCGGGCTGCAGTTGGCGCTGCATTCGTCGATGACGTACGTGGCCATCGACGATGATTTCAAGCCGCAGCCGGTGCCGCATTTCCAGCCGACGACGGACGAGGACAAGCGCCTGTACGCTCACGATCTGGCGTTGAAGGAGCTGCGCAGCAAGTACAAGCCGATGCCGCTGGTCGGTTCCCGGGACAGCGAGTAGGTCCGGGCGTTTTTGGCTTGACGACGGCCCGCGTGGTGGTCCGTGAGCCGGGGGTCACATGTCGTCGAGGAGCTTCCGGACGCGTCCGTCGATGTCGTCGCGGATGAGGTTCATGCGCTCCTCCCCCTCGATGCCGCGGAGGCTGGGTTCGTCGACTTCCCAGCGTTCGACGTCGGTCTTCATGCCGTCGCGGGCCGGGATGTCCGCGCCGCCGACGATGATGACGCGGTCGGCGCCGCGCATGACGGCGTCGTCGATGGCGGTGGGCGTGCCGCAGGTCATGTCGGCCCCGATTTCGGCGACGGAGGCTGCGGAGTCCGCGTTGATCGTCGAGGCGGGCGTGAGGCCGGCGGAGCGCACGTCGATGTCGCGGCCGGCTTCGTCGGCGCGCAGGCGCATGATGGCTTCGGCCATCTGGGATTTGCCGCCGTTGGTGTTGCACAGGAAGTAGACGGTGGGTTTGTCGGACATCGTCGCGTCGCTTTCTTAGGTGGGGCGTGGGGTGGCGCCGGGGCCGCGGTCGCGACCAGGATACGTGCGGGGGCGGATCGTCGAACGTTTCTTTTTTGGCCGGATGGTTTTGCTTGACGACGGCGGCGGGTACGCATGCGCCCTGATGCACATGTGAACGGTGGGGCGAAACGAACCCGAATCGTTACCCAATGTTCGAAGGAATCGACTCGAACACTTGTATGATGAATGGTGACGGCGGGGCCGGGGAAGGCCACCGCATCGGGGCAGATCAGCAGCAGCGATCACGCGACACAGGCACTTTCGACACGCGCATCCAGCGCCGGGGGAATCGACATGGCATTCGACCATGACGCAACCAACAACCACCACCATCACGATCACGATCATCACGACACCGAGCCGCCACCTGCGCGGAAGCGGTGGGCCACCGAACGCGATGAGCCGGTGAGCAACCTCGCCCGGCGGCGCAACCTCGTCGACATCGACATCTGCCTTGCAGTTACCCCCGATGGTGACGACGACGTCGACTCCCACCTCGCCTGCGTGGCCACGCGCCTGGGACTGTCACGTGGCAAAGCCGCCCGATACTGCGACGTCGGGGTGATGCTGCGCCGCATGCCCAAAGTGTTGGGCGTATGCCGGTCGGGGGCGTGGCCGCATGAACGCCTGGCCACGATTGCCGCGGCCATTGCCGCGGTATCCGACGACAATCTCGCCGCGGTGGAAGACAAGTTC
The DNA here is from genome assembly GCF_030408835.1 of Corynebacterium freneyi. Lineage (NCBI taxonomy): Bacteria > Bacillati > Actinomycetota > Actinomycetes > Mycobacteriales > Corynebacteriaceae > Corynebacterium > Corynebacterium freneyi. The sequence continues at coordinate 2,476,414 of NZ_CP047357.1, forward strand.
GTCGCCTACCTGTGTCCGAGGAAGGACTTCCAGGCCCTGCCCGGACCGAGGGTCTTCGCCCGGGAGTTGCGCCGCATCGTCGAAGCCATCGAACCGGTGTCGACCCCACCCGACGATGAACCGAGGCCGATTGTCGGCGAGTCGTACGCGGTCGACAATGAGGGAGCTGGTGATTTCGGGCAGTTGATCGTGGTGTTGCGCAAAGACCGCCTCGCCGAGTTCGACGCCACCGTGCGGGCAATCCGGGACGCGAAGGCCAACGACGGCAACGACGGCAACGAGTGTTCTTTGCCCGATGCTCTTATGGCGTTGTGTCGCGGTGGCGGTGAGGGGGTGTCGGTGACGATGAACGTCTACGTCGACGGCACCAACACCACCGGCACCAGCACTACCGGCGCCGCCAACACCACCGGCACTGCTGATGAGTCCGATGTGCAGGTCTGGCTCGATGGTGCCGGCTGGTTGCCGAAGTACCTGACCAAGGCGTGGCTGTCCCGGGCGGCGACTGTTCGGTTGTCGTCGGACTCGGTCACCGGTGGGTATGTGCCCACCGACGCACAAAAAGCGCGGGTACGCGGCCGTGATGGTCAGTGTCGGTTCCCGGGGTGTGATGTGCCGGCGCATCGATGTCAGATCGACCATGTCATCGACTACGACCCCACCCACACCACCAGTGACGGTGACGGTGGCGGCAGTGGTTATGGGTTGGGGGTGACGGCGACGTGGAATCTGCAGTGCTTGTGCCAGCGCCACCACAACCTGAAGACCTCGAAGCATTGGCGCGCGGTGATGCATGCCGATGGGTCGGTGACATGGATCGACCATGCCGGACACGTGTTTGCCACCACGGTGGCCCACGGGCCGATTGCCCATATCGGCCGACAGACGTTTTCCCAGCGGGCCACCCGTCGGGCGTCGACGATTCACGGGGATAATCTGCGGCGGATGAAAGCCGAAGCCGACAGACAGGCGGCGATGGAGCAGGCCGATATCGATGCCGCACTGCGCACACACGCCCGTCAAACCAGACGGTACGAGGAGGAGTTGGCTGATTTCGTTGCCGGGCCGCTCAACTCCGATGACCCGGATGTGCGGCAACAGGCCGGTGGGTTGGTGGTCGCGGCTGATGATGGGTGGCCGTGTGTCGATGATGAGTTGTGGTCGCGGCAGCAGGTCTCGGCGCGGGTGGCCAGGCGTAGGCGTGAGCAGGGGTCTGGGTGGTGTCGGGCTGATGTGGATGCCCACCGCGTGCCGCAGCCGCCGAAGCCGCTGGGGCCGCGACCCGGAATTCCCTTCTGACGCATCCCCGTTCTAGGACAACACCTCCTGAGGACAACACCGTTCGAGGACAACCCGTTCTGGGGCAGCCCTTCCATCGCAGCCAGTTCTGAGGAAAACCCCTCCAGGACATTGCGCTTCAAAGCCAGCCGGCTTCGAGGACATCCCACGCCAATGACAACAGGAAGATGCCACCAGATTCTCGGGCCACCCTCTCGCCACATGCATAGGCGACATATATAGTCGCCCTATGCAAAAAGATGATGCGACCCGACTGGCGAACGATCTCGTCTGGGCAAGCAGCCGATTCGCTCGCGCCGCGTATCAGTCCACGCAGGTCGAACTGTCCTACGTTTCCCTCCGCGCTCTCGCCGCACTCTCCCGCGAGCCGGGGCTTCGCGTCGGCGAACTCGCCCGTCGCGAGGGCATCACGCAGCCGTCGATGAGCCAAGCAATCAAGAAACTCGTCGACGCCAACCTGGTCACCCGCCACCCATCACCATCGGACGCACGCGCCTCCGATCTGATGATCACCGACCATGGCCGCGAAGTTCTCGTGCAGTACCGCGCGGATTCCGCCGCAAACATCCTGCCCATCTTCGACACCTTCACGGACGAAGATCTCGCCGCACTCACCCGCGCCACCGAACTCATGCACCACCTGGCCGAGGAGCTCGGCCAAAACCGATAGACCCGTACGTCCGCACCACGCAGAGGAGGAAATCCTTGGCATCCGACGCCGATACGCAATCAATGCTCAAGCAACCCATCGCAGTCTGGGCCCTCGCATTCGCCTGCGCGGTCTCGTTCATGGGCATCGGACTCGTGGACCCGATCCTTCCCGCGATCAGCCGCGAACTCGAAGCGTCACCGACCCAGACGATGCTGCTGTTCACCAGCTATCTGCTCATCACCGCGTTGGCGATGTTCTTCAGCGCCGCCATTTCGTCAAAAATCGGCGTGAAAGTCACGCTCTTGACCGGCTTGGCCCTCATCGTGCTCTTCGCCTTCCTCTCCGGAGCCGCGAATTCCGTCGACACGATCATTGGATTCCGGGCCGGCTGGGGCCTGGGAAACGCGCTGTTCATTTCAACTGCCCTCGCCGCAATCGTCGGCGCCGCCGCGGGCAGCGCCGGGCAGGCCATCATTCTTTACGAGGCCGCCATGGGCATCGGCCTCGCCGTCGGCCCGCTCGCAGGCGGACTGCTCGGCTCCATCTCCTGGCGCGCACCCTTCTACGGCACCGCGGTGCTCATGACCATCGGCTTCCTCGCAATCGCAACGCTGCTGAAGCTCGGGCCGAAGAAGCCGGAACCCGTTGCATTCGACGCGGGCCTCGTCGCGTTGAAGGAACCGACGCTACTCACATTGGGAGCCGTCGCGTTCTTCTACAATTTCGGTTTCTTCACCCTGCTCGCCTACTCCCCTTACCCGATCGACCAAGCCGCCGCCGCGGCAGGCAATAATTTCGGGGCGATCGAGCTCGGCTTCGTGTTCTTCGGCTGGGGACTCACTCTCGCGATCTCCTCCGTTTTCCTTGCACCGCGGCTCACGCAATCGTTCGGCCTCTTTCCGGTCCTGATCGCCATCTTGAGCGGTTTCGGCATTCTCCTTGCGGCACTCGGATTCGGCGCGGAAAACCTCATCGCCGTCATCGTGCTGGTCATCGTCGCCGGTGTGTTCATCGGCGTCTTCAACACCGTCCTCACCGAGGCCGTGATGGAAGCCACCGACCTTCCCCGCGGCGTCGCCTCCTCCACCTATTCCGGCCTGCGCTTCCTCGGCGGTGCCATCGCCCCTGCGGTCTCCGGCCCCTTGGCAGCCACATTCGGAGCCGGTGTCCCCTATTGGTTTGGCGCGGCATCACTGGTGTTGTCGCTGGGAATCCTGCTCACCGGAAAGCGCCACCTCGGCCGGATCCTGTAACCGCGCATCATCGACGACGCTGTGGCATGCACGTGAGCGGGCACGCGCGTGGGCGGGCATGCGCATGAGAAGGAAGGCGCATGAGCGGGCATGCGCGTGATCGGACATGAGTGTGGGGGCCACAGATGCCGAGGGAGCGAACGTCCGCGCCTACTCTGTCGCGTCGTCCGATGCCCGGCGCGCGCCGCGCACCAGGTACACGACCAACCCGACGGCAACGAGGACGAGCACTCCCAATACGACCCACAGATCCGACACGGCGCCCGATACGGTCGTCAGCCATTCCTGCATGGCGAACTGCTGATCCACCGTCGTCACGCCGCCCAACCCCGCGGTGCCGCCGGTGACGATGAACAGAACACCCAACCCCACCAACACGACACCCGCGATCAACGACAGGGAATTCGTGTGCACCGGGCCGACCTTCACGCTGCGCGGACGCAACCACGACCTCGAACCCAGATCCAACTTCTCCCACAGCAGAGCCATGAGCAGCAGAGGCGCCGCCATGCCCAACGCGTACACCGCCATCAAAGCCCCACCCTGCACGGGCGAGCCGCCGGCCAAGGCGACGGTCAGAATCGCACCGAGCAGCGGCCCCGAACAAAATCCCGCCAACCCGTACACCGCACCGAGCACCGCGACATTGAGTACGCCGGTCCCCCGCGCCGTCGCCTCCGCATCAGGGCCGAACCGGCCACCGAACCGAAATCCGCCGCCCAACCCGGTGAACACGCCCAAAGCGATGACCACCACCCCCGCGACCATCGTGACGGTCGAACGGTGCACCGTCAGCAGCGACCCGACCGCACCGACGCCGGCGCCCATCGGCACGAGCACCGCGATCATGCCCAGGTAAAACACGGCAGTGCGCTGCACCAACTTGCCCACGCCGTCGAAGGCGTACGCGAAAAACGACGGCAACAGCAACGCCGAACACGGGCTCAACAGCGACAGCAAACCGCCGAGAAACGCCCCTACGACACCGATCGAGCCGACTCCCACGCGCTACTCCCCGGCCCCGTCGGGCAGCTGAGACTCGATGGCCTCGACGAACGACTCCAACGGCTGAGCACCGACGATCACGCCTTTGCCCACGATGAACGTCGGCGTCGAATTCACCCCGTACAGGGAGCCCTCCTCGGCGTCCTTCGCGATCGCCTCGTCGAAACGATCCGACATCATGTCCGCGCGGAACTTCTCCAGATCCGGGATGCCCGCCTGCTCGGCGAACTCCATCAGCGCCTGCTCGTTGAGGTCGGCGTGACCGCGCTCGGGGGCCGCCGCCATGACGACCTCATGGAACTCGCGGAACGTGCCCTGCTCCGCGGCGGCACGGCCCGCGCGGGCGGCGAGCATCGATTCCTCGCCGAAGATCGGCATGTCGCGCCACTCGATGCGCACCGTGCCCGCCTCCACGTAATCCGCCATCAGAGTCGGCTCGATGTCGCGGGCGAACTTCGCGCAGAACGGGCAGCGCCAGTCTGAATAATTGATCAGCACGACCGGCGCGTCGACGGCTCCCACCGCCATCGGGTCCCCCTCGTCGCGGCGGGCGAGGAAACTCAGGCCCTCACCTTCCGACGCCCCCTCCGCCCCGGACCGGCCACCATCGACCGAATTCGAGGTGCCGCCGCCGGCCTCCGTCGCCGAACCAGAGCCCGAACCGGAGCCCGAACCCGAACCAGAGCCTCCCCACACCATGTACCCGCCGACGCCGATGATGAGCAGAATGACCACCACCAGCGCGATCACGGCCGGCACCATCCCGGGTGCGGGCTTCTTCTTCCGGGGTGCGGTGGCCGGGGCGCCGGCCGGGGCGGTGTCGCTCATGGGGTCTCCACTTCCACGTCGGGTCGGGCGTGCATTGCTTTGCGACGGCCGCCCGTTCACGGCGACCGCCCGCCAATCGAATACGGCCTACCGTATCCCACGGCCGTGACGCGCGTGGGGCGCCCGCCACCGCGCACGAAAAACCGGCCCTCCCGCCATCGCGGAAGAGCCGGTTCACGCCGAAAAACGGATTACTCCGCCTCGACCACCGAGTTCGCGCCCGCCGCATGGGCGAACAGCTTCGGCAGGGTGTCGCGCCATGCGGACTCCGCCTCGGACACCGGGATCTCGAAGGAAATGTCGCCACCGGACACGCGGATGACCTTCTCGTCATCGGCGGTCAGGACGCGGCCGATCTTCGCGAACGGCACGCCCACCTCGGCGGCACGGGCCTCCAGGTCCGCAGCGGCACCGGCCGGCACCGCGACCAAAGCGCGCGAGGCCGACTCCGAGAACAGGGCCACGAACGGGTCGGCGGAGACGTCGTCAAGCGAAACCTCGATGCCGACGCCCGACTGAGCCGCAGCCTCGACGATGGCCTGCGACAGGCCGCCCTCCGACAGGTCACGGGCGGCGGAGACGAAATGCTCGCCGCGGGACTCGATGGTGCCGTGGAAGAACTCCGTCAGCTTCTCCTCGTTGGCCAGGTCGATGGCCGGCGGCATGCCGCCCAACGCATCGTGGGCGACCTGCTGCCAGATCGAACCACCCAGCTCGTCGAAGGTCTCGCCGAGCAGGTACAGGACCTCGTCGGCGACGCCGTCCTGGGCGAGGCGGTTGCCGATCACCTTCTCCACGTCCTCGACGATGCCCAGCACCGCGATGACCGGGGTCGGCAGAATCGGCTCGTCACCGGTCTGGTTGTAGAACGACACGTTGCCGCCGGTGACCGGAACGTTGAGCTCCGCCGCACCATCGGCCAGACCGCGGACGGCCTCGGCGAACTGCCACATGGCGTCCGGGTTCTCCGGGGAACCGAAGTTCAGGCAGTTGGACACCGCATACGGCATCGCGCCGGTGACCGACACGTTGCGGTGCGCCTCCGCCAACGCCAGACGGGTGCCCGTGCGCGGATCGAGCTTGGTGTAGCGGCCCGACGCGTCGGTGGACACCGCCACGCCGCGACCGGTCTCCTCGTTGACGCGCAGCACGCCGGCGTCGGCATCCTTCGCGGCGACCGTGTTGCCGCGGACGTACCGGTCGTACTGCTCGGTGATGTGCGCACGCGAGCACAGCGCCGGCGACGCCGCCAGATCGAGCACGGTCGCGCGCAGCTCATCGGACGAGGCCGGGCGGGCCAGATCCGGGGTCTGCTGCAGCGCATCCTGCCACTCGGGACGGGCGTACGGACGGTGGTAGGTCGGGCCCTCGTCGGCGATGGTCTTCGGCGGGGCGTCGACGACGACCTTGCCGTCGTGGGTGACCACCAGGTTCTCGCCGTCGGTGACCACGCCGATGTCGGACGCGATGACGTCCCACTTCGCGCAGATGGCCATGAACTCGTCCATGTTCTCCGGCTTCACCACGGCGCACATGCGCTCCTGGGACTCCGACGACAGGATCTCCGCGGCGGTCATGTTCTCGGCACGCAGGTGCACGTTGTCCAGGTTGATTTCCATGCCGCCGTCGCCGGCGGCCGCCAGCTCGGACACCGCGCAGGACAGGCCCGCGCCGCCGAGGTCCTGGATGCCGACGACGACGCCGGCCTTGTACAGGTCGAGGCAGCACTCGATGAGCACCTTCTCGGCGAACGGGTCGCCCACCTGGACGGCCGGCAGCTTGCGCTCCGCGCCCTCCTCGAAGGTGTCCGACGCCAGCACCGACACGCCGCCGATGCCGTCGAGACCCGTGCGGGAACCGAAGAGCACCACGCGGTTGCCCGTGCCCGACGCGAACGCCAGGTGGAGGTCCTCCACCGGCAGCACGCCGACGCACAGGGCGTTGACCAGGGGGTTGCCGGCGTAGGACTCGTCGAACACGGTCTCGCCGCCGATGTTCGGCAGGCCCAGGCAGTTGCCGTAGCCGCCGACGCCGGCGACGACGCCCGGCAGCACTCGCTGCGTGTCCGGGGCATCGGCGGGGCCGAAGCGCAGCTGGTCCATCACGGCGACCGGGCGGGCGCCCATGGCCATGATGTCGCGGACGATGCCGCCGACGCCGGTGGCCGCACCCTGGTACGGCTCGACGTACGACGGGTGGTTGTGGGACTCCACCTTGAAGGTGACGGCCCAGCCGTCGCCGATGTCGACGACGCCGGCGTTTTCGCCGATGCCCGCCAGCATCTTCTCCTTCATGGCGTCCGTGGTGGTCTCGCCGAAGTAGCGCAGGTGCACCTTCGACGACTTGTAGGAGCAGTGCTCCGACCACATCACGGAGTACATGGCCAGCTCGGCGTCGGTGGGGCGGCGGCCGAGGATCTCGCGGATGCGGGCGTACTCGTCCTCCTTCAGGCCCAGCTCGGCCCAGGGCTGGGCGAGGTCCGGGGTGGCGGCGGCGTTGTCGACGGTGTCGTCGTGGACGTTGGCGTGCGGGGTGTTGTCGGTCATGTCGGTCCTCCCTTTACGCGCCGATGGTGGAAACGGCGGACAGGAACAGCTCGAGACCGTCGAGCGACGGGCCGGTCAACGCCTCGACGGCGTGCTCCGGGTGCGGCATGAGGCCCACGACGCGGCCGTCGGCGCTGCACACGCCGGCGATGTCGTTGATGGAGCCGTTGGGGTTTTCGACGTAGCGGAACACCACGCGGCCCTCCTCCTCCAGCTCGCGGATGGTCTCCGGGGCGGCCTGGAATCGGCCCTCGCCGTGCTTCGACGGGATGAGGATCTCCTGGCCGGCGGACAGCTTCGACGTCCACGCGGTGTCGGTGTTCTCAACCTTGAGGTGCAGGTCGCGGCACACGAAGTGCAGGCCCTCGTTGCGGGTCAACGCGCCCGGCAGCAGGCCGGCTTCGGTGAGGATCTGGAAGCCGTTGCAGATGCCCAGCACCGGCATGCCCTTGCCCGCGGCGTCGATGACGGACCGCATGACGGGGGCCAGCGCCGAGATGGCGCCGCTGCGCAGGTAGTCGCCGTAGGAGAAGCCGCCGGGCACGACGACGGCGTCGACGCCCTTCAGGTCGGCGTCGGCGTGCCACAGGTCGACCGACTCGGCGCCGGCCAGCCGGACGGCGCGGGCGGCGTCGACGTCATCGAGGGTGCCGGGGAAGGTGATGACGCCGATCTTGGCGGTCACTTGCCCTCCTCGCGGACGACCTCGAAGTCCTCGATGACCGTGTTCGCCAGCAGGGTTTCCGCCAGGCGGTTGAGGTCCTCGTCGGTGACGGAGTCGTCGACCTCGAGCTCGAATCGCTTGCCCTGGCGAACGTCCGAGATTCCGGAGACGCCGATGCGTCCCAGGGCCCGGTGGACGGCCTGGCCCTGCGGGTCGAGGATCTCCGCCTTGGGCATCACATTGACAACTACACGCGCCACGTAAGTGCTCCTGTTGTTCGGTGGGAAGCCCCGCCTGGTCGCGGGACGCATTTCCGGGGTCAACTCTACTAGGCGGGGGCGGCGACCATTGCCGTCGCTATCCTGAGCCCATGACCGACGCCGACCGTTCCCGCCGTTTCCGGCTCGCCCCCTGGCCGATTCTGCTGTTGTCCTTCGTTTTCGTCTTCGGCGCGGCGATGTCGGCGTGGGGGCCGGTCAACGTGTTGGCGTGGCGCGGGGGCGAGTTCCCGGACGTCGATCCCGAGCGGCCGACGTACCAGCAGCGGATCGCGGAGATCGGGCGGGAGCAGTACGGGGAGCAGCCCGACGGTGCGCGGTATTTCTCGCGGGGCGATGAGGCGGCGGTGCTTGACGACGGCTCATCGGCTCCGGAGGGGCGGTGGGATGCGGCTTTCGTGTCGTGGGTGCTCAACGAGGCCGGTCTGCCGGTGCGCCCCGAGACGGCGGGTGACGTCGATGCGTGGTTGATCGACGACCCGCTGGAGTTGGCCGGGGTGATGGCGGATCGGGGCGCGTACATCGACGCCGACGACGACCCGGAGTTCTCCCCGCAGATCGGCGACCTGATCTTCTACGACTACCCCGGCCCGTTCGGCCATCACGTCAACATCGTCGTGGCGGTGTCCGGCGACGTGGTCACCGTCGGCGGCGACGAACTCGGCCGCGTCGGGTTGGCCCGCATGAACCTGCGCAACCGCAGCGGAATCATGGGCTGGGGCGCGACCGGACGGTTGGAGGACCCGATCGCACCGGAACCGTCGGCGGCCCTGGGCGACGCGAACGACGCGAACGACGGCGAGTACGGGGAGGCCGACCCGGAGTTCGCATCCGATCCGACGGCTACACCGGCAGATGCTCCTCGATGAGGTCGATGATCGCGTCGTCGTCGGGTGCGGTGCGGGGGCGGAATCGGCCGACGATCTCGCCGGAGTCGTCGACGACGAACTTCTCGAAGTTCCACGCCACGTCGCCCGCCTCGCCGTCGGCGTCCGCGAACTGCGTCAGTCGCCGGTACAGCGGGTGGGCGTCGTCGCCGTTGACGTCGATCTTTGCGAACATGGGGAACTCCACCCCGTAGGTGGACCGGCAGAACTGCTCGATCTGCTCCTCCGTGCCGGGTTCCTGGCCGCCGAACTGGTTGCACGGGAATCCGAGGACGAAGAAGCCGCGCATGGCGAACTCGTCCTGCAGCTCCTGCAGTGCCTCGTACTGCGGCGTCAGGCCGCATTCGCTGGCGACGTTGACGATGAGCAGGACGTGGCCCGCCCACTCCGCCAACGTGGTGTCGCGCCCGTCGATGGTGGTGACGGGAATGTCGTACAGGGAACCGGTGGTCTGCGTGCCGTCGCTCATGCCGCCCATCGTAGGGGCACCGCGCCGTAGCCCGCCGGGGCGACGCCCGCGGACATGGCCAGGTCGAGGAGGCGGAGAATGTCGCGGCGGACCTTCTCGTCGCGCAGACGGCCGGCGGACACGGAGATGCGGATCGGTCGGCCGTCGGCGATGGCGCGGTTGACGGAATTGCGCATCGCCCGACGCCACCAGCCGGCCGCGCCGAAGCCCTCTCCCACCGCCAGCACGCGGGTGGGGTCGGTGGCCCCGGTGACCAGGTCGTGGACGCCGTGCAAATCGGCGGCGATGCGGAAACCGAGGTCCGGCAGCACCTCCAGCGTGCCCGGCGACATCAGCCAGCGCGGCGGGGCGAACATGTCGGTGTCCAGGCTCAGGGCCCGCATCTGGCGCGTCGCCGCGGTCAACCGCAGACGGGCCTCGTGGGCGTCGAGCGCCGCGAACTCCCCGCGACGGCCCCGGTCGGACTGGTCGTAGCCGGCGAGCAGGATCTCGGCGCCCTCGTCCCGCCGACGCTGCACCCAATCCAGCACCGCCGGCGAATCGCGCAGGGACCAATCGGCGCCCAAATGCGGCGCGACCAGCAGCGACGGAGAAATGCCCCGGTACTCCAGGGCGGCGGTGAAACGTGCGGCGTCGAGCAGCCGGTCATCCCGGATGCCCGACACCGACACCACGAGGGCGGGCGAGACGGCGGTCATGAGCCAAGGAAAACATCACCGGATGAATTTTCGGTGACGGCCAGTGGACGCCCACTCAAACGGCGGGCTAATCCCCGGTCCTTCGCTCCCGGTCAGGCCGCCCCGGCCGCCCGCAGCAGCCACGCGTACTGGAACGCGGTCTCGCGCCACTTGGCGTAGCGGCCGGAGACGCCGCCGTGGCCCGCGCTCATCTCGGTCTTCAGCAAAAACGGCCCCGATCCCTCGACGCCGCCGGCGACCTCGCGCAGCTTGGCAATCCACTTCGCCGGCTCCACGTACAGCACGCGGGTGTCGTTGAGGCTGGTCACCGCCAGAATCGGCGGGTACTTCTTCGCCTCAACGTTTTCGTACGGGGCGTACGACGCCATGTAGTCGTAGACCTCCTCCTCATGGAAGGGGTCTCCCCACTCGTCCCACTCCACCACCGTCAACGGCAGCTCGGGCATGAGCATCGACGTCAGCGGGTCGACGAAGGGCACGACCGCCTCGATGCCGGCGAACCGATCGCCCGCCATGTTCGCCACCGCGCCCATGAGCATGCCGCCGGCCGAACCACCGTCGGCGACCATGCGGTCCCGGGCGGTGATGCCGGCGTCGAGCAAGTCGTCGGCGACGTCGATGAAGTCGGTGAACGTGTTCTTCTTGGTCAACCCGCGGCCCTGCTCCCACCAGGCCCGGCCCATCTCGCCGCCGCCGCGGACGTGCGCGATGGCGAAAATCATGCCGCGATCCAGCAGCGACAATCGCGCCACGGAGAAACCCGGGTCGATGGGCGCCTCATACGACCCGTAGCCGTACAGCAGCAGCGGATTCGGCACCGACGTGTCCAGGTCGGCGCGGCGCACCAGCGACACCGGCACCCTCGCACCGTCGCGGGCGGTGACCCACCGGCGCTCCGCCACGTAATCCGACGGCTCGTACCCGCCGCGCACGGGCTGACGCTTGAGCATCTCCCGCGCCCCGGTGGCCACGTCGAGCTGCCACACCTCCGTCGGCGTGGTGAACGACCCGTAGGAAAAACGCAGCACCGGCGCCTCCCACTCCGGATTTCCCGCCGACGCCGCCGTGTAGAGCTCCTCCGGGAACTCGAGCTCGGAGAAAACCGGATCGGCGTCGTCAAGCGAAGAACCGTCGAGCACCGACAGGGCGAGCCTGCCGATGCCGCCGGACCGGTACGCCACGACGAGGTGGCCGGCGAAGCAATCGACGCCCTCGACGCGCACGTCGTCGCGGTGCGCGATGAGCTCGCGGAGGTCATCCACCGACTCGAAGGAACCGACCGGAACCGCGCCGAGGGCGAAATTCGGGCCCGTCATGTTGTGCGTGACCAGCCACACGTCCTCGCCGCCGATGACCGCATGATCCACGTCGTACTCGACGCCCCGCTCGCGCGGACGCACGCACGTCGGCTCCGCCGTCGGATCCGCGCACTCCAGGTACCAGGTCTCCGACGTGATCTTGGAGCCCGCCTCGAAGATCAGGTACTTCTCGCTGCGCGTCGTGCCGACGCCCACCCAGTAGGCCTCGTCCGGCTCGTGGAAGACGCGCACGTCCTCCGATGCGGGCGTGCCGACGGCATGCCGCCACACCGAATCCGGCCGCCACGCCTCGTCGAGCCGCTGATAGAACAGGTGAGCCGAACCGACCCACGTGGCGCCCGCGGCGATGTCGGAGATGACGTCGTCGTACAGCTCGCCGGTGCGCAGATCCTTGATGCGCAGCGTGTACCGCTCGTCGCCGACGACGTCCGTGGAATAGGCCAGCAGATTGCCGTCGACCGTGACCGACGCGGCGCCAAGCGAGAAGAAATCATGGCCCTCGGCCAGCTCGTTGAGATCGAGCAGGATCTCCTCCCCCGGCACCGGCTCGCCAGGCGCGGCGTCCGGAATGGTCGGAGGGGTCCAGTCGTCGCCGTCGGCGCGCATGCGGCACGACAGCCCGTAGGACTTCCCCTCCAGGGTGCGCGAGTAGTACCACCAGTCGCCCGAACGCACCGGCACCGACATGTCGGTCTCCTGCACCCGGGACTTGATCTCGCCGAAAATCGACTCCGTCAGATCGCCGAGATCCGCAGTCATCGCGTCGGTGTGCGCGTTTTCCGCGTTGAGGTGCGCGATCACCTCCGGATCGGACTTGTCGCGCAACCACTCGTAGTCGTCGACGAACTCCCGCCCGTGATGGGCGCGGACGTGGGGGCGGCGGGCGGCGACGGGGGCTTCGGTCACGCGGGGTCGCCGATCCAGTCGGAGAAGCGGCGGCCGGAGATGCGCTCGTAGGCCTCGATGTAGCGCTCACGGGTCGCCTCGACGACGCCACCGGGCAGCGGCGGCGGGGGCGTGCCGGCGTTCTTGTCCCAGCCGGACTTCGCCGACGTCAGCCAATTGCGCACGTACTGCTTGTCGAACGACGGATTGACCTGTCCCTCCACGTAGGAGTCCGCCGGCCAGTAGCGGGAGGAGTCCGGGGTGAGCACCTCATCGGCCAGGACCAGCCCGCCGTCGGCGTCGAGGCCGAACTCGAACTTCGTGTCCGCCAGGATGATGCCGCGCTCCAGGGCCAGCTCGGCGGCGCGGGAGTAGATGGACAGGGTGGCGTCGCGCAGCTCGTTGGCGCGGTCCTCGCCCAGCGACTCCACGACGCGGGAGAACGGGACGTTTTCGTCGTGGTCGCCGATCTCGGCCTTCGTCGCCGGGGTGAAGATCGGCTCGGGCAGCTTCGACCCCTCGGTCAGCCCCTCGGGCAGCTCGATGCCGCAGACGGTGCCGGACTCGCGGTACTCGACCAGGCCGGAGCCGGTCAGGTACCCGCGGGCGACGCACTCGAACGGCAGCATCTCCAGCTTCCGGCACACCAGCGCGCGGCCCAGCACCTCGGCCGGGATGCGCTCGTCGTCGGCGGCGCCGGCGAGGTGGTTGGGGAAGTCGAGTTCGTCGAAGAAGAAGACGCTCATCGCGGTGAGCACCCGGCCCTTGTCGGGGATGGGCGTGTCCAGGATGTGGTCGTACGCGGAGATCCGGTCGGAGACGACCATGAGCAGGGTGTCATCGTCGACTTCGTAGATCTCGCGCACCTTGCCCGCCGTCAGGTGGCTGTACGCGGAAAGTTCGGGTCGCATGGGGATAGAGCATAGACCCCGGCCGATCGGTCTTCCCCGCGATGCCCCGATCGGGAGGGGGCGACCGCGTGGATCGCCGCGGTCGACTCCGGCAAGCGACCTCGGCGCAGCCCGGGAGCAGTTCGAGGGCGGCCCGGAAGAAGCTGGGGAGAGGCCGGGGCGAAGCCTCGAATCGGGGGGATTTCGCCAAGGAGGTGACATGGCCCGCAATACGGGATAATGTCTACATTTAGTTACTCAGATCACACATAGCGATCAAGGAAGGGACCAGTCACATGACGACCAAGCCCACCCAGAACACCCCGCGCCGCGCCGTCATCGTCGGCGGCAACCGCATCCCGTTCGCGCGTTCCAACAAGGAATACAGCAACGCGTCGAACCAGGACATGCTCACCGCCGCCATCGACGGCCTCGTCGCCCGTTACGGCTTGTCCGGCGAGCGCCTCGGTTCCGTCGCCGCCGGCGCCGTGCTCAAGCATTCCCGCGACTTCAACCTCGCCCGCGAGTGCGTCCTGGGCTCCGCCCTGGACCCGGCCACCCCGGCCTACGACATTCAGCAGGCCTGCGCCACCGGCATGGAGGCCCTGTCCTCCATCTCCAACAAGATCAAGCTCGGCCAGATCGACGCCGGCATCGCCGGCGGCGTGGACACCACCTCCGACGCCCCGATCGCCGTCAACGACCGCCTGCGCAAGATCCTGCTGGAGGCCAGCCGCCAGAAGTCCACCCTGGACATGGCGAAGGTCTTCCTGAAGGTCCGCCCGGCCGACCTGGCTCCGGACACCCCGTCGACCGGCGAGCCGCGCACCGGCCTGTCGATGGGCGAGCACCAGGCCATCACCACCGCCGAGTGGGGCGTCACCCGCGCCGAGCAGGACGAGCTGGCCGCCAAGTCGCACCAGAACCTGGCCCGCGCCTACGACGAGGGCTTCTTCGACGACCTGATCACCCCGTACAAGGGCGTCACCCGCGACACCAACCTGCGCGCCGACTCCACCCCGGAGAAGCTGGCCAAGCTGAAGCCGGTCTTCGGCCGCGGCCTGGAGGCCGAGCCGACCATGACCGCCGGCAACTCCACCCCGCTGACCGACGGCGCCTCCGCCGTGCTCATCTCCTCCGAGGAGTGGGCCGCCGAGCGCGGTCTGCCGGTGCTGGCCGACGTCGTCGACGTCGAGTCCGCCGCCGTCGACTTCGTCCACGGTGACGAGGGCCTGCTCATGGCCCCGGTCTACGCCACCCCGCGCCTGCTCGCCCGCCAGGGCCTGACCTTCGACGACATCGACTTCTTCGAGATCCACGAGGCCTTCGCCGGCACCGTGTGCTCGACGATGAAGGCCTGGGAGGACGAGGACTACTGCCGCGAGAAGCTCGGTCTCGACGGTGCCCTGGGCTCCGTCCCGCGCGAGAAGCTCAACGTCAACGGTTCCTCGCTGGCCTGCGGCCACCCCTTCGCCGCCACCGGCGGCCGCATCACCGCTTCGCTGGCGAAAATGCTGCGCGCCAAGGCCGACGAGACCGGCAAGGTCGCCCGCGGGCTGATCTCCGTCTGCGCCGCAGGCGGCCAGGGCGTCGTCGCCATCCTCGAGGCCCGTCCGTAACCGACGCGTACCGCACCCCACATCAAGCCACGCGCTGAACACATTTAGGAGCATCTGACATGGCAGACAAGTACCAGGAACTGGTCAACGGCGGTCCGCTCACGGGCGTCGCCAAGTCCCTCGGCCTTCCCCAGCCCCCGCACCTGCGCCGCCACAAGCCCGGCGAGCCGCTGCTGAAGAACGACAAGGTCCTCGTGACCGGTTCCGGCGCCGACGCCGACGCCGTCGCCAAGCAGCTCGGCGAGTGGGACCTGAACGTCCGCCGCGACCAGGCCGGCGACGACAAGGTCGGCGCCATCGTGGTCGTGGTCACCGAGGCCAAGCGCCCGAAGGAGCTGCAGGGCCCGGTCCTCAACGCCGCGAAGCACCTGCGCAAGCTGGACAAGGGCGGCCGTTTCATCGTGATCTCCCGCGCCAAGGCGGAGCACGGCACCGACATCGACGTCGCGCTCAACGCCACCCGCGGCGGCGTCGAGGGTCTGGTCCGTTCGATGGGCCACGAGGTCCGCGGCGGCTCCACGGCCAACGGCATCCTCGTCCACGACGGCGTCGACGTCACCGCCCCGTCGGTGGTCGCGTCGCTGCACTTCTTCCTTTCGGGTCGTTCGGCGTTCGTCGACGGCCAGTTCCTCACCGTGTCCTCCTCCGCCGGCGAGATCCCGGCCGACTGGGACAAGCCGCTGGCCGGCAAGGTCGCGGCGATCACCGGTGCGGCCCGCGGCATCGGCGCGGCCATCGCCCGCCAGATGAAGGCCGACGGCGCTGACGTCATCGTCATCGACGTGCCCCCGGCCGGCGATGCGCTGTCGAAGGTCGCCAACGAGCTCGGCGGCCTGGCCCTGCAGCTCGACATCACCTCCGACGACGCCGGCAACCGCATCGCCGACGCCGCGAAGCAGCGTTTCGGCAAGCTGGACATCGTGGTGCACAACGCGGGCATCACCCGTGACAAGATGCTGGCGAACATGGACGAGGCCAAGTGGGGCTCGGTCATCGCCGTCAACATCGAGGCGCAGCTGACCATGAACGAGCAGCTGCTGAAGCACGAGGCGTTCCAGAAGTCGCCGCGCATCGCCACGATGGCGTCGACGTCGGGCATCGCGGGCAATCGCGGCCAGACGAACTACGCCACGTCGAAGGCCGGCGTGATCGCGATGGTGGAGGCCACCGCCGACCGCGTCGCGTCGATGGGCGGCAACATCAACGCCGTCGCCCCGGGCTTCATCGAGACCGACATGACCGCGGCGATTCCGTTCGTCAACCGTCAGGTCGCGCGTCGCGTGAACTCGCTGCAGCAGGGCGGTCAGCCGGGTGACGTCGCGCAGGCGATTTCGTTCCTGGTCTCCGACCGTGCGCTGGGCGTCAACGGCGAGGTTCTGCGCGTGTGCGGTCAGAACATCGTGGGCCAGTAAGGGGGCGCGGGCATGACTGAAGCCAAGATCCTGTCCGAGGTTCCGTCGCTGGTTCCGCTGTACGCGAAGGCGGCGACGGGCGGCGCGCGTTCGAATCGGACGTCGAAGCTGAAGACCCCGGCTCTGGCGGTCAAGGGCGTGAAGGTGTCGGCGTCGCGCGACGAGGACTTCCGTCGCGTCGCCGGTGCCCCGCCGGTCGATCATGTTGCCAATTCGGCGTTCTTCGGCCACGTGCATGCGTTGATCATGCCGTTGCAGATGGAGTTGATGGCGGCCGATGATTTCCCGCTGCCGATGATGGGTCTGATCCACACGTCGAACACGTACCGCCAGCTCAAGCCGGTTCCGGTGGGTGCGGACGTCGACGTGGAGGTCCGTGTGGCGGGTTTCCGCGCGCACCGTTCGGGCACGGAGGTCGTGCACGAGGCGACCGTGTCGCGTGACGGCGAGGTGCTGGTCGAGGAGACCTCGGTGTACCTGGCCAAGGGCAAGAAGCTTGACGACGTCGAGCCTCTCGACGATTCGGCCGGCCAGTCCAAGCGGCCGCAGTTCAAGGTACCGCGTCCGACGGCGCAGTGGCGCATTCCGGGTTCGATCGGTCGCACGTGGGCGAAGGTGTCCGGCGACTGGAACCCGATTCACGTCACGGGCCTGACGGCGAAGGCGCTGGGCATGCCGGGCGTCGTGGCGCACGGCATGTACACCGCGTCGCGCGCGTTGGCGGAGTCCGATGTGCCGGGCGGCGCCCCGTTCGAGTTCCACATCGACTTCGGCGCCCCGGTGATCGTTCCGGCGACGGTGATGGTCGCCATCACCCGCGCCGGCGAGGTCGTCGACGGCGTGGGCCGCGGCGGCACCGACATCGTGGCCTGGGACCGCAAGAAGCGGCGCCCGCACTTCACGGGTCACGTGCGGGACGTGTAGTTCACGCGCCGGGAACCGCCCCGAAGCAAGCTGACCCGACCCCCGAGATCAACGTCGATCTCGGGGGTCGGGTCTTTTCCTCAACCCAGGAGGCAGATTAGCTACACCTAATCGAATTAGGCTACCCTTTCCCTTGCCTCGCTCCCGTCCATGAATTTCGACGAGACAAAGGAACGACCCATCACGATGAATCCGACGCATCCTCCGGCCCCGCGCCCCGCACTCGACGGGGAGGGCCCGGACACCGGACGCCTCGCCATGAGCCGCCGAACGGCCCTCCGCTCCGCGCTCATCCTCCTCGGTGGCAGCGCCCTCGCGCTCACCGGCTGCTCGACCCGCGACACCCACGCCGCCGACGCCGCCTCCGGCACCGCCGATGCCCCGGCCAACGGCAAGGGCCCGACGATCACCGACCAAAAGGGCCGCACCGTCTCCTTCGATGCCCCCGTGGAGCGCATCGCCACCACCGTCATTCCGGCGCCATCGATGATCATCGCCGCCGACCAGGGCATCTCCAAGATCGTCGCCGTCAACCGCGCCAGCCAGATGCAGGCGAAGAATGGACTGCTCGCCGAGATGTTCCCCGAAATCATGGATCTTCCCATCGCCGCCGCAGGCAACGATTTCGTGCCGAACATCGAAACCATCGCCGCCCAGAACCCGGACGTCGTCATTCAGTGGGCCCATATGGGCGACGAGATCATCACCCCTATCGAGCAAGCCGGTCTCGAGCTTCTGCTCATCATCTACGGCACCCAGGAGGACCTCGAGTACTGGGTGGAGATGTTCACCGAACTCGTCGGAAAGCCGGAACGGGGAGAGAAAATCCTGGCCGACATGCACCGCGACCGCGCCGCAGTGGAGAAGGCGGTGGGGACCGCGCACCGCCGTCCCCGCGCCGTCAACCTGTTCAACTACGACGAAATGCAGGTCTCCGGAACCGAGTCGTACATGGACTTTTGGCTCACCCTCTGCGGCGCCGACAACGTTGGAACCAAGGCCGGGCCCGGTTCCTCGGTGAAGGTCTCCCGCGAAGAGCTGCTCGCGTGGGATCCGGAGGTGGTGTTCATCGGGAACTTCTCCCCCGCCACCCCGGAGGACATGTACGGCGACCCCTTCTTCGCCGAAATGTCGGCGGTGAAGAACAAGCGCGTCTACAAGATCCCCAACGGCGGCTTCGCCTGGGATCCGCCGAGCAATGAATCCAACCTCATGTGGCAGTGGGCCGCGAAACTGCTCCACCCCGAGACCGCCGATTTCGACCTCCGACGGGCCATGAAGGACTCCTATTCCTTCCTCTACGACCACGAGCTGACCGACGAACAGATCGACCGGGTCCTCGCCGTCGACGCCAACTCGGGGAGCGCAAACTATGACGCGTTCACTCGTTAAGCCGAAGTCCGCTTCCCGGGCGACCGTCGACGGCGTCGAACGCCCGGACGGCCCCGACGGCGTCGAAGTCCTCCACGCCGCCCACGCCCGACGGACGGCGATGATCCTGCTGCTTGCCGTCGCTGCGCTGGTGCTGTCGTTCATCGCCTCGCTGTCGATCGGCCGGTTCAACGTTCCGTTCAACGAAGTGGTGCGGATGCTCATCGGCCAGGTCGTCGACATCCGCCAAACGTGGACTCCGCAAGAAGAGCAGGTCGTGCTGGGATCGCGGCTCCCCCGGGTCCTGCTGGCGATGATCGTCGGCGGCGGCTTGGCCCTGGCCGGTGCGACCCTGCAGGCCGTGTTTCGGAATCCCCTGGTCAGCCCCCAGGTCGTCGGCGTTTCTTCGGGCGCTTCCTTCGGCGGCGTGCTCGCGTTAGCCCTGGGCCTGGGCACCGCGTGGCTCATCGGACTGTCCTTCGCGATGGGGGCGCTGGCCATCTGGGTCGTCATCGGCATCGGCCGAACGCGCACCGGTGGTTCGGTGCTGATGATCGTGCTCGGAGGCATCGTCGTCAGCGCCCTGTTCTCGGCACTGGTCTCGCTGGTGACCATGTTGGCGGACCCGTACACGACGCTGCCGTCGATCGTCTTCTGGCTGATGGGGTCCCTCACCGCGGCTTCCATGCAGAAGGTCGCCGTCGCCCTGGTGCCGGTGGCCATCGGCACGACGGTGATCCTCATCCTGCGGTGGCGCATCAACGTGCTCAGTCTCGGGGACTTCGAGGCACGGTCGCTGGGTTTGAGCCCGCAGCCGTTGCGGGTGCTTCTGCTCGCGATGGTGGCGCTGATCACCGCCGGCGCGGTCGCCGTATCCGGCGTCATCGGGTGGGTGGGGCTGGTGATCCCCCACGTCGCCAGGCTCATCGGCGGGCCGGATCACCGCATCCTGTTGCCGTTGTCGGTGCTCATCGGCGCCAGCTACCTGACGCTAATCGACACCCTGTCGCGTTCGGTGGCGGCGACCGAACTGCCGGTGGGAATTCTCACCGCAGTCATCGGCGCGCCGGTGTTCATTTGGCTGCTGCGCAAGAACCGCGGCGGCTCCGCGATCGAAGATTAGGGGAAAACCCATGATTGAAGCCCGAAATCTCGGCTTCCGTTTCGGCGGCGGCCCGTGGGTGTTCCGCGGGCTCGACGTGACCGTGGAGCCTTCGTCCATCACGTCGTTGCTCGGCTCCAATGGCGTCGGCAAGTCGACGCTGCTGCGGTTGCTGGCCGGAATCTCCGAACCGTCGGAGGGCTCGGTGTCCACCCGGGGGCAGATCGGCTTCGTGCCGCAGGCGACGGCCGGTGTCTTCCCCTACCTCGTGTCCGACATGGTCCTCATGGGCAGGGCACGGCAATTGAGCATGTTCTCCCAACCTGGCGCCGAGGACCGCAGGATCGCCGCCGAGGCCCTGGACCGGGTGGGCATGGCCCATCTGGCGTCGCGGCCGTTCACCGGTCTGTCCGGCGGACAGCAGCAGCTGATCCTCATCGCCCGCGCACTGGCCACCGGGTGCGACACCCTCATCCTCGACGAGCCGGTATCTGCACTCGACCTGCGCAATCAGGCGCTGGTGCTGGAACTGCTCTCCAATCTACGGCACGAGGGCCTGGCCGTCGTCCTGTCCACCCACAGTCCCGAGCACGCCCTCCACCTCGGGGGCCAGGCGCTCGTCCTCGACCCGTCGGACGGGCTGCGGGCCGGCCCCGCCGACGAATTGCTTTCCGACGACGTGCTCACCCGCTTGTACGGCATCGACCTGTTCCGCGTCACCGTCCCCGACGGCGAACGCCCGCGGAACATCGTCGTCACGCGATACGAGGGCGTGCGCGACGCCGTCGCCGTGTCCTGACTCCCGCCTCCATCATCCAATCCCGAAAGGAAAAAAATGACCGATACGCGTTCGGACCCCGGCAGGGTCCTCTACCTGCGCATGGGCGCCACGTCGATGGTCAATCCGCAGTCCCCCGCACTCGACGCCGTTTCCCACATCGACGCCTACGATTTCGCCGACACCGACCTTGCCGGGGTGCGCGGCATCCTCGTGTCCATGTCCGCCGACCAGCGGTTCCTGGCGACGCAGGCCACGAGGTTCGAAGAGTTCATCCACCGCGGCGGACGCGTGGCCCTGATGGGACACCCGGTGGTGAAGTTCCTCCCGAAGCAAGGCGACTTCCGCACGCTCGACTACGCGGCCCCCGCCGAACTCCACCTCTCCCCCGGAGCCCCGCACCCGGTGTGGACCGGCGTGGATTTCCTGGACGTCAGCGCACGCCGCGGAATCACCGGCTTCTACGCCAGGGGGTACACGCTCAACCACCCGCCGGGGGCGATCATCACATCGCGGATCGGCCCGGAGAAGCTTCCCGTCGACTACGTGTACGCGCACGGCCGTGGCCGCGTGCTCATCCACCCCGGCATCGAGTTAGGGGTGTTCGCCGACGACGGCAACACCGCCGCCCGAATTCAACCGCAACTGATCGATTGGCTGATGCTGCGATGAACAATCCCCTTCCCGAAGTGGTTCTCCCCGACGGGTCCGTCCTCCGCCGCTGCGATGAGGCTCCCGCCGGCGGCGGCCGCCTGGCCATCGTCCACAACGGCACGTACTTCCACCTCACGGCCATGCGCGACCCGGCGATTCTCGCCCATCAACCGACGTGGTTCTACCTGCCGGAACTTGAGCCGGGTGATCTCGACGGCTTCGAAACCGTGATTGTCGCCGACCGCATGCACCCCGGGCTCCTCCGGGCGCGTGCTGCGGAACTGCGGGCTGTCGCGGAGGCCGGCAACACGCTGGTGGTCCTGGGCATCAACGAGGTGGAGTCCTGGTTGCCGGGCCTGCGCCACTTCGATCGGCCGACGAATTTCTGGTGGTGGTCGGTCGGGGAGGATCCCGGCATCCGCATGTCGTCCGGTGACCATCCCGCATGGAAATACTTCTCGTCGAAGGCGGTCATCTGGCACCACCACGGCGCATTCGTTTCCGACGCCGCGACGACCACGTTGGTCCGCCTCGACGAACGGGACGGCAACGGCGATTGGGCCGAGGTCGGCGCGATCCTGTTGGAAGACCGGGAGTCCACGCCGGGGCGCATCATCGTCACCTCGTTGGACCCGTTCTTCCATCACGGCAGCAACTTCATGCCCGGATCGACGCGCTTCCTCTATGGGCTGCTGCGCTGGGTCGATCACCGAGAGTAGGTGATCCCGCATCCGGCACGGCCGGGGCCGCCCGGGCCCCGGCAACGCCACGCCGAGCACCGACATCGTGGCCTGGGACCGCAAGAAGCGGCGCCGGCGCTTCACGGGCGACATCCGCGACATGTAGCTCGCAGACCAGTCCACCAACGCACTGGACGTGCTTAGCGCGCTAAGCATGCGCACTGCGCTAGACATGCGGGGGCACGCATCCTACACTGGCAGCACAAAGGTTCCACCCCACTGAAAAGAGCCCCCGGGCTTTCCGGCCTGTCCGGTAGGTGGGGTGGTCATTTTTTCTCCGGCCCCTCCCAGTACTGAGTCATCCCGGATTTAAAGAGGTCGAACTGGGTCCACCGGGTCGTCTTACTTAGTTCGTCGTAGTACTGACTGTCACCATGTTCGATTTTCCTGAACCAGGACCATGAGAAGTAGTCGGCGATCTGCCCATTGAGATCCTGCTTCACGGGGTGGAACAGGATCTTGTAGCGAAAGTTTAGCTTTTGAAGTTCGGGCTTAAGCTTCTTTTTAAACGCTTCCCGCTCCTTGCCCGTCAAGACCGAGTCGAAGATGAGTACAACGCCTTCAAAATCCGACGATCGATAAACGGAATCGATCCATCTGCCCATTGAACGCGCAAACAGCCCAAAGAGCGCCGTATTGCTCTGCAGAGCCGGGTGCGTGTATCGCTTATCAATCCACATGGTATGAACCCGCAGATCAGGAATTCCGCAGATCACGTCAATGACCCGCCTTCTGGTTCCCGGACTATTGTTCGTGGCATGAAATTCCAGGTCCTCGCTTCTCGCGGCCATGAGTTCGTACTTGAGTTCCTGCATTAGAGCCGCAGAATACGCGGGACGTGGAGTACATACCGCCGTAACCAGAAAGTGACGCGTACCCTTAGACTTAAACTGCATGTCGCCGGACTCGTCCATAAAGACGAAGAGCGTTTTATCTTCCATCATGGGATCTCAGCTTAACCGGCCCTTCCGGTTTTAGAGTGCGTTGATCTTGGCCTGGAACCCTCCGGAGTGGATCAGTGACCGCAAGATGTAGTGGTTGAGGTTCCTGAACCCGAGTGCGATGCCACGCAGGTGCTCCAACCGTCCGTTGATGGCCTCGACGGGGCCATTGGAAGCGCCGGTGTCGAAGTACGCGAGGATCTCGGCCCGTCGTTTCCACATCGTCCGGCCCAACTGCCCCAGCTCCTGGACCCCGGCGGGAAGATCTTTCCGGATCCGGCACATGATTTTGTACATCCACCTCTTCCCGACCCGACGGTCAGGATGCTCATAGGCTGCGATGATGTCCTGATACGTCCAGTGCGTGACATCCACAGCCGTGTGCCGCTCATCAGCGAACACCGCGTCCAGCTTCGCTTTCTGCCTGTCGGTCAGCAGTCCCATCCGGGTTAGCAGGATCCGACGCACCCCGTACAAGGGATCCCCTGACCGGCCGCGATGCCCACAGGTGTCCTGTTGGATCCGCTGCCGGGTCATAGTCAGCTTGTCGGCGGCCAGGTGCACGACGTGGAACGGGTCCATCACCTTCCTCGCCTTCGGCAGCTGCTCGGTGGTGGCGGTGTGGTAGCCGGCGAATCCGTCCATCGCCACGACTTTCACCCGGTCGCGGAAGGACTTCTCCCGGGCGGCGAGCCAGCGGCGCAGCACCTCAGCGGATCTGCCCGGCACCATGTCCAACAGCCGGGCGGGCCCGGTGCCGTCCACGTTCGGCGTCAGGTCGACGATGACGGTGACGAAACCGGGAGTACCGTCGCCGCGGCGGTGTTTCCATTTGTGCTCGTCCACCCCCAGGACGCGGACTCCGGCCAGGTGGGTGGGATCAGCGTAGATCAGCTCCCAGGCCTGTTCGAGGGCTACCTGGTTGACCAGATCCCAGCCGATGTCCAGGGACTTCGAGATCGCGGCAACGCTCATGCGGTCAATCGCCAGGCGCTGGAGGATCCAGCGGGTGCAGCGGTCGGTGAGCTTGGCTTTCCGCTTCGCGCACACGAGTTGCTGTTGAAAGATCTTTGTCGCACAGGCGGTGTTGGTGCAGGTGAAACGGGGTAGCCGGATCCGTAACCGGGTGGGATGCCCGACGACGGGCAGGTCCACGAGTTCACGGATCCGGTGATCACGCAGCCGGCCTTTCATCCCGCAGGCCGGGCAGGAGGCATCCTGTTCCACCGGGCGGCAGGTGATCCACGTGTGGCGCTCATCGATCGCGGCGCCCGTGATGGTCAGGCCGAGTTCAACGGTCCGGATGATGGTGTCAGCAATAAGAGACGTAGAATCGGGCATAGGTCCTCGGGGCGAAAGATGGTTGTGTAGGAGCTTTCATCTTCGCACCAGGGACCCCTATATCTTGTGGTGGGTCCCGATCCTCATACTTGGTACCTCATCCCGGCTACGCACCCCAGATCCGGAAGAGCCGCTTAACCTGGATTCCACATCGAACCTCACAGCAAGATGATTGGATCAATCCGGCACGCTTGATCCGATTCCCGGCAGTCGTCGTCCCGCATCCGGCACGGCCGGGGCCGCCCGGGCCCCGGCAACGCCACGCCGACCACTAACATCGCAGCGGTGTCTAGAGAGAACAACCACACCGGAATCGCCCCGCGGATCACCGGGCGGCCGCCCCGGCGGGTTCCCCGGCAGGGGCCGTTACTGCGGAGCGTCAACCGGTTTCTGACTCTGCCGGTGGCCCCGGTCGTTCTGGTTCTCATCGGTTCCATCGGAACCCAGGCCGCGGCGGTGCTGGTGACGGACATGCTGTCCACGGTCGGTGCCCCGGGTATTTCGGGACTGCGCATGGCCGCCGCGGCCATCATCATGGTGGTGTTGTTCCGCCCGAAGCTGTCCGGGATGACGCGCGCCCGGGCGATCAACATCGTGGTCTACGGCATCGCGATGGGCATGATGAGCATGATGGTCTACGCGGCCATCGCCCGCCTCCCCCAGGGCGTCGCCGTGACCATCGACTTCCTCGGCCCCTGCGTCGTGTCCTTCCTGGGGCTGACGATGTGGCGCTCGCGGCTGTGGGCCGTCGTCGCGTTCATCGGCGTCGCCCTGATCGCGCAGCCGTCCAACGACCTGGACGTCATCGGCATCGCATACGCCGCAGTCGGCGCGATCTTCTTCGGCGCCTACACGCTCTTCGCCGCCCGGATGGGAGGCGCCGAGGGCGGATGCATGCCGGACCTGGCGCTGTCCGTGGTCGTCGCCGCGCTGATCCTCACGCCGTTTTCCGTCCCCGCCGCACCGCTTGTCGACGGTTCGATGTGGGTCACCATCATCATCTCCGGCTTCATCGGCGCCGTCGTCCCCTACGTGGTCGACACCATCGCCGCCGGCATCACGTCAGCGGCGATCGTCGGCACGCTCTTCGCGTTGGACCCGGTCATCGGCGCCCTCCTGGGGTGGACGTTTTCCGGTGACCGGCTGACGGGGTCCATGGCCGCCGGCATCGTTTTGGTGGCGGTGGCCGGTGCGGTCATCACCTGGCGCGGGGCGGGGGAATCACGGGAACCGGAAACTGCGGTGGCGTAGCCTTACTCGGCCGCAGCGGCACCGACATCGTGGGCTGGGACCGCAAGAAGCGACACCCCGCACGTCACGGGCCACGTGCGGGAGGTGTAAGTCAGCGCCCCGCGAACCTCAGGTAGTCCGATGCCGCCGGGTGGTCCTCGTCCCAAGTGTCGACGATCCGACCGGCCTTCATCGTCGCCCGGTTTACCAGGCCGTTCTTTGTCGGCCCGATCAGCGCGAACAGCTCCGGCTCCGCGTCCTTGTCCAGCACGAGCGCCCGGTCGCCGTAGCCCATCAGGTACTCGTCGAACGCGGGCAGCGCGATCGGCCCACGCGGCGGTCGGGCCTTCGGGTTCGCCGCCGCCTCCTCGGCCGCCTCGGCGAGCATCAGGTACCGCTCCCCCGCCACCGACACCTCCGCCACCGCGTCGCCCGCGATGTCCACGGCCCGCCGGATGGTGGCGTTCGCGTGCCCCGACCACCACGCGATGTCGGAGACCTGCGCCGGTCCCCGGCCACGCAAATGCTTGACGACGAGCCGACGCAGCAATTCATCGGTCTCCGCGTCGTCGGCGCCGTCGTCGGCCGCCGGCACCCACGCCTCGAACGCGGTGAAGGTGTCCGCGGTGCCGACCGGCGGGCCCTGCACCAGGACGCGTTCCTCGCACAGAAAACGCAGCATGTGGGAACCGCGGCTCGACGACGAATCGATGCCGACCGTCGCCCACAGCTCGCGCACTCCGTCCCTGGTCAACGCGACCGCGGCACCTCTCGGGCCGACGAAGGGGACGGCCTTCTCGGCGACGTGTTCGGGCAGTCGTCCGGGGTCGGCGGTGGCCTCGACCAGGGCGGCACCGGCGCGGAGCACGTCGTCGAGCGTGAGCCCCAGGGCCGCTCGACGCTTCTCCACGCCCGAACGCGCCCGGTGGGAACACAGGCCCGTCAGCCAGGAGACGTCTTCGGCGGCCATGACGTGGTGCGTGCCACGCATGGGCCACGTGCGGATAAGCGCGCCGGATTCCAGCGCGGCCTGCACGTCCGAATACTTCGCGCCCTTCGTGCGGATGCCCACCGCCCACCGCGCCGCCTTCGCGTTCTGAGCCTGCATGGCCAGCATGTGCCGCACGGCGGACACAGCATCGGCGGCGCGATCCTTCGCGGTGAGCAGCTGCGCCCGGCAACGGGCGGCGCGGGCTGCGGTGGGAGTGAGCTCGAGCATCAGGGCTGCTCCGGCTACGTCGACAGGATCCGCAGCGCGGCGTCGCGAACCTCGGGCACCTCGGTCACCCCGTCGGAGTACAGGAAGTGCTTCGCACCGGGGACGACAGTTGGTTCGACGCCGAGCCTCTTCGCCATCGCCGCAGTGTCGGCGTTGGGCACGACGTGGTCGCCGTCGGACATGACCACTTCCACGTCACCGAGCCTCGGCAGCAGCGCCTCGGTGCCCACGCCGTCGCCGATGTAGTCGTCGAGCTCCGGCAGCGCGGCCACCCGCGCATCGAAACCGGCGACGAACACCAGGCCGCGCGGACGCTGCTCCGGGTGCCGCTCCAGATGCGACAGCACGGTGATGCAGCCGAGGGAGTGGGCGACCACCACGGCCCCGTCCAACGTGCCGGCCTGCTCGGCCAGCGCCGCCGCCCACGCCCCCGGGTCCGGCCGCGTCGGATCGGGCAGCGCCACGCGGGTGACGGGGAAACCCGCCCCGACCAGTTCGGAGGCCAGCCACGGGTACCAGTGCTTGGCGGGGTAGCCGTTGTATCCGTGGACGATGACCACGCGCGGGCGGCCGGAGTCGGCGTCGACCCCGTCCGGAAGGTCCGTGACGGGGTCGTGGTGCTTTTCGCTCATGCCCGCGAGGGTAGGCGATCCGCGGCGGAGCCGGGCGGAATCGGCCCGCAGGGGTCAATCCCAGGAGGCGGTCTCCGGGTCGACGCCGTGGGCGCGGGCATCGGCCTCGATGGCCGCGACCAGCCACTTCGTCGGCTCCACTCCGCCGTAAGCCTCGTGGAACCGCTCGTCGACCAGGTACATCCGGGCCAGGATCACCTGGCGGCCGTGGCCGCATTCGTAATGCTTCTCCACGCCCGCGCGGTGCATGGCGGACACCTCCCGGCCGAGCTCCGAATCGGGGTCGACGTCGTCGCCGATGGCCTGCGCCAGCTTCGCCACCAGCGCTTCCTGGTCGGCGTACATCTGCGCCCACTCCTCCTCGGTGCGGTTCGCGTTCGCCTGCTGCGACTGCTCCCACGCCTCGGTGTCGCCCCAGCGGGCCTCGGCCTCGTCGGCGAAGTCCTGGCGCCACCCGCCGCCGAACTTCTCGGCCGCGGCGCGGGCGTCCATCGTGGTGTTCTTTCCGTCGTTCATGCTCATCTCCTCCAGCATCTCGTCGACTGCGCCGATGATCCGGCGCAGATGCGAGGCGCGATCGACCAGCAGCCGACGCTGGCGCTCCAGGTGTTCCCGGGCGTCGCCGTCACCGTCGACCAGGCCGCGGACCTCCGCCAGCGGCAGTCCGATCTCCCGGTACACCAGGATCCGCTGCGCGCGTTCCAGGTCGGCGTCGACGTAGAGCCGGTGGCCGCCGAGCGTCCGCCACGACGGCACCAGCAGGTCGATCGACTCCCAGTGCCGCAGCGTCCGCACGGTGATCCCGAGCAGCTCGGCTGCCTCGCCGATGGTCAGCTCGGTGCCGTCGCCGTCGCAGGTGCCGTCGGTGGTCGGAATCGCTTCGTCTCGCATGAACCGGACTCAATCACCTGACGCGACGTCAGGTTCAACCCCGGGCGCCAAACCCAGCTCCCCGATCGCGGTCAGCGCCGCCTGCGCCGCGTCGTCGTCGATGACGTCCATGGCGAATCCGTTCTGGATGAGCACCCAATCGCCGACCTGCGCCTCGGGCACGTACGCCAAGCAGCATTGGCGGGCGGTGCCGCCGAAGTCGAGGTCGGCCATCGGCATGAGCCCGTCGTGGATGGCCAGGATCTTCCCCGGAACCCCGATGCACATGTCAGCGTCCGCCTTCCTTTTGCTCCGCGTCTTCCACGGTAACGCCCATGCCGCCTTCGGGTGCCGACGTGCACGGCAGGCACGGGTCGGCGGCCCTGATCGCGGCCTCGGCCCATGCTTCGCGGTCGGCGTCCCCGTCGCCGGCCGCCGCCAGCGAGGCGCGCAGCATTCCGGCCAGCCACCCTTCGTTTTGGGCGGTGGGCGTCAGGATGCGGCAGCCGGTCACCGTCCCTGCCTCATCCACCTCGTATTCGTGCGCGAGCAGTCCGCGCGGGCCGTCGACGACGCCGATTCCGGTTCCCCGCTTCATGCTTGACGACGCCCCCTCCCCCGCGTTCACCGTGCTCCCGCCCGTGCCGTCGGAGGGCGCGACGGCCAGGGATCCGACCAGACGAGCCAAGGCGGCGACGGAGTCGACGAGGCCGAGCACCTGCGCCTCGAACGGGTCGTCGGTGGCGCCGGTGTCCCCGGCAATCGCCCGGAACCGCGCCCGAGCCAGCGGCCCCACCCGGTACGGCCACCGACGCACGCCGCCGTCGATGGTCTCGAGTTCGATGACCGGCCGCGGGTCGGGGGCGCCGGGGCGGCTCTCCGTCACGTGCGACGCCCATTGCGCCGCGGTCATCGTTTCCTCCACGCCGTCGCCGACGAGCCCGACGTGGCCGCCCAGCGGATCGAGCTCGCCGCTGGCATCGACCACCGCGACATCCAGGCCGTCGAACCGCGCCGTCGCCGCCGCCCGAGCGCCCGCGGCCGGCAGGCCGAGAAGGAGGGACGCCAGATCGTCGTCAAGCACGGGAAGCCCTGCCGCAAGTTCGGCCAGCGCCTCCGCATCGACGGGAACGCGCACGCCGCCGGGGACCGCGACGTCGGGGAAATGGCCCGGCGCGCCCGCCGCCTTCATGGCCAACTTGCCCAGGCGGCGCAGGCGCACGGCGAGGTCGCGGTCGCGGCCGATGAAACGGGAGGACAGGGAATCGAGGACGCTGCCGTGATGCAACAGCAACCGCTGCTCCCGCACGTGGCGCGGCAGATTCTCCGGCGCGATGCCCGCCAACGACTCCAACGCCGCCACCCCCGCCAAATGATGGGCGACGGGACAGATGCCGCAGAGCATCTTCACCAGATCCGGCACCCCCGCGACGTCCTTGCCCACCAGCATCGGATCCAGGCGCGGCAGGCCCGACAGATCGAAACGGGCATCGGCGACCGTCCCATCGGCGGCGCGGACGACCACGACCCTCGCCTCGAACGGATCGACCAGCTGATCCAGGTGAATGGTCTCGCTCATGACACCAACGCTTTCACATTCGAACGACGTGCCACACTTGGGGCATGCATGAATTGGGGCTTTTGACTGGCGTGGTCGAGGTCATCGTCGACGCCGCCGACGGCCGACGCGTGCGGCGCGTCGCCCTCGACGTGGGCACCCGCTCCGGCGTCATCGAAGACGCCCTGCACGCCGCCTGGCCACTGGCCACCGGCGGCACCGTCTGCGCCGGGGCCGACCTGGAAATCGACATCATCCCCGCCACCGTGTGGTGCCCGGCCTGCGCGGCCGAACACGAAATCGACGAATTCTTCGCCCTCGCCTGCCCCGCCTGCGGCGCCCCCACCGCCGACCTGCGGCACGGGCGGGAATTCGCGATCCGGGAAGTCGACGTGGACGTGGGCGCGGACACCGGCACGGGCACAGGCACCTAATCCGCCGCCCACCGCGCCAACACGTCCTCCGCCGCGGCGACCGCCGCCGGCACGCCCGCGGCGACCTCCGGGGTCAGGCGCACCTCCAGCTCGGCGCTGGCGCACACCACGCCGACGACGCCGACGAGCTCCGGCTCCCGGCCCAGCAGCCGCGCCGTGGCCAGCAGATCCAGCAGCCCCACCTGGTGCGGCGACAACTTCGAATTGAGCAGACGCGGCACCTGGTCGCCCTCCAGCACCACCACGTCGCCGGGGTCCCCCGGGCCGGTCAGCCCATCGAGGACCAGCAACTTGCGCGCCTCGCCGACCACGCCCACCAATTCCAGGCCGGACGTGCCCCCTTCGACGAACGCGACGTCGCCGATGCGCCCGTCGGGACCGGCGGCGATGTCCGTGGCCGTGGCCGTCGCCGTCGTCACGTGCGACGGCGTCGACGGCGTCGACGACGCACTGGTCAACGGAACGAGGGCGTCCACGTCGACGGAGTGGGCGCCGTCGGCGTCGCGGACGTCGCCGGTGTGGTCGGCATCATCGCCGCGCCCCGCGAACCGGGCCTTGAGCAAACGGAGGATCTCCAGCCCGGCGGCGTCGTCGCCCATGACGGCGTTGCCGACGCCCAGGACCGTGATCGCCGGGCCCGCAGGGTCCGCCGGGTCCGCCGGGCCCGTCACTTCGCCGTCCACCGGTTCGCCCGCGCCCACCGGAAACGACGGGCCTTCTCCTCCTTGTGCTCCGGCGGACCGACGCGATCGCCGTCGACCGGCTTGGCGTCGCGGTGCAACCACATGCCGCCGTTGATCATCGAGGAGATGCCGCCGTGCTTCTCCACGACGTCGGACCGCACGGCCAGGTACACGTGAATGACCACGAACACCCAGATGAGGAACATCAACACCGTGTGGATCAGCCGGACGACCGGAATGCCGACCCAATGGATCGGGTACGACAGCACCATGAGGAACCAATTCGACTGGTCGTACAGCCCGAACAGCGCCAGGCCCGTGATCACCTGCAGCAGGCACATCGCGTAGATGCCCGTGTAGGACAACTGCTGCAGCGGATTGTGGGCGATGTACAGCGGCGCTTCCTTCTTCAGGAACGCGTAGTACAACGTCACGTCCCACAGGCCCTTGACGTCCTTCATCGAATGGACCGGCGACAGTGCCCTCCACCGCGACTGTTTGCCGCGCGCGAAGAACAGCATGAACAACCGCGCCAACGCCACGCCACACCACAGGAAACCCGCGGTGATGTGGATGAAGCGGATGATGCCCATCAAATACCCGGTGTCCCCCGACGCCGCGGACGTCGCCGCGTCCGGGCCGAAGAACGGGTCCATGATGTACCAGCCGGTCGCCGACATCACCACGATGAGCAGCACCGACGCCCAATGCTGGAACCGCAGGCTCGCCGACCACAGGTCGACGCGGACGTACTCCTCGCCGTCGATGATCCGCCGCGGAGCACCGGGCTCGCGCAACGAATCCGCCGACATCTCCTGGGCTTCCATGCCCCGATCCGGGGTCTTGTCCGGGGCGGTCATGACGTCACCGTCTTGAAGATCTCCGTCCCCTCCGGGTCCAGCACGTGGACCGCGCAGGACATGCAGGGGTCGAAGGAGTGGATGGTGCGGATGGGCTCCAGCGGCTGCTCCGGATCGACCAGCGGATGGCCGCCGGCCAGCGACTCCTCGTAGGGGCCGAGGTTGCCCTCCGGGTCCCGGCCGCCGGCCAGCCACGTGGTGGGCACGACCGCCTGGTAGTTGCTGACCTTCCCGTCCTTGATGGACGTGAAATGGCTGAGCATGCCGCGCGCGACCTCCGTGAAGGCCATGCCCGAGCATTCGTCCGGCCAACTCGACGGCTCCCACTTGGAGGCGTCGAACACGTCGATGTCGCCGTTGCGGATGCCCTCGACGAACTGCGGCATGACCACCTCGGACATGTACTCCGCGGCGGTGACCGCCTCGACGGCGCGGGCGTACGTGCGTCCGGCCGTGGAATTGAGCTGCCCGACCTCGATGCCCAGCGTCCGGCGGGCCTCGTCGACAAGCTCCCTGGTGCGGGGCTCGCCCTGCACGTACGCGTTGAGCACGCGGGCGACGGGGCCGACCTGGATGACGCGACCGTCGTAGCGCGGCGCCTTCGACCACGTGTACTTGTCGTCGTCGCCCAACCATTCGTACGGCGGCGTCGGGCCGGTGTAGTCCACGGTCGTTTCGCCGACCAGCGGGTGCAGACCCTTGTCGTCGCCGTCCTCGTAGGTGAACCACGCCGAGGACACGAACTCCTCGATCTTCTGCGGATCAAACGGCGCCACCTTCGAGTAATCGCCGTCGAGGATCACGCCGGGCTTGACCTCCGGGTGCGTCGTCTCGACCCGCGACGTCGCCGGGTCACCCGCATACGTCGCGCCGGCCATGCCGACCGCCAGGAAATTCGGGGCGGCGGCTCCGATGTCGAAGTAGTCCTTGTACGCGCCCATGATCGCCACCGCGTCCGGGTAGTAGCAGTCGCGCACGAACTCGACCATCTCGGCGACCCACGTCTCGACCTGGTCCAGGTGGACCTGGTTGACCGTCTCCGACTTGTCCGGGTCAATCGAGCAGGCCATGCCGCCGACCAGGAAATTCGGGTGCGGGTTCTTGCCGCCGAAGACCGTGTTGATGCGGATGATCGACCGCTGGAACTCCAGGGCGTCGAGGTAATGGGACACCGCCATCAGGTTCGCCTCGGGAGGAAGACGGTAGTCGGGGTGGTCCCAGTAGCCGCCGGTGAAGATCGACAGCTGGCCGGACTCGATGACCTGATTCAGGGTCTCCTTGACCTTGGCGAACTTGTCGTAGGTGTTGCCCCGCCACGTCGATCCGATGGACCGGGCGAACTCCAGGGCCTTGTCGACGTCGGCCTCCGCGGCGGAGACGACGTTGACCCAGTCCAGGGCGTGCAGGTGATAGAAGTGCACCGTATGGTCGTGGATCTCCTGCGACCCCAGGACCAGATCGCGGATGCGGCGGGCCTGCGGCGGCGGGTTCGAACCGATGGCGTCTTCCACCGCGACGACGGAGGCGACCGAATGCACGCCGGTGCACACGCCGCAGATGCGGCCGACGAACGCCCACACGTCGCGGGGGTCACGGCCCCGGCAGATCTCCTCGATGCCGCGGAACATGGTCGTCTCGCTCCACGCGTCGGAAATCTTGCCGTTTTCGTGCTCCAGCTCGATGCGCAGGTGCCCCTCGATGCGGGTCAGCGGATCGATGACGAGTCTTTCCGTGGCCATTTACCTGTCCTTCCCCGTCTCTCCACCGGAGATGTTGTCCTCGGCGTCGACGCCGCGGCCGGCGGCACCGGCGTCCGGGCCATCGCCGAACGTGGCGATCACCTTTTCGTCACCCGACTTCTGCCGGATGCCGATCTGCTTGATGGTCGTGATTCCCCCGTGCACCGCCACGCCGGCGGCGGCGACGCCGACTGCGCCGAGCCCCAGCTTCGCGGCCGTCGACTCCACGCCGAAGCCGGTGACGTTCGGCAGCTCCTCGTAGAACGGGGTGAACTTGTCGAAGAAATCCTTCTCCGTGCAACCGATGCACGGATGGCCCTGGCCGATCGGCCACCCCGACTTCAGGTTCCACTGGATGATCGGGCACGGGCTGAACGTCGACGGGCCCTTGCACCCGACCTCGTACAGGCACCAACCGTTGCGGGCGGCCTCGTCGTCGAAGGTGCGGACGAACTGACCGGCGTCGAAATGCGGGCGACGCGGGCAGGAGTCGTGAATGCGCTGGTCGTAGGCGAACAGCGGGCGCCCCTCGGCGTCGACCTTCGGGGCCTCGCCGTGGGTGAGGATGTACGTGATCGTCGCGGTGATCACCTCGCCGATCGGCGGGCACCCGGCGACGTTGATGACCGGCTTGTCCTTGATCAGCTCGTCCACGCCGACCGCACCGGTCGGATTCGGCTTCGCCGCCTGCACCGACCCCCACACCGCGCACGCGCCGACCGCCAAAATCGCCGTGGCGTTCTCCGCGGCCTCCATGAGCACCTGCTCGGCCGTCTTGCCGCCGATGGTGCAGTAGATGCCGCCGTCCTTCATCGGCACCGAACCGTTGACCACCAGGATGTGCGGCTCCTTGTTGGCCTCGTCCAGCGCCTCCTCCGCGGCATGACCCGACGGGGCCATCAGCAGCTCGTTGTACGGCATGGACAACCGGTTGAGCACCAGGTCCTCCACCGTCGCCCCGCCCGAACGCAGCACCGACTCCATGCAGCCGGTGCACTCCTGCAACTGGAGCCACACCACATTGGGCTTCTTCACCGCCCCCAGCTTCTCCGCGATCTCCTCCGCGGCCGGCGTCAGCTCCTGCGCCCCGGCCATGGCGGGCGTCCCCGCCGCAAAGATCGCGGCGAGCCCGCCGCAGAATTTCATGAAGTCCCGGCGCGATACGCCCGACCTCTCCAGATTCTCGGCGAGCGTCTCACCCCGCCAGCCATCGCCGATGTTCACTTCCGTGTCCTCCCAATCCCCGATGAATCCGAGGACCGGCACCACGATCGGCGGTGCGCACCCCCGTCATCGTCATATGTCGCGGGCGATGTCGCCGCCCGCAGGTTCGTCGTAAAGCTCCGTGAATCCGACGCCGCCCGAATCATCGGTCCCGACTCCCCTCGAGCAGCCACTCCAGCCACGCGTCGAGGCCCTCGCCCGTCTTGGCCGACACCTCGAACACCTTCGCATCCGGATTGACCTTCCGCAGATTCGCCAGGAACAGATCCATGTCGAAATCCAGGTACGGCAGCAAATCGATCTTGTTGACCGCCACCGCCTCCACCGCCCGGAACATCACCGGGTACTTCAGGGGCTTGTCCTCACCCTCCGTGACGGAGTAGACCATCATCTTCCGGTGCTCGCCGACCTCGAACTCCGCCGGGCACACCAAGTTGCCCACGTTTTCGATGAACACCAGATCCAGCTCCGCCAGATCCAGGCCCTTCAACGCGGCGGAAATCATCGGCGCATCCAGGTGGCACTCGCCGCCGAAACCCTGGCCCGTGTTGAGCAGCGAAATCTGCGCCCCGAGGCCCTCGAGCCGCTGCGCATCCAGCGGGGTCTCGATGTCGCCCTCGATGACGCCGACCCGAACCTTGCCCCGCAACTTCTCCAGCGCATGCCGCAGCAGAGCGGTCTTTCCGGAGCCGGGAGAACTCATCACGTTGACGGCCGTGACGTCGTTGTCGTCGAAAAGCGCCCTGTTCTCCGCGGCGCGGACGTCGTTTTCCGTGAAGATGTCCTCGAGGATCAGCACCCGCTCACGGCCGGTGTCGTACCCGGTGTGATCGCCGTGCTCCGCGCTGTTCGCGTCGACGTGGTTCAGATCGTGGGCATGCGCATGTCCGTGATCGTGCGCATGTCCGTGGTCGTGATGGTGATGGTGGTGATCGTGCGGATGATCGCCGTGCTCATGCGAATGCACCGTGCCGTCGTCGTGCCTGTGGAAGCGGCCCATGTCACGCTCTTTCCCGAGTCTGTCCGGATCGTGGCTCAAGTTCTATGTCCAGCACCCGAAACTCTTCGCCGCCCACGACTTTCGCCGGCTGCCCGCAGGTGCGGCAGTCGAACCCCCACGACTCGGGCATCTCCGCGACGTGGCCGGCGGGGCATTCCAGCACCACCGGTTTCCAATCGACGTCGAGACGGGACGCCCCGAGGTTGGTGTCCTTGACCACGAACCTCCAGGCATGGGCCAGAGTGTCGGGCACCACCTGACGCAGCGCGCCGATTTCCAGCCGGACGACCAGGACTTTTCGGTTGTCTGCGGCCTTGGAGACGATGCGCGCAAGCTGCATGCTCAAGGCCACTTCGTGCATATGTCCCACCTTAGACCCGTATATGAATTACGTGTAGCCCAGCGAAGCCCCGCGACCGGCGACCTGCGGAAACGGCGGCGTTAGTTTGAGCACATCGACGAAAGCGATGGGGAACACCTGTCCAGCCGATTCGGGCGGGCGTTCGCACGGTCACAGGCCTGGCACTACTCGGCGACCGACTTCATCCGCGGGGCGGGATACCCTCGCCCCATGCTGCACGCATTCGTCGACGAGTCGGAATCCGACGCCGACTATTTCTTTCTGTCGGCTCTCATCGTCAAAGAAGACGAGCTCGAGCCGTTGAACCGGGCATTGGACGACTTGATGGTGCAGTACAGCACGTCGACGCCCATTCCGGCAGCAGCGGAGCTGCACGGGCACGACATGATGCAGCAGAAGTGCGATTGGAAAGGCCTGCCGGTCCGGTTATGCGCCGCCGTCTACCTCAAAGCCATGACGATCATCGACGAGCACGCGACAGCGCTCTACGTCGAATGCATTGACCGAGTCGCACAATCGGAACGCTACGCGCGGCCATTCAACCACCGGACGATCAGCATCGGTTTCATCCTGGAGCGGATCAACGAGTTCGCCGAAAAACACGATGAAACCGTGACGGTCTACCTCGATGACCATTACACGGCGGAGGAAGGACGCAAGGAATTCGTCAACTACAAAGCGAACGGGACGTTCGGCTTTCGAAGCTCGAAACTCGCGAGGATCGACTCACTAGACTTCTACGACTCGCGCGCCCACCGCGGGCTCCAGGCCGCCGACCTGTGCACGTACATCGCGAACAGGATTCTCACCCAGAAGGCGGCCGCCCCGAAGGTGGTGAAGCTCCAAAACCAGCTGTGGGGGCGAGTGTCCACCATCCGTGACCGGGGTCGGTATCGGGTCTGGCCCACGCGCACGAAACCCCGCTACCAGGGGTAACGGGGTTCGGCAATGCGGAGTCGTTCACACGAACGATCTCTACGCCTCTGATCCTACAAGCCGTTGAGTCTTTTGATCAACGGTCGACGCCTGGTCAATCGTCGCAAACCGCGCCAACTGCACCGATGAGGTGCCGGCACCCACGGTTAAGCTCGCATCATGACCGAAATCCGGCGCGAACATCTGCTGCGCGGGGTGATCCAGGGCGTGGGGTTCCGCCCGCACGTCGCCGCCGTCGCCGCCCGGCATCGCGTCTCCGGGTTCTGCGGCAACGACGACCGCGAGGTGTTCATCGAGGTCCAGGGCGAGTCGGCGGAGGTCGACGCCTTCATCACGCAGGTGCTTGACGACGCCCCGCCGCTGGCCCGCGTCCTGTCGCACGTGGTGCGCGATCTGCCCGTCCGGAATGGCGAATCCGGTTTCCGCATTCTCCCGTCGCGGCGGGCCGATGGCGCCCGCACGCTGCTGCCGCCGGACGTGGCGACGTGCCCGGAGTGCCTGGCGGAGATGCGCGATCCGGACAACCGGCGTTTCGGTTACCCCTTCATCACCTGCGTCAACTGCGGGCCACGGCTGACCATCATCGAGGACGTCCCCTACGACCGTCCGAACACCACGATGCGGCAGTTCCCCATGTGCCCGGCGTGCACCGCCGAGTACGCGGACCCGGGCAACCGGCGTCATCACGCGCAGCCGATCAGCTGCTTCGACTGCGGTCCGCGGCTGTGGTTGGAGGAGGGCGGCCGGGCCACCGCCCCGGAGCGTTCCCCCGCGTTCATGCGCGCGACGATCGACCGCGCCCGGCGGTTGCTCGACGACGGCGCCATCCTGGCGGTGAAGGGCATCGGCGGTTTCCACCTGATGTGCGACGC
Organism: Corynebacterium freneyi; assembly: GCF_030408835.1. Taxonomy (NCBI): domain Bacteria; kingdom Bacillati; phylum Actinomycetota; class Actinomycetes; order Mycobacteriales; family Corynebacteriaceae; genus Corynebacterium; species Corynebacterium freneyi. Next base: position 2,514,587 of record NZ_CP047357.1, read on the forward strand.
CGCGAACGAGGACGCCGTCGCCGAGCTGCGCCGCCGCAAGCACCGTCCGGCCAAGCCCTTCGCGGTGATGGTCCCCGACGTCGACGCCGCCCGGGCTCTGGCCGACGTCGGCGACCCCGAGTTGTCGCTGCTGGCCTCGCCGGCCCGCCCGATCGTCATCGCGCCGCTTCTCCCCGACGCCCGCCTCGCCCCGTCGGTCGCCCCCGGGTTGGGCGACGTCGGCGTGATGTTGCCGTATTCGCCGCTGCACGAATTGCTCGTCGGCAAGCCCCTGGTGGCCACGTCCGGCAACCCGCCCGGCGAGGCCCTGTGCCACGACAACGCGTCGGCGCAGGCGCGGTTGGGCCACATCGCGGACGCGTTCGTGCTGCACGATCGCGGCATCCACGTGCCGGTGGAGGATTCCGTTTTCCTCGGCGTCCGTCCCGTCCGGCGGTCGCGCGGCATCGCGCCGCTGCCGCTTCCCATGCCGGCCCCGCCTGACGACGGCGACTCCCCCGCCCACGTCCTCGCAGTCGGCGGTGAACTGAAGAACACGTTCGCCGTGGTCGACGACGGGATGGCGCACGTGTCGCCGCACATCGGGGACATGCGCTCGGCCGTGACGCAGGCGTCCTATGGGCGGGCCGTCGAGCGGATGCTGCGGATGCGGCGCGTGGAACCCGACGTCGTCGTCCACGACCTGCACCCCGACTACGCGACGACCGCCTGGGCGGAGCGGTACGCGGACGAGCGCGAGGACGAGGGTGCGCGGGTGCGGTTGCTCGCCGTCCAACACCACTACGCCCACGCGCTGTCGTTGCTGGCCGAACACGGCATCGCAGAGGGACCGGCGGTCGTCGCCACCCTCGACGGCACGGGGTACGGCACCGACGGGACGATCTGGGGCGGCGAAATTCTGACGCTCGGCATCGGCGATGGGGGCGACCTGCGCGACTGGGAGCGGACGTGGCACGTGCCCGCCTTCGACTTCGCCGGCGGCGACCGATCGATCGAGCGGCCGTGGCGGACGGTGGCGTGCATCGCCCATTCATGGGGCCTGGATCTGCCGCTCGACGACCATGACGGCCCGGAGCTCACCCTGCTCCGGTCGCAGCTGGCCGCGGGCGTCGGCGTGGTGACGTCCACGTCGCTGGGCCGCATATTCGACGCCGCCGCCGTCCTCGCCGGCTGCGGGGACACCTGGCCCGACGGGGCCGTCACCCACGAAGCCCAGGCCCCCATGGAATTCGAGCAGCTGGCCCGCACCGCCGTGGGCCACGTCGACGCGGAATCCGCGGCCGGTTCGGCGACCACGATTCCGGAGCTGCTCATCGAGCTTGCCGGGGCCCGCTCATCGGCTCCGGCGGGGCGGGCAGTGCGGGCGATGCGGGCGCTGCGGTTCCACGTCGGCCTGGCGCGGATCATCGGCGAGCAGCTGTCCATCGCCGCCGACGCCGCGGGCACGGACGTCGTCGGCGTCACCGGCGGCTGCGCCCTGAACCGACTGTTGATGACGGCCCTGCGCGACGACCTCGCCGCCCGGGGACTGTCGCTGCTCGAGCACCGCGTGATCCCCGCCAACGACGGCGGACTCGGCGTCGGTCAGGCGATGGCCGGGTGGCTGGCGACGCGGGACCGTCGCGCCGCAGGGCCGGGCGTCGGAAACTAGCAGATCCGCGGCAACGGATCGCCGACGAGCATGTCCACCATGCGGGTGCCGCCGAAACCGGTGACCAGCACCACCGATGCGGCGGGTTCGGCGACGACGCGGCCGATGACGCGGGCCTCCGGGGCACCGGCCCCGTGCAGCGCCGCGATGGCCGCCTCGGCGGAGGCATCCGGGACGACGGCGGTGAACGTGCCTTCGTTGGCCACGTACAGGGGGTCGATGCCGAGCATGTCGCACGCGGCGCGGGTCATGTCGCGCACGGCGATCGCCGAGTCGTCGAGGACGATGCCTTTGCCGGAACCGCGGGCGAGTTCGTTCATGACCGTGGCCACGCCGCCGCGGGTGGCGTCGCGGAGGAAACGGACGTCCGGCACGGCGGCGAACAGGGCCTCCACCAGATCGTTGACGGCGCGGGTGTCGGACTGGATCGGCGCGTCGATGGCCAGGTCGCCGCGGGCCATCATCACCGACATGCCGTGATCGGCGATGGGGCCCGACACGATGATCCGGTCGCCTTCCCCGATTTCGCCGTATCCGGTGCGCCGACCGGCGGGCACCACGCCCACGCCCGCGGTGGTGACGTACATCTTGTCGCACGCCCCGCGGGGCACGACCTTCGTGTCCCCGGCGACGATGTCCACCCCGGCCCGCCGGGCCGCACGCGCCATCGATTCGACGATGCGCCGCAGCACATCGATGGGCAGGCCCTCCTCCAGCACGAACGCCGCCGTGATCGCCTTCGGCGCCGCGCCGGCCATCGCCAGGTCGTTGACCGTGCCGTTGACGGCCAGCTCCCCGATGTCGCCGCCGGGGAACTCGATGGGGTTGACCACGTACGAGTCGGTGGACATGGCCAGGGACCCGCCGGCCGCGGCCTCCCCCAGCACCCCGGCCAGGGGCAGCACCGCGGAGTCGCCGCCGTCGGGCAGGACGTCTCCGCCGAAGATCTCCCAGAAGACGTTTTCCACCAGCGCCGCCGACGCCTTGCCACCGGCTCCGTGGGCGAGCGTCACGTGGTCGTCGCGAAGCCTGTGCTTGCGCGCCCGCACGCGGTCGATGTTGGCGTTGACCCGGCCCTCGTCGTCGTTGAGGCGGTTTTTGGGATCCACTGCTGCTCCTTCGTCGGGCGGGTTGTCGTCGCGGTGTCGGGCCGGGTCAGCCGGCTCAGTCGTGCCGGGTCAGTTCGGACGGGAGCCCAGCTCGACGGTGACCTTCCGGTCGATGCGGCCGAAGTTGTAATACGCCGCGCAGGCGCCCTCGGGCGAGACCATGCACGTGCCGATCGGCGTGTCCGGGGTGCATGCCGTGCCGAACACCCGACATTCCCACGGCTTGATCCGGCCGGTGAGCACCGACCCGCATTCGCAGGCCACGGGATCCGGGATCAGCGCACCGGGGACGGTGAACCGCTTCTCCGCGTCCCACTGGGCGTACTCGTCGGCGATGCCCAGGCCGGAGTCGTCGAGCCACCCCAGGCCGCGCCATTCGAAGCGGTCGCGGACGGTGAAGACCCGATCCAGCAGAGCCTCCGCGGCGGGATTGCCCTCGGCCCGGACGACGCGCGCGTACTGGTTGCCCACCGTCGCCTTGCCGGCGGCGACGTCGCCGGAAACGAACTGTTCCAGGAGCATCGCCGCCGCCTGCAGGATGTCGAGCGGTTCGAAGCCGGCGACGACGCACGGCATGCCGAACTCGTCCGGCAGGAAATCGAACGCCTTCGTACCCACGACCGTGGCCACGTGGCCGGGGCCGATGAACCCGTCGACCTCCGTTTCCCCGCCGTCGACGATCGCCCGCAGCGGAGGTTCGATGGTGACGTGGTTGGAGAACACCGAAAAATTCGGCACCGCTTTACGACGGGCCGCCTCCAGCGTCACCGCCGTGGACGGCGCGGTCGTCTCGAACCCCACGGCGAAGAACACGACGTGCTTGTCCGGGTTTTCCTGCGCCAACTTCAACGCGTCCAACGGCGAATACACGAAACGGACGTCTGCGCCCCGCGCGCGGGCGTCGAGAAGCGAACCATCCGACCCCGGCACCCGCATCATGTCGCCGAACGTGGCCAGGATGACGTCGTCCTGGGCGGCGAGCCACAGCGCATCGTCGACGCGGCCCATCGGGATCACGCACACCGGACACCCGGGGCCGTGGACCAGCTCGATGTTCTCCGGCAGGAGGTTCTCCAGGCCATAGCGGTAAATGGTGTGCGTATGGCCGCCGCAGACCTCCATCAAGGCGATGGGGGCCTCCAGCTTCGCGGCATTGGCCTCGATGGCCCGCAGCAGCTTCTTCGCCGCCGCCGGGTCACGGAATTCGTCGACGTACTTCATCTGCTCCCCCGCTCATTCGATCCGGCTGGTGGTGAACGAATCGACTTCGTCGGCGAGCACGTCCCCGCCGAGCCTCTCGATCTGCGTCAACGTCAACGCCGCCTCTTCCTCGTCGATCTTGCTCAACGCGAAACCGACGTGCACCAGCACCCAATCCCCCACGGCGAGCGCTTCGTCGAGAAGCAGATCCGTGGCGATCATCCGTTCGACGCCGCTGATGGCCACCTTCGCCCGGGAAGGGTCCGGGATATCGACGATCTGGGCGGGAATGCCGAGGCACATGACGTTCTCCACGTTCTTCTACGGAGGCGTTGTCGTTCTCTGCGGAGGCGCCGTCGACGGGGACGATCCCGACCCCGCCTGGCAAAGACGCATCCAGGTTACGGATCCGACCTTACAACCTCCCCCGGATCGCAAGCCGAATGCTCGGCCCACGCACGACGGTGGTGAACATGGGTAACATGCCATGTCACGGGTCACACCGACTGACCGGCCTTCGACGCGGCGCACCGCCGATCGATTCCCGACACGACAGGAGAGACCATGCGACACCGCACCACCCGCCTCACCGCAGCGACGCTCGGCGCCGCCGCCCTGACGCTCGGCCTCGCGGCCTGCGCGGACGACGACGGCGGAACCACGGCAGCCACCACCGACGCGTCGCCGACCGGCTCGTCCGCGGCCGCCGACGACGAAGCCTTCGCGACGGCCACCCTCAAAAACCCCGACGGCGCCGAAGCTGGCACGGTCACCTTCGCCGAGGACGGCGAGCGCGTCACCGTCACCGTGGAGGTCGGCGACCTCGAACCCGGATTCCGCGGCTTCCACATCCACGCCACGGGCCTGTGCGAGCCGAACAGCCAGTCCCCCGACGGCGAGAAGACCGGCGACTTCCTCTCCGCGGGCGGCCATCTGACCGGCGACGCCGACGCCGAGGGCCACGGCAACCCGGATGGCGGAGTCGGCCATGCCGGCGACCTGCCCTCGCTGCTGGTCGGCGAGGACGGCACCGCGTCGATGACGTTCACCACCGACAGACTGACCAAGGACCTGCTTCTCGACGACGACGGTTCGGCCGTCATGGTCCACTCCAAGGCGGACAACTACGCCAACATCCCCGAGCGATACGCCGAGGATGGCCCGGACGCCGACACCTTGAAGACCGGCGACGCCGGCGACCGCGCGCTGTGCGGAGTGATCGAGGAGTAGCCGAGCCGCAGAGCCCGGACTACCCCGGAGCCCGGACCGGTGCCCGGCCTAGAGGATGTCGCCCGGCGTGTAGGCGGCGGCCTCCGGGTACTTGTCGACGAGCGCGTTGACCCGCGCGACGACCCGGTCGACCTGGGACTCCGCGGCGCCGATGAACGCGTGACGGTCGGCGAGGGCGGCGCGCAGGCCCTCCTCGTCCAGCGGGATGCGGTCATCGGCGGCCAGACGCTCGACCAGCGACTGCTCGGCGCCCTTCTCGCGCATGTCCAGCGCGGAACCGACGGCGTGTTCCTTGATGACCTCGTGGGCCTCCTCGCGGCCGACGCCCGCGCGCACGCAGGCCATGAGGACCTTGGTGGACGCCAGGAACGGCAGGTAGCGCTCCAACTCGCGGTCGATCATGGCCGGGAAGGCGCCGAACTCGTCGAGGACGGTGAGGAACGTCTCGAACATGCCGTCCATCGCGAAAAACGCGTCCGGCAACGCGACGCGGCGGACCACGGAGCAGGACACGTCGCCCTCGTTCCACTGGTTGCCGGCCAGCTCCGACAGCATGGTCATGTAGCCGCGCAGGATCACCTGGAAACCGCCGACGCGCTCGCAGGAGCGGGCGTTCATCTTGTGCGGCATCGCCGACGAGCCGACCTGGCCCTCCTTGAAGCCCTCGGTGACGATCTCGTTGCCGGCCATCAGGCGAATGGTCGTGGCCAGCGACGACGGGCCGGCGCCGAGCTCGACCAGCGCGGACAGGGCGTCGAAGTCGAGGGTGCGCGGGTAGACCTGGCCGACCGAGTCGAAGACGCGGGTGAAGCCCAGGCCCTCGGCGATCTCCGCCTCCAGCGACGCCAGCGCGGACTCGTCGCCGTCGAGCAGATCCAGCATGTCCTGCGCGGTGCCCATCGGGCCCTTGATGCCGCGCAGCGGGTACCGGTCGATGAGGTCCTCGATGCGCTCGATGCCCAGCAGCATCTCGTCGGCGGCGGAGGCGAAGCGCTTGCCCAGCGTCGTCGCCTGCGCGGCGACGTTGTGCGACCGGCCGGCCATGACCAGCGACTGGTAGGCCGCGGCCTTTTCCGCGGTGCGGGCGACGACGGCGACGGCCTTGTCGCGCACCGCACGCAGCGACTGCAGGATCTGCAGCTGCTCGACGTTTTCCGTCAGGTCGCGGCTGGTCATGCCCTTGTGAATGTGCTCCGTGCCCGCCAGGTCGCAGAACTCCTCGATGCGGGCCTTGACGTCATGGCGCGTGATGCGCTCGCGTCGGGCGATGGAATCGAGGTCCACCTGGTCGATGACTGCCTCGTACTTCTCGATGGTGCCCTCCGGCACCTCGATGCCGCGCGCCGCCTGCGCCTTCAGCACGGCGAGCCACAGCCGCCGCTCCAGGATGATCTTGTGCTCGGGGCTCCACAGTTCCGCGAGTTCCGCGGACGCGTAGCGGTTTGCCAGGACGTTTGCGATCTTCTTCTTGTTGGCCACGCACCCAAGTATTCCATGACGGGCGGATCGCCCGGTTCCGGCTCACCCCGCCCCCGGCTCACCCTCTCCCGGTGTGCCGCTCCGCCAGGGTTCGGAACCCGCGGTCGAGGTCGTCGATGAGATCGGCGACGTCCTCGAGGCCTATGGACAGCCGGATGGTCGAATCCGTGATGCCGGCGGCGGCATTGGCCTCCGGCGTCCCCTGCCGATGCGTGGTCGAGTTCGGGTGCACGACCAGCGAACGCACGTCGCCGACGTTGACCAGGTTGCTGAACAACCGCAACGCGTCGATGAAGGCCCAGGCGTCTTCGCGGCCGCCGTCGATGTCAAAGGAGAACACCGAACCGGCGCCGTCCAGCCCCAGCCTTTCCTTCACCGGATGCCATGGCGACCCGGGCAGTCCCGCATGGTTCACCTTCACCACCTCGGGACGCCCGGCGAGGTACCTCGCAATGGCTGCGGCGGAGTCGTTGTGGCGGGCGACCCGAAGATCGAGGGTGTCCAGCCCCTGCGCCAACTGCCAAGCCGCCTGCGCCGACTGGCACCCGCCGGTGTCGCGCAGGACACCGGTGCGGGCTCGGATGGCGAACGCCTCCGGCCCGAAGGCCTCCGTGAACACCAGACCGTGGTACGTCGGATCGGGCTCGGACAGCGTGGGAAACACCGGTCTGCCGTCGCGTCGCACGTTCCAATCGAACGTGCCCCCGTCGGTCAATGCGCCGCCGACGTACGAGGAGTTGCCGGTGAGGAACTTGGTGGTCGAGTTGACGACGATGTCCGCGCCCAGCTCGATCGGCCGCACGAGCGCGGGCGTGGCGAACGTGTTGTCGACGATCAGGGGAACCCCATGTGCGTGGGCGGCGTCGGCCACCGCCGGAATGTCCAGGATGTCGGCCAGCGGGTTGCCGATGGTCTCGCCGAAGAACGCTACGGTCTCCGGCTCCGCGGCCGCCGACCAGCTGCCCGGGTCGTCCGGATCGTCGACGAACGTGGTCCGCACCCCGAATCTCGCCAATGTGGAGGTCAGCAGCGTAACGGTTCCTCCGTACAGCCGCGGAGATGCGACGACGTGGGACCCCGCCGCCGTCAGCGTGACCAGGGCGGCGTGGATGGCCGCCATGCCTGAGGAGAACAGCACCGTGTGTACGCCGCCTTCCAGGGAGGTGATCCGCTTTTCCACCGCCTCCACCGTGGGATTCGTCGTGCGGCTATAGGTGTATCCGACCTCGGCCAGGTCAAACAGGGCCGCGCCCGTGCGGGAGTCCGGGAAGACGAAGGACGCCGATTGGTGGATCGGCAGGCCACGGGCGTGCGCGTCCGAGTCCACGACATGCCCGACGTGGATCTGCCGCGTGGCAAAGCCCCACGCTCCCGGTTCGGAATTGTCGTAGTTCGTCGACGACGCGGGCCGAGCGACGTCGACGGCAGGGGAAACGCTGTTCGTGTTCATGGCGGGATCATGACACACATACAGACAGAGCGGTCTAGTTTGTTTCATGGCGAACGGAACGGTTCCCCGTTCCGCTCCGCCGGGCCAGAGTGGGCTGTGACCCAAAAGACGAAAGCGAAAGGACGAGCACTTCCCATGAACGCCACGACGACCACGACCACCGCCGCCGATACCGATGCTTTGCCGGTAGTCGACCTGTCCCGCGCCGGCGAACCCGGTTTCCGCGACCACCTACTCCGCGCCGCGCACGAGGTGGGATTCTTCTACCTCACCGGAACGGGGATCCCGCAGGAGACCTTCGACGAGCTCTTCGCCCTCGCCGAGGAATTCTTCGCGCTGCCCGACGACGCGAAGAAGAAAGTGGAGAACCTGGCCAGCCCCCACTTCCGCGGCTGGGCCCGCCACGGTGGCGAGTACACCAACGGAGAGATCGACTGGCGCGAACAGATCGACATCGGCATCGACCGCGATCCCATCCCCGTGGAGGACATCCGCCACGACTACGAAATCCTCATCGGGCCGAACCTCTGGCCGGAGGAACTCCCCCGCTTCCGCGAGGCGATCATCACGTACCGCGAGCGACTCCACGACGTCGCCCGCTCCCTGCTCCACGAGTGGCTGGCGGCCCTCGGGCAGGATCCCGGCGCCCTCGACGACGCCTTCGCCGACCCCGACACGCTGATCAAGGTGATTCGCTACCCCGGCCGCTCGGAGGACGAGGGCCGCCAGGGCGTCGGCGCGCACAAGGACTCCGGCATCCTCACTCTCCTGTTGCTGGCGCCGGGCAGCACGGGACTGCAGGTGAAAACGGACTCCGGTTGGCGCGACGTGCCGCCGCGCGAGGGCAGCCTGGTGGTCAACATCGGCGAGATGCTGGAGCTGGTCACCGACGGATACCTCAAGGCCACGGTCCATCGCGTGCTGTCGCCGGAGCCGGGTACCACGCGCCTGAGCATCCCCCTGTTCTTCAACCCGAATTACTCCGCCACCCTCGAGCGCCTGCCCCTGCCCGCCGAACTGGCCCGCGAGGCGACGGGGTACCGCAGCACCGACGATGACGTGCTGCACCGGACCTACGGGAAGAACACCCTGAAGTTCCGGGTGCGCTCCCACCCCGACGTCACGGCGAAGCACCACCCTCACCTGCTCTGAGCGGGTGTCCGCCGCCTCTCACCTCCGCGCGGCGAACTTCTCCAGTTCGTCGACGGGCCCGGCGGCGATGACGAGGTCACCGGCCCGGAGCACGTCATCTGCGATGGCCCGTCGGAAAGCCTCGCCGCGCGGGCGGATGGCCAGGATCTGCACCGGGGAATCGCCGCGGGCGTTGACCTCGCCGACGCGGTGGTCGAGCACGGACACCGGTGGCGCGATCTTCGCCACGGCGAAGCCCCGCTCGAATTCGGCGTACTCCTGCACCTTGCCGCCCATGAGGTGGGCCACGCGCCGCCCCATGTCCGACTCGGGTCGGATGACGTGGTGCACGCCGATCTGGCCGAGGATCTTCGCGTGCGCCTGGTTGTCCGCCTTCGCCCAGACGCTGGGCACGCCCATGTCCACGACCGCCGAGGCGGTGAGCACCGACGCCTCGATGTTGGATCCGATGGCGATGACCACGCGCCCCGCGTCCGCGACCCCCAGTTGGCGCAGCGCCTCGGGGTTGGTGGTGTCGGCGGTGACCACGTGGTCGAAGGTGGTCGCGCATTCCTGCACGACCCGGGGGTCGGCGTCGACGCACAGCACTTCGACGCCGCCGTCGACGAGTTCTTCGCCGAGGGCCTGGCCGAAGCGGCCCAGGCCGAGGATCACGACGAGTCCCGAGCCCGGCTCGGAGCGGTGTCCGTGGTGGGACACGGATTCGGCGGTTTCGTCTGCCGCGCGGTGTCCGCGGCGGAATGCGTTAGCCAATGAAGGGACTCTCTTCCGGGAAGTCGTACAGGCGGTCGCGGCTGCGGGCGGCCAGCGCGGTGGCCAGCGCCAACGGGCCGACGCGCCCGGCGAACATGAGCGGGATCAGGATGAGTTGGGCCGCCACCGGCAGTTGAGCGGTGATGCCGGTGGACAACCCGACGGTGGCGAATGCGCTGACCACCTCGAACAGGATCTGGTCGGAGGTGAATTGCGGCGCGAGGATCAGCAGCGCCATCGTCGCGGCGACGACCAGGGTCAGGCCGGCGGTCAGCACGGCCAGGGATTGCCTGACGACGCGTCCGTTCAGGCGTCGGCCGTGCGAAACCACGGAGGGGTCGCCCCGCACTTCTGCGATGATCGCCGCGATGAGCACCGCCGTGGTGGTGATCTTCACTCCGCCGGTGGTGCCGCCGGAGCCGCCGCCGATGAACATGAGGATGTCCGTGCCCAGCAGCGTCGCCGGGCTGAAGTCCGCGTAGTCGACGGCGTTGAAGCCTGCGGTGCGGGGGCTGACCCCGGCGAAGAACGCGTTGAGCAGCCGGACCGGCCAGGAGCCCAGATGGCCCAGCGCCCCGTTCCATTCGCCCAGCGCCACGAGCGCCGTGCCGGCGGGCACGAGGATCGCGATGCCGATGAGCGTGAACCGGGCGGTCAGGCTCCAGCGTCGGCGCGGACGGCCGTCGATGCGGGCGCGGAACCGGCGGGCTATCTCCAGCAGCACGGGGAAGCCGAAACCGCCGATCATCAGCGCGAACGCCAGCGGCAGCAGGATCCACGCGTCGGCGGCGAAACCGATGACGTTGTCCGTGTACAGCGCGAATCCGGCGTTGTTGAACCCGGAGATGGCGTGGAAGACGCCCTCCCACGCCGCACGCCCCCAGCCGTAGCCGTACCCGACGTGGAAACGCACCGTGAGCACAGCCATCACCAGCGTTTCGACGAGCAACGTGAACAGCACGGTCGCCCGTACCACCCACGCGACTTCGCCGAGGTCGATGCCGCGGCCCTCCGCAGTCGCGCCCAGTCGGCGCCGAAGTCCCAGACGCCCGGCGGTGAGCAGGGCGAGCAGGGACGCCATCGTCATGAAGCCGAGGCCGCCCAGCTGGATCAGCGCCATGATGGTCACCTGCCCGGCGGCCGACCAATGCGTCGCGGTGTCCACCGTGATCAGGCCCGTCAAGCACGTCGCCGACGTGGCGGTGAACAGTGCGTCGGACAAGGGTGTCGATGCGCCGGACGCCGACGACCAGGGCGCGGCCAACAGGGCCGTGCCGACCACGATGACCCCGAGGAAACCCAGGGCCACCGCCATGGTGGGGCGCAGGTGCCTGCGGCGCCGCCCCACGCTCAACGTGATGCTCACCGCGATGACGTTAGACCCGTCGCGGACGCAAGGGAAGAGCTATTTTCCGTTGAATTCGCCGATGCGCCGACAGGCCTCGGCCATATCCTCCGTCGATCCGGCGAAGCACAGCCGCACCCACCGGTGGCCGGACACGGTGTCGAAGTCGACGCCCGGCGCGACGGCGACTCCGGTGGCGTCGAGAAGCCCCCTCGCCCAGGTCAACGAATCATCGGTGAGGTGCGAGACGTCGGCGTAGATGTAGAAACCCCCGTCCGGCGGGGCGAACGTGCCCAACCCGGCGTCGGGAAGCCGCTCGATGAGCAGTTCGCGGTTGGCGGCGTAGCGGCGCACATGCCCGTCGAGCTCGGCGATGGACTCCGGGTGGAACGCCTCGATGGCCGCGACCTGCGACACCGCGGGCGGGCACACCGTCAGGTTCGCCGCCAGCCGGTCGCAGGGGCCGCGCAGCCATTCGGGGATGATCAACCAGCCGACGCGCCACCCCGTCATGGAGTGGTACTTGCTCACCGACCCCACGACGACGGCGGCGTCGCTGAACTCCCGGGCGCTGACGCATTCGCGGCCGTAGGAAATGCCGTGGTAGATCTCGTCGCTGACCAGCAGGACGTCGTTTTCCTCGCACCAGCGGGCGATGCGTCCGAGCTCGTCGGCGTCGATGATGGTGCCGGTCGGGTTGTCGGGGCTGGTCACGATCACCGCCCGCGGCGTCCGCTCCAGCCCTTCGAGCAGTTCGACGGTGAGCTGGAACCGCGTCTCCGGCCCGCAGTCGATCTCCACGACGTTGGCGCCCAACGCCTTGAGCGTGTTCCGGTACGCCGGGTACCCCGGCCGCGCCAGGACGATGCCGTCGCCGGGATCCAGCGCCGCCAGGAACAACGTCACGAACCCACCGGACGAGCCCGTCGTGACCACCACGTCCTCCGGCTCCACCGCCCGGTACGTCCGCGCTCCGTCGGCTCCCCCGCGCGCGGCCATCCGCCGGTTGTGGTCATCGGCGATCGCGCGCTTCAACTCCGGAATGCCGGTCGCCTCGGTGTACCCGAGAATCTGCGACCCCACCGCCGACTGCACCGCCTCCAGCGCCCGCCGCGGCGCGGGCGTCGACGGCTGCCCCGCGCACAGGAACAGCGCGTCGCCATGCGTCCGTTGCCTTTCCTGCGCCGCCGCCAACACATCCATCACGTGGAACGGGGCTACGTCGGACCGCTTCGAAGGCATCATGACCCCAGCTTATCGCTGCATGACGCCGCCCCCGTCCCCAGGTTGCACGACCCGGAGGCGGGGGCGTCGTCAAGCAAAAAACGGCGCGGGCGCCGACCGTCACTCCGGAATGGTGATGCGACCCTCCACCGCAGGCAGCGCAATGTCGGTACGGTAGTGCGAACCCTCCAGCTCAAGGGTCGGCAGCACAGCGTAGGCGCGCTCGCGGGCCTCCTCCAGCGTCGCGCCGACGCCGACGACGTTGAGCACCCGACCACCCGACGACACCAGGTTGCCCTCCTCGTCGCGGGCCGTGCCGGCATGGAGCACGCCCTCGGCCTCGCGGCCCGGCTCGGCGCCGCCGATGACGTCGCCCGTGCGGGTGTCCTGCGGGTAGCCCTTGGCCGCCAGCACCACCGTCAGCGCGTAGCCGTCGCGCCACTCCAGCTCCGGCTGCTCCGCCAGCGTGCCCGTCGCCGCCGCGTACAGCACCTGGGCCAACGGCGACTCGAGCAGCGCCAGCACCGCCTGCGTCTCCGGATCACCGAAACGGCAGTTGAACTCCACCACCGACGGGCCGTCCGCACCCCACGCCAGCCCCGCGTACAGCAGACCCTGGAACGGGCAACCCCGGGCGACCATCTCCTTGGCCACCGGCACGCACACCTCATCGACGATGCGCTGCACGCCGTCGTCCGGCAGCCAATCCAGCGGGGCGTAGGCGCCCATGCCGCCGGTGTTCGGACCCTCGTCGTTGTTTCCGACGCGCTTGTGGTCCTGCGCCGGCTGCAACGGCACCACCGTCTCACCGTCGACCAGGCAGAAGAGGCTGACCTCCGGGCCGTCGAGGAAGGACTCCAGCAGCACCGGGTTGCCCGCGGCGAGGACGTCGACGGCGTGGGCGCGCGCGGCGGCGCGATCCGGCGTGACCACCACGCCCTTGCCCGCGGCCAGACCATCGTCCTTGACCACCCACGTCGGGCCGAAACGGTCGATGGCGGCGTCGATGTCGGCGTCGGACGCGCCCGGCTGAATGGCCTCCGCATGGGCGGTCTTCACGCCCGCCGCGGCCATGACGTCCTTGGCGAACGCCTTCGACCCCTCGATGCGGGCGGCATCCTTGTTCGGGCCGAACACCGGGTATCCCTTCTCCCGCAGCGCATCGGCCACGCCCGCCACCAGCGGAACCTCCGGGCCGATCACCACCAGATCCGGGTCGATCTCATCCGCCAACGCGGCGCACGCGGCCGGGTCGTCGACCTGCACCGGATGCATCGTGGCCAACTGGGACATGCCGGCATTGCCCGGCGCGACGTGCAGATCGGACTCGCCGACCTGCGGGTCCTTGCTCATGGCGTAAAGGAGGGCGTGCTCGCGGGCACCGGAACCGATAACGAGGATGCGCATGCCCGTGATTCTACGCACCAGGTCGCGGCCCACATTTCCGGCTCCCCCGCCGCCACCGGCCGCCCGCGCACTCCCCCCATGTGCCGCGGGCGGCCGCCCGTCGGGTGAGCGGCCCGGTTTTCGGCCATCCGGCGAGATTCCCCCATCATCTCCGGACGCCGACCGGGCGGTGTCCGCGACCGATCCCCGTCTTCGACCATCGCTCCCCCGGCGCATGGCCCATCGAGGAATCCGTCGCGCTTTCCCCTCCCGAAGCGCGGGTGCCCCACCCCCGGGTCACGCCCCGGCGGCGACGTGCGGTGGACGGTTCCCATCCGGTCACCGCCGTATGCCGCCGGGGCTTCTCGCACCCGCCGCGACCCTCTTACCTCGGTCGCCCCACTGGCTCACCCCGCGGACAATCTTGTCCGCACCGACTGATCGGCGCATGCGATCGACGGGGGCGATTACCCCCGCCACTCCGGTTCCGTCACGGTGGCGGCACGCATTCCACCTCAAGCACCCATCGCGCTAACCGATCGGCGCGATTCCCGCACGTCAATACCCCGCACTGCGACTTCATACTGCAGTTTTGCTGCAAAACAATTCACGGAGACACCCCCGAATTAGGTGTCCGGCACCGCCCGAATTCACACACGCCCCACCGGCCACCACGCACATACCGGGAAAGAAGGCCGCAAAGCCACGCAGACGGGCCGTCGTCACGCACAACGAAGCACCGCGAATGGGGCCGCGAAAAATACCCCCGCAGAACGAATTACACGGACGTGGTTCACCGCCGCCCGCGACCGGGCACGATTGCCCTGCACCCGCCCCGGGTTCGCCGCTACCCTGGGCGGCATGAGCACCGTCTTCACGAAGATCATCAACGGCGAACTGCCCGGACGTTTCGTCTACCGGGACGACAAAGTCGTCGCCTTCCTGACCATCGAGCCGGTCGCCTACGGCCACACCCTCGTCATCCCCGTCGAGGAAGTCGACAAGTGGACCGACGCCGACCCCGCCCTGTGGGCCCACATGAACGAGGTTGCGCAGAAGGTCGGCCAGGCCGTCGTCGAGGCGTTCGACGCCCCGCGCGCCGGCTACCTCATCGCCGGCTTCGAGGTCCCGCACGCGCACATCCACGTCTTCCCGGCCTCCGACATGAGCGGCTTCAACCTGGCCAACGTCAACCGCGACCCCGACCCCGCCAAAATGGACGAGGCCGCAGACAAGCTCCGCAACGCGCTGGGAACCACGGAACTGGCGTAATGGCCGACCAGAACCCGCAGGTCCCCTACGCCACGTACCGCACGCGGCGCGGGATTTTCGAGGATGATTGGCGGGCGACCGTGTCGCCGCAACGCCCGTGGCCGATCGTGCTGCTCCACGGCACCGGCCACGCCAAGGGGGTGTGGGAGGACCTCGGGGCAGAACTGCGCAAAGACGGTTGGGCGGTGTTCGCCCCCGACTACGGCTACCGGGCGACCGGGCCGCTGACGGAGTCGATGGACCAGCTCGCCGCGTACATCCGGCAGGTGCTGGCCGCCACGGGCGGGCGGCGCGCCATCATCGTCGGCCATTCGCAGGGCGGACTGCTGGCGACGCTGCTGTCGTTCCACCACCCGCAGATCACACGGCACGTCGTGTGCCTGGCCGCACCCAACCACGGCACTTCGCTCGGCGGCGTCGCATCCGGGCTGCTGAAGATCCCGGGCACGAAATCGCTGGTCAACAACTTCGTGCAGAGCTACTGGGGACAGTCCGGCCTCGAACAGCTGACGGGATCGCCGCTGCTGGAGGACATCGCGCAACGGGACGTGACCGCACCGGGCGTGACATACACGTGCCTCGCCAGCCGCACGGACCAGCTGATCAACCCGCCGTCGTCGTGCTTCCTCGACGACGGCGGGCAGGGAACGGTCGACAACATCTGGGTGCAGGACCGGTTCCCCCAGGCGGTGGTGCTCCACGAGCACGTGGCCACCGACCGCCGCGTGCGGGCGCTGGTGCGCGAACAGCTGCTGCTGCTGGTCAACGAGTCGTTCACGGGCGGCGCGTTCGTCGCCGATGGAAATGACGACGACGGCGACGGCGGCGCCGGGGCCAGCTCGGATGAGCGGGCCGATGCGATGCGCGAGGAGTTCGGCGGCGACGACTCAAACGACGGTGGCGGCGGACCGAACTTCGCGTCTCTGCTGTCGGCGCTGATGTACCGCGAGGGTTTCGCCGAATGGGCCGAACGGTCGGGCTTCGCGGAATGGGCCGAGCGGGCGGGCTGGTCGGGTCTGCAACAGCTGACCGAACCGAAGGGCACGGGCCCGAAGTTTTCGTGGAACTGGGGTGACGGCTCCGATTCCCGCGACGGCAGTGGCGAGGATGACGGCGACGCCGACGACGCCGCCGATGGCACCGCCGACGATCCGGACGACGCAGCCGACCGGTGAAGCCGCTGCTGCTGGCCTTCCCGCCGACGGGTTTCATCCCCGACGGCGTGCTCGACGTCTCGGCCGCATCCGCCGCCCCGCTCGCCGAGCCGCCGACCGCACCACCCGTCGTTTGCCTGCACGGGACGGTGGCCAACGGCGGCAATTGGGCGGCGTTGGCGCAGTTGTTGCTCGCACGGGGGCGTGTGGTGGTGACACCGACGTACGGCAATCGGGGCACGGCGCCGCTGGCGGACAATCGTGCGGAGGTCACCCGCATCGTCCGCCGCACCCTCGAGTTGACGGGTGCCGACCGGGTGGACCTGGTCGGGCACTCGCAGGGCGGACTGTTGGCGGGTCTGGTGGTCGCGGATGCGCTTGACGACGACGTCGTCCGCCGCGTCATCTGCCTGTCGGGGACTCACCGCGGGGTGCGCATGCCCCGTGGGGTGCCGATGTCGGCGATCTCGGCGACATTCGGGCCCGCGTTGGCCGATCAGGTCCGCCTTCGACGGCAGCTGCTCGCCGGGTCGGGGCTCCCCGAGGTCGCGCGGGCGGTCCGCGACCGCCTCAACGCAGACGGCGCCGCCGGCGGCACCGTTGGCGATGGTGCCCGGCTACCCCGGTGGTTCGACCTGGTCAGCGACGCCGACCACGTCGTGCCGCCCGACTGCGCGCTCACGCCCGACGAATACCCGGGCGCGACGACGATCCGTCTGGAGGACCGCCTCGGCCGCGGGGTGGCCCACCACCTGCAGCCCCACGACCGCGGCGTCGCCGGGCTGGTCGCGGAGCTGCTGGGCTGAGGTCGGCGCCCGCCCCTTTCGCCCCCTCCCCTTCTAAGGCCGGGGAATGTTGCGCAGGTTGGTGCGCGCGAGTTCGACCATCTTGCCCACGCCGCCGTCGAGGACGGTGCGCACGGAGGCCTTGGTGAACCCGGCGACCTGCTCGAGCGAAATCTCCGGCGGAATCGACAGGGCGTCGGCGTCGGTGACGACGTCGACGAGCACCGGCCCGTCGAATGCCAGGGCGTCGGCGAGCTGCTCGCGCAGGCGCGTCGGGTCGGTGATGCGCACCGACCGCATGCCCAATGCGGAGGCGACGGCCGCGTAGTCGACGTCGTCCTGGTCGGTGCCGAAGTCGGGCATGCCCTCGACGAGCATCTCCAACTTCACCATGCCCAGCGACGAGTTGTTGAACACGATGGTCTTCACCGGCAGGCCGTTGCGACGCACGGTGAGCAGTTCGCCGAGCAACATGGACAGGCCGCCGTCGCCGGACATCGAAATCACCTGGCGGTCGCGGTCCGGGCCCTGGGCGCCGATGGCGTGCGGCAGGGCGTTGGCCATGGTGCCGTGGCGCCACGAACCGAGCACCCGGCGGCGGCCATTGGGGGTGATGTAGCGGGCGGCCCACACGTTGCACATGCCGGTGTCGACGGTGAACACCGCGTCGTCGTCGGCGAGTTCGTCGAGCACGCGGGCGACGTACTCGGGGTGGATGGGGGTCTTGTCCTCGATGCCGCTGGTGTACGCCTCGATGACGTGCTCGAGCTGGCGTTCGTGGTGGCGGAGCATCTTCACCAGGAAGGAGTCGTCGGTTTTCTCGGCGACGAGCGGCAGCAGGGCGCGGACGGTTTCCCCGACGTCGCCGTGGACGGGGTGGGCGACGGTGGTGCGGCGGCCGAGGTTGGCGGCGTTGGCGTCGATCTGCGCGACGTTCTTCGTCGGCAGGAAGTCGGTGTAGGGGAAATCGGTGCCGATCATGATGAACAGGTCGGCGTCGTCCATCGCCTTCTGCAACCCGCCGTAACCCAGCAGGCCGGACATGCCCACGTCGTGGGGGTTGTCGTGCTGGATGATCTCCTTGCCGCCGAGCGAATGCCCGACGGGCGCGTTGAGGCGGCGGGCCAGCGCGAGCACGTCGTCGCGTGCGCCGGCGGCACCCGCGCCGACCATGAACGTCACCGTGTCGGCGTCGTTGATGGCCCGGGCCAGGTCGTCCACCTGGGCGGGGTCGGGCTTGACGACGCCTGCGGCCGGCACGATCGTCGACCCCAGGGCGGGCACGTCGACGGCGTCCTCGGCCGCCAGATCACCCGGCATGACCAGCACCGACACGCCATTTCCCGCCATCGTCGACTGGATCGCCCCGTGCAGGACCTTCGCGCCCTGCTCGGCCGAATTGACCATCTCGCAGTAGCCGGAGCACTCGCCGAAGATCTGCTCCGGGTGCGTCTCCTGGAAGAAGGAGGACCCGATCATCTGCGACGGGATGTGCGATGCGATCGCCAACACCTTGGCGCCGTTGCGGTGCGCGTCGTAAAGCCCCTGGATCAGGTGCGTGTTGCCGGGGCCGCACGACGCGGCGCACACCGCCAACCCACCCGTGATCAGCGACTCCGCACCCGCGGCGAACGCGGCGGACTCCTCGTTGTGGACGTGCACCCACTCGATGTCGTCGCTGCGGCGCACCGCGTCGACGACCGGGTTGAGGCTGTCGCCGACCAACCCGTAAATGCGCCGCACCCCCTGCGCCGCGAGGGTCTCCACCAGTTGACGTGCGTAGTTTCCGCTCATGCCGATCCGCCTTTCGCTCGTATCCACTGCACGGCACCGCATGATCCGGCCAATGGTGGTGACCGGCATTCATCGGTGTTCGCCACCGTACTCTCGACGGCGAATTCCCGCAGTGGGACGAAAGGCTGTCAGTACTTGCCCAGCGACTCCCGGGCGTCGATGACCTCGGCACGCAGCGACATCGCGGCGGACCCCGGATTATCGGACGTCAACGCCTCGATGACGACGTCGGGCAGCCCCGCCGCCCGGTAGTCGTCCAGCGTCACCGCACCGTACTCGAGCACCCCGTCGAGCCACGCGACGGCGCGGGCCTCGGGTCGCACGCATCGACGGGCCATGCGCTCATGCTCGGTCAACAGCTCGCGGTGCTCCGCCCCACGCAACCCCAGACGGGCCAGCGTGCGGCCCGCGGCGATGAGGTTCTCGCCCGCGACGTGCTCGATCTGCGCCGGATTCGGCGGCGGCTTGCCCACGCCCCGCCGGCGCACGTACAGGTCCTGCTGCCCGATGCCGACGATCCCGCCGTCCTTGTCCCGGATGACGGACGTGTAGGGGACGACCGTCGAAAAGCCGCCCTCGGTCTCCGCCAGGATCTGCTCGATCAGCTCATCACTGGCCTCCACGTCCAGGTAGGCGCCGCGACGACCCGGTCGGATGTACTCGAACGAACCCGTACGCGTCCACGCCTCGTAACGGTCGACGCCCAGGCGCTGCATGACCAGCGTGCCGAAAAGCACATCCGTCATGGAAAACAGCGTGCCGCCGAACGCCGCACCATGCATGTTCGCGTTGAGGCGATTGAGGCGCAGCTCCAGATGACCCCGCGACCAGTCATCCGCGATGTGCGTGATGCGGATGCCCATCGCGATCAGCGGCGGCCACGCATTGAGCAGATGGCGCAGACGGTTGGGCGTCAGCTTCGTTCCCGCGGCGTTGACGAGCACGCGACGGAGAGATGGTCCCATTTTCATGGGTACCCAGCGTAGGCTACGCGACCGTCACCCGAGGCGAAGGGGCCGAAATCACGGGCCGACGGACGGAAGGAAAGGCGGGACGCCGGTGTCGACGCCTCAGTGGGCCGTCGGATCGTCGCCGAGCTCCTTGAGCACGCCGATGATCCGCTCGCGCAGATCGTCGCGCAGCCGGCGGTAACGCTCCACGCCGCGAATGCCGTCGTCGGCGGGATCGCGGATCTCCCAACGCTGCGTGGCGACGTCCGGGGCGACGTGATCGGAAACGTCGATGTCGCCGAGCACGACGACGACGTCGGCGCGGTCGGCCAACGACGCGGTCAACTGCAGCGGATCACCGTCGCAGCGGGCCCCGATCTCGGCGCACGCCAGGCGCGCGTCCTCGTCCACGCCGCGATCGTCCGGGTCGACGTCGATGCCCGCGGAAAAAACCGTCACGGAGGGGGCGACGTGGCGCGTGAGCCCCTCGGCGATGCGCGACATCCCCATGTTCGATCCGCTGACGTACAAGATCTCCGACATCTTTACGCACCCTGCCTTCCGCATGATCGGAATATTCGGATTCCCCGTGCGGGCGCATGTCGCCGCAGCGGTGGCGGCGGAGACGGTGCCGGTGCGATGCCGGTGCGATGCCGGTGCGACGACCCCCGGTCGCCCCCTTCCGTCCGCGCCCCAGCATAGGTGCTTTCGACATGTGCAGCACCCGGAGCAGCCGGCGCGGGGAATCGGGTGCGGGCGAGTTACGGCTCCGCGGACCAGAGGGTGACGATCGACCCGTCTTCGGCGGTGCAGCGCAGCACCTTCTCCGCGACCGGACGGCACCGGTAGGCGTGGCCGGCGGCGTTGACGTCGCGGGCGGTGCCCAGCAGATCGCCGTCGCCGTCGGCCATGATCAGCGCGCCGGTCAACCGCAGCGCGTCGGCGCACAGGCGCTCGGAGTCGGCTGCGGTGGCGTCACCGTCGGCACCGGCCTCGAGGGTCACGCCCACGTGGCTGAGGCCGAACCCATTGCCGGTGAGGCACACCAGGACGTCCTCGCCCTCGATCTCGATGACGTCGCCCTGCACGGCGTAGCCGGTGCGGCCACTGCTGCCCTTGCCGGACTCGGGGGTCGGCGAAGGAGCATCGGCTCCACCAGCACCGGCGTCACCGGCACCGCCGCCGTCACCGGAATCGCCGTCGGCATCGGCCGCGCCGCCATCGCGTCCCGCCGAGGACCCCGGCGCCGACGATCCGGACGACGAGGAGCCGAAGAAGGTGGACTCGTAGGCGACCTCCGAAGCGTCGTCGGCGCCGCCGGAGTTCTGCCCCACCGCGGCCCCGACGAAGAACCCGCCGCCGGCGAGCACGAGGGCCCCCAACACCGCGCCCACGACGGTCCGCGCCGTACGACGCCCGCCGTCAACGCCGTCGGCCGCCGAAATGACTGCGGGCTTCCTGGCGATGATGTTGTCAGAGTCGTTGTCCGACATGCGTCCTCCCTGGTTCTCGCGCCGGCGGGGTGGGGTCGTCACCCCACTTGAGCACGCTCCAGCTTACGCCAAAACCAATAACGGAAGAAACGCAAGTGACGGATGTGACCAACGAAAGCCCTCCCCCGAGCGCACGAAACACCTCCGGCGATCGGGGAAGGGCGGCCGTCGTCAAGCAAAAACGGCTAATCCTTCTCCCAGTACTCCCGCTCGCGGCGCAGCTCCACCGGAGCCTCCGGATCGGTCTCCGCCTCCGGACGCGCCAACTCACTGTTGCGCAACTCGACGCGACGGATCTTGCCCGACGCCGTCTTCGGCAGATCGTCCGAGAACTCCAGACGACGCACGCGCTTGAAACCGGCCAGACGCTCGGCGGTGTGCGCCATGATCGACTTCGCCGTCTCCAGGTTCTCCTCCGCGCCCGCGGCCAGGCGGACCACGCCCTTCGGCACCGCCAACCGCAGCGGATCCGGCGACGGAATCACCGCCGCCTCGGCCACCGCCGGATGCTCCAACAGCACCGACTCCAACTCGAACGGCGAAATCCGGTAGTCCGACGCCTTGAACACGTCGTCGATGCGCCCCTCGAACGTGATGTAGCCGTCCTCGTCACGGATGCCCCGGTCACCCGTGTGATAGTGCCCGCCGAACATCACCGCGCCCGTCTTGTCGGCGTCCTCGTGGTAGCCCGGCGTCAGGAACAGCGGATGGCCGTCCATGACCACGCAAATCTCGCCGTCATCGACGAGCTCGCCGGTCTCCGGGTCGACCAGCACGATGTCGACGCCCGGACAGGGCCGCCCCATCGACCCCGGACGCACCGCCTGGCCCGGCGAGTTGCACACCAGCGCCGTCGTCTCCGTCTGCCCGTACCCGTCGCGGATGGTCACGCCCCAGTCCCGCTCCACGCGGGCGATGACCTCCGGATTCAGCGGCTCGCCGGCGCCGAGGGCCTCGCGGGGCACGCGGGACATGCCCGTCATGTCGGCCTGGATGAGCATGCGCCACACCGTCGGCGGCGCGCAGAACGTGTCCACGCCGCAACGCTCGAGCTGGCCCATCAACGCGCCGGCCTCGAAGCGGTCCGTGTTGTAGATGAAGATGCACGCCTCCGCCGACCACGGCGCGAACACCTGCGACCACGAATGCTTCGCCCACCCCGGCTGCGAGATCGACATGTGCACGTCGCCGGGCTGCACGCCGAGCCAGTACATGGTGGTCAGCGTGCCCACCGGGTAGCTGGCGTGGGTGTGCGCGACCAACTTCGGCTTCGACGTCGTGCCGGAAGTGAAGTACAGCAGCAGCAGATCATCGGGGCGGGTCGGACCGTCGGCTTCGAATTCGTCGGAGGCGATGTAGGCCTCGTGGAAGTTGAGCACCGGGATGGCGGGCATGCGGCCGTCGCCGGTCATCGGCTCCTCGTCCTCGTCGGCGGCCAGCAGGATGACGTCGCTGTCCGCGGGAACGTCGGCGAAGCGGTCCAGGTAGCGGCGGGAGGTGACGGCCATCTTGACCCGCGCGCGCTCCAGACGCTCCGGGGTTTCGGCGGCGGGCAGCTGGATCGACGCGGGGCTGACGACGGCGCCGAGCTTCATCGCGGCGAGCAGCGTCTCCCACAGCTCGACCTGGTTGTCCAGCATGAGCATGATGCGGTCGCCGCGACCGATGCCGAGGCTGCGCAGGTGGTTGGCCACGCGGTTGGAGCGGCGGCGCATGAGGTCGAAGGAGTAGATCGCCTCGGAGCCGTCGGGCTCGACGATCCACAGCGCCGGCTCGGGGTTCTGGTAGGCGATGACGTCGAACCAGTTGAGCGCCCAGTTGAAGTCCTGCAGTTCAGGCCATTCGAAGGCTTCGCGGGCGCCGTCGTAGTCGGTGCGGGTGGCCAGCAGGGTGTCGCGGGCGGCGCGGAAGGCCTCGCTGTCGCGGGTGTGGCCCGGGGTGCTCAGGCGGTCGTCCTTTTGCTGCGGCGCCTGCACCCGCTTGGGGTGGCGGGGCTGATGCGGGGCTCCGAAGTGGGCGGTGCGATCGAGGCCGGGGGCGGGGGATGCGGAAGCGTTCATGTCGGGTCCTTGAGCGTGAGGCGGTGGGGCCGGACGCCTTGCCGGACGGTGACCCGCCAACGTGGCGCGGATCACAGGCAGTGCGTGGCGAACAGTATTAGGTGAATCCCCATTAACCGGCAAGGTTTCGTTCACTGAACTGTTTTCGGGGGTGGACCATCAATTACCGACGAGTGAAAAGTGTCCCAGGTCACACGTTTTTTGCTTTACGACGCCCGCCTCTCGACGGGGGTGCCCCACCGTGGCAGACCGAAACGAATGCAGACCGGGACGATCACCGTCCCGGCCTGCATGCTTTGGGGCCGGAGACGGGACTTGAACCCGCAACCATCCGCTTACAAGGCGGGCGCGCTGCCAATTGCGCCACTCCGGCATGAAACGGCATTCTACCCGGTCGCACCATCGCCCCGGGGACGCACCCGCATCCGCACTTCGCCCACGTCAGCGGGCCGCGGTCACCGCCCCGACCGGGCGGGTGTCTACGGGCGAATGCGCATGTAGACTCCCCGCGACGCGGAACCACCCGCCACTAAGACGCGACGAGACACGGGGATCCCCACCACGGGACCCCCGGGGACGGAGGAACATGGCCGAGGACCAGCAGGCGACCACCGCCGCGGCGATCCCCGGATTCGCCGGAGCGTTCCGCACCAAGGTGCGCAACGCCCTGTTCGGACCCCAGTCGACGGTCGACCTCGTCCAGTCGACCCGCACTCCCCTGCCCCTCGCCCCGATCGACTACACCGACCCCGACCAGGTCACGTCGGTGCTCGACCTCGCCGCCCAACTCGGCGGGCTGCTGCTGTCCTGCGGCTCCGGCAACTCCGACACCGTCCTGCAGATCAAAGCCGTGACCTCGGCCTACGGCCTCACCCGAGTGCAGGTCGACATCACCCTGACGTCCGTGACGGTCTACCACCTCATCGGCGCCCGCCGAACGCCGGTGACCGCCATGCGCGTCGTCGACGCCCCCTCCGTGGACTTCCACCGACTGCGCAACGTCGACAAGCTGCTCCGCGCCATCCGCGGCGGCCAGGTCTCCCTCGACGACGCCATCGAACGCGCCGACGCAATCGAAAACGCCCCTCCCCTGTACCGGCTGCGCATCATCTACCTCGGCTGGGCCGCCATGGCCGCCGCAGTGTCGATCCTGCTCGGCGGCAGCGCCCTCGTCGGGGCGATCGCGGCGGTGGTCACGGCGATCATCGTCGCCACCATCGGCGAACTCAACGTCCGGGCGTTGCCACCGTTCTTCCAGAACGCCACCGGCGGATTCATCGCCACCTTCATGGCCGCCCTCGCCTACGCGGGGGCGACGTGGGCGGGCATCGAGATGCAACCATCGCGCGTCGTCGCCTCCGGCATCATCGTCATGCTCGCCGGCCTCACGCTCGTCCAATCCCTCCAGGACGGCATCACCGGCGCCCCCGTCACCGGCTCCGCGAGATTCTTCGACACGATGCTGCTCACCGGAGGCATCATCGCCGGCATCGCCATCGGCTTCGAAGTCACCGCCTTCATCGGCATCCCCCTACCGCCCATCGGCGCCGCCGCCGACCCCAACTTCACCCAGTCCACCGTCCGCGTGCTGGCCGGAACCGCAGCCAGCGTCGCCTTCGCCCTGGCCTCCAACGCAGGCGGAAAGGCGCTCGCAGTCTCCGGCGCGACCGCCCTGATGGGCTCGATGCTCTACTACTGGATGCTCCTGCCCGTCGGCGTCCACCCCGTCGCCGCAGCCGGCGCCGCCGCCACCGCAGTCGGCCTCGCCGGCGGCCTGCTCTCCCGCCGCTCCTCCATTCCCCCGCTGGTCACCGCCATCGCCGGCGTTACCCCCTTCCTGCCCGGCATGGCCATCTACCGCGGCCTCCACGCCCTGCTCAACGGCCAACCCCTCAACGGCTTCACCGCACTCGCCGCCGCCCTGGCCACCGCCACGGCACTGGCCGCCGGCATCGCCCTCGGCGAATGGCTGGCCCGCCAGATGCGCCGCCCGCCGAGCCTGATCCGCCACGGCGACGTCAAACGCCCGAAGGTCCAGCGCCGTCGCCGCCGCCAAGCCGCCGGCACCGACTCCGCCGACGGCACCGCCAACCCCACCGACCCCCGCACGCGCCTCAGCCGCAGCGCCCGCGCCAAATTCGGCCGCCGCTACGGACGCGCCCCCGGCGACGACGGCGTCGAGTGGTAACACGCCGAACGCGAACCCGACGGACGTCGCAAAGCAACGAAGCCACGCGAGCCGCAGGCGAGAAACCGCCCGGCTCACCCCGGAAAGCCCACCTTGGTACACTGGAAGGCCTGTAATGGGGCCACCGGCGAGGCGGACGACCGGACCCCGGGGGACGAGCCCGACCCCACCCGAACCATTCGCAGACCGCCACGAGCCAGGAGGATCCGTGCCACCCAAGGTCACCGACACCCGCACCGCCCAGAACGAGGCACTGCACCAGGTCGAGGCCGAAACGGCGGCGGGCGCGCGACGAATCGTCGCGACGTTCTCCGATGACTTCCACGACTGCGTCACCCTCATGTGCATGCTCGGCGTCGAACCCGAGGGCCTGAACTACAAGAAGGTCCACGAAGAGCACCTCGAGGCCACCGCCCCGAAGACCGCCAAGCGCACCCGCAAGTCGACGAAGAAGGCCGCCAAGAAGACCACCAAGAAGACGACGGCGAAGAAGACCACGAAGAAGACGACGGCCAAGAAGGCCACCGCCAAAAAGACCACCGCCAAGAAGACCGCGAAGAAGGCGTGACCCCCATGGGCCGCGAACGCTCGGACTTCGTCGTCGTGGCCAACCGGCTGCCCGTCGCCCCCGTCGACGACCCGACGGCCCCCGGCGGCGTGCGCTGGGAAGCCAGCCCCGGCGGCCTGGTCACCGCACTCACCCCGGTGCTGCTGCGCAACAACGGCGCCTGGGTCGGCTGGGCCGGCAGCGTCTCCGACGCACCCGACGCCCCCGACGTGCCCGAGGCCATCGACACCGACGAAGGACTCCACCTCTTCCCCGTCGAACTGACCGCCGACGAGCACGAAAAGTTCTACGAGGGCTTCTCCAACGCCACCCTGTGGCCGCTGTACCACTCGCTCATCGTCGCCCCGACCTACGACGGCGACTGGTGGGAGTCGTACCGCGAAGTCAACCTCCGCTACGCCGAAGCCGTGTCGCGCCGCGCCGCGGACGGCGCCACCGTGTGGGTGCAGGACTACCAGCTGCAGCTGGTGCCGGGCATCCTCCGCCAACTGCGCCCCGACCTGACCATCGGCTTCTTCCTGCACATCCCCTTCCCGCCGTCGGAGATCTTCCGCCAGCTGCCGTGGCGCGAGGAAATCGTCCGCGGGCTGCTCGGCGCCGACGTCATCGGGTTCCACCTGGACACGTGCGCTGACAACTTCCTCGACCTGTGCCGCCGCGTGTCCGGCGAGGCCGGCTCCCACACGGGACTGCCCGACACCCTCTCCGTGCACGGCCGATCGTCGGTGCGCACGGCCACCGGGTCGATCACCGCCCCGGACGGCCGGACGGTGCGGGTGGGGTCGTTCCCCATTTCCATCGATTCCGGCGACGTCATCGCCAAGGCCGCCGACGCCGACCGTGACGGCGTCCGCGCGCTGGCCGGCGACCCGCGCACGCTGCTGCTCGGCGTCGACCGGCTGGACTACACGAAGGGCATCCTCGTGCGGCTCGAGGCATTCGAGTCGCTGCTGGAATCGGGTGCGCTGGATCCGTCGGAAAGCGTCCTGGTGCAGGTGGCCACCCCGTCACGCGAACGCGTCGACGACTACCGCCGCACCCGGGCCCGCGTGGAACACGCGGTCGGGCGCATCAACGGCCGCTTCGGGTCGCTGGGCCGCCCGGTGATCCACTACATCCACCGGCCCGTTCCCTTCGACCAACTGCTGGGCCTGTACGCGGCCGCCGACGTCATGCTGGTCACCGCGCTGCGCGACGGCATGAACCTGGTGGCCAAGGAGTACGTCGCCTGCCACCCCGACGGCACCGGGTCGCTGGTGCTGTCCGAGTTCACCGGCGCCGCCACGGAGCTCGACGGCGCGCACCTGTGCAACCCGCATGACCTGGAGTCGGTGAAACGGGCGATCATGGCGGCGGTCAACTCCCTGGAGCACCACCCCGACGACGCCCGCGACCGCATGGCGCGCCTGCACGCCCAGGTCCGCGACCACGACGTCGACCTGTGGGCCCGCAGCTTCCTCGACGAGCTCACCCGCGCCCACGAAGCTTCGGAGGCCGGCCGATGAGGCGGGCCGGACGCGCGATCGCCGTTTTCTGCGTGACGACGGCCACCGCGCTGGGTCTGGCGGCGTGCGGCGCCGGAGACGGCCCGGGTGAAACCGCCGACGACGGCGTGGGCGGAGACGAGCGGATCGTCGGCAAGCGCTGGCAGGTCACCGAGGTCTACGACGACCCGACGCTGCCCCACGGGGTGCCGGAGGGCACCGTGCCGCCGGTGATCGTGTTCGGCCGCGAGTCGTACACCGGCGACGGCGCGTGCGGCTCGTTCCAGGGCACGCTGACCTGGCGCGACCGCGGCATCGTCCACGTCGGCGAGCCGGAGACCGTGCGCGAGACCGGCTGCGACGCCGCGGCGCGGACCTACGACGAACGCCTGCGGGCGCAGCTGCCCGGCGAATTCGTCGTGGGCGCCCCCGACCCCGACCTGCGGATGACCGCCGTCGGCGACTACCCCGCCGGCGAGGCCGCGCCCGGGTGGGCGGCGGTGTCGAGGGGATAGCGGAGCCGGGCTACACCGAGGGGCGCTGGCGCCAGCTCTCGCCGGCCGGGGCGTCCTCGCCTGCGGCGACGACGTTGGCGTACGACCCGCGATGGTACAGCAGCGGCCGCGAATCCGACCGATGCCCGATCTCGGCGACGGCGCCGACGACGATGAAGTGGTCGCCAGCCTCGTGGACCGCCTCGATGGTGCAGTCGATCCACGTGGCGCAGTCGCGCAGCAACGGGTTGCCCAGGTCGGAGCGGATCCACTCGCCGTGGGCGAACTTGTCGGGGCCGCGGCGGCCGAACGCGGCGGACACGTCGCGCTGGTCCTCGGTGAGCACGTTGACCGAAAACCGACCGGTCGCCTCGATGCGGGGCCACGACCGCGACGTCTTCATCACCGTGAACAGCACCAGCGGCGGGTTCAGGCTCAGCGAGGAAAACGACTGGCAGGCGAAACCGACCGGTTCGCCGTCGTCGGAGGCGACGATGGTCACGCCCGTCGCGAATTCGCCGAACGCCTTGCGGATGGACATCTCGTCGAACGTCTCCATGGGGGCGGGGCGGGGGTCGGTGTGCGTCATGGGCCGCACTTTACCCATGGCCGCCTCCAACCGCGCCGCCGGGGCGGGACCGTTGCGTAGGCTGGGTGACGTGAGCAACAAGTCACCGTCCCAGTCCGCCATCGACGCCGTCGCTTCGGCCGACACCGTTTTGGTCGCGCTCGACTTCGACGGCACCCTGGCGGATCTCGGCGACGACCCGATGGCCGTGCGCCCCCGCGAAGGCAACCTCGAGCTGGTGTCGCGCCTGTCCGCGCTGCCCCGCACCGAGGTGGTCATCCTCTCCGGGCGGCAGCTGCGCGACCTGCGGTACCTGTCCGGGATGGAACACGTCGCCCGGCTCGTCGGCAGCCACGGCGCCGAACCTCAGGACGGACTGGCCCTGTCGGAGGCGGAGTCCGCGCTGCTCGAGGCCGTCGACCTGCGGCTGCGCGAAGTCCTCGCCGACGCCGACGACGATCGGGTGTGGGTGGAGCGCAAACCCGCCGCCCGCGTCCTCCACGTGCGGCTGCTGGAGGATGCCGTGCGCAAGCGCCGCGTCCTCGACCACGCCATGTCCTTCTTCCGCCCCATCAAGGGCGTCCACGTCACGGAGGGCAAGGACATCCTCGAGCTCGCCGTCCTCGACGTGACCAAGGGCAGCTACCTCGAGGCCGCCCGCGCCGAATACGGCGCCGACGCCGTGCTGTTCATCGGCGACGACGTCACCGACGAAACCGCCCTGCGCTGCCTCACCCACGGCGACCTGGGCATCAAGGTCGGCTCCCCCGACGACGGCCCCAGCGCCGCGAAGGCGTTCCTGCCCGACACCGCGGCCGTGACCGAATTCCTCCGCCGGTTCGCCGACGCCCGCGAAGCCCAGGTCTCCTAGTGTCCCGGCCTCCTAGTTTCGCGGCACACCCGTCGTCCTGCCCGCCAGGAACTCCGTGGGCAAAATGACCTTCGTTTCCCCACCCGACAACGCGGCGCCGGCGGCACGGCCCTTGTCCCGGTTGGGCTGGATGATCGTGGTCACGCCCATGTGGCGGGCAATGTCGATGCCGTCGAACCCCGTGACCGACAGATCCTCCGGAACCCGGATGCCGTTGTCCCGCGCATACCGCAGCACCCCGAGCGCCTGCGTATCCGTCGTGCACACCACCGCCGTGAGATTCGGGTGGGCGGTGAGCAGCTCACGGGCCGCGTCGTAGTTGTTGGCGGGGTCGTTGAGGTGACGCTCGACGATCGGCACGTCCGCCGCGTCGACACCCGCCTCCGCCAGCGCCTCCAACGCACCCTCCACGCGCGACCGCTGCACGTGATGACGCGCCCCCGCCAACCGCTCGGCCGTGACCGCACCATCATTCCGCCGCCGCGACAACCGCACCGACAGCACGCCCACCTCGCGGTGCCCCAACTCCGTCAAATGCCGCACCGCCGGCTTGATCGCCTCACGATCGTCGATGCCCACGAACGGCACCCCCTCCACGCCCGTCGGCTGATCGCAGATCACCGTCGGCAACCCACGCTCCAACACCGCCCGCAGGAAGGGATCGTCCTCCGCCACCGAATACACGACGAAAGAATCCACCACCGCCTGGCGGATCAACAACCGCGGATCCGACCCCACCGGCGAAGGGCCTTGCGACGAGCCGTCGTCACGCACATCCCCGGACTCCCCCTCCGCCGACGACGCCGGAATGACCAGCAACGAATCCCCGCGGCGCCCGCACTCCTCCGACAGGCCCGCCAAAAAATCCACCGACGCCGGATCATCGAACGCGAAAGACAACTGCTCCGTGAACAACACGCCCACCGCACCGACCCGACGCATCCGCAAACTCCGCGCCATCGGATCCGGCCCCGGATACCCCTGCGCCTCCGCCTGCGCGAGAATCCGCTCCCGCAACTCCGGCGACAACTGATCCGGCCGGTTGTACGCGTTCGACACCGTCGTCCGCGACACCCCCAACTCCGCCGCGATCGACGCCAACGTGCCCCGGGAACGACGGCCCCCACGCCGGGCCCCGCCTCGGACCACCGGCGCCGAACGGCCCGAACCGGACTCGGACGGGTCTGCGGAATCTTCGATGCGCACGCACTTGAATGTACTCGAAGCCCCGGATCGCCGGACCCCACCACAAACCCAGTTGGCAATGGTTTTCATTGTCGCGTTAGGATGCGCCCCATGAAAAACCCCTTCCTCCGCTCCGCCCTCGCCGCCGCAGCCACCGCGGGCCTGACCATGGGCCTCACCGCCTGCTCCGACGACGGCACCACCGACGCCGCCGGCGATTCCGACGACGTCGTGAAGATCGTGACCTCCACCAAGGTCTGGGCCGACGTCGCAGACGCGGTCGTCGGTGACGCTGACGGCGTCGAGATCCAGCCGATCATCGAATCCAACGACCTCGACCCGCACTCCTACCAGCCCACCGCCGCCGACATGGCGCTCGTCGAACAGGCCGACGTCCTGCTCGCCGGCGGCGGACACTACGACGCCTGGCTCACCGACGCCGCCTCCTCCGACTCCTCCGCGATCATCCTCACCGCCATCGAAGGCGACGGCTTCGACGGCCACGGCCACGGCGAGGACGATCACGGGGACCACGACCACGACCACGCCGCACACGAGGACGAGGACGAGGCCGAAGCCGACGACCACGCCGGCCACGACCACGACCACGGTCATGACCACGAGGTCAACGAGCACATCTGGTACAACACCGACGCCGTGACGTCCCTCGCGTCGACTCTCGCCGACGAAATCAACGCCCATTGGGATCTCGACGCATCCGACGAGGACGTCGTCAAGCGCATGGAGGACATCGAGGACCGCAAGGCCGACCTGCCCTCCGCGAAGACCGCCCAAACCCACCCCCTCGCCGACGACATCATCGCCGACACCAAGATCGAGGACATCACCCCCGAGGGCTACCGCTCGGCGACCCTCAGCGAATCCGAGCCCGCCGCCGCCGACGTCGCGGAAATGCTCGAGCTCATCGAATCCGGCGACCTCGACTTCCTCATCGACTCGCCCCAGACCCGCAACCACGTCTCCGAGCGGCTGATGCAGGCCGCGCAGTCGAAGGGCCTGCGCATCATCAACGTCTACGAGTCGCCGGACTCCAACGAAAACTTCTTCGATCTGTACGACCGCATCCTCGACTCCCTGGAGAAGAAGTAGGTGCATCCGCTCACCTTCGCCGGCGCGGCCGTCGCACCGCTGTGGTCCGACCTCGACCTGCAGGTCCGGCCCGGGGAATTCCTCGCGGTGCTCGGCCCGAACGGCGTGGGTAAGTCGACCCTGATCGGCGCCGCCCTCGGCACCCGCAAACTCACCGCCGGCACCGTCCGCACGGCGTCGACCGTCGGGTACATCCCGCAGCAGCGCATGTTCGACCCCGACCTGCCCATGCGCGTCCGCGACCTCGTGGGGCTCTCGTCCGCCCATGGCGTGTTTCGCCGCAGCCCGTCGCGCGCCCGCATCGACGAGGCGCTGGCCGAAGTCGGTGCGGAGGGCATCGCCGACCGTCGCGTCGGCACCCTGTCCGGCGGCCAACAGCAGCTGGTCCGGCAGGCGCAGGCCATGGTCAACGATCCCGCGTTGCTGCTTTGCGACGAGCCCCTCCTCAGCCTCGACCCCGCCGCCCAGCGAGCGGCCGTGGAGCGGCTCGACCGGCGCCGCCGCCTGCACGACACCGCCGTGGTCTTCGTCACCCACGGCATCAACCCGATCCTGGGCTACTGCGACCGGGTCCTCTACATCACGCCGCACGGGCACAGGGTCGGGCCCGTCGAGGAGGTCATGACGTCCGAAACCCTGTCCGAGCTGTACCGCACCGAAATCACCGTAGCGACCGTCGGCGGAAAGCTGGTGGTGGTCTGATGGGCGGAGCGATGGGGTGGATGAACACCTTCGTGGCGGACACCCAGACGTTGCTCAACGTCGGGTTCGTCCAGTCGGCGTTGATCGCCGCGGCGCTGCTGGGCCTGGTGTCCGGCGTGATCACTCCGTTGGTGGTCATGCGCCAGATGAGTTTCACCGTGCACGGGACGTCGGAGCTGGCGCTGATGGGTGCGTCGGCGGCGCTGCTGGCCGGGGTCAGCGTCGGCGGCGGTGCGATCGTCGGTTCGGTGTTGGCCGCCGTGGTTTTGGCCTTGTTGGGGATGCGCGGCGGCCAGGACGCGATCGTCGGCGTGGTCTTGAGTTTCGGCATGGGCTTGTCCGTTTTGTTCATCCACCTGTATCCCGGGCGCACGACCACCGCGTTCGCCTTGTTGACCGGCCAGATCGTCGGCCTGTCCAGCGCGTCGGTGTGGTTGTTGGCCGGCGTGGCGGCGCTGGTGATCACCGTGGTGGCGCTGTTCTGGCGGCCGTTGCTCTTCGCGTCGGCGGACCCCGTGATGGCGGCGGCGTCGGGCATCAACGTCCGGGCGATGTCGGTGTTGTTCGCCGTGCTGATCGGCCTGACCGCCGCGCAGGGCGTGCAGATCGTCGGCGCCCTGTTGATCATCTCCCTGGTGATCACCCCGGGCGCCGCCGCCGCGTACGTCACCGCGTCGCCCGTGAAGGCGGTGGTGCTGTCGGTGATCTTCGCCGAGGTCGCCGCCGTCGGCGGTGTGATCCTGTCGCTGGCGCCGGGCATGCCGGTGAGTGTTTTCGTGACCACGATTTCGTTCGTCATCTACCTGGTCTGTCGCTTCCTCGGTTGGTACCGGGGCCGTGCCGCCACCCGCGACGAGGTCTCCGCCGGCCGTTGGGCCTCTCCCCCGACGGCCCCGACTGCCCCTACTGGCTCGGCTGCCCCGGCCATCCCAGATGGGCCGACCGGTGGCCCCCTCGATGACCACCCCGATTGGGCAGGGCGCCATCCCGCTCCCTGATCCCCCCTTCCTTCACTCCGAGTCGTGCCCCCACTCCACCCCGCGCCGGGGCCGGCCGATTGTCCCTGCGCTCTGGTTCGACCTCCTTCGACCTATTTCGCCGCGGTCTACTTCGACGCGGCCGCCCGGCGCTGGCGCGCGAACTCGCTCAGCGTCACGCCCGCCGCAACCGACGCGTTGAGCGATTCGACCCATCCCGCCATCGGGATCGACATGATCGTGTCGCAGGTCTCCCGGACCAGACGCGACAGCCCCTTGCCCTCCGAGCCGACCACAACCACGGTCGGGGTCGTGCCGTCATAGGTGTCCAGGGTGTGCTCGCCACCGGCATCGAGGCCGACGACCTGGTAGCCCGCCTTCTGGAACTGCTTCAGCGAACGCACCATGTTCGTCGCCCGCGCAACCGGCAGTCGAGCGGCCGTACCGGCGGAGGTACGCCACGTGACGCCCGTGACCGCCGCGGACCGCCGCTCGGGAATGACCACGCCATGCCCGCCGAAGGCGGCGGCCGAACGAATCACCGCACCGAGGTTGCGGGGGTCGGTGATGTTGTCCAGGCACACGATCAAGCCGGGTTCGCCGGAGTCGACGACCTTTTCCAGCAGATCCTCCACCGCCATGTACTTGTACGGCGGGATCTGCAGGCCGATGCCCTGATGCAGCGAGTTGCCGGTCATCCGGTCCAGTTCATGTCGCGGAACCTCGCGAATCGGAATGGCCCGATCGTTGGCGATGCGCACGGCCTCCTGCAGCCGCTCATCGTTGTCCGTGCCCAGCGCCACGAACAGGGTGCTGCCCGGGACCTTGGCGTGCAGGCACTCGACGACTGGGTTGCGTCCGACCACGAGCTCGGTGCCGTCCGACACCTTCTCGTGGCGGCCTTGGTCACGGCGGCGCTTCTGCTGCGCCTGCTTGTAGGCCTTGTGGTAGACCCGGTCCTCCGCCTTCGGGGTCGGCCCCTTTCCGCGCAGGCCTCTCTTCTGCCCGCCGGAGCCCCCGGCGTCCTTCTTGTTCGACTTGCGCACCGCGCCCCGTCGCTGGGAATTGCCCGCCATCGTTCAGCCTCTCGCCTTCGTCGCGTTCGCCGCGTTCGTTCCGGTTGTCGTCATCGTTCCGTGTGGCCGTCGTTTCATGCGGCCGTCGTTTCGCGTGATGCCCGTTACCCTCGGCCGTTTCCCGTCAGTCCCCCAGCGACCACTTCGGCCCGTCGGCGGTGTCGGTGACCGTGATGCCGGCTTCGGTGAGACGGTCCCGCACGGCATCTGCGGCGGCCCAGTCCTTCTCCGCCCGCGCGGTCTTGCGCGCCTCCAGTTCATGGCCGACGAGAACACCCAGGGCGTGCATCGCCTTGTCGTCATCGCCTCCTGACGCGGCCCACTTCTCCGACAGCGGGTCGAATCCCAGCACGGACGCCATGGCCCGCACGGATCCCGCGGTCTTCTTGGCCTCCACGTCATCACCGTCGGCAAGCAACTGGTTGCCCGCGCGGACCGCATTGTGCAGCTCGGCCAGGGCCCGCGGCACGGCGAGGTCCTCATTCATGGCGGCGTCGAAAGCCTCGGTGCGCTCGCCGATCTCGACCTCACCGAACTTGTCCGCGGCGCGATTGAGGAACGCCTCGATGCGCCGGTAGCCTGCGGCGGCCTCCTGCAGCGCCTCCTCCGAGTACTCCAGCACCGAACGGTAGTGGGCGCTGCCCAGGTAGTACCGCAGCTCGACGGGGCGCACCAGCTCGAGGATGTGCGGCACGGACAGCACGTTGCCGAGAGACTTCGACATCTTCTCGCCGGACATCGTCACCCAGTGGTTGTGCATCCAGTACCGCGCGAAACCGTCGCCGGCCGCGTGCGACTGGGCGATCTCGTTCTCATGGTGCGGGAACTGCAGATCCAGCCCGCCGCAATGGATGTCGAACTCACCGCCGAGGTAGTAGGTCGCCATCGCCGAGCACTCCAGGTGCCAGCCCGGCCGGCCATCGCCCCACGGAGTCGGCCACGACGGCTCACCCGGTTTGGCGGACTTCCACAGCGCGAAGTCGTGCGGCCCCCGCTTGCCCGGGGAATCCGGTTCACCCTGCTCCATTTCATCGACGCGGTTGCCGGACAGCGCTCCGTAGTCGCCGCCCTCCGAAGACGCCCACGCATCAACGTCGAAGTACACGTTGCCGTCGACGTCGTACGCGTAACCGTTGTCGATCAGCCGTCGCATGTACTCGACCATCTGCGTCACGTGGCCGGTCGCACGCGGCTCGACGCTCGGCGGCAGCACGCCCAGCTGGTCGTACGCCCAGGTGAACTCGCGCTCGTAGGTGGAAACCCATTCCCACCAGGGGCGACCGTGCTCGGCGGCCTTGGTCAGGATCTTGTCGTCGATGTCCGTCACATTGCGCACGAACGCGACGTCGAGCCCCTGCGCCAGGAGCCAGCGCCGAAGAATGTCGAACGCGACGCCCGAACGCACGTGGCCGATGTGCGGCATCGCCTGCGGGGTGGCTCCGCACAGGTACACGGAAGCGTGCCCCTCGCGGATGGGCTCGAAATCTCGCAGCTCACGGGTGGCGGTATCGAAGATTCGGAAGTTCACGCCCCTGAGTGTAGCGGTCGCGCGGGAGTCTCCCGAACACTTGCGCGGCGCATGACCGGGGATCTCGGCTGCTGGGACGACAGTTGTTCACCCGCGGTTCGCGGGGCGTTCGATAAGGAGCATTTACCCCGCAGGCATCAGCTATCGGTGCGCGTGAACAGATTCGCTTTACGACGATCATGCGCCCCTTTCGCCACTTGCGCCCCAATTGTCACCCATCCAAAAGCGACCGCCAAACACCGAATGAACGTTCGATTAATTTCCGATTCGCACTTGCGAGCGACCGCAACTGCCCTTAACATCGGAGCCAGAGAATCCGGCATGCGCCATACAGCGAGGGGGGACGGGCGGCCATGGACGACAAGATCAGCAGGCGAATCAACGACCGGAGCGGACTGACGGGCAGGGCACAGGCCACCACCGAAGAGTTCATCGCATTGTTGACGACAGCCACTGAAGCGCTGACCGTGCTCGCCTATCTGTACGAATCAAGCGAACTGGCGGCAGCCACTCTGATGCGGCTCATGCCCGCGCTCAAGAGGTTCGAGACTGCGCGACGCGGGCTCGCGGTCATCGACGCGCGGATAACGGCAACGGTGGCAGCCGAGCAGATGTCGCGAGTGCTGGGGACGACGCGTCCCGACGACTTCCTCGTCGAAGAGCTGAAACTGACGCGACACGAGGCAACGACGCGGGTGCGGGCATCCGCTTTCCTCAGCGAACACCCGGAGATCACCGCATCCGCCCACGCCGCCCTCCGCGCCGGCAACATGACCATGAAAGGCATCTCCGACATGGCGAAGGAACTCGACGCACTGGACGACCGGGTGGAACGGACCCCAGCGGATATCGCCGACGAAGTGATCGCCCGCTCCCCCGCCCACGGCCCGCATGGAGCTGGCCCGCTGTGCCGCGCACTGGTGAAGGAACACAACAAATGCTTCCCGCGGGATCCGAATGCGGCGCACCGGAAACGCAGGCTGAGCGTCGGCAAGCAAGATGGGGACGGCGGAGCCAAGATCAACGGATACCTCGACGCGGCGACCCTGGCGCTGCTGGAAGCATGGCTGCTCGCACACGGCGTGAAGAAGGGAAGCCACGACGACGGACGGACACCGGCCCAACGCAATGCGGACGCGATGGACCTGGCCCTGCGGGCGGCGCACGAGGCCCGCCCGCGGGTCAAGGGCAAACCGATGTGCACGGTCATCGCCGCGCTGAACGCCGACGACTTGGCGGCGGCAACCGGAACATCCCCGAAAAACCAGCAATCACCACCGATACACCGGCCGGCGACGCACCCCACCCGCGTCACCGTGAAGGCGGGTTCCGGCATCGAGCTGGGACTGATCGACCTGCTGAGGCTCGGGCTGTCAGAGGAGATGTACGCCGCAGTATTGGACCCGGACGCACCGACCGTGGATGCGCAGCTGAAACTCGGGCGAACGAAGCGGTCCGCGACGCTGGAACAACGTATCGCTCTGCAACTTCTCGACGGCACCTGCCAGCACCCGGGTTGCCGACGGCCACCTGATGCCTGCGACGCACACCATCTCGTCGCCTGGCTGCTGGGCGGAGGCACGGACCTGGAAAACCTGACCCTGCTATGCCGGCGACATCATTCCGATAACGACGACACTCGGGCGGATCCGCGGCGCGGACACATGACGCCCAGGACGGAACACCCTCGAGGCCGAACCGGATGGGCCCGACCGGCCGGACCGGACGGAACGCGCCAAGTTCGCTTCAACAACCGGAGCGGAGCCGCGGCATGAGGGCGCAGATCGGGGCGGAACTACTCCGCGTCGGCCCTCTTCCAGACGACCGCGGTACCCACGGCGGCGACGCCTTCGCCGCGACCGGTGAAGCCCATGTGGTCGGTCGTCGTGGCGGACACGCTGACCGGGGCGCCGATGTAACCGGACAGGACCTTCTCGGCCTCCTCGCGGCGCGGCCCCATCTTCGGGCGGTTGCCGATCATCTGGGCCGCGGCATTGCCGATGACGAAACCGTTGTCCTCGAGCAGCTGGCGACACTCCTTGAGCAGCTGCTCCCCGGAAACGTCGTCGTACTCGGGCAGACCGACGCCCACGAAACTACCGAGGTCGCCGAGGCCGGAAGCGGAAAGCAACGCATCGACGATGACGTGGGCCACGACGTCACCGTCGGAATGGCCCTCGCACCCGTTCTCCCCCTCGAAAAGGAGGCCGGCCATCCAGCACGGCTTCCCCTCCTGAACCTGGTGCGCGTCCGCGGCGATGCCCACGCGCGGAATGATGATGGGTGCGTCGGTCATGTCATTCTCCGGAAATCTCGAACTCGGTGGACTCGGCCTCTTCGGCGATCTGCGTCGCCAACGCCAAGTCGAGCGGGGTGGTCACCTTGAAGGCCATCGGGTCGCCCTGGACGACGTGGACCGGGACCCCGAGACGCTCCACGAGGGACGCGTCATCGGTGGCGTGCCGGGCTTCATCGGCGGGACGGTTGAAGTGATCCTCGTACGCACGGCGCAACAAGGGCAGGCGGAACCCCTGCGGAGTCTGCACCGCACGGAGGGAAGAACGGTCGGGAGTGCCCACGACCACATCGCCTGCGACTTCCTTGATCGTGTCCGCGACCGGAAGGACGGGAATGACCGCGTCACTGCCCCCGAGGACGGATCGAACGACGCGGGCGATCATGCCCGGAGGAGTCAGGGCGCGAGCGGCGTCATGCACCAGGACGACGCCGTCATCGGGCATGGTGCGCATGCCCTCCCAAACGGAATCGATGCGCTCTCCACCGCCGACGATGAACTCGACGTCGGTGCGAATCCGGCCGGCGGCTTTGGCCCGGCGGAAAAGCTCACGGGCATACCCCATCATGTCGTCGGAGACGATGACGGCGATGTCGTCGACGGCCTCCGACCGCTCGATCGCCGCGACGGAACGTTCCACCAGGGAACGGCCGCACAGCTGGACGTACGCCTTGGGGATGGGCTCCCCGAGCCGCGTGCCGCGACCGGCCGCGGCGACGAGGGCGGTGACCCGCATTCCCACCGGGGCCTAGGCCTCGGCGTCGAGGTCGACCGCGTCCGCAGCCTTGGGCTCGGCGGAGTTGGCGGCCTCGTCGGCCAGCGCCTGGTGACGCTCGATGGTGGCCTCGATGCGGGCGAACAGCTCGGTGGTCTTCTCCTCGTCGACGCCCTCGGCAAGGGAGAGCTCACCGACCAGCACCTGGCGGGCCTTGCTCAGCATGCGCTTCTCGCCGGCGGACAGGCCACGGTCCTGATCGCGGCGCCACAGGTCGCGGACGACCTCTGCAACCTTGTTGATGTCGCCGGAACCGAGGCGCTCCTGATTGGCCTTGTAGCGACGCGACCAGTTGCCGGCTTCCTCGACGTCGGTCTCGCGGAGAACGGAGAAAACCTTGCGCAGCCCCTCCTCGCCCACGACATCGCGCACGCCGACCAGTTCGGCGTTCATGGCCGGAACCTGAATGTTCAGGTCACTCTGCAGAATCTGGAGGACGAGATACTGAACGGGCTCCCCGTTCAGTTCGCGCTCGATGATCTGCTCGATCTTCGCGGCCCCGTGATGCGGGTAGACGACGGTATCGCCGACGCTGAATTCCATGTGGTGTCCACGCCCCTTTCAACGGCCCTCCACCCTATCATGACCCCCCTGCAAAGTACCGCTAGTATGAGAAGAGCCTTTGAGGACACTAAGGTGGGTTCTCAACTGCAGAACCCAGTTTTTCAGACCCCAATCCTCAAGTTGCCCTAGATGATGGAGGACACGAACTCATGACCCTCAAGTCGGTTGTCCGCCGCGGTGCCCTCGCCACCGTCGCCGCCGCTTCCGCCGTTGCGCTCGCCGCCTGCGGCGCCGGCCAGATTTCCCAGACCGCCAACCAGGTCGCCGCCGTCGACGGCGCGCAGAACGTCCAGGAGGCCATCCCGGGCGGCATCGCCATCCGCGACGCGCACATCGTCGTCGACCCGGACACGGGTGACGCGGCGCTGAAGTTCTCCGCCACCAACCAGGAGCGCTCGAACGACGCCGCCTACACCCTCCGATCCGTCGAGGTCGAGGGCGCGGGCAAGGTCGACCTGACCCCGGTCACCTCCACCAAGAACTACGAGTCCGCCGCCGACGGTGACCTGGCCATCCCGCGCGACTGCCAGCTGGTCGCCGACTACGCCGGCGCCGTCGAGCAGTACTCCGAGGTCGCCGAGCACAACGCGGCGTGCATCACGTACGTCGCCACCTCGCTGGACGCCGAGACGCTGGTGGGCGACAAGGCCACCGCCGCCGGCGAGAACCGCAACGTGACCTTCACGTTCGATGGCCCGGAGGGCACCGAGACGATCGAGATGTTCGTGACCATCTCCGCCTACGTCCCGGAGGCCGGCGCGGTCGACCGCGGCGCCGACGGCCTGGCCGAGGGCGCCGAAGCTGCCGAGGCCTCGAAGCCGGCCAACGGCGCTGCCACCGACGCCGACGCTGACAGCCCGGCGGCCGAGCAGGCCGTCGGCCAGATCAACCAGCAGTAGGCTCCGTGGCGAAGGGGCCGTCCTACCGCTGCTCCGCCTGTGGCTGGCGGGCGTCCAAGTGGGTGGGCCAGTGCCCTTCGTGCGGGGAGTGGGGTTCTTTGACCGAGGCCGCGGAACCGGCCGGACGATTGCGTTCGGCCGGGTCCGCGGTCTCTTCCGCGTCCGGGCCGCCGGCGGTCGCGGCGACGCCGATCACGGGGGTCGATCCGGGGTTGGCGAAGGCCGTGCCCACGGGCATCGGCGAGTTGGACCGGGTGCTGGGCCGCGGCGTGGTGCCCGGGTCGGTGGTGTTGCTGGCGGGCGAGCCGGGGGTGGGCAAGTCGACGCTGCTGCTGGAGGTGTCGTACCGGTGCGCGTCGGGTGAGCTGGGTCCGGCGCTGTACGTGACGGGCGAGGAGTCGGTGGGGCAGGTTCGGCTTCGCGCGGAGCGGACGGGGGCGCTTCACGACGATTTGTATCTCGCCGCAGAGTCCGACGTCGGGGAGGTCATCGAGCAGGCGTTGGCGGTGAAGCCGGGGCTGCTGGTGGTCGATTCGGTGCAGACGATGCAGGCCGCCGGGGTCGAGGGCACTCGGGGCGGCGTGGCGCAGGCGCGGGCGGTGACGGCGGCGTTGACGGCGCTGGCGAAGGAGTCGGGCATCGCGGTGCTGCTGGTGGGGCACGTGACCAAGGACGGCACGGTCGCGGGGCCGAGGACGATGGAGCACCTGGTCGACGTGGTGCTGAACTTCGAGGGTGACCGGCATTCGGGGCTGCGGTTTTTGCGGGGCCTGAAGAATCGGTTCGGCGCCACCGACGAGGTGGGGTGTTTCGAGCAGACGGCCGACGGCATCCGGGAGGTCGAGGATCCGTCGGGCCTGTTTTTGCATCACCGCTCCCCCACCCCGGGTACGGCGGTGACGGTGGCGATGGAGGGCCGTCGGCCGATGTTGGCGGAAGTGCAGGGCTTGGTGGTGTCGGGCGAGGAGGCGAAGGGCAACCGTCGCAACGTGTCCGGCCTGGATCAGCGGAGGGTGCCGATGGTCGCGGCGATCGTCGCGCAGCACGGCCCGGACATGCGGGGGTTGGCGGCGCGGGAGCTGTACGTGGCCACGGTGGGCGGCATGACGTTGGTGGAGCCGGCGTCGGACCTGGCGGTCGGGGTGGCGTTGGCGTCGGCGGTGCGGCAGCGGCCGGTGCGGGAGAACATGGTGGTCATCGGCGAGTTGGGGCTGGCCGGGGAGGTTCGCCGTGTCCCCGACATCGGGCGGCGGCTGAAGGAGGCGGCGCGGATGGGCTTCACTCGCGCGGTGGTGCCGGCGGAGACGGATTCGTCGCTGGCTCCCCGGGGGCTGTGGCTGGTGCGGGTGGGAACCATCGCGGAGGCGATCGACACGGCCCTGGATTAGGTGGCGGTAAGCTGGCGTGGTGTCCGAACTGAGCCATGACCTGCTGAAAACCCTCGCCCCGGGGACCGGTATCCGCGACGGGCTGGAGAGGATCCGCCGGGGGCGGACGGGCGCGTTGATCGTGCTCGGCTTCGACGATGACATCGAGGCGCTGTGCGACGGCGGGTTCGAGATCGACGTGGCGTTCGCGCCGACGCGGCTGCGGGAGCTGTGCAAGATGGATGGCGCGGTGGTGCTGTCGACCGATGGCACTCGCATTCGGCGGGCGAACGTGCAGTTGGTGCCGGATCCGTCGCTGCCGACGGACGAGTCGGGGACGCGGCACCGGTCGGCGGAGCGCACGGCGTTGCAGACGGGGGTGCCGGTGATTGCGGTGTCGCAGTCGATGAACATCATCACGGTGTATGCCGATGGGGTGCGGCATGTGTTGAAGGATTCGGCGGAGATTCTGTCGCGGGCGAATCAGGCGCTGGGTACCGTCGAGAGGTACCGGGCGCGGCTGGACGCGGAGTCGGAGGAGCTGTTCGAGGCGGAGATGGCGGGGTTCGCGTCGGCGTCGGAGGTCGTGGGGGTGCTGCGGTTGTCGGAGTTGCTGCGGCGGGCGGCGCAGTCGGTGTCGCGGGACGTGGTGGCGTTGGGGTCGGATGGGCATCAGCTGGACGTGCAGTTGCGGGAGCTCGTCGCCGACACGGCCCCCGATGCGCGGTTGTTGCTGCACGATTACCTGGTCACGGCTTCGGGGCTTCCCGACGAGGCCGACGTGGACGCCGCGTTGGCGGGTCTGGCGGAGTTGCCGGATCCGGATT
The DNA here is from genome assembly GCF_030408835.1 of Corynebacterium freneyi. NCBI lineage: Bacteria > Bacillati > Actinomycetota > Actinomycetes > Mycobacteriales > Corynebacteriaceae > Corynebacterium > Corynebacterium freneyi. Next base: position 2,557,553 of record NZ_CP047357.1, read on the forward strand.
TGCTGGGGCCGAGGGCGGTGGCGCAGGTGTTGGGATTCCCGACGGACGCGGAGTCGTTGGACGAGCGCGTCGATCCGCGTGGTTATCGTGCGCTGGCGCGGGTGCCCCGGATGCAGTATTCGCTGATGGACAAGCTGGTGGCGCGGTTCGTGACGTTGCCGTCGTTGTTGCGGGCGCAGACCGAGGATTTGGCCGCGTTGGAGGGCGTGGGCCCGTTGTGGGCGCGGCACGTGCGGCAGGGGTTGGACCGGTTGACGTAGCCGGGCGGCGGGTCAGCGGATGTTGAACGTGTAGGGGTCGGAGTTGCGGTCGCCTACGAGACCGTAGACGAGGTAGCTGCCGGAGCCGACTTCCTGTCGGTCGGATTCGGTGCACTTGCCGGGCGCGGAGCTCTTGCGGGACCAGTTGACGTCGTAGACGGCTTCTTCGCCGGCTTCGATGGTTTCGGTGCCGCTGCCTTCGGAGTCGTGGCAGTCGAGGTCGGACCAGATGCGTTCGTAGGTGACCATGTCGTAGACCTCGAAGCGGAGGGTGTCTTCGTCGAGGTCGATTTCGCAGTCGCCGCCGGTGGGGTTGGCCAGGGTCAGGGCGAAGCGGGGGTTGGTGGCGCCGTAGTTGGGGCTGTCGGCGGTGACGGTGAGGATGAGGTCGCCGAGTTCGCAGGTGTCCTTCGCCGCGGCTTCGGAGGTTTCGGCCGTGTCGGTGGTGGTGTACGGCTCGGAGGAGTGTTTGCCGGGGGCGGAGGTGTTTTCGACGCCGTCGTCGCGGGTGACGGTGACCGGTTCGCTGGTGTCGGCCGCTTGGTCGGTGTCCTGGTCCGAGCCGCCGGCCACCCATCTGATGATGCCCGCGATCACGAGGATCAGGGCGAGCAGCAGAACCAGCGCGGCGATTCGCCGGCGCCGGTAGATCTCGGGGGGCAGCGGTCGGTTGGTCACGCCATTCAGACTAGCGGGTCGTCGCTGACTCCCTTGGTCACGACGACTTCGGCGCGTCCGTCGCCGAGGTGGTAGCGCATGCCGACGACGCCGACGGTGCCTTCGGCGAGGCGGGTTTTGATTTCGGGCGACCGGTCGATGATGTGGTTGACGATTTCGCGGACGTGGCGGCGTTCGAGTTCGTCGGAGGTGTTTTGGCCGTCCTTGCGGGCGGCGAGGAGGGAGGGGGTGACCTTTTCGACGAGGACGCGTTGGAATCCGCCGGGCAGGTCGCCGCCGTCGAGGGCGGCGTGGGCGGCTTTGACGGCGCCGCAGGATTCGTGGCCGAGGACGACGACGAGGTTGACGCCGAGGGAGTCGACGGCGAATTCGAGGGACGCCAGTACGGACAGGTCGGTGATGTGGCCGGCGGTGCGGATGACGAAGACGTCGCCGAGGCCTTGGTCGAAGATGATTTCGACGGGGACGCGGGAGTCGGAGCAGGACAGCACGACGACGGCGGGGTTTTGGCCGGCGGTCAGCTTCTCGCGGCGGGAGGGGTCCTGGTTCGGGTGGGCGGAGTGGCCCGCCATGAACCGGCGGTTTCCCTCGAGCAGTTGCTTCCAGACTGTTTCAGGGGTGCGTGGCATACGATCCATTGTGCTCGTAGTTCGCAGAATGGAGTGAATCGTCTTTTGAAATCAACGCATTCCGGGGGTTCGTCGGCAAGCGGGGATTGGCGGGGTGGCCTCGTGGATTGGTTTCGGGTCAATGCCCGGGATTTGCCGTGGCGGGAGCCGGGTACGTCGGCGTGGGGGGTTTTGGTCAGTGAGGTGATGAGTCAGCAGACGCCGGTGGCGCGGGTGGCGCCGGTGTGGCGTCGGTGGATGGGGTTGTGGCCGGGGCCGGAGGAGTTGGCGGCGGCGCCGGCGGATCTGGTGCTGCGGGAGTGGGGGAAGTTGGGGTATCCGCGGCGGGCGTTGCGGTTGCGGGAGTGTGCGGCGGTGATCGTCGCGGAACATGGGGGTCGGGTGCCGTCGGATGTGGGGGCGTTGTTGGCGTTGCCGGGGGTCGGGGATTACACGGCGCGGGCGGTGGCGGCGTTTGCGTTCGGGGCGCGGACGCCGGTGGTGGATGTGAATGTGCGGCGGGTGTTGCGGCGGCATCGGCAGGGGGTGTTTTTGCCGGGTCCGCATAGGCGGGCGGATTTGGATGTGGTGGAGGGGTTGCTTTACGACGATCCGTCGGCTGCGGCGGAGTTGTCGGTGGCGTGGATGGAGTTGGGGGCGACGGTGTGCCGGACGTCGCCGGCGTGCGGTGAGTGTCCGGTGCGGGGGTCGTGTGCGTGGGTGGCGGCGGGGTCGCCGGGGCCGTCGGAGGAGGAGTTGGCGGCGGCGAAGCGGCGGGTGCAGAAGTTCGAGGGCACGGATCGGCAGGTGCGGGGGAAGTTGTTGGATGTGTTGCGGGGGTCGGAGTCGCCGGTGGAGCGGGCGGTGCTCGATGCGGTGTGGCCGGATGCGGCGCAGCGGTCGCGGGCGTTGTTTTCGCTGCTCGATGATGGTTTGGCGGTGCAGGAGGCCGATGGCCGGTTTCGGTTGCCTCGGTAGGGCGCGGCGGGCGGCGGTGTTCGAACGGCATGGTCGGGTGGTCCGGGCGGGAGGATAGGCTGGCGTCATGAGCGCTTCGATGGTGGCGGGTGGCCCGATGCGGCGCCGCCTGGTCGCGGCGTTGCTGGTGGTGGTGGCGTGTTTCGGGGTGGCGGCGTGTTCGGGTGGCGGGTTCGAGGGGGCCGATGCGGGGCGGGCGAAGCCGCCGCCGGTGGTGCGGGAGCCGGGCACGGTGGTCACGGAGATGCCGTTGTCGGTGGAGTCGCCGAGCGTGGCTGCGGCGCGGAGGATCGTGTACGCGTCGACGGATGCGCATGGGGCGTCGAACGTGGTCAGTGGTTCGGTGTTGGAGCCGACGGCGAAGTGGACGGGTGATGGGCCGCGGCCGTTGTTGGTCATCGCCCCGGGGACGCAGGGGTCGGCGGATAATTGTGCGCCGTCGTTGACCATGCAGTTCGGCACCGCTCCCCCGCCGCCGTCGACGCATTTCCTGGATTTGGGGTGGGCGGTGGCCATCACGGATTACGAGGGGTTGGGCACTCCGGGCGGGCACACGTATCTGGTGCGCGAGGCGCAGGGGCATGCGGTGCTCGATGTGGCGCGGGCGGCGGAGTCGTTGTTGCCGCGGGAGTCGGAGGAGGCGGAGGAGGCGACGCCGATCGCGCTGTTCGGGTTTTCGCAGGGCGGTGCGGCGACGGCTGCGGCGGCGGAGTTGGCGGCGGAGCATGCCCCGGAGCTGAACATTCGGGCGGTGTATGCGGGCGGGGTTCCGGCGGATGTGCCGTCGACGGCGGAGGAGATCGACGGGTCGGCGTTGTCGGGCGCGATGGGGTATGCCCTCAACGGGCTGGTCACGGCGTATCCGGGGGTCGGCGAGGAGGTCACGGCGATGCTCGGGGAGGAGGGCCGCAGGTTTCTCGACGACACCGCCGCCCAGTGCGTCGGCGCGACGTTGGCGTTGTGGGGGCACCGCGATTCCTCGGATTTCACGCGCGACGGGAAGTCTTTTGCGCGGCACCTGGGTTCGGAGGCCGGGCCGGGGTTGAGGGCGGCCGTCGACAAGCAGAGGTTGGGTACGGTCGCGCCGGAGATACCGGTGTTCGTGACGCACAACGTGCAGGATGACGTGATTCCCGTCGAGGGTGCGCGGCGGCTGGTGCGGGATTGGTGCGAAGCCGGCGCGAACGTGACGTACGTGGAGGTCGACGAGGATCTCGGCGAGGCGTCGCATGGGCTGGCGTGGCAGCTGACGCGGGATGAGTCGTTCGGGTGGTTGGTCTCCGTGATGGGCGGCCCGGATGCCCCGGGGGCGGAGGGGACGTGCTGAGGGGCTACTTGTTGCGGCGCGGACGGAGTTTCACCGACGGCATCGGCGGCGCCGGGATCCGGTCGATTTGGGCGCGGGTGGGTTCGCCGTCGAAGCCGGGGTAGCCTTCGACGACGCCGAAGCGGGAGGCGCGGGTCTCGACGTTTTCCCAGTCCTCGCGGGCGGAGCGGACGGCGGATTCGTCGTCGCCGACGAAGTTCCAGAACATCAGCAGGTCTTCGCCGTAGGGGTCGCCGGCCAGGAGGATCAGGACGGCGCCGTCGCGGCCGGCGGTGATGGTCGCCTCGGAGACGACGGCGCGGGTGGTGAAGTGGTGCAGGCCGCGGTCGGCGTGGCGCACCCGGCCGGAGAACAGCCACGTACAGGTGGCCAGGTGGGTGTGCGGGTGCGGGGCGATGTCCATTGCGGGTTCGGTGGGACCGAAGTGGTCGGCGAAGATGAAGGGGCCGACGCTGGTGCGCTCGATGTGCGGCAGGGTGCGGCGCACGGTGATGGAGCGGTAGCCGCCGAGGGGGACGTCGCGGGGCTCGAGAACGGCCATTGTTGTCATATCACTCATTGTGCCGGAGCAACCGCCGCTCGGCCAGGCTTTCCGGCTTCCCGTCCGCCCCATGACACCCGACCGCACACGCGAAAAGCGCGGCTACGCATCCAGTGGATGCGTGCCGCGCTTTCAGGTTCCCCGGGGGCTTTGCGACGACCAGGTGGGCGTCGTCAAGCGCCTATTACTTCCAGCGGCCCCGGAAATTCAGGCCCTTGCCCAGGCGGACGGAGAATCCGCCGCGGCTGTTGACGGTCACCGGCCCGATGCGCTTCGAACCCGAAACCCCGGACTTCGACCAGTTGAGCCAGGAATCCTTGCCGACCTTGGTGCGCTTGCGGAAGTAGATCCCCATGTCAGGCGTCCTTCCCGGCGTCGCCCTCGGCGCCCTCGGCACTCTCGGAGCCGGACTCGCCGTACTTCTCCTTCAGCGTCGCCTCCTCGATCGCGGCTTCGGCGGCGTCGATGACGTCGCCGGCGCCGGAGTCGATGGTGCCCTCGGCGTTGCCCATGGCCTCCAGGCCGTCGAGCTCGTCGGGCACGTCGGCGCCGTCGGTCGAGGTGGTGGTGAAGGTGAACGTGGCGTCGGTGCCCTCGGACTCGCCGTCCCAGCCGTCGACGTCGACGCGGACGGTCTCGCCCATGCCGATCTGGCCGTACAGGATCTTCTCGGACAGCTGGTCCTCGATCTCGCGCTGAATCGTGCGGCGCAGCGGGCGGGCGCCCAGCACCGGGTCGAAGCCGCGCTTGGCCAGCAGGTTCTTCGCCTTGTCGGTGACCTCCATGGTGATGCGCTTTTCCTTCAGCTGCTCCGACACGCGGGCCAGCATCAGGTCGACCATCTCCACGATCTCCTCGCGGGACAGCTGCTTGAACACCACGATCTCGTCGATGCGGTTGAGGAACTCCGGACGGAAGTGCTTCTTCAGCTCGTCGTGGACCTTGCCCTTCATGCGCTCGTACTGGCCGTCGGCGTCCTGCTCGCCGACGCCGGAGAAGCCCATGCCGACGGCCTTCGAGATGTCCTGCGTGCCCAGGTTCGAGGTGAAGATGAGCACCGTGTTCTTGAAGTCGACGACGCGACCCTGCGCGTCGGTGAGGCGACCGTCCTCGAGGACCTGCAGGAGGGTGTTGTAGATCTCCTTGTGGGCCTTTTCGATCTCGTCGAACAGCACGACGGAGAACGGCTTGCGGCGGACCTTCTCGGTGAGCTGGCCGCCCTCCTCGTAGCCGACGTAGCCCGGAGGAGCGCCGAACAGGCGGGAGGCGGTGAAGCGGTCGTGGAACTCGCCCATGTCGATCTGGATGAGCGAATCCTCGTCGCCGAACAGGAACTCCGCCAGCGCCTTCGACAGCTCAGTCTTACCGACGCCGGACGGGCCGGCGAAGATGAACGAACCGGACGGGCGCTTCGGGTCCTTCAGGCCGGCGCGGGTGCGGCGGATGGCGCGGGACACGGCCTGCACGGCCTCGTCCTGGCCGATGATCCGCTTGTGCAGCTCCTCCTCCATGCGCAGCAGGCGCGAGGACTCTTCCTCGGTGAGCTTGAACACCGGGATGCCGGTCCAGTTGGCCAGCACCTCCGCGATCTGCTCCTCGCCGACCTCGGTGATGGTGTCGGACTCGCCGGAGCGCCACTTCTTCTCCTTCTCGCGGCGCTCCTCCCCCAGCTTGCGTTCGGTGTCGCGCAGGCCGGCGGCCTTCTCGAAGTCCTGGGCGTCGATGGCGGCTTCCTTCTCGCGGCGCACGTCCGCGATCCGGCCGTCGATCTCCTGCAGGTCCGCCGGGGCGGTCATGCGCTTGATGCGCATGCGGGCGCCGGCCTCGTCGATGAGGTCGACGGCCTTGTCCGGCAGGAAGCGGTCGTTGATGTAGCGGTCCGACAGGGTCGCCGCGGCGACGAGCGCCTGGTCGGTGATGGACACGCGGTGGTGCTGCTCGTACTTGTCGCGCAGGCCCTTGAGGATCTCGATGGTCAGGTCGACGCTCGGCTCCGGCACGTTGACCGGCTGGAAGCGGCGCTCCAGGGCGGCGTCCTTTTCGATGTGCTTGCGGTACTCGTCGAGCGTGGTGGCGCCGATGGTCTGCAGCTCGCCGCGGGCCAGCTTCGGCTTCAGGATCGACGCGGCGTCGATGGCCCCCTCGGCGGCACCCGCGCCGACGAGGGTGTGGATCTCGTCGATGAACAGGATGATGTCGCCGCGCTGGTTGATCTCCTTGAGCACCTTCTTCAGGCGCTCCTCGAAGTCGCCGCGGTAGCGGGAACCGGCGACGAGGGAACCCAGGTCGAGGGAGTAGAGCTGCTTGTCCTTGAGGGTCTCGGGCACGCGGCCGTTGACGATGTCCAGGGCCAGGCCCTCGACGACGGCAGTCTTGCCGACGCCGGGCTCGCCGATGAGCACCGGGTTGTTCTTCGTGCGACGCGAGAGCACCTGCATGATGCGCTCGATTTCCTTCTCTCGGCCGACGACCGGGTCGAGCTTGCCTTCGCGGGCGGCGACGGTGAGGTTGCGGCCGAACTGGTCGAGCACCAGCGAACCGGCCTGGTGGTTGCCGTCGGCGACGCGCTGGCCGGAGGTGGCGCCCACGGGACGCTGCTCCGGGCCGCCGCCGGCGCCGTCGGAGTCGCCGCCCTGGAAGCCGGACAGCAGCTGGATGACCTGCTGGCGCACGCGCGGCAGGTCGGCGCCGAGCTTGACCAGCACCTGCGCGGCGACGCCCTCGCCTTCGCGGATCAGACCGAGCAGGATGTGCTCGGTGCCGATGTACTTGTGGCCGAGCTGGAGGGCCTCGCGCAGCGAGTACTCCAGGACCTTCTTCGCCCGCGGGGTGAACGGGATGTGCCCGCTGGGCGGCTGGGCGCCGCGGCCGATGATGTCGACGACCTCGGAGCGCACGGCTTCCAGCGAGATGCCCATGGACTCCAGGGCCTTGGCGGCGACGCCGTCGCCCTCGCTGATGAGGCCGAGCAGGATGTGCTCGGTGCCGATGTAATTGTGGTTGAGCTCGCGTGCCTCGTCCTGCGCCAGGACGACGACGCGCCGGGCGCGGTCGGTGAACCTCTCGAACATCATTCTCCTCGGTGTCGTCCGGAATCCATATGACGGTTTCACTGAAGCTTAACGACGGCTCGCCCGCGTTTCGTCCCTTCGGGCGTACGCCCATAGCGAACAGGGCCTGAACTGGAGTTTAACGGCGGCCCCCGATCCACGCCGACTCGTCGCAAAGCAGCCGCGGGTTGCCGCGCATCCGCCCCCGCCCGACGTGCCGTGCGGATAGTGTCTGGGGCATGGCCTCTTCCCACACCGGACTCGAGTTCGACGTTCTCGCCGACCACCTGGCGCTGATGCTGGCGCAGGAGGATCTCGTCTCGATCGAGAAGGTGATCCGCGACATGTCGCCGTCGGATCTGGTCGACGTCCTCGAGCGCGAGGACCCCGACGACCGGGCGATCATCTACCGTCTGCTGCCGCGCGAGGTGGCGGTGGAGGTGTTCGAGCGGTTCTCCCCGGGCATGCGCGCGGACCTGCTGACGGGGTTGCGCGACGAGCACGTCGTCGGCGTTTTCGAGCACCTCGACCCCGACGACCGGGTGTCGCTGGTCGACGAGCTGCCCGCGACGGTGTCGGCGAAGCTGTTTTCGGGCCTGTCGGAGAAGGAGCGGGCGCTGACCGCGCCGATCCTCGGCTACCCGTCCGGAACCATCGGGCGTCACATGTCCACCGAATACGTGCGACTGCGGCCGGGGATGACGCCGCGGGAGGCGTTCGACCACGTTCGCGCCAGCGGCGACGGCGCGGAGACCGTGTACCTGCTCATGGTCACCGACGACCACCGCCGGCTCGAGGGCGTCGTGGGAATGCGGGACCTGATTTTCGCGCTCGACGGGGATTCGGCCGACGGTGATTCGCGTGACGACGACCCCGCCGCGGAGCCGATCACCGTGCGGGACCTGATGAAGTCCCCGGAATCCGTGACGGCGTCGGAGGACGCCGAGAAAGCGGCCCGCCGGGCGGTGCGCACCACCCACCTGGTCACGCCCGTGGTCGACGAGGAGAACCGGCTGATCGGCATCCTCACCGTCGACGACGCCAACCGCATCATCGACCGCGCCGACGAGGAAGACGCCGCCCGAGCCGGCGCGTCCGAGCCGCTGGACCGCCCGTACCTGATCACGTCGGTGACCACCCTGGTGCGGTCGCGCATCGTGTGGCTGCTGGTGCTGGCCCTGTCGGCGATTCTCACGGTGCAGGTGCTGGAGATGTTCGAGGACGCCCTGGCCACGGTGGTAACGCTGTCGCTGTTCATCCCCCTGCTCACCGGCACCGCCGGCAACACCGGCTCGCAGGCCGCGACGACCGTGACCCGCGCGCTGGCCGTCGGCGAGGTGCGGCTGCGCGACACGTGGAAGGTGGCGTGGCGCGAGGTCCGCGTCGGACTGACCATGGGCGTGCTGCTCGGCATGATCGGCGCCGTCGTCGCGGGGCTGGTCTACGGCATGGACTTCGGGCTGATCATCGGCCTGACGCTGGTGTCCATCTGCACCATCGCAGCCACCGTCGGCGGCATCATGCCGATGGTCGCCCGCGCCATCAAGGCCGACCCGGCGGTGTTCTCGACGCCGTTCATCTCCACGTTCTGCGATGCGTCCGGTTTGATCGTGTACTTCCTCATCGCGAAGGCGGTGCTGGGGATCTAGGGCGGTTGCCCTGTGCCGCACCCCCGATCGTCGGAGTTTTCGGAAACCCCGAACTGCGGTGGCGGAGAAAACCACTAAATTGTGCGGGTAGCAAAACCCGGTTCAACGCGACGAGTCCCGGAGAGAGACATGAGCAACGACGCACCCGATTTCGACAACCGCTACCAGGGCGGCGCCTCCGGTGGTTCCCCCCAGTCGCCCGATTACGGCAACCCGTGGCCCAATGCGAATGGCGGCTCCGACGCACCCGCCGCCAAGGGGTCGGACGAATCTGCGGGCGCGCGGGACGCGGGGAAGTCCACCGCCGACAAGTCGAAGCTTCCGCTCATCTCCCTGGCCGTCGTGCTGGCCATCGCGGTCATCGCGGGCGGCTTCTGGGCGTTGTCGGGCAAGTCCTCCGATGACTCGGACGGCGAGGACGTCGGTAGCCTCCAGGCCGAGAACGCGCGCCTGAATTCGGATAACGACAGGATCCGCGAGTTGGAATCCGATCTCGAGGCCGCGCAGACCGACAAGCAGACGGTCACCGACCAGCGCGACGCACTGATCAGCGCGTTCGGCGGCGTCAATCCCTGTTCCGTCACCAACTTCGGAACTCCCGAAGGCACGCACTGGGGAGATTCCCCCGAAATGGGGCTGGGCTGCTCCTACACAAAGGAGGGCAAGACCACCCTGGTCGTGACGGTGGCCTCCGGCACCCCCACTTCCTACGGAGAGTTCATTAAGAACCACGGCGAAGAGGGCTACATGCTGTCGTCGAGTTACGGCAAAATGGCCGTCTACGTGTGGCTTGCGGGGTCGGGGTCGGAGGCCGAACAGAAGGCGCACGAGATCATGGAGTGGCTCACCACGTGACCCGGCCCGGCGCGGAGTGCCCCGCATCCCCCTGTTGGTGATCCGGGCCCCGCTCGCGCCATGATTGGGGGAAGACCAATCGCCGGGCCCCTCCGCCCGGCGAGCCGCCACGGACCAGGAGTCACCAATGCGCATCGGAATCCCCCGCGAGATCAAGAGCGGCGAGCATCGCGTCGCAGCGAGCCCGTCGGGGGTGGCGACGCTGACCCGGGCCGGGCATGAGGTGCTCGTGGAGGCCGGCGCCGGCGAAGGTTCGTCGATGCCGGATCAGGCCTACGTCGACGCCGGGGCAACGATCGTCGACACCGCCGCCGAGGTGTGGGCGAAGGGCGATTTGCTGCTGAAGGTCAAGGAGCCCATCGGCCCGGAATTCGACCTCATGCGGCCGGATCAGATCCTGTTCACCTACCTGCACCTGGCGGCCGCCCCGGAGTGCGCGCGGGCGCTGCTCGACGCGGGCACGACGTCGATCGCCTACGAGACCGTCACCGACGATTACGGCGAGCTGCCGTTGCTCACCCCGATGAGCCAGGTCGCCGGCCGTCTGGCGGTGCAGGTCGGCGCGTACCACCTGATGGGCCATTTCGGCGGCCGCGGCATTCTGCTGCCCGGCGTGCCCGGCACCCGCCCAGCGCGCGTGACGGTCATCGGCGCCGGCCAGGTGGGTGCCTCCGCCGTGGCCATGGCGCATGGCCTGCGCGCCGACGTCACCGTCCTCGACCTGAATCCCCGCGCCCTCAAGCGCATCGACGACATTTACCGGGGCACCGTCGACACCGTTTTCTCCACCGCCCACGAGATCGAAAGGGAGCTGCTGGAGTCCGATCTGGTCATCGGCGCGGTGCTCGTGCCGGGCGCGAAGGCCCCGACGCTGGTGCCCGACGAGCTTGTGGCCCGCATGAAGCCGGGGTCGGTGCTCGTCGACGTGGCCATCGACCAGGGCGGTTGTTTCGAGTCGTCGCGGCCGACCACCCACGATGACCCGGTGTTCAAGGTCCACGACAGCCTCTTCTACTGCGTGGCGAACATGCCCGGCGCGGTGGCCAACACGTCGACGCAGGCGTTGGCCAACGCGACCCTTCCCTACGCTCTGGCCCTGGCCGAACACGGTTGGCCGGGTGCCGCGAAGGTCATGCCGGGGCTTTCCGACGGACTGATGACCCACGAGGGCGCCCTGCGCAACCGGCCCGTCGCCGAAGCCCTCGATCTGGACTACGTCCCCGCGCAGTAGGCCACCTTCCGGATGCCGGCCGCTGGGCGCGGCGGCCGGGCCGTCGTCAAGCAAAAAGGCCGCCCCGGAGAGATTCGGGAGCTTTTCCCGCGAAAACCCTCCCAGTGACGAAGGTCACGTATAAGGTTCATTTCCAGAAGGAACCCATACGAGGAGGCCCGAGCCAGATGTCCGAGAAGATCGACGTCCACGCGACGACCAACGCGCACACCGCCGACGTCGGCGCCGCGGAGAAGTTCCGCATCCGCGCCAAGCACTCCCTGCGCGGCACCACCGACCTCATCAAGGGTCTGGCGCCCGTGACCAAGGCCGGCGTGCTCGGCGCCATGGGCCCCGCCGCCATGGGCAAGGCCGCCAACTCGATCTACCGGTGGGACTTCCTGCCCTCCGGCCTGCTCGGCATCGCCGCAGCCCGCGACCCCCACCACACCGCCATCATCGACGACGGCGGTTCCATGACCTACTCCGAGTTCCACGACAACGCCAACCGCCTGGCCCGCGCCCTGCGCCACGGCGACATCCGCCCCCGCGACCGCATCGGACTGCTGTGCCGCAACCACCGCGGCTTCCTGCTCGCCCTGTGCGCGCACGGGCGCCTCGGCACCGACCTCGTCCTGCTCAACACCGGCGCCTCCGCCGAGCAGACCCTCGCCGTCATCCGCGAGCAGAAGCTCGACTTCCTCTTCATCGACGAGGAATTCACCCACCTGCTGCCCGAGAACTTCGACGACTGCCCCGTCGCCGTGTCCTGGCTCGAGAATTACCAGGACGCCTCCTGCGTCCGCGAAGGCTGGACGTCCATGCGCGAAATGCTGCGCACCGCCCCGCCGGAGTCCTGGCCCACCGCCGACCTGCCGACCCGCCCCCGCCGCGGCCGCGTCATCGTCCTGACCTCCGGCACCACCGGCACCCCCAAGGGCGCCCGCCGCCCCGAGCCGAAGTCCTGGATGCCGGCGTCGTCGATCATGAGCCGCATCCCCCTGCGCCACAACCGGCCCGCGTTCCTCGCCGCGCCGCTGTTCCACACCTGGGGCTTCGCCACCGCCCAGCTGTGCATCGCCCTGCGGTCGACCATGATCCTGCGCCGCCACTTCGAGCCGTCCGACGCCCTGCGGATCATCGAAGCCCACAACCCGCACACCATCTTCCTCGTGCCCACCATGCTCCAGCGCATGCTCGAGGTCATGCCCGACGACTACGACGTCGCCGGCTCCCCCCTGGAGGTCATCGCCTCCTGCGGTTCGGCGATCCCGGAGCACGTGGTCAAGCAGGCGCTCGACCGCTTCGGCCCGGTTCTCTACAACCAGTACGGGTCCACCGAGGTCAGCTGGGCGACCATCGCCACCCCCGCCGAGCTCGCCGCCAACCCGACCACCGCGGGCCGCGCGCCGCTGGGCACCCGCATCTCCATCCGCGACGACGAGGGCAACGCCCTGCCCGAGGGAGAGACCGGCCGCATCTTCGTCGGCAACGGCATGCTCTACGAGGGATACACCCGCCCCGGCGCCGACAAGGAGATCATCGACGGCATGGTCTGCACCGGCGACCTCGGCCACCTGGAAAACGGGATGCTCTACATCTCCGGCCGCGAGGACGACATGATCGTCTCCGGCGGCGAGAACGTCTTCCCCCGCGAGACCGAGGACGCCCTGTCCGAGCTGCCCGGCGTGCGCGAATGCTGCGTCTACGGCGTGCCCGACGAGCGCTTCGGCCAGGCTCTGGTGGCCTGGGTCGTGCGCGACGACTCCCCCGAGGGTCGCGAGCTTGACGACGAGGCGATCCGCTCCCACGTCAAGCAGCGCCTCGCCCGCCACTCCGTGCCCCGCGAGACCGTGTTCATGGACGAGTTGCCGCGCAACGCGGTCGGCAAGGTCGTGCCGCGGATGCTGCCGAAGCCGTGGGAGGGTGACAACGCCGCTGATGCCGCCGCCGCGACCCCCGCCCCCGCCGCGGCCGCCGCCACCGCCGCCTCCGGTGACCAGCTCGTCGGCCAGGATCGTCTCCGCCCGGCCGGCTAGTCCCGCGCACCCCGAGGGGTGGTTTCCTCCGCACGATGAAACACCATGTCATCATGTGTTCACGCGGAGGAGACCACCCCTTTATCGTGGCGTGACCGAGCCGTCATCATCGCAGGTTAGCGTGCGTTTCATGACGATTTCACGCCGCGCGTTCCTTTCCGCTGCCACTCTCGCGGCGGGCAGCCTGGTGCTCGCCCGCCCCGCTTCCGCCCTTCCCGAAGGTCTCCCGCCGGGGTTGATGCCGGGGTCGCTCGACCCCGCCACGATCGAGGGCGGCATCCAGGCCGCCGACCTGGAGGTCGCGACGGTCACCGACACGTCCGTCGCCTTCACGTGGGCGACGTATGCGCCGGGCGTCCTCACCCCGTACGGGTTGGCGCAGCCGACGGTCAACGCCGGCGAGGAGGTCCTGATCGGCCCGGCCGACGGCGGCGCGATGACGGTGGTCCACGCCGATGACACGCCCCGCGGCTACCACCACGTGATCGTCGACGGCCTGGAGCCGGGCCGCGCGTACCGCTTCGAGTGCCGTTCGAACGGGGTCCGGGCCGTCCCGTCGCTGGCGACCACGCACCGCCCGTCGTCGCCCGAGATGACCGGCACGTTCACCACGTTGACCCCGCCGCCGGGCCGTTCGCTGGGCACGATCGCGATCACGAACGACACGCACATCGGCAAGCCGTACCACGACGGCATCAAGATCGAGGGCATCGGCCTGCGGGAGGCCGAGGGCGCCCGCCGCTTCCCGACGATGCAGCTGGAGGAGCTGCTGGCGGGCGTCGCCGGCACATCGGCGGCGGCGATCGTGGTCAACGGCGACTGCACGGACGGCAACTCCGCGGAGCAGGCGGCCGAGTTCAAGCGGATCATGGACGGTTTCGGCGCTCAGAACTCCCGCTGGTTCGCCACGCGCGGCAACCACGACAACTACGAGCCGGGGTCGACGAGCGCCCGCGGCGACATGGCGGAGGTCCCGGACCACTTCGGCACCGTGGGCCCGGCCCGCCAGCAACATTGGGCGGCCCACGTCGGAGAACTGCGCCTCATCGGCATCGACTCGTCGACGGTCCACGACGACGGCGGGTACATCTCCCCGGAGCAGCTGGATGCGGTGCATACGGAGTTGCTTGACGACGCCGACCGTCCGACCTTCGTCTTCGCGCACCATCCGATCACCCGCGATGCGGCGTACACCAACGCCGGCGGCCCGGGCTTCATCGTTCCGGAGGATCAGGCCCGTCGCCTGCAGGACTCGTTGGCGGGCACGCCGGGTGCCGCGGCGATGTTCGCGGGGCACACCCATCGCACGCGCCGCGGCCGCGCGGACGTCGGTCACGTGGACTTCTGCGAGCGCGGGGCCTGCCTCGGCTACCCCGGCGGTTACACGCTTCTCGACGTCCGCGAAGGCGGTTACATGGTCACGTTCCACCGCACGCCGGCGCGGGAGTCGCTCGATTGGTCGGCGCGGACGCGCTGGTCGCTGCTGGGCTTCGAGCCGGAGTACATGCTGGGCTCGGTGGACGACCGCAACTACTCGGTGCACCGCGGCTTCTGACCCGGGCCCGCTTTCCGACGGTTCCGATCCGACGAGTGTGCGCCCCGGGGCATGGGGCGCACACTCGTCGTTTCGTCAACCCGGTCGCCGTCGTAAAGCGAAAGGCCACGGCGGGCACGCGCATGGCGCCCTCCGTGGCCTATCGGGGTGTCGTCGTTACTTGAGTTCCTTGGAGCTCAGGCCCAGCACGCGGCGGGCGACGACGAGCTGCTGGATCTGCTGGGTGCCCTCGAAGATGTCCAGGATCTTCGAGTCGCGGGCCCACTTCTCCAGCAGGTTGCGCTCCGAGTAGCCGTACGTGCCGGCGAGCTGGACGGCGCGCAGGGTCACGTCGGTGCCCATGCGGCCGGCCTTCGCCTTCGACGCGGACGCCTCGAGGGTGTTCGGCTGCTTGTTGTCGGCCATCCACGCGGCGCGCAGGGCCAGCAGGTACGCGGCCTCCCAGTCGGACTCGAGCTTGATGTACTCGGCCACGGCGGCGTGCTGGGTGTGGGCGGGCTTGTCGTAGTCGATCTCCAGGCCGGCCTCCTCCAGGATGCGGCGCAGCTCCTCCAGCGCCGCACGGGCGACGCCGATGGCCATGCCCGCCACCAGCGGACGCGTGTTGTCGAAGGTGGCCATCGCGCCGGCGAAGGACTTCTTGACGTCGATCTCCGGGGAACCCAGCAGGTTCTCGGCCGGAACGCGGACGTTGTCCAGGCGCAGCACCGCGGTGTCGGAGGCGCGGATGCCCAGCTTCTCCTCCAGGCGCTCGACGGTGAAGCCCGGGGTGCCCTTCTTCACCAGGAAGGACTTGATGGCCGCGCGGCCCAGGGACTTGTCCAGGGTCGCCCACACCACGACGGAGTCGGCGCGCTCACCGGA
Organism: Corynebacterium freneyi; assembly: GCF_030408835.1. Classification (NCBI taxonomy): domain Bacteria; kingdom Bacillati; phylum Actinomycetota; class Actinomycetes; order Mycobacteriales; family Corynebacteriaceae; genus Corynebacterium; species Corynebacterium freneyi. The sequence continues at coordinate 2,573,167 of NZ_CP047357.1, forward strand.
GGTGACGAAGATCTTCTCGCCGTTGATGACGTATTCGTCGCCGTCCTTGCGGGCGGTCGTCGACACGGCCGACGAGTCGGAGCCGAACGACGGCTCGGTGATGGCCATCGCGGCCCAGGTCTTGCCGAAGCTCTCCAGCTGCTCGTCGGTGGCGACGGCGGCCAGCGCGGAGTTGCCCAGACCCTGGTACGGCAGCGACAGCGTCAGGCCGACGTCGCCCCAGCAGGTCTCGATGACGTTGAGCAGCGACGCCATGTTGCCGCCGTTCTTGACGCCGGTGCGCTGCTTCTTCTTCTCGTCGCCACGGCCGCCGGACGCGCCGGAGAAGGCGTTGCCGCCGTCGGCCATGCCGTCCATCATCGACGCCAGGGTGTCGAGCTCACGCGGGTACTCGTGCTCGGCGAGATCGTACTTACGGGAAATGGGACGGAAGATCTCCGCCGCGGCCTGATGCGCCTGAGCGGCGCCCGCCCGGAGGAACTTCGGCAGTTCGAGGTTGATCATTTCGGATCCTCTTTCAAATCTGAAGTGTCTGGCGGTTTACAGGACGACGATGCCTTCTGCGACGCCGACGGCGCGCAGATCGCGGTACCAGCGCTCGACCGGGTGCTCCTTGACGAAGCCGTGGCCGCCGAGCAGCTGGACGCCGTCGGAGCCGATCTTCATGCCCTTCTCGGTCGCGAAGTTCTTGGCCAGCGCGGCCTCGCGGTCGAAGCGGCGGCCCTGGTCGGCGCGGGAGGTGCCGCGCAGCAGGATCATGCGCAGGCCGTCGAGCTCGATCTTGATGTCGGCGACCATGAAGGCCACGGCCTGGCGGTGCGAGATCGGCTCGCCGAAGGCCTCGCGCTCGTTGACGTAGGGCACGACGTAGTCGAGGATCGCCTGGCTGGTGCCGGCGGCCAGCGCGGCCCAGCCGAGGCGGGAGCGGCGCAGAACGTCGCGGTACTCGATCTCGGCCTGCTCCGGGGAGATCTGCTCGCCGCCGAGGATGGCGTCGGCGGGGACGCGGACGTCCTTGAGCACGAGGCGGCCGAGCGCGGCGCCGCGAACGCCCATGGACGGGTCGGCCTCGACGTGCAGGCCCTCGGTGTCGGACTCGACGATGACCAGGGCGGGGCGGCCGTTGAGGTTGACGCCGACGATGAACAGCTCGGCGGCACCGGCGTTGGGGACCATCGACTTGACGCCATTGAGGACGATTTCGTTGCCCTCGCGGCGGCCGGTGGTCTCCGGCTCCAGCGGGTCGAAGAGGGGGCGCGGCTCGGAGAGGACGACGGCGGCGGCCGGGACGTCCTCGCCGGCGAAGGCCGGAAGGTAGGTCTTCTGCTGGGCGTCGGAGCCGTGGGCGGTCAGCGTCGCGGCGACGCCGGCGGGGGCCAGCACGGTCAGGGCGAGGCCCATGTCGCCGTAGGCGAGGGCCTCGGCGACGAGCGCGTTGGTGGTGACGTCCTCGCCGGTGGCGATGCCCTCGAAGGACTCGGGGACGTTGATGAGGGAGACGCCGAGCTCGGCGGCCTCGGACAGGAGGGTCTCCGGCGGGGTGGCCTCGTGGTCGCACTTGGCGGCTGCGTCGCGCAGTCGGGACTCCGCGAACTCCTTCACCGTCTCGACGATCATCTGCTGATCTTCGGTCGGGGTGAGGTCGAAGAGCTTCTTCGACGGGGTCTTGGCCGGTTCGGCGGAGGCGGCGTCGTCCGGGGCGGCGGCCTGCGCGTCGCGCGCGGGGCGCTGCGGCTTGCCGGAGCCGGCGACCTTCTTGAACTGGCGGTTGGCGGCGCCCAGGGTCTTGAACCCGGACTTGGTGGACTGGTAGATCACGCGGTCGATCGTCGGCTGGAGGTCGTACTTCTGGGCGAAGTCGGAGCCGGTGATGGACGTGATGAACCGCATTGCCGCACCAATGGCGTCTCGGCCCGGGTTGTTGCGGCCGACGGTCGAATCCTCGCGGTTCTTCTTCTCGCTCATGGGTTCATGGCCTTTCGAGTCAGAACTGTTACTGGCATAACGATAAAGCCATCTCGTGATCGTTGTCACATCTTTCGGCGGATCCGCCCCAATATTGGCACTATTGCCGCCCCCGTAATGCACCCCCGCAAAACACGAGGTCAACGTCATATTTCGCTTTACGACGATCCCGGGAAACGGCGTTATCGCAGGTATGCCGCGTACTGCCGTCGTTTCATGACCCTTCGTACGCGCCGAGCGACCGTGCTTCCGCCGATGCGAATGGGTTCACCCGAAGGCGACACCGATGCCAACGACAGGACACGTGGCGTCCACCTTTCGTTTGCCTCCGGTCGTTAGCGTCCGGTTCATGGGCACTGAAACGAGCGTCGGCTACACCACCGGAAGCGTCGGAAGCACCGTCGGATCAGGTGCCGGGCCCGGCGCACGCCCCATCAGCAGGCGGGCGGCGCTGGCCGGAGGTGCCGCGGGCATCGGCGCGCTGCTGGCGGCGACCGTGGTCCCGAAGGCCCGGGCGGCGCGCACCGGCGGCATCGAGGCCACCGACCTGGAGGTCGTCACCGTCACTCCGACCTCGGTGACCTTCGGTTTCGCCTCCTACACCGCGCCGCATCCGGCCTACGGCCCGTTGCGCCCGACCGTCCCCACGCTCGGCGAGGTCGCGTTGGCCCCGGCCGATGACCCGATCGTCGCCGCCGATCCGGTGGGTTCCGAGGCCATCGCGGGACCGGCCGGTTCCTGGATCCGCCCCGGCATGCCGGACCTTCCGGTCGTCGCCTCGAGCGATTCGGAGACGGGCTTCCACTTGATCACCGTCGACGGTCTGGAACCCGGCCGGGAGTACGTCTTCGAGTGCCGATGCGACGGCGTGCCGGCCACTCCGGGGCTGATGACCACGAACAAGCCGGACTCCCCCGAGGTGTCGGGGCGCATCACCACCCTGACTCCCCCTCCGGGCGAGCACGTGGCCACCATCGCGGTCCTCAACGACACCCACATCGGCGAGGAAAAGCACGGCCTGATCCTCGGCGATTTCCCCGAGGCGATCGTGCAGGAACCGGGCCTGCCGCCGTTTCCCGAGGTCATGTTGGCCGCGGCGCTGGCCGAGATCCGCGATCGCGGCGTCGGGCGCGTCTTCGTCAACGGCGACACCACGTCCGAAGCACGACCGCACGAGATGTGGCGCACCGACGTCGGTGGCCTGCGGGTCATCGGCCTGGACTCGTCCATGCTCGACGAATCCGGCGGCCGCATCGAGGACGACCAGTTCGCCGCCCTCGAATCCGAGCTCGCCGCCGACGCGGCGACGAACGTCGATTTCGTGGAATTCGGTTCCGCCGCCGGCTACCCGGGCGGATACACGCTCATCCACCTGCACACGGGCGGCTACCGGGTGAACTTCCACCGCACCGGTTCCCCCGAGGCGCTGCACTGGTCGTCGCGCTCCCGGTGGGCGATGTACGGACTCAACCCCGAGTACACCCTCGGCTCCACCGCCCACCGCAATTACGTCGTCGAACGCGACCTGTCGGGTCTCGCCCCATAACGCGAAAACGACGGACCGGCGCGAACGCCGGGCCGTCGTCAAGCGAATCCGTGCAGCGGACCTAGTTCTGCTCGGGCTTCACGATCGGGAACAGCACCGTCTCGCGGATGCCCAGGCCGGTGAAGGCCATGAGCAGGCGGTCGACGCCCATGCCCACGCCGGTCGTCGGCGGCATGCCCTGTTCCATGGCGTGGAGGAAGTCCTCGTCGAGGACCATCGCCTCATCGTCGCCGCCGGCGGCCAAGCGGGCCTGGTCCTCGAAGCGCTCCCGCTGGATCACCGGGTCGACCAGCTCGGAGTAGCCGGTGGCCAGCTCGAAGCCGCGGACGTACAGGTCCCACTTTTCGGTGACGCCCGGCTTGGAGCGGTGCTGGCGGGTCAGCGGGGAGGTCTCCACCGGGAAGTCGCGGACGAAGACCGGGCCGTCGAGCTGGTCCTCGCACAGCAGCTCCCAGATCTCCTCGACGAGCTTGCCGTGGCCCCACCCGGCGTTGGCGGGCACCTCGAGGCCGATGACGTCGGCGATGGCCGTGAGTTCCTCGACGGTCGAGTCGATGGTGACCTCCGGCTGGCCCGGGAACTTCCGGGCGAGGGCCTCGTTGAGGGAGGGATACATCTCCAGCTGCTTCCACTCGCCGCCGAAGTCGTACTCGGTGCCGTCGGCAAGCGTCACCGTCGTCGAGCCGAACACGGCGACGGCGATTTCCTGGATGATCTCCTGCACGGTGCGGGCGGAGTCGTCGTAGGTGCCGTAGGCGTCGTAGTACTCGAGCATGGCGAACTCCGGCGAGTGCGAGGAGTCGATGCCCTCGTTGCGGAAGTTGCGGTTGATCTCGAAGACCTTTTCCAGACCGCCGACGACGCAACGCTTGAGGTACAGCTCCGGCGCGATGCGCAGGTACAGGTCCAGGTCCAGCGCATTGGAGTGCGTGACGAACGGGCGGGCCGCGGCGCCGCCGTGCAGGGTCTGCAGCATCGGGGTCTCGACCTCCAGGAAGCCGCGGCGTTCCAGCGCGTGGCGCAGTTCGCGGATGACCTTCACGCGGGTGATGGCGTTGGCGCGGGCCTCCGGGCGCATGATCAGGTCGGTGTAGCGGTGTCGGACGCGCTGGTCCTCGCTCATGTCGGAGTGGGCGAACGGCAGGGGGCGCAGCGCCTTCGACGCCATGGTCCACTCGGTGGCCATGACGGACAGTTCGCCGCGGCGCGACGCGATGACGCGGCCGGTGATGATGACGAAGTCGCCCATGTCCACGTCGGCCTTCCAGGCGGCCAGCGCATCCTCGCCGACCTCCTTCAGGCTGAGCATGGCCTGCAGCTGGGTGCCGTCGCCCTCCTGCAGGGTGGCGAAGCACAGCTTGCCGGTGTTGCGCACGAAGATGACACGGCCGACGACGGTGACCACGTCCTGGGTCTCCTCGCCCGGCTCCAGGTGGCCCCACTGGTCGCGGACCTGCGCCAGCGTGTGGGTGCGCGGCACCTCGACCGGGTAGGCCTCGACGCCGGCGGCGAGCAGCTTGGCGCGCTTGTCGCGGCGGATGCGCAGCTGCTCGGGCAGGTCGGTGGCGGACTTCTGGTCCTGGTTGGCGGTGGTGTTCTTCGCGTCAGTCACGGTTTCACAGGGTAGCCCACCGCTTTACGACGGCCCATCCGGGCGCGCTGCACCCGTCGCCCCGGGGTGCGGCGGTCAACCCAATTCGGCCGCCGTCGGGGGGGGTCGCGCCCGGACGGGACACGGTGATCGCCGCCGCCCGGACCGCACGGTCGAGGATCGGGGCCCACTGTTCCGGGCCCCATGCGCGGACGACGTCGGCCGGCGACGCATCAGAGGGGGCGTCGTGGGAGGTGCGGTCGGCGGTGCGGTCGACGTCGTGCAGTCGGGCATCGATCTCGGCGACGATCGTGCCCATCACGGTGTCGCCCGCCCCGATCGTGTCGGCGACCTCCACCGTCGGCGCCGCCATCGTCGCCGCCCCGCCGGGGGTGAACGCCGTCGCGCCATCCGGGCCCTCCGTCAGCACCACCGCGCCGCCGAACTCCACGGCGATCTCCGAGCAGGCACGGTGGACGTCGAGGCCCGGGTCGTCGTAAAGCCACGCCAAATCCGCGTCGGAGAGTTTGAGCACCGTGACGTGCGGCAACCACGACCGGAACCGCTCCCGGTACCGGGCGGGGTCGGAGATGATGGCCGGGCGGACGTTCGGGTCGAGCGCGACGACGCGGCCGCGGTCTGCCTCACGGAACAGGATGGTCTCGTAGACCGACGCACCCGGCTCGAAAACCAGCGAACACGTGCCCAGGCACACCACGTCGGCGTCGATCGGCCCGGGGTCGGCGACCAGCCGGTCGGCCGAGCCCGCCCAGTGGAAGTCGTAGGTCGCCGACCCATCCGCGTCGATCTGCGTCACCGCCAGCGTCGTCGGTTCGCCGCCGCGCTGCACATGGGCGACGTCGACGCCCGCCCCTTTCAGTCGCTCCAGCCCGGCGCGGCCGTAGGCGTCGGTGGACACCCTCGACAGGAAGGCGACGTCCGCCCCCTGGCGGCCCGCCGCGATGGCGACGTTGAACGGACCGCCACCCAGGTGCGGGCGCAGATCGGGGCCCGCCGGCGCGGTGCCCGTCGCACCGGCCGCCTCCCCAGCCCCGGCGGCGCCGCTGTTTCTTCCGTCGCCACCCGGCCCCGTTCCCGCCACGGGCACCAGGTCGACCAACATTTCTCCGCCAACGACGATCATGGCCCCACCTTAGAGAAGGTGGGGCCATGAACGGGAGCTCATCGACGCGCGATCATCGTGGCGTCACGCCGGGTTCACGCAGCGTCACGCCGGGATGGCGCGCATCGGACGCCGTTTAGACGCCGATCTTGCCGCCGTCGGACTTGACCACCTGCACGACGGCCGGACGCGGCTGGGCGTCGCCGCCCTCGGGCCAGTGCGAGATCGGGTTGTCCGGGGTGGCGTCGTCGTCCTCGCCCGGGTGCTGGACGTTGACCATGACGCGGTTGCCCTCGACGATCGGGCCGCAGGTCTCGGCGCCGACCGGCACGGTGAGGAAGCACTTGACCTCGCCGCGACGCTCGCCCTCGACGGCGACGGCGTACAGGCCGTCGTTGGAGTCCAGGGCGTTGCCGTCGGTGGAGATCCACAGGTTGCCGTACTCGTCGAACGCCAGGTTGTCCGGGCAGGAGATCGGCGAGACCGACTCCTTGTCGAAGCCGCCGAAGTAGGAGTACGCCTCCTCCGGGTCACCGCAGACGAGCAGCAGGTTCCACTTGCCGGTGGTGCCGGCGTGGTCGTCCTCCATCTCCAGGACGAGACCGTTCTTGTTCTCGGTGACCGGGGCGACCTCGGTCGGGCCCTCGTAGGGACGGCCGGCGCCGTCGGTCTCCTGGTCGATCTTGTTGTCCTGGACGCCCTCGTGGCCGCCCTCGGCCATGCCGCGGTACTTGTTGTTCGTCAGCGCGGCGTAGACCTTGCCGGTCACCGGCGACGCCTCGACGTCCTCCGGGCGGTCCATGCGGGTGGCACCGACCTTGTCGCCGGCCAGGCGGGTGTAGATGCAGACCTCGGCGGCGTCCATGCCGTCGACGTGGGACTCGCCGGAGCCGTCGGCCTTTGCGGTCATCAGCGGGATCCACTCGATCTCGCCGTCGAACTCGCCGTCCTCGGGCAGCTCGCCGGAGCCGTCGATCTCGTCCTCCGGGGAGTTGCCGTGGAACTTGGCCACGTACAGGGTGCCCTCGTTGAGGATGCCCATGTTGTGCTCGAGGTCGCCCTCCTTGACCTTGCGCGAGGAGACGAACTTGTAGATGTACTCGAAGCGCTCATCGTCGCCCATGTAGCAGACCACGGTGCCGTCGTCGGTGACGTGGATCTGGCCGGCCTCGTGCTTGAAGCGGCCCAGAGCGGTGTGCTTGACCGGGGTGGACTTCGGGTCGGACGGGTCGATCTCGACGATCCAGTAGAAGCGGTGCGGCTCGTTCGGCTCCTTGGAGACGTCGAAACGATCGTGGTACTTCTCCCAGCCACGGTCGGACAACTCGTTCTTCAGGGAGTAACGGGAGTACTTGTCCAGCAGGTCCTCGTCATCGACCTTGTCGACGCCACCGAAGTACTGGTCGACGTTCTCCTCGCCGGAGAGCATCGTGCCCCACGGGGTGATGCCGCCGGAGCAGTTGTTGAAGGTGCCGATGACCTTCTTGCCGGTCGGGTCCTCCTTGGTCTTGAGCAGATCATGACCGGCGGCGGGGCCGGTGACGGTGAACTCGGTGAAGCCGGTGATGCGGCGGTTGAGCTCGTGGCCCTTGATCGGCTTGAGGAAGCCCTTGTCGTCCTCCTCGACTGCCAGCACGGTGTGGCCGTGGGCGGCGATGCCGATGTTGACCTGCTCCTCGGTGGTCTTCTCGACGTCCCAGTCGCGGAACATCATCGGCTCGGTGGTGTACTCGTGCGAGCAGACGTAGACGAGGGTGCCGTCGGCGGCCTCGAGGACGCCGGCGAAGTCGTTGTTGAAGCCGAACTGCTTCTTCTGGGCCTCGGCGGTCTGCTTGTCGAAGTCCCACTCGGGGGCGCCGTCCTCGACTGCGTCGCCCCAGGCGATGAGCACGTTCTGCTCGTAGCCCTCGGGGACGACGACCTCGTCCTTCTCGTTGGGCTCGACGACCGGGAAGCGCATGCCCTCGAGAGACTCGCCGCCGCCGTTGCCGTTGTCGCCATTGCCGCCGCCGTTGCCGGTCGCACCGCCGTTGCCATCGTCGGAGGTGCAGGCGGCCAGCAGGGACGCGCCGCCGAAGGCGACGGTCGCGGCACCGCCGGCCTTGAGGGCCTGGCGGCGGCTGTAGGCGCGCTTGGCGACGTCCGCGAAGTACTCGTTGGTCGAGAACTCGTTGGGGGCGTCGTCACGGCAGGCGTTGCCGCACTTGTACGTGCAGGTCAGGGAACTACGGGACGACGCGAACGGATTCTTCAGCAGGTTCTTGCGGGTCAGCGCCACTGCGCACCTCATTCATTTCTCGGCTGGATTCATGGGGTGGGCCCCGCCGCCAAAGGAGGTACGGCAGGACCCGGGCACCGGGTACGTTAGGGGCGGCGGGTGGCGCTGCGGTGAGTCGAAGGTGACGCCGAAGTTAACGCTCGGTGATGATTCGCATCGACGGGAACTGCCACCGTCGGCCCTTCCGCCGAACCCTCGATTGACCGGCGATTCACCAGTACCGTCGTGGCATGGGTGCATTCTTCGACGACGCAACGACTCCGTACCGACTGGGCCTGGCCGGAATGGTCGCCGGTCGCTCCGACATCGCCTGGCGCGACCGGGGATTTCTCGAACTGACCGACCGCGATGGCGGCGTCGCCGTCATTTCGGGCGGCGGCTCCGGGCACGAACCGCTCCACGCCGGTTTCCTTGGCAAGGGCATGTTGCACGCCGTGTGTCCGGGGCACATCTTCACGTCGCCGAATGCGCGGCAGATCCTCGAGGCCACCCGCGCCGTCGACGATGGCTCGGGCGTCGTCCACGTGGTGAAGAACTACACGGGCGACGTCATGAACTTCGGCGTCGCCGCCGCGCTCGCCGCGGAAGAGGGCATTCGGGTGGAGACCGTGCTCGTCGGCGACGACGTGGCGACCGATCTCGACGACGACGGCGAAAGTGACGGAGACAACGGCAACGGAGGCGGAGCCGACTCCGACGACGGCTCCGGCGGCTCCGGCGGCCCCGGCCGTCGCGGGACGGGGGCGACGATCCTGGTGCAGAAGGCCTGCGGGGCCGCCGCGGCACGGGGCGCGGACGTCGAGGTCGTCGCCGATGTCGGCCGCAACGTCGCCCGGCGCGCCCGGTCGATCGCGATGTCGTTGGGCGGTGCCCGCACGCCCGGTTCGGAGGAGTCGTTTTCCCTGGAGGACGATGAAGCCGAGTTCGGCGTCGGCATCCACGGGGAACGGGGCGTCGACCGGCGCAAGCGGATCGACGTCGCCGACGCGGTGGCCGAGATGATCGCCGAGATCCACGAGGCCGCGGGCTCCCCCGATCGCGTGCTGGTCCTGGTCAATGGGCTTGGCGGCATCGCCGGCCTGGAGCTCTCGGCGATCCTCGCCCTGGCCTGCGGCGAGTTGGAGGAGCGGGGCGCGGTCGTCGAGCGGACGATGTGCGGCGACTACATCACCGCCTGGGACATGGCGGGGTTCTCGCTGACGGTGCTCGGCGTCGACGATGATCTCCTCGACCTGCTCGATGCCCCGACGGACGCACCGGCATGGGATGCGCCGGTGCCGTATGCGGGCGTGCCCGAGATTTCCGAGGCCGCGCTCGAGGAGTTGCCCGCCGCCGATTCGGGCCCGCGGCAGCCGGAGTTGTCGGCGTGGATCGAGCGGGTGCTGGACGCCTTCGACGAGTTGACGGCGTTGGACCGGAAGGCCGGCGACGGTGATTTCGGGGTGAACATGCGCGAGGCGCTCGGCGCCTTCGACCTGCCGTTGCGAGGCACCGTCAGCGAGGTGCTCCACGCGGTGGGCGAGTCGTACCTGGTGCGGGCCGGCGGCACGTCCGGGGCGGTGTTCGGGTTGTTCTTCGAGAAGATGGGCGCCAAGGCTGGCGACGCCGAGTCGTTCGCCGACGTCGATGTCGCGGCCGTCGTTCGCGCAGGCCTCGATGCGATCGTGGAGTTGGGTGGCGCGAAGGTCGGCGACGGCACCGTCGTCGACGCCATCGAACCGGCCGTGTTGGCTCTGGAGGACGGTGCGACCGCGGCGGAGGCCGCGTCGGCGGCGGTCGAGGGCGCGGAGGCCACGGCCGATCAGGTGGCGGGCAAGGGCCGCGCCAGCTACGTCGGCGAGGCCGCCAAGGGAGTCATCGACCCGGGCGCGCTGATCATGGGCTGGTTCTTCGAGGAACTCGCCCGCTAGCCGGAGTCCCGGCCGGATTCGCCTGCGGTTCGTGCTTTACGACGGCTCGACGGTGAACAGGTCGCCCGGGGAACACGACAAGGCGTCGCAAAGCAACGTCAACGTGGAAAACCGGACGGCCTTGGCACGGTCGTTCTTCATCACCGACAGGTTCACGGTGCTGATGCCGACCATGTCGGACAACGCCCGCAGCGTCAGCCCCCGCTCCTCGAGCAGACGGTCGAGGTGACAGCGGACGCGATGCCCGTCGGGGGCGGGAGATTCGGGCGGGACCATCAGACCAGACCCTCCGTGTCGCGCTCGAGGACGCTGGCGCGGCGAATGGCGACGCCGACCAGCGACAGCGTCATCACCAGCACATACAGGACGATGAAGTCGTTCGTGTCGAGCGCCGGAATGCTCATCCACGGCCGCCCCAGATCGCGCAGCACCATGTTGCCGCCGAGCATGCCCACGAAACCGGGCACGAACATGTAGAACAGCAGCGCCCACGACATCGCCGCCACCCACCTGTAGGAACCCAGCGTGAAGAAGTCGCCGCGCAGGAAATTCCGCGTCAGCCCCGCCCCGCAGAGCACCACGACCAACAGCGCCGCGACGGCCAGCCAGTGGGCGGTCCACAGGAAGTTGGCGGCGCCGTCGGAGATGAGATCGCGGGCGACGGCGCGACCGTTGTCGACCGCAGCATCGCCGGCGACGCGTCCGACCTTGCCCGGCACTCCTTCCCCGCGAGTGAACGGGCGCAGCGCGTAGCCGAGCAGGAGAAGCAGCGCCAAGCCCAGCGCGAAGGCAGTGGCGTAGATGTCCCGGCGATCGCCGCGCGGCGACCTCGCCTTCGGGTAGCGGCGCTCGCGAGGTTCGCGGTCGCCGCCATCCATGTCGCGGCGCGGGTCGGGTCGCGGACCACGGCGGCCGCCGGAGTGCGGATCGGGGCTCGGGCCGGGTCGCGAATCAGGGTGTCGGCGTCGGGATTCGTCGTTCCAGGCGGACATTGTGGCCTCCTCTGACCTTGAGGTGAGAGTATCGAATATCGATACCCTATCGACATTCGTTACCCTAGCGGCCATCGTCGAGGAGCGCAACGATTTTCGTTACGTTTTTCCGAATCGCCCTTCCCCGACACCACCCCGACGCCTCCCCTTCTCCCAACCCTTCCCGGCCAGTCCCCTAAAACCCCGCGAATCCCCGCGAACCCCCGCGAATCCCCCAAACCACGGGGTCCAAAACACGGGGTCACCACCGCCCCCGTGGTTTAGGGCCGAAAAACGACCGACCCCGCAGTTTGGACCCCGTGGTTTGGAAAGCTCGCGGCCGACCCCGCAGTTTGGACCCCGTGGTGTGCGGATACGGCGGCGGGCGGGCGGGCGGCCGGGAACGACGAAACCCGCCGTCCACGGCGGGGCGGCGGGACGGCGGGCGTCGTCAAGCAAAAACGGAAAAACCACCGGCGACCGCAACCACCCGGAACCACCCGGGCCGCCGGTCATCGACCCTCGACTACCCCGAAAACTCGTCGGGCTTGCGGGGATCCCACAGGCCGGAACCGACCGGCACGTTAGCGGGATCATCGCCCTCGGTGACGATGCGGTTGTTCTCGTCGACGAAGATGACGTGCGGCTTCCGCGACCGCGCCTCCTCGTCGGTCATCATGCCGTAGCCGATGATGATCACCAGGTCACCCGGCGAAATCAGTCGCGCGGCGGCACCGTTGATCGAAATGATCCCCGAGCCGCGCTCACCGGTGATGCAGTACGTGGTCAGGCGATTGCCGTTGTCGATGTCGACGATGTCGACCTGCTCGCCCTCGAGCAGATCGGCCGCCTCCATCAGGTCGGCGTCGATCGTGCAGGAACCGACGTAATGCAGATCGGCCTGCGTCACGGTGGCGCGGTGGATCTTGGACTTCAGCATCGTGCGGAACATCAGCGGCCTCCCTCGGTCGCAGTGCCGGATCCGGTGACGTCGGAATCGGCGGGGTTGGAATCGGCGGATTCGGATTCGGGGCGGGCGGTCGCGGCGCCGTCGCCCTCCGAAGCCGGACGACGCACCGTACCACCCTCGGCACCGTCGGCGCGAGAATCCGCTCCCCCCGCGGCGAATCCGGCGTCGCGCAGACCGTCGCGGGCTTCGCGGGCCTCCCGCTCGGCGCGGACCTCGTCGACGCGGGCCTTGAGCTTCTTCAGCTCGGCCATCTCCTCGTCGGTCAGCGGCTGGTCGTCGAGGCCGGCGGCCGACAGCGCGGCCTGGGCGATCTCGCGCTCCCGCATGTCGCCGAGCACCACGCCGACGTTGTCGATCAGTCGAGTCGCCCCGACCTTCGCCGCCACGAGCAACCGCGCCTCTCCTTCCTCGGGCGCGGGGCCCAGGCCGGCGCCGCGCAGCTCGAGGTAATCGACGTCGACCTCGGGACGCTCGGCGAGCACGGCCCGCGCGGTCGACAACACCGCCTCGGCACCGTGGTCGCCCACGTGCGCGCCGGCGATCAGCGCCGCCGACAGGGTCACGGCCAGCTCGCGTTCCTCCTCGGAGAGGTAGCGGTTGCGGGAGCTCATGGCCAGGCCGTCGGTCTCGCGGATGACGGGCACGCCGTGCAGCTGCACCGGCATGTTCAGGTCGGTGACCATCTGCTGCATCAGCGCCAGCTGCTGGTAGTCCTTTTCGCCGAAGACGGCGTCGGTGCAGTTGGTGATGTTGAACAGTTTGTTGACCACGGTCAGCGCGCCGGCGAAGTGTCCGGGGCGGGTGGCCCCTTCGAGTTCGTCGGCGAGCGGGCCGGGCTGGACGGTGGTGCGGAACCCGTTGGGGTACATCTCGCGCGCGGTGGGGGCGAAGACGAGTTCGCAGCCGATGGCCTTGAGCTTGGCCACGTCGTCGTCGAGGGTGCGCGGGTAGGCGTCGAAGTCTTCGCCTTCGCCGAATTGCAGGGGGTTGACGAAGATGGACACGACGACGACTGCGCGCGGCAGCGATTGTGCGGCGCGGACGAGTTCGAGGTGGCCTTCGTGCAGGGCGCCCATGGTGGGCACGAGCACGACGGGTCGCCCGGTTTTGCGCATGGCGCGCGTGACCTGCGAGATGCCCGCGATGGTGTCGTGGACGGTGATGTCTCCGGCGGTGTAGCCGCTCACGTTTCCTCCGAAAATGCGCGAACGCCCGTCTGACGTTCGTGGTGCGTCCCCCCGAGGGGTCCCGGGGGAAACTCCCGATAGACGGTAGTCCCCCGGCCGCAGTCGATCCTAGTCGGCCCCGGTGGGCCGGTCGTCCAGTTCGCGCAGGAGGTGGGTGGATCCCTTCATTTCGGCGATGCGTCGGGCCAGTGCGCGGTAGGCGGGGGTTGCGCGGGGCAGTTCGTCGTCGATGACGTTGAGGTGCTTTACGACGGTGCCGGCGTCGTCGCGGGCCGCCGGCCCGGTCAGTGCCCGCGGGCCCCACTTCAGTGCGTTGTCCAGCGAGGCTTCCAGCAGCGGCCCGAGGAGGGCGGCCGCCTGGTCGCGGGCGGCGCCGGGCGAGTGCGTGGCCGACGGGTCGCCGCCGTCGGAGATGGCGCGGGCGAGGAGGTCGACGGCGTCGGCGACGACGGCGCCGAGGTGGTTGGAGCCGTGGGCCATGGCCGCGTGGTACAGCGGGCGGCGGCTTTCCGGGATGGGGATGGCGCGGCCGCCGATTTCGGAGATGAGCAGTTCGGCGACGGTGCGGGACAGTTCGTCGCCGACGGTGACGCCCCACGGGCAGCCGGTGAGCCGGTCGGTGTCGTCGGGCACGCCGGCGAAGGTCATGGCCGGGTGGGCGGCGATGGTCAGCGCACCGGTCAGGGCGATGGGGTCGAGGACGGCGCGGCCGCGGGAGCCGGCGACGTGGACGACGATGCGCCCGGCCCCGACGTGCGGCACGATCTGCTCGACGACGTCGGGCAGTTCGGGGTCGGGCACGGCCAGGATGATGAGTTCGGCGTCGCGGGCGGCGGAGACGACGTCGGTGATGCGGGCCTGGGGCAGGCGCAGCGCAGCGCGGGCGCGGGAGGCGTCCGATCGGGCGACGGCGGCGGTGACGGCGTGGCCGGCGCGGGCGAGCGCTTCGCCCACGGCGGTGCCGACCGCCCCGGCGGAAATGACGGCGACGGTGAGTCGGGGGGCTCCCGGCACTGGTGGTCTACTCCCCGGCTTCCCGGCGCTCGCGCATCTGGGCGAGCAGCTCGGCGACGGTCAGGCCGCCTTCGTGGTCCTCGGCGCGACGGCGGCCGCGGCGACCGGACGGGGCCGCGTCGGCGGGAGCGTCGGACTGCTCGCCCTGCGGGGCCGACTCGGGCTGCGGGGCCGGTTCGGCCTGCTCTGCCTGCTCGGCGTGCGTGCCCCAGGCAGCGCGATCATCGCGCGCGGCATGGGCGGCGTAGGTGCCCGGCTCGGTGATCTTCGGAGCGTCGGCGGTCGCGGCGTCGGAATCGGCCTGCTCGTCCTCGACGCGCGGCAGCACGGCCGTCGGGCGGGACTCGGCGGCGTCGGGAGCGTCCGGGGTCTCCGGGGCTTCGTGGGCGCCATGAGCACCGGGGGCGGGGCGGAACTGGCTCTTGGTCTCGGCCTTCTCCTCCGACTCGGTCTGCCACGGCACGGCCTTGAAGGAACCGGTGTTGAAGCCGCCGCCGAAGGTGTGGCCGGGCACGCCGTTGTCCACGACGGGCACGTCGACCGGCTCGCGGCCGTCCTCTTCGCGGGACTCGAAGGCCTCCTTTTCGTCCCACTCCTCGGGCACGCCGGGCACCGACGGGCCATGCGGACCGTGGTTGGTGTGGGAACCGACCGAACCGTTGGCGGTGGCTTCGGCGCGGTGGGCGGTGGCGCGCGGCTTCGGGCGCTGGTGCGACTCGGGATCCTTCAACGGCGACGACGACGGCGCGTCGAGCTCGCGGAGGCGTTCGGCGCGGGCGCGCAGGGCGATGCGTTCCTCGTCGAGGTCGGCGCCGAGCAGTTCGGCGAGATGCTCGCGCAGCGCGACGATCTCGGCGCGCAGCTGGGCGATGGTGTCGTCCGACTTCGCGTCGAGGGAGTCGAGGTAGTTCTGCTCGAGGATGAGCTCCTGCTCGCGGTGCGTGGCCAGCTCGCGGTCGAGCTCCAGGCTGTGCATGACCTCCAGGTCGGCGATGCGCTCGCGTTCGGCGGCGAGCTGGCGGCGGTAGCGGGTGACCAGCAGGGCGCCGATGACCGCGGCCCACAGGCCGGCCAGCACGGCGATCTTCATCCAGCCGGTGGAGTCGGTGAACAGCATCACGACGCTGGCGATGACGGCCAGCGCGATGAGCGCCACCATCATCCCCGTGGCCACCTTGTCGGTGGTGTCACCGTCGCCGGCCGCGACGGGGCGGTCGGCGGAGGCGGTCCCGTCGGAGTTGTCGCCCCACTCCTCGACGCGCCCCGAGTCGGCCACGTCCGAGTGCTGCCCGTTTCGGTCCACGTCGAAATCCTCCGGTTGAGTCATGTCCCCCAGCCTACCGACGGCGGAACGGGTTCCCCTCCCGACGCGGCGGGCGGGTCGTCATCCGGGGGAACCTGGCACGATCGTTCGAGCCACAATCCGCCGGCCGCGAGGGCCACGCCGCTCACGGTGCCCACCACCAGGACGGGGCCGTCTTCGGCGGCGGCGGCCAACTCCGCCCAGCGGGGAATCGCCCACACGAGCGCACCGGCGTACAACCCCGTGAGCACGGCGCCGAGCCACGCCGACGCGGTGCCGACGATCAGCCACCTCGCCATGACCAGGGGCTGGATCTGGCTGGAGTCCTGGCCGACGCGGCCGTCGTCGAGCGCGAAGCGGATCCGGCGGGCGGCGGCGACGCACGTCACGGCGAGCACCCACGGAAACAGCAGGTCCCACCAGCTGCGCGGGCCGATGTCGCCGTGGAACCGCCCGTAGAGCAGGTATCCGGCCAGCGCGAACACCAGCGCGGCGACCAGCAGCGACGCCGGCGGCGTCGGCTTCATCTGGTTCACGGCCCCCACCCCCGCGGGTCGCGGCGCACGGCGGCGACGTCGTCGGCATCGAGCTTTGCGACGAGGTCCGCCACCGCCTCCCCGCCCAACCTGGCTCCGGGATCGGCGTCCAACCACGGGACCAAAACGAAGGCCCGATCCCTGGCATGGGGGTGCGGCAGGGTCAAAACCGGGTCGGCGGAGACGATCTCGCCGTCAACGACCTCCCGGTCGGGCGCCGGGGAGGCCGGGGCGTCGTCAAGCGGGACGACCTGGACCACGTCGACGTCCAACGTGCGCGGACCCCACCGCACCTCCCGGACGCGGCCCGCCGCATTTTCCAGCGACTGGCCGAAACGCAGGAGCTCCAGGGGCGTGCGGTCGGTCTCGACGATGAGGACGGCGTTGAGGAAGTCGCCCTGCTCGACGCCTCCCCACGGGGGCGTGGAATACACGGCGGAACGGGCGACGGTGACGTCGGCGAAGGCGTCGGCCACCGAGCGCAGCGCCGCCCGGGCATCGCCCAGGTTCGCGCCGATCGACAGCACCGCCCGAATCATCGACGCGTCTTCCTCGACCGGCGCGCCGTCACCGCGACGTCGCCGAACTCCAGCGGAATCGGCGCCTGCGGTTTGTGCACGGTCACCTCGACCGCGTGCAGCAGGAGCGCCCCGTCATCGTCGGCGGCGAAGATCTTCTCCGCGATCTCGACGGCCACCGTCTCGATGAGATCGCGCGGCGGCCCGGCGATGACGTCGTGCGCGATCCGGGCGACGGCGCCGTAATCGACGGTGGCGGCCAGATCATCGCCGGCTGCGGCGGCGGAAAAATCGAGCCACAGGGTCACGTCGCAGATGAAGTCCTGGCCATCGCGCTTCTCATGGTCGAAGACGCCGTGGTTTCCGCGGACCTTCAGGCCGGTCAGTTCGATGCGGTCGGCCATCTCAGCGCCCCTCCCCCTGCACCATCGGCTTGTTGCCGCCGCCGACCGGGTAATCGCCGTCGGCGGTGACGCCCGCGGGCGCACGACCGGCGGTCCAGGCGGCGGCGACGTGGACGGCGTCGCGGCTGGCGGCGGCCTCGTGGACGCGCACGGCCCACGCCCCGGCGGCCGCGGCCAAGGCGGAGATCGCCGCGGTGGCGTCGTCGGCGTCGCGCGGCGGACGCGGCCGGCCATCGACGACGGTGGCGGTGAACCGCTTGCGGCTCGCACCGACCAGCACGGGCAGACCGTCGGCGACGAGGTCGGGCAGCGCGTGCAGCAGCGCCCAGTTGTCGTCGGCGTTTTTGGCGAAGCCCAGGCCGGGGTCGACGATGATCCGCTCGGTCGGGATGCCCGCCGCCACCGCCCGATCGGCGAGGCGGCGCAGGTGGTCGCGGACCTCGGGGACGATGCCGCCGGCCGACGGCTCCGCGCGCCCCGACGCCGATCCGAAACGGTCGGTGCGCCAGTGCATCAGGCACACCGGCACCTCGCCGGCGGCGCAGACGTCGAGGATCCGGGGGTCGGCGAGACCACCGGAGACGTCGTTGATGAGCGCCGCACCGGCCTCGATGGCGGCATCGGCGACGGAGGCGCGCATGGTGTCGACGCTGACCGGGATCCCGGCGGCGGCGAGCTCGCGGACGACGGGCACGACGCGGCCGAGTTCCTCCTCGGCGGCGACGCGCACCGCACCGGGGCGGGTGGATTCGCCGCCGACGTCGATGAGGTCGGCGCCGTCGGCCAGCAGCCGGTTGGCGTGGGCGACGGCGACGGCCGGGTCGTTCCACATCCCGCCGTCGGAGAAGCTGTCCTCGGTGACGTTGACGATGCCCATCACCAGGCAGCGGTCGCGCTCCGGCAGGGTCGGGTGGCCGGGTCGAGCGGGCTGTGCGAGCTGAGTGGGCTGTGCGGGCTGAGTGGACGCCATCGCGATCAGCGCCCCGTGATCAACGACATCGCCTCGGCGCGGGACCGGGCGTCGGACTTGAACCCGCCGCGCACGGCCGAGGTTATGGTCGTGGCGCCGGGCTTGCGGATGCCCCGCATGGCCATGCACAGGTGCTCGCATTCGATGACGACGATCGCCGACGTCGGCTGCAGCTTTTCGACGAGCGCGTCGGCGACCTGCCCGGTCAGGCGTTCCTGAACCTGGGGGCGCTTGGCGTACAGGTCCACCAGGCGGGCGAGCTTGGACAGGCCGGTGACGCGGCCCTCGGGGCCGGGGATGTAGCCGATGTGGGCCTTGCCGAAGAACGGCACCAGGTGGTGCTCGCACGTCGAGTAGATCGGGATGTCCTTGACCAGGACCAGCTCCTGGTGGCCCTCGTCGAAGGTCTTCTCCAGGACCTCGGACGGGTCGACGTGGAGCCCGGCGAAGACCTCGCGGTAGGCGCGGGCCACGCGGGCCGGGGTTTCCCGCAGACCTTCGCGGTCGGGATCCTCGCCGACGGCCAGCAACAGCTCGCGGACGGCCGCTTCGGCGCGGGCCCGGTCGAACGTGCCGGAGTCGGCGTGGTCGGCGGCGATGTCCGGGTGGACCTCATCGTCGCGGTGGTCGTAATTCATCGCGGGTCCTCCATTCCGCTGGTGCCCGCATCGGGGGTCTCGTCGGGGCGCGGCGGCGTCGGTTCGGAGCCGTCCGTGGCTCGGTGCCGGCCGCCACCGGAACCGGGCTCGGGGATGCGTCGCGTCGGCTCGGAGTCGGCGCCGAGCGGGCGGCCCTCCGGCGCCTCGTCGCGCGTGTCCGGGGTTTCCCGGTGCTCCGGCTGCTCGTGGTCGGGCAGGCGGAAACCGCGCGGCTCGTCGGCCTGCCCCGGGTTCTCCCACCCGGACGGTGCCGGGTAGTTCGCCGTTCCCGGATGCCCGCCGGGCGTTTTGTTCCAGCCCTGCTGGCCAGACTGGCTCCAGGGTCCCTGCTGGCCCGGCTGTCCCGGCTGGCCCTGTTGACCGGGCTGGCCCGGCTGTCCCTGCGGCCCGAACGAACCGGGACGGCCGTAGGGGGCCTGCGGACCACGCGGGCCGTTGGCCGGCGGCGGCCACCCGGGCACGGTCCAATCGGCCGGCGGCGGGGTGCCGCCGTAAACCGGCACGGAGGGTCGGCCGGTCTGACCCGGCAGCCCCTTCGGGCCACCCGGTGCGGCGGGGTTGCCCGGACCGGCGGCACCGTCGCCGTCTCCGGCACCCTCACCGGCACCCGACGGGCCGTCCTGACGGCGCGGGCGAACCGGCGCGAAGATGTTCTCGCGGCGCGGCGGCTCTTCGCCGCGCTCGATGGCCAACTCGACCGGAGTCTTCACCGGCTCGCGGCCGTCGCGCGGGTGACGCTGATCGGTGTCCAGGAAATCCAGGCGCTCCCGGATGCGGACGTCGGTGAACATCGCCTCCAGGTCCGGACGGCGCAGGGTCTCCTTCTCCAGCAGCTTCTCGGCGAGCAGGTCGAGGGTGTCGCGGTTTTCCCTGAGAATGTCGTACGCCTCGTCGTGCGCCTTCGAGATGAGCCCCCGCACCTCCTCGTCGATCTTCGCCGCCACCGCGGGCGAGTAGTCCAGGGTCCCGGAGCCGCCGCGACCGACGAACGGGTCGCCAGCCTCCTCGCCGTATTTCACCGGGCCCAGCGACGCGGTCATGCCGTACTCGGTCACCATCGCCCGGGCGATCTTCGTCGCCTGCTCGATGTCGGCCGACGCGCCCGTCGTCGGCAAGCCGAAGACCAATTCCTCGGCGGCACGGCCGCCCATCGCGAACACCAGGCGCGCGAACAGCTCGGGCAGGTTGTACATGCCCTTGTCGTCCTCGGGCACCGTCATCGCGTGACCGCCGGTGCGGCCGCGGGCGAGGATGGTCACCTTGTACACGCGCTCGATGTCCTTCAACGCCCACGCGGCCAGGGTGTGGCCGCCCTCGTGGTACGCCGTGACCTTCTTCTCCTGCTCGGAAATGACCTTCGACGTGCGGCGCGGGCCGCCGACGACGCGGTCGACCGCCTCCTCCAGCGCATCGGCGGTGATGATGTCGCCGTTGACGCGGGCGGTGAGCAGCGCCGCCTCGTTGAGCACGTTCTGCAGATCGGCGCCCGACATGCCCGCGGTGCGCTTGGCCAGCGACTCCAGATCGGCGTCGGGGCCCAGCGGCTTGTTGCGGGCGTGGACCTCGAGGATCGCCTTGCGGCCGGCCAGGTCGGGGGCGCCGACGGGAATCTGACGGTCGAAACGGCCCGGACGCAGCAGAGCCGGGTCGAGGATGTCCGGACGGTTCGTCGCCGCCATGATGATGACGCTGGAGCGGTCCGAGAACCCGTCCATCTCGACGAGCAGCTGGTTGAGGGTCTGCTCGCGCTCGTCGTGGCCGCCGCCCATGCCGGCGCCGCGCTGGCGGCCGACCGCGTCGATCTCGTCGATGAAGATGATGCAGGGGCTGTTTTCCTTGGCCTGGTTGAACAGGTCGCGCACGCGCGACGCGCCGACGCCGACGAACATCTCCACGAAGTCGGAGCCGGAGATCGTGTAAAACGGCACGCCCGCCTCGCCCGCCACCGCACGGGCCAGCAGGGTCTTGCCGGTGCCGGGCGGGCCGAACAGCAGCACGCCGCGCGGGATCTTCGCGCCCAGCGCCTCGTAGCGGGCGGGGTTCTGCAGGAAGTCGCGGATCTCGTCGAGTTCCTGCACCGCCTCGTCGGCGCCGGCGACGTCGTCGAACGTGTTGGTCGGCTCCTCCTTGTTCAGCAGCTTCGCCTTGGAGTTGCCGAACCCGAACATGCCGCCGCGGCCGCCCTGCATGCGGCTGAACAGCCACATGATCAGGACGAAGAAGATCAGCATCGGCAGCAGGAACCCGAGCGTGGACATCAGGAACGAGTCCTGGGTGACCTTCGTCGTGTACTTGTCCATGCCCTCGGCGCCGGAGACCTTCTCGAAGATCCGGTCGGAGGCCCGCGCCGGGTAGTTGGTCATGACCTCCTTGACGTCCTCGGTCTCCTCGACCTCGATGCCCTCCTTCAGCGTCAGGCGCAACCGCTGCTCGCGGTCGTCGATCTGCGCTTCGGCGACGTTGCCTGCGTCGATCTGCTGCAAGGCGATCGACGTGTCGACCTCGCGGAACGACCGCGTGTCATCGGTGAGGGTGGTCACCGCGAAGATGAGGAGGAGGAAGATGCCGACGATGCCGGCGGTCCGGAAGACCTTGTTCTTGTCCATTGAGGGGCGTGGCCTTGGCTTTCTCGGGTTCGGGGGCCGTGTGCGACGCGACCGCCGCGGCGGGGTGCCGCGGCGGGTTCGTCGTGAAGCGGTGTTCTGGCTCTGGTTCTAGCTCTGGTAGACGCGCGGATGCAGCGTGCCGACGTACGGGAGGTCGCGGTAGCGCTCGGCGTAATCCAGGCCGTAGCCGATGACGAACTCGTTGGGAATGTCGAAGCCGATGTCGGCGATGTCGAGCTTCGCCCGCAGGGCGTCGGGCTTGCGCAGCAGGGTGATGACCTCCAGGGACCGCGGGTTGCGGTTGCGCAAGTTCTTCACCAGCCACGACAGGGTCAGGCCGGAGTCGATGATGTCCTCCAGGATGATGACGTCGCGACCCTCAATGTCGCGGTCGAGGTCCTTGAGGATGCGCACGACGCCGGACGACGACGCGGAGTTGCCGTAGGACGACACCGCCATGAACTCCATCTGGGTCGGGCATTTCAGCTCGCGGGCGAAGTCCGTCATGAAGAACACGGCGCCCTTGAGCACGCCCACGAGGATGAGGTCCTCCTCGGCGTCGGCGTGGGTTTCGTTGACGCGGGCGGCCATCTCGGCGATGCGCGCGCGCAGTTCGGTCTCGGAGATCAGGATGGCTTCGACGTCGTCCCCGTACGGGTTGTCGGGAACGTTGAAGTCCTTGACGTCATGCATGCGGTCGTCCTTTCCGCGCTGGCGCGCCGGCGGTTGCTGCCCGGGATCCCTGCTCCGATCGTGCGGGGATCCCTGCGTGGTTGGGGCGGGGCCGGTGCAACCCCGCGACACTGCCAGAGTGCCACCTTTTCGGTGCACCTCCAACCTGCATCCCGGCTGATCGGGGGTTTCCGCCGGGGGCAGGGCGACGCCGCCGCGGCCTCGGTGGTCGCCGACGAGCCGGTCCAGCGCCCGGACGTGGGCGGTGGTCAGGGCCGATGCGCCGTTGGCTTCGGCCCATTTTTTCAGGATGCGGGTGCGCACGGCGTCGGGTTGCGTGACGACGACGCCGACGTCCAGGTCGACCGCCGTGCCGTCGGGGCCGCCGTGGCCCGCCTGCGCCAACGCATCGTCGGCGAGGGAGTCGAGGACGGCCGAATCGGCGCGGACGAGGTCTGCGGTGCGCGCGAGGTTGGCGGCCACGCCCGGACCGAGAAGCTCCTCCAACATGGGCAGGGCGGTGCGGCGGGCGCGGACGCGAGCGTGGCGGGGGTCGTCGTTGTGCGGGTCGTGCCACGGCTCGAGGCCGAGTTCGTCGCAGGCGGCTTCGGTGTCGGCGCGGCGCAGGGCCAGCAACGGGCGGAGCACCCGGACGCCGTCGTCCCACGTGCGGTCGGGCGCCATGCCGGACAGGGCGGAGGGGCCGGCGCCGCGGGCGAGGCCGAGCAGCACCGTCTCCGCCTGATCGTCGAGGGTGTGGGCCAACAGCAGCGGGGCGTCCGCCCGGTGGGCGACGGCGTGGAGCGCGGCGTGGCGGGCGGTGCGGGCGGCGGCCTCCGGCCCCTGCCCCGCCCCGTCGGTGCCGCCGGGCACGTCGACGCGGACGACGTCGGCGGTTGCGCCGAACCCCCGCGCCGTCTCCGCCGCGCGGCGGGCGACGTCGGCCGAACCTTCCTGCAGCCCGTGATCGACGACGACCGCGTGCACCGACTCCGCGCCGATCCCCGCCCCCAGCGCCTCCGCAGCGCACGCCGCCGTCAGGGCCAGGGAATCCGCCCCTCCGGACAACCCCACCACCACCCGGGGCACCCGGGTGTCGCCGAAGCGCGGACCGTCGTCACGCACGAGCCCGCCGAACACTGGCCGCACGGCCCGCCGGACCCGCAGAAACGCGGGACTGCGGCGGGGCCAGAACGGGGCGGCGGTCATGCGGTCAGGCTACCGGGCACGTCGCGCGGACCGACTACGCGCCGCCGCCGACGACCCCACCCGCCGCGATGCGGTCCATCGCCGTGAGCAGCACGCGCTCCTGCGTCATGCGGGCGACCACCTGCACCGGCACGCCCGTCACCGGCTCGACGACGACGCCGGCCGGGAAGCCCAGCAGGTTCCACACGGACACGAAGGGCGCGAACCGCATGTTGGCGAGCATGTTCGCCGACCACGGGCGCGAGTTCCACGGGCCGGTCGACGGCGGCTCGGTGGCCAGCGCCGGGGTGATCAGGACGTTGTCGCCCGGCAGGAACTTCTCCATCTTCGACCGGGCCCGCACCACCTGGCGGTCGGAGATCGACCAGCGCAGCGATCGGCCGATGCGCGCGTGGACGCGGTTGCGCCACTCCAGGTGGTCGGGCATGCCCTCGTCGGCCAGCGAATCGGCCACGCCGGCCGACCAGCGGGCGAGCATCGGCAGCGGGTTGAGCGGGTACGGCGCCTTGGCCTTGCGCACGGGGAAACCGGCGTCGCCGAGGGTCTTCGCCGCCTGGCGCGCCGCCTCCTTCCATTCCTCGCGCGCCCCGAAACCGGCCACCGGCGACGACAGGTCCAGCATCGCGCCGAAGTTCTCCGGCAACGGGGCGCCGACGGCGTCGACGTGACCGAGAGTCAGCTCCCGCATGAGCAGCGTCAGGTCGTCGTTGTCCTGCGCGATGACGCCCTGCACCGCCATGCCGTACCAGTCGTTGCGTCCGTTGCGACCCGGGACGATGCCGGGCGTCGACTTGATGGTGGACAGGTTGCACGCCGCCGCGGGGATGCGCAGCGATCCCATGCCGTCGTTGCCCTGGGCGAAGGGCACCATGCCCGCCGCCACCGCCGCCGCGGCACCTCCCGAGGACCCGCCGGGCGAGAGCCCCGGGCGGACCGGGTTGCGGGTGATGCGGCCCGGCGCGTCGGTGGTGCCCCACGTGCAGAACTGCGGGTTGGCGGTGGTGCCCACCGGGATCGCGCCCGCCTGCACCAGGCGCTGGACCACGTCGTTGTCGCGGGCGGTGTTGTCCTTCAGGGCGAAGGGCACGCCGGCCAGGCCCAGGTCGGCGAGGTCCGGGCGGGCGGCCAGTTCGCGGGCCTCGGAGATCGCCCGGTCGGCCCACACCTCCGTGAAGGCGTTGACCGCCCCGTCGACGGCGGCGATCCGATCGAGGGATTCGCGCACGGCCTCCTCCGGGGTCATCCGCCCGGCGCGCACGCGGGCGGCGATGTCCCGGGCGGTGGGCTGGGGCAGCGGCTGGATGTCGTCCATCGTCTCTCCTGGGTGTCGGTGTTTGGGCCCACCGTAGACCAGTTCGTTTCACTCACGATTGCTTTTCGACGGATACGTGGAGCGCCAGATGCGCGAAAACGCGAGCGGTCGGGAGGTGACGGGGTCAGGCGATGTCGTGGAGGCCCGTCGCCGCGGCGTCGGCGGCGGCGCGGGCGGGCAGCAGCGACGCCTCGTTGGAGAGCAGGACGAACGTCAGCACGACGCCGCCCTGCGTCACCGTGTACCCGGCCAGCGCGGAGGTGCCGTCGAGCGTGCCCGTTTTGGCGCGAACCCAGCCGGCGCCGTCGGAGCCGGAGTATCGCTCGGCGAGGGTGCCGGAGACGCCGCCGACCGGCAGCGCGTCGAGCAGCGGGCGCAGCTTCGCGGTGAGCTCGTCCGCATCGTCCGCTCCATCACCTTCGGCCGCTCCGGTCCCTTCGACCCCGTCGATTCCCGGGTGCCGGCCGGTAGCGGCGAGCAGCACCCGATCGAGCTGCGCGGGGGTGACGCGGTTGTCCACGCTCAGGCCGCTGGAGTCGGCGAGGTTCGCGGCACTGGAACCGGTGTTTTCCAACGCCAGCCCATGCTCGGCCAGGACGTCGGCGACTGCCTTCGCCGCGCCGGCGAAATCGGGGGTCAGGCCACGCGAGACGGCCACCTCGCGGGCCAGCGATTCGGCCAGGACGTTGTCGGAACGGGTCATCATCTGGTGCACCCGCTCGGACAACGGGGCGGACTCGACCTCGGCGAGCACCTCGGGTTCGCCGCCGAACCTCGACTGCGCGGTCTCCTCCGGCGCCAGCACCTCGACGTTCGCCACCCCCATGGCGGTCGCGAGGGCCTGACCGGCGCCCGCGGCGGGCTCCGGGGTGCGGCGCGCATCCTCGCGGTCGAGCGACAGTCGGGCACCGTCGACCATCACCGGCTCAACCGGCGCGATGTACCCGTCCTCGATGCCGTCGCGCTCCCACGTGGAATGGAAGGTGTCGCGGAACAGCGAACGATCGACGTAGACGGTGGACGCGCCCGCATCCTGCGGCACCGGCTGCCCCTCGGCGACGCCCAGCGAGGCGCGGACCTCCTCGGCGATCTCGGCGATCGACGCGGCCCCCGGATAGAAACCCGCGCCGTCGACGCTCAGCGTCGGATCCCCCGCACCGACCAACACCACCCCGTTCTGCTCCGGGTAACGCACCACCCGGGTGGCCACGGTCTTGTCGTGGTCGAGCTCCAGCAGCGCCGCCGCGGCGGTCAGGATCTTCAGCGACGACGCAGGCCGCGACGGCTCCGCCGACCCCTGCTCCCACAGCACGTCGCCCGTCCGCGCCGACGACACGACCGCCGTCAACCGCCCCAGCGCCGGGTCCTTCGCGGCGGCGTCCATCACGGCCGCCACCTGCGCCGCCAACTCCGACTCGTCGGCGATCGGCTCCCCCGACGAACCGTCGTCAAGCTCCTGCGACGCGCCCGCCGCCCGCAACGGAGCCTGCACGCCCGGGACCTGCGGAGCCTCCGCCACCGTCACCCGATTCGCATTGACCGCCATGCCCGCCACCACGATCACGCACACCACGACGGCGAACGCGGCGATGGACAACATCCACCCGACGGTACGGCTCACGGGGCTCCTCCGGAGGTATGGGCAACGGCAACGACTAAGATGGATCCA
Organism: Corynebacterium freneyi; assembly: GCF_030408835.1. NCBI lineage: Bacteria > Bacillati > Actinomycetota > Actinomycetes > Mycobacteriales > Corynebacteriaceae > Corynebacterium > Corynebacterium freneyi. The sequence goes on from NZ_CP047357.1 coordinate 2,599,580, forward strand.
CTGTAGGCGCCCGCGCCGGCGCATCGCACGACACCACACCAGAGGAGCAGTCCACAATGACCATCGAGGTCACCATCGAGATCCCGAAGGGCCAGCGCAACAAGTACGAAGTCGACCACGAGACCGGCAAGGTCTACCTCGACCGCTACCTGTTCACCCCCATGGCCTACCCGGCCGACTACGGCTACATCGAGGACACCCTCGGCGAGGACGGCGATCCGCTGGACGCGCTGGTCGTGCTGCCGGAGCCGGTGTTCCCCGGCGTCATCGTCAAGGCCCGCCCGGTCGGCGTGTTCAAGATGACCGACGAGGCCGGCGGCGACGACAAGCTGCTCTGCGTCCTCGACGACCCGCGCTTCGACCACTTCCAGGACCTCGGCGACATCTCCCAGTTCACCCTCGACGAGATCGAGCACTTCTTCGTGCACTACAAGGATCTCGAGCCGGGCAAGGAGGTCTCCGGCTCCGGTTGGGGCGACAAGGCCGAGGCCCAGCGCATCCTCGACGAGGCCATCGAGCGCCACAAGTAGGCGTCTCCCCGGGGCTTGCCGTCCTGAGGGACCGGCCTCGGGATCACCCGCCGCATTCCATCGCGAATGCGGCGGGTTTCGCCGTTTTCGGGCGGGGGTATCCGGGCCGGGGGCGGCGCACCCCCGGGGAAATAATGCCCCGGGGGGTATGATTGACGCAGTCGAAGGCGGCGCACCCGGAACCCGCGCCGCCCCACTCACCACTCCCCGCTCCCCCACTCCCGAAAGGACCACGCGATGAGCGACACCACCATGGACCGACTCCCCCTCGGCGACGTTTTCAAGGAGGCTTGGAAGGCCCAGGCAGCCCAGACCCAGGCGATCTGGAAGAAGGCCGAGGAACTCGGCGTCGGCCGCGACCTCATCGAATTGGTCTACGTCCGCGCGTCGCAGATCAACGGCTGCGCGTTCTGCCTGGACGTCCACGTCCGCGAAGGCCTCAAGGCCGGCCTGAGCACCCTGAAGCTGTCGGTCACCCCGGCGTGGCGCGAGGCCGGCGCGGTGTACGACGACGTCGAGCGCGCCGCCCTGACCATCGCCGAAACCGCCACCGACCCGGTCGCCGCGCACGACAACGTCGAAGAGTACGACGCCGCCCGCGCGGTGCTGGGCGACGACAAGGCCGCGTTGCTGGCCTGGGCCGCGATCTGCATCAACGGCTGGAACCGCATGCACGCCCTGAGCCGCACGCCGGTCGAGGGCGCGTAGCGGTCAGTCGCTGATCCGCTCGCCGGACTCCCCGTCGAACAGGTAGATCCGGCGGGCGTCCGGCACCACGCGCAGCCCGTCGCCCGCAGCGACGCCGTGACCGCGGTCGCGACGCACGGCGATCTTCTCGCCGCCCTTGCCGACGCCGTGGACGATCGACTCCGCGCCGAGCTCCTCGACCTGGGTGACGTCGATGGTCACGCACTGGTCGGCGGGATGCGTCCCATCCGCGTCGACCGCCACGTCTTCCGGACGGAAGCCCACGGTGACGCGGCGGCCGTCGTCCTGCCGCGCCCCCAAGGGCACGACGGCGCCGCCGTCGAGAACCACGACGTCGTCGCGGACCACGCCCGGCAGCAGATTCATCGACGGCGATCCCATGAACCCCGCGACGAAGGCGTTGACCGGCCGGTCGTACAGCACCGCGGGAGTGTCCACCTGCTGCAGGACGCCGTCGAGCAGCACGGCGACGCGGTCTCCCATCGTCATCGCCTCGACCTGGTCATGCGTGACGTAGACGGTGGTGGTGCCCAGGCGCCGCTGGAGGGCCGAAATTTCGCCGCGGGTTTCCACCCGCAACTTCGCGTCGAGGTTGGACAGCGGCTCATCCATGCAGAACACCGCGGGTTCGCGGACGATCGCACGTCCCATCGCCACGCGCTGACGCTGGCCGCCCGACAGTGCCGCGGGCTTGCGGTCCAGGAGATTCTCCAGCTGGAGGATGCGGGCGGCTTCCTTCACGCGCTGCTCGATCTCCGCCTTGGGCACCTTCTGATTCCGCAGCGCGAATCCCATGTTCTTCGCGACCGTCATGTTGGGGTACAGCGCGTAATTCTGGAAGACCATGGCGACGTCGCGGTCCTGGGGGCGAACGTCGGTCGCGTCGAGCCCGCCGATGTGGATGCTGCCGCGGTCGACGGGTTCGAGCCCCGCCAGCATCCGCAGGGACGTCGACTTGCCGCAGCCCGACGGTCCGACCAGCACCAGGAACTCGCCGTCGGCGATGTCCAGGTTCAGGGAATCGACGGCGGGCTTGCCGTCCTTGGCGTAAATGCGCGTGGCTCCGTCGAAGATGACGCCCGCCATGTTTCCTCCTCGTTGTCTTCTCTTGTCGCCGAAATACCCGCCGAACTACAGGTGCGGCTCGATGTCGCGCTCGTAGGCGGTGGTCAGCTCCTCCTCGAGCGACGACAGGGTCGGCTCGATGGCGGCGCCGGTGAGCAGGATGGTCTCCAGCGCGTCGCCGATCTTGCGGTCGCCGTTCGGGATGAACACGCGGGCGTTGTCCTGCGGTCGGGTCTGCGGCAGCTGCTCGACGGCGGTGCGGAAGTTCGGGTTTTCGTCCATGAACTTCTTCTGCTCCGGGTCATCGACGGCGTCCTTGCGCACCGGCATGTAGCCGACGTTGCGGGACCAGTACGCGGTGTTTTCGGTGTTGGTGATGAAGTCGATGAACTTCGCCGCGTTGTTCTGGCGCTCCTCGGAGATGCCGGCGGGGATGGCCAGGCCGGCACCGCCGGTCGGGCAGCCGCCGTCGCCGTTGGGGTTGGGCAGGAAGGCGGTGCCGACCTCGAAGTCGGCGGTGTCGTTGATGCCGGCCAGGTCGCCGGTGGAGGCGACGATCGAGCCGAGCAGGCCGGTGCCGAATTCGTTGGCGAGGTCGTTGGACACGGTCGCCCAGCCGTCGTCGACGGTGGACTTGAGCCACTCGACGGCGGCGATGGTCTCGGGGCTGGTCAGCTTCATGTCCCAGCCGTCGGAGTAGGCGCCGCCCTTCGTCCACAGCGGGCCGGAGAAGGTCCAGGACAGGTAGTCGACGGCGTTGCCCCAGCCGTGGGCGCGTTCGCGGCCGGACAGCTTCTTCTGCAGGGTCTTGCCCCACTCGGTCATCTCGTCCCAGGACTCGGGGCCGCGGTCGGGCAGGCCGGCTTCCTTCCACAGGTCCTTGTTGTAGTAGAACAGCGGCGTCGATCGGGCGAACGGCATGGCGAAGTGCCCGTCGTTGAGCGCGTAGTCCTCGTAGAGGCTGTCGACGTAGGTGGAGGTGTCCACGCCGGCGCGCTCGGCGACCTCGTCGATGTTGGCGATCTGGCCGTTGAGGGCGAAGTTGAACCACCAGACGTCGGACAGGACGACGACGTCGGGCAGGTCGGTGCCGGACAGGGCGGCGTTGAACTTCTGGCCGAGTTCCTCGTAGTTCTTGCCGCCGTCGACGAGGCGGACCTTGAGGTCGGGGTTTTCCTTCTCGAAGCGGGCGATGAGCTCCTCTTCGATGGCCTTCGAGCTGGCCGGGTGGTTGGACCACCAGACGATGGTGTTCGGGTCCCCCTCTGCACCACCGTCGCCGCCGCCGGTGCCGGCGCATGCGGTGAGGGCGGCGCCCGCGCCGGTCAGGCCCAGCAGCGCGAGGAAGGTGCGGCGGTTCATGCCGTTCGGGGTGCGGTTGATGCGGTCGTTCATCGTGGTTCCTTTCGGGGCGACGTCCGGGAGGCGTCGTCGTCAAGCAAAGTGGTGCGGGGTTTTCGAGGTTTTCGGGCTTTGCGACGCCCGCGTGGGCGGGGCAGGACCCGGGAAGGTCGGTGCGGCGGCGGTGGTCATCCCTTCACCGCACCCGACGTCAGGCCCTTGATCATGTATTTCTGCAGGGCGAGGAACAGGAGCAGGACGGGGATCATGGTCATGATCGTCGCCGCCATGACGGGCCCCCAGTTGGAGACGCCATCGTTGTTCTGGAGCATGGTCAGGCCCACCGGCAGGGTGGCCGACGCTTCGGTTTCGGCCATGAGGAACGGCCACAGGTACTGGTTCCACTCGTTGACGATGGTGATCATCGAAAACGCCACGAGCGTGGGCAGCGAGATGGGCAGCAGCACCTGGAACAGCAGCCGGAACGGGCCGGCGCCGTCCATCCGGGCGGCTTCGACGATCTCGTGCGGGATGGACATGAAGTGGTTGCGCATGAGGAACGTGCCGAAGGCGATGCCCGCCAGCGGGATGATGATGCCCTGGTAGGTGTCGCGCCAGCCCAGCTGGCTGACCAGCGCGTAGTTCGAGATCACGGTGACCTCGCTGGGCACCATCAGCGCCGAAATGACGATGATGAAGACGAGGTTGCGCCCCGGGAAGCGGAGGATCGCCAACGCGTAGGCCGAGATCACGCCGAGGACGATCTTGATGGTGCACAGGATCACCGTGATGATGATCGAGTTGCGGAAATACGCGAAGAAGGGCACCCGGTCGGTCGCGTCGGCGTAGTTCTGCGGGTACCACTCCTCGGGGAACCAGCGGACCGGGATCGAGTAGATGTCGCCGTGCTGCTTGAGGCTGGCCAGGACGATCCAGATGAGGGGCAGGCCGATGAAGGCCACCGCCAGGGCCATGCCCAGGTAGCCGACGATGCGCCAGACGATGCCGCGTTCGGTGCCGATCATGCCCGCATGTTCTCCTTGTCCATGTAGCGCACCTGGATCAGCGTGACCACCAGGAGGATGAGGAACAGGATGGTCGCGATGGTCGCGCCGTATCCCGCCCGGAAGTTGACGAAGGTTTCGTTGTAGACCTGGAACACCAGGGTCGTGGTGCCGTTGCCCTGCGGGCCGCCGCGGGTCATGGTGTTGATGATGTCGAACACCTGCACCGAGTTGAGGGTGACGGTGATCGACAGGAAGAACGTGGTCGGCCGCAGCTGCGGCAGCGTCACGCTGCGGAATCGGGTCCAGGCGCCGGCGCCGTCGATGGCGGCGGCCTCCGACAGGTCCCGGCTGAGCCCCTGCAGCGCCGCCAGGTAGATGACGAAGGTGTAGCCGAGGTTCTTCCAGACGAAGGTGAACGTCACCATGAACAGGGCCCACGACGGGTTCTGGTAGAAGTTCGGGCTGTCGACGCCGATGCGGCCGAGGAGGTCCTGGACGAGACCGAAGGTCGGGTCGAAGACGAATTGGAAGGCCACGCCGATGGCGGCGCCGGAGATGACGAAGGGCGCGAAGACCATCGACCGCACGGCGTTGCGGCCGCGCAGTTTCTGGTCGAGCAGCAGCGCCAGGATGAGGCCCAGGACCATCGATCCGATCACGGCGAAAAAGGTGAAGACGACCGTGTTGAACAGGATCTTCGGCGTGTCGGCGCGGGTCGCCCATTCGACGTAGTTGTCGAAGCCGATGAAGGTCGACGTCGGCGACGAGATGTTCCAGCTGAAGAAGGACAGCCGGATGTTGTCCAGCAGCGGCCGGTAGGTGAAGATCGCCAGGAGGATCAGGTTGGGGGCCAGGAGTGCGGCCGCGAGCAGCCATTCGCGCCTGCGCGCGGTGCGGGCTTTGGCCTCGAGCCCTGCTTGATCGATCCCGTTGTTTGCCACAATTGGCCAGTCTGTTCCGCTCAAGTGAAATCCACGCAACGGGCGGATGAACATTGGCGGGCAAGTCGGCGACCCACGATGAAACTCCGGTGCCATTCACATCACCATCCGCGCCACCATCCCCACCCCGCAGCCTTCAACCGACGACCCCGCCCCACGGCCGCCCATCGCGGCGCGCCACCATCCCCACCCCTCCCCTCCTCGACCCTTCCCCCTACAATCGGCGCCATGGAATTCATCCCCGTCAGAGAAGTTCCCGACGACGCGCAGATCATCGACGTCCGCTCGAAGATGGAGTGGGACGAGGGCCACCCCGTGGGGGCGGTGCACATCCCGATGGAGGAGATCCCCTCGCGCTACGGCGAGTTCGATTTCGATCGCGACATTTACCTGATGTGCAAGTCCGGCGGCCGATCGGCGCAGGTGTGCCGATGGCTGGAGATGAACGGCATCGACGCGATCAACATTTCGGGCGGCATGATCGACTGGGAACATGCCGGTCGCCCGATCGAAAAGGGCTGACCGGCCGCCCGGTTTCGGGCACTTGTTGCGTCACGACGGACCGTCGTAAAGCGGCCCACCCTGCAGGTTTGCCCCCGACGACATCGTTTCGGTGGGGGCCTCCCCATTATTGGCCCGATCACTCATGTGCCTATAATGGGTGCATGCCAACGAAAAAAGATTCCCGAGATGTCCGCTCGGGCCCGATCATGCCCGGGGCGGTGACCTCAACTGCGGCGTGGGCGGTTCAGTGCCTGGACGCCCGGCTGCGGACCGCGATCGACGGCGTCCTCGCCGACCGCGCCACCGACCTCGCGCTGACCGTGCGCGGGTACTGGCTGCTGGAGGCCATCGGCCCCGCCCCCGCCCACTCCCAGAGCGAATTGTGCGACCTGCTGGGCATCGACCGGTCCGACATGGTCCGACTGGTCGACGTCCTCGAAGGCGCCGACCTGGTCGAGCGCGTCCGCGACACCGCGGACCGTCGCCGCCAGCTCATCGGCCCCACCACCGTCGGCGCGACGCTGCGCGATTCCATCCGCGACGGCATCGCCGACGCCGAGGCCCGCGTCTTCGCCGACGTTCCCGCCGCAGCGCGCGAGGCCCTCACCGCCGCGCTGAGCGCACGGCCCTCCGATGAGGGAGAATCCCCGGATGGGCGCGACACCGCGGCCGCCGCCCCCGAACCTCCGAAGAAACAGAAGAAGAAGCGGAAGAAAAAGAAGAAGAAGGGTGGCAAGCGCCGGTGACCGACCTCGCTGATCAGATTCCCTCCCAGTACCTGCGCGGAGACCTGGCCGCCCCCGAACGCACGCTCATCGACATCCTGCGGGCCACCGCCGCCGAGCATCCCGAAGCGGCTGCGCTCGACGACGGCGACGTGGTGATGACCTACTCCGATCTCCTCGCCGAGATCGACGAGACCGCCGCGTGGCTGGGGTCGAAGGGCATCGGCGCAGGCGACCGCGTCGGCGTCCGCATGCCGTCGGGCAGCCGGGAGCTCTACGTCGCCATCCTGTCGATTCTCGCGGCGGGCGCGGCCTATGTGCCGGTCGACGCCGACGACCCGGACGAACGCGCCGAGATGGTCTTCGGCGAAGCCGGCATCGCCGCCTGGTTCGGCGCCGACGGCCTGCACCTCACCCCGGGGCACGTGGCCGCGGAGCCGGCCCGCGAGCCGACGCCCGACGACGACGCGTGGATCATCTTCACCTCCGGGTCGACGGGCAAGCCGAAGGGCGTGGCGGTCACGCACCGCAGCGCCGCGGCGTTCGTCGACGCGGAGTCCCGCCTGTTCCTGGCCGATCATCCCGATGGTCCGCTGGGCCCGGAGGACCGGGTCCTGGCCGGCCTGTCGGTCGCGTTCGACGCGTCGTGCGAGGAAATGTGGATCGCCTGGGCGCACGGTTCCTGCCTGGTTCCGGCGCCGCGGTCGCTGGTGCGGTCCGGCATGGACCTGGGCCCGTGGCTGATTTCGCGGTCCATCACGGCGGTGTCGACCGTCCCGACGTTGGCAGGCCTGTGGCCCGCCGAGGCGTTGGATTCGGTGCGTCTGCTCATCGTCGGCGGCGAGGCCTGCCCGGCGGAGCTGGTCGAGCGCCTGTCCACGCCCGAGCGCGAGGTGTGGAACACCTACGGCCCCACCGAGGCGACGGTCGTCGCCTGCGCCGCGGAGCTCAAGCCCGGCGAGCCGGTGACCATCGGCGTGTCGTTGGACGGCTGGGATCTCGTGGTCGTCGACGGCGACGAGACGCCGGTGGCCGTCGGCGAGGTCGGCGAGCTGGTCATCGGCGGCGTCGGCTTGGCCCGCTACCTCGACCCCGAGAAGGACGCCGAGAAGTACGCGCCGATGCCGTCCATCGGTTGGGATCGGGCGTACCGCACCGGCGATCACGTGCGGCTGGAGCCGGAGGGCCTGCATTTCGTGGGCCGCGTCGACGATCAGGTGAAGATCGGCGGCCGCCGCATCGAGCTCGGCGAGGTCGAGGCGCACCTGGCGGCGTTGCCGGGCGTGACCCAGGCCAGCGTGCAGGTGCGCCAGACCGCGGGCGGCCAGGACATTCTGGTCGGTTACGTCGGCGCCGGCGGCGATGCCGCGAACGTCGATCCGGAGGCGTCGCTGGAGCGTTTGCGCGCCGAGATGCCTGCGGCGATGGTGCCGCGTCTGCACGTCATGGACGAGTTGCCGGTGCGCACGTCGGGCAAGGTCGACAAGGCTGGCCTGCCCTGGCCGTTGCCCAACGACGGCGCCGGCGACGCCGATGACGCCGAGTTGGCGGGCATGAACCCGATCGAGGCGTGGTTGTCGGGCATTTGGGCGGAGGTTCTCGCCGTGCCCGCGCCGGGTCCGGCGGCGGATTTCTTCGCCCTCGGCGGCACGTCGTTGGCCGCGGCGACGGTGGTGGCCCGCATGCGCGAGCGTGCCCCGCAGGTTGCGGTGCGCGATCTCTACGATCACCCGCGTCTGGGTCGGCTCGCCGAAGAGCTGGAGTCCCGCGGGTTGTCGCTTGACGACGGTTCGTCGGAGGGTACGGCGGACGCCGAGCCGAAGCGCGTCGTCAAGCCCGTGCCGCGTTCGACCCGCCACGCCCAGTCGCTGTCCATGGTGCCGCTGCAGACCATCCGCGCGGCGAAGTGGATGACGTGGCTGGCGGTGCTCAACGCCATCGCCCACGGGCTGGGGTCGCAGTTCGCGCTGCCCGTGCCGTGGTGGCTGGCGGTGGTGCTGGCGGTGCTGTTCATCACCCCGCTGGGCACGCTGCCGCTGACGGCGCTGGCCACCCGCGTGCTCATGCGCGGAGTGACGCCCGGCGATCACCCGCGCGGCGGAAAGGTCCACATGAAGCTGTGGGCCGCCGAACGGCTCGCCGACGCCTCGGGGGCGCGCGGGGTCGGCGGCGCCCCGTGGATGCTGTGGTACGCCCGCGCGCTGGGCGCGACGGTGGGAAAGGGCGTGTCGTTGCACACCCTGCCGCCGGTGACCGGCTTCATCGAATTCGGCGACTACTCTTCCGTCGAACCGGAGACGGACATCTCCGGGTACTGGGTCGACGGCGACGTCGTCCACGTCGGCCACATCACCATCGGGGCCGAGGCCCGCGTCGGCGCGCGCTGCACCCTCATGCCGGGCACCGTCATCGGCGAGGCCGCCCACGTCGAGGCCGGCTCGTGCGTCACCGGAGTGAAGAAGGTCAAGGCCGGCGCCCGCTGGTCGGGTTCGCCCGCCCGCAAGGTCGGCCGGCCGAAGCGCCGCTTCCCCGTCGAGGTTCCCCCGCGCCGCGCCCACTGGCTGCCGATCTACGGCCTCTCCGCGCTGATTTTGGCCCTGGTGCCGGTGTCGGCGCTGGCCGCGGCCGCCGCGATCATCGGGTTCGGCGCGTCCTCGGCGACGACGTGGCCCGGCGCGATCGGCCTGGCCTTCGTGTGGACCGCGCCCGCCGCCATCGCCGCATTCGCCGTGTACGCGCTGCTGACGCTGATCCTCGTGCGACTGCTGTCCATCGGGCTCAAGCCCGGCGTGCACCCCGTCCGATCCCGGGTGGGCTGGCAGGCGTGGGCCACCGAACGCCTCATGGACGCCGCCCGCACCGACCTGTTCCCCCTCTACGCCTCGCAGCTGACCCCGTGGTGGCTACGCGCGCTGGGCGCGGAGGTCGGCCGCGACGCCGAGATCTCCACCGCCGTGGTGCTGCCGAAGTTCACCGACATCCGCGAGGGCTCCTTCCTCGCCGACGACACCATGGTCGGCGGCTACGAGCTCGGCGGCGGGTGGATGCTGCTCGAGCAAACCCGCATCGGCCGCCGTTCCTTCCTGGGCAACTCCGGCATCGCCGGGCCCGGCCGCAAGCTGGGCAAGAACTCCCTGGTCGCCGTACTGTCGTCGACGCCGAAGAAGGCCAAGGCCGGGTCGAACTGGTGGGGTTCCCCGCCGGAGCGCCTGCGCCGCGTGACCGTCAAGGTCGACGGCGGCGAGGACCGAACCTACAGCCCGGGCTTCGGGGTGAAGGCCGCCCGCGGTGCGGTGGAGACGCTGCGCCTGCTGGCCCCCGTCACCTCGCTGGCCCTGGCCGTGCTGGTCCTGCTGGCGATGCAGGGCACCGCCCTGGGCGTCGCCTCCCTCATCGGCGTCGGCTCCGGCCGGGAACTGCCGTCCCTCCTGCTCGGCCTGGTCGCCGCGTGGTTCATCGGTTCCCCCGTGCTGCTCATCGCCGGCATGCTGGCGATGCTCATGACCGTCGCCATGAAGTGGATCTGCGTGGGCACCCACGAGAAGGGCGAGCACGCCCTGTGGAGCCGCTTCGTGTGGCTCGACGAACTGCAGGACACCTTCGTCGAAACCGTCGCGGCCCCCTGGTACCTCGTGCCCGTCACCGGCACCGGCGGCATGAACCGCGCGATGCGCTGGCTCGGCGCCGACATCGGCCACGGCACATGGCTCGAGTCGTACTGGCTGCCGGAAACCGACCTGTGCCACATCGGCGAAGGCGCCACCGTCGGCCGCGGCTGCGTGGTGCAGACGCACCTGTTCCAGGACCGCGTCATGAGCCTCGACACCGTCGAACTCGCCCCGGGCGCCACCCTCGGCCCCCACTCCGTCGCGCTGCCGGCCTCCCGCCTCGGCGAGTCGACCACCATCGGCCCCGCGTCGCTGGTCATGCGTGGCGACGTCGTCCCCGCCGACACCCGCTGGCAGGGCAACCCCATCGAGCCCGTGAAGGAATAAGGGACAGAGAACGGGAAGCCACCCGGGAGCCCAGGCGCCCGGGGGACCCCGGACCTCGAACCCGAATAGCGAAACCGGCCCCCGCACCGAATGGTGCGGGGGCCGGTTCGTCGTCAAGCGGCATGCAGGCCCGGAACGGCCCGAACGAAATCAGTCGCCGATCTGATCGCGACCGCGCAGCACGATCTTCGGATCCGGCTCGCCCACGAGCTCATGATCCTTGTTCGTGTACTCGAACTTCGACAGCACGTAACGCATCGCGTTGATGCGGGCACGCTTCTTGTCGTTGGACTTGATGGTGATCCACGGCGACTCGTCGGTGTCCGTGTAACGGAACTGCTCCTCCTTCGCGCGGGTGTAATCATCCCAGCGATCCAGCGACGCCAGGTCCATCGGCGACAGCTTCCACTGACGCACCGGGTCCACCTGACGGATGGCGAAACGCGTGCGCTGCTCCTTCTGGGTCACCGAGAACCACAGCTTCGTCAGCGAAATGCCCGACCCCAGGATCATGTTCTCCAGCATCGGCACCTCGCGCAGGAACTCCGCGTGCTGCGACTCCGTGCAGAAGCCCATCACGCGCTCCACGCCCGAACGGTTGTACCAGGAGCGGTCGAAGAACACGATCTCGCCCGCCGCCGGGAAGTGCTGGATGTAGCGCTGGAAGTACCACGACGTCGACTCACGCGGCGACGGCTTCTCCAACGCCACCGTGCGGGCGCCACGGGGATTGAGGTGCTCGTTGAAGCGCTTGATGGTGCCGCCCTTGCCGGCGGCGTCGCGCCCCTCGAAGAGGATGATGTGCTTCTGCCCGGTCTCCTTGGTCCAGTTCTGCCACTTCAGCAGCTCGATCTGGAGCGCGCGCTTGACCTTCTCGTACTCCTTGCGCGTCATGCGCTCGTCGTACGGGTAGTTCTCGCGCCACGTCTGCACCGGCGCGCCGGACGGGGTGATCAGCACCGGATCGTCCTCGTCGGAGTCGTCGACGACGTAGCCCTCGGTCGCCGCCAAATCGACGATGTGGAAGTCCTCTTCGTTCGTGTCAGCCATACCTCATATCCTACTGAACATCGCCACCGCGCGTCCCCCATGCGGGTACCCTTACCAGCAATTTCCCGGCAGCCCATGTTTCGCGCCGCCGAAATCGGGGAAACGCGGCGAACAATGACCGTCGGCGAACGCCGGGCGTACGATGTGGGCATGCTGTTGTCCGAAGCTCTCGCCGCGCGGTCGGAGGTCGCCGACCGTCTCAACGAAATGAATCGACGCGTCGCGATGGTCGCCCAAGTTCAGGAAGGCGACGACCCCGACGAGGACCCGCAGGCCCTCATCGCCGAAGCCGAACGCCTGATGGAGCGTTTCGAATGGCTCGTGCGCTCCATCAACGCCACCAACTCCGCCACCGCCTTCGACGGCGGGACGCTCAGCGACGCGCTGGCCAAGCGCGACCACCTGCTCAAGCTGCGGCGGTTCTACACCTCCGTGGCGGACGAAGCCTACGGTCGGCAGAACCGGTACTCGGCCTCCGAAATCCGCTTCGTCTCCACCGTGGACATTCGGTCGTTGCGCAAGAAGGCGGACCAGGCCGCGAAGGAGCACCGAGCCCTGGACACCCGCATCCAGCAGGTCAACTGGGCCACCGAACTCATCGAGGCCGACGGCAAGCGGGCCGAGTAAAGTAGCCCGCAGAACTGAATAAGTCGGTAGTTGCATCCGGATCGTCGGCGAGCGCGAAGGCCCGTCTCCGGCCCATGGAGACACCACGATCACTGCCCTGTATTGAGGCCGCAGGGAAATTTTTTCACGGACGGTCCTCGTCACCATTTACACGGGCACGGTTCATCGTTCATTTTTCACCACCGTGCGCTGAGGCATCCGATGCAACGAGGGTGGGTTCGGGGACTTATAACGGCTCATCCGGATCTGGAGTGCGTAATTAGCGGGAAGTGATATGTCGGGGTGGCACAACATGTAGGGGCCCTGGCCGGTACAAGATGAGAGTTACCACACAACCATCTGACCGAACCAGGACCCTACGATGCAGCCTACGTTCAACCTCGTCGCCGACACCATTTGCCGCACCGCGGAGCTGGGATTAACGATCACCGATGCCGCGGATGCCGGCGAGTTCACGGTCATCAGTGCTCGTCCCATCGACTCCTGCGACAAGTGCCCGGGCTGCGGACACACAGGCCGGCTGCGTGATCACGTCGTGCGCCGGCTGACCGATCTTCCCGTCGTCGGCTTCCCCACCAGGTTGCAGGTACGCGTGCCGCGGTTCCTGTGCCTGAATCAGTCCTGTGCCCAGCGGATCTACCAGGGCGAACTGGCCTGCGCCGAACGCGGGCGCACCGTCACTCGCCGGGTGACCCGCTGGATTCTGCAACGGTTGGCGATCGACAAAATGGGTATCTCCGCCACCGCCAAAGCCCTGGGCTTGGGCTGGGACCTGGTCAACGACCTCGCCCTGGATGCCTGCCGGCACCTGGTCTATGACGACCCCGGCCACCTTGCCGGGGTACGCGTGCTGGGCGTGGACGAGCACGTGTGGAAGCACACCCACCGGGCCGGTGAGCCGGACTCGTTCGTCACCGTGCTCGTCGACATCACCCCCGTCATCGACGGCGCCGGACCGGCCCGGTTGCTGGACATGGTCCCGGGTCGTAGCGCCGCGGTACTGAGCGATTGGCTCGGCCAGCGTGGGCAGGGCTTTCGCGACCGGGTCGAGGTTGTCACGATGGATGGGTTTGCCGGCTACGCCACCGCCACCAAACAGGCCCTGCCGCGGGCGCAGGCGGTGATGGATCCCTTTCACGTGGTGCACCTGGCCGCCGACAAGTTGACCGTGTGCCGGCAGCGCCTGCAGCGGATGACCACCGGGCGGCGGGGCAAGAAAAACGATCCGTTGTATAAGAACCGGAAAACCCTGTTGACCAGGATTGACTTCCTCACTGATCGACAGCATCGGCGACTCGAGCAACTGTGGGCCACCGACGAAGACTACGTGGCTTTGGAGGTGACGTGGTCGGTGTATCAGCAGATCATCGCCGCCTATCAGTACCCGAAGAAAGCCGAGGGCAAGAAGCTGATGCAGAAGGTGATCAGCACGCTGCGTTCATCGACGATGCCGAAGGGGTTAGAGGAGATTAAGCAGCTGGGAAACACGCTGTACCGGCGCCAGAAGGACGTGCTGGCGTATTTCGATATCGGCGCGTCCAACGGGCCCGTCGAGGCGATCAACGGGCGCCTGGAGCATCTGCGCGGCATCGCTCTGGGGTTCAAGAACCTCGGGCACTACATCTTGCGATCCTTGATCCACTCCGGACAGCTGCACACCAAGATCAACGCACTCTAAATCCTGAAGAGCCCTTATAACTTCCGTCACACGGGACTTCGATCACGTGGGACGACAAAAGCGCCGCCGGGGAATCATTCCCCGGCGGCGCTTTTTCGGGCTGGCCACGCGGTGGCCGACGGACTTGCGCTTAGAAGCCCATGCCGCCCATCTCGTCGCCGCCCGGCATGGCCGGCGCAGCCGGCTCCGGCTTGTCGGCGACGACGGCCTCGGTGGTCAGGAACAGAGCCGCGATGGACGCCGCGTTCTGCAGCGCCGAGCGGGTGACCTTCACCGGGTCGTTGATGCCGGCGGCCATGAGGTCGACGTACTCGCCCGTGGCGGCGTTGAGGCCCTCGCCCTTCGGCAGGCCCGACACCTTCTCGGACACGACGCCCGCCTCCAGGCCGGCGTTCAGGGCGATCTGCTTCAGCGGGGCGGCCAGGGCGGCGCGGACGATGCGCACGCCGGTGGCCTCGTCGCCGGACAGGCCCAGCTCGTCATCGAGCACGTGGGCGACCTGCAGCAGCGCGGAGCCACCGCCGGCGACGATGCCCTCCTCGACCGCGGCCTTGGCGTTGCGGACGGCATCCTCGATGCGGTGCTTGCGCTCCTTGAGCTCCACCTCGGTGGCGGCACCGGCCTTGATGACGGCGACGCCGCCGGCCAGCTTCGCCAGACGCTCCTGCAGCTTCTCGCGGTCGTAGTCGGAGTCGGAGTTCTCCAGCTCGGCGCGGATCTGGTTGACGCGGCCCTCGATGGAGGACTGGGCGCCGGCACCCTCGACGATGGTGGTCTCGTCCTTGGTGACGACAACCTTGCGGGCGCGACCCAGCAGCGGCAGGTCGGCGGTCTCCAGCGACAGGCCGACCTCCTCGGAGATGACCTGGCCGTCGGTGAGGATGGCCATGTCCTGCAGCATCGCCTTGCGGCGGTCGCCGAAGCCCGGGGCCTTGACGGCGACGGACTTGAAGGTGCCGCGGATCTTGTTGACCACGAGGGTGGACAGGGCCTCGCCCTCGACGTCCTCGGCGATGATCAGCAGCGGCTTGCCGGTCTGCATGACCTTCTCCAGCAGCGGCAGCAGGTCCTTGATGTTGGAGATCTTGGCGGAGACCAGGAGGATGTACGGGTCCTCCAGGACGGCCTCCTGGCGCTCCAGGTCGGTGGCCATGTAGCCCGAGATGTAGCCCTTGTCGAAGCGCATGCCCTCGGTCAGCTCGAGGTCCAGGCCGAAGGTGTTGGCCTCCTCGACGGTGATGACGCCTTCCTTGCCGACCTTGTCCATGGCGGTGGCGATGAGCTCGCCGATGGCCGGGTCGCCGGCGGAGATGCCGGCGGTGGCGGCGATCTGGTCCTTGGTCTCGATGTCCTTGGCGGTGGCCAGGAGCTCGGCGGTGACGGCCTCGACGGCCTTCTCGATGCCGCGCTTGATGCCCATCGGGTTGGAGCCGGCGGCGACGTTGCGCAGGCCCTCGGAGACGAGCGACTGGGCCAGGACGGTGGCGGTGGTGGTGCCGTCGCCCGCGACGTCGTCGGTCTTCTTGGCGACCTCCTTGACCAGCTCGGCGCCGATCTTCTCGTAGGGGTCCTCGAGCTCGATCTCTCGGGCGATGGACACGCCGTCGTTGGTGATGAGCGGGGCGCCCCACTTGCGCTCCAGGACGACGTTGCGGCCCTTGGGGCCGAGCGTCACCTTGACGGCGTCGGCCAGCGTGTTGAGGCCCGTTTCGAGGCCGCGGCGGGCCTCTTCGTCGAATGCAATGATCTTGGCCATGAGGCTGCGATCCTCCGTTTGGTGGTCGACGACACTTTGACGGTGCTGGCCCGGCGCCCGCGACGGCATGCGGTCGCGGGAAGTGTCACCCGCGGCCTCGACCGGCCCAGCTGTTTCATTTCACGTTGTTGGCACTTGCTCAACGCGAGTGCTAATCCCCGTTTCTAGCACTCGCCCCCTGCGAGTGCAAGATGTGGGCGCCGTGGCCGACCGGGCCGACGCGCCTATGCTGGCGCCCATGAGCGATACCGCGCAGCAGAACCCGAACGCCCCGTCCCCGGACCTCGTTTCCGCGATCCGCGCGAAGGTCGAGGCGGATGCGGAGACCATCAAGAAGGAATTGACGGAGCTCGTCGCGTTTCCGTCGGTGCACGGCGAGGAGGACACGAAGCAGGCGTGCCGCGATGCCGCCGCCCATGTGGTGGAACTGTTCGCGGATGCCGGCGTGGATCTGGATTCGCATGTGACGGTCGACGGTTCCATCGCACTGACCGGTCACATCCCGGCTCCGGAAGGCCGCCCGACGGTTCTCCTCTATTCCCACTACGACGTGCAGCCGGCGGGCGACGTGTCGGAGTGGACGGCGGATCCGTGGACCCTCGACGAGCGCGATGGCCGGTGGTACGGCCGCGGCACGGCGGATTGCAAGGGCAACGTGGTCATGCATCTTGCGGCGTTGCGTGCGTTGCGGGCGCTGCGGGCGCTGCGGGAGCTTGACGACGACCCGGCGTCGGCGGTGGAGCTGCCGGGGATCCGGGTCGTGGTCGAGGGCTCGGAGGAGCGGGGTTCGGCCGGGCTGGAGGACCTGACGCGCACGCGGCCGGAGCTGTTCGCCGCCGACGTCATCCTCATCGCCGACGTGGGCAATGTGGCGGTGGGCCGTCCGACCCTGGTGACCACGTTGCGCGGCACCGCCGACGTCGACGTGACGCTGGAGACGCTGGCGGGCCCGGTGCACTCCGGCATGTTCGGCGGCGCCGCGCCGGATGCGCTGGCGGCGATGATGCGCCTGCTCGATTCCCTGCGCGACGACACCGGGGCGACCCGCATCGACGGCCTCGACTGCGATCAGACGTGGGAGGGCCTGGGCTACGACGCCGACACCTTCCGCGGCGACGCCGGCGTGCTCGACGGCGTCGATCTCGTCTCCGACGGCTCGGACGCCTCGGTGGCGGATCTGACCTGGGCGCGCCCGGCGCTCATAGTCACCGGCATCGACTGTCCGCCGGCCACCAACGCCGTCAACGCCATCCCTTCGAAGGTCACCGCGCACCTCAACCTCCGAGTGCCCCCGGGCATGGACCCGCAGGAGGCGCAGGACAGGCTCGTCGCCCATCTCGAATCCCACGTGCCGTGGAACGCACGCATCGACATCCGGCGGGACGTCCTCGCGTCGTCGTTCAGCGCCGACGTCGAAGGCGGCGTCGTCAAGCACGTCGAAGCCTGCCTGGCCGCGTCCTACGGCCGCGAAACGGAACGCATGGGAGAAGGCGCGTCGATCCCGCTGTGCGCGACTCTGCTGGACGCCGTGCCCGACGCCGACATCGTCCTGTACGGGGTCGAGGAGCCGCAGTGCCGCATCCACTCCTCCGACGAGTCCGTCGACCCGCGGGAAATCCGCGACATCGCCGTCGCCGAAGCCCTCATCCTGGCCACCATCGGCCGCTGAGTCCGCAGAGGCCACGCTCCGGACGGCCCACCCGCACACGCCCGCGACCTGCGCCACACCCCGTTACGGGTGGAGCCCGGGTGTGATGTGGGGCACCTCCATTTGACGAGATTTGTTGCGGCCCACCCCCGAGGTGTTCTACGGTTGCCGACATGCAGAAGAACATTCGAATTACGCGAGTAGCGAAGGCTACGAGCCCCGGTGGAGGCATGGACTGACCCCTCCACACGGGGTCTCTGGCCGCTACACACCCACGCATCCATGGGTCGGTCCACCACCAAACTCTTCTTCTCAAGATTTTTCGAAGGACCGCACAGAATGTTCACCGCCCGCACCCACAAGAACACCTCGACGACGATGACTTATAGCGGGAAGCGCCCCTCCGCCCGGCCGGAGACGACCACCCGCACCTTCACCGAGGATCCCTTCCGCGCCCGCTTCGGCCACCGCCTGCCCCGGGGCCTGCGGCAGGAAGCGCGGGGCATGGACTGGCGCACGTTCATGACCACCTACTCGCCGACCGGCGGTTCGCTGGCCATCCGCGAATTCACCTCCGTCAAGGGCCTGGCGGGACGCTCCACCTACCGGGCGTCCATCACCACCGGCCGCGGCACCGACGCCGAGCGCACCGACATCCGCGAGGTCACCGCGATGGGGCCCGTCTCCGCGGTGACGAACCTGATGGCCGACGCCGGCTACCGCGTCGAAATCCTCGAGTTCCACCAGTTCGAGATCTTCGAGGCCACCGCGACCTTCCTGTACGCGACGCACAACAACAGCTCCGTCTGGACCATGGGCTTCGGCACCACCCCCGAGGCGTCGACCATGACCGCGATGACGTGCGCGGCCAACCGCCTGCACGGCTAGGTCGCCCCCTCCCCGGTCCCCGACTTCCGCATCACCCTCGGCGTTCGTCGAGGGTGATGTTTGTTGCGGACACGTACACCTTTTCAGCATTATTGGAGGAGTGACCGTCCTCCTGTGCCTCCTCATCGCCACCGCGACGCTGGCACCGTGGACGATTCGCCGACTGGGCTGCCGCGGATTTCCGCTGCTGGCCCTCCCCCTCGCGGCGGGGGCCGCGTGGACCGGTTCCCACCTGGTGCGCCATGCACTCGCCGAAACCGGCTCCGGACACCCCGTCCTCGTCGAGCGTTTCGAGTGGATGCCCGCAGTCCACCTGGACATCGTGCTCCGGCTGGGCCCGTTGGAATCGCTGTTCGGCACCCTGGTGCTGACCGTTGGCGTTCTCGTCCTGGTGTACTGCGGCGGATATTTCCACGACCCGCCACCCGGCAAGCGCCGCCGCCTCGGCTCCTTCGCCGCCCAAATGGTGCTGTTCGCCGCCGCCATGTACGGCCTCGTCGTCTCCGACAACATGCTGCTCATGTACGTGTTCTGGGAGATCACGTCCGTGCTGTCGTTCCTGCTGGTCGGTTACTACGCCGAGCGCGCCTCGTCGCGGCGCTCCGCCGGCCAGGCGCTGCTGGTGACCACGCTGGGCGGCCTGGTGATGCTCGTCGGCATCATCCTCATGGGTCACACCACCGGGTACTGGGAATTCTCCGCCCTCACCGCCCCCGGCGCGCTGTCCTGGGCAGAGCTCCACGACCCCGCCATCGCCACGGCCGTGGTGCTGCTGGTCCTCGGCGCGCTGACCAAATCGGCGATCGCCCCCTTCCACTTCTGGCTGCCCGGCGCGATGGCGGCCCCGACGCCGGTGTCGGCGTTCCTGCATTCCGCGGCGATGGTGAAGGCCGGCGTCTTCCTCGTCGCCCGCCTGTCGCCGACGTTCGGCGCGACCACCACGTGGCACCTGGCGATCATCCCGCTGGGCCTGGTCACCATGGTCATGGCCGGGTGGATGGCGTTGCGGCAGAAGGACCTCAAGCTGGTCCTGGCCTACGGCACGGTGTCGCAGCTGGGCTTCATCATCACCGTGACGTCCATCGGCACCCGCGCGGCGATGCTCGCGGCCCTGGCGCTGACGCTGGGCCACGCGATGTTCAAGGCGACGCTGTTCATGATCGTCGGCGCCATCGACCACACCACCGGCACGCGCGACGTGCGGCAGCTGTCGGGCCTGGGCGCGCGCCGCCCGCAGATGTTCATCATCGCGGGACTGGCCGCCGCGTCGATGGCGGGCGTGCCCCCGCTGTTCGGTTTCGTGGCCAAGGAGGCCGCCCTCGACGCGGTGCTCCAGGCCGAGCCGCTGCGCAGCATGCCCGGCGTGTTCACGGCCATCGGCCTGGTCGTCGGTTCGGTCCTCACCGTGGCCTACTCGCTGTATCTGATGCACGCGGCGTTCGCCACGAAGCCGTCGACGCACGCGTCGGGTGGCGGCATCTCGCAGGCGGTGGCGGACATGCAGCGGCCGAGCCCGCTGATGCTCGCCCCGGCGTGGCTGCTGGCCCTCGCCGGCGTGGTCACCGGCGTGCTGCCCCGGATCTACGACGCCGCGATCCGCCCCTACCTTTCCGAGGCCTTCCCGAAGGTCCCCGATGATTCCCACCTGGCGCTGTGGCACGGATTCAACGTGCCGCTGATGCTCACGGGGGTCATCCTGCTGACCGGTCTGATCATGCACTGGCAGCGCAAGCTCATCCGCGAGCTGCAGTTCGAGAAGCCGGCGCTGGGCGACGCCGACGTCGCCTACGACTGGATCCTCGACATGGCCCGCCGCCTGTCGCTGCGCGTCACCGCGTTCACGCAGCGCGGTTCGCTGCCGCTGACCGAGGCGACCATTTTGGGCGTCTTCATCCTCCTGCCGATCTCCGCGCTCGTCCTGGGCGGGCGCGACGACCTGCGCATGGAGCTGTGGGACACCGCCCCGCAGGGTGCGGCGGCGCTGCTGATCATCATCGCGGCGCTGGCGTCGACGCGGATGCGCAACCGTCTGTCCGGCGTGATCATGGTGGGCGTGACGGGCTACGGGCTGGCGCTGGTCTTCGCCCTGTACGGTGCGCCGGACCTGGCGCTGACGCAGCTGCTGGTGGAAACCATCACCATGGTGGTGTTCGTCCTGGTGCTGCGCACTCTGCCGCCGAAGACGTCGGATCAGCCGACCGGCCTGGAGCGCTCCCGCGCGTGGCTGGCCGTCGCCGTCGGCTCCACCGCCGCGATCATCGGCGCGTTCGCCATCGCCGCCCGCTCCAAGGCCCCGGTGTCCGACCCGATTCCGCGCATCGCCCTCGAGGAGGGCCACGGCGCCAACGCCGTCAACGTCCTGCTCGTCGACATCCGCGCGTGGGACACCTTCGGCGAGATTTCGGTGCTGGTCATCGTGGCGGTGGGCATCGCCTCGCTGGTGTTCCGCACGCACACGGTGCACAACCTGCCGCGCGTCACCACGCGCCGCACGCGTCGCGAGCGCAACCCGCGTTGGCTGTCGACCTCCGGGTCGCAGGTCGATGCCGGTCGCCGACCGCTGATGGTCGAGGTGTCCACTCGCTTCCTGTTCCCGTCGATGATGGCGCTGTCGCTGTACCTGTTTTTCGCGGGCCACAACGCACCCGGCGGCGGTTTCGCCGGCGGACTGGTGGCCTCGCTGGCCATCACCCTGCGTTACCTGGCCGGCGGCCGGTGGGAGCTGGCCGAGACGATCCCGTGGTCGACGGACAAGATCCTGGGCTCCGGCCTCGCCGCAGCGGCACTGGCGGTGTTCTGGCCGATGCTCATCGGCTGGCCGCCGTTGTCGAGCCTCGTCGTCGACCTGGAGCTGCCGCTGATCGGGGACATGCACCTTGTGTCGCCGCTGCTCTTCGACCTCGGCGTCTACCTCATCGTCATCGGCACCGTGACGTACATCCTGCGCAGCCTCGGCGGCCGCATCGACGTCGAGACCGACCGCCGCGCCGAACGCGCCCGCTCGAGGCGCGTGACGCTGACCAAGCTGGGGCGCACGCGCCAGTTCCGCTACAAGTCCGGGAAGGAGGCCGCGAAGTGATCATCAATTTCGTGCTGCTGGCGACGGTGGCCGTGCTCATCGCGACCGGCGTGTACCTGTTCCTGGACCGCGCCATGACGAAGATGCTCATGGGCGCCCTGTTGATGGGCAACGGCATCAATCTGCTCATCCTCATCAGCGGCGGCGGGCCCGGTTCCCCGCCGATCTGGGGCCGCGAGTCGCTCCCCTACTCGGAGACCGCCGATCCTCTGCCGCAGGCGTTCATCCTCACGGCGATCGTCATCACGATGGGCCTGTCGGCGTTCCTGTTGGCGCTGGCCTACCGCCAGCACCGCTACCGCGTCGGCGATCACGTCCAGGACGACCGCGAGGACCAGTTCGTCGCGATGCGCCGCCCCGACGACCCGTCCGCGGCTCCCGACCATGACCGGTCGGACGACCCGACGACGGGCCGCCCGACCGAAGCCGGCGACCAGTTCGGCCCGGCCAGCTTCGAGAAGCCCGTGGAGGAGGACGATTCCGGTGACGACTGAGCAACTGATCCTCTTCCTCATTCCCATGCCGGTGCTCATTCCGGCGGTCACCGCCGGAGTGGCCCTGCTGTTCTCGCGCCGCCCGCGCCTGCAGCAGCTGCTGAGCATCGCGGCGCTGGTGCTGCTGCTCGTGTTGTCCGTGTGGCTGGTGTACCTGGTGCAGGTCCACGGCATCCGCACCGTCCAGGTCGGCGGCTGGAATTCGCCGATCGGCATCACGCTGGTCGCCGACGGCCTGTCCACGGTCATGATCGCCGTGTCGCAGCTCGTCCTTTTCGCGGTCCATTGGTTCGGCATCGGGCAGGGTATCCGCGACGGCGACGACGACGACCCGATCTCGGTGTTCGTGCCCACGTACATGCTGCTCAACATGGGCGTGTCGATGGCCTTCCTGGCCGGCGATCTGTTCAACATGTACGTCGGTTTCGAGGTGCTGCTGCTGGCGTCGTACGTGCTGCTGACGCTGGGTGCTTCGGCGTCGCGCATCCGCGCGGGCGTGAGCTACGTGATGGTGAACCTGCTGTCGTCGATGGTGTTCCTCATGGCCATCGGCTTCGTCTACGCGTCGGTGGGCACCGTCAACTTCGCGCACGTGTCCATCCGCATGGAGGAGCTGCCGTCGGGCACCCGGACGGCCATCTTCGCCGTGCTGCTCGTGGCGTTCTCGGTCAAGGCGGCGGTGTTCCCGCTGTCGTCGTGGCTGCCGGACTCCTACCCCACCGCCCCGTCGATGGTCACCGCGGTGTTCGCGGGCCTGCTGACGAAGGTCGGCGTGTACGCCATCATCCGTTCCCGTTCGGTCATGTTCCCCGACGGCGCCCTGGATGAGGTGCTCATGTGGGCGGGCTTGGCGACGATGGTGATGGGCATCCTCGGCGCCATGGCCCAGAACGACATCAAACGTTTGCTGTCGTTCACCCTCGTGTCGCACATCGGCTACATGATTTTCGGCCTCGCCCTGGGCAACGAGCTCGGCCTGTCCGGCGCCATCTTCTACATGGTCCACCACATTCTGGTGCAGACCGCGCTGTTCCTGGTCGTCGGTCTCATCGAGCGCCAGGCCGGATCGTCGTCGCTGCGGCGACTCGGCAGCCTGGCCAAGGCCTCCCCGCTGCTGGCGATCCTGTACCTGATCCCGGCGCTGAACCTGGGCGGCATCCCGCCGTTCTCCGGGTTCCTGGGCAAGATCATGCTCATCGAGGCCGGCGCCCAGGTGGGCACCCCCACCGCGTGGGTTCTCGTCGGCGGCGCGATCCTGACGTCCCTGCTGACCCTGTACACCATGGTCATCGTGTGGTCGAAGGCCTTCTGGCGCGACCGCTCCGACGCCCCCGAGGGCGACACCGCCCTGGCGCGCGTCTCCCCGCTGCGCGAAGACACCCGCGTGGTGTCCCTGTCCGAGCGCGAGGACGTCGGCCGCATGCCCTTCGGCATGGTCGCCCCGACGGTCTTCCTCGTCGCCGCATCCGTCGCCGTCACCGTCCTGGCCGGCCCCCTGTCGGTCATCTCCGACCGTGCGGCCGCCAACGTCTCGGATGTCGACGGCTACCGCGCCGCCGTCCTCGGAGTCACCGGCTACGACGACCCGAGCGCCCTGCCCGAACCCGGCCGGACCCTCAACCCGACCGGCGCCGACGGCGTACCCGGGAATTCCGCCGAAGAGGAGGAACAGTGACCGTCGACAAGCGAAACACCGACGCCGCCACCCGCAGCCGAAGCGACAAGCGCCGCGAACGGCGACCGTCGTTCATCCTGTTCACGTGGATCGTGATCATGTGGCAGCTGCTCTGGGGCGAAGTCACCTGGGCCAACATCTTCGGCGGCATCGGCGTGGCGCTGCTGATCTCGATCTTCGTGCCCATGCCGCGACTGCCCGTCGGCGACATCCGGGTCGACTGGCCCGCCATGATCACCCTGTTCGCCACGTTCATCGTCGATTTCATCGTCGCGTCGTTCACCGTCGCGTACCTCGCGCTGCGCCGCCAGGACCCGCCCCCGTGCGCCGTCGTGGAAATCCCGATGCGCACCCGCGACGACCTGACCCTCGCGTCGGCCATCGCGCTGATCAACCTGCAGCCCGGCGGCCTGGTCATCGACATCGACAACCGCCGCAAGACCGTCACCATGCACCTGCTCGACGGTTCGTCGACCGGGCGCATCGACAAGACCGTCGCCCAGCTCGCCCGCCTCGAGCGGCAGGTCATCCGGGCCTTCGAAAGCCGCGAGATCGACGACGAACCCATGGTCGGAAGCCTCGGCCATGATCACGCCGTCATCCACGGCTCGACGAGGGCCAGCGGGGCAACCGACGCAACCGACGCGACCGGAGCGACCACGGTGGCCGAAGCGACCACGGTGGCCGAAGCGACCGACGCCACCACGGCTCACGGCGTCGCCGACGCCGGGACGGCTCACGACGCCGCCGACGCCGCCGACTCGCCGGCGCGGAAGGAGGACTGATGGACCCGCAGATCTACACCACCTTGCTGACCGTCACCGCGGGCCTGTACTTCGTGGCGGCGCTGACGGCGCTGGGGCGGCTGCTCGCCGGCCCGAACTCGATGGACCGGCTGGTGTCGCTGGAGTCGATGATCGCGATGACGCAGGGCATGCTCGCCGTGTACATCGCCTGGTCGATGGACACGTCGGTGGCGTACGCGATGCTGGTCATCGCGCTGCTCGGTTTCATTTCGTCGCTGTCGGTGGCGCGGTTCCGCGTGCCCGATCAGCGGCCGAAGGCGACCGCGCGCGGGGGTTCGCGTGATGCGGCGAGGGAAGCCGCCCGCGACGCCGCCCAGCAGGCGGTCCGCGAGGCCGATCTCAAGCACGTCGATGAGAAGGAGGACCATTTCTGATGCTCTTCGTCGACATCCTTTCCATCACCCTCATTCTCGGCGGCGGGTTCTTTTGCCTGGCCACGGCGATTGGGTTGGTGCGGTTCCGCGGCACGATCGATCGCATGCACGCGTCGACGAAGCCGCAGACGCTGGGCCTAACCATGACGATTCTCGGTGCGGTGCTGCACATTTTCGCCAATGGTGGCGGTGGCGTCACGGTCAACGGCGATTTGGGCATGATGGTGCTCATCGTGTTGTTCGCGCTGACGACGTCGCCGATCGTCGGCAACCGGCTGGGGCATGTGGCGCAGAAGGAGGGGCTCATCGACCGGGACGCGTTGTCCCGCGACGATGAGAGCGAGCCGCGGTTCTAGCTTTTTGCTTGACGACGGCCCCTCTCCCCGCCGTCCGCCCTCCACGCCATCGCGGTGTGGAGGGCGGCGCGCTTTCCGCCCACGAATGTGCGCAAACCGGGCCGCAGCGCACACTCGTCAGATCTGCAGCCCCAACAACCCCGACGAATGTGCACAAATCGGGCCGCAGCGCACACTCGTCAGATCTGCAGCCCCAACAACCCCGACGAATGTGCACAAATCGGGCCGCAGCGCACACTCGTCAAATGTGCAGCCCGCCAACCGCGGGGCTACCTACGCCTCCAGGGGCTTGCCCGCAGCCATCTCGCGCACCGCCAGATCCACGGCCGCGACCCACGGGCTGTGGCCGAGTTTCGCCTCGACGGCCAACACGTCCTCTTCCTCGGCAAGCGACGGCAACGCCCCCGCCCGACCAGCCGCCCGCCGCTGCCGCTCGTACCCGGCGCCGCCGCGGATGATGTCGCGCACGCCCTCGAGCTCTTCGGCGCACCCCAGCCTCTCGGCGATGGGCGCCAGGCGCGCGAGCAGGTCCTTCAAGTCGTCCTTCACCCAACGCTCGTTGGTGTCGCGGTCGACGATGATCAGGGCGTCCATGCCGTATCGGCAGGCGCGCCACTTGTTTTCGTCGTTATGCCAGTACTGCAGGGACGGCAGCTGGGCCCCGTGGTCGAGCATGTCGTCGTAAAGCACGACCAAGCAGTGGGTCAGGGCGACGATGGAGGCGAGCTCGCGCATGTTGGAGACGGCGTCGGCGACGCGGACCTCGATGGTGCCGTACTTCGAGGCGGGCCGGATGTCGATGTGCATGGAGCCGGTGTGGTTGATGACGCCGGATTTCCACTGATCGGCCATGTACGACTGCCAGGAGTCCCAGTCGCGGATGTCCGGCGGCAGGCCGGCGGTGGGCAGCTGGCGGTACAGGAGGGTGCGGTTGGAGGCGTAGCCGGTGTCTTCGCCGTTCCAGCCGGGCGACGACGCCGACAGGGCGAGCATGTGGGGCAGGTTGACCAGGAGGGCGTTGATGATGGGCCAGACGCGGTCGGCGGAGCGGACGCCGACGTGGACGTGGATGCCCCAGATGATCATTTGGCGGCCCCACCATTGGGTGCGGTTGATGATCTCGGAGTAGGACGTCTTTTCGCTGACGCGTTGTCCGGTGCCGCGGGAGAAGGGGTGGGAGCCGGAGGACCAGACGTCGACGCCGAGTTCGTCGGCGGCGGCGCGGACCATGTCGAGTTGTTCGCCGAGGTCGCGCATGGCGTCGTCGACGGTGTCGCAGACGTCGGTGACGAGTTCGACGGTGTTGGCGAGGAATTCGCGTTGGATGCGGTGGTCGGGGTGGTCGCGGGTGATGATGTCGAGCGCTTCGGCGGCGCAGGGCACCAGTTCGCGGGTGTCGCGGTCGACGAAGGCGACCTCCCACTCGACGCCGAGCGTGTGGCGGGGTGAGCCGGCGAATTCTTCGATCATTCGCTCATTTCACCACAGGTGGTGGCGGGTGGCGGGACATGGCCCCGGTTGGGCGGGTTTCGCACTCGCCGTCGGGTGCTTTACGACGACGCCGACGTGGTAGTCGTCGGGCCGGTCGGCGCACTCGCCGTCGGGTGCTTTACGACGACGCCGACGTGGTGGTCGACGAGGCGCTGGTCGAGGAGGTCGCGCTGGTCGACGAGGTGGTCGGTTCGGTCCAGTCGACGCTTTTGCCGCAGGCCAGGACGGTGTCGTCGGAGTCGGCGAGGACGACGGTGGAGAAGGAGTCGACGTCGGTTTCGACGGGGGTGCCCCAGACCTTGGCGGCGCCGTCTTCGGCGTGGATTTCGCCGATGACGCCGAGGCCTTCGTCGGTGTCCTCGCCGACGCCGGGGCAGCCGGAGGAGCCGCGGGCGATGACGCGGTAGGTGCCGTCGTCGAGGGCGGTGAAGGCGATCTCCTCGTCGGACAGGCCGAGCCAGCCGTCGGCGGACATGACCTTGACGTGGCCGAGGATGTGGGAGCGGCCGTCGTCGGTCATGCGGACGAAGTTGTAGGAGCCTTCGCGTTCGTCGAGTTCGGGGGCGTCGGGGTCGACGCTGACGGCGGCGGTGCTGGTGGTGGCGTCCGTCTGGTCCCCGCCGTCGCCGTTGCCGTCGGAGCCGCATGCCGCCAGGGCCAGCGCGGAGGCGGCCAGTGCGACGAGGGCGGGGACGGTGCGGTTGGTGCGGGGGTTCATGGCGTGGCGGTCTCCATCCTGGGTTCGCGGCGGGCGTGATCAGACTACTCGCCCCCGGGTCCGATCGCGGTGTCGGGCCCGGGGGCGGGTGGAGGGGTGACCGAGGTCAGTGGTTCGCGTCGGCGGCGGTGACGACGACGATGCCGCCGGGGGCGTTGGCGAGGCGGTCGTCGCGGGGTGCGACGTCCCAGCCGTTGGCGTGGGCGATGTCTTCGGCGGCGGCCTTTTCGGCGTCGTCGTCGGGGGTGTAGTGGACGGTGGTGCGTGCCCACACGCCGACTTCGCCTTCGGCGGCGTTGCCGGTTTCGCCGCGGCCCCAGCCTTCGCGGGCGAGGTCGTCGGAGACGCGGGCGGCGAGGCCCGGTTCCTCGGAGTTGTTGAGGACGGTGATGTGGAAGTCGCCGCGGTTGATGTCGGAGTGCTCGCCGTCGGCGCCCTCGTCGGCGTCCTCGTCGGCCCCGGGGGCGGGGGCTGCGGCGTCGGGGCGGCCGTCGGCGCCGGCACCGGCTTCGGCGTCGGGGTTCATGCCGGGTCGCTGGCCGGCGGGGGCTTCGGCGACGGTGCCGGCGTCGTCGCCGGTGCCGTCGTTTCCGGCGCGGTCGTTGCTCCATGCGTAGAGGCCCCAGCCCATGAGGCAGACGCCGATGAAGATGCAGATCATGGCCAGGCCGCGCAGGGGCATGCCGCCGCCGGTGTCGGTGGGGCGTTCGTCGTCGCGGAAGTCGTCGTCGTGGTCGTCGTACTCGCGATCGTCGCGGTAGTCGTCGTAGTCGGCGGCGTCGGCGGCGGGGGCTTCCCGGTGGTCGTCGTCCCAGTCGTCGGGGCTGCGGTGACGGCCGGGGCGGGGGAAGTTGCTCTGGTCATGTACGTCGGTCACGTGTCCATGGTAACGACCGAAAGCCCTAACTGTTAAGTAAAGGTTGAGGCAGCTGTGGCGGATGGGATTCCTGATCGCCCCTTTCCTCCCCCGAGTTCGCGCCACGCCCCCGCGAGCGGGCTTTACGACGAACCGTCGCGAAGCCTCTGCAGCCTGTGCACCGTGACGGGGTCGGCCGCCTCCGCCTCGGGGGTGCCCAGCAACAGGTTGAGGCGCTGGTGATAGCGCACGGCGCTCATGCCGAACTCGGTGCGGATGGCCTCCTCGCGCCGGCCTGCCTGGCGGGGCCCGCGCCGCACGATGGTCGACCAGCGCCGTTCGAAGGCCAGGGCGCGGTGGAGGAAGTCCTCGGCGGCGCTGCCGCTCTCTGCTCCCCCGCTCCCGGCTTCCCCGGTTACCGAGTCGTCGGTACCCGCGTGGACGTCGCCCGCGTCGGCGGTGCCCGCGTCAGTGATGTTTCCGTCCTCCCCGTCCATCCCTCCACTAAAGCACGCGGCGCGGCAACTCGGCCCGCACCCCGGCGCACGCGCCACGGGGACGGGCGTCATCGCCGTCGGCCCCGGCGGTAGGCTTTCCCCATGACCATCCTGCCCATCGTCGTTTGCGGCGATCCCGTCCTGCACAACCCGACCCGCCCCGTCGACGGCGACGTGTCGGACCTGTCGGAGCTGATCGCCGACATGTACGAGACCATGGACGCCGCCAACGGCGTCGGGTTGGCGGCGAACCAGGTGGGCCGCGACCTGCGTCTTTTCGTGTACGACTGCCCGGATGAGTCGGGCGAGTTCCAGCGCGGCTGCGTGATCAACCCCGTGCTGGAGACCTCGGAGATCCCGAAGAGCATGCCGGAGGACGACGGCTCCGACGACGAGGGCTGCCTGTCCGTGCCCGGCCTGAGCTTTCCGACGGCCCGCGCCGAACACGCCACCGTCACCGGACTGGATGAGCACGGCGAACCCGTCACGGTCGTCGGCACCGGCCTGTTGGCGCGCTGCCTGCAGCACGAGGTCGGCCACCTCGACGGCTTCCTCTACACCGACGTGCTGACCGGCCGGTGGAAGCGCCGCGCGAAGAAGGAGATCAAGCGCGCAGGATGGACCGAAGGCGGCATCACGTGGACGCCGGGAGTCGACGAGGACCCGTTCGGCCACGACGAGCCGAATTCGCTGGACAAGGGCCGGGCCGACGACGCATGAGCCTCCCCGAGTACCCCGACACCCCCGGCCTGCCGGCATCGCGGTGGGGCGCCGGCGACATCGAGGTGGGCCGCCGCGTCATCGTGCGCCGCGAGTTGACCCCGGAGGAGGCCGCCGCCTCGGGGAAGAAGGTCACCGACGTCATCGGCCGCGTCGAATCGGTGGACCCCTTGGTGGTGCGGCCGACGTCGAAAAGCAGCGACCGCCCGGACGGGACGCCGGCCGAACCCGTCGACTTCACGGACCACAAGGTGCTGGTGGTCAAGGCGCTGCCCGACCTCGTCGTGCGCAACTCCGACATCCGCGCGGTGGAGACCGCCACCGCGAAGGCGTTTCCCGGCATCGAGCACCGGTGGGCGGGCCAATGGCTGCTGCGCGCCGGCGACGGCATCACCGAGCGGTCGAACTCCGCGCTGCCGATCGGGCCGGCCGCGGGCACGTCGCCGGTGCCGCTCGACGACATCCGTGACTTCTACGCCCGCCATGGGCTGCCGGTGCGCATCGCCGTGCCCGACCGGATCTGCCGGCCGGCCGAGCAGCTCGTCTCCGGCGAGGGGTGGGAGATCGGGCCGGAGATCATCGTCATGACGCGGTCGGCCGACGACCTGCCCGAGCCGGTCACGCCGGAGTCGCTGCCCGGCATCCGCGCCGAGGTCCTCGACCAGCCGGACGAGCAGTGGCTGGCGTTGTACCACTTCCGGGGCAGGGCGCTGCCGCGGCGGGCGTTGCAGCTGCTTCGCGACGACATCGACGGACGGATGTCCTTCGGCCGCCTGGTGCTCGACGACGGCGACGGCGGGGCGCGGACGGTGGCCATCACCCGCGGCACGCTCACCGAGTCCGGCGACGGCCGGCGCTGGCTCGGGTTTTCCGCGGTGGAGGTCGCCCCCGATCTGCGGCGCCGGGGCCTGGGCACGTTGATGGGCCTGCACATGATGCATTGGGGTGCGGCCAACGGCGCCGACGAGTGTTACCTGCAGGTCGTGTCGGGCAACGAGGCCGGCATCGCCCTGTACCGGAGCCTGGGGTTCGGCGAGCATCATCGCCACCGGTACGCGGTGTGGAACGGCTGAGTGTGGAGCGGCTGAGTGTGGAACGGCTGAGCGCGTCCGCGCCGGAGTGGCCCGGTGCCGGGAACATTCGGGGCGGTCGCCGCATCTCATCTGCGACGGTCCATGAGTTCCGTCCCTTCGGGGGCGGTTCGTGGAATAATTCTCCTCCAGAAAGGGAGGTGCCATGCTCGACGACAACCAGCTCGATTTGAACCTGGCCGAATCCGCGCCCATGCACCTCGATTCGGATTTCTTCGACGGGATGCTCGATTACGCGTTCAGCGCCGATGCCCATGACGTCGACGATTCCATCGTTCCCGTCGATGCTGCGGCCGATGCGCCGGGCGACGAGGATCTCGATTCCATTGCCCTGGCCGACGACGCCGCGGATCCGCTTGACGACGCCGACGTGGATCCCGCCGCGCTTCCGGCGTCGCGCGGCGGGGACGGTGACGACGTCTACGGCGCCATCGATGATTTGCCCGGCGACCTCGACGGCTCCCCCGCAGGTGACGGCGGTGATCTCGGCGACGGCGCCGACCTCGACGGCATCGGCGATATCGACGGCCTTGATGTGGGTGCGTCGGACGGCGGGGACGTTGATCCGTTGCCGGGTGTCGGCGACGCCGATTCCGGATTGGAGTGGTGAGTCGGAATGAGCCGTGATCGCGATGTGGAGCTGGACCTGGTCGCCCGTGCCCGGGAGGGGGATTCCGGGGCGTTTCGGGAGCTGGTGTCGCCGCATCGCGATCATTTGTGGGCCGTCTGCCTGTCGATCACGTCGCATCGTCAGGATGCCGAGGATGCGCTGCAGGATGCTCTCATCGCGGGGTGGCGCAATCTCGATCGGTTCGAGGGGAATTCGCGTTTTTCCACGTGGATGCACCGCATCACGGCCAATGCCGCGTTGATGCTCGTGCGCAGGCGTCGCGACACTCCCGACGCCGACGCCGGTGATGACGAGGTCGATCGGGCGCCGGGGGTGTCCGAGCGCGTGACCACGGTCGAGGTGGTCCGGGCCGCGTTGGCGACGTTGCCGCCGGAGTTCCGGGAGGCCGTCGTGCTGCGCGAGTACGCCGACTTCACTTACCAGGACATCGCCGATCATCAGGGGGTTGCGGTGGCGACGGTGAAGACCCGCCTGAATCGCGGTCGCTCGAAGTTGAAGGCGGCGTTGGCGGAGGCGGGCGTCGGCTGAGAGAAGCTGACGCCGACCCCGTGGTTTAGCGATGCGGCGGACCGGTCGCGTCGCCGGACCAGAGCACGCGGCATCAGAGCACGGGGCGGTCGGTGTAGAGCACGTTGAAGCGTCCTGGGCTTCGTTCCTGCCTCAGCTAAGGAAGAAACCAAACCCAGGACGCTTCACGCTGCGCTTGCGGGTTAGAGCCCGCTACGCCTGAGCTACATCAAATCGCGCTTGGTGAGGAAGTCCCGCGCCTCCTGCTCGGTGTCGAAATGCCCGGACTGGTACACGTACTCGCCGGGGTTGTCGACGTAGAAGAAATACGAGAACGAATCGGTCACGTACAGGTAGATGGCCTTCTCATCGTCTTCCACCAGCGTCTCCAGCTCGGAGGTGGACATGCCGGCGGCGTTGCGCACCGCCTCGACGATCTCCATGCCCGGTGCAATGTTGGCGATGGTCAGGCCATCGCGGCTGTTGACCCAGGAACCGTAACCGCACAGGTAGCCCGGCACATTCTCCGCGCCCACGCCCAACCGGATGGAAGACTCGGTGGCGCTGCACTGGTTCAGCCCGTCGCCCAAGCCGTCCGGCAGGTGATCGAGAACCGCGAGGGTGCCGGTCTCGTAGTCCGACCGATCCGGCATGGGATCCGGCCACGGCGGGTACGACTTGTCGGAGCTGCCGCTGGCCGACGTGGTGGTTTCCCCACCGTTGCCGCCACCGCCGTCGCCGCCGTCGCCGCCGGACAACAGCGCCCACGCGCCACCACCGACGATGAGCAGCGCCACCACCGCGCCGATGGCGATGAGCGGCGTCTTCGAGCCACCCGACCCGCCGGACTTCGAACCAGACGAACTGGGCACCGCCCCGAACTGCTGCATCTGCCGCGTCTGCTGGTGCTGCTGAGGCTGCGGCTGCTGGGGCGGCCGGCCGTAGGGGTTCGGCGGACCGGCCTGCTGCTGCGGCGCCGTGTACGGCTGCTGCGGCATCTGCGGCTGCTGCCCCTGCCACTGCTGCGCCTGCCGCGGCTGCTGCTGGGCATCGGCCTGCGCCGACGGAGTCGGCGCCACCGGAGCCACCGCCATCGGGCCCGCACCCGCGGCGACCGCGCCCGGCGCGACCCACGTGGTCACGCCCGCAGCGACGTCGTCGGCACGGCGCGTCGGCCCCATGAGCGCACCGCGGCTGACGACGGTCTTCGGGTCGTCGAGCGTGGCCACCTGGCACAGTTCACCGAGACGGTCCTGGATGTACGGGATTCGCGCGGAACCACCGGTCAGGTACAGCGGCGTCGACGGATCCGGGCGCAGGCCCGCGTCGAGCAGCGTGGCGCGGGTGACGTCCAGCGCGCGGTCGACGTCGGGCTTGATCAACTCCTCGAACTCGCCGCGAGTGAGCATCAGCGTCGTCTCACGACCCTGCGCGGCGACGGTGATGGTCGCACGCGGCGCCTCCGACAAAACCTCCTTGGCCGTCTTGATCGCCCGGTCCAGCGCCAGCGACGGGCCCGTCGCACCCGAACGAAGGGCGCGCAGCAGCTCGGTGTCGTTCTCCTCGAGCTCGGCCTCCACCCACGACCGGATGCGTGCATCGAGGGTGCGACCGCCCAGCGAATTGTCGCCGCGGGCGGCGATGACCTGCAACGAACCATCGGCCGTCGGCGTCAGCACCGCCACGTCCAAGGTGCCGCCTCCGAGGTCGAACACGGCGACCTTCTGCCCCGGCGCCAACGGACGCTTGAAGGAGTACCAATACGTCGCCGCCCGCGGCTCCGACACCAGCGACATGCGGCGACGCTCGATACCCGCGCGCTCCGCGCCCTCGATGAGCCGCATCAACTCGGCCTGCCCCCAGCCCTCGGGGTGGGTCAGCACGACGTCATCCGGCATGGAACCACCGGAGAAACGGCGGGCCCGGTCGAGAACCGAACCGATGACCGCACCGATGACCTCCGACACCGGCGTGTTCGTGCCGGCCAGCAGCACGCTGTCCGACCCCACGGCACGCTTGGGCTCCGGAAGGAACGCGTCGGGCCGCGACTCCGCCTGGTTCATCGCGACGTGGCCGACCATGAGCCCCTGGCCATCGGCGAAAACGGCCGACGGCAACAGGTTGCCGTTGTGCGACAACGCCAACGCCTCCGCGGGCGGCCCATCCTTGCCCGCCCCCGCCGGACGATGCGCGGCGGCCGTGTTGGACGTTCCGAAGTCGATGGCCAAGCGCCAACCCGACATGGTCCCGTTCCTTTCGTCTACCTCAACGATTCGATCAGCTTAACAGCGTTGACACCATCGTGATCAGTCGAACGCGAGAGTCTTCCTCCGCCGCAGATCGTCCCAGAAGGCCCATCCGCTGCAACTCGTCGTACATCTCCCGGGCCCTCTGACGCACCTGCGAGGGATCGGCCGCAGCCGGCAAACCCACCCTCTCGGCGGGGTTCGACCCGGTCAAGGCGTCGTAAAGCAAAGGCATGAGCACCGAATCCGGCGACGTCGCCGCCAACCCCCGGTACGCGGTGAAGAGCATCACCGGCGCCATCGCCGGCTGATTGACCAACACACCGTGGATGTGCCGCACATGGGCCGACAGCTCATGGGAATAGCCGAGCAACTCCAGCTGGTGCAGCAGGCGGGCGGCGCGGCCCAACGCCGCATACCGCAGCAGGCCACCCTCGAGGACGCGGCGCAGGCGGGCGACGCCGGACCGGTCCTCCAACCATTCGTTGAGCGCCACCGCACCCTGCGCCGCCACACCCGCGCCCCGCACGACGCCGTACTCGCCCAGCAAATCGAGGGCCCGGTCCCGCAACCCCGCGTCGATGCGCTGCGGGGCCTCGGCCTCGAGCTCCTCGACGAGATCCTCCGAATCCAGGCGCCCGAGCTGCGCGACGGCGCGCGCCACCGGCTCAGTCACCCGGCCCGTCGCCGCCGACTCCGCCATCAGGCCCGACACCGGCACGACCTCGCCCATCAACGACCCCAGCCGACCGCGCAGCACACCGCAGTACCGCTCGGCGTGCTCGATCGGGTCGCGGCGGCCGAACGCGCCCTCGCCGAAGGAATCCGCGCGGGCCAGCACGCCGATGGTGTTGAGCGGGGTGAAACCCAGCTTGCCGATGAACTCCCGCTCATCCATGCGTGGCGACGAGTCGAACAGGAACACCGCCGCATCGGCGTCGACCGACGCATCACGCGTCTGGGCGTAGCCGTCGATGAGCGCCCGCTCGGTGGCGTCGCGGTTTTCCACGGTCAGCGTGGCGATGCCCGGGGTGTCGATGATGGTCATCCGCTCCACCGCCGCCGACGGCAGGAACCGCTCGACGAAGGCGACCTCCGGCACGGGACGGCAGACGTCGACGAGCACCCCGTCATCGAGGATGCCCCGGCTGCGCACGCCGTCGTTGCCCACGACCTCCGCCCGCGACGGGGCACCGTAGCGGAAGACGGTGACGGCGTTGGTCGTCTCCAGCGTGCCCGTCGCCGCGACGTTTTCACCGATCAGCGCGTTGACCAGGGTGGACTTGCCCGCCTTGAGCCTGCCGACGATGAGCACCCGAGGCGGCGAAAACAGGATCCGGCCCAGACGATTGGCGTGGTCGGGCAGATCGCCGCCGCCGGAGGCCAGCGCGTGGAGCGCCTGGTCGATCTCGTGCGTCACCGGATCCATCGACGGCTGCTGCATCTGCCCGGTGTGCGTGTTCCCCATGTTCATCAGCGCCCCACTCCCCGCAGCGTTCCGGCGGAGGTGGCGAGATCCGCGCGGACCTTGGCGACGATTTCCTTGTTCCGGTTGAGTCTGGCCAGCGTCTGCCGCCGCTCTTCCTCCGAGGCGCGGGCGGTGGCGCGGGCGTCTTCGATGCGGCGTTTGAGTTCGTCGCCCTCGCGACGCAGGCGTGCCCGGTAGCGCAGCACGATTTCGGTGCGCACGGTGGTCACCAGGGTGTCGATGTTGCGGTTGACGCTCATGCGCAGCGCCGCCACGGTCTCGCGCGTCCAGGTGACCAGGTGC
The DNA here is from genome assembly GCF_030408835.1 of Corynebacterium freneyi. NCBI lineage: Bacteria > Bacillati > Actinomycetota > Actinomycetes > Mycobacteriales > Corynebacteriaceae > Corynebacterium > Corynebacterium freneyi. The sequence continues at coordinate 2,635,355 of NZ_CP047357.1, forward strand.
TGCTTGCCGTTGCGCATCGCCCGGTAGGCCATGTTCACGCCGAGCCATCCGCCGCCGATGACCGCCGCGGGCAGGGCGATGGTGGCCAGGCCCATCGCCGCCAGCGCGCCGCCGCCGGCCGAGGCGATGGCGGGGCCGGAGATGATGCCCAGGGTGAGCATGCTCGGGTCGAGGAGGTTTTCGGTCTTCGACGCGACGGAATGCCGACCGTCGCCTGCGCCGCCGGGGGCGATGCTCAGCAGCGCCGCCCCCGCCATCGCCTCCCATTCGTGGTCGTCGCCGAACAGGGCGTTGGCCTCGCGGCGCAGCACCTCCAGCTGCCGGTTGACGGTCGACTCCGCCGCCGCGGACAGTTCCTCTTCGATGCGGGAGGTGAACACCTGCGGCTTCGACCGCAGCACCTTCATTCCGGAGTTGTTGATGGTGCGGATCCAGTGCTCGCGGATGCGGTCCATCTCGGCGTCGAAGTTGGCCATGATTGATTGCCTTGCGACGGAGATGTTGCGGGACAGGATCTGCTCCCACTCCTGGCCGTGGTCGCGCAGTCGGCGCAGTTCCTCGCGTCGCGCCTCGAGCTCGGGGACGACCTCTTCGGCGCGGTCGACGGCGGCGATGTCGGCGTCGATGGACGCGGCGACGCCTTCGAGCGCGGATTCGGCCATGGACAGCGCCGCCACCTTCGACAGCAACGCGCCCCGGGCCATTTCGGCGGCGATGTGGGCGCGCAGTTCGGCGACGCCGGAGGTTTTTTCCACGCGGGCGCGGCGATCGGGGTCGGCCATCTCCGCGGCGTCGACCGCGCGCAGGCTGGACACTCCGATGACGGGCACGTCGCGGCCCAGGTGCTCGCGGATGAGGCGGCGGTCGTCGTCGACGATGGCCCGCCAGCGGCGCAGGTTCTTGTCGGTTTTCGTCACCGCGACGACGACGGATCCGGCCGCCTGAGCCGCGCGGGCGAGGATGTCCATCTCCGGGGCGGTGATCGGCGTCGTGGCGTCGCACACCATGAGCAGCACGCCGGCGCCGCGGGCGCGTTCGAGCGCGATGTCGATGGCCTCCCGGTCCAGGCCGCCGGCGCCGGGGGTGTCGATGAACAGTGCCCTGGGCACGTGGTCGCCGGCCACGCGGACGGTGACGCCGGTGGGCAGTTCCGGGGTGTCGGGGTCGGAGACCCGGGCGCCGTTCATGGTCGTCCACTCACGCAACTCCGACAGCGGCGCCCGTTCGACGTAGTCGCCGAAGTTGAGGTCGATGACCTCGGTGTTCTCGTCCGACCGCAGCACCTGCACGGGAACGGAGGTGCACACGTCGACGTCGACGGGCAGCAGGTCGCGGGCGCCGGCGATTGCGTTGATCACGGAGCTTTTGCCGCGTTTGACCTCGCCGACGACCACGACGGTGCCGCGCAGGGTGGTGTCGGCCCACGTGCGGCGAATCGCTTCGGCCGCGTCGGCGTGCCCGTATCTGTCGAGGACCTTCAGCGCCGAGGACACGGTTTTCGCGGCCGATTCGACTTCGCGCCGCAGCGCGGTGCGCGCGTCTGCCTGCGTCGCCGTCATGTGCTTCCTCACGTAGGGGTCGATGGGGTCTGCCGCTCTCGGGGCATTCGTCATCATAGAAGGTGCTCCGGAAAATGATGCCCCGCGAAGATTGGTCGTGGATAATTTCCGGCGACGGGAACATTCCGCGAACCCGCCGCATCTCATCGTCGAACAACGCGGAAGACCACCGCACACGCGACCCGAGAGGATCAGGAAAATGTCCGGAAACGACAACCCCGCCGACCGCAACAACCCCGCCGACAACGCTCCCGCCGACGCCATCCCCGAGGACAAGGCCGTGCCGGCCGACGCCGCCGCCCCCGAGTCGGGCCTGGGCATCAGCCTGGACGAGGTGCTGGAGGAGTCCGCCAACGACGCGATGTCGGCGTCGGATTTGGACGGCGACGGCTCGATCGACCAGATCGTGCTGGACCTGGACAAGGACGGCTACGTCGACACCATCGTCACCGACATGGACGGCGACGGCGAGGTCGATTCCATCCAGATCGACACGACCAATGACGCGATCCTGGACACGACGCTGTCCAGCACGGAGGAGGTCGACGCGTTCCTCGACCAGGGCGCCGCCCCCGACGTTCCCCCGGCCGCTCCCGCCGCCCCGGCCGCCCCGGGCCCGGAGCGCGCGGCGGACGTGGACGCCGTCGACTACGACGTCTACGGCCAGGTGGAGGGCCCGGACATCACGATCGATCTGGACGCGGCGGAGGTCGTCGGGGCGACGGACACCACCGGCGATGGTGAGGTGGACACGCTGTCCCTGGATCTCGACGGCGACGGCATCGTCGACGCGGAGGCGCGGGGTGCCGACGGCGAGAACTTCTCCGAGCTGCACGTGGACACGTCCGGCGATGGCCGCATCGATCACGTGTGGTCGGACACGGATGGCGATGGCACGATGGACACCCTCGAGATCGACCGCGACAACGACGGCTACTCGGACATCCGGTACACGGACACCGATGGCGACGGCATCGTCGACATCGTGGAGGAGGATCCGAACTTCGGTGGCGCGGACGATCCGGTCGATCCGGGCGCCGACGGCCTGCAGGTGTAGTCCGGCCGGTTTTCACGGCATCTCGTTGCTTTGCGACGCCCCGGCGTCCCCGCTTCTTCGGCGGGGGCGCCGGTTTTTCGTCGTAAAGCAGGAACTTTCGCGGCGGCTAGCGGGAACTTTCGGGGCTGTCGGCGCATCTCATCCGTGAATGCGCCACAAGGCGACGGCCCAACTTTCAAGGAGCGGAAGAGAAATGTCGGACAACACGGTTTTCACGCAGTTCATCGAGAATCTCCGCGGCGACGACGCCGGCAAGGACGTGCCCGAGCAGTCGACGCCCGGGCAGGCCTGCGGGGAGTCGGGAACCCCCGAGGCTCCCGAAGTCGGCGCCGTGCCGCTCGGGGACATCGACGACATCGTCGATTCGGTGGATCCGGAGATGGTGGTGACGAAGTCGGACCTGAACCGGGACGGTGCGATCGACGAGCTGTCCATCGACCTCGACGGCGATGGCGTCGCCGACGTCACCATCGCCGATTACGACGGCGACGGGGTGGTCAACAGCGTCGATTACGATCTCGACGGCGACGGGGAGGTCGACGCCCGCGCCTACGATTTCGACGGCGACGGCGTGGCGGATTCGATCCTGTACGACACCACCGGCAACGGCGAGTTCGACACCCGCCACCATGATTTCGACGGTGACGGCATCGTCGATTCGATCAGCGTCGACCCCGGCGCCATGTGATCGGCCGGGGCGGGGAGGCTACTTCTCCTTCTTCTCCGTCACCCGCGTGCCGACGGCCCGTTCGTGTCCTCCGCGACCGAGCGGGTCGTTTCCCGCGCTCAGGCCGATCCAGGCCATCATGGCCAGGCTGATCATCCAGCCGAGGCCGGGGATCATGGACGGCAGGATCCACAGGTTGCGGCGAAGTCCGTCGGTGCCGGAGACGGGCAGGCCGTTGGGGCCGCTCATGTGCAGGCCGAAGATGTGTTTGCCGGGCGAGCCCTCGAAGACGGCGTCGCCCATGGCGCGGTAGCCGTAGAAGCCGGCGGGCCCGGCGAAGATGGCTGCGACGGCGCCGTAGGCCCATGCGTCGGGCGGGCCGAATGCGCCGAGCAGCACGAGGATGACGCCGAGCAAGCCCGCATAGACGATGGCGTCGACGAACAGGGCGCCGAACCGTGTGCTCAGCGGCGCGTTGACGGCGTCGGGGTCGTAGCCCAGCGCTTCGGCCGCGGCGACGGTGGCCGGGGTGATGTGGGGGTTGCGGGGCACGCCGAGCAGCGGGTGGTCGGCCGGCACGGGGGTGCGGGCGACGTGGGGCGCGGGGGTCGGCGCCGGGCCCGGTACGGGCGCGGGGACCGACGGAGTCGCGAACGGGTTGACGTCGAAGGGGTTCGCGTACGGGTCGGTGGACGGGTTGACCGACGTGGTGGGGTCGCCCTGGTTTCGCTCGTGTTGCATTGCGGTCGTCGTCCTTCCGTCGCGCGCCGGTGTCACCCCGTCCAACGTCGCAGGTGGCGCGATTGTTCCCGGAGCGATCGTCCCGGCGCGCGTCGCCTCGTCCGTGCCGCCGGGTACGGTTGCCGCATGCGTATTTGCGTCTGGAACGTCAATTCGGCCCGCACTCGCCTGGAGCGCATGGTGGGCGTGTTGGAGCGGCATGCCATCGACGTGTTGGCGGTGCAGGAGACGAAGTGCCGGGATGATCAGTTCCCGGCGGCGCGTTTCGAGGAGCTGGGCTACGAGGTCGCCCATCATGGGCTCAACCAGTGGAATGGCGTGGCCATCATTTCGCGCGTCGGCATCGAGGACGTCGAGGTGGGGTTCCCGGGGCAGCCGGGGTTCACGAAGGATCAGGAGCTGGAGCAGCTGGCGGAGGCCCGGCACATTACGGCGACGTGCGGGGGCGTGCGCGTCCACAGCGTGTACGTGCCCAATGGTCGTGCGGTGGGTGATCCGCATTACGACTACAAGCTTCGGTTTTTGGAGGCCCTGCGCGATGCGGGCCGTGCCGCGCTTGACGACGATCCGGCCCACAAGGCCATGATCGGCGGCGATTTCAACATCGCCCCGCGTGACGAGGACGTGTGGGACATGGCGTTTTTCGACGGCAAGACGCATGTCACGGGCCCGGAGCGGGCGGCGTTCGAGGCGCTGCAGGAGGCGGGTTTCCGTGACGTGACGCGCCCGCGCACCGAGGGCGAGTGGACGTATTGGGATTACCAGCAGCTGCGGTTCCAGAAGCGCCAGGGCATGCGCATCGATTTCCAGTTGGCGTCTCCGGCGTTGGCCGACACCGTCACCGGCGCGTTCATCGACCGTGAGGAGCGCAAGGGCAAGGGCGCGTCGGATCACGCTCCGGTCGTCGTCGACTACGACGTGTAGCCGACTACGCGGTGTAGAACTCGGCGAAGATCGCCTCGCCGGCGGAAGTCACGGCCAGTTCGCGGGATCCGGGGACGCTTTCGACGAATCGTTTGGAGATCAGTCCCTGCAGCAGCATCGCGCCGAGGGCACCGGCGAGGTGTTTGTCGCCGTGGCTCCAGTCGTCGCACATGAACGACCGCTTTCGGCCTGCGGGCAGGCCGGTGAGTCCCGCGCCGAGCCGGGCGAAGCATTTTTCGGCGTTGGGGCCGACGTCGACGACATCGCCGTCGACGACGATGGCGCGCTTGTCGACGAGTCCGCGGGTGAGTTTCACGCCGACTTCTCCGGCGAGGTGGTCGTAGCAGGACCGCGCGTGCGCCAGCCCCGAGTCGGCGTCGAGGGCGGGGTATTCGGGGGCGAGTCCGGCAGCGCCGAGCAGCGATGCCACCACCTCGCCGACGCGGGGGTCGGCGAGGCGGTAGGTGGCGGTGCGGCCGCTGCGGGTAACGCCGACGATGCCGGCGTCGCGGAGTCGTTTGAGGTGGTTGGACAGCGTCGATTCCCCGACGCCGAGTTGTTCGGCCATGATCCGCACGCGGGATTCGCCCTCTTCCAACAGCAGGCGGAGGATCATCAGCCGCACCGGCGAGGAGCATTCCGCCGCGATCGACGCGGCGAAGGCCAGGCCGTCGTCTTCGGTCTTCATGGCGGCTCCTTCTCCTCTTTCCTTCGTCCTCCTCGCCCCGCAGGGTCTGCGACGGGCGTTTGGGTTCCCCTCCCCCGCATCGGGGGACGGTCGCGTCCTTTTCACCTGGAACGGTAGACGCGCACCGTTTCGTCATGCAACCTTGCTTCACACTTCAGCAAACAATGAAGTATCGACGAAAGGCCGCCATGCAATCCGACTCCCGATCCGCCGCCCCGGCTTTCCACGGGCGGCCGATGATCCGTTTCGCCGTCCTCGCCGCAGTCTGGGCCACGCTATGGTCCGGTGCTTTCGCGGCGACGAAGATCGCCGTTTCCCAGTCGGCCCCGATGACGGTCGTCGCCATCCGCTGCACCGTCGCCGGCGCGCTGATGGTCGCGTTGTCGTGGCGGGCGACGGGCGGACCGCCGAAGAAGGGGCTCGGCGGGCTCATCATCGTCGGAGTCCTCAACAACACCGGCTACCTCGGGTTGATCGCCGCGGCGCTGCCCCACGTGTCGGTGGGCATGGCGGCGATACTCACGTCGACGATTCCCATCGTGGTGCTCGTCATTTCGGCGTTGCAGGGCGAGCAGCTGCGGATGGTCCAGTGGGCGGGGTGCGTCATCGGTTTCGTCGGCGTGACCGGTTCGGCGTTGACCCGCCTGGGTTCCGGCGACACCACGGGCGGCGGCATCGCCATCGGGTCGGCGGCGGTGGCGTGCCTGATCGCGGGCACGGTGCTCACGCCGAAGCTGGTTCCGCCGGGCAGTCCGTGGATGTCCACCGGCGTCCAGAGCCTCGCCGGCGGTCTGCCCCTGGCCGTCGGGGCCCTCATCTTCGACGGCGCCCCGGATTTCACGCCGCGGTTCTTCATCGCGGTGGCCTACCTCATCATCGGCGCGTCGGTGTTCGGCATGACGTTGTGGTTGATGATCATCCGCGAATTCGGTCCGGAGCGCGCCGCCGCCGCGCATTTCCTGCCGCCGCTGGTCAGCCTCGGGTTGGGTGTGGTGCTTCTCGACGAGATCCCGTCGGTGGCCGCAGTGGTCATGTGCGCGCCGGCGGCCCTGGGCGTCTACCTGGCTACGCGGCCTCCCGCTTCACCGCCCACGCGACACCGAGCAGGGCGACGGCGGCCGAGCACGTCATGACGGTGCCCATGGTCACCGCGGCGTCGGCGCCGAGGCCGACCAGCGGGGAGATGGCGCCGGCGACGACGAACTGGCCCGCGCCGAGCATGGCCGACGCCGCACCCGCGCGCCGCCTGGCCAGGCCCGTCGCGAGTGCCGTGGCGTTGCCCATGATGAAGCCCATCGCCCCCAGCGCCACCATCAGCAGCGGAGCGATGATCCACACAGTGGGGTGCAGGTGGGCGTCGGCAAGCAAAAACACGGACACCGCGAGCAGCGCCACGATGCCGGCGGCCAGCAGGCGCCGCGGGTCGACGGTGTTGACGATCCGCGCGCTGATCGCCGAACCGAGAACGATCATCGCCGACGACACGGCGAACAGCAGCGAATACGTGCCGACGCCCAACCCCAGCTGGCCCTGCATGACGAACGGCGAGCCGGAGATGTAGGCGAACATCGCACCGAAGCTGAACCAGAAGGCGATGACGTAGCCGAGGAAGCCGCGGATTTTCACGACCTCCGCGATGCCGCCGAACAGCCCCCGCAGGCCACCGGCACTGCGGTTTTCCGCGGGCAGGGATTCCTTGACGACGGCGGCCAGCACCACCAGGGCCGCGACGTTGAACACGCCCATGAACACGAAGATCGAACGCCAGCCGAAGGGCACCAGCAGCAGCGCGCCGATGATGGGGGCGAGAATCGGGGCGACGCCGTTGATGAGCATCATCAGGGAAAACGCCCGGGCCGCGGACTTGCCGGCAGCCAGATCCGCCACCACCGCGCGGGCCAGCACCACGCCCGCGCCGCCGGCGATGCCGTGGACGAACCGGCCGCCCCACATCACCCACACGTCCGGCGCGACCGCGCAGACGAACGCCGCGACCGCCGCCAACAACTGGCTGCCCAACAGGAGGCGGCGCCGCCCCATCGAGTCCGACATCGGGCCGATGAAGAACTGGCCCAGCGCCATGCCCGCCATGAACAGCGTCAACGTCAGCTGCACGCCAGGCTGATTCGTGCCCAGATCCCCCGCCATGAGCGGGAAGGCCGGCAGGTAGGTGTCGATCGACAGCGGGCCGGCCATCGTCGCCAAAGCCAGGGCCGCCAGGAGCGACAGGGGGACGCCCCCGTTTTTCCCGTCGATTTCCGCACGCATGTAACACACGACTTTCTACACTGAATATATAGTTGAGGGACTATTCCGGACCCCGCGGCCAGACCGCGGCGACCCTGGATCCGAGAAAGGAAAGTACACCATGGTTTCCGCTTCTCCCGCCGAGAACCCGGACTTCGACGAAGAGACGAAGGAAAACGTCCGACGCATCGCGATCGGGGTCTACGACTTTCTGGCCGCCACGCGCCGCCTCGGAGAGCGACCCAACCAGCGGCTCGACATTTCGCAGTCCGAGATGGAGGTCCTGCACTTCATCTCCACCCACCCCGGCTGCGGCGTGTCCGACATCGCGCGGCTGCGTTTCCTGCGCCCGTCCAACGTGTCGGCCACCGTGCGCCGCCTGCTGGACAACAACCTGATCAAGCGCGAGCACAACGCCGTCGACCGCCGCGCCCAGGACCTGTACGTCTCCGAAACCGGCAGCGCCCTGCTGGAGCAGATGATCGGCCACTGGGGTGCCATCATCGAACGCATCGTCCGCACCATGAGCCCCGACGAGGTGCGCCGCCTGGCCAAGGCCGTGCCCCCGCTGATCAAACTGGCCGAGCACTCCGAGACCTTCGTCGAGGAGCACCAGAGGCGGCACGAGACGTTTTAGGGGCTGCTACCCCAGGTCCTCGTAATCCGGCGACGACGCCAGGGCCCACGAGCGCTTGGGGATCCGCCCGGCGCGGTACGCCAACCGCCCGGCGGCGACGCCGTCGCGCATGGCGGCGGCCATGAGCACCGGGTCCTTCGCGCGGGTGACGGCGGTGGCCAGCAGCACGGCGGAGCAGCCCAGCTCCATCGCCCGCGCCGCGTCCGACGCCGTGCCGATGCCCGCGTCGCAGATGACGGGCACGCCGGCGCGTTCGACGATCATGCCCAGGTTGTGTTCGTTGAGGATTCCCTGCCCCGTGCCGATCGGCGCGGCCAGCGGCATGACCGCCGCGCAGCCGATGTCTTCCAGCCGCTTCGCCAGCGCCGGGTCGTCGTTGGTGTACGGCAGGACGGTGAAACCGTCGTCCACCAGCTGTTCGGCGGCGTCGACGAGTTCGAGGGCGTCGGGAAGCAGGGTCCGGTCGTCGGCGATGACCTCCAGCTTCACCCACGACGTGCCCAGGGCCTCGCGAGCCAGCTGCGCGGTGAGCACCGCCTCGCGTGCGGTGCGGCAACCGGCGGTGTTCGGCAGCGCCTCGATGCCCAGCTCGTCGAGCAGACTCAGCACGCCCGTGCCGCCGCCGGAGTCGACGCGACGCATGGCGACGGTGGTCAGCACCGTGCCCGACGCCTTCAACGCCTCGCCGAGCACCGCCTGATTCGCCGCGCCACCGGTGCCCATGATCAGCCTGGAGCCGAACTCGCGGCCGGCGATGACCAGCGGATCGGAGGTGGCGCCGACGGTGCCGTCGACGGTGGCGTCGACGTGTGCGCCGCTGCGGGAGTCGGCCTGCGCCGCCATGCCCCTACCCTCCCTGGACCGCGGTGAGCACGTCGATGGCGGACGGCTCGAGCTCCCCGACGGTGGAGCCCCACCGCTCGCGCGGCAGGACGACGCCGTCGACTGCGACGGCCACGCCACGGGAACCGCCGGCGACGTCGTCGACGATGGCGGCGATGGTGGCGTCGGCCGCGAGCTCGCGGTCGGCGCCGTTGACGGAAACGGTGCTGGTCATTGTGTCCTCGTTGCTTGATTCGATGCTCATGAACGGAAACGGTTCGGGTCCGCGCTCGCCACCTCGGGCAGCGGTTCGCCCTCGACGATGCCGCGCACGGCGTCGGCGGTGACCGCGGCCAAAAGGATACCGTTGCGCCCGTGGCCGCAGGCGGCGACGACCCCCGGCCGCACCTCGCCGATCAGCGGCACGTTGTCGGGCGAGTACGGCCGCAGCCCGGCGGAGACTTCGGCGAACGCGTAGTCGTCGATGCCGGGGAACACCATCGCCGCGTCGTCGAGCAGCGTCCGCGTCCCGCCGGCCGTCGCCTCCAGGTCGTGGCCGTGTTCGTATTCGGTCGCGCCGACGGCCAGCCCCCAGCTTCTGGGCACCAGGTAGCAGGGCCTGCCGTGCACGCGGGCGCGGATGGTGCGTTCGGGCCTGCTTTCCGACGACCCGCGTCGACGCAACCGCAGCACCTCCCCCTTGACCTCGCGAACGGGAACGTCGATCAGTTCCGCCGACCCCGCCCCGGCGGCGACCACCACGACGTCGGCGCCGACGCCCTCGCGCAACTCGTCGACGTCGGTGACGGTGCCGAGCACCCTGTTCACGCCCAATTCGCGGCAGGCGGCGCCGAGCTTCGACAGCAATTGACGGTTGTCGACGCTCCACTCGTCGTCGCACACCACCGCACCGCGCAACACCGGGGCCAGCGACGGCTCCAAGGCGCGCAGCTCGCGGCGGGTCACCCGGCGCAGCACGCCCGGGTAGTGCTCCTCGGTGGTGGCCACGATCGACTCCACGTCGGCGGCGTCGGCCGCATCGATGCCGGCGAGCACCGTGCCCCGTCCGGTGAGAATGCCCGACTGCTGCGTCGGCACCCCCTCCAGGTCCTCGAGCAGCGGCAGCCACCGACGCAGCGACGCGGCACCGAGGTGCAGCATCGCCTCCTCCCCCGGCCACGCCTCCGTATACGCACCGAACATGCCGCCGGCGACCCAGCTCGGGCCGGTCGCCGCACTCGGCGCCTGCAGCGTCACGCGATGGCCGGCGTGGGCCAACCGGAAGGCCGTGGCCATCCCGATGACGCCGTTGCCGACGACCGCGACGTGCAACGAATCGTTGGCGCTCATCGCGCGTCCTCCCCGGCGACGTCCTGCCCGCCGACGGACTCTCCGCCGACGGCCGCCCGCAGCGCCGCCGCATTCGCCCGCAACGCCTCATCATCGGCCGCACCGGTCAGGGCGCGCACCACCACGAGCTTCGATGCACCGGCCGCGGCGACCTCCCCCGCATTGGAGGGGTCGATGCCGCCGATGGCGAAAAAGGGATGCGCGTCGCCGTCGTCACGCACCACGCCCGCCGCGTGCCGGACCAGATCCAACCCCGCAGCCGGACGCCCCGGCTTCGTCGGGGTGGCCCACACCGGACCGGTGCAGAAATAATCCAGATCCGGATCATTCGCCGCCGCATCGACCTGACCCGCGTTGTTGCAGGACTTGCCCAACAACATGTCCGGGCCGATGAGCCGCCGGGCCACCGCCACCGGCAAATCCTTCTGCCCCGTGTGCAACACATCCGCACCGGCGGCCACGGCGATGTCCGCCCGGTCGTTGACCGCCAGCAACTTGCCGTGACGGTCGGCGACCTCGCGCAGCACCGCCAGCGCCGCCAACTCCTCCGCGGCCTCCATCGCCCCCAGACTCCGCTCGCCTGCGGACCCCTTGTCGCGCAACTGAATGATGTCCACCCCCGCCGACAACGCCGCATCGGCGAACCGGGCCAACTCCCCGAAATCCGGATCGATGTGACGGCGGGCATCCGTGACCAGGTACAACGAGGCCCCCGCGAGCGTCGCTCGGCGCCCGGCGCGCGGCCCGGAAACCCCTTCCGAAACATTGTTCAACATGCGCCCAGCGTAGCGCGGATACTCTGGGCCGCATGGACATGAAGTTGAAGAAGGCCGAAGACGTCAAGACCGCCCCGCTCATCGCGACGGGCCTCATCGGCGGATGGCTCACCGCCCGCGAAACCGGCATCCGCCCCCTCGGCGGCGTCATCCTCGCCGCAGCCGGCATCTACTCCGCCCGCACCTGGTACGCCCGCAAGGGCCCCCTGGCCACCGCCGGCCTGCTCGGCGCCTACATCGGCGCATTCGGCGCCTCCCACCCGGCCGCCAAGAAGATCGGCGCCTGGCCCGCCGTCCTGTCCGTCACCGCGGTGGCGTCGGGACTGGCGGCGATCGCTGATCAGTAGGTTCGCAGAAAACAAGCAGCCCCGGGAGCGCAAGCTCCCGGGGCCACCGAAAAGGAATGGCAATCGGCCTACGCCGACGCTCACTGATTGCGAGAGTACCACCACAGTGATGACAGGCCAACCAGAGCTCGAGAAATTCCTGGGAAGTGCGCGCTTCGCGCCGTACCTCACTGAAGCACACGGAAACATCGATCGGGCCCAGGAACTCTATCGATGGAACAACGAGCTTTCGGGCGCGGTCCATGCTCAGCTGTCTCACGTGGAAATCCTGACCCGAAATGCAATCGACGCTGCACTTGCGAATTGGTGCGGGTCCTTGAACCCAGGCCACGACTGGACGGCCCACCAACAAACTCCGACGCTGTTGTACGACCTCGGCGGCGACGCCATAAGGAGGGCCAGACGGGATGCAAAGCGCGAAGCAGCAAAGCGCCCTCACACTCATCCCCGCCACGGCGCAGTCGCCAATCACGACGACATCGTCGCGCAATTGACCTTCGGGTTTTGGCCCCGGATTTTAGGCGCGACAGATCCAAGCCTGACTCCGAAGGCGAAGACTCTTTGGACCGACGCGCTTTGCCAGGCGTTTCCGAACGCCTACACCAGCGATAAAGGCCGGGAATACGTCGGCAAGAGGCTCGAGCGGCTCCGGCAGCTACGAAACCGCGTTTCACATCATGAGAACCTCCTGCGCGTGAATCTCAATGACCGCATGAAAGACGTTGCCACGGCTTTGAACGCTATCGATCCCAACTGCGCATCCTGGGCCTTTCAGGGCAGCCGCGTCCGCTCCGTTGCCCGCGCAGATCCCCGGAACTTCTGGTGACCCCCTCCTAATTGCCGAATACCCGAAACCAGGCGGCTACGTGGCCTCCGGTACCCCGCGCAGCAGTTCCTCGGCCCGGCGGCGCACTCCCGGCCAGGACTCCGCGAACGCCGGCAGCAACGGCAGGTCGGCGACCTCATCGAAGGGCACCCACCGCAGCTCCAGCGATTCGGCATTGGGGAACGTCTCCAACTCGCCGTCGGCCACGGCGTAGACGGTCGTGTACGTCCAACCGCCGGCGAGCTCGGGGCGCTCGGGATCGGCCGGGAACGGCCCCGCGGTCACCTCGGCCCCGAGGACCCGCACCTGATCGGCCGTGATCCCGGTCTCCTCCTCCGACTCGCGCAACGCGGCCTCGGCGGCGGTTTCATGCGAATCGCGGGCGCCGCCGGGCACCCCCCACGTCAGCGGACACGACGTCCACTCCGCGCGATACTGCATGAGCACCCGACCGCCGGGGGCAAACAGAAGCAACCCCGCGGCGCCGAGTTTCCCCCACAATCGGGAGCCATCGGGGCCCGCGGCCCAGCCATTGCCGTCGTGAAGCATGGCCCCAGGGTACGCGGTCGCCGACGCCCCCCTCCCTGTGGTTTGCCTCACAAGGCATCGGGACTAACATCTGCACCAGAGTTGCCCCACGCTCGCGGGGCCGGATCTGCACCGACGGGAGGCGACGCGCAATGGCCGCAGATGCCGCCGACAAGCGGCGCCGTCCCCGCAGAACCAGGTTCACCGGCCGCCGCTCCCCCGGGGGCACCGAACTCGGATCGACGGCCCCGTCATCTGCGACGGCCGACGCTTCCGCAACGGCCACGGCACCCAAGACATCCGACGCACCCGCAACACCCGAATCGACGCCGCAGCCCGCCTCCGGCGACCCGCGGTGGACGCCGTCGACGACTCAGCCGCCGCAGACCTCCCCGCAGGACCAGCGCGACGCCGACGAACGCCTCGACGACCTCGAGCTGGGCACCGGCACGACGACGTTCGGTTCGATCGTCGGCGAACGCATCGCCCCGGCGCTGGAACTGCCGCGCCGGACCCTGTCCTTCCTGCTGACGTCGCCCGGTCGGCTGACGTTGGCGGCGGTGGTGCTCATCGTCGCGATCCTCGCCGCGGGCCTGTCCATGTCTCAGTCGGCGAGCAACAGGCAGCAGCAGCTGGCCACCGTGTCGTCGGCGTCGGAACCGCAGGCCAACGCGGCGCAGAACCTGTACTCGGCGCTGACCATCGCCGACGCCTCCGCCAACACGTCGTTCAGCCGCGGCGGCCTCGACAGCGCCCCCGAACTGCGGCAGCGTTACGACGACGCCATCGCACAGGCCACGCTCGCCGGAACCCGCGCGGCGGCCGGAATCACGGACGTCGACGGAGAGTCGATGGAACACATCGCCACCGTGCAACGGCTCATCCCCGTGTACACCGGCCTGGTCGAAGCCGCCCGCGCCAACGCCCGCCAGGGCCATCCCGTGGGCGTGGCCTACCTGGCCGAAGCCTCCGGCCTGATGCGCAGCGACATCCTCCCGGCCGCGGCCGCACTGTACGAGGACACCAGCCAATCCGTCGCCGACGACCGGGCGAAACTGACCGGCCTGCCGTGGGTGCCGCTGTCGGGACTGCTCGCCGCCGTGCTGATGCTGCTGTTCGTCCAATGGCGCATGACCCGCCGCACCGGGCGCCTGTTCAACACCGGCATGACCGCGGCGACGGCGCTGATGGTCATCGCGTTTCTGGCGGTGCTGCTCGCGCCGATGCTGTCGTGGAGCGGGTCGGCGACGTTCGGCGGCTCCTACTCGCCGGTGCAGACGCTGACCGAAGCGCGCATCACCGCGCAGCAGGCCCGCGCCGCCGAAACGCTGACCCTGGTCCGCCGCCAGCCCGGCGAAGTCGCCGCCTTCGAAGAAGCGGCGAAGAAGATCGACTCCCTCATCGAGGAATCCGGCCAAACCGGCGAAGGCGCCGAGCACGCGAAGGAATCGCTGCAGGAGTGGCGCAAGGGCCACACCGAAATGCGCGCCCGACTCGACCGCGGCGACTACGCCGGCGCCGTGGAGGCGGCGACGGTCGAAGGCGCCGAACCGCACTCGTCGGCCGACGCCTTCGGCGAACTCGACGCAGCGCTGCAGTCGGCGATCTCCGACGCCCGCCTGGACCTTCGCCGCAGCCTCGAAGACGCCCGCCAATCCTCCGCCGCCCTGTCGGCCCTGGTCACCCTGCTGTCCCTCGGTGCGGCGATCTGCGTCGTCCTCGGCTTCCGCCACCGCCTGATGGAGTACCTGTGATGCGACTCCGCCGATTCCGCGCCCCCTTCCCCGCCCCCGCACGAGCGGTCGGCGCCGCGGCCGCCGCGACGCTGCTGACGCTCACCGCGTGCACCCCGCAGGCCCCGCTGGTCGACGACCCCTACAACGAGATCATCGAACGCGCCTCCGGCGGCACTCCCCTGCCCCCGGAAGCCCGCTACGAGAAGGCCGACACCCGCCCGGCGAACCTGCCCGACGGCGCGGCCACCCCGCCGTCGCCGACCCCGGCGACCGGCCCCGTCGAAGAACGTCTGCCCGACATCATCGACCGCGGGCGCATCATCGTCGGCGTCGACCAGTCGCTGAACCTCCTCGGCTTCCGCGACGCCTCCACCGGCGAACTCGCCGGCTTCGAAGTCGCCCTGGCCCAGGAAATCGCCCGCGACATCTTCGACGACCCCGACGCGGTGGAATTCCGCTACGTCGACTCCACCGAGCGCATCGAGGCCCTGAGCAGCGGCCGCGTCGACGCGATCGTCCGCACCATGTCGCTGACTCCGGAACGCGAGGCCGTCGTCGACTTCTCCGCCCCCTACCTCACCGCGCGAGCGGGCATCCTGGTCCCGGCATCCGGTTCCGTCGACGAAACGGACGAGATCTCGTCGGCGGCCGACCTCAACGACCGTCGCGTCTGCGTCGCCGCCGAGTCCACCCCGGAGGAAATCGTCCGAGCCGAGGCCCCCGGCGCGACGCTGCTGCTGGTGCGCAGCTGGTCCGACTGCCTGGTGGCCATCCAGCAGCACCAGGTCGACGCGGTGGTCGCCGACGACACCATCCTGGCCGGCATCAACGACCAGGACCCCGGCACCACCATCGTCCGCCGGGGCCTGAGCACCGAAAGCTACGCGGTGGGCGTCGCCGACGGCAACGTGGCGCTGGCCGCCCAGGTCAATCTGACCATGGAACGCATCCGCGCCGACGGCACCTGGCAACAGCTCTACGACACCTGGCTCGGCGCCTTCCTGCCCGGAGGCCAACAGCCGGTGGGCATCTACCGGGAGGAGGACCGATGACCGACCGCGACGAATCCGCCCCCGCCACCGAGTCCGTCCCCGCGACCGAAGCCGTCGCCTTCGACCCCTTCGCCGACGATTCCGAACCCGGCACCGTCGCCACGCCATTCGACCCCTTCGCCGACGACGACGATGACGACGACTGGCCCACCGGCTCGTCGTCAAGCGGAACGACCACCCCCGTCGACCCGTCCGCCGAATCCCACCGCCGCGCCCTGGACACCTTCCGCGCCCGACGCGGCCGCGCCCGCCAGGGCCGCACCGTCGCCGACGGCATGGTGCAGCTGCCGTTCATCCCGCCGACCGACCCGCTCGACGCCGTCATGTCGCCGGAGAAAATCGCCGCCACCGGCAAACCCACCCCGACGCTGACGTCGGGCGACCTCGTCGCCGGCCAATACGAAATCGCCGGCCCCATCGCCCACGGCGGCCTCGGCTGGATCTACCTGGCCAAGGACCACAACGTGTCCGACCGCTGGGTCGTGCTCAAGGGAATGATGGCGTCGTCCAACGAACGCGACCTCGCCGTCGTGCAGGCCGAACGCGAATTCCTCGCGGAGATCACGCACCCGGGCATCGTGAAGATCATCAACTTCGTCGAACCCTCCGACGGCGAGACCGGCTTCATCGTCATGGAGTACGTCGGCGGCCCGTCGCTGCGGCAGCGCCGGCGCGCCCAGCCCGACGGCGTCATGCCCGTCGACATCGCCATCGGCTACGTCCTGGAACTCCTGCCGGCCCTGGACTACCTGCACTCCCGAGGCGTGGTCTACAACGACCTCAAGCCCGACAACGTGCTCATCACCGAAGACCAGGTCAAGCTCATCGACGTCGGCGCGGTCACCGGCATCGGCGCCTACGGCCACATCTACGGCACGCCCGGCTTCCAGGCCCCCGAGGTCGGCCGCACCGGCCCCACGGTCGCGTCGGACATCTACACCGTCGGCCGCACGCTGGCGTCGCTGATCACCGACCTGCCGGCGACCAACGGCGTCTACGACCCCGGCCTGCCCACGCCGATGGAGGAACCCATGTTCCGCCGGTACCTGTCGCTGTACCGGCTGCTGCTACGCGCCTGCAACGAGGACCCGGATGCGCGTTTTGCCAGCGCCGACGACATGGCCATCCAGCTCACCGGCGTGCTGCGCGAGATCCTGGCGGTGCGCGACGGCGTGCAGTACCCGCACATCGGCTCGCTGTTTTCCCCGCAGCGTTCGACGTACGGCACCAAGCACCGGGTGTTCCGCACCGATCAGCTGGTCGACGGCATCGCCCGCGACGTGATCATCACCCCCCAGGAGATCACCGCCGCCCTGCCGGTGCCGCTGGTCGACCCGACGGACCCGGGGGCTCGGCTGCTGTCGGCGTCGTCGTTCACGGAGCCCGGCGAACTCATCGACACCCTCACCGCCGCCATGCGCGACCCGGAGAATTCCACGTCGGTGGAGATTCCCCTGGCCATCGTCCGCGCGCAGCTGGACATCGGGTCCACGGAGGAGGCCCGCGACGATTTGCGGGCGGCTCCCCCGCGTCTGCGCAAGGACTGGCGGTGGGGCTGGTACGCGGGCATCACGGAATTGCTTCTCGACGACTACGACTCCGCCCTGGAGTCCTTCAACCGCGTGTTGACCATGTTGCCGGGCGAGCCGGCGCCGAAGCTGGCGTTGGCGGCGACCCTGGAGCTGCTGCAACAGCGGGCGGGGATCTCCCATCAGCAGGTGCTCGATCCCGTCACGGCGCGGGCGGTGGCGAACCTGGACCGGCAAATGGAGGACATCCCCGAGTCGATGCTGCGGCACCTGACGGATACGTGGACCACCACCGCCGCCGATCCGGTGTGCATGCGGTTCCACGCCACCCGCCTGTACGCGATGGTGTGGGCGACGAACCCGTCGACGGTGTCTTCCGCGTTCGGCCTGGCGCGCCAGTTGACGGTGGAGGGCCAGCAGGAGATGGCGATTTCCATGCTGGACCGGGTGCCGGCGGCGTCGCGGCATCACCGGCTGGCGAAGTTGACCACCATCCTGCTGCTGACCTCCGGCGCCCCGGAATCGTTGACGGAGTCGCGCATCCGCCGCGCCGCCCGTCGCCTGGTGGAGCTGCCGACGAACGAGCCGCGGATGGAGCAGTTGCGCATCGCCGTCATGGTCGCCGCCCTGAATTGGCTGCGCGCCAGCGGGTTGGATCATGCGGCCAGCCGCAACGAGCTTTTCGACGTTCCGTTCACCGTGGCGGGTCTGCGCGCCGGCCTGGAGGAGGGTCTGCGGCAGTTGGCCAGGTCGTCTCCGTTCCCCCGCCACAGGTACCGGCTGGTGGACATGGCGAACCTGATTCGGCCGCGCACCTGGCGTTGATCCCCACCCCCACGGTTTTCTCGGCTTTTGCGTTGGTCGTCGGCCCAGTAGAGTGCGCTCCATGACCGGAAAGCACCGCAAGCCCTCCCGCCTCCGCCGCGTGGCGCGCACCGCCGCGCCGCTGGCGGTCATCGCCGGCCTCGGCGTCACCCCGTCCGTCGCGGGCGCCCAGCCGCTGCCCGACTTCGGTTCCTCCGACGCGCTGCCGCAGGCCCCGACGCGCGCCGACATCGACGGTTTCATGGACCGCGCCCAGGTTCCGGGCGAGATCCGCGACGCCGTGGAGCCTTTCCTGCCGCCGGCCGAGCCCCAGCCGGCTCCCGCCCCGGCCCCGGCTCCCGCCCCGGCGCCGCAGGAGCGCGCCGCCGACCTGCCGCCGGAGTCCCCGTGCCCGGAGACCGCCCGCGCCTGCGTCGACCTGGCCGGCAACCGCACCTGGCTGCAGCAGGACGGCAAGCTGCTCTACGGCCCGACCATCATGTCGCACGGCAAGCCGGGCCAGGAGACCCCGAAGGGCACCTTCACCGTGACCCGCAAGGTCAAGGACGAGATCTCCTACGAGTTCAACAACGCCCCGATGCCGTACGCGGTGTACTTCACCAACAACGGACACGCGTTCCACCAGGGCTCCACGGACGTCCAGTCCGCCGGCTGCGTCCGCCTGCCCCACGACGCCGCGAAGTTCTTCTTCGAGAACCTCCAGGTCGGCGACGTCGTCTACATCTACTAGGACGACACCGCACGAAGGAAAACCCGCCGGATCGAATCCGGCGGGTTTTTGCTTTGCCCACGTCTCCTGGAATCCGCCCCGCGACCACGCGGAGTCGCGGGGCCGCGGGAGTGCGAAGCCGCTTCGGGGCCGACTACTCGGCGTAGGCCATGGCGTAGCGGGCGATGGCCAGCTCCTCGTTGGTGGGGACGACCAGAACCTTGACCTTGGAGTCGTCGGCGGAGATGACGCGCGGGCCGTCGTTCGGACCGGCGTTGCGCTCCGGGTCGATCTTGATGCCGAAGTTCTCCAGGTCCGCCATCGAGTCCCTGCGGATGCCCACGTGGTTTTCGCCGACGCCGGCGGTGAACGTGATGGCGTCCAGGCGGCCCAGGATGAGCATGTAGGAGCCGATGTAGCGGCGCAGCTGGTGCACGTACATCTGGTAGGCCGCCCAAGCGTCCGGGTCGTTGTCGTCCATGCGCTCCTGCAGGATGCGGAAGTCGTTGACGCCGGAGACGCCCTTCAGGCCCGACTGGCGGTTGCACAGGTTGTCGATCTCGTCGATGGACATGCCCTGGCGGTACAGGTGGAAGATGATGCCCGGGTCGATGTCGCCGGTGCGGGTGCCCATCATCAGGCCGGCCAGCGGCGTCATGCCCATGGAGGTGTCCACGGCCTGGCCGCCGCGCACCGCCGCACACGACGCGCCGTTGCCCAGGTGCAGCGTGATCTGGTTGACCTCGTGCGGCTCCTTGCCCAGCAGCTCCGGAACCTGGCCGGACACGTACTCGTGGCTGGTGCCGTGGAAGCCGTAGCGGCGCACCGAATTCTCGGCGGCGACCTCCGCGTTGAGCGGGTACAGCGCCGCAGCCGGCGGCATGTCGTGGAAGAAGCCGGTGTCGAACACCGCGACGTGCGGCACGTCCGGCAGCAGCGCGCGGGCTTCCTCGATGCCGACGATGTTCGCCGGGTTGTGCAGCGGCGCCAGCGGAATGAGGTCGCGGATCATCTCGATGATCTGATCGTCGATCAGCTGCGGCTTGGAGAACAGCTTGCCGCCGTGGACCACGCGGTGGCCGACCGCGGCGATGTCCACCGAATGCGGGCCGCAGTCGTTGTCGTCCATGAGGGCGAAGGCCTTGTCCAGGCCGTCGGCGTGGTCGGAGATCGGCTCGGTGACCTCGATCTTCTCGCCGTTGACCTTCAGCACGATGGTGCCGTTGTCCTCGCCGATGCGCTCGACGAGACCCGACACGTACGGCGGCTCGGTGGCGTCCTTCGACGGATCGACGAGCTGGAACTTGATGGACGAGGAACCCGAGTTGACTACGAGGGCGTGACGCGACATGGCTTAGTTACCTCCTGCCTGGATGGCGGTAATGGCGACGGTGTTGACGATGTCGGCGACCGTCGCGCCGCGCGACAGGTCGTTGACCGGCTTGTTCAGGCCCTGGAGGATGGGTCCGATGGCGAGGGCGCCGCCGCAGCGCTGGGCGATCTTGTAGCCGATGTTGCCGGCGTCGAGATCGGGGAAGACGAAGACGGTGGCCTTGCCCGCCACCGCGGAGTCCGGCATCTTCTTCTTCGCGGTCGAGGGGGAGATCGCCGCATCGAACTGCAGCGGGCCGTCGACCAGCAGCTCCGGATCCAGCTCCCGGGCCTTGGCCAGACCCGCCTTGACGCGGTCGACGTCCTCGCCCGTGCCGGACTCGCCGGTCGAGTAGGACATCATGGCCACCCGCGGCTCGATGCCGAAGTTCGCGGCGGTTTCCGCGGACACCACGGCGATCTCGCCGAGCTGGTCCGGCGACGGCTTCGGCAGCACCGCACAGTCGGCGAAGCCCCACAGACGGTCATCCATGACCATGAGGAACAGCGACGACACGGTCGACGCACCCGGCTTGGTCTTGATGATCTGGAACGACGGCTTGATGGTGTGCGCCGTGGTGTTGGCCGCACCGGAGACCATGCCGTCGGCGAGCCCCTTGTGGATCATCATCGTGGCGAAGTAGGAGATGTCGTTCATGGTCTCGCGCGCCTCGTCGAGCGTGAGGCCCTTGGACTTGCGCAGCTCCGCGAACTCCTCCGCAAAAGGCTCCAGGTGCTCCGAGGTCGTCGGATCCATCAGCGTCGCCTTCGACAGGTCGAGGCCGAGCACCCGGGCGCGGTCGCGGACGAACTCCGGGTCGCCCAGGATGGTCAGGTCGCAGATGTCGGCGGCCAGCAGCTCGTCGGCGGCGATGAGGATGCGGTCATCCTCGCCCTCCGGCAGCACGATGTGACGACGGTTCGCCTTCGCCTGCTGCAGCAGCCACCACTGGAAGCGCTGCGGCGTCATGATCACGTCGACCGGCGCCGAGACGGCGGAAGCCAACGCGTCGGCGTCGTCAAGCGCAACCACCGGCACGTCCAGCTTCGGCGCCTCTCCCACCTGCCCGGTGAGCACCACGGCCAGCGGCACCGCGTACCGCGCCCGCAGCTCGGCGACGGCCATGCGGATGCGGGTCAGCGCGGCATCGTTGGAGCAGCCCTCCCCATCGGCGACGAGAACCACGCCGGAACCGGTGACGGCGGCGACGCGGGCGTCGAAATCGAGGTTGCCGGTGGCGGTGAGCACCATCGCCTGATCGCCGGAGGCCCGCTCGGCCTCGACGGCGGTGACGATCTGACCGAGGGCGTGGTCCGGGTTGCCCACGACCTCATCGGCCGTCGCACCACCCGGGCCGCCCACCGCGTGCACCAGACGGGCGCCGCCCAATGCGGCGGACACCGCCTCGATGACGTCACGGTGGTCGCCGGCCTGATCGACGGAGGTGACGAGCACCGCCGTCGCCGCGTTCGAGTTCTCGGTCACGATGTGCGTCCTTTCCCATGCGCCGGGCTGGGCGCACGCCTGTGGACCCGGATTCCGATTCGCTGGCGCAAATCCCGGGATTTCAGTGAGTCATGATTCATTCCCTGCCGCGATTGTGAGTCACCTTACATAGCGGACGCAATCGCCGATGGCGCGCGGGTACCCCTGTAAGCCAAAATTTTTAGTATCTCCGCACGAATCGACCCCGGCCCGTGACCAGAGTCACACCCGAAAACACTCCGGGTTAGGTTCACCTCACCCAACGTGGTGGTTCCCGGACGACCCCATTAGAATGGTGCGGACATCACTCCCCGAGAAAAGCAGGTTCCACTGAGCATGTCCCGTCCCCTTCGCGTCGCCATCGTCGGTTCCGGCCCCGCCGGGGTCTACGCCTCGGATGCCCTCATGAAGTCCGGGCGCGAGGTCAGCATCGACCTGTACGAGAAGATGCCCGCGCCGTTCGGCCTGATCCGCTATGGCGTGGCGCCGGACCACCCGCGCATCAAGGGCATCATCCGGAGCCTCCACCGCGTCCTGGACAAGCCCGAGGTCCGCCTCATCGCCAACGTCGAATTCGGCAAGGACATCACCCTCGACGAGATGAAGGAGCTGTACGACGCCGTCGTGTTCGCCACCGGCGCCGTCGGCGACCGCGACCTGGACGTGCCCGGCGCGGATCTCGAGGGCCACCACGGCGCCGGCGAGTTCGTCGGCTTCTACGACGGCAACCCGCTGTTCAAGCGCGACTGGGACCTGTCGGCCGAGTCCGTCGCCGTCGTCGGCGTCGGCAACGTGGGCCTGGACGTCGCCCGCATCCTGGCCAAGACCGGTGACGAGCTGCACGTCACCGAGATCCCGGACAACGTGTACGAGTCCCTGCGCACCAACAAGGCCCGCGAGGTCCACGTGTTCGGCCGCCGCGGCCCGGCGCAGGCGAAGTTCACCCCGCTGGAGCTCAAGGAGCTGGACCAGTCCCCGACCATCGAGGTCGTGGTCAATCCCGAGGACATCGACTACGACGCGGCGTCGGAGTCGAACCGCCGCGAGTCGAAGATCGTCGATCAGGTGTGCTCGATCATCGAGAACTACGCCATCCGCGAGCCGAAGAACGCCCCGCACAAGCTGTACATCCACTTCTTCGAGTCGCCGGTGGAGATCCTCGGCGAGGACGGCAAGGTGTCGGGCATCCGCACCGAGCGCATGGAGCTCGACGGCAGGGGCGGCGTCCGCGGCACGGGCGAGTTCACCGATTGGCCGGTCGGCGCCGTCTACCGCGCGGTGGGCTACCGCTCGGATGCGCTGCCGGGCATTCCGTTCGACGACCGCAAGGCCGTCATCCCCAACGACGGCGGCCGCGTGCTGGAGGGCACCGACGAGGGTGCCGAGCACATCACGGGCCTGTACACGACGGGCTGGATCAAGCGTGGCCCGGTCGGCCTGATCGGCAACACCAAGGGCGACGCCAACGAGACCGTCGCGAACCTGCTGGAGGACTTCGACGCCGGCAACGTCTTCACCCCGTCGAAGCCGGGCGAGGACGAGGCGCTGGCGTTCCTGGAGTCCAAGGGCCTGCCGTACGTGACCTGGGACGGCTGGTACTCCCTGGACGCCGCCGAGCGGAAGCTGGGCGAGGCCGAGGGCCGCGAGCGCAAGAAGATCGTCGAGTGGGACGACATGGTGGAGGCCTCCCGCGGCGAGTAGCCGCCCGGCGTTCCCCGGTCCTCCCCGACCGCCCGCGTCCGCGCTTATGCGTGGGCGCGGGCGGGCGCCTTTTCCAGCCACCGCGCGACCACGACGTCGGCGAGCAGCTCCCCCAACGGTTCGCCGCAGGTGACGCCGGGCAGGCCGGCGGCGCGGTCGACGACCCGGTCCCACAGCAGCCCGGGGGCGGTGAACAGGGGCAGGATGACGGTGCCCCGGCTTTTGCGCGTGACGACGAGCCCGTCGACCGCCGATGCCGCCGAGGGCTGCCCGGAGCCGACGGAAAACGCCGCCCGCACGGTGCCGGGGAGCATGCCGTCGAGGTCGGCGGCGACGCGGTGGACGGCGTCGTTGGCGGCCTGATCGCCGGAACCGACCGCGACGAGGAGCACATCGTCGCGGGGGTCGGCGGCGGTGGCCAGGAACGACCGGACGACCGCCTTCTTCACCCCGGCGCCGAGACCGATGCCGTCGCGGACGTCGAGGCGCACGCCGCTGGCCTCCTGCGCCGCAGCGGCCTGCGCGGGCAAGTCGACGGTGCGGTGGAACGCCTCGGTGAACAGCAGCGGCACGATCACGGCGTCGCGGATGCCGCGGGCGGCGAACTCGTCGCACAGCGCACCCAGCGACGGATCGATGAGCTCGAGCCACGCCACCCGCACCTCCTCGGCGGCCACCCGGCCCCGGATGGCCCCGGCCAACGCGTTCAGGCACGGCTCGGTGCCCGGGTGCCGGGAACCGTGGGCGACGAGAATGAGCGCGGTCACCGCACCAGACCCGCCGTGAGAGTGTCGCCGGTGCCCGGCTCGACCAGCAGGAACGCACCCACGCGGCCGCCGACGCGGTAGCGCTCCACCGGCAGGGGCTGCGCCACCTCGACGGTGACCTCGGCGACGTCGTTGGCCGACAGCGAATCGGCCACGCCCGTCGGCTCACCGGTCTCGATGTCGATGAGCGCATCCACCGAGGCGATGCGGCCGCGGACCAGCGCCGCACCGTAACGCACCTCGACGACGCGGCCCACGGCCAGCGGGGCGTCGGCCAGCTGCACGGCGACGGCGGGAAACCGCCGGACGTCCTCCGGGCGCTCGCCCCCGGAGATGAGGTCGCCGCGGGCCAGGTCGAACTCGGCGTCGAGGCTCAGCGCGATGGACTGTCCCTCCGTCGCCGATTCGACGTCCTCGCCGGCGACGGTCAGGCGGCTGACGCCGGCGGTGCGCCCGCCGGGCAGCCCGACCGTGTCGCCCACGGCCACCGACCCGGCGGCGACGCGTCCGGCGTAGCCGCGGTACTCGGTGGCGGCGTCACGGATGACGTAGTCGATGGGCAGGCGGAAATCTCCGGCCTGCCCCTGACCGGTGTCCAGGTCCTCGAGGATCTCCAGCACGCTCGGCCCGCCGTACCAGGGGGTGTGCTTCGAACGGTCGACGATGTTGTCGCCCACGAGAGCCGACACGGGCACCACGCGGACGTCGTCAAGCGACAACCGCTCGGCCAGCGCGCGGACGTCGGCCTCGATGGCCCGGAAGGCCTCCTCGGAGTAATCCAACAGGTCGATCTTGTTCACCGCCACGATGACGTGCCGCACGCCCAGCAGCGACGCGACGGTGGCGTGGCGCTTGGTCTGCTTCACGACGCCGTTGCGGGCGTCGACCAGCACCACGACCGCATCCGCCGTGGACATGCCGGTCACGGTGTTGCGGGTGTACTGCTCGTGGCCCGGGCAGTCCGCGAGGATGAAGGAGCGTGCGTCGGTGGCGAAGTAGCGGTACGCCACGTCGATGGTGATGCCCTGCTCGCGCTCGGCGCGCAGACCGTCGACCAGCAGCGACAGGTCCGGGGCGCCCTGGCCGCGGGCGGCGGAGGTGGCGGCGACGGCCTCGTACTGATCGGCGAGGATGTTCTTCGTGTCGTGCAGCAGCCGGCCGACGAACGTGGACTTTCCGTCGTCGACGGAGCCGGCGGTGCACAGGCGCAGTGCGGTGGTCATCAGAAGTAGCCTTCCTTCTTGCGGTCCTCCATCGAGGATTCGGACAGTTTGTCGTCGGCGCGGGTCGCACCGCGCTCGGTCAGCGTCGACGCGGCGATCTCGGCGCGGATGTCGGACAGCTCCGTCGCCGTCGACTCCACCGCACCGGTGCAGCTCATGTCGCCGACCGTGCGGTAGCGGACGGTGCGGACCTCGACGGTCTCGCCGTCGCGGGGGCCGCCCCACTCGCCCGGCGCGAGCCACATGCCGCCCCGGTTGAACACCTCGCGCTCGTGGGCGAAGTAAATCGACGGCAGCTCGATGCCGCGGGCCTCGATGTAGGCCCACACGTCGGCCTCGGTCCAGTTGGAGATGGGGAACACGCGCACGTTCTCGCCCGCGGCGTGGCGGCCGTTGTACAGGCCCCACAGTTCCGGGCGCTGGCGGCGCGGGTCCCAGCCGCCGAAGGAGTCGCGCACCGAGAAGACGCGCTCCTTCGCGCGGGCCTTCTCCTCGTCGCGGCGGGCGCCGCCGAGGACGGCGTCGTAACGGCGCTCGGCGATGGTCTCCACCAGCGGCACGGTCTGCAGCGGGTTTCGGGTGCCGTCGGCGCGTTCGGTGAGCACCCCGGAGTCGATCCAGTCCTGGACCTTCGCCACCCGCAGGGTGATTCCCGGCTGGGCGGCGATCTTGTCGCGGAAGGCGATGACCTCGGGGAAGTTGTGGCCGGTGTCCACGTGCAGCAGCTCCAGCGGAATGCCCGCCGGCGCGAAGGCCCGCTTGGCCAGCTCGAGGACCAGAACCGAGTCCTTGCCGCCGGAGAACAGCAGGGCGGGACGGTCGAACTGGCCGGCGGCCTGCCGGATGATGTCGATGGATTCCGCCTCCAGTTCGGCGAGGCGCGGGTCGAGGGCCGTGGTGGTCGTGGTGGTGGTCGTGGTCATGGTGTTGTCCTTCGTCTGGGTCCGGGTCACGTGTGCAGTCCGCATTCGGTCTTCTCCGCCCCGGCCCAGCGGCCCGAGCGGGGGTCGGCGCCGGGGGCGACGCGCCCGGTGCAGGGGGCGCAGCCGATGGATGGGAAACCGGCCTTGGTGAGGGGATGGATGATCAGGTCGTTGTCGGCGATGAACCGATCGACGTCCTCGTCGGTCCAGGCGGCCAGCGGGTTGAGCTTGATGCGGCCGGTCTTGTCGATCTCCAGCACCGGCGTCTTCGCCCGCGTCGGCGCGTCGACTCGCTTGAGGCCGGTGACCCAGCCCTCGTACGGCAGCTTCATGCGGCCGAGCGGTTCGACCTTGCGCTGCAGGCAGCACGCGGTCACGTCGGTCCGGTACAGCTCCGGCACCGCGTCGTCGGCGGGGGTGACGGTGATCAGGCGGTTGTCGTACCGCTCGTCGACGTCCGCCGCCACCCGCAGGGTCTCCGGGAAGTGGTAGCCGGTGTCCAGGAAGATCAGGTCGGCGTCGGGGGCGTGGCGCGATGCCAGTTCCGCCAGCACCGTGTCCTGCATCGACATGGTCACCGCCAGCGGGGTGCGCAGGTGCTCGGCGCCCCATTCGAGGATTTCGCCGGCGGTGCGGCCCTCCAGCGAGGGTCCGTGGTCCAACGCCAGTTCCAGCAGGCGGCGGGCGGTGGCCGGGTCGGCGAGGACGTCCGTGTCCGGTGCGGTGGTGGTCATGCGACTCCCCTTTCGACGTGTCCGTGGAGTTTGACGGTGAACACCCGGCAGCATTCGCGGCATTGCCAGGCGTAATCGGTTTCGGCGTCGGGCCAGAGCTCTTCGCCTCCGCAGTACGGACAGTGCATCACCGCACCGCGGTTCGGGTTCGGGTGCGCGCTCCGGCCCGAGATGCCCAACTTCGCTTCGCCGCTCACTTCAGGTCCTCCTCCGCCGCGCGGGCGACCCAGTGGCGGAACTGCTCGCCTTCGGTGCGCTGCTCCTTGTAATTGACGATGACGCGCTCGATGTAGTCGCCGAGTTCCGCCGACGTGACCTTGTGGCCGCGCAGCTTGCGGCCGAAGTTCGCGTCGAGGCCCAGCGCACCGCCCAGGTGCACCTGGAACCCCTCGACCCGATTGCCGTCCTCGTCGGTGACGATCTGCCCCTTCAGGCCGATGTCCGCGATCTGCGTGCGGGCGCACGCGTTCGGGCAACCGTTGAGGGAGATGCCGATGGGCACGTCCAGATCACCGATGCGCTCCTCCAGCTCACCGACCAAATCGATCGCCCGAGTGCGGGTGGTCACCAGCGCCAACTTGCAGAACTCCAGGCCGGTGCACGAGATGATGCCCCGTCGGAAAGCGGACGGATTCGCCGACAACCCCAGCTCATCGAGCTCCGCGACGAAGGCATCCACCTGATCGCGCTCGACGTCGAGGAACACCAGCTCCTTCATCACCGTCGTGCGCACCCGGCCCACGCCGTACTTCTCCGCCAGATCCGCCAACTTCACCAGATCCGACCCCGGCACCCGGCCCACCGCCGGCTTGACGCCCACGTAGAACTTCCCGTCCTTCTGCTCGTGCACGCCGACATGGTCGCGATCACGCTCCCACGGCTCCGGGGCGGGGCCGTCGTCAAGCGAATAACCCAGGTAGTCGTCCTCCAGCACCTGACGGAACTTCTCGATGCCCCACTCGGCGACCAGGAACTTCAGACGCGCCCGCGTGCGCAGCCGGCGGTAACCGTAATCGCGGAAAATGCGCGCGACACCCGCCCACACCTCCGGCACCCGCTCCAGCGGCACCCACGCGCCCAAACGCTGACCCAGCATCGGGTTCGTCGACAGGCCGCCGCCGACCCACACGTCGAAACCGGGCCCGAGCTCCGGGTGGTTCACGCCGACGAACGCGACGTCCTGCACCTCATGCGTGACGTCCAGGCGCGGGCTGCCCGACACCGCCGACTTGAACTTGCGCGGCAGATTGTTGAACTCGTCGGTGGACAGGTACTCGTCCTTGATGCGGCGAATCGCCGGAGTGCCGTCGATGATCTCGTCGGCCGCCACGCCCGCCACCGGGGAACCCAGGATCACGCGCGGCACGTCGCCGCACCCGAAGTGCGTGTCCAGGCCCACGGCCTCCAGACGATCCCAGATCTCCGGCATGTCCTCGATGCGGATCCAATGCAACTGCACGTTCTGCCGGTCGGAAAAATCCGCCGTGTCACGCGCGAAATCACGGGAAATCTCGCCGATCGCCCGCAGACCCGCCGTCGTCGTCTGGCCGCCGTCGAGGCGGATGCGCAGCATGAAGTACTTGTCCTGCAGCTCGGCGTTGGTCTTCACGCCCGTGTGCTCGCCGCCCAGATCCTGCTTGCGCTGGGTGTACAGGCCGATCCACTTGAAACGCGGAGCCAGGTCCTCCGCCGGGATCGAATCGAAGCCCTCCTTGGCGTAAATGTCGCGCACGCGCTGCTGGACCGCCAGGCCGGCGTCCTCCTGCTTGATGCGCTCGTCGTCGTTGAGCGGTTCGCGGCCGTCGATGAGCCACTGGCCCTGCGGCTTCTTCACCTTCGGGCGGCGGGTGGTTTTCGTTGCGGTGGTCATGGGTGAATTCCTCGTTGCCTAAATGAGTGCGGTGTTTGAGGGATTGCGGTGTTTTAAATGAGTGCGGCGCCGGAACATGACGCCGTCACATGGGGGCTGGATTTTCTAGACTGATCGGTCTTTTAGCGCTCGGGCGGTTCAGATTTTCAGGAGCCGGACAGTCACCGCCCGGCCCGTGCCGCACCGGTCTTCGCCGGCTCGCCTTCGCCCGCATCGCCCTTTTCCTCGACCGGATCGAGCGTGACCCGGTGGCGCAGCCAGGGCAGCGTGTCGTGGCTGCGCGACCAGACGAGGATCACGGCGACGACCGCGACCCACCCGAGCAGCAGCGGCGTGACCGTGCCGAACAGGGTCCGCAAGTTCAGCAGCACCAGCACGCCGCCGATGACGATGCCCAGCGTCCGCGGATTGATGCGGCCGACGAGGAACGCGGCGATGGGCGCGGCGAGCACGCCGCCGACCAGAAGGCCCAGGATGGGCAGGGTGTGCTCGGCGAATTCCTCGCGCAGCAACGGCAGGAAGCCGAGCGTCGCGGCGACGGTGACCAGGAACTCCGCGGCGGAGACGGTGCCGATGATCTTGCGCGGCTGGTCCGCCCCGGCGCTGAGCATCGTCGACGTGGTCACCGGCCCCCAGCCACCGCCGCCGGTGGCGTCGAGCAGGCCGCCGGCCAGGCCCAACGGCCCCAGCTTGGACAGGCCCCACGACGCGGCGGCGGCGTTGCGGCGCGGCGGCAGGAAAGCGAATCGAACGAGCACCCACAGACCCAGGGCCAGCAGGATCGTCGAGGTGACGGGCTTGGCGGCGTCTCCGTCGAGGCTGGACAGGAAGGTCGCTCCAAGGAACGCCCCGATCGCGCCCGGCACGCCGAGCCGCAGTGCGCGGCCCCAGTCGACGTTGCCGAATCGCCAGTGCGACGCACCCGAAGCCAGCGTCGTGCCGACCTCGACCACGTGCACGACCGCCGAGGCGGTGGCCGCGCCGGTGCCGGACAGGATGAACAGAGTCGTCGCCGTCACGCCGAAGGCCATGCCCAGCGTGCCGTCGACGAGCTGGGCCCCGAGGCCGATCAAGACGAACAGAACGATTCTTTCCATGGCCCGAACACTAGACAGGCCGGTCTGTTCGATGTCGGGTTCGTGTCACCGTGAATCGAACCCCGGGATTTTCCGCCGCAACCCGGATCATCGGGAGCCATGACCATTCCCAACATCGACTCCCGCCCGCTGCGCGTCGCCGTCATCGGCTCCGGCCCCGCCGGCATCTACGCCTCCGACGCCCTCCTGAAGTCGGGCCACCCCGTGTCCATCGACGTCATCGAGCGCCTGCCCGCCCCGTTCGGCCTCATCCGTTACGGCGTCGCCCCGGACCACCCGCGCATCAAGGGCATCATCAAGAGCCTGCACCGCGTCCTGGACAAGCCCGGCGTCCGGCTGCTGGGCAACGTCGACGTCGGCCGCGACGTCACCGTCGCCGAACTGGAGAAGCTTTACGACGCCATCGTGTTCGCCACCGGCGCCACCGGCGACCGCGACCTGAACATCCCGGGCGCCGACCTCGACGGCCATCACGGCGCCGGCGAGTTCGTCGGCTTCTACGACTCGCACCCCGAATTCGCCCGCTCGTGGGACCTCTCGGCCGAGTCCGTCGCCGTCGTCGGCGTGGGCAACGTCGGCCTGGACGTCGCCCGCATCCTGGCGAAGACCGCCGATGAGCTGCTGCCCACCGAAATCGCCGACAACGTCCACGACGGCCTGTCCGCCAACGCCGCCCGCACGATCCACGTCTTCGGCCGCCGCGGCCCCGCCCAGGCGAAGTTCACCCCGCTGGAGCTGAAGGAACTCGACCACTCCCCCACCATCGAGGTCGTCATCGACCCGGAGGACATCGACTACGACGCCGCCTCGGAGCAGTCCCGCCGCGACTCGAAGATCGTCGACCAGGTGTGCTCGATCATCGAGAACTACGCCATCCGCGAGCCGAAGGGCGCGCCCCACAAGCTCCACATCCACTTCTTCGAATCCCCCGTCGAGCTGCTCGGCGAGGACGGCAAGGTCACCGCCATCCGCACCGAGCGCACCGAACTCGACGGCGAGGGCGGCGTCCGCGGCACCGGAAAGTTCACCGACTGGCCGGTCGGCGCCGTCTACCGCGCCGTCGGCTACCGTTCCGACGCCGTGCCGGGCGTGCCCTTCGACGACGACCGGGCCGTCATCCCCAACGACGGCGGCCGCGTCGACGGCCGCACCGGCCTGTACACCACCGGCTGGGTGCGCCGCGGCCCCGTCGGCCTGATCGGCAACACCAAGGGCGACGCCAACGAAGTCGTCGCCAATCTCCTGGCCGACTGGGAAAACGGGGTGCTGTCGCCGGCCGACGAGCCGTCGGAAAGCGCCGTCGACGACTTCCTGGACGCCCGCGGCATCGAATACGTCACGTGGGACGGCTGGTACGCCCTGGACGCCGCCGAACGCGCAGCCGGCGCCGCCGAGGGACGCGAGCGCAAGAAGATCGTCGAGTGGGCCGACATGGTCCGCCACGCGCGCGGCCACGCCGGCGTCCCGGTGGCCACCGTCACCGGATAGGGCACCCGCGGGGAGCTGGGCGGCGGCGAGGCACCCGGGGCCGCTAAAGTTGGTTCATGGCTTACCATGCGGATTCAACGGATCTTCAGCAGAAGGAAATCCTCACCTGGGAGGGGTTCGGCGACGCCTCGCGCGAACTGGCGCAGACCATCGCCGATGACGGCTACGAGCCGGAGGTCATCATCGCCATCGCCCGCGGCGGCCTGGTCGCGGCGGGCGCCCTGAGTTACGCGCTGGGGGTGAAGCTGTCCGACGCGATCAACGTGGAGTTCTACACCGACGTCCACGAGACCCTGCCGGATCCGATCCTCCTGGAGCCGCTCCTCGACGTCGAGTCGATCGCCAACCGCCGTCTTCTCGTCGTCGACGACGTCGCCGATTCGGGCCGCACCCTGAAGCTGGTGCTCGACATCCTGTCCGAGCCGGGCGCAGAGGTCCGTTCCGCCGTGCTCTACGAGAAGTCCGCCTCCGTGGTGAAGCCCGACTACGCCTGGCGCCGCACCGACGAGTGGATCGTCTTCCCGTGGTCGGCCGAGCCCCCGGTGACGCCGAACGCGTAGGTTTTTCGCCCGGCCTCGTGCCGGGCCCCTTTTTTACCCCGCCCCCTTTTTTTGCTTGACGACGGCCCGCCGTCCACGCGGACCGCCGCAAAGCGGGGGCACCCCTCCGCTAATCCACCGACACCGACACCGCCGCAGGGCGGGAAGACTGGGATTCAGTGTTTTTGCGGTATCCGCCAACGGGCCGCCACTCCTACGGTTGTTTTTGCCATCGGAAGCAACATCGAAGGAGCATCACCATGGCACGAAACGTCGGATACCTCTGGGACGCCCTCTACGGATGGGTCGACACCGGCAGCGGAGGTTTCACGCCCGCGGACCCCGCCGTCGGACTCCAGCCCATCGGCCACCACGTGGCCCACCCGGACACCAAACGCCGCTTCCACGAAGCCGTCCAGGTCTCGCCCCTGCGCACCCACCTCACCACCCTCGAGGCCCGCCCCGCGGAAGAAGCCGACCTGCTCCGCGTGCACGACGCGAAGCACGTCGAATCCATCAAAACCCAGTCGGACAACCCCAAGGGCGGGGATGCCGGCGACGGCGCCACCCCCTTCGGCAAGGGCGGATACGACATCGGGCTCCTCGCCGCCGGCGGCGCCATCGCCGCCACCGAAGCCGTCGTCGACGGCACCGTCGACACCGCCTACGCGCTCATCAACCCGCCCGGACACCACGCGGAACGCGCCCGCGGAATGGGCTTCTGCCTTTTCAACAACGCCTCCGTCGCCGCCGCGTACGCCAAGGAAAAGCTCGGGCTCAACCGGGTCGCGATCGTCGACTGGGACGTCCACCACGGAAACGGCACCCAGGACATCTGGTGGGAAGACCCCTCGGTCCTGACCATCTCCCTGCACCAGAACAAGTGCTACCCGCCCGAGTCCGGCTTCCGCGAAGACAACGGTGAAGGCGCCGGCGAGGGGGCCGCCCTCAACATTCCCCTGCCTCCGGGCAGCGGCAACGCCGTCTACGAACTCGCCATGGCCGACGTCGTGGTCCCCGCACTCCGGGCCTTCGAACCGGAGCTGATCATCGTCGCCAGCGGCTTCGATGCCTCCGTGATGGATCCGCTGGCACGGCAGATGGTGACGCAGAGCGGATTTAAGACGCTGACCGCCCAGATCATGGCCATCGCCGACGAGGTGTGCGGCGGCAAGGTCGTCTTCGTCCAGGAAGGCGGCTACAGCCCGTACTACCTGCCGGTCTGCGGAATCGGCGTCCTGGAGACCCTAACCGGAAAGGACAGCGGCTTCGGGGACCCCTTCGGCGTGCTGTTCTCCACTCAGGGCGTCGACGATCTCTTCGACCACCAGCGCGAGGAAGTCGCGGAGGCGGCCAAGCTCGTCGCGAAGGTCCCGACTCCCTAACGCACCGTTCCCGGGCGGCCGCGAGCGATTTCGCGAAGCGGCGCCCACCCCGGGTGCGGCACATACAACCCCGCGCCCAACGCGATGACCACGGCCTCCAGGCGGCTTTCCGCCCGGAGGCGCCTTCGCATCGAGCTCACGTGAGACTGGATGGTGCGGACGCTCAGATGAAGTCGGCGCGCCGCTTCACCGTCCGACGCACCACAACACAACGTGCTCAGCACCGCCAATTCCTGCCGGGACAAACCCGCCACGGCATCTGCGGCCGCGGGGCGCGCCTCGACCCGCCCGGGTTGGGTAATTCCGACCTCCACCAGGACATCCCCCACCCACCACAGGTGCTCGACGAACGCCAACGGCGAGCGCTGAAACTCCCTGAGGTGCCGCACGAAGTCGTCGTCCGCGAGCAGCTCGTCCTCCAGGCCGGACTCGTCGGACACCGGCCACTGCCGTTCCCCGGGATCCGGCATCAAAGCGATCAACTGCCCCAACAAACCCGACACCGCCAACGCGGCCCGCCGGGGCGCCCCCTCGAAGGCGCGGGGCTCGCGGCTCGAAAAGTGCGCAAGGCCAATCGGCGCCGACGCCGAGAACAACTCCAGCGTCATCCCTTCCGCGTATCCCTCCTCCGAAAGATGATCCCGGAACAGCGGCGACGACGTGAACCCGCTCCGGATCCCCGAGGTCGAAATCGTCGGAGGCAGGGGAGCGTCGTCACTCACATGCTGGGTGAATCCGCCCGACGTCTTCAGGGGGAACATGTGGGCCAGGGCCCATGCGGTGTTCGACGAGTACCCGACGCGGAAAAGCTCTCTCGGACGCCTCCCCCGTTCGACGCGCAGCAACTGCGCTGCGTCGAATGGGATCAACGGCTTGAGCAAGCCGAACGCCGATTGCAGCTCCCCGACCATGAGGGCCCCGCCCCGCTAGTCCACCGACACCGACACCGCCGCGGCCGCGCGCGCCGCGTTCTCCCGGGCGGAATCGACGTCCTCCGCGGTGGACACGACCACGCCCATGCGGCGGCGGTCGTGCGCCTCGGGCTTGCCGAAGATCCGCACGTCGGTCTCGGGAACCGCCAGGGCGTCGGCAAGCCCCGAATACGTCGGGGCGGGACCGTCGCACTTGCCGTACACCACGGCCGACGCGCCCGGAGACGTCAACGTCACGTCGATGGGCAACCCCAGGATCGCCCGCGCGTGGAGGTCGAACTCGGAGCAACGCTGCGTGCCCATCGTCACCAGGCCCGTGTCGTGCGGGCGGGGGCTGACCTCGGAGAACCACACGTCATCGCCGCGGACGAACAACTCCACGCCGAAAATGCCGCGGCCGCCGAGCGCACCCGTGATGCGGGCCGCCACCGACCGGGCGTTGTCCAGTGCGACCTGCGACATCGGCATCGGCTGCCACGACTCGACGTAATCGCCGTCGACCTGACGGTGGCCGATCGGCTCGCAGAACCACGTCGCCGGCTCCCCCGTCGCCGGGTCGATCGAGCGGACGGTGAGCAGCGTGATCTCGTAATCGAAGTCGACGAACCCCTCCACGATGACACGCCCCGACGACACGCGGCCGCCGCTCATCGCGTAATCCCACGCGGCGTCGACGTCGGAGGCGGTGCGAACCGTGGACTGGCCCTTGCCGGACGAACTCATCACCGGCTTGACCACGCACGGCAGCCCGATGTCCTCCACGGCGGCGACGAACTCCTCGCGCGTCGACGCGAACCGGTAGCGCGACGTCGGCAGCCCGACCTCCTCGGCGGCGAGCCGGCGGATGCCCTCGCGGTTCATGGTCAACTGCGCGGCACGGGCGGTGGGGATGACGGTGACGTCGCCGGCTTCCTCCAGCTCCACCAGCGCGTCGGTGGCCAGGGCCTCGATCTCGGGGACGATGAAATGCGGCCGCACCTGCGCCACCAGGGCCTTCACGGCGTCGGCGTCGGTCATGTCCAGCTCGTACCAGAAGTGCGCGACCTGCTGGGCGGGCGCATGGGCGTACCGGTCGGCGGCGTGCACCTCGACGCCGAGGCGCTGGAATGCGATGGCCACCTCCTTGCCCAGCTCGCCGGAACCCAGCAGCAGCACCCGCGTCGCGCCGTCGGTGTACGGGGTGCCGGTGGAAGTGGGGGTCAGCATGGGAACTCCTGTTTCGCGTGGGTCGATTGCCGCGTGGGGGTCGGTTCGCCTCAGTGGTTTCGGTCCTGGATCCATCCTAGGCGCAGCACCCGGTCGAATTCGGCGTGCACGTGGGCCGGGTCGACGTGCTTTACGACGATCGTCTCCCGGCCTTCACCCCCGTCGCCGTCGGTGCGGGCGATGGCGCCGCGGTCGCCGGCGACGGCGCGGAGGGTCATGGTCTCGGTGGTCGTTTCCACGGTCCCGCAGGCGACCATCGCCGCGAAAAGGTCGTGGACCTGGGCGAGGTAGCCGATGCCCTGGCCGCGGTGGAAGCCGAAGTAGAAGCGCAGCGCCTGCGCCACGACGTCGCCGAGCTCACCCGGGATCGCCCAGCGCTCGATGTCCTCCGGCCGGACGATGATCGTCTCGGTGACGTCGAGGGGGCAGAGGGTGAGAGGCGCAGGGGTCAGAGGCGAGGGGCTTGGCGAATCGGAGGCACGATCCCGCTGCGGTGCGAACACCTCGGCCACCGCGTCCGGGTCGACCCAGAAATTCCATTCCGCGGTGGGGGTGGTGTTGCCGGGGTGGTCGACCGCCCCGCCCATGACGGTGACCCGACCGAACTTCGTCGTCAGCTCCGGAAACCGCGCGGCGGTGGTCAGCGGCCCGGTGACGAGCAGGTCGGCGGGACCGGCGTCGAGCGCGATCGTCCAGGCGCCCGGCGCGGCACCGGTGGCGTCGCACGCCTCCACCGCGGCACCGGCCGACGGCGGGCGGGCGAATCCGAGGCCGAACTCGCCGTGGGTTTCCGGGGTGGTGGTCAACGGCACCTTCAGCGGCGCACCGAACCCCGCGGCGACCGGCACGTCGGAACAGCCGCACAGATCGAGGATCCACCGCGAATTGCGGGACGCCTGGCACACGGTGGTATTGTCGGCGGTGGTGGTCACGGCGGCGAGCTCGATCTCACCCGCCCGATGCAGTCCGGCGAGGTAGATCAGGGCGAGCATGTCGTCGATGCCGGTGTCGACGTCGGCGACGAGGCGGCGGATTTCGGTCATGCGCCAACCCTAGCCACCCGCGGCGAACCGGCGCCCGAACAGCGCCCGACCGGTGCCCCGACCGGCCCCGGGCCAGTGCACGACCGGCACCGGACCAACGCCCAGTCCTCTTGCCTCGCGAGAGCTACGTCGCAAGCGCCGGAACGGTGACGGCGGACCGTCGTGAAGCGGGACGGATCTTGCGGAACAACGCCGTCAACCCCATGCCCAACACAGCGGTGACCACGATCGCACCACCCGGGCGGACGTCGACGGAGTAGGAGATGACCAGGCCGGTCATGGTGTACACGACGCTCGCCGCAATCGACAGCCAGAACGACTGGGCGTAGCTGCGCGCGACAATCAACGCCGTCGCCACCGGCAACACCATCAGCGACACCACCAGCAACGCACCGATGACCTTCACCGCCAACGCAACCGTGATCGCGGCCAGGGCGGTGAACACGGCGTTGACCACTCCGACGCGATTGCCGGCCAGACGCGCCAAAATTGGGTCGACGACCATGTCCAGCAAACTGCCGTAACACACCACGCTCGTGGCCACGACCAGCGCGAACACCACGGCGGTGAGCCAAACATCGGCCTCGGTGACCGCCGAAATCGAACCGAAGAGGTACGAGTCGAACGAGCGCCCCGACGGCGCCAAATCCGACAGGATCACCGCCACGCCGAGCCCCGCGCTCAGCGTCACGGCCGTGGCCATGTCGCCGTAGTGCGGAAAACGCTTGCGGATGCCCTCGATGACGAACGCACCGAGCACCGCCACCGCGATCGCGCCGATGACGGGATTGAAGCCGGCGATGAGGCCCAGCGCGACACCCGCCAACGACGTGTGCGACAACGCGTCGCCCATCATCGACGTCCGCCGGTTGACCATCACGATGCCGATCAGCGGAATGGCGATGGCCAACATCAGGCCGACGACGAGGGTGCGGCGCACGAAAGCGAATTCGACGATCAAATCAAACATGGCGCAGCAGCCCTTCCTCCATCACGTACACCGAGTCCACGTTCATGTGCCCGGTCACGGTCTCCAGTTCGTGACTGACCATGACGATGGTCAGCCCGTTCTCGTCCCGCAGGCTCTGCAGCTGCCGGAGGAATCCGGCCAGGCTTTGCTTGTCGACGCCCACCGTGGGCTCATCCAGGACGAGGAGCCCCGGATCGTCGACGAGAGCACGGGCGATGAGGACGCGCTGCTGCAACCCGCCGGACAGCTCGCCGAAGGGCACGCGCGCATACTCGCCCAGGCCCATGTGGTCGAGCAGTTCGTCGGCGCGTTCGTAGTGGCGGCGGCGCGGAATCTTGACGAAACCGAAGTCGCGGGCCAGTCCCTGGACAACGAGCTCCCGGGAGGTGATCGGGAACGAAATCTTGTTGACGACGTTCGTCTGGGGGACGTAGCCGATGCCGCTCAGGCTGCGCCGGTTCGGCGCCCCGGTGCCGGCGAACGTCTCCTCCCCGAACAGCCGGACGTCGCCCGCCGTCGGACGGTTCTGGCCGATCAGGATCTTCAGCAGCGTCGACTTGCCGCAGCCGTTTTCGCCGGTGAAGGCGGCCACCTCGCCCGGCGCGACCGTCAAATCGACGCCGCGCAGGACGGGGAACGCACCGTAGGCGAACTCGACGCCGCGGGCCTCGATGACCGGACCCGCCGACGTTTCGCTAATGCTCATGACAACTTTCCCACACGCTATTTCGGTGATTCATGCACTTTCGGTGGCACGCTATTTCAGTGACTCGTACAGGTTTTCCAGGTTCATCCGCATGAAGTCCACGTAGCCGAGGCCGTCCACGTCGGATTGGCCGACTTCCGACGGATCCACGTACTCCATCGACGCCAACGGCAGGGTGCGGCCGCCGACCTCGTCGGCGATGGTCTTCGCCGACTTCTCCTCCTGGCCGTACTCGTAATAAATGATCTCGATGTCCATCGCGCGGACGGTGCGGATGGTGGTGATCAACGAACGCAGCGACGGCGCATCCGTCGAGGTCAGACCCTGCACCGGGTGCTGCGTCAGCTCGAAGTCGCGCGCCAGGTAGCCGAAGGCGTTGTGGCCGACGACGAAGTCGCGGCGGGAGACGGTCTTGAACCGCTCCCTGTACTCGGCCTCCAACGTGGTGATCGAGCTGACGAACGTGCCCTTCTGACGGCGAATCTCGTACTCGTCGTCGGGACGCAGCTCCACGAGCCGCTCGGCGATGGCGTTGGCGTAGCGTTTCGCATTGATCGGCGACATCCACGAATGCGGATCGAAGGAAATTTCGTCGGTGGCGGAGGATCCGCCCTCGATGACCGGCTGCATGACCAAAGGCTCGCGGTCCTTGTAAAGGTCATAGGACAAAATGTCCTCGCTGACGCGATCGGCCACGAACACCCACTCCCCGTCGTCGGGCACCGTGAACGTCACTTCACCCGACTCGTGCCCCATGCCGATGGAGTAGGCCCGATCCGGCTCGACGTCGATGTTGCGCCGCTGCGACACCGCGTCACCGGTTTCGCCGAGCGCCGCGCGACCCCGTTCCACGAGCTCCTTCTGCGAGGCATCCCCGTCCCTCGGGAAGAACGCCACCCGCATGGAGTCCTCGTGAGTGTGACCGAAGACGATCGAGTACGTCTCCCCCGCCTGCAAGGGGGTCGACGCCATGTACTGGAACTCGCCGAGCGCCGCCGCCCCTTTGTAGGTGATGAGCTCCACGTAATCGGAGAGGTTCAGCACCGGCACATGCGGCACGGCCTCCCTGACCTGCGGCAACCACGGCTCGAGGTTCGCGCCGTTGACCACCAGCAGGTCCGCCCGGGAGAGTTTCTGAATGTCCCGCGGCGTCGGCTCCCACAGATGCGGT
Organism: Corynebacterium freneyi; assembly: GCF_030408835.1. NCBI lineage: Bacteria > Bacillati > Actinomycetota > Actinomycetes > Mycobacteriales > Corynebacteriaceae > Corynebacterium > Corynebacterium freneyi. Next base: position 2,674,987 of record NZ_CP047357.1, read on the forward strand.
TGCCCGCCGACCGTCATGAAACTGCGGACCTCCGCAATGTCCCCGGCGACGTTCGCCACGATGTCGGCGACCGGGAAGAAGGAGCCGTAGATCAGCGGACGCTCGTCGGCGGACTCGTCGGAAAGCGCGGATTCACCGACGCCGGCGGCATCACCGCCCGCGTTCTGCGCCGGAGGGGCGGCGCACGCGGCCAGAAGAATGGCCGCGACGACCCCCGCCACCACGACGAAAAGGCGCCGGGCGGCGGGAACGAGTGCGCCGGAGATTCCGGCGAAGAGCGGTCGAATGGTGCTCGGCATCGTTGAAACCACGTCTCGGGGAGCTGGGGGATCTAGTGGATCTGGGGGGATCTAGTGGTCGTGGTGGACCACGGACTCGACGATCTGGTCCTCGGTTGCGGTCTCCGGATCCACGAACGTCGGGTACCAATCGTCGGACTGGCCCTGCATGGACGGGTCGAGGATCTCCTCGATGCTGCTGCCGTAGCGCATGTGGAAGTGCGCCAGGGCCTCCTCGCCGTGCAGCGGCATCAGGGCGATGTACTCGTGGTCGGCGTCACCCTCGGCCTTGAAGATGAACCAGGTGAACTCGTGCTGGTCGGTCTTGACGTCGAGGGCCTTGTCGAAGGTGTACTTCACGGCCTCCTCGCCCGGATTGTCCAGGTCCATCGCGGACTTCACGAAAGTGATCTCGTCCTCGTCGACGACCAGCGCCTCGAAGTCGGCGCCGCGGCTCTCCTCCAGTTCGGCGAGCATCTCGTCGGTGGTCTCGCCGTGCTCCTCGGCCGCCTCGTCCATGGCCTCCCGGACGAAGTCCTCTCCGAAGTAGGAGTTGAAGCCGCGGAAGGAACCGTTCCAGTCGGACAGTGAAGCCTTCTTGGTGCTCTCGGTCACGCCCTCGCCGTACTCCGAGGCGGTGGCGGCCTCCGAGGCGGTTTCCGATGCCATTGCGCTTGCCGACGACGCGGCCTCCGAGGCGGTCGACGCGGCATCGGGGGTGTCGTCGCCGGAACAAGCGGCCAGGGTCAGCGACGTGGTGACGACCAGGCCCGCGATGACGGCCGAGAACTTCTTGGCGTGCATGTGCGTACTCCTTGTTGAAAATCGAAGCAGAGATCGAACAAAGGCAACGCTAACTCGCTGCATAACGGTTGCCTAGCCTTACCTGCCAACGGGGGTGGCGTGAGGCCCGGCCAGCCACCCGAGTTCGTCCGGCAACCCGGCCCCCCCCTGAACCGCTCCGTCAAACCACCCGAAAACTCGAAAGCCGAGCCCGGCGCACCCTCGACGGGGCACGCGAGACTCGGCCATGGCCGGTTTTCGGGGTTGGACGCCGGCACCTCAGCGCCGTGACGGAACCGGAAAAAGGATGGTCGTCCGGGAGTTACCCCTCGTACTTCTCCGGCAGCTCGCCGCGATATGCGTAATCCGAACCATCCCAGTAGAACGGCACCGGAACGTTGTACTGATCCGCGAACGCCAGAGGATCACCGGATTCCAGGAATGCCTTCGTGTCGTGGACGCCCACCTCGACTTCGTCGGCGCGGAAGAACCCCGATCGGACTCCCCGCCATCGACGGTCGGCCTGGGCGCACCTTCACGCTCTCAACATACCGGGGCGCCGCGACCAGCTGACTAGCTGTCCATCACGTCGTTGATCACGATGGTCTGATCACGGCCCGGGCCGACGCCGACGTAGGAGATGCGGGCACCCGAAAGCTCCTCCAGGCGGTTCAGGTAATCCTTCGCCTTCTCCGGCAGCTCGTCGAACGTGCGGCAACCGGTGATGTCCTCGTCCCACGCCGGCATCGTCTCGTAAATCGGAACGGCATGGTGGAACTCCGACTGCGTCAGCGGCATCTCGTCGTGGCGCACCCCGTCGACGTCGTAAGCCACGCAAATCGGAATCTCGCCGATGCCGGTGAGCACGTCCAACTTGGTCACGAACAGATCCGTGAAACCGTTCACCCGCGCGGCATAACGGGCCAGCACCGAGTCGTACCAGCCGCAGCGGCGCTTGCGGCCCGTGTTGACTCCGACCTCGCCACCGGTGGTCTGCAGGAACTCGCCCCACTTGTCGAACAACTCCGTCGGGAACGGGCCCGCACCCACCCGCGTCGTGTACGCCTTGATGATGCCCAACACGCTGGTGATCTTCGTCGGTCCGATGCCCGAACCCACGCACGCGCCGCCCGCCGTCGGGTTCGACGACGTCACGAACGGGTAGGTGCCATGGTCGACGTCGAGCATGGTCGCCTGGCCGCCCTCCATGAGGACGTGCTTGCCCTCGTCGAGCGCCGTGTTCAGCTCGTACTCCGCGTCGATGATCATCGGGCGCAGCCGATCGGCGTAGCCCATGAAGTACTCGAAAACCTCGTCCGGGTCGATCGCACGCCGGTTGTACAGCTTGACCAGGATCTGATTCTTCTGCGCCAACGCCGACTCGATCTTCTGGCGCAGGATGGACTCGTCGAGAATGTCCTGCACGCGCAGGCCGACGCGACCGACCTTGTCGGAGTAGGTCGGGCCGATGCCGCGACCCGTCGTGCCGATCGCCCGCTTGCCCAGGAACCGCTCCGTGACGCGGTCCAGGGTCTGATGGTACGGGGCGACCATGTGGGCGTTGCCGGAAATGCGCAGACGGGAGGCGTTCGCACCACGGGCCTCGAGGCCGTCGATCTCATCGAACAGCGCCTCGAGATTGACCACGCAACCATTGCCGATGATCGGCAGCGCGTTCTCCGACAGCACGCCGGCGGGCAGCAGCTTCAGCTCGTACTTCTCGCCGCCGACGACGACCGTGTGGCCGGCGTTGTTGCCGCCGTTGGGCTTGACCACGTAATCCACGCGGCCGCCGAGGATGTCGGTCGCCTTGCCCTTGCCCTCGTCGCCCCACTGTGCGCCCACCACGATGATTGCGGCCATGCCATTCACTCCAACAAGTCGGTTGATAAAACCCCCGGCTAGTGTAGTCGCATGCGGATTCTGGTGTTGCGATGCGGTGTCGGCGACATGCCCCTCCTGCCCGGGCGGCGTGACTTGGCGTTCCTCGACGACGTCGCAAAGCAAGTCCTGCCGCACGACGACAATCCCACGCCCGACGAAATCGCCAAAGGCAAGGAAGTCCCCCACCTCGGTGCCCCGCGGCCCGCGCCGCAGCGTCCGAGCGAACCGGTGCGCGTCATCGTCGTCGGGCCCGACGCGTCGCTGGCGGCGGTGGTCACCCACCTGATGCGCCGCAACCTGCTGTGGTTCGAGGTCGCGCACGTGCCCACCGCGCCGTCGCCCGCCGCGACGAACTGGGGCGTCGAAGGTTCCGGCGAGCATGGCCTGTCCATGGAGGAGGCCGAGTCCCGTCCCGTGCGCCCCGTGCCGTTGATCCGCGACGACACCGGCCAGGCGATCGTCGGGTTCGCGCTGCTCACCGAGCCGGGCATCGAGGGCACGTCGTCGCGTGGCGGCCTGCACGGCGAGGTGTGGGTCGACAGCGTCGAGTTGTTCTCCGGCGTCGCGCACGGCGTTCAGGTTCGTCCCCTGCCGGACGCGCCGGGGCTGGTCGCGGCCGAGTTGCCGCCGCCTCCGCAGCGTCGTCGCGGGTTGTTTCGCACGATGCTTTCCGACGACGACGGCCTCACCGACATGGCCGGAAACCCCCGCGCGCTCCATGAACCGGTGACGGGCCGGGCAGTGCAGGCGGGCGGCCCAGGGTTCCGGTACGTCCGTGATGGCGTCGAGGCCAAGAAGCCGCGGGAGAAGACCACCATTTACCGGCATCTGCTCGATTTGCAGCTGGTCCGGTAGACGGCCGGGGCAGCCACCCCACAACCGTGCGACGCAGCACCCTTACCCTCACCCTCCGCCGCAGCGTCCCCCACCCCGCCACCGATGCGCCCGCCGGCGAATACGACAAATGCAGCCTCACGCCAGATGAACGCCGGTAAAAGCCCAGGACGCAAAAACACGAGGCTGCATTTGTCGAGCAACGCCCCCGCGGGGCCCGGATTCGCCGGGGCGGCCGCACCTATCGGGGCGAGATCGGCCCGCCGGCGGGGGCGCGGGGCGCGGATTCGCCGGGGCGGCCGCACCTATCGGGGCGAGATCGGCCCGCCGGCGGGGTCAGTCCCCGTCCTCGTCGAGATCCCACACCTCCGGCGGCATCGCCGGCCGCGGCACCGTCGGCGGCAACGCGGCCACCGCCGACAAACGCGACAGACCGCACACCTGCAGCAAGTCGACCACGAGCGACCGGCACTGCGCGAAAATCACCACCTCCGACAACGACGCATCCTCCACGACCGACGGACGCATCCGGGCCGCGAGAATCCGCAGCTCCCGAATCGCCGCCTCGGGCGTCACCGGCTCCGCATCCTCCTCGCCCGACACCGCCGCGAACGTCGCCGTCTTCGAATCATCATGCGGCAGCTCCCCCCACTCGGGGATCTCGGCGAGAGACGGGGCGTCGTCAAGCAACCTGCGAACCGTATGCGCCGACTGGCTGACCCCCATCACCAGCGCGATCAACTCGTCGGACGCCGTGACGTTGTCCTCCGTCGCCGTCATCGCCCGCCGCGCCAGAACGCGAATGTTGCGCAACGCATTGTCCACCGGATGCACCAGCCGCGCCAACGACCGGAACTGCCGGCGGTGACTCCACAGCAACGGCGACAACTGCACCTGCTCGACGCCATCGGCGACGGTCCGGTCCATCAACGTCACATCCGCCTGCGACGCCCGCGCCACCTGCAAACCCGCGCGGATGCGATCGGCATCACGATCCTCCAGCCCACGGGCGACGTCGTAGAGGACGTCGGCGCCCAAATCCAGCACCGTCGCCACCGTCCGGCGGGCCTCCGACACCGGATTACGCGGAAGCAACGCCATGACCACCACGCCGATGAGACCGCCCACCAGGGCGTCGATCATCCGGTCGTAGGCCAGCGTCGACCCCGGCGGCATGATCGTCGCGATGAGCACCGCCGACGACGCCGCCTGATTGACCACCAACGGCCCGCGGCCGACGAACACGCCGATGATCATCGCCACCAGCACGCCGACCGTCAGCTGCCACACCCCCGGCCCCAACACCGAGAAGATGACGTCGCCCACGCCGACGCCCAACGCCGCGCCGAGCACCAGCTCCAGCGAAAACTTCAGGCGCGGCCCCTCGACCATGACGTTGAGGCCGATGAACGCCGCCATCGGGGCGAAGAACGGATTCTCGTGGCCCAGCACGTCCAGCGCGAACCAGTACGCCAGGCCCGCGGCCAGCGCCGCCTGGATGACCAGCAGCCACCGCGTGCGCAACCGCTCAACGCCATGGAGGAACCGGGTGCGCGGGCGCATGCGGCGGCGCAGCGCCATTGCGGCACGGGACGCCGGGTGCCGCAACGCCTCCAGGTATTCGGTGGCGTCGAGGCCGACGTCGCGCGGGGTGCGGCGGTCGTACCCGCCGTGGTCGTCGCCGGTGATCACAGGTTCGTGGCGGCCACCGCGGACTGGTCGCAATCCTGCAGCAGGGCGAGGCAGCGGTCGTATTCGTCGTCCTCGCCGATGGCGCGGGCGGCCTTCGCCAGCGCCGAAATCGCCCGCAGGACGCCGCGGTTGGGTTCGTGCGACCACGGCACGGGGCCGAAGCCCTTCCAACCGTTGCCGCGCAGCAGGTCGAGGCCGCGGTGGTAGCCGGTGCGGGCGAACGCGTAGGCGGTGACGTCTTCGCCTCGGCCCAGCGCCGCTTCGGCGAGGTCGGCCCAGGCGGCGGAGTCGCGCGGGCAGATGCGGATGACTTCGTCGGCGGGCTTGCCGGCGGCGCGGGCGGCGTCGGCGTCGGCGAAGGCGGGCAGGTGCACCGGGGGCGGCGCCATCATGTCGTTGAGCTTCATGTCGACCACTATGCCAGCGCCGACGGGCCGACGAGGGCGGCGACGATCCGGCTGTGGACGATGCATGCGGCACAGCTGTGGACAACCCGCATCACCAGTTGATGTTTTTCTGCCGATCAGTAAAATCATCTACGTCATTCAAATCATCTGCACGCGGCTCACGGCCCACTTCCTCCACCATCTCCGCATCATTCACCTCATCATTTAAAGAAGGCTTCTCATGCACACCACCGAACTGCGCGCGACTGCGGTCGAGACCACCGAACTCTCCGAGCTGCGAGCGTTCGCGCAAGCACTGCCTCAATCCCAGCTTCGCGTCATTCTGGAAAGCCTGGCTGCGAGTGTCGAAGCTGGCGAAGACCTGGCCCTTCTCGAGCTGAGCTCGGAGTTCACCCCCAATGAGGCGGCGAAACGCCTGAATGTGAGCCGTTCGTTCTTGATCAAGCTCATGGACGCGGGTGAACTCCCCTTCCATCACGTTGGACGCGATCGCCGCATCCTGGCCCGCGACATCGTCGCTTTTCAGAAGCAGCGCGAAAGCGACACTCGCCACTTCGTCGAACAGCGCTCACGACATCGGGATGCTCGCGCAGCAGCCATCAACGAGATGATGGACCTGGTGTAAGGACCAACTCCCGAGGAGCGATCCGCAGCACCCGATACCATCATCTCCATGAGTGTCATGCGCCGCCCACGCCCTACCCTCCGCGTTATCCGAGAGGACCTCACGGAGAGCTGGGAAGACCCGGGGATCCGCAGCCTCGCACCCAACGAACTTAGCCCCCTCGCGGACTTGCCCCATCCATTGCTTCGCTCCATCTCCGACCACTGCGCAGATCTTGATGACGTCAGAGAAGCGGGCAAAGGCTGGATCCGGTCCACCCCTCCAGAGTTCCGTTTGCGCGAGATCCGCATGAGCCAGTACAGGGCTGGCATTTGGGTGGATGATGGTGGGACACCTTGGATTTGCACGACCGGGCTCGCCAAAGGCAACCACGAGGACTACGAAGACTTTTACCGTGTTCGCGAGCGCACCCTCAAAAACGATGGACCAAGAACGCTTCGACCAACCGACGAAGATCGCCTCTTGCTCAAACGGGAGTGGGTTGCCGAGACACTGACCAAGCACGAACTTCGGCTTCAACGCGAGATCACCGCAGCTCTCCACGAGTTGACCGATGACAACGGCGGCGATCGTAGACTCCAGGTCCCCAACCCCCTGCACGAGATCAATCCCGAAAAGCAACCGAACGAAAAGCTATTCGAGATGCAGATTTCCATCGCCTTCGACGAGAAGTTGGGCAGCGTCGAAATCACCGCGAATTTCGTCGGGGACGTGCACTCTCAAGCGGGACGATCACTCAAAGCCCATGCCCTTTTGACCATTGAACGGCACGAAAACCCGAGGGTCACGGTGTACAAGGAGTTCCACGAGTTCATCATCGAGATCGAACCGTGGTTGCGGCATTTGGCGGACTTGGAAGAACTCAATGCGCGTTGCCAGGCGGTAGACACCCTTCCACCGCAGTCCTCACATTTCCTGCACAAGCCGGATATCGCGGACGGAACGGTCAACGGCGGCGCCCGACGCACCCTGTGCGGAATGTTCATCGTTCCGTTGAAGGATCCCGGAGACCTTCCCGTGTGCCCCAAGTGCGCGGAGTGGCACGCCTTGCTCCCTGAGTAGCCGGGGGCGTCAGGTGCGGGCGAGGATTTCCACGGCGACGGCGAGGTCTTCCCAGCTCATGCCGGCGGTCTTGAACACGATGGGCGCATCGGCGGCGGCGAGTTCCCGCGCCAGGCCTTGCTTGACGACGACGTCCCGGAACTCCGTCCAGTCGCCCCGTCGCAGATGGCCTTCTTCGACGGCGAGCAGCACGTCGCCGCATTCGGTTTCGGCGACGTGGCCGTCTTCGACGATGACGCGGGCGCGGCGCATCAATTCGCCGGGGAGCTCGCGCTTCTCGGGATGGTGGGCGCCCATGGCGACGACGACGGCATGGTCGGCGACGTCGGCGTCGTCAAGCACGGGCTCCGACGCCGAGGTGGCGCAGACGATGAAATCCGCGTCCGCCGGGAGTTCCGTGGCCACCGTGTGCGGCACGTCGCAGTCGATGTCGCGCGGGGTGCGGACGACGAAGGTGACGTCGACGCCCTCGCCATCCGGCCCCTCGCCGAACAGCTCCACCGCGCCGAGCGCATGGTGGACGGCCTGGGGGCCGGAGCCGACGATGGCCACCCGCAGCGGCCGGTCGGAGTCGTGCCGCGCCGCCACGATCTCCAGCACGCCGGCGAACGACACCGCCGGGGTGCGCACGTCCGTCAGGGCGGGCCCGTCGATCAGGGCGACGGGGGCCAACGACGGGCCGTCGAAAAGCAGGTACGCGCCTTGGATCCACGGGTCGCCGCCGACCGTGAGCAGCTTGACGCCGGCATGGTCCCGCGACGTCGACGGCATCCACAGCAACTGGCCGCCGGAGGGAACGTCGGCACCGCCGCGCGGAATGTCCGCCGCCGGGTCGAGCCCGTCGAGCAGAGCCTCGCGCAGCACGTAGGCCGCGCGGCCGACGGTCATGGCGGAACGCACCGCATCGGAATCGATTACTCGCATGAGGACCCCTTCCCCGGGTTCGACGAAAATCCGGAGCCTTCGGAATCGAGCTTCCGGCGGGCGTCATCGCCCACGCGGGCGGCGGCCTCCATGAGCATCCACCCCGACAACTGCACCGACAGGTCGCGCTCGCGGATGGCGCCCTCGCGCACCGCGCCGGCCACCGACGCCGCCACCAGGCCACCGGCCTGCGGGAACGTCGCGTCCTTCGTCCAATCCGCCGGGAACAACGGCAGACCATCGACTTCGAGACGGTGCTGCCACGCGCTGTTGGCCGTCGCCAGCACCAGACGGCGGGCGATGCGGGAGGCCGCGCGATCGGTGCGACCATCCGCCGGCAGCCGCACCGCCGCATCCGCCATGTAACGCATGAGAATTCCGTTGAACAGGCCGCCGTCACCGCCACCGCCGCCCTTGATCACGCCCTCCGGCGTCGCCATGTCCTTGGCCACCGAATGGATGAGGGTGTGCAGGCGTGTCAGGTACCGCGTCGACGCATCCCGGTCGCCGCGTTCGCGCAGGGCCAGGGCGACCTCCAGGCACGCGCCGATCATGACGCCCTGGTTGTACGTGTACCGGCCGCGCTCGACCTCGACGCCGCCCATGGACAGACGCTCGCCGTCGAGGATCAGCCCCGAATCGTCGACGAGGTTGTCGAAGACCCAGTCCACCAGCGCACAGGCCTCGTCCAACCGGCCCGCACGCGCGAAGGCGATGGCCGCCGGGCCGTTCGACGGCACGTTGAAGAACACGTCGCCCTCCCGCCACGGCAGCACGCCCGTCGACGGGTCGATGCCCTCCACCAGGGCATGCAGCAGCCGCCGCGTGGTGCCGCGCGCACCCCGACCGAGCTGCCCGGCGCGCCCCAGGGCCAGCACCATCCACGCGCGGTCGTCGTAGTACTTGTTCGACGCCAGCGGCGACAGGTTGCGGAGGCGGATGCCGCGGATCGTCGCCTGCACCGCCTTCGACTTCTCCCGCGACGGCACGCGCAGGGCGGCGTCGATGAGGCAGTCGAGGTAATGCGCCTGCCACCAGTAATGCCAGGTGAAAAACGCCTTGTGCGCCACCGGGGCGGGCCACGACGGCACCGCCAGGTTCGTGCCCGGCAGCCCCCACAGACGGGCCGCATGCCGGTCCCGGATCGCCTGCTCCGCGACATCGGCGCGGTAGGCCCAGTTTTCGGCCTCCGCGGGGGACATTCTGGTCACCACGTGGCACTCCTCTCCGGTCAATTCACGCTCATACTACGTGTCCGCCCGGATTCACCACGCGTCTTCGAGGTGCGCATGCGTTCGAATCCACGCATGCATGACGATCCCCGCCGCGACCCCGGCGTTGATGGACCGCGTCGACCCGAACTGGGCGATGGACACGGTCATGTCGGCGGCCCGCCGCGCCGTGTCGGTCACGCCCGGCCCCTCCTGCCCGAACAGCAGCAGGCATTCGCGCGGCAGCTCGGCGGTCTCCAGCGGCACCGATCCGGGCACGTTGTCGACGGCGATGACGGCCAGGCCTTGGTCGCGGGCCCAGGCGACGACCTCGTCGACGGTGTCGTGGTGGTGCAGGTGCTGGTAGCGGTCGGTGACCATCGCGCCGCGCCGGTTCCAGCGTCGCCTGCCGACGATGTGCACGGCCGCCGCGGCGAAGGCGTTGGCGGTGCGTACGACGGTGCCGATGTTGGAGTCGTTTTCGAAGTTCTCGATGGCCACGTGCAGCGGATGGCGGCGCGCGTCGATGTCGGCGACGATCGCCTCCCTCGTCCAGTAGCGGTAGGCGTCGACGACGTTGCGGCGGTCGCCGTCGTCGAGAAGCTCCGGGTCGTATTTCGGGTCCTCCGGTCGCGGCTGGCCGGGGTGTTCCTCTTCCCATGGGCCGACGCCGACGCGCGGCCGACCCCACTCGGTGGGGCCGGGGGCGGCGTCGGCGGGCGGGTTGTCCGCGGTCACTTCCGACCGAGCTCGAGGATGCCGTCGACGAGCAGCAGCTGGGCGGCGGTGTAGGTGTCCATGACGCCGGCGTCCAGGAGCTTGCCGACGACGCCCTCCTCCCCCACCAGCGCGCGCAGCATGAGCAGCGCGTCGGAGACGAGGAAGAGATTGCCGCCGTGCCCGATGCCGAAGCGCGGGTCGGTCTTGGCCAGATCTCCACCGGGCTCGACGTCGGCGGACAGGCCGTCGACCAGGGTCGAGTCGTCGCCAAGCATGGAGGTGCCGGCGAGCAGGAAACCGTAGCCGGCGGCGGCCGGCAGCAGGTCGGGGCGGGTGAACGCCGCGCCCACCGTCGACGCGGCCCACAGCGGGTAGCGCGTCAGGGCGCGGAAACGGTTGGGGCGGGCGCCGGCGTCGTGGAGCAGCGCGATGTACGCCAGCTGGTTGCCCGTGAACGCTGCGGCGCCCTTGTTCAGGTCGTTCTTGCGCGGCATGAGCACGAGGTCGCCGATCCAGCCGGCGGTCAAGCCGATGAGCAGGCCGGCGGTCACGGCGGGCCGGGTTTCGTGGCGGCGGCGCACCACGGAGGCGGCCAGCAGCGGCATGAGCAGCGTCTTCGACACCTTGCGGGACTTTTCCGCGCCCAGCGCCGAGGACACGACGTTGACGGCCGCGGCACCGACGTAGGCGGCGCGCTCGGGCTCGCGGGTCGCGCGGGACACGGCGGCGACCAGCGCGCCGGCGCCCTCGATGGTGCGGCGGACCGCGGCCTGTTTGAAGGTCTCGGTGCCGGTCTTTCCGGTCGTGGCGGCCATGTCTACTCCAATCCCAGGTCGGTCAGGCCGAGCAGGAAGCGGTATTCCAGCCCCTCGGCGCGGATGACGTCGGCGGCGCCGGTGTCGCGGTCGACGACGGTGGCCACGCCCACGACGTCGGCGCCGGCGTCGCGCAGGGCGGCGACGGCGGTCAGCGGCGAGTTGCCGGTGGTGGTGGTGTCCTCGACGACGAGGACCTTCTTGCCCACGATGTCCGGGCCTTCGATGCGGCGCTGCATGCCGTGCTTCTTGGCTTCCTTGCGCACGACGAACGCGTCGATGGGGCGGCCGGCGGCGTGCATGACGGAGGTGGCCACCGGGTCGGCGCCGAGGGTCAGGCCGCCGACGGAGACGTAGTCCCAGTCGGCGGTGAGTTCGCGCAGCAACTCGCCGATGAGGCCGGAGGCCTTGTGATGCAGCGTCGCGCGGCGCAGGTCGACGTAGTAGTCGGCTTCCTTGCCCGACGACAGCGTCACGCGGCCGTGGACGACGGCCAGCTCCTTGACCAGTTCGGCGAGTTCCGCGAGTTTCGTTGCGTCTACCTGGGGGTTGTTCATGACCGGTCGTCCTTTTCTGCTTCTGTTTCTGCTTCGGCTGCCGCGTCCGCGTCTGGTGCGGTGGCCCCGTCGGTGGTCGTGTCGGTTGCCGTTTCGGTTTCGTCTTCCGCGTCGGCGGTCGCGTCGCCGAAGATCCCCGCGGGGCCGGAGTCCGGGCGGATGATGCGCCCGCCGGTGACGGTGGCCCGGCTGTGCTCCGGGTCCTCGCCCAGGGCGGGCAGGTCGGCGCCGGATTCCCCGAGGTCCCGGAAGTCACCGTCGCCCATTCGCTTGCCGACGGATCGCGTGGGCGTTTCCAGCGGGTGGTCCGAGGCGGTCGGAGGCGTCCAGGCGGGTGCTTCCTCGGCGGGTTCGGCGACCGCCGTGGCCGGGGTCGGGGTCGTCGCGGCCGAGGGGTCTGGCAGGGGGCGCAGGTGCCCCGGGGCCGCGGTGTCGGCGCCGGCTGCGCGGGCGACGTCGTCGGCCGTCGGGCGGGTGGGGTCCCGGTGGGCGGCATCGAGTTCGCCGATGGATCCCGGCGACGGGGGCAACCGGCGGGCGATGTCGCCGAATCCGGCCAACGGCGTCAGCGCCGCGTCCCATTCGCCGGGGCCGGAGCCGTCGGCGAACGCGGCGATGGCCCATTCGCCCTCCGCCCATACGGCGGTGATGGACTCCGGGATGTCGCGCAGCACGCGGTGCGCGCGGGAGTCGAAGATGCGGTGGATGACCTCGGGGTCGGTGGCGGAGACGGTCACGTCGTCCTCCACCCCGACTTCGGGCAGGTCGGTGCGGCCGTCGCGGGAGAATTCCATGATCTCGTCGGAGGGCACCGGGCGGCGCAGCGCCAGCAACGTCACCCCGCCGATGTCGCACAGGTGCATCTCGCGGCCGTGGGCGAAACCGCTGACCACGTCGCGGGCGTCGCCCTCGGGCACGCGGCTCCACCACGACGCGATTTCAGTGTCGATCTTGCTGAAGTCTGCATTGCGGTCCAGCGCCCACGCCTTGCGCGCCCGGCGCGCCGCCAGCCCGCCCAGCGGACCGAGGTGCCGGAGATCGGCCCGGGTGGGAAACCTCGGCACGAACGACGGGCGCAAACGACGGCGGGGTGCGGCGGCGGGCTCGTCGCCGAGATCCAGGGGCTCATCGTCGGGGTCGGTGGACTCGGCCACGTCAGACTCAGCCCCGGACGCCTCTTCGGGAGCGGTCTCCGGCTCCGCCTCTACCGCGGTCTCCGGCTCGATGTCCGTGTCACGCTCGAGCTCAGGCGCAGCCGCAGTCTCGGGCTCGGGCCCCGACTCAGCCTCGTCCTCGGTCTCTGTGTCAGCCTCGATCGCGGTCTCGGGGTCGGGTTCGATCTCCGCTTCGCGCTCGACTTCGGACTCAACTCCGGCCTCCGTCACGCTCGCGGTTTCGGGCTCGGCCTCAATTTCCGTTTCGACTTCCGCCTCGACCGCGGCTCCGGGCTCATCGACCGGCCCAGACCGGGGCTGCTGCCTGCCGTCCGTTTCCGGCGTCTCCTCCATCTCCCCCGACCCGGAGGCCGTCTCCGCGGGCACCGACGAGACGTCGTCACGCGACGACGCGCCGGACCTGCGGCGCGAATCCAGGACGAACAACGCCGCCCCCGCGCACAGCAGCGCAATCCCGAGGAGAATGAAGAGATAAGTCATCGTGGGAACAGTCTATGCCGCTCCCTCACAGGCGGACGATGGGCCGCGCCGGATCACCCGCCCACTTCGACCAACCGCCGACGAACAACGACGCACCCGGCAAACCCGCATGGTGCATCGCCTGAACGAACAACGACGCGTGCAGACCCGAACCGGAGTACACGGCGACTTGCTCACCCGACGTCACGCCGATCTCGCCGAGCAACGCGCGGATCTCCTCCGCAGGCAGGAACTCGCCGTCCTTCTGCAGCGCACGGGCCGGAAGGTTCACCGCGCCCGGGATGTGGCCGGCCTGCAGATCCAGCCGCTCGGCGCGGCCCTGGAAACGCGCCGGCTCACGGGAATCGACGAGGATGCCCTTGTCCGGCCACGCGGCGACCTCGTCGACGTCGACGACCGGCAGGTTTCCCTCGGTGACGGTCATGTCGCCCGGCTGGGGCAGATTGCCCGGACCGCCGGCGGTGGCGAAACCCTCGGCCTCCCACGCCCGCAGACCCCCGCCGAGCACCTTGACGTCCTTGATGCCGGCCCACGTCAGAATCCACCAACCGCGCGACGCCAGCAGACCATCGCCCTTGTCGTAGAGGACCACCTCGTGGTCGTCGGTCAGGCCCCACCGGTCGACGGCGTCCTGGACCCGCGCCAGCTCCGGCAGCGGGTTGCGGCCATTGGCCCGGTCCGGGATGCCGACCAGGTCATACGTCGGATCGCAGAACAGCGCCAGGGGAATGTGCGCCATGGTGTAGTGGTCGTAGGCCGACCGGTCGCGCGACCATCGGACGTCGATGACCGCGGTGCGGCGGCCGGATTGGATGCGACCGTGGAGATCCCGTGCGGAGATGCAGGTGCTCATACCGGAGAGCCTAGAGGCGAACCGCCGAATCCGCCGCGCCGCAAGCGCACGGGCCGCTAACCTGGCGTCATGAACCACACGAAGCGCACCGCATTCATCTCGGGCGCGGCCCAGGGCATCGGCCGGCGCACCGCGGAGATCCTCCTCGACCGCGGCTGGACCGTGGGCGTGTACGACATCTCCGACGACGTCGCCTGGGCCGAGGGCCGACCGGGGGCGGTGACCGGGCACCTGGACGTCCGCGACGCCGACGAGTGGCGCGAGGCGCTGCGGTCCTTCGCGGAGGCCGCGGGCGGCGGCATCGACGTGCTCGTCAACAACGCCGGCATCCTCTACGGTGGCGCGTTCGAGGACGCGGACACCGACGTCGACGAGCGCATCATCGACGTCAACGTCAAGGGCGTGGCCTACGGCGCGAAGCTCGGCCTGCCGTACCTGAAGGAGTCCCGGGGCCAGCTAATCAACCTGGCGTCGGCCGCGGCGATCTACGGCACCCCGGACATGGCGACGTACTCGGCGTCGAAGTTCGCGGTGCGCGGCCTGACGGAGGCCCTGGATTACGAGTGGCGCCCCCACGGCATCCGCGTCGCCGCACTGTGGCCGCTGTTCGTGGACACCGGGATGCTGGACGGGGTGGCCACCACCGGCACGTCGCGCCTGGGCATCCGCCTCACCGCCGATGACGTGGCCAAGGCGGTCGTCGACTGCATCGACGCCGGGTACCGCGACGGCGAACGCCACACCCCCAAGCCCGCCAAGATCCACTACCCGGTCGGCCTGCAGGCGAAGCTGCTGTTCGCCGGGTCGTTCATGTCGCCGCCGTTCCTCACCCGCTTCGTCAACGGCAAGCTGACCACGAAGCGCAAGATCGGCTTCTAACCGCGGTCGGCCCCGGTCAGCGCTGCCGACCCCGGCCGATTACGGTCGGCTGGGCCGTGCCATGCGGCGACGCTTTACGACGGACCCCACCCGTCAAGCACCCGCCTGCGACAAGGGGCCGACGATCTCGCGGACGTGCTCGATCGCCCCGGCGAGGAACCCCTTGGCGAAACCGGGGTCGGTCAAGATGGAAATGATGATGTCGAGCATCCAAACGTCCTTTCATCGCGTGGTCGACCACGAGAAGTAGCACGTGAAACGGATGAATCCGGGGAACCACGGCCGTCCGTTCGAACGTGGCGGTGTTTCCGGACCGGTTGACGTTCACGGTGGAGAAGCAGGGGCGACGAAACGACGGGGCATGAGAAAGCGGGCCGGGTGCCTCCACCCGGCCCGCTTTCGCGTGCACTTCCAACATGCACTTCCAATCAGGTTCCCGGCTGCTCAGCCGGGCGGCGGGCCGTCGTCAAGCAACGCACCCGCCGGCAGCCGCGCCAGCTACTCCGCGGTGCGGGGCTCACCGCTTTCGTCGTAGCCCACGATGCGCAGGCCCGGCTCGTCGGCACCCGCGTCCTCGGCCACGGTCACCGCAACACGATCACCGTCACGGACGTCACCGGCGAGCAGACGCTTGGCCAGCTCGTCCCCGATGGCCTTCTGCACCAGGCGACGCAGCGGACGGGCACCGTAGGCCGGGTCGTAGCCACGCTCGGCCAGCCAATCCAACGCCGCATCGTCGACGTCGAGCACCAGACGACGCGCCGCCAGCCGGGCCGCCAACTGCGCGACCTGAATGTCCACGATGCCGCGCAGCTGCTCCTTCGACAGGGCATCGAAGATCACCACGTCATCGAGACGGTTGATGAACTCCGGCTTGAACGCCGCCTTCACCGCCGCCATCACCTCGTCGCGGCTGCCGCCGGCGCCCAGGTTCGACGTCAGGATCAGGATGGTGTTGCGGAAGTCCACCGTCCGGCCCTGCCCATCGGTCAAACGCCCCTCGTCCAGGACCTGCAGCAGCACGTCGAAGACATCCGGATGCGCCTTCTCCACCTCGTCGAACAGCACGACGGTGTACGGACGACGACGCACCGCCTCGGTCAGCTGACCACCGGCATCGTGACCGACGTACCCCGGAGGGGCACCGATCAGACGCGCGACGGAATGCTTCTCGCCGTACTCCGACATGTCGATGCGCACCATCGCACGCTCATCGTCGAACAGGAACTCCGCCAGCGCCTTCGCCAGCTCCGTCTTGCCGACGCCCGTCGGGCCCAGGAACAGGAAGGAACCCGTCGGACGATCCGGATCCGCCACGCCCGCCCGGGAACGGCGCACCGCATCGGAGACGGCCACCACGGCCTCCTCCTGACCGACGACCCGCTCGCCCAGGACCTTCTCCATGGACAGCAGCTTCTCGGTCTCGCCCTGCATCATCTTGCCGGCCGGAATGCCCGTCCAGGCGCTGACGACGTCGGCGACCTCCTGCGGCGACACCTCCTCGTTGAGCATCGACTCGCCCTGCGACTCCTCGACCGCGGTCTCGGCCTCGGCGAGCTTCTTCTCCAACTCCGGGATGCGGCCGTAACGAAGCTCCGCGACGCGACCGTAATCACCTTCGCGCTCAGCCTTCTCCGACTCCGTGCGCAGCGCGTCCAACTCCTCGCGGACCACGCGGACATCGTCGATCGACGACTTCTCGTTCTGCCAACGCGTCTTCAACTGCGTCAGCTTCTCGCGCTCGTCGGCGAGCTCCTCGCGCAGCTTCGCCAGACGCTCGGCGGAGGCGACGTCGGTCTCCTTCTCCAACGCCATCTCCTCGATCTCCAGGCGACGCACGATGCGCTCGGCCGAGTCGATCTCCTCCGGAGAAGAGTCGATCTCCATGCGCAGACGCGACGCGGCCTCGTCGACCAGGTCGATGGCCTTGTCCGGCAGGAACCGCGACGTGATGTAGCGGTCCGACAACGTGGCGGCGGCGACCAGCGCGGAGTCAGTGATGCGCACGCCGTGGTGCACCTCGTACCGCTCCTTCAGGCCACGCAGGATGCCGATGGTGTCCTCCACCGACGGCTCGCCGACGAAGACCTGCTGGAAACGACGCTCCAGCGCCGCGTCCTTCTCGATGTACTTCCGGTACTCGTCCAAGGTCGTCGCACCGACCAGACGCAGCTCGCCGCGGGCCAGCATCGGCTTGATCATGTTGCCCGCGTCCATCGAACCGTCGCCGGTCGCGCCGGCGCCGACGATGGTGTGGATCTCGTCGATGAAGGTGACGATCTGCCCGTCGGACTCCTTGATCTCGTCGAGCACCGCCTTCAGGCGTTCCTCGAACTCGCCGCGGTACTTCGCGCCGGCGACCATCGAACCCAGGTCGAGGCTCATCAGGGTCTTGCCCTTCAGCGACTCCGGCACGTCGCCCGCGACGATGCGGCGGGCCAGGCCCTCCACGATCGCCGTCTTGCCGACGCCCGGCTCACCGATGAGCACCGGGTTGTTCTTCGTGCGGCGCGACAGCACCTGCACCACGCGGCGGATTTCCTGATCACGGCCGATGACCGGATCGATCTTGCCCTCCCGGGCGCGGGCCGTCAGGTCCGTCGCGTACTTCTCCAGCGCCTGGTACTGACCTTCCGGGTCCTCGGTGGTCACCTTCCGGTTGCCGCGCACCGACGTCAGCGCGCCCTTGAGCGCCTCCGGCGTCGCACCGGCGTCCTGCAGCGACTTCGCGACGTCGGACTGGCCGGTGGCGATGCCGATGAGCAGAATCTCGGTCGACACGTATTCGTCGCCAAGCTCACCCGCAAGCTCCTCGGCCGCGGTGAGCGCATTGAGCGCATCGCGGTTGAACTGCGGGTTCGCCATGTTGGAGCCCTGCGCGCTCGGATAACCGGACACGATCTCGCGGGCACGGGTCAGCGCGCCGGTCGGCTCCACGCCGGCGGCGGTGAGCAGCGGCGCGGCGATGCCGTCCTCCTGCTCCAACAGCGCCACCAGCAGGTGCGCCGGGCGGATGTCGGGGTTGCCCGCAGCGGACGCGGACTTCAGCGCCGCCTGCAGGGCCTCGTTCGTCTTGGTGGTCGGGGTGAACGACATGGTCCTCGTCCTTTCGTGGGATGTTCGTACATGAGTCGATCGCGCTCAACCCTGTTCCGGGATTGCCACGATCCTAGCCATTCATGCCGTATAACGCGCCCAGACTTGAGCGTGTTCCACTCAAGTCTGCGAAACTCGGTGATTTACATCACACGACAGCGTCGAATCGGGCAGTCGTCCGGCAATCAACCGACCTCTTCCACCCCCCCCACCCTCTTCTCCGCCCCAGGTTCGCGTGCCACACTGGTCGACCATGGAACGAACCCGCCGCCTCATGCGCGCCGCCGCCGCGTTCGGGCGGCAAGCGCCGACCATCGGCCCCGAAGCCTTCCGGCGTCTGCTCGACGCCGAACCGCGCTTCCGCCACATGTTCGGCGGCTCGAAGACGGCGCTGCGGGACCAGTTCATGTCCGCCCTGTCCACGGCCCTCGTCACCCGCGCCGACGTCGGCCGTTTCCCCGCCGCAACCATCCGACGCCTGGAGCAGCTGGCCCGCGAGAACAGGAAGTTCGGCGTCGCCCCGCGCGACTACGCCACGTTGGCCGAGCATCTGCTCGACGTTTTCGGCGAGCGCCTACCCGCCGGCCCCGACTCCGGCGCGCAGGTAGACGCATTGCGCGAGATCCTCGACGAGGCCATGTCCCTCATCGCCGCCGCCGCAGTGGAGGCCGACCGCACCGACGGCCCCGCCACGTACGTCGGCCGGGTTCTCGAGGTGCAGCGCCGCACGCGCGACATCGCCATCATTCGCGTCCACTGCCCCGAGCCGATCCCGTTCACCGTCGGCCAGCACATTCCCATCCGCTCCCCGTTGGCGCCCGGCATTTGGCGCGACTACTCCCCGGCCGTGCCGCCGAATCCGGAGGGGCTGCTGGAGTTTCACGTCCGCATCGTCGACGGCGGCAAACAGTCGCGGCCGCTCGTCGTCGCGTCGCGCCCCGGCGACGAGTGGGTTTTCGGAACCCCGCGCGGCGACCTCGGCCGGGTCCTGGACGAGTACCGCGGTCCGCTTGACGACGACCCGCCACAGGGCCGTCACCACCTTCCCGAACCCGAACGCCGCGAATTGCTCATGATCGCCGGCGGCACCGGCCTCGCCCCGCTGCGCGCCATGATCATGGAATCCGCCGACTTCCCCTCGCCGCCGCCGATCCACCTCATCTACGGCGCGCGCACGCCGGGCGAACTGTACGACCTGCGGACGGTGTGGGAACTGGCGCGCAACCTTCCGAACCTGACGGTGACCACCGCCGTCGAAAAGCGAAACGACGCGCCGCTGACCGACCCCGGCCCGTTCAGCTTCCACCCGAACGCCCCCCTGCCCAGGTTGGGGGTGGCCGCCGACGTCGCCGCACGCATGCACCGCGGGGGCGAACTGGCCGGAAAAACCGTGCTCATCGCCGGTCGCGGCGAGATGATCAAGGCGACGCGTCAGCGCCTGGTCGCGGCGGGTGCGGATCCCCGGTTCATCCACCATGATCCCGTGGCCGAAACCACCGTCGCCCGGGAAGCGGGTTTTCCCGTCCTTGACTAGGCTTATGGCGAACACCCTTCCCGACGAAAGGACACGCATGAACGCCATTAACCCGGAGCAGGCCAAGCAGATGACCGAGGGCAAGGGCTTCATCGCCGCCCTCGACCAGTCCGGCGGATCCACCCCGAAGGCGCTCGGCCTGTACGGCGTCACCGAGGACCAGTGGAGCTCCGAGGACGAGATGTTCGACCTGGTCCACGCGATGCGCACCCGCATCATCAAGTCCCCGTCGTTCAACTCCGATCACATCATCGGCGCGATCCTGTTCGAGCAGACCATGGACCGCGACATCGACGGCATCCCCACCGCGCAGTACCTGTGGGAGAAGAAGGGCATCGTCCCGTTCCTGAAGACCGACAAGGGCCTGGCCGACAAGGCCAACGGCGTGCAGCTGATGAAGCCGTGCCCGGGCCTGGACGAGCTCCTGGAGCGTGGCGTGGCCAAGGGCATCTTCGGCACGAAGATGCGTTCCTTCATCGCCGAGGCGAACGAGGCCGGCATCAAGGAGAACGTCGAGCAGCAGTTCGACTTCGCCAAGCAGGTCCTGTCGCATGGCCTGATTCCGATCGTCGAGCCCGAGGTGGACATCCACGCCGCCGACAAGGCCGAGGCGGAGGCCATCCTGCTCGACGAGATGATCAAGCACCTCGACGCCCTCCCCGAGGACCAGCAGGTCATGATCAAGGTCTCCATCCCCTCCGTGGATGGCTTCTACACCCCGCTGGTCGAGCACCCCAAGTGCATGCGCGTCGTGGCCCTGTCCGGCGGCTACTCCCGCGAGGAGGCCAACGAGCGCCTCTCCCGCCAGCCCGGCATGATCGCCTCCTTCTCCCGCGCGCTGTCCGAGGGCCTGTCGGCCCAGCAGTCCGACGAGGAGTTCGACGCCACCATGGCCGAGTCCGTGAAGGGCATCTACGAGGCTTCGCTGTAAAGCGCGCCGCGTCAGACGAGTGACGCCCCGCCCCGGTTCTTCCGGGGCGGGGCGTTCGTCGGTTTCGCGGCTTCTTGCGGACGCGGCCCCTACTTGCGGATTTCCAGCACCGGGATGGATGTGCGGATGCGGGCGACCTCGTCGAGGTCGATGTCGGCGATGATCAGCTGCGGGTCGAACCCGGCCTTGGCCACGACGTCGCCGTCGGGGGTGGACAGGATCGAATGGCCGACGCCGACGGGTCCCTCGGGCTTGCCGGCCTTGGCGGCGCCGCCGGGGCGGGCGGCGTCGACGGCGGCGACGAAGCACGTCGAGTCCAGGGCGCGGGCGGCGACGAGGGCCTCCCATTGGCGGACCTTGCCGGGGCCGTCGTTCCACGACGCCGGCAGGGCGATGACTTCGGCGCCGCGCCGTGCCAGTTCCACGAAGTGCTCGGGGAAGCGGATGTCGAAGCACGTGGCCAGGCCGACGCGGACGGTTCGGCGGACCTCGCCGCCTCCGACGGGCACGTCGATGATCACCGTCTCCGCGCCGGGGGCGACGGTGTCGGATTCGCGGAACCCGAAGGCGTCGAAAAGCCTGATCTTGTCGTAGTGGGCGTCGACGTCGGGTCCGGTGGCCAGCAGGGTGTTGTGCACGCGGTGGATGGTCTTGCCGTCGCGTTCGACGACGTCGGCGGGGCGGAACATGCCGAGCACCACGGTGACGCCGGCATCGGCCGCGGCGGTGCGGACGGCCGTGGCGAAAGGCCCGTCGAGGGGTTCGGCGACGGTGTCCAGGCGGCCGGTGTTGAAGGCCTTCATCGTGGCTTCGGGGAAAACGACCAGGTCGGCCCGGGCGTCGGCGGCGCGGACGATGACGTCCTTGACCGCGCCGAGGTTCTCCTGGGGTTCCGCGGACAGTTCCAGCTGGGCGAGTGCGATGCGCATGTGCCCGACGGTACCGGGGTTCATCCACAGGTGGGGCGGTCTGCGGATCCATCCACAATCGGACCGTTTCCGGCGGCCGTCCGGGGTGCGCGGGCGCGCGTCGCCGGTGATCCTGCGGGCATGGAGGACACGGGGATGACGGTGAGTCCGGCTGCGCTGCGCGAGGTGGGCGAACGGTTGGCGGTGCAGGGCCATCGCGTGCGGGGGCTGGGTTTCCTGCTTGACGACGACGCGGAGATGACCGGGTCGCGGACCTGGGGAGAGTTGATGCACGGCGTAGTGCTGTGGCGGGAGGAACTCGCGGTGGAAGGCGGCGCCGTCGAAGACTTGGGGCTCGACGCGGAGGCCATCGCCACATGCGTCGAGGACTGCGACGAGGTCAACTGGGGTGCGCTGTGTCCGACATCGCGATGATCCTGGCGTGGCAGCCGGCCGATTTCGAAAAGGCGGCGCGGTCGTGGCGGGGCGCGGGCAGGCGGTTGGCGGAGGCCGCGGACACCATCGCGGAGGCTTTCGATGGGGTCCCCCTCACGCATCTCGACGGGCCGATCCGGCGGGAGGGCGAGGCGGCCGTGGTGGATCGGGCGGGCCGATTGCGGCGTGACGCCGGTGCGCTGGGCAGGTTCGCCGATGAACTCGACCGGGCCTGCGGGCGGATCACTCTGGCGCAGAAGAACCTGGCCCGGGCCATCGCCGAGGCGGAAGACGACGACTTCATCGTCGACCGCGCCACCGGCAGGGTGCTGTCCGGCGGGGCTCGGGCGACGAGCATCGCCGACGTCGGCGGCACGGCACGGGGGCTCGGCCACCACCGGAGGAACATCGCGATCCAGGTGGAACAGGCGCTCAAGGCCGACGAACGCTCCGCCGCCCAACTGCGCGCCCAGTTCCCCGCCGGCGCCCACCTGTCCACGCCGGGCCAGCCGCTCGGGCGGGTCGAAGGGTCGGCGGGGCTGCCGCCGTTGCAGGCCGCGGAAGTCGACCGGGTGCGGGAGCGGTGGGGATACGACGTCGGACGGGACGTCGAGGTGCTGGACACCGCCCCCGGGACGACCGCCGTGGCCGTCGGGGATCCGCGCACCGCCGAGCACGTCATCACCATCGTCCCGGGCACCTCGTCGACGGCCGAGGAATTGGCCGGGCACATCGAGCGGGCCCGATGGCTCCACGGCCCCGACGTCGCCGTGGTCGCCTGGACGTACGACGCTCCCCCGGGCCTGGTCAGCGCGGCGAGCAGCACTTACCACGAACGGGCGGCCACCCCGCTCCAGATGTTCCAGGCCCAGCTGGCGGACAACCCCAACGCCAAGCTCAGCGTCATGGGGCACAGCTACGGTGCGACGGTGGTGGCTCAGGCGACGCGGGGCCACGGACTGCACGCCGACGCAGTGGTGCTGGTCGGGTCACCGGGGGCCGGGCCGGGGATCCGCGACGTGCGGGACATGCGCCTGAACCGGCGCGACGGCACACCGCACCATGTCAGCGAAAACGGCCACCGCGTGGTGGCGGTGACCTCGCCGGATGACCCGATCAGGTTCGCCGGCGCATCGCCCGTCCACGGTGCGGACGTGACCACCCGGTGGTTCGGGGCGAACCGGATGGACATCTCCGATGCGGTGAAGGCGAAGGGACGCAACGGGTGGGATCTGCCCGGAAAACTGAAATCCCACACCGACGACTACTTCCCCGACCCGGATTTCCGCGACCGGCTGGAACAAAAGATGTCGACGATCCCAGGCTCCGGCCCCGGGACCGGAGCCGCGACCGGAACCGGGACCGTAACCGGAACTGAGACCGGCACCGGCCATTCCTCCGGCTCGCCGACGCGATGAGCCCCGCCGGCACGGGGCCGACGGGGCTCATTCACTGCGGACGGGCCGCGGGCGGGATCGCAGCGCGTTTAGTCCGAGCTGCGGCGGCGACGCTTGCGGGGCTCCCACATCACCACGGCGGTGGACCGGGGGACGTGGACGATCTCGCCGCGCGGGCGGCCGCGGCGGGCCTCCGCCTCGGCGAGTTTGGCGCGCAGGGCCTCGTTTTCGTTCTCGAGCTTCTCCACTCGGGCGTTGAGCTCGATGATCGACTTGATGCCCGCGAGGTTGACGCCCTCCTCCTGGGACAGACGCTGGATCTCGCGGAGCAGCGCCACATCCCGCGGGGAGTAACGGCGGCCGCCGCCGCGGGTGCGCTGCGGCGTCACCAACCCCAGGCGGTCGTAATTGCGCAGCGTCTGCGCGTGCATGCCCGCCAGGTCCGCCGCCACCGAGATGACGTACACCTCGGTGCGGGACTCGGCGCCGGCCTCCGCCCGCCCGGTGTGCTCGGCGCGTCCGGCCGCTTCGGCGGGGTCGGTGCGGGTTTCTCGTGCGGTCACGGCGCTCGCCTACTTCGCACCGGCCCAGCCGTCGCGCGGGTTGAACCCGCTGGCGCGCTCGGCCTCGACGTAGGAACGCAACGCCGACGTGGCGGCGTCATCCAGATTCGACGGCACCTGCACCCGCACGGTGACCAACAGGTCACCCGGAGTGCCGGACCGCTTGGGCACGCCACGACCGCGGACGCGCAGCGTACGGCCATCGGACGTTCCGGCGGGAACGCGGACGCGAACCTTGCCGTCCAACGTCGGCACCGTGATCGTGCCGCCCAGCGCCAGCTCGCCGAAGCTCACCGGCACCGTCACCTCCAGATCATCGCCCGTGCGGGTGAAGATCTCGTCGGGGCGGACGTGGACCTTGACGAACAGATCGCCGGCCGGACGGCCGCGCAGACCCGCCTCGCCCTGGCCCGCCAAACGGACCTTCTGGCCATCGACGACGCCCGCGGGCACCCGCACCGTGATGGTGCGGCGCCGCGTGGTCACGCCGGTGCCCGAACAATCGCCGCAGGGATCCTCGATCTTCGTGCCCTGGCCGGCGCAATCCGGGCAGGGAGACGAAAACCCGAAGGCTCCGCGCTGCTCGTTGGTGAAGCCCGACCCGTGGCAGGTGCCGCACGTCACCGGGTGAGTGCCCGGCTTCGCGCCCGACCCGTGGCACGTGGTGCACGGCGACGGATTGGTCAGCTGCAGCGGAATGGTCACGCCCTTGGCGGCCTCGCGGAAATCGAGGGTGATCTCGGTTTCCACGTCGGCGCCGCGACGCGGCCGAGCGGCTCGACCCGCCCCACCGGCGCCGCCACCGCCACCGCGGTTGACGAAACCATTGAGGAAGTCGCCGAAACCACCGCCGCCACGGCCCTCGCCGAAGATGTCGGAGACGTTGAAATCAAAGCCCCCGGCCCCTCCGGGACCGCCCGGCTGGCCCGTCGAAAAGCCGCCGCCGAAACCGCCGCCCGCGCCCGGGAAGCGGAACCCGCCCCCGGCCAACGCGGCCCGCAGTTCATCGTACTCGCGGCGCTTGTCGGCGTCGCCGACGACGGAATACGCCTCGGAGATCTTCTTGAAACGCTCCTCGGCCTTCACGTCACCGGGATGCGTGTCCGGGTGATTCTCCCGGGCAAGCTTGCGGTACGCCTTCTTGATCTCGTCTTGGCCAGCGGACTTGGAGACGCCCAAGTCCGCGTAATAGTCCTTGTCCGCCCATTCACGCTGAGTCATCGGACATCTCCTCCTTCCGTGGTTGCCACCGGACCGGGGCCGGTCAGGCGGGGTCGGCGATGATGACCATCGCCGTGCGGATCAACCGCTCGTCCAAGCGGTAACCCTTGCGCAGAACATCGCCGATGACCTTGTCGTCGCCGGTCGACGTGTCCTGCACGGCCTCGTGGATCTCCGGGTCGAACTCGTCGCCCGCGGCACCGAACTCGGTGACCTTGAGAGTGGTGAGGGTGTTGCGGAACTTGTCCGCGAACGCCTTCAGCGGCCCCTCGGCGGCCAGGTCGCCGTGCTGCTCCGCCCGGTCGAGGTCATCGGCCAGGTTCAGCAGCTCACCGGCGACGGACGCCTTGGCCAGCTCACGGTCGAGCTGACGGTCGCGATCCACGCGACGCCGGTAGTTGGCGTACTCGGCGGACACGCGCTGCAGGTCCTCGGTGCGCTCGTCGAGCTCCGCCCGCAGGCGCGACGCCTCATCATCGATGTCGCCGGCGTCCTCGGCCACGACCTCGGCCTCGACCACATCGGCGTCGGCCTGCGCGGCGGCGTCCGCGTCGACGGCACCATCGAAGGCGGCGTCATCGACGCCTTCGGCGGAGGCCGCCTCGGCGGGCCCGGCGTCCGGACCGGCGCCCCGGTCGGCGAAGGGGTTGTCGGTCGGATTCGTCATTCTTACTTGTCCTTCTCGTCCTCGTCGACGACCTCGGCATCCACGACGTTGTCGTCGGCGGCGGCGTCACCGGCCCCGCCGGCGTCGGCCTGGGTCGCGCCCTGCGCGGCCTCGGCCTCGTAGATCGCCTTGCCCATCTCCTGGGACTCGGTGGACAGCTTCTCCACCGCGGTCTTGATGGCCTCGATGTCGGTGCCCTTCAGCGCCTCGTCGACGCCCTTGGCCGCCTCCTCGACGCGGTCCTTGATGTCCTGGGACACCTTGTCCTCGTTGTCGGTGACGAACTTGCGGGTCTGGTAGACCATCGACTCCGCGGAGTTGCGGACCTCCTGCTCCTCGCGGCGCTTGCGGTCCTCCTCGGCGTGGGCCTCGGCGTCCTTGATCATCTGGTCGATCTCCTCCTGCGACAGGCCGGAACCGTCCTGGATGGTGATCGTGGACTCCTTGCCGGTGCCCTTGTCCTTGGCGGTGACGTGGACGATGCCGTTGGCGTCGATGTCGAAGGTGACCTCGATCTGCGGCACGCCGCGCGGCGCCGGGGCGATGCCGCCGAGCTCGAAGGAGCCGAGCAGCTTGTTGGCCGCGGCCATCTCGCGCTCACCCTGGAAGACCTGGATCTGCACGGAGGGCTGGTTGTCCTCGGCGGTGGTGAAGGTCTCCGAGCGCTTGGTCGGAATGGTGGTGTTGCGCTCGATGAGCTTGGTCATCACGCCGCCCTTGGTCTCGATGCCCAGGGACAGCGGGGTGACGTCGAGAAGCAGCACGTCCTTGACCTCGCCGCGCAGGACGCCGGCCTGCAGGGCGGCGCCGACGGCGACGACCTCGTCCGGGTTGACGCCCTTGTTCGGCTCACGGCCGCCGGTCATCTCCTTGACCAGGTCGGACACGGCGGGCATGCGGGTGGAACCACCGACGAGCACGACGTGGTCGATGTCCGACACCGGGATGTCCGAGTCGGCCAGCACCTGCTGGAACGGCTTGCGGGTGCGGTCGAGCAGATCCTGGGTGATCTTCTGGAACTCGGTGCGCGACAGCGTCTCCTCGAGGAACAGCGGGTTCTTCTCGGCGTCGACGGTGATGTACGGCAGGTTGATGCTGGCCTGCTGCGACGAGGACAGCTCGATCTTCGCCTTCTCCGCAGCCTCGCGCAGACGCTGCAGGGCCATCTTGTCCTTGGTCAGGTCGATGCCCTGGGCCGCCTTGAACTTGTCGACGAGCCAGTCGACGATGCGCTGATCCCAGTCGTCGCCGCCCAGCTTGTTGTCGCCGGCGGTGGCGCGGACCTCGACGACGCCGTCGCCGATCTCCAGCAGGGACACGTCGAACGTGCCGCCGCCCAGGTCGAAGACCAGGATGGTCTGGTCCTTGTCGCTCTTCTCCAGGCCGTAGGCCAGGGCCGCCGCGGTGGGCTCGTTGACGATGCGCAGGACGTTGAGGCCCGCGATCTGGCCGGCTTCCTTGGTGGACTGGCGCTCGGAGTCGGAGAAGTAGGCCGGCACGGTGATGACCGCGTCGGTGACGTCCTCGCCCAGGTAGGACTCGGCGTCACGCTTGAGCTTCATCAGCGTGCGCGCGGAGATCTCCTGCGCGGTGTACTTCTTGTCGTCGATGTCGATGCTCCAGTCGGTGCCCATGTGGCGCTTGACGGAGCGGATGGTGCGGTCGACGTTGGTGACCGCCTGGTTCTTGGCCGACTGACCCACCAGCACCTCGCCGTTCTTGGCGAAGGCGACGACCGACGGGGTGGTGCGCGAACCCTCGGAGTTCGCGATGACGACGGCTTCGCCGCCCTCCAGCACCGACACGACGGAGTTGGTGGTGCCCAGGTCGATACCGACTGCACGTCCCATGATTGATGTCCTCCTGTTTGCGGGGCCGGTTCGCGACCCACGTTCGTTTGTTCTCAGTTGCTTGACGTTGACGTTAAGCGTCCGGGGCTCAAGTTTGCCGAAGGGCCCGATTCGCGTCAAGCTCGGGAGCCCTCTTCTTGAGTGCCATCCACTCAACCTTGCACCCAGCACAACGGACGCCTTCCCAAAGTTGTTCCCACCAGACTCAACTTTTGCATGTGATTCGCATCACACCCGATTTTCGCGGCCACCCCTCGCCTCCCCACGCCGCCCCCATTGCTTTACGACGACCCGCCGTCACGCGGATCGTCGTAAAGCGCGTAAGGCAAACACCGGATGACATTAAGTCATGAAAATGTGCGCAAAATCTCCACCAGCGGGACTTCACGCACCCCGACCCCCATTTGCGATACCCGTTCGACCTGCCATGACGCTCGTGATATACCTCACAAGAGAACTATTTACGTCCACCCGTCACCCACGGGCGGACACTCAGCCATTGTTCACGCCGACACTGTTAGGAACGTCATGAGCGTGCTTCATCTCGCAGCCGACACCGCCGGCGATGCCGTGACCTCGAACGGGTTCACCATCACCGTCGGTTTCATCGGCCTGCTGCTGTCCCTGCCCTGCTGGTTCGTGTTCATCAAGGGCTTCGCGCACATGGTCCGCACGATCATGGTCGGCCAGAAGACCTACGGACACACCGGCGAATGGGGTGCCCGAATCTGGACCACGATCAAGGAGATCGTCGGCCACACCAAGATGGCCAAGAAGCCCGGCGTCGCCGTGGCCCACTGGTTCGTCATGGTCGGCTTCCTCCTCGGATCCCTCGTCTGGTTCGAGGCGTACATCCAGACCTTTTGGCCCGCCGGCGGCTGGCCGATCCTGAAGGACCTCGCGGCCTGGCACTTCATCGACGAGCTGCTGGGCCTGGGCACCACCCTGGGCATCCTGACGCTGATCATCGTGCGTCAGACAAACCTGGGCAAGGAACGCCTGAGCCGCTTCTACGGCTCCAACGCCAAGGCCGCCTACTTCGTCGAGGCCGTCGTCCTCATCGAGGGCCTGGGCATGATGTTCGTCAAGGCCGCCAAGCTGGCCACCTACGGCGACGGCACCGTCCACTGGACCGATTTCGTCACCGGCTGGATCGCCAAGATCCTCCCCGCGTCCCCCGAGTTCGTGTCGATCATGGCCCTGATCAAGCTGCTGTCCGGCATGGTCTGGCTGTTCGTCGTCGGCCGCAACCTCACCTGGGGCGTCGCCTGGCACCGCTTCCTCGCGTTCGCCAACATCCTGCTCAAACGCAACGCCGACGGCTACAACGCCCTCGGCGGCGCCAAGCCGATGACCTCCGACGGCGAGATCCTCAACCTGGAGGAGGCCGACCCCGAGGTCGACTCCATGGGCACCGGCGTGGTCACCGACCACTCCTGGAAGGCCCTGCTGGACTTCACGTCCTGCACCGAGTGCGGCCGCTGCCAGGAGCAGTGCCCGGCGTGGAACACCGCCAAGCCGCTGTCGCCGAAGCTGCTGGTCAACCAGCTGCGCGACCACGCCTACCAGTCCGCCCCGTACCTGCTGGCCAACAAGAAGGCCGGCGTCGAGGGCGAGGAGGCGGCCGAGGCGTCGCCGCTGCTGACCCTGCCGCTGGTCGGCGAGGGCGACGCCGGCGTCATCGACCCGGACGTCCTGTGGTCCTGCACCAACTGCGGTGCCTGCGTCGAGCAGTGCCCGGTCGACATCGAGCACATCGACCACATCGTCGACATGCGCCGCTACCAGGTGCTCGTCGAGTCGGACTTCCCGACCGAGCTGGCCGGCCTGTTCAAGAACCTCGAGACCAAGGGCAACCCGTGGGGCCAGAACGCCTCCACGCGCGCCGACTGGATCAACGAGGTCCGCCAGGATGGCGTCGTCGTGCCCGTGTGGGGCGAGGACGTCGAAAACTTCGACGACACCGAGTACCTCTTCTGGGTCGGCTGCGCCGGCGCGTACGACGACAACGCCAAGAAGACCACCAAGGCCGTCGCGGAGATGCTCTACACCGCGGGCGTGAAGTTCACGGTCCTGTCGCAGGCCGAGGGCTGCAACGGCGACTCCGCTCGCCGCGCCGGCAACGAGTTCCTGTTCCAGATGCTGGCCGAGCAGAACATCGAGCAGCTCGGCGAGGTGTTCGAGGGCGTGCCGCCGAAGCAGCGCAAGATCGTCGTGACCTGTGCGCACTGCTACAACACGTTCAAGAACGAGTACCCGGAGCTCGGCGGCAACTACCAGGTGGTCCACCACACGCAGCTGCTGAACCAGCTGGTGCGCGAGAACCGTCTGCAGCCGGTCGCCTCCGGCCAGGGCCGTCAGGTCACCTACCACGACCCGTGCTTCCTGGGCCGCCACAACAAGGTCTTCGAGGCGCCGCGTGAGCTGATCGGCGCGTCGGGCGCGAACCTGGTGGAGATGCCGCGCAACAAGAACACCGGCTTCTGCTGTGGTGCCGGTGGTGCGCGCATGTGGATGGAAGAGACCATCGGCCAGCGCATCAACGTCAACCGCACGGAAGAGGCGGTGGCGACCGGCGCGTCCGCCATCGCGATCGGCTGCCCGTTCTGTAAGACGATGATGTCCGACGGCGTCAACAACGTCGTCGAGGATGACGACAAGAAGCCCGAGGTTGTGGACATCGCCCAGATGATCCGCGATTCCGTGCTTGTCGACGGTGCCCTGCCACCGGCCCGCGAGCCCGAGTGGCTGCAGCAGCCGGAGCGCGGTTGGGTCGACACCGAGGCCATCGAGGCCGAGGAGCGCGCCCGCGCCGAGGAGGAGGCCGCCAAGAAGAAGGCCGCCGAGGAGGCCGAGGCGAAGAAGAAGGCCGATGCCGCGAAGAAGGCCGCCGCCGGTGGCGCGGCCGGTGCCGCCGCCGCTGGTGCCGGTGCGGCCGCCAAGGCCGGTGCTCCGGCACCGGGTGGTGCGCCCAAGCCGGGCGGTGCCAAGGGTGGTGCCCCCGCCCCGGGCGGTGCCCCCAAGCCGGGCGGTGCCCCCAAGCCGGGCGGTGCCCCCGCCCCGGGCGGTGCGCCCAAGCCCGGTGGCGCCAAGGCCGGTGCTCCGGCGCCGGGCGGTGCGCCCAAGCCGGGTGGAGCCCCCGCCCCGGGTGGTGCGCCCAAGCCCGGTGGCGCCAAGGGTGGTGCTCCGGCGCCGGGCGGTGCGCCCAAGCCGGGTGGAGCCCCCGCCCCGGGTGACGCTCCGGCGCCGGGCGGTGCGCCCAAGCCGGGTGGCGCCAAGGGTGGTGCTCCGGCGCCGGGCGGTGCGCCCAAGCCGGGCGGTGCCCCCGCCCCGGGTGGCGCCAAGAAGGGTGCCCCGGTTCCGGGTGGCGCCAAGGCCGCCGCCCCGACCGCCCCCGCCGCAGCCCCCGAGGCCGAGGTTCCCGCCGAGCCGCAGGCCGAGGCCCCGAAGACCGCCGGTGGCGCGCCCGTCCCGGGTGGCGCTCGCCGCGGTGCTCCGGTGCCGGGCGGTGCCCGCAAGGCCGCTCCGGCCGCCGCTGCCCCTGCCCCGCAGGCCGAAGAGTCGCCGGCTGAGGAAGCCCCCGCCGAGCCGACCGAGGCTCCGCAGGAGGCCCAGGCCGAGCAGCCCGAAGCCGAGGCCACCGCCGCCGCAGAGCAGCCGACCACGTCGCGCGGCGTGCCGCTGCCGGGTGGCGCCCGCCGCGGTGCCCCGGCGCCGGGCGGTGCCCGCAAGGCCGCTCCGGCCGCCGCAGCCCCGGCCCCGCAGGCCGAGGAGACGCCGGTCGACGAGGCTCCGTCCGAAGAGGCCCCGGCTGAGGAAGCCCCGCAGGCCGACACGCCCGCCGACGCGCCCGCCGAGCCGGTCGAGGAGACCCCCGAGGCACCCGAGGCCGAAACCCCGGCCGCCGAGGCCCCGGCCGCTCCCGCCGCCCCGGCCACCGACATGCCCCGCAACGACAAGGGCGTCCCGCTCCCGGGATTCTCGCGGCGCAACGCCCGGTGATGACGTGACCGGGACGTCGTAAAGCATCCCGGAAAAAGCGAAGGAGGAGGTTCCACCCGGAACCTCCTCCTTTCGCATGCGCCCCGACCACTACGCGCGCACGAATCGCCCGAAACGACTCACCGCGCCCTGGGCAAACGCCGCGAAAAGTGAGTCGTTCTGGGCGATTCTCCGCCAACCGACGGGCCCCGCGAAGCCACCCCGGCCGACACCCGGACCACCGGAACACTTCTCCCCGGGTCACCCGAAGTGGCAGACTCTAACGCGTGAACAACCAGAAGCGCCCCCAGGACCAGCCGGGCAACCCGGACACCGCCAACCCCGCGACCGACGCGACCGCCGCCCCCGCGCCCACCGCCGACGCCGCCGCAACCGCCGCTTCTGACGCCGCCGACCACGCCACCGCCCCCGACCCCGCCGAGGTCAAGGAAAAGGCGCTGCGCAAATCCGCCGAACTGCTGCGCGCCGCCCGCGCCGAACAAACCCGCGCCGCCCGCGTCGCCCAACGCCGCGGCATGGACCACCCGCGCCGCACCCCGCTGAAGCCCCTCGACCAGTCGTCGAAGCTGCGCAACGTCCTCTACGACATCCGCGGCCCCGTGTCGACGCTGGCCGAGCAGATGGAGGCCGACGGCCACCGCATCATGATGCTCAACACCGGCAACCCCGCGAAATTCGGCTTCGACGCCCCCGACACCATCGTCCAGGACATGGTCCGGGCGCTGCCGCACGCGCAGGGCTACTCCGAGTCGAAGGGCATCTACTCGGCCCGACGCGCCGTCGTCACGCGCTACGAAATGGACCCCACCTTCCCCCGCTTCGACGTCGACGACGTGTGGCTGGGCAACGGCGTGTCCGAACTGATCTCCATCGTGACGCAGGCGCTGCTCGACGAAGGCGATGAAGTCCTCATCCCCGCCCCCGACTACCCGCTGTGGACCGCCGCGACGACGCTGGCCGGCGGCAAACCCGTGCACTACCGCTGCGACGAGGAACAGGACTGGGCGCCGGACCTGGAGGACATCCGGTCGAAGATCACGGACCGGACGAAGGCGATCGTCATCATCAACCCGAACAACCCGACCGGCGCCGTGTACGGCCGGCAGGTGCTGGAGGGCATCGTCGACATCGCGCGCGAACATTCGCTGCTGCTGCTGTCCGACGAAATCTACGACCGCATCCTCTACGACGACGCCGAGCACATCTCGACGGCGTCGCTGGCCCCGGACCTGCTGTGCATCACGTTCAACGGCCTGTCGAAGACGTACCGCGTCGCCGGCTACCGCGCCGGCTGGATGGTGCTGACCGGTCCGAAGCGCCACGCGGAGGGTTTCATCGAGGGCATCAACCTGCTGGCGTCGACGCGCCTGTGCCCGAACGTGCCGGCGCAGCACGGCATCCAGGTGGCGTTGGGCGGCTACCAGTCCATCGAGGATCTGATCCTGCCGGGCGGGCGGCTGCTGGAGCAGCGCAACGTCGCGTGGGAGGGGCTCAATTCGATTCCGGGCGTGAGCTGCGTGAAGCCGATGGGCGCGATGTACGCGTTCCCGAAGCTGGACCCGGAGGTCCACGAGATCCACGACGACGAGAAGCTGATGCTCGACATCCTGCGGGAGGAGAAGATCCTCATGGTCGGCGGCACGGGCTTCAACCTGCCGACGCCGGATCATTTCCGCATCGTCACCCTGCCGTGGGCGCGTGAGCTGCGGGAGGCCATCGAGCGCCTGGGCAACTTCCTCGCCAGCTACAAGCAGTAGGGGTTTTTCGACATGGGGCGGCATTCGCGGGTAGAG
Source organism: Corynebacterium freneyi (assembly GCF_030408835.1). Classification (NCBI taxonomy): domain Bacteria; kingdom Bacillati; phylum Actinomycetota; class Actinomycetes; order Mycobacteriales; family Corynebacteriaceae; genus Corynebacterium; species Corynebacterium freneyi. The sequence goes on from NZ_CP047357.1 coordinate 2,708,563, forward strand.
GTTTCTTCGCTTGACGACGGCCCGTCGTCACGCAGGTCCGGCGCGGAGGCGTCGGCGGGCGGCGGGACGTCGGGCGGGGCGATGGCGCGGCGGGTGTTGGCCGCGTTCCTCGCCGTCGCCGGCGTCGCAGCACTGGTGGGGTTGGCGGTGCTGTGGCCCCGCGGCGAAGCGCCGGAGCCGGGCCCGGGTTTCCGCGATTCGCAGTCGATGGCGGCGCAGTCGTACCCCGGGCGCGTCGCCGGCGTGACCACGGGGGCGTGCGGGTCGCCGGATGCGGGCGTGGCCTTCGACGAAACCCCGCAGCCGGCGCCGCAGCTGCCGCAGGCGCCGCAGGCGCCGGGCGTGCCCGCACCGTCGGCGGATCCCGGGGCTGCCGAGGCGCCCGGGGCGGCGGGAGCAGCGGGGATGCCTGGGGCGGCGGGTGATCTGCGGCGCGAGTGCGACCTGGTGATCATCGACATCGACGGCGGCCCGGACGAGGGGCGCCACACCCTGCTGGAAATGTCGGGCCAGCCCGGCGAGCCCGAGCTCGAGGAGGGCACGAAGATCCACCTGACGTCGCACGCCATCGGCGGCGACCAAACCCGTTACGCGTTTTTGGACATCAACCGCGCCACGTCCGTGTGGGCGTGGGTGGCGGTCACCGCGCTGGCCATCGTCGTCGTGGCGGCGTGGCGGGGCGTGCGCGCCATCGCCGGCCTGGTGCTGACGCTGGCCGTCGTCGGCTTCTTCCTCATCCCCGCGTTGCTGCGCGGCGGCCCGCCGGTGGCGCTGTCGCTGGTCACCGGCGCCGTGGTGCTCTTCCCCGTCATGTTCCTCGTCCATGGCGTCAACTGGAAGTCGGCGGCGGCCCTCGGCGGCACGCTGACCTCGTTGGCCGCGGCGGCGGGGCTGGCGCATCTGGCCATCGGCGGCGCGGATCTGCGGGGGCTGGCGGATGATTCGAACCTGCTCATCCAGCTGTACCTGCCCGCCGTCAGCGTCACCGGCCTCATGCTCGCGGGCTTCATCGTCGGTGCGCTGGGCGTGCTCAACGACGTCACCATCGCCCAGGCGTCCACCGTCACCGAACTCGCCGAAGCCGACCCGGACGCCGGGCCGCTGGAGCTGTTCGCGTCGGCGATGAGGGTGGGCCGCGACCACATCGCGTCGATGGTCTACACGCTGGTGTTGGCCTACGTCGGCGCCTCGTTGCCGATGACGCTGCTGCTGTCGGTGGCGGAACGCCCGCTCATGCAGGTGCTGACCTCGGACATCGTCGCCACCGAATTGCTGCGCTCGGCCATCGGCGCCCTCGGCCTGACGCTGGCGGTGCCGGTGACCACGGCGATCGCGGCGGTGACGGCCCAGGTCAGGGAACAGGCGAACGCCCCGGCTCAGGCGAGGACCCGGGCTTAGACGGGCACGGGCTTAGGCGCCCGTCGTCAGTTGCCGCGCCCCAGGCAGGTGACGTCCCAACCGGCGGCGCGCCACTCGTCGACGGGCAGGCAGTTGCGGCCGTCGATGAGCTTCTTCGCCGCCACCCACTCCCCCGCGGCCACCGGGTCGAGGTTCCGGAACTCGTCCCACTCGGTGGCCACGGCGACGATCTCCGCGCCATCGAGGGCATCGGCGACGGACTCGCGGTAATCCAGCGTCGGGAAGACCTTGCGCGCATTGTCCATGGCCTGCGGGTCATACACCCGCACCGCCGCACCGGCCAGCGACAGCGAACCGGCGATCGACAGCGCCGGAGAGTCCCGGACGTCGTCGGAGTCCGGCTTGAACGCCGCACCCAGCACCGCAACCTGACGGCCCAGGACATTGCCGCCGAACGCCTGCTTGACCAGGCCGACCGCCTTCTCGCGGCGGCGCATGTTGATCGCGTCGACCTCCCGCAGGAACGTCATCGCCTGGTCGGCGCCGAGCTCGCCGGCACGCGCCATGAACGCGCGGATGTCCTTCGGCAGGCAGCCGCCGCCGAAGCCGAGACCCGCGTTGAGGAAGCGACGGCCGATGCGCGGATCCATGCCGATCGCGTCGGCGAGCACCGTGACGTCGGCGCCGGTGGTCTCGCAAATCTCGGAGACCGCGTTGATGAACGAGATCTTCGTCGCCAGAAACGCGTTGGCCGACACCTTGACCAGCTCGGACGTCGCCAGGTCGGTGACGATCATCGGGGTGCCGCGGTCGAGGATCGGGGCGAAGCACTCGCGGGTCGCGGCCTCGGCGCGGGTCGAGTTCGCGCCCAGGCCCAGCACCATGCGGTCCGGTTCGAGGGTGTCCTTCACCGCATGGCCCTCGCGGAGGAACTCGGGGTTCCACGCCAGGTCGACCGTCGCGACGGGCTCACCGTCGCCGGAGCGGGCGGCGATGAGCGCGTCGGCCCGCTCCTGCAGCCGCTGCGCCGTGCCCACCGGCACCGTCGACTTGCCCAGGATCACGTGGTCGCCGGTGATGTGCTTGGCCAGCTCGTCGATGACGGCGTCGACGTACCGCACGTCGGCGGCGTTGGAGCCCTTCACCTGCGGGGTACCCACCCCGACGAAATGCAGTTCGGCGAACTCTGCGGCCTCGTCGTAGTCCGTCGTAAAGCGAAGGGCCCCGGAGTCGACGTGCTTGCGCAGCAGCTCGGGCAGGCCCGGCTCGTAAAACGGCACGCGCCCCTGCGACAGCGCTTCGATCTTGGCGGGGTCGACGTCGACGCCGAGGACTTCGTGCCCCAGCTCGGCCATGCACGCGGCATGGGTCGCGCCCAAATATCCGGTTCCGATGACGGTCATACGCATACCGGCCAGTATGAAATACCTTGCGGCGCACCGCGAGTTGACGACTGCCCCCGTTTTCCGCCCCCACCAGCATTAACTGCCCGTTCACCTATGCATCACCGGAGCATTACACAGGCGGCCCCGGCAGTTCATCGGGCAGGGCGGGCGCGTCGGAAAGTACTGCCACCGCTTCGCGAATCCGCAGGTCGGCATTTTCCGGCGCCGCAGATTGTTGGGTTTGCCACCGCCCGCGCCGCACCGAACCCCGCGCCGCACCGAACCCCGCGCCGCACCGTGCCGCACTTCCGCGCCGCACCACGCACCGCACCGAAGCTTCGCGCCAGCCCCTCCGCGCCACGAGCCGGCCAGAGCACGTCCAATTCGACAAATGCAGCCTCACACCGAATGAACGGCGGTAAATACCCAGGTGGCGAAATCGCGTGGCTGCATTTGTCGTATTCGCAGCGGCCCGACGGCGACCCAGCGGCGGTTGGACGACGGCGCGTGAGGTTGTCGCACGCGCAGCAGACCGGCGGCGACTCAACGGTGGGTCGACGGCGGTTCGACGGCGGCGCTTCTGCTTGCGTCTGCTTTACGACGGCCCGGCCGCCCGCCAACCCCACCAAATCGCATCGGCGCCCGCCTTCCCGTCGCCCGAAGGGAAGGGGCGGACGTCGGTGAGGTCGACCGTCGTCAAGCAAAGCCCGTCAAGCAAAGCCCGGCGCGCAGGCGAGCGAACCCGTCAACGCCGCAGCCGCCACGGCAAGGAACACCGCACTACCCGACTAGCGGAAGTTCAGGTACGCCTTCGACGGCGTCGGGCCACGCTGCCCCTGGTACTTCGAACCCAACGCCCCGGAACCGTAGGGCACCTCCGCCGGCGAAGTCATGCGGAACAGCGCCAACTGCCCGACCTTCATGCCCGGCCACAACGAAATGGGCAGGTTCGCCACGTTCGACAGCTCCAACGTGATGTGCCCCGAAAAACCCGGGTCGATGAAACCCGCGGTGGAGTGCGTCAGCAGGCCCAGGCGCCCCAGCGACGACTTGCCCTCCAGGCGACCGGCCAGATGCGGCGGAATGGTGAACTTCTCCAACGTCGACGCCAACACGAACTCGCCCGGATGCAGCACGAACGCCTCGTCCCACGGCACCTCGCGCAGCGTGGTCAGCTCCTCCTGCGGCAACTTCGGATCGATGTGCGTGTACCGCGAATTGTTGAACACGCGAAAAAACTGATCCAGGCGGACGTCAATCGACGACGGCTGGATCATCTCCTCGTCCAACGGCTCAATGCCCAGGCGGGCGTCATCGTCGGACGAGAGGGCGGCGCGGATGTCACGGTCGGAAAGCAGCACGCCACCACCCTACAGCCAGGGCGACGGAACACCGGCGGGCCGTCGCAAAGCATCCGGAACCGCAGCAGCCGGGGCTTTTGTCGGCCAGCCCCGCCGCGGTGCTACATTATGGGCGGAAAGAGATCGCCGACACCGACGGCGACCGTCCTTCTCGCCGATGTAGTTCAATGGTAGAACTCCTGCTTCCCAAGCAGGCGGCGCGGGTTCGATTCCCGTCATCGGCTCCACGAAAAGCCCCCGACCTGCGACAACAGGCCGGGGGTTTTCGCATTGCAGGGGTCGAAACCCGCGCTACCCCACATAATCCCCACTCATTGGCCCGCGACCGACGCAGTGCGAGCGTGCCTTTCCGCGCTCCCACCGGGGTTTATCGCGCGTATTCTCGACGCCATGACCGACCCGCGCCGCCCCACCGACGCCACCTTCACCATCGACGAATCGCGCGCGGTGCCCACCGCCGTCGTCCGCGCCTCCGACATCACGCAGGACGACGTCGCCCCGCTTTTCGACGCCGCCTTCGGCGCAATGTTCCCCGCCCTCGCCGCCGTCGGCCAATCCCCCGCCGGAGCCCCGTTCGCCCTGTACCCGCGAGCCGCCGACGACTGGAGCCGATTCGACATCGAAATCGGCGTGCCGCTGCACTCACCGCTGGCCGACACCATCGCCGCGCCGACCGCCGACGGCCGCAACCTCGCCGTCGAACCGTCCGAACTTCCCGCCGGCAAAGTCGCCTCGACGCTGCACCGCGGCGACTACGACGGCCTCGGCCCGGCATGGCGAAGCTTCACCGACGAACTCGTCGCCGCCGGCCACACCCCGACCCTGCCCCGCTGGGAGGTCTACCTCACCGCGCCGACGCCGGACTCCGACCCGGCGGACGCGAGCACGGGGATGAACACCCGCGTGGAGTGACGCCGGGACGACTGCTGCGGCGACTGCCGCGTGCGACCGCCGCGAGCGACCGATGCGGGCGACTGCTGCGGTCACGCCACGCGCAGCCGCAGCGACGCAGGGCGCGATACCCCGTCGGGTATGGTCGCGGGCATGGACAGTCACGGCTGGGACCAGCGATTCACCGACAACCCGAACCACTTCGGCACGGACCCGAACACGCTGCTGAAACGGCACGTCTCCGGACTGGCTCCGGGCACCGCCGCCGACGTCGGCTGCGGGCAGGGGCGCAACACCGTCTGGCTGCTCGACCGCGGTTGGGACGTCACCGCCGTCGACTTCTCCGAGGTCGCGCTGCGCCACACCCGCGAGGCCGCGCAGGCCGCGCGGGAAACACAGGAACCGCAGACCGCCGGCACGACCCCCGCCTTGACCACGGTGCAGGCCGACGTATCCGAGTGGCGGCCGACGGACACCTTCGACCTGGTCGTCGCGGCGTATCTGCATCTTCCGTCGGAGAAACTGCGCGCCACCTGGCGGCACCTGGCCACCGTCACCGCCCCGGGCGGCACCCTCGTGGCCATCGGCCACGACCGCGCCAACCGCGGCAACGGCCCGAAGGATCCGGACGTTCTCTTCCATGCGGACGACGTCGTCGCCGCGCTGCCGGACACGTGGACCGTCGACGTCGCCGAAGCCGTCGACCGCGGCGAAGGCTCCATCGACGCCCTCGTCGTCGCGACGGCGCCGCACACCTGACGCCTCGCTTCTCCCGCGCGACCACCCCGGCGGCGGCCGGCGAGCGCGCTTCCCGCACGCAACATCCCGCGCGCAACCGCGCCACGGCCCGCCCCTCCGGGGTTAACCTGGAAGGGACACGTCAGCCAGAAGGAGACACCCGATGCCCGACGACCGCACCCCCGCCACCCCCGACGCCGCCGAGCGGCCCGATTCGATGCTCATCGCCTACGACGGTTCCGACGAGGCCCGTCGCGCGATCGAGTGGGCCGGTTCGCTGCTGTCGGTGCGCACGGCGTACATCCTCACCGCCTGGGAGCCGCTGCAGCGTCAGGCCGCCCGCACCGCCGGGGCGTCCGGGATGATGCAGCCCGATTGGGATTCCAGCGTCGCCGACGACGATCCCGCCCACGAGGAGGCGAAGCGCATTTGCCGCGAGGGCGTCGAGATCGCCGCGTCGGCGGGCTTCACCGCCGAGCCGTACCTCGTGGAGTCGGAGACGACGATTTGGTCGGCGATCGTCGATGCCGCGCGGGATCTCGACGCGGGCGTCATCGTGTCGGGCACGCGCGGCAATTCGGGCCTGCGGGGCCTGTTGTCGTCGTCGACGGCGGATGCGGTGCTCAAGAACGCGGGTCGCCCGGTACTCATCGTTCCGCCGCCGAAGTAGTTCGGACGGGTTGCGTGACGACGGCTCGTCGTCACGCATGAAAGGCCGAATCGTGCGCCACGGCCACTGGGCGCGCATGCGTTGCGGAAGTGGCGTACGGTGCAGAAGTGATGGCTGCGGGGTTCGGCGAACGGTAACGGCCCGACAACGAAGGGCCTCCTCACCTGGGGTGACCCGAAACTTCCCCCGATTTCGCCGAAACTTCCCCCCGGCGCCAACGATGGTCTACAGTTGCGACCATTCCCAGAACACTTACTTCGAGGAGTGAACATGCCCTACGAAAACGAGTCGGAGCAGCGCCGCACGTTGGGCCCGGCCATGGCCAGTGCCCTTGTCGGTGCTCTCCTCGGCGGCGCCATGATCTTCGGCGTCGCGCAGGTCACCCAGGAGTCCGAGATCCCCGAGGCGCAGGCCGTCTCCGCGGATGAGGCCCTGATGGGCGGGGTCGAGTACGGCGAGCGCTGATCGCGCACCCTTACCGTCCCGCCATGCCCGCCGCCGATCAACGCACGCCCACGCGCGCCTTGGCCGGATGGTGGGCATTTCTGTGTCTGCTGGCGTTCATCCAGGCCCCCGGCCGGATCGTCGCCGACACCAAACATGACCTGACGGCCAACCCCGGCGGCTTCCTCGAGCGGTCGCTGAGCATGTGGTCCGAGGTCATGCCGCTGGGCCAGCTGCAGAACCAGGCCTACGGTTACCTTTTCCCGCAGGGCGCGTTTTTCGCGCTGTTCGACCTGCTGCCCGATGCGGTCTGGCCCGATTGGCTGACGCAGCGCCTGTGGTGGTGTCTGCTGCTGTGCCTGGCCTTCACCGGTTTCCTCCGGGTCGCGGAGGTCGCCGGCATCGGGTCGCGGTCGTCGCGGATTCTCGCGGCGCTGCTCTACGCGCTGTCACCGCGCATCCTGACCACCCTCGGCGCGATTTCGTCGGAGGCGTGGCCGGTGGCGCTGGCCCCGTGGATCCTGCTGCCGCTGCTGGCGGTGGCGCGCCGGCCGGAGGCGGTGGGCTGGAAGTTCGCGGCCCGGGCGGTGCTGTTGTCCGGGCTGGCGGTGCTGTGCACGGGCGCCGTCAACGCGGTGGGCACCGCCGCAGCCTGCGTCCCCGCCGCCCTGGTCCTGGTGTTCACGGGTTTTTCGGGGCCGCGCCGCAAACGGGCGTGGGCGATGTTCGCCGGTTGGCTCGCCGCCTGCGCCGCGGTGAGCATCTGGTGGATCGTGCCGCTGCTCATGCTCGGTTCCTACTCGCCGCCGTTCACCGACTACATCGAGTCGTCGGGCGTGACCACCCGGTGGCTGAACCTCGGCGAGACGCTGCGCGGCGCGACGTCGTGGGCGCCGTTCGTGTCGTTGGAGCGCGTCGGCGGCAATGCGATCGTCTCGGAGCCGATCCTCATCCTGGCCACGATGGCCGTCGCCGCGATCGGCCTGGTCGGCCTGGCGATGGGGTCCATGCCGTGGCGCCGCGCATGGTTGCTCCTGGCGTTGGTGGGCCTGGCGTCGATGGCGGCGTGGACGGATCCGTTCGCGCCCCTGGGCGAGTGGGGGCGTTCGCTTCTCGACGGCCCGCTCGCCGCGCTGAGGAACCTGCACAAGATGGATGCGACGCTGAGGCTGCCGTTGATGCTGGGCGTCGCGCATGCCACTGCGCTGTTGCCGTGGCCGGGGTCGATCCGCGGCGGGGACGGCCGGGACGGCGCGGACGACACGAAGAACGCGCGGAAGGAGCTGCTGGACAAGTGGCTCCATCCGGAAAAGCACCGGTCGGTGGTCGCGGCGATGCTCGTCCTCGTCGTCGCGGCCGGCGCCACCGCCCCCGCGTGGAGCGCGCGCCTGGCCCCGACGGGCGCCTACGACCGGGTGCCGTCGCATTGGGTCGAGGCGGCCGAGTGGCTCGACGACAACGCCGGCGGGGCGCGCACGCTCATCGCCCCGGCCATGCCCTTCGCCGACATGGACTGGGGTTTCACCCGCGATGAGCCGCTGCAGCCGCTGGTCGACGTGCCGTGGGTCGTCCGCGACGCGGTGCCGCTGGTGCCGCCGGAGGCGATCCGCGGCCTCGACGGCGTCCAGGATCAGCTCGACCGCGGCGAGGGCGTCGAGTCGCTGGCCGCGACGCTGCGCAACCAGGGCATCGGCTATGTGCTGGTGCGTTCGGACGTGCGGCCGTTCAACCGCGGCACGAGCCTGCGGGATCTTCGCGCCACGCTGGAGGCATCGCCGGGCATCGAGCGCGTCGCGGAATTCACCCACGGCGGCGACGACGCCCCGAAGGGCGCGGTGTCCGGCACCCCGCCCGTCGCGGTGACCATCTGGGCCGTCGACGGCGGCGCCGACGCGTTGGCGCCGCGCATGGTGGAGACGTCCTCGGTGCCGCTGGTGTCCGGCGGCCCGGAGGTGCTGGCCCGCCTCGACGAAATCGACCGCGACGCGCCGGTGCGCATGCTCCACGGCGAGTCCGCAGGCACCGTCACCGACACCCCCACCCGCCGCGGCCGCAACTACGGCGAGGTCCGCGGCGCGGTCTCCGGCATCCTCGACGCGGACGAGGACCCCGGCGTGACCAACGCCGTCGCCGACTACCCGGTCTCCGGCATCGCCGAGACGCAAACCGGCACGGGCCGCGCCACGCTGAAGGCGTCGTCGTCGGCGTCCGACCCGTACAACGCCGGCGGCGCCCGCCCCGAGCATTCGATCAACGCCCTGGTCGACGGTGATCCGACGACGTGGTGGGAGCCGCGCGCCGGCACGGGCGGGCAGGCCGAGTGGATCGAGATCGTGCCCGACGAGCGCCTCGACGGCGGTCGGCTGACCATCACCGGCGCCGTCGTTCCCGCGCAGGTGCAGATCCGCGCCGGCGGCGCCTCCACGTCGAAGGCGCTGACCCCCGGCGAACCGGTGACCATGCCGCTGCCTCGCGTGGCGGGAAGCTCGGGCGCCTCGGACGGGGGCACCGACCCCGACGACGAGAAGTCCCGCGCCATCCGCATCATCGCGACCAGCGCCCCCGCGGGGTTCGCGCTGTCCGAGATCAAGCTGGAGAACTCCGCCGGCGAAGACGTCACGCCGGTCCGCGTCCCGGTCGTCCCGGACGCTTCTCCGCTGGTGCAGCGCTGGGCGTTCGGCCAGGAGATCGACGAGGGCCGGATGCGCCGCGCCTTCACCGTTCCCGAGCCGACGACGGTGACCGTCGACGCCGACACGTGCCGCACCGGACTCGACGATCCGTGGACCGAGCTCGACGACGAGCCCCTGGCCTGCGGCGATTCCGTCGATCTGGAACCGGGTCTGCACGAGATCAGCTCCCGGGCCCGCTGGGTGTCGCTGACCGGCGCGGACTTCATCGCGCCCACCCGCGAGCAGCAGGCCCCGGAGGTCGTGGCGGACTTCGCCGCTCCGGCCTCCGGCGCGTCCACCGAGATCGGCTCCGGCACCGTCGCCGCCGCCGACGCCGACCGCATCATCTACCGACCGGTCTCCGTCAACCCGGGTCAGGTGGCCACCATCGACGGCCGCGAACTCGAGCCGGTCACCGTCAACGGGTGGCAGCAGGGCTGGGTCGTTCCGGCAGGTGTGGCGGGCACCTTCACCATCGACTTCCCCGCCGCCGCGACCTGGCGCACCGGCATCGTCGCGGGCGGCGGCGTGGCGGCATTGTTCGCCCTGCTCGCCGTGGCCGTCGGTTGGGCTTGGCGACGCCCGCCCACCGACGCGACCGGCCCGGGCGCCGCGCAGCCCGCACCCGATCTGGCCCGCGCCACCACCGCCGTCGCCGGATTCGCCGTCGCCTGGCTCGTCGCCGGACTCCCCGGTGCCGCAGTCGCCGCAGTCGTGACCATGGCCGGCGTGAACCTGGCCCGACGGTTCGGCGCGGAGACCGTTCGTCGTCAAGCAATTGCCGCGACCGCCATCCTGATGGGAATCGGCGGCATCATCCTGGCCCGCGACGCATGGCCCGGCTCGGCCTACGCCGGATTCTCATGGCCGCTTCAGCTGGTGCTCACCGGCGCGCTCGTCCTCGCATCATTCGCCCAGACCCTGCCCAACCAGCGGCGGGCGGGCTCCTCCACCAACGCGTAGGACGCCGCGGCCATCGGAATGGTCAGCGCCACCGTCACCAGCGACACCGCCAGAATATGACCGTCGAAGATGCGCACCCCCAACAGCGGGAACGCCACCGACAGCATGGCCATGTGCCACAGGAAGATTCCGTACGACCAGCGGCCCAACGCCTGCATGATCGGGTGCGTCAAAAACTTCGATTCCGGGGCCAGCGCCCACGGGCCGATGATCGCCGCACCGAAGACGAAACCGCACCACGTCCGGCGCAGGAACTCCCAATTCGTCAGCTCCACCAGGCCCTCCGGCCCCATCCACGCGGCCAACCACAGCGAGGCGACGGCCAGTCCGATCCACACCCAGCGCATCCGCGCGAACCGCTGCGCCGTGGCCAACGCCCCGCGGGCGCGCTCCGACTCCGAACCCGCCAACGACTCGACCTCCGCCAGGATCATGCCCGCCGCGAACCACGAGAAGTACGCCACCGGCTGAATGTGCGGATTCACCCCCTCCGGGTACGGCAACGGCAACCACACCCACCCGAAGCTGAGCACCGACAACCCCAGCAGGCACAGAATCCGCGTGCCCTGGCGGCGCATCGGATCCAGGCCCCGCAACGCGATGGCGAACAACGGCAGCGACACGTAGAACGCCACCTCCACCGACAGCGACCACAGGTGAGTCAGTCCGCCGTGCAGCGAATCGGCGAAAAACACCTGCGTCAAGGTCAGGTTCGTCAGCCACGTGCGCAGATTCGCGCCCTCGCCCACCGGCAACGCGACGAGCACCACGACCACCAGCACCCAATACGCCGGCAGAATGCGCGCCGCTCGCTTGCGGTAGTACTTCGCCCACCCCGACGCCGACGACCCGCGCTCGCCGCCGGTGCTTCCGTCCCGGCGACGCCGCCACACCACGCCGCCCTGCCCCGCCCGGTGGCTGCGCCACAGCAGGAAACCCGACAGCGTGAAGAACACGGCCACGAAAAAGTCGAACCGGCCGAGCATCCGCTCCCACATCGCGCCGACGTCGTGGCCGGTCTGGAAAGCGACGTGCGTGCCGATGATCCCCAACGACGCCACGGCCCGCAAACCCTCCAACGCCGGCAGAAAGCCGGGACGGAAGGCGGGCCGAAACTCCGGCACGGCCTGGCCGGAGAACGCGCTTTCCCCCTGGTGGGGGGCGTTTTCCTGATTCACTCGGACGGTCATTCCCGGATAATATTCGATTTTTACGTACCTTTGTTTCGGAACCTGCTAGGTTTTGCACGAGAAACCCGCAAGACGTAAGGGAAATCACTGCTCATGGCTAAAAGAAGTCTCGCCCACCTGCTGGTCATCATCGGCGCCGCGCTGATCGTCATCGCGGTCCTGCTGCCGACCTTCCTCGTGCCCCGACTCAGGGTAATCCCCCTGGACACGGTCAGCACCACCGCCACCGAGGTCTATGAGGGCACTCTGCTCGACTCCGGCGCACTCGCCAAGGGCGAGCCAGTCGAACCCCGCAAGAACGATCCGCGCTGCGAGACCGAGGAGGAGGGCGCCACGCTGCCGCTGCACTGCTTCATCAACGATGAGGTGCCGCTGATGTCCTCCCGCCACGTCCGCGTCGAGGAGCCCGCCGACCACGAGCGCGCCACCCTCGAGGCCGGCACCGTGATCCTCCGCGAGGACCGCGACGAGCCGCGCAACCTGGTCAACGCCACCATCGACCGCATCACCCTGGACCGCTCCACCGCGTTCCCGGTGGATGAGCCGATTTCCTCCATCGCCGGCGGCGCGCCGGGCCAGGAGGGCGCCGACGAGCCCGTGCAGTTCACCCGCCCGGGCATCCAGTACCAGTTCCCGTTCAGCGCGGAGAAGAAGTCGTACCCGTACTACGACGCCGTCGGCCTGGACCTCTTCGAGATCGACTTCGTCGAGGAGGAGAAGCAGGACGGCGAGACCGTCTACAAGTACTCGATGACGCTTCCGCCGCAGAACCTGTACGAGAACACCAAGGCCCACGCCACCCAGGGCGGCCGTGAGCTCACCGAGTCCGACGAGTCGATGCTGGCGTCGCTGCGCCTGAAGTTCCCGGCCGAGGTGTGGGGCCTGGAGGGCGACGACGACGTCGAGATGGACCGTTACTACACCACCACCCGTACCGTCCGCGTCGAGCCGACCAGCGGCATGATCGTCAACGGTCACGAGGAGATCTTCCAGTTCTACGCCCGCGATGACGAGGAGGCCGCCGAGATGGTGACCGAGGAGGGTCGCGCGAAGGAGGCCGAGGAGCGCAACCGCACCGCGCTGGATTTCGTCGGCCAGTGGAACGAGGAGACCAAGAAGAACCAGATGGCGAAGGCGAAGGACGCCAAGTCCAGCCTGAAGATGGCCGGCACGATCGTGCCGTGGATCTTGGGCATCGTCGGCCTGATCCTGGTCCTGCTGGGCATCCGCACCCACCGCCGCTCCTAGTCGGCGCCCCGGGCTCCGCCCGGTCCACCGTTCCCGCAGGGTTTTCCGTCCGCTCACCGGTTGTCGCCGGTGGGCGGGCGTTTTTTCGTTTTCGTGCTTCGCGACGTCCGCGTCCCGGCCATCCCGGGCCCGTCGTCGGGGCGCCCCGTTAGACTTTGCCCCGTGGACACTTCCGTGGCGAGGGCCGAGCGAACCGGCCAGTTGATCGTGGTCGGGTGGACGTTCATGCTCGTCGCGGCGGTGACGTGGCCTTTCGCGACGCCGGGGATGCCGTTGTTGCGGGACATGGTGGTGCCGCCGCATCCGGCGTCGACGGATGCCGCGTGGGGGTTGGGCGAGTCGGCGGCGCGGGCCGCCCCGCAGGATGCGTTGTTGGCGTTGGCGGGTGGTTTCACGGACGCGGGCATGGTCATGCGCCTGCTCATGTTCGGCGCGTTGACCATCGGCGGCGTGGCCGCGGCGGAGTTGGTGCGCCGGGTGCTGGGCGCCGGGGTGGTCGGTCAGATCGCGGCGGTGACGATGCTGCTGTGGAACCCGTACGTCGTCGAGCGGCTGTTGCAGGGGCAGTGGTCGCTGGTGCTGGCGATGGCGTTGTTGCCGGCCATCGCGTTGACGTCCATTGCCGCGGCGCCGTGGTGGCGGGCGTCGGCGATGGCGGTCGCGGGGTTGACTCCCACCGGCGCGTTGTTGGGCCTGGGCGTGGCGCTCGTCGCGGCGCGCACGTGGCGGGACCGGCTCGTGGCCCTGGTGACGGGCGTCGTCGTCTCCGCCCCGTGGCTGGTGGCCACGGCGCTCGGGGCGGGGGCCGGCGGCGCCGATGCCGCGGGCGCCGGGGCGTTCGCCGCCCGGGCGGAACGGTGGGTGGGCACCCTCGGCGCGGTCGCGGGACTCGGCGGCATCTGGAACCGCCAGGCCGTGCCCGATGCCCGCGAAACCGGGCCGGCGGCGTTGGCCGTCGTCGCGCTGCTGGCGTTGTTCGTCGTCGGCTGGCGCATGGCGTGGGGTTCGCGGACGGCCAAGTCGCGTGCGGCCGGGTCGGGTGCCGCCGGTCGCCTCGCATCGGATCGCCGCCGCCTCATCGTGCTGGCGGTGGCCGCGGTGCTCGTGGTCTCGGCGATGGCGACGCCGCCGGGATTGGCGCTGATGTCGTGGGCGCTGGAGACCGTGCCCGGCGCGGGTTTGTTCCGCGACGCCCAGAAATGGGTGGCGCTCGCGGTGCCGGGGTACGTGATCCTCGCCGCCGCCGGCGGGGAGGCCATCGCCCGGCAGATCCCCGATCGTCGGGGCTGGCTGGCCACGATCTTCGCTGTCGCGGTCGTCATCGCCGCCGTGCCCGACCTGCCCCGCGCCGTCGCGCCGCTGCGGCCCGTGGACCCGTGGCCGGGGTGGAATGCGGTGTCGGGACTGGTCGCGATGGACGACTCGGCCGTGGCTGTGTTGCCCGCCGGCCCGTACCGCATCATCGACGGCCGCCCCACCTACGATCCGGCCGTGAAGATCCTGCCCGCCCCGGTGCTGGCCACCGGTGACCTGGTGGTGTCCGGCACCCGGGTCGGGGGCGAAGGCACCACCGCCGCGACGGTGGAGGCGACGCTGCTCGACGCACCCGACGACGCGGTGGAGATCCTCCGCGCCAACGGCGTCGCCTGGGTGCTGGTGGAATCATCCCCCGGGGAGCTCGGCGATTCGGCCCGCGTCCTGGACCGGCTCGAGCTCGTCTACTCCGATGCGCACCTGGCGCTGCACCGGGTGCCCGGCGCGATCGCCCCCGTCGACCACGCCGATCGAACGCCGGCGTGGATCGCGCTGGCGGCGTGGGCGGCGATGGCTCTGGCCGGTCCGGCCGGTGGCCTCGCCCCCGGTTCTCGTCGGGACCGGACTCGCCGTGCTCCCGACCGCCGCACGCCGCCCCCGAGCATCCGCGGTTACCCGGGCGTCACCGCTTGACGGCGACGTCGGAAAGCACCTGCTCCACCGCGCGGGCCGTGGCGTCCCAACTGAACGTCTCCGCGCGCTTCTTCGCCTCCGCGCCGAGGAACGCACGCAGGTCCGGGTCCCCGACGATGGACCCCACGGCCTCCACGAGCCCGGCCGGGGTGTCGGCCAGCAAGCCGGTGACCCCGTCGACGACGGAATCCTGCAACCCCGCCGACGAGCGGTAACCGACCGTGGGCACGCCATGCTGGGCGGCCTCGATGACGGCCAAACCCCACCCCTCCTTGCGCGACGGCATCACGTGAACGCAGGCGCGGGAGAGGATGAGGTGCTTTTCCTCCTCCGACACCTGGCCATGGAAGACGACGCGATCGGCGATGCCCTGCTTCTCCGCGTAGGCGAGCAATTCGTCGCTCCACCAGCCCGAACCGACGACGTCGAGCACAGCATCGGGGTAGGTGGGGTTGATCGCGGCGATGGCGTCGATGGCGTGCTCGATCTGCTTGTGCGGCACCAGCCGCGACAACGTGACCAGGCGCGGCCCCCCGTCGACGGCGCACGGATCCTGCGAGACGGTCCGCTCCGCATCGACGGCGACCTCGGGGACGGGATCGACGCCGTTGCGGATGATGGAGATCCGATCCCCCTCGATGCCGAGCCCCTGCAGATCATCCGCGCTGGGCCGCGACACCGTGATGTACCGGCAGGACCGCTGCACCGCCGGCGCCAACGACGACTCGATGAACCAGCCGACCATGCCCACCAGCTTGCCCGCCACCGGCCACTGCTCGCGGTGGCAATGGTGGGTGAGCACGACCGTCGGCCGCCCGGAGAACACGGACGCGAAGAACGGGATGCCGTTTTGGGTGTCCAGCACGACGTCGGGCCGGCCGCCCAGCGCGCGGGCGATGGGGCCCAGGCCCACGCGGGCGGCGAGCATCGCACCCCACGCGCGGACGTAGACGGAAAAATTGCCGCCGCCGCGGGAATAACGCACCCCGGCCCGCTCGGACTTCTTCGGCGCACCGGGGTAGGCGGCGGTGCGGAAAACCACGCGATGCCCCTGCTCGGCGAGGTGTTCGGCGACCCGCTCGAGGTAGCGTTCGCTGCCGCCGCCTTCGGGATGGCCGGTGTCGCGCCAGCACAGCAGCAGAATCTTCATGGGGTGCAACCATAATCCCCGGCCCCGGCGCCCACGGCGGGTTCCGGGCTTTTCCCCCGGCCCGGCCCCCGGTCGGGTGACGGTGCAATAGGGTCGAAGACGTGAGTTTCACGCCGCCCGCGCTGTCCGAATTGCGCTCCCACTGCACCCTCCGCCGCTCCTTCGGCCTGCTCGACGACTTCAAGTACGAGCAGACCGACCCCGACCGCTTCTACGGTCACCTCGCCGAGGACACCGTCGCGCTGCTCGAGGGCATCGCCGCCGGATCCGGGCTGACGCGATCCGGCGGCGCCCGCGTGACGACGGCCGACGCGACCACGCGAACGTCGTCAAGCCGGGAAAAGACCGGGAACAAGACGGCCTCTCCCCTGGCGGGGACGCGAATCCTCGACGTCGGCGGCGGACCGGGATACTTCGGCCGGGCATTCGCCGAACGCGGCGTGGAGTACTACACGTGCGAACCCGACGTCGGCGAAATGGCGGCGGCGGGCATCCGACTCGACTCCTCCGTGCGCGGATCCGGGCTCGACCTGCCCTTCCGCGACGGGGCGTTCGACCTGACGTACTCGTCGAACGTCGCCGAACACGTCGCCGAACCATGGCGCATGGGCCGCGAAATGCTGCGCGTGACCGCACCCGGCGGACTGGTCGTCTACTCCTACACCCTCTGGTACGGGCCGTTCGGCGGCCACGAAATGGGGCTGACGCACTACCTCGGCGGTGACCGCGCGCGCCGGATGTACGAAAAGAAGCACGGCAAGCGCCCCAAGAACTACTACGGCGAGTCCCTGTTCGAAGTCGGCTGCGCCGAAGGCCTGGCCTGGGGCCGCGAAATGCAGCGGGCCGGCCACGCCGAACTCCTCGCCGCATTCCCCCGCTACCACCCGTGGTGGGCATGGTGGATGACCAAGGTGCCGGTGCTGCGCGAGGTCGGAGTGTCCAACCTCGTGCTCGTGCTGCGGAAGAAGTAGCAGAGGAAGCAGCGGGACAAACACCGGAGGAGGCGGATCCGCCAGCGGTTTCGGGGATTTCGGGGGCACCCGACGCACCGGCGGACGCGGTTAATTGAGCGGACCCGTGGACACCTTCACATATGTCGTTATAGTGACATGAGACACTCTTCGCCGACATGTGAGGACACGACACACCATGACCAACGCCAACATCCCCGCGGGTGGCGAGGCCTTCATCTACGAAGCCATTCGCACCCCCCGAGGCAAGGGCAAGAAGGACGGCTCCCTCCACGAGGTGCGCCCCCTGACCCTGCTCGTCGGACTCGTCGAGGAAATCCGCCGCCGCAACCCCGGCCTCGACGAAGAACGCATCAACGACATGGTCATCGGCTGCGTCACCCCGGTCGGCGACCAGGGCGCCGACATCGCCCGCACCGCCGCCCTGGCCGCGGGACTGCCGAACCGCACCGCCGGCGTGCAGATCAACCGCTTCTGCGCCTCCGGCCTGACCGCCATCAACCTGGCCTGCGCCAAGGTCCGCTCCGGCATGGACGAGCTCGTCCTCGCCGGCGGCGTCGAGTCCATGTCCCGCGTGCCCATGGCCTCCGACGGCGGCGCCTGGGCCATGGACCCGCAGGAGTCCTTCGCCACCGACTTCGTGCCGCAGGGCATCTCCGCCGACCTCATCGCCTCGCTCGACGGCTTCACCCGCGAGCAGCTCGACCAGCTGGCCGTCAACTCCCACGAGCGCGCCAAGAAGGCGTGGGACGAGGGCCGCTTCAAGGACTCCGTCGTGCCGGTCGTCGACCAGAACGGCCTGACCATCCTCGACCACGACGAGACCGTCCGCCCGGGCACCACCGTCGAGTCGCTCAGCGGCCTGCGTCCCTCGTTCGCGCAGATGGGCGAGCTCGGCGGCTTCGACGCCGTCGCGCTGAAGAAGTACACCCAGCTCGAGCAGATCAACCACCTGCACCACCCGGGCAACTCGTCCGGCATCGTCGACGGCGCCGCCCTGACCCTCGTGGGCACCGAGAAGGCCGGCTCCGACATGGGCCTGACCCCGCGCGCCCGCATCGTCGCCACCGCCGTCAACGGCGTCGAGCCGACGATCATGCTCACCGGCATCGAGCCGGCCGTCCGCGAAGTCCTGGCCAAGGCCGGCCTCGGCGTCGACGACATCGACGTGTGGGAGATCAACGAGGCCTTCGCGGCCGTCGTCCTCCACGCGCAGCAGAAGCTGGGCATCCCCGACGAGAAGCTCAACGTCAACGGCGGCGCCATCGCCATGGGTCACCCGCTCGGCGCCACCGGCGCCATGATCACCGGCGCGGCCATCGACGAGCTGCACCGCACCGGCGGCCGCTACGGCCTGATCTCGCTGTGCATCGGCGGCGGCATGGGCGTGGCCACCATCATCGAGCGGGTCTAGGCCCGATCTCGCTTTCCGGAATCAACCGACAAACACAGGGATACAGGGAGATCACCACATGACCGACAACATGTTCCGATGGGACCTCGCCGACGACGGCATCGTCACGCTGACGATGGACGACCCGAATGCGCCCGTCAACACGATGAACAAGACCTTCCAGGACGACTTCCGCGCCACGGTCGAGCGTCTGGAGAAGGAGCTCGCCGACGGCCCGGAGGCGGCCGGCATCAAGGGCATCATCCTGGCCTCGGCCAAGAAGACGTTCTTCGCCGGCGGCGACATCAAGCAGATGTCGCAGGTCGGCCCCGAGGACGCCCAGATGATGTTCGACATGGTGCAGCACATGAAGGAGTCGCTGCGCCGCGTCGAGAAGCTGCCGGTGCCCGTCGTGGCCGCCATCAACGGCGCCGCGCTCGGCGGCGGCCTCGAGGTCGCGCTGGCCGCCAACCACCGCATCGCCGCCGACGCCCGCGGCTCGAAGATCGGCCTGCCCGAGGTCACCCTCGGCCTGCTGCCGGGCGGCGGCGGCATCACCCGCGTCGTCCGCATGATCGGCATCCAGGACGCGCTGATGAAGGTCATCCTCACCGGCGCGCAGATGAACCCGGCCAAGGCTCTCAAGGTCGGCCTGGTCGACGAGGTCGTCGCCCCCGACGAGCTCCTGGACCGCGCCCGCGCGTGGCTGCTGTCCGACGACGCCGTCGCCGAGCAGCCGTGGGACGTCAAGGGCTTCAAGATCCCGGGCGGCGACCCGAAGACCCCGAAGTTCGCGATGAACCTGCCGTCCTTCCCGGCGAACCTGACCAAGCAGCTCAAGGGCAGCCCGATGGTCGCCCCGCGCCGCGCCATGCAGGCCGCGGTGGAGGGCGCCCAGGTCGACGTCGACACCGCGCTGACCATCGAGTCCCGCTACTTCACCGAGCTGGTCTGCGGCTCCCAGTCGAAGAACATGATGCAGGCGTTCTTCTTCGACCTGAACCACTGCAACGGCGGCGGCTCCCGCCCGCTGCAGGCCGACGGCACCCCGTACCCGAAGACCGAGTTCAAGAAGGTCGCCGTCGTCGGCGCCGGCATGATGGGCGCGGGCATCGCGTACGTGTGCGCCAAGGCCGGCATGGACGTGGTGCTCAAGGACATCTCCCTGGAGAACGCCGAGCGCGGCAAGAACTACTCGGAGAAGCTCGAGGCGAAGGCCCTGGAGCGCGGCCGCACCACGGAGGAGAAGTCGGCGCAGCTGCTGGGCCGCATCAAGCCGACCGACTCCTACGACGATCTTTCCGACGTCGACCTGGTCATCGAGGCCGTGTTCGAGAACACGGAGCTCAAGCACAAGGTCCACGCCGAGATCGAGGCCGCGGTGCCGGAGACCTGCATCCTGGGTTCGAACACCTCGACCCTGCCGATCACCGAGCTGGCGTCCCACGTCAAGCGCGAGAAGGACTTCATCGGCCTGCACTTCTTCTCCCCGGTGGACAAGATGCAGCTGCTGGAGATCATCTCCGGCGACAACACCGACCCGGCCGTCCTGGCCGCGGCGCTGGACTTCTCGGTGCAGATCCGCAAGATCCCGATCGTGGTCACCGACTCCCGCGGCTTCTACACCTCCCGCGTCATCGGCACCGTGATCAACGAGGCGATCCGCATGGTCGCCGAGGGCTACGAGCCGGCGACCGTCGAGGCCGCCGCCCGCCAGGCCGGTTACCCGGCGGCGCAGCTGCAGCTGGCCGACGAGCTGAACCTGAAGCTGATGAAGAAGATCAGCGAGGAGAACGCGGCCGCCGCCCGCAGCCGTGGCGAGACCATCGACGACGGCGGCGTGTCCACCCTGGTCAACCGCATGCTCGACGACTTCGACCGTCCGGGCAAGCTCGAGGGCCGCGGCTTCTACGAATACGACAACGGTCGTCGTCAGGGCCTGTGGGACGGTCTGCGCACCGAGCTCGGCGCCGGTTCCATTCCCGCCGAGGACGTGGTCCTGCAGGATCTCATCGACCGCATGCTGTTCATCGAGGCCGTCGAGACCCAGAAGTGCTTCGACGAGGGCGTGGTCCTGCACGACGCCGACGCCAACATCGGTTCGATCTTCGGCATCGGCTACCCGGCGTGGACCGGCGGCACCCGTCAGTTCATCAAGAACTACGACGGCGTCGGCGCCGATGGTTCGCCGCAGCGTGGCGTGGAGGGCTTCGTCGCCCGCGCCGAGGAGCTGGCCGCGAAGTACGGTGAGCGTTTCGCTCCGCCGGCGTCGCTGAAGGGCTAGTCCCGAACCGCCCGCCACCGTCGGGCCGGGCGCCCCCTCCGGGCGTCATCCGGTGTCGGCGGCGGCCGTTGAACCGGCCATCCGCATCATGCGGGTGGCCGGTTTCGTGGTTGGCGCGACCGTGCCCGCCCCCTCCGCCCGCGCTTTCCGGAGCCGCGTCGGATCTCCGTTCCCCTGCCACGGTCGCCATGGGGCGGTACACTCACCCCATATGCCCCATGCACCACATCTGGCGCACAGGGCGATTTCAATCACATACGTCACACGAGTTTTTGCTTGACGACAGCCACCCGAGAACCCACGCCACTCGGGTTTACGCCTCGTCGTAAAGCAAAAACCAGCTGAGAGACTTTCTCATCCGACTTTTATAACGGCACGGCAACGATTAAGCTGTGCATGTTGTTATCGCGGCCGGAACCACCCGGTCGCTTCGTCGTCACCACGAAGGCAGCCCCATGCGAATCCGTTCCGTTCTGGCCACTCTCGCCGCCACCGCCGTCGCCGCCGTCACCCTGCCGATGGCCGCGCAGGCCGCGCCCGGAAACACCGTCGTCTTCGGCGACTCCCTGCCGGCCAATCCGACCCTCGGCGACTGGCTGACCGCCAAGGGCGCCCCCATCCCGGGCGGCCGCGTCAACGAGATGGGCTGCGGCACCGACTTCCTGTTCTCCAACGCGGTCGGTGCCGCCAACAACACCCCCGTCGCCGACTACACCTGCGCCGGCTCCTCCTTCCGCACCGGCGGCATCCCGATCTCCGAGCAGATCAACCGCGCCACCGCCACCGGCGCACTCGACCGCGGCACGCGCGAGGTCGTCATCCTCGCCGGCGCCAACGACACCTACCCGTACATCGCCAACGAGCGCATGCCCATGCCGCAGATCCAGGAGAACCTCCGCGTCGCCGCCCGCGACGCCATCAACCAGATCAAGCACGTGGCCCCGCAGGCCAAGGTGAAGATCGCCGGCTACCCGACCGTCTCCGGCCCCAACGGCGAGGTCTGCCTGATCAACACCGGCGGCGTCGGCGTGCCGACCCCGGCCGTCAACCTCCGCGAGATCGAGGACGGCCTCGACGCCGCCCTGGCCCAGGCCGCCGGCGACACCGGCGTCCAGTTCGTCAGCCTCAAGGCCGCCACCGCCGACCACGGCACCTGCGACGCCGACAACTGGGTCGTCGGCGTCATCGACGACAGCATCGGCGACTACAACCTGTTCGTCCACATGACCAACCACGGCGTCCAGGTCGCCGGCGACCACGTCGGCCGCGCCTAAATAGGGTCCGCGCACGCTCCCGGAACCGACGACGCCGGGACGCGTGCGACGCGAAACAACCCGCCATCCGAAAGGACGGCGGGTTCTTTCATGCCCTGGGAGCCGCTTGGGTTCCGGCGGCCGCCCCCACGGCTTCACCGCTTACGCGTCGAGCAACCAGTCGTTGGGGCTGAACAGCTCGAAGTGGATGCGCGAACGGTCGACGCCACGCTCGGCGAGCTGTTCGCGGACGTGCTGCAGGAAGCCGTTGCCGCCGCAGATGTAGAACTCCGCATCCTCGGGCAGCTCGACTCCTCCCCCGGCGGACAGGTCCATGAACTCCGGTTCAATCCAGCGCCTCTCCGCGCCATTGGCCAACGCGGACACGGCGGCGGTGCGCTCGGCGGCGAGCACGTCGGCGGCCTCCGAACGGTCGGCGTGGACGGACAGCACCCGGCGCGGCGAATCGTTCGCGGCGAGGTAATTGAGCATGCCGACCATCGGGGTGGCGCCGATGCCGGCGGAGACCAGCACGACCGGGGCGTCGGACTCGGTGTCCAGCACGAGGTCGCCGGCGGGCAGCGAAATCTCGATGTCGTCGCCGACGCGGACGTCGTCGCACAGCTTGTTGGAGACCTCGCCGGCCGGCAGATTGGCCGCCTCGTCGGCGCGGACGCGGCGAACGGCGAACTTCAGCACGCCGTCGCCGGGGACACCGACCAGGGAGTACTGGCGCAGCTGGCGCGCACCGTCGGACATGGTCTGGCGCACGGAGATGTACTGACCGGGAGTGAAGCCCGGAAGCTCGCCGTCCTTGCCACGCACGCCGAACACGACGACGTCGTCGCTCAGGTCATCGCGCGAGACGACCTCCGCCGCACGGAAGACGTCACCGGGTTCAACGCCGGCTTCGTCGTAAAGCCCCTTTTCGAAGTTCACCAGCACCCTCTGCATTTCCAGGTACACCGCATCCCACGCATCGCGGACGGCGCCCTGGAACACCTCGGGCGTCAGAATCTCCTCGATCGCATCGAAAAGGTGCTTGTGCACGATCGGGTACTGCTCTTCGACGATGCCGACCGACAGGTGCTTGTGGCCGATGCGCGCCAGCAGCTCCTCGGGCGCCGGGGCCTCCGGGTCGACGAGCGTGGCGGCGAAGGTCGCGACGGAGGCGGCGAGCGCCTTCTGCTGCGCGCCCTGCTTCTGGTTGCCGCGGTTGAACGTGTCGGCCAGAAGCTCCGGGTGGGCGGCGAACATGCGGCGGTAGAAGTTCGGGGTGATGTCGCCGATGTTGGCGCCGACGACGGGCAGGGTCTGACGGATGATGTCCGCCTGCTCGTCGGTGAGTCCGTTCTTGTTGACGTCGATGGTGGCCATGGGTGCTCCCTTGAGAGGGTCGTGATCAGGGTCGACGACCACGCTAGCACTAATTGCGCATTTGGTTTACGCATTAGCCGGAGCAGGGGTGTCCCCGAGGGGTTTCCCACCGAAAAACGGCAGGTCATTGCTTTGCGACGCCCACCCCAACCCCTTCGACCGCCCACCCCGGCGCGGCCGGGAAGCTAACTCGCCGACGTGCGGGTGCCCAACGGCAGCAACGCCCCGGCCCCGCCGACGGGCACCAGTTCGCCGATCGTGATCGGGTCGAGGTGCGAGAAAAACGCCTCCTGCGCCCCGGCCAGCGCACCGCGCAGCTTGCACTCCGGCAGCAGCGGGCATTGCGTGCCGACGCAGTCGACGACCTCGCCGCCCTCCAGCTCGCGCAGGATCCGACCAACGGAACGGTCGAGCGCACCGTCGGCCAGGTAGATGCCGCCGTAGCGACCCTTCACGGCGGTGACCAACTCCATCTCGACGAGTTTGGTCACGACCTTGGACACGTGCGCACGTGACGCATTGAGCTCATCGGCCACCGCCCCCGCAGTGAACTTTTGTCCAGGCTCCCCCGCCGCCATCCGCATGATGATCCGGAGACTCAAATCGGAGAACATCGTGAGCTGCATGTCGGACACACCCTCTCTCGTCACGAAAGCGGACGTTGCGCCGAACCGAACGGCTCGTGAGGTCCCGTGCGTTCAGGTTCGGCCGATCTTTCGCCTCCCACGAGTTTATCGGAACACCACCTGCGCAAATGGATGCGGGTACGTCGACTCGGTCACGCGGTGATTCGGCGTCCGTGCGGCACGTCCACGCACGGGCTCCGGGCACGGCCCATGCGACACCAGACGGCGCGGCCGGCGCGAAACACGAAGCGCCCCTCCCCCACCGGCATTGTGCCGGCGACGGGAGGGGCGCTGCGGGACGCGTGCGGTGAACCCGGGCAACGCCCGGGATCGGTGAGCGCGAACTCTACTTCTTGGCCTCGCGCTCCTTGATGCGGGACTTCAGGGCGTCGAGCTCGTCCCACATCTCCTGCGGCACGCGGTCACCGAGGGACTTCAGCCACTCCTCGTTGTCCGCGAGGTCGCCCTGCCACTTCTCGGCCGGCGCCTTCAGGGCCTCCTTGACGTCCTCGATCGGGGTGTCCAGACCGGTGAGGTCCAGGTCCTCGGCGCGGGCGGTGTAGCCGACGACGGTCTCCTTGGCCTCCACGCGGCCCTCGATGCGGTCGATGATCCACTTCAGGACGCGCGAGTTGTCGCCGAAGCCCGGCCACAGGAAGCGGCCGTCGTCGCCGCGGCGGAACCAGTTGACCAGGAAGACGTGCGGCATCTTGTCGCCGCCCTTCTTGCCCATGTCAACCCAGTGCTGCAGGTAGTCGCCGACGTTGTAGCCGATGAACGGCAGCATGGCCATCGGGTCGTGGCGCAGCGAACCGACCTTCGCCTCGGCGGACGCGGCGGTCTGACCGGAAGCCAGGGTCGCGCCGATGAAGGTCGCGTGGTTCCAGGACAGGGCCTCGGTCACCAGCGGCACGGTGTCGGGGCGACGGCCACCGAACAGGATGGCGTCCAGCGGGACACCCTTCCAGTCGTTGAACTCCGGCGCCGCAACCGGGCACTGGTCGATCGGGGTGCAGTAGCGGGAGTTCGGGTGGGAGGACAGCTCGTCGGACTCGGGGGTCCAGTCGTTGCCCTTCCAGTCGATGAGGTGCTCCGGCTTGCCCTCGAGGCCCTCCCACCAGACGTCGCCGTCATCGGTGAGCGCGACGTTGGTGAAGATGGAGTTGCCCTTCTCCAGGGTCTTCATCGCGTTCGGGTTCGAGTCGTAGTTGGTGCCCGGGGCGACGCCGAAGAAACCGTTCTCCGGGTTGACGGCGTACAGGCGGCCGTCGTCGCCGAACTTCAGCCACGCGATGTCGTCGCCGACGACCTCGGCCTTCCAGCCCTCGATGGTCGGGGTCAGCATGGCGAGGTTGGTCTTGCCGCAGGCCGACGGGAAGGCGGCGGCCACGTGGTAAGCCTTGCCGGACGGGTCGGTCAGCTTCAGGATGAGCATGTGCTCGGCCATCCAGCCCTCTTCCTTGGCCATGACCGAGGCGATGCGGAGGGCGTAGCACTTCTTGGCCAGGATGGCGTTGCCGCCGTAACCGGAGCCGTAGGACCAGATCTCCTTGGTCTCCGGGAAGTGCGTGATGTACTTGGTCTCGTTGCAGGGCCAGGTCGAGTCCTCGTCGCCCTCGTTCAGCGGCGCGCCCACGGAGTGCAGGGCGTGGACGAAGTCGCCGTCCTTGCCGATCTTGTCCAGCGCGTCCTGGCCCATGCGGGTCATGATGCGCATCGACAGCACGACGTACTCGGAGTCGGTGAGCTGCACGCCGAGCTTCGGCGACGGGTCATCGATGGGGCCCATGCAGAACGGGACGACGAACATGGTGCGGCCCTTCATGGAACCGCGGTAGTGCTCGGTCATCTCCGCCTTCATCTTGGCCGGGTCCGCCCAGTTGTTGGTCGGGCCGGCGTCCTCCTCCTTCTCGGAGCAGATGAAGGTGCGCGACTCGACGCGGGCGACGTCGGCCGGGTTGGAGCGCGCCAGGAAGGAGTTCGGGCGCTTCTCCTCGTTGAGCTTGATGAACGTGCCCTTGTCGACCAGCTCCTGGGACAGGCGATCCCACTCCTCGCGGGAACCGTCGGCGAAGACGACCTTGTCCGGCGTGGTGAGCTCTGCAACCTCGGCGATCCAGCTGAGCAGCTCGGCATTCTCGGTCGGGGCCTGACCCTGCAGACCCGGGATGGAAGGTGCGGACATCTGTACTCCTGACTGTGGGTTTCGCGTCTCGTTATCAGACTACCGGCGGATTCCGAAAAGCGCTGCCGACGAGCATGAGACGAACCCCACAGCAGCCGTTTCGCGAATGCTCATGCCCATCGGCCCCGTTCACCCCGCTCCCACTCGTGAACCCCCCAGGTCGCCGGAGTTTCCCGCTTGTCGATGCCATCGGGATTCACCCCCGAAGGGGTGGCCCCGGAACTTCCGTCGGCCCCCGCCGACGTCGCCGACGATGCCGTCCACGTCTCGTAGGTCCCGTCGAACAGCACGGTGGTGACGTGGTCCACGGTCCCGTCGCCGTCGACGTCGGCGTAGATGCTCAATCCGCGGTCGTCGGCGAGCGTCACGGAATCCGCGATCCCATCGGCGTCGACATCCCCGGTGCCCGGGCCGAGATCGAAGTACTCGCCGCCGATCTCCAGGATCATTCCGCCGGTCGCACCCGCCGCACCGGCGTCGGGGCCGCCGATCGCGTCGAGTTCGCCGAGCCCGCACGCGGTCGTCGGCCACTCGACCCCGCCGACGCCTCCGCCGATTCCGCCCATCGGTGTTTCCACGTTCATTCCCTCCATGTCCGTTTCCTCCAATTCCTTCGTCGGTTCCGCCCCGTCATTTCCCGGTCTCCGCCCGCAGCGCCGCCGCGAGGTGCCGGGCCCGCCAACCGTCCGGGGGCGGTCGGGATTCGGCGCGCAACATGGCGGCGATGTCCCGGTCCCATGTGCGCCGAACCCTGGCCAGGTGCGCGGCCACCCATCCCGCGCGATCCCGGGCGATCCGCCTGCGTCTGCCGGCGATCACCAACGACGCCGCCAACGCGACACCCGCCACCGCCGTCACCGCGGCAACCGCCCACGCCGGCAGTCCCGCCCACTGCAGGAGCCCGCCGAGCATCCCGCCCGCGCCGAGCGCCGCGCCCAGCGTCAGCAGCCCCACCCCGACGTCCGTGAAGATCCCCGGCTTCGGCGGTTCCGGCGCCGTCGGCGTCTCCGGCGGCCCGGGCAGTCCCAGCGTCTCCGCGACGGTCACCGCCGCCCGCGCCACCGCCTCATCGACCTCCTCGGGCGACGTCGGCGGCGTACCGCGGCCGATCCCCTCCAGCGCGTCGGCGATCGCGTGCGGCATGGTCGCCTTCCGCTCCCTCAGTTGCTTGTCGACGGCCCGCGCCCGCCCGGCGCGATCGGCGGACAATTGCGCCGCCAACAACGCCCGCCGACGTTGACCCGGCGTCGGGGTGATCGGCCGGGCGGGTCCCTCGGCGAGGAGTTTCAACGTTCTGGCCATGGTGGCGTCGAGGGGCCCGACGGCGACGTCGACGTGAATGGCGTCGCGCCACTGGTCGAGGCACCCCGCAGCCGGGCCCGCACCGGACCCCGCCCCCGCACGGCCATCGAGGTCCAGTCCGACGGCGCAACGCCCGGTCGCCCCCGACACCGCCTCCACCAGGTCGACGTCGCCGCGATCCGGCGGCACCCGCCCGTCGACGAGGACGAGCACCACCGGGGTCCGCCCGTCGACGAGTCGCACGCCCGCCGCCTCCAACGCCGATGTGTCCGCCCATTCGGCCGCCGGGCCGGTCCGGGTCACCTCCAACGGCGGCGCATCCGTCCTCTCCCCGCCCGTCCCCGTCACGGCCACAGCAGATCCTCCAGCTCGTCGCGCACCACCGGGTGCGCCACCGCTATCCGGGCCACGCCCCTTTCCAGCCGCCCCGACCGCACCTGCGCCAACACCGTCGGCGACGTCAGCTCCGCCACCGCGGCGATCACCTCCGACACGGCCGGACCACCGGGATCGGCGGCGTCGTCAAGCGAAATGCCCCGCCCCGCACGCCCCCGGGGATGGACGACCACCTCGCCCGGCCGCGCAACCGCCCCCGGATCGTGCGACAACGTCACCACCGCATCCGCGTCGACGCGCGGCGCGGCCCCCTCATCGGCGAGAATCCGCCACCGCCCCCGCGCCGTCGGATGCCGCCGCAACGACGCCGCAACCCCCTTCGCACCGATGCCCGCCGGCCCGCGCACCGCGATGACCGGTGGCCCCGACGCCGAATCGAGCAACTCCGCCATGTCCACCGCCGCGGCCTCGCCGACGCCGGCATCCGCCAACCAATCGACCACCGCCGCCCACAAACGACCGTCCCGCACCGACTCGCCCATCCCCGGTTCCCCCGAATCCGCCCGATCCCCCTGATCCGAACGCGCCCAGTAGACCACGGGCGCCCCGCACCGGCAACAGATCCGGTACCCGCCACCCGCCGTTCACGCGCCCGCGCGCGGGCGAATCACGCGCGCGGGATTATTGACCCCGCCCTCCCGTCGTGAACAATGGGAGCGATGACTAATACTGATACCCCTGATACGAACGACGCCGCCGGGGGAGGCGCGGATTCCGCGACCCCCGACACGGCGTCCGGCACCGGCCGCGTCCCCGACTTCGGCAAGGGCGCCCTGCCCTACGGCCGCCCCATGCAAACCGAATTCGACGACGGCCTCGACTACCCGCGCATCGGCGGCGTCAGCTTCCGCCGCGGCACCCTCACCCCCGGCCAGTCCGCCATCTGGGACGAACACTGGGACCGGGTCGGCACCGTGCTTTCCGACGACGTCATCGACGTGGACGCCTGGTTCGGCCGCCCCGGCCCCACCATCGTCGAAATCGGCTGCGGCACCGGCACCTCCACCGTCGCCATGGCCCCGAAGGAAGCCGACCACAACATCATCGCCGTCGAGCTGTACAAGCCCGGACTGGCGAAGCTGCTGTCCGCCATGACCCGCGAAGGCGTCGACAACATCCGCATGGTCCGCGGCGACGGCGTCGAAGTCCTCCAGCGCATGATCGCCCCCGAATCCCTCGACGGCGTCCGCCTGTTCTTCCCCGACCCGTGGCCCAAGGCCCGCCACCACAAGCGCCGCATCCTCCAAAGCGGCACCCTGCGGCTCATCGCCTCGCGCCTCAAGCCCGGCGGCATCTTCCACGCCGCCACCGACCACGCCGGCTACGCCGAATGGATCGACGAACTGCGCGACGTCGAACCCGCCCTCGAACCCATGCCGTGGCCGTGGCCCGAGTCGCCGATGCTGCTCGACCGACCCACCACCAAGTTCGAAAACCGCGGCCTCAACCTCGACCACGACATCCACGAATACGTCTGGCGCAAGCGCGACACCGCGGGCGCGACCCGAGAGGACGACCGATGAGCGGCACCCACCACTACGCCGAATCCCCCGAGACCACGCCCACCCTGCTGCTGGTCTGGGACGCCCCGAACATCGACATGGGCCTGGGCGCCATCCTCGGCTCCCGCCCCACCGCCGCGCACCGCCCGCGCTTCGACGCGATCGGCCGCTGGCTCGTCGAACGCACCATGGACTTGTCCGACGAGGTGGGCACGCACATCGAACCCGAGGCGACCGTCTTCACCAACATCGCCCCCGGCAGCGCCGACATCGTGCGCCCCTGGGTGGAGGCGCTGCGCAACGTCGGTTTCGCCGTGTTCGCCAAGCCGAAGATCGGCGACGACTCCGACGTCGACCCCGACATGCTCGCCCACATCCGGCGCCGTCGCGACGAGGGCATCCTCGAGGGCGTCGTCGTCGCCTCCGCGGACGGCCAGAACTTCCAGGACATGCTCGAGGAGCTCGAGCACTCGCAGATCCCCACCACCGTGATCGGCTTCCGCGAGCACGCCGCCTGGGCCGTCAACTCCGGGATCATCGAGTTCATCGACCTCGAGGACATCCCCGGAGTGTTCCGCGAACCGCTGCCGCGCATCGACCTGGAGAACCTGCCGGACGAGGGTGCCTGGCTGCAGCCGTTCCGTTCGCTCATGTCCCTGCTCAAGGAGCGCTGACCCGCACATGTTCTACCGATGGGGAGCCTTCGCGTACCGGCATCGCGTCATCACGCCGCTGGTGCTGGTCGCGGCCCTGCTCGCGTTGTTCTTCTTCTCCGGGACGAAGCTGGAGGACCGCCTCGACCAGGAAGGCTGGGACGACCCGGGGTCGGATTCGACGGCCGCCGCGATGCTGGAGGAGGAGACGTTCGGCCGCGACAATTCCGGCGACGTCGTCGTCCTCGTCGACGCGCCCGACGGCGCCACCGTCGACGACCCGGAGCTGACGCAGCGGGTCAACGACCACTTCGCGCGCCTGCAGGCGGAGAACCCGGAGTACATCGCCCACGTCACCAGCTACTTCGCCAACAACCAGGCGGTGATGGCCACCGAGGACAAGCAGACCGCGTTCGTCGCCATCGGCCTGACCGGCACCGGCAACGACGTGCTGAAGAACTACCGCGCCATCGAGGACCAGCTGCCCATCGAGGGCGTGGACATGGAAATCGCCGGCGCGACGCCGGTGGCCGGCGCCCTGGATTCGGGCATGGCCGACGACATTTGGCGCGCCGAGCTGATCGGGCTGCCGATCGTCGCGCTGCTGCTGCTCATCGTCTTCGGCGGCGTGGTGTCGGCGTCGATGCCGCTGATCGTGGGCATCCTGTCCATCGCCGGTTCGCTGGGCATCCTGTCGATGCTGGCGTCGGTCACCCAGGTCAACGCCTTCGCGCAGTCCGTCGTCACGCTGCTGGGGCTGGGCCTGGCCATCGACTACGGCCTGTTCATGGTGTCCCGGTTCCGGGAGGAGATGGCCGAGGGGGTGCCCGTCCCCCGGGCCGTGGCGAACACGACGGCGACGGCCGGCAAGACGGTCGTGTTCTCCGCCGCGATGGTCGCCGTGGCCCTGTCGGGACTGCTGCTGTTCCCGCAGGCCTTCCTGAAATCCGTGGCATACGGCGCGATGTCCGCGGTCGGTTTGGCCGCGCTGCTGTCGCTGACGGTGCTGCCGGCGCTGTTCGGCCTGCTGGGCCCCAACATCGACAGGTGGAGCGTCCGCCGCGCGGGCCGCACCCGCGAACAGTCGATGAACTCGGTGTGGGGCCGTATCCCCGCGTGGGCGATGAAGCACGCGACGGCGGTCACCATCGCGGTGTCCATCGGCCTGCTGGCCCTGACGCTGCCGCTGATCGGCATCAAGTTCGGCGGCATCAACGAAACCTACCTGCCGCCTGCGAACGAAACCCGCACGGCGCAGGAACGCTTCGACGAGAACTTCCCGACGATGCGCACCGACCCGGTGAAGCTGGTCATCGAAGACGGCGGCAATCCGCGCGCCGTCGGCGAGATCTACCAGCGGGCCAACGAGGTCGCGGGGCTGACGGACCGGTTCAAGATCGCGCAGCCGACGAAGGACGGCGTGACGGTCCTGTCGGCCGGCATCGAGAACAGGGAGGACGGCACGCGCATCGTCGAGCAGCTGCGCGGCATCGACGTGCCCGACGGGGCGACGGTCTTCGTCGGCGGCACCCCGGCGATGGAGGTGGAGTCCATCGAGGCGCTGTTCGACACCCTGCCGTGGATGATCCTCTACATGGTCGTCGCCACGTTCATTCTCATGGCTCTGGTGTTCGGTTCGATCATCCTGCCGGCGAAGGCCGTGATCATGACTGCCCTGGGCCTCGGCGCGACGCTGGGCATTCTTACGGCGATGTTCGTCGACGGCGTCGGCGCGGGCCTGTTCGGCTTCACGCCGGGGCCGCTGATGAGCCCGGTGCTGGTGCTGATCATCGCGATCATCTACGGCCTGTCCACGGACTACGAGGTGTTCCTGGTGTCCCGGATGGTGGAGGACCGCGACGCCGGCGCCGCCACCCCGCACGCGATCCGCTTCGGCACGGCGAACACCGGCGGCATCATCACCGCGGCGGCGCTGATCATGATCGTCGTCGCCGGCGCGTTCGGGTTCTCCGACATCGTGATGATGAAGTACATCGCCTTCGGCATGATCGCCGCCCTGTTCCTCGACGCGACGATCATCCGTCTGCTGCTGGTCCCGGCGGTGATGAAGCTGCTCGGCGACGATTGCTGGTGGGCCCCGCGCTGGGTCAAGCGTTTGTCGGCGCACCTGGGGCACGGTTCGGCGGCGCCGGCTCCGGTGGCCCGCGTCCCGGCGATGGCGGGCGCTCCCGCCGAGGCGCATGCCGACGGGCTTGACGACGGGCTTGCCGACGAGCATGCCGGGCGGTTCGACGAGGCCGGGCTCGCCCGAGGCGACGCCCCCGCCGCCGCGTCCACGGCGCCCGCGGTGCCCGCCATGCCGGAGCGCACCGAAACCGGAGAGCCGATCTACGAGGGCGAACTCGTCGACGACGACCCCGCGGCCGGGTTCATCGGCCACGACCCGGACGACGACCTCGTCGCGCGCTACGCGGGCGACGGTGCCGCCGACGACGGCTACGGCGACGCGGTCCCCGACGACGAACCCATCCAGGTGCCCGAGGGCCGCCTGACCGTGCGCGACATCATGTTGCGCCTGGAGTGGGAGAAGCGCGAGGCCCTGGGCCCCGGTTCCCCCGGCCCCGATTCCGGGACGGCTGATAACCGATGAACCGCATGCGCGACGCCGCCCGCACGGTGACGTCCGCCGCCTCGGCGTCGTGGATCCGGTGGGCGCTGACCCTCGTGATCCTCGGCGTCGCGCTGTGGTTCACGCTCCAGAACCAGGACAGCGTCGTCGACGGGTGGCGGACCTTCCTCCGCGCCGACTTCGGCTGGGTTCTGTTCTCCGCCGCGATGGTGGCGCTGTCGCTCTACTCGATGGCGGAGGTCATGCGCCTGCTGCTGCGCGCCGCGGACGTTCCGGTGACACGCCGCGCCGCCAATTCCCTGGTGCTCGCCGCCAACTCCTGGTCCGTGTCCGTGCCCGGCGGCATCGCGTTTTCCACCGCCCTGCAGGTGCGCCGGCAGCTGAAGTGGGGCGCATCGCCCGTCGTCATCAGCTGGTTCATCCTGCTGTCCGGTGCGCTGAGCTTCCTCGGACTCGCGACCCTGTCCCTCGGCGCCCTGTTCTTCATCAGGGGCGACGCCCCGGTCCGCCTCATCGCGGCGGGAGTGGCGGTGCTGGGTCTCACCGGGCTGCTGTGGTGGTTCTCGCGCAACACGGCCATGATCGAAACCGTCGCAAAGCCCCTGCTCAAGACGTTCAACGCCATCCGCCGCAAGCCCGCGGAGGAAGGCGCGGCGAAACTGCGGGCCACCATCCGCCAGCTGACCAGCGTCCGCCTGGGCCCGGTGCGCCTGATCATCGTCTTCGCGTGGTCCTTCACCAACTGGATCACCGACGTCATCTGCCTCTACGCCGCCATGCGCGCCGTCGGCGTCGACGACGTCGCCGTCAGAACCGTGGTCATGGCGTTCGTCTTCAGCAAGGTCGCCGGCTTCATCCAGGCCACCCCCGGCGGCGTCGGCCCCGTCGAAGCCGTGCTCACCGGCACCCTCATCGCCTCCGGCATGGTCGGCACCGACGCCGTGGCCACCGTCCTCATCTACCGGCTCGTCTCGTTCATCCTGCCCGCCGCCGTCGGCTGGATCGTCTACCTCGTCGACTACGGCGGCGACCGCCGCAAGGACGTGGAAGCCGACGCCGCGGACGACCCGACGGACGGAGCCATGGGTGGGGCGATGGGCGGGCCAATGGACGGGGCCCCGTCCGGCACGACCGACGGCACGGCGGATAATGGAAACCGACCGGCCGGCGACCACCGACCCGACTGACCGAACCACGAACAGCAACACGCACAGCAACAGGAGCAACAGTGTCCGCCACCCGCACGATCGCCATGGACTTCTTCGCGATCTTCGCCTTCGCCGTACTCGCCCGCGCGGCGCACAACACCGAAGCAGACCCGTTCACCCTGACCAACATCCTGGACACCCTGTGGCCCTTCCTCATCGGCGGCGCCATCGGCCACGCCATCTGCGCCGGCGCGAAGAAGGACCCGCTGCCGGTGGCTCCCGGCGGCGTCATCGTGTGGCTGGCCACCGCCGCCACCGGCCTGATCATCTGGGCCCTGCGCAACTCCGCCATGCCGCACTGGTCGTTCATCATCGTCGCCACCGTCATGAGCGGCCTGCTGCTGATCGGCGTCCGCCTGCTGGCCAAGGCCCTGTTCAAGGAGCGCACCACCGCCTGAGCCCGACATCGCGGCGCGCGCCCCGACCCCCGCGCCCCGATCCCCGCGCCCGGAGGCCGACGAGCCTGCGGGCGCGGTTTTCCATTCGGCCGACATCGGCGAATAATCGGACGCATGGCACATTCACCTGACTCGACCGGGGACGCATCCTCTCCCGGTCCCGATGACCGCCCGGAGGCCGACCAGCCGACCGCCGCACCGGACCACTCCGGCGGCGGCCGCACCTCGCCGGGGACCACCGTCGACGGCGGAGCGGACGCCGCCTCCGACAAGGAGCGGACGTTCTTCGGCCAGCCCTGGGGCCTGGCCAACCTGTTCGGCGTCGAGATGTGGGAGCGCTTCAGCTTCTACGGCATGCAGGGCATCCTGCTGTACTACATGTACTACGCCGTCACCGACGGCGGCTTGGGCATGAACCAGGCGGTGGCGACGTCCATCGTCGGCGCCTACGGCGGCCTGGTCTACATGGCGGCGCTGATCGGCGCCTGGATCGCCGACCGCCTCCTCGGCTCGGAGCGGACCCTGTTCGCCTCCGCCGTGCTCATCATGATCGGCCACATCTCGCTGGCGGTCGTCCCCGGCGTCACCGGCCTGGCCATCGGCCTGGTCTGCGTCGCCCTCGGCTCGGGCGGCCTGAAGACCACCGCGTCGGTCGTCCTCGGCCAGCTGTACTCCCGCGAGGACACCCGCCGCGACGCCGGCTTCTCCATCTTCTACATGGGCGTCAACATCGGTGCCCTGTTCGGCCCGCTGCTCACCGGCTGGATCTGGGGCATGAAGGGCTTCCACTGGGGCTTCGGCCTGGCCGCCATCGGCATGGCCATCGGCCTGGTCCAGTACGTGCTCATGCGCAAGTCCACCATCGGCGCCGCCGGCCACGAGGTGCCGAATCCGCTGCCGAAGTCGAAGTACGCGCCGACGCTGATCGGTGCGGTCGCCCTCGTGGTCGTCGCCGTCGCCCTCGTCGCCACGGGCATCGTCCCGGTCGATTCGCTGGCGACCATCGTCACCGTGCTGGCGGCCGTCGCGGCGGTGGTGCTGTGGACCCAGATGTACACCTCGGAGCGCACCACGGCCGTCGAAAAGCATCGTCTGATCGCGTTCATCCCGATGTTCGTCGCCGGCGTGCTGTTCTTCGGCATTTTCCAGCAGCAGTTCACGGTCATCGCGATCTACTCGGATCAGCGTCTGGACCGCATGATCGGCGGCTTCGAGATCTCGCCGACGTGGGTGCAGTCGATCAATCCGATCTTCATCATCGTCTTCTCCGGCATCTTCGCCGCGATGTGGACGAAGCTGGGCGACCGCCAGTGGTCGTACCCGGTGAAGTTCGGCGTCGCCAACATCATCATCGGCGTTTCGCTGTTCTTCTTCCTGCCGTTCGTCGGCGGCGGACCGAACTCGACGCCGCTGCTGGTCATCGTCTGGATTCTGTTCCTGTTCACGATGGGCGAGCTGATGCTGTCGCCGGTGGGCAATTCGCTGGCGACGAAGCTGGCGCCGGCCGCCTTCCCCACCCGCATGTTCGCCGTGTGGATGATGGCGGTTGCCATGGGCACGTCGCTGGCCGGTGTTCTGGCCGGGTACTACCACCCGGAGGACGCGTCCGCGGAGTCGAATTTCTTCATCGTCATCGGCGTGCTGTCGATCGCCATCGGCGCCGCCCTGATCCTGGCCAAGAAGTGGATCGTCGCCCGGTTCGAGGGCGTCCACTAGGTTCCCCCGACCGTTCCCTCCTCGACCACCGGCGCCCATTTGGGGGCGCACGAAAAGGGCCGGCCCGTCGCAGTTGCTTTGCGACGGGCCGGCCCTTTCGTCGTCGACCGTTACCGGCGGACCACGGCGGCATCGGCCATGCGGTCGTGCCAGGCGCGGCCCTGCGGGTCACCGCTGATGGATACGCCGACGAGAATCGGGACGATGATGCCGACCGCCGGGATGAGGCCGCCGAGGTTCCAGAGGTTGCGCATGAAGGAACGGCCGAAGGTGAGGTTTCCGCCGGTGTGGACGTCGATGACCTTCCAGCCGAGCAGCTTCTTGCCCGGCGTCGCGCCCCAGGAGCTCTCGCAGATCGCGTAGTACAGCGGCTTGCCGATGAGGGTGAAGGCTCCCAGCAACGCCCACCCGAGGAACGGGATCGCGGCGAGGATGAGGAGCGGAATGAACATGAGGACGATGAAAATGATCGCGTCCAGGATCTGCCCGCCCCACCGCGGCAGGGCGGACACGCCCGCACCCGACACCGGGAGGGTCTTCTCGCCGATCGGCACGCCGCCGTGGCCCGCCGCGCCGTAGGCCTGCATCGGCTGCTGTGCGTACGGCTGGATCTGGCCGTAACCCTGCTGCGGGTAGCCCTGTTGAGCCGGCTGGCCGTAACCCTGCTGGCCATACCCGCCCTGGCCGTAGTCGGCCTGGCCATAGCCCTGCTGGCCGTAACCCTGCTGCCCGTAGCCGGCCTGACCGTATGGATTGGCCGCTCCCTGGCCGTACCCCGCCTGACCGTAGGGATCGTTGCCGCCCTGGGGGCCGAAGGGGTTGTCGTACGGGTTGGTCATGACGATCAGCTCCTCGAATCGTTTTGGACACGCAAAGCCTAGCGCCGAGCGCGGAAAAGTCGCGCCTCGGGGGCCGTCCGCTCGTTCGAAACCTCCCCCGAAAGAACGACTCCCCGCCGACTCCGGGCCTACATCGGGGCGATTTCGCGCTTCTTGCGCGCCTGCGGCATCTGCTTGTCGCGAAGCTGGTCGAGCGCACGACGCAACTGCACGCGCGTGTCCGAAGGCAGGATCATCGCGTCGACGTAGCCGCGCTCCGCCGCGACGTACGGGCTGGTCATGTTCTCGTTGTAGAAGTCCATGAACATCTTCTTCATCGCCGGCTGCTGGTCCTCGGGGACCTCGGCGAGCTGGCGGCCCTGGATCATCACCACGGCGGCTTCGGCGCCCATCACGGCGATCTGCGCCGTCGGCCACGCGAAGTTCAGGTCGCCGCCCAGGTTCTTCGAACCCATCACCGCGTACGCGCCGCCGAAGGCCTTGCGCACGATGACGGTCACCTTCGGCACGGTCGCCTGCGCGAGCGCGAAACCGAGCTTGGCGCCGCGGTGGATGATGCCCGACTTCTCCTGCTGCACGCCCGGCAGGTAGCCCGGGGTGTCGACGACGTAGACGATCGGGATGTCGTAGGCGTCGCAGATGTTGGAAAACCGCGATCCCTTGTCCGAGCAGTCCGCGTCGAGGCAACCGGCCAGGTGCATCGGCTGGTTGGCCAGCACGCCGACGGTCCGGCCGTCGACGCGGGCGAAGCCGGTGATCAGGTTCGGGGCGTAGTCCGGCTGGACCTCGATGAAGTCCTCGTCGTCGAAGATCCTGGTCAGGACCTCCATCATGTCGTAACCGGCGTTGGGGTCGTCGGGGATGATGGTGTCCAGCGACCGGTCGCGGTCGGTGATCTCGTCGGACGGCGCCCAGTACGGCGGCAGCGGCTCGTGGACGGAGCTGGGCAGGCGGTCCAGCAGGTCGTGGACGTAGTTGAAGGCGTCTTCCTCGTCGTCGGCGACGTAAGAGACGTTGCCGTTGCGGGCCTGCTGCTCGGCGCCGCCGAGCTCGGCGGAGCTGATGTCCTCGCCGGTGACCGAGCGGATGACCTCGGGGCCGGTGATGAACATCTCGGTGCGGTCCTTCACCGCCACCAGGAAGTCCGTGGTCACGGGCGCGTAGACGGCGCCGCCGGCGCACTTGCCCAGCAAAATGGAGATCTGCGGCGACTGCCCGGACAGGGGCAACTGGCGGCGCGAGATCTCGGAGTACATGGCCAGCGACGTCACGGCGTCCTGGATGCGGGCGCCGCCGGAATCGTTGATGCCGATGACCGGGCAGCCGACCTTGGTGGCCAGGTCCATGAGGTCGCAGACCTTCTTGCCGAAGGTGACGCCGACCGAACCGCCGTAGACCGACTTGTCGTGCGCGTACACCGCCACCGGTCGGCCGCCGATGCGGGCGGTGCCGGTGACCACGCCATCGCCGTAGGGGGCGTCTTCTTCGCCGGGGGTGCGGCCGAGCTGACCGGTCTCCACGAACGACCCCGCGTCGACCAGGCGGGCGATGCGCTGGCGGGGCGTGGTCAGCCCCGCCGCGTCACGGCGTGCCTTGGCCCGCTCGCTGCCCGGATCCTGTGCCTGCTTGAGGCGCTCCTTCAGGTCGGCGAGCTTTTCGGCGGTGGTGTTGAGAGTCAATTCGATTACTGTCCGTTCCGGGATTCGGTGTCCAGGTCGTCGAGCCGGTCCCCCAGCCAGGAACCGACCTTGGAGATTTCCGGTTCATCGACGATGGCGAGGTGATCGCCGCACAGGTGCACGATCTCCAAATCGTCGACGATAGCCGACCATCCGCCATCCTCATCAATCGTCGCGTAGCGCGGCTCGAGTTCGATGGCGCCGTCGTGCATCCGCTCGGCGCGGAAAAGTACGACGGGCACGTCGACCTCGGCCCAGCGGGTCATGTCCAGCTGATCGAGGATGCGGTTGTCCACGAAGGACGCGCGCTGGTGCTCGAGGACGCCGCCGGACAGCCCGTGCTGGGTGGAGTCGGCGGTGGCGAGGAACTGCTCCAGCATGGTCAGCAGCCCTTCCTCGCCCTGCTGGTCGAGCAGGTCGTGGGGCACCGGGATGTCCAGGCCGTAGGTCCGCTTGGCGAAGTCGGCGTAGCGATCCCAGCGGGCGTGCATCTCCTCGGGGGTGTCGGGCACCTTCTCGGAGGGCTGGACGGTGTCGAGCAGCACGATCTGCGCGACGTCGATGCCGGAGTCGCGCAGCTGGTGGGCGACTTCGTAGGCCAGGGCGCCGCCGAAGCTCCAGCCGCCCAGGATCACCGGCCTGCCGTCGGCGCGGTCCCGGATGTCGTCCAGGTAGGCGGCGGCGCGGTCGGTGAGCTCGCCCTCGCGGCGTTCGACGCCGTAGACGGGGACGTCGGCGGGCAGTCGGCGGGCCAGGGGCTGGTACACGGCGGAGGATCCGCCGGCCGGGTGGAAGAGGAACACGGCGGGCTTCGTCGACCCTTCGAGGCGTTCGCGCAGCACGCGGATGTTGCCCTCGACCTCGACTTCGAGGTGGGGGCGCAGCGTTTCGGCCAGATCCGCGATCGTGTCGGCGGCGCGGACGTCGTCTGCGGTGATGTCGGCGCCCGCCCGCTCCGACAGGCGTGCGGCGAGGGCGTCGACGGTGGCGTCGTCAAGCGCGGGCAGTTCGTCGGTGACGCCGCCGGCGGTCGTGCCGACCACGGTGGCCCAGGTGCCGAACGCCATGCGCTCCGAGGCGTCGCGCGGCGGCACGTTGATGCCTTGCTTTGCGACGCCCGCCTCCCGGCCGGACGTCGACTCGGCGCCCGCGGCCGGGGCCTCCTCGGCGCCAGCGGCGTCGGAGTCGTCGGAGGCATCGTGGGCCTCGGCGACAAGTTTCTCGACCAGGGCGATGACGTCGGCGACCGACGCGTCGCGAAGCGCCTGCACCTGCAGCGGCGGGATGGAGAAATCGTGCTCCACGCGGTTCTTGATGCGCATGCCCATCAGCGAATCCAGGCCGAGGTCGATGAGCGGCAGCTCCAGCGGCAGATCGTCGACGTCGTAGCCCATCGCTTCGCCGACGATGACGCGCAGATGCGTCTCCACCGGCACACCGGACTCCGGAGACCAGCCGGGCTCCCCGTCCGTTCCCGCCGCGCCCGCGGCGGTGGGCATGCCCGGGGCGGCCGGGGTGCGGTTGACCGCGCCGAAACCGGCGGGCGCGCCCGCGGCGGTCGACTCGGCGCCGACGGTGCCGGCCGGGGCGCCTGCGGCGGAATCGGCGGAGGAGCCGGTGGCTGCACCGGCACCCGACCCGGCGGGAACGGACGCGACGCCGGCCTTGGCCAGCAGCTCCGTGGCGTCGCCGTCGACCGTGTACACCGAAATCACTGCGCCGCCGGGGTGGCGAGAGACGATCGTCGTCAGCTCACCGGACGCCGGCAGCGCGCCGGCCTCCTCGACGGCCAGGATCGTCGCACCGGGCACGGCGTCGGCGATGGCCGCATCGATGATCGCGTGAATCGACGGCGCGATGGCCGCGTCACCCGCGTAGGCGACATCGCCGCCGGGCAGGGTCGTGCGCGATCCCGGCAGCTTGCCGCGGCCACCGGACATCGGGCGCGCGGACGTCCAGAAACGCTGGTGGCGCCAACGCATGCCCGGCAGATCCGCGTACGCACCCGGGCCGGCCAACGCCGACAGGTCGATGTCGTGGCCGTGGGCGTACAGCGTCGCGCACGCCGCGGCGAGCGACTCGCCCGCGGGCTCCTTGCGCTTGGCCAGGTGCACCAGCTGCGCATCCGGCAGTCCGGCGGCGAACGCCGTGGCCATCGTCGGCATGAGCGCCACCGGGTTCGGGGCGAACTCGACGAACGTGCTGTAACCGGCCGCGCAAGCGCGGGACACCGCATCGGCGAACCACACGGAGTGGCGGGTGCAGCGCACGAAGTAATCGGCGTCGTGGACGACGTCGCCCGGCTGATACGTCACGCCCCGGTCGACGGAGCTGAACAACGGCACCGACAGCGGGGTCGGCTCGACGTCCGAGCACTCCGACCACAGCTCCCCCAGCAGCGGGTCGAGCGCGGACGTGTGCCCCGCGCCCTTCACCGCCAGCGGGCGGGCCATCTTGCCCTCGCCGGTGAGGTGCTCCACCAGCGCGGCGATGGCCGGCTTCGGGCCGCCGACGGTGGTCATGGTCGGCGCGGCGTAGACCGCCGGCTCGACGCCGGCGAACTCCGGATGCGCGGCCAGCAGCTCGTCGAGCTCGTCGACGGACAGCTCGACCATCGCCATGCCGCCCTGCTCGTCCTCCGCGAGCATCGACTCGCCCTCGCCCATCAGATGGGAGCGGGCGCACGCGATGCGCATCGTCTCCTCCAGGGTCAGGCCGCCGGCGGCGTAGGCCGCGGCGATCTCGCCCATGGACATGCCCACGACGGCAGCGGGCTCGGCGCCCAGCGCGCGCATCATGTCGGTCTGGGCGACCTGAATGGCGGTGATGCCGATCTGCGCGGTCTCGAGGTCGTAGGTGCGCTCGTCGTCGGCGATGATCTCCAGCAGCGACCAGCCGACCGAATCGACGATGATCTCGTCGCACTTGGCCATGGTCTCGGCGAACACCGGCGACAGGGCCAGCAGCTCCTTGCCCATCAGGCGGTGCTGCGAGCCGAAACCCGAGAAGATCCACACCGGCCCCTGCGCCAGCGGAGCGTCGGCCGAGACGATGCCCGGACCCGACTTGCCCTCGGCGACGCGGCGCATGCCCTCGATCGCCGAGGCGACGTCGGTGGCGGGCACGACCGCCTTGGACCGACCCCGCGACCGCGACGCCAGAGTTCGCGCGACGTCGCCCAGATCCACCTTCGGGTTGGCCTCCAACCAGGATGCGAGGTCCTCGGCGGCCATGCGGCGGCGCGACGGCAGCAGACCGGACACCGGCAGCAGCGCGGGCATCCCGGCCTCGCGGGCGGCCGCGGCGTCGATCGGCGCGGTCGCCTCCTCCTGCGGCGGCGCCGCCGGCGGGGACGTCAGCACGATGTGGGCGTTGGTGCCGCCGAAGCCGAACCCGGAGACGCCGGCGACCTTGTGGCCGGAGTACTCGGGCCACTCGCGGGGATCCTCCACGACCTCCAGGCGGCCGCCCTCGAAATCGATGTACGGGTTGGGGCCCGCGTAATGCAGCGACGGCGGCAGGACGTCGTTGCGCATGGCCAGCACGACCTTGATCACGCCGGCGACGCCCGCGGCGGCCTCGGTGTGGCCGAAGTTCGTCTTGGCGCTGCCCAGCAGCGTCGGATTGGCGGCGTCACGGCCGCGGCCGAGCACCGTGCCCAGCGCGGAGGCCTCGATCGGGTCGCCGAGGATGGTGCCGGTGCCGTGGGCCTCGATGTAATCGACGTCCTGCGGACGGATGCCGGCATCGGCGTAGGCGCGGCGCAGCACGTCGACCTGCGCATCCGGGTTCGGCGCGGTCAGCCCGTTGGAACGGCCGTCGGAGGTGACGGCGGTGCCCTTGATCACGGCCAGGACGTCGTCGCCGTCGGCCTCGGCGTCCTCCAGCCGCTTGAGCACCACGACGCCGGCGCCCTCGGCGCGGATCATGCCGCTGGCGTCCTCGGAAAACGCGTGGATCGCACCCGTCTTCGAGAACACCCCCAACCGGCCGAACGACAACGTCGCATGCGGCGACACCAGCAGGTTCACGCCACCGGCCACCGCCGCATCGGCATCGCCGTCGCGCAACGCCCGCACCGCCTGATGGATGGACACCAACGACGACGAGCACGCCGTATCCATGGTGATCGACGGCCCGCGGAAGTCGAACGCGTAGGAAATTCGGTTGGACAGAATCGACGGCGACGTGCCGGTCATCGCGTACGGGTGCGCCGCCGACGGATCGGCCGCCATGAGCATGGCGTAGTCGTTCGTCGTCGCACCCATGAACACGCCCACGGCCTCGCCGCGCAACTCCGACGCCGGCAGATGCGCGTTCTCCAGCGCCTCCCACGTCAGCTCCAACAGGATCCGCTGCTGCGGGTCCATGTTCTCCACCTCGAGCGGCGACAGCCCGAAGAACTCGTTGTCGAAGCCCGCGACGTCGTCGAGGTACCCGCCGCGGGTGTCGCACTCGGCGATCTCCGCGGCGATGTCCGCATCACCGTCGAACTCGGACCACCGGCCCTCCGGCAGATCACCGGTGCCGGCGCGGCCCGAGACCAGCAGATCCCACATTTCGCCGATGTTCCGGGCACCCGGATACCGGGCGGCCATGCCGACCACGGCGATGTCCATGTCGGTGAGCTTCTCGTCGCGAAGCCGACGCGACCGCGCGGCCTCCTCGCCCGTCTGCAGCGCGTCGTACGCCGAATCATCCGGGTTTTCGACGTCGCCCTCGATCAGCCGCACCGCGAGTTTGTCGATCGTCGGGTACTCGTAGGCGATCGTCGCATCGAGCCGCACGTCCAGCAGGCTCTCCAACTCACCCGACAGGATGACGATGTCGCGGGAGGACAGGCCGAACTCCTCCATCGGCCGTTCCGGCGTGACTTCCTCCGGTGTCAGACCGGTGGTGGTGATCACCCAGTCGCGCAACCAATCGCGCATCTGGGCGACCGTCATGCCGGATCGTCCCTTGTTGTCATCCATCGTGGGCTGTGTCCTTAACAAATAATTCGCGGGTTAGTCGAAACCGCCGGCGAGGTAGGCGGCGCGGGCCACTCGTCGCGCGATCTTACCGGCAGACGAACGCGGAAGTTCATCGATGCCGACGACGCGGACGTCGTCCGGCTGAATGCCGTGCGCCTTGGTCACGGCGGCGCGGATGGCGTCGATCGCCTCGGCGTCGCCGGACTCCTCGCGGCGGAAGTCGCGCTCGGCGACGATCACCAGCTTCTCGACGTCGTCGCCCTCCACCGAGAAAGCCGCGACGACGGCCGGACGCACGTGGTCGGACGCCTGGGTGACCGTGACCTCGATGTCCTGCGGGTAGTGATTGCGGCCGGCGATGACGATGAGGTCCTTGATGCGGCCGGTGATGTGGATCTCGTCGTCGAGGAAGACGCCCAGGTCGCCGGTGGCCATCCACTTGGCGTCGTCGGCCACCCCCTCCGCGCGGGAATCGACGTCGCGGCGGGCGGCGAGCTCGTTGCCGAACACCTTCGCCGACTGCTCCAGGTCGGTGAGGTAGCCCAGCGGAATGTTGTCGCCGTGGACCCACATCTCGCCGACCACGCCATCCGGCAGCTCGGTGCGCGTCTCCGGATCGACGACGATGAGGTTCTGCGGCTTGGCCACCGAACCATTCGACATCAACGGCACCGCATCCGGGGTATCCGGCTCGACGCGCTCCGGGCGGCCGTCGTTAAGCGAATCACGGTCGACCCAGGTCACGCGCGGACGCTCGGGCCCCTGCGGAACCGCGACCAGCAGCGTCGCCTCGGTCAGGCCGTAGCCCGGGCGGATGGCGTTGGACGGCAGGCCGAACTTCTCGAAGTTGGCGCGGAACTCGCGCGTCGCCTTCTCCGTCACCGGCTCCGAACCGACGATGAGGCCGTCGACGTTGGACAGGTCCAGGGTCCCGCCCTCCTCCGG
Organism: Corynebacterium freneyi; assembly: GCF_030408835.1. Taxonomy (NCBI): domain Bacteria; kingdom Bacillati; phylum Actinomycetota; class Actinomycetes; order Mycobacteriales; family Corynebacteriaceae; genus Corynebacterium; species Corynebacterium freneyi. The sequence goes on from NZ_CP047357.1 coordinate 2,752,871, forward strand.
CACCGCGAAACGGTTGGCCAGCTCCAGCGCGAAATTCGGCACGACCGTGTACACGTTCACGTCGTCGTCGCCACGCTTGTTCAGCTGGTCGATCCAGCGCTTCGGGTGCTGGATGAAGTCGCGCGGGGTCATCAGATCGAACGGCAGGCCCAACGCCGTGACGAACGCGCCGAGCACGATGCCCATGTTGTGGTGCAGCGGCAGCCACGTAACCAGGCGCAGCGGCAGCTGCAGGTGCGCCGCCGACAGCACCTGGAAGACGTTCGACAGGATCGACCGTCCGGCGATGCGGACGCCCTCCGGGGTGCGCGACGAGCCCGAGGTGAACAGCAACACGGCGTCCTTCTCCAGCTGCGGCGCGTACTTGGCGTCCTCGGCCGGCGAGACGTAGTTGTCGGCCAGCGAATCCGGCAGCGCGTCGACCGTGAGCACGCGGGGGCGCTCGGCGGCCGGCTTGTCGGCGAAGATGGAGCGAACCGCGGCGGCCGAGCGCTTGTTGGTCAGCACGACCTTCGGCTGGGCGGCTTCGAGGACCGCGACGAGGTGGTCGCCGTGGCCGGGCTCGGTGGGGTCGTACAGCGGCACGGCCACCTGGGCGGCGTACTGGGCGGCGAGGAAGCCGAAGAGGTACTCGGGGCTGTTGCCCATGAGCAGCGCGACGCGGTCGCCGGGTTCGCCGACCTGCTGGAGGCGGGCGGCGACGGCCTTGATGCGGCGGTTGACCTCGGCGCGGGTGTAGGTGACCAGCTCGCCGTCGCGGGAGTTGGAGTAGTCATGGAAGGTGACCTGCTGAAGGTCGAGTTCGCCCTTCATCGTGTTGATCTGCCACATCATTTCGGACAGGTTCGGCACGGACATGTCGTCGGGGAAGGCGAAGTTGCCTTCGGCGTCGATGAACTGGCCCATCAGCATGCTCAGGTCCATGGTGCTCCTCTGGTGTTTCTTCGTCTGCGGTGGTTTGTCGGGCCGGAGGGTCTTTACGTTACCGACCCGTTATTTTTCGGGATGGCGACGCGCCGCCGGTCGGCGATCGGGACCGTCGGCGGGGGTCACGCTAGCGTAAGTTACTTTCGCCGATGAAAATCGTAGGCGTCCGGCGTGCCATAAGTCACGTTACGGATGTAAGCGGGTGTGACTACTGAGGCTCAACGGTACGCGAGTGAAGCTTGCTTGACGACGCCCACCTGGTGCCCGGTGACGGCCCCGACGCCCGTCACGCCCCCTCCCCGCCCACCACATGCGCCACACCCCACTCGGCGAATGTCATAACGTGTTTTGATCTGCAATGAGTCGGCTGATTTGTTGCATTTCAGCCGTCAAATCGGGAAAGTTTCGTCCGAATCTGCAACAAATCCGCCGACTAAATGCGGATCAAGTTTTACCCGCACCGACCGCCCCGGCGGACTACCCGTTCGCGGCGAGGGCACCGTCGATGAGGCCGCGGGCCCAATTCTCCGTCCACGCGACGGCGGTGGTACCCGGGATGACGTCCGGATTCTCGGCATACGTCGCATGCACGCCGTTGGCGGCGACGAGCTCCTGCGCCCGCGCCACCGCGTCGCCGATGCCGGGCGGCGCGTCGCACACAGTGTCGCCGGGCGCGCAAATGTCCTGCACCCGGTCGTTGAGCTCGCCGAAGCCCTCTCGCCCGCCGCGCATCGTCGCACCCGGCACGATCGGCTGCACCAGCAGATTCACCGGCGCGAGCGCGACCTCCGCACCGACGCCCGCCACGGGGTTTCCGGGGACGACGCCCTTTCCCGCTTCACGACGGCCGTCGGCAAGCAAGGCGACCCCCAACACCCGCTCGGCCGGAACCGGACCATTGCCGTTGCCGATCAGCGCCGCCATGTCCCCCATGATCACCGCGCCCTGGGAAAAGCCCATGAGCACGAAATCGGTCAGCGGGCAGTCGGCGTGGGTGGCGGCCATCTCCTCGTGGATGCGGGCGCGCCCCTCGGCCTGCGAATCGTCGTAGGTCATCTCATGCTGGGCCTGGACGTTCCGGAACTGGGCGGTGTACGGCACGGTCCACACCTTCACGTCGTCGGGCGCGTACGACTCCTGCAACGGCGCCGAGGCCTTGAGGATCAGCGAATTCGGGTTCGCCGTCGGGTGGATCGGGTCGTCGTCGGCCCGCGATTCCCACGTGCCGGGCGCGGCGATGACCTCCACCGCCGGGCACCACTCGGGCTGTTGGGCCTGCGGGGACGGGTCCGGCATGCCGGGCTCGCCCACCTGCGACTGACGCAGCCACTGCCCCACGCCGGCGACGATGGCGACGACGAGGACGATGACGGCGAGCAGGGTGAGCGTTTTGCGCATGCCCGTTAGCAATACGCCGATTCAGCCGCTTTCGCAATCGACTCGGCCACGGCGGCTTCGTCGTCGTCGGTGCGGTCCTGCGCCACGATCTGGCCGGCGACGGCCTCGACGACCGCCGCGTCGGCGTCGCCGCCGGTCTCGGATTGGGCGCTGCAGTGGACGTGGCCGGCTGCGATGAGCTGGTCCTCCGTGCCCTCGACGTCGATGCCGTCGTCGATGAGCGCGTCGAGGAAGTCCTCGTCGTCGCGGGACAGCGGCATGCGGCCGTCGGGGGCGGAGCTGGCGCGGGTGGCGCCGGGCTCGGTGATCTCGCGCTCGCCCCTCGCGCGGGTCGTGGTCGTCGACGATTCGGAGGTGCTCGTCGCCGAGCTGGACGCGGAGCTGGTCTCCGACGTCGTGGCGTCGGCGGAGGTGGTGTCGGTGACCTCGGACGATTCGACGGTCGAGCCGCCGCACGCCGCGAGGGTCAGGGCACCGGCGCCGATGAGGGCGAGCACCGCCGCGCGCGCCCGGCCCGGCTTACCGGTGCCGCGCGGCGCGCCGGTCTTGCGGGGCGTGACGGCGCTCATCGCGCAGCCTCCTCGATGTTGCCGTTGATCTGCCGGATCCAGCCGCCCTGGAACTCCTGATCCAGGCCGCCGGCCGGGATTTGCTTCTGCGGGCCGACCGGGTAGCCGAACGGACCGTTCTCCCAGCCGGTGGAGCCCCAATGGTCGGAGATGTCGCCGGCGGGGACGCCGTGCGCACCGGATTCCGGGGACCAATAGATGGCGCCGTGTTCGAAGCGCTGGAACTTGCCGTCGCGCAGATCCATTTCGCCGCTCACGGGGAAGCCCATCGCGCCCTCGGGGCCGCCGCCGGCGCGGTAGGCGGCGCCGATCGCGCCGAGCACGATCTGCGGCGCACCGTTGGCCGACTTGACGATCTGCCCGCCCTGGAAGTCCTGGACGACGCCGCCGGGGATGTCGCGGCGGTCGGACGTCGGGTAGCCGAGGCGGCCCTTCTCCCAGCCTTCGTCGCCCCAGAGGTTCATGAAGTCGCCCATGACCAGGTGCGCGCCGGTTTCCTGGGTCCAGTAGATGGAGCCGTGCTCGAAGTGGACGAAGCGGCCGTCGCCGTCGGGCGTGGACATTTCGCTGGTCGTGGGGTAGCCCAGCGGCGACGACGGTCCACCGACCTCGTGGTAGCGGGCGCCGATGCGGCCCCACACGAACTGGGCACCGGTGCGCGGGTGCCAGTAGGCGCGGCCGTTGGTCAGGTCCTGCGCGCGGCCCCCGTCGGCGGTTTCGTATTCGGGCGACAGGCAGGTGCCCAGGTTGTCGAAGCCCTTGATGCGCTCGGCGATGTCTCCGCCGATGACGCAGTTGGCGCCGCGGTCGTCGTCGGAAAGCTGCAGGGCGTCGGCGAGCTGCGGCCAGGCCTGGTTCATCTCGAACTGCCAGTACGGCCAGGAGTGGGTGCCGGAGTCGCGGATCTTCAGCGTGACGGGGACGTTGGCGGCGCGGGCGCGCTGGGCGAACGTCTCGGTGGTCATGCGGGAGATGACTTCCAGGCCGAAGCCGGCGGTGTTGGCGGGCAGGCCGGGGAAGTCCGCAGACGGCTCGTCCCATTCGCCGGTGTTGCCGCTGCCGGCGGAGGCGTACAGCGAGATGCCCTTGAGCTTGTCGACGTTGGACTTCGGGTCGTTTTCCTTCCAGCGCGGCGAGTCGACCGGCCCCCACATCTTGGTGGCGTCGTAGCCGCTGGCTTCGCGCATGGCCTGGCCGATGGCGGCGGGCATGCCGCGGGAGGCGGTGTCCAGGTAGCCGGAGAAGCTGCCGGCGAAGCGGAACAGCTCGGGGTGGTGGGAGGCGAGGTTGAACGCGGCGGTGCCGCCCATGGACAGGCCGACGACGGCGCGGTCCTCGTTGGCGCGCCAGCCTTCGCGCAGGACGGGGACGAGTTCGTCGATCAGGAAGGTTTCCCACTGGTAGTTCTTGCCGTTGTCGGGCTCGTTCCAGTCGGTGTAGAACGACGATTCGCCGCCGATGGGCATGGCCACGATGACGTTCTTGTCGGCGTAGTAGCGCTCGATGTTGGTTTCGAGGGTCCAGCCGTTCCAGTCGTCGCGGGCGCGCATGCCGTCGAGGTGCCAGATGGTCGGGAAGGTGCGGTCGGGGTCGCGGTTCCAGTCGCGGGGCAGCAGCAGGTCGACCTTGACGGGTTCGCCGGGCATGGCGGCGGAGTTGATGTGCAGCATGACGCGGCGTTCGGTGAGCCACTGCACCTTTTCCACCGAGACGTCGCCGGGCAGGTTCGGCAGGTTCTGTTCGGTTTCGCGGATGGGCGACGGCTGGCCGTTGGCGCCGGGCACGGGGGTCCACAGGGAGGACTGCAGCGGCTGGGCGGTCTCGTCGTCGGCGGTGCTTGACGACGTCGCGTCTTCTTCCCCGGCGGCGGGGTCGGCGGGTGCGGTGTCGTCGGCGGGCGTCGACGTGCTCGTCGCGGGGGCGGAGGTGCCGGTGTCGTCGGCCGCGGGCTCCGCGGGGGACGCCGTGGCCGGCGCTCCGGTGAGCGTCATGGCCAGCGGGATCGCCGTGAGGGCGGCGAGCACCCGGGTCCAGCGGCCCCGGGGGGAGTGTGCGGTATCTCGCATGATGAGGGCTTCCCCTTACAAGTAAACGTGTCGTCTGAGGTCGTGTCCGCCGTTGGTGCGCGGGTGCGCGCGTCGGGCGGGTGCCGTGCGCGGCCGTCACCGCGCGTCGCCGTGGCGGCCGTTCGGCGTTCGCCGTCCGGGAGTTCCCCTCTCCCGGCGGGCGGTCGCGTCGCGGCCTCCGCTTCGACCTTGATTCTTACCCGGGCGCGGGTCGCATTCCTGCGCGACGCGCCCTAAAGCTCAGGCTTAAGTTCAACTTTAGGGTTTGGGGCGGCAAAACTCCACGTGGCCGTCCGGCGCCGCCCCCGACGGGCAGCACATTCGACGAGTGTGCACGGCAGCCCCCATGCCGCACACTCGTGGCCTCCCGACGGGCAGCACATTCGACGGACGTCGTCACGCACGCCCGGACACGCGAAAACCCGCCCCGACACATGGTCGGAGCGGGCTTCGATGCGCTCTTCTCTCCCGGCCCGCCGTCGCACACGAGGAGCGGCGCGACGACTGCCGGCGGGAGACTAAACCCCCAGGGCCGCCTTGATGTGCGGGCGGGCCTTGGCCAGGTCCTGCTCCCACAGCGACCAGGCGTGGATGCCATCCGGGCTGTAGTGCATGATCGGATCCAGGCCGAAGGCGCGGGCCTCCCCCTCGAACGCCACGGTCGAGGCGCGGGACAGCCCCTCCAGGGCGATGCCCATGCCGATCTGCGGCAGTTCGGACGGTGCCCCCAGAAGCGCTTCCGGCGAGCTCCAGTGCGACGGGTACCCGTTGGCCGAGGCGATGAACATCGGCAGACCGCGCATCTTGTGCAGGTTCATGGACGGATCGTTGCGGACGTGGCCCGGGGTCGGGACGCCCGGAGGGCCCCACATCGCGGTCGGCTCGTAACCCTGGTCGATCTGCGAGCCGGCGATGGCCGTGGACATCACCGGGTTGGAGACCTGGAAGTAGCCGGAGAAGACGGACACCTGCTTGAACTGGTCGCGGTGGTTGTACGCCAGCGACATCGCGGCGGAACCGCCCATGGACAGACCGGCGACGGCGTTGTTGTCGCGGCGGGTCTGGAAGTGCTGCTCGAGGTAGACCGGCAGTTCCTGGGTCAGGAAGGTCTCCCACTTGTAGTTGCGGATCTCGCCCTTGGAGTTGACGGCCGGGCGGTTCCAGTCGGTGTAGAACGACGCTTCGCCGCCGACCGGGATGGCCAGGGTGAGGTTGTCGTGTTCGAACAGGCGCGGCGCGTTGGCGGTCCAGACGTACTCGGACCAGTCGTCGCGGGCGCGCAGGCCGTCGAGGAGGTACAGGCCGGGGCTGTTGGGGTGGATGCCCGGGCGGACGTGGACGGTGATGTCCTTGCCCATGGCTTCGGAGTACACCCTGCAGTACTGCACCCAGTAGTTGTAGGTGTCCCATTCGCAGCCGGGGCGCAGCCAGCCGCGGTGGGCGTTGGCCTCTTCCGGGGCGGCGAACTGCATCATGCCGAAGATGGTGGCCACGGCGACCATCGCGGCGACGATCTTGGCCTTCCACCCACGAGCAATTGCGGTGAAGCTCATGTTTCTCCTCGTTGACGTTTCAGTCTGCCCGCCGCACCGCGAAGCAATCCGGTGTTCCGCGTCGGGTCGAGCCTGCGGGGATACCGGGAAATTCGGGGTGGGGCGCACTTTCCGATGGGTTCATCGGGCACGTGGCCGATAACGTTACCGTTCCGCGACCATTTCTCAAACCGTTATCAGGGGTCTTTCATGCGGCGTCCCCCCGCCGGGTGTCCCGGATTGGTTCGCGGGGCAACGTTTCCCGTGTTCATGCTTGACGACGAGCACAGGAGCGTATCGCCGACCACCGGTGCGACGGCATGAAAAAGTGGCCGCGACCACCGTCTGCGAGACGAAGGTCACGGCCACCGTCGGCGCCGGATGTCCGTCGGCGTCGGGTGATCGGCGGCGCCGGAAGTTCCACGACGCCGGATGCTCTACAGCATGGGCACGGCGTACACAGCGATTCCGATGGAGATGATCCACAGCAGCGCCAGCGCCTGCAGCGCCCGGTCGTGCAGGGCGATCTCGTCGGGGCTGCCGGCGGTGCCGCGGTCGACGTCGGCGGCGTAGCGCAGGATCGCGACGGTGAACGGGACCATGGAGATCTGGTACCAAACGGCGGCGGTGCCGCCGGCGCGGTTGCCCATCTCGAAGCCCCACAGGGAGTACGCCAGCACGACGGCGGTGGCGGACAGGGTCCACACGAAGCGCAGGTACGTGGCGGTGTAGCCCTCGAGGGACTTGCGGATCTTCTTCTGCGACCGCTGGGCCAGCAGCAGTTCGGCGTAGCGCTTGCCGGCGGCCATGAACAGTGAGCCGAACGCCGCGACGAGCAGGAACCACTGGGACAGTACGATCGACGCCGCCACGCCGCCGGCCATCGCGCGCAGCATGAATCCGGAGCTGACCAGGGCGATGTCGATCACCGGCTGGTGCTTCCAGCCGAAGCAGTAGCCCAGCTGCAGCGCGATGTACGTGGAGACCACGATGGCCAGACCCGGGCCGGACGACGCCGTGAAGGACAGGCCGACGGCGGCGACGATGAGGACCACCGCCATGACGTAGGCCATGGTCACCGGCAGCACGCCAGCGGCGATGGGGCGGAAGCGCTTGGTCGGGTGGGCGCGGTCGGCCTCTACGTCGCGGGCGTCGTTGATCAGGTAGATCGACGACGCCGCCAGGCAGAACACGATGAAGGCGATGAGCACGTCGATGAGCGTGCGGGTGTCGGTCAACGCCTCGGCGCCGGCTGCGGCGGGTGCGGCGATGACCAGGACGTTCTTCACCCACTGCTTGGGGCGCAGCGCCTTGTACATGCCGTCGAGCAGGTTCTTCGGCGGTTGCCCCTGCGGGTGCGAGGGCTCGTCGATGCCGTAGGTGTGCGGCTCGGAACCCAGATTCAGGCCGTCGCGGCGGTCATCGCGCACGGCACCGCCGGCGGCCCGTTCGGCGTCGGCCGCCGCCGGATCGGGATTGTTCACGCGGTCGTCGGTCACTTGGCTGTCCTTCCGTCTGCGGCGGTCGCCGCCCGGTCCCCGTCGCCGGGGTCCCCGAGGATTTTGTCCGTGATTGTCGCCGTCGTCCAGCCGAGGGCCGCCCCGGCGAGAACGTCCGTCGGATAGTGCACTCCGAGCACCAGCCGCGACAGCATGATCGCGGGCACCCCCGCCAGTGGCGCGGGGCCGAAGCCCATGCGCGACATTGCGACGAGTGCGGCGGTGGTCGAGGTGGCGTGGGACGACGGGAAGCTCAGCTTCGACGGGGTGCCCACGCCGACCCGGACGCCCGGGTGGTGGGGCCGCTTGCGGCGCACGATGCGCTTGATGACCACCGACGCGGCGTGCGACGTGAACGCGGAGACGCCCACGACGGCCCAGCCCCGGCGACGCTCGGCGTCGACGGCCGCGCCGAGGGCGGCCAGCCCCATCCAGCCGGCGGCGTGCTCGCCGAAGAAGCTCATGGCTTTCGCCGCCGGCAGCACGCCGGGCACGTCGGTGATGGTGTCCTGGATGGACTTCAACAAAGCCACTTCACCGGTGACGGGCGGGATGATCACGGTGTCGTCTGCGTCCACGCCCACTGCATCGGCCGTCCCGACGGCACCGTTACCCCGGTGCGCACCCGGATGGCGGACGCTACTGCTGTTCGAAGACATCGGCCCACCTCTCGCGGCTGGTCAACTCGGGGTGCGCGTCACGGTAGCGGCGGCGCATCTCGTCGAAGCGCTCGGCGACCTGCTTCTGCAGCGCACGCGATTCACCGAGCAGCTTCTTCGCCTTGTCCCGGTCGCGCTGGCGGAACACCACGCCGCGGCCGTCGGCCGTGGTCACGGTCGCGCCGTCGACGCGGGAGAGGGAGAACCAGCGCGCCTCGAGGGGCGACAGATTCGCCTGCGGGGTCTCGTGGTGCACCGGATCGTGCGGGCGCAGGCTGTGCAGCAGACCCTTGGCAAGCCACACGGACTTTTTCAGCGGAGCGAGGCGGCCGCCGATGTCCTTGACCGGCACTCCCGGGATGCCGCTGGGCCGGGGCAGGTCGCCGGCGGTGGGCAGCACCCGGGCGTCGGGGAAGTCCTTGCGCAGGGCGTTGATCCGCGGCAGGGAGGTCTCCAAGATGTCGAACAGCCGCTCGGGGCCGGCGAGGAAGTCCTTCATCGCCTCGTTCTGGATGGCGACGGTGGAGTACTCGAGGCACAGCAGATGCTTGGCGGTGGCCTTCTGCATCGACCGCACGATGCCGTCGACCGACCCGTCGTGTTCGAGCGCGGCGACGATGAGTCGGTTGCGCAGGTGGAAGTAGGCCTGCCAGTCGATGGCGTCGTCCTTGTCGGACCAGGCCATGTGCCAGATGGCGATGCCGGGCCAGGTGGCGGTCGGGTAGCCGTGCCTGCCCGCGCGCAGGCCGTACTCGGCGTCGTCCCACTTGATGAACAGGGGCAGCGGCTGGCCGATCTCCTGCGCGACGACGCGCGGGATCAGGCACATCCACCAGCCGTTGTAATCGACGTCGATGCGGCGATGCAGGTCCTTGGAGTCGATGGTCTCGCCGGTGGCGTTGACGCCGTGCTCGCCGCGGTCGCGCAGCGGATGGGCGTGGAAGTCGTGGTCGTAGTGGACGTGCGGGGCCGAGGTCCACATGAAGTCGTGGCGGCCGACTATTTCGCCCATTGAATGCAGGTGACTGCGTTCCTGCAGGTTGAGCATCTGCCCGCCGACGAGCATCGGGGACTTGGCGAAGCGCCCGACGGCGACGGCGCGCAGGATCGAATCGGGCTCGATGGCGATGTCGTCGTCCATGTAAAGGATGAACGGGCTGTCGGTGGCGCGCTCCGGATCGGAGTCGGAGCCGCCGAGGGCCTCGTACATGATGCGCGAGTAGCCGCCCGAGCCGCCCAGGTTGCCCTGCGGGAACATGCGCAGGCGGTCACCGAAGTGCCGGGCGACGGCCGGGAAGCCGGGCTCGTCGGCGGGGTGGCGGGTGCCCTGGTCGGGCATGAGCACCGCGTCGATGATGCCGTCGACCTTGGGGTCGGAGGACAGCGCCTCCAGTGCGGCGACGGCGTCTTCGGGGCGGTTGAAGGTGGGGATGCCCACGGTCACGCGGGCTTCGGGCGCCGGGTGCACGGATCCGTCGGGGTAAGTCTGGTCCGGCGCGGCGATGGGCGACCACCACGCGGCGGAGTGCACCGTGACGTCGGTTTCGCAGGTCAGGTCGAACCAGATCCAGCCGCCGTCCTCGAAGGGGGCGAGGGAGACGGGGATTTCCACGATCGACCGCTCCCCCGGGTTCGCGGGGTCGCCGGCGAGTCGGCCGGTCACGGCGATGCGGCTGCCGTCGATCTTGGAGCGGTACACGTCGACGCGGGCGACGCCCGACAGTTCGATGCGCAGGATGACCTCCTGCAACGACGTCCAGCGGCGCCAATAGCTGGCGGGGAAGGCGTTGAAGTAGGTCTCGAAGCTGACTTCGTCGCCGGCGGTGACGGAGGCTTCGGTCCGCGACGCCGCGACGACGCGGGCGGCGTTCGTTTCCGGTTCGACGAGGTACAGGGACCGCACATCACGCGGCTCGCCCGGCTTGGGAAGCAGAATCCGCTGCAGTCTTTCGACGGCGAGGCTTCCGGTCTGGACGTCTGTGCTCATGGGGGGCATCACGGCTTTCGGGTCGACTCGTAACTGGTCGGTCACTTACCCCGAATAGTAACGGCGGCGCCGGTGGCCGTCGGCATTGACGGGCCGCGGGGCGCGGTGATGGCGGTCATGTCCACATCGGGGGGCTGGCTCGCCCCTCCGCCGCACCACCCGCCGCCGGACACCCCCGGGCCGGCCCGGAGACGAGAAACGGCGTTTCACCGCGCCTTTCACGGACAGCCGCAATCGATCGACGAAACCTTTCACGGAAACGTGACGCGGCGAGCTGACAATCAACAGCCACACGAGTAACATTCGCCCCACCAATGCCGTTTCGTCTCATTTTTCTCAGTTTGGAGTGCTCTCTTGCCGACTCGTAGTCGCATCAATTCCACCGCGATCGGCCGTCGCCCCTTCCTGGCGGGACTGGCGGCGACCACCGCCGCCGCGTCCACCGTGGCCATCGCGAATTCCGACGTCGCGGGCTCCGGCCTGCGCCTGCTGGAGACCCCGGCCCCCGGCCCCGTCGACGTGCACCTGGCCACCCAAGCACTGTCCGACGCCGCCGCCGTCGTCGTCGACGACGCCGCCCTGGCCACCCGGGGCCTGATCGAGGCCCTGCACCCCAACCGTGGCCTGGTCAAGGAACTGCGCCACGACCGCGAATTCTCCATGTTCGCCCTGACCTGGCGCGACGCCCCCGAGGTGACCGCCTTCTTCCGCGCCGAACGTCCGGACGGCACCTGGTCCGAGTGGTACGCCGCCGACGCGCAGAACGCCCCCGGCAACGAGGGCAACGGCCTGCTGGGCACCGAACCGGTGTACGTCGGCCGCACCACCGCCGTACAGGTGTCCACCATCGGGCTCAACGTGTTCGGGGAGAACCTCGACGACCTCATCGACGTCGTCAAGCGCGCCGGCGCCGGCGACTTCACCGGCCTGGCCGACCTTCTCGGCCCCGTTGCACTGCACGACGTGCAGGGCGTGTTCATCGACGGCGGCGTCACCCCCGACGGCATCGACCCCATCGCCGACGACTCCGACGTCACCGGCATGCCGCGCGTGATCACCCGCGCCGGCTGGGGCGCCGACGACTCCAAGCGCCCCTCCGTCGTCTACGACGACGAATTCCGCGGAACCTGCGTCCACCACACCGCCGGCGCGAACAACTACTCGCAGGCCGAGGCCCCCGGCATCGTGCGGGGCATTCACAAGTACCACACCGTCACCCGCGGCTGGACCGACATCGGCTACAACGCGCTGGTCGACAAGTACGGCAACATCTACGAGGGCCGCTACGGCGGGCTGACCAAGAACGTGCAGGGCGCCCACGCCGGCGGCTTCAACTCCGGCACGTTCGGCATCTCGATGATGGGCGACTACTCCACCGTCCATCCGACCACCGCCATGATCAACTCCGTCGGCACCATGATCGGCTGGCGCATGAAGGTCGGCGGCGTCAAGCCGATCGGCAAGACCACCTTCACCGCCGGCGGCCACTCGACCTCCAACTGGTCGCGGGGCCAGCAGGTGACGCTGAACAACATCTTCGCCCACCGCGAGGTCGCCTACACCACCTGCCCGGGCAACTCCGGCTACGCGCAGATGGACCGCATCCGCCAGATCGCGCAGGCGAAGTTCGACGGCCTGTCGGGCGGCGTCATCGCCAACGAGCGCCCCGAGGGGGCCACCGACATCCGCGCCGACCTGCCCAACGGCGGCGACACCATCGGCGGCGACAACTCCAGCCTCGGATCGCTCATCGACGGTCTGGACCTGCCGCCTGAGGCCGCCGCGGCCATTCCGGCCCTGCAGGCGATGGCCGAGGGCGAGCAGGTGGACACCTTCTCCGGCGGCCGCAGCATCCTCGCGGCGTCGCTGGGCCTGGCCGGCGCGCCCGGCCTGGGCAACGACGCCGAGTCGGTGCTCGGCGCGGTCGGCCGCAACGCCGATCAGGGCCCGGCGCTGGCGGACATCCCCGTGCAGGTCGAGCCGACGACGACGATCGACGGCGACGACGAGTTCGCCGTGGAGTGGCGGGCGGTCACCGACGGGTACGGCGACGTCCTCGGCCAGCCGCTGACGGGCGTGCAGCAGGGCGCGACGGTGCCGAACGACACCGGCGTCGCCGACCCGGTGCGCTACGTGAAGTTCGAGCGCGGCATCATCGTCGCCTCCAACGCCACCGGCGTCCACGCGATCTGGGAGGAGATCGCCGAGGCGTGGGCGAAGCAGGGCTTCGAGATCGGCCGTCTCGGCGCGCCGACGACCACGCAGGCCCCGAACTGGGGCGCCGACCGCGCCGATTTCCAGGGCGGCAGCGTCACCCGCGACGGCATCACCCGTGCCGTCAACGTCGCCCTGGCGTAGCCGACGGGAGACGATGAAGGAGCTTTACGACGGCTCGGCGTGGAGGCCGGGACGTCGTAAAGCTCCTTTTCGTTCGGCACGAGCCGGGGCCGAAGCCCCGTGCCCGCAGGCACGCCGAGCGCGGGGAAACCAGGCCTAGTGGCCGCGCTCCTGCTCGAGCGCCACGCCCTCGGTGAAGTACGGGACCAGCTTGTTGTCCACCATCGTCAGCGCCGACGCGATGGCCATGTGCATGTCCAGGTACTGGTAGGTGCCCAGGCGGCCACCGAAGAGCACCTTGTTGTCGCGGGCTTCGGCGGCGGCGCGCTCGCGGTACTTGCCCAGCATCTCGCGGTCGTCCGGGGTGTTGATGGGGTAGTACGGCTCGTCGTCGCCCTCGGCGAAACGGGAGTACTCCTTCATGATCACCGTCTTGTCCGACGGGTACGAGTCGCGCTCCGGGTGGAAGTGGCGGAACTCATGGATGCGGGTGTACGGCACGTCCGCGTCGTTGTAATTCATCACCGGGGTGCCCTGGAAGTCGCCGGTGGGCAGGACCTCCGTCTCGAAGTCGAGGGTGCGCCAGCCCAGGTGACCCTCGGAGTAGTCGAAGTAGCGGTCCAGCGGTCCGGTGTAGACGACCGGGGCGTCGGGGCTGGCGGCGCGCAGCTCGTCGCGGACGTCGAACCAGTCGGTGTCGGTGACGACGTCGATGAGCTCATGGTCGGCCATGTTCTCCAGCCACGCGGTGTAGCCCTCTACCGGCAGACCCTCGTAGGTGTCGTTGAAGTACCGGTTGTTGAAGGTGTAGCGCACCGGCAGGCGGGTGATGTTCGACGCCGGCAGGTTCTTCGGGTCGGTCTGCCACTGCTTGGCGGTGTAGTCGCGGACGAACGCCTCGTACAGGGGGCGGCCGATCAGCGAGATCGCCTTCTCCTCCATGTTCTCGGCCTTGTCGGCGTCGATTTCGGAGGCCTGCTCCCGGATCAGCGCGCGGGCCTCGTCGGGGCTGTAGTACTTGCCGAAGAACTGCGTGATCAGGCCCAGACCCATGGGGAACTGGTAGGCCGTGCCGTCGTGCATGGCGAAGACGCGGTGCTGGTAGCCGGTGAAGTCCGTGAAGCGGTTGACATAGTCCCACACGCGCTTGTTGGACGTGTGGAACAGGTGCGCGCCGTACTTGTGCACCTCGATGCCCGTTTCGGGCTCGGCCTCCGAGTAGGCGTTGCCGCCGATGTGGTTGCGCCGCTCGACGACGAGCACGCGCTTGCCCAACTGCTCAGCCATGCGCTCAGCGACGGTCAGCCCGAAGAAGCCCGAGCCGACGACGAACAGGTCATACGTGGTGTCAGTGTTCACGGCCGTCAGCCTAACGGGTGCGGCGGTCGGGATCGCGGCGACGGGCCGGGCAAGGCGGGGCGCGGTGCGCCACGGCGGGCGCGACGGGCCGTACGAACCGGGCGTGACGGGCCGCGCGAGACCGCCGGACGTCGACCCCCTGACGCATCAACAACTATGGACAACATCCGTAACATTGGTAACATTTGCAACTGATTGCACATCCGTCACAGGTTGCGCATGCCCGAAATCCTCATGACCTGCGGCAACCGGCCATCGCAACGGGCCCGACGGAGCACCTGCACCCGAACTCTGGAGTCACACCTTGTTGAACCGACGACGAATCAGCGCCCACTCAGGTGCGCGGAAGCCGCTGATCTTCAGCGTCGTGTCCGCGCTCATCGCCGCGCCGCTGGTCGCCCTCGGCGGCACCGCGGCCATCGAACTCATCGAGGACAACGGCCGCGGGCCGGTCGACGTCCTCGTCGACAAGGTCGCCCTGTCCACGGGCTCGTCCGTGCTCGTGGAAGACGCGGCCATCGCCACCCAGTCCGTCGCCGACGAGCTGCACCCCAACCGCGGCGTCGTCAAGGAACTGCGCCGCGACGAGGAATTCTCCATGTTCGCGCTGACCTGGACCGGCTCGGCGGACGTGGCCAGCTACTTCCGCGCACTGCGTCCCGACGGCACGTGGTCGGAGTGGTACAGCGCCGAACCGCACTACCCCGCCGAGGGCCAGGGCAACGGTCTCAACGGCACCGAGCTCGTCTTCGTCGAGCCGACCACCGCCGTGCAGATCTCCACCCACGGCCTCAACGTCTTCGGCCCCGGCTCCGGCGTGACCGTCGACGACATCGAGGGCTCCTCCGATCTCACCGACGAGGAGCGCAGCCGTCTCGAGGACTACCTCGGCGCGGGCAGCTCCGGCGGCGGTGATGCCGACACCGGCGACGTGACCGGCAGCTCCGAAGACCGGGGCGCCGCAGCGACCGACGCGGCCACCGGTTCAACCGAGGGCGCCAACGGCATCACCGTCAACGACCTGCCGGCCTGGCGCGACATCGAAGCCGTCAACGACGAGGTGCCGCTCGACGACGTCGAGGCGGTCTTCATCGACGGCAACGTCCAGGAGGGCGACGGCATCGACCCGATCGTCGACGCGAAGAACCTGACCGGCATGCCGCGCGTGATCACCCGAGCGGGCTGGGGCGCGAACGAGAACAGCCGCTGCCGCAACGCAACCTACGACGATTCGATGAAGGCGACGACGGTCCACCACACCGCCGGCTCGAACAACTACAGCGAGGCGCAGGCCGCCGGCATCGTCCGCGGCGTGTACCACTACCACGCCCAGACGCTGGGCTGGTGCGACGTGGGTTACAACGCGATGGTCGACAAGTACGGCAACATCTACGAGGGCCGTTACGGCGGCCTGGACAAGAACGTCCAGGGCGCCCATGCGGGCGGCTTCAACAAGAACACCTGGGGCATTTCGATGCTGGGCGACTACTCGTCCGTCCAGCCGACCCAGGCGATGATCAACTCCGTGGGCAACATGCTCGGCTGGCGCCACAAGGTCGCCGGCGTGGACCCGAAGGGCACCACGACGCTGACCTCCGCGGGTTCGCACTACGCCAAGTACCCGTACGGCACCCAGGTGAAGCTGCCGAACATCTTCGCCCACCGCGACGTCGGCAACACGACGTGCCCGGGCAACGCCGGCTACGCGCAGATGGACAACATCCGCTCCATCGCGGACAAGAAGTACAAGTCCCTGAACAGGGGCAACATCGTCAACGAGGCGCCCAGCGGCGGCACCGACATCACCATCGCCGGTACGGACACCGGCACCGGCAACACCGACGACGGAACGACCGAGGGCAACCGACCCGGCACGGGCGAGGGCACGGACAACACCGGCGGCGCCACCACCGGCGGAAACGGCACCGGCACCGGTACGGGCACTGGCACGGGCAACACCGGCGGTGGCGCCACCGACGACGGAACGATCGGCGGAAACGGCACCGGCACCGGTACGGGCACCGAAGGCTCGGGCTCGTCCGGCGGCAGCGGCACGGGCACGGGCACCGACGACTCCGGCTCCGTGTCGGAAGACGACGCCCTGACCGTCATTTCGGGCGCCCGCTCCATCCTGGCCGCGGCGTTCGGTGTCCTGGGCACGCCGGGCCTGGGCGAGACGTCCGACGCCATCTTCGCGGCCGTCGGAAAGTCCGTCGAGGAGGGCCCGTCCATCGACGACATTCCGGTTCTGGTGGAGAAGATCCTGGAAATCGACGAGAAGAACGACCTCGCCGCGGAGTGGGCCAGCGTCGTCGAGCAGTTCGGCGATGTCCTGGGCCCGGCGCAGTCCGGCGTCCAGAACGGTGCGACGGTCGCGAATCCGCAGGGCCGCGCCGACACGCTTCGCTACGTGAAGTTCGAAAACGGCATCATCACCGATTCGCACTCCACCGGCTCGGTGGCGCTGTGGGGCGAAATCGCAGACGCCTGGGCCAAGCAGGGCTTCGAGGTCGGAGACCTGGGCGCCCCGACGTCGACGCAGACGATCGAGGACGGCGTCGAGAAGGCCGAGTTCCAGGGCGGAACGATCACCTTCGACCCGGCGACCGGCAAGGTCTCGGTCGACCTGAAGTAAGCGTTGGCCGGGTGGCGCCCGCCGCATGGCGTGCGCACCCGGCTTCCGCGCCCGCCGCATGGCGGGCGCTTCAGTGCTTTTCGACGCCGGCGACTAGAACCAGCGCTCGAGCACCCGCGCGACGCCGTCGTCGTCGTTTGTGGCGGTGACCTCGTCGGCGGCCCGTTGCACCTCGGGCACCGAGTTGCCCATGGCGACGCCCAGGCCGGCCCAACGGATCATTTCGATGTCGTTGGGCATGTCGCCGAAGCACACCACGTCGGAAGCGCCCGCGCCGACGAGCCCGGCGAGTTCCTCCAGCCCGGCGCGTTTGGTCACGCCCGGCGCCGACACCTCGATGAGCCCCTCGGGCATGGAGTAGGTGACGTGCGCCAGGTCGGCGGGAATATGCGGCGCGATGATGGAATGCAGCTCCGCACTGGCCATCCCCGGGTTGCTGAGCAGCATTTTCGTGGCGGGCTCGGACATCATCTCGGTTTCCCCGCAAATGCCGTGCTCGGTCGACTCCCACGCGTGGGCGTAGGCGGGCCCGACCACGAACAATTCGTCCGATGGGTCGAGGGCGGAACGCCCGGCGCGCTCGACGGCGACGCCGACGGGCCCGATGTCGGCCATCGCGGATCGCGCGATGGCGACCACCTCGGCCTGCACCTCCGGCGCAAGGCTGTGGTCGGCGAGCACGACGTCGCGCCCGGAGTCGTACAGCACCGCCCCGTTGCCGCAGACGCACACGGGCCGCACCGGCAGTTGTTCCAGCACGGGCTGCAGCCAACGGGCCGGTCGCCCGGTGGCCAGCGTCAGCGGCACGCCGCGGCGGATCATGCGGCCGATGGCCCGCTTCAGGCGCGGCGACACGCGATCCCGTGAATCGAGCAGGGTGCCGTCGATGTCGGAGGCGACCAGCAACGGCGGCAGCTCCCCCGTGCCGTACGACCGCCCCTCTCCCCCTGCAGCGGCGGCCGCGTCGGAGCCACGGGGAACCTCGGTGGTCACGTCGGGTCAGCGCTCCCGGGGTTCGGGGGCGGTGCCGTCGCCCGCATCGCCGTCGCCGCCGGGCCGCTTGCCTTCCCGGGCGAGCTTCGCGTCGCGCTTGGCGATGCGCTCCAGCCGCTCCTTCTCGTCCATCTCGTCGGCCTCCTCCAGCGTCGGCGCGGAACCGCCGAGCGAGGCGGGCAACCAGTAGGCGCCGGGCTCGTCCCCGTACCGCTCGATGTAATCGGCCCGCAGGGCGGCCAACTGTTCGGCCATGGCGTCGTGAAGCCTCGCGGTGTCCGCGGCGGCATCGCCCGTAGTGCGGATCGGCTCGCCGACGCGAATCCAGATGGGAACGTTGACGCGGCCGAGGTTCTTCTTGCGACCCTTGGTCCACACCCGCTGCGAACCGAAGATCGTCACCGGGACCAAAGGCACCTCGGCCTCGTCCGCCAGGCGTGCGGCACCGGTCTTGAACTCCTTGATTTCGAAGGACCGCGAGATCGTGGCCTCCGGGAAAATGCCCACCAGGGCACCGGCGCGCAGTCGGCGCACCGCCTCCTCGTAGGCGCCGCGACCGGCGAGACGGTCGACCTCGATGTGCTTCATCGCGCGCATCAGGGGGCCGGCGTACTTGTTGTCGAAGATCTCCTTCTTCGCCATGAAGCGGATCAGGCGGCGGCCGTTGAGGAACGCCGGGATCCCCGCGTAGACGAAGTCGAAGTACCCGGTGTGATTCACCGCGACCATCGCGCCGCCGTCGACGGGCATGTGCTCCGCGCCGTCGACGGTGATGTCCAGGCCCTGGAAGCGCATGTAGGCGATGGCGACGGGCAGGGTGATCCGCCCGTAGAGCACCTCCTTCGCCTCATCGGTCAGTGGGGCCGGCCGGAAGGACTTCGGGACGGCGAATCCCCGGATCTTCGTGTAGTTGAACGCGTCGAACGCCATTCGTCAGCCCTTCTTCTTCGGGTTGGCCACCGGCTCGAGGACGTCGCGGCCGACGAACGGGCGCAGCGCCTCGGGCACGACGACGGATCCGTCGGCGCGCTGGTTGTTCTCCAGGATGGCCACGAGCCAGCGGGTGGTGGCCAGCGTGCCGTTGAGGGTGGCGCAGAACTGGGTGCCGCCGTTGTCGTCGCGGTAGCGGGTCTTCAGGCGCCGGGCCTGGAAGGTGGTGCAGTTCGACGTCGACGTCAGCTCGCGGTAGGTGTTCTGCGTCGGCACCCACGCCTCGGTGTCGTACTTGCGGGCGGCCGACGAGCCGAGATCGCCGCCGGCGACGTCGATGATGCGGTAGGGCACCTCGACGGCGGCGAGCATGTCGCGCTCCATGTCCAGCAGCTTCCGGTGCTCGGCCTCGGCGTCCTCCGGCTTGCAGTAGGAGAACATCTCCACCTTGTCGAACTGGTGGACTCGGAGGATCCCGCGGGTGTCCTTGCCGTAGGACCCGGCTTCGCGACGGAAGCAGGACGACCAACCGGCGTAGCGGATGGGGCCGTCGGACAGGTCGATGATCTCGTCGGCGTGGTAACCGGCGAGGGCGACCTCGGAGGTGCCAACCAGGTAAAGGTCGTCCTCTTCGAGGCGGTAGACCTCGTCGGCGTGCGCGCCGAGGAAGCCGGTGCCGGCCATGGTTTCGGGGCGGACGAGCACGGGCGGGATCATCAGCTGGAAGCCGTGCTCGGTGGCCTTCTGGGCCGCCAGGTTGAGCAGGCCGAGCTGCAGCATCGCGCCGGCGCCGGTGAGGAAGTAGAAGCGGGAGCCGGACACCTTCGCGCCGCGCTCCATGTCGATCAGTCCGAGCGATTCGCCGAGGTCGAGGTGGTCCTTCGGCTCGAAGTCGAACTCGGGGACCTCGCCGACGTGCTCGAGGACGATGTAGTCGTCTTCGCCGCCCGCCGGGGCGCCGGCGACGATGTTGCCGAGCTTCATCTGCAGCTCGTGGACGGCGGCCTCGGCTTCGCGCTGCTCGTTTTCGGCGTCCTTGACGCGGCCGGAGAACGCCTTGGCCTCCTCCAGCAGGGCGGGGCGCTCTTCCTTGGAGGCGGCGCCGATCTTCTTGCCGAATCCCTTGTGCTCGGCGCGCAGCGCGTCGGCGTTGGCGATGGCGTCGCGGCGGCGGGCGTCGGCGTCGAGCAGCTCGTCGACGAGGGCGGGGTCTTCGCCGCGGGTGCGCTGCGATTCGCGGACGACGTCGGGATTGTCGCGGAGGAATTTCAGATCGATCACGTGCCCAGGGTACCCGGAGGAGGTCGGCGTTCACCGGCAACCGGGGAAAGGCTGCTTTGCGACGGCCCCTCCCCCGTCTCCGGCCCCGTGCCCGGGGCGTGCCGGGGAGCCATCGGCCGACTGCGATCAGGTCAGCGTCGTCAAGCCCTGCCAGACGAAGGAAACGCCCATCACGGCGAAAACGACGCCCGCCACCAGATCGATCCACGGTCCCGCCGACACCATGCGGCGCACCACCGGCTCCGTCGACACCGTGACGGCGATCAGCCCGAACCACAGCACCGACGTGATCACCAGCGCCGCGATGTAGACCACCTGCACCCACCACGGCGCGCCGACCGGCATGAACTGCGACAGCACCGCCGCGAAGAAAAGGACGATCTTCGGGTTGGACAGATTCGTCAGCAGTCCCTGTCGGTACGCCCCGCCGAGGCTGCCCAACGGCGCCACGCCGACCGCCGCCACGCCACCGGCCTGCACTTCGCGGATGCCGCGGACGCCCCCGACGAGCATCCGCACGCCCATGTACGCCAGGTACGCGCCACCGACCAGCTGGATGCCGCCCATCAACGCCGGCTGCGACGCCAGCACCGCGGCCACGCCCACCACCGTCAGCGTCACCCACATCGTCGCCCCCGTGACGACGCCCGCCACCGCCGCCAACGCATGCTTGCGCGACCGCGTGGCCATCCGCAGGATCAGGAAAATGTCCGGCCCCGGCGACGTCATGCCCGCGACGTGGAGTCCCAGCATCGCCGTCAACGCAGCCCAGTTCATCGCGCGCGGCGTCCCGCGGCGACGCCGGCGACCGCACGGCAACGGCGGCCGGGGGCCCACGACACCCCGAAAGTGGGGGACGGACGGGAAATCAGGGGCGAAACGAGCATGGCGGAGAGCATAGCGGTGCCTGCCCGGGTACCCGAGTGATGCACAATGAAGGGGATGGCTGAGCGACGTATCAAAAACGGCATGCGCGACGGGTGGGGCCTGCGGGTCACCTCCGTGGCGATGCTCGTCGGCGCCGGACTGACCGCCTGGTGGCAGAGCCCCTTCGACGCCCCCGAGCCGGAGTCGACCGGCGTGAAAAGCGACACCACGGTCGAGGACGTCGACGCGGCGGCGTTCACCAACGCCAACGTCGGCGACTGCCTCACCTGGGACATCGCCGACGACGGCACGGTGAGCAACTTCGTCGTCGTCGACTGCAAGCAGGAGCACCGCTTCGAAGTGGCCGGCCGCGTCGACCTGCGCAACGTCGAAGCGTGGATCGGCGATTTCGGCGACGACGCCCCCGAACCCGACCAGGACGCCCTCCTGCAGCTGCGCGACTGGGTCTGCCAGGATCCCGTCGTCGCGTACATGGACGGCAAGCTCGACCCGTCGGGCCGATTCGTGCCCGCCCCGATCCTGCCGCCCAGCACGTCGTGGGCCGAGGGCGACCGCACCATGCTGTGCGGCCTGCAGCCCACCGCGCCGGACGGTTCGCCCACCCAGGTTTCGGGCCGGGTCAAGGAGGCCGATCAGGCCAACGTCGTCGACGTCGGCGAATGCGTCGCCCTCGACGATTCCGGCGGTCTGCTGCCCGTCGACTGCGCGGAGCCGCATCTGCTCGAGGCCGTCGGCGTGTTCGACCTGCGCGACACTTTCCCCGACCGCACTCCCACCATCGAGGAGCAGAACGAGCACCTCAACGAGGCCTGCGTTGCCGCCGCCGAGGAGTACCTGGGCGGCGAGGAGGCCCTGTACCAGTCGACGTTGCTTCCGTTTTGGATGAGCATCGCCCCCGAGGCCTACGAGGCCGGCACGCATTCGGTGAACTGCTGGTTGATGAAGGACAACGGCCAGGACGGTTTCGCGTCGTTGGCGGGGTCGGCGAAGGGCGAGTTCACCATCAACGGGGAGCCGAAGGTCGACCCGCCGCCGCGCAATCCGCTGCGCGAGGAGGGCGATCCGCCGCAGCAGACCGCGCCGGGTGCGGGTGCGCCGACGGGCACCGTGGACGGGTCCGGGGCAACGGGATACTAGGCCGGTGCGGGGCGGGCCGGTCGTGCTTGACGACGATCCGCGCGTGCCCCGGTCGGCCGATGGATCGCAGAAGAGGTGACACCGTGATCGACGTTTCCGAAGAGCGTTTCGACGAGCTCGTCGACGAGGCCATCGACCTCATCCCCGACCAGTTCCTGGATCTGATGGGCAACGTGGTCATCCTCGTCGCGGCCCGCAACCCCGAGACGCCGGATCTTTTGGGCCTGTACGAGGGAGTGCCCCTGACGGAGCGCCAGGCGAACCATTGGGGGCCGCCGGATTGCATCCACATCTACCGTGAGGCGCTGCTCGACTATTGCGCCTCGGAGTCGATGCTGGTGGAGCAGATCCGCATCACGGTCCTCCACGAGGTGGGGCACTTTTTCGGCATGGACGAAGACGACCTCGACCGCCTCGGCTACGGGTAGGCGGCGCCGGGGGAAAGCGGCGCGGCCTACTGCTCCTCGGGTTCGTGGTGCAGCTCCCCCCAGCGGGCCAGCGTCCAGGAGCCGACCTCGTCGCCGTCGCCGGCGTCGACGTCGCGCACCAGTTCCACGCGCGCGGCGTTGGGCAGGGGGTTGTCGAAGACGAACTGGCCGTCGATGCCCGACAAATGCTGCGCGATCAGGCGGATCGCCGCACCGTGGCTCACCACGGCGATGTTGCGGCCGGCGTCGGCCGAACCGGCGGCGTCGGCGGAATCGTGGCCTTCGGCGACCAGTTTCCGCAGCACCGGCAGGTAGCGGGAGAGGACGTCGTCGGCGGATTCACCGCCGGGGATCTTCGCGGCGGCGTCGCCGTGGAGCCAGGCGTGGAAGACCTCCATGAAGCGGCGGTGGGCGTCGAAGTCGCTGCGGCCCTCGATCTCTCCGGCCTGGACCTCGTGCAACCCGGCCTCGTGACGCAGGCGCACGCCCGGGCCCGCCAGGTGATGCAGCCCGGCCACCGCTCCCGCGCCGGTCTGGCGGGCGCGCAGCGCATGGGACGTGACGATCTCCGTCAGCCGGTCCCACGACGGCAGCAGCACCCGGCCCAGGCGCCGCGACTGGATGATGCCCTGGTCGGTCAGCGGGGCGCCCGGCAGCGCGGTGTCCAGGATCCGGGCGATGTTGGCGTGGGTCTGACCGTGGCGGATGAGGATCAGCCGGTCCCGGCCGCGGTGCGCCCGCCCCACCGACTCGTCGAGCGAGTGGTCCTCTCCTGCGGCGAAGTTGCCGTCGAACGTGGTCATCGTCGCTTCCCTTCCTTCAGTTCGGCCACCCAGGCCAGCGCGTCGGCGACGTCCGGCGGTCCGACGTCGATGCTCGAGGTTCCCTGCGCGGCGGGCCACGAACCGAGGAAGCGCAGGTCGGCGGCCCGCAGGTGCAGCGCCGCCAAGGCCGATGCCACCGCCGGATCGTCGATGTGCCCGGCGACGTCGATGTGGAACCGGTAGGTGCCCATCAATTCTCGCGTCGGCCGGGATTCGATGCGGGTGAGGTTGATGTCGCGCACGGCGAATTCGTTCATCGCGCGCATGAGCGAGCCGGGCTCGTTGCGCAGGGTGAAGCAGACGCTGGTGCGGTCGACGCCGGTGCGCGGGGTGGGCACGCCGGGGCGCCCGACAAGCACGAATCGGGTGCGGGCGCCGCGGACGTCGGCGACGCCCTCGGCGATGGCCGCCAGGCCCAGCAGCTCCCCGGCCCGGGCGGGCGCGGCGCAGGCGTCGTGGACGCCGTCGGCGACGAGGTGGGCGGCCGCTGCGTTCGAGGATGCCGAGTGCACCTCCACGCCGGGCAGATTCGCGTCGACCCACTGCTTGACCTGCGGGTAGGCGACGGGGTGGGTGGCGAAGCTTTTCACCGACGCCGGATCCGTGCCGGGGCGGACGAGAATGGAGAACTCCACGCCGATTTCGGTTTCGCGGTAGATCTGCAGCTCCGGGCCCAGCGCCAGGGCGTCGAACGTGGGGGTCACGGCACCGTCGACGCTGTTTTCGATGGCCACGCAGGCGAAGTCGGCGTCGCCCCTGCGCACGGCGGCCAGCGCGGCGCCGGGGCTGTCGACGGGCACGGTGTCGACGGCGCTCTCGCCGGCGGGGTCGATTTCGCCGCGGCGGGCCATCGCCAGCAGGGCCGCCTCGGTGAAGGTTCCGGCGGGGCCCAGGTAGGTCACGGTGGTCATGCCCACCAGCCTAAGTGTGCGGATAGACTTTCGCCCCATGATCGTCGAACCCCCCGTCACCAACGCCGGCCGCGGTGCCGCCCGCAGCGCCGGGAGCATCGTCGCGGCGGTGACGGCGGGCGAGGAGTCGGCGACCGAATTGGCGTCGCGGGCGGTCGACGCCCTGGTGGGCCGCCCGGAGGACACGGGCGTGGCCACGTTGACGTCGAATCTGGCGGAGGTAACGGCGGCTGCGGTGGACCGGCGGCTGCGCGACCCTTCCGCGCAGCGCGCGTCCGGGCCGGGTTCGCGTGACGACGCCCGCCGCCTGACCGGTCTGCCCGTCGCCGTCAAGGATCTGTACCCGATCAGCGGGGTGACCTGCACCCTCGGGTCGTCCCGGTTGGCGCGGACCGCGGAGCACACGGCGGATCCGGTGGTTCGCCTGCTGGCCCGCGGTGCGACGATTCCCGCCACGACGGCGACGTCGGAGATGGGTGCGACGGCCTACACCGAGCCGACGGACCTGCCCGCGCCGGACAATCCGCTGCGTCCCGGGCGCACGCCGGGCGGGTCGTCGGGTGGTTCCGCCGTGGCGGTGGCGTCGGGTGCGGTGGCGGCGGCGTTGGGATCCGACGGCGGCGGTTCCATTCGCGTTCCGGCGGCCTCGTGCGGGCTGGTGGGTTTGAAGCCGGCGCACGACATCCTCGGGGGGCGTTTGGCCACGGCCGGTTTTCTGACGCGTTCGCTTGACGACGCCGCCCTCCTGGCCAACCTGCCCTCCCCGTCGCAGTCGCCGACTCGCGACGACGCTGGACGGGTGGCCGGACCGCGCACCGGCCACCTGCGCATCGGGGTGACGGTGGCGCCGTTCCATGCCGAGGTCGCCGTGGCGCGGCATTGGCGCGATGCCGCGCTGGCCGCCGCGGACCGCCTGTCCGACGCCGGGCACGAGGTCGTGGAGGTCCCCGCGCCGTATCCGCCGGAGGGCCCGGATGTTTTCCATACGTTCACAGAGGTCATGACGTATTTCGCGTCGCGGTTGCCGGACGACGATTTCTCGTCGATGGTCCGGTGGATCCGCGAGCGCGGCTCGATCGTCTCCGATGACGTCGCCGCCGGACACCACCGCACGCGGTTGGGATTGGGCGCGGCGATCCGTAACCGATGGGACGTCGATGCGGTGGTCACTCCGACGCTCGCGTTCGATCCGCCGCCGATCGGGCATTTCGCCGCGATGGAGCCGCAGGACAACTTCCTGGCGCAGACCGAGTGGACTCCGTGGCTGTCGCTGTGGAACCTCACCGGCTGGGCGGGGCTGTCGGTGCCCTTCGGCGGCTCCGGGGCGTCGGTTCACCTCGGGGCGGTGCACTGCGACGCGGCCACGCTGCTGCGTCTGGCCGCCGACCTGGTGGACCCGCTGGCCGATCTTCACTCCATCGAACGCGACCTGGCCGACCGACGCCGGGGGCTCTCCGGGCGCCGCCGGGACAACGGCGTGGCGCGATGACGGAGGCGTCGTCACGCGGCAACCGCACGCCAACGCCGCGCCGGCTCAAAGCGGAGATCCTGGTCGTGCTGGCCGTGACGTTCGGCACTTCGGCCCTCAGCGCGATCGTGCGGCTCATCGGCGCCCTGGTCGGGGGTTCGCTGCGGGATCAGCCGGTGTCGCTCAACGATGCGCTGGCGGATGACCCGTGGTTCAACGGCGCGCTGCATCTGGTCCGCATCGTCGGACTGCTCGCGTGGGGCGGTCTGGCGTGGTACCTGCTGCGCGCCGACGGCATCCGGTCCATGCCCGGCCGCATGCGCGCCGGTGATTGGGCGTGGGGCGCGGGCCTGGCGGCGCTGATCGGCATCCCCGGGCTGGCGTTGTACGTCCTCGGCGTCGCGGCGGGATTCGGCAGGCCGATCGATCCGGCGGCGATGGGCGTCACCGCCGTCACCGTCGTGCCGCTGCTGGGTTGGGCCGCGGCGAATGCGGTCGCAGAAGAGTTCGTCGTCGTCGGCTGGCTGGTGGTGCGGTTGCGGCAGTTGTGGGGCGGGGATTTGCATGACGACGCCCGCCTGACGCGCAGAACCGTCGCATCGATCATCGCGGCGTCGGCCCTGCTGCGCGGGGCGTACCACCTGTATCAGGGCGTGGGCGCGGGGGTCGGCAACGTCGTGATGGGCGTCGTCTTCGCCGCGTGGTTCCTGCGCACCGGACGCGTGTGGCCGCTGGTCATCGCGCATTTCCTCATCGACGCCGTGGCGTTTACCGGATACCCGCTGGTGGCGCCGTGGCTGGAGTCGCTGGTCTGACTCCCGTATCCCGATGGCGGCCGACCGGGCCCCGGAAGTAGTCGGGCTCCAGAAGTAGTCGGACCCTAGAAGTAGATGCCGTGCTCGGCGAACCACGGCTCCGGGTCGACCGGGGTGCTGCCGTCGGGGTGAATCTCGAAGTGCAGGTGCGAGCCGGTGGAGTGGCCGCGGTTGCCCATGCCCGCGATGTACTCGCCGGCGCCGACGGTCTGGCCGACGCTGACGCTGAGGGTTTCCATGTGACCGTAGACGGACACGGAGCCGTCGTTGTGGCGGATGCGGATCCAGTTGCCGAAGCCGGAGGCCGGTCCGGAATCGATCACGGTGCCGGACATGACGGCGTAGATCGGGGTGCCGACGGAGTTGGCGATGTCGATGCCGTTGTGCATGCGACCCCAGCGGGGGCCGTAGCCGGAGGTCAGCTCGCCGGCCGCGGGGCGCACGACGGTGTTGGTCACGGCGGCCGGGGCCATGTCGGTGTTGAAGGTGCCGTCGACGACGTCCTGCACGATCGAGCCGACGCCGGGCATCGGGGCGGCGCCCGCGGCGGGAACGCTGCCGGCGGTGGCGATGCCCGCGAAGGCGGCGATCATCGCGATGTTGCGCTTGGCGATCTTCAGGGAGCTGACCTTGCGGTGACGTCCGGTGTAACCCATGAGTTGACTTTCTGATCGTTGAGGAGCATGTCGTGAAGGACGGTTCGTAACCGCCCCGTTATCAAGTCGTGATCACCGTAGGGTCGAGCCGGGGACATGTCCACCTTCTGCGCGGAACCGTGAAAATTCGACCACCCCCGCCGAAATGTGCCCGCCGCAGAAACCAACCGGCACGTGCGAAAACGCCGTCAGATAACGAAAAGATCACATCCCCCCGGGTGAATGCCGCTCACTAAACGCCGCTTCATCACGGCCCGGTAACGGTACGCAAAACCCGCAAATGGCCCCTGACCTCATGTTTCACATGCGTCACATGCGCCTCAGGAGTGGTCGTCGATTGCGCCTCGAATCCGCTCCTGCAACGCCCTGCCCGCACGACGCACCGTCACCGCGGCCTTGGTCAACCCTTCGACGACCGGATGAACCGGATACGCCACCTCGACCGTCGCGGCCTTCGCCACCCGGTTGCTCTCCACCGCCGCGTCCGAGATCCCCGGGCCGGGCTCGGCGACCGCGACGTCGTCAAGCGAAACCACCGGCCACCGGCTGCCAGCCGCCACCACCGACCCATGCTTGACGGAGTAGTAGCCGTGCACGTGCACGTCCAGCGCCACACCCGACGCGCCGCGCGCCGCCGCAATGAGATGCGGATGAAAACGCGTGGTCAACCACCGCTGGCCCGGCCGCGCCGGCAGGCCCCGATCCCACAACTCCGCGAAACGCACCACGTGCGCCCCCTCGGCCAGATCCGGGGCACGATGCTCGATCCGGTGCCACACCCGCACATCGACGTGCGGAATCGCCTCGACCACCGCGATATCGCGACCGGACACCGGGCGCCCGTCGACCTCCCAACCGCGCAACACATCGATCACGGCGTCGGCGAGGGCGGCCGCGGAGTCCTCGGTGACAGGGGCCTCGGCCACGGAGTTATCGCCGGACTCGTGGGACTCACGGGACTCGTCGGTCCCGCCCTCGGCGTCACGGCCCGCGAGCAGATCACCCTGCAGGCACAACACGATCGGCCGCGCCCGGCCCGGCGTGCCCTCCCCCGCACCGAGGCCGTTGTCCTCCAGGTCGCCGGAGGCGAGCACCACCCACGCGTCATCGCCCGAGTACGTAATGCGGGTGGCGGCCCCCGAAGCCTCCGCACCATCACCGCCGACCGCGGCCCGCGCGATGGATTCCGACGCCTCGTCGCGCACGTCGATGAGGTCGAAGCGGGGCCAGATGCGGTGCATCGACTCGTCGTAAAGCCCCGCCGGCGCCAACCCCATGCCCGTGGCCAGCAGCCGCACCGCGCCCCGACCCCCGCGGGCGGCCCGCGATTGCTCCGCGACGGCCGACGCCGCGGCGAGGACCACCGACTTGTCGGGCCAGATGTCGTTGACCCAGCCGCCGCCGAGGGCGTGAATCGTCGACGCCGAGCGCAGCAGACCCAGCCCGGCCTCCAGGTGCGGTGCGACGGTGCCGAGGACGCGATGGTCGACCGCCGCCTCCTCCGCCCGGCGCGCCGCATCCGCCCAATGCCGGTCGCCCTCCGGAATGCCGTGGCGGGCGGCCTCGGCCAGGCGGAACAGCGTGTCCGTCACGGTCAGCCGCGGGTGCAGCCCCGCATGCAGCACGCCGACCATCCCCGGATCAGGGCAATCCAGCACGACGCGCGACCGCGGGCGACGCCGCGCCAGGGTGCGCAGCCAGGCCGCGGCGATGTACTCGTCGCCGAAATTCGGGTGGCCCGTCGGCGCAACGAGATAGATGACGTCATCGTGGGCGTGCATGCCCCAACGGTACGTGCGCCGCGGGCCTGCGCCGGGCTACGCGTACCGTTTCGCGATGTTCAGCGCCTGCCCCGCGTACCCGCCGCCGAAAAGCACCGCATGCATGAGCACCGCATAGAGGCGGTGCAGCGGCGCCCGTTCCTCGCGGCCCGGCAGCGGGTGAACCGACTCGTAGCCGGCGATGATGTCGTCGAGGTGCGGCGTCCCGAACATCCCGAGCATCGCCAGGTCCTCCTCGCGGTGTCCTCCGTGCGCGGCGGGGTCGATGAGGATCGCCCCGGCGTCATCCCACATCAGGTTGCCCCACCACAGGTCGCCGTGAACGCGGGCGGGGGCTTCGTCGTCGTCGAACTCGCCGTCGAGCAGCTTCTCGATGAGCCGCTCGAACACGGCCAGTTCCGACGGCGCGTAACAGCCGGGGCGCCGGGCGAGTTCGGCGACGGCGGGGGCGATGCGGTCGTGGGCCCAGAATTGCCCGAATCGCGTGCGCGGCGTCAGTCGCATGGTCCGGGGGTCGTCGAGCGGCCCGAACCAGCCGTCGCGTTCCCACCCCTCGGGCGGCGCGCCGAATGCGGGGGCTCCGGCGTCGTGCGTGCGGGCGAGGGCTTCGCCGAACTCCCGCGCCTTGCACGCCGACGCCCGCCCCGCCGAGATTTTGCGCAGAACCAGCTTGTTGCGGCCCACCTCGACGACGTCGACGACCCGCGCTCCGCCGTCGGCTTCGGGCTCCTTCAGCCATCGCAGGCCGGCGGCTTCGAGGGCGAAGAACCCGGCGGGCGCACCGGGGCGGGCCTTGACGTGGGTGGCGTCTGCGGCTTTCGCGGCCGGGCGTTCCCACCCGGTTTCGGAGCGTTTCGCGAACATGGGTACAGGATAATCGCGTCCCGGCGCCCGTTATCCCCCATCCCCGACCTGCCCTATTGTCTTTAGCCATGGATGGAAGCGATCAGCCCCGCGACGACCGCGAGATCGTGCGCGGCCGCGACGGCAAGCCCCTGCGCGACAGGTACGGCCGTCCCATTTACCGGCGGTCGGCGCAGCCGCGCCGCGATGCTTCCCCGGCCGATGACCGGCGGCAACGCTTCTCCGGGCGTCCGCGCACTCCCGAGGGATACCTGACCCGGGCCGACGTCGAGGAGCTGCGCCGCCTGCGCGAACGGGGCCTGCGCCCCGGCGAGGGCCGTCACGCCGAACCCCGCCGGCGCCCCGCCCCTTCCGATGCGCCGCCACGCCGTCCCCGCTCCTCCGACACCCGGGTGTTCCAGCGGCCCGACGATCTCCGCGGCGACCGCCCCCTCTACCGGGGCCAGGACGATCCCCGCTTCCCGCCCCGCGGCTACGACCCCGACCGCGGCTACTCCGACCACCCCGACCGGCCCCGCGGCGATCGCACGCGCCGGCTCGACGATTACGACGCCCGCGACGACGCAGCCCGAAGGCGTGGACGTGGACGTCGCAAAGCACTGGACGACGGACGCCGACCCGACCGCCGCCCCCGCAACCGCAGGCCCCGCAACCTCGGCTTCACCATCAAATCGTTCCTGCTGGTGCTGCTCCTCGTCGCCGGCGCCGGCGCAATGTGGGTCGACTTCAACCTCAACCGCGTCGACGCATTCCCCGACGGAGACCGCCCCGGACGAACCATGGCCAGCAACTGGCTCATCGTCGGCTCCGACTCCCGCGACGGACTCACCGACGAAGACGCCGCCAACCTCGCCACCGGCGCCGGCGACTTCGGCCAACGCACCGACACCATCATGATCGCCCACTTCCCCCTCGTCGGAAAGGGCCGCCTGGTGTCGCTGCCCCGCGACTCCTACGTCGACATCCCCGGGTACGGGCAAAACAAGATCAACGCCGCCTACTCCTTCGGCGGCGCCCGACTCCTCGCCGAAACCATCGAGCACAACACCGGCATCCGCATCGACCACTACGCCGAAATCGGCTTCGGCGGATTCGCCTCCATCGTCGACGCCATGGGCGGCATCGAAATGTGCCCCACCGAGGCCATCCAAGACCCCCTCGCCGGCCTCGACATCGACGCCGGCTGCCAGAAATTCGACGGCGTCACCGGCCTCGGCTACGTCCGCACCCGCGCCACCGCCCAAGGCGACCTCGACCGCGTCGCCCGCCAGCGCGAATTCATGGGTGCGATGGTCGACCGCGTCTCCTCCCCCGCCGTGTGGCTCAACCCCTGGCGCTGGTACCGCCTCGGCTCCACGGGCGCCAAGGCCCTCACCGTCGACTCCGGCGACCACGTCTGGCACCTCGGATGGCTGATGCTGCGGATGGCGCTGGGCACCGAATCCGAGACCGTCCCCACCGCCGGGACCATGGACACCGGGCACGCCGGCAACGTCCTGCTGTGGGATGACGCGGCGGCCCCCGCCTTCTTCGACGAATTGAAGTAGGCGGGGACGGAGCGGTTCGGCCGGACGTGGCCCGACGTGGCCTACCGGATGGTGACCTGACGCGACACGATGGTGTCGCGGGACTTCCGCTCGTCGGCGGTCAGCGGCGCGTCGGAGGCCAGCGCCTTCTCGATCCGCGCGGCGGCGTCGGCGATGACCTCGCCCCACGAGTCGTGGGCGACGGTGTTGTCCAGGTCCCAGACCGGCACGAGGACGCCGTCGGTGCGGAACACGCCGGCGAACTTGGTGCCCTCGCCCATGCTCAACCGGTCGGCGGCGTGGACGCGGGCCAGGGCGTCGAGCAACTGCCGCTCGTCCTCGCGGCGAATCCAGCGGATGTGCGCGCGCTCGCCCGGGTCGATCCACCACACGGCGCCGGGGACGTCGAGGTCGAGGCGGTGCGACGGCATGATCGAGTCGTTGGCGACGGCGAGGTTCTGCTGCACCAGCTGGGTGCGTTCGACGCCGGCGGGGATCCACCATTCAAAGTCCTGGTGAACCTCGAGGTCGTCGAGCGTGACGCCGGTGAGGATGTCGCCGAGCGCACCGCCGTCGGTGCCGTCGACGGCGCTGTCGAGCTGCTGCCCGTCGTCGGCGTTGCGGGCCCATTCGAGGGCGCGGGCCAGGTCGGCGGCGGCGTCGTTGGAACGCGACTGGGTCTGCATGGCCACGTAGGCGGCGCCGCCCTCGGAGGTGGCCCGGGTCAGCGCGGCGATGCCGCCCGGAAGCACGGTGCACAGGTGGATCGGGCGCTTGGCGCCGGCGACCTCGGCGGGCACGGTGGCCGACGGGGCGAACTCGCGCAGGGCGACGAGATCGGCTTCGGCGTCGAATCCGGCGAACGGCCGGGGGTTTCCGGCGAGGCGTTCGCGTTCGGCGGCACGGGCGGCGAGCTTGGCCTGGCGGCGGCTCATCCCCTCGGGCACGTTGACGTCGGATGCGGCACGGTTCTTACGAGACTTTTTTCCCACGGCCCCAACATACTTGCAGCGGCGGCCGGGGCGGTGGTGCGGGCCCGGGTCAGTGGGAGGTTCCGGTCCCCGGCTTTGCGACGGTCCGCGTGACGTCCTCCGGCCGCAGGGAATCGCGGTCGAAGTCGACGGCGTCCTCGGGGCGCAGGCCGGTGTCGCGCTGGGCGAGCGGCACCTCCGGCGACGAGTCGTCCGCCCCGAAATCGCTGAGCGGGGTGCCCTGCGCTTCGGCGGTGGCGGTGTCCTGGGCGGCGATGAGGTCGGCGGCCCGGTGGGCGCGTTCCGCCCGGGCGGCGCGGGCCTCGCGTTCGCCCATGCCGGAGGTCATCGCGGCGGTGGTGGCGGCGTCGAAACCGCCGACGCGCGGCATGGAATCCAGTGCCTTGCGGGCGCGGGCGGGCCAGTCGGTGGCCAGCCAGTCGATGCCCCGCGCCTTGGCGTAGGTGACGTCGACGTCGGTCTTGGCCAGCCAGCAGTACAGCGGCAGGTTCCACGACATCATGCCCATCGGGTCGCGGCGGGCGCCGTACATGTCCACGCCCATCGCGGTGGGGCCGCCGAGGTAGCGCTGCATGGCGGTGCGGGCGCCCGGGGCCTTCACCAGCTGGATGCGCTCCAGGTCCGGCAGCATCTCGCCGACGGCGTTGATGGACCGGGCGGCGAAGCTGATGATCCTGGTCCGCGGGTCGCGGTCCAGGCCGAAGTGGCGGAGACGCTCCCGCAGCACGCGCTCGGTGCGCAGGCCGGTGGACACGGGGTGCTTGGTCTCGATGAACAGTCCGATCTCCGGGTTGGCGACGGCGAACTCGAGGAACGTGTCGAACTCCAGCACCGGCTGCGGCTTCTCCCACGTGCCGGCGTTGAGACGGCGGATCTGCTCCAGCGTCGTCGCGCCGACCGCGCCGGAACCGTCGGTGGTGCGGTTCAGGGTGCGGTCGTGCATGCAGATCAGGTGACCGTCGGCGGTGAGGCGGATGTCGCACTCGACGCCGTCGGCCCCTTCGGCGACGGCCGCCTCATAGGCGCCGATGGTGTGTTCGGGGTGGGCGCCGGAGGCTCCGCGGTGGGCGATGATCTCCATCAGGGCTTCTCCTCGTGCACATCCCGGTACAGGGACGTGATCGCGTCGTCGATGGGCGGAGTGATGGTCTTCGGGGTGCGCGAACGTTGCGCGGTGATCAGGCCGCGCGACCAGAACGGCTCCGCCGCCGCGCGGGCCCGGGCCCGCCGCTCGGCGCGCTCGGCGGCCACCTCCGGGTCGACGTCTTCGTCGTCCGCGTCGGCGTCGTCGTCAAGCGCCGCGGCCAGCGCATCATCTGCGCCGGGCACCAGGCGCCGCGGATCCGGCGGGGCCAACGCCCGCGCCAACGCCCCGACCGCCGCCGCCGACGCGATGGCCGCGATGGTGGCCAGCACGCCGCTGCGGAACACGTCCAGCGCCGTGGTGCTCAGAAACGCCGACACCAGCGTCAACGGCCACAACACGCAGGAGACGAACCACGCCCACTTGCCGGGCCCGCGCACGCCCGTCTCCGCGAGAATGACCACCGGGCCGGTGATGTTGCGCCCGGGCCACAGGTGCATGGCGGTGATGGTCTTCGGGCTGCGCGCCAGCGGCGGCCGCCACTGCCGCGCCCGCTCCGCCAACGCACGCAACGTCGCGATGCCGTACGCGCCGAGCACGCCGGCGGCCACGACGGCGGCGAAGTACAACAGCGACGACACCGGCCCGAGCAGCAGCGACGGCACCGCGCTGCCGGCCGGCGACTGATAGCTGCCCCACGTGGCGAACGTCCCGAGACCGAACAGCCCGGCCGTTGCCACCGCCCACGCCCGGGCGGCCGCCGCACGACGGCGCGCGACCTCCTGCGGCTCGGGCTTCGGCGGCACCTGGTACGGGGTGAAGCCGCTCATCGGGATCGGCGCCGGCACGGGCCCCGGCACCGGACTGCGCGGGTGAATCGAACCGCTGATGGGTCGCGGCCCCTGCCCGTAGCCGCCCGGCACGTCGTGGTTGATGTGACCGGTCACGGACCCGCGGCCGAACGCAGGCGGCGGCGGAGGGGTGCGCGGCACGCCCCAATCGCCTGCCCATTCGCCGTTGCGGTGCAGACCCGGATTGCCCGGCCCCGGCGCTGCCGGGCCCCGCTGGTCCGGGCCCGGTCCCTTCACTGCGCCGGTCATCGCGTTTCACCGTCCCAGGAGCGGATGCGGCGCAGCATGATGCGGTTCTTGCGCTGCGAGCGGCCCATCTTCTTGGCCAAATCGTCCAGGATGACGATGGCTTCGGTGATGTGCGGGCCCTTGTTCAGCATGACGCACTCGGCGCGCAGCGCGAACGCGGCATCGGTGATTTCGGCGCGGGCGGGCAGGCCGGACTTGGCCAGCGATTCGAGGACCTGGGTGCCCAGGATGGTGGGCACGCGGGCGGCCTGCGCGAGCGCGAGGATCTGGCCGGGCACTTCGCCCATGCGCTGGAAGCCGAGTTCCACGGCGAGGTCGCCCCGGGCGATCATGATGCCCATGTTGGCGTGGCGCATGCCGGCGACGAGGATTTCGGGGAGGTTCTCGAAGGCCGGGATGGTCTCGATCTTCAGCACGATGCCCAGGTTGCGGGAGCGTTCGGCCAGCTCGGCGTTGCCCGCGGCCTCGTACTCGGCGGCGATGGTCTCCAGCTCCTCGAGGACGTGTGCGACGTCCTCGGGCGTGCGGATGAAGCTCACCGCCGCCACGTTGGCGTTTTCCGCTACGAAGCGCAGATTCTCGGCGTCTTCCTCGGTCAGCGCGGGCACCGGCAGGTCGGTGGTGGGCAGGTTGATGCCCTTGTGGCCGGCCAGGTTCTGGCCGCCCGGCTTGGCCCGGGTGACCTTCAGGCGGGCTTCGTGGTGCTTGACGACGTCCACGTCCCCGGCATCCGCCGACTCCACGTCGGCCGACCCATCGGCGGCGCCCACGGAGACGACCTCGGCGGCGATGGCGCCGTCGTCGAAAAGCACCGGCTGGCCGACCTGCAGCGCGGCGACGGCTTCGGGCAGGGTGCACGACAGGCGCGGCACCTCGCCGCTTTCCTGCCGCGGCACCGACTCGACGGTCTCGGAGGTGATGATCATCTCGTCGCCCACCTCGAACCGCAGCTTGCGGGTCACCGGCGGCACGCCCGTGGCGCGGGTCTTCTCGTAGTCGTGGCGCAGCAGGGTGCCGTCGGCGATGTAGGCGTTGCGGTTGCCCTCGGCGAGCACGCCGCCGTCCTCGACATGGGTGACGGTGAAATGGCGCTTGGCCGAGCGGTTGTCGTGCAGGGTGATTTCGCTGCCGACCTCCAGGTTCGCCAGCCATCCGGCGTCGACGGTCAGCGGCAGGGCCGGACGGCCGGGCAGACCGGCGGGCACCGGGGCGGGCAGCGACGCCACCGCGCCGTCGCGCGACTCGTCCGGGTCCTCCGGACCACCGGGACCGCCGAGGTCGACCACGCGCGGCG
The DNA here is from genome assembly GCF_030408835.1 of Corynebacterium freneyi. NCBI lineage: Bacteria > Bacillati > Actinomycetota > Actinomycetes > Mycobacteriales > Corynebacteriaceae > Corynebacterium > Corynebacterium freneyi. Next base: position 2,788,811 of record NZ_CP047357.1, read on the forward strand.
TCAGCCACAGCTTCGCCGGGGTGAGCACCGTCCCCGCGTCATCACGGGTGGTTCGGGCGCGACCGACCTTCGGGCCATCGGCGACGGCGCCGGTGCGGATCTTCGGGCCCGCCAAATCCATGGACACCTCGATGTCCCGGCCGACCTTCTGCGCGGCGTCGTTGACGTTGGCGATCATCTTCCGCCACGCCTCCGGGCCGTCGTGCGCGCAGTTGATGCGGGCGACGTCCATCCCGGCCTCGGCGAAACCGACCACCAGCTCGGCGTCGTCCGCGGCCTCCGACGGCAGGGTCACCATGATCCGGGCCGGCACGCCCTCGCGCTCGATGCCGAACAGGCGATCCGAGTTGGCGTCGAGCGCGACGTCGGCGGCGTCGTCGCGCGCGATGATCGCGTCGACGTCGGTGTCCAGCTCCTCGCCGATCAGCGCCCGCAGCACCGCGCGCGCGATGACCAGGCGCCCGTACACGCCGGACTCGGCGGTGGTCAGGCTGGTCACGCCGAGGTCGTGCAACCCGTTCTGCAGCTCCCGGATGTCGATGGTGCGCAGGTGCGCGTACTGCAGCAGGTTCTCGGCGCCGGCGCGGTGCTCCGGGTGCACGCCCGCCAACGTGTCCGCCGCGTCGGCGCTGACGCGGTCGAGCTGCCCGATCAGATCGTCGAGCTGCTCGATCAAGGGCCGGACATCGTGATGCATGGGTCTGGTTCTCCTCCCCCACCTCCGCGGCCGTCGGCGGGGCGCCGAACCCCCGATGCGACGACCGATCAGCGGACGCGGGAATTCGCCTGGCGGATCGGTATGCGTCAATCATGACCGCGCCGCCGGGAAAGCGACACCTCAAACGGCGTTTCTTTCAAGGTTTCACCGAGAATTCACCTTCCGCTCACTGCGGCTACGGTGACGGCATGAGATTGTTCGCGTCGATTCGTCCGCCGGAGGAGGTCCGGGAGCACCTCGTCACGGCGCTGCGCCCGATTCGAGACGACAATGGCCCGCTGTTGAGGTGGACCGATCCCGACCAGTGGCATCTCACCGTGGCGTTCTACGGCGAACGTCCGGACGGTTCGGTCGACGAACTGGCCGAGCACATCGCCGCCGCCGTGGCGACCACGCCGACCCCGCCCGAACTGGACCTGCATCTGCGCGGGGCGGGCAGCTTCTCGGGGCGGACGCTGTGGATCGGCGTCGGCGGCGACGTCGCGCCGTTGCGTCACCTGATGGCCGCCTGCGCCCACGATCCCTTCGCCGCCGACGACGATCCCGACCCCGATGATCCGTCCGCCGTTCTTTCGGGCGGCTCCGGTTCCCGTCGCTCCGGTTCCCGCGGCTCGCGGGCCGACGACCAAACGGAACGTCGTCGCGCCCACCTCACCGTGGCGCGTCTGCGTGCCCGCGAGCAGGGCGGGCGTCGCGATGACCGCCGGTCTCACCGACGGAGCGCGTGGGCCGGGGATCGCCGTCGCGGCCGGTTCGGCGACCGTGCGGGTCGCGACCTCGCCCGCCCCGCACGGCATGATGGCGCGACGTTGCTTCACGACGTCGTCCACGCCCTGAGCGTGTACGCGGGCCCGACGTGGTCGGCCACGGAGATCGAGCTGGTCAGCTCACGTCTCGGCGAGGGCCGTTCCGGCGGACCGTTGCACGAGACGGTCGCGACCATCCCCTTCGCCCCCGGCCGCTGATCTCCGTCTCGCGGGTGCGCCCCTTCATCCCGGCCCACCCGCACTCCGAGGCGCACCCCGCTGCGGGGCATGCCCGCTACTGCGGGACGTACTCGCCGTTCTCCCAGAACGGATCCTGGATCTCGCGGAGGGTGGCGACGGACTTGTCGAACTGCTCGGACTCGTAATCGTCGAGCTCGAGTTCGACGACGCGGCGGATGCCCTTGCGGTTCACGATCGCGGGCGTACCGATGTACATGTCCTCGTGCCCGTACTCGCCGCGCAGCAGCGCCGACACGGGGAGGGCGACTTCCTGGTTCTGGAAGATCGCGCGGGTGATGCGCGCCAGACCCATGCCGATGCCGTACGAGGTCGAGCCCTTCGCGTCGATGATCTCGTAGGCCGCGTCGCGGGTGCGGATGAAGATCTCCTCGAGTTCGTCGTGAAGCTCGGGATTCCTCTCCAGCTTGCTGCGCAGCCCGACGCCGGCGATGTTCGCCGACGACAGGACCGGCAGTTCGGAGTCGCCGTGCTCGCCGACGATGTACGCGTGGACGCTCATGGGCGACACGTCGAAGTACTCGCCGAGCATGTAGCGGAAGCGGGCGGTGTCGAGCACGGTGCCCGAACCGATGACGCGGTGGGCGGGCAGGCCGGAGAACTTCCAGGTGGCGTAGCTGAGGATGTCGACCGGGTTGGTGGCGACGAGGAAGATGCCGTCGAACCCGCTGGCCATCACCTCGTCGACGATGGACTTGAAGATGCGCATGTTCTTGTCCACCAGCTGCAGGCGGGTTTCGCCCGGCTTCTGCGCCGCGCCGGCGCACAAGACGACGAGGGCGGCGTCCTCGCAGTCGGCGTAGGTGCCGCGGGTGACCTTGGTGCGGGAGGGGGCCCAGACGACGCCGTGGTTGAGGTCCATGACGTTGCCCCCGGTCTTGCGTTCGTCGATGTCGATGATGGCGAGGTGGTCGACGATGCCCTGGTTGACCAGTGCGTAGGCGTATGCGACTCCGACGTCGCCGGCACCGATGAGCACGACCTTGTTTCCGGCGGAGACCTTCATGGTTTCGTCCTTCCGGGGCGCGTCGGCTGGCTGTGCGGCAGCGGTTGCACTGCGACGAAAAGTCCGTTCTCGCCCCAACGGTTGTGTACCTAAGTCCGATTATGCCCGTTCGGGCACCGGTTTCACCAGGGGCGTGGCCGGTGACCCCGGACACACGCACGGTAACCGCTGCACGACGGTCCCGCTCGGCGACCGCGACGGCCGATTCGCCCCCGAGCCGACGGAAATTCATTGTTCCGTCTGACAATATGAAGAGCATGGATTTCCTTCGCGCCCTCAAGCCGGTGACGCGGCTCCGCGAGGCGCGCATGCGCGAGGCGGCCGCCCGCGAAACCGCCCGCGCGGCGAGTGCGGGGTTGCCCATCCGCCGAAGCGCACGTCCATGGCTGGGCATCCCGTCGAATCCCGGCCTCGTTGGCGCGGAGATCGCGTCGTGGGCGGCGTTCAGCCCGTCGCTCATGCCCCGCCCCTGGGGATCGACGGCGATGGTGTCCTTCGGCGCGCAGCTCGCCGGCCACGTCGTGGGCGTCGCCGTCGGCTACGGGTACCGCCTGGCCGACGCGCGGATCCGCCGGACCCAGCTCGGCCGGTTCGCGCCGTCGGTCGGCACGGAGAGGGCCATCGCACTGGCCTGGCACGGCTCGATGACCGCGGTGACGGCCGCGGTGTGGTGGCGGTCCATCCAACACCAGCGGTCCATCGGCGGCCTGGTGGGCATGGACGCGCTGTCGTCGGCCCGCGCGCAATTCGGCGGCACCGTCCTGGCGTCGGCGGCGTACCTGACCACCCAAGGCCTGACGTTCGCCGCCGAGTTCGCCTTCGACCAGCTCCGCCGGGTCATCCGCCCGTGGGTTCCCCGCGGCGTCGCGCCCGTGACCGCCGGCATCGTCGTCGGCGGAGGCCTGGGGCTGGCCGTCGACAAGCTCGTCGTGCGCCGGACCATCGAGCGCGTCTACCGCAACGCGCACCGCGTGAACATGCGGGTGCTGCCGGGCCGCGCGCAACCGTGGGAACCGGAACGCTCGGGCAGCCCGTGGTCGCTGGAACCGTGGCACGCGCTGGGCGCGCAGGGCCGGGCGATGGTGTCGGACGGGCCGCGCGCACGCGACATCGCGGCGGTGACCAAACGCGCGCCGCACGAGGTGACGGAACCGATCCGCATCTACGCGGGCAAGGTGCGCGGGCGGTCGCTGAAGTCGCAGACGGAGCTCATCATCCGCGAGATGCACCGCACGGGGGCGTTCCGACGGGATCACGTGGTGGTGCACGTGACCACCGGCACCGGCTGGATTCCGCCGTGGAGCCTGATGGCGGTGGAGTTCTTCACCGGCGGCAACTGCGCGCAGATCGGGCTGCAGTATTCGGATCTGCCGTCGCCGGTGGCGTGGCTGGCCGACCACGAGACGCCGCCGGCCGCCGGTCGGGCGATGTTCCGCCGCATCCGCGAGGAGTGGGAGCGCCTGCCGGAGGGGGACAGGCCGATGCTGCTCATCGCGGGCGAGTCGCTCGGCGGTTTCGGCGGCAACGGGGCGTTCGACGACGCAGAGGACATGCTCGCGTCGGTGGACGGCGCCCTGTGGACGGGGACGCCGCAGTTCACGCCGATGTGGAAGGAGCTCACCCACACGCGCGACGCGGGTTCGCCGGAGATTGCGCCGGTCATCGACGGCGGGCGGCACATCCGCTTCGCCACGCGCCCGCAGGAACTGTGGGAGACGTTCGGCGGCGAACCGCTGGGCGAGTGGGAGCATCCGCGGGTGGCGTATCTGCAGCACGCGTCGGACCCGATCGTGTGGTGGGATTATCCGCTGGCGTGGCGGCGGCCGGATTGGCTGCGGGAGCGCCTGGGCCGGGACGTGTTGTCGGCGGTGCGGTGGTTCCCGGTGGTGACGTTCCTGCAGGTGCTCATCGATGGCCTGGTCAGCGTCGACGTGGGCGACGGGCACGGGCACCGGTATGAGGCGGAGGCGTTGCCGGCGTGGGCGGCGATCCTGGGCCTCGAGCTTGACGACGACCGCGCGGGAGCGGGCGGCGTGCGATTCAAGAGGATCGCGAAGTGGGGTCGGCGCAATCTCCCGCCGAAGGCGTGACGGCCGGATCACGGGACCCGACGGGCAGGACACGCCTCGGCAACAATCCGGTTACGACGGCTGCGCTGACGCTACCGCGTACGTAACGTGGTTCACGTCCAGAGGGCTGGACGGGCCTGCGAGCTCGTGCGGTCACCACGACCACGAAAGGAAGCGACACATGGGAATCTTCGACAAGGCCAAGCAGTTCGCCGACGACAACCCGGACAAGGTGAACCAGGGCATCGACAAGGCCGGCGACATCGTCGACGAGCGCACCGGCGGCAAGCACTCCGAGCAGGTGGACAAGGCCCAGGACGCCGCCCGCAAGCACCTCGGCGGCGACGAGTAGCAAAACTTCCGGGCCGAACGCCCGGCGGCGGTCGACGCCGCACATCAGAAAAGACGCCCGTTTCCCGGCGATTGGCCGGGCGACGGGCGTCGCCGCATACAAGAGACAAGTCGCGTACATGAGACAATGTGGGCATCCGCGACGGCGCCGCGATCCCGGGCCGCGCACGACCACGAAAGGTACCCACCATGAGCCTCATCGACAAGGCCAAGAAGTTCATCGACGACAACCCCGACAAGATTCGCGAGGGCATCGAGAAGGTCGGCGACGAGATCGACAAGCGCACCGGCGGCAAGTACGCCGACAAGATCGACCGCGTGCAGGATGAGGCCGCCAAGCGCCTCGGCGATGACGCCTCCGCCACCCCGCCGCGGGACGAGCCCGCGAAGTAAGTGCGTTACGACGGGCCGTCGTCAAGCACGAGCAACCCCGGGCCCGCTCAGCCGCAGGTCACGCCCGTGGCATGGACCGGGCAGTACCCGTTGGGATTCGCCTCCAAATAGCCGCGATGGAAGGGCTCGGCGACCCAAAAACGGCCCGTCGGCGTCTGATCCAGCGGCGTCACCTCCGTGGTGATCGGCCCGAACCCGGCCCGCGCCAGCCGCGGCGCGTAGGCCTCGAGGGTGTCGGCCGTGATGCGCGCCTGCTCCTCGTTCAGCGGGAACACCGCCGACCGGTACTGCGGGCCGATGTCGTTGCCCTGGCGGTCGCCCTGGGTGGGGTCGTGATTTTCCAGGACCAGCCGCAGCAGCTGCGCGAAACTCGTCCGCTCCGGGTCGAACACCGCCAGCACCGACTCCGTGTGCCCCGTCCGCGCGCCGCACACCTCGCGGTACGACGGCCGCATCGTCGCCCCGCCCGCGTAGCCCGGCAGGGTCGTCCACACGCCCGGCGCGTTCCACAGCAGCTTTTCGACGCCCCAGAAACAGCCGGCCGCCACCACCATCGCCTGATGCCCATCCGGCCACGGCCCGCCGTACGGGGTGCCCAAAACCAGGTGCTCGCCGACGACGTGGCCGCCGTCGTCGAGGATGTCGGTCGGCGTGAATGCAGTCATGGGCGCGAGGATACTCGGTGGCCCGCGCGTCGGGAAGGGCCGTGCGACGGGGATGTTCGACGTGGCGCACGCCGGAAAATGGCCGTGCGACGGGGATGTTCGAACGGTCGGGCCGACCCGAATCCGCGAACGCGGGTACCGTCGCTTACGAGCGCCCGGTGACGTGGGCCACTCGCGGGCGGCCAGCCCCGGCCGCGAAGCCCGAATCACATGGTTCGCCTATCGCCCACGGCGAATTACGCATAACTTTCCTTGCGTAATTCGGCGGGATGGGTACCATCGGGTGTCACAAGCTAAATCGACTTTCCAAGGAGGACTCACCCATGGCCGTTTACGAGCTGCCGGAACTGGACTACGCCTACGACGCCCTCGAGCCGCACATCGCCGCCGAGATCATGGAGCTGCACCACAGCAAGCACCACCAGAACTACGTCAACGGCGCCAACGCCGCCCTGGAGAAGCTGGAGGCCGCGCGCAACGACGGCTCCATCGCCGGCGTCGTCACCGCGTTTTCCAAGGACCTCGCGTTCAACCTGGGTGGCCACACCAACCACTCCATCTTCTGGAAGAACCTTTCCCCGAACGGTGGCGGCGAGCCGACCGGTGACCTCGCCGAGGCCATCAACCGCGACTTCGGTTCGTTCGAGAAGTTCAAGGATCACTTCTCCGCCGCCGCGCTGGGCCTGCAGGGCTCCGGCTGGGCCGTGCTGGGTTACGACCACGTCGCCGGCCGCCTCGTCGTCGAGCAGCTGACCGACCAGCAGGGCAACATCTCCGCGAACCTGACCCCGCTGCTGATGCTCGACATGTGGGAGCACGCCTTCTACCTGCAGTACAAGAACGTGAAGGCGGACTACGTCAAGGCCGTCTGGGACGTCTTCAACTGGGATGACGTCGCGGAGCGTTTCGCCAAGGCTTCGGCCTAAGTTTCACGCCGGGCCCGGGGTTTTCCGGGCTTGGGCGGGAGGTTGCTTGACGACGTTCATCGCGTCGCGGGTCGGCCTCTTCGTACTCCCCGGCGGTCGGCTGCAGAAGTCGGTCGTCTGGTGATGCAGCCCGTCCCTCCGTCCGCTCGTTGCGGTCGGCGGGGCGGGTTTCGTGTTTCCGCGGTCAGGCTCCCCGCCGCCCCGCCGAACCCAACCCCCGCCCCGCCGACTCTCCTCCGCCACGCCGCACCCCCATCGCCGTAACACCCCTCACTGCGGGAGTTATCCGACAAATGCAGCCACGGGATTTCCCTTCCTGGGCTTTTACCACCGTTCACTCGACGTGAGGCTGCATTTGTCGAATTCACGGCCTACCCAGCGCGCGCCAACCCGGGATTCGCCCGTTCGGGCGGATTCGAGACCTCCGCAGTGCTCGCCGACGCCGGTTTCACCCCTTCACGGGCGGACGAGAGCCGGCGCCCAGCAATGCGGGCGCCCCACACACCACCCGGGCACTCCCCCACCCGAGCGCGCCCAACATTGCGGCTGGAAGGGGAACCGGCGGGCGTCGTCAAGCAAGAACCGAACCGTCAGACAAGCAACCCCAGCAGCAGCACCGACACCAGGCCAACGACCGACAGGATGGTCTCCATCAACGACCACGTCTTCAACGTCTGCGGCACCGTCATGCCGAAATACTCCTTGACCAGCCAGAATCCCGCATCATTGACGTGCGAGAAGAACACCGACCCGGCGCCGATCGCCAACACCATCAGGGCCGTCGTCACCGGATCCAGCCCCGCCGCAATGGGCGACATGATGCCCGCGGCGGTGATCGTCGCGACGGTCGCCGACCCCGTGGCCAGGCGAATGAACACCGCAACCAACCACGCCGCCAGCAGCGGGGAAATCGCGGCCCCATCCAGCCAATCGCCGATGACGTCCGCAACACCCGACGCGACGAGCGTTTCCTTGAAACCACCGCCCGCGCCGACGATCAGCAGAATGCCCGCGATGCCGGCGAACGACGCGCCGACCAGATCGGACACCTCTTTCAGCCCACGGCCACCGCGCAAGCCCAGCACCGCCATCGCATACAGTGACGTCACCAGCAGCGCGACCAGCGGCATGCCCAGGAACATCAGCAACCCGTGGACGGCGTTGCCCTCGCCGCCGGCCCACACGGTTTCGACGAGCGTGCGCAGCAGCATCAGCACAACGGGAAGCAGAACGACGGACAGCGACACGGCGACGCCGGGCCGATGCTCCTCCGGCACGGGCTCGCCGGTGGTGAAGGTGTCGGGGGCCTCGATCGGGACCCACTTGGCCATGAACTTCGCGGACACGGGCCCCGCCAGGATCACGCAGGGCACGGCGACGATGAGGCCCAGGCCCAGCGTCACGCCCAGGTTCGCGCCGAGGGCATCGATGGCGATGAGCGGCCCGGGGTGCGGCGGCACCAGGCCGTGCAGCGCGGACAGGCCGGCCAGGGCGGGGATGCCCAGCAGGATGACGGGCTGGCGGGCGCGTTTCGCGGCGAGCATGACGACGGGGATGAGCAGGACGACGCCGACCTCGAAGAAGAGCGGGATGCCGATGATGAACGCGAGCGCCGCCATCATCCACGGCAGTTTTTGCGGCGTGGTGCGGTGCAGGAAGCCTTCGACGATGGCGTCGGCGCCGCCGGATTTCACCAGCAGCGTGCCGATGATCGCGCCCAGTGCGATGAGCACGCCGGTGCCGCCGACGGTGGAGCCGACGCCGGCGGTGAATGCGGTGAACGTGTCGGTCAGCGCGATGCCGGCGGTCAGCGCGAGCACGGCCGAGCCGAGCATCAGCGCCAGGAACGGGTGGACCTTGCCCCAGACGATCAGCGCGACGATTGCGGCGATGCCGACGAGTGCGGCGGTGATCAGCTGCGTCGGCCCGGCCGTGGTCAGCGGTTCGTCGGCGGCGAGGAGCATGGTGGCGTTCATTTATGCGTCCTTTTCGTCGGATTTGCTTTGCGACGGCGCGATCCCCGCGTAGGCGAAACCGGCGTCGACGATCTCGCGCGGGGTGCCGGCGAGGTCGACGGTTACGCCGTCTTCGTCGTCCTGCAGCTGTTCGAGGTCGGCGTATTGGCTGGGGAGGAGGGACGCGGGCATGAAGTGGCCCTTGCGGTGTGCGAGACGCTCTTCGATGACCGATGCTTCGCCGTAGAGGTGGACGAAGACGACGCGTCCTTCTGCGCCGCGGAGGATGTCGCGGTAGGAGCGCTTGAGCGCGGAGCACGTGACGACGGTTCCGGCGCTCGTGCCCTCGGTCGCCCGGTCGGTCATCCAGTCGCGCATGGCTTCGAGCCAGGGGCGGCGATCGTCGTCGTCGAGCGGGTGCCCGGAGGCCATCTTGTCGATGTTGGCCTGCGGGTGGAATTCGTCGGCTTCCGCGTAGGGCCAGCCGGTCAGGTCGGCGGCCAGTTCGGCTGCGGTGGTCTTTCCGCATCCGCTGACGCCCATGAAAACCAAGTGGATGAACGGGTTCATGATCGAATGATATTCCCTCAAAAGGAAAAGCCATAACGGTTTTTCCAATGCCGCATTTCATGTGGCGATTATCACTTCGATGCGTCCTTTCCGGGTGGGGCCGGTTATGTGGGGACGCGTGCTCGAACGGGGGCGCGCGTCTTCCGGCGCCCGATGTTTCCGGTTCTCGCCCGGGCTGCGGCCGAACGGGCTAGTTTCGCGGGCATGACCCACGCCAATGACGCACGGATTTCCACTTCGCCCGTCACCGTCGAGTACGAGCACCTCGACGGCGGCGCCAAGGTCGCGGTGGTGTCCCTGAACCGCCCCGCGAAACTCAATGGCCTGACCATGGCGATGTTGCGCGGCCTCGACGATGCGGCGAAGACGTTGCGCCGCGACCGCGATTTGCGGGGCGTGATTCTCGCGGGCGAGGGCGCGTCGTTTTGCGCGGGCCTGGATTTCGGGTCGGTGCTGAAGAAGCCGATGGACATCGTCCGGGCGTTCGCGCCGAATCCGCTGGCGGGCGATGGTACGAATCTGTTCCAGCGGGTGTGCTGGGAGTGGCGCCGGCTGCCGGTGCCGGTGATCGCGGTGGTGCAGGGGCATTGTTACGGCGGTGGGGTGCAGTTGGCGTTGGGCGCGGATTTCCGGGTGACGGCCGCGGATGCGCGTTGGTCGGTGTTGGAGGCGAAGTGGGGGCTCATTCCGGACATGTCGGGGGCGCGTACGTTGGCGGATCATGTCGGTGCGGAGCAGGCTCGTTGGTTGACGATGACCGGGCGTGAGTTGTCGGGCGCGGAGGCGGTCGAGGTTGGGTTGGCGACGGAGGCGGTTGATTCGCTTGACGACGCCAACGTGCGTGCCCGGGAGATGCTCGTCGAGTTGTTCGGTCGTTCGCCCGATCAGTTGGCGTCGACGAAGGCGTTGTTCAACAGGGCGTGGCGGTCGCCGCGGGCGACGTTCCGTGCGGAGCGTTTCGAGCAGGCCAAGTTGTTGCTCAGCGAGAATGCGGCGCGGGCGCGGGAGGCGGCGTTGAAGAAGCGGCCGCCGAATTTCGTTCGCCGGGGGACGTGGGCGTTCAGGGGCTGATTCGCTGGGCGTTCGCCCCGGAGCGGCCAGGTGCCGCTGCGTTAGTCGATGTCGCGGTTTTCCAGGTCGCGCACGTTGGGGATCTCGTCGACGGCACGGCCGGAGTCGAGCCATTCGCGGACGGCGGCGGTGGATCGGCAGTCGTCGGCGTTGTAGCGCAGGAGTTTGGCGCGGGCGTCGGCGGGGTTGAGGCCGCCTCCGGTGCCGCCGCCATCACCTGCACCGTCGACTGCCCCCGCGCCCGCGCCGATGCCGACGGCGTCGCGGTAGAAGGACAGTGATGCTTCGCCGTCGGCGTCGTCGTCGCGCCACGTGAATCCGGCCATGGGCGCCACGACTTTCAGTCCCAGTCCCGCGGGGCTGATCAGTTGGCGTTTGGTCACGCGGAACAGGTCGACCCATTCGTCGGAGGAGATGAATCGTTCGATTTCGGCGATGTCGGGGACGGCGATGATGCGGGCGGGTGCGCCGGCCTCCGTTGCATCCCCGGCGACGACGAACTCCATGCCGGCGAACCTCTTCGCCGAGTGCCGCAGCCAGTGGTTTTCGCCTTCGGCGGCCCAGCAGTAGACGCGGAAGGTGCGCCCGGCGGCGTGTGCGGCGGCCCGGCGCGCCATGAGCCAGTCCCAGAAGCGGGCGAAGTTTTCGGCTTCCGCGTCTCCGCCGAGCCCGGCCGGTCCGGGTGGCGCCCAGGTCACGTGCGAGACGTATCCGTCGTCGGGCGTCCATGCGCCCCACAGGTATGCGCCGTGGCCGGGGTAGGCCTCGAGGTCGACGTCGATTTCCACGTCGGCGCGGGGTGCGCTGGTTTTCTCCACGCGCAGGGCGGCGGGTTCGCCGAAGACGGACAGCAGCGCCAGGTGCCGGTGTTCGCCGGCGCCGTCGTCGCGGGCGAGTTGGCGGATGGTGGTGATGCCGGCTTCGCGGTATTCGTCGCCCCGGTTGCCGGGCAGCAGCAGGGAGATGTCGTCGGCGGCGCGCAGTTCGTCTTCGCAGGCTTCGCGCCATCGGCAACTGCGGCATTCGCGGATTTTCCGGGGCGCCAGGGGCCATTGGCCGATGCGCCATTCGTTGCCGTCGATTTTCGGCGCGGGCGGCGACGGTTCCCCGGTTTTCGTTTCGCTTGACGACGACGTGGCCGCCTCATGGCGTTCGATCGCGTGGATGGTGGCGCGGGCTCGTCGTAAAGCGGTGCGGTACGCGGCGACGCGCGGCCCTTCGTCGACGATGACCACTCGCGTCGGGTCGGCGCCGATGCCCCCGACGAGGCCGCAGGACGCGCCGAGCCGGTGGAGCAGGGCGGCGGCCTGGCCGAGTTGGACCGCATCGGCGGCGTTGTGGCGCAGCTTCAGTTTTTCGTCGACGACGATGCTCGTGCGCAGCGGCCGACCCAGCACGCCCGGGCGGCCGAGGCGGGCGACGGGGAGGATGCGGGCGGCTTCCGTGCGGCGGCGGCGCGGCTCCAGCAGCTTGTGCGCGGCGATGATCACCGGCAGGTAGCCGTCGCCCAGGCGAACCAGCAGGTCGGGGCGGGATTCCTCGGCGATGCCGGAGAATGCGCGGTCCCCCGGCGGGCGCTCGTGGCGCAGGACGGCGCCGACGATGAGGTCCGCGCCCGCCGCGATCGCCTCCAACGTCGCCAGATCCGCGTCCGGACCCGGCGCGATGACCGTCGGATCCGGCAGCCCCGCGATCACCGACGCCCGGTGATGCGCCCCCAACTCGGCGCGCCGGCGGGCGGATTCGGAATTACCCGGGCGCCGCGGCCCCGCCATGCGATCGCGGACCAGCCGGTACCGGCACCCGACCAAATCGGGCCCGGTCACCGGCTGCGGGACGGTATCCTCGGTGTTCACGATGCAACCAGGGTATCGCCCGGCGGAAACCGGGGTTAATCTGGTTGCGCGACAATTCACGCACGATTCCGCAGACTCCGAACGCAGATTAGGGATTCCATGAGCTTCTTGGGCGACTACCGCGACCGCCGCCGCGAAATGAAACTGAAGCTGAAGGCCGCCAAGGCCAAGGCCAAGGAGGACGCGAAGCACGAGGCGAAGCTGAAGGACAAGGCCTACCGCGATGGCCGCAAGGCCGCCGAAGCCGAACGCAAGCGCAACGCGAAGGACGCGAAGAAGGAAGCCAAGCGCAACGCGAAGCTGGACAAGCGTGCGGCGAAGCGGGCCGAGAAGATCCGCAAGGCCGGCTGGAAGGACGAGCAGAAGGCCCTCAAGGCCAAGCACAAGCACCAGGAGAACGTTGCGGCGAAGATCCTGGAGCAACAGCGCAACCAGGGCCTGACCCGCGAGAAGGCGAAGGGGTGGGTCGGCGCGGCGCGCCTGCTGGTCCCGGTGGCGCTGCCCCTCGGTTACCGGCTGATGACGTTCGTGCAGAACCGCGGCCAGGACGCCGCCGCACGCAAGTTCGGCGTGACCGGTGACGCGGTGGCCCGCCACCACGGCTACGGCGCTCCGCTGCGCGCCCGCGTCGAGGGCATCCGCGGGTCGCTGGATCGTCTGGAGAACTCCAAGGTGTCGGGCACCGTGGGCTTCATCAAGGACGCGCGCAACCGCCTGGATCTGCTGGTCGACGCCATCGAGACGGCCGAGCACATGACCCCGGACCAGCGTCGCCGCGCCCACGTGTCCATCTCCGCGGAGCTCGACGGCATCGACTCGGAGATCATGGACAAGATGGGCCTGACCGCCTAGTTCGGGTCACCTGTAGCCGGAGCTGCGGCGTCCGGCCGGGACAGCGGCGCCCGGCCGGAGCCGTGGTCGCCCGTCGGGAGCGGCGGCCACCCGTCGGGAACCGCAGGTGTACGGAAGATGAATCTTCCATGAAATCCCCCCTCAATGGGGTACCTCGGAACCGTTACCAATTGGTGATACACCAATAGGGACAGTGTCATGTAGTTCATGACTTCCGCCCACGGCTCCTCACCCGCGTCGCCGACCCCGTCCCGCCGCACCATCCTCAAGGCCGGTGCCACCACCGCCGCGTTCGTCGGCACCTCGACCCTTGCGGGCCGATTCACCGCCTCAGCGCAGGAGGCAGCCGGGGACGCCGCCGGCGGCGGCCACAACGTCTTCCAGCATGGCGTCGCCTCCGGTGACCCGCTGCCCACCTCCGTCCTCCTGTGGACCCGCGCCACCTCCCACCCCGGCGACGTTCCGGGCGCGGAGGCCGGCACCGCCGTGAAGCTGCGCTGCGAGGTCGCCACCGACGATTCCTTCGGCACCATCGTCCTGTCCGGCGAGGCCGTCGCCGAGCCCGCCCAGGACAACACCGTCAAGCTCGACGCCACCGGCCTGCGGCCCGACACCTGGTACAGCTACCGATTCACCGTCGCGGAGGGCGACTACGCCGGCCAGGTCTCCCCGGTCGGTCGCACCCGCACCGCCCCCGACGCCAACGCAACGCCCGACAAGCTCGGCATCGCCCTGACCTCCTGCGCGAACTGGGAGGCGGGCTACTTCTCCGCGTACCGCGACATGGCGGACAACCCCGACGTCGACATCATCATGTGCGTCGGCGATTACATCTACGAGTACGAGCGCGGCGGCTACACCGGCAAGACCGGCGCCATCCGCGACCACGAGCCGCCGCACGAGATCGTCTCCCTGTCGGACTACCGCCGCCGCTACGGCCACTACCGCACCGACAAGGACCTGCAGGCCGCCCACGGCGCCAAGCCGTGGGTGGTCACCTGGGACGACCACGAGGTCGCCAACGACACCTACAAGGACGGCGCCGAGAACCACTCCCCCGAGACCGAGGGCGACTACATCGCCCGCCGCGACGCCGCCATCCAGGCCTACCTGGAGTGGCTGCCGGTGCGCGCCACCACGTTCTCCGAGGGCGGCCACCTGTACCGCGCATTCACCTACGGCACCCTGGCCGACATCACCATGCTCGACCTGCGCACCTACCGCGACAAGGCGCCCGAGTTCATCAAGATCGGCGAGACCGACGACCCGAACCGCACCATGCTCGGCTCCGAGCAGATGAACTTCCTGCTCAACCGGTGGACGAGCTCGGCCGCGACCTGGAACCTGGTGGGCAACTCCGTCATGTTCACCCAGGTGCTCATCCCGCCGCTGGACCCGCAGACCTCCGGCGCCATCACCGAGCTGCTCGGCCTGCCGCAGGACGGCGTCCCGTACAACTCCGACCAGTGGGACGGCTACGCCCACGAGCGACGCAAGCTCATCGGCGAGATGTCCGGGCGAAATCTGGACAACGTCGTGTTCCTCACCGGCGACATCCACTCGTCGTGGGCGTGCAACGTGCCCGTCACCCCGGGCCGCTACCCGGCCGACGGCATCGCCGCCGCCGAGATCGTGTGCACCTCCGTCAGTGCGTCGAACATCGACGACATCGTGAAGCTGCCGCAGCGCAACGCCATCTCCCAGACCGCCGAGCAGGCGCTGATGGCCGCCAACCCCTACGTCGAGTGGATCGAGTTCGACCACCACGGCTGGGTCAACGTGCAGGTCCGGCCCGACGAGATCCTCGCCGAGTACCGCTTCGTCGAAGACAAGACCATCCCCGACCAGCCGCTGTACACGCCGGCGGTCTACCGCGTGAAGCGCGGCGAGGGCGTCTCCCCGGCGTAAGCCCCGGACCCGCCCCGGAAGGCACCTCGGGCCCCGGACGTCGTCATCGAGACGTCCGGGGCCTTTTCGCGTGCGCATCGTCGACATTTTGGCATGACGACGAAAGCTCAATGTGGCGCCATATCATTGCTTTTCCCAGATAACCGGCTCTTCAGGATTTAGAGTGCGTTGATCTTGGTGTGCAGCTGTCCGGAGTGGATCAAGGATCGCAAGATGTAGTGCCCGAGGTTCTTGAACCCCAGAGCGATGCCGCGCAGATGCTCCAGGCGCCCGTTGATCGCCTCGACGGGCCCGTTGGACGCGCCGATATCGAAATACGCCAGCACGTCCTTCTGGCGCCGGTACAGCGTGTTTCCCAGCTGCTTAATCTCCTCTAACCCCTTCGGCATCGTCGATGAACGCAGCGTGCTGATCACCTTCTGCATCAGCTTCTTGCCCTCGGCTTTCTTCGGGTACTGATAGGCGGCGATGATCTGCTGATACACCGACCACGTCACCTCCAAAGCCACGTAGTCTTCGTCGGTGGCCCACAGTTGCTCGAGTCGCCGATGCTGTCGATCAGTGAGGAAGTCAATCCTGGTCAACAGGGTTTTCCGGTTCTTATACAACGGATCGTTTTTCTTGCCCCGCCGCCCGGTGGTCATCCGCTGCAGGCGCTGCCGGCACACGGTCAACTTGTCGGCGGCCAGGTGCACCACGTGAAAGGGATCCATCACCGCCTGCGCCCGCGGCAGGGCCTGTTTGGTGGCGGTGGCGTAGCCGGCAAACCCATCCATCGTGACAACCTCGACCCGGTCGCGAAAGCCCTGCCCACGCTGGCCGAGCCAATCGCTCAGTACCGCGGCGCTACGACCCGGGACCATGTCCAGCAACCGGGCCGGTCCGGCGCCGTCGATGACGGGGGTGATGTCGACGAGCACGGTGACGAACGAGTCCGGCTCACCGGCCCGGTGGGTGTGCTTCCACACGTGCTCGTCCACGCCCAGCACGCGTACCCCGGCAAGGTGGCCGGGGTCGTCATAGACCAGGTGCCGGCAGGCATCCAGGGCGAGGTCGTTGACCAGGTCCCAGCCCAAGCCCAGGGCTTTGGCGGTGGCGGAGATACTCATTTTGTCGATCGCCAACCGTTGCAGAATCCAGCGGGTCACCCGGCGAGTGACGGTGCGCCCGCGTTCGGCGCAGGCCAGTTCGCCCTGGTAGATCCGCTGGGCACAGGACTGATTCAGGCACAGGAACCGCGGCACGCGTACCTGCAACCTGGTGGGGAAGCCGACGACGGGAAGATCGGTCAGCCGGCGCACGACGTGATCACGCAGCCGGCCTGTGTGTCCGCAGCCCGGGCACTTGTCGCAGGAGTCGATGGGACGAGCACTGATGACCGTGAACTCGCCGGCATCCGCGGCATCGGTGATCGTTAATCCCAGCTCCGCGGTGCGGCAAATGGTGTCGGCGACGAGGTTGAACGTAGGCTGCATCGTAGGGTCCTGGTTCGGTCAGATGGTTGTGTGGTAACTCTCATCTTGTACCGGCCAGGGCCCCTACATGTTGTGCCACCCCGACATATCACTTCCCGCTAATTACGCACTCCAGATCCGGATGAGCCAGATAACCTCGACGGCGAAGTGCGCCACCATTAATGGTCAAGATTCTAAGAATCGACTGAACATGCGGCCGACGTAGACACCCGCACCAATGTCCTGGTATAAAATGCGACATTGGACGAACATCAATCCCCAGATGGCGCATCGGAGTCAGAACCATGACTTCCGCACCATCCCAATGACGAAGGTTCATCATATGGCGCGCAAGGAAGTTATCCAGTACATCGACGACCTCGACGGCACCACGCTGCACGAGGATGACGTCAAGGTGGTCCGTTTCGGATACCAGGGCCGCAATTACTACCTCGACCTCTCCGCGGCCAATGCGGAGAAGTTCGACCAGATGATCCGCCCGTACGTCGACAAGGCGCACGCCGACGATTCCGCTCCGGCCACCCGCGCCCGCCGCGGATCCAACCCGAATTCCACCAAGCAGCGCGAGCGCAACCGGATCATCCGCCAGTGGGCGAAGGACCGGGGCATGACCGTCGCCGATCGCGGCGCCCTGCCGAAGGCCATCATCGACGAGTACGAGGCCGCGCACTCCTGATCCGGCCCCACCGGACCGCACGGCCCGCTCCCGCCACCAAACCCCGGGGCGCGGCCCCGCCCGACCACCCGCACCCGCCAGCCCCGCCCGGATCGTCCCGGGCCGGGCTCGCGGGTGCCGGGCACGTGAAAGGGGATGGCTTCCGTTGCTGGAACCCCTGGTCTTCCTCATTTCGGGGATCCTCAAAGCCTGGCATCTGATCATCGCGGCGGTGCCGGGCGTTTCCGTGTCCGCGGCCTGGACCGCGTCGGTGATTCTCCTGCTGATCACCGTTCGCCTGGCGCTTTTGCCCATCGCCTATCAACAATTGTTGATGGGCCGAAAAACGGTCAATTTGCGCCCGCAATTCGCGGCGATCCGCGAAAAGTACTCCCGCAGCATCGAACCGAACGCGGCGAAGTACCAGAAATGGGCGATGCAGGAGCTGCGGGAACGCAACGGCATCAGCACGTGGACCGGTTTGATCCCGCCGCTGGTGCAAATCCCCGTCTTCATCGGCCTTTTCCGGATGCTGCGCCGCATGGCCAATGCCGGGGCGCACGGTTCCGAGGGGGTCACCGAAAGCGTCGGCTTCCTCAGCGGCGACGAAGTCCGCGAGTTCACCTCCGCCACCTTCGCCGGCGTTCCGTTGCCCGCGTACATCGCCATGCCCGAGGCGCAATTGGCGGAACTGGACACCACCTTCGCCGACGTCTTCGCCGTGTGCGCCCCGCTCATCGTGGCGGCGGCGACGTTCACGGGAATCAACATGGCGATTTCGATCAATCGCCTCAGCCGCACCCTCGACCACGGCTCCCGCTTCATGCGCGGCACCTACAAATACATGGTCACCATGACCTTCTTCGCGGTGTCGTTTCCCCTGTTCTTCGGTTTCCTCGGCCCCGCGCCGGTGGCGATCGTCGTCTACTGGGTCTGCAACAACCTCTGGACCATGAGCCAGAACGCGATCATCACGATCATCCTGGAACGCCGCCACCCGCTCACCGCCGAATTCAAGGCGCTGCGCGACCACACCCGCGATGCCCGGCGCGACGACCGCTCCAAGAAAGCGAAGGGCCGTCGTGAAGCGCGAAGCTCCCGCTGGCGCGCGCTCGCCAGCACCATCCGCCAACCTTCCCGCCGCACCGAGTTGTGGGACGCCCACCGCACGTTCCTCGCCGACCGCGACGCCGCGGCGAAGGCCGTCACCGACCGGCAACGCGCGCAGCAGGCGAAGATCCACCAGACCCGCCAGCTCGCGCGGCTGCTGCGGGCCGACTCCCAGGGGCGCCTGCCCAATCTCGAGGGCAACACCCGCATCAACGAAGCGTGGCGCCGGTCCGCGCCCCCACCGGACGACGCCGACGGCCAGCCCGGCGACGACCGGATCGTCGGCAAGCTGGGGAAGGTCGCCGTTCGCATGACGCTGGCGAAAGACGACCAGGTCCGACGCCGCACCGGCGGCCGCCTCAGTGCTCGGCGTAAACCAGGTCGCGGGCGAGGTCGCGGGCCGTCTGCAGGGGCGTGAGGTCCTTCGACATCTTCGAGCCGGCCAGCCCGCCGTCGAGGTAGAGCATCAGCATGTTGGCGTGGAGTGACGCCTGGTTGCATTCCTTCTCGGCCAGCAGTTGCCGCAGCGTGTCCCACACCCACGTGCGGTGGGCGACGACGGCGGCGCGGATCTCCTCCTCCGACTCGGTCGCCGGATTCGGGTACTCCGACGCGGCGTTCTGGAAATGCGATCCGCGGAAGCCGATGGTGGGTTGTTCGGCGATGCACTGGTCGAAGAACGCGAGGATCTTCTCCTCCGGCGTGTCCAGCGTGTCCGCCCGCGCCTCCCATGCGGCGCGCCATTTCTGGTCGAGGTCTTCCAGGTAGGCGATGACGAGCTTGTCCTTCGACCCGAACAGCGAGTAGAGGCTGGCCTTGGCGACGTCGGCTTCGCGCAGGACGCGGTCGATGCCGATGACGCGGATGCCTTCGTTGGCGAACAGCTCCGTGGCGGAGGTCAGGAGTCGGTCGCGCGGGCTCGGGCGGTTGCGGCGCCGCCCCCGCGTCTTGCCGGTCGTCGCGTCCGCCACGTCGTGCTCCCGTCCCTTCGCCTCGTTTGCGCCTGACCTGCGCGGTGCTCGTCCTGCGGTGGTGATGTGCATCACCGCCGCACCGAGTGGTCAGACTGGTCAGTGCGGCCGAGCTTTCACCCGAGTTTACAGCCACGCCGCCCCGCGGGGAGGGTTGCCCGCCACTTTTCGCGGCTTGGGCTCCCGGTTGCGGTGCGCGCCGCGCTGTTGCCGCTTCTTCTTGCTTGACGACGTCCGCGTGGAGGCGGCGGCCGTCGCAAAGTACTGCCACCGTCCCGCAAACAGCCTGGTCGCGATTTTTCGGCGGGCCGGAATGTCGACTTTCTCACCGGCGTATCCGTCGCCGAGCGGAACTGGCCCGACCGTGCCACGCTAAGTGGCCATGGGGGGAAACATCGACCATTTGCCATTGCCGACGTGCGGGGCCACCCGCGCCGAACTGCTCGCCGACGGGTGGACCGACCGGACGATCAAGGCCGCGATGCGCGCCGGCCGGCTCGTGCGCATCGGCCGCGGCTGGTACGCCACACCGCCGACGATCCAGGAAGCGAAGTTGTCGCTGGTGACGCGCCTGAACCCGTCGGCGGTGCTGTCGCATCGGACGGCGGCGTGGCTGCACGGGTTCCGAAAGTCGCCGCCGGACGTGCTCGACGTCATCGTTCCGCGCAGCATCACCGCGCTGCAGGGGGCGGTGGTACACCGGCGGGAACCCGCGAACACCGTCGTCGCCATGATAGACGGGTGGCGCGTGACCGGGGCGGCGCAGACACTGGCGGATCTCATGGCCCCGTCGCAATGGGGCGAGCGGCTGACGGCGACGATCGTCGACGGCACCTTCCCCACCATGGCCAGCCGCGCGGCGCTGCTCGCCGAGGCGCGCGAACTGAACCACCCGCGGGCGTCCGCGCTGGTCACGCTGCTGTCGTGGGCGCCGGAGGGGGCGCGGTCGAACGTGGAGCGCCGGGTGGCGCGGGCGCTGGAGCGGCTGGGCTTCATCGTGGTGCTCGACTACGCCATCGGCCCGTATCGCTTCGATCTGGTGCATGTCGGGGCGCGGCTGGTCATCGAGTTCGATTCGGAGAAGTACCACGCGACCGTCGAGGCGTTCCGCCACGACCGGGCCCGCCAGAATCTCGCCGTCCGCCGGGGCTGGGGTTTTCTGCGGTACCACGACTTCGACGTCACCCATCGGTTCGACGTCGTGGTCGCCGAGATCGCCGCGACCATCCGGGAGCGCATGGGTGGGGTGCGCGTCGAGTCGGATTGGGATCGTCTGCCGTGTTGGGAGCTCTACGAGGCCCTGCACTGGGCGCATGCGGAGTCGTTCGCGGCGGACTTGGGGCTGCTTCGGCGGGAGTAGAGGCGCGGAGCGGGCAGTGCCGGTGAGAAAGTCGACATTTCGGCCGGCCGAAAAATCGCGACCAGGCTGTTTGCGGGACAGTGGCAGTACTTTGCGACGGCCACCGCCTCCACGCGGGCGTCGTGAAGCATGAAGCTGCGCGGGAACCGCGGCAGCGCATGAAAAAGCCCGGGCCCTTCCGCGAGGAAGGAAACCCGAGCCGAATCGCGTGGCGCGGAAAGCGCTTAGCGGCGCTTGGTCACCAGACCCACGATCCACAGCAGGATCACCGCGCCGATGAGGCAGGTGATGAAGCTGAAGATGAGGCCACCGCCCTCGACGTCGAAGCCGAGCGCGCCCAGCAGCCAGCCGCCGAGGAAGCCGCCGATGATGCCGACGATGATGTTCAGGACGACGCCCATCGATGCGTCCGTGCCCATGATCTTCGAGCCGATCCAGCCTGCGAGACCACCGACGATGATCCAGCCGATGAAGCCGAGGGTCGGGGCGGTGGCGGCGAGGAGAAGAGTGTCAGTCATTGTTGTTTCCTTTCACGGGAGACGGAACCGTAATTCGGAACCGTCGTTCACCGGTTCCACCCCAGTGTAAACGATATGCACCCAAAGTGGCAGCCCGGGCCGCTAACGATTCGGGAACGATCCCGGCATCCCCGACGCACCCCGCCTTCGTCGCCCCGAAACGCCGACGGGCGGGGCGGGACCGTGGCGCGAAACCCATCGATCCCGACCCCGCCCGGGAGTCCTCCGTCGGCCGCTTCCGCCTTACTTCGGCAGCGAATCCGGCCGGACGACCATCATCGGGCACGGCGCGGCCTGCAGCAGCGCGCGCGACGTGGACCCGAGCAGCATGCCCTTGAAGCCGCCGCGGCCGTGCGAGCCGACGACGAGCAGCTGGGCACCCTCGGACGCGTCGGCCAGGGCGCGCACCGGGCGGTCGCGGGTGACGACCTTGGTCACCTTCACGTCCGGGAACCGCTCCGACCAGCCGGCCAGGCGCTGTCCGAGCAGGGCGTTCTGCTCCTCCTCGACGACCTGCCACTGCTGCTGGGCGGCGGACAGGCCGGCGAGCGACGCCTGCACCTGCATGTCCATCCAGGTGTGCACGGCGATGAGCTCGGCGCCGCGGGCTTCGGCCTCCTTGAAGGCGTTTTCGATGGCCTTCTGGGACACGCCGGATCCGTCGACGCCGACGACGACGGGGCCGTACTTGGTTTCCTCGGTGACGGCGTTGTCCTCGCGGACGACGACGACCGGGCACGACGCGTGCGACACGACGGCGGCCGACACGGATCCCATGACCATGCCGGACAGTCCGCCGAGGCCGCGGGAGCCCATGACGATCATGGTGCACTGCTCGGACAGGTCGAGCAGCATGTCGATGGGGCTGCCTTCTTCGATCTGGTGCGAGACGTCGACGTCGGGCATGTAGTCGATGGCGACCTTCTTGGCCTCCTCGATCTTCTCGAGCGTCTCGGCTTCGAGGTCCTCGTAGAGTTCCTGCGGCGGGACCATTCCTTCGGCGTACAGGAACTGCGGCATGGAGTAGCTGCTCACGAGGCGCAGCGGGATGCCGCGTTTGACTGCGGTGTTGGCCGCCCACTTGGCTGCGGTCTTGGACGCATCCGAACCGTCGACGGCGCAGACGATGATGTCTTGTTTGGGCATTATGCCCCTTCCTCCTTGGGCGGCGGCCGCTGTCGGCTTCCGCCTCTCTTGTGCACGTCCACCACCCACGCTACCCCCGTTTCGGCTGCTTTACGACGACTGCCCTCGGGGATTTTCGGCGGTCAGGTGAGCCAGGCCTCCCCCAGTCGCCGGATGGAGTCGATGCGGACGCTCGGGTCGTGGGAGTAGGTGACGGTGATGATTTCGTCGGCGCCGGTATCGGCGGCGAACTGGTCGAGACCTGCGGTGACGTCGTCGGCGGTGCCGTGGAAGGAGCAGCGGAGCATGGTCTGGACGCGTTGCCATTCGAGCATGGTGGCGCCGGCTTCGGGGTGGTCGACGGGTTGGGGCAGGGGTTTGCGGGCGCCGCCGCGGCCGAGTGACAGGAACATCTGCTGGATGACGGAGAATTCGCGGCGCGCCCGTTCCGCCGTGTCGGCGACGAGGACGTTGGCTGCGACCATGACGTGCGGTTCGGCGATGGTGGCGGTGGGTGCGTCGGCGTTGAACGAGTCGCGGTAGACCTCGAGCGCTTCGGCGAGCTGGTGCGGTGCGAAGTGGGAGGCGATGGCGAATGGCATGCCGAGCACGGCGGCGACGGACGCGCCGGCGGTGGTGGAGCCGAGGACGTACATGGGCACGTTGGTGCCCTGGCCGGGGTAGGCGACGATCTTCGCCTCGGGGCGCACGGGCCCCAGGTACCGGACGAGGTCGCGGATGTCGGCGGCGAAGTCGACGACGTCGGATGCTCCGCGCCGCAGTTCCCGGGCGGTCGACGGGTCGGTGCCCGGCGCGCGGCCGAGTCCCAGGTCGATGCGGTCGGGATAGATGGTGGCCAGCGTGCCCACGTCTTCGGCCACCCGCAGCGGCGCGTGGTTGGGCAGCATGATGCCGCCGGAGCCGACGCGGATGGTCGACGTCGCGCCGGCGATGTGGCCCATCAGCACCGTCGTCGCCGACGACGCGATGTTCAGGGTGTTGTGGTGCTCGGCGACCCAGAACCGCTTGTAACCCGAGGTTTCGGCGGCACGGGCGGCCTCCACGGTGGCCGCGATGGCCTCGGCGGCGGTCGACCCGGCCGACACGGGCACGAGGTCGAGGACGGACAGCGGTGGACGAGATCGGCTCATGCCCTCGTTGTACACGACGCCCCGGATCGCGCCGCCGCCTCCGACGGTCACGTTGTTACGATCCTCCCGTGCCCACGACCCCTCCGCCCGCACGCCGCCGTCGCCGCCGCCTGGCGCCGCTGCCGATTCGCGACGGGCTCAATCCCTCCCGCGTCCGCGCCCCCGGTGCGCCGGGGGATGCGCCGGTCACGGCGATGGATCTGGTCACCGCCGCGGTCGAGGGGCAGACCCACCGCCACCCGGATGACGGTCCGGCCACCGTCGCCGCCCGTTTCGCCGAGGGCGCCGTCGTCGACGCCAACGCCCGCCCCCTGGCCCCGGACGCGCCGCTGCGCCCCGGCACCGACATCTGGTTCTACCGGCTGCCCGCGCCGGAGCCGACCATCGCCGGGCCGATGCCGATCCTCCACCGCGACCGCGATCTCGTCGTCGTGGACAAGCCTCCGTTTTTGGCCACGACGCCGCGCGGCCGCCACATCACCGAGTCCGCCGTGGTCCGCCTGCGCCGCGAACTCGACGACGGCGACCTCATCCCCGCGCACCGCCTCGACCGTCTGACCTCGGGCGTTCTCGTCTTCGTCGCCCGGCCCGAGGTCCGTGGCGCGTACCAGGATCTCTTCGCCGACCCGGGCGCCGTCGTCAAGCATTACGAGGCCCGCACGCGCCGACCCGCACCCGGCGAACTGCCCGACGCCCCGTTCACGCTGCGCACGCGGCAGGAGAAGACCCGGGGGATCCTGCAGGCCCGCACGGTGACCGGCGAACCCAACGCGATCACCGTCGTCGAGGACGTTTCGCTTGACGACGGCCACCCGGGGCCCGGAACCGCCCTATGGCGGCTGCGGCCGATCACCGGACGCACCCACCAACTGCGGCTGCACCTGCATGACCTGGGCTTTCCCATCCTCGGGGATCCGCTCTACCCCGACGTCCTGCCCGCCGACGCCGAAGACCCCGCCCGCCCCATGCACCTGCTGTGCCGCGAACTGTCCTTCGACGACCCCACCACCGGGCGACGCCGCACCTTCCGCAGCCGGCGCGGGAGCCCCACGTGGCGGCGACCCGACATAATGGGGAACATGTAACCGACCGGCACCCCGGCCGGCGCGCAACCGCACGGAAGGTCACACATGTCCGTACCCGACACCCCGGGCACCGCAACCCCGAAGGAGCCGGCCGCCCGCGCGATCGGCCTGACCAAACGCTACGGCGCCGGAGACACCGCCGTCACGGCGCTCGACACCGTCGACGTGGAATTCGGCCGCGGCGAATTCACCGCCATCATGGGCCCCTCCGGATCCGGCAAGTCGACCCTCATGCACTGCATGGCCGGCCTCGACACCGCCACCTCCGGCGAGGCGCGCATCGGCAACACCGAACTGTCCGCCCTGTCCGACAAGGAGATCACGGCCCTGCGCCGCGACCGCCTCGGCTTCGTCTTCCAGTCCTTCAACCTCGTGCCCACGCTGACCGCCGCCGAGAACATCACGCTGCCCGTCGACATCGCCGGCCGCACCGTCGACCGGGAATGGTTCGACTCGATCACCTCCCGACTCGGCCTGACCGGGCGACTGTCGCACCGCCCGTCGGAACTGTCCGGCGGCCAGCAGCAGCGCGTCGCCTGCGCCCGCGCCCTCGTCGGCAGGCCCGAGATCATCTTCGGCGACGAACCCACCGGCAACCTCGACTCCAACTCGTCGCGCGAAGTGTTGCAGATCCTGCGCACCGCCGTCGACGACCTGGGGCAGACCGTCGTCATCGTCACCCACGACGCCAAGGCCGCAAGCTACGCCGACCGCGTCATCTTCCTCGCCGACGGCCGCATCGTCGACGAGCTCCGCGACCCCGACACCGACGCCATCCTCAACCGCATGGCGCGCATGGAACAACAGTGAGCGCATCCTTTTCGACCATGCGGCGGGTTTCCGTCCGAAGCCTCGCCGCCCACAAGATCCGCTTCGCCCTGACCATCCTGTCCGTGGTGCTGGGCACCGCGTTCATCTCCGGCGCATTCGTGTTCACCGCATCGCTGAACAAGGCGTTCGACGGCGTGCTGGCCACCGCCTACGACGGAATGGACGTCGTCGTCGAATCCCCGTCCGGCACGCCCGGCATGGACCGCGACACCGTCGACGCCATCGAGGCCGTCGACGGCGTCGGCGCACTCAACGTCAGCGCGCGGGCGGCCAGCGTCATCATGACCGGTTCCGACGGCAAGCCCATCCAGACCGGCGGCGCCCCCGCCCAGGGCCTGCCGTACTACGACGACGCCGAGGCCGTCGGCCCCTCCACCACGTTCACCGAAGGCAACCCGCCGCGGGGCCCCGACGAAGTCGCGGTCAACGACACCGCCGCCGAACGCGGCAACGTCGGCGTCGGCGACACCGTCACCGTGGTCACCGGCTCCGACCGGGCCGACGTCACCATCTCCGGCGTGTACCAGCTCGACGGCGACGTCGCGGGCTGGTTGGGCGTCCTGTTCCCCGTGGACACGTGGATGAATCTCTACACCGACGGCGAACACGTCGATCAGGTGGTGCTCGCCGCCGCCGACGGCGTGGATCCCGGACAGCTGCGCGACCGCATCGCCGCCGAGTTCCCCGACCTGGAGGTCGACACCGGCGCCGCGCTCGCCGAACGCGACTCCGAGCAGATTTCGCAGGCGCTCGGGTTCGTCAACTACTTCCTCGTCGCCTTCGGCCTCATCGGTCTGCTGGTGGGCACGTTCATCATCTCCAACACGTTCTCCATGCTGGTGGCGCAGCGGACCAAGGAGTTCGCGCTGCTGCGCGCCCTCGGCGCGTCCCGCGGGCAACTCACCGGTTCGATCGTGATGGAGGCGATCGTCGTCGGCCTCATCGGCTCGCTGCTCGGCGTCGCCGCCGGCTTCGGCCTGTCGCAGTTGTTGTACGCGGCCATGGGCGCCTTCGGGTTCGACATGCCCGGCAACGGGCTGACCGCCACGCCGGCGGCCGTCGTGGTGCCGCTCGTCGCCGGGTTGCTCATCACCGTCCTCGCCGCGTGGGCCCCGGCCGCCCGCGCCGGCGCCGTCCCGCCGGTGGAGGCCATGCGCTCCGGCGACCAGGGCTCCGACCCGAAGCTGCGGGTCCGCACGATCGCCGGCGCGGTGCTGGCGTTGCTGGCCGTCGGCTTCATCGTCTGGGCGCTGCAGTGGACCGACGGCGACACCGGTCCCCGCGCCCGCCTCGTCGGCTATGGTGCGGTCGCCTCGATCGCCGCGATGTGGCTGGCCGGCCCCGCGCTGTCGATTCCGTTGGTGGGCTCTCTCGGCGGCGTCATCGGTGCGCCGTTCGGGGCCGTCGGAAAGCTGGCGTCGACCAACTCGCGCCGCAACCCGCGGCGCACGGCGGCCACCGCGTTCGCCCTCACGCTCGGCCTGGCGCTCGTCGCGTGCGTCGGCATGCTCGGCTCGACGATGAAGGGTGCCATCGACGACTTCATGGACGAGAACTTCGCCGCCGACTACGTGCTCAGCCCGCCGATGATGGCCCACGTGGCCATGCCCGACGGCGTGCGAGGTGCGGTCGCCGACGTCGACGGCGTCACCGACACCGCCACCGTCTACCTCGGCGCGGTGCAGGTCATCGACGCCGACGACCCGGGGGAGATGGCGCAAGCGCAGGCCACGATCGCCGACGGCGGGGGCGCGACCGGCCCAGGAGGCGCGGGCGGCCCCGGCGGCGGCTCCTTCCTCGACGGCGATTACGGCCGGTGGTATTCGGCGGACACCATCGCAGGTTCGCTCGACTTGGCCGCGCCCGATGCCGGTGCGGTGATCTCCGAGTCGGTCGCCGAAGAGCGCGGCTGGGAGCTCGGCCACCCGGTCGGAGTGGTCTCCCCGATGGGCATCATCGACACCGAGGTCACCGGCATCCACTCCGACATCGACGGCGAGGGCGGCATCACCCTGTCGCCGTCGATCCTCGACCGGGCGGGGGCATCGCGCGCCATGCTCACCCCGATGCAGATCTACGTCGGGGTCGAGGGCGGATCCGCCGATGCGCGAGCCGCGGCGCTCGACGACGGAGCCGATGCGTCCGAACGCGACGACTACATCGACGCCGACCGGGTCGAGTCGTTGCGCGGCCCCCTCGAGGAAGCCGTGGCCCCGTATCTCATCGTACAGGTGCAGGATCGGGAGGAGTTCGGCGGCGTCGCCGCAGCCTCCGTCGATGCCCTCCTCGGCATCGTGTACGCGCTGCTCGGGTTGGCGGTCGTGATTTCGATCCTCGGCATCATCAACACCCTGGCCCTGTCGATCATCGAGCGGCGCCAGGAGATCGGCATGCTCCGCGCCGTCGGCATGCAGCGCTCCGACATTCGTCGCATGGTTCGCCTGGAGTCGATGCAGATTTCCATCTTCGGCGCGGTGGTCGGCGCGTTGCTGGGCCTTGGCCTCGGGTGGGCGTTGCTGACCGTGCTTTCCGACGAGGGACTCGGCACGATCGTCGTGCCCTGGGGGTTGCTGGCGACGGTGCTCGTCGGCGCCGCGATCGTCGGCGTCCTCGCTGCGGTCTGGCCAGCGCGGAAGGCGGCCAAAACTCCGCCGCTCGCCGCCATCGCCGACGAATAGGCGCGACGCACGTACCCACGAAACGACGATCCGCCCCGGCTCTGGTGAGCCGGGGCGGATTCTTGGCGGATGCGACGAAAGCTAGGCGGATGCGGCCCTTAGGCGGAAGGTGCGGGATTCGTCGCGGCCTTGGTTTCGTCGAGTTCGACGCGGCGAATGCGCTTGCCCAGGATCATGAAGAACATGATGAATGCGATGGTGAGCAGAATGTGGCCCAGGCCGGCCATGCCGGACCACATGGCGCCCCACGCGTCACCGTTGCCGGTGGTGTGCACGATGCCGTTGGCGAGCATGAAGCCAATGGTCCACACGAGGGCGATGTTATGGACGATGAACCAGGCGTTGAACGACTTGTGCGCGCTGAGACGGAACAGCTTCTCCAACGCGAGGGCGATGAGGAAGAAGAACGTGCCCAACACGAGCAGGTGCGTGTGCAGGGTGTTCAGCTGAGAGGTTTCGACGGCATCGAAGACGCGGGTCCACTCGCGGTAGAAGACTCCGGCGAAGAGTCCGAATCCGAGGTACGTGGCGGCGGCGATGTAAAGCTTTCTCATACCTCCCACCCTATTCGCGCCGACCGAAAACGTCGATCTACCTGCGGTTATCACCCCGATGACGGGTCAATCAATAGTTGGGGACGCCGGGCCCTCAAACGAACAGCGCCTCAAAACAAGCCCCAGAAATGCGTGAAGCGTGGTCCCCGCCAACCCCCACAAAAGGGAATCAGCGGAAACCACGCTCCACACAAACAAGTTATTGGCCGGCAGTGACCTACTCTCCCACACCCTCCCAGGTGCAGTACCATCGGCGCAGGTGGGCTTAGCTTCCGGGTTCGGAATGGGACCGGGCGTGACCCCACCGCTATAACCACCGACACGATCTACGGGAACACACCAACCACACACACCAACCACCACAGGTGGCCAGCGGGGTCGGGGGTGCTGTCCCAGACGCTGGATAGTGGACGCGAACCAAAACCTTGGTCCTTCTCGTTACTCGTAGAAAATGTCAACCGCACACCCCACAAAGAGATGTGTGTGTTGTTGTTTGGTCTATTAGTACCGGTCACCTCAACACGTCACCATGCTCACAGTTCCGGCCTATCAACCCCGTCATCTACAGGGGACCTCAAACGAAACCTGATCTTGGAACAGGCTTCCCGCTTAGATGCTTTCAGCGGTTATCCCTTCCGTACGTAGCCAACCAGCAATGCTCCTGGCGAAACAACTGGCACACCAGAGGTACGTCCGTCCCGGTCCTCTCGTACTAGGGACAGCCTTCCTCAAGTTTCTACGCGCGCGGCGGATAGAGACCGAACTGTCTCACGACGTTCTAAACCCAGCTCGCGTGCCGCTTTAATGGGCGAACAGCCCAACCCTTGGGACCTACTCCAGCCCCAGGATGCGACGAGCCGACATCGAGGTGCCAAACCATCCCGTCGATATGGACTCTTGGGGAAGATCAGCCTGTTATCCCCGGGGTACCTTTTATCCGTTGAGCGACACCGCTTCCACAAGCCGGTGCCGGATCACTAGTCCCTACTTTCGTACCTGCTCGACCTGTCAGTCTCACAGTCAAGCTCCCTTGTGCACTTACACTCAACACCTGATTGCCAACCAGGCTGAGGGAACCTTTGGGCGCCTCCGTTACTCTTTGGGAGGCAACCGCCCCAGTTAAACTACCCACCAGGCACTGTCCCCAACCCGGATCACGGGCCAAGGTTAGATATCCAATACGATCAGAGTGGTATTTCAACAACGACTCCACCCCAACTGGCGTTGAGGTTTCACAGTCTCCCACCTATCCTACACAAACCGAACCGAACACCAATACCAAGCTATAGTGAAGGTCCCGGGGTCTTTTCGTCCTGCCGCGCGTAACGAGCATCTTTACTCGTACTGCAATTTCGCCGGGTCTGTGGTTGAGACAGCAGGGAAGTCGTTACGCCATTCGTGCAGGTCGGAACTTACCCGACAAGGAATTTCGCTACCTTAGGATGGTTATAGTTACCACCGCCGTTTACTGGGGCTTAAATTCTCCGCTTCGACCCACAAAGGATCTAACAGGTCCTCTTAACCTTCCAGCACCGGGCAGGCGTCAGTCCGTATACATCGACTTACCCGTCTTCGCACGGACCTGTGTTTTTAGTAAACAGTCGCTTCCCTCTATTCTCTGCGGCCACGCAACGCCGTCCGCCGCAACGGGCATAGACATCACGCGGCCCCCCTTCTCCCGAAGTTACGGGGGCATTTTGCCGAGTTCCTTAACCACAGTTCACCCGATCGCCTTAGTATTCTCTACCTGACCACCTGTGTCGGTTTGGGGTACGGGCCGCACAACCACTCGCTAGAGGCTTTTCTCGGCAGCATAGGATCACCAACTTCCCCACAACGGGTACGCATCACGTCTCACCACACACGCAGCCCGGATTTACCTGGACTGCCGGCTACACGCTTACACCACCATCCATCAGGTGGCACGGCTACCTTCCTGCGTCACCCCATCACTTGGCTACTACCAGATCAGGTCCCCTGCATCCACAACCAGACACCACCCAAAAGGGCAATGAAAGGACGCTTCAGGAGGGTTAGTATCACTGATTCACCATGGGCGCGATTGCGCGGGTACGGGAATATCAACCCGTTGTCCATCGACTACGCCTGTCGGCCTCGCCTTAGGTCCCGACTCACCCTGGGAGGATTAACCTGGCCCAGGAACCCTTGGTCATCCGGCGGAGGAGGTTTCCACTCCTCATTCGCTACTCATGCCTGCATTCTCACTCGCGTCCACTCCACCACAGGTCACCCCGCAGCTTCACAGCCGAACACGACGCTCCCCTACCCAGCAACACAAAGTCACTGCCGCGGCTTCGGCGGTATGCTTGAGCCCCACTACATTGTCGGCGCAGGACCACTCGACCAGTGAGCTATTACGCACTCTTTCAAGGATGGCTGCTTCTAAGCCAACCTCCTGGTTGTCTTCGCGATCCCACATCCTTTTCCACTTAGCATACCCTTAGGGGCCTTAGCCGGCGATCTGGGCTGTTTCCCTCTCGACTACGAAGCTTATCCCCCGCAGTCTCACTGCCGTGCTCTCACCTCACCGGCATTCGGAGTTTGGCTGATGTCGCTAAGATGATAGTCCCGCTAAACCAACCAGTAGCTCTACCTCCAGGAGGAAACACACGACGCTGCACCTAAATGCATTTCGGGGAGAACCAGCTATCACGGAGTTTGATTGGCCTTTCACCCCTACCCACAACTCATCCCCTCAGTTTTCAACCTAAGTGGGTTCGCGCCTCCACAGAGTCTTACCTCTGCTTCACACTGGCCATGGGTAGATCACCCCGCTTCGGGTCCAGGACACGCCACTGACAACACACTAGTTAGTATTCGCTTTCGCTACGGCTACCCCACACGGGTTAACCTCGCGACGTGCCGCTGACTCGCAGGCTCATTCTTCAAAAGGCACGCCATCACCCCACAAAAGGAGGCTCTGACGGATTGTAAGCACACGGTTTCAGGTACTATTTCACTCCCCTCCCGGGGTACTTTTCACCATTCCCTCACGGTACTATCCGCTATCGGTCACAGAAGGTATTCAGGCTTACCGGGTGGTCCCGGCAGATTCACAGCAGATTCCACGAGCCCGCTGCTACTCGGGGACAAACGCAACCAACAGACCATGGCTTTCACGTACCGGGCTCTCACCGTCTACGGCAGGCGATTCCACGCACTTTCCGCTAACCACAACCAATGCTGGCGCACAGCTGGCAGACCATGCACACGTAAACCCCACAACACCACACACGCAACCCCTGCCAGGTATCACACGCATGCGGTTTAGCCTCATCCGCGTTCGCTCGCCACTACTAACGGAATCACAATTGTTTTCTCTTCCTACGGGTACTGAGATGTTTCACTTCCCCGCGTAACCACCAACCAGACTATGAATTCATCTGACGGCGACCGCCCACAACGACGGCCAGGTTTCCCCATTCGGACACCCTCGGATCAACGCTTAGTTGGCAGCTCCCCGAGGCATTTCGCAGCCTCTCACGTCCTTCATCGGCCTCCTGATGCCAAGGCATCCACCGTGTGCCCTTACAACACAACACACAAACGACCAAACAGAATAAACTGTTATGGAACAAATCTACAGAAAAATCAAGATGCTCGCGTCCACTATCCAGTTCTCACACAACACCACCAGAAACCACACCAACCACACACGCGTGACCAGCAGGCAACCAGCGCCCCAAGGAAAAACAAACCACCAACCCCACACACCAACCACCAGGTTGACGCACAAGGCAGCAGACGGTGTCTTCCCAGACACCCGACAGCGCACCGACATACCCTTGCAAACACTTTGTGTCAAAGACCGCACCATGCGGCCGGCAAGCGTCCACCCAAAAAACGCGACCCCCACCAGCGTCCACAGGACAACCAGCACAAGGGGCCGACTTAACAAAACAAACTCCTTAGAAAGGAGGTGATCCAGCCGCACCTTCCGGTACGGCTACCTTGTTACGACTTCGTCCCAATCACCGATCCCACCTTCGACAGCTCCCCCCACAAAGGGTTGGGCCACTGGCTTCGGGTGTTACCGACTTTCATGACGTGACGGGCGGTGTGTACAAGGCCCGGGAACGTATTCACCGCAGCGTTGCTGATCTGCGATTACTAGCGACTCCGACTTCACGGGGTCGAGTTGCAGACCCCGATCCGAACTGAGACCGGCTTTAAGGGATTAGCTCCACCTCACGGTATCGCAACCCACTGTACCGACCATTGTAGCATGTGTGAAGCCCTGGACATAAGGGGCATGATGATTTGACGTCATCCCCACCTTCCTCCGAGTTGACCCCGGCAGTTTCTCACGAGTCCCCACCATCACGTGCTGGCAACATAAGACAAGGGTTGCGCTCGTTGCGGGACTTAACCCAACATCTCACGACACGAGCTGACGACAACCATGCACCACCTGTATACGAGCCACAAGGGAAACCACATCTCTGCGGCGATCCCGTATATGTCAAGCCCAGGTAAGGTTCTTCGCGTTGCATCGAATTAATCCACATGCTCCGCCGCTTGTGCGGGCCCCCGTCAATTCCTTTGAGTTTTAGCCTTGCGGCCGTACTCCCCAGGCGGGGCGCTTAATGCGTTAGCTACGGCACAGAAGTCGTGGAAGACCCCTACACCTAGCGCCCACCGTTTACGGCATGGACTACCAGGGTATCTAATCCTGTTCGCTACCCATGCTTTCGCTCCTCAGCGTCAGTTACTGCCCAGAGACCCGCCTTCGCCACCGGTGTTCCTCCTGATATCTGCGCATTTCACCGCTACACCAGGAATTCCAGTCTCCCCTACAGTACTCAAGTTATGCCCGTATCGCCTGCACGCCCGGAGTTAAGCCCCGGAATTTCACAGACGACGCGACAAACCACCTACGAGCTCTTTACGCCCAGTAATTCCGGACAACGCTCGCACCCTACGTATTACCGCGGCTGCTGGCACGTAGTTAGCCGGTGCTTCTTCTCCATCTACCGTCAGAAAACCTTCGTCGATGGTGAAAGGAGTTTACAACCCGAAGGCCGTCATCCCCCACGCGGCGTCGCTGCATCAGGCTTCCGCCCATTGTGCAATATTCCCCACTGCTGCCTCCCGTAGGAGTCTGGGCCGTGTCTCAGTCCCAATGTGGCCGTCCACCCTCTCAGGCCGGCTACCCGTCGCCGCCTTGGTAGGCCATTACCCCACCAACAAGCTGATAGGCCGCGGGCCCATCCCACACCGAAAAAACTTTCCACCACATCCTCACGATGCGGTCCTATCCGGTATTAGACCCAGTTTCCCAGGCTTATCCCGAAGTGCGGGGCAGGTCACCCACGTGTTACTCACCCGTTCGCCACTCGTGTACCCCAGCAAGCTGGAGCCTTACCGTTCGACTTGCATGTGTTAAGCACGCCGCCAGCGTTCGTCCTGAGCCAGGATCAAACTCTCCACAAAAGCTATTTCAGTGAAAAGCTCAAAACCGGCAAAACAAACGACAAACCAACCACACGGGCTGGCCTGGCATTCATATCCGAAAAAACAAGTGCACCCACCCCGACAGGGTGAAGGAGCAGGCACACAAAAACAGGTTGAAAAGAAAGAGCAACCAGAAACTCCTGGCACTCACCAAATCAACACAAAATAAAGTACATCGGCACACTATCGAGTTCTCAAAAAACACACGCACACCCACAACAACCAGGCACACCCAGCGCCGCAAGCAGCAAGAGAAGAACTTACCACACCCGGAATCTGCCGCGCAAACGGCTCGAACCGGAATGTTTCTCGCTCTTCCCCCAGCCAGTGACCCGATCACCTTGCGGTGTCGGTCTCGCTGACCACCAGAACATTACACACGCCGCGCCGAACAAAGCAAAACGCCAGGTCACAACGCAGATCGGCGCTCACGACCCACACCCAACGAACGCCCCGCACCCACCGCGGAGGCCCCGAGCACCAATCCCGACAGCACGAACACCACGGCGACGCCGGCGCTCGCGGCGAGCGCACCCGCACCCGCCGGCAACACCACCTGCGTCAGACGGTTGCCCATGAGTCGCACCGACAGTGCCATCGCCTTATCGGTGGCGGGAACCAACGACGACACCCACGTCATGGTCATGGGCATGACGAAGCCCCACGCGAAACCGCACACTCCCGTCGCCACCGCCAGCAGCCACGCCTGACCGAGCCACGGCGTCACCACGAGCGGCACCGCCCCGGCGGCGATCGTCGCCACGAGCACCCGATCCCGGTCGACCCGCGCCAGCGCCCACGGCATCAACGCCCGCGACACCACGGCCATGCCCGACCTCGCGGCGAGGATCATGGTCACCTCGCCGACGGACAATCCCATTTCCTGGCCGAGCACCGGCATGTAGGCGGTGAGCAAGTCGATGGCGACGATGACGGCAATCGAGGCGGTCATCGCCGCCGGCATTCCGGGCAACCGGAGCATCTGCGACACCGGAACATGGGCGGGCGCCCCTTCCGCCGGCTGCTCCACCCCGGGGACGAGCCGTCGGAAAGCAGACGCCACCGGCCAGCCCGCGACCAGCGCCACGGCACCCAACCCGGTCAACGCGAGCAACGCCGGGGTCGTGTCCACTCCCCCGTCGCTCTGGCCACCGGCGGCGATCCACCCCGAAAACGCGATGCCGAGCAGCTGCCCCACCGAAATGCCCAACGTGAAGTAGGCGAACAGGGAATCCAGGCCCGTCGTCGTGCCGCGCAACCGCGACACCATGCCCTGCGCCGCGATGAGCGTGGTCATGTGCGCGAACCCCAGCGCCACGTACCCCGCCAACAACACGGCCAAGCCCCCGGACCAGGCCATCACCGCCGTGGCGACGACGGTGGCGACGAGCCCGGCGCGCATCACCGCCGGGGCGTGGCCATCGTCGACCAACCTCCCCGCACGCAGCGCGATGAGCAGCGGCACCAGCGAAAACGCCGCGGTGAACACGCCGACGGTCGCCGCGTCGCCGCCGAAGTTCAGCACACGGTAACTCAGCAACACGCGGCCGCCGTTGAACACGGACTGCCCGACGACGGTCACCGCCACGAGCATCGCGAACCACCGTTTCACCCGGCCCGCCACCTTCCCGCGCTCGACTCCCGCACCGGCCGTGGTCAACGGTACCCCTGGCGCGATTCGGACACCGCCCGGCGAAATTCATGCATCCTGGGACGTGACGGAATCTGACTTTCTTTAGCAATGAACGGATTGAAGGAGCCCATGCTTGAACGCACATTGGTGTACGTCGACACGTCTTACCTGCTCGCCAGTTTTTACAACTCGTGGGAGACCGGGGCCCGCGGGCAATTGGAAATCGATCTCAGAGAGGTGGTGCATGTTCTCGACCGAATGATCACCCAGCAGCTGGGGCAGCCGGTGCAGCGGCAGCTCTGGTACGACGGCATCCCGGAGTCGGGGCCGCACCGTTATCAACGTTCCCTGCGCACGATCGACGGCGTGCAGTTGCGGGCCGGCCAGCTGATCGAATGGGGCGATCGCCGCACGCAGAAGGCCGTCGACACCCGGCTGGTGGCGGACATGGTGCTGGCGGGCGTGCGCGGCCAGGCGTCCGACATCGTCCTGGTGTCGGGTGACGCCGACATGTTGCCGGGTGTGACGGAGGCGTCGAATTCAGGCGTGCGCGTCCATCTTTACGGCTTCGGCTGGGATTCGATGTCGTCGGCGCTGCGCCATGCGTGCGATTCGACGACGATCCTCGATCCGCGCGAGGATTTCGCCGAATCCATGCAGCTCAACGTGCTGGAGGGCCCGTTGCCGCCGATCGTGCGCGACAAGCCGCTCGGCGATTGCGAACCCCCGGAGGAGCAGGGCGCCACGGAGGTTCCGGACACCCGGGTCACGCCTCCGGGGACCGCGCGTGACGACGAGTCGTCGGCCGGTGATTCGGCGGCGGAGGACCCGGAGTCGACGGGCGCCACACCGACCGCGAAGGCCGCCGCGCCCAAGGTGGCGGCGGCCGAAGCGGCGGCGAAGGCCGGCGCCCGGGAGATCCCCGCGCAGGCCGAGCATGCGGCGGCGGAACGCGCGGGCGTGGGCGGTTCTTCGCCGGCGCCCCGCGACCCGGTGGAGGCGATGGCCGCGGTGGCCGCCGCTGCCGCCGCGGCGAAGGCCGGGGAAAAGTCCTCGGAAGGCGCCGATGGTTCTGCCGCACCGGAGGCCGAAGCGGTGGCCGGCAAGTCGGCGACCGACGGCGGCGACTCCGCGCACGGCGATACGGCCGACGCCACGACGACGACCACTGACGCCGCTTCCGACGATGACGCCGGTCAGGACGGTGCGGCGGGCGTCGCCAAGCAACCGGAGGCGAACGAGGCCAAGGCCGAGACGCCCCCGAAGCCCAGCAGCCCCCGCCCCAACCCGTCGATGATGGCGCCGCGCCGCAAGCTGCGATCCCGCTACGTGCCGCTGCCCAACGAAGTGTGGGCGTCGGCGGGCTTCCAGTCCCCGTTCGACGTCGGCCAGCAGTACGCCCTGTGGTGGTACGAATCCGCCGCCACCGACGCCCAGCGCGACGAGGCGCACCTGCTGTCCGGCGGCGGCCTGCCCCCGGAAATCGACCGCCCCCTGCTGCAGTTCGCGTGCGAAACCCTGCACGAATACACCCTCACCGACGCCCAGCGCGTCAACCTGCGCGACGGCTTCCACGCCGGCATCCGCGGCGTGCTGCTCAACCGCCGGAACAACCCCTCCGGAGACAAGAAGAGCTGACCGGACAAGGCCCGATGGACACGGGAAAACCGCGGGGACCGATCGGTCCCCGCGGTTTTCGCATGTCCGGAGCCACCGCAGGTCGGCGCCGGATCACACCGACCCCCGATCAGGCTCGGGGCGAACCCTCGCCCGCGGCGGGATCGTCGAACGTCACGTCGGCGTCGTCGACCTCGGTCGGGGCATCGAAATCATCGGTCGAGAAGGGGTTGCCGGTCGGCACGCCGTCGGCCGGGGCGGACGCGGCGTCCACACCATCGGCGGCACCGTCGGCACCATCGGCGCCGGCCTCGAGCTCGCCCGCGGTGCCCGCGTCCAGCTGCCCGGCGCCCGACTCCTGCGCCATCTGCGCGCGGATCTCCGCCAGACGGGCGTCGGCGCGCGCGTCGGCACCGGAGGCCTCGATCTCGGCCATGCGGGCGGTGTGGGAATTCTGCGCCAGCTCCTGGGCGCCGAGCGCATTGGCGTAGCGGGACTCGATCTTCTCGCGGACGCCGTCGAGCGTGGGCACGTTCGGGTCGTTGGCGATGCCCTCCATGCCCTCGAGCGTGCGCGAGGTCGTCTCCTGCAGCTTCGCCTGGTCCGCCTGCGACTCCAGCTCGCGGATCTCGGTCTTCAGCTGTTCGTAGCGCATCTGCGACTGCTTGGCCTGCTGCTGCGCCTCCTCGGCGGCGCGGACGGCCTGCACGTGCATCGTCGAGGTCTGCTCGATCTCGCTTTCCACGCTGACCAGCTGGGACGCGAAGATCTCGGCCGTGTTCTCCAGCTCCTGGGCCTTCGCCGCATCGCCGGCGGCGCGGGCGTTGTCCGCCTGCTGCACGGCCGCGCGCGCATTGTTGGTGAGCTTGTCGCGCTCCTTCTGCAACCGCGACAGGGTCATCTCCAGCTGGTTGCGGTTGCCGATCACCGACGCCGCCTGCTGCTGGATCTGGCGGTGCTGCTCCCGCGCGGCCTCCGCCGCCTGGTGGATCTGCACCTTCGGGTCTGCGTTGTCCTCGATCTTCTTGTCGAAGGAGGACATCATGTACTTCCAGCCCTTGCTGAACGGATTCGCCATGTCGCGAGTCTCCTCTCGGTGTCGTCCCCTTCGGATCCTACGTAAAACCCGCCGGACTCCGCCGGGTGCACTCCATTAACCCTGGGCTTCGGCGACGGGCTGCGGCGACGGCTGCCGCGACGACGCTCGCCTTCGGGCGAAGCCCGCGAACGCGCCGGGTAATGTCTTCGATCATGTTCAACCCCAGGTTCCGGGGCCGGCGCATCATCGCCGCCTCCGCCTGCGCGGCCCTTTTCGCGGTCGCCGCGCCCGTCGCCGTTCCGACGACGCCCCTCTTCGATGCCCCGGTGGCCGCTGCCGTCGGCGACGACAAGTCCGACCCCACGATCCCCGAGCCGACGACGGACGTCGGCAAGGAAATTCGCGCCCGCATGGACGAAGCCACCGAGACCGTCACCGACGGCGGCGGAACTATCGGCATGGCGTTCCTGGACCGCGAAACCGGCGAGGTCGTCTGCAACGAGCAGTGCCTGGACCCCTTCGCGCTGGCCAGCCTGTCGAAGGTCTTCATCGCCGAGGTCGTGGGCTACACCAACTACGAGCGCCCCGCCCGCGGCAAGATCGAGGCCGGCACGGGCGACATGCCGGTCGAGGGCAACGCCGACGCGATGCTTCGCGACGACATGATCCGCTACTCCGACAACGAGGCCACCAATGCGCTGTGGGGCCGCTACGGCGGCACGAAGATCATCGACAGCGTCACCGAACGCTACGGCCTGTCCGACTCGACGATCCCCAATTCCGACTGGGGATCGACGATGTCGTCGGCGGCGGACATGGTGACCTTCTTCGACGGCCTGCTCTCCGGCGAGGGCGGCCTGTCCGAGGTCGAAACCCGGTACCTGGTGCAGCTGATGTACTCACTGCCCCGGTACTCCTACGGCAACTCGGACCAGAACATCGGCCTGCGCGCGGCGCTGCCGGACGAGTTCGTGGGCGTCAAGGGCGGCTGGGTCGACCCGAAGATCCGCACGTCGGCGGGCTTCTTCGGCGAGGACGACCGCTACGTCATGGCGGTGTTGTCCCGCCACGTGTCGCCGGATGATTTCACCGCGGCGATCGCGCACGTGTTCCCCGAGGGCGGCACGGCCATCGAGGAACGCGGCGACGAGGCCATCGAACAGGCCGCGGCACCCGGCACGGCGACGGCAGCGGCGGCCGACCGCGGCTCGACGGCCCCGTGGGTCCTCGGCTTGCTCGTCGCGACCGCCGCGGGCTTCGGCCTCGGTTGGTGGACGCGCCGCGGCGCCTGACGGTTTCCCCGCCGGCACCCGCCGGCTCCAGCGACCGCCCGCGACCGCCCGCAGCCGACTGCGGCCCGTCGCTACTTCTGCTCGGCGTCGCCGCGCGCGGCCTCGTCGGCGGCCATCTGTTCCTCGATCTGGCGGCGCACGTCATCCATGTCCAGCTCGCGGGCCTGGCGCAGCAGGTCGTCGAGAGCCTGGGCGGGCAGCGCACCGGCCTGCTGGAACAGCAGGATGCCCTCGCGGAAGAGGAACAGGGTCGGGATCGACTGGATGCCCAGGGCGGCGGAGATCTCCTGGTTGGATTCGGTGTCGAGCTTCGCGAACACGGCGTCGTCGTGCTGCTCGGAGACCTTCTCGAAGATCGGGGCGAACTGGCGGCAGGGGCCGCACCACTCGGCCCAGGCGTCGACCAGGACGATGTCGTTGTCCTGGATCGTCTGGGCGAAGGTTTCGTTGGTGACGTCAATCGTTGCCATGAAGAGGCTTCTCCTTTGTTGGTTCCCGCGGGACATGCGCCCACGCGCGGTGCCGCTTCCCGGCACGCCCCGAACAACACGCACACCCCGCAGGGTATTCCCGGGGTGTTGTGCTTGACGACGTCCCGGCCGAAACACTTCACCTTCGGAAGGTCCCGGCACCGCATCGGCGACCCGGTGGGCATCTGCCCCGGACGCTACCGGATGCGCAGGATGTTGCGCTGTTCGCCCAGGCCATCGATGGCCACGCGAATCTCCTGCCCGTCGCCCAGGTACGTCTTCGGGTTCATCCCGTGGCCGACGCCGGCGGGGGTGCCCGTGGAAATGACGTCACCGGGGTTCAACTGCACGAACCGCGACACGTAGGCCACCAGGGCAGCCGGGGGGAACACCAGGTCCGCGATCGGGGCGTCCTGGCGCAGCTCGCCGTCCACCCACGTCCGCACCCGCGCGGTGGCGGCGTCGAACTCGTCGGGCGTGGCCAACCACGGACCGAACGCGGAGGTGCGCTGCAGCGTCTTGCCCTGCAACCACTGCTGCGTGGCGTACTGGGCATCGCGCTGCGTGAAATCGTCGAGGATGGCGTACCCCGCGATGCGGGAGGCCGCCTCGTCCTCGTCGACGCGGTAGGCGGTCTCGCCGATGACGACGGCCAACTCCCCCTCGTAATCGAGGGCGCCGGCGGCGTCGGCGTGGACCATCAGGTCATCGCGCGGACCGGCCAGGGCGTCGGCGAACTTCGCGAACAGCGTCGGCACATCCGGACGCTCATGGCCCATCTCGTCGATGTGCGCGGCGTAGTTGAGGCCGACGCAGAAGATCTTGCCCGGGCGCGGAATCAACGGCGCCAGCGCCCACGCCGACTCCGCGACCACGCGGTCGGGATCGAGTCGATCCGGATCGAGATCGGCCAGCGCCGCCTCGGCCCGCTCCCGCCACCCCTCCTGCGCCAGCAGCTCACCGACGCACGAGGCGTCGAGAAGCACGGCGGAACCGTCGGCCAACGCCGCAGCCCGGGTCGAACCATCGATGCGCAACGTCGCCAGCTTCATCGGCGCTCCTTCTCAATCTCTCCGGCCGCAATCTCTTCGGCCCGAACCGGGACAGACGGGGCGGGCCGGTCCTCGGCGGGCGTCGTCAAGCGCACGAACCACGCCGGACGCTTGAACAGCCACTCGCCGCCCACCCGCAGAATCAGGAAATGCAGGCCCAGGCACAACGCCGCCGAAATGACGGTCGCGATCACCGGCTGCCCCGGCAGACCCGGATCCTCCATGAGGAACTGATCCGCCACGATCGCAAGGATCGCCAGCATGGGAATGTGCATGAGGAACACCGGCAACGTACGACGGCCGATCTTCGTGAACGGCGCCGCCACCGCCGTGCCCTGCAACATGGCCATGATGTTGACCGCCGCGAAAATGCCCGCCAACGACAGGAACAGACGCACGAAGCCCTGATTGCCCGCGTTGAACGACGGGAACGTCAGCACGACCCACGCCGCCACGATCACATACGCCGCCACCGACCCGACCAGGAAACCGATCGGACGGCGATCAACCATGCGGAAAATGTACGACGCGCCGTAAATGCCCAGCAGGTAATACACGTACATCTTGGTCACGAAATCCCACGACCAACTGATCCCCGCAAACGGCGCCCACACGTTGATCGCCCCGGCGACCGCGATCTGCACCGCCGGGGGGACGTTGCGGGTGGCCTTGGACAAGATCGCGAACAACGCCAGCGCCCACAGGAACCACAGGTACGACGTCGGCTCCACGAACGCGTGCAACGAGTTGTACAGCAGCGAACCCCAATTGGCGGGGTCGAGGATCCGCGGCGCGGCCGTCAAGCCCACCTCGGTGACGTGGGACCGGGGCAGCAGCGCCATCACCAGATCGCGCAACGGCACCCACAGCACGTACAGCCAGACCATCACCCAGATGCGGCGATTGGCCAGCTTGTGCCACGACTCCGACAGCGCCCTGCCGGCGAACAGCCCTGACAGCAGGAAGAACAGCGGCATGCGGATCGGCCCGAGCACGTAGTTCACGTCGGCCCAGATGCCCGTCGAGTAACCGTGGTTGGCCAACTCCGTGATCGCATGGCCGAGCACCACGAGGAGGATGCACAGCCCCTTCGCGGCGTCGACCCAATCGACGCGCGGGCGTGACTTCGCCGGCGCGCCGACCGAGGTGGCAGCTGCGGTTCCCGCCAAAGAATCCTCCCGTTCGGTCCGCGCCCGCGCCGGCCCGGATGGGGTGGCGCGGGCGCTCGAAAATCGTTCCCGTCGTTGCGGGTAAGGCAGTTTACCCACCCTGACCAGGAGTTGGA
Organism: Corynebacterium freneyi; assembly: GCF_030408835.1. Lineage (NCBI taxonomy): Bacteria > Bacillati > Actinomycetota > Actinomycetes > Mycobacteriales > Corynebacteriaceae > Corynebacterium > Corynebacterium freneyi. The sequence goes on from NZ_CP047357.1 coordinate 2,831,531, forward strand.
AGGCGGCGTGAGCGGAAACACCCCCACCGCCGGGCCGTGACGGGCCCCGATCTACTGCTCGTGGGCCATGTTGACGAACCGCGAGTAGCGCAGCTGATTGGCCACCGTGACGGTGCCGATGGGGCCGCCGCGGTGCTTGGCCAGGATGATGTCGGACTCGCCGGCCCGCTCGTGCTCGAGCTCCTGGGAGTCCGGGCGGTAGAGCAGCATAACCATGTCGGCGTCCTGCTCCAGCGAGCCGGATTCGCGCAGGTCGGCGACCTGAGGCTTCTTGTCCGTGCGGGCCTCGGGCCCACGGTTGAGCTGCGAAATCGCGATCAGCGGCACGTCGAGTTCCTTGGCCAGCAGCTTCAGCTGACGCGAAAACTCCGACACCTCCTGCTGACGGGATTCGACGCGCTTGCCGGAGGACATCAGCTGCAGGTAGTCGACCACGATCAGTTCGAGGTCGTGCTTCTGCTTCAGCTGGCGGGCCTTGGCGCGGATCTCCATCATGGTCAGGTTCGGCGAGTCGTCGATGAACAGCGGCGCCTCGCGTATCTGCTCGGTGCGCTCGACCAGTTTGTTCCAGTCGCTGGCCTCCATGTTGCCGGAGCGCAGCTTGGCCAGGTCGATCTCGGTCTCCGCCGACAGCAGGCGCATCATGATCTCGATCTTCGACATTTCCAGCGAGAAGATGACGCTGGTCTTGGCGTGACCGATGGACGCCGACCGCATGAAGTCCAGGGCCAGGGTGGACTTGCCGACGCCCGGGCGCGCCGCGATGATGATCATCTGCCCGCCGTGGAGGCCGTTGGTGAGCTCGTCGAGCCGGTGGAAGCCGGTGGGCACGCCCTGCGCCAGGCCGCCCTGCTGGGAGATGAGGTCGATCTCCTCCAGCGCCGGATCCATCAGCTCGGACATCGACGAATAGTCGGCCTTCTCCGAGTCGCGGCCGACGCCGAAGACGATCTGCTGCGCCTGGTCGACGAGCACCTCCGGCTCCGAGTCCTCGGCGCCGGCGTAGCCGAGCTGCACGATCTGCGTGCCCGCCTCCACGAGCCGACGGATGGTCGCCTTCTCCGCGACGATCTTGGCGTAGTAATGCGCGTTGGCCGCCGTCGGCACCATCGCCACCAGCGTGTGCAGGTACGGCGCGCCGCCGATGCGCTCGAGGTCGCCCAGGCGGTCCAGGCGGCCGGCGACGAGAATCGGGTCGATCTCCGACGACTCACCGTACAGATGCAGGATCGCCTCGTAGATGGTCTGGTGCGCCGGCCGGTAGAAATCCTCCGGCTTCAGCAGTTCGTAGACGTCCGCGATGACGGTGGGGCTGAGGAGCATGCCGCCCAGGACGCCCTGCTCCGCCTCGATGTTGTGCGGCAACTGACGCCCGAAATCGAGCCCCCGGGCGGCGTGCTCGCCGCGCGCCCGATCTCCCCTGCCGCCTCCGCGCCGAAAGCTTCCGGACGCTGCCCCGCCCTGCGACGGCCCGCCACCGGAAAAACCACCGTCGGAGTCATCGGGCTCCGGGGGCGGGGGCACGTCGTCGTAGGACGCCGAGTACGCCGCGTCGTCCGCCGATTCCCGTGGCTGGCTCATGTGCTCCGCTCCCCTTCTCCTCCATGTCATGTCCGGGGTTCCCGGGGCCATCTCGGCCCCGCATCCGGGTCCCGCCACAGGCTACCCCGCGGTCCGGAAAACCCATCGTTCCCGGTGTTCGACGACACCGCTTTCGCCGGCGTTCCCACAGAGTTATCCACAGGCTTTGTGGATAACCCTGGGGAGCGATTGTTAACGGAACGTGAATCCCCAGGCCGAGATGTGGAGCACCAGCTCCGCCTGCCCGGCTCCCATTGCCATGACCAGCATCAACGGGAAACCGCCCAGGTCACAGGGGTTTTCCCGAAAGTTCCCCGCCTTCGGGGGTGGCGCCGAACGCGTTCTTCCCGCCCCGCGTTGCCACCGGAGCTTCATCTTCGCGTCGTCTTCGGCACTGGCTGACGGTGGTGTCCTGCGGAAACTCTCCAAGGGTTTGTCCACAACTTCGTCAACCACCATCCGCAACCCCTCCCCCGCGCACCGCGCCGCCCCGGAAAACACCTCCGGCCCCGCCCGAAGAATCGGGAGGGGCCGGGGTGCGCTGTTGTCATTGGGCCGGGTGACCGGCCGCCGTCATGGGCCGCGAATTACGCGGCGACGACCTCCACGGAAACATGCGCGGTGATCTGCGGGTGCAGCGCGATGTCAACGGTGTGCTTGCCGAGGGCCTTGATCTGGCCGGCGGCGAGCTGCACGGCACGCTTGTCGATGGCCTGGCCGGACGCCTTGCGGACCGCGTCCGCGACGTCGGCGGCGGTGACCGAACCGAACAGCTTGCCCGTCTCGGACGCCTTCACGGCGACGGAAACGTTCTCGAGCGCGTCGAGCGTGGCCTTGACCTCGCGAGCGTGGTCGAGGTCCCGGATCTCACGGGCCTCCTGGGCACGGCGAATGCCCTCGATCTGCTTCTCAGCACCGCGGGTGGCCACGATGGCCAGGCCGCGGGGAAGCAGGTAGTTACGTCCATAGCCGGCCTTGACCTCGACGATGTCACCGGGGACACCGAGCTTGTCGACGGCGGCGGTGAGGATCAGCTTCATGATCCCTGCCTTTCGCTGGATATTTCTAACGTCGGATAGGTGTGATCGCGTGGGACCGGATCAGAAGGGCGGCTCGTCGCCGCCACCGAAGTCGCCGGACTGGGGAGCGGAGTTCCACGGATCCTCGGCCGGCTGACCGCCGCCGAAGCCCTGGTTGCCTCCGCGGCCGCCCTGGCCGCCGAAGTTGCCCTGGTTGCCGCCACCCTGGTTTCCGCCGCCGAAGCCGCGTCCACCCTGGTTGCCGCCACCGAAGCCCTGGCCGCCTCCGCCGCCCTGACCGCCGGAGCGGGGGTTGCGGGTGACCTGGGCGGAAGCGAACTTCAGGGACGGGCCGACCTCGTCGACCTCGATCTCGTAGACCGTGCGGCGCTCGCCCTCGCGGGTTTCGTAGCTCCGCTGGCGCAAGCGGCCCTGCACGATGACGCGCATGCCCTTGCTCAGGGTCTCCATCACGTTTTCCGCCGCGTCGCGCCAGATGTTGCAGGTCAGGAAGAGCGCTTCCTGGTCCTCCCACTGGCCCGAGTCACGGTTGAAGGCGCGCGGCGTGGACGCCACGCGGAAGTTGGCCACGGCCGCACCCGACGGGGTGTAGCGCAGCTCCGGGTCGGCGACGACGTTGCCGACCAGCGTGATGGGGGTCTCTCCCTGTGCCATGGTTCGCTCCTGTTCTGGTTGGGCGATGTTTTTCGGTGACGGGTGCGTGTGCCCGCCATCCTACGGTCCCATGCGGACCCCGCGGGGTCCGGCGGGATGGTTAGCGATCGCCCCGCAGCACCTTGGTGCGCAGGATGGAGTCGTTCAGGTTGAGACGACGGTCGAGCTCCAGCACGGCGGCCGGCTCGCAGTTCAGGTTGAGGACGACGTAGATGCCCTCTTCCTTCTTCTCGATGGGGTACGCCAGGTGGCGCTTGCCCCAGATGTCCACCTTCTCGACTTCGCCCTTTTCCTTGCGGACGATGTCGAGGTACTTCTCCAGGGACGGGCCGACGGTGCGTTCATCCAGCGACGGATCGAGGATGATCATGACTTCGTAGTGACGCACGGACCTCATCACCTCCTATGGTCTAGTTCTTCGTGTTTCGGCCACGGGAGGCGTTCGACGAAGGGCGGCGTCGCGGTCGTGTCCGCGGTGCGCGCAGCATCCGTCCCCCACGTGGCAGGAGGGTCGTTGCGTCAGGCAACCTGGCCAGGGTAGCCCATGCGGAAGCCCCGCACATAATCGCTATGTGCGGGGCCAGGGGTTCTTTGCTTGACGACGGTCGGTGCCGGGGGCGTCGGGCCTCAGGTCACTGTGCCGTCATGATCCGCTTGCCGCGTGGAAGACGGCGATGATGACGGGCACCACGGTGGCCATGGCGAAGGCTCCGATCACCAGCCCCCAGACGAGGCGCCGGGACCATTCGTACATGAAGCCCCAAAAGGCCGCGCCGAAGAGAAGGAATCCGACGAAGACGCTCGCCATCGTCAGGATCAGCATGCCGCTCAAGTCATTCATCCGTTACTGGGTCGTGGTCGTGTGCCGGCCGCCCATCGGGGCCGGCGGGAACGTCGAAGGGCCGCCGGTGCATTCCGGCGGCCCTTCCCGGGGCCGTCGTCACGGCGCCGGTGTGGCTCGGTACAGCGCGTCAGTTGTCGGGGGCCGGTTCGGGTGCGGGCTCGCCGCCGCCTCCGCCGCCTCCGCCGTTCTGGTCGCCTCCGTCACCAGGGGCCGGGAAAGGGAGCAGATCACCGATTCCGCCGCCTCCGCCACCGGGGATGGGAATGTCCGGTAGTTCGGGTTCCGCCGGAGCTTCTTCCTCGGCGGTTTCCTCCGCCGTCTCGCCTCCGTCGTCCTGGCTCGGCGCGGCCGGACCACCACCACCGCCGCCCCATGCCGGGGCGCCGGCCACGCCGGCGATGGGCTTGGGCGAGGTGAACGTCTCCCAGTCGGCGTTGACCAGGGCGTTGTCCATCGTGTACTTCCACAGGTCCGACGGGGTGTGGGCACCGTACATGACGCCGCCGTAGGCGTTGTACAGGGCGGATCCGTCGACGTTGCCGACCCACACGGCGGTGGACAGCTGCGGGGTCGCGCCGATCATCCAGGCGTCCTTGTTCAGCCCGGTGTCGCCGAGCTGGGTGGTGCCGGTCTTCGCGGCCGACTGACGTCCGCCGGCCAGCGCGTGGTTGTTGTACGAGGCGATCGGCTTCATGGCGTCGATGACGTTGGTGGCCACGGCCTCCGAGACGCGGCGGTCTCCATCGCCGGTCTCGCGCTCGAAGAGGACCTCGCCGTTGACGGTTTCGACCTTTTCCACGAAGTGGGTCTGCTGGTAGACGCCATCGTTGGCCAGGGTGGCCAGGCCGACCGCCATGTCCAGCGGGCGGGTCTCGTACTGGCCCAGGGCGATTCCGTCCAGGGACTCGCCGTTTTCCTCGACGAGGGTGTGCTCGATGCCCGGGATGGACTCGGCGATGCCGAGGCGGTGGGCCATCTTCGCGGTGTCGGTCGGACCGTTCTTCAGGTCACGCTGCAGACGGATGAACGGGGTGTTCAGCGACTGCTTCAGGGACTCGGAGATCGGGCACACGCCGCAGGACGCGCCGCCGGCGTTGTACATGGTCACGTTGCCGGACTGCACCGGCGCCGAGGAGTACTGGGCGGACAGCGGGATGTCCTGGTCCAGGGCCGCGGCGAGCGCGAAGATCTTGAACGTCGAACCGGTCTGCAGGCCGGAGTTGGCGTAGTCCCATCCGTTGGGGTCGTCGCCGCCGTAGTAGCCGCGCACGGCGCCCGTGCCCGGTTCGACGGACACGATGGCGGTGCGCAGATCCTCGGAGAAGAGGTAATTGTCCACCGCGTCGAGGGCGGCCTGCTGGACGTCCGGGTCGATGGTGGTGGTCACGCGCAGGCCGAGGGTGTTTACCTCCTGCTCGGTGATGCCCTCGCGGTCGAGTTCGGCGAGGACCTGCGACTTGATCATCGCGGCGGGACCGGGCTCGGGCGCCTGCTGCGGCACGAGCGCAGGATCCAGCGTCTCGGGGTACGCCTGGGCGTCGCGGTCGGCCTGGGAGAGCACGCCCATTTCGACCATGCCGTCCAGGACGTAGTTCCAGCGCTGCTCGGCCTCGGGGCGGTTCGTCCACGGGTCCAGCGCGGACGGGCGCTGGATCGACGCGGCGAGCACGGCGGCCTCGGCGGCGGTGAGCTCGCCGACCGGCTTGTCGAAGTACGCCTCGGAGGCGGCGGCGATGCCGTAGCCGTTGCGGCCGAAGTAGATGGTGTTCAGGTACGCCTCGAGGATCTCGTCCTTCGACCACTCGCGCGCCATCTTCGCCGACATGACCAATTCCTTGGCCTTTCGGGTGACGGTGCGCTCGTTGCCGACGACGGCGTTCTTCACGTACTGCTGGGTGATCGTCGAGCCGCCGCCCGCGGACGGGTTGCCGGTGACGACGCCCCATGCGGCGCGCGCGTACCCGCTCAGCGAGAAGCCCGGGTTGGTGTAGAACTCGCGGTCCTCCGCCGCCAGCACGGCGTTGCGGACGACCGACGGCACCTCGTCGAGCTCGACGGCGCGGCGGTTGCCGGCCTCGGGCACGATGCGGGCGATTTCGTTCTCGCCCGTCTTGTCGTAGATGACCGCGATCTGGTCGTTGAGAAGCTCCTCCGGCTCCGGAACGTCCGTCCCCACGTAGGCGATGCCGAAGATCACCAGCGGGAACATGATGATGAGCGCGGCGGCCGCGGCCAACCACGCCCAGATCGCGCGGCGTCGACCGCCCTTTTCGTCCACATCGTCGTCTTCCTCCACGGCGTCGCCGTAGTCGTCGTCGCCGTAGGCGTCGGCGTCGTAATCGTCGGCGTCATGGGCGTCGTAGTCCCCGGGGCCGTAGCCGCCGTCCACCCCGAAGGACTGATCCTTCGCGGAATCGGCGACGCCACCCGCGCCGGCGGCACCGTCCGCCCCGTCACGCCCGGCGCCGAAGGCGGAGTCGTCGTCCCACCATTCGCCGCCGGCGGATCCGGGATCACCGGGTCCGCTCGCGTTGTCTCGAGGATCCTTGCTCACGGGCTCTCTCCAAATCGGTTATTACGTCAATCTGCGTCGGCCGTCGTCGCCGTCGCGGTGCGGACCCTGAAGTTCCACCGGCAGTCGGGGCACACTTCAACCGTCTGCACGGTGCATGGTCCACGCTCGGCGACCACATGGGCCAGTTCGGAGGCACCGCAGGCGGTGCCGGAACGATGCCCCAGGTTCTCTCCGAAAATCCAGGATACGAGTCGGAGGTCCCCGGTGCGACAAAGCGGGCACTTCGCGTCGCCGGGCACCCCGTGGAATCGCGCGGCCGCGACCAGCCTGGGGTCGGCGTCGCGCAGCTTCGCCGCGGGCACCTCCCCGTTCCGCCAGCGCGCCAGCTCCGCGTTGCGGGCCAACGTGTGGTCGACTTCATCGCGCCACCTGATCACGCGGTCAGATTAGCAGGCACCCTCACCGGATCACCCCCTCTTTATCGGTTCACCTTCGCCCCCACCGCGTTCCGAATGCGGTCCGCCGATGAAATGGGTATAGCGTCAGCACATTGGGGTACGGGCCGGATCCGGGCGCCGTTCCCGCACCGAAATTCGATTCAAGGAGACCGCATTCCATGAGTTCCGTTCGCGTTGCAATCGTCGGCGTCGGCAACTGCGCCTCCTCGCTCGTCCAGGGCGTGGAGTTCTACCGTGACGCGAAGGCGGGTGACGACGTCCCCGGCCTGATGCACGTTCAGTTCGGCGACTACCACGTTTCCGACGTCGAGTTCGTCGCAGCCTTCGACGTGGACGACAAGAAGGTGGGCAAGGACCTGTCCGAGGCCATCAACGCCTCCGAGAACTGCACCATCAAGATCGCGGACGTTCCGACCCTGGGCGTCGAGGTCCAGCGCGGCCCGACCCTCGACGGCATCGGCAAGTACTACGCGGACACCATCGACGAGTCGGCGAAGGAGCCGGTCGACGTGGTCCAGGCCCTGAAGGACGCCGAGGTCGACGTCCTCGTGTCCTACCTGCCGGTCGGTTCCGAGCAGGCCGACAAGTTCTACGCCCAGTGCGCGATCGACGCGGGCGTGGCCTTCGTCAACGCGCTGCCGGTCTTCATCGCCTCCGACCCGGAGTGGGCCAAGAAGTTCGAGGACGCCGGTGTCCCGATCGTCGGCGACGACATCAAGTCGCAGGTCGGCGCGACCATCACCCACCGCGTGATGGCGAAGCTGTTCGAGGACCGCGGCGTCCGCCTGGAGCGCACCCTGCAGCTCAACGTCGGCGGCAACATGGACTTCAAGAACATGCTCGAGCGCGAGCGCCTGGAGTCGAAGAAGATCTCGAAGACCCAGGCCGTCACCTCGAACCTGTCCGGCCCGCTGGCCGGCCTGATCGACGACCGCAACGTCCACATCGGCCCGTCGGACTGGATCGACTGGCTGGACGACCGCAAGTGGGCGTACGTCCGCCTGGAGGGCAAGGCCTTCGGCGAGGTGCCGCTGAATCTGGAGTACAAGCTCGAGGTGTGGGACTCCCCCAACTCGGCGGGCATCATCATCGACGCGCTGCGTGCCGCGAAGATCGCCAAGGACCGCGGCATCGGCGGCCCGATCCTCCCGGCGTCGGCCTACCTGATGAAGTCCCCGCCGAAGCAGATGGGCGACGACGTCGCGCGCGCCGAGCTGGAGAAGTTCATCTCCGGCGAGTAGTCCGCCGCGGCCGCGTCGTCCGGCATCGCGTCGTTTCGCCTTGCGGCTTTGCGACGCCCGCCTGACGGCGTCCGGCCTCACGGCGCCGCGTTGCGAAATCCACCTTCGCAACGCGTGTCACGCCCACCCACAAACCGTTACGCCCGTTACAGGGGTGTAACGGTTTTTCGCGTTTTCACCCCCGCGGAACCCCGTGCCCCAGGTCACTGGAAGCCGTCGTAAAGCACTGACCTGGGACGATGCCACACACAACCCCGCGCAGAATTAAATTTTCATAATAACTAGGGTTGTATGACTATTTTGCACTGGGAATTACGGCGTCATCTTCGCTACTATTGCCCCATGACCGATTCGAATCAGGCCGCGAACGGCGCGGCGGGCGCCATGACCCCCATGGACCTGGCCAAGGAGATTCGCCCCCTGCTGACCCGGGCCGAGCTGCTCTACAGCCGCCGCTCCGAAGAGTCGCAGCTGAGCCGCGCGCAGCTCTCCATCATGATGACGCTCGACGCCCTCGGCCCCTGCCGCATCAACCAGCTCGCGCAGGCCGAGGCCATCCGCATGCCCACCGCCTCCAACGCCGTCCACCACCTCGAAGACGCCGGCATGGTCGCCCGCGTCCGCGACACCAAGGACCGCCGCGGCGTCCGCGTCGAACTGACCGAGAAGGGCGTCGCCGAACTGCGCCGCGTCTCCACCGAACGCGACGAGCAGATGGCCAACATGTTCAAGTCGCTGTCCCCCGAGGAACTGCAGGTCGGCGCGACTCTCGTGCCCATCCTCAAGCGCATGCTGGAGTCCTACGGGGAGGACCGGGCTACGGGAGCCGAGTAAACGGCGACTAGTCTTGAGGGTGGAACGTTAAGGTGGATGTTGACGAGCACCCGTCAAGCACCCGCCACGAGCCGCGAACCGGCTCAGCCCTCAGGAGGATCGCATGCCGCATAGCCCGCTTCGCGTTTTGATTGCGTGGCGACCGGGCCGCAATGGCACCGAGGCAATGAATTGCGCCGCCTGGTTGGCCCGGACCTGCGAAGTGCGCATCCGCGTGGCCACCGTCCTGTCGCGCGGCTGGCCGCTGACGTCGCTGGCCCGGCTGTCCGACCACGACTCCTGGGTGGAGCGGGAGGGCCGCAATTCCGAACGGTCGGCGCGTGCCGCATGGAAGGCGGCGGGCATCAGCAAGGGCATGCTTGACGACGAGCCCTTCGTCAGCGTCGAGGCCTCATCGGAGGCCACGGCGTTGACGCGGATGGCCGAAGATTTCGGCGCCGACGTCATTCTGCTGGGCAGCGAAGCCCACTCCCCGACCGGTCGATTCCGCGCCGGATCCACCGCCGATGCGCTGCTGCATTACTCCCCCATCATGCTGGGGTTGTCGCCGCGCGGTCGGCGACTGTCGAAGAACGGCGTGACCAGGGTCAACGTGTCGTACATCGACACGCCCCAGTCGCACACGGCGCTCAAGCGCGCCGCAGAGTGCGCCATGCGGTGGGACGTGCCGCTGCGCCTGCTCGCCTTTACGCCCCGCGGCGCGACCATGTATCCCACCGAGGACGGCTTCGGCTCGTCGACGGATCTGATGATCGAGTGGCGCGAGCAGGCGCTGGCCCTCATCGACCGCGGCATCGACCGCGCCCACACCCAGTACCCCGACCTTCACCTCGAAGTCGACGTCGGCTGCGGCCACGGCTGGGATGAGGCGCTGAGCTCCCTGAAGTGGAAGAAGGGCGACCTGCTGATTCTCGGGTCGTCGACGCTGGGACCGTTCGGGCGGGTGTTCATCGGCTCGTCGACGAACCAGATCGTCCGGCACTGCCCCGTGCCCACCTTCATCACGCCGGCCTAGGGTGCCGTTCATCACGTCGGCCTAGGGAGCTGGCCCGGTGACCGGGAGGCGGGCCGTCGTCACGCAACGAACGGCCAACCCACCCACCGGCACCTCACGGCTAACGCGGCCACGTACACGGCGCCGGATCGATTTCGCGGGTTGCGTATGGTGATGGCATGCACGACGACCAGGATCTCGGCCACCCCGACGACGACCCGCTGAAGCGGCTGCAACGCAGGGAGTACTCCTGGCGCCCGGCCGTGAAGTACGCGGGCGCGGTCATCGGCGCGACGTTCCTGACCGCGATCATCATCGGCGTGATCAGCGCCGTCATGGGCGGGCCCATCTGCGACGTCGGCGAGCACGTGTTCATCTGCTCGCGGTGGGCGGAGCTGGCCTTCCCGCTCGTGCCCGGGGCGGTCAGCCTGATCGGTGCGCTCGGCTGTTTCTGGATCACGTACCTTCGGTGGCGGTCGTTCGGCAACTGGCGTCCGTGGCTGGCCATGTGCTGGGTGCTCATGCCGTGGACGTTGGCGTGGATGACGTCGACGTTCTCCATCGCCCTGTTCGGCGTCGAGGGCGGGATTCCCTGATTCGACCGTCGTTGACCCGGCCGTCTTCGTCCATCGTTGACCCGACCGTCTTCGTCCATCGTTGACCCGACCGTCGTTGACCCGGCCGTCTTCGTCCATCGTTGACCCGGCCGTTGCGCAGGCCATTCAATTAGGTCGGATCCGATCGCCCAAAACGACTCTGGCACGCTGCTCGCGACCTGGGGTTTTCCGACACCGAGGTGAGTCGTTTTGGGCGATTTTCCCTTCGCTAACCGTTGGCCCAGGAAGAGCCACCCGACCCCCTGACGGAAAACCATTCGACGGCCACAGAAGGGCCAGCCGAATCGCCCAGCGAAAGCCATTCGACGGCCACAGAAGGGCCAGCCGACCCGCCCAGCGAAAACCATCCGACGGCCACAGAAGGGCCATCCAATTCGCCCTTGGAGAGCTATCCGACGGCCACGAAAGCACTATCTGGGAATGGGCCAATGATTGGCACGCGCCAATCATTGGCCCATTCCGTGAATATCGACCACAGGCGAGGTAGCCGGATAACACCCTGACCTGCGGTAATCAGATCGTGGGTGCCGGCCAATCAGTTACGGGGTTCGCCGCGGCCCTACTTCTTCACCACGACGTTGACCATCTTGCCCGGCACCACGATGACCTTCGCCACCGTGCCCTCGGCGGTGTGCGCGGCGACCTTCTCATCGGCCAGCGCCGCCGCCTCGACATCCTCGCGCGACGCATCCGCCGCCACAGTCACACGCGACCGCACCTTGCCGTTGACCTGCACCGGCAACTCGATGGTGTCGTCGACGAGCCACTTCTCGTCCGCCACCGGCCACGGCCCATGCGCCAACGACTCGTCGTGGCCCAAACGCGCCCACATCTCCTCGGCGATGTGCGGCGCCACCGGGCCGAGCATCAGCACCAGCGGCTCCACCGCAGCACGCGGCGCGCCGGCCGTGCCGTACTCCTTCGTCAGGTAGTTGACGTACTCGATCAACTTCGCCACCGCCGTGTTGTCGCGCAGCTCGGCGTAATCCCCGGTCACTCCGTCGACGGTGCGGTTGAGGGCCTTGAGGTCGTCGTCGTCAAGCGCCGCATCGGTGACGGACAGCCCGCCCGTCGCCTCATCGACGACCAGACGCCACGCGCGCTGCAGGAAACGCTGCGCGCCCACCAGGTCCTTCGTCGCCCACGGCCGCGACGTGTCCAGCGGCCCCATGGCCATCTCGTAGACGCGCAGGGTGTCGGCGCCGTAGTCGTCGCACACTTCGTCGGGGGAGACGGCGTTCTTCAGGGACTTGCCCATCTTGCCGTACTCCTGGAAAACCTCCAGGTCCGCGCCACCCTCGCCGGCGCCCGGGATGAAGAACTTGCCGTCGCGCTCGACGACGTCCGCCGCCGGCTGGTACACGCCACGCGAGTCGGTGTACGCGTACGCCTGAATGTAACCCTGATTGAACAGGCGGCGGTACGGCTCCTTCGACGTCACGTGGCCGAGGTCGTACAGCACCTTGTGCCAGAACCGCGAGTACAGCAGGTGCAGCACCGCGTGCTCGACGCCGCCGACGTACAGGTCGACGCCGCCCGGGTCGCCCTCGCCGTGGAGCTCCGGTCGGGGGCCGGTCCAGTACCGCTCGTTTTCGATGTCGCACAGGGCGTCATCGTTGTTGGGGTCGATGTAGCGCAGCTGGTACCAGGAGGATCCGGCCCAGTTGGGCATGACGTTGGTGTCGCGGCGGTACTTCTTGGGGCCGTCGCCGAGGTCGAGCTCGACGTTGACCCAGTCGGTGGCCTTGGCCAGCGGCGCCTGCGGCTCGGTGTCGGCGTCGTCGGGGTCGAAGGTGACGGGCTTGTAGTCCTCGACCTCCGGCAGCTCGACGGGCAGCATCGACTCGGGCAGCGGATGCGCCACGCCGTCCTCGTCGTAGACCACCGGGAACGGCTCGCCCCAGTAGCGCTGGCGGGCGAACAGCCAGTCGCGCAGCTTGTACTGCGTGGTGCCGCGGCCGGTGCCGTTGGCTTCGAGCCATTCGATCGTGGTGGCCTTGGCGTCGGCGAGGCCGAGGCCGTTGATGTCCAGGCCGTCGTCGTTGGCGGAGTTCACGGCCTTGCCTTCGCCGGTGAAGGCTTGCTTGACGACGCCGCCCTCGCCCTTGAGCGGCGCGACGACTTCGCGGATCGGCAGGCCGAAGGCGGTGGCGAATTCGTGGTCTCGGTCGTCGTGGCCGGGGACCGCCATGATGGCGCCGGTGCCGTAACCGGCGAGGACGTAGTCGGCGATGAAGACGGGGATCTGCTCACCGGAGACCGGGTTGGTGGCGTAGGCGCCGGTGAAGACGCCGGTCTTCTCCTTGTTTTCCTGGCGCTCCAGGTCCGACTTGGAGGCGATGGAGCGGCGGTAGGCGGCGACGGCGGCGGCGGGGGAGTCCTCGCCGAGGGCCCAGCGCGGGTCGACGTCGGCGGGGTAGGAGTCGGCGACGAGTTCGTCGACGAGGTCCAGCTCCGGCGCCAGCACCATGTACGACGCGCCGAACAGAGTGTCGGGGCGGGTGGTGAACACCTCGATGGGGCGGGCCGAGCCGTCGGCGGCGGTGGCCTCGAAGACGACTTCGGCGCCGCGGGACCGGCCGATCCAGTTGCGCTGCATGGACTTGACCTTCTCCGGCCAATCCAGCAGGTCCAGATCGTCGACCAGACGGTCCGAGTAGGCGGTGATGCGCATCATCCACTGGCCCAGGCGCTTGCGGAAGACGGGGAAGTTGCCGCGCTCGGAGCGGCCCTCGGCGGTGACTTCCTCGTTGGACAGCACCGTGCCCAGACCCGGGCACCAGTTGACCATCGAGTTGGAGCGGTACACCAGGCGACGGGCCTCCAGGGCGCGTTCGCGCTCCACGCGGTCCAGGTCGGCCCAGGTGCGGCCGGCGAACTCGTCCGGCAGGGCGACGTCGCCTGCCGCGTAGGCGTCGACAAGCTCCTCGATGGGATGCGCCTTGCCGTCGCGTTCGTCGAACCAGGAGTTGTAGATCCGCAGGAAGATCCACTGCGTCCAGCGGTAGTAGTCGGTGTCCGTGGTGGCGAACGCGCGGCGCTTGTCGTGGCCCAGGCCCAGGCGGCCGAGCTGGCGCTCCATGTTCGCGATGTTCGCCTCGGTGGTCACGCGCGGGTGGGTGCCGGTCTGCACGGCGAACTGCTCAGCGGGCAGGCCGAAGGCGTCGTAACCCAACGTGTGCAGCACGTTCGCGCCACGCATGCGGTGGAACCGGGCGAACACATCGGTGGCGATGTAGCCCAGCGGGTGCCCGACGTGCAGGCCCACGCCCGACGGGTACGGAAACATGTCCTGCACGAACAGCTTGTCCGCCGGCAGCTCGGCCCCGTCGGCCGGCGCGAGGTCGCCGACCGGGTTGGGGGCGTTGAAGGTGCCGCGCTCAGCCCAACGCTTCTGCCAGGTCGCCTCAAGCTCGGCGGCGACGGCCGGGGTGTAGCGGTGGCCGGTTTCGGGGGCGGTGGTGCTGTTGTCGGTGTTCCCGCTGTTGGTCATGGGTACACAGCATAGTGGGCGGCGCGGACGGCGTTGGACGGAGGTGGGGAGCGTGGCTGGCGCCGCCTTACGTCGCCCTTTCGTTCGCCGCCGATTTGGCCAGCAGGTAGGCGCGGTTCCGGCTCGACGGGGGAGCGGTGGGGATGATCAGTCCGGCGTCGACGAGCCCGCGAAGATGGTTGCGCAGTGCTCCGACCGACATGTCGATTCGCTCGGAGAGCTGGCGAACCGTGCGAGCGTCGGTTGAGGACAGAAGCTGGAGGATTTCCCGCTGGCGTTCGGTGAGGTCGGGGTGGTCGGCGAACAGCACAAGCCCGTAGCGTTCGCTGCCCGGGCCCGATGTACTGACGATCTCCAAGAGTCCCTGATTGACCAACGCATTAAGCTCGATTCGTGCGTCGTCGGAGTCGATGCCCAGCTGATTACGGAGATTGTGCGCGGTGACCACGCCCATATCCTTGGCCAGCACCAAAGCAATCTGCTGGTTGGGATTGACCGCGTCGGCAGCTCCGCCGACGTAGTCCTTCAGCCACCGTTGGGTTTCGGGGTTGAGCAGGCCGAATCGGTGGATAACGACGGTAAAACGGCCGATCTGGGCGTTGAATTGCGGCTGCGCCATGCCTTTGCTGGCAAGGACCGCGATCATGCGGCGAATGCCGGAGCCCTGGCTTTCGGCGATGGCACGGCCATCGGCGTCGGTTGCCCTCATCATCAGTGCCTTGAGCGTAGGGTTGCGGGATTCGGACACGCCTTCGGTGAGATTGTCCACCGTGCGCCCGCCCCACAGGCCGCCGGGGTTAGAGACCTCCACTCGATCCGGGTACACGTCGACGGCGATCTGGGAACCTTGGCCCACTTCACCGTAATCGCGGTGGATGACGGCGTTGGCGATGGCCTCGCGGAGCACGACCTCGGGTATTTCCGGTTCGCTGATCACACCGGTGCCGGATTCCACGGAGGTGGTGCGCAGGTTCCGCACTACGGTGTTGACGGCATCGTCGATGGCCACCGGCATGGCACCGTCGCAGATCTTCCGATCGAGGAATCGAATTCCCGTCGGGTCAGTCGATTTCTCGCGTCCGGGGTGCACCACGACGTCGATGAACAGCTGGTCGTAGAACTGCTGGGGGTACTTTCCGAGCACTAGCAGACCCGCCAAGATCACGTTGCCCGCTTTGTCCGTGGCGTTGAGGCGGCTGAGCATCTCTTCATTGGTGGTGATGCCGTCGAGCTGACGGGACTGCAGGCGTTTGATTTGTCGCTTCACGCCGTCAATGGCGTCGCCGTCGAAGTCATCGATGGTCGCGTCCGGAACTGTTTGCCGGTCACTGATGTCCGCGCCCCCGAGTCCGCGCAGCTCGGCGATCTGGTAGCTGTTCAGCCGGTGGTCCGCGTCGACGATGCGGATATAGGAACCCTTGGGCATGCCAACGTCGGAGAGGAAGCAGGGCATATGGCGGATGAGGAACGGGTCTTCACGCATCGAATGGATGCGCAGGGCAATGAATTCACCGGCATCACCAAGGTCGACGTAGTCGATTTCATAACGGGGTATCGGCGTGACTTTGGGGTCGGCTTTGGCGCTCGCCTCCAGGCCAGCTTTCAAGCGCTGCATGACCTGTTCCGAGTTGAACCCTTCGGTGACCGTCCAACCTTTCCCCTCGTCGACGCCGAGCAGGAGCAGTCCACCGTCAGCGTTCGCGAAGGCGGAGACGGTTTCCCAGACGGCACGGTCGACTTTCTCGCGGACGCGCTTGGCCTCGAGTCGAGCGCCTTCGCGGCTTCCCGCGAGGAGTGCCTGATGCGCGGCTTTAGCGGCAACCGTCAGTGACTGACCCATGGCTTCACTTTAGCAACTGACGATCATCACTGCCGTAACTGACGCTGTCACTGTAGAAACTGAGCCGCTCACTACATGAAGTGATGGCCTCAGTTGCCACACTGATCATGACTGAGGAGACTGAGGGTGTAAGTGACCGCTAGCGACGGTGCATGAGGAGTGTCTCCCTTCGGACACGATTTCGACGCTTAACAACGTCTGCTGCCAGGTGTTCCGTTCGGGCCCGTAGGATCGTCGGCATGATTACTGGCGCGCTGAAGAACCAGGTAGACGACATTTGGAACGTTTTCTGGTCCGGGGGGATCTCAAATCCCATCAACGTCATCGAGCAGATGACCTACTTGTTGTTCATGCGTCAGCTGGATCTGCAGCAGACTGAGGTCGATCAGAAGAGGGAACTGGGCGTACCCGTCGGCGACGATGAGGACATCTTCACGACTGAGGACGAGCAGAAGCTCCGCTGGCACCGGATCATGGAGCTGGGCGATCCCGAGGCGATGCACAAGCTCGTGTCCGGCGAGGCCTTCGCATTCATCCGAAACCTTGGCGGGTCGGGGATGCAACAGCACATGCGGGGGGCAATGTTCGGCATCAACAGCGCGGCGACGCTAAGGCTGGCGATGGAGAAGATCGACGAGCTGGATCTGAAGAACAAGGATCTGGCCGGCGATCTGTACGAGTACATGCTGTCGAAGCTGACCACTGCGGGCACCAACGGCCAGTTCCGCACGCCCGGTCACATCATCGACCTGATGGTGGCACTGATGGATCCGACGTTCGACGACCGCATCATCGACCCTGCATGTGGTACCGCCGGTTTCCTCGTCGGTGCCGCCGAGTGGGCGAAGGACGCCGGGCAGGGCAGCGGCAAGGCTTTCATGACGAAGGCGAACCGCGATCATTACGAGTCCGACATGTTCCATGGCTACGACTTCGACGCGACCATGGTGCGCATCGCGGCAATGAACATGTTCATGCACGGCATCGAGGAGCCGAACATCGCGTACCGCGATTCGTTGCTGCCGCTGCCGGACGAGCACGAAGCAGAGACTTACTCGTTGGTGCTGGCGAACCCGCCGTTCGCCGGCAAAACGGCACAGGATCTGGATCTCGGCTTGGAGAAGGTCATCGGCGCGCCGACGAAGAAGACGGAGCTGCTTTTCATCGCGCGATTCCTGAACTTGCTCAGTGTCGGTGGTCGCGCTGCCGTCATCGTCCCGGAAGGTGTGCTGTTCGGCTCGACCAGAGCGCACAAGAGTCTGCGGAAGCAGCTGGTGGAGAAACATGATCTGCAGGCGGTGATCAAGCTGCCATCCGGGACGTTCAAGCCGTACTCGGGTGTGTCGACGGCGATTCTCTGCTTCACCAAAACCGGCACCGGTGGCACGAAGGACGTGTGGTTTTACGACGTACAGGCCGATGGCTTGTCGTTGGACGACAAGCGCACTCCGTTGCTCGATCCGAATTTGCTCGGGCCGATCCCAAGAACCGTACCGGCCGAGGGGCACGGAACTGGCGAGCCGGTCGAGCTGACCAACGAGCAGCTGGCGATAAACAACTTGCCCGATGTTCTCGCTCGTTTCCAGCGGCGCCGTGGTTCGGAGCGGGGTCGTGAGCGCACCGAGCAATCTTTCACGGTTCCCGCCAAGGAACTCGCGGAAAACGACTACGACCTGTCCATGAACAGGTACAAGGAAATCACTTTCCAGGCGGAGGAGACTCGAGACCCGCTCGAGATCATCGCCGAGATCGAGACTCTCGATGAGCAGATCTCCGGAGCCCTGGCTGCGCTGAAGGAGGAGCTGAAGTGACTGACTGGACCTTTTCCGCACTCGGCGATGTTTGCTCGGTAAATCGACGCATAAAAAAGTACGACGACCAGACCCCTGTTTCTTTTGTCGGCATGGCAGAATTAGACGAGGAAGCAGCTCTTGCGATCCCGCGGGAAGATGGCACATTTGCTGACTATAAAACGGGATATACCCTCTTTTCCGACGGCGATATCCTCGCGGCAAAGATCACTCCCTGCTGGCAAAATGCAAAAATAGGTATCGCCAACCTCAATCACCCGAACGGGGTGGGTTCGACTGAGTTTCATGTTCTAAAACCTAGTCCCGACCTTGATTCGAGATATCTTCTCCACTACCTCAGGCGCCCAGCGCTGATTTCCGAAGGAGAGGCGCGAATGACAGGCAGTGGCGGGCAACGTAGAGTTCCCGCTAACTTCCTTGAAAAGTTGCCGATCCCCCTTCCGCCCCTCGACGAGCAGCGGCGGATTGCGGACATCCTTGACAGGATTGCAAAATGCCGCCAACATGTCCAAAATGCCATGGACGCAGCCACGCAATTCTCCGCCGCTTCTACACTACTGGCCAGCCAAACCATTCCTTTCGGCGAGATCGCCACGATACGATCGGGAACCAGAAATCCGACAATCCCAGAAAATCGCGATTACCCGCACGTCGCCCCCGACAATATAACGCCACAAAGTGGGAGAATCATCAATGTGAAATCAGTTACTGAGGATGGGGTGACGAGCGGCAAATATAAGTTCAACAACGGCGACGTTCTATACTCAAAGATACGCCCCTATCTCAACAAAGTTTCCATCGCACCATTTGATGGACTGTGCTCCGCAGATATGTATGCAATGGAGCCGAAAGAGGGGTATACCGCACAATTCGTCGCCGAAGTACTTCAGTCGGCCTCATTCTTAACGTACGCCGCAAAGAACTCAGGTAGAGCTTCAATTCCAAAGATCAACCGTAGAGCGCTTTTATCTTTCCAAATTCCTACACCCACCCAAGAAGCGGTATCGACGATTTCAAGAACACGACTGATTCGAGACGAGCTGATCAATACATATGGGAAGAAGGCGGAGAAGTTCGACGAGCTCTACAACTCCCTCGCCACCCGCGCCTTCGCCGGAGAGCTGTAGGAGCAACAACACGTAGCCGTTCCGCGTGGCCGAGCGCTCCAGGAGCACCCGGCCACTACAATTGTTTTTCAACGGAATGTCTCGCCGCCCCGGAAAAACCAAGGAAGCAACCATGAGCACGCCCACACCCCTGCCGAGCAACTTCGGGTTCCTCCACCAGGTGTGGCCGCAGCTCACCGACGACACCCGCCACGCCGAAGCCAACGCCCTAACCAACCCCCGTGGCTCCGGCTTCCACTCGCGCCGCGTCCTAGAAATGCTGGTCGCCCACATCACCGAAGTTCTCGACGCGACCGATCCCTACACCTCAACCCTCAATGACCGTCTGAACAATCCAACATTCAGGACGGCTGTACCACCAGCGATCCTGGATAAGATGCACGTCGTCCGCAAACGCTGCAACGACGCCGTCCACGATTCCGGACGCGCCTTCACACCGCGGACGGCCACCCGCGTACTCCAGCATCTCTTCGACATCGCGCTGTGGGCGGCCAACAACTACGCCCTCCCGCTGAGTAGCTTCACCGACGTTCCCCGGTTCGACACCGCTCTGCTCGAAGCTCATCCCCGTCGTCACGCACAAACGCAAGAGCAACTGCAGCGCCAAGCCGAAATGATGGAACGGCGCGAGGAAAAGCTCGACGCCCAAGAAGAAGAACTCGCCGCATCCCGCCTGCTCCTCAGCGAAGAGCAACGCAAAGCCCGCGAAGAACGGGAACGGCTCGCCCGCGAAGCCGCCCGTTTCCAACGCCGCCAAGCCGAGCAAGCCGAGCGCCAAGCTCAGACAGAAGCGGAGCACGCAGAGGCACTGGCCGAACTCGACAGGCTCAAAGCCGAACTCGACCGCAAGCTCCGCAGCCTCGACGATGCGCAGCGCGACGAGATCGTCGCAGGCCGCAGCCGAACGCCGGAGGTCGACACCTCCGCACGCTTCGAAATCGACGAAGCCACCACCCGCACCGACCTCATCGACCCGATGCTCGCCTCGGCTGGGTTCTCCACCGAAGCCGGCAACCTCATCCGCGAACGCCGCATCACCGGCCTGCCCACCGACACGTTCCCATCCGGCACCGGCTACGCCGACTACGCATTGCTTGGCGACGACGGCCGCATTCTCGGCATCGTCGAAGCCAAGAGGACGGCAACCTCCCAAACCGCCGGGCACCAGCAGGCCCAGCTCTACGCCGACGGCATCGAAGCCGAAACCGGCCTGCGCCCCGTGATCATGTACACCAACGGCCACCAGATCTGGCTGTGGGACGACGCCTCATCGATCCCCGGCGGCGGCACCGGGTACCCGCCCCGCGAGATCGAGGGCTACCCGACACCCCGAGAACTGCGCCGCATGGTTCTGCGCCGCACCATGCGCCAGCCCCTGGCCGAACACACCGTAGACACCAGCATCGCCGGCGGCGATGGGCGCGACTACCAGGTCGACATGATCCGCGGCATCACCGAACGCCTCACCGCAGGCCACCGCCGCGCCCTGCTGGTCATGGCCACCGGCACCGGCAAAACCCGCACCGCGATCGCCTTGGTCAAGCTGCTGCAGCAGGCCAACTGGGTCCGCCAGGTGCTTTTCCTGGCCGACCGCACCGACCTGGTGCGACAGGCCGCCGGCGAATTCGCCAAACTCCTGCCCGATACCCCGTCGGTGAACCTACTGGACAACCGAAACGGCGACGGCTCGATTCATTTGTGCACGTACCAGACGATGATCGACATGATCGACGCCGATTCACCGGGCGGCGCACGCTTCACCCCATTCGACTACGACCTGATCATCATCGACGAAGCCCACCGCTCCGTCTACAACCGCTACGGGCGCATCTTCGAGTACTTCGACTCCTTCCTCATCGGTCTTACCGCCACGCCGCGCGAGGAGGTCGACCACAACACCTACCGTCTGTTCGACCAGCTCGACGGGGAACCCACCGGCAGCTATTCACTCCAACAGGCGATCGACGATGGCAACCTCGTGCCCTTCCGCGTCTTCCAGGCGCAGTCGCGCATCCTCACCGGGGGAGTGCGTTACGACGAACTGTCACCCGAAGAACAAGCCGCCTGGGACGACGCGGAATGGGGCGTCGACGATGGCGACGCACCACCCGAGGAAATCACCGCCCCCGGCATCAACGTCCAGCTGTACAACCGCGACACCATCGACAAGGTCTTGTCCACCGTCGTCACCCACGGCATCCGCGTCGCCGGCGCCGACCGCCTGGGCAAGACCATCATCTTCGCCCGCAACCAGAAACACGCCGACCTCATCTACGAGCAGTGGGCCACCAACATGCCCACCTCCGGCGGTAACGACGCCGCCGTCATCACCCACCGCGCCAAAAACCCGTCCGCGCTCATCGACCGGTTCAAGGACCCCGACTCCGGGCTCAACGTCGCCATCTCCGTCGACATGCTCGACACGGGCATCGACGTGCCCGAAGTGGTTAACCTGGTCTTCTTCAAGCCAGTATTCTCGCCCACCAAGTTCTGGCAGATGATCGGCCGCGGCACCCGCCTGCGCCCGAATCTCTTCGGCGAAGGCACCGGCGACGGGACGACGGATAAAAGAGAATTCTTCATCTTCGACTTTTTGGGCAACTTCGAACGCCTCGCCGCCGGCTCACCCACCGCGACCACCACCGGCTCCGGCCAAAAGTCCCTGACCCAACGGCTCTTCCTGCGTCGGATCCACCTGCTGGCCACCCTCCAAGACGACTCCCGACGCCACGAACTCCAATCAGAGCTGGAGGAATTGCTCCGCCGGATGATCGAGACGGTGCCGTCGTCAAGCATTCTCGTGCGCCCCGAAGACCGCCCCGTCATCGAACGCTTCCGCACCGCCGGCGCCTGGGCCCGCATCGACGCCACAACCATGGCCGCAGCACAAGACCACCTGGCCCACTTGCCGTTCGCAGCCTCCGGTGACCAGGAGGACGCCAAACGCTTCGACTACCTCATCGCCGGAATGCAACTGCAACTCGCCGCGGAGGGCACCATCGCCGACGGCACCGCACTGGACGCCTCCGCCCTCGGCCCCGACTGGACCAGCGGTCGCGAAAGAATCGTCGCGATCGCCACCAACCTTTCCCAGAAAACCAATGTCGAAGCCATCGCACGCCACGGCGATCTCCTGGAGGAACTGCAAACCACCACCTGGTGGGACCATGCCACCATCGACGAGTTGGAAACCGTGCGGAGAAGCTTGCGCGACCTCGTCCAATACGTCGACCGCGGCAAACGCAACGCCGTCGTCACCGACTTCCAGGACGAAATGGGCGAGCTGGTCGAGATCCCCAATGAAACCGGCAACCCAATCGGCCCGATCCTGCCCATCGAAGAGTCCGTCATCGAACGCAAGGTCCGCCAAGCACTGGAAGCGCACTTCGACTCGATCGCCATGAAGAAGCTGAGGTCGGCGAAGCCACTGACGGCCACCGACGTCGCCGCGCTCGAGCAGATCCTCGCCTCCATCGAAGTCGAAGGCGTCGACCAACTCCGCAAGCGCATGGGCGACAAACCCTTCCCCCGGTTCCTGCGGGAAATCGTCGGCCTCGACGAAGGAGCGATGCGCGAACGGTTCGCCGACCTGCTGGCGTCATCCGTGCTGTCGACGACGCAGGCCGGGTTCATGCGGCTGATGATCCGGGGCCTGTCCGAAAACGGGTCGCTTAGCATGGCCGAACTGTTCGAAGCGCCCTACAACGACCACGGATCGCCCGTCGACGTCTTCGACGGCAACATCGCCACCGTCACCGACATCCGCGACCGTTTGAGGGACATCGACGCCACTGCGGAGGTGATCGAACCCGATCACGGCTGACCGCCCGCGACCGCTGTTTTCGCCGCCGCGCCCCATGCCCCTAAACTGGTGCGCATGATCGTGATTCCGGTGATTCTGCTGGTCGTGGCGCTCGTCGTCGCCGTCGTGGCGGGCCTGGCGTGGTCCGCGAAGCTGCCGGGCAACGGGTACGTGGGCATCCGCGCCCCCGAGGCCCGCAAGTCCCGCAAGAACTGGGACATCACGCACCGCGTCGCCGGGCCGCCGTGGGCCGTGTCGGCGCTGGCGTTCGCCGGGGCGGCGGCGCTGGCGTTCGTGGCCATCCAGCCGAATGCGTCGGGTTGGATGTGGCTGTGGGTCGTCGTGACGGGTCTGCTGGGGCTGGCGATGCTGGGCGTCGGCGGCGCCATCGGTTCCCACACGATCGCGCTTTACGACGCCAAGAAGTCCGCCGAATCCGGGTCCGACGGATGTTGCTCGTCCGGCGGCTCCTCCGACGCGGGCTGCGGCTGCGGTTCCGACGACGCGACGGCCTGCGACACCAACACCGCCGCCGCAGCGCCCCGTGATCCCTCCGCCGACTGCGGCGTGACCGGCGGCTGCGGCTCCTGCGGCCTCAACGGCATGTGCGAGGACGGCAACGCCACCTTCGGCTCCGCCAACGACCGCACCGCCGGCGACACCGCCGCCAATCGCTCCGCCGCCGTCGATCGCGACGCTCTGCGCCGCGCCGCCCGCGCGAACGACGGCGAATAGGGGAGAGGCCGGGCCGTCGCAAAGCAAAATGGACAAACCCACCTCGAATGACTTAACCCACCCGTTGCAGCGGGTGGGTTTGCTCATTCGGGGTGGGTTAACGCATCGATGCGCCCGGCCCCGAAACGCCGGAACCCTCCCGCCCACCCAGAACAGGGGATAACCTTGTTCCCCATGTGGAACCGTCTGCGCTCGTGGCGCCCCGATCCCCTGATCGTGATGATCATCCTCGCCGTGATCATCGCCATCTTCCTGCCCGCACGCGGCGCGTTCGCCGAAGGCTTCGGCATCGCGACGAAAATCGCCATCGGCCTGCTGTTCTTCCTCTACGGCTCCCGCCTGAGCCCCCGCGAAGCACTCGACGGCCTGAAACACTGGCGCCTGCACCTGACCATCCTGCTGCTGACGTTCGTGCTGTTCCCCATCATCGGGCTGGCGCTCAAACCCCTGGACTGGGTCCTCGCACCCGGCCTCTACCTGGGCATTCTGTACATGACGCTCGTGCCGTCGACGGTGCAGTCGTCGGTGAACTTCACGTCCATCGCCCACGGCAACATCGCCGGGTCCATCGTCAGCGCGTCGGCTTCGAACCTGCTGGGCATCGTGATCACCCCGGTGCTGGTGATGCTGCTGATGTCCACCGGCGACGGCGTCAAGGTCGACGGGTCGGTGTTCCTGGACATTTCGCTGCAGCTGCTGCTGCCGTTCGCGCTCGGCCAGGTGCTGCGGAAGTGGACGCTGAAGTTCGCGGCGGCGAAGGCGACGAAGAACGTCGACCGCATCTCCATCGCGATGGTCGTCTACGTCGCGTTTTCCGAGGGCATGGTCGACGGCATCTGGTCGCGGGTGCCGGTGACGGACATCATCATCCTGTGCGTCCTGTCGGTCGTGCTGGTCGAGTTCATGCTGCGCTTGTCCGGGTTCATCGCCCGCCGCGCCGGCTTCGATCGCCGCGATCGCATCGCCATCCAGTTCTGCGGTTCGAAGAAGTCGTTGGCCACTGGCCTGCCGATGGCGGCCGTGATCTTCGGGTCGGGTGGTGCGGGCGTGATCATCCTGCCGCTGATGATCTTCCACCAGATCCAGCTGATGATGTGCGCCGTCTACGCCGCCAAGTGGGGCAAGGAGTACGAGGAACGGGAACGCGCCGCCGCGGAGGCCCCGGCCTGACGCGTGGACGGGGGCGCGGGTGGGCGCATCGGCTGCGGGCCGGTGCGCCTTCTTCATTTTCTGCTTGACGACGGCGATTCCGCCGCGGTGGGCCCGAGCCCGGGAGGGTGGCTCGGCCTGAGAGATGGCGTCGCGTCACGTAGCGTTGTCGAAAATGACCGTGTCCGTCGACGAGAAAAGGGGAGTGCCACATGACCGATACGCCGGGAACCGCCGGGAGCACCGGAGATGCCGGGGCCGGGGCCGGGGCGGGGCGTGATGCCGCCGCCGTGCGCGACGGGGCGATCGCGGCGTTTTGGGATTGGTGGGTGGCCGAGGGGGCCGATCGCCTCGACGCGGCGTTCACCGGTGGCGCGGATTTCGGCGGCGGTGGTTTCGGTGAGGCCGGGCCGGTGGACATTCAGGCGGAGGTCGGGCCGCGGATCGCCGCGATCGACGAGCGTCTGGTGTGGGGTTTCGGCGCGGGTGAGCCGTTTTCGCGGCATTTGCTGACGGTCACCGCGGCCGGCGATCCGCAGGTGCGGCACATCGCGCGACGTTGGTTGGATGCGGCGCCCGACGACGGTCCGGTGTGGTCCTTCACCGATCTGCGCACCGCGGAGCCGGTGTCGACGGTGACGTGGGCGGGCCATGAGATCGATCCGGCCGAGGCGCGCGTGGCCGTCGAGGCCGGCCGGGGCGTGGTGGACGTGCGCCTGTTCCACCCGGTGTTCGCGAACTTGGCCGCGGCGGGCGAGGAGGGGGAGCGCGACGTCGCCCACGTCGGGTTCATGTTGTTGCAGTTGGCGTTGGGCGAGGAGGATTTCGGGCTGTGGCTGCGGTCGTTCGCCTTCGCCGCGGAGGAGCCCGAGGGGGCGATGCCGTTGGCGGATCTGCCGGGGTTCATCGACCAGTTGGCCGGCGCGTGCCCGCGGTGGTTGACGCTGCAGGGCCTGGCGGACGGCAAGCCGGTGATGGTGGGCACGCGGGCACCGTTGTCGCCGCTGATCGGGCCGTTGTTCACGCGGCATGTGGTGGTGCAGTTGCTGTTCGCCGACGTGCTCGACGACGGCCAGGCGGGGGAGTCTTCGGCGAAGGCGTTGAAGGATTTCGGCGACGATGCGATGGCCACGCTTGCCGACGACGGCATGGTCGTGGCGGCGGAGACGGCCGACGGCATGCGTTTGCTGCACTTTTACGTCGACCCGGAGACCGATGCCACGGAGCGTCTGGCGAATTTGGTGGACACGTGGACGGAGGGTGACCGCGAGATCGTGGCGGCCGAGGATCCGGCCTGGGAGCGGGTCGGCCACCTCCGGGCCTGAGCCCCGGCCACCCACGGGCATCGACCACCGACGATCGCTGGGCACCCGCGGGCACGGGCCACAAGCGATCGCTGGCCATCCGCGGGCACGGGCCACCGGGTGCGTCAGCAAGGGGCCCAACGACCTGGGCTTATGTCATAACGTGTTTTGATGCGCATTCAGTCGGCTGATTTGTTGCAAAAAAGCCGCGAAAACTCCGGATTTGAGCCCTGAATTGCAACAAATCCGCCGACTAATTGCACATCAAGTTCCATCGCCCGGCGCGAGCTCAGAGGTGGGGCCGACTCAAGCGACGACGTTGACCAACACCACGTACAACGCGGTACCGACCAGAATGCTCAGCGCGGCGTTGCGCCTCCACACGTGCAACGCCACCGTCACCAGCAGAGCCAGGGGAGCGGCCCACCACCCGCCCGGGTCGCCCGCATCACCGCCGCCGATCATGCCCATCCGGTCGACCAGCGTATACGCCACCAACGCCACCATGACGCCGACGGGCATGGTCACGCCGAGAAACCTCACCAACTCCGACCCGCGGAGCACCCGGATGAAGGCGAACGGCGCCCATCGCAACGCGACCGTCACCGCGCCCATCACCACCAGGGACGCCACAACGTAACCGGGCTCGGGCATCATGACTCCTCCCCACGGTCGCCGGACTCGAGGCCGCCGGATTCCGCGCCGCCGGATTCCGGGCCGCCGGTCCCCGCGCCGCCGGACTCACGACCATCGGCGGCCAGCCGGCCGGAGGCGCCGCGGTCGGCGTCGTCAAGCGAAACCGCCCCAACCCACCGCATCGCGCGATCCAAGCGCGGCGACCACACCCGCGCCAACAACAGCCCGAAATACAGCACCAACCCGATGACCAGCATCTGCCCCGGATTAACCAACCACCCCACCCCGACGCACGCCAACGCCGACAACGGCAACGACCAATCGCGGTTGACGCGGAAAGCATCCATCGCCAACACGGTGAACAGGGCGGTCAAGGCGAACTCGAAACCCACCAGCCCCTCCGGCAACGTCCGGCCCGCCAGCGCCCCGACGATGCCCGGCACAACCCACAACAGCTGGCAAAACACCTGAATCGTCAGCAACCGCGCACCCGTCAACGGCGGCGCCCCGGGCGGCCGCGCAGACGCGATGGCATACGACTCATCCGTCAACGCATACGTCGAATACGCACGCCCAACCCACCCGCGGATCACGTCGCGCGGAAACGTCAGGCCGTAGAAAATGTGCCGGAAGTTCACCATGAACGCCGTCACCGCCGACCCCAGCAACCCGGTATGCGCCATGACCAGGCCAACCGCCAGGAACTCCATCGACCCGGCGTACACCAGGACCGAAAACACCGGCGTCCACCACCACTCGAACCCGGTCTGCGTCACCAGCACGCCGAACGCCAGGCCCAGCGGGATCAGCCCCAGGCCGACGGGCCACGCCTCCGCGATGCCTCCGCGCACCGGATGAGGGTCGACCTCCGTCGACCGCGCCTGACGACGGCCACCCTCCCGCCCGTCAGTTGTCACGGACGTCCACGGGGTAGGTGGAGTACAGCGGCAGCGGCCACGGCTGGCGGCGCATGACGTCGCCCCACACGTCGGCGGCGCCAGGCGCGAGGACGTCGCTGGGCAGGGCGGGGGCGACGTACCAGTCGCCGCGTTCGATTTCGTCGTGCAGTTGGCCAGGGGACCACCCCGCGTAGCCGGCGAAGAGGCGCGCTCCGTCGAGGTGGCCACCGACCTCCGACGGTTCGACGCCCAGGTTGACCAGGGCGAACCGGTGGGCGATCTTCTCCAGCAGGGGGGCTCCGGTGGCCTCGTCGAGCTTGTCGGGCACGTCGACGCCGTTGCGCAGCACGCCGACGCACACGGGCTGGGTCTGGTTGACCGGCCCGCCGACGTAGACGACCGGCGGCTTCGACATCAGGTTCGCCCACGGTTCGAGGACGTTGTGCACGGGCGTCTGCGACCGGGTGGTCAGGTCGACGCCGAGGGTGCCGGCTTCGTCGTGCTCGATGAGGAACACCACGCTGCGGGCGAATTCCGGCGACTCCATGCCCGGGGCGGCGACGAGCAGCATTCCCGCGGCGGGGTCGTTGCGCTCGAGACAGTTGAAAAGGCGGTCTCCGAAAAGGTTTTCCTGCTCCACTCCGCCCATTATGCCCGCCGGGGCCGATCAATCCAGTGGCCGGTCGGTCGCGGGCCGGGAGCGGAGGTCGGTGCGGGCCAGCCGTCGCGGGGCAGTCGCCGCGGCTCAGCCCTCGCGGTCGACCCACCACTGCTTGAGTTCGAGGATGGCGTCCTCGCGCTCCAGCGGGCCCTTGTCCAGGCGGACGTCCTTCATGTGCTTCCAGGCGGCGCCGACTTCGGGGCCGGGGCCGATGCCGAGGATTTCCATGATGTCGTTGCCGTCGAGGTCGGGCCGCACTTTGGCCAGGTCTTCGGCGGCGGCGAGTTCGGCGATGCGGGCTTCCAGGTCGTCGCAGGCCCGGGCCAAGCGGGCGGCTTTACGACGGTTCCGCGTGGTGCAGTCCGCCCGGACGATCTTGTTGAGCTTGTCCAGCAGGGGTCCGGCGTCGGTGGCGTAGCGACGCACGGCGGAGTCGGTCCAGGCGGAGTCGCCGTAACCGTGGAAACGCATGTGCAGGTAGACGAGCTGCGAGATGTTCTCGGTGACGCGCTTGGGGTACTTGAGCTTGCGCAGTCGGCGGCGCACCAGTTTGGCTCCGACGACTTCGTGGTGGTGGAAGGAGACGTTGCCGTTTTCGGTGAACGAGCGGGTGGCGGGCTTGCCGCAGTCGTGCAGCAGCGCCGCCCAGCGCAGTTCCAGGTCGGGTTCGCCGGGCTCCTCTTGTTCGATGGCCTGGCGCATGACCTGCAGGGAGTGCTGGTAGACGTCCTTGTGCTGGCGGTGCTCGTCCTGGGTCATCTTCATGTCCGGGATTTCCGGCATGACGTGGTCGGCCAGGCCGGTGTCCACCATGAGGTCGATGCCGGCGGACGGGTCGGCGCCGAGGATCATCTTGTCCAGCTCCATGGCCACCCGTTCGGCGGTGATGCGGAGAATTTCGGCGTTCATGTCCTGCATCGCCGTGCGGACGCGGTCGGAGACGGTGAAGCCCAGCTGCGAAGTGAACCGGCAGGCGCGGAGCATGCGCAGCGGGTCGTCGCCGAAGCTGACCTCGGGCGGGCCGGGGGTGTCCAGGACGCCGGCGACGACGTCGTCGAAGCCGCCCAGGGGGTCGCGGAAGGAGCGGGTCCCGTCGCCGTGGAGTTCGACGGCGATGGCGTTGCAGCGGAAGTCGCGGCGGACCAGGTCACCTTCGAGCGTGTCGCCGAAGGTCACCTCCGGATTGCGGCTGACCTGGTCGTAGACGTCGGCGCGGAAGGTGGTGATCTCCACCTGGCGGCCCTTGTTCTCCGCGGACACCGTGCCGAAGTCGATGCCGGTGTCCCACGTGGTCTCGGCCCACTCGTCGAGGATTCCGGCGACCACGTCCGGGCGGGCGTCGGTGGTGAAGTCGAGGTCGTTGCCCAGTCGGCCCATCAGCGCGTCGCGCACCGATCCGCCCACCAGATAAAGGGAATGCCCGGCGTCGGCGAAGGCCTTGGCCAGGGGGGTGAGCAGTTCCGCCTCCCGGCCGATGGCCTGGTCCGCGACGGCGAGCATCGCGGTGCGCTTGATCTCGGGGTCGCCGTGGTCGGGGGTGCGCTGGGGAGTCGGGGCATCGGTCACGTGCGACACATTACCCGCAGGTTCACGGCGGCCCGGTAGTCTGTGAGGAATGAGCGATGCCGAACGGAACGAGGGGACGGCGGGGCCGCAGCGTCGGCGCCGCCGCCGTTCGCGTCGGCGCAGCGGCCGCCCGCAGGACGGTGGCCAGGGAACCAAGCGGACCACCGGTTCCGGCGGCGATTCGGCCGGAGGCGCGGCCAAGGGTGGCGCGAAGAGCGGCTCCAAGGGCTCCGCGAAGAACACCGGCGGCAACAACGGCAAGTCCGGCGGCAATTCGGGTTCCGGCTCGGGTTCTCGCCCTAACTCGGGTTCCGGGTCCGGCTCCAACCAGGGATCGGGTTCGGGCAATCGCTCGCGCCGCCGCCGTCGCGGTGGTCGCGGACGTGGCTCCGGCGGCAGCCGCAACACCACCGGAACCGCCAAGAACACCGCGAAGAACACCCAGACCGACGACACCGGCTCCTCCGGCGGCGGCGCGTCCCGATCCGGCGGCGGCTCCCGATCCGGCTCGTCCCGCTCGGGCGGAGGCTCGTCACGGCCGAATTCGAAGTCGGGGGCCGGTCGGGGATCCCAGCGGCGTCGTCAAGCAAACCAATCCAAGGGCCGCCCCGGACGCCGGCCCTCCGGAAACCGCCCGGCCCAGCGCGGCGGCGACCAGCGCGACCGGATGCGCACGTCCATCGAAACCTCCGCCGGCGGCCTCGTCGTATCGGGCCTGGCCGAAGCCGTCCGCGACGACGGCACCGTCGACCTGTCGCGCATCTACGTCGCGCTGATCGGCCGCCTCGACCGCCGCGGCCGCCTGCTGTGGTCCATGCCCAAGGGCCACGTCGAACCGGGCGAAGCGCACGACACCACCGCCGAACGCGAGGTGTGGGAGGAAACGGGCATCCGCGGCGAGGTCATCGCCGAACTCGGCGTCATCGACTACTGGTTCATCTCCGACGGCACGCGCATCCACAAGACGGTGCACCACCACCTGCTGCGCTACGTCGACGGCGACCTCAACGACGAGGACCCCGAGGTCACCGAGGTGACCTGGTTCCCCGCATCGTCGCTGGTCGAACGCCTGGCGTACGCCGACGAGCGCAAGCTGGCCCGGCGCGCCCACGACCTGCTGCCGGACCTGGCCCGGGCGGAGAAGGACGCCGGAAGGGCGACTCCGCGGTGACGGGGCGCGGGGGGCGCCGTACGGTGCGGCTGATCGCGACGGCGGCGACGGGTGCGCTCGCCCTCGTCGCCGCGCCGGTCGCGCCGGTGGGGCCGGTGGGGCAGCTGGGCCCGGTGGGGGCGCTTCCGGAGGCCGCCGCCGCGCCACCGCCGTGGCCGATCGACCCGGCGGATCCGTCGATTTCGTCGCAGTGGGGGGCGGATGCACAGCGGGTGGCCGCCCGCAGCCCGCTGAAGCTGCAGATCAAGAACGTCACGCCGCAGAATCCCGAGGTCGGCGGCGATCTGAACATCCGTTTGACGGTGGAGAACACGTCCGACGAGGCGGTGAACGACGTCATCATCCGCACGCAGCGGGCCGAAGCGCTGGCCGGTGCCGCCGATGCGCGGCTGGCGATGGCCGCACCCGAGCAGACGTTCGGGGTCGCCACCGCCTTCGACGATGGTTTCGATCTCGCGGCGGGGGAATCGCGCACGGTGACCCTGTCGGTGCCGTTGTCGGCTCCGGCGCCGGAGGGGTTGGGCATCGACGCCGCGGGCGTGTACCCGGTGCTGGTCAACGCGAACGGGCGGCCGGGCGACGACATCGACCAGTTCCTCGCGGAAACGCGGATGTTGGTTCCGGTCGATTCTTCGCTTGACGACGCCGACGCGGACGCCGAGGGGCCCGCCGGGTCGGGAGATGGCGAGGGGTCGCGGGCCGATGCCGATGGCCGGGAAGGGGCCGACGGCGCGGACGGGCGACGTGAGGCACGCGACGGGTCGGCCGATCCCGCGCCCGTGTCCCTGGTCTGGCCGCTGGCCGCCGACATTCCGCTGGTGCCGGGGGAGACCGGGGAAGCGCCGGTGCGGCCGGAATTGATCTTGTCCGGCGAATCGCTGGCGTCGGAGATGCAGGCCGGTGGGCGCCTCGACGTGTTGCTCGGGGCGCTGGAGTCGGAGTTGGCGGGAGAAGACGGCCCCGCGCTGCGGGAGTCGACGTGCGTCGCCGTCGATCCCGAGCTCCTCGACGTCGCCGACCGCATGCGCGACGGTTACCGCATCGGCGGCGAACGCCCCAGCCCCGTGGAGGACAGCACCCGGCTGCGCGACTCGTGGGGCAGCGGGAACGACCTGAGTCTGCGGGAGGGCCAGGGCGCCGAAGCGGCCGGGGCGTGGCTCGACCGGTTGGCGGCCGTCACCCGCGACCTGTGCGTGGTGACGCTGCCGTGGTCCGGCGCCGAAGTCAACGCCGTCGCCGCGACCGGCGATCCGGAGCTGGCCACCGAGGCCCTGGCCATGGGCGATGCGGTGGTCGAAAGGGTCCTGGGCCGGGATGCGCTGCCGTCGACGATCATTCCGCCCGAGGGATACCTCGACGCCTCGTCGGTGGCGGTGACCGCGTTCGGCGACACGTCGTCGCCCGTCGACGGCTCCGCCGCCTTCGAAGCCCTCAACGCAACCGGGGAAACGGGGCCGAACGCGGGGAACGACGGCGCCAACGGCGACGGCAACGATGAGGCCGCCGCCGACGCCGATGCTCCGGGCGCCGCGGGGACGTCGCCGGTGACGTGGCCCCCCGCCGCCCCGCGGACGACGACGCTGGTGGCCGCCAACTCCCTGACCTTCGGCGACGGCAGGATCGCCCGCCCCGGGGAAACGGCCGAGATCGGGCCGGGCTCGTCCGCGTTCGCCCTGCCCGTCCCGCTGTCCTCGGCGTTGGCCGCCACCGGATCGGCCCCCGAGGTCGCCGGGTACGCCGCCGTCGCCGGAAGGTTCGACCTCGCCGCCGATTCGGGCGTGGCCCGGATGCAGACGGTCGTGGGCACCCTGCGCCAGGAAATCGCCGACGCCTCCGTCGGCGTAGGCGAAGCGGGGGCGGCGCCGGTCGTCGCCATGCCCCCCGCCGGCTGGTCGGTTTCCGGCGATGACGCGCGGACCCTGCTGCGGGCGATTGCGGCTACGTTCGACGACGGCATCGCCGAGCCCGTCGCTCTCGGGGATGCGCTGGCCCGCTCCGGTGCCGAGCATTCCGTCGGACCCGCGCAGACGTCGTCGCCCAACCCCGATCCGGGGGCGGTGTCCGGCACCGAGGTCAGCCGCGCGGCCCAGCAGTCCCGGTACCTGACCGACTTGACGACGATGATGGCCAACGATGACCAGGTGGCCCTGACTCGCCACGGGTTCACCCAACCGATGCGTCGCGACGTGCTGCGCTCGATGACCGGCATCGGACGACGCAACGCCTCCTCCCACATGCGCCACGCCGAGAAGGCGGGCCGGACGATGGCCGGCATGGGCGAGATGCTCCAGCAGCTGCGGGATTCGGTGTCGCTGGTGGCGCCGGGCGGCGTCTACACCCGCGCGACCGACCTGTCGCCGGTGGTCATCGTGGGGCGAAACGGCCTGCCGCTGCCGGTTCCCGCCTTCGTGCGGGTGCAGGTCAGCGACTCCGAACGCATCGGCCGCCACGAGGCTCTCCTGCCGGCGAAGGGGTCGTTGACGCTTCAGATCAGCCCGGAAGATCCCGGCCCGAACGTCGACCGCGAACGCCAGAACCAGTTGCACCTGTGGCTGGAGACGCCGGACGGGCAGCGGATTTCCGCCCCCGTGGAGATCGTCGCCCGCACCGGGCCGACCACCCGGACGCTCATCATCGGGTCGGTGGCGCTGACTTTGGTGGTCGGGGCGTTCGCCCTGTGGCGCGCGGGTCGATTCGAAGGAATCCGTCGCATTCGGACACAATGGGGGCGTGACTGAACCCGACGCGCCACATTCCGGGCAGCGCGGCCGCATTCGCCGGCCCGCGCCTCCGGCGCCTTCTCCCGCGCCCCGCACCGCACCCGCGGCACGGCGCGAGGAGCAGGCCCCGATCCTGAATCGCCCGCCGACCGGCGGCGGCCACCCCGGCTCACCGGGCGGGCCGTCCACCGCGGCGGGCACCGCCGGTTCCGGGGCGGGGACGACCGCCTCCGGCACGGCGGCGGGCACCATGACCCGCGCCGCCGACACCTCGCCCGGCGGCTCCGCGAGTTCGGGCTCGGCGAACGCGGCCGGTGCGTCGAAGGACTCCGGCAAGACCAGCGACGCCGACGTCGTCCGGTCGACGGGCTCCATGGCCATCGCGACGCTGTTTTCCCGCATCACCGGGTTCCTGCGCAACGCGCTGATCGGCATCACGCTCGGCCCGGCGGTGGCGTCGGCGTTCAACGTCGCCAACACCCTGCCGAACCTCATCACCGAGATCGTCCTCGGTGCGGTCCTCACCTCGCTGGTGGTGCCGGTGCTGGTGCGCGCCCAGAAGGAGGACGCCGACGGCGGCGCCGCCTTCGTGCGCCGGCTGCTGACGCTGTCGCTGACCCTGCTGGGCACCGTCACCGTCCTGGCGGTCATCGCGGCACCGATATTGACCAGGATCAGCCTCAACGCCGACGGCAAGGTCAACGTCCCGCTATCGACGTCGTTCGCGTTCCTGTTATTGCCGCAGATCGTCTTCTACGGCATATTCTCGCTGCTCATGGCGGTGCTGAACACCAAGGGGGTGTTCAGACCGGGGGCGTGGGCGCCGGTGGCCAACAACGTGGTGGCCATCGCGACGCTCCTGCTCTACTGGCTGCTGCCCGGTTCCCTCCCGGAGGACCACCCGGGCACGATCACGGACCCGCACATTCTGCTGCTGGGCCTGGGCACGACGTTGGGCGTGGTTATCCAGGCGCTGATCATGATCCCGCCGCTGCGGCGCCTGGGCATCGATCTGCGCCCGCTGTGGGGCATCGACGACCGCATCAAGCAGTTCGGCGGGATGGGCATCGCCATCGTCACGTACGTGGCCATTTCGCAGGCCGGCTACATCGTCACCACGCGCATCGCGTCGACGGCGGATGCCGCGGCGCCGACGGTGTACCAGCAGTCGTGGCTGCTGTTGCAGGTGCCCTACGGCATCGTGGGCGTGACGCTGCTGACGGCGATCATGCCGCGCCTGTCGCGCAACGCCGCCGACGGCGACGACAAGGCCGTCGTCCGCGACCTGTCGGTGGGCACGCGCCTGACCATGATCGCGCTGATCCCCATCGTGGTGTTCTTCACGGCCTTCGGCGTGCCCATCGCCAACGCCCTGTTCGCCTACGGGTTCTTCCCGAAGGAGACGGCGGACATCCTCGGCTGGACGCTGTCCTTCTCTGCGTTCACGCTCATCCCGTACGCGTTGGTGCTGCTGCATCTGCGCGTGTTCTACGCCCGCGAGGAGGCGTGGACGCCGACGTTCATCATCTTCGGCATCACCCTGGTGAAGGTGACGCTGTCGATGCTGGCGCCGCTGATGGCGTCGCGCACGGAGCTCGTCGTGGTCCTGCTGGGCGCGGCCAACGGTTTCGGTTTCGTCGCCGGCGCGATCATCGGCGGATGGCTGCTGCGCAGGACGCTGGGCGATCTGCGCAGCCGTGAAGTGCTGAAGACGTGCGCGTGGGCGCTGGGCTCGGCGCTCGTCGGCATTGCGGTGGCGATGGCGTTGGATTCGTTCGTCATCGGCGATCCGCTGGACACCCTCGGGTCGATCGGCGCGCTGCTGCGCGTGGCGGTGTCGGGCGTGCTGTTCCTCGTCGTCGCCGGCGTGGTCCTGTCTCGTTCGCCGCTGCCGGAGGTGCGCACCCTCGGCGGTTTCCTGGGTCGCATCCCGGGTCTGCGCCGCTTCGCCCCCGCGCCGGCCGACGCGGACGCGGCCCTCGAGTCCGACGACGCCGACGCCGCGATCGTCGGCGCGGCCGTTGGTGGTCCCGTGGCGGCGGCCGGCGAGAACGCGGCGATGGCGTCGGAGGGCTTCACCGCCTCGCCGATGCTGCCGCCGATGCCGTCGGAGGCGTCCCGTCCGACGCGTTTCGTCCCCGGCGAGATGGTCTTCGGCGGCCGGTACCGGTTGCTGTCGGAGGAGGGGTCCCGCCCCGGCGTGCGGTTCTGGCGCGCGGTGGATCGGTCGGGTCCGGTGCGCACGGATGCGGACGGAAAGAAGCTTCACGACGAGGTCGCCCTGACGTTCATCGACACGCTCACGGCACCGCACGTCGGTTACACGGCGCCGGGCGCCGCAGTGAAGATCGCGGAGGCCACCAAGGCGCTGCGCCGCGTGGAGGGCGTCGGTCTGGCGCGCATCCGTGCGGTGCACCTGGGTCGCACGGACATCATCGTGGCGGCCGATTGGGTGCCGGGCATTGCGCTGTCGGCGGTGGGCGAAGGCACCAACGCCGACGCGGCGGCCTTCGCCGTGGCCGATCTCGCGGAAGCGGCGGGCCGCGCCCATGGCGAGGGCATCGTCCTCGGCGCCGATGATCTCGACCGTCTTCGCGTCAGCGTCGATGGCCGGGTGGTGCTGGCGTTCCCGGCGCCGCTGCCGGAGGCCACTCAGGACGAAGACATCGAGGTCACCTGCCGCGCCCTGTCCTCGCTTCTCGACGGCTGCCGGCACGTGCCCGCCGACGTCCGGGTGATTCTCGACGACGCTTCCCGAAGCGCGTCGGCCGATCGCGCGTGGGGCGAGTCGTCGTCAAGCACGGACGAGCGGGACAACGAACGGGACGACAACGACTCCGCCGACGCCGCCGATCCCGCCGGCGACCGCAACCGCGGCTTGGTGATGGCCAACCGCCTGCGGGAAGCCGCCCTCGGCCCCGACTCGGGCCAGCTGCGGGTCATCGCCGAAGACGCCGACGTGCCGGACACCCCGGCGCGACTGAAGCAGGTCACCTCGACCACGCGCGGGCGGCTGTGGGGCTCCGGCGCCATCGTCGTCGGCATGGTGCTGGTGGTCGCGCTGATCCTCGCCGCCGTGTTCGCGTGGCTCAACCGCTCCGAGGACTCGCCGCTGACGCCGGACTCGGTGCGCCGCGGATCCGAAGCCGCCGAACGGGCCCTGCCGCGCGGACCGATCACCATCGACGACGTCGCCGAATGGCAGGCGACCAACCCCAACCCCCTCGCGGGCCCCGACGACCCCTACGGCGCGGAGCTGGCCATCGACGGCGACGAGGACACCGCCTGGACGACGTCGGTGTACAACGCGCAACTGGGCACCGGGCCCACCGCGTTCAAGGAGGGCATCGGCCTGGTGCTCACCTTCGAGCAGGACGCGACGCCGCGGTTCGCGGAGATCCTCGGCTCGCCCGGCGCGATGGTCGAAATCCGGTCCATCCCGGCCGATCTCGCCGAAGCCGGCACCGGTGATCTCGAGGAGACGGAAGTGCTCGGGCGGGGTCGACTCGGCGACGACGAGACCACCATCGAGCTGACCGACGCCCCGAAGGGCCGCCACCTGCTGATCTGGGTCACGAAGCTGCCCATGCCGCAGGCCGCCTCCATCGCGGAGGTCACCGTCGAGCGGTGACCGCGGCGGCCCGGGCCCGGGTGCCCGTCCGTCCCCGAATGGCGCGCCCGCTCCGGCCGTGGTGGGATGGGCGCGTGAACTTCGGGGGGAGGGTCACCGCGCCGACGGCGTTGGTCGACCGGGGAAACACGGATGGAGCCGGGTCTGCGCCGGGGGGTGGCGCGCCACCGGATGATCGCGGGGATCTCGAGCTGCTCACCGCGCACCTGGCCGGTGATGCGCGGGCGTTCCCGGCGCTCGTCGACAGGCACGAACGGCAGTTGTGGTGGACGGCGAAGCGGCACTCGCGCACCGATTCCGACGCGGCCGACGCGATGCAGGAGGCCCTGGTCAAGGCCCTGCGCAGCGCAGCGTCGTTCCGCCGCGACTCGTCGGTGGCCACGTGGCTGCACCGCATCGTGGTCAACTGCTGCCATGACCGGATGCGGGGGCGTCACGGCCCTCCCGACGGGGTGGTGGACGATCGCGTCGCGCCCGCGCCGGTCGAGGCGTGTGCCGGGGATCCCGCGCTGGCCGTGGTGATGCGCCAGGCGATGGCGCGCCTGCCCGAGGAGCAGCGGCTCGTCATCCTCGAGGTCGACGTCATGGGCTGGCCGCTCGCCGACGTCGCCCGTCGGCTCGGCATCCCGGAGGGCACGGTGAAATCCCGCCGCTCCCGCGCCCGCGCCACCCTGCGCCGCCAGCTGCGCCGCCTGGAAGCGGAGGTCGCCCGATGAACCGCCCACTCCACGACATGCGTTCCGACGCATCCCTCGACGACGATTCGCTCGAGTGCCTCGCCGCGTCGTTGCTTGGCGACGAGGCGCCGCCGCCGAGCGTTCACTCGGCATGGCGACGGGACCATGCGGACGGCGGCGACGCCGATTCGGCGACGGTGGCGCGCCCACCGTTCGGGTCTTCGTTCGGTGGGTTTGCCGCTGCCGCCGCGGCCGCGATCGTGCTCCTCGCCGGAGGCATCTGGGTCACGGCACCCGGCGCCGACCGCTCCCCGGGCGGGGAAGCGGGGGACGGGCCGTCGTCAAGCAGGATCGCGCAGCCGGAGGAAACGCGGCCCGCAGCCGGCGGAAGCGAGTCCGCCCAACCCGAGATCGACCTGGCCGCCCTCGGCCCCGCCGTCGCCGACGCCATGGGGGCCGTCGACCTCGGCGGACTGGTCGACCCCGCCCTGGCCGAAGCCTGCCTGGCCGAACACGGCGAACGCGCCGACGCCCTGCTCGGTGCCGCTCCCATGGCCCACGGCGACCGGGTCGGGCAGCTTTTCGTCCTGTCGACGGGAATGCACGGGCAGGTGACGGTGTTGTTGACCGTGAACACCTGCGGAAGCGAACCCGAGGCACCCGTCGTGCACGAGACGATCGGGCGGCCCGGGTAGGCTGCCGCTCGAGACGACGACGCGGACACCGCCGGGCGACCGGCCGGCCACGACCGCGCCGAACACGCGAAAAGCCACGTCAGATGGCACCCACCAGGAGGAACGAAGAATGTCCGACACCATCCACGACGTCATCATCGTCGGGTCCGGTCCCGCCGGATACACCGCCGCCATCTACGCCGCCCGCGCCGAGCTCGCGCCCGTCGTGTTCGAGGGCGTCGAGTTCGGCGGCTCCCTGATGACGACCACGGAGGTGGAGAACTTCCCCGGCTTCGCCGAGGGCATCCAGGGCCCCGAACTCATGGACCAGATGCGTTCCCAGGCCGAGCGTTTCGGCGCCGACCTGCGCATGGACGACGTCGACCGCATGGATCTGACCGGCGACGTGAAGTCCGTGTGGGTCGGCGACGAGGAGCACAAGGCCCGCACCGTCATCCTCGCGACGGGCGCCGCCCCGCGATACCTGGGCGTCCCCGGCGAGAAGGAGCTGCTCGGCCACGGCGTCAGCTCCTGCGCCACCTGCGACGGCTTCTTCTTCCGCGACCACGACATCGCCGTCATCGGCGGCGGCGACTCGGCGATGGAGGAGGCGACGTTCCTGACCAAGTTCGCCAAGTCCGTCACCATCGTCCACCGCCGCGAGGAGTTCCGCGCCTCCGCGATCATGCTGGAGCGCGCCCGCGCCAACGAGAAGATCCGCTTCGCCACCAACAAGGTCGTCGACGAGGTCGTCGGCGACGGCTCCGTCAGCGGCCTGAAGCTCAAGGACACCGTGACCGGCGAGATTTCCGAGCTGCCCGTCACCGCCATGTTCGTCGCCATCGGCCACGACCCCCGCTCGCAGATGGTCGCCGACCAGGTCGACGTCGACGAGTCCGGCTACGTCAAGGTGGCGTCCCCGTCGACCCGCACCTCCCTGCCGGGCGTCTTCGCCGCCGGCGACCTCGTCGATTCCCACTACCAGCAGGCGATCACCGCCGCCGGCACCGGCTGCACCGCCGCCATCGACGCCGAGCACTACCTGGCCTCGCTGGACCAGGCCTGATACAATTAGCCAAATAATCGACGCATACTTTTAGGAGAATCATGTCCGTCGTCCACGTCACCTCCGAGAATTTCAAGGCCACCGTCATCGAGTCCGACAAGCCCGTGCTCGTCGACTTCTGGGCCGACTGGTGCGGCCCCTGCCGCAAGCTGAGCCCCGTCATCGAGGAGCTCGCCGCGGAGATGGGCGACCAGGCCGTCATCGCCAAGTGCGACATCGAGGCCGAGCGCACCCTGGCCGCCATGTTCCAGATCATGTCCATCCCCGCGCTGCTCATCTTCAAGGACGGCCAGAAGGTCGACGAGATCGTCGGCGTCAAGCCGAAGGCCGAGATCCGGCAGAAGCTTGAAGCTCAGCTCTAACTGGTAGCGTGTGAACGTGTGCGACCGACACGTCGCACCGATTCGAGCACGTGAAGGAAGGGGACGCCCGGTGCGGGAGTATCTGCAGGTGGGGGAGCGATCGCCGCGTGTAGCGGAGGTGCGCACCGCGCTGGCCAGACTTGGCCTCATGCCGGGCTACGCCGGGGACGCCGTCCAGCAGGACTCTCCGCAGTGGAGCGGCGACGACGACCTGTTCGACGAAGAGCTGCGGGCCGCCCTGCTGGCCTTCCAGCAGTCCCGCGGCATCTACGCCGACGGCGTCATCCGCGACTCGACCCTGAAGACCCTGCGCGAGGCGTCGTACGTTCTCGGCGCCCGTGTGCTGTCTCACGACCCCCTTGCGCCGATGACGGGCGACGACATCGGCAAGCTGCAGGGCATCCTCCAGGAGCTCGGTTTCTTCGACACCCGCGTCGATGGCCACTTCGGTCCGCTCACCGATGCTGCGGTGCGCGAGTACCAGCTCAACTACGGCCTCGAGCCCGACGGCATCTGCGGGCCGGTCACCTTCCGCGCCCTGAGCTACCTCGGCCGCCGGGTGACCGGCGGATCGCACGTCGCCATGCACGAACGCGAGCGGGTGCGCGCCGCCGGCCCGAAGCTGTCCGGCAAGCGCGTCGTCATCGACCCGGGCTGCAGCAACGCCGACCCCGGCATGACCGTCGAAGGCCCCTACGGCCCGATCACGGAGGAGGAGATCCTCTGGGACCTCGCCTCCCGCGTGGAGGGACGTCTGGTCGCCGCCGGCGCGGAGACGATTCTGTCGCGTCCGCGCACCGCCGACCCGTCGATCGAGGAGCGGGCCGAGATGGCCAACGCCTTCGGCGCCGACGTCATGATTTCCCTGCGCGCCGACCGGTACCCCAACGAGCGCGCCTCCGGGTTGGCGACCTTCTACTTCGGGTCGATCGTCGGAAACAGCTCGATTCTGGGCGAGCAATTGTCCGGCCTGATCCAGCGCGAAATCGTCGCCCGCACCCCGCTGGTCGACTGCCGCACGCACGCCCGTACGTGGGATCTGATGCGCCTGACGCGCATGCCCACGGTCGAGGTCGTCGTCGGTTACCTGACCAACCCGCAGGATGTCGCGGTGTTGACGTCGCCCGACCAGCGCGACCAGATCGCCGAGGCCATCGTCGTGGGCGTGAAGCGCCTGTACCTCACCGAAGAGGACGATCAGCCGCTGACCGGCACCTACAGCTTCGTCGAGCTCCTGGAAGCCGAGAAGGACGCGTAGAATTGCGCGGCCACCAGCTGGTCGAGGGCATCCGTGACGGCGGCGGCCCAGTCCAGATCGGGGTCGATGTCGCGGCGCAGACGCGGGTGCGTCGGGTGGGGCGCGACGACGGTGAATCCCGAATTGATGAGCACCCGCGTCGGGATGACGTCGCCCGCCGCATGATTGATCGCGCCGAGGGCCGTTGACTCGCAGCGGTGCGGCGTGCGGGGCGCGTCGACCGACTGGAGGATCGACTCCGTGAGCGACATTTCCTCGCGCGGGATGGCGTCCTCGCCGTCGTCGCCGCCGCCGGAGCAGCCGAACGCCTCGACCGCGCGGATGCCGCGGCCGGCGAGATGGGTGACGGCGGCGTCGATCAGAGCCTCTTCGGCGCCGCGGTCGGCCATGACGGGGTCGATGTGCAGGCTCGTGAGCATGACCGCGTCCGGGGATATCGGACCGGTGGGCATGGACCGCGACGTCGGGGCGTAGCGCGGGGGACCGAACAGCAGGGTCGCCGTGACCGGCTGGCCGTACGCCTCGGCGATGCTGAATCCGCACAGGCCCCAGTCGACGAGAACGCGGTTGAGCCACAGTTCCTTTTCGAGCTCGGCATCCATGGCCTCACGCGTGCGGTTGCCGCCTCCATCCGGACCCGGCGGACCCAGCGGAGCCGGCGGACCCAGCGGAGCCGGCGGGTCGGGCGGGCTCAGCGGGTCCAGCGGATTCAGAGGCCCCGAGGAGCCTCCGGCTGGCGCCACCGGGTCTTGGTGTGCGTCGCGCCCTCCGGGGCGCTGTGGGCCATGCTGGAGGCCCATTTTGCGCCAGGGGTTGCCGACGACGCGGTTCGGATCCGCGACCGGCCCGTCGCCCGACGACGGCGGCGTCTGTTCGGGCGCGATCTCCCAGAACAGGCTGCGCATGGTGTCGGGGTGAATCGAGCGGCGGTCCGCCAGGTCGATCGGGCCGATGAATCCGGGGGACATGGCAGGGACCTACTGATCCTCGCCCGGGTCGCCGATGAGCGACATGATGCGGTCGAAGTCGGCGAGATCCCCGAACTCGATGACGATCCGCCCCTTCCGCTTGCCCATGGTCGCCGACACCTTCGTGTCGAACGTGTCGGACAGTCGGTCTGCCCACGTCGTCAGCTTCTCGGGCTGGGGGAGTGGTTCGCGCTTGCGGCGGATGCCGGCGTCCTCGCCCCGGTTGATGAGCGTGACGGCTTCTTCCGTCGCGCGCACCGACAGCCCCTCGGCGATGATGCGGTCGGCGAGCATCGATTGGTCGGCGGTGCCCGTCTTGATTCCGAGCAGGGCGCGCGCATGCCCGGCGGTGAGCACACCGGCGGCGACGCGTCGCTGGACGTCTACGGGAAGCTGGAGGAGCCGGATCATGTTCGTGATCGCCGGGCGGGACCGCCCGATGCGGTCGGCGAGTTCCGCCTGCGTCACGTCGAACTCCTCGAGGAGCTGCTGGTACGCCGCGGCCTCTTCGAGCGGATTGAGTTGCACCCGGTGGATGTTCTCCAGGAGGGCGTCGCGAAGCATGGACGAGTCGGAGGTCTCGCGGACGATCGCGGGAATGGCGTCGAGTCCGGCAAGCTGACTGGCCCGCCAGCGACGCTCGCCCATGATGATCTCGAACTCGGGCTGCTCGGCCTTCGGATCCTTGGCCCGCGCTTCCTCGAGCGTCTTCGCCCGTACATCATCTCCGATGGGGCGGACGACGATCGGCTGCATGAGCCCGAACTCGCCGATCGAATGAGCGAGTTCCCGCAACGGCTCTTCGTCGAAGACCTCGCGCGGCTGCCGCGGGTTCGGAACGATGAGCGGGATGGGGATCTCACGGTACGACGCGCCAATGTCCGAGGACCGGTATCCGACGCCGGCTTCGACGGCTTGCTCCGAGCCCTCCGGTCCGCTCCCTCCCGCAGTGCCACTGGTTTCGCCGCGGACGGATCCCTGTGTTTCACGTGAAACATCAGCACTTGCTTGACGACGATTTGCCGTTTCGTCACTGTGACGTTTCATAGGTGACCCGCCAGTCGAGCCATATTCGTCACTGTGACGCTTCTGGCTCGAATCGCGTCTCATCGTATTGCGGCCGGCGATGCGATCGGCCTGAGCGAGGCCGGACGAATCCGGTCGCCGTGACTTAGGGCCG
This sequence comes from Corynebacterium freneyi, assembly GCF_030408835.1. Lineage (NCBI taxonomy): Bacteria > Bacillati > Actinomycetota > Actinomycetes > Mycobacteriales > Corynebacteriaceae > Corynebacterium > Corynebacterium freneyi. The sequence continues at coordinate 2,875,039 of NZ_CP047357.1, forward strand.
AAGATGATGTCCGCGGCATTATCGCCGACGGCCGGATTCTGCTCCGGGGCAGTCGGGATGAGAGCGGCCAAGCCGCGACCGAGACCGCCGCGACGGGAGTCCTTCTTGTCCTGCGCCATGGTTCGTCCTTCAACTAGTGGTTCTCGGGAGCGACGCCGATGGCACCGCTGGTGGGGGAGGGGAGGTAATCGCCGCGGCCGGCGAGTTCCTTCGCCGCGTCCATGTACGCCAGCGCGCCCCTGGAACCCGGGTCGTAGCTGATGATCGTCTTGCCGTAGCCCGGAGCCTCCGACACCTTCACCGAGCGGGGGATGACGTTGCGCAACACCGCATCGCCGAAGTGACGCCGCACCTCGTTGGCGACCTCGTCGGCGAGCTTCGTCCGACCGTCGTACATGGTGAGCAGCACGGCGGAAATGTGGAGATCCGGGTTGAGGTGCTGGCGGATCATCTGCACGTTGTTGAGCAGCTGCGTGACGCCTTCGAGCGCATAGAACTCGCACTGGATCGGAATGATCACCTCGGATGCCGCGGTCATCGAATTCAGAGTCAGCAGACCCAGCGACGGAGGGCAGTCAATGATCAAGTAGTCGAAGCCGTGCTCTTCAAGAAACTCATCCGTGATCGCCTGCCGCAGTCGACGTTCACGATTGAAGAGGTTGACCAATTCGATTTCCGAGCCGGCGAGATCCAGCGTCGCCGGAATGCAGTAAAGGTTCTCGTTCTCCGGCGACTGCTGCATCGCCTCCGCCGGTTCGACCTCGCCGATCAGCACCTCGTACGTGGACACGGTGCCACTTCGATGGTCCACGTCGAGAGCCGTCGAAGCGTTTCCCTGCGGATCGTTGTCGATCACGAGCACCTTGAGCCCGTGATGAGCCAGCGCAGAGGCGAAGTTCACCGCCGACGTGGTCTTGCCGACGCCACCCTTCTGATTCGCGAAGGCAATTCGGCGGGTCTTCTCCGGCTTGGGCAAAGTCGGCCGGTTGGGCCCCTTCACCTGAGCGGCGCGCCGCGCGGCAGCTGCAATCGGCGAATCTTCCCACGATTTGCGGGCCATCAAACATCCCTTCGCGTCCGGAACGAGTCCGGGTAATCGACCACTTTCATCCAGGTCCACATGCGGGCAGGGCCTCGACGAGGCGATACCCCCGGCGGGCCCAACGTACGGGACTTACTCTAGTCCTTCTGCCGGATCGCCCTCAACGGACAGACGACGGGAAGGAACGCACGCCATGGTTTCACGTGAAACCAAGCCGGCGATGAGCTTTCAGACGACTCGTCCTGACGGTCTCGACGGCATCGATGTTTCACGTGAAACTGAGGCCGCCCCTACCCAGTCAGACTTTTTGGATCTTCACTACGTAAGTCGGAGTGTCGAGCACTTCTGCACCGATCTCGACGATGACAGGGTTCTTTCCCTTCGCCTTGCGGATGAGGTTCGCGTCCCTTTCGATTTCTTCAGCCGCGGAGGAGCCCTTCATGGCGATCATCTGTCCGCCCGGCCGAACGAGGGGGAGGGACCACCCGGCAAGCTTCCCGAGAGGCGCGACCGCCCGAGAGGTGACGACATCAACGAGGCCCACTTCCTTGCGGACGACCTTCTCTTCGGCCCGACCCCGAATGACGGTGACATTCTCCAAACCGAGGTCCTCGACGACTTCGTTGAGGAACGTCGTACGGCGCAGCAGAGGCTCGATCAAGATGACGGAAACATCCGGACGAGCGATGGCCAAGGGGATCCCGGGGAGACCCGCACCGGATCCAATGTCCGCGACCGTCGCCCCCTTCGGAATCACATCCGCCAAAGCAGCGCAGTTGAGGATGTGCCGATCCCACAACCGGGGGACCTCGCGTGGGCCGATCAAACCACGGACGGTCGCATGTTCGGCAAGCCACGAATGATATTGATCGGCAAGATCACTGCGATCACCGAACGCCATCTGAATCGCCGCATCTGGACGCGTGGCGACATCACCGGCAGAGTTGGCCTCTTCTGCTCCGGCAGCTTTCGCCGAAGCAGCGTTGTCGTTATTCTCCGTCATGTGTTCTCCACCATTCTTACTTCGTCCCACTTCCATCCCGACTCCGGTTGCGTTGCAGCGCAGTGAAGTGCCGACGTTCTTCCCGGTGTCCGTGCTCGATCATCGGCGGCCCGGCCGGACCACGCGTCGATGTTTCACGTGAAACCCCAACCTTGTGCCGAAATTCCAAATCACATCGGTGTCATTTAACTTGGGCCCGCGAGCGTTGCGGCCGCCGCAACGCGCTTGGTCGTCGACGCGAGCCGCCCAACCGCCGACTCGAGTCGCGAACTCACGACCCGACGTCCCGAAGCGACCGTCTCATCTCGAATATGACGTTCCCCAGTCTACGGGCGGACAGAGAGGGAGGGAGCGATGGGTCGGAGCCATGAACACAAGAAAGCGCCCCACCGTGGTGGTGGGGCGCTCTTCTTTCTTGGCGTAGACGGTTGCCGTCAGCGGCTACTTTTTGCCTTTGCGGTTCTTCCTGCTCTGTTTCCGCTTACCCGTTGCGGGCTTCTGTCCCGGGGCCGGCTTCGACGGCTGAGCGTTGGACTCGGAACCGGAGTTGGCTCCGGCCCCGGACGCCTTGGCATCCGAGGGGGCGCCGGACTTGTCCACGGCGGCCTCGGACGTCTGGGTCGCCTTGGTGGCGGGGGAGTCGGGGAGGTGGCCCTTCTTCGCGGCCTTCTTGCCGCCCTTCTTCGGGTTCACCGGCTTGACGCCGACCTTGGGGGCCAGCTGAGCCTGCGACAGACGCTTGGCCTCCTTCTCGGCCTCGATCTCGGCCGCTTCCTCGCGGTCGATCTTGGCGAAGATGTACTTCTGCTGGAAGTAGGTCCACACGTTGTAGGTGACCATGTAGACGAGCAGACCGATGTGCCACAGGAAGCCGGTGGCCAGAATCATGATGGGCATGAACCAGAGCATCATCTTGTTCATCATGTCCATCTGCTGGCCCATCATGCCCTCCTGCTGCTGCTGGAGACCGGCGGCCTGACGGCGCTTGGTGCGGGCGATGGACATCCGGGCGTTGAAGTGAATCATCGCCGCGGAAATGATCATCAACGGAATCGCGACGATCATGATGTCGGTGCGGGTGAAGTCCGCGGGGTCACCCGGAGCGGTGAAGGCCGCGTACTGCGATTCGTCCATGCCGACCGACGCCGACAACGGAGCGTTGAACACGCGGGCGAGTAGGAACGACTGAACATCCTCGACGCCGAAGAAGTAGTTCGGGGTATTCCAGTTGTCGTCGACGCTCATGGAGGACTGTCCCACCGAGCCGGCGCCCGTGCCGGTGCGGTTGAACGAACGCAACACGTGGAACAGGCCGAGGAACACCGGCATCTGCACGAGCAGCGGCAGACAGCCGGCCAGCGGGTTGACGCCCATCTCCTTCTGGAGCTTGCGCATCTCCAGGGCCTGGGCCTGCTGGTCGTTCTTGTATTTCTTCTTGATCTCGGCCATCTTCGGCTGCATCTTCTGCATCTTGATGGCGGATCGCTGCTGCTTGAGCATCGGCTTGATGAGCAGGATTCGGATGGTCGCCACCAGCAGCATGATGGCGAGCACCCAGGAAATTCCCGAAGCCGGGTCCAGGAACAGGCCGAAGGCCTGATGCCAGAACCAGAGTACGACCGAAATCGGCCAATAGACGAAGTTAAGCACGGTCTGGTGTTTCTCCTGTCGTGGGGGATTGCGGCCGTCTACGCGTCAGCCTCGGCAGCCAGGTTACCCGTGCATCTTTCGCCACCAGGTACCCAGGCCGGGATAGGTGCGGGGCACGGGATCCCAACCACCGGGATGCCAGGGAGCGCACCGCACGATCCGCAAAAAGGTCAGCCACAGGCCGCCGATCGCGCCGTATCGTCGGACGGCTTCGAGCCCGTAGGCCGAGCACGTCGGTTCGAAGCGGCAGGAACCGGTTGCCTTGGCGGGGGAGATGCGCCGGCGATAGAAGAGGATGGCGCGTTCGACGAGCCGGGTGGCGGGGCCCCGGTCTTCAGCGTCGGGTAGCTCGTGCGAGTGCCTTGCGCACATCGGTCGCCAACTCCTCGCTGGTCGCCGTGGCCGAAGCGGGCAGCGCCCGAATGACCATGTCCACGGTGGACGGGACGTCGTCAAGCACATCCATGACCACGTGCCGAAGCTTGCGGGTCACGGCATGCCGGACCACCGAATTGCCCACCGCCTTCGATACGACGAAACCGACGCGCGGACCCCCGAAACGGGAAATCTGCGCGTCGGCATCATCGCCACCGTCGCCGGCGGCATCAAGATAATGCAGGACGATCGTCCTGCGACCGAACCTGCGACCCCGACGGACCGTGACGGAAAAATCTCCGGAACGGTGCAGCTTGTGCTGCGCGGGGAGCACGATTCGAGTCCGCGATCAGGCGGACAGGCGGGCGCGGCCCTTGTTGCGGCGGGCGGCGACCACGGCGCGGCCCGAACGGGTGCGCATGCGGGTACGGAAGCCGTGCACGCGGGCACGACGACGGTTATTCGGCTGGAACGTCCGCTTCGACACGGGTGACACTCCTAGGGATTCAGGGCCCGGGCCGGACAGCCGGCGACCTGGCCAAACGATTGATTTCACACCCTCCGCCGGAACCGGCCGACGTGACCGGACGTTCCCTGCGACGGGCCCGCTAGGCGCAGCACCCGGAAACGACCGAGTCCCGCGCAGATGCGGTGAACACACCGGCGACCCTGGGCGCACCCGGGGTCGCGGATATGACAGACCCGATCAGGGTACGTGGAGCGGGGCCGCCAATACAAATCCTGCGTCGCCCCGCGCGTCGCCTCGAGCGGACCCGACACGCGACGCGACCTGTGTCGTTGTCGAACGATCCACATGAATTCACATGGCCGCGGAAGCATACAACTGTGGATAACTATCGTCACTCGAGTAACATACGACCTGCGCGTTCGATGTAACTTCGCAGGTCAGGCGGTTGCAAAACCCCCGAGTTCTTGCGGCCCAAGGGTGTGGATAGACTGTTGAGAAACCAACGCCGAGAAACGCTCCACACCTGTGCATCGACGTGTGGAAGTCCTGGCCATCGGGCCACGACGGTGTGGAACGAAATCCCACAACCGAACAGCCCGACCGGAGCACCCGACCTCCACCCCCGCCAATCGGCGCACCATCGACGACGACGCTCGCGCACCCCTGTGGCGTCGGCGCTGAATCGGGAACGGCCCGCCGACCGACCCGGCGGGTTACGCTGACCGTCCGAACCAACCCAGAAGGACCACCGAG